>CAVTTL010000001.1:0-2426821 GCA_963737635.1 uncultured Methanoregulaceae archaeon
GTGAACGGCCCTGCCCGGCAGGTCTCGGGCTTTACCCGGTGACAGGTACACTTGCGGTTCTCCATGAGGATACAGGTGCCGTCCGGTCGTGTCCGGAGGCGAAGGTAGCCGTTTTTTTCAAAATACCCTTCAGGCACGCCAGCAGCGATCAGCTGGTGGTACCGGTCTTTGGTCACCGGAGGATGTGCGTCATCGCAACAGTGTCCCCCGCACGCCATACAGATAGCTTCAGCACGAAGCAGCCAGTCTTCAGTCAAAGATAATCACGCTGCAAAAAGGTAATTGACAATCTGTTCGTAGACCTGCGGGTAGCAGGTGTCCTCGCCGCTTTCCAGAGACGGGTTATCGTTTACTTCGATCACGCAGGCGTCGCCGTTGTTGTTTTTGATGTCCACACCATACAACCCGTCCCCTATGGCGTTTGCCGCATCTATACCGAGCCGGACGACTGACGGCGGGACGATCTCTTCGGGCATGCTCTCCACGCCGCAGTACACGATGTGGCCGTTGACGGAGGCCTGTATCTTGAACGTTACCGAGGGGATCGTATACTTGCAGACGTAGAGGAGCTTTCCTCCGAGCACCCCCACCCGCCAGTCGTAGGTGCTCTGCACAAACTGCTGGACGACGATCCAGTCAGACATCTTGATGAACCGCCGGGCGACCCGGAAGAAACCGGCGATGTCCATGACCTTTTCCACCCGGAGCGAGAACGACGTCGACGGTTCCTTGAGGATCAGCGGTGTCCCGAGCGTATCGAAGAGCTGCGTGACCCGTTCGACACTGAGGTCGTTTTTCGAGAGAAAAACGGTCCTTGGGAGCGCGACGTTCTTTTTGATCAGGTGGGAGTACATGTTGATCTTGTCGCCGCAGACCTGGATCGAATTTGCATCGTCAATGACCGGGATGCCATGGAACTCTGCCATCCTGGCAGCGACATACGTGATATTCATAGGATCGGTCCGGGCCCGGATGAAGAGGGCATCCATCTTCGGGATCTTGCTGATATCGACCGGGAAGAGGAATTCCGCATTGTGCCCGAGCCCCTCGGCTATGTCCCTGCAGTGGATCAGGGCGTTAAGCTGCTCGGCATTGGAAAGGGTTTTCCGGTCGACAAAAATCCCAAGCCGGCTCATAGGAACTCCTGGCGGTCCCGGTATGCAGAAAGGTAGGCCCGCTCATCTTCGGAGAGGCGGGTATACCGTGTGGGGGTGAGGGAGGACAAGGCATACGCATTTCCGGTCTGCACAAAGACCATGTTGACGAGCGGAATGGAGAAGAGAGCATAGATCTTCTCTGCATAGCCGGTGATCGCGCCGTCGCCGTTCGTGCGGCCAAAAACCGCCGTGCAGATGTGGATGATCGCCTTGTCGTCCATCTTCTGGTAACAGAAGGGGTACTTGCCCTTGTTGGTGATGTGCCTGACGACCTCTTTCGCCTGCATGCTATCCTGTACGACCGCGTAGTCGGACGCCGTGGCAAAGTAGTTGAGCCCATAGAGAATCGCCGGGAGAGGGACATAGGCCTGGGAGATGCCCCACGGTACGACCGGGATGCCGGCCCGTTTCACCCGCTCGAGGCAGACGGGGACCACGAATGCGTCGAGAACAGCCCGGCTGGATGGCCGGACATCATCGCCTGCCAGTTCGTGCGCAAGGATGGTGTAATAGGCCTCGGACTTGTACGAGTAGTCCTCCGCGATGACATGAGTGGCATTATTGCGCCTGACGATCGCGAGTGAGTCCCGGGCCATTGCCGGTTCCCGTTTCTGCATGAGGTGCACGCTGGCTGCGGGGTTTCCCTTCGGCAACCGTGCATGTGCCTTTCTCTTCGTTTCCGGCCGGGCAAGCAGGTCTGCTCCAAACCAGTTCCCGGCTGACGCCGAATCCCCCTGACTATCATTCATCGGCAGATCAGCTCGCTTCGTACCCTCGCAGGCGTAATACGGGGACACGGGATTTCCGGTGCCGACACAATATACCGGTGAAAGGACTGATCGATAAACTCACGCGCTGCACGCATGCAGCGTGTCATCACAAAAGAGAGGGAGAACGCGAAGCGTTTATCCTCTTCATCGTCGTCATCATTGCTGACACTGACGGTCATGTTCAACACTAATCCAGCACGGTGGATGGATTCTATTATTTTCTTCTATAGGTGCGGTTCTTTAAAGAATTTTGCCGGATTCGTCCCGGGCATGATTACCGTGCGTTACCGATATCAGGAGCAGCGGGGATAGGGTGGGAGGTATGCCGCGCGGGGTTCTGGCCCATGGAAGCGTTTTTTTCCGGCCCGATGAAGTGGGGCAGGCACGTAGTAACTACGCTCATTTCTTCACCACGTACCCCCGGGCGGTAAGTTCCCGGATGACCAGCTCGTCCCACCGGGCGTCATCAGGTTCCCGGATCGGATCGATACACTCATCAAAGATCCGGGTTACCAGGGGATCTTCCGAGCAGAGGTACCGCGAAAACATGATCCTGCCCACCCTTCGCCCGTTCCTGTTGACAATGAGGACCCGCCAGCAGCCATAGTCCCGGCAGATATCGGGCCGGGTGAGGTGGACGGTACAGAAGGCCTTCTCCGAACCCGGCTGGTGCCGGAAGAAGGGGCATGCTTCGGGGAGTCTCTTCGAAGATACTTGTGTCATCGTAGAGGGCGTGCTTGTCGGGATCGATAGTTACTATGTTGGATTCATTGGTGTACCGGTTGAAGACCATGAACGTATAGTTCCCGCGATCCTCCGTGATGCTGTGCACCAGCCCAAGATGGCTGCAGCACTCCCCGCACTGCTGGCAGTCAAAGACCATGTGTCTCCCGGCACTTGTATACCCGGTACTGTGCCGGTTGGCGTTTTAATGGCACCGGTACCGGATACCGGGGCAGACGGGCCCGTGATTGAGCCAAGATTAATACCGGTTTGGCGCCTACAGGAAACATAGCTCCATGGATATTCTCTCCATTATCCTGATCATCGCCGGACTGTGCCTGTTTGAGACGATAACAAGCATCGATAATGCCATCATTAATGCTGATGTCCTCTCGACCATGTCGCAGAAGGCACGAGGCTGGTTCCTTGCCTGGGGTCTCCTTTTTGCCGTCTTTGTGATCCGGGGGATGCTGCCCTGGTTGATTGTCTGGGTGTCCGCACCCTCGCTTGGGCCGGTCGGGGCGCTTACCGCAACCTTTTCCCAGGATCCTGCCGTGGTAAACGCCATTGCGCAGTCCGCACCCATTCTCTAGTCGGCGGCGGTACCTTCCTTATCTTTCTCTTCTTCCACTGGCTCTTTCTGGAGGAAAAAGAGTTCGGGCTCCGGGGAGAACGCTTTATCGCAACCAAGGGGGTCTGGTTCTTTGCCGTCGTTTCGATGCTCCTTGCGGCCATTGTCGGCCTTGCTCTTGGGAGAAATCCCGTGATGGCCTTTGGGGCAGTGATCGGATCGACCGCGTTTTTCATTGTCCATGGCTTCCGGCAACACGCCGAGGAACAGGAAAGAAAAATGATTTCAGGTGAGCTCTCCGATATCAGCAAGATCTTCTATCTTGAGATCATCGATGCCACCTTCTCTATCGACGGCGTTACGGGCGCCTTTGCCTTCACGCTTGCAGTCCCGCTCATCATTATCGGGAACGGTATCGGGGCATTGATCGTCCGGGAGATCACGGTCAGGAACGTAGATTCGATCAGGAACTACCGGTACCTCAAGAACGGGGCTATGTACTCGATCTTCTGTCTTGGCGTTATCATGATTGCCGACAGTTTCGGCTTTGGTATCCCGGTGTACGCCTCACCCGTTATCACGTTTGGTATTGTCGGGTACTTCCTGTTCAGGTCTATCCGGGCGGGCCCTCCAGCAGGCACTGCCTAAGCACCGGTATTCCGCTATAAATCAGGGAATACTACCATGACCCATGGGACCGGACATGGTCATGAACACGACGGTATGAATCGGACTGGGGACGGTTCTCATCATACATCCGCATGTCGTTACGGTTGTACTGCTCCCGGTCCATTCCAACCGGGCAGACTTTGATGCAACACCCACATGGGGAAAGGAACCTCTTATGAAGTTCTTCTGACCTGGTGGCGCAGGCGAGTTTATTGGTGAGTTCCTGGGGATAGTCACCTCCGGGTACTGCAGAGACCGGGCAGACCGTGACGCAGCGCCGGCATTTGATACACAGCGGGTCTTCCATGATCGGGTCGCCGGGAATTTCGGCCGTGGAAATGATGGAGGCAAATCTGACTCTGGGGCCATACTGGGGGGTCAGGAGGACGTTGTTGAGCCCGAAGTTTCCCATGCCTGCACAATATGCGGCGTGCCGGTGGGAGAAGAACGCGACTGGTTTCTCTTTGAGTACCCTCGATCGATCCATAACCGTCCCGGGGCACCCAGACCGACGGGTATCCTTTCTCCGTCAAAAAGGTGGCGAGACGGTACCCGCAGGAGTCGAGAAGCTCATTTACGGTGTGGTACAATTCGTGATACCAGATCGAAGGTGCAGTGTCCACGATCGGCAGGCTCACCGGGAACCCGATCACGATGACGGTCTTTGCGCCGGGGAAGACGGAGGCGGGCCGGAACTCCTCCGGCACCCAGGGTTCAAATGGGGGATCGTCCCAGCGATCCACGGGGGCAAATCCGATAAGGGGTATATCCATGCCGCCGCATTTCCTGATGATCTGACGCCGGAGGATCGAACTCATTTCTTAACGATTGTACCGGGAAGGATAAATCTATTTTTAAAAGTGAAGAAAGAGTCATTGGTATCATAAATCGATACCTTTCAGGCTCTTTTTAAGTCCCGAATTTTCACCGGGTATATCACGGTAATTGCCACAAGCAGTGAGGATCTGAGAAAGCTTGGCTAAACGAAGTGGATGACAGTGTCCGGGACTCTCATTCCTCATCGAGTCGAAAAAAGCCGTGATGGTAACGGCCATGCCGCTTTGGTGGAATGATAAGAATTATCTCGTTGCAATTCATTAAACATTTAAACTTCGCCATAGTGCGACAGACACGATCAAGGAAGAAATATCTTTGAACCAGGGAAATGGAGTCCCCCATGGTATTTAACACAAAAAGAGGCACGAAGATCGTAATTCTCCTCGTTTTTGTCACATGCCTCGTTACACCGGTCTTGGCCGGAACGCGATATATCAACGGTACTCCAGATCTGGTCGCATATGTTGCCGGGACCAATTCATACGTGCCAGGAGCCGACATCGAGATCCCGGTAGTGATCCAGAACATTGGTATCAGCACGAATTACGAAACGGGGCCGGATATCCCCAACCGGCCGGATATTCCTATGACAGCGAAGTTTGTCACGGTCGCTATGGAGCCGGGGGATGCCCCCCTTGTAATAAAATCTGATCCTCATATGATCGGTGATATCCCAAGCGAAAGCCAGATGACAGCAACGTTCTCTGCGAAAGTGAATGCGGATGCCGCTGGCGGTACATACTTGATTCCCTTGAACGTCACTTATACCCAATTCACCAATGAGGACCTGTACCTGTTCGAAACCTTTCGCACGTACTACACCCAAGAGAACGAAACGCTGTATGTCCCGGTTACCATAAAGGCCCGGGCGATTCCCGAGGTTGTCTCGGCCACGACTGAGGGGTTGGTTGCCGGGGAATCCGGGTACCTGAACCTAACACTCCGTAACGTCGGTTCACTTGATGGCACAAACGCGACAGCGCAGATTCTTCAGGACGATAACAGTCTGGTAACGCCGGTGGACAGCAGCGTATTCATCGGCGATTTCCCAGCAGGCGGCACGATCTCCTGCAAGTACAAGATCAATGTCTCCACCGATGCACTGAGCAAGAGTTATCCGGTGGACATAGAGGTAAACTACCAAGATAACACCGGCACATTTGTGACCTCGTCCCCTATAACCACCGGAGTCACTGTCGGAAGCAAAGTAGACTTTGAGATCCTGTCGCAACCTGCCGTCCTGTATCCGGGCAGCCGGAATACCGTTCAGGTCGCTTACAAGAACACTGGGGTGTCCATGGTCTATGGTGCATATGCCCGCATCACGGTCTACGATCCATTTACCAGCTCGATGGATCTTGTTTATCTCGGAGACATCGCTCCCGGGCAGACCGTGGTTGCGCCTTTCCAGCTCAGTGTAGCAAGCGACGCGACCCTCAAAGAGTACGGCATGGACTCCGAGATCCGGTACACGGACGCAATTGATGACGCGTTTGTGTCTCAACCAATATCGGTACTGGTCGATGTACAGAATCCCACCGGAATTATGGCAATTGTTTCAAATCCCCAATATATTTCGGTCATTGCCATCCTGTTAGTGGTTATGCTTATGGCAATTAGGCGAATCGGAAAAAAATAAGACGGAAAGTTGTCGGTGCATATCAGAAACAGACCATTTCTGTCATTCCAATAACATCAGTACCCGAACAATAACGTAAAAGCATACGCGATATTTAGAAGAGCCCGTATCCAATGCGTTCTAAATATCCCTCTAAGCGGGGGCTTTCCGGTCTTCGTTCATCTCTTCCCAACTGCCCCTGCCACTTCCTCCGGAGGACTTGGTCAACAATCGAAACACTGGAAGGAAGTATTCTGGATTGATTCCGGGGATGAGAATTTTGTGAGATTTTTAGTTCGTAATAATACGCCCACCGTCCTATTCCCCGGTGACCGTACACACGACCGTCCGATCCCGGCCTGCATTCACATCCAGTTCCAGTAAAACGATCTGCTGCCATGTCCCGCAATCAGGTTTCCCCCCGGAGACCGGAACCGTCAGGTCTGGTCCCACAAGTGCCGCCTTGACATGGGAGCGCCCGTTACCGTCACCCCATTTCGCGTTGTGGGCGTACTCGGCATCATCCGGGGCAAGGACAGACAGCGCCCGGGAGAGATCTGCAAGCACACCGGGCTCATATTCGATCGTTGTCAATGCGGCAGTCGAGTGTTGCACGAAAAGATGAACCAGACCTTCGTGTATCCCACTCTCACGAACCGCTGCGGTAACCTGATGCGTGAGGTTAATGGCTTCCCTTTCCTGCCGGGTAGACACCCGGATGATCTTCCGGAACATGGGCATCCCTTTTTCTGTTGTGGTATATACGGGTATTGCTAGACCGTAACCTCAAGCGAATTTACCACCACATGGGTTCTCTGATCGGTGAGGTAAATAATCCAGATTCCGGGGGGTATTCCTGCGATGACACCGGGCCCGTTCTTTGTAATGAGTGTGACAAAATCGTCTGTTGCCAAAAACCGTGAGCCATCGGAGTAAATGATCACGGTCCCTCCCCGGGCCCAGGGATTTCCGGTCATAACCGGGGACGGATATACCGTTATTTTCTTTCCGTCCGGAGATTCCAGAGTAAAAAAGATCCCGGATGACGACTGGTTGGAGAGGGCAACCGAATCTCCTGCCAGATGATACAGGCTGATGACGCTTCTGGAAGGATACGGTGTCATGACCTCGGCCCGGACTGCAAACGCCGGGGGTTTCTGGAGAAGAGAGGCGGCAAAACTACCCGAAGTACTCAGGATCAACACGGCGGCGACACCAATCAACACGACAATAAGGAGCAGCCCGTAAAATTCGGTAAGTGCCCGGTTGGCATGCACAACGGTCAAGGAATCAGTCCGTAGAGCATTTTTTGGGAAAGGCACCCCAAAAAGGTTCTGATCCCCGATCTACTGTATAAAAAAAGGGATTACTCCAGTGCCGGGGCATCCGGATCAGGCTGACGATCTTCAACGACGTCAGACTCCGGATTTACGAGAGCAACACCGACAACCTTGTCATTCTCATCGAGACGCATGATGCGCACACCCTTAGTCCCCCGACCGATGATCCGCACCTCGCTCACCCGGGTCCGCATGACAACACCGGCGGCGGTCATAACGACGATCTCATCGGTGTCCGAAACCGCACGTGACATAATGACCACTGCATCACGGTCGAGCGAGATGTTCCTGACGCCCATCGTACCTCTCCCGTGTCCGCGGAACTCGTCAAACTCAGTCCTCTTCCCAAAGCCGACATCGGATATGGTAAGCAGGTGATCTTTTTCAAGCAGGGTAACTGCGACGACCGCATCCTCTCCCCGCAGGTTCATGCCTCTCACACCCTGGGCACCTCTTCCGACCGTCCGGACAGTGTTCTCATGGAACCGCAGGCTCTGGCCGAACCGCGACGTGAGGATCAGCTCGTTTGTACCGTTTGTCGAGATCACTTCGACCAGCTGGTCGTTTTCCCGGAGTCTGATGGCGTTTGTCCCGACCGACCGCGGATTGGAAAACTCGGTCAGGGAAATTTTTATGACCTGCCCCAGTCTGGTTGCAAACAGGAGGAACCGGTCTTCGCGGAATTCACGGATCGGGATCACGGTTGTGACAATCTCTTCTTTCAGGTTCAGGAGATTGACGATCGGTTTTCCTTTTGCTATCCGGGAACTCTCGGGTATCTCATAGACTTTAAGCCAATAGACCCGGCCCAGGTTCGTAAAGCAGAGCAGGTAGTCTTTCATCCCGGCGACAAAGACCGAATCGACAAAGTCCTCTTCCTTGGTGGTCATGCCGGTCACACCACGGCCGCCCCGCCGCTGCTTGCGGTAGGTGTCGAGATCCATGCGCTTGATGTAATTTGCCGTTGTTATGGAAACAAGCACCGTCTTGTCCTCGATAAGGTCCTCGGTTGAAATATCACCGACTGCATGGGCGATCTGCGTTCTTCGCTTATCACCGAACTTGTCAGCAATCTCGGCAATCTCCTGCCGTATTTCGTCTTTGATCGTGCGTTCGCTCGAAAGGATCGTCGTGAGCCGCGCAATCTCTGCAAGGAGCCCGGTCTTTTCGTCGGTTATCTTCTGCTGCTCAAGTGCTGCGAGCCGGCGCAACTGCATCTGGAGGATCGCATTTGCCTGCGGTTCGTCAAGCCCGAACCGGGTAATGAGCGAGAGCCGGGCATTTTCAACCGTATCGGACGACCGGATGGCAGCAATCACTTCATCGATCCGCGCAAGCGCAAGGAGCAATCCTTCGAGAATATGGACTTTTTCCTGCGCTTTTTTAAGGTCGAACTCGGAACGACGCCGGATTACTTCAATACGGTGCTGGACAAACGACGCCAGGAGACCATGCAGGGTGAGTATCCGGGGCTGGCCGTCCACGATTGCCAGATTGCTCACCGAAAAGCCGGATTCGAGTGCCGTGTGCCGGTAGAGGTTGTTTAAGACAACCGGCGCCATTGCACCTTTCCGGAGCTCGAAGACGACCCGGACGCCGTCCTTATCGGATTCATCCCGGATGTCGCTTAAACCATCAAGGCGTTTCTCCTTGACCATCTCTGCAATGCCTTCAATCCACTGCGCCTTGTTGACCTGGTAGGGCAGCTCGGTCACGATGATCCGGTCGCCCCGGTTGCCGCTATCGGAATCCTCTATCGTCGCTACACCCCGAACGACAAACCGGCCCTGCCCGGTCATATAGGCACTTTTCACCCCGTCGGTGCCCATGATAATGCCACCGGTCGGGAAGTCCGGAGCCGGCATGACCTTCATAAGGTCCTCGATCGTAACCTCCGGGTTTTCAAGGAACAAATTCACCGCGGCGCAGACTTCACGGAGGTTGTGGGGAGGCATCTTCGTCGCCATACCAACCGCGATCCCATCGGTACCGTTCAAGAGGAGCGCCGGCACTTTTGCCGGGAGCACCAGCGGTTCTTCGAGGGATTCATCATAGTTGGGGACGAGGTTAACCGTCTCTTTCTCGATATCCTTGAGCATCTCCTCGGCTAACGGTGTAAGCCTTACCTCGGTGTACCTGCTTGCCGCAGCCGAATCGCCGTCTACGGAACCGAAGTTTCCCTGTCCCTGCACAAGCATGTACCGGTAGGAAAAGGGCTGGGCCATCTTGACGATCGTATCGTAGATGGAGGCATCGCCATGCGGGTGGTATTTACCCATGACGTCACCGACGACCCTCGCGCTCTTTTTCGTGGGTTTGTCAGATGTATTGCCCATCTCCCACATAGCAAAGAGCGACCTGCGGTGGACCGGTTTGAGGCCGTCCCGGGCATCGGGAATCGCACGCCCGATGATCACGCTCATCGCATAGTTGATGTAGGAGACCTTCATCTCCTGTTCAATGCTGACCGGTTCTACCCGGTGCGTAAGCGTGCCGGAGTCCTGGGGTGGATTATTCTCAGATGTCAAGGTTGGTCACCTCCTTTAGCATGGCGGATGATGAACTCTTTTCTGATGTCCACATCCTTTCCCATCAGCGTCTTGAAGATCTCATTTGCTTCCAATGCATCCTCGATGGTAACCAGCCGGAAAATACGGTTGGCCGGGTTCATAGTCGTCTCCCAGAGCTGCTGGGCGTTCATCTCACCAAGACCCTTGTACCGCTGGACAGAGACACCCTTTTCTCCCATTTCCCCGGAGACTTTCTTCATCTCCTCTTCGGTAAAGACATATTTTTCTTCTTTGCCCCGGGCGATCCGGAACAGGGGGGGTTGTGCGATATACACATAGCCTGCCTCGATCAACCTGAGCATATACCGGTAGAAAAACGTCAGGAGGAGCGTCCTGATATGCGCACCATCCACATCGGCATCGGTCATGATTACAATATGGTGGTACCGGGCCCGCTCGACATCGAATTTGTCGCCGACGCTGGTCCCGATCGCTGATATGAGCGTCTGGATCTCGGCATTTTTCAGGATCTGGTGCTCGCCTGCTTTCTCAACGTTAAGGATCTTGCCCCGCAAGGGGAGGATTGCCTGGAACTTGCGGTCCCGGCCCTGCTTTGCGCTGCCGCCTGCCGAATCCCCTTCCACGATATAGATCTCGCTTTTTGCCGGATCGCGTTCGGAGCAATCGGCGAGCTTGCCGGGAAGGCCGGAACTCTCAAGCGAGCTCTTGCGCCGGGCAAGGTCCCGTGCATTCCGGGCTGCCTCGCGGGCTTTTGCGGCCGAAAGGGCCTTTTCGATGATAATAGCCAGCACCTTGGGATTCTCATCGAAGTACTGGCTGAGGGCTGCATAGACGAGGGAATCTACGATCCCCCGGATATTGCTGTTCCCAAGACGCATCTTGGTCTGTCCCTCGAACTGGGGGTTTGCCATCTTGACCGAGATAACCGAGGTCAGGCCCTCGCGGACATCCTCGCCCCGGAGCGTCAGTGTCGCATTCTCTTTTACCAGATTGTTGCGCTTGGCAACCGTATTGATCGCCCGGGTGATCGCACTCCGGAATCCTTCCAGGTGCGTACCGCCTTCACGGGTATTGACGCTGTTGACATAGGAATAGGTCTTCTCATCATAACCTGTCGTATACTGGAGGGCGATCTCCACTTCGACCTTGTTTTCGACATCTTTCTGGACGATATCGATAGGAACTGCGTGAAGGCATTCTGCTCCTTCGTTAAGGTATTTGACAAATTCCGAGAGACCACCCGTACAGTAGGATGCACGGGTTCCGGTGCGTTCATCTGTTATCCGAATGGTAAGACCGGCGTTCAGGAAAGCCAGCTCACGGAGACGGGTAGCAAGAATATCGTAATCGAACCTGACGGTCTCAAAGATCGTTCCATCGGGTTGGAATGTTATCCTGGTACCGGTAAGTTTGCTGCCGAATTCGGCAAAAAACCGTGCCCGATCCTCGGCTTCACTGCCGGCGGGTCCAGCTAAAACCGTTTGTCCGGTTGCGAGACCGGATCCCCGCGCAAATGCTGCCGGTTCACCATACCATTGCTGGTACCGGATGAGTCCCTCGTTGAGCGTCTCTTCCCGCCGAACAAGAGCCCCTGTAGGAATCCCCCGTGCAAAATGCATCTCGTAGATATTGCCGTCCCGATAGACACGGGCAGCAAGAGTAGTGGAGAGGGCATTGACTACCGAAACTCCCACACCGTGCAGCCCTCCGGAGACCTGGTACGTCGCCTTATCGAATTTGCCCCCGGCATGCAGAACCGTAAGCACAACTTCGAGTGCGCTTTTATGGTTCTTTTCCATCGTATCCACGGGAATACCACGGCCGTTGTCCTCAACGGATAGCGATCCGTCACCATTGATAACAACGGAGATCAGGTTACAGAAGCCGGCCAGAGCCTCATCAATGGAATTGTCCACAACTTCGTACACAAGGTGGTGGAGCCCTCTGGTATCGGTGCTCCCGATATACATTGCAGGGCGTTCGCGTACTGGCTGAAGCCCTTCAAGTACGGTGATGTGAGATGCATCGTACGTATCAGTCAAGGAAAACCTCCCTCGAAAAAGTCAATAAAAAATTCCCTGAGATTATCACAATAATTATTGGTTCTTCGACAATTAAACCCTGCTGTCATAAAATCAGGCGTTAACGCTGCAGGGGCGGCCGGTCTTTTCTTAAGGGTGGTTCTCCCGGAAAACCGGCACTCTCCTTTGGGAACCCGGATCTCAAAAAGAAGTGTGAGGGGATCGCCAGTTTCTTCGATAACGATACCGGTTATGTCGAGGATCCCAGAGATGTAAGGGTAAATCGCAATTTTTTACATTTTTGTAGTAGACAGTGCTACGAAATCGACAGTTTTTTATAACGCCTCAAAAGTATATTGATCAGGTTTGGCTATGCATATACCTGACGGCTATCTGGGACCTCTGACCTTCATCGTTCTGTATGCAATTATGATCCCGATCTGGCTGTACGCCGGATACTGGGTGCAGAAGTCACTTCGGACCCGGCAGGTACCGTATCTGGCGCTGGGAGCAGCTTTCTCGTTTGTAATCATGATGTTCAACGTGCCGGTTCCCGGCGGAAGTTCAGGGCATGCGGTCGGGAGTGCGCTCGTTGCAATCATCCTCGGTCCCTGGGCTGCAGTGGTAACTACCACGTGTGCGCTTCTCATCCAGTGCCTTATCTTCGGGGACGGTGGTATCACTGCGTTCGGGGCAAACTGTTTCAACATGGGTGTCGTTATCCCGTTTGTGGCATATTATACCTATAAACTGATCAGCAGGAAATCACCTATTGCTTCGAACCTGCGGATCGCTGCAGCCGCCATCGGCGCTTATATCGGGTTGTCTGTTGCCGCCGGGTCGCCGGTATTGAAATGGGTCTCCAGCCGATTCTCGAGCACACTTCGGCAGGAGTGCCCCTCTACATGCCGTACGGGCTCAATGTTACGGTACCGGCAATGCTTATCGAGCATATGGCTTTCTTCAGCTGGGTGGAATTGATCGTCACGGGTCTCGGATTTGCCTATATTGCCCGGAACAGTCCTGAGGTTATCTTCAATTATAAACGCGAATTCGAGCGGAAACCTGAGGTCTGCAAAGCGACAGGACCGTCACGATAATGGTGAGAGCATGGACAAGACGCTGAAAATCCTAATCATAGGAATGATTGTTCTCGTGATCTGCGTGCCGGTGGGATTGATCGCTGGTGGCACAGCATTTGGCGAATGGGGACCCGATGAACTTCATGCGGCGATTGGTTATATCCCGGCGGGATTCCAGTCCTTCAACGGTATATGGCATGCCCCTTTAAACGGGTATGACCTGCCGGGAGATCATGAGACGATACCGACACAGACACCGGGATATTACGTCTCTGCAATCGCAGGTGTCCTCATTGTTGCAGGAGTCGCATTTCTGGTGGGAAAAGCCATTATTAAACGGAATGACTAGACCGCCAATTCCGCAGTCCATGCAGCCCCCATGATACCATCTGTCATAGCGAGTTCGATCCGGCCATTTTCTGCGGGACAATTGCATTAAAAAAGCGTAAGGGCAACCTACGGGAACTGCTCTTCATTTTCCCGCACTGTCTGTTCGGGCTTATGCTCTGTTGTCACATCCCGGACAGTCCCGATAACTGCAGGCCGGTTCTTGTAAGTACCAACCCCTACGGATAATTTTACGAGGATACGGGTTACAGCGTCCTTGTGGAGCATCTTGAACTCATACGACTTCTGCACAGGTTTTCCCGCGAGCCGGCTCTGTTGTCGTTCCATGACCATCGTGCGATCCTCTGGCGCAATGAGGAGAGGAACGGGCAATCCTATGATCTCTGCCGGAGCGTATCCGATCATGGTAGCAAAAGTCTCGTTGCAAAACGTAAGGATACCCTCCTGCATTAAAAATACCCCATCCTGACTGTTCTCGACAAGGACCCGGTATTGCTCTTCCGACTGCCTCAGCTCCTCTTGTACCTGTTTCAACTGGGTGATATCCCGGAAAATCCCTTCTGCGCCTGCATAATTTCCGCAGGTATCGTAACAGATGTGGCTGCTCGTCGAGACCGTGATGGAAGAACCATCCTTTCGTTTCAGAGCAATCTCCCTGTTCGAAACAGACTGAGTTTTTTTCAGTGTGGCCAGAAAACTATCCCGCTGGATCGGATCCGCGTAAAACTCCTTGGCTGGCCTACCGATCATATCTTCTATGTCCTGATATCCAAGAAGTACAGCTCCTGATGGGCTTACCATTACGAGAGTCTCGAAAACGTCTGTCCGGTAATAAACGTCCTGCATATTTTCAAGAATGGCCCGGTATTTTTCTTCGGACGCAGCCAGTATTTTCTGGTTTTCTGCGAGAGTGTCATACTGCGTCCGCAGTTCTTCCTCTGCCGCAGCGAGCCGTTCATTCATTATCAGGAGGTTATTTTCGGCTTTTTTCCGGTCCGTTATATCCGTATGCGTCCCGGTCATCCGAGTGGGTTTGCCGTCATCACCGCGTTTGACGATCTTGCCTCGCGAGAGTATCCATTTCAACTGTCCGGACTTCATCTTGAGGCGCTGCTCTATCTGGAACAGGTCGGTTTTTCCCTCAAGGTAGGCGGAAAGAGCGGCCTGCGTCGCCGGAAGATCCTCTTCATAGACCAGGTCACTCCATACCCCTGCAATTTCCGGGAGTCTGCCGGTTCATAACCGAGAATTTCACATCCCCGTGAACTGACAAATACTTCACCGGTAGTCATGTTCACATCCCAGAGGCCGTCATTCGCACCTTCAAGCGCAAACCTCAGGCGTTCCTCGCTTTCCCGCAATGCCTCTTCCGCATTTTTCCGGTCATCTTCTTCATCTATCATCCTGACGGCAAACGATAGGTCTCCGACCAGCTCCTGGAGGAGGTCGACGATCTGGTCATCAAAAAACCCGGTCTCGGGAGCATAGAGGGAAATAACACCGGCATTTTTTGTCCCGAGGGAAAACGGGAAGGAGGCATTTGCCCGGTACCCCCGTTTCAGGGCATCTTCCCGCCATGGATCCATGTGGGGATCACGGGTAATATCGTTAGAGAGAAAGTACTTTCCTTCGCGGTATGCTGTGCCGGTTAGTCCGCGCCCACGGGGGACGTCTTCCGTTGAAATATCGACATGATCAAGGTACCCGTCGACATACCCGGCAGAGGCTACAGGTTTAACCGTAGCCTGTTCTTCGTCGACAAGACCGATCCAGGCCATGCGAAACCCCCCGGTCTCCACAAGGATCCGGGAGATCTCGGAAAAAAACCCACTTTTTGTCCTGAGGTGAATCATCGCCCGATTGGTTGCAGAAAGCACCGAGTATAACCTGTTCAGCGATTCAATCTTTCCCGCGGACCGGTGATGGTCGATGGCAACCAGTACTTTATGGGTCAGCTCGGCAAACTGGCTCTTCGGCTCGCCGCCTTTCTGGATATAAAAGTCGGCCCCTTCATTCAGGGCCTGGATGACAATCTCTTCCCGGCCGCGGCCGGTAAAGACAATAAACGGAGTAGTATTTCCCGAACTCCTTATTTTTTTTAAAAATTCAATACCGTCCATGCCTGGCATTTGGTAATCAGATATGATACCATCGTATCTTTTCGAACACAACAGGGTCTGCGCTTCCGTAGCAGATCCGATCGTGTCAACGATGAGCTTCCCGCTTTGCTCAAGGAAAAGTTTGCCAATCTCCAGTAGTGCAGGTTCATCATCGACGTAGAGAACAGTATACACGATACAACGTCCTCGAATGGCAATAGGACATTTCACGGTCTATAGTTATTAAATTGTTTAGACATAGGACTGAAACTTTAAAGGACTTGGATCATTGACCAGATCAGGATACATCACCATGAACATGATCGTGTTCTTTTGAGTGAATATGGAGGTGCTCGTGGAGCAGTTTCCCGTGTCGGTGCATGTGCCGGTGGACGAGGTTTGCCGAGATCAGTAAATCCTGGTTACCCATAACGTTTGCACAGTCTGCATCCGCTTTTATCATATGGTCTTCCCCGACAACTATCGCACGGGTGCTGATCTGTTCCACGATATCGAGGTCATGCGTCGCCGTGATAATGGTCTTGCCACACTTCGCAAGGTTCCGGATGAGTTCGATGAGCCAGCTCTGGCTTCGCGGGTCAAGACCACCGGTGGGTTCATCGAGCAGGAGAACATCGGGATTTGTCGATAGGATCGATGCGATACAGACTTTCTTTTTTTCACCGCCGCTCAGGATGTGGGGTGCCCGGTCCTTCAGGTTTTCAATCCCCAGCATGGCGATAACATCTTCGGTACGCGTCTGGACTTCGTCTGGAGGCAGATCGAGCTGGAGCGGGCCAAAGGCAATTTCGTCAAAGACCGTCGAAGAGAAGAGCTCGGATATCCGGGTTCTGGAACAAAAAACCCACTTTCTTGCGGAAGAAACGATTGAATTCGTTGTTCTCCAGCGTATCAAATACTTCTTCTTTTACCAGGTTTCCGAATGCGTAAAATTCTCCCGATGTCGGGTATGTCAGGGCATTTAACATCGAAAGAAGTGTCGACTTGCCGCTTCCGTTCGCCCCGAGGATAGCAACCTGCTCTCCTGTACGGAATGATAGCGTCACACCCCTGAGGGCCTCAAACCGCCTCAGGTACGTGTAAGATACGTCGCGCAGGTCAAAGATGGGTTCCATCGTAATAACTCACCGCTCTCTCATTAAAACCGGATAAGGTTCGCGGATGCAAGCATCAGGACAGCACTGAGTGCAAAGACACTTATGCATGCGACATAATCGCGACGGTGCAATGCATAGCGGTGCAGAATTTTAATGTCGCCGTTGAACCCCCGGGAGACCATGGCACCATGCACCTTCTCGCTCATGCTAAGCGCTTTTACCAGCGTATAACCGACACGGCCACCCACCCATTTCTGTTCCTCGACAAGAGGCATGGTTTTGATGGCCCTGCTCTTTTTTGCCGTGTAGAAATCCTTGATCATGGCGCTGAAAAGGAAAATATACCGGTAGCACATGCCCAAGGTAAGGATATAGACCTTTGGCACTTTAAGTGAACGCAGGGATTTGAAGAGCAGGTCCCGGGGTGTCGTGAGAAATAAGAGAACGGCCCCCGATACACAGGTTGCCACCCGGAATACGAAGAGTGACGCCACCGTCACACCCTGCCATGTAATAGTAATGACAGCCGGCAGTGCAAACGGGCCGAGATGTGCACCCGGGCCAGGAGTAAAGAGGGTGACGAGCGTATCGCCGGGGGTAAAGATATTGAAGAGAACCGGGATCATGATGATCCCTGCGAAGATCGGGATGAACACCCAGACACGCTTGAGGAAGAACCAGAGTTCTATCCTGCTTGCCCAGGCAAAGACGAGCGTGAGCATATACACAAATGCGAGAAGCCAGATGTTGTGGGTCATGGCCACAGCAAAGATGAGGACGACCATCGAGACTAGTTTTACCCGGGGATCCAAACTCTGCAGCAGGCCTTTGCGTTGTGCAATACTGTCATTGATGAGGCATTCCTCAAAGAACGTAAAGATATCAGAGATCGCCTTCTGGACAAAGCCCTTCTTTCTGCTCACGCTAAAAGCACAACAAGAACACGGAGCTGTTTCGATCTTCTGCATCCATTCAGGTATCATGGTGTTCATTTGTCCTGATACACCCGGGCAAGCTATTGGCTTGAGCGCCAGTTATTGCTACGATTATGAATTAATGTGATACCTAGTAGTTAAAAAGCATTGGGATTTGCGATTCTGTTTGACTAATGCGGAGGATGGTAGCGAAAAATGCCTGAGCCGGTTAGAACGTGATATAACCATTGTCAGCTCGATTGGTTACTCATGAAATATAGCTTATTTTAATTAACAAAATTTTAAAGTTAAAAGGAAAAAATTATAATACCAACTGACTAATAGAGTAACTGTCTCTTTGGAGAACACACGCACCAAAGGACACATGCACACAGACACACAGGAACAAAAGAGAATATCAGAACAATGCTCGAACGGCAGATTTGTTAATATAAATAATGCACGACACCGGCACAACCGCATCTTATAGAAAGAGTATCATCTGCACCATCCACTCTTTGCGGTCCCGGTGTCAGAATCTGCTGCGGGGAATTTCTGTTTTCAATTGATGTTTTAATGGGATTAAGCATCGTCTATATCGCCGATACTTCCAGAAATCGAAGTCATTTTGGTAATTGATCTGAGTTTTATCGGGAATTTTAGCATACGCGAATTCCGACTCCTCGCGGACGAACCAGATCGGAGTTTGCCATAAGATCTTACAAAGTATTACTCAAACGCCAGGTTTTTCAAAACCTTAAAAAACAAGAAGCTATGATATTCACATACCTGATTGTATGACCCTTGACAATGATCTCTCCCGCATCGGGATTTCTCTTCCCAAAAACCTGCTCGACCGGTTTGATGAAATTATCAATGCCCGGGGATATTCCTCCCGGTCTGAAGGTATTCGCGATGCGATCCGGACCTATATTACCTATTACAAGTGGATGGCCGATGTCAAAGGAGAACGCGAGGGTGTTATCACAATGGTCTACGATCACGATCAGCGGGGACTTCTCACTACCATCACCGATGTCCAGCATGAGTTCCACGAGATCATCAAGGCATCCCTCCATTCGCATGTAACCCACAACCGGTGCCTAGAAGTCATTCTAGTCCACGGCGATGGTTCACAGCTCAAAACACTTGCCGAGAGGTTGATGTCCCAGAAAGGGGTCGAATCGGTAAAACTCACTACGATCCAAATTGAAGAATAAAGAAATATTCTCGTTTTTTCATGTGACGCATACGTTTCTGGCGTCATCCTATTTCTGTACCGCATGCAAAATGCCCATTACGCCTAGGGCTGAATACACTGGTGAGCGGTCAAGAGAGAATGTGTAGTGATTGCCGATAAACTCCAGCAGTACCGGATTGGGTACCGGGCTGATCGGGGGAATGTGCAACTCCATTTCTATTCTCCGGATACCTTCAAGGTCCCGGGACCGGATCAGCCATTCTGCTCCTTCGGCATCACATTTCAGAAAATCGCAGCCGCCGGCCATTTCAATAATTTTCCTGAGAGGGAAGGTAGGTGACATCACCCGGCACTCATCCCATACGATCTCGGCCGGTTCACCTGTTCCCAATGCTCCTTTGATTACCCGGACATCCGCGCGGTTGAGGGCAATATTCTCTTCAAGGATATCAGTAGTTACCGGCTCAAGGGCAACGATGTGCCGGGAGAGCCTGGCGGCCCGGAGGCTGAATGCTCCGACATTTGCCCCAATATCTATGACACGATCCTCTTTGAGGATATCATTGAAGTGGTATTCCGTCACATCCAGGATCTGCCGGTACGGTACTGCATGCACATGAAACTGTACCTGATCACGAACGACAATGTTTGGCGGCATGGTGCTACCCTTTATCTGCATTCTTCAGAAGGAATTTTGCGAACCTAAAGATAAAATCTCTCGTATGCAAATCGGCGAGACTTTTGAACTGTTTGCATGTTATTGCGACTCAATCGTATTCATCTGAGATTGCGTCTTGGACACAGGTTTATAGTTGGAAGTTGTATCCCTGCCGAAAAAAGAAAAGAAATCAGATCGATGGAGGTGTATCGGATTCTGTACGATCGAACACCACCGTAGTTGTGCCCTGTTGTACAGTGATATGTTCGGGATACGTAAGCCCCGGATACATCGGATTGGTCGATTGTGGATAATAATAGACAATATTAATGGTCGGGGGAGCCGAGGGTTCGGACGGATTTGACAGTTTCACATTATAGCCATTGCCTCCCATCGAACTCCAGGTCCCGGAATAGGTGATGGTCGGATTGTCTATGGCATAATTACCCGATACCTCTTTGAGGGTCCCAAAATTGAAACTCACCGAACCGTCCGGGTAGAACCACAGCTCCGATCCCATCATGGTGGCGGTTGTAGATTGGTTCATCCACCGATGGAGAATAGGATCGGTTGCGGCTGAAGTGGTCATGGGAATGGCCGTAACCTGCGTGGTCAGTGTAGCAGTAACCGTTGGCGTGCCCGGGGCGGTTGTCGTGACCGAAGTCGCGCTCGCGGCCGGTGTTTGCACGGGCGTCGCGGCTGCCACCTGAGGTGTAGTCGAACTTGTACACCCGGCTACCAGCATCACGGCGATACAGGTTAAAATCAGGAATAAGCAGGATGTTTTCTTAAAATACTGTGAATTCTTATTGCTACTCGATAATAATCTCCCTTTTTCATTATGGTCCAATTTGGGCATTTCTTCTGTCTCCATTTAATTGAGTTAGATATTATCTAATATTACCCCTACCCCTACTTAAAATTGTTTAACACTATTATATTACATTAAATTATTCACAGTCATGAATTATATATGCGCATAACGAAACGGTATAATGAGATTAGATGGCTAGCGGAAGACCTAAGGGAAAAATGCTGTTAGGCTTTAATGCCCCGGAAGAGATGGTAAAAAAGCTTGATGAAATTGCCGTCAAACGAGGGGGCGTCAACCGTACGGTTCTTTTAACTGAGGCGGTTACGGAATTTATAGAACGCAACACGAACCCCGATATTATTAAAGATCAGATTCGCCAGGCGCTGCGGGAGGAGCCCGGACTCGTTGCCGAAGCGGTCCAGATATATGCGGCTCGCAAGCTCCAGAAATGATCTGGTGAAAATTCACTTCTGCTAGCACTTCTTTTATGGTTTGAATTGCGAAGGAATCGCAAAAGGCGTTTCTATAGCGTTGCTGGGACGTTAAAATACTTGATACGTGGATGGTACGAAGAGAAATTGTTTTGAGTCCTTCAATGCAACAAGGCCCTTGTCAGGCTCTGATGGTCTAATCTGTTGACTGGGCTTTGCGATTTGTAAATGAAAGTTACTTTCGGAAGTACTGGGAACACGCAATCTCAAGATATAAACTCGTATAAGGTTTACGGGTAAATTGCCGCCTGCTCAACAGAGGTAAAGTCACCGGTAATGCCTGCCGCTGCCCGTGGTGCATTCGTAGTTTGCATCGAGAAGAACCCGGACGCTTTCCATTATCTGGAAGAAAATCTCAGGAAAAATTGTGTTTGCAATAAGGTGATCGTTATCCGGGCGACATGTTCTGTCCCGGAATTCTCCCGGAAGGACCATTTGACCGGGCGATCGTACCGACACCCTACGGCAGGGACATCCTCGAAAGGATCATACCCCTGATTAAGAGCGGCGGGATAATCCATTTCTATACTTTTAAAAACCGAAAACAGAGCGAAAAAAGGGCAAACGAATTCGGAAAAAGGGGAGATAGGGTAATCACCCGGCGCCGGTGCGGTAATGTGGCACCTGCCGTAAGTCGTTGGGTATTCGATCTGAAGATTCCGTAATGTCTCTTTAAAGATTGAGAGCACCGCAGGAAACGGATCAATATTCTTTGAACACCTCGTATATTGCGGAGAAATCGAGGGAATCAATACCCTTCGATCGCGTAATAGCATACAGCTCTTTTACAGTACTGCCGATAAACAGCGGTTTATTGAGAGTACGACAAAGATCCTGAAGATAGTGCAGATCCTTGTAGATAAGCGCTGAGGAAAAATGCGCTGAAAATTCGGCATTTTTAAGTTTATCTTTTTTTGCCGCAAGCACCATCGAGTTGCCTGCCCCCGAGAGCAGGATATCGATCACCTCATCCTGCCTGACACCTGCAGCCTCACCAAGTGCCACCGCTTCTGCGCAGGTCGCCATAAACGAACCAAGGACGAAATTGTTAACCAGTTTCATCTTTGTGGCAAGTGCCGGTTCCCCCAGATAAAACAGGGTCGAGCCAATCCGGGAAAGAAGGGGTTGAACTG
Source organism: uncultured Methanoregulaceae archaeon (assembly GCA_963737635.1). Taxonomy (GTDB): domain Archaea; phylum Halobacteriota; class Methanomicrobia; order Methanomicrobiales; family Methanospirillaceae; genus Methanoregula. The sequence continues at coordinate 22,096 of CAVTTL010000001.1, forward strand.
ATTCGTAGGCTTTTTGATCCCCGCTGACGAGAACCGTCAGTTTTCCCTGGGATGCAGGCACCACACTGCCAAGCACCGGGCATTCGAGATAAATCGCCCCATGTTCACGTACCAGAGTATGGAATGCGAGGACGCGCCCGAAGTGATTCGTCGTCGTATCAATGATAATCTTTCCGGCACAGGGACCGGATAAAAGCCCGTCCGGGCCGGTCAGGACAGATTCCACAGCGTCGCTGTCGAAAAGGTTGAGAATGATAACATCAACACGCCCGATCAGATCTTGAGGAGACTTAGCAATTGGCACCTTAAGATCGTCTGCTTTTGCCAGAGTCCGGTTCCACACGGTGAGGGAAACGCCCTGTTCGACCAGACGCTGTGCTATCGTATGGCCCAGATGTCCAAGGCCGATACATCCGACGTTCATCGTGAGTTTCATGGAACATTCACAAAGGAATGCTTGATCGATCAGATTCATTAAGATATCACCCGGGAATGGCCTGAAACAAAAAAGGTATTCCCGGTCGTATTCAGGGATGTTGATTCCAATCGACTATCCGACCGGTATGTGTAAAAAACGAAAAAGACGGGTAAATGAACGAGAAAAAGAGGGGGGATTTAATCGGCTCTCAGGGCATCAATCGGATCCATGTTTGAGGCCGCCCACGCAGGGTACATCCCGGATGCCACGCAGACTACTACGCCGATGATCATACCATACGGGATGTAAATCAGACTATCCATGGTGAAGAAATACTGGGTGGTACCTATCATGGCATTCACGACCGAGTACCCGATAATAAAGCTCATGATGCCACCCACCGCCGCACCGATGATGCCAAGGATAAGCGCCTCGTAGAGGAACATCCTGCGCACTTCACCTTTCTCTGTCCCAATCGAAAGCAGGATACCGATTTCCTGCACCCGCTCCTTGACCGACATCATCATGACGTTGAAGATACTCACCGCCGCGACTACCAGAGATATCCCGCCGATTGCCATGATAAAGGTGGTAATCGTCCCAAGCGTGCTCGAGATCGTCGACAACCGGGAACTGGCGTCAGATATCCGCACCACATCGCTGTTCCTGTTTACTTTAGCGTTGATTGCATCTTCGGTCTGGTTGATGGTATCGACGTCCGCCACAATCACATTAACCTGATCGTACTGGTCCAGGCCGCCAAAGTGGTCAGTATACCAGGTATCGTCAACCACCATCCCGTTATCCACGTTAACGCCGTCAGCCGCAATGCCGCGTGCCTGGAGGATCCCGGCTACCCTTACCACCGGACGGGTGACAGTGGCACAGTTCTGCCCGATCTTAATCGTGCTTCCGACAACGAGGTTGAAGTTACTGGCAATGGTTGCGCCAACCAACACGTCGCTTCCCCGGATATTCGAGCCTTGTGCTACGGTGAGGAATTTCGGGACATCGCTGGGGTCGAGCCCATAGATCGTTCCGCGACCATTCTGGTCGCCGACGGTGAACTGGGTACTCGTATGGTGGATCGGTACCACATCGTTCTGTCCCACGGAACCCTTGATATCGTTGAGTGTGCTTTCATCGATTGGTACTTGAAGTGGGTGCAGCCCCAAGGCCGGTGCTTATTTTCACCACATCAGAGGTGAGCATAACCGTATTGACATCTGCTGACAGCTGGTTCTTTACTGAGAGCTGCATGTTGGTTCCCAGCATGCCCATCGATGAGATGGCTACAACACCGATCACGATCCCGATAGAGGCGAGAAGCGAGCGCAGGAAATTCAGCCGGACACTCCTGACCGAGAGATCAAAGAAGATATCCTTCATGAAGCCTCTACCTTTCCATCAGCTACGAGCTTTCCGTCAGCTACGACTTTTCCATCGGCAAGCCGGATTGTTCGCTGCGCGTAATGTGCGATATTTGGATCGTGCGTCACAATAATAACCGTCTTACCTTTCCGGTGCAGGTCACAGAGGATCTCCATGATCTGGATACCGGTCTTGCTGTCAAGATTCCCGGTAGGCTCATCACAGAGAAGGATTTTAGGATCGTTGACCAGTGCCCGTGCGATGGCCACACGCTGCTGCTGCCCCCCGGAGAGCTGGTTGGGCCGGTGGGCACTCATGTCTGCATCGATGCCCACTGCTTTGAGATAACCGGCAGCCCTTCCGGTCGTATCCCGCTTTTTGTACTTGAGAATGATGGGATATTCCACGTTCTCGTATGCCGAAAGGAGAGGAATCAGGTAAAATTTCTGGAAGATATACCCGATAATATCCCGGCGCATATGGGTTCGTTCGAGGCTTGACATTTTCGCGACATTTTCACCGGACATATAAAGTTCACCGGAGGTCGGGACATCAAGAATGCCCAGCTGGTTCATCATCGTCGATTTACCGGAACCGGACGGACCCATAATCGCCACAAATTCGTTCTCGGCAATATCGAGGGTCACGTGATCGAGCGCAGTAAAATCCCCACTCTCCAGATGATATGTTTTTGTGACATCAGTAAGCCGGATAAGTGGCATGTCGCTCATGAACGATCACCTTGATTACTGCTTCCTGATTTTTCCCAGGATCCATTTTCTCTTGACATAGAGCGCAATTGCGACGATAAATACGATCCCGCCGATAATAACGGGGTAGAAAGAACTCAGGCCGCCACCCCGGCCGCCACCGAAACCAAACAGGCTGCCACCGCCGCCTCCATAGCCACCTCTGGACGCTGCACTCCCGCCGGTAGCTCCTGTATACACTGCACCCGATCCTCCGCTGCCGCCGTTTCGCGAGCTGGCCTCCAACGCGCTGGCGAGGGAGCGTAGATCGAACGTCTGGACATTTGTCAGTGTGTTACCGCTGTCGTCCTCCCACTGGGTTTGTATCGGGACCGCTGACAGATCCGATCCGGTAAACGTAAGGGTGAAACTGGAAAAGTCGTTGGATGTGAGGGAACCTACCGCATAGCTCTGCATATGGCTGTGCCGGCTGTGCCGGGGGTTCGACGGTTAAAAGCACACCGTTTGCATCGACTATTCCTTCATTGGTCACATCGCCGGTCAGCTGATACGCGCCTCCTGACACGGTAAGCGCGAGATCGTTGATGACAGGATTTGCTTCGTTTATGCCTTTACCTATGTTAAGCGGCAGAACAACAGTATCCGAATGCGGGTTCATCACGCCGTTGTTATAATTGATGGTAAAAGTAACGTTTGCAGCCTGGTGAGGTGTAATGGCAAATGGTACATCTACGTCATTCCCACCGGCAATAGAATTGATAAAGACCTGCGAAGGATTAATAGAAACTCCCGGAGCAGAAGCCGTTATAACGGTATTATTGATGTAACCGACACGCGGGTTCGTGATCTCGAGGGTGACGTTATCTGTTTCGTTGATGGCAAAGTTTTGCGGTGCTTGGGAAATCGCTTCTTTTATCGGCGTTGAATCGATCCTGACTTGAATGGGATAATAGATGCTTCCTGCATCACGGGACGCCAGGGAAAAGACCGGGTAATATATTCCCTCAGGGGGTTTTGCCACGATATCGAAGGTATACGTCTGCGTGGTTCCGGGCCCCATATACATCATTGTCTGGTACGGGTTGGTTCGTTCATCCGGGATGTATACATTGGGGCTGTCGAGAATATCTGCACTTTTGAACGCAACCTCTTGTGGCCCGGAGTTAACTACCGTTACCGTGATCGTACCCTGTTCAAAGGGAAAGAATTCCTGAGGATCAACTGCAACGGAGCTGACATAGACCGTTGACAAAGCCTGTTCGGAACTAAGCGTTGTCGTTGCAGCGCTGACAGAGCTTGTCCCGGAAGAACTGCTACTGGTACTCGTCGAACTTGTTTGGGGGGCGCCACTCACAGCGCCTACCATCACACAAATCATCAACATTCCGATGAGAGCGGTGTAAATCTTCATAATAACTCCATTTTTTTTGATAAGAGAGACCTACGCGACCGGGCTGGCATGCTCAGGAATATACCATTCGTACATTTAAGATTGCGCCACCCATTCATACGCACATTTTTGTAATGTATGTTTTACTTATTGTTATTTAATTAATACTTGACGTTATAAATAGGTTTCTCAAAGGGCAATCAGATAGTATCAAAATTACGACGAAAAAAAGAAATTCCTGTATTCACAGGCACAATGAGCTAAAAGAAAGACGCGCAAAATCAGGTAATTATACCAGATGATTGAAGTGTTCCGATTGATAATGCGAGAATACAGAATACGGCGAGCACAGCATAATAGAGTGGTGGGGTTTTCACGTGATGACCTCCGAAATCAGTCTGAGGCAAATGCAGATCCTCCTCGTGTGATGTAAACTACATTAGACATTTTGTAATATATACCTTATTATACAGTAAGATTCACTTCAGCAAACAATTCCTTTATCAAAAGCACTCTGGTGATCAAAAACATAACCGATTATGGAAAGAGATCGTGGAATCATCCCGAGATTTACAAAATAAGAAACATCTAAAGAAGGTCAAAAAACAGGCCGGTCCCACGCAGTTCAAAAAAGATCTGCAGAGTCGAGAACCCGGTCAATTTCCGACGGGTTAATCTATATCGACGGTCCGAACGCTCTCTTCATACGAGAATATCTCTTCAATATTCACTTTAAAGTAACGGGAGATCCTGAATGCAAGATCCAATGACGGTATATACTTTCCTTTCTCTATGGCAAGGATAGTCTGCCGGGTTACTCCTATAGCTTTCGCAAGATCTTCTTGCGTGAGATCCTGCATCGCCCGGTAAACCTTTATTTTATTCTTCATCGGTTTCCCAGTCCCCGAACTTTCTTGCATAATAGATCCTGAACCCGACATACAGGAAGATCATCAGGCAGAGAAGCGACAGCTGGATATATCCAATTGTTTTCAGTGATAACATCTCCGGAGGCAGAATCGGGGACCCGCGATTCAATCCGAATGGGCGGAAAAACCTCGGCATATACAGCAAATTCGTGACTGCCATAATGGAAAAAGCGCAGAAGCACACCCAGAAAACCTGAAGAGTCCTCATGGCCGCTTTTTCAGTAATCCGTGCACTCCGTTCATCCTCGACAAAATCTTCAACTCTGCGGTATCCAAGATAAAGGAGAATCACACCAATCACAAAGGAGATGGTGAAGATGAGCGGGGTGAAGTTCTCAACTGAATACCAGAAGATCGCAAGGAGCGCGACCGCGATAACCCCGATCAATAGATAAAATACGTTCTTTTTCATGGCATTCTTCTGTTAAGCATTTTAAACATACCGAAACATAAGCCTTCCCTAACCGGTATATTGCTGAGATGCATTTCGGCCGATTGGACAATAAGGTTTTATAAGAAGGATTTACCATGCATCTTATGAACGAAAAAACAACCCGACCGAGCCTTTTGCGTCTCGCTGCTGCTGTGATTCTTGGCATTATAGTTGGATCCATCCTGTTCCTGATCGTGGCACTGTTTATTGGAGCGTTCAATAGCCTGATGGGTATGCAGATTCCGGTCGGGATAGATTTTACAGAAAATCTTATCAGCGCTGTCCTTCTCGTGATCTTTGTAATGGGAAGTATTGTCGGGTTCTGCTGGAAAGTCTGGGTAACACCAGCCACAGAGGAAGAAGAAGAACCTTTTACACCGAATGAATAAAACCCCTTTCTTAATGCACTCACCGGAAGGCGGCGAGGAATAATGTTTTCTTTTCTCTAAACGCGAGGACCCAGCCTTTTCGGATTAAAGTCTGGAACCTTTGTCTGCCATCCTTTTTACCCAATACGGAGTTATCATCGGGAGAGATCCCGGTTTCGGCCCGAGCTCAGGGTCGTGGAAGCACTCGTACAACTACGAGCGTGATATCATCTGATTGAGGGGCAGGGCCAGTGAAATCCCGGATGCCGGCGATGATCTTCTCAACGATTATATTGGCAGGGAGACCACGGCTCTCTTTTGCAATCACGGCCAACCGCCCTTCGCCGAATGCATTATACCCGGCATCGAATGCTTCTGTAACGCCATCGGTGTACATGATCACTATATCTCCCGGCCTGATCTGGAGGTGTTCCGGCGTACTGTTCATATCCGCAAGGACACCCATCGCGATCCCGTTTTCCTGTAAAAACACGGTGTCCCCGTTTTCTCCGTATGTGACAAGCGGGGGGTTATGGCCGGCATTGATGCAGATCATGGTCTGGTTTACCGGGTCAAGGAGTGCCGAAAAGACCGTGACAAACATGCTGGACGGTGCGTTTTGGGTGATCATCCGGTTTACAGCGCCAAGTGCTTCTGCCGGATTCGTTGCACCTTCGAGACCTGCCCGCAACAGCGTCCGGGACATCGCCATGAAGAGTGCAGCGCTAACCCCCTTACCGGACACATCGGCGATCACAAACGCCCACTTCCCGTCACCGGTCTGGATAAAATCATAAAAATCCCCGCCAACTTCCATTGCCGGGATCATCACCGCAGAAATGTCGTAACCGGGAATTTCCGGCATTCGTTCTGGCAGAAAACTGATCTGGATGTTTCGTGCAATCTCTAGTTCCTTTGAGTAACGTTCCTTTTCAGCCGTGGTCTTCCTGAGAATTTCGATGTTTTCCTGGAGCTCATCGGCCATAGTATTAAACGAACGGGCAAGATCCTCGAACTCATCTCCTGATTGTATCTTCACCCTGAAATCAAGATTACCCTCACCCAACGCTGATGCCGCATCTTTGAGTAGTGCTACCGGGCGGGTAATTACACGGCTGAGAATGACAGCGACCAAGAGAACGACCAACAGAATCGCAATAAAAAGGATGGAAAAAATCAATCTGAGCCACGATGTTTGGGCCGTGATCTGTGTTCCAGTGTCATGGGTTGCTCCCTCGATCCTGCCGGTAAATTCTTCTACCGGTAGTGTGATCTCGCTTACCGGAAGAGAGACTGCAAGGCTCCAGTTCACCGATCTGACCGGGGCATAGGCAACATACGTCTCTGTTCCGTTAAACCAGACCGTACCGATACCGGTCAGGCCGGCAGTCATATTTGCAGCGACAGCGCTGAGACCGGAATTATCGCTTGTGAATGCATTCCCACTATCAAACGGTTCATCCCATTGCGTATTCCCGGCAGAAAGCCCGGGGCGGCTGATGACATCCCCTTGCTGGTTGATGAGCACTGCGTAACCGTCTCCGCCGAGCGTCTGACCAATAAAATTCTCATCAATCGTTTTTGTTGATACGTCGGAGCTAACCACCCAGCGGCCATATGCCGGGCTGCTCACGGCCTCTGAGCAGGTCATGATCACACCGTTATTTGTCGCGTCGACATACGGGACATTCGACCAAACCACGCCTTCCTTTGCTTCTGCATCTACAAACCATTGACGGGTCCGCGGATCGTATCCTACAGGAAAATTTCCCCGCCAGGGGTAGGAGAGCATCATTCCTGAATCGGTTGCGACATAAACGTCGGTCATCTCGGTATCCGAATTGTACACAGCCTTAAGGTCACCGGCAAGCCCGGATAGGGTGCGTGCCTCTTCAGAACCCGGTGTTGCCGTTGCTCCCGGCGCAAAGACGAGAACCGCACCGGACAGAGGATCTGAGGGGGGATTATTTTCGGTATAAGTTGGCGTTGAAGAGAATATCGGCGGGTTGCGCTGGAGCTCGGCAGCCTGTGCTGCGAGGATCTCCATTTCACTGTCACTATCTTCGAAAAGTGCATCTGTTATATTTGCCTGATCGGCTGAGACGCGGATAAGATATTCCTTTCCAAGGGAGAGCAGGCGCACAGAGCTGTCGTTGATCACACCCTGGCCCAATTTTTCGCTGCTTCCCTGTGCATAGGACCCTACGTTTGTGATCGCAGAAAACGCAAAATAACCTGTTATCGAGAGTGCCGCAATGGACAGTGCCAGAAAGAGAATGAGGATCTTTGTCCTGATGGTGAGCGCAATTCTGTGGGGAATGAAAGGCTTCATAAGAATTTCGCGGGGTTGAACCGGTATGTGTTATAAATGTCTTAATCGGTAAAAAGTGCATCTCTTTTTACACTTAAGGAGGCCCAAAGCCGATTACGGGGTTTCAAGATCAACTACGATATGACCTCACGCTGGAAAAAAAAAGATTGTTTCTGGGCCTCTCATACATTCACATTTAACACCAGGCGGATGAGCAAACCGATCACAAAAGATACACCCGCAATACCCAGACTTATCGCAGCCATCTCAGTAAAACGTTTCCAGAAGGGGAGATCCTTTGCGATGGAAATATAAAATGTAAAGAAAAAGATGACCAGAACTGCACCAACGAGGGTGAACACAAGAGCCAGGTACGGGCTTGTGAGGAGAAGGAAGGGCGATATCAGCAGGGCAACAGTAACAATATAGGTGGCTCCGGTATAAAGTGCGGCTTTTTTCGGGCTTGTTCCGACCATCTCATCGGAACGCTGGGAGAGATATTCGGAGGCGGCCATGGAAAGCGAGGCGGCGACACCGGTAATCAGACCGGCCACCGCGATGATCCGGGAATTCTGGATCGCAAAAGTCAGGCCGGCAAGGGTGCCGGTGAATTCCACAAGAGCGTCGTTGAGACCCAGAACGACGGATCCGACATACCTGAGCCGTTCTTCATCAATCAGGGCAATGAGCTCCTGTTCATGCCTCACTTCATTGTCAAGCATAACGGGCATCTCAGGAATAGCTGAAAGGAGTGCACTGTCACCGACCTGCGCCCTTTCTTCCACCCCTTCCATCAGCTTGATAGCAAACGTCATTCCCAGCAGATGTGCAATGAGATAATAAAACCAGACCCGGAACAGGGCAGGGGCTGTATCCTTACCTGTGTATTTTTTCCAGATGAGGTAATGCTGGAGCTCCTCCGCAGCAATCCGTGTCAGGACCTCGCGATTATGGGGTTCCCGGGTAACCTGTGCGATCCGGAGATAGATGTGATGTTCAGTGATCTCGTTTCTCTGGAGAGACGAGATCTTTTTAATTGATTCATTGGCTAACACTATGGCATTCCCAGTATCACCATATCTTCCCCAGGAAATTTATAGGTGGCACTTCAATCGGGTCTACTCAAGTTTCTTTTTAATCTCCCGTATATTGTTGAGCATCTCTTCTGAATACGGCGTGAACCGGTAGCTGAGATTGTTTTCAATCTGCCAGAACCCAATCTTCTCATCATAGTGCCCAATGATGTAGCATAGGAGGATATAGCAGGGAACCGCGAGGGCAAGAACCATGGGCAGGGTCAGGCCCAGATGAATATAAAAGAAATCTTCGAAGAGCTTGGCGTTTGCGGTGATGATCCCAAAATTTATGAGGATCTGCGTCCAGGATGTCCCTCGGGTATACCGCTGTTTGAATAATGCGAGGCTGTAGAGCAATCCCTTGTGTTCGGTCATAGAAAGACATTTTTTTCTCACGAGAGGAAATGCTTTCTCAGATCCCGGTACATACTTGCAGCTGGTTTCATTCCTTTCAGAAAAAAGAGTGTGGTACCTGCTTACTCAAGTACCGCAAGGAGGTTTCCGCTTGGGACTTGTGCCGCAATGGAGGGGAAACCGGTATACGGGATGATCATCTCTTCGCGGGCTCGCCTGCGCATGTGCTTTTTTGAGAGCCGGCCACGTTCTGCCTGTTCTTCCTCGCTGAGATTTAAGGGGGCGGCGAACCGGTGAGATGTAAGCGCGATATTGAATGCGGCGTTTACATCCGCATGAGCAACAAAACCGCAGTGCGGGCATTCGAAATGTTTTCTGCTTCGCCGTCCCATATTCCCACACCGGCTGCACCGTTTGGAAGTATATGCAGGATTTACGTAGATGACGGGAATGCCCCGCCGCATGGCTAGTTTTTCCACCAGTCGCTGGAGCGAGAAGAACGATCCATTCCCAAACGAGAATTCGATAAACCCCGCAGACTCATGAGCATGCGAGTAACGGCTGGAGAAGAGCTTTTCGAACTTGATGCCCGAGCCGAGCGATTCCGCGAAGAATACGATCTGCCGGGAGATTTTGTTTAACGCTGCCTTGAACGCTTTGCGCTCACGGCTCTTATCTTTTCTGAGTTTCCAGAGTTTTCCTTCCTTGTAGAGTTTCGTGCAGTTTTTGATTGAAGTGCTGCGGACATAGTGTACATTTTTTCCCAGTTTCAGGACTTTCCCGCTGTCCGGATCGGCGGCAACGGCCGCGTGTCCGGTCGTGTTGAGGTCAACACCGATCCAGCGGGCAGGTATGTGCTCGGATGGATGAACTTTGATCACCTTTCCCTAACCAAGTTCGCCTGCGGTACAAATTGCCTTTACAGGATTCTTGCTGCTCCGGTGTCTTTTTCCTCCTCTCTATAACCGACGTTATGCTTGCCATTCCTTTAAATCTTGCGGTCAAACGACCCCGGATTCAAAAAAAAGATGATTAATCATGCTAAATTAGGTATAGGGGAAATATGTTGGGAAATCCGGGAACTCTGTTATTCCACGCATTCGAAAACCCGGGTCTCACACCATCAGCACGTATGCCGCCAATGAGAGGAGAAATGCGAGGAGCAGCATCGCAAGCGAGAGCGGCGCGACAAAGATGAGCATGGCATTCACGGTACTTGCAAGCTGAGAGATCCTGTTTGAGCCAAAAACGACTACGTGTTCGCACTGTGCCGTCGTCGCCGCACACTCGGCCGGTCCAAGATCGTCGACGGCAGCCCGTACGACGCGCAGGACTGCAGGAAGAAACATTTCGACCGGTATCTCCATGCCAACCGGGTTTTTCCCGGTTATTGTGTTAACTACATGCGAATCGGTCGTCATCACTTCGGCAGCATCAACCAAGGCGAGAATTTTCTCAAGAAGGATCTCCCGGAGACCCGCAGCCATGTTGTTGCCGTCGAAAAGCACATAGGCAGTCCGTTGGCCGGCAGTCTCCACAACCATCACCTGGACACCCAGATCACCGAATCCCTGCTCCCGGGAATAGGGCAGGTGCTCGTGGGCGTAACCGATAGAAAACGGCAGGAGCTCGGCGCCACTACATACCTCCATGGCCTGAATCGCTCCGCGCTGGTACTCAGTCGCCGTCAGGGTCGCCGGGAGCACTGCAGACGAAAGATCGGTCATGCAGTTGTGGGCATCCACAAACGCCACATGCGGGAACCAGCGGTGACCTTCGGCCATAATAGTCATGCCGATCGAGTAATCGAGGTCCTCAGTCATCAGAGGCGACCGGGTCGTAACCATCAGGATGGCATCGCCAAACCTCTGGTATAGCACATGCACGGAACCGCACGAGAGCCGGGCGGAACGGGTTGCACCGGGAGTATATGTCCGATCCTTTTTCGAACGTTCAATTGCTTGGATGATTTTCTCGATCTCGCTTTCAGAGACCAGGTTGAAATCATGTGAGGCGCACCCGTGAGGGACCATTGTCTCCTCTTTTATATGGTCGTGGATAACCCGGGGCAGGTTGCCACCCCCAATCTCGCCCATTGGCCCGGGGTGGAGGTTGGGTATGGTAAAGAGCACGGATTCTTTTTGCGGGCGACGGAAAAAGAGGCAGACTTGCGGTACAAAGATCTCCTCGCCGATCTCCCGAAAGAAATTTTCCATTTCCTTTGAACCGTCTGTCATGTTGGCAATAAACGCGTTGACGAACGCGAGGCCCCGGATATGGAACGCCCGGTAAAGCGGGCGCTCGATCAGCCAGACAAGGATCGCAAAACCGAGACCGAACACGATGTGGAGGACAAGAGAAAAGACTGCCCATTCCGGAGAGAAGAGGAAAAATCCTACAATTACCCCCACACCACTCTGGGTAAGGGCAGGCAGGATCATATGGGGTATGCGGTAATCCGAGATTGCAACGAGTACGAAGAGGCGCAGGCCAAAGACAAAACCAAGGGAGATCCCATAAAAGAGAGGAAGATACCTGATACCGCCGGCAAGCGATGCGAGGGTGATAATGACGGCAAAGACCGTACAGGCAAGCGCAAGGAGAGCCGAACGGTTCCAGGTCATCGTTTTGCCGGAATACTCAATGATCGGTTTTGTCAGGAGGAATGCAGCAATCGCCGGGAGCGTAAACGCGAGGGTACCTGAGAACGGCAGGTAAACCCAGGCGCGGGAACTCGCGCCGTCAATAACAATACCCAGAATAATGAGGATAAGAAGGGACAACGGCCACGATGGTGCAGTAAAAAGGTATTTGGTGAGCTGCCCGAGTTTTACATCACTAGCGATTGCCATCAGGCAAAACCCCCGAGAATAGGTTCAGACCGGTTGGTTCCTGCGTGGATCTCTGTCATATTACTCCCGCGTCGGCACTGATTCGATCGCGCCGAAATGTGTACGGTACCGTTCGAGCATCTGGGCCCAAGTGGGCAGGTGTGTCTGGCATCCGGCATGTTCCACGACATAGGAGGCAGTGACCGTCCCAATCCGGCAGCAGGTAAGTGGGGCATACCCCCGGACGTACGCGGACAGGAACCCGGCCCGGTACGCGTCCCCCGCGCCAGTCGGATCACAGAGTGATACCGGCACGACCGGGATGAAGTGTTCCCTGCCGTCCATATACAGCGTACTCCCGTCGCCGCTCATAGTAAATATTGCCATAGCAACTTCTTTGATAAGATCTGCTTTTGTCTTCCCGAGCGTCGTGCACATCTGTTGCACCTCGTGCTGGTTGGCAAACAGGATATCGGTGTTGGCAATAATGGATTCGAGCTGTTCTTTTGTGTACCAGAAAACATCCTGTCCCGGATCAAACGAGACAAACTCGCTTTTTTGTGCCACCCGGCAATTAAATTCGGGATCGGCTGTCGCCATGTGGACGAGGGGGAGCGCCGGGGCTTCCGCTGTCGCGAATGCCTGTGAAGCACCCCATTCAAAGAACGTCATCTGGTTCCCCGCTTCCTCCGTAAACATGAACGCGGTTGGAGTGTGGGTTCCCGGTACCTCAAAGAACTGTCGGTGGATCCCAGACCGGTCCATCCATTTCTCATAGTCGCTCCCGGCAAAATCATCACCGACGCAGGAGTGAAGCGTGACCAACTCCCCAAGCATGGCAATCCCGGCTGCAATATTAGACGCTCCGCCACCGAAGAAAATCTGCCGGTCGGTGATGTGGGTCGACTGGTTTTTTTCAGGAAGATGATGCACGCGGGAGATATAGTCGATCGCCGTGTGTCCTACAACATGGATCATAATTCCTGCACGTCCAGAAGTTTTAAGGGAATTTCACGGAGTGCTTTTCCAATCACCGACTTCGCAATCCGGCTGGCATGCTCCTTTGATTCGGCCCTGAATACTTTCATCTCAAGCACGAGCCCGACAAGCGCGGTATCGGCTACTACAATAGCACTCGAAAGCTGCTGTTCGCAGAACGGGCAGGCAAGCATGCCCGCTTCGACTTCAACAAACTTTGCCGAGGGGTTAAGCTTTTTCCCGCTTCACTGATTGCAATCCCTATCGCATCGTCAAGCGACTTTGCTTCCTTGATGTACCACGCTGATTCAAGTGTCACCAGATAGTCCGGCATAGTTTTCACCCAAGAGATCCTGCCCGTTTTACCATATGTCGCGGTGGATATGCTCCCCGATATCCATGCGCCCCGCCCTCTGGGACGGTAGACGGCCGTGTCCTGCCGCAAGGAGCGCAAGCGGCCGTACATGTGGAGGCAACCCGAGGATTTCCCGTACTTCATCCTCGTCAAATGCCCCGGTCCAGCACGTGCAGAGATTGTGGGCATGGGCGGCAAGCATCATGTATGTGCAGGCGATAGTTGCATCCTCAACAGCATAGAGTATCCCGCGTTCGCCGTACTGCGACATCGAACGCACGTAGTTGGCACAGACAACAAAGAGGGCAGGTGCTTCCCCGACATGCTGTTGGCCAAAGGCAGCTTCCGCAAGGGCGAGTCGCAACTCGGTATCAGTTACTACCACGACATCCCACGCCTCAAGGTTACCTGCACTCGGTGCAGTGCCTGCACAGGAAGCAATGTAGTCAATCTCGTCCTGATTCAGCGGCGTTTCCTCGTATTCCCGAACCGATGACCGGCCCGACAGAAAACCCGGAAAATCAGAGGAGTCCATGATCCGAGAGTTCCTGCCATGCTTTCTGCGCCGGTGTAGTTGACGCGCTTATGGCGGCGGCAAGCTTCTCTGATGCTTGCTCGGGCTGGTCGCTCTCCACAAGCGATATCGCTTCGTTAAGGGAATGTATTGCCTGTTCGAATTCCTTCTCACCTGTACTCTTCGCCGCAAAGGCCACCTCGGTTCTGACCTGCTCCATCAGAAGGAGAAGCAGTTTCCTGCCGCCGCTCTTCTGGGTATCGGGAAATCCGGTAAGCGCTTGGCAAAGCTGCGACACAACGATCAGCTCGGATTTCGCCCGTTCTCCGAACTGGTAACTTTTCACTGCGGTTGGAAGATCCATACTCACCATAGTCACTGAAGATAAATGATAATTATGATTCTGTCAGGTTAAAACAGGATGCAACAGAAAACTTCGAAAAAAAACAGTTGGAAAAATGCCCTCCCGGGGCATTGTACCCCGGTCATTGCTCGCTGATCAGATGGTATCTTTTGCGTTATCTCGCAGCCTTTGCCTTGGCACCGAGCACCGAAACCTTTGACCGGCGCATGCGCCTGCGGATAAGCGGACTCGCTGTAGACTCGTTCATTCCTGAACCGCCAGACCGATCGCCACCGCGCCTTCCACCACGGCTGCCTCCGCGCCGTCCGCCTCGGCCGCCTCGGCCGCCGCGCTGCTCTTCGGCTGCTGCCTGATCCATCTTCTTTAAGTTGATACTTGACTTGAATCTCTGGTTAGGTCCAGGACTCTTGCGTTCCCCTTCTTTTTTGGGAACGAGCCGGATCTGGCCTTTGACACCTTTGACCTGTGACCAGAGGGTTGTACCTGTCTTGCCCATATGCTAAAACTCCTCATTTAATTCTGCCGTGTGACAGATAAAGGTTGGGGAGGGAAAATATCCCCATCAGACAATAACGCCATTATTCCTTGGGTTTCCTTGCATCTACACAGATGTTATATGCCAGCTGGGGAATCCGGCGCTCGATGAAAGGCTCCACCCGACGCGCAAGATGGAAAAGCGGATCGCCCATGTCGATATGGGCAAACGAGCACCAGCTGACTTTTATATCACAAAAGCCCGCATCACTGAAGAGCTCGCCCATCTCCTCTTCATCGTAGTAATACTCACCGAAATCTTTCATGACAACATGCCTGATCCGGATCTTCTCGCTTATGTGGTAAATCACCGGAATGCCGCAGGTCAGCAGTTTTTTCCCGAGCGTGCAGATCGAGATCGATCCTCCCGGACGAAGTACGCGGTTTGCCTCCTGAAGCATAGCCGGGGGATCACGCAGGTAGCTAAAGACAAGGAGACTTGAGATCGCATCAAATGAGTTATCGCGGAAAGGAAGGCGTTCTCCTGTTCCCAGGGAAAAATCGGAGCAGCTGCACCGGTCGCGTGCCCGCCCGATCATGTTCCTGCTCAGATCGATACCGACAGCAGTTCCCCCGTACCGAAGATATTTTTCGATAAAAAGACCGGTACCGCATCCGATATCAAGAAGGTCACCGCCCCGGGGAAGGGCTTCCATCACGTGGCGGCTGATGCGTGTATGGTAGAACCGGCCGCGTGGATGATCGTAGTGAAGATCGTAAACGTCAGCAATTTCGTCGTAATGCTGCTGAATCTTCTCCTGTTTTACCATGCTCATGGAAATAGCCTCCTGATACTGGTTGCAAACGCATCGATCTGGACATAGTCGTTGTTCGCGTGCCCGAGCCGGGTATCCGCTTCAGCAAGGGCAATTGCAAGCAGCGGGTGATTATATTCCCTCTGGGCAACCATCCGGATCTCCGACAATACTTCCCGACCAGAAAGACCATAATCGATCATAAGGGATTCAAGCTGGCGGATACCCCCCCTGACATCTCCCGTCTTGATAAGACCGATGGCCGAACCGGCGACCGTGCCGGTCTCGGATTGCGATAATGCGGCAAGGTTACTGCACGAACCGGCTTGGAACGCAGCCTGGAGCATCAGGATTCCCTTGCGCATATCCCCTTGAGCCGCCACGGCAATCAGTTCGAGATCATCATTCGAACAGCTGAATTGCGCTCTCTGCGCTTCACATTCCCGGATCTTCCTGAGCTGCGAGATGAGCACACCAGAGGAAAGAGGAGTAAAGGGCAGCGGCAGGCAGCGCGAGCTAATCGCAGGAATAACAGCACTCTGGTTGGTTGTCGAAAAGACAAACCTGCAGGTAGTACTGTACCGCTCCATAATCCTGCGTAATGCCTGCTGGGCCTCGCGGGTGAGGGCGTGTGCGTCCTCAAAGACCATCAGCTTGAAATCCGCGTCGAGTGGACGAATCGAAGCATACCATTTCAGGATATACTTAAAATTCACGATCAGACTCTGGCCTTTCTGGTACAGATGGATGTATCGCTCATCTTCTTCGAGCAGTTTTTTTCCCTGTGAGAAGAGATCAGCGGTCTGGAAGATCGACGTATTTGCCTCCCAGTTCACCCCATACATCTGCTCCGCGAAGCACCGGATTGCAGCGCTCTTTCCTGTTCCGTGAGGACCGGCAAGCATCAGGTGCGGGATTGTGCCGGAGGCTGCAAAAGAGGACAGGAGTTCAATGACCCGGTCCTGCCCCACGATCTCATCGAACCGCACCGGGCGGTAGCGCTCAGTCCAGAGCATTTTTTAACCTCGCGGCTATCTCGTCACGCGCCTCCCTGAGGAAAACGTGATTGTCCAGCACCGCAACCAGATCGCGGCATTCTTCATTAGTCAGAGATGTGCAGGCCTCGGTTATGACCGGCAGGGCACGGGTCACTTCGTCAACGATGGTAAGGGTCGCCTTTTCTGCGGTGCGGGAAAGGGGATTAAGATCGATTGCAATCACTTTTTTTCCCATCGCAACCAGTACCCCGCACCGGTCGCCATCCTCAAGCGGCACAAGAACCACATCGGCCGCATACATACCCTCACGCCGGCACCAAGCTCTATCGTGCGAAAGAGGGAGCAGGCGTTCGGCAACACCGGAAAAGACCTCGGCCCCCGCCGCCTGAAGCAGGGTTTCAATCTGTTTTACTCGTTCCGGGGTACGATGGAAGAGGTTGACCTCGACGAGTGCGCCGGTTGCTTTCTGGAGAAGCGCGATCTCGTTTGCTGCAAGAGCCGCAGTGTTGCCATTCACCGAGATGACCGGGTGATGTGCGGTGCGGATCAAGGCCGCTGCCGTCCGCTCAGCCCGGCGGGCGCTCTCGCTTGTTTTTTCCCCAAGCAGGTAATCGAACGCTTCGCCACGCCCATGGGAGATAAGACCTTCCCATGAGACGATGCCCGATTGCGCGCACTCTGCAAGATGTTCCCGGGTGACAAGCGACAGGTAGCGGGGATGATCCCGGGGAATCATGGTACAACCTCCACAATGCGGGTCCCGGAATCGGCCATACCCATCCCATATACTTCACCAAACTGACGGAGCGCATCGCAGGCCCGATCGCCATAGGCAAATACCCCTTCGCCAAGCATGGTCATAGCAGCCGGAATACCTTCCCGGTCGCATTCGGTTAACACCCGGTGTACCGCGGGTGTCTCAAGTCCGCTTGCTGCGGAAAATGTCCGGCAACAGGAGAAAAATTCCTTAAAGGTCTCCGGCTGGCATCGGGGAAATGCTGCAGCTACCCGTGCCATCTGCGCAGGGGACCCCAGCACCTGCGGCGTATGGATCGGGCCGAAACTGATAGCACAGACCGGGGCATCGAGATCGAAACTGCGAAGAATAGTGCCGTGAATACCGGGGCCGGTCCTTACTACACGACCGCCACCCTGGCATGCGGCGACATCCCCAAGGCCTGTACGGAATATGACTTCGGTCTCGTGGGCACATTCTGCTATTTCCTCTCTGGAGAGACCCAGATTCAAAAGCCGGTTAGTTGCCGTGATCGTAGCGAGCAGCGCTGCCGCCGAGAGACCAAAACCGGCACCGATGGGAAGCCTGCAGATTGTTTCCACGGCAACAGTCACACCGAGTCTTTCAAGCGCTGAAGAAAGGGGAGGGGAGGCACGGGAAACTTCCAGGAGTTTTCCTTCCGGTGACTGAATCCGCACAATCACCGAGAACACGCGAGCTGATCTCACCGTTGCAGTCACTCCCTCACTTATTACAATACCAGCGCCAATGCTCCCCGTTGTTGCTGTATCGTGCCCGTCAATCCTCCGGAAATACCCGGAGATATGACCGGGACAGAACGCTGTCACGGATGCAGGTGTCATGGCAGTCTCGTACCTGTCATATCTGGTTGGACGTCCGGCTCTTTTAGGAGTTGCGCTTACGGAGTCATGGTGGAGCGGTCCGGTCAGGAATCCCTCTCCACTTCCATACCCGAAAGGATCATCTGCCAGATCCGGGCTGCAATTTCCTCTTTTGTCCCGGAGACGAAGGTACCGGTCGTAGTAGTTCCCGTAAGAACGCGATAAGAGCCAGTGGCCGTACCCATGCTCTCCGGGGTATTGGCAATCACCATCCACGCGCCGCGTGCAAGCAGTGCCTTTGCCTCCGGTAGGGGTTTTCTCCCAATCTTAAACGCGATTACCCGCGTATCTTCATGGTTAAGGACCCGATCAATCAGTTTAGGGAGAGGTACCAGGTCAACGGTAACCGGTTTCCCGCTTGCGATCTTACCCTCGACTTTTTTGGGGGCAAAATCCGAGATAGCAGCCGCACTGATATACAGGTCCGGACTGCTTCTTTCGAGATACTTCGCGATAGCTTCCTGCATCTCTTCCGCGGTCTCCACCGGTGCGTTCTCCACGCAGGGAAGGGTTCCGTTGTGGATAATAGTGACGTCGGCGCCACGCCGCCATGCTTCAAGCGCGATCTCCTGCCCCATCTGTCCGCTTGACCGTGTAGTCAGCACCCTCACGTCATCCACAGGTTCGCGGCAGGCCCCGCTTGTGATAAGTACTTTTTTCCCGGCAAGCGGTTTACCCAGAACGGCCCGCTCACAGCGAAGGATGATCTCCCCGGTGTCGGCGATCTTCGCCTTTTGTTCTTCGATCTTCGGGCCAGCGAACCCGACACCCCATGATTCGAGAATCCTGATGTTCTTGACCACCGCCGGATGCCGGTACATGCTGTGGTGCATCGCGGGTACTACCAGCACCGGCATCCCGCTCCCGAGTGCAGTCGTGGCAAACGTCGTAACCGGGGTATCATCAATTCCGCAGGCAACTTTTCCGAGGGTGTTTGCGGTACAGGGTGCGATGAGCAGGAGGGAGGCACTTCCTCCGTCACCGCAGCAGGTCACGTGTTCCACATTCCCCGAGAGTCGGGTGATCGTCTGCCTGCCGCTTGCATACGTGAGTGCATCGGGGTGGATGATTCCCTGTGCCGCTTCACTCATAACAGGCTGGACTTCTGCGCCTTTCCTGCGAAGAGCATGGATCAGCTTCACCGTCTCGACCGCTGCAATACTTCCGGTAACACCGATCACGATCTCTTTTCCGGCAAGAGTCTGTACGGTCATGAGAGGGCCACATCCTGCACGATATGCCATGTGTGCGGGCGGTATTTCTTCACCTTATGTACTTGGATAGATGCAGAAAAACCTGCGCCTTCAACCTTTTCCCGGATCGCATCGGAAGCATCGCCGATGCTGTGTACGTGAACAACGCTCCCCGCATTCACATGGGAAAAGACGGCAGGCAGCATGCTGACGGCATCGAAATGCCCCATCACCACACGGTCATAGGTACCATTAAGCAGGGCCCGGCAGTCACCGCGGGATACACTCACGTAGCCGGTGAGACCGTTCCCTGCGATATTCTGTTTCAGGTACTCAAAGGCAACAGGATTAATTTCCATTGCATGGACCCGGGCTCCGCTCCCTGCCATAGGAATGGTGAAGTACCCGATACCGGCGAACATATCAGCTACCTGTGCATCAGCAGGCCCTTCACGGATAAGCCGGGCCATCCTTGCCTTTTCATCGTGGTTCCCTTGGGCGAACATTACTTTGGTGGGATCGAGACGGTACATAAACCCGTCTTCCCGGTGACATACGTCACCGACACTGCCCCACAGGATCTCCGTTTCCGGGGTACGGGTCACCAGAGCAAGAGATTCTATCCAGAGCACACCGCGTGGGTGCCGGAACCGGACAAGTTCCTCGACCTCCTGCGTTGTGGGCCTGTTTCCGTGGACTACCGCCACATCACCCAGCAAAAAAAAACCGCGGCCGCGATACGACTGGCGCTCCGGGATCTCACGTTCGAACGAACATCCTTTCCTCACCGGCACCCATGCGGTCTCCCCTTCAAGGTAGGGCCGCCGGGTTACGTCAACCCATGCTGCACTGCGCACCGCGGCCAGCTGATCCTTGCGTACTGCCCTTGCTCGCATACAGGACCTGTGGTTTACCTCATCACAATAAAGGCGTCTCCGTCGCGGAGCACCTGCGCAGTCTCGCCGGCCTGTACTGCATGCCACGGTCGCTTTGGCACTTCCCGTGTGACCCCCGTTGCCGGGTCAAGGAGCCCCATCATCCCCCCGGAGACATATGCAACAAGCGCCGGTTCGGCATTCCGTGCATTGCCGATCCTTCCGACAATCTCCTCTTCCTTTACTGACCGGCTCCTGCCTTCAGTCAGATCGAAGACTCTCAGGTGACGCGTATCCACCTGCTCGATCTCCGCGTAGGTCCGGCTAAGTTTCACCACGTCATGCCGCTGGTACCGGGGCAATCGTACAAGGTAGGTGATCCTGAAGAGCTGCCTGCCGTTCTTTTCCCCGACAAGTTTCGGGTGGGTCGTGTACCTCCCGCCCAGCTGCGCCGTGATTCCCTGCACAATCAAAAGACCGATATGCTGGGATCCTACGGTAATATCAAGACCGTCCCGGTTCTCGGTCATATCCGATATAAACGAGAGACGCTCCCCGCCGGACTGGAGAGATTCCTCGATCTGGCTTGCAATGGCAGCGGCTTTCTGCAGCTCAAACGGGCTTGGTGTACGCTCGTCTGCACGAACCTGTACTATTCCCTCATAGTAGCTGCCGGTGATCCGGTTGCACCGGTCGCACTGTTCCTTATGCCAGGCCAGTTCGACCGTGCAGGATTTTTCTACTGGATGCCCGTACAGGATGCCGGTAATCGTAAGGTCTGCCCGGGACCGGTTGTGACTGAGATCGCGCACGGCAACGGCGATCGAGCGTTTTTTCACGTCCTGATGGAAGTGCACTGCACTTCGCGCGAGATCGGGCGCAAGCTCGTTTCGTTCGCGGTTCGTATCCGTCCATGTATTCACCTGTTTAGTGGCGCCACAACTGGGACAATGGGTGCTCGTTACCCGGGTATCGCATACAACCCACGGCGTATCTGCCACCCGGCAGCTCGCGCACAACCCGTCCTCATCTGAAGGCCCGCCGCATTTCGGACAGAACCGATCCCTGATGGTTGTCATAGCTGGTAGATCTGGGCATGCGGGACGCTGCCGATCATGATACATTCACCGCGGGTGATGAGTCCCATCTTTACGGCGACACCGACAGCACGTTCTCCCATGAGATTGATATTGCCACCCTTGCTCAGGGCCTCGATAACCGCCGCCTCATCCGCGCGCGTGGTTCCGTAAAAGCTTTCGAAGAGAGTGACCTTAAGATCGCCATGGGTTATGGTGGTATTGAGCAGTTCGTAGTCACAGACCGCAACCACATCACCAATCCCCGGTGAGTGGTGGACTTTAAGAAACATCTATCAGCTCTTTGGCGTGTCCACCAGATAAAAGGTGGGAAGGAAACTGTTCTACAACGTAATGCGGACGCCGTAGACCTTCTCCACAGTCTCGCCGTGGATACGCCAGCAGTCATCTTCCGTGATTACCCCCGATTCGAGCAGTTTTTTGGTAATCCGCGGGACGGATTTGGGACCGGTTACCGCCCCCGGCCGCGAGTTCTCATCCATGAAATCGCTTTCCATGGTAAACGGCCGGTGCTCCCGGGCAAGGACCGGTATTGCTTCATGCCGGGCGACGAGAGAGGGATGGAGCGGCGTCTCCGGGGAACCGTAATGTTTGACCACGCGCCCGACCTGCATTCCTGCAGCTTCGGCCATAGCGGCGATATCGGCGCACGGCCCACTCTCCGCGTGGACCTGGAGAGCGCACCTGTATCCGGCAGCAAGTCCCAGAGCATGGGTCAACACGTCATTTGATGCAGCCACCACGTCAGGGCTTACGTCATAATGCGGCCGCCCGCTCTTGAGTGCCACCGCACGGCCGTCCCTGATATACCCCACGGCACATTCAAGGCCATCTTTCATTATGATTACGGCTTCTGCAAGGGTCATGCGTTCGCTGAGCCTGCTTATCTCGGCAGGATGGATACCAAGAACAGGAAATACGGACAGTCCGGTCTCCCGTATCAGCCCTGCAATCCGAATGGTCTCGTCAAATACCTTTGCGTAATCGGTGCCGGAAACAGGGGCGATTCCAAGCGACCAGGAGGGCTTAGAGACAAGAAAGATATGCGTCCCTCCTGCATGCAGGAAATCCTTCGCCGCTTCGACCCCCCGCCCATTCACCGGGTCGAAATGAATATGATCGTCAGTGATCGGAAAAAGCCGTGATCTCATGGCACTCCAGGATTCTCATGAGTGGGTAGCCATTCTCAGCGGCAAGAGCGGCCCGGCAGTACGAAAAGCCCACCCGGGTTACGATCTCCGCATCAAACATCAACCCGGAAAGTTCGCTATACCCAAATACATTCTTTTTCATCAGCGAGCGATCGAGTCTCACCGTGATCTCCTCGACAAAAGGCTGAAGGATCACGGCTTTCTCGATTGCTGATTCCACGCTTGCCGCCGATTCCTGTGCTATGGGTGTTCCCACCCACTGGTGGTAGAGTGCCCCGAGTTTGATCCCGGCCTCAAAGATGGCCCGTTCACGATCGGTCGGCTCTTCTTCTGTCTCTGGCTGTCTCATTACGTTCACCCCCCTCATATTAACTGGATAATGCCCTGTTTTGGCTCCATTGCCTCGCCATGCCGCAGGAGCATCTCAATACCTTCCCGTACCTTATCGGTAGCAAATCCCCGCGCAGAAACCGCTTCGATCACCTGCTCGACAGCAGCGCGCCTACCCTCACCGCCAATTTCCCGGATCGCATCCTTGATGACCCGGACTATGTCGCGTTTTTCCTTCGATATACCGGTCGCCACCTTGTCAATATCAAAGGTGCCGGTCTTTGCGTCGTACGCGATCTGGCGCAGGCAGGCATCGACGATATGGATCACGCGCTCTGCGTCCCCGGCTTCGATCGTATTCGACAGCCGGATCCGGGCGCTCGCCTCTGCAAGCCTGACCAGTGCCTCGAGCTGCCGGGCAGTCACTGGCACTGCCTTATTCGGCTCAGCGATCCCCCTGAGTCTAAGATAGTAACCGACCAGGGCCTCTTTTGCCTCCGCTGAGAGGATAGGAAAACAGGTGCGTTTGGAGTACGCAACGTACTTCCGGAAGAGTGCAGGTTCGATGTCCGGCATCACCGGCTTGAGCTGCTGGTCGATAAACTCCTGCGTGATTCCGGGAATAGGTGTCTTCCGGTGCTGGGCAATAAGCTCCCCAATCCCATGCGCCTTGAGAATATGCTCGGCGATCGCGAGATCCCGTTTCTGCTCCGGCTGGTCGGTCATGATGAAAATCAGGTCAAAGCGCGAGAGAAGCGAAGGAGGCATGTTGATCTGATCGGCAATGTCGCCGTACATGTCGAAGCGCCCGTACTTCGGGTTTGCCGCCCCGAGAAGGGCGCACCGGGACTTGAGCGTTGCGGTAATCCCGGCCTTTGCGACGCTGATGGACTGTTGTTCCATCGCCTCGTGCAGGGCAGACCGGTCCTCCTTTTGCATCTTATCCATCTCATCGACCGCGGCAATGCCCATGTCCGCGAGTACAAGAGCCCCCGCTTCCAGCGTCCAGCGCCCTTCCCCAAATTCGTCCTTGACAGCAGTAGCGGTAAGGCCGGCTGACGTTGATGACTGACCACTCGTATAGATCGCGCGCGGGGAGCACTTTACGATATAGCGCAGCAGCTGGCTTTTTGCAATACCCGGGTCCCCGATCAAAAGGACATGGATGTCGCCCCGCAGGTGGCTCCCGTCCGGCATCTCTTTTGCGATGCCGCCGAAAAGCTGGAGAGTGATCGCTTCCTTGACATCCTCATTGCCGTAAATAGTCGGGGCAATCGAATGGGTGACCATCCGGTAGATCATCGGGTCGGCGGAGAGTTTTTTAATCTCGTCTTCTGCCTTCTCGTCGATCTCAACCTCTTCGAACTCTTTTTCGGCGATCTCGATCGAGTTGCATTCAAGGAAGATGTCAAAGACGGTACTCTTCTCTCCCTTCACGATCCGCTGCATGGAACGGAGGATACCGTTGATAATCACGCGGTCTCCCGGTGCGACCATACCGGAGAGATCATCGGTCACATCGATGTCAAGGGTCTGCGGCTGTTCGCCGCCCCGCAGCCCCTCAGGAGATTCCTGCACCCTGAGTTTCTGGGAATCGACAAATGTGGAGCGTTTGGGGATCATCTCCAGTTTCTTGAACGTACAGCCGTCGGTTGCGCACCCTTCCGGCTCGATAAACTTGCCGTACTTCTGCGTTTTCTTGGTAAAGTGGCCGCCGGGCACCTGAAAACCGCTTCCACGATCCGGGGACGCACTTCGGTAGTCTTCCGGAGAATACCCTCGACCGAGAGAAACCGGTTTATATCGTCAGACCTGATCTCGCGGATAGCGGTCTTCTGAGGGAGGTTGGTAAAACGGATATTGACGCCTTTTGGCTCTTTGCCATCCTTGGTCCGGATCAGCTGGTTGTTTTTGATTGCGTCCCAGACATCCTCGAGCACCTTTCCGGGGTTCTCTAAGAGTTCATCGGCGAGCGTGATGCCCACCTTACCGAACCGTTCGATCTGCCGGTAATCAATCAAAAGTGAGCGCTTGTGCGGGTAGAGACGTGAGATCTCGCCAAGCTCTTTCTTGTACCGGCTTTTAAGGAACTTTCCCCAGTCGTCGGCCCGGTCTCCCTGGTGCAGTTCGGGTGCTTTTTCCATGGTTCCTCTCACCGGTTCTTCGTGCTCGCCAGAACGAACCGCGCAATCAGCGCCTCCATCTGGATGTCGCTGCTTGCCCCTTCCGAGAGCCGGAAATCGGTCTCCCCAAGGGCATCGATCAGTTCCACTTTAAGTGTCCGGTCCATCACGCGTTTTATGAGGGCACGGTAACACTGGTTGATCAGTTCGTTCGGCGAGATCCCCCGCTCACGCAGCAGGTGCGTAAGGAGAGATTCAGCCCCATCAAAATCACATTCCAGCGCTCGTTTCAGGAGATCCTCGATCTCGTCCGGCCGGGCATTGGAGGTGATTGCATAAACCCTAGAAGATTCGATCGTCGTACTAATGATTGCGGCACCCTGCAGGGCATTGATAGCTTTCCTCATATCGCCCTGCGCGATGTAGACTATCGCATCCATTGCATCGGGTGTCACCATCAGGTGTTCCTTTGCCGCGATCTTCGCGATCTCCTCTTTTATTGCGTCAGGTGCGAGCGGCCGGAACCGGTAGATCGCACACCGGCTCTGGATGGGGTCGATGATCTTCGACGAGTAATTACAAGAGAGGATAAACCGGCAGGTTCTTGCGTAGCTTTCCATAGTCCTGCGCAGCGCAGCCTGGGCGTCAGTCGTAAGCGCATCGGCCTCGTCCAGGAACAGGATCTTGAATGCCGCGTCCTCGGCAGGCCGGGTCCGGGCAAACTCCTTGATCTGGTTGCGCACCACATCGATACCCCGTTCATCGGACGCATTGAGTTCGCGGAAATTCATCTGCCACGAAGAACCGAAAAACTCCCGGGCAAGAGTACCCGCGGCAGTCGTTTTCCCTACCCCTGCGCTCCCGGTAAAAAGGAGATGGGGAAGGTTTCCCGATTTTACATAGGATGAGAGCCGTTCGACAATATCGTCCTGCCCGACAATATCGGCGAGTCTTGCCGGCCGGTATTTTTCTATCCAGATGGTGTGGGTCTCATCCATGCGCATCAACCTGTGTTTAGATTGTCTTTTGGGTATGTTTGATTTTCCTGCCAAAAAATCCGGGCTGCCGGGTTGTATTCCCCAGCTCCAAAAAGATCCGGTAAGCAATCACTAAAATGTCATAATCTTTATCATAAGCGTTTTGAAATTACTTTCCATGCTACCAAACCGAATTTCCCTTGTTTTTCTCCTGCTTGTATTTCTTATCATGGGTCCTGTCCACGCAAGCCTGGCAAAGGTCGCTCCCAATGCACCGATATTTATTGGTGAACAAAATATCGACATCTCGGCGTGCCTGAACGGGCATACGGTAATCGCATGGTGGCCGGCAGGCGCGGATCTGAGCACTAATCCATCCCAAACCATAACGATCTCCGGAAGTCCCACCTCGTTTTATGTCGATCCTGCCCTTTTTACCGGCTATACCGGCACCTGGTATTCCCACGATGCAAAACCGGACATTCCGGTCTTTGTCGTGTACCAGCCTCAGTTCAACCTCTCGATCTGGGATGTAGACACGAATACGGATATCACCGGCCAATCGGTCCCGATGTCCACGAATATCACCTACCGGATCGATACAAACCTGTACATGGCGTTCAACTATACGTTACGCCCGAATGCCAATCCTACAGACACCTTCTACACGGTTACTCTTACCTCACCATTAGGTGCAAGTATCACACAGATCCTGACCGGAAATATCGGGAACTCAAAAACCCAGTTCCTCCCGTTTGACGGCAATCCGACGATCACATCCTCACCGTACTTTTGGAAAAACGGGCAGGCATGGGACCATACTGCCATAGGCGCTGACGGTAACAGCATCTATCCGGCAGGCACCTATACGTTCGTCGCTTCGCAGAACCTTAACGGCATGAGTGGCAGTTATAGTGGTGCTGCCGCTGTCGGTAACGTGACCAGCGGGAACAGAACGATCACCTTTGTCGGCGCTGCCTACCCCACGCAAACAACGGTCGTGCCGAGTCTGACGGCGCCAACAATGACGACAACAGAGGTCAAAACGGTGCAGACACCTGCTCAGGCAACCGTGCAACAAACGGCAACGGTCATACCTAAAAAGACGACCTATTCCCCGCTGCCTGAAGGAATTGCGGTCATGAGCGTCGGCATTGCGGCGTTGATTCTTGCAACGAGACGGAAGTATTAATCTTCAAAATCTCCTCTTTTTAACAGATGAGTAAGAACAAAACCAAAAGCCGGAAACCTGACCGGAGAAAAAGAGGATCTCACGAAAAATCGTTATTGCGATCTGTGCCGTGCTTCTTGTCTGCATTGTTGCAACTGCGGGTTTCCTTCTTATAAGACAGGGCCCTCTTTCCCCGGCACCAGCGGGTAATGCCACGAACCCTGTTAACACCGCGGGAGAATATTATTGCATGAGCGTTGACCTCGCATACGCCGGGAATTATAGTGAAGCACTTCGGGACGCCGATTTTGCCCTCGCACAAAATGTGAGTTCGCTGACTCCCATCATCCAGTCGAATCGTGCAGGAATCCTTGTGGAACTTGGCCGCTACAATGATGCGATAGACGCAGCGGATGTAGCTATTAACGCCAACGGGAACCTGACAACCCTGAAAACTATTGCATGGTACTGGAAGGCACGCGCACTTCAGGAACTAAACATGACGTCAGAGGCAACAGCCGCTTTTGCCAATGCATCGGCCCTCGATCCGATCCACAAGATTATTCCCGACCATTTATAGTGAATGGGGCCAACGACATGGCACATACATCCGGAGATATGTCTCCGGGTGATCCATCGCCTGTCCTTTTTTCCCTGATTCTGCCGGCTTTCATAAAAACATCAGATAATGAACGAGTGCTGTACCATTGTTGAGAATCCCTCTATCGCGTGCGGCACCGGCCCTGTTTGTCCATCTTCGGCCGTTTATCAACGCCTATACCTTGAATACCTCTCTTTTGTAAGTACTACTCACAACCATGGAAGGTGCAGCCCGCGTTTTTGCCGGAGATTTTGCCGGCTCGACCCTTACCGAGCCCGATGAAAACTCAGGAAGTACGGCATGGGTAGTGACCCCGGGCGGGACATGGTGCCGATCGGTCTACCTGTGCGGGGTACTTACCGAAGTTAACGAGATCGCAGATGTCCTATACTGTCGGCTCGCCGATCCAACCGGTGCATTCGACCTTGTCGCAGGGACCAAGCGGGGACCGGTCGCGGAACAGATCCGTGGCCTCCCGGTCCCGTCCTTTGTAGCCGTTACGGGTACAGCCCGGCTGGACCGGAAGAACGGGGGCTGGGCGATGTGGGTCAGGCCTGAATATATCCAGGAAATCGACAAGGCAAGCCGCGACCGGTGGATCATTTCGACTGCGGATATGACCATTGCCCGGCTTGAACTGCTCCTTGCAGCCCTTGAAGGACAATCAGACGATGAACGGGCACACCGCGTTGTCCGACACTACGGTCTTACCCGGGCAGGGATCCGATCTATGGTCGCGATGATCGAGGGTGCGCTTGCCGGCGTCCGTACTATTCCGGAAGCACCGCCGGTTGCTGAAACCGATATAAGCGGAACGATCATGGAGATTATCAGCACAAAAAGCGGCCCCCGGGGTGTGGCCGTACAGGACGTTATCGATGAAGCGGCTTGCCGAGGGTATACCCAGGCAGCAGTTCTCACCGCTATCGAAACCCTCATCACCAACGACGATTGTTACCAACCCCAGAAAGGATATGTAAAACCGTTATGAGAATGGAGTTTATCAGGGACGGCCCGGCGCTTATAATAGAGAACACCGAGCGGCTGCTCATCGTTGCCGATCTCCATTTCGGGATTGAAGCCGATCTGGCTGCACACGGTATGCATTTCCGGAGCCACAGCACCCAACGGCTCGCCCGGCTTATGCAGACCCTGGAGGCAACAAAGCCGGACCGGCTTGTCCTCCTTGGTGACGTCAAACACAGCATCCCTTCGCTCACCAGGCAGGAATGGGCGGAGATCCCAGGAATCCTCGATACCATCCGGCACCGGATCCCGATCCTTGTCTTCCCGGGAAACCACGATATCGGTATCGAGCGGTTTCTTCTCAAAGGCGAGCTCCAGCCAAAAGAGGGGGCGGTCATTGACGGCGTTGCGTATTTCCACGGCCATACCTACCCTGCCCCGGAGCTTGGCGGCCATCTCCTCGTCACCGGTCATCACCACCCGCAGGTCAGCCTGCACGATCAGGTAGGGTGCTCTCTCCAGGCTCCGGCATATTTGCGGGCGACCATTGACGCAGCGGCGCTCGGCCTCAAAACACCGGAAGAAAACAGTACTCCCCGGGCCCTGTTCGTGCCCGCGTTCAACGAGATTGCCGGCTACGATATCGTCCGGATCGCCCGCGATCCTTTCTCGCCCATCTCCCGGTGCATGAAGATGGAGGATGCCGAGGTCATCCTTGCCGATGGTTCATACATAGGGCCGCTTTCATTGCTGCTCGAAGACGATAATACGGACGAGAGACCGGGGAAGGGTCGCCATGGTGCTTGAGCTCCTTCACGAACAGGTCCGCGATGGCATCGGGAAGCGAGGATTCTCACAGCTCTCCCCGGCACAGGAGCAGGCAATCCCCCTTATCCTCGAAGAGAAAAACCTCGTCCTGATCGCACCAACCGGCACCGGCAAGACCGAGAGCGCAATGTTCCCGGTCTTTGACGCGCTCCTGAAGATGCCGCCGGGCGGGGGGTTCAAGGCACTGTACGTGACCCCCCTGCGCTCCCTTAACCGGGACATCCTCGCCCGGATGGAGTGGTGGTGTCGCGAGCTCGGCCTCACCGTTGGTGTCCGCCACGGGGACACCCCGCTCAACGAACGCCGGAAACAGGCGCTCTCCCCGCCCGATCTTCTCATCACCACCCCGGAGACGCTCCAGGCGATCTTTATGGGGAAAAGGCTCCGCCAGCATCTCAAACACGTGCGATTTGTGATCATTGACGAAATCCACGAGATGGCCGCAAGCAAGCGGGGCGCACAGCTGGCAGTGGCGCTCGAACGCATTGTAGAATACGCCGGCGAATTCCAGCGCATCGGGCTTTCGGCGACCGTCGGCAACCCGGAGACCATCGCCCGGTTCCTCTGTGGTACACGTTCCTGCGAGATCGTGCAGGTTCCGGTGGCAAAACAACTGGATATTTCCGTCAGTTTCGTCGGCGATGATTTCAAATACCAGGTACAGGCACTCGAACGGGCGCTCGATCGGGAAGGTTCAACGCTGGTCTTTGTCAACACCCGGGTGACTGCGGAAGCGCTCGGCCATGCCCTGTTCTCCCGGGGGGACGTTGAAGTCCATCATGGTTCACTCTCCAAAGAAATCCGGATCGACGCTGAGGAGAGGTTCAAGAAAGGCGAGATCCGCACGCTCATCTGCACGTCGTCCATGGAACTCGGCATCGACATCGGCAGGGTCGACCACGTGATCCAGTTCGGTTCACCCCGCGAGGTGGCTCGGTTGGTGCAGCGTGTAGGACGGGCCGGTCATCAGCTCAACACCATCTCGCGCGGCACGATCCTTGCCACCGGTTTTGACGATCTGTTGGAGTCGCTCGTGATCACCCGGCGGGCGCAGGCAAACGAGATCGAGCCGGTGGTGCCGGAAGCCCAGGCAGCAGATGTGCTGGCAAACCAGGTCGCGGCGATGGCCGTAGAGTACGGCGAGATCGAACGCTCCCGGATCCGGACGATTACCGGGCGCACATCCCTTTTTGCCAGCGCTGACCAGCTCCTCGACGACGTCTGTTCCCAACTCGAAGAGCACCGGCTTATCCGGATCGACGGTACCCGGATCGTCACCACTTCACGCGCCCGGCGCTACCTCTCCAGCAACCTCTCGATGATCCATGATGAACGCAAGATCCCGGTCTACGATATGGTCTCGCGCCGGACCGTGGGAACGCTGGATGAATCGTTTGTCGTAGGCTGGGTGCATACCGGGGCGGTCTTCATCACCAAGGGCCAGCTCTGGCGGGTCCTGGACCTAAACGAGGGGCGGCTCACGGTCGAACCGGCGAAAAAAGCGATCGGTGAGCTCCCCTCGTGGGAGGGCGAACAGATACCAGTCCCGTTTGCCGTCGCCCGGGAAGCTGGTGCGATCCGGCGCGAACGCACTACCGGGCAGTACACCAAAGAAAAAGAGAGCATTGCGTTTGTTTCCCATGTCCTCTCCGAGATGGAGAAGAACCGGTGCAGGATCCCGACAGACCGGCTCATCACGTTTGAGAATATCGACGATGGCGTGGTCTGCAATGTCTGCGCAGGCCACAAGGCTAACGAGGCGCTGGGCCGGGTGCTCTCGATTTTAATCTCGGCACGGTACGGGACAACCGTCGGGATCGAACTGGACGCATACCGGATCCTGCTGCGCCTGCCTTCCGCGGTCCGGGCCGCTGACGTCCGCGACTTCCTTTTATCCCTTGAACCCGCCCACATGCCCGGTATCCTCCGGCTCGCTCTCAAGCGCACGGCGCTCTTCAAGTGGAAACTGGTCCAGATCGCAAAAAAGTTTGGCGCGATTGACCCGGACGCTGATTACGAGAAGATCAGCATCCAGCGGCTGCTCGACTATTTCGATAATACCGTCGTCCAGCAAGAGGCATACCGCGAACTGCTTTCCGGGTATATGGATGTGGATGCCGCAGCACAGATCATAAGCCTCATCAAGACCGGCGAGATTGAAGTCGCCATCGGCCCTCACTCAATCATCGGCGCAGATGGCATCCTTTCTTCCCGGGATATGATCCCCCCGCCGACTGCAGACCAGGCCGTGCTTGCCACTCTGAAACGGCGGCTCGAGCAGGACGAAGTCATCCTTGCCTGCATGAACTGCCGGAGCTGGAAGAGCAAAACGGTTGTTTCCCGGGTGCCAGACGTCCCCCAGTGCCCCAAGTGCGGCGCCCGGCTGATCGCTGCCCTCAAACCGTACGAGGGGGATGCCTACGATATCGTCTCCAAGAAGAAAAAAACCGAGGAGGAAAAGGCCATCGAACAACGCTTGTTTCGGAACGCGAACATCGTGCTTTCGAGCGGGAAAAAAGCAGTGATCGCGCTCTCGGCCCGGGGGGTAGGACCGGAGCATGCATCCCGAATCCTTGCCACCCTTGCAGACGGCGATGCCTTTTACCGCGAGATCCTGAAAGCAGAGCGGACGTTCATCCAGACGCACCGGTACTGGGCATAAGGTTTCCCGGACGGTGCTACCCCAATACGTTTTACCCGATAGTACTTCGTGAAAGGTCCACCGGGATAATCAGTGCAAAGGAAATTCGTAAAAAAAGAGATTCGTGGTGCAGGTACGCCGGCACCCGTATTACATAATGCTTTCGAGTTTCTGTTCGAGGAAATCGAGGCCTTTCTTGATATCGTCGAGGTTCTTGCCACCGGTCAGGATAATCTTTCCCGAAGAGAAGAGGAGTGCGACAATTTTCGGGTCCTTGATCCGGTATACGAGGCCCGGGAACTGCTCTGGTTCATACTCGATGTTTTCGAGATTGAGAGTCACAACGACCTTGTTGAGGTTGATATATTTGCCAATGTCGTAGGAGCAGACGATATTGGTGATCGAAACCCGGGGCTTATCCAGCGTTTTCACCCCCGCCTGCTTCAGGGACTTGATGATGATGGCAAGCCCGTCTTTTAACGCCTTGTCGTCCCGGATACCGGTGAGCACAACTTTACCCGAGGAGAAGATCAGGGATGCGATCTTGGGATTCTCGATACGGTATACGGCACCGGGGAACCTCTTGGTATTGAGCTCGCAGCTCTTGATCTTGCTTGAAACCTCGTTGAGATCAATGGACTCGGCGATGACTCCTGAAGCCACGACATTCTCAATTTTTAATGAATCATACCGTTTGTCAGCCATCCTGTATACTATGAAGTGTGTCGAATCATAATACTAATGGGGAACCTTTATGTCCCCTACCTGTTCTCTGACGGGAGGCCGCAGCGGGAGCGAACGCCTGCACAAAAACTGCCCGGGACCGCTCTTCTCAAAAGCTAAAGGACAGCATTGAAATGGAAATACCATGAATATTTTCAATCATATTCGGGCTGATTCTATGGGCGAAGACCGGCACAACATGGAAGATTACGAGCAGACAAAGGCGACGTTTAGCATCGAAGTTCCCGAGTACTACAACTTCGGCTTTGACGTCATCGATGCCTGGGCAAAAAAGGACCGGAACAAGCTTGCCATGATCTGGGCAAACCAGAACGGCGAGGAGAAGAAGTTCAGTTTCCTCGACATGTCCAACCTCTCCAACCAGGCAGCGAACGTTCTGTTGAAATACGGGATCAACAAGGGCGACCGCGTCTTCCTTATGCTCCCCCGGATCCCGGAGTGGTGGATCTTTGTGATCGCGCTTATCAAGCTCGGCGCTGTCTACTGCCCGGCCCCGACCATGCTCACCCCCCGGGACATCAAATACCGGATCAACAAAGGTAAATTCCGGATGGTCATTACCGATCTGGAAAATGCGGGCAAGATTGAGGAGATCTGCAACGAATGCCCGACACTCTCCTGCCGGTTTGTCGTGGATGCAGAGATCAAAGGCTGGGCAAGCTGGCCCTACGAGCTGCTGTACCCGGCTCCGGTCTCCCACCATTCTGTCAGTATTCCCGACGAACGGCGCACGAAAAGTACCGATCCGATGCTGATTTATTTCACCTCCGGTACCGTGGGGGAGCCAAAGATGGTGCTCCACAACCACGACCACCCGCTCGGCCAGATCGTCACCGCCCGGTTCTGGCAGGACATCAGGCACAACGACCTGCACTTTACCGTCACCGATACCGGCTGGGCAAAATGCGGATGGGGAAAAATCTTCGGCCAGTGGATCGAAGGGGCCTGCCTCTTTGTCTATAACTTCACCGGGAAGTTCAACGCAACCGAGCTCCTCCCGCTCCTTGAGAAGTACCAGA
The DNA here is from genome assembly GCA_963737635.1 of uncultured Methanoregulaceae archaeon. GTDB lineage: Archaea > Halobacteriota > Methanomicrobia > Methanomicrobiales > Methanospirillaceae > Methanoregula. Next base: position 56,139 of record CAVTTL010000001.1, read on the forward strand.
TCACCACGTTTTGCTGCCCGCCCACGATCTACCGGATGCTGATCCTCGCGGATCTCGATAAGTTCGATTTCTCATCATTACGCCACTGCACCAGTGCCGGCGAACCTCTCAATCCTGAAGTGATCCGGGTCTGGAAAGAAGGCACCGGCCTTGCCATCCGGGAAGGGTACGGCCAGAGCGAGACCTGCTGCTGTGTCGCCGAATTCCCGTGCCTCGAGCTCCGGCCCGGTTCCATGGGGAAACCCTCGCCGGGCTGGAATGTGGCGATCCATGATGACGAGGGCCGGCCGGTCGGTGTCCGGGAAGAGGGCAGGATCGCGATCTCCGTTACTCCTCCGCCACCCGGTCTCTTTGTGGAGTACCTGGATAACCCCGACGAGAACAAAAAATCGTTTGTCAAGGGCTGGTATTACACGGGAGACAAGGCGTACAAGGACGAAGACGGGTTCTACTGGTTCGTGGGCCGGGACGATGATGTGATAAAATCGTCCGGTTACCGGATCGGGCCGTTCGAGGTCGAGAGTGCGTTAATCGAGCACCCGGCCGTCAGGGAGGCTGCGGTCGTGGGTGCACCGGACCGGCTCCGGGGATTGATCGTGAAGGCGTTCGTTGTCCTCAACGAAGGGTACGAGCCCTCGGAGATGCTTGTCCGGGAGATCAAGACCTACGTGAAACGCACTACCGCACCCTACAAGTACCCCCGGGCCATCGAATTTGTCGACGATCTTCCCAAAACCCATTCCGGCAAGATCCGGCGCGCTGAGCTGCGCGAACGGGAACTCCGGAAATACCGGGAACTCAAGTAACCCGAACTATCATCACCTTTATTTTTAGAAATTCCGCCGCTTTGTCCATATCCGGGCACCAAAAAAACATGAGCCCGGATATTTCTGGTGCACAAAAAAAGCAAAATCCTGATAAAGTGCACCAGCGAACCAACAAGTATGGTGCGGTATTCAGTTTCCATGGACGATACGCTCACAGATAGTATCGATAAGGCCTGCGAACAACGGAAGATTTCGCGTTCCGACTGGATCGCAGAGGCCTGCAGCGGTCACCTGGCTAGTGCATCAACTCTTACCTGTACCCTTCCTCAACCAGGGTCAACCGGGCCGAATATGAACGATTACGATACCACCTACCGGGACTTCCGGATCGATGTTCCGGAGTACTTTAACTTCGGCTTTGACGTGATCGACGCCTGGGCAAAGAAAGACCGGAACAAGCTTGCCATGATCTGGACGAACCAGAAGGGCGCCGAGAAGAAATTCACCTTCTGGGACCTGATGCGGCTTTCCAACCAGGTTGTGAACATGCTCATCAAGTACGGTGTGAGCAAGGGTGACCGGGTCCTTATCATGCTGCCCCGGGTACCGGAGTGGTGGATCGCTACTATTGCTCTCATCAAGCGCGGCGCGGTCTATTGTCCCGCCCCGACCATGCTCACCGAACACGACCTGAAGTACCGGATCAATGCCGCAGAGATCAAGATGGTCATCACCTCCGAAGAGCATGCTGACAAGATCGATGCCATTGCCGGAGAATGCCCGTCCCTGAGCTGCCGCTTCCTTGTCGATGGTAAACGCGAAGGGTGGATCAGTTACCCGGTCGAACTCGATTACCCGGCGCCGGTCTCGGCAAAACTGGTCAACCTCCCCGGCATGAAAAAGACCAAAGCCACCGATCCGATGCTCATCTTCTTTACTTCCGGAACCACCGGGGAGGCAAAGATGGTGCTGCACAGCCAGAGCTACGCGCTCGGCCATATCGTGACCTCCCGGTTCTGGCACGACATCCGCCAAAACGACCTCCACTTCACGTTCTCTGACACCGGCTGGGGAAAGAGCGCATGGGGGAAACTGTACGGCCCCTGGCTTGAGGGAGCTGCCATCTTTGTCTACGATATCCGGGGCCGGTTCAACGCGACCGAACTCCTGCCGCTGATCGAACATTATGGCATATCGACGTTCTGCTGCCCGCCCACGATCTACCGGATGCTGATCCTTGCCGATCTTGACAAGTTTGACTTTACCGAGCTCAGGCACTGCGTTAGTGCGGGTGAGCCGCTCAACCCCGAGGTCATCAAGGCCTGGAAGGATACGACCGGCCTGACTATCTACGAAGGCTACGGCCAGACCGAGACCGTGCTCTGCATCGGGACGTTCCCCAGCATGGAGGCGCGCTTTGGGTCGATGGGCAAGCCCGCGCCCGGCTGGGTGATTGAGCTCCACGACGAGCGCGGGAACCCGGTAGGCGTTCACGAGGAAGGAAGGATTGCGATCAAGGTCGATCCCCGGCCGGTCGGGATGTTCTTAGAATATCTCGATAATCCCGAAGAGAACAAGAAATCGTTTGTGAACGGCTGGTATTACACGGGCGACAAGGCATACAAGGATGAGGACGGTTACTACTGGTTCATCGGCCGGGACGATGACGTGATCAAGGCCTCCGGATACCGGATCGGGCCGTTTGAGGTAGAGAGCGCTCTTATTGAACATCCCTCTGTACCAGGAGGCAGCTGTCGTCGGTTCTCCGGATGATATCCGGGGGATGATTGTCAAGGCCTTTGTGATCCTGAAACCCGGGTTTGAGGCCTCGGATGCTCTTGTCCGGGATCTCCAGAGTCATGTGAAAAAAGTGACGGCGCCGTACAAGTATCCCCGGGCGATTGAGTTCGTTGAATCGTTGCCCAAGACCATTTCTGGCAAGATCCGGAGGATCGAATTGCGTGAGAAGGAACTCAAACGGTATTCAGGCAACCAGAACAAGCATTGAATGCTGACAGGTCCCTTTTCCCTTATCTTTATTAAACCGGGAACATAATCTATACAGGCGCGAGGGTAGCCAAGCCAGGTCAACGGCGCCAGGTTCAGGGCCTGGTCTCGCAGGAGTTCTTGGGTTCGAATCCCATCCCTCGCATCTTTTCTAAAAAAGGTCTCTCTTGAAACGGAATTGCATGAAAAAGTAAATAATCTAAAATCTCCCCTACGTAATTTCCCCCTTACTTCGGATCTGCTCCTCAATGAACTTGCGGATCTCCTCTTTTCCAGGAAGTGCTATCTGGTATTTCGAGACAGACAACTGGTTCGATTGCAACGAGCTCTTCAAAATGAGTATTGTTATCGGTACAGCTATACCTGAACAAAAGAAAGTAACAGATGCTTTATATTGTAAACATCCATACATTTACACATGTTCTTACCCACGAATGAGAAACAGTTCACGTTCTGGAAGATGCGTCGCAGCGGGATGCAGAATGTCGCCATTGCAAACGAGCTCGGCCTCACACGACAGGGTGTCTCCCAGGCACTCCGTGCGATGGACGAGAAGATCGATACCTCGCTGCGGGAGATGGCCAAGGCAAACAGAATCCAGGTTGAGAAGATCGATGTGGAGCGGGGTGTCCTGTTCGGGAAGTCGATTCCGTTCCAGACTAATGCCTATATCTTCGTCTCGGAGAAGCACGGCATGCAGGTCTGGTACGAGCATGACGGGAATTGCATTTCCTGCGACGAGTTCACCAAATGCATTGAGTTCATCTGGGACTTCGCTGCCGAGCTTGGGATAAAACTTGAAAAGACCCAGGACCCGACAAAGATGGCAGAGGAACTGCTTGCAAAGATCCGGGAGGATCAGGTATGACCCGCATATCTGAAATTACCGAACACTGGTTCGGCCTGTGCCGGAAACCACCGGCAGTACATGCACTGCAGACAGGTATCGGTATCCCGCCGGAATCCGCCTATGAGGGACTCCCGGATGGCGGGGGCGGAGGATCGGGAACGATCCGTAGGGGGATCGGCGCAGCCCTCTTGGGGATGAGGACATTGAACCGGAACCGGTAGCTCCTCTGGTTTACGCTCCTTGCCGGGCTTGTGCTGGCGGGGAACACCCTCGGCCAGGCAGCACTCTACGCCATCGACTGGACCTGGACCACGCAACCTGTCATTGTATGGCATGTCCTGAACTTTTTAATCGAGTTTGCAACACTGTTCTCTCTGGTGTTCTTACTGGCGGGCCTTGTCTTGGGCGTCTCGTCAAAGAAAAAAGGTTCTGCCTCGTTTTTCGGTGAGCCTGCAAGGGCAAAAAAATACCTTAAAGCAATCTTCTTGTGGTCTTTTGTTCTGGCACTCGCGGGCATACTGCTCGACATTATGTTCTATTATGTGCCCGTCTGGTTCCAGCACGAGCTCGGGTTCCTCTATGGCTTTGGGCATTTGGATTCTTTCCTTACCGGCATGTTCCTCCAGTTCCCCTTCAACCTGACGCTCTATCCGATGAAAACCATTGGCGATCCGGTGGTCGGGCTGGCATGGATATATCCCTATGGGTTCATGCAGGCCCTGATCTTCTTGGCGATCAACCTGCTCCTGCTTATCCTGACCCCGTTTGTCGTGCCCTCTATCGTTCTCGAGCAAAAGACCCTCAGGGAGGCAGTCGCGGGATCGTTTGCCATGATGAAAAAAACCTGGGCTGAGGTAGCCGCCTGCGCCGTCTTCCTTGGCGTTGTCGCATTCGGTGTGTTCCTGACGTATTATCTCGTCCAGGCAGCACACGGGATGCTCACTCCACCCGTGTTTGTCTACTCGCGTCCCACCGACATGTGGTTTGCTCTTGGCGTCCTCTATGATCTCGCACTGTTTGGCGTTGCATTTGTGGTGGCAACAGTCGGAGGCATCGCAGTGCTTGACCTCTACAGGAATGCGAAGATCCGGGAGAGTGCGGCATGACTCTCCTCTCAACGGTTTCAGACTATTGGCTCGGCCTGTGCCGGAGACCACCAGCAGTACATGCCCTCCAGACAGGTATTGGTATCCCGGAACCAGTCCATGAGGGCAGCCCGGATGGTGGGGGCGGCGGACCGGGAACGATCCGACGGGGAACCGGGGCCGCCCTTTCAGGAATGAAAACCCTTATCCATAACCCGCAACTCCTCTGGTTCTCGCTCCTGGCCGGACTTGTGCTGGCCATACATTCCATCGCCCAGTGCTGGCTCATCGTATTCCCCTCATCATCAGAGTGGCGGTTTTTCTTTGACCCCGACTCTGTCCGTTTACTCCCATCACTTGCCCTCACTTTTGTGGCCGGGCTCGTGACGGTGTTCTGCCTGGGGTTCTTACTGGCGGGCCTTGCCTTAAGCATCTCATCAAAGAAAGACCGTCCTGTCTCATTCTTCCAGGGACTCAACACGGCAAAAAAATACCTGACACCTCTTACCGGGGGGTCCGTGGTTGTGGCACTCGCAGGGATCCAGCTCTTCGTTCATCCCTTCATCGTCCAAGGGGCGCTCTTCGTTCGCAACCCCCGGTGGCTGCTCTTCATCGATCCCTACTATGCCGGTTTACTCACATCGCTTGTCCTGACATTTGTGATCGAGCTCCTGACGGTGTTCTGCCAGGTATTCTTACTGGCGGCCCTTATCCTGAGCATTTCTTCAAAGGAAAGCGGTCCGGTCCCAGTCTTCCAAGGGCTTAACAAGGCAAAAAAATATTTGAAGCCTCTTACCGGGTGGTCCGTGGTTGTGGCACTCGCCGGCAGTCTGCTCTTCATCGCTGGCGAATATTCTTATCTGATGAGCTCGGTCATCTGGCAATCCCTGATCAATGTGCTCAACCAGTTCCCCTTCACCTTTATCCTGAACTACCTTCTCCCGCGGCCCCCTTCATCGCCCTCCTGCCACCAAACCTGTGGTGGGGATTTAGCAGTGCACTCGTGGATACCCTGATCCTTTCAGCAATCAACGTACTCCTGTTCGCCTTGACCTTGTTTGTAGTACCCCTGCTCGTGCTTGGGAGGAAGAGCCTGAAGGAGGCGGTTTTGGGATCATTTACCCTGATGAAGAAGATCTGGGGTGAAGTGGCAGCCTGCATTCTCGGCCTTGGAATGGTAGTATTTGTTGCCTCGCTCATGTTCCTGCTCTTCCCGTTTTCCGGGGTTGATCATATGTGGCGGGATGCCGGCCAACTGTACACTTCGTACACACCCCCCGGTGTTGAGTGGATCGCTCTCGGCTTCCTGTATGTACTTGCCCTGTCCAGCCTTGTGCTAGTCGTGGCAACAGTCGGGGGAATTGCAACACTGGATCTCTACACATTTGCAAAGACGGGGCAAATGTCCGGACCCGCTGAAACGTAAAACTCCCCGCATACCTATTTTTTACCCCTGAACGCCGATTCTGCAGACATGCGATCCAGATAGCAAATATCTGCAAACCATTCAGTTCCGGTGAGTGGGTTACCAGATAAAAAAATAAATGGAGGATAACTTTTATATTGTAAATATGCATACATTTACATATGTCCATACAAACCAGCCACAACCCGTCCGGGTTCTGTATATTGATCCTGCTGCTTATCATATCAGGTGCAGCAGTACTGTTGATATCTCCCGTATCAGCAGATCCACCATTTGTAACTATTGTCGCGAGAGGGGGTCAGTCTTTTTATCTCGGGGAAGAAGTAGTTTTTTCCGGTGTGAATAACGATTCAAATTCCACGTACCTCTTTATAACCGGACCCAACCTTCCGGATAATGGAGGAAAACTAACATCACCATCTCAAAAAGCGGTCAGCGGAGATCCTGGCTCATTCACTGTCGTAAAAACAAATCCGGATAATACGTGGGACTATCCCTGGTACACATCCGGTCTCAGGCTGGATGCCGGATCGTATACCCTTTATGCGGTGAGCGAGCCAAAAACAGAAGACCAGTTGGCAGGGGCACCATATGGTACGACCAGCATAATAATCAAAGCACCCTACATAACCGCAAATATCTCTTCTTTGCATGTTGTAAAGGGGCAGCCATTTACGGTCACCGGCATTGCGGAAGGAAATCCCCCGGCAATCCAGATATGGATTTTCGGAGATAACTACGCGTTTAATACCACAACCCCGGTAAATCCTGATGCATCATTTACTTTTACTGGCGATACGCAACTATCAGGAAAACTTCCCGAAGGGCAAAATTATCTCATCGTGCAGCACCCGATGGCAGATAACCAGTTCGACATCGTTGTCAGCGGTGATTATGTCCGCGACCTGAAACTGAACAACGGTACGAACCTCTTCAAGCTCACCGGCCCGGGAAGCCTGCAGGGCAGCGATGCAGCAGACGCACTCACCACCGCGTTTCATGACCGCATGGCCAATGATGACACCTTAACCAATGACACGTTTACCATAGTCCCGTTCCATGTCGCTGATGTAGGAAGTCCGATGCCCCAGGCAACAGCTGCTACAACCGCTCCGGTCCAGGGAACAACCCAGCACGCCCCGCTCCAGTACGCCCTGCTCGGGGCAATCGTCGTGGCAGCGGGAATTGTAATCTGGAAGAGGCATTAAGATCATTTTTGAACGGATGACGCTGTCATCCTTTTTTTTATACATGTCACGCAGGCCGCGGACCTGCCGGTATCCGAAAAAACGATACGATGACATCAGTTCATAGGCTGAAGCATTCGCTCTTTAATGTTATATTATAAGATGACCGATTCGGTTTTCCTTTTATTTACATAAAAACGACGTTAGTACTCAAAAAATGTGATCAGTTTCCTTTAATTCCTATTAAAGGAACGAGGCATGCCAGACGACAGACTCCAGTTTGTGCATCGATGCCAACAACACCCCCCTCATCAAATCCGTTTTTGTCTGTTCGGGTTAAGGAAAAATTCCATGTCAGATACTGTTTATCACGAGAAATTAATCCACCGGACATCAATTCGCTCTGCTGAACATCTGAAATTCCTGTACTTTCAAAGTACAACACAGCGGACATCCTTGCCAGGTCTTCTGGTATGGTTGCTGTTACGTTCGGAAGGGTTTCAGAGGGTTCATACTGCTCATAATATTGCGTTACATGCCCGGTATAAGGGCTGATTTCGATAGTAACTGAATTCAAACCGGGTATTTCTGCCTGCGGAACCGTTTCGTTATCGGGATTGTAGAAAACTTCCTGCCATGTATATACAAAAACCTCATCGTCTCCTCGGGTATCTGTTTTTTGTATTTGCTTTATTCCCCGTTCCTCGGTCACATTCCATAGTTCCGGATATTTCTCTTTTGCATAAGGTTCCGCGATTTTTAATCCCTGATCGAGATCGATTATCTCTTTCTGGTTCTGGTATCCACCCTCATACCGTAAAGCAGCCTGAACCCTTCCGGTGAGATCGTTTACCCAAAATGAGGAATTCCCGGATTTAAACTCATAAACATCGGCGAACGATTCATTAATAACGCTTGTGAATGTCAGGTTTTGATCAGTAATATTTGTAAATTTTCGGATTATCTCTTCGGATTTTGTAATGATTGGATAATCGAGATTATTTCCCTGAACAGAAGGAACTGTGGTAGAGACGATGGGTGGAATTGAGGATAATGTTACAACCGTGGTATTCGTTTGATTTTCATTAATAATTTGATGATCGCCCATACACCCGGTAATAAAAACGAATAAAATGCCTATTAGTAATACCAAAAAAAATTGTTTTCGAATCAGAAACATTTTTTTATCATCTTTATGTGATCGATGCGTGCCATACTACCTCTCCATTATGAGCGTCGATACCCACAAATCCGCTTTTATCTAAGTTAGATGCATCTTTTTGGTCTAATTCAAAAGACCACGTCAGATGCTGTTGGTTATTCTCATCAACTGCTATATTCAAGCCAGGAGATGAAATATTATCTGGATTGATATTCTCAAATCCTGCTACCTGGAAGTACGATTCAGCATAACGCATCGCATCATCTTCTGTCAATGAAGGGGTTAAATTTAGAGTGGCGTCATTTGGAACATACCATTCATGATATTGGATAACCTCGCCTGTGTAGGGATTGACCGTTATAGTCACTAAATTCGGTCCAGGAATTACTGTATTTTCCGAAGAATTTAATCCGGGAGGATAGAAGATTTCCTGCCATGAATATTCGAAAGTTTGGCCCGATTCGAGATCGTTTGTCCTTTTTACAATCTGTTTGATCCCTTTTCCGTCGCTCACATTCCATAATTCCGGATATTTCTCTTTTGCATAGGACTCTGCAATTCTCGATCCCTCATCAAGATCGATAATTCGGGTCGTTGTTTCCGATCCGTTCCTCGAAACGGTCATTGATTGCACTCTTCCATTGTTTGCATTCACCCAATAGGTGGAATCGTCGGTTTTGACTTGGTATAAATCGGCATAAGGCTGATGAATTATATCCTGATATTCAATATTATTAACGGGTTTTTCTGCGAATGTTGATACGGAATTAATAATCTGATTTTTTCTGTCACTTGATAATGAGGACATTGTTTGTGTCGTTGTATTAACATTATTTGCACTAACCATCTGACTCGCTAGTCCGTTTGGAAGAGGTTGTGAACACCCATCATTATTTTCTGCATAATGCACTTTTGTCAGGTTACATGCGGCATCCCATACGCCAGGCCATGTCTTATATACCTCTTGGCAATCCAGATTAGATTCTGCAGCGCCTACCCCCTCATCATATGCATTTAAGATGGGATCTCCATCCTGAACCCTATTCCAAAATGTAGCGCTCCAGTCATTAACGCCACCCCAATCTAAAAGATTCTCTGTCCAGCCAATCGCACATGAACCACCTTTTGATGCGATTATATCGACGATATTACCATAAGTGGGACTTGTCCCTCCCGCCTTGCATGCCAATAATACCGCTAGGTTCATGTTGCTATAGGAAGCGCTGGCTTCATCGAAACTATTCGCATTATTTGTCCCATAAAAGAGGGTCGCATCGGGAAAAGCTAAGGTATCATTAAGTTGAATTTCTCCTTCAAGTCCATGGCCAAAGAAAAAGAATATTTGATCATTTGGAAGTCTCGGTATTATATCCGATTGTTTTGCAGGATAAAATATTGTAGGTTGGTAATTCATAAGTTGTTGTTGACTGGCAGCAGTAGCAACATCGGATTGATAGATAGATCGACCTGGAATATCGGTTGCCTGATTCGACGGTGCAGGTGTCGAAGTAGGGGTAGGGGTCAAAGTCGGTGTTTCAGTTGGGGTCGAGGTCGGCGTTCCAGGTGGCATCACGGTCACATACCCAGTTTCCACCGCAATATTGCTTCCACCAGCATTTAATGCCATAAGACTCACCGTGTACGTTCCGGTCGAGTTATAGGTATAAGTCGGATTCTGTGCGCTTGATGTTCCACCATCGCCAAATAACCAGCTCCATGACGTTGGTGATCCTGTCGACGTGTCAGTGAATGATACAGTCAGTGGCGCGGTACCGGAGGTGGGAGTGCCGGTGAAACTGGCCACAGGTGCTGGTGGAAATGCCCGAATATAATTAGTCTGGGTCGATGAGTAGGACCCATAGGCGGTTGTGATAGTCAAAGAAACGGTAAAGTTCCCGGGAGTGGAATAGGTATACGAGGGATTTTGCAGCGTACTCCCTCCGGAACCGTCCCCGAAATTCCACTGCCAAGACACCGGCGGAGCTCCCATAGACGCATCGGTGAACTGGACAGCTAACGGGACTGTCCCGCTTGTCGGAGAACCGGTAAATGAGGCTGTAGTCGGAACCCATTGAATGGTACCGATAGGCAGTGTGAACATCGCATTCGTCCAGAATACGGCCTGATAATACAGGAAATTCGGATTATGTTCTGTATAGTAGGGTAAATATGCGTAACCGTTTTGGTCTGTGTAACCGTCACCTATTACTTCCCATGTACTGCCGTCTACAGACTTCTGGAACTGGTAATAAACGCCCGGGATCCCTTGCCCGGTATAATAGTTGTATATCTGGCTGGTAATCGAGATGGGTTCGTCGCAATAAAAATAATAGTCCGCCTCTTCCTCTTGTTGGTTGGCTATTGCTTTCATTGCTTGGACCTGACTCTTTGCTGGAGTCACGTTCCCTTTTGCCACGACAGACACCTTTGACCGGATCTGCGCCGCCGCCACTTGGGTGGTTGGTACTTTCGTCGCCTGCGCAGCAGGGGTTGAATTACCGGATACACTCACAGACATCTGCGACTGATTCTGCTGATCTGCCAGTGCAATCACCGGGATGAGCAAGCCTGCAAAGAGAATTATCAAAAGAAATACTGTGACATTCTTCTGAATCCTTGGAAACGCTCCAGAGCCTATGCTTTTTCCTCGGTCGAATTTGTTCTTGGCAGATAACCGGCATTTTCCTCGCACTTCTACATCATCATTTTTTTCCAATCTCCGTCTGGGAGAAACCTGGATCTTTGGAACCATGCGGAGCTCTATAGTTATTCAAATATATAAAGTACAACGATTTAAAAATATATATTCAAATTGAGTATGAACAAAAAAATTACTTGGATCGCAGTCTTTTCATACGAAAGGATTTAACTAGAATTTTGTTTTCGAGGAAACGTGGTTTCCCTTGCTTTTTTGTTGGGCTCTGTGATTCTGGTGCCCTGCCGTGACTCTTTGAAAGGTTCTGATAGGTTAACGGGACTTCGTTGGAAAAAAACGGATAAATGATGAGTTTTCACGACGTAATAAACTATAGAAAATCCTTCAAGTCCCGAGAATCTATCGGCACCGAACGTCCCATCCGTTTCCGGCCGGTAATATCGCGGACAAACGCGAAGCTGTATTCATTGTTTTCCTTTCGGACATACGATGACATAATCTCCACATCAATGATCGTGCCATCCTTCCGTCGGTGCCGGGATGTAATGAAACGCTTTTTCATTTCTCTTAAGTCAGCAACGGATCGCTCCCAGATTTCAGGAGTATAATCCGGGTCCAGATTGAAGATCTTCATGCCATGAAGTTCTTCCCTGGAATAGCGAGTCGTACGGCAAGCCGCTTCGTTCACATACAGGATAGTGCCTTCGAAATCCAACCAGAAAACTTCATCATAGGCCTGGTCGACGGAGGTTTTGAGGAGTAAGAGCTGGTCTTCCAGCTGTTTGTGTTCGGTGATATCGCGGGCGCAGCCCTCACCACCGATAATTACACCGGTGTCGTTGCGTAAGGGAACAGCATTCGTGCTATGCCAGCACCAGGACCCGTTGGCATGTCGGACACGATATTCTACACCAGTCTTTCCCTGTCCCGTAGTGATCACCGATCGAAGGACGCCCATGCACAGAGGAATATCGTCAGGATGGACGAATTGTTTGAATGATTTCCCCAGTACCTGACTTGCCGGGTGGCCAAGAAGGATAGTCCACGCGGGTGAAACGAACGTAAACACTCCTTCTGTATTGAGGGTATAAATGATATCGTGGGTATTCTCAACTAACAGACGAAACTTTTCTTCACTTTCCCGTAACAATTCCAATGCCTGCTTCCGTTCAGTGATGTCCGTGATCATGCCAAATGATCCTTGGAACGAACCGGCCTCGCCAGGGATGGGCGAACCTGAGATCAGGCACCAGATGGCTCTTCCGTCCCGGTGCCTGAGTCTGCATTCATAGCAGCTTTTAATCCCTTTCATTCGGGCGATAAATTGGGCCTCGAAAACAGCATGGTCATCGCTGATGACCACATCCAGAACATTCCGTCCGACCATTCCCTCACGGGTATACCCGAGCATATCAGCAAAACGCTGGTTAGTAAAGAGGGTATCGAGGTTCCGGTCCAGGATCCATACGCCTTCATTCGCAGTCTCAACGATGAGGCGGTATTTCTCCTCGCTCATCTGTATCCGCTTCTCGTCCTCTTTTTGCCGGGTAATGTCTTCAAGGACAACGGATACCCCTTTCTTCCCGTTGTCAAACACGGTTGGAGCGATCCGGCAGGTAAACGTGGTCCCCCGCGATCTGATGGAGAGTTCCCCCCTCCACTCGACTCCCTTAACACCTCTTTTTACCTGTTCCAGGAAGGATCCAAAAAGGTCATCGAGAACCGGCTCCACCACGGAGTATTGAATATTTTTTCCAATAAGATCTTCCGGGGTGGTACCCAGAAATCCGACGAAGGGCTCATTGGCGTATATAATCCTGAGATGGCTATCCAACTGCATAATAAGTTCCGAAGAGATCGAGAGGAGAGAGGAAACGGGGACCCGATGCGAGAGGGTATAGATCTTGGCCATGCCAAAAAGGCGCATATCCACCTGTCCGGACGCGAGAAGGGTTTCAAGATACCTCCCCGCAGTACTCCGGCTGATCTTCACTTCCTCGACTATTCCGGTGATGTTGAGACCCTGCGGATTCTTCTGTAAAACGTCTTTGATCTTCGCAGTAACCTTCTGGCTCAAAACCATAAACTGACTAATATTAGCATAGGAAGATATAATGATTCAGCTCCGCACCTGATATCTTCAATGGCATGAGAGGGCAGAATCTCTGAAGGGGGTTTCAAATAATGCCGTTTTATAAAACGAAATAAAGCACCCTATTCAAGCGATGCGGGAATTCGTTAGGATTCTCTTTTTAGGAGGTGGAAAACCAGAAAGTAGGAAAAGAACGGGATCATCCGCGGTACCTGGTATCTCCCGTTTGAGTGCATACCCGACCGCTTTCCAAGCTAACGTTTATTGAATCGTGAATCTATTCATAGTTTGATCGCAGTTTAAACACATCTTCATACCAAAAGATTCTGAATTACATGACTCGGTATTCACCCTTTTTATCGTATTTTCTGTTCCTGTTCCTTGCATCAGTTGTACTATGGTGCCATCCGGTTTCTGCGGTCGAATTACCGGTCGCAGATTTTTCAATCACACCGGTATCAGGCACCGTACCACTGGATGTAACGATGACCGATATATCAAAAGGACCCCATGCAGCGTGGTTCTGGACGTTTGGCGACGGCGCATTTTCCTCCAGCCAAGAACCGGGACATACCTATACAGAACCTGGTTCCTATACCGTTAGTCTGTTCATTACCGATAATCAGGGACATACCAGTGTCAAAAAAAGATATGTTACGGTCGGATCCTGGTGGTGGACACATCTGGGGAGCGTAGTATCGAACCTCTTTCTCAAACCCGCCCCACCTCTGGCACCTGTTGAACCAGCTGATAACGGGCTTTTTCACGGCCATTTTGAAGATCTGCCATCTATAAATGAGATGCCGGTCTCCCCGCTCATGCAACGTTTCCTCACTGACGGATATACGGTCACCTTTAAACAATCAGGACTGCCAACGGGTTTGAACTGGTCGGTTGTCCTTGTTAACAACAACGGAACCCGGCTGGAGAGAACGTCATCTGCACCTGAAATCCGTTTTTCAGATATTCATGGATCGTATACCTATGCAATACCGCTGGTGAAATTTGGGAAAAGACAGGTAAATATTTCTGCAATACCGTCTTCGGGCCCGGTTGACAGAGATAGTATTGATATTCAATTCTCTCATTTCGAGCCTTCCTGGGCGGGATATATAATGGCAGCAAATGTGACCGATCCCGGCCGGTTGTGACATCGGTAGCAGGATCATGGATTGTTCCGGAACTTTCGGGTACTACTGCAGATATGACGTCGGCATTTCAATGGATAGGAATCGGGGGATTTTTTCCGGGAGATGCCAGTAACCTGATCCAGACAGGAACTGCATCCAGTCTCGGCGGAATGTATCCTATGCAATATAATTATGGCTGGATCGAACTTCTCCCGGGTCGTTCCGAACCGATCCCACCGGATTTCGTTATTTTTCCGGGTGATACCATGCAGGCAAAGATACAGACAGAAAAGCCGGGGAGATGGAATATAACCCTGAGAGACCTCACGCAAAACTGGCAATACGAGAGAACCTTTCTTTACCATTCCTCTATGGATAGCGCAGAATGGGTACTGGAAAACCCCTCTTATGCAGGAGAAACGTATGATCTTGCCACGTTCGGGGTTGCGAATTTCGGAACACCATCGTCAGATGATGATAATGCGACCATTGATGCAGTGACCGGCCCACTGGGTACATTCCCTGGTTTCTCAATAACGATGGTATACAACAATACTTCACGGGCAATGCCATCACCATTATCGTCTGAAGGCAATTTCACTATCAAGGGATATAGTGCGAATTAATGGTTAAAGGGTTCTGGTGCATCTTCGAGACTCGTTACCTACCGGGCCCGCTTCGATATCGACAACGTCATTTTCTTTGCGTCACGACACCGCACCGGAACCTAAGGAAAATATCGTACGAAAGAAGGTCACCCGGGGGAATGTTCCTGCACCGGTTCCGGATGTAGTGCGGCAGACAATTCTTTCAGTGCCCCCGGGGGTTCATGTACCGGGCAATCCGGGTGAGATCCCCCTTTCCTGCCGCATCCCAACCCTCGTACAGGATGATGAGCGGGATCTTGCGTCGATCCGCTGGGTATTACATTGCCTCTGGTGACAGCGGTGTCATCGCGGGCGGCCGCCCGAATAACCGCGATGCTTACGAGACCCAGAAAAGTAAATGTGTATGTTGTTGCCGGTTTCACCTGCGAACGGGAAAAAGGATTAATCGATCTCGGCCTGTTCAGGGTAATACATTAAATCGGCATTTGGCTGCTCGTTCATATTGGCACCGATCAGATCAGTCTCATAAGAGCTCACAATCTGAGCCGGCACCGTTATCCCCGGGAATCGTGGATCTTGGTGAGCCGGCACCAATGTGTACTGCCGGATGATTTGCGCCCCGGTCTGTCCGGTGGGGAGTATCTTAATTAAGTATGTCATATTCCCAACCGGAGTCCATGTGCCCGTCTCTTCAGAATAAGGATATGTGGTGTCTATCACGATATTGCTTGACATCTGTTTCGTGGTGCCCTCCCGGTAATCCACGGATCCATCCGGATAGAACTTGAACTCATACCCGGTCGATTGTGCTGCCGTTGGATCGCCGTACTGCCAGATCCACCGGTGAAGGATCGGATCTGTTGGTGGGGCAGTTGTAACCACAGTTGTGACCGCAGTTGTTGAGAGGGTCGGGACAGGGGTCACCTGCGAGGTCGGTACTATTGTGACTGCGGTAGTGACCAGGGCTGGAGTGGTCACCGTGGTGATCGTTGCCGGATTACTGGAAGTGCTGGTGCACCCGGTGACTAACACTGTAACGATACATGCCACTATCAGGAAAAAGAAAGACTTCCGCATATCCCTCCGATTATGTTCTGACACGATAATTATTTCTCTTAACTCTTGGGGCCACCCGGAAACAATGAACGTGAAAAGAGAGGGGCGACAAGGGAGGTCTGTGAAGCATCTCATCTACCTTTCTGGGAAATGTTTTTCGATGCTGATCGTTTGGCATCAGCTTTCCACGGTATTCTCCTCACTCCAGCAGTTTCCGGCAATACGATGTAACCTCTTCGATTGTCTGTACCCGGGCTGCCCATTTATCATCGGATCCGATCACCGTCCACGGAGCGATCTTCGTATTGGTCCGGGCCAGCATCTCATCGACCGCTTCATCATACTGTTGCCATTTTTCCCGGTTTCTCCAGTCGTCTTCAGTGATCTTCCACTGCTTGAGCGGGTCGCTCTTGCGCTGGTTAAAGCGCTTGAGCTGCTCCTCTTTGCTGATCTCAAGCCAGAATTTTATAATCCCCCCGCCGTTTGAATAGATGAAATCCGCTTCCGTATCGTTGATCTCGCGGTATGCCCGCTGCCACTCATACGCTGTGCAATAACCCTCCACCCGTTCCACGAGGACACGGCCATACCAGCTCCGGTCAAAGATCGTAATGTGGCCGGCCTTTGGGAAATTCTCAATGAACCGCCAGAAATAATGGTGGCTTTGTTCCGTTGCGTCAGGAGCAGAGACCGGGATCACATCATAACTCCGGGGGTTCATGTACCGGGCAATCCGGGTGATATTGCCTCCCTTTCCTGCCGCGTCCCAGCCTTCGTACAGGATAATGAGCGGGATCTTACGCTTGAAAAGGAGTGACTGAAGCCGCAGCATCTCTCCCTCGAGACAGTCAAGGATCGGCATGCAGTCCTTTTTTACACAGGGAATATCCTGTGGCCGGTTCACGGTTCTCCTCTTCACCGGACGTTTTTTCGGGAGGAGGGGATCGCCGGATTTTATCATTTTTCCGAGAGCCAAAACATCCAGTGTTTTCTCCAGGGTCTTAACCAGTGTCGAATAAATCTCCAAGATCGCATGGTTCTCATTGGTCGCGTCGATCACGTGCCATGGTCCGGATGGCGTGTCCGTCTTTTCAAGAAGGTTATCGATCACCGGGAACGAAAGATCGTACGCGTTATGCAGACCCCAGAGAGCAGGAGTCACGAGCCATGCGCTCAGGGGATCGTTTTCCCGGGCTTCAAAGCGCTGTTTCTGCTCATCCTTGTCGATATGCAGGAAGAACTTCAGGATGATCGTCCCGTCATCGGCCAGCTGGCGCTCGAAGTTGTTGATCGAGATGATCCTCCCGTCTAAGGATTTTGTCCAGCTGGTTCTCTGCATCTCAGCAGAGATAGCACGGCTGTACCAGCTCCGGGCAAAGAGCGCGATACGCCCTTTGGCCGGGATCCGGGTCCAGAACCGCCACATAAAGGGCCGGACTCTTTCTTCATCTGTAGGCTGCTCGATCGTGTGGAGAGTGAACCCTCGGGGATCAAGTGCCTGGATCACCATTTTGGTCGAGCGGGTGATCCCTGCTGCGTCCCACCCCTCCATTACGATGATGACCGGTATCCGGGCTTCACGCAGGGATCGCTGAAGGATACCAAGGGTTTCCTCAAGCGGGGCGATCTTTTTGACAAACGTCTTTTTGTCGATTCGGTTCTGCGGATTGAGGACATTTTTCAGCATCGTGGGGGACTCCAGGCTCGGGGATTTGGACTTTTTCATGTCTCTATTCATTTGCCGGGGGATAAAAATATTGAAACCCTATATTCAACAATACCGGTCAGGATCGAGAAATAGAATCGGGAAAATCTGGATTTAACTAGGGTATGATATACCATTATTGAGATTTCAGGATACACCAGAGGAAATGCCACAAGGACAAGAGAAAGAACATAAGGAAGGACAGGAGAATTACAGGTAGTAATAGAACGAGAGGAGGATTTTTGTATGGATCTCTATATTCTCCGCCATGGGAAGGCAGGACAATCGTTCAATCGTCCCGGGGATAGTGACCGGAAAGCTTACCTCTGAGGGCAGGAGCGAGATGCGAAAGGTCGCGCGATGGATACGATCAAAAAAAATCCGGTTCGAAGTTATTGCCACAAGCCCCCTCACCCGCGCCCACGAAACAGCGGAGATTGTTGCCCGGGCGCTCAAACAGAAAGACCGGCTTGAAGTCTGGGACGAACTTTCACCTGGTGGCGATCCCGATACGATATTCTCTCATGCCGCGCAGTATGACAAGAATGCTGCCGTGATCCTTATCGGGCATGAACCCGTATTGTCCGGTCTTATCGGGAGAATCATCACCGGCGGAGACAGCGCCTCCATTAGCCTCGCCAAAGGCGGCATGGCAAAGATCCGGGACTATAGTTTTAACAGCACGCCGTCCGGTGATCTCCAGTGGTTGCTGACGCCCCGACAGATGGCGGAGATGCAATAAAAGATACCGGTTTTTCCTTATTTACTGACCCTTTTTATATCCCCACCCGCGCAGCTGATCGATAAGTTCCACGGGTTTTTTGGTCACCGTATTAATACGCCCTGCATAAACCCGGCCGCTCGGGCCGTCAAGGGTGATATAATCACTTTCATACAGGTCCCCGGCCGGAAAAGGTGCACATCCGGCGGGTAAGATCGATTTTGAGGTCTTCACAGCTGACGATGCAGACTTTGCCCATCTGCCGCGCCACAACAGCTGCGTGGGACGTCCGTGCCCCCCGGATGGTGAGGATACCGGCAGAGGCAGCGATGCCACTAATGTCATCCGGGGTCGCTGTTTCCCGGACCAGGATAACCGGTGAGGTTTTGGCAAGCTCGACCGCACGTTCGCTCGTAAAAGCGATCTTTCCCGAGGCGACGCCGAGAGATGCAGAAATCCCGGTCGCGAGAGGACTTTCTGTGGTCTCGAGGGTCTGGATGGTAATAGCATCGATATCGATATTTTTGATCCGGTCGAGTGCCTCGTCTTTTCCAATGATATTCTCCCGGACAAGGTCGACGGCAATATGCAGGGCCGCAAGAGGGGCCCGTTTCCCGGACCTGCTCTGGAGGATGAAGAGTTTTCCTTCCTGAACCGTGAACTCGATGTCCTGCATGTCCCGGTACAGGTATTCAAGCCTTGTTGCCGCATAGGACAATTCTCGGGCTGCAAGGGGGATCCGTCCCGAAAACACATGGTGTGATACCACGCCCATCAGGCCAGAGACTATATCTTCGCCTTGTGCCCCAAACCTGAAATCGACGAGAAGTTCGTTTGAACCGGTCCATGGGTTCCGGGAGAAAGCAACGCCGGCCCCGGAAAGGGTACCAAGGTTCCCAAAGACCATCGCCTGCACCGTCACGCCGGTACCGCGTACACCGGGGCCGGGATTCATATTCCGGAAGGTTACGGCACGGGGGCTGTTCCATGACTGCAGGATTGCGGTCGTGGCCAGTTCGAGCTGCACAAAGACATCTTCAGGCAACCGTCTTCCGTTTGTCCGCGGGTACAGCTTTCGTACTCCTCTGCAATTGACCGAAGGGCTGAGAAATCGAGTGCGGCTTCTTCGGTGAGCCGTTCTTTTTCCATACTCTCCTGCACAATCTTCCGGTACTGGCCGGGGTCATGGGAAAAAACCACGGTGCCAAAATTTTCAAGGAACCGCCGGTACGAGTCCCAGGCAAATTTCGGGTTCCCCGTCTGTGCTATGAGCCCCCGCAGCGTATCCCGGTTCAGCCCGATATCGAGGATTGTCTCCATCGCACCGGGCATACTCGCCGGTGCCCCGGATCGTACCGAAACAAGGAGAGGCCGCCGGCCAGCACCGTAGAGCTGCCCGGTAGACCGCTCGATAAAAGCAAGCCCCTGGCGGAGAATCTCAGGCACATCGTCGGGGAGTACCTGGCCGTTCCGGTAATATTCCTCGCAGATATCGACGGAAAGGGCAAACCCCGGGGGGACCGGGATGCCTTGTGCAGACATCTGGGTAAGAACAGAGGCTTTGTTCCCAAAATCCCCGGAGGTCACCTCATTCCTTACTTCAGGCCCAAAGAATACGATCCGGGGGGTTTTATCGGTCATAGGCAAAAATCATCCCTAACGGTTCATGCTCTCAATCATGTTATCCCGGACAAGGAACGAGACTTTGAGGAGGGTGTTGGAAGCTTCCTCCAGCGTCCGGGCAATTTCCAGGTATAACTGGAATTCCTTAAAGTCGGTACATTGCTGGAAAATGATCCGGGCTGTCCTTCGTAAGGATTCATCGCACAGTCGTTCAATCGAGAAGACTTCATCAACAGCGGTCAGGAGATCTTTCATGTCCTCGCGCTGGCTGGTGCGGTGAAATTCCTCTGCGGCCATGAGGATCTTCAGGTACCCCCGGCATCCTTTCAGGTCGAGCTCGGCAAGGTTCCTGAGCTCGAAGAGGATATCTTTTGAGTCACCCTGCTCCGGAACAAGAGTAATAAAAAAACCGGCTTCTTCGAGATAATCCGCAATATCATCCGCGGTCGCGATAAGGGAGATGAAAAAGCCGGGGTTCTGGATCCTCTGGGAAAGGTTTCTCATCCGGTTGACGAGATCGTCTGCCTTGTGCTCCCATTCCTTTGCCCGGGCGGCATTCCGGGTTACCGCTGCAAGATCGCGCTGGTCGGATACCGCCCACAAGGATTCCAGGACAATCGACGCGATCTCGATCGAGAACGAGGCATGTTCCTGGCAGAGGTCCAGCATCCCTTCGTGCGCGGACCGGAAATACCGGAGTAGTTCGGCGCGGATCTCGTTCTGGAGCAGGAACCGGGACGTGTTTGCAAGAAGTCCTTTTGATGCGGTCCGGAGCACGAACAGGAGATATTCCATGGTCTGCTCCTTCCCGAGGATTTCGTGCAGCGGCTCACCGTACTGAAGGGGAATGCTCGAGGCCAGTTCAAGCGCTTCATAGATAAGCCGTTCGCCTCCCAGTTCAAGGAAGGCAATGTGCCCGATCTCTTCATTGGCTGCCCGGGAGAGCACTTCAATGGCGTCTGCATTGGGGACGAAATTGCGCAGCCTCTTGCGTGCCCGGTTCCAGTCGATCAAAAAAACGACCCGTGAGCCGGTGTGCGCGAGAAAATCCTGTGCATCTTTTTCATCGTGGGCATGGTAGGTGCCGATAGAGAGGTGAAAGACCGGAACCTCGAATTTCTTCCCGGGCGTCCGGGAGATGGTGTCGCTCCATTGTACCGGGAACGGATGAAAGAGATCCTGGAAAAAGTGGAGCCGGGGGAGGTGGATATCG
Source organism: uncultured Methanoregulaceae archaeon (assembly GCA_963737635.1). Lineage (GTDB taxonomy): Archaea > Halobacteriota > Methanomicrobia > Methanomicrobiales > Methanospirillaceae > Methanoregula. The sequence continues at coordinate 77,427 of CAVTTL010000001.1, forward strand.
GTATAGGTAATGGTAATCGTCAGGTCCCTGACTTTTACCACGAGAACATGTGCATCGGTCAGGCCGATATCGTTCTGAATAATCAGCTCATCCCCGGACCGGGTCGCAATCGTCCCGAGACCCGGGTGACCGAATTTCAGAGGAGCGGTCCGGTTGACCCCGGACATAAAGGCCCGGACCATCCCGCGATCCGGATCGGTCAGGAGATAACAGAGGGCACCATCGATATCCTCGTTCGAGATCTGTGTCTGAAGGGCATTTACCGCTTTATGGAGATCCATGACCAGCAGGTGGATACTATCTGCACCGGAATCCTTGTCACCCCGTGTAATGGTATCGATGAGATCCCCGGTTATTGGCCCGTCCCCGGGTGAGGCGAGGGATGTCCGGAGACTGGCGAACCGATCCCCAAACGGTTTCGCTTCTGCGGGATCCTGCGATGCAAGCGGGGTTATCATTTCCTCTACTGCGGTCGCCAGCTCAGAAAAGATCCGGCTTATCAGGGGAATCGCATACCCGTTTTTATCCATCCGGGTCGCACCACCGACAACCGTGTCAAGATCGGGATCCGGTATCCCGACCGATTCGCGCTCGGCCCGGAGATTTGAGTGGTTCTGGCCGGGATCATCCGCATGGTTCCGGGCTGCCTGGATGAGCGTGAAATAATATTTGATCCGGTCGTTTGCCCTCAGGGCGGCATTGACAAGAGCAGGGAGAAGAAGTTTCTCTTCCCCGAGTTCTTCGAGGATCTCGTATTTTTCGACCATTATTCCACATCACATTATATCAGGAAATTTTATTCCTACAAGCGAGATAACGGAACCTTATACCCTTATGACCCAAAAAGAGTTTCGATGATGCAGTCCTGGTACCGGAATAAAACAGGATGTGCCAGTACAAACCAAAACGCCCGTTGAGTTATGCACCGCGCTTGATCCGTTCGCGTTCCCGGGCTATCTGGACATGACCAGGGTTGATCGCAAGAACCTGGTCGTACGCCGCGATCGCTTCGGTATCCCGTTGTGTTTTTTTCAGGATGAATCCCTTATAGATCCAAGCGTCAACAGAAGCCGCGTCAAGCGCGATTGCCTTGTTGCACGAGGTTAGTGCCTCTTCATATTCCTCGAGCATGACCAGGGTCTTTGCCCGATTGATCCAGACACCGATGTTTGCCGGATCGAGTTCGAGGGATCGATCATAGGCGGACAGCGATTCATCATAGAGCCCGGCTTTTTTCCGTACATCCCCAAGAGCCCGCCACGCATCCGGATTGCCGGGGTTTGTCTCTGCATAGCGTTCAAACATCGCCGCTGCATCCTTAAATTTCCCTGTTTTGCTATAGAGATTGCCAAGAATATACCAACGGTCCGGGACGGGAACCTTTTCCGGGTGCCGGTCTATTTCTACGATGAGTTCTTCATAGGTACTGCACCGGGGCGCGGCAGATGCCGGGACCGGTTCGGAAGCGGGTTGTTCCTTTTCCGGGAATATTCCCGGTGGCACGGAGACTTCGGGGGGGTCGCTTTGGACCGGCCTGACTGGGATGGCCCTCTCAATAATAATCCGGGCGACCTGTTCAGCACCGACGTGCCCCTTCTGGTTTTTGACGGAATCCTGTTTCAGTGCTGGCAATTCCGGGGCTGTTCTGATGAGAGAAGAGGGTGTATCGGCTACAGGAAGCGGCTGTACGATCGGCCCGGGGGGGGTCCGACCGGATTTTTCCGGGAGATGTTCTTTTGGATGTTTTAGGAGAGAGGGTTCCGGGCGGCCGGTCTCCTTAGTCTTTTTTCGGGCAACACTGATTCCTATTAACGCATCCATGTGCCGTGGATCGAGGCTCAGGACCTGTTCGTACGCGAGAATAGACGCGTCATATTTTTCCTGAATTGCAAGGGTCAGTCCTTTTGCATACCAAGCTTGTACAAAAGTCGGGTGTATCGCAAGGGCGCGGTCGTAGAGGTCAAGCGCAAGGGAATGCTTACCAAGATTGGAATAGATAAGACCTTTATAAACAAGGGCGTCAGGAAGATCGGGATCAATTCCGAGCGCCCGGTCAAAATATTGCAGCGCTTCCTCAAAGGATCCCAGCTGGTACAGGGCATAGCCCTTGAGCTGGGAGGCACGTGCACGGCCCGGTTCAGCAGCCTGAACTTTTTCAAGGAGATCGATGGCATCGGCATAATATCCCTGTCGACACAGGACTTCTCCCCTGTCGAAGAGTGAATCCGGATCCGCTGCCGTATTTTTCAGGAGTTTTTCCATGATGCCCATTTACTGAAACCCCGGATCGTTTTCGGTTCACATAGATTTTTCTTTTGGATAAAGGAAAACGCGACAATATATAGATTAACATATCAGAAATATATATTTTTCAATCAGAAATTTATATACTTCAACAATTATTTATTATAAGCCAAAAAATACTAAAGATGATAATCTAATATACTTCCTGATTTTTATCTGTACGGCGGGCCAGTCCTTATTCTCCTCCAGTTGATTCCGGTGGTGACCATTATGCGGGGAACAAGACCCGGGCAAAAGAGTCTGGATTGAACGTACCGAAGTAACCGAATTTTCTCCAGCCCCCAATTACAAACCTTTAATATAAAACCTCTTTAAAGGAATTTAGTGTGGTGTACGGGTGAACCCAAAATTTTTCGGCGATGCCAAAGACCTGTTTAAATACGATCTTATCACGACGATAATGAAAGGGGTCGGGGAGAGCATTGACCGGATTGTCATCGTGCCGATGCTTACAAAATATGATCCCAAATTCCGGGGAAACCCGGGCTGCCGGAACACAAACCTGATAGCCTGTTTCCGACGCTTGAGGCGGACAGAAGAAGTCGATCACTATTATGACGAGTTAAAGGATTATTTAAAAGAACTCAAAAAAGATCTCCAGAAAGACAAGGTTCGGGTGAGAATTGAGAAAAAGGAGATCTTTTCCCAGCAGACACGCGACCATTATTTTAAGAGTTTTTATGATAATTTCCCCGGGAACAGCCTGATCTTTATTGATCCGGATACCGGGATCAAGGAAAAGAATTTTACGGAAAAACACTTCTCGTTCCAAGAGTTAAAGCAGGCTCATGACCTTCTCGACCAGAACTCCATTCTGATGGTATACCAGCACTATCTCCGTCGGAGACAACCGGGCCTCAATGATGCGGAGAAGAAAAGCAGGGAGATAAAAGAACTGACCGGGACAGCACCTCTGGTTATTGCCGATAACACGGTGATGTTTATTTTCCTTACACGGAACCGGGAACTGAGGGAGACCCTGGCTAAGATCCTAAGAAATTATGCCCGGGTAGAGCAGGCGGCAGCAAGAAAGAAAAATACCCTTCGCTCCATAGATGTCATAGATCCCGAATGGTCCTGAAATCCTAAGGAACAAGATCTTCTCTGTCGGCCCGTTATGGGGAATGTTTTCTTTTTGTCATAATAGCGCTGACGTTTTTTTGTGGTGTATTCTCTCCCTATTTCTAAGGAGATAAGGAATAGGATCTTGAGATTGTCACAACCACAGGAACCATATCATAGGCAGGACAAAAACTCTATAGGATTATTCCCTTATGGCACGAGCTCCAGCATTTCACTCACAGCGCGAACAATTCGAGGATCTCAGTACTGACCAGATTTTCAAGCTGTTTGAATCTTCGTGTAAGACCAAAAAATCTTCCTTATCCTCCAAGGATCTTGCCGACGCATGGGGAGTTCTTTTCTCCGGCGTATGCCTCTCTGCCGAGGAACTGGTAAACGGGATGCTGACCGGGCAGCATCCGCTTAATACAGACCGGGAAAAGATCCTCTGCGAGTTTATCCGAAATGACTGCAAAAGTGGCGGGGGTTTTGTCCTTGAAGTGGCCCGGAGCGGGGGGAAGATCGACCGTGCAGCATTAATCATGATCGGTGACCCGGAAAATCTTGCGGGTGTCGAACATCATGGCTCAACTGCACTTCACATTCTTGCTGAAGCATGCGACCGCGCAATGAGGCCTGCCCTTATCAGCCGGGCAGGAAAAAAAGCACTCACCGAGCTGTACGATACGCGGGGGATGCCCCTCCTTTTTACCATATTTGGGTTAAAAGACCTTGCGCGTGACGATCTCACGGCAATCGGGAAAATGTTTACACGAGATGAGCTGCGAAAGGCGAAGGTCAGGAACCGGACCGGAAAAACCGGGCTTGAGCTGTATTCCGAGGCAAGCCGGCGACTGAACGGCCGTGAACCTGATGAACGCAATTCATTTGCGGCACCTGGTGCCGTAAAAAACACAAACCTCCGGGGCCAGTTCGGATCGCGGTCCCATTCGGGCGGGCGTGACACGCACCTCTCAGGCACCGATGTAATGGGGGAGAACCGGAGAGGGGATGAAGGGACCGGAATATCGAGTTCGGAGCGGTACGATGACCTGATGAGGAATCCACTTGACAATTTCCAAGGGATGGTTCATCGGAAAAACGGGCCGAAATAGAATTTTCGCTAAAACACGGATTTCCAGAAAAGATTTCCTCCCACACTTTTTTATTATGGTGCAAATGGCGGGGGTCAATTATAATCCCGACCGGCACAAAGACAGGAATAACAACAAGGGGTAATGGCAAATGCAGAACAATGAGCAGAAAAACACCAGCGCATCCGTACCGTTCCGGACGGTTGCCCATTTCTATGACCCGGATGACCCGGCACCCGAGAATCACCGGGAGTTGTCGGACCGGGCCGAGAAAGCGATCTTCCGCAGGGTGCTGGAGGGACAGAAAGGGAGGCATGAAGCGCTGTGCAACCATCTGGAAATTCTTCTCCCGGCACCCGAGCTGACACCAGACCGTACAGCCGCAATTACTTCAGCGATCCGGTCCCATTTCCGGCTTCGGGCGGATGAGGTAGGAAGGGACATGAAGCTGACGCAGAATGTCGGTCTCCGGGAGTTCCGGCTTACCATCGCCGTGTGGATTCCCTCATTCATCGGTATTGCCGTCTGTTCCCAGTTCAAAGGGAACCCGATCGGCGAGGTTGCAGAGAACGTTCTGGTGATCTTGTGTTGGGTGACCCTCTGGCAGCCGTTCCAGGTTCTGGTCTTTGACCGGTGGACGCAATCGGAAACTGCAAAAGTGTACCGGAAGATCGCGGAGATGGAGATCGGGGTCCGGGCAGCCTGATCCGTCAGCGGTCCGCCGGGGAACCAACCATTAACTAAACCGCAATGAAAATATCCCTTATCATGACACCCGGTTCGTGGCGGGATAGGCCCCCAGCCAAGATCCAGATCCTCGCGGGGTTCTGCGTTCTCTGTATTCTCATACTTGCACTGGTTTTACTCTCAGGGTATCTTACCTGGCCCGTCCCGGTACCGCACGCGAACGTCACGGTCCATGTAAAAATTCTTGAGGTAAACGATTTCCATGGGCACATGGCCACGGGACAGATCCTGAATAACCGGCCAGTCGGGGGTGCGCCGGTCCTTGCTTCCTATCTCAAATCGGCGATGGTGTCCGGGAATGCAGATGGCACCATCATTGCCCTGCCCGGGGATGTGATCGGGTCAGCGCCACCTGTTTCCGGGCTGCTCCTTGACGAGCCGACCATGCTGTTTTTCAACAGTTTTGCAAACCAGTACTGTACCATCGGATCGAACTCCCCAAGCGTTTCCTGTAATATGGTTGCAACGCTCGGCAACCAGGAGTTCAATAATGGTGTACCGGAACTGCTGAGAATGATTAACGGCGGGGATGGAACAACAAATATCACACACGTCGTCGATCCGTACCCGGGCACGAAAATCGATTATGTCTGCGCAAATGTGGTCTGGACCGCGAACAACACCCCTGTCCTGCCACCTTATACCCTGCGAACTGTTGACGGTGTGACCATTGCATTCATTGGCGCAGATACGATAAAGACTCCCACGCTTACGACCCCTGCCAACGTTGAAGGCCTGACCTTTTTGGATGAAGCCGATTCCATAAACCGGTATATCCCGGAGATCCAGAAACAGGGTGTACATGCAATCGTGGTCCTCCTTCACGAAGGCGGGAACCAGACTCCCTATGAGGGCCCCACGCAGGTGAACGCGACCATGCAGAACGATGGGCGGGTAGTCGGGATTGTTTCCCGGCTTGACCCGGCTGTTGATGTTGTTTTGTCCGCCCATACCCATGAGTTTACGAACATCTATCTGCCCAACTCTGTTGGAAAACCCGTGCTCGTGACACAGGCGTACATGTACAGTAGGGGGTATGGCGATATCGATCTCACGATCGACAAAGAGACCGGGGAGATCGTGGGGAAATCCGCACAGATTATCCCGACCTATGCAGATCAGGCTCCCGGCACCAGCCCGGATCCTGCTACCTCAGCGCTCCTTAACGAGGCCCAAAACGCCGTTGCTCCGGTTGAGAACCAGGTAATCGGCGTAGTCTGCGGGGAATATTACCCTGACACAGGACGGTGCCGGGGAATCGGCGATGGGAGATCTGGTGGCAGACGGGGAGCGGGCCGCGATGAAAACAGATGTGGGATTTGATACATCCGGTGACGTTTTTGCAAATATCTCCAAAGGAAATATTACCTGGATGGACCTGTACAATGTCCAGCCTTCTGCAGGGACGCTCATGTCAATGACCATGTCAGGCAAACAGGTCAAGCAAACTCTTGAACAGCAGTGGCAGGCGCCGCTCCCTTCAAGCAATCTCATTGTCTCGGGACTTTCCTATACTTATGATGCTGCGAAACCTGCCGGAAGTAAAGTGATTTCAGTTTCGATAAACGGCGTTCCTCTCAACCTGAATACGAGTTATACCGTTTCAACAGTCGACACCGTAACCTTGGGCTATGACGGGTATACGACGTTTGGGCAGGGATCGAATATGACCTACGGGCCGACCGATATCGATGCACTTGTTAACTACGTGGGATCATTGCCTCAACCGGTGAACGTGACAATTGACGGGAGGATACGGAGGATCAACTGACAGGGCTGATGCACACCTCCCCAGATACGCTGTAGGCGGATAGGAACCACGGGAGATCCGCTAAGCTGTTCTGTCCAGCCGGTGCTGGTGCATTAGCAGTTTAGTAACTCATACTCTACCTCATTAAAATATTCAAATCAACCGCCACTCGCAACCAGTACCCTCAAAACACATATCAGAGTCCGGAGGCGAATTGTACCGGTACTCATGAGCGGCACGGTGCGGTATCCCGAAATCGACCTCTTCCGGGGTATCGCCATCGTGATGATGATCCTCTTTCACACCATCTTCGATCTCACGTTTTTTCGGATCGTTCCGTTCGATGTAACAGATGGGTTCTGGCGGTATTTTGCCTACGCCACTGCCTCGCTTTTCCTGCTCATTGTAGGAATATCACTTTCGATTAGCCATGCCCGCGCTGTATCCCACCTCAATGGTTGGGCACGGGTAAAAAAATTCATCCTGAGAGAGCGGCATTTTCTGCTGCGGGCTTCTGGTAACTCTTGCAACCTGGTGGTACCTTCAGGAGGGATATGTCATATTCGGTATCCTGCACCTGATCGGGGTTGCGGTTATGCTCTCGCCGCTTTTCTTCCGGTTCCGCACCTGGAATGCGGTGATCGGGATCGTCTTTATTGCCCTCGGGTGGATCCTTGCCACTATCCCGGGCCCTATGGGGCTTTTGGTCTTCGGCATTCACCCGCTCATGTTCCAGAGTGTCGATTATACCCCGGTGTTTCCGTGGATGGGACTCGTTTTGATCGGCCTTGCCGTTGGGGAGTTCGCCTACCCCGGGGGAGAGCGGAGGTGGACACTTCCCAAGATCCCTGAACGGGAGATCGCCCCACTTTCTTTTCTTGGCAGGCATTCGCTCATTATTTACCTCGTGCACCAGCCGGTAATCCTCCTGATAATACACTTTGTAACAGGCGCACCGATTCTCTGAGAACACGCGGCATTGCTGGACCGATTTTCGGTAGATATACCGTATTCAACAAACTACAGAAGGGAGCACGTTATTTTCTATTTTTTTGCCGGCTCCTTTATAGTGAATGTCCTGAGGATCTCAAGAGAGATCTTTGTCCCAAGCGAGGGCTGGAGCGACTCGATCCATAAGAAAAACCCGACGCGTGACGGTGTCGGCCGCTCGAACCGGAAGTGGCCATCCTTTGTTTGCACCATCTTGAGGTACTCTTTTTTCTCTCTGGAACGGAGGTACAGGATCAATTCAAAGCCGGGGAGATCCGTCGCGAGGATTGCCTTTGAGAAATACCCGAAGAAATCAGCGTATTCAATACGTTTGCCCTTGACCACTAAGCCGTACTGATCGCAGACCGCCTTTATCGCATGAGGGTACAGCGCCCCATACAAGATCTTTTTTACTAATGCCTCGGTATCGGTAGAAGGTACGAGATCTTTTTTTCCCCGGCCTTTCGTGATATCGGAGAAGATCCGGTTCCTGAACTCGTCATGGAACTTCCGGTAATCGATCGGGTGGGGAAGCGGGATATCGGTGGCGCGGATCAGCTTAGGATGGTTAGTAGGTTTTGTGTACAGGATGCGGGGCCGGTAATGCTTGACCAACGCTTTGATCTGCTCGCAGGAGCTGGTGTGGATGATCGCGTTATCGGGATCCTTTGCGAGCCGTTTTACGACTGAATAGTTAGAGATGTCAAAAGAAGAGACGAGGACAAACGAGACGTGTTCCTGACCGTAAAGGTACCCGAGCAGCCGTTTTTTGAAGGCAATCTCGACCTCAAATTCCTTGAGGTCTGCCGGTGAGGTCACCACTTCGCCAAACGCTACCTGATCCCTGGAATCCACAAGGATAAGGTCAAACTCCGCAAGATCCTGCCCGTTTCCCCGGAAGGTAATATCCCCGTACTTGGAATAAAAAATGCCATTCTGGCCCAGGTATGCCTGTGCACCGGCACGAGGTGCATCGGCCCCTTTACGTGCAAGATATTTTATCTGGTTGGATTTCTGCGAGATCTCAAGGAACATTTCGTATACAATCGCCTCGAACCAGCGCCCTTCGGCTGTCCGCATGGGTTCGATATCGGGAGAGAACAGTTTCTTGCGTTCTGTCGTATTCATGTGCCGCGTAGCATTGAGCGCAATTGCTGCCGTGGGCTTAAAATTTCTAAAATTGGAGTTCAGCCACGGGATCATGATAGATTACCTATATTTTTCACCGGCAGGCTAAATAATCTGCGAAAGAACCGCCCGGATAGGCCCAGGATTAGTAGATAGAAGCTAGGTATATATATAAAAGAAATATATTTCCACCATATCTTCCGGTAACTGATTACCGGGAGGTTGAGGGGAGGGGGTAAAAATAGATGATTCGCGAAAAAATGACTTCCGGTAAGGAACCGCTGCCTCGGTACACCATGGCAGATGGATCCGCACCGGAATACGAAGCGATCCTTCAGCAGATCCAGAACTATCACATATCAATGATCGGCAGGTCATTCTATTACATCCATGCAGGACAGACGGATGAACTGAGCCTGTGCAGGATCATCCCCAGTGGCGGCAAGATTTATTTCCATGAGATTGTCGATCACCGGAAATTCGGGATATCGGACGATGATATGGAAGAAGCGTCGAAATTTACCACGGGTGTCTTTACTGTCCGGGGCATTTTCCTATCACGCCTCCCATCGAAAAGAAGCTGCGGGCGATTCTTAACGCGAAATAAATAAAATCCCGGCCCGTTATTCCTGTCGATGTGACAGGAATAGAGGCCGGTGAACTTTTTTTTTACGGGAGGCCAAGGTAAAATTACCCTACATCCCGGAGACACGATTACTGGCACCTTCTGACTTGACGGTATGCCTGCGTTTTAACCGTGTTTTTATGACTCGATGTCACCAGTCCTGATCCGTATGGATTTCTCCACCGGCAGGACGAAGATCTTTCCATCGCCGATCTTCCCGGTCCGTGCCGCCCCGGTCAGGGTAGCGATGACATCTTCGGTATCCTTGTCGCGGACAACGATCTCGAGTTTGACCTTGGGGAGGAGATCAACGGTCATCTTGCCGCCGCGATACTCAAGGGAGATCCCCTTCTGCTCTCCCCTTCCCTTGACTTCGGTGATCGTCATGCTGACAAAGCCTTTTTCTTCAAGCGCTTTTTTCACGAACTCAAACCGTTCGGGTTTAATGATTGCAATTATCATTTTCATGGTAATCACCTCGATTATCTTACTTCAAGCCCGCTCCCCATGCTGGGAGATATCGAGCCCGACGTATTCTTCTTCCTCGGTCACACGCAGCCCTATCGTTTTGTCTACGACAGTGGCAAGGATGTATGTGACCACGAACGCATAGATAACTGCCGATCCTGCACCAACAATCTGAGCGATGAACTGGTGGACATTGCCCTCGATCAGACCTGATGCGCCATTAACGGCCGCGGATGCAAAGATACCGGTAGCAAGTGCGCCCCACAGGCCGCCCATACCGTGAACTGCCCATGCATCGAGACTCTCATCGATCCCCCTGCCCTGTCGCCAGAGCATGATAAAGTAGCACATTACGCCGGCTACTGCACCAATCGCGATCGATGCCATCGGCGTCACATACCCGGCAGCCGGTGTAATGGCAACAAGTCCTGCCACCGCGCCGGAAACAAACCCAAGCGAGCTTGGTTTGCCACCGTGTGCCCAGGAAACGAGCAGCCAGGCCATTGCGGCGACAGCTGTCGCGGTGTTAGTCGTTACAAAGGCGTTGACCGCAAGACCGTTTGCGGCGACAGCACTTCCCGCGTTGAACCCGAACCAGCCAAACCACAAGAGCACGGCACCGAGGATCGACCACGGGATATTAGCAGGTTCCATCGAGTATTTCCCATACCCGACCCGTTTGCCAATGACAAGCGCAAGGGCAAGCGCCGCAAAACCCGAGCTAATGTGGACAACGGTCCCGCCGGCAAAATCGATAGCACCGAACTGGGATGTCCAGCCGCCGCCCCACACCCAGTGGGCAAGTGGGTCGTAGACAATAGTCGTCCAGATCGCCGCAAAGATCAAGTACGAACTGAACTTTATACGCTCGGCGAAACCCGAAGTGACGATCGCCATGGTAACGGTGGCAAACACGAGCTGGAATACCATATACAGCATTCCCGGTACCACCGTGCTGTAGGGGCCGGGATCATTCATGCTCACACCGGTTAGGCCAAGGTTACTCAGGTTGCCTACAAATCCACCGATGTCCGGGCCAAAGGCAAGCGAATACCCGATCAGTACCCACTGGATGCTTACGAGTGCGAAGGCCACAAATGACAGCGTTATCATATCAATAAAGTTTTTCTTCCTTACGAGACCGCCGTAGAAGAACCCGACCCCCGGCGTCATGATCATGACGAGCGCCGTCGAAGCGAGCACCCATGCAATTGCTCCAGAATCCAAAGCCATTCAATTCACCTGTTTACTTGTAAATGGATCACACATGCCGCGAACCATTCCGACATGGTAACGAGACTCCCAAGACAGGGGCACAACAAGATGCCCGTGACAAGATCCGGAGAGAAAGTCCGGTATCACATTTGCATTCTGCTTGCCCTCCATCAACAAGATCCTCTTTATACCTAACAAAGATTGTAGGAAGGAAATTCTATTCCCATGATTATAAATTTTACTATTTTCTTGGGTTTCGTGTGAAATTCTGACTCGGAGATACCAATCTGGATTACTACAATAAACAATATCAAAAAAAGGAATGGAGTTATGCCCGTTCGCCGTGATGGCAGATGTCAAGTCCGACGTACTCTTCGTCAGGTGTGACCCGCAGTCCTATGATACGATCGATAAGGACTGCGACTATATAGGTCGCGACGAAGGCATAGACCACGGCGGCACCCGCACCCAGCGCATTGATCAGGAACTGGTGCACATTTCCTTCAAAGAGCCCGGAGAATCCTGCAACAGCTGCTGCCGCAAAAAGGCCTGTAGCAAGGGTGCCCCATACGCCACCCATGCCATGAATTGCCCATGCATCCAGGCTCTCATCGAGCTGTTTGCTGATCCGCAGGAGCATCATACCAAAACAGAGTACACCTGCTACGGCACCGATAAAGATCGCAACAAGCGGCGTGACAAACCCGGCGGCAGGAGTAATCGCAACCATCCCGGCGATCGCACCACTTACCATCCCAAGGGAACTGGGTTTGCCATTGTACCAGCTGGCAAACATCCACGCAAGTGCACCAGTGGCGGCAGCTGTATTCGTGTTCACAAAGGCGGTAACTGCACTTGCATTCACGGCGAGAGCGCTGCCGGCATTGAACCCGAACCACCCGAACCAGAGCAAGGCTGCGCCCAGAAGCGCGATTGGGATATTGTGAGGTTCTAGCGAGTATTCGCCAAAGCCGGCCCGTTTACCGATCACAAGCGCAAGGGCGAGCGCGGCAAACCCTGAACAGATCTCGACAACGGTCCCACCGGCAAAATCAATAAGCCCCATCTGCTGTGCCCAACCGCCACCCCATGCCCAATGTGCGAGCGGACAGTAAACAACGGTCAGCCAGATGAGCGCAAAAACAATAAACGACGTTAGCTTGACCCTCTCTGCTACTGCTGAGGTCACGATAGTCAACGTAACTGAGGCAAAGAAAAGCTGGAAGGCCATGTAAACAAGCGGCGGATAGGCCGCAGTGCCCGCACTTGCACTTACCCCGTTCAGCCCCAGGTACTGAAGATTGCCAATGAATCCTCCTATATCAGAGCCAAAAGCAAGCGAGTACCCTATCAGGATCCATTGGACACTGGTAAGCGCAAGCACCAGGAACGAGAGCGCGATCATCGAGATAAAATTCTTCTTTCGGACAAGTCCGCCATAAAAAAACCCGACCCCCGGGGTCATCAGCATAACAAGAAGCGCCGAGACCATGAGCCAAGTTGTAACACCGGTATCCAGAGCCATAATAATCTCCTGTAACTTTTACGTGGCCATCACGGATCCAAAAGAAAAAAACAGGCAGAGCCTATGCTGGATACGGGGAATACACATCCGTCGTGTATCTATGCACACGACCGTGCACTCCCTCTATCCCCTATCTTTTCTTTATCCAACGGCCAACGGGCAGTTACCGGATAAAAAGTCCAGCCTGTCCTGACTGTGCGGGAAAATTTAGAGATTAGGTAGTGAGGTGGCAGCCCGGTCTCCACGATGAATCGCGAAACGGAAGGCACCGGCCCCAATCGTCTTGAGAACCTTTACTGCCAACATACTGGAACTAATTTTCCAACCAATTACATTTATATTTTCTGAACTAACCTTGAAGAGAATGCTTACATTCAATTCAGTGAACGTGTCAATACTATACGTTTCAATTTCTGGCTGGGCTCTGGCCGGCCGGGAACTAACCAGACATCCCGATTGTGATAGAAAATGTGTGGAATTATTGGTGTCATAGATAAACGCCGCCAGTTAATGGACGGTAGTAAGATACGTGCATCGCTCGCGATGATGAACGAGCGGGGAAATGGCGAAGGAGCCGGTTATGCTGCCTATGGTATTTACCCGGACTTTAAGGACGCCTACGCCCTCCATGTCTTCCTTGACAACGTAAAAGAGAATAAACCGGCACTCGTGAAGGAGCTTGAATCGTGGGGTACGATCATCCACGACGAACCTATACCAACCTACGAAGCCGGGATAAAAAAAGTCCATACCCCGTGGCGGTTTTTTTATACACCTGACATGAGCCGGGCACAGGAGCCTCGCACAACGGCTGATGATATGATCACCTCGCTTATCATGCGGGTAAATACTATGCATAAAGGCACCCTGATATTCTCATCGGGAAAGAACATGGGCGTCTTCAAGGCTTCGGGATGGCCTGAGCAGGTTGCCGATCTCTACCACATCGAAAACTACAAGGGATACCTCTGGCTTGCCCATAATCGGTACCCGACGAACACCGCCGGCTGGTGGGGCGGGGCACATCCTTTTAACCTCCTTGACTGGAGCGTAGTCCATAATGGTGAGATTACCTCATACGGGACAAACCGGCGTTATATCGAGAGTTATGGGTACGAATGTACGATGTTTACCGACACCGAAGTCGTGGCGTACCTGGTTGATCTTCTGGTTAGGAAGCATGGTCTCTCCGAGAAACTGGCGATGCGTGCTCTTGCCCCGCCGTTTTGGGACGAGATTGATGTGATGCCTGAAAAAGAACAGGAGCTCAACCGGGCGCTCCGTCTTACCTACGGCCCGGCGCTCATGAACGGCCCGTTTGCGATCTGCGTAGCAACTTCTGATATGCTGCTCGGGTTCACCGACCGGATCAAGCTGCGCCCCTTGGTCACCGGTGAGCATGGCGACCGGCTTTATATCTCCAGCGAAGAGGCAGCAATCCGGAGGATCGAACCGGAGATTAGAGACGTCAGTATGCCAAAGGCTGGCGAACCCGTCATCGGGAGGGTTGTCGCATGAGCATCGGCAGCATCCCCCTCAGGTTCAAGGTCGAATTGGACACAGAGCGTTGCATGAACTGCGGCCGCTGCATCGAGAACTGCTCGTATGGCGTGTTCCGGAGAGAGAATGACAAGATTGTCATTAATTCCCGCAACTGCGTGGCCTGTCACCGCTGTCTTGCGTTCTGCCCACGCGATGCACTCAGCATCTACGAGAAACCCACGGATTACCGGAGCCACCCTGTCTGGACCCGGGAGATTCGCGAAGCGGTTTTCAATCAGGCAAAAACAGGCAAGATTATTCTTGCCGGGATGGGAAACGTCCTTCCCTACCCGATGATCTTTGACCGGCTCGTGCTTGATGCATGTCAGGTTACCAACCCCTCGATCGACCCGCTTCGCGAACCCATGGAGCTGCGGACGTATATCGGGAAAAAACCTACGGCGCTCTCAGTGAAAGAGTACCCGAATGGCGATACCGATCTCCTCACCAAACTCGCACCAAACCTCAAACTCGAGACGCCAATTATGATTGGCCATATGAGTTATGGTGCGATCAGCCTGAATGCCCAGACCGCACTTGCAAAAGCAGTAACGAAGGTAGGGACGTTCATGGGTACTGGTGAAGGAGGACTCCACGAGTCGCTCTACCCGTACCAGAGTAATATAATAGTTCAGGTTGCTTCGGGCAGGTTCGGCGTCGACATCAACTATCTCGAACGCGGAGCTGCCATCGAGATCAAAATCGGCCAGGGCGCAAAGCCGGGGATTGGCGGCCACCTGCCGGGTGAAAAAGTATGCGCCGATGTTTCCTGTACCAGGATGATTCCTGAGGGAAGCGATGCAATCAGCCCGGCCCCGCACCATGACATTTACAGTATCGAGGATCTCAAACAACTCGTGCACAGTCTCAAGGAAGCAACCGAGTGGAAGAAACCGGTATTTGTGAAAATCGCGGCAGTCCATAATTCTGCGGCGATCGCGGCCGGAATCGCCCGGTCAGGAGCCGATGCGGTAGTAGTCGACGGTTTCCGTGGCGGTACTGGTGCGGCGCCCCGGGTCTTCCGCGACCATGTGGGCATCCCGATTGAGGCGGCAGTTGCAAGTGTCGATGCGAAGCTGCGCTCCCAGGGTATCAGGAACGAGGTCTCGATCATTGCAAGTGGCGGGATCCGGGAGAGTGCAGACATCGCAAAGATCATCTGCCTCGGCGCCGACGCCGTTTACATCGGTACCTCGGCTCTCGTCGCGATGGGCTGCCGGGTCTGTGGTACCTGTAACCGGGGCACCTGCGCATGGGGGATTGCAACCCAGAAACCGGAACTCGACTAAGAGACTCGATCCGGAGACAAACGCGGTGCAGGTTGCAAACCTGATCCATGCGTGGACTGACGAGATCGCAGAACTCATGGGCGCCGCCGGTATCAACAGTATCGAGAGCCTGCGGGGGAACCGCGACCGGCTCCGGGGCTACATGCTGGATGAGGGGCTCCTCAAAGTGCTAGACGTAAAATCTGTGGGGGCATAAAACCGATGTCAGCATTACATATCGATGCATGCAACCTGCACTATACTCCTCTTAACCAGCAGATCCGGAAAGCCATCAGCGAAGGTGCAAAGGAGATCGTGATCGACAACGTGCTGGGCCAGCGGTTCATCGGGGACGGGCTCAAAGGGGATGACGTGAAGATCACGGTCAACGGTGTCCCAGGCGGCGATCTCGCGATGTTCATGAGCGGCCCGACCATCATCGTCCATGGGAACGCGGATCATGCTCCCGGCAACACCATGAACCAGGGAAACGTGATTATCCACGGGAGCGCTGGTGATGCGACTGCCCACAGTATGCGGGGCGGCAGGGTTTATGTAAAAAACAATATCGGGTACCGGGGCGGCATCCATATGAAGCAGTACATGGAAAAGCGCCCGATTCTCGTGGTGGGAGGTTCTGCCCGCGCATTTCTCGGTGAGTACATGGCAGGAGGGCTCCTGATTGTCCTCGGTTTAAACGGCCAGGCACCAGTCGCTGAGCGCGGCGTGGGGAGCGGCATCCACGGCGGCGAGATCTTTGTCCGGGGGATAGTCGAAGACAAATACCTCGGTGTCGGCGCCCGGCAACTGCCGGCAACTGCGGAACAGATGGCAATGATACGACCTGTTATCGAAGATTTTGCACACTCGTTCGGGATCGATCCGGCACCGTTGCTTTCCGCACCTTATTCCCGGATTGCTGCTTCAAGTGCACGACCGTTTGCAAGCAAGTATACACCGGAGTGATGGCGATGGCAGATAAGAGTTATCTTGATTTGAAAAGCGAGGTCTGGGACACAAAAAAATGTTCGGGCTGCGGTGCCTGTGTAGCCGTCTGCCCGGCCGACGCCCTCTCCTTTGCAGAAGGAGAGATGGTGGCAACCCCGAGAAGCAATGGGTACTGTAAGCAGGCGACCGACAACGTTCCCTGTGGGGCGTGTTACGCCGTCTGCCCCAGGACCAGCGACCAGCAGAATGATACGCTTGGCGCATACCTCGAATTATTCTCAGCAAAATCAACCTTTGAGATCCCGCACCGGCAGAGTGGCGGGGCAGTAACGGCAATTCTTGCAAATGCCCTTGATGCAGGCCTAATCGATGCCGTGGTAACCGTAACCGAAGACCCCTGGACGCTCCAGCCTTCTTCTGCGATCATTACGAAGTCCGAGATCCTTATCCGGGAAGCCGGCAGCCGGTACAGCTGGTGGGTGCCACTCCTTGCAGCACTCAAAGACGCTGCGATAACCAGGAAGTATACGAAAATTGCAGTAATCGGTGTTCCCTGCGCAGTCCAGGCCGCTGCCCGGATCCGGGCGAGTGAGAACGATCTCCTGCGTCCCTATGCTAAGGCGATCCGGCTCGTCATCGGCCTTTTCTGCACTGAGACCTTCGATTATGCGAGCCTCGTGCATGGCAAGCTCGAAAAGAAATACAAGATTGCACCGCACGAGATACGAAAACTGGACGTTAAAGGCAGACTCGATATCTTAAAACAGGACGGGGCACATCTCTCTGTCCCACTTGCCGATCTTGAGGACACGATCCGACCTGGGTGCCGGATCTGCACGGACTTTTCCTCACTCGGTGCCGACATTTCAGCCGGGGCGGTCGGAAGCCCGGCGGGATATACAACACTGGTCATCCGCACTGCAACAGGCAAGGGGTTTATTGAGAGTGCGGTGCGGAATAAAAGATTAGTCACTGAGCTCGGTGTTGACACTGCAGCGATAGAGAAACTGGCTACATCCAAGATCAAGAAAAATTCCCGGTAAATCTTTTTTAATCAGATAGTTTTTGTTCAGGGATAGATTCTCGTCACCTGGTCTACAACCCCAGAATAGAGATGCTGTTGCATTGATAGTTGATTTGAATATTTTACGAGACGAAAATTGGTCACCAACCATACATCAGAAATTAACGAGATATGAGTTTAGGTATTATTCTTAATCAATCCCTGGTAAAATTCTCCTGTCGGTGTGAGAATGCCGACCCGGATATTTGCCGCCGCGATCGTGTTTTCAGCATCTGCCCGGCCACTATAGTTCAAAGCGTCGATAGCCGGAGAATAATCGGTATAGCCGAATGGTCTAAAAAGGATCCTCCAGAGCTCATGACAAAATAAGTAACCGGCTGTCGTTATCTTCTCTTTTCGCCCAATACGATAATCACAGTTCCTGTTGCTGCGATGACAATGACCGCAGAAAGTGGGGTCTCCGTGGGCGGTGTTTTCGCAGGACTACCGACAGAGGTGAGAACGAGTATCGGCAGCGATGTTGAATTAATCACCGGCACCGGTATGGTCGTGATTGTTGTCGTCGGCAAAGAAGTCGCGAGGGCATGGGGTGGGGATAACGTTACTATCGGGGTTGGAACCTGAGTAGGTGTGCCCAGCGCAACACTGACTTCCTGGCTGGGTGCTGCCGGGTTCTGGGCTACAATAGAGAATGACTGTGCTGCGGTGGCTTGCGAGGTTCGAAATGCAACGACGCCAATTCCGTTCGAATCCGTGGTTACCTGGGCATAGTAACTGGTATTCGAGATCGTTGATGACGATGGAGCGACGTCGTCGAGGATCGTACGGCCGCCGCCACCATAATACTGGTAGGATCCAATAGTGTAGGGGCCGTCTGGAGGATCCTGCACGATATTTAACTGGTTGGATACGATAACCGGTGGCTGTTGACCCGGTTCCCCACTAAGTGAAAAGGTCCCTTTCAACCAGACATAATAGACCGTATTCGGTATTCCCGCGATTGTGACCGTGAATGTCTGGCTCCGGGTAACGGAACCTTCGCTTTGGGCACCGGCTGGCGGCAGGATAACGGCAATGAGAAGGAGGATCAACAAAATCACTCCCGCATATGCACATTTTCTTAACATACAAACCTCTCGGAGTGAGCGGTGCTCAAGGGAGAATAAAGCCAGTTTTGGATAAAAGCATATGCCTCGTTACATAAAAAGACAAGGAGAGTTGCAGGAACTTTGTCTTATCCGAGGAAGATACAGGGGCAGAAATGGTTCCGAGAACTATTTTTACTGCATTAGAGATTGTTTAAGAGAAAATTAGCTTCTCCGCTCGATTCTAACCAACGGTGAGCGCCGGGCGAAAAACCCGGCAATAAAGGCTGCAAACTCCTCCTGCCAGCAGTCCGTACCTTCGAGCACGCACCAGTCTTTCCCCAGCGACTCCCTGACGTGCCGGCCAACACCGACATTTAAGAGGGCCGGGGAGCTGAGAAGGTCAGCGGCCCGGGTAAACTCCCGGGGCACTTCTGTAACATACCGCCCATTCTCGATGAACGGCCCGGGGAGGGAAGAGGCATGGTACTTCTCCCGGAACTTGTCCGCGTTTGCCCGGTTCCAGACCGGTGGCCCCTCGTGACGTCGAACCGGCGGAAGCTCATCGATAAGTAACTCGAAGAGCAGCATGCACCGCTCATTTCCCATATGGTAATGGGCGTGATGAACGACAAAACCGTTCCGGACGAGCAGATCGCAGATCGCGCCGGTGCTCCTTTTCAGCTGGGGTACGACAATCTCCTCAATGAAGGGCGGGGTGTTAAACATAACGGCATATAGGGCAGTGACACGGGATTCCAGAAGTGCAGAAAGATCTTCCTGACTGCCGGGACATTCTCTTGAGAGCGCAAAGAACACTTCCGACGGCGCCTCCTGGTAGCCTCGAGCCAGTTCGACAAACTCGGCCATCCGGTCCAGCGAGACTGCCGCCGCTACATTTCTTCGGGGATCGACCGGATCGATCACGATCAGGGGCTCGCAGAACTCTTTTGCCGCATGCTGCTCGATATCGATCACGGCAGGCGGACGCCATTCTGCCGCCGCGGCAAGGAGCGGGCCAAATCCACCGTAAAAGAGGATAAGAAGCTCACAAAGATAACCTGAGAACCCCTCGGTCATCTGATCGGAGCCATAGATTCCCCCGGCCTTTGCGAACTGCTTGAGGAGAAGAACGTCGTCAGTAAGTCCGTTGATCTTCTCTGTTATATACCGGGTATGGAACGGGGTCCTGTCGACCGCACTCTGAATACAAGAGGCACTTGGGACATTGTAGCACGGCACGAGGTCCACATCAATCGAATCGATCGTGGCATTAATGTAAGGGTGTTCAGCGTACTTCTCACGGAATGTTTTGGTGAACTTCCGCGCTATGCTGCGGGCAAGAGCGAGTCCCACTCCTTCGAGAGTCTCACGGGGCAAATACGGGGGGAAAAGCAGGAATACGTCAAGGTCCCGGTCTCCTCTGACCCATGTGTTCCGCGCAATGGAGCCGACCACCATCCCCTCTGCCTTCCCACTCTCGGCAATCGCGGCAAGCAGACGGCCTGCAACACCAGCAACAAACTCGCGCTCCTCTGCAGACGGCCTGAGCTGCTCTGCTAGAATACGCTCTTCAAGCGGCAGGTGCCCGGTCCCACTCACCATACCACCTCACAAAGATCCTCGTACACCGGGCCGCGGCGTGTGAGTGTGCTCTTCTTAAGTTTCAGGCCGGTAATCATGCAGCTGCCAAATGTCGCATTTTTCAGTTCGTCAAGGCATCGGGAGAGCGAAGGATCCGCCTCCTTCATACGGGCAAGTGTGGCATGAGGGGTAAAACCCCGCTTTTCGTAGGGAACACCGAGCGGTGCCAGAGCTGTTTCCACTGCAGAAAAAACCTCCCCCCCTCTTCCGGCGTCATCTATCGCGCACCAGACGGTGTGGGGTCGTGTCGGATTATTGACTGTGATCCTGCCGCTCTTGATGGGAAAAGATTCTGTCCGCAGAGATCGAAGCGCCGCAGCCACATCTGGGATCTTCTTTTCGTCCACCTCACCGAGGAACTTCACCGTGATATGGATAAGTGCAGGATCGACGAACGTGAGCCGGGCTGTGCTTTTCTTCAGTACGGTCTGCGCCACCGCCAGTTGCTGTCTCATTTCCGGTGACACTTCGAATGCCACAAACGCCCTGACCATCACGGTACTCATTATTCATCCATCTACAAATGGTGATCGCTGGAGGGGTGCAAGCATAGAAGTGTCATGCAAAGGTGTTAAACCACGATTCTTTTATTTCCAAAATGCGTAGTGCTAGATAGATAACTAAGGGTGTTTTTTATGCCGAAAACCGTGCCGTTGATCGTCTATTCCTTGGAAACCTGCCCGCACTGTGTAATACTTAAGAATTCTTTAAAGAAGGGCGGATACGCATTTTCCGAGCGCGACCTGTCAACTGCTGAGGCCCTCACTGAGCTTAGGGTAAACGGCGTCTTTGTTAACGAAGCGCCTGTTCTCCAGCGGGGCGACGATTTCTACACGACCGATGACCTTTTCTCTGGCGGGATGTTGGACGAAAAGAAACTCAGCGCGATACTCTCGGGGGCATAATGGCGCGACGGGAGACCCTGCAGCAGACTCTTGACGGCAGCTTTTCCCCGGCCCTCCCTTTTGTCCGGACAACCGATGGCCACATCATTGAGTGGGACCGGAACCGGATTGCCGAACAGATTATAAAAGAGACGAAGCTCGTCGAGACGTTCTATGGGTACAAGGGCGCGGACCATGCGACTGCCCAGGAAATCGCCCGGCTGGTCGAGCAGCGCATCTTTGCTCTGGGCTTAAAATCGCTCTCGGGCCCGCTCATCCGGGAGATTATGAACATCACTCTCCTCGAGAAAGGCATGGTACAGGTACAGGAACGTCTGCACCCGGGTCGGTACACCGGTCTACGACGCGCACCAGATCGATGTAGGTAAGGGATTCGAATCTCACGAGAACGCAAACCTCCAGGAAAATGCCGAAACCTCGCATAAAAAGAAGGCTGACAAGATCTCAAAGGAGCAATACCTCCTCCAGCTTCCTCCGGATCTAGCCGACCATCATCTCTGTGGCGAGATGCATATCCACGATCTTGAATATTTCGGGACACGCCCGTTCTGTCAGGACTGGGATCTTCGGTACTTTTTCTACTACGGTCTCATGCCGGACGGTAACGGGACGAAGGCCTCTGTCGCTGGCCCGGCAAAAAGGGCGGAGGTTGCAATCCTCCATGCCGTAAAAGCGCTTGGCAGCGCCCAGACAAACTTTGCCGGTGGGCAGGGTTATTACAATTTCCTGACTTTCCTCGCACCGTATATGGAGGGCATGGGGTATGAAGAGATCCGGCAGAACATGCAGATGTTTGTCTATGAGATGACACAGATGATGGTCGCACGGGGGGGCCAGCTCGTATTTTCTTCGGTACAGCTCTCCCCGGGTGTCCCGGCGCTCTGGCAGGATAAACCCTGCATCTATAAAGGGAAAGTCTGGGACGGGAAGCAAGCGCCACGCCGCACCTACGGCGAATTCGAGCGGGAAGTCCGCATGCTCTTTAAAGCACTCATGGAGGTGATGATTGAAGGAGATTACTGGGGCAAGCCGTTCAATTTCCCAAAACCCGAGATCAGCATCGAGCCGGACTTCATGAACGAACGCGAAGCGTTCAACCGTGCCTACCCGGACCTCCCGACCTACCGGGATCTGTATCTTATGACCTTCGAACTTGCGTCCAAGTTCGGAACGCCATACTACGACAACCAGCTCCCGGCATACCGGGGAGCGGGAAAAGGCATCTCATGTTACCAGTGCTGTGCCTACCAGTTTTCCGCTGTAGCCGACAAAGACTCAGATTTTGACAAAAAACTGTTCTTCGAGGATGGCCGGCACTTTTCGATGGGTTCATGGCAGGTGGTCTCGGTGAACTGCCCACGTGCCGCATACAAGGCAGAAGGAAACGATGATCGGCTCTTCGCCGAACTTCGGTCCCTTATGGATGTGGCTATCGAGCTCTTCCGGATCAAGCGCCGGTGGATGGACATAATCCGGGCAAACGGCCGGATGCCGTTTGCAATGCAGCGCCCAAAAGACCCCAATACCGGGGATTGTGGGGCTATCGCAGTCGATCTCGAAGGTCTTGTGTACACGATCGGTGTTGTCGGCGTAAACGAGATGGTCCAGCACCACATCGGTAAACAGACCCATGAGTCAAAGGCTGCATTCAAGCTGGCCGTCCGCGCAATGACCGAGATGGAGCTCTACGCCCGCACCCTCTCTGAGAAAAACCATATGACGATTGCCCTTGCCCGGACCCGGCAGAGACGACCGGGCAGCGGTTTGCTGTTGCAGATCTTATCGACCGGCGCTACCACGATGCTGCTGCAAAAGTGATTAAGGGCGACCTCGAGTACGCACTCGAAAACCTCGGAAAGACCCGGGATCTCCCCATCTACTACACGAACGGGACACATGTTGCGCCGGGCGCCGATGTCCCGCTCACGAAACGTATGGAAATCGAGAATGTCTTTTTCCCAATCGTTGACGGGGGGAATATCTTCCATATATGGCTCGGCGAGGCCCGACCGGATCCCCGCGGTCTCATGGACATGGCGATGAACCTCTGCCGGAACACGCAGATCGGCTACTTCGCATTCACCCGGGATCTCACCGTTTCGCTCAGGCAGTTCCGCGAAGACCGGCATGGCAGGAAAACAATCGAAGCGGGGACACCTTCAGACATCCCGGTTAAAGCATAATCCTAGTATTTGCTTCTGGAAAAACCTGCGATAAAAAATTGCAGAAGAGAATATTCATTAACCATGACGGCTTTTCACGGAACCGTTGCAGGTGTACGGGATCGGACAGCGCAATCGGTAGGTATCGCTGACGGAATCCTAGTAAGGCAGATACCGATACAGTCCGCGGCCTCGCCCGTCAGTGCATAACGGGAATACCGCCCATCTTTTCTCACCCGGAGAATCCCATCGCAGATCAACCGTTTCACATGCCAGGTAATTGTCGGTCCTGAAACTGCAAGCGCCTGTTCGAGATCCGTTCGGGTACTCTCTGGTGCAGCGACAATCAGGCTGATGATCTTCTTTTCCATATCGTGACCGAGGTGATGGAGGACTTTCTGTTCAATCTCGTCGTACCGGCCATTGTTCTCAAAATAACTGGTCCTCCCTTTTACCTTATGTGCAACGATCTTTCTCTGGGCGCAAAGAAGTGCGAGGTGATAGGTCAGTGCACCCCGGGAAAGTGAAAGCTGTTGCTGCAGGGCCGGGAAACTGATCCCCGGGAACCCGATAATGACCTGGTAGATTCCACACCGTGCACCTTGCTCAAGTATATTGCTTCTTAAAATCCGCCGGAATCCCAGAAATGCGTATATTTTACATGCAAAAAAAACTTCAAGCGGGATGACACAGATGGGGCATAGGAAAAGTGCCACGACAATTGCCATCTCCTGCAACGAGAGATCCCAGAAACTGATCGGCACGAGATCGGAAGCAGATGTCCCGGTCGACCCATATGCCGGTGTGACGCTGTATTCTCCAGACAACGCTGCAGCAGGAACACCTAAAGAGAGCACCAGTATAAGAAAAACACTGGCAACAATGAATGCCTGCTTCATTATGCCCGGAATTTTCTTTTATTCAATTATCA
This sequence comes from uncultured Methanoregulaceae archaeon, assembly GCA_963737635.1. Lineage (GTDB taxonomy): Archaea > Halobacteriota > Methanomicrobia > Methanomicrobiales > Methanospirillaceae > Methanoregula. Next base: position 101,844 of record CAVTTL010000001.1, read on the forward strand.
GGCTTGTGGTCGAACAAACTTGCGTTACTCCATGGATACTGTCCGGCACTCCCGATCTCGATCGTCCGGTTACTATGAGCAATAAATTTCCAGCGACCGGGGGTCAGATTGTCATGCCCGTCGATCCTCAGGTAAATCCTGCCGTCAAGTTTCCCATCGGAAATATCGGTATAAGGACCAAATACCCGGTCTGGCGTTATGATCGATAGGGAGAGTGAATCGGCCGGATCCCCGCTGTTAAGATCCACCAGAATATATGGCGTATCCGGTGACACGTTTATCGCAAAGATTGAGGTATGTCCTCCAAATGGCAGGGATGTCCCAAAAAAATCCGGATCGCCGATGCGGATTCCCGTATCTGCCGGCGCGGAGGGCCGATCAAAAGGTACTAAAATTAGCGTAGCAACGATACCGGCCATGAGTATTATCCCCAATAAATAAAGGATCATGGATCTCCGGGTACGTTTCATGAAATGAACTTTTCCTGATCTCATATTAGTGTTTCTTTTTATTTGTCAGGCCGACACAAAGATTTTTCAAAATACAACATGTAGAGGAATTGCCCATAAATCGTTTAAATAGCCGAATCGATGCTCCGGGCAACTAGAGTGTGTCAGCCGCAGACTGCACACTATTGTTGGTGAACAAACATGACAGGAGACAGGAACAGTAAAATGAGACAAAAACCATGGGGAGCAGTCGTGGTCGGCATCGGAATTATCTGTGTCGTCATTGTAGTGCTCTTCCTTTCCGGCATAGGTTCAGAAATTCTGAAAAACGGCAGCGGGACTCCCGATGTGTCATCGGTGACATCCCCAGCGATGCAAAATCAGCAACCGGTCACTCAGGCAGTGCCAAATTCGCAGTCAACGGCCGTAAATCCATCTGCTACGATAATTCCACCACCGACACCAGTACCGGTGCCGGGAACCGGTGTCTATGTCTGGGTCGGGTACTTTGGGGAATATACAGGGAGTTATACGGCAAATGGCGTTACCCAGGAAATTAAAAGTTCGGGATTCCATATTTATTCCATCGATCAACCATCCGGGACCATAACGGCCTCGTTTGAAAAATCAGACAATACAATTAAGCACAATCTGACTGTTGAGATCTGGAAAAACGGCGTGGACCTTGCCTCAAACGTGACATACGCCCCCTTCGGGACGGTGAGCGTCAGTGCAAACGTGTGACAGGTTTATCTCTTAATTATGCTCATGACAATTCCAAGTGATCGCCTAAGGACTGGGTCGTATATCTATTTCTGACGTTATGCCGACAGGAAATCTTTAAAGCATCATATAAAACACAAAAGACTATACAGATCGTGGAGGCACTTTCGTAGCACCGATTGATTTTACCGATCTTCGGAGTGAAAATAACAGAAGAGAGATCCTCTCTGTCCCGGTGCTTTCATCATCTGGCAGAACAAGAATAATCCATCAATTAAGTACCTCTATGGATGCAGAAATTACTCTCCTGACAGACCAGGCAAAGGAATATGCCCGAACGCTGGATACTCTCCGCAACGAGATGAAAACGGTGATCGTCGGCCAAAGCGATGTGATCGATCGCCTCCTGATCGCGCTCTGTGCCAATGGCCACGTGCTCCTCGAAGGGGTACCCGGAATCGCAAAGACACTGACGATAAAAACCCTCTCGCAGTGCATTGACTGCAGTTTTGTACGGATCCAGTTCACCCCGGATCTTCTCCCTGCCGACATCATGGGGACAAAGATCTACAACCAGAAAGATTCGACATTTTCCACCATCAAAGGACCGGTCTTTGCCCATTTCGTGCTTGCCGATGAGATCAACCGGGCCCCGCCCAAAGTCCAGTCGGCGCTGCTCGAGGCGATGCAGGAGCGGCAGGTGACCATCCAAGGTGAAACCCATATCCTTGCCCGGCCGTTCTTTGTGCTGGCAACCGAAAATCCGATCGAGTCTGAAGGTACCTACCCGCTTCCGGAGGCTCAGGTCGACCGTTTTATGTTCAAAGTGCTCATGACCTATCCAAGTAAGGACGAAGAGATCATGGTGCTCGACCGGTTCACCCAGGGAACCGAAATCATCCCACGAAAAGTGGTCACCACCGAGAAGATCAATGAGATTCAGGAATTCACGCAGAAGATATATGCGGATGCTGCGATCAAACGCTATGCCTGCGAACTGGTGGATGCAACCCGGCATCCGGACATCTGCGGCATCGAAGAAGCCAGGTACGTAGCGCTCGGTGCTTCACCCCGCGCATCTATCTTTCTGATCCTTGGCGGCAAGGCATATGCCCTGCTTAACGGCCGCGGCTATGTGATCCCCGAAGACATTAAGGCTGTGGCCCATGAGGTCCTTCGTCACCGGATTCTCCGGACGTACGAAGGAGAAGCCGATGGGATCACGACCGATGCAATCATCGACCGTATTCTCGATGTTGTGAAAATTCCGTGATTGCCATGGCGCATGCAAAGCGAGGCAGACCTTTCACGATAGAAGTCCGGCCAGTAAGAGACTCCAAAAATGCCGGTGATACTCATGGATAATCGCGCAGAATTGATCCGCCAGATCAAAAAGATCGATCTCGCAACCGGTTTCCTGGTGGAAGGGCTCCAGGCAGGACTTCACCATTCCGTCTTTAAAGGACAGGGAATCGAATTTACTGAGATCCGGGAATATGTTCCCGGGGATGATATCCGGTCGATCGACTGGAAGGTAACAGCACGGTACAACCACCCGTTCATCAAGGAATTTACCGAGGAACGGGACCAGACCTTCTATTTTGTCATCGATATCTCCGGTTCTTCCGGCTTTGGTTCGACCGTAACCAAACAGATAAAGATTCTCGAAGTGACGGCGAGTCTTGCATTTGCTGCAATCAGGAATAATGACCGGGTCGGTCTTATGCTCTTCTCCGATCAGGTGGAAAAATTTATCCCGGCAAAACGGGGCAGGAAACACTTGGCCGGGCTTTTCAACGAGATGATCGATCACAAGGCGGCCTCGAAAAAGACCGATCTCGCTGTCGCGGCAAGGTATCTCGCAAATATCCTTTCCCGCCGGACCTCAGTCATCATTCTCTCTGATTTTGCTTCTCCTTCATTCTTTTTGCCGCTGCGAATCCTGCAGCGCCGGCATGAGGTTATAGCGATCAGGGTCGTCGACCCGCGCGAACAGGACCTGCCTGATGTAGGCCTTATCGAACTCGAAGACCCTGAGACCGGAGAACAGGTGCTTGTTGATACATCGGACCCGGTTTTCCGGCAGCGGTACCGTGAACTGGTGGCTGAATCCGACAAGAGACTACATGCAGATTTTGCACGGAACCGGATTGAGGAAGTTACGCTTTCAACTGATGAGCCTTACGATGTTCCCTTAAAAGAGTTTTTCAGGGGTGTTTCAAAAAGGAGGCGGGATCATGCCAGGATTGTATGAGCCGATCTGGCTCCTTGTGCTGCTGGTGATCCCGGTCCTCGCCGGGCTCTATTACTACATTATCCGGAAAAAGAAGAAGGAAGCGATCGCATTTTCCCGGGTTGCGTTTGCGAAGTCAGCCCTTGGGGATGCACAGAGATCAAAACGTTCGCACATCCTCTTTGTAGTGGCTCTTGCAACCATCGCTCTTCTGGTAATCGGCCTTGCCGATCCCCACATCCCGCTTGCACAGACAAAAGAAGGAACGAACGTGATCCTCGTGATCGATGATTCCGGGAGCATGCAGGCCACCGATTATCAGCCGTCCCGTATCGAAGCAGCAAAGAGCCAGCCGAACAGCTTGTTGGAAATCTCGGCCCGGAGGACGCGGCCGGTGTCATTCTCTTTGACACCGGCGCGACCACGGTCGCGTACCTGAGCCAAGACAAAACGCGGGTTGAAGAAAAGATTGCCGGTATTGCTCCCAGTCCTGGCTCGACCGCAATCGGTGACGGCCTTGCTCTTGCCGTCGACATGGCCCAGTCGGCACCGGATAAGAAAAGCGTCATTATCCTGCTTTCGGACGGGGTTAACAATGCGGGCCTGATCACACCTGATGAGGCAACTGCGCTTGCAAAATCCGCCGGCATCCAGGTTGACACGATCGGCATTGGGACTACCACACAGACCGTCCTCGGCTACGACTGGGTGGGCAACCCGGAATATGCTGGTCTCAACGAATCTGCCCTTGAGTCCATCGCAGATCAGACCGGGGGCAAATACTACAAATCGGTCGATGCGCAGACCTTAAAAGAAATCTATACCAACCTGAAGCCGGGTACTGAACCTGTAGCTGAAGAGACCAGTATCAAGGACTGGTTCATTTTTGCTGCGCTCGTCCTGCTCTGCGCAGAATTCTGGCTCCGTTACGGCGGAGGGAGGATTATCCAGTGAAGGCTCGCTATGCGGGAGTACTCATTCTCCTCTTTGCCGCACTGCTCCTTCCACCTGCCACTGCCGCCGGCGTGAAGATCACGTCAGACCAGACCGAGTATTATTTTGCACTGGGACAGATCGCCCAGCTCTCACTTCCCGTATCGAATACATACTCCTCACCTATAGAGGGAACACTCCGCTTTACTACGATCCAGCAGCTCCAGAATGCCGGGAATACCCTGACGATCACGAAAAACCAGATCTATCCAACTGCGTTCCCGGCCGGAAACTCCTTCCTCAACGTCAGCGCCGGCACATCCAACGTTTCCCAAACGATCAAGATCCAGATAGCTTACCAGTACACGGATTCCGCACCTGTCCTCATCACTTTGCCGGAAATCCGTATCCATTTCGTACAGGATCTCTCTCAGGTACACAAACCAATCGAGCATTCCCGTTTCCAGTACCAGCGGTGCCGGCCTGCCCGGTGGACTGGGCAACAGTTCTGTCCAGCTTGCGCAACAGGCTGTCTCTGCCCAGCAACAGGCTGGCGTGGATACAGGATCAACCTCTTTGCAATCATCCGCGTCTTCCTCTCAGAACGGTCAGATGTTCCAGAATACTTCAGTACTTAAAGCGCAGATCCAGCAGGCTGCTGCACAAATGGATGCGGCACGGAATACTTTTAACCAAGCACTTGCTGCAGACCCCTTACTCCGGCAGGTCAACAAGACCCTCACGGTGGACGGATTTTTTCGACAATCCGTGACCACGAACCCCTCAAGCGGCGACAACGGTACCTTTGCGATGATCTACCAGGATCGCACCGGGGAACAGGTAAACCTGCAGGGCGCTCTTATAAACGGGACTGTTTACTCGGTACTTGAACAATCGGCGGCAGCACTCAACGTGACCACATCGCTTGGCACCAACGCGACCTACCAATCATTTACGAACGATCTCATTCATTCAGAATTCCAGAGAAACCGGACGCTCATGAATGTAACCCTTACCGGCACGACAGTCAACGTCACCTATCTCTCTAGGCAGGGAGCGAGAGCATACATCCATGCCAAGATCGATAATGGAAATGTGACGTTGGTGTCGCTTGATAGAGAAAGTACAGATATAACCTCCCTCCTTCTCGGGATTATCTGTGCAATCTTCATTGCAGTCGGTGCAGGAATGATGTACCGACACGTCAAAGTACAAAAAAAGGTGGCTTCTGCCGCATTCCCCCGGCAATCGGCTGTACCACCAGACTACCAAAGCGAAGTTCTGAGCCTGCTTGCCGAAGCGGAAGCAGCATTTGCCAACCGGAACTACAAAAACGCATACGGTTTTGTCGGCCAGGCCACAAGGGTCTATTTCTCCTGCGAGCAGGGAGAGCGCCGCGAACTCACCAATGGCGAACTTGTGCACCTTCTTGCAGCATCACGGCATGCAAAAGACCTCGCTGATATCATTGCTCTCCTGGAACGATGCAGCGACGTGGAGTTTGCAAAAGGCATGCCTGACACCGATGAATTCGCTGCTATGATCCGGCAGGTACGGGCATTTGTCTCACCGGATCTTCTTCAACCAGGGATAAAATCCCGGTGACGATAATGCCGGCTGTAAGCCTGCTCGCAGCCGGTGGAGGCACATGAATTTGTGCGGGAAAAAAGGTTACCGGTAATCCGGAATCTTCCGGAGCGTGATATCCATCACGCCACGGTGCACCCGGTACGTGCTGTGGATGATATCAATTGGCTTATCGAGCTCGACAGTTGTAGAGCGGTCATCGACACAGATCCGGACTGAATTTGGCTGGATATCCGCGAAGGGAGCATGCTCGGCTTCGGGCGGGATCGCAGCGGTTATGAAGATCTGGGTATCGGACTCCTGTACCTCGTACGGGATGTCGTCGTCATCGCTGTTTATTCCCCCGGTGAAGACCCCGGGTTCACCAGGTACATGCCTAGTCACGATAGTATACCCGATAACGCGGGCATGTTCTGCCTCGGGCATGGTTCGGACAATCTCCTCGACAATCTTGGAGAGGTTGCCAAACACTTCATCGTAAGGGTTATTGGGATTCGTCTGCATGGACTCCTCTGAGTATAATCCGGTTCTTTGTTCTGGACACAATGCCCCTCTTTACGAATTCCGCAAGGACCGGCGCCAGTTCGTCCGGGGTATACCCGGTGACTTCCGAGAGTTCGTCCTCTGTCAGGGGTTCGTGTGATAGGGCAACTGCTATAGATAGTTCTCGCTCGCTCCTGAATAAATCGTTATGGTTCCGGGCAAGATCGGTAAGTTTCGTATCGATGTCGTGGTTGAGCTGTTCGAGGTGGGCAACCAGCTGGTCATGTGCCTGGACCATTTTTGCAAGCATGACAACTGCCTGCCGGGTCCGCTCGTCTTCAGCATTCTTTCCTGCGTTGTCCGGTTTCCCGATAGTACTCTGCAGGCTTCGCAGGGTGACATCCACGAGAATGTCGTTTGCGAGGTAATAGTACTTGCGTCGGCGATCATCCATCTGGCAGGAGAGGATCTCCTCCCGCTCCATAAGCTGGAGATGTTCGATCACCGCTTTAGGTGAGATCATCAGCGTCTCCGATATTTCGGTGACAAAGCATGGTTTCTGCCGCAGCAACCCTATGATACGCCGCCGGTTCCGGTTCCCGAGGATATCGAGCAACCGGGCAAATTCCGCGAGATCCTCCATTTTTACTTAATGCTAACGCTTCATATGTATAAAGGGATTGAGTAGACCCCGCGTGCCTTTCCAGGATTTCCATCAGGTTACATTGAAGAGCAGCACAGCCGACGGCCCGGCCATACCTGCCTCATCATGACTTACCCCGGACATAATGATGCGTTTCCGGGAAAACACTGTTGCAAGCTCACTTTCCGGCAACAGTGAGTCCTTGAGGTCGAGAGTGTATGGGATCGAGTAATCCGGCATCACATACACCCCGGCGTTCGCGGCAACTGCCTTGCTGAAACGGGTTTCGGGGGAGGAATGTCACTAATCGATGAACAAATTGGCCGCCTGCACTGTGCCCGTCAAGAAGATGCATTTCCTGCGTGGCCCCGGTCTGCTCACGGACATAATCGAAGAGGTGTCCGATCGCGCTAAAAGGTCCAGTTTGCTTTTGACTCCCAGTTCGTTGGCCCGTAAGTGTATCCCAATGGATATCATACGTCCCCGGGACAATACGTTTGTGAGAATTCGAGAACGATCACAAGACTGGACTACTTGTCAGCGTAGGAGAACCAGATATCCCGGGAAGGTTGAGCGAAGTGACCCGCTCCCGGCATAACGATGAGGATTGGCCCGGACTGGTTCCATGATTCCGGGCGGTACATGTAAACAGTGATCGGGGCGATATGCGTTACCGAGCGTATCGTTAAACACGAATTGTCCCCGTCCCACCGGAATCCCCGTTGTTGTGCTAGCCTTGAAGAACTGGCGGAGCCCTGTTGCTGGAAAGGGTAAATGCAGCGCAGGTAACAGCGGTGACGAGAACTAAAAAAGCAGAGAAAATACGAGAGGTGTCCTCATATAATCAACACTTAGGATCGCACACACATGTCGCTCTTGGGTTTTGATAAACAGAGCGCTAGTGCCCGAACTACATTCCTTTGAGGTGAAAAAAAATTATTCAAAGAGTCGGTAATTAGGGGCTTCGTCCGTTATCAGGATGTTATGGGGATGACTCTCGGTCATGCCGGCGTTCGTGATGCGGACAAACCGGGCCTTTTTATGCATATCGACAATGGTCGGGGCGCCTGAATAACCCATCGCAGACTTTAGGCCGCCAACAAGCTGGTAAATGACTTCACCCACACGCCCAACATATGGGGTCACCCCTTCGACACCTTCGGGCACGAATTTTGTGCTCCCGATATCCTTCTTCTGGAAATACCGGTCGCTCGACTGGCCCGAGCTCATGACACCTAGCGATCCCATACCCCGGTATTGCTTGTACCGCCGTCCCTTAATCGTAATGACTTTGCCTGGCGCCTCATCGGTGCCGGCAAACATACTCCCCATCATCACAGTGTCTGCCCCAGCAGCGATCGCTTTTGCCACGTCCCCTGAATATCGCACGCCGCCGTCTGCAATAACCGGGACGTTTGCCGGTGCCGCGCACTCTGCGACCTGCGCAATAGCAGTGATCTGCGGGACACCGGTCCCCGCGACGATCCGAGTCGTGCAGATGGAGCCCGGGCCGATGCCTACTTTAACGCCATCGACACCCGCATTCAGCAACGCCTCGGCCGCTGCTGTGGTGGCAATGTTTCCCGCAATCACGTCGGCATTGACGCTGCCTTTGATATTTTTGACCGCCTCGACCACCTTCATATTGTGGCCGTGGGCGCAATCAACCACCAGCGCATCGACACCATGCGCATCGAGGAGAGTCGCGCGGGTAAAATCAAACGGCCCGACGGCTGCGGCCACCTGAAGGTTCCCTTTTTTGTCCCTGGTCGCCCGCGGGTACTGGCGTTTTTCGAGGATATCCTGCATCGTAATAATACCGATCAGCCTGCCTTTTTCATCGGCCACCGGGAGGCGCTCAACCTTGTTCGTGTACATGACTTCAAGCGCCTTTTCGGAAGTGATGTCTGCACTGGCAGTGATCGGTTTTTTTGTCATGATCGACCTGATGCTCTCTTCCCCGCGTCTGGTTACGATAGCACGCACATCGCGGCGGGAGACTATTCCGATAATCCTGCCCTTCCCGACGACCGGTACCCCTCCAATACTATACTGGTTCATCAATTTCTCGGCATCGGAGACGGTTGCAGTATCTTCGACATACAGTACGTCGCGTTCAATGAGTTCCTCGGCTTGCTTGACAATGTTGACCTCCTGGAGTTCATGTTCGGCGGTCATGTTCCGGTGGATTACACCGATTCCGCCTTCACGGGCGAGGGCGATCGCCATTATCGATTCGGTCACGGTGTCCATAGCAGACGATACAAGAGGGATATTGAGCTCTATGTTTTTGGAAAAACGGGTCCGGGTATCTGTCTCGGCAGGTTCGATCCAGGATTCCAGCGGTTCCAGCAGCACATCGTCAAAAGTAAGGGAGATTGGAACTTCCAGTTTGTTGAGGTACATAACACACCTAATCGTTTTTTTTATTTTCACCGTATTCTGGCGAGTGCGGTCTTTACCAGATCTTCGCGGATGGTCGCGTTCCGGTCACCGCCACAGACCATGCCCCTGACACCGATAATCTCCGGGTTGATACGTTTTAAGGCATCAATATCAGCAAACATGAGGGAGCCTGCAAGAGCGGTCCCGAGACCCAGATCCCGGTTGCCTTCGGTGAACCGCGCAAGTGTTGCTTCGTCCATGAATGAGAATGTGCTCCGCCCGTCCTTGATTCCGGTATCAACCATCGCGTAATCGGCACCACATGAGGCAGCGAGAGGAGAGATCTCAAAGGGGGAGATCGTACCCATTCGCTCATAATCGGAATACCCGGCGATAACAACAAATTTCTCGGGAAACTCGTCTTTAACCGCTTTGGCGACCGCGGCAATCACGTCACGGGCCTGGTCTTTACCAGCGAAGGCAAGCCCAATCTTCACATAGTCAGCACCGGCGCACGCAGCTCCGTAGGCGGCAAGCGCGGCACCGCCCGGCTTATACGGGAAGTCTCCGATCGCTGCACTCACCGGTTTTTTGGCAAATGATTTGATCTCCCGGATCACCCAGGGAAAATTAGCGCCAAGAGAACCCTCAGATGGTTTTTTGACATCGATGATATCGGCAGCGACAGAACAGTGAGCCTCGGAAATAGAGCTGGGGCTGACCAACAATTGCATAAACTTTAATGATCTTTTATCCTAATAGTGGTTTTGGGTTGCCGATGGAATTGGTGCTTGCGTTGGATTTGCGGCGCAATACGGTCGTACACGGGAAATCCGGGATGCGTGCGACCTACAAACCGCTTGACTGGGGACTTTCTCCGACGGCAGAACCGGTCGGTTTCGTACAGGCCGTCGCACCACGATATCTCTATATTGCCGATCTTGACCGGATCGAAGGGACCGGATCCCATGATAATGTAATTCTGACCTGTTCGAGCCTCGTGGACTGCTGTTATGTCGACCGGGGGATCCGGACTCCAAGTGACCTGCTTACCGGATCAAACATAAAAAATGTTGTGGGGACTGAGACAAGCCTTGCAGATCTTTCGCGGTACCACGAAGGATACCTGAGCGTGGACGTTGCCAACGGAAAGGTGATCCCCACGGGAGAATCCCCGGAGGCAGTACTCCGGTCTGCCCGCGACTGGGATTTTGAAGGTTGTATCATTCTCAACCTTGGTTTTGTAGGAACTGAAAAAGGAATCAATGCCGGGACAGGCCCGCTCGAAGCGTGGCGATCAGCCTTCGAAGGCCGCCTGCTCTACGGTGGGGGAGTGTCATCTGTAGCCGATCTCACTGTCTTGAAAGACACCGGCTTTGATGGTGCTATTATTGCAACGGCCCTTCACTCCGGTACCGTCCCGGCGGAGTGGATCCGGAGGGGCTACTCGTGCTAGTTACTCTTGAGGGGATCGATGGAACCGGCAAGAGCACGCTGCTTGATGCTCTCAGGAAGAACCTTGCAGACCTCGATCCGGTCTTCACCCGGGAGCCCGGGGCTACCTGGGTAGGAGAGGCGGTCCGGCGGGCGGTAGCCGAGCAGATTGATCCTATAACCGAGGCGACGCTCTTTGTCGCCGATCATGCTGCCCATCTTGCAACGGTAGTACGTCCGGCGCTTGCCGACAAAAAACTGGTGATCTCCGACCGGTACTCGGACAGCCGGTTTGCTTATCAGTCGGTCACGCTTGAAGGCATTATCCCTGACCCTGATGGATGGCTCAGGGCTATGCATAACGGCTGGTCTGTGGTACCGGACAAAACATTCCTGCTTGCGATACCGATAGATGATGCTCTCGTACGCCTTGCCGGCAAAAGCGGGAGGGAGCATTTTGAACGGCGTGAGATCCTCGAAAAAGTTCAGGACAGATATTTCGGGTTTGCCCGCGCGGAGCCCTCCCGGTTTGTCATCGTTGATGCGCTTCTGGAAAAAAATGAAATCGCCGGGTTTGTCGCCGACGCGATCCGGCTTACTTTGCAATCGTCACGATCACATCGCCGACCGTGATCACATCGACTTGGGCGCCTTCTTCCATATAGGAATATTTCGGTGAAAACGCATTTTCCGGGACAGCAAGATCTTTCTGGTTCACCTTTATCGTTTTTGGCGGACTCGCTAGCTCCTCTGGTGATAGCGCCTTTACCGCTTCCATAAAAGCACCCGCATCTTTCCGGAATGCTGGGCCGACGACAGACCGGTTGAACTCGATACCGGCGATTACCCGGTCGAGGTGAGCTTTATCGGTCCTCCAGTGCACGTCTGCATTTAAGGTACGGGCTGTGTCGCCTTCATCCCCAGCGGTATGCGGAGCATACACGGTAACTTTCCCAAGTGGGGCATTCAGGGCAAGGCCGTTATCGTGCTTGTACTTGCGCACACCGGCGACCACGTTCACGAGCAGGTCTCCTTCGGCCCGGGCCACGGGATCGTCAAAGCTGAACAATACCCAGGGCTGCTTGTGAACGCTTCCTTTGTTAAGGTACGAATAGCACTCCTCGGCGAAGTACGGAACAAACGGCGCAAGCATCCGGCAGAGTGCGTCGTACGACATATAAAGGACACGGCATGAGCTCTTTCTCGACGAGCCTCCGGCATAGAGTCGGCCCTTCGCGAGCTCGATATAGTTATCGGCGAGCACGTCCCACGCGAATTCCCGGATCACCTTAAGCGCCTCATCAAACTCATACTTCTCCATGGCAGCGCTGACCGATGTCACTGTATCGGAAAGCCGGGCAAGCAGCCACCGGTCGGCAAGCGCGGTAACCGGAGCGTTTTCATCGACTCCTTCTTTTTCAAACTGGATCAGCGCAAAACGGGCGATGTTCCACATCTTGGTTTGGAAACGTGATGCGGCGATTACATCGTTCCAGGAGAACATGATATCGGAACCCATCGCCGCCCCGGTCGCGGCCCATTGCCGGAGGGCGTCTGCACCATACCTTCCGACCAGATCTTCGGGGACGATAACGTTGCCCCGGCTCTTGCTCATCTTGAAACCGTCCTCGCCGAGCACCATGCCATTGACGAGAATCTGATCCCAGGGTTTGCTTCCGGTCAAAGCCACTGAGCGCAAGATCGAATAGAATGCCCAGGTCCGGATAATATCATGGCCCTGCGGCCGGATCTGCGCCGGGAAGATCTTCGGTATGCCTGATCCGTCCCACCCAGTAACGTTGAGGACGGATATAGAAGAATCCATCCATGTATCAAGCACATCCTCTTCTCCCTTGAATTCATGCCCGCCACACTTATGGCAGGGATGCTTTGGTTGTGTCAGCGTCGGATCACAGGGAAGGTCCTTTTCGTCTGGCACCACCATCTCACCGCATTTCGTACAGAACCAGACCGGGATTGGGGTCGCAAAAATCCGCTGCCGGGAGATGCACCAGTCCCATTCCATCTGGTCAATCCAGTTCTCCATGCGCAGCAACATGTGCCGGGGATACCAGGCAATCTGGTGGGCGGCGTCGCGGATCTCCTTTTGCCGGATCCGAATAAACCACTGCCGGTTTGAGAGGATTTCAATAGGCGTCTTGCAGCGCCAGCAGGTACCAACACGCTGCGAGAGGTTCTCCTGTTTTTTGAGAATCCCGGCAGATTTCATATCAGCGAGGATCGCCTTCCGGCATTCCCCAGTGGAAAGACCGGTATAGGTGCCACAGATTTCCGTCATCTTTCCTGCGCGATCAATGGCTTTCCGGAGCGGAAGGTTATGCTGCTTCCACCAGTGGACATCCTGCTTGTCGCCAAACGTACAGATCATGACCGCACCGGACCCGAATGCCGGGTCAACTGCTTCATCCTCTACAACCGGTACAGTGTGGCCAAAGAGCGGTACGGCAAGGGTATTTCCTTTTAACCGCTGATACCGGTCATCGGTAGGGTGAACCGCAACTGCGACGCAGGCGGCAAGGAGCTCCGCCGGGTGGTCGCAATCTCCACGCCATCGAAATCGAAATAGTTCAGCTGCGTCTCACGATCCTCGTAAGTGACCTCAGCGAACGCAATTGCCGTCTCGCACCGGGTACAGTAGTTGACCGGGTGCTCGTCCTGATAGATATATCCGGATTTCAGCATCCTTAAAAAAGAGAGCTGGGTCTTTGTGTAATATTCCGGCATCATCGTAACGTACTCGTTGCTCCAGTCCGTGGAAAACGCCATGCGCCGGAGCGTCAGGCGCATCTGCTCGATGTTTTTTATCGTGAGCTCCCGGCACATCCGCCGGAACTCTTCACGCGAGACATCGTTTTTGGTGATATGGTTGAGCTCCTCGACTTTTACTTCGGTGGGAAGGCCGTGGCAGTCCCAGCCCTGCGGGAACATCACATTATAACCCTTCATTCGCTTATATCGGGCAAAGAAGTCGATATAACACCAGTTCAGCGCATTGCCGATATGGAAATTACCCGTCGGGTAGGGCGGAGGCGTATCGATCACAAACTGCGGCTTTTTTGAGGTGCGATCAAAATAGTGGTCCTCATCGCGCCAGCTCTTCTGCCAACGCTCCTCCACTACGGCAAAATCATAATTTTTGGGCAGCTTGTCAGAGGAAACCATTCCGTACCGGATACGTCGTTTCATAAAATATAGTGATTGGTCCCATCCAACGAAGCCATCACGGCAGGATGAAAAACGATAAGGCTCATCTTATCTGGAAACAAATATCTGGGCAATGGCCAAGCAGCGGGGACTGGGATACGCAGCTGCACTCACTGGAGGCGCCATCCTGGCCGGCCCGTATGTGCAGCCGCCGTGGCTGATCGCACTCATTATTATCCTCTTCTCCCTTATCCTCTGGCGTTTTTTTGAGATGAAATATCTCGCGTATGTCTTCTGTATCCTGTCCGGACTCTATGCAGTCAACCTTCTCCCGTTTCTGGTCCTTGCAACGACACTTGCCATGATTGCACTTGGCGAACTGGTCTTTCAGTCCGGGGCAGACGATCTTAACACCTACCTTTACTATGTCATTTCTACAGCATGGGCAGGGATGCTGGTCATGGCATACCTCCATGAGAACGCATTCCTTATGATAATCTTCGGTATCATCGCCGCAGTGCTCTTAAAGGTGATCCTCCTGCGGTTCGAAGATTCGCTTGTCCTTGAAGGGATCGGAATGGCGATGACGATGTACCTCATACAGGAACTTAATTACACAGCCAATATCGAGATCGTGATTATCGCGGTCTTCATCGCCTTTGTTTTCGGGTACTTTGCATTCCGGTTCAAGACCGCCGATCTCTCCGGCCTTTTTTCGACCGCCCTTGTCGGAATCATTCTCCTTGTCTTTGCCGAACCGACGTGGTTCTTAGTTATGCTCACTTTTTTTATTCTCGGTTCGGTCTGCACCCGGTATAAGTTTGAGTACAAGAAACGAATCGGTGTCGAGCAGGGCAAGAGCGGAGCGCGAGGCTACCGGAATGTCTTTGCCAACGGGATTGTCGCGTGTGCGGCGGCAGTTCTTTACGGTGTGTTTGTCCAGCCGGTCTTCATTGTGATGTATGTCGGGAGCGTAGCGACAGCGGCAGCTGATACAATGGCAAGCGAGATCGGCGTGACTGGCGGGATTCCTTACATGATAACGACTCTACGCAAGGTACCGATTGGGACAAATGGGGGCGTCACGATGACCGGTGAACTGGTCGCATTGGGTGGAAGCTTTGTCGTGTCAATGATTGCATTGGGCCTGAACGTCATCACGCCTTGGATGATGGTTATCTGCACAATCACGGGGTTTGTCGGAACCAATCTTGACAGCCTCGTAGGAGCATTGCTTGAGAACAAGGGGTTTCTGGGCAACGCGGGTACCAACTTCCTTGCCACCTTGGGCGGGGGAATCTTTGCGATCGTACTGTACTGGGTATTTGTAACTCATGGCATTTCGTGGTAAAGGCCCGGCAGTTGACAATATATGACTGATACTTGAGTGTACGACGAAGATGTTTTTAGATCAGATACTAATCTGGCAATTCACTAAAACTAAAAAAAGTTACAGGCTGTCAAGGCTGACGGCATTGAAATCCTGTGCCACATCCTTGATGTCCTTGATACCAAACGCTGTCTGGACGCTTGCGAGCTCCAGATCGTTTGCTACATCGCAGACATAATCGAGAATGTCAATCGAGAGCTCCTTTTTGATTTTGCTTTTCTTGAGCTGGTCGATCAGGGACGCCATCTTTTCCGGGGGCTCCATGCGGAGCTTGGCAAGGCTCATGACACACATATAGATGCGGGTCAGGTTCCTGTCCGTACCGGTGATGGTGTCAAAGAAGTTCCGGATCACCTGCGCCTGATATATCTCTCCTCCCATGGACTCACCTCCTCTCCTTCTCTCGGTATTTTCCCTATACACAGCATCATGGTATAAGGTTTGTGGTAAAAGGAGGCCAATTCAGGTCAAAATCGCCAAAAAAAAGGTAAATTTCATAGAGGAGCGGCGCGATTGTCTGACAATTGGATGACACCCGTCACACCCGGCTGGGAGCGGGGACCTACTTCGCGGCACTCACAATCTTGATGATGTCTCCATCCTTAAGGATATGATTCTCCTTGATCCGCATCTTGGTCCGGGCGTCAATAGCATACAAAAATCCCTTCCCGATATCGGTATGCACCTGGAACGCGAGATCGTGCGGCGTAGAGCCCTTTTTCATCAGGAATGCGTCCGGCAGCACGTCTCCTTGTTTATTGCAGAACTTGTGCTCATCTTCCACGGGGTAGACCACAATCCGGTCAAGCAGTTCAAAGACCGCCCGGTTGATCGCTTCCTGGACGCCGGTCCCGTTGTTCTTCTTCATAACTTCGGCAATTTTTACCAGACCTGCTTTCTGCGGTGCTGATAGTGTGACGCCTTCGGCGATCTTGAACTCCTTGTCACCCGGGAGATATTTTACCACCTTTGCTGTGGCGGCATTCCGCAGGGCAAGTTCTGAGGCAGCGCTGACAAACGAGACCTTTTGTGCGGCAAGTTTTTCACTCAAAGAATCAGGAGTTTCATCGATCTTGTTCCCAATAACCAGCATCGGCTTCGAAGTCCGGACCATCTCGGCGCAAAACGGCACAAGACTTTCCATCGGTGCATGGACAAGGTCGAGTTTCAGCAGGAGTTCGGCGTCATGGACGTCCTCAGGAGTAATCCCGAGGCCTGTGAAAACCTCAGCAATACCCTCGTGAATGGAGAAGGTCTTGACCGAAGCCTGCCGGGAGAGCCGTGCCCAGTGCTTCTCAAGGATCCCGTATACCCACATTGTCATCTCGTATTCAAGGAACTTCACGTCTTCTGCCGGGTCGTGGTTTCCTGCACCTACCGGGTTTCCTTCGCTGTCTGTGCCGCCGCTTGCATCAATAATGTGGAGGATCGCATCTGCCTGACGGAGATGATCGAGGAACTGATTCCCAAGACCCTTGCCTTTGTGTGCATCGGGCACAAGTCCTGCAACATCGATGAGATTGACGGCGACAAACCGGACGCCGTCCACGCAGTGGCCGCATGTCAGGTCAAGGCCGCGACAGGGACAGGTCGTACGTACATATGCGACGCCGAAGTTGGGGTTTATAGTCGTAAATGGGTAGTTGGCAATCTCTGCGTTGGCCATGGTTGCCGCCTTGAAAAAGGTGGATTTTCCGCAGTTTGGTTTACCTGCAAGCGCGAGGGTGATCATCGTATCTCCTAAAGGTCAGGATCTTTGTCACCCGCAGACAGCGGTGCCGGAGCTGCGGGAATAGAAATTTCTCTTTTTAGAATCTGACAAAGCTTTTCATGGCTGCTTATTAAAAGGTACTTATGTCGTTTACTGCAAAAACCTGCTATTATTTTGAGACGCCGGGCCCGGCAAACACTGGGGACGCGGCGCGCTTTGCCGTCGAACGGGCAAAAGAACTCGGTCTTCAAACCATCGTTGTCGCGAGCAGCTCCGGAAAGACCGCGCAGGTCTTCTTTGATACGATGAAAGGCACTAGTCTTTCCCTTGTGGTCGTGACCCACGTGATGGGCTTTGCACAACCCGGTGAATGGGAATTTTCTGAAACAATCGCACAGGAACTGCGCAACAAAGGAGTAAAAATCGTGACCGGGACCCATGTCCTCTCCGGCCTCGAACGTGCTCTTTCACGTTCACCCAAAGTTGGTGGTGCGTCCCGGACCGAGGCGATCGCTGAAGCACTGCGCCGGATTGTCGCAGTCGGCCTCAAGGTTGCGGTAGAGTGCGTCCTGATTGCTGCCGACCAAGGAGCTATCGGCATCGACACCGAGCTCATAGCAGTCGGCGGTACAGCAAGTGGTGCAGATACAGTCTGCGTGATCCGACCGGCGTATACTGCAAGCTTCTTCGATCTCCAGGTAAGGGAAATCGTGGCCATGCCCCGGGTCCGGTGATCATGGTTCTCAAGGAGCTGCGTGAAGCGATCCGCACGATTGGCCATGTTCCGGTCCTGTGGATACCTGGCGTAGTCGCGGGACTGCTTGGCGCGGTGCTGTGGATCCTTCTTAATATCTCCGGAGTGTTCTTTGCCAGCAGGCTCGTTATCATCGCCGGTCTCGTGATGATCCTTTTTGTGGCCGGCACCTTTAGCATTATAAAGAAAAACGGGAACGGATCCGGTGCGATGGTACATGACGGGATCCAGTACTATTTCCGGGTACTGCTTCCTTGGCTCGTGATATCCTTTGTGCTCATGCTCGTCTTTATCACAATAACTCTCGTGACTGCCCTTTCCACCGGGAGTTCCGCAGATTATGAGGTCATGGGCATGCTAGCATTTCTGGTTATGATTCCAACGCTATTTTTGACCTTCTTCTGTGATACAGCTGCCGTTTTTGAAGATCTCCGGGTCTTTGATTCCCTCCGCCGCAGCATAGGAGTGGTTGCCAGCCACGCGGGCGAGGTGCTGAGCTTTTATATTATCTGCTGCGTGATCTCGTTTGTTGACTTTTTGGTGTTCGCTATTATCTGGGAGGGTATGCTCTTTGATAAACTCGAACCGATCTCGCAATATAACGAGACCCAGTTTGCTACCATTACGCCGCAGCAGCTGATCACCCTGATCGGTCCCGAGGGGATGTGGGTTACTGCTGCAGTCATATTTGTCGCGGTCCTCTTCCTTGTGCCTCTTCTCCTGGCGTACAAAGCGTGCTTCTACCGGGCCATAATCGGGAGTCCGTCGACAAACGTCCAGCAGATAACCGGCGAGTTTGACAGTAAAGGCCGCTGGTACAAGTACTAACATCACCTTGGTGTGAATAATCCTCTTTTTTTCCAGATACGTAGCGAGTCAAATCTGCTGTTCGCCTCTAGGCAATTACCCAGCGGACACGAATACTCGCCGGAATAAAACATAATAGTTCAATTAAAAATAGGAAATACCAACTGTTTCCCTTAGCAGTTAAACAAGGCTTAGTGCACGCTTATAGATATCAAGCATTTTTATCAGGTACTTCCGGTGCTCATCCAGTGCCTGTTCATCATCAGGGGAAGCGATTACCGCTACCGCATAAAGCAGGAGCAGGGCGTTGTCGAGATCAAGTGTGAGCGGGTCTTCATTGAGCTCGGGAGCGAGGTTCACGGAAAGATATGCATGATCGGCATCGGCAAACGCGGGTGCTGTTTCAGGCCTGACCTGAGCATTTGCATATGCACTTGCATATGCCTTGACGATCAAGAGAGCCGTTTTCAACGCAGCGCTGCCATCACCATTCTGTAACTGGGAAATGGCAGTTGTACATTCCCGGAGAGTTTTTGGGTACAGTTCGAACTTGAACGAGAAAAATGCGGATGCAATGATATGGCCGGTTTCTTCTGGTAGTCGGCCAAAGACCGGACGCATCCGATCAATGTAATCTTTGAGGAATTTTTCCATGGGTATCTCCTTGTGTCTGGTATGCGCGGGAAGTGCGCACCGGTTACCTTAAGAGCTAATGAATAATACATGGGTGGAAATCGGACATGAACATATCTTTCGTGGTTTTTACCATTGATTGAACCTGAGGTATCACGGGTTTATAAGAGAATAAACATCCAATATCGATCCACTGATCTATGGGCACGGTTGTCTTTTCCGATGTACATGCCGATGCAGACGCCCTCGGCCTTGTTGCAGCGTATATCCGTGACTCGTCATTTTCAGAGCGTTTTGGCCCGGTAGATACTCTGGTCAATCTCGGAGATCTCCTCCACAGGGGCAACTGCCCACAGGCCACACTTGAACTTATTCATGATCTTTCCCAAGCGTACCATCTGGTTTCCGTTATCGGTAATCATGACCACGCCTTTCTCAACGGCGTGCCAGTCTCGGGAAGCGACGAACTAAGCACCATCCGGCACGAACAGACTGCGTGGCTCACCGCTTCTCGACATTTTTTCCTCCATGCCCATGGAATGGGTAAATTACAGAATGCTTTTTGTCCACGGGGGACCGCTCGAGCTTGGGACCCAGACGCTCCGGCTCAAGTGCTGGCAGCGTCTCTCACATACGGCAGGCGATTCCTTCACCGGCTACCACTACACAGCTCCGATGGCATTTGACGCGCTCGAACAGCGCGGCCTTTCGTTCCTGGTCTGCGGGCACCAGCATACCCATGTCTGCTGCCGCAAAACCATGGACGGGATCAAGGAGCATGTGATCCGGTATACGCACGAGAAGAATACTGGAGTCTCTGGCTGTCACGGAGAAGTGGCACACGTACTTCTCGACGTGCCTGCACTCTTCAGGATTGGGGGATGTCATGGGGACAGGCCGGAATTTGCCTATATTGACGATACGGCCTTTTCTTATATCCGCCTTAGCCGATCGATCCTGTAAGGTGCCTCACCTAAGCTTCACGGGAATCATCTTGGTCGTGTGCAACGCAGTGCCAACTGTTCTATTTATTGAGATTTTCGAGCATGCTTAAAAATCTAGCGAGGATTTCTAGAATAGATTTATATATAGTTACCACAGAGTGGTAATCATGCCTCGTGCAGGCGAGGGACGATCGATCCGGATTGATCCCGAGGTGTATGAGGCTTTGCTGGCGCTTAAGCGTGGCAATATGACCTTCAGCGATGTAATTGCACAGATGCTCCATGAATGCTATGGCCGGGCGGATGCCTTCCCGCCTAACCAGAGCGAGCTGGGGGATTTTGCCGGAACGGAGACACTGAAATGAGGGAGACTATCAGGATTTCCCCAGACGAACAGTTATCGCCGTTCCGGCGTCCTCCGTGTGGCAGGCTCGGCTGACGCATCAGCAACGACATTACCCGGGACAGGCTTGATTCAATTATCGAGAATACAGAAGACCCGTTCACATAAAAAAGGAAAAATTTCACCATCAAAAAGAATCGCGCCGGTGCATTACCCTCTCACCGGTTCGTCAGACTGAAGTTGCACCGTCTCCCCACTCATCACTCCCAATTTTTTTGTAAGTTCCTCCCGGAGGAGCGGAATGGCATCCTCGAGTTCTTTTCTTGCCTTAAGCAGGTCACGGTGCTCCTGTTCTTCGTGGGCCTGCATACTTTCCAGCTGCTCTTTCTCGCGTTCAAGGGACCGCAGCCGCACCGGGACCGGGTGGGAATGGAGTGTTTCCTCTTCCGTGCGGCAGCGCTCCCCGATCTCCCGGTACTTCGTACACAACCCGCTTACTTCCCCGGAGAACTGAACCGTATCAGAAAAGATCACACGCTCTTCCCTGTTTTTCAGGATAATATCGTTTTCTTCGATCATCTGCTGCACAATCGGGCATGCAGCATCCAAGGCCCGGCTAACCGTATCCGCAGTGGTAACCTCATGGTGGGAGAGGATCTCCATGGCATCCTTAAGGATGTGAACCTCTTTTGAAAGATGCTTGCGAATGGCGATCTTTTCGGCTTTCCTGAAGACATGTGACGCCGTCATGGTTAGTGAGGCATAGTGCCGGAAGAGATCATCGCGTTCATTAGCGAGCTCAGCGCACCGCGTCCGCCCTGTATCGAGCGCTAGGAACGATTCATCGGCGGCGAGTCGTGCAGTCTCGGCTTCGATGGCATTACGACGCGCCGTATTCTCAGCAACGCGCTCCCGGATCCTTTCCTCCCGTGCAAACGAGCGTTCCCGGTCTTTCCCTGCATCACTTAAAGCGGCGTAGGCACCGCGCGCTGCTGTAATCCGGGAGAACTCTTCCTTGAACCGGCCGATGGCTCGGGTCATCACATTGATTTCCCGGCCAATCGCGTCGATCCCCGCCTTGATGTCTTTCATTTCGTCCGGGAAGGCAACCATTAAGTACCGGCCCTGACCGCGGACTGCATTCAGGCAGCCTTTCACGCTTTCGACAGCCTCCCCGTAGAATCCCTCAGGGTCCTCCGGCAGCTCTTTTGCGAGTGAGGTGTTCATTGCCCGGAGAAAAAGAGGCAGGGAGTTTTTTGCGATACTCCTGATCTTCGGATGCGTCTCGGGGCTCTGGTCGGCGCTTTTGAGGTTATTGACCGTTAGCTGGAGATGTGCCTGGGCATTCCGGATTGTGCGGATAGGCTCCTCCACTTCCGCTTGGAGTGTTGTTCGCGCGGTCTTTTCCTGTTCAGCGAGCCACGGAAGAACTTCGCTTTCAGAGAGCGTGACCTGGTTGTCAACCGAAGAGCCAAGAAGCGATTTCAAAAATTTCAGCATAGGTTACTCCGGGATATTCCCGTTATGGACACTTTGTTGGTACTATGAGCGCGCACCAGAGAAATGGTTCGTGGTCACAGGTCATCACGTGCAATCTGGCGGAGCCGTCCGACACCATCAATCTCGCGGATCACGGTCACCACCGCCGGGGGCACAAGGTGCTCCCACGGTTCATTGTTAAGCATCCGGCGCCGGATCTCGGTTCCGCTGTGCCGGTCACGCTCATACATCGCCGGAGATTGAACGTTCATGCCGGCTTCACAAAAGAGTCTGACAACCAGCGGATTAGAAGAGTAACAGGTATCAAAAGGCGGCGTCATTGATATCACATGCGATGCCCACAGGGCGTTTCTCTGTACGTCCTCGATTGGGATGACGTAATAAGGGCAGCCGAGAGTCGTAAGCGCCCGGGTAATCATTAGCACGCGTTCGCCGGCCGTAAACGGGTTGTCAACCGTATGGGAAAGCTGCGCGCTTCCGACACCGATGATAATCTCGTCGCACGTCCGCGCAAGCTCGGTTAGGACCGCCTGGTGGCCATTGTGGTAGGGCTGGAACCGTCCTACATAAAAGCCCCGTTTCATTTGTTCCCTCCTGCATGTGCGATCTTTGCCGCAAATGCCCCGGCCGTGAATCCCGCATCGATGTTAACGACAGCAATAACCGAGCAGGACTGAAGCATGCTTGCAAGAGCCGCCCTACCCACTCCCATGTACCCATAGCCGGTGCTGACCGGGACCCCAAGCACCGGCTTATCCACAAGACCCGCAACAACCGCGGGGAGCGTCCCTTCCCGGCCCGCACAGACAACAAAAACATCGGCATCGAGAAGGGGATGAAGTGCCGGGAACAACCGGTGAATCCCAGCTGCCCCGACATCATATGCGACCCGGACCGTACAGCCCATCTCTTCGGCAATGACCTTTGCTTCCTCAGCAACGCGGATATCGGAGGTCCCGGCAGTGATGATGGCAACAATCCCCCCGGTCGGTTCAGGAACCGCCCCTGTCGAGAGGATAAGCGCCCGGGCCACCTCACGGTACTCTGAGATAATGCCTTTTCCTGCACACCGGTCCTGCACAGCAGAGACCTGTGCCGGGGTCACACGCGTGATCACACAGCGGCCGGCAGCTTCTACCTGCCGGACGGCAATCTCAGCAAGATGTGCCGGCTCCTTACCTTCCGCAAGCACGACCTCCGGCATCCCGCATCGGACAGCACGCCCAAGATCGAGGCAAGCGAAGTCCCCAACCTGTTCAACACGGAGTCCTTCGATCTCCTGGGCCGCCTCATCGAGAGGGATCTCACCTTTTTTGTACCGTTCAAGGACAGCCGAAAGCACCGGGTTTGCGCGCATAATGGGATAATACAGATATGGGGAGGCGTATTATAAGTTAGTTCACTGTCATGTCGTACCTGCTCTATATCGCATATTTCGGGACTGCTGCAGTGATCTTTCTTTGGCTGCGCGACGCGCGGATCTTTTTTTTGACCGGCCTTCCCGGCTATAGAAAAGCGGCTTATTACGGTGTCCTGTATGGTGCTCTTGGTACCTTTGGCCTGCTCTGCGCAATCGCCGGGGACACCTTCGAGCTGTTGGGATTGGGCATCATCCTTGCCGCTCTGTATCTCCAGGAGCGGATCGTGCGCGAAAAGATCTTTACCGGGACTGAGAGCATCCTTGAGCGGGCGCTGGGGAGTGTCGGGCGTCGCATCGCGGCCAAAAAATAATGGTGCGGCCACAATATACAAGATAAGGGATTTTACCAGGCATGATCCAGAAACCACGAGGCACACGGGATTTCCTTCCCGATGAGATGGAAGCGCGGCGCAGCATCGAGGCAACGATGCGTGAGGCAGCACGCCGCTTCGGGTACCGGGAAGTCTGCACCCCCGAATTTGAAGATCTCGAACTCTTCACGATCCGGTCTGGTGAAGGGATTATGCAGGAGATGTACGTCTTTGAGGATAAAGGAGGACGAAGTCTTGCCCTGCGCCCGGAGATTACGGCAGCCGTGATCCGGATGTACGTAAACGAGGCGAAGGTCGCGCCAAAACCCCTGCGCTGGTGTTATTTTGCCGATTGCTTCCGGTACGAGCGGCCCCAGAAAGGACGGTACCGCCAGTTCTGGCAGTTCGGCGCTGAACTCATCGGAGCCGATACTGCACTCGCCGATGCGGAAGTAATTATGCTTGCCGCAGAAGCGCTTAACGCAACCGGTGTGACATGGGATCTCAAGGTAGGCCACCTCGCGTTTATGAAGAACCTCTTAAAGGACCTTGAACCTACGGCGCAACGCCGGGTGATGGGGCATCTCGACAAGAAAGATTTCGAGGGTCTTGCTGTCACTCTTGCCGAGTTGGGAAAGGCGGATCTTGGCGGGTCGCTTTCCGCGCTCATCGAGTGTCGCACGCTTCCCGAAGCCTTTGAGATCGCCGGAGCGATCCCGGAGAAAGAGCGTGTAGAAAAGATGAAGGACATCCTTGATGAATCCGGGATCGCGTATGCGCTCAACTTCGGGATCGCCCGGGGTCTTGACTATTATACCGGTATGGTTTTCGAAGGATTCGCCCAGAATCTCGGAGCTGAAAATCAAATCCTAGGTGGCGGAGCGTACCGGCTCGCGCACTTGTTCGGCGGCGATGATGTCGCGTCAGCGGGTTTTGCAATCGGCTTTGACCGTGTGATGGTCTCGCTTGGCGAGGTTGTGCCGGCAAAAGAGACAGTGGTCAGCATTGTCTGCACTGATGAGGGCCGCAGCTTTGCTCTCTCGGTAGCCCGGGCATTCCGGGCTGACGGGATACGCACAGAGATGGATCTCATGGGCCGAGGCCTCGGCGCACAACTCGCACATGCCTCAAAGTCCGCGGACTTTGCAGTTGTGATTGGGAAGAGAGAGGCCGAGGCCGGCCAGGTGACCCTCAAAAACCTCCACTCGGGGGAGCAGAAGACACTTGACCCGGCCGTTGCGATAGCCGAGGTGAAGGCGCATGGTGCTCGCTGAGGAACTTGCAAAGCAGCAGCGCAGCATCAGTGTCGCAGAATTTTTCGAGAAGAACAAACACCTGCTGGGTTTCGACTCCCCAACCCGGGGCGTCATTACCACGATCAAGGAGGCAGTCGACAACGCGCTCGATGCCTGCGAAGAGGCACAGGTGCTTCCTGATATCTATATCAGCATCAAAAAGACCGGGCCCGAGATCTTCCGGATCATTGTCGAGGACAATGGCCCCGGTATTGTCCCCGGGCAGGTTCCTTTTGTTTTTGGGAAACTCCTGTACGGTTCACGGTTCCACCAAATCCGGCAGACCCGGGGCCAGCAGGGCATCGGGATTTCAGCGGCCGTGCTGTATGCGCAGCTGACCAGCGGCCTTCCCACAGTCGTCATCTCGCGAACCGGGCCAAAAGAGCCAGCGCACCGGTTCGAAATCCAAATAAAGATTGAAACCAACGAGCCGGACGTCATAGCAGAGCAACCATTCGAATGGGACCGGATCCACGGGACCCGGGTCCAGATCGAGTTCAAAAGTACAATGTCGGCAAAAAAGAAGCTGCTCGAATACCTTAAGTACACATCGGTGGTCAATCCCCATGCCCGGTTCCGGGTGGAGCTGGACGACGAATCGTTCACATTCGAGCGCGTGAGCCAGGAAGTGATTGCCTGCCCGGTCGCGATCCAGCCTCACCCACACGGGATTGAATTTGGCCAGCTCAAAAGGCTGGCTTCTGCCAGCGATGAAAAACTCATCGATTTTCTCGTGAACGGCTTCTCACGGGTAGGAAAGAAGACTGCACAGGAGATGTGCGACCGGGCCGGCCTCAAAGCAACCGTAAAAGTCAACGGGTTCTCCGCTGATGAACTTAAAAACCTGCTCGCCGCGATGCAGGCAGTTGCCGTGCCTGCCCCCCCCACAACCCAGTGCCTCTCGCCGATCGGTGAAGAGCTGATCCGGCGCGGGCTCGACAAAGAGTTCCAGATGGACTTTGTTACTGCCCGCACCCGGCCCAGTTCAGTCTACTCCGGCCACCCATTCGTAGTCGAGGCGGCGATCGGGTACGGCGGCAGGCTCCCGACCGATGGAAACGCGATGATTCTCAGGTTTGCAAACCGGGTACCCCTTATGTACCAGCAGGGCGCCTGCGCGATCACGGAATGCGTCTCTAATGTCAACTGGAAATCCTACAACATCTCCCAGCAGGGTCTTCCTGGGGGCCCGGTCATGATCCTTGTCCACGTTGCCTCGACTAACGTGCCCTTCACGAGCGAAAGCAAGGATGCTATAGCAGGCATCCCGGAGATTGAAAAGGAGATTGTGCTCGCGCTCCAGGACCTGGGCCGGGAGCTCAAAACGTTCCTCTCACGAAGAGACAAGAACAGGCTTGCCGAGGACCGGGCCCGGGCAGTCTGCGCGGTCATCCCCGAGATCGCGGCAAAAGTCAGCGAGATCGTAGAAAAACCCTTGGTGGATACCTCCCCCATTGAAGGCAGGCTGATGCGCAAACTGATCGCAAAGAAATGGACGAAGGGGGGCAGGGTAACGATCGAGGTGAACAACTACACCGGGTCCGATGCCGAGCTCTCAGTCTACGATATCTCTGCAGATAGTGCAGCGGACGCGGACATGCCACCCGCTTTTTCGACAAATATGGACGGGCAGTTCACCAAAGTCTGGAAGGTGGCGGTCCCGAAACAAACGGTCTGGCGCGTCACGTATACCGGCAAAGGGGGCGGCATGCTCGACATCCGGGGTATAGAAGACAACAAGAAGATGGTGGTGGATCTCGATGTCTAAAGAAGAACTCGATGCACGGTCGAAGAAAGCGCTTCTGGCGATTGCTTCCGCATGGTACGACCAGATGATGGCCGGGGAGATCCCGTCGATTTCGCTTCCCACCCGTACCAAGTACAACATCGAGTACGACGATGTAAGCGAGGTCTGGAAGTACGGTGACAAGGAGAGCCTGAGGACGGCGGCAACCGCAAAGAGCGCGACGCATCTCCTGAAAATGGCCTATGTGATCGGTTTTGTCAAACAGCAGCTCATCGAGAACCGGTCTTCGACACTCAGGGAAATGTATTACATCTCGGAGGGTTGGAAACGGGCGAAGTTTGCCGCGCAGGACGAGAGCAACTTTCTTGTTGAGGATCTTGAGATCATTTCCGATGTGCCCCGCGAGGGTTTCCATCTCCGGCCTGAGGAGGATGGAGCAAGCATCTACGGCCCGATGCGGATCCGGGAGCAGACCCGAAGGGGCTTGAAAACCATCCACTGCCAGGACGACGTAGGGGCTGCCGGATATTCAATCCCGAACAACGTAGAGAGTATCGAATTCGTCGACCACGACGCGAAGTTTGTCATCGCGATGGAGACGGGAGGTATGTACGACCGGCTCATCGAAAACGGTTTTGACGAGGAGTACAACGCGATCCTCCTCCATCTCAAAGGGCAGCCGGCCCGATCCACGCGCCGGATGCTCAACCGGATCAGTCAGACCTGGAACCTCCCTATCTGTGTCTTTACCGATGGCGATCCATGGTCCTACCGGATCTACGCATCGGTCGCCTACGGGGCCATCAAGAGCGCACATCTGTCTGAGCTCCTGGCATCTCCAAAGGCACAGTTTTTGGGCCTCCAACCAAGCGACATCCGGGACTATAACCTGCCCTCTGACAAATTGTCAGAGAAGGATGTCGAGGCCTTAAATGCTGAGCTGACCGATCCCCGGTTCGCAACCGAGTACTGGAAAAAGCAGATCAATTTGCAACTTGAACTGGGTCTCAAATCGGAACAGCAGGCATTTGCAGCCCGGGGGCTGGATTTTGTCACAAAGACATACCTGCCCTCGCGGCTCACCGAAATGGGCGTGATCTAGGAAAAGCATGAGCGTCGCTGTCTGCTACCCGGATACATATGCTGTTGAGGAGACCTTCCAGCTCCTTAAGATACCTTGGGAATGGTACGTGGACGGTCGGCAGTACGATGTGGTGATTGCGCGAAAACCAGATGTACCCGGCTGGACGGGAAACCTCATCGATCTCACGACAAATGATTTTTTTTCCAGGATAGCCACTATGCTTAACACCGGCCGGTTCCACATGCATGAACCGGCGTGTGATAGCCTGATCGATACGCTCCGGCAGGAACTCAGGAGACATACTGTGCTCGCGGAGATCCCTCCCGCCCCGTGGGGACATCCTTATATGGTGGCACTCACGCATGACGTGGATGTTACTTCCGTCAGGGAATGCCGGCTTGCAACGGCCGGTTATGCGGCGTTCCGGTGCATGGGAAGCGGCATGGTTTCCACCGGGCTCCGGCTCGGGTTTGCCTGCATCGGCATCGGAGACGATCCTTGGGCACTCTTTGATCGCTGGAAGACATGCGAAGAGGAACTGGGTGTGCGTTCGACGTTCTTTTTTGTTCCGAGAAAGAATGATCCCGGTGTGCACGCGCACCCGTACCGGGCAATCAGGTATAACCTGGGGGAAAAAACCGGGGTACTGCGTGACCTCGAACAGAATGGCTGGGAAACCGGCGTTCACGGCATTGACAACTGGACGGACGCCGCACGTGGTAAAGAGGAGCTGAAAGCTCTTGGCACAGGTACCAAAAATCCCGGCAACAGGACGCACTGGCTCCTCTTTGACCGGGACAGCTGGAGAGTACTGGACGAGGCCGGATATTCGTACGACACGACATTCGGGTACAACGACGACGCTGGTTTCCGTGCAGGAACCCTTCAGGTGTACAAGCCGCGGGATGTACAGGACCTTCTGGAACTTCCGCTCCATATCCAGGATATCGGGCTGTTCGGGAAGTTCTGCTGGGCGCCCTCCGGTACCAGCTGGGAGAAAATCCCGTGCCTGCGGCTTGATGAACGGGAAGCACGTACCCGTTGTGACGGCATTTTCGATTACGCACGCACATTTGGAGGAGCCGTGACAATCCTCTGGCACTACGAAAACCTCGTGCCGCCCAGGAACTGGTCCGGAATCTACGTTGATCTGGTTAAGCGTGCACAAGCCGACGGAGCGTGGGTAACCACAGCAGGGGCAGTGGTGAAGTGGTTCAGGAAAAGGAGGGAGACAGGGATTGAATATGATATGAATAAAAACGTACTGACCATCCGGGTCCATACTTCCCCTGCCGGGTGTAATCCCCCGCTCCTCGTGCGGGTCCATATAAATCCGGCCCGGGTCGTTCATATCAATGCAGCGTATAATTCCGGCGATGGATATGTGGATATTATGGGCACTGTACCGGAAATAACGGTGACACTTACATGAAAGTCGTTCTGACTGATGGCAATTTCAAGCATACTCTCGCAGCTGTGCGCTCCTTAGGGATACGGGGGGCAGATGTCACCGTGCTTTCGCACATGCCGACGAGTATCTCCTTTTATTCACGATACTGCCATCGTCATGTGATCGCTCCGGATCCCGAGAAGGATCCAGGTTTTGCAGATTTCCTGCTCGAGTTTGTTAAAAACGATCATTTCGATGTCCTGCTGCCGGTCAGCTTCGCCGCGGTGATGCAGGTATCCCGAATCCGGCAGGAGCTGGAAAGATACGTACACATCGCCCTTCCCGATACACCTGCGCTCGAGATCGCCGCAAGCAAGGACCGCACCATCCGGTACGCAGAAAAGATCGGCCTTTGCGTGCCGAAAACATGGTACCCACATTCAGAAGCCGAGGCGCGGGAGATTGCCCGGGAAGTAACCTACCCTGCCGTGATCAAAGGATCCGAGGAATCCGGTTTTGTCCGGTATGCAAACGCGCCTGAGGAACTGGCCAAAAAATACCGGATGATCTCCCGGTACTCACCGGTTATTCAAGAATATATTACGGGCGAGGGATACGGGTTTTTTGCGCTTTATAACCACGGGAAGGCAAGAGCGATCTTCATGCACCGGCGAATCCGGGAGTACCCGGTTACGGGAGGCCCTAGTGCCGTAGCTGAAAGTGTGTACGACCAGGTCCTCCGGGATGCGGGCCTCCGCCTTCTCGACAGCCTGAACTGGCACGGGGTGGCGATGGTGGAGTTCAAGAAAGACGTAAAGACCGGGAAATTCGTGCTCATGGAGATCAATCCCAAGTTCTGGGGATCGCTTGGGCTCTCCATAGCGGCTGGCGTAGATTTCCCCAACCTGACCTGCCGTATGGCTCTTGACGGCGACATTGCGCCGGTCTGCCGGTACAAAACCGGAGTAAAATACCGCTGGCTTTTCCCGGCTGATCTCTTTCATGTAATGACCAGTCCCAGCGCGCTCCCGCAGTTCATCCGGGATTTCGGGGATCGCACCATGCAGTACGATATAGATATTCATGATCCCGCCCCCACCATTATGCAGGCAGGGATGACTGCTGCCGAGCTTGTGATCCGTATATATCAGCACCGTTTCTGGAGGCCGCATGGACGACCTGATCGCTGATCTCCATATCCACTCGAAGTACTCCCACGATTCCCTGATGTCCCCGGAGAAGATCGTGAGGTACGCACGAAAAGCCGGGCTGACCTGTATTGCGATAACCGATCACGATACCATACGCGGAGGCATTGAAGGAAAAAAAGCAGGGGGAAAATATGGCGTCGAGGTCATTGTCGGATCTGAGATAAATACCGAATGCGGGGATATCATCGGCCTCAATCTCAGTGAAGAGATACGTGTTACCGGATGGCAGGAGGTCATACGGGCCGTACGGTTGCAGGGAGGTACCGTGGTGCTGCCCCATCCTTACCGCGATCACGTATCCGTAGAAAAGATTGCAGCGTGCGTGGATTTTATAGAGATATGGAATGGCAGATCAACCGAACAACAAAATAGGGATGCAAAAGATCTCGCAACGGGCACAGGAAAACCGGTAATGTACGGGAGCGATGCCCATAGCATCTCAGAGATCGGTGCGGTAAAAGCCCTCATCGATCCGGTCACATACCAGTACCGGGGGATCCTCTCAGTCCGCCCTGCATCTTCTTCTGAAATACGTCGCAGCCGTATTATCAGCCTGGTAAAACAGCGGAAATGGAGAACGTTGATCTCGCAGGGAAAGAGCTATCTTGGACAGAAATTATGGCCTCTCTGATGGCAGTGTCCAGTGAAAACACGGAAGATGCCGGAGAAGATTTCACCGATAACGACAAATACGAAAAACGGGACTGGTGAGGCATATAAGTCAGAAATCGGTTCAACCCATACCAGAAGATACCAGCGATAAAACATTGTTGGTAATTACCCCGGATTTTCCTGATGAAAAAAACCGGTATATCGGTTCCATCTATGTGAAAAACCAGATTGAGCCTCTCAAAAAATGGTTCAAACAGATTATTGTTATCTGCCCGGTCCTGTTTAGTTTCCGGCTGCTGCCCAATGACCGGTACTGTTTTGATTACCAGTACGATAACGTGAAGGTCTATTATCCCCGCTGTTTCTTCCTACCCCGCGGCATTCACATCCCCGGCATGAGCAACAAAAAAAAGATATCGTTCGATTACCGGTATTCCGCGGTCAGGAGAGTCATTACCAAAGAAAACCTATGCTTTGACCTGATCCATGCCCACTTCACCTGGCCCTCTGCGGCAATAGCGGTCCGGCTCAAGGAGGAATGCCACGTTCCGGTAGTGGTAACAATCCATGAGGATTCGGGCTGGCTTTCCGAGGAAATTGAGGATCACGATCCGCGGATCACTGGTGCATGGGGGAAAGCAGATGCCCTCATCCGGGTCAACAAAACCGAGGTTCCGGTGTTGCAACGGTTCAACACTAACGTGTATGCCGTCCCCAACGGGTTTGCGCCGGAATATATGCCCATGGACATGCAGGAATGCAGAAGAACGGTTGGCCTGTCTGGAGAAAAGAAAATCCTGTTTTCCTTCGGCGATATTCTCGAACGCAAAGGATTCCAGTACCTCATCGACGCAATGAAGATCCTCTCCGGCCAAAGAGACGATCTTCTCTGCGTTATTTCGGGGAAAGGCGGGTACAAATCCAGTCTCATCACACAGATCAAGCGGCTCGGCCTTGGCGATGCGGTGATCCTTCTCGATTATATCCCAACGGAAAAAATGCCGGTCTGGATCAACAGTGCAGACCTGTTTGTGTTCCCCAGCCTCAAGGAAAGTTTCGGCATTGTGCAGGTCGAAGCTCTTGCCTGCGGGAAACCGGTCATCGCTGCACGAAATGCCGGCAGCACCGAGGTGATCACCTCCGGAGACGTCGGGATCCTGTGCGAATCCGGAAGTGCCGTATCACTCGCCGATGCTATCGCCCGCGGCCTGGAACGGTCATGGGACACTACAAAGATCCTTGAATACGCCAAACAATACCGGTGGGAAACAATTGCAACGGATCTTGCCGGGATTTATAAAACCGTTCTGGAAAAAAACCCGACCGATCAGGGTTCGTGAGAGAGGACCCGGGAATAGACGTCCAGGTGCTGGCGTGCAACGATCTCCGGCCGGAACTGCTGTGCATTCTCTCTCCCGGCCTCTTCCAGGGTCCGGCGCCGTGTGCTATCCTGCAACAAGGAGATGATGCCTGCTGCCATCGCACGGTCATCGCCGCATTCCACGAGGATACCGTTAATGCCGTCCTGGATCATGTCCGGGATCCCCCCAGCCCGTGTTGCGACGACGGGAGTACCGGTGGCCATCGCCTCAAGGATCACGATTCCCTGCGATTCTTCGTAGGAGGGCAAAACGAAGACTGCCGCCTCCCGGTATTCGTGAAGCAACGCTGAATCAGGTAACTGCCCGCAAAAGACGACGTTTTTTTCGAGGTTGTGGGATCTTATGAGACCGAGTATCGAATGATGATATACCACCTTCCGGATTCCTCCGACAATGTGCAGCTCGATATCCGGTATATCCATCTTAATTCTGGCAAGTGCCCGGATGAGGACATCAAGTCCTTTACGTTCTTCTATCCCGCCGACAAAAAGGATCCGGTTAGGATGTTCATCTTTTTGTACGGTAAAAAATTTGGGTTCAACCGGGTTAAATATCACCGATATCATTCCCTGTGTCATTGGTTGCACTGATTTTTTTACATAGGGCGATATAGCGATAATATGAAGAGCACGATTGAGGACAAAACGTTCCATCTGACGACCGGTTATAGCATGATATTTACCCTTTATACCAGTCCAGTGCTTCGATTCTTCGTGGATGACCCCCTCGACCGTGATTACCGTGCGGCGGGGATCCCACTGTAAGGCCGGATATGCATAATCCTTTCCCGTTCCAAAAGCATGAACAATATCAGGTTGAATTGCTACGATGTTTTTTCTGATAATATAATCCGTAAGTTGCTTGGGAACAAGTATTGGCATATACTTCAACGGGAATCGTATATAGTGCACGAAAAGATTATCCTCATTAATAACAGTAGATTTTTTCACGTCTGAATTGAGTGTGCAGATATGAAATTCATAATCAGGTTCACTTGTTTTTAATTCCTGAACGATCGTGTAGAGGGCTCTGGGGACCCCCCCCGTTATTGGTTTTCCCGGCGAGGGGTAATCAGAGCAGAGCAGGATCTTTTTCGTATGCATTTTTTTACCATCGCTATTGTTAGAAATTCGACGTTTGAGAAGAAGGTGTTTCTGAATAATCTAGTGCGTTCACTATCATTATTTTAATGAATGTTTTTATGCTTACCTGTATCCCTGAAAAATATATCTTTTTCTTTGTGATTTGATCATACCGCGCCGTCGACCCCGGGTATCACAACAAAGAAACAACGTAACCAGCTATTACAGATAGGGCACTGTTTTTTGATACGAGTCCTTAGGTATTTCTCGTTCTCTTTATCAGATATTTTAGAATTTTAGGGAGGGCAACAGGGAATAAATAGAAGTAGCGTAAGACGACACGGAGATAATCCATTCGTGTGCAGGACGATGATTCGTAAGCCATGCGATTGAGGATTATATCACATTTCGTCGTTTGAATCCGATAGAACAGCAATAATTTTACTGCAAACGACAGCCGCTGTCTTTTCTGCAGGAAGTCTTCGAGCCGGTATAACACTTTCAGCACGCACCGGTAGTACCTCACGTACGACCCGGATTGCCTGCACTGGACACTTTCGGGATTTATAGAATACTGGAACAATGGCTCGGGATCAAAGTAAATCCCGGAAACTGCCGCAAATCTTGCCGACAGGTCATAATCTTCACACAGCGGAAGATCTGCCCCCACGTGATACATTCCTGTTTTTTCAAGCAGTGCGGCACGGATTATACACGAGGAGGTCACCACAAAATCCCCCATGATCTCCTGGTTGAGCATATCCTGTTTGTTTTTGATCTTCCGGGGGACATACATGGTTTTTTTGCTATCTTCCAGTTCCACGTACCCGTTACTGCACCCGAGACCGATCTCCGGATTTTTTTCCAGAACTTCAACCTGTCGGTATAGTTTCTCAGGAAACCATATATCGTCATCATCGAGAAATGCAATGTATTTTCCTCGGGCGTTTTTCATACCTGCATTCCGTGATTCGGCCGGATAAGGTGTCTGCGGGATCCTGATATAGTGAACCGTGTCTCCAAAATCCTTTACTACCCATTCAGCGGCCCCACAATCATCAACGATAATAATTTCATACGGGGAATATGTCTGGGCCAGGATGCTTTTTACTGCATGTACCAGCAAACGGTTCCGATTATGGGTAGGAACGATAACGCTGACAAGGGGGGACGACATAAAATACGATCCTCTTAAAAAATGGGAACTGCCTCTTTTTATGATCTAGGATTCTCCCTTACAAAAATCTATTCGAACGATACACATTTGAAGGTACGAAAAAAACAGTAAAGGAGTGATACTAATAATGCTCACATTTTTTTCTATTCCCAAGCCATTCGCTGGAAAAATTGCGGTTCTCCAGAAAAATGCCATCCGGAGCTGGAAACAGGTCTGCCCGGAATGTGAGATCCTGTTGTTTGGCGATGAGCCCGGGATCAAAGAAGCCGCAGAGGAATATGGTGTGCGCCACATTCCGGAAGTAAAAAAGAATGCTTATGGGACGCCTATTCTCGAGGATATTTTTGACCAAGCCAGAAAATTATCCAAAAATGATCTCCTGTGTTACATCAACTGTGACATTATCCTGACAAGCGACATCATTGCAGCGCCAAAAAAAATTCCTTTCGAAGACTATCTTCTCGTTGGCCAGAGGACAAACGTCGATATTGATACTGAACTGGTCTTTAATGAAACGTGGGAGCACGATTTACGGGAGCGGGCCCAGAACTACGGAGTATATGAAGGCACAATGGGCATTGATTATTTCCTCTATCCCAAAAAATCCATTACCCATATGCTGCCATTCGCCGTGGGGAGGCGCGGTTGGGACAACTGGTTTATTTACAACGCACGAAAGGAGGGAATCGCAGTCGTCGATTGTACTCCGGCGGTACTTGTTGTACACCAGAACCATGGATACGATCATGTCAAGCAAAAGACAGGCACCCGGTGGGAGGGGCCTGAATCTGACGTCAATATGAACTTGATTGGAAACCCGGCTTATCTCTGGGATCTTGGTGACGCAGACTGGATATTATCAGAACACGGTGTTACGAAAAAACCGTTCAGTCTACTGGGGGTTTACCGGTATTTCATACTTCATTCCCCGGGAATTCTTTTACCCATTATCAGTGGAATCGCTTCGGGGATTGTGAAAGTGAAAAAAATGAGTGGTATTTGAAAGAGCGATGAGGTGATTTTGGTATGGCATCCCGCGGGTGAAATCTGGTTGCCTAATCTCCATTTCAATCTTTACATCACCTTATGAACTAACAAACGGAGATCAGATCAAGATCAATTTTACCGCTGGTCGATTACACTCCTGAAAATACTACGATAAAGTCTTATTAATTAAAAATTCAATTAGTGATGAATGTCCAGTAAAAACCCGCCAATAGTGACTACCCGGACTATTACCGCATCGGACCCGGTTGAACCTGAAAAAAAACTCCGGACCCCGATATTACTTCTCACCTTCAACCGTCAGGAAACGATGCAAAAAGTTTTCAACGAAATCCGGAAAGCGCGGCCGGAACAACTTTTTGTGGCTACTGATGCTCCCCGTAAGGATCATCCAACAGATATCGAGAAATGCAAAAAGGTTCTGGACATAGTTCATTCAGTTGATTGGGATTGTACTCTTTCAATATTTACTCACGAGGAAAATGTTGGCGGCAAAATCGGTATAACATCCGCGATGGACTGGTTCTTTTCTCAGGTTGAGATGGGTATTATTTTTGAAGATGACTGCCTGCCCGACCAGAGCTTCTTCCCATTCTGTCAGGAATTGTTAGAGCGATACCGGTATGATGAAAGGATCATGATGATCTCCGGTGACAACTTCCAGGGTGGGAGGATAAGAACGGAGTACAGTTATTATTTCTCGCGGTATCCTCACACATGGGGATATGCGACATGGCGGCGGGTCTGGAAAGACTACGATATCGCTATCAAAAAATGGCCGATGATCCGGGATGGCGGGTGGCTGGAAGATATCCTTCAGGATAAAAAAGCAGTCCGGTATTGGACCGGAATCTTCGAAGGCGTATATAATAGGACTATCTATTCCCATGATTACCAGATAGGATTTCTCTGTTGGATTACCGGGCGATTGTGCATCCTGCCGAACACCAATCTGATATCTAATATCGGTTTTGGGCAGGATGCCGCTCATACCAGCGATGTGAATAGTCCTTTCGCCAACATGCCGACAGTTCCTGTGCAATTCCCGCTGAACCATCCTCCATTTATCATCAGGGATAATAGGGCAGATCAATTCTCCCAAAGAACACATTTTGATACCGCAACATGGATCAGCAGAACGCGATACTTTTTGGGACATATGTTGGGGCGAATATGAACGTTCGGTATGACAATATCGGATTATCTGATACTGATGAAAAAGAAATTGAGAGATTGCTTGCTGTAAAAACCCCTTATTCTGATGATTTACACCGGATGGGTTTTCTCATAGATATGGTATGGGACGAACTCGGTTGTGATAATAAACATCTTGATGATAACAAATTAGCGCAGTTTTATTCTCATCCGGTCTGGATTCTCAATGGATTGTTCATCGAACAACATGCATTATCCATGCAGCATCGTAATGGAATCAGCCAATGGATTGCAGACAATAAAATGCGATCAGTAATTGATTATGGCGGGGGATTTGGAACACTCGCCCGGCTTATTCACCGGAAATCACCGGAAACAGATATTGTCATATTCGATCCGTACTCGAATAATTCTTCATGTAAACAATTTCCGGAAATAACAAGCATACGATTCCTATCGGCAATTGATAAAGAGTATGATTGCCTCATCGCCGAGGATGTACTTGAACATGTACCGAAACCCATTCAACTCCTTTCCTTAATGACCTCATATGTGAAACCAGATGGCTATCTGCTCATTGCCAACAATTTCAACCCGGTAATAAAATGTCATCTGCCTGCAACATTCCATCTGAGATATACTTTTGATCATATCGCAAAAGCACTTGGATTGCAGAAGTGTGGCACGGTAGCAGGGGCACCACATACAACCATTTACCGGAAACACCATTGCAACTCTTCTGTCAGTAGCAAAGTGATTCTGATGGAATGTGGATCGAAATTACTGTTTCCGATATTCAAAAGGGTGTTGGGATGAAAATTCTTTTTATAAACACCTTTGATTCTGTCGGGGCTGCAGCAAATAATGTGCATCTTTTATGTAAAAGTTTGCAGTCAGTTGGCGTTCAATGCGAGATGATGGTGCAATTCAAAGGTAGTGACGACCCCTCCGTTATCGGACCACAGGGAAAATTAAAAGAAAAAATGAGTTGGCTACACTACCATATGGACCGACTTCCTCTAAAATTTTACCCCGGTAAAAACAAAACAATGTTCTCACCGGCATGGGTGCCAAACAGGAATCTTGTCCATGCCATCAATAAAAGCGACGCGGATATCGTTCACCTTCATTGGATCACCGCAGGAATGATACGGGTAGAGGATCTCGCGCATATCAGAAAACCAATCATCTGGTCCCAGCACGATATGTGGCCGTTCACCGGGGGGTGCCATTATGATGGAGGATGTGGCAAGTACGCGACTCATTGTGGTGCCTGTCCGGTACTTGGTTCCTGTCATACAACCGATTTGAGTTACAGGGTTCATGCACGAAAAATAAAAGCATATGCAAAAATTCCCTCCCTTACCGTCAATGGTATAAGCCGGTGGATTACAGAGTGCGCAAAGAGGAGCACCGTATTCTCCGGCAGGGAGATAACAAACGTCTCAAGCCCTATAGATACAAAAGCATTCCAGCCCTTGGACAAAGCCATTGCCCGGGATCTTCTCCATCTCCCGCAGGACAAGAAATTTATCTTGTTTGGCGGGGACGGCATGGTACAGGACCCGCGCAAAGGACACCGGTATCTCAAATCCGCATTAGACTTGATCAGTACCCCTGATGTCGAATTGCTCATTTTTGGCTCTGGTAATTTCGCGCCCTCACTCCAGTATAAATTTCCGGCTCACTATCTCGGGCATCTTCCTAACGATCTTACCATGAGGATCACTTACAGCGCGGCAGATGTCTATGTCATGCCAAGCGTTCAGGAGGTGTTGGGATGGGTGTCTACCGAATCGATGGCCTGCGGGACTCCTGCAATAACATTTGATTTAGGTGGGCCAAAGGAGATAGTCGACCATATGATAAACGGGTATTGTGCCATCCCGGAAGATCCCGTTAGTCTGGCAAAAGGAATTGATTGGGTTCTCACCCATCCCGAGCCAAAGGATCTATCCACGAATGCCCGGCAGGCTATACTCAGCAAATTTGATTCCATACTCATAGCGAAGCAATACCGGGAACTCTATAAACGGCATATTGAATGTGACAACTGAAACAAATATTATGATAAAAAATATTTTGAATGGGTGAAATGTGCCTTGGCTGCAAACCTTTTCTCGTTTAAGGAATGTATATCGCCTCGCGATAACATCATTGAATTTGATTATGAGGTTAAAGGCAGTCTCCCCCTTCGGGTAGATTCACCAGAAAAACGTTCGAGAATGGTATCCTTTGTTTTTCCTGCGGGATTGATGGCATAGGCAACTCAACAATCACCCTAATCAGGGCAAGAAAGAAAAAGATGAATATGGTTCTTCAGACAATATATAACGAGAATCAACCGGAAAATTTGGGCACTATACCATGAAAGCATTTGTTACTGGCGGCACCGGCTTTATCGGCAGTAATCTTGTAGACACGATACTTTCCCTTGGAAAAGAAGTTACCGTTTACGATAATTTTTCCACAGGGATTCAGGAATACCTGGAGACTGCAGAAAAACGACCCGGGTTCCATTTGATCACCGGGGATCTCTTGGACCAGGAAAAATTGTGCACTGCAATGGCTGGCTGTGATTTTGTCTTTCATCTGGCTGCAAATGCCGATGTTCGCTATGGCACGGAACATCCGGAAAAAGATCTTTACCAGAATACTATCGCAACGTTTAACGTGCTTGAAGCGATGCGGAAAAACGCCATCAATAAGATTGCGTTCTCTTCCACCGGTTCCATTTATGGGGAAGCAACGGTAATTCCCACACCCGAAGATGCGCCGTTCCCGGTACAGACTTCGCTGTACGGTGCATCCAAGCTCGCGGGAGAAGGGCTGATTGAGGCATATTGTGAGGGGTTTGGCTTCCAGGCATGGATCTTCCGGTTCGTGTCCATCCTCGGGGAACGCTACCCGCACGGGCATGTTTTTGATTTCTATAAACAGCTCCGTGCCCATCCCGATCACCTGAATGTTCTCGGAAACGGACATCAGAAAAAATCGTATCTCTATGTGCAGGACTGCATTAATGCCATTTTTACCGCAATCGAAAAATCCCGAGACCCGGTGAACATATTCAATCTCGGTACTGATGACTATTGTGAAGTGAACGATTCCATCAACTGGATATGCAGTCACCTGGATCTCAAACCAGAGATCCGCTATACCGGCGGGGACCGGGGCTGGATTGGGGATAACCCGTTCATATTCCTCGATTGTAAAAAGATCCGTTCCCTCGGCTGGAAACCAGAATATACGATTCATGAGGGTGTTATCAAGTCGCTTGAATTCCTCGAATGCAATCCGTGGGTACTGGAGAGATTTCCATGAAAATATGTGTGTTTGGGTTATGGCACCTGGGATCGGTCATTTGTGCGAGTCTTGCGAAATCCGGACATACCGTTGTCGGCCTTGATTTCAATCGGGAGAACATTGAAAACTTCCGGAACGCCAAAGCCCCCGTTTCAGAACCCGGATTAAACGAACTAATTCTTGAAAATCTCCAGAAAAAATCGTTGCGTTTCACGTGCGATCCTGCACCTGCCCTGACAGATGCAGAGGTAGTGTGGATCGCATTTGATACACCGGTGGATGAACAGGATAATGCAGATCCCAGTTATATAGAGAAGAATTTTGAGATAATTTCCGGATTTATACGGAACCAGGCGAAAATTATCATATCCTCACAGGTTCCCGTTGGATTCACCCGGCATCTTTCTCAGAAATTCCATGAGAAATATCCTGGTAAAAACGTTTTCTTTTCGTACTCACCGGAAAACTTACGCTTGGGGAAAGCACTGAAAACATTTTTGGAACCGGACCGGATTGTCATTGGAACTCTGCCTGAAGATAAAGCCCTATTTCTCCCCATTTTCTCATCCATCAGTAATAGACAGGAATGGATGAGTATTGAATCAGCTGAAATGACAAAACATGCAATCAACTCTTTTCTTGCCACCTCAATCTGTTTTGCAAATGAAATTGCAACACTCTGCGAATACGTGGGAGCAAATGCAAAAGAGGTCGAACGGGGATTAAAAACCGAAGAACGGATCGGTCCGAAAGCATACCTCACACCGGGCAATGCATTTTCAGGAGGTACCCTGGCAAGGGATATACGATTTTTACAAAAATTAGGAGACCATAACCATCTGCCGGTCCCCCTCATCAACGCTGTCTTAACAAGCAATGACTTCCACAAGACATGGATTAAAAGAAAATGTAACGAAACACTTGGTGAACTTAAGGGAAAAAATATCTCTGTCTTTGGACTTACCTACAAACCAGGGACTGACACATTACGGAGATCCTTTTCCGTGGAACTCTGTACATGGCTCCATGGCGAAGGCGCCACAATCACCGCATTCGATCCCGCAATTCATGAGCTCCCCTCAGAATTACAGGGAACCCTTTCGTTATCTTCCGGCATTCTTCCCGCGGTAAAAGATGCAGACTGCCTTATCATTGCCACGGAATGGCCGGATT
Organism: uncultured Methanoregulaceae archaeon; assembly: GCA_963737635.1. Lineage (GTDB taxonomy): Archaea > Halobacteriota > Methanomicrobia > Methanomicrobiales > Methanospirillaceae > Methanoregula. The sequence continues at coordinate 143,311 of CAVTTL010000001.1, forward strand.
TCCAAAAAATCCCGGTGGATATCCTTATTCATATGAGGACGAAGATCCTCATCGATCCCAATGGATTTGTGGAACACAATCTGGGAGAGGCCCATAATATTCGTTATCTGACCGTAGGAAGAGATCTTTCATGAAACTCGCTGGACGAAATGCGATAATAACCGGGGCAAACCGGGGTTTTGGCCTTGAAATTGCCAAAAAGTTTGTTGAAGAAGGAGCGTCTGTTCTCATCTGCGGGAGAGACGAAGATCAGGTTGCGCTTGCCGTTGATTCCCTGCGGAAACTCACTTCGTCGGAACAAACCGTTGTTGGTGTACCCCTAGACGTGTCAAAGGAAGAAAATGTCAAACAGATGATTAACGTCGCAATCGATACGTTGAAACGGATTGACATCGTGGTCAACAATGCCGGGATATACGGGCCAAAAGGACTCATAGAAGATGTCGATTCAGGGGAATGGGTATCTGCGATCCATATCAACCTTTTAAGCGTTTTTTTCATGTGTAAAGGGATACTTCCGCATATGAAAAAGAACAATGCCGGGAAAATAATCAACCTTTCCGGAGGAGGAGCAACGGCACCATTACCAAGAATAAGTGCCTATGCCGCATCCAAAGCAGCAGTCGTAAGATTGACAGAAACACTCGCTGAGGAATGCAGGGAATATGCAATTGATATTAACGCTGTTGCACCGGGTGCACTCAACACCCGGCTTCTCGACGAAATCCTGGAGTCCGGGCCTGATGTTGTAGGTAAGGCGTTTTACGAGAAAGCCCTCAAACAAAAAGCCGATGGCGGAACACCCCTCCAGTTAGGTGCTGAACTCTGTGTTTACCTGGCATCTTCTGCCAGTGACGGGATAACCGGGAAACTAATCAGCGCCCCTTGGGACCCCTGGCAAAACCTTGCGCAGTACCGCGATGAACTAAGAAATTCGGATATTTACACATTAAGAAGGATCGTTGAGAAAGATCGCGGTAAAAACTGGGGGACCTGACGTGAAAGTCGGTATAATCGGGTGCGGTGCCGTCGGGAAGAAACGTGCTCTTGCCTTGGGGGATAACGAACTTGTGATGGCTGTCGATACGTCACTCGAACGGGCGCGGGACGTAGCGCAGCTCAAAAACTGTACTTCAGTAAGCACTGATTACCATGATGCGCTGAATAACGACCAGATTGAGCTTTTGTTTATCTCAACCACCAATGAATTTCTCGCAAAAATTACCTTAGATGCAGTCTCTGCCAAAAAGCATGTACTGGTAGAGAAACCCGCAGGCAGGACCCCTAAAGAACTCATTCCCATTATCGAAACGGCACAACGAAATAATGTTTTTGTCAAAGTGGGATTCAATCACCGGTTTCATCCGGCATTGCACAAGGCAAAACAACTGGTGGATTCAGGAGAGATTGGACCGTTAATGTTTATCCGCGGCCGGTATGGTCACGGGGGGCGGCGCGGATATGAAAAAGAGTGGCGTTCAATTCCTGAAAAATCGGGGGGTGGGGAGCTCATCGACCAAGGAGTTCACCTGATCGATTTGTCACGATGGTTCCTTGGCGACCTTGATGTCGCTGAAGGTTTTGCCCATACGGTACTTCTGGGATATGCCGGTCGATGATAATGCATTCCTGATGCTGAAAAGTCCACGCGATCAGATCGCATGGCTCCATGTCAGCTGCACTGAGTGGAAGAATATGTTTTCTTTTGAAATTTATGGAAAAACGGGAAAACTCCAGATAGAGGGTCTTGGCGGAAGTTATGGCACGGAACGGCTATGCCTTTATAAAATGCTTCCTCTGATGGGCCCACCGGAAACGACGATATGGGAATATCCGTTCCCGGACGATTCCTGGAATCTCGAAGTGAATGAATTCATCCGGTCGATCGAAATGCACAAAGAACCAGAGGGAAATATACGCGATGCCAAAAAAGCACTGGATATCGTCGAGAAAGTGTATGACAAATCCCATTTTAAGGTGAATATATGATTATCACTCGTAGTCCTTTGAGAATCTCCCTTGGCGGCGGAGGAACAGATCTGCCTTCGTATTACCAGAAACATGAAGGTTTTTTGATTGCCGCGGCGATCGACAAATACGTCTATATCAACCTGCACGATACGTTCGTTGATTATCTCATTGTAAAATACTCAAAAATGGAAGAGGTCAGGAGCATCGAAGAGATCAAGCATCCCATTATTCGCGAATCCCTGAAACTGCTGGGATTTGACGCCCGGTACCTTGAAATTGCGAGCCTTGCAGACATCCCGGCAGGTACTGGCCTCGGCTCGTCCAGCAGCTTTACCTGTTCGCTCCTTAAAGCACTTCATACCCATAAGAAAAACCTGATTTCACCGGCGGATCTTGCTGAACAAGCTTGTCACATTGAGATGGATCTTCTTCACGAACCCATTGGCAAACAGGATCAATATATCTCCGCACATGGTGGCATTAACTGTTTCACGTTCTGTAAAGACAACCGGGTAAAAACGGAAAAACTCAATATATCCCCGGAAACACTCTACAATCTCGAGGACCACCTCTTGCTCTTTTTCACCGGGTACTCACGTTCTGCATCAAACGTTCTCAGAGAGCAGGACGACAAAAGCAAGAAAAACGATACCACCATGATCGATAACCTGCACTTTGTCAAGGAACTGGGGTATAAGAGTAAAACAGCTTTTGAACGTGGGGATCTTGAAGAGTTTGCCAACATCATGAACGTTCATTGGGAGCATAAGAAGCAGCGCTCGAACGCGATGAGCAACGACCGGATCAACACGTGGTACGATATCGCTATGAAAAACGGTGCGCTGGGGGGGAAACTCATCGGTGCCGGGGGCGGGGGATTTTTGATGTTCTATGCTGAAGACACCAAGAAACTCCGCAAGGCCATGGCATGCGAAGGGCTCCAAGAAGTCCGGTTCCGGTTTGACTTCGACGGCAGCAAAGTGGTGACTACATCGTAATGCTGCCAGTGGTTATTCTTGCGGGAGGACTTGCCACCCGCCTGTACCCGGTAACCCAAAAAATCCCCAAATCTCTGATTTTGATCGCCGGCCGGCCCTTTATCGATCACCAGCTGGAGCTCCTGAAAGAAAAAGGCGTGGCCCGGGTCGTCCTGTGTGTGGGAAACTTTGGCGCTATGATCGAATCATATGTTGGCGACGGCTCCCGGCTCGGGCTGGAAGTGACAGTACTCCTATGATGGGGACGCTCTCCTTGGGACAGGTGGCGCAATTAAAAAGGCAGCCGGGATGCTTCCGGAGGCGTTCATGATCCTGTACGGTGACTCCTATCTCGATATCGATTTTGAACCGATCGCGCAAACGTTTAGCGCGGGGACACTTCCGGCCCTGATGACGGTGTACCGGAACCGGAACACATTCGATACGAGCAACGTCATTATGAAGGATGGGAAAATTGTAAGGTATGACAAGAAATCCCGCGATCCGTCCATGGAATACATTGATTATGGGCTCATTGCGATCCGGAAAAACGTTTTCGATGAGTATCCGGTAAATGAACCCTTCGATCTCTCTCTAGTTCTTTCCCGGCTGGTTGACACCGGGCAGGTCTTAGGATATGAGGTCACGAAACGCTTTTACGAGATCGGGTCGACATCAGGGATCAAGGAAACTGAAGACTATATCAGGACAAGAAAACCAGTTTCATACAAGGTCTGAAAATGACGAGTGAAAACGATTATATTTCTGCATTCCTCAACGACGCTGTAACGATAATCCGGAAAATCGATCAGGTCCAGATCAAAAAAATGTCTGAAATTCTCCAGGACATCCGAAAAAACGGCGGGCGTCTGTTCATTCTCGGCGTCGGCGGTGGAGCCGGACACGCATCCCATGCAGTGAACGATTTCCGGAAGATCGCCGGGATTGAATCCTATGCGCCGACGGATAACGTTTCGGAGCTCACCGCCCGTGTCAATGATGACGGCTGGGAGACCGTTTTTGAGAGCTGGCTCAAAGGAAGCAGGCTCACCGCGAAGGACTGCATCTTTGTCTTTTCTGTCGGCGGCGGGAATGCAGAAAAGAATGTCAGCGTGAACCTAGTGAATGCCCTGCGATATGCAAAGGATACCGGTACAAAAATCATCGGTGTTGTGGGACGTGATGGTGGCTACACGGCAAAAGTTGCGGATGCCTGCGTGATTATCCCGACCGTAAACGAGAAGACCGTAACCCCCCAGACGGAAGCTTTCCAGGCCGTTGTCTGGCATCTCATCGTTTCAAGCCCGGCGATGCAGAAGTTCGAGATGAAGTGGGAAAGCACAAAATAATTTTTTTCGATGAAACCGGCAGTTTTTTTCGATCGCGATGGTGTCATCAACGAGCTCATGCTGAACTCGGACACCGGGGAGTACGAACCGCCCCATTCACCGGGAGATCTTACTCTTTTTCCTGATGTGATTGCATCTTTACGAATCCTTCAGAATGCCGGTTTTGATCTCTTCCTCGTGTCCAACCAACCAGATTACGCAAAAGGGAAAACGACGCTGGAGCAGATCCAAGCGGTGCACGAGAGACTCAATCAGATCCTGAAATCCGAAGGGATTCTGTTCCGTGACTACTATTACTGCTACCACCACCCGCAGGGAACTGTCCCTGAATATTCTTTCTCGTGTGAGTGCCGGAAACCAAAACCCTATTTCATCCTGAAAGCAGCCCGGGATTATGGGATCGATCTCGCGCATTCGTGGATGGTCGGCGATCGGGATACCGATATTGCATGCGGAAAAGCGGCAGGGACCCGGACTATTCTGATTCTTTATCCACACTCAGCTGGAAACCGTGGCTCCGGCGACCCGGATTACAAAGTTGAAAATATCCGGGATGCGGTACACACGATAATACGTCCCTCTGACAAAAAAATATGACTGTAGCGTAAATCGCCGAATATAAAACAACGAATCTTAAAGATGCAGAACAGATAATACTTCATAATCAGGACTAAAAAAAGTGAACTGGAAGTAATATTATGAGCGGATTACCACAGTTTAAGATCAAGCTCTATGCGGATGGTGCCGATCTCGACGGCATGATCGAGGAGTACAAAAAAGGGATTGCAAGCGGTTTTACGACCAACCCGACCCTTATGAAAAAAGCCGAGGTCAAAAGTTACGAGGATTTTGCAAAAGCTGCCCTCAAGGCGATTCCGGACCTTCCCATCTCATTCGAAGTTTTTTCTGATGACCTGCCCGGGATGGAACGCGAAGCCCGGAAGATCGCTGGCTGGGGAAAGAACGTCTATATCAAGATCCCGGTGACCAACACCAAAGGCGAAAGCACAGCACCGCTCGTGAAAAAACTCTCCCACGACGGTCTGAAGCTGAATGTTACCGCTATCCTGACCCTCGACCAGGTAAAGACAGTGGCAAAGGCCCTTTCCCCGGATACGCCGAGCATCGTTTCGGTGTTTGCCGGTCGTATCGCGGATACCGGAAGAGACCCGATGCCGATTATGAAAGATGCCGTGAAGATCCTCAAGCCCTTGCCGAAAGCCGAACTGCTCTGGGCAAGCACCCGAGAGCTGTTGAACCTTGTTCAGGCCGAGTCCTGCGGCTGTCACATCATCACGATCACGAATGATATCTTAAAGAAGGTCCCGCAGGTCGGTAAAGATCTGAACCAGTTGTCGCTTGAGACCGTGCAGATGTTTTACTCCGATGCGCAAAGTGCGGGATATAAGATTTAATTTCCAAAACCGGAAATTTCTCTTTTTTTAAAGAGATCTTTATTAAAATAATGTTTTTTACAGAATTTTTTAATTTATTTTATCTTCGCATTTTTTGGAACGTCCCGTGACCCCCCAAAAGAACTCCCGAATCGTCCTTTAATGCGAGGCCACCAGAACATTCTCCACTTAAACGCATAAATGGTCGGGATAAGCTGCCACTGGTGCTTGAATCCGCGCCATGTGAAAAGAGTGTCGCAGGAGAGATAGGATCGTAATTCTTCCCATAACTCATGTAATTCTTCTTCGGTGTGTTCTGCGGTATATACTGGTACGGGGTTTTCAGTAAGCCAATAATCATCGGTAATTTGCCCACATGCTTTCATATCCTCGAAGAGTTCGGTACCGGGATAAACTCGGGCAATCCGTTTCTTCTCTTCCTCTGCTGCATAATAATGATACTTTTCCTTCTGGATGCGGTTCATCAGCCGGCCCGTATTTCTGATAGATTCCATAGTTTCTCCCTTCAGGCCGACAATAAAGAAGACGTCTAGATCTATACTGGTATTCTTAAACAGGTCTATGGCGCGAATCACATCCTCAGGGGTGGTGTGTTTATGACAGTTTTTTAAAACGGTGGGATCCCCACTTTCCAATCCGAACGATGCTCTTTCAAATCCGGTTTGTGCCAAAGCGTCGATGACCTCTTTGGAGAGGGGGCGAAATCGTGCCTGACACCGGTAAGTAAAAGGAAGTTTGTTTTCCCGGATTAATTCACACAACCGGATGATCCTTTTATTATCGGTTAAAAACGCATCATCATGGAAAAAAATTCTTTCTATGAACGGATAATCCCTGACGATGTCTTTGAGTTCGGCAACAATGTTCTCCGGGGATCGGTATCGCGTCATCCTTTTTGCCGTGGGATTCAAAGAGCAAAATGAACAGGCGTTTGGGCACCCTCGTGCTGTCAGAACGCACGCACTTTTCCGGCCAGTACCTTTTAGGAATGGAGATTGATCCGGGAATGGCAGTGTATCAAGATCGGTAAGGGGTCTTACCTCTGTCGTAACAATCTCTCCATCACGCATAAATGCGATTCCTTTAACTGCATCAATAGGTATGCCTTTCTCTAGTTTATCCGCGAGTTCCGCAAAGGTCAAATCACCCTCGCCGACAACTACGATGATATGAGGGTATTTATTAAGCATCTGCTTGTAGAGGATTGTTGCATGGATTCCTCCGATAACAACTTTTATTCCGGGATGATTATCATGGAGATATTCAATAAGACGGTATGATGAGATTCGTTTTTCAGTAAGGATCTGGATACCGATTACGTCAGGCTGCTTGTCTCGGGTGAACACCTTGATTTTTTGTTCGGCCTCTGTCTCGCTGTAATCGTCGAGATAAAGTAAATCCACATCGTGGTTATCTTTTAGCGAAGCCGCAACGTATGCCAATCCTAAGGAGTATTGGCTTTGAGATGGGTCTACCATGGGGAGGCGGGGGCCATCAAATGTCGATTGATCCCAAGGCATTGTAACTAGAACTATTTTCATTCAATTACTCCAACAAAGATACATTTGCGTTGCTCCTTTAACAAAGTCAATTATTGTCTCTGTCTCCTCATGGAGTAATATTTTTCGTAGTCAAGTCACCGTTTACCATCAAATAGGGATCCGAACGAGGCGTTCGTTACCCTCTCGATGTTGTAGTCTTCTCCGCGCTCGTTAAAATCCTCAAGCGGCTGTAATAACACCCGATAATAGTTAACATTGGGTATCCAGCCAAATTAACACACAGATGATCTATGAAATCAGAATGTTTACAAGTGTCGTTATGTAGATCCCTATTTATTACTAACAAAATCCATGATGGTCTTCCCGCCTAACATCTTTTCTTTCAACCTAGTTAACTTCTGGATATGATAATTCTGAGCGGTCGGGCATTTATGGCAGATGGATTTCGGCTGGGTCTGCAGTTCCAATGAAATACCGCGATGTTTTTCCACGAGTTCCCGGTACGTGTTTTTATAAAGCGAGCCAATTGGTTCTGTTAATCCTCGCATAGAGCAACAGAAAATAACATCACCATTTGGCATCATCTGGTAACCCGGCACTTCGAGATGGGAACAAATCACGCGGCCTCGTTTGAACGTTTTAATTTTGCCTCGCGCCAAGTCCTCAACATGGCAGGTCTGAAATAACCCCCCCATATTCATAATCTCCATATTATGTACATGGGTAAGGACGTAGGTTAGAACGTCCTGATAATTCTGGGTAATAGGAATGTGAGCGTTACCTTCAGCATCGGGAAGATGTAGTATAAACTGCACAAACGGGATCTCGCATAATGTTACCGCATCGGAAATCTGCAATCCGACAAGAGTGGTGGAAACCCGGATCTTATGCCCTTTCTCGTACGCATACAGGATCATCGCTGGACACTCCGGGTTCTGGAAGACTTCCGACAACCCGGCAAAATCAACGATTACCTCTGGCGGAACGGTTTCAATCAGTTCTTTAAATGCAGCAAGAGTTAGTGGTTTCATCCCCCCAAGTTTCTTCACAATTAGTTCCTGCGGACAATACTTTATGCAATTAATGGCACACCCAATTTGCGTTGTTATTTCAAGATAGGGTTGATCAGTCATTTAATCACTCCGAATAATACGGACATCTCCGGGTGTTGATGGTGAGGAGCAAAATTGCCTCCTCAATGAGGTAACAGTCTTATAAATAATGTACTTTCTCTTATGGATTAAGTTCACTCTTCCATTCCATGAGCAGAGTGTTTACCTCTTTTTTCAGTCTAGGATGAGCCATTGCTTAAACCCACCTTGAATGAGAAAATTCCAAGGTTTTTTTCCCGGGAAATCAACATTCGATTATGAAAAGATATTTGCAATTCAATAGTGCAAACGCTGATTTAAGAATCGTTTGGGAATTTTGAGTTTTAGAATAATTTCGCCGGGCGAAAAACAGGCCATCTTGATATTTCGTAATCCTTAAAAAATAAGTTGTAAAGAAATATGCCCCCTTCATTGTAATAGAATTGCCATGTCCATTGTGTTGTTACCATTCCGACATTTCAAACAACAAAAAGATCGAGAGTTCTATTTAAGTTTGTAGAGTTTATCAGAGTACTCATTATTCGAATTCAGAGTCCCTACAAGATTGTACTTAGTTCCAATGATTTTCTCAACCATTTCTTGCAATTTTGGATGAACTTCAATAAGAAGATAATCGGGAGCATGTCGATCGAAGTCTATACCCCGAAGAACTTCAACTTCATAACCCTCAACATCAAGAGATAAAAAATCGATGTGTTTAATACCATAATAATCCAAAACGGCAGAAAGCGGTTTTGCTGGAACGCGAACAATATATGAAGACTCATCTTTTTTAAGGCATTTTTTACCATTTGCAATATGATTTGAAGCAACGATCTCATCTTCAAAAGCACCGTGAACACAAGTCGCCAAATTACAATAATTCACTTCTATCGATTTGTCTGGATAATCAAATGCAACAAGCGCACAGTTCTCAATTATGCATTTTGGGCGATTTTCGCGGCATTTTTTCGCAAGATCCGGAACTGCTTCTATCAACAATCCTTTCCATCGTTTATACTTCTCAAAATATAGTGTATTGCTTTGATTGATGCCGTCATTTGCACCTACCTCTATAAAAAACCCGGAATTGAAATTAAGATAGGGTTTCAACTTTAAATCAAGTTGGTTTAACGAAAACGATTTTTCCCATCTTAAATTTCGCAAATCACGGTTTTTGAAGATGTGGTTATTAAAGAAATCCCAAATTGTCATTTGAGTTCACCATTCCATTCCATGAGAGGAGCGATAACGCCGGGTCTTCTTTCCGTCCAATAGGGGCTGTCGCTTAGACCGCCAACAATATTTATATTTACAAAGGGTGCTTTTTTCCTAGAATCTATAATTAAATGTCTGCACCGGAGAGAGGCAGTTAATTCGATGGTGTAAATCCCCTCGTTTAAAAATCGTTTGGGAATTTTTGTCTTTAACAGAAAATTCCCCAATGAAAATTTCGGCCAGTCCGTCTCTTTTTGATCGGTACAAAGAGATGTATATATTACAATTCCATTTTCATTCGAAATGAAATAACCAAGTGCTAATCCAGGATCTAATTGTTTAATTTCACCTTCGATTTCAATCCAGATATCCTTGTTATTACTTGTTGGATTATTTATAAAATTTCCCAAAGAATCACAAATGATCATTTTTAGAGGTTTAAACCATGGATTCTCAAATTCTTTACCAGAATTATTCCACTGAGATGAAAATGTCCCACTAGTTTCCACTGATATGTAGGAGTCTATAATTTGCCTTACATGTGGCCCTTTTTGTTTAATGTGGCCATTTTCTATGAGAATGCCATACGAGCACAACTGTTCAATCGCATTCATATTATGGCTCACAAAAATGACCGTTCGCCCCTCTTTAGCCACCTCGCCCATTTTTCCCAGGCATTTTTTCTGGAATGCTGCATCACCGACAGCAAGCACCTCGTCCACCAGTAGAATCTCCGGTTCAAGGTGAGCTGCCACTGCAAACGCGAGCCGGATATACATCCCGCTTGAATATCGTTTCACCGGTGTATCAAGAAATTTTTCAATCTCAGAAAATTTTACAATATCATCCAGTTTGGCATCGATCTCTTTCCGTTTCATTCCGAGGATCGAACCAGATAAATAGATATTCTCCCGACCAGTTAATTCCTGATGAAACCCGGTCCCGACTTCCAGCAGTGAACCGACCCGGCCATGCAACTCCACGGTTCCTTCCGTAGGAGAAGTAATCCGGGAAAGGATCTTTAAGAGCGTACTCTTCCCGGCTCCGTTTCTCCCGATAATCCCGACAATCTCACCCTGCTCAACGTCAAACGATACATCCTTTAAAGCCCAGAACCCTTCCACCGGTGGGGCCTTGTGGAACACTTTCAATGGCGCCTTAAGAGAATTGACAATTGCATCCCGAAAGGTATGATACGGTTCCTGCGGTCCACCGATACGGTATTGTTTGCTCAGGTGATTTACACGGATGGCGATTTTGTCAGACGTCATAATTGATGAACATTCCCGTAAGAATGAGGTATCTTTAGAATGTTTGTATCCGGAATAATTGAATCAAACGGTAGTGAATAGACTACCAGAAAACTCTTTGTGATATCGTTTCGGTCTCATTTCCATTGACAGAATTAAGTCAAATCTATTCTGCATCACACAATGTCCGCATAATACTGCTCCATTCTCCGGAAGTAAAACATGCCTGAAATAAGGATGATAAGCACCATGACCACCGAGACGAGCACCATTGCACTGGGCGTACCGTTACCCAGAAGTGCCCAGCGGAATCCTTCAATCACTCCGGTCATTGGGTTGAGTCCATACCATACCCTCAACGACTCCGGGACAATGCTTGAGGCATAAACAACAGGTGATGCAAACATCCAGATCTGGATGAGGAAGGGAACCGTATACTGAAAGTCACGGTACTTTACGTTGAGAGCCGAGAGCCAGAGGCCGACCCCGAGTGATGTCGCAAGAGCCAGCAGGAGGAAGAGCGGCAGAAAAACAATGTTAACTGTCGGTGCATATCCGTAATAGACCATCATCGCAAGCAGGACAATAAAAGAAACCGCAAAATCGACAAGTGGCGAGATGACGCTCGAGAGTGGCATGATCAGGCGTGGGAAGTACACCTTGGTCATGATAGTAGAATTTGTCACCATGGTGTTCGTCGACCGCGTCAGCCCTTCGGCAAAGAGTGTCCACGGAAGCAGGGCAGCAAGTACAAAGAGCGGGTACGGCACCCCGTTGGAAGGTATCTTTGCAAGACCCCCGAAAAAGATCGTGAATATGACCATCGTCAGGAGTGGCTGGAGGAGCGCCCATGCAATCCCAAGCCCGGTCTGTTTGTACCGGAGCTTCACGTCCCGCATAGTGAACGCCGCAATCAGTTCGCGGTACGACCAGAGCTCATGCAGGTTCACCGGCACCCATTTTCGGGGCGGCCGGATGACAAGCGTTGGTACGGTATGTTCCGGAGCTGGCGAGGTAGTCCCATTCATGGATGTGATCAGGAATTTTGTTGTCACATTACTTATAGTCTGGTGACTGGGACTGCAGAATCCTTCTAACAATGATCGCCATCATCTTGCGGTCTGCTGGCGTCTCCATGGCGAGCCTCATACCATGCAATCGTCCGTTTCAGTCCTTCAGAAAACGGCATCTTTGCCTCGAATCCAAACTCCTCACGGGCCCGGCTCACGTCAAGGCACCGCCGGGGCTGGCCGTCAGGCTTTGAGGTGTCCCAGCGGATTGTCCCTGTATACCCGGTCAGGTTACGGATGAGCTCGACCAGATCCCGGATAGTAATCTCCATTCCTGCCCCCAAATTCACCGGGTCTGGCTTGTTATACCGTTCTGCTGCAAGGACAAGGCCGTGTGCGGCGTCGTCGACGTACAGGAATTCCCGCGAGGCAGCTCCCGGTGCCCCAGACCTCGACAGATGGTGCGCCGGTCCGTTTTGCATCGACAACCTTCTTGATCAGGGCCGGGATCACATGCGAGCTTGCCGGGTCAAAGTTGTCCCCGGGTCCGTAGAGGTTGACCGGCAGGAGGTAGACAGAATTGAACCCGTACTCCTGCCGATACGCCTGAGACTGGACGAGCAGCATCTTCTTTGCCAGACCATAGGGCGCATTGGTCTCTTCCGGGTAGCCGTTCCAGAGATTCTCTTCCTTAAAAGGCACCGGGGTGAACTTGGGGTATGCGCAGATGGTACCGGCAATAACGCACTTTTCCACCTCCACCTGCCGGGCAGCCTCGATTATCTGTATCCCCATAATTGCATTGTCGTAAAAGAGCCGGGCCGGGAACTCCTGGTTGAACCCGATCCCTCCGACCCGGGCTGCCAAATGGATAACAATATCCGCATCCCGGACCACCTCGACGCAGTTCTCCCAGACACGGAGGTCAATCTCCCTGCTCCGGGGGATGAGAATATTCTCATTGTGCACGCCTTTTTCCCGGAGCTCTGCAACTACCCGGGAACCAAAGAAACCTGCGCCACCGGTGATAAGGATTTTTTTATCTGCCCAGAATGTCATTCCTGCCTCGTTGTGGTTTTATTTCCTGGAATATTTCGTTTGTTTAAACGAAGGGATGCCTGTTACCGCGAGTACTTCAGTCAGCATATCTCTGACATCAGTCGCACTTCCACCACCGGTGAGGGAACGTTCTTTTCACGATCGCGTCGCCTTTACCTATCGGTTCCAGTCCAGCGGCCTTCAAATCTGCATCCACCATAATCGTCACCAGATCAGCAAATTTTATCACGGGTTTCCAGCCAAGGACGTTTTCGGACTTCCTTGCATCTGCGATGAGTACTTCTACTTCTGTCGGCCGGAAATATTTTGGATCGATCCGGACGTGTTCCTCGACATCGAGGCCTGCATAGGCAAACGATTCATGCAGGAATTCATGGACAGAATGCGTCTCCCCGGTACCGATCACGAAGTCCCCGGGCTCTTCCTGCTGGAGAATCCGCCACATACACTCGACGTACTCCGGGGCATATCCCCAGTCCCTTCGGGCATCGAGGTTGCCGAGATAGAGATATTTTTCCTTCCCGGCACGGATGCGGGCGATCGCACGGGTGATTTTGCGGGTAACAAAGGTTTCGCCCCGGCGCGGTGACTCGTGGTTGAAGAGGATTCCGTTGGACGCAAAGAGATTGTACCCTTCCCGGTAGTTCCGGGTCATCCAGTACGAGTATACCTTCGCGCAGGCATAGGGGCTCCGGGGGTGGAAGAGTGTATCTTCACCCTGAGGGGGATGCGCAGCGCCGAACATCTCGCTGGAGGAGGCCTGGTAAAACTTCACGTTATTGTTGCTCCGGCGGATTGCCTCAAGGAGCCGTGTTGTACCCAGGGCCGTGACATTGCCGGTGTACTCAGGGGTGTCGAAGCTGACCCGGACATGGCTCTGGGCCCCGAGGTGGTAGACCTCGTCCGGCCGGATATTGTACATCACGTTTGCGATCTGCTCGGAGTCGGAGAGGTCGCCGTAGTGCAGGAAGAGCCGGGCACCGGATTCATGGGGGTCAACATAGATGGAATCGATCCGGCTCGTGTTGAAGGTGGACGACCGGCGCACCAGTCCGTGGACTTCGTACCCTTTACTCAACAGGAGTTCGGCGAGGTACGACCCATCCTGGCCGGTGATGCCGGTGATGAAGGCTTTCTTTGTCATGGTGAATCGTTTCGTACCTACTATAAAATCCGGGATAATTTCAAGGTATTGGAGCACGGGGGGTCGGGAACCCGGATTAACGCCGCTCCTGGTTATACCTCATCGCGGCGTGATAGCACTATGTGATCCACGCTGGATCGATCCTGAAGAAAAAATAAAAAATGCCGCCATTCTCCTGGCAAGGAACCCATGGCAACACCTGCCAGAATTATCCGGCGTAGTGTTCAAACTGCATTTTTTGTGGAGTACTATCTCATCGATACTAATATTCTTATTGTCTTTTTCACCGTTGCTCCCCGGACTTATGAGAGCATGGTGAACTACCCGAACACTACGGATTATTAATACGGTCAGGCACTACAACGATTCCGGGTGGAGCACATGAAATCCTACCAGTTCACCGTTACCATCTGGGAAGAAGATGGCGTCTATGTGTCAAAGTGCGTTGAACTTGAGATTGCCAGTTGCGGCGATACCCCTAGAGACGCACTTGATAATATTCGGGAGGCTATCGATATTTACCTGAAAAATGCTCGGGAATACGGCATGTTCGGGGACATTGAACCGTCAATTACTGCCCATGAAAAATTTACCTCGGTCATTGAGGTCGAAGCGTGAAACTCCCGAGGGTATCCTCATCGTTTGTTATTAAACGACTCAGGAAAACAGGTTTTGAGAAAGGGAAATTTACCCATGAGGAATTTCTTTGCCTGCTGGAAAAGTAATGCGTGTCTGCCACTATTATGTTTCCCCTTGCTATTCCTGTATTATTTTAAAACGTGTTTTTAAGAAACATCATGGGTGTCTGAACGCTACGGTACCCCCATTCCCGGGATCCGTTTGGGGAAATTCCGGTAATCTCAGCTGACATTTTTGAAAGGTTTTAACCCCTTGGCAAACTCTTTTTGAAATCTTCAGCAACCGTATCCAGCTTTTTTGGAAGAGGCCGGCAATACCGATGGACTTTTTTCCAAATGGTTCAGCTCCCCCGGGACGTTTTTTCCCGGAACGGCCTCCAGGATGCCGGGCAGATCGCATTAACTTTGTTGTTTTCGTGTCCTGCCACCGGGCACTTCATAATCCTCATGACGGCGGACCGTTCACGCATGGACCGGCGCACCAGTCCGTGGACTTCGTACCCTTTACTCAACAGGAGTTCGGCAAGGTACGACCCATCCTGGCCGGTGATGCCGGTGATGAAGGCTTTCTTTGTCATGGTGAATCGTTTCGTACCTCCTATAAAATCCGGGATAATTTCAAGATATTGGAGCACCGGGGGTTAGGAACCCGGATTAACGTCGCTCCAGAGAGACTTACTGCAATAGTCTTTTTTGATTGGACCGGGTCTGTTTTTGATATGCGTGGAACCAGACGCGCAAACGCCTGTCGGGTTTTGAGCCAAACATCTACCTGTTCAAATACGATCTGGAATCTTCGCAAGGGCGGACTTAGAAAAAGGAAAACGGCAAACCAATTCAGAAAAAAAAAGATTAGATGGTGCTTGAATAAATCACTTGAGTTGTGCCATCAGTGAAGTATCCAACACCGACGACTTGCGAGTTCGTTGGAGCAGGGTAATTAAGCGTTGTACCCACAGATAAAATCGTGGATGAACCCAATGTTCCCATATATCCTCCAGCACTCACGGTTGTATTTACGGCGGTAGTAAAGTTAATTACTTCCAGCGTACCTGCATCCTGACCCCCTTGGTAGGTAAAGACAACATGTTGAGAATCTATTCTTTGTGCTGTCACCGCAACCACTTTGGTCTTCTGGATATTCCCGGCCATGCCGAACACGAACGCAGCGATGACTGCTGCGAGAATCACGGTGATCGCGACCATCAGGATAACGCCGATGACCGGTGATACTGCCTCTTCATTTTTTCTGGTGTACATCATTAAACAACTCCATGAAAACATATCCGCTAACCGGATATGACACTGTATGATTTGATTATTTCCTCTTCTTGTATATATATATTGCGATTTAAGGAAAAATACGGAAAACAGTATTATCAGGAAATCCTGCGGATGGCCACAAAAATTTTTTTTCCTTATAAAAAACTAGCGAATATGCACATCATTAGATATCATTCATGTATTGACCCCCCCAAAAAGTGAGCTTCCCCTTCCAGTATAATTCGCCTTTTTATAATTCTAATCAATCACAATATGCCAAAATATACATTCTGATTCGAAGAAAAAAATTGGATCTGGTGTGTCTTTCATCCTTATTGCTCATGGAAACGGGAGTAAATCTCCGATCTATCGACAAATAGCGTTCGGAGTTATTAGAATTGCTTTGGATTCATCACTGATGGCTAACGCAAACGGAACAGAAATCGCTCCTCATTCCAGAAAATTCGAACAAAACGTGTAAGCCTCAGCCGTGATTTGAACACGGGACCTGCTGATTACAAGTCAGCCGCTCTGCCAACTAAGCCACTGAGGCGCCATATACAATAGACCGTGAGGGGTAAAAAATGTGGTGCTGATGCGAGGAACCGGGCACGGTGCCAGACGGTTCAATGCCAAATACATTATACACATCAGGATGAGTAATGTACCAGCGAAAATGGCACAGCTGACCGTGGACATCGGGGGACGGGCGGGCGTAGACTGCCGGGGGTTCTGCGAATACTGCTATTTTAAACGAGTGAAGACCGCCCGGGCGTTCGGCTGCCGGTACTGTCTGCCATTCAAGAAGGGCTGCGACTACTGTACCCGGGGCGTCCGGGAGGAATATGCCGGATTCAAGGATCTCATGACCATCGCCCAGGAGACGCTTGCAGCCCTCCAAACTAAGACCGGCGATCTTGACCGGATCACCATCAGTGGTGGCGGCGACCCCAGCTGCTACCCACAGTTTACCGACCTCATCGAACTGTTAGGCGCGACAGAAGCACCGCTCCATATCGGGTACACCAGCGGCAAAGGCTGGGATGATGAAACAATCGCCGATCTCCTTATAGATAACAACCTTGCCGAGTGCTCGTTTACGGTCTTTGCCACGGATCCGGCCCTCAGGAAACGCTGGATGCACGATCCTACCCCGGACGCCTCACTCGCCATCCTCGAACGGCTCTGCGGCTCGGCCGACGTCTACGCTGCCGCAGTCGTGCTGCCCGGGGTAAACGATGGCCAGGTTCTCGAAGAGACCTGTGCGTGGCTCGAGGAACGCGGCGCCAAAGGGGTCATCCTCATGCGATTTGCAAATACCACCGGTCAGGGGCTTATCCTTGAAAATGCACCGGTCATCAAAGGCCAGGCTGTGCAGTCGGTGGAATCGTTCCGGGACATGGTCAGCGATCTGAACAGCAGGTTTAACATAAAGATCTCCGGTACGCCGCTCTGGGATCCGGAGATCGGCTCGCCCTTTGCAATCCTGCATGAACCATCTCTGGTAAAAAAACTCCCCCGGATCCAGCGCCGGGCATCAGTCATCACCGGTGCCGTGGCTGCACCATTTATCAGCGAGATTTTGTCGGCACGCGGGGCAATCGCCCCGGTCATCCCGGTAAAAAAGGAGATCGCCTGCCTGATCACAGAGGACGACCTCAGGGAGATCGATTGTTCACTTCTCGAACCAACCGTTATCATCCCGGGAAGGGCATTCGTCCACGATGCCGAGGCAAAAAACGTCCTCAGCCGGGACGGCACAGCCCGCGAAGTAATCCGGGGGCCGGATCAGCTCACTGCCGATGCGGAGACGAGCATGGGCATGACACGGCGTGACGTTCTCGATAGGGAGATGGCAGGTTTTTCCGATCTCATCCGGCTGATCAACCTGTACGGGAAATAGGCAGGATCATCCCCGTCTGGGATGGAAATCATCAATGACGTTGTCATACCGGATACTGAATCCTCCATGTCAAGCCAGGTGCCATCAAAGTTTAGGCGGAGACTGGGTATGACACATAAATTTAACGAGCAAAAGGACAAATGGTACATTTAGCCCAAAAAGGAGAATATGGCCATGGCAAAAAACTGCAATCCTCTTACTGAGAAAGTGCTCGTTTCTACGGATACCAAAAAAGCCCTGATGTCCATCAAGGAGCCGGGGGAAAGGTTCGGGGATGTGATCGATCGGGTGTTGCAGGACCGGAAGCGTCAGGACTTCATTGCACACCTTGATAAGATCGCAGAGGAAGGAGAATTCGTCCCGTTCGACAGCGATGCCGAATACGCGACACTGAAAAAAGAGATGCGTCGTGAGAGTAAACATCGACAAGCGGGCGCTGCAGTACGTTAACAGCCTGCCGGAGAAGAATCGCCGGATCGTCAAGCAGCATTTGCTGAATCTTGAAGATCCGTATACGGCCCCGGATGTGGAGCTGTTGCAGAATGGTCACTGCCGGATGCACATCGCTCATTCGTATACTGCCTTCTTCGATATCCTTCCTGGGGGCATTGTCAACATTCTCGAAGTGATGACAATCGAGGAAGCGCATAAAAGGTATAAGCGATTCGGGAAGTAACCGTACCGGGCAGATGTTTCGGTTTCACTATGAGTTCTCAAATTGTGGGGAAATCTCCTGTGATGCCGAAACGAGCATGGGCATAACACGGCGTGACGTTCTCGATAGGGAGATGGCAGGTTTTTCCGATCTCATCCGGCTGATCAACCTGTACGGGAAATAGGCACAAATATCCCTGCAAAAACAAGGGGGGCTCCTTCACATAGGGAGGTGAAGTCACGTGGCTACTTTCAGGATGATCTTTCCCGTCGCATGCCCGGATTGGCTCAGATCCTGTGCGGCTTGCGCCTCGGCAAGGGGAAACACCTTTTCTACGACCACTTTGAGTTTTTCCATATCGACCAGACTACCGATCTCCTGGAGCCGGGCCCCGTTAGAGACGAGCGTGAACGACCTGCCGGCAACACCATGAGCTGCTGCCGCTTTCTGGTCTGCTCCTACAGACGACACCAGTACCCCGCCTTTTCGTATCACGCCCCACGATTTTGCCTGGGTCTCCCCACCAATGGTATCGAAGACCACATCAACATCACTGACTTTCTTGCTGAAATCCTCGGCTGTGTGATCGATAATTTCGTCCGCACCGAGCGAACTTACCATCGCGGCATTTTTCGATGATGTTGTGCCGATGACATAAGCACCCGCAATTTTTGCCAGCTGGACGGCAAAGGTGCCAACCCCACCAGATGCCCCGTGAACGAGGATCTTCTGGTCTTTCCTGAGGCCGGCGACCTCAAAGAGTGCCATCCATGCTGTCTGAGATGCGAGTGGTATGCCCGCAGCCTGAACGAGCGGGATACTCCGTGGTGCAGGTGCGACGTCGATAGTCCGTACCGTCACATATTCTGCATATCCCCCATTCCGTGAGGTGTCAGGACGGCAGAAGACAGCGTCGCCTTTCTTGAACCGCTTGACGAGACTCCCGGTCTCTTCCACCGTACCTGCGACATCCCACCCAAGGGTCAGGGGAAGCATATGGGGAGCCATATTCTCCATGAACCCTTCGCGAATCTTCCAGTCGACGGGGTTGACGCCACACGCATGCACCTTGACCAGGACTTCATCGGGACCGGTCTCCGGCCTGGGTGCATCTTCGTACTTCAGGACCCCGGAATTGCCAAACGCATGGATACGTACCGCTTTCATGATACCCTCGTCCTGCTAATCATACCATGAGAGTAAAAACATTTGTTTCGTACGTAGCGAAACACGGTGAAGGACGTATATAAAAACGAAAAAATGCGCCCGGCATGTGCCGGACTCGAAAAAGATGCGTGGATCAGGCCAGTGCCGCCGTGATTCCGACAATCCCGGACTGGATGATCAGGGCAACGGCAATAATGACCCCGGCCATCTCAAGCGCAACAGCGACGTTTCCTTTTTTGAGTTCTTCAAACTCGTGGACGCCGGTAGTCAGCTTGTCGAGGATGGTAAGGGCAAGATAGATAGCAACCACCGCAAGGATGACGCCAAGCACCAGCTGGAGGATCGCAACACAGATTATCGTGAGTCCGTCAACGGACATCAGGCCGACCGCCGATGCCTTGCTGATACCGACTGATATGCCGGTGATGCCTGACTGGACAACCACTGCAATAGCCACAAAAATGGCGGCAACTACAATACCAAATGCGACGTTTCCCTTCGCGAGTTCCTGCTGCTCATCGACGTCCCGGGTAATCCTGCCAAAGACATAGAACCCCATATAAAGCGCTGCCACCGCAAGGATGACTGCGATGATCAACTGGACTATCCCGATAGCTGCATTCAGAAGAATCATCATCAGACCTCTTTTACTATTTTCTTTGCGTTGATGCAGCACATAAATATATCCCCGGGAAAGAGGACAAATCCGTGAGGATCCACGATAAAACGGCATTCCGGCTAAATAAAATCATTAAAAAAGTACCTGCAGCGCCCTCAGGAGACTTCGTATCATTTCAACCGAGGGGGAAAGGATCACGTTCACGGAGTACAGAAAAACACGATACGAAAAGATGTTCTGTACTACCAAAAAATGCTGCGGGTGGGTTACGATCCCACGATCTCCAGATGTCCCAAAGTTCTCACGCACCAAAGCGGGCGTGTATCAAACCCTATGAGTCTGGCGCCCTAACCAGCTAGGCCACCGCAGCACGAGGTGCATAATTACAACGCCGTAAAAATTCTTAAAGGTTCTGATACGAAAGATGAGCACGTATCAGCCTTTTTTCTGCTGGAGATAGACGTTCACCGCTGCGGTTATCGCGGCCACTTTGTTGCCCTGGGAAAACGAACCGGC
The DNA here is from genome assembly GCA_963737635.1 of uncultured Methanoregulaceae archaeon. Taxonomy (GTDB): domain Archaea; phylum Halobacteriota; class Methanomicrobia; order Methanomicrobiales; family Methanospirillaceae; genus Methanoregula. Next base: position 164,058 of record CAVTTL010000001.1, read on the forward strand.
AAGGGTCTGCATCCGTGTCTCCTCATCGGTCTTGTACCGTTCAAGTGTTTTTATGATATGCTCTTCCTGCAGGAAGTGGGTATGGGTGTTGCCCTCAATGAACTGCGGGTTGTTCATAATTGCATAGTGAAGCGGGAGCGTGGTTTTGATCCCAAGGATGATGTATTCCGAGATTGCGCGGCGCATTCTCATGATTGCCTCGGGACGCGTACTGTCCCATGCGCAGAGTTTTGCGATCATCGAATCGTAGTTGGGCGGGATCATGTATCCCATATGGATACCGCTGTCCACCCTGATACCGGGACCGCCCGGGGACCGGTACCGGAGGATCTTGCCCGGGTCAGCGGCAAAATTGTTGAGCGGGTCTTCCGCGTTGATCCGGCACTCGATCGCGTGTCCCCGGATCGATATGTCCTCCTGGTCAAACGGCAGGGATTCACCGGCGGCGATGGCTATCTGCTGCTTGACAAGATCGATCCCCGTGATGAACTCGGTGATGGTGTGCTCGACCTGCAGCCGGGTGTTCATCTCCATGAAGTAATAGTTCCCGTTACTGTACAGGAACTCGACCGATCCGGCATTGGTGTAATCCGACGCTTCCGCCACCTTGAGCGCAGAAGACGACATGCGTTCGCGCAGCTCGGGTGTCATAATCGCCGAGGGGGCCTCTTCGACCAGTTTCTGGTGCCGGCGCTGGATGGAACACTCGCGGTCGTAGAGGTGGACTGCATGCCCATGCTCGTCGGCAAGCACCTGAAACTCGATATGCCGGGGCTTGACCAGGTATTTTTCGATAAAGACCGTAGGATCGCCGAACGCAGACTGGGCGATCCGCATGCTGCCGGTAATTGCTTCTTCGAGGGCAGCCTCATCGTTAACGATCTGCATCCCAATCCCGCCACCACCAGCGCTCGCTTTCACGATGACCGGGTAGCCGATCTCTCCTGCCACCTTTTTTGCCGTATCGATATCCTTGATGCCGTCATCGGTCCCCGGCAGCACCGGCACACCGGCCTGCTTCATCATCTGCTTGCTGCCGATCTTGGATCCCATGGCTTTGATGGTCTTTGAGCACGGACCAATAAAGATCACGCCTTCATCAGCGCAGTGCTTGGCAAAACGGTAATTCTCCGCGAGGAAACCGTATCCCGGATGGATCGCCTCGGCACCGCTCTTTTTTGCAATGTCAACGATCCGGTCCATGTTGAGGTAGCTCTTCGAAGGGTGTGCTTCACCGACCGGGAAGGCTTCATCTGCATATTTCACATGAAGGGCATTTTTGTCCACAGAAGAATAGATCGCCACCGTATCGATATCGAGTTCCCGGCAGGCACGCATGACCCGGATCGCGATCTCGCCCCGGTTTGCGATCAGGATCTTCTCAAAAAATTTCATTGAACCACCACCAGGACATCGCCGTTCTGGACGACATCGCCGGTATCGACAAAAATCTCAGTGACTTTGCCGTCAACCGGGCTGTGGATGGGGTTCTCCATCTTCATCGCTTCAAGGACGATGAGGGTATCGCCTTTTTTCACCGTCGCGCCCCGGTGAACCATGACCTGGAGCACCATGCCCTGCATATTGCTGCGGATCCCGCCGGCAATCTCGCCCCGCGGCGCTTTCTGGGGTGCTGCCCGGGTTACCTGCACCTGGTTTCCACCGACCGACACGATGCGTACCGAGAAGACTTCCCCGTCAACTTCAACTTCCATCTGGTCCGGGATACCGCCGGCAGTCGTTGCCGACTGGGCAGCTGGCAGTTTTCCGGGAATCAATTCTTGCTGGCGTTCACCTTTCAAAAACGAGGGTGCGATCGCGGGGTACATGATGTAGGTGAGCACGTCCTCCTCTTTTTTGACGAGCCCGGCTTTTTCAGCTTCGGCTTTCATCCGATCGTAGGAGGGTTCCAACAAATCGGCAGGACGGCATACAATCGGGACTTCGTCACCGATGATCTGGCACCGGATCGCGTCGCTGACCGGTGCCGGCGAACGGCCGTACAGATCCCCGTACGTAGTCCTTGACTTCTTTTGTCACGTTCGCGTACCGCTGGCCGTTTACGAGCACGTTCAGGACCGCCTGCGTACCAACGATCTGGCTCGTCGGTGTCACGAGCGGCGGGTAACCGAGATCCTTTCTCACCCGCGGGATCTCGGCAAACACTTCCTCGAGCCTGTTAAGCGCATCCTGCTCCACCAGCTGCGAGACAAGGTTGGAGATCATGCCACCGGGCAGCTGGTAGATGAGGACGTCGCTGTCCACGCGCTCGGAGATAGGGTTCACCAGCCCCGCGTATTTCTCGCGGATCTGCACGCAGGTATTCCTGACAGCCCGGAGTTTGAGGAGATCGATACCAGTGTCCCGGGACGTCCCGGCTAGGGATGCCACTACACTTTCCGTCGGCGGCTGGGAGGTCCCCATCGCAAACGGCGACATGGCAGTGTCCAGGATATCTACACCGGCTTCGATGGCTGCCTGGTAACTCATGGGAGCAATCCCGCTCGTTGAGTGGCTGTGCAGGCAGACCCGGATATCGACCGCTTCTTTTATGCCGCCGATAAGCTCGCGAGCCGATTCCGGCATGATGAGCCCGGCCATATCCTTGATACAGATAGAATCGCAGTCAAGCGCGGCAAGCTCCTTCGCCATCTCGATAAACATGCCGGTGCTGTGAACCGGGCTCGTCGTATATGAGATAGTGCCCTGGAGGTGCGCCCCGGCCTTTTTTACCTGCTCCATCGAGCGTTTCATATTCCTGATATCGTTGAGTGCATCAAAGACCCGGAAGATATCCACACCGTTTTTATAGGACGCAGCAACAAAACGATCGACTACGTCATCGGAATAGTGGCGGTACCCGACCAGGTTCTGGCCCCGGAGCAGCATCTGGATGGGAGTATGTTTCAGTTCTGTCTTGAGTGCCCGGAGCCGGTCCCAGGGATCTTCGTTGAGGAACCGGATGGAGGTATCAAAGGTCGCCCCGCCCCATGCTTCGGCCGAGAAAAAACCGCACGCGTCAATCTCCTGTGCAAGCGGGAGCATATCTTCGGTGCGAAGCCGGGTAGCAATGAGAGACTGGTGAGCGTCGCGAAGAGTGGTATCGGTGATAAGTAATTTGTGGGAATCGGCAGCACGCATGAGAAACCTCGAAGGGGCTCCGGTTGTATAATTAGCCTCTCAAAACTTCATCAGGAAAGTATAAAAAATTCACTAACGGAGGAGGCAGGCACAGACGAATGCTGCCGCGGCACAGGTCCCGGCAAGGATCTCGGCGGGGGGCGTGCAAAAATGCGTGCATATTGTCCCTCCGGCGCGGTACCCCCGCATGGCAAGGACTTCAGCGGTATCTTCTGCCCGCCGGAGCGTATCGCAGATAAGGATCCAGCCGACGGGCAGAATGCTTCGGATCCCCCACGGCACCCCTTTCTGCACCGACGCGATCCGTACCCGGTAAAAATCCCCGGAGAGCCCTTGGGCCACTTCCAGCGCCATTCCGGCGATCATCCCCAGTTCGAACCCGACCCGGGTACCAAGAAGCCAGGTACCGGCGGCTAGGAAATCGCTGGCGCAGGAATCTGCATACACCCAGGTACCAACAAGCAGGATCGTGGTCATCCGGGCGAGATACGAGAGTCCGTTGCTTCCGGTAAACGCGAGAACTGCTGCCACCAGGACAAACAAGAGGAGCGTCGCAAATACTGCCCGGCGGTGCCGGATAGTCTTCCACCGGGGGGTAAATACCAGCCACCAGGCAAAAGCCGCGGCGGCGCCGGCGATACTGATAAAGGCCGCAAGCGAGAGCAGAAACGCACAGGCAAACCTTAGTCGCGGGTCCTGCATGCTGCCTCCCGGATCCCTTCCGGCGTGATATTTTCCGGCATTCTCCCGGTCTGGACTAGTCTTTTGATCAGGTGCGGTGCATGCTGCCAGCGCATGAGCGCCCCGGGCATTTCACCGCAATCGACAAGGTGCCCACCCGCTATTTCCCAGATATGACTGATTGTAGGAAAAGTGGTCTGTTCGTGAGTGAAGATTACCGTAATGCCGCGGGATCGCCTGCTGATCTGCTGGCAGACCTGCTCCTTTCCCGGGCAATCGAGCGATGAGAATGGCTCATCGAGCAGCAGCAGGTCGTTATCCCGGGAGAGGACACAGGCAAGGTGCAGGCGTTTGAGCTCCCCCGGCTCAGCGAGAGGGCTTGGGCCTTTGGGAGCACATCAATCCCAGCTTTTTGTATCACCGCTTCTGGTATGAGCCCCCACGATTCACATTCGTCTGCAACTGAGAGCCCGGTGACATGGAACTCGGGAAACTGGAACGAGAGCATCGTGCTTTGGATTCCCTCGCGGATAACGGAGCCACCCTCAGGTACACCTAAACCAGCCATCATGAGGGCAAGCGTGGACTTGCCGCTCCCGACGTCCCCGCTCACCAGGTGAATGCCCGGCATAAAAACACCGTGCGCCGCAAGCGACCAGTGCGGATGGCGTGCCAAGAGTTGATCGAGAACCAGCCTCATACCGGCCACCTCCATGAGAGCGGGTAGAAGGATGTATCGGAAAGCCGGGAAAAGACCGCCGCCGGTGCCCCGGTATGCACCACCCGGCCCTTCTCAAAATAGAGCAGCAGGTTCCCTTGTGCCGCAGTCTCCATCTGCTGCGTACACCGGATGATATACGGAACACCGGAAGCGCGGAGAGCCTCCTCGAGCCATGCGCACCGGCCCGCGTCAAGGTGCGAATCGCATTCATCAAGGACGAGGACGCGGGGCCGGTTGATGCAGGCCGCGGCAAACGCAACGATGACTTTCTCTCCTCCGCTCAGGTCCTGCATGCGCCGGTCCAGCAGGTTATGGATCCCAAAACGTCCTGCACAGTCCCGTACTGCACGACTTGTCTCTTTACATGGTGTATACTGAAAACGCAAGGACGAGGCAAGTTCATCCCGTACTGTCGAAAAAAGGATGTTCCGATCCGGGAACTCGTTTACATACCCAATCCCGGTCAACCGGGGGGGCTGTTCGTCAACGAGCACGATACCGCACTCAGGTTCAGTGATACCGGCGCAAAGTTTCAAAAAGGTACTTTTGCCGCTGCCGTTCCTGCCGATAACCGATGTGACGCCAGGGGGAATAGCAAGAGCATCGATAGCAAGGCACCGATACCGGATTTTATCAAGAGTGATCATGGCAGCTGCCGGGCAACCAGGTACACGGCACCGGCCTTTGCCGCTTCACCAGGAAGGAAAATGACTAGTCCAAGGATGAATGCCGCACCAAGGGCCATACCCGAAGTTGCCATCAGCCATGCCACACCGCAGAGGAGGATGAGCACTGCAGCGCAGCAAAGCCCCGCAATCCGCCGGATCAAACCATCCGACTCCCAGGCAACACCGGCAAGGAAAGCCGCAGGAATAAACCCGATCAGGTATCCCCCGGTAGGCCCAAGCAGTACACCTATCCCGGCGACACCGTTATGAAAAATCGGCAGGCCGAGGGTACCTAGCACCACATACAACGCGACCGGGATAACGGCTTCGCGCTTCATGACCGCTGCAGAGAGCAGGACAAAAAACGTCTGTAGGGTAAACGGTGCGGGAACGAACGGAACCGAGATCCAGCCGCCTAAGGTGATGAGTCCGATAAAGGCTGCAGTATAGGCAATACGGCGTGAACGCTGGAGGTCGCCAAACATCGTCAACCACTAAAAATTGAGAGGTTGACGATAAAAAAGTACCGGTCTCACTGGCTTTGCACGTAATGTCGTTTCTGCACGTAAAGTATGAGACTTGCACGTAAAGTCCAAAATGTTGCGGCAATAATCGGAAATTGGACGAAAGATAAAAAAAAGTTACTTTCTCGTCTCTTCGGCTTCTATGCCATAGAAGTCTAGTTTTATTTGGACAGCTTCTTTCTGTACTCTATCTTCATCAATTTTATCAAAGAAAGATGAAAGCTTGTCTTTAATGTCATACTCAGGGCCAGTGATTTTTCTAGAATTTGCTGCTACAGTTAAAACATCAGATAATAATTCCTTTCCGCCTTTGTTTGGAGCTATTGTTAAAACGCCCTCAGTTATAGCATCTTTACTGATTAACCCAACCTGATCTAATGAGTTCCTCACTTTTTGAACAACCGCAACTTCAAATTCGTCAATTAATTCGTCTTCTGTGACCGAATCCCGATTTTGTATTTTTACGAGTATATCCGTTGACTCAGGTACACTTCTTATAAGACGCAATATGTCAGCAGCATTGTTGTATTCGTAATAATTCAAACCTAGCAATGTGCCACTTGTAGGGCGACTTAATGCATCTTCTAATTGGAGTGTACGTGTCCTTTGGGCAAGTCCCATATTATCAACGTGCCTAATTAACCGATTCACAACCCTCTGATTCCACCCTGTAGCTTCAACAATTTCGCTTTGAGTGATATAACCTCCAAATTCTCCCGTTGTGATTAATAACTGCTTTAATGCAACTCTTACCTCATTTGCCTCTTCTAATACAGTTTGCCAAGTATTCAGGGCTTTTTCTCCGAGAACGTATGCTTTAGCAAAAGTAAATTCTCTTCCAGTTACACTAATCGGACGGATTATGTCGATATCTGATAATGCACCATAATCCCTTGCAAAATCAGCCCAATTTGGAGAATTTGCCTCAAGATCATTTGTAAGTTCCGGAAAATCCTGAATACGGTACATAATATCAAAATGGTTTTTTTGCTCGCTAAACAACTTTGTATTCAAAAGGAAGTTATTTCGGACATACAATTTACTGCCCACTTGATATGGCATTACTTTTTCAATTTTCTTTTTTGTTGGATCAAATTGAATTATTCCATCGGAAATAAGATGAGGTATAACAGTACCATTCAAACTAGTGTTGAAACTAGATCTTTGACTTGTTGTAGGTGTGACATTCCAAACTCTTTCCACAATATCATTCACGGAATGAGTGGAGTGAGCAGCATCCAAAAATGCCAATGCTCTGGCTAGAGAGACGGCAGAGCTAAAATGTCCGGCATGTCTTTGATAAGTTCTCAGTGGATTCGATAAAACAAATTCTCTGACCCCACGGGTCATCTGATCTACCGCTCTTATTACATCATTTAATTGTTTATCATTCAAACGAGAGAGAACATTTGGAGGTATTTTTTTAACCATAGGATCTGAAAGATAGGGTTTAAAAATATCATCGGCCATATCATTTCATCTCCTTGAGGATTTTCTTCTTGCAATCATCCAAAAATATTTGAGAAATTATTATATTATCTGTTTTTGGGTCAAGGGACACAATCGAAGCATTGTTAATTTTTAATCTCCAATTCTCGTGTTTAAATAGACGATCAAGATCAGGGGCGAAATCATAATTCTTTAGAGATTTTAACAAGATATCACGATCTTCAGCTTGTTTTATTGAATGAATTGCATCGGAAAATATTGCAAAAATTTGTTCATTCAGATCAAGAATAGGGGCAAACGGATGTATGGATGTGCTCGATGCTTTCCCCTCCAATTTATAACTCATAGCTGAAGCCAATCCCCGAATTAATGAAAAATATTGCATATTTTGTTTATTCACTTTTTCAATTTTGTACAGAGGCTCAAAAAGTGTGGAAATGTCTTTACCAGAAGGATTACGGATTGTTTTTATTGAAATTATGGTATGAGCTGAACTGATAATCATAATCCTTCGGATTGTATCTAATGATGTGGCATTACCTAATTGTTGAGATAATTCTAGATCATTAAGTCCTTCCTTAAAATTCTCAATAACTTCCCAACAATGGTTTTCAAAGATTAAGGAAAAGGGTGAAAACGGATCGCACACCATTGAATCATAGCTCTCAGCAAGCAATCCCGCAGTAATATGGTTTTTTGTTGAGGAATCTAAATCGTCTTCCAATGCAGGAATGCCCCCAACCCATCTAACGAACGATTTTTTTGACTTTATTCCTTTATATTTGACTACAAATCCCTCGTTCTGAAGAATATTTGCGCGTCTACCTGTGTTGCTTGCATGAAGGCCTATCTCTAAAGCAAGATCAGGGACGGAAATCTCCTTCCTCTCGAAAACTATTTTTAGAATCTTTTCATCAATGGGATCAATTGGTCTATTAATGATCTTGGCAATTCGTGTTGTTTTCGAACCGCTTGATTTTTTTGGGTCTGGCTTCATAATACATTCATTCTCCCCGAAGTTTTTACATCTTTGCGCAATCTGCAACTCTGCGCAACTCTGCGCATATAATCAACGTTGCTCTCCTGACTACTTATAAATAACTCCATTTCGAACATTAATTTTCACCCTGCGTTCTGAATGTTTTAATTAACCATTCATTTTCTCTCTCTTCGGAATGTTCCAATAAGGACTCTTACACTTCGGACAAACTTTTGGCTCCTCCGTACCTCGTGCGATCCACTCGTGCCCACACCGTTCACACTTGAATCCATCAACTACTAGCTTCACTTTTGCCATGCATAGTGTGTTACTTTGTTAGTATATAATTATGTAAGGTATTACCAACTAATCGGCAAGTATATATGCAATGCTTACGTATATAGTAATATACCAACAAGGTAAGTTTAAGGAGTGAAAAAAGATGCAAACCAACAAACCCCTAACCACCAGCCGCGAAGAGAGGGGGCGAGAAATCGCTAACAAGAGCGGTCACATCCAGAAAGTCAAAGACAACCAGTACAAGGTAAGGTCACAGTCCGGCAATGGCTCTTATGAGATCAAAATCACCGGGACCGGGGCCGAATGCAGTTGCCCGGATTTCCAGAACCGGCACCAGCCCTGTAAACACATTCTGGGACTTCGCTATTATCTTGAAATTCAGAAAGATACTCCAAAAGGCACCGTTACTGAAAAGGTACGCTTAACCTACACTCAGGCATGGAGCGCATACAACGCCGCGCAGACAGAAGAGATCAAGATATTCGATGCTCTGTTAAAGGACTTAGTAAAGGCGATTCCTGAGCCGGAGCAAAAGATGGGGAGACCGCGCCTGCCCATGAGTGAAACTCTCTTCTGTGCGATTCAGAAGGTATACTCGCAGTTATCCAGCCGCCGCGCACACAGCCTCTTTCAAAATGCAGTCGAGCGGAAACAGATCGACCACGCGCCATACTTCAATGTAACATCAGCCGTTTTTAACAACCCTGAGATTACGCCGATACTTCACGAACTGGTTACACTCTCGGCGTTACCGGTTGCCGGTCTGGAAACAGACTTCGCGGTAGACTCTACCGGATTCAGAACCACTACATTTAGCGAATACTGCGGAATGAAACATGGACAGAAGAAAGCACACCGATGGATCAAGGCACACTTGGCAACCGGTGTAAAGACCAATATCGTAACAAGTATTGAGATCACCGGAGAGAACGGTGCGGATTCCCCGCAGTTTACGCCACTTGTCAAAGACATCTCAAAGAATTTCAATATCCACGAGATTTCCGCCGACAAAGCATATTCATCCCGCGACAACTACGAGACTGTAAATGCAGTCGGCGGTACTGCATATATCCCGTTCAAGAATCATGCAACTGGCAAGACTCGCGGCTCTCCCATCTGGAAAAAGATGTACCATTACTTCCAACTTAACAAGGACGAGTTTATGGAGCACTATCACAAGCGCAGTAATGTAGAATCCACCAACGCAGCGATCAAAAGGAAGTTCGGGGAAACCCTGAAATCAAAGAATCAGATCGCGCAGGTGAACGAATTACTAGCAAAAATCATCGCATACAATCTGACGGTAGTAATTCACGAGATGTACGAGAATGGGATCTCACCGGACTTCCTGCACGTAAAGTCCGAGGTTTGCACGTAATGTAGGGTCAAAACCCTACTTTACGTGCAAAGCCGGTCTCACTGGTGGAAACAGTCGCCGGCGATTACACGTTCAAGCTTGCCATTGTCTTTGCGGATGATGAGCGCGCCAAACTCGTCGATATCAACCGCCTCACCAGAAAAACTGTTCTTGAGTGTCCGGATATTCACCCGGTGTTCGAGTGTGCAGGAGAGGCTTTTCCATTCCCGGATGATGGTATCGTATTCCCCACCTTCGAGAAGGAGATACTGGCCCTCAAACTCTTTTAAGATCCGTGCGAGAAACGAAGCACGGTCTACTTCGTGGCCGAGTTCTGCGGATATCGAGGTAATATTGTCCTGCAGCGCCGGAGAGAACGTACTGATGGGAACATTTGCATCGATGCCTATCCCGAGCAGGCAGTAATGGACGGTATCAGCTTCCGCCGCGAGCTCAAGAAGCAGGCCTGCGACTTTCTTGTTCCCAATGAAGATGTCATTTGGCCACTTGATCAGTCCACCGAGGGAAAACTCCTTGCGTATCGCCCGTGCAACCGCGACAGAACCTGCCATGGTGATCATAAAGACATGATCGATCGGGATATGGGGCTTTAGGACAATCGTAATCCAGATCCCGCCGCTGGGCGAGAGCCAGGCCCTTCCCATCCTGCCGATGCCGCCGGTCTGCTCCTCGGCGATGATTACCATACCGTGCATCTTCTCTACGTCGCCTTCGGCACAGAGCTGTTTTCCCGCCCAGATGGTCGAAGGCGTATTCTCCAGGTACCGCATCTTCTTTCCAATAAACGTGGTATGGAGTTTTTTATGGATCTCGTACGGGAGCAGCTTGTTGCTCATGCGGGTGAGCCGGTACCCTCTTTCTGAGATGACTCGATGTCATAACCCATCATGCGCAGTTCGTTGATGTGCTTCCATACCGCAGACCGGGTGATGCCCAGTTCGTTGCTGACAGCCTCACCTGATATGGGACCGTCCGCCTTTTCGAGAATTTCCATGACCCGAAATGCAGAATCAGGCGTAACAGTTCACCTCCGGTTATTGCTTGAATCCTGCGGCAGCGGGCAGGGATCCTTACCGCAGACCTGTTTAATAATTGCGGATTGGTGTTCCATCAACGTGGCCAGATCGAAGATCCCGGTGACATCGACGACTCCGATTGCACCGATAGCCTTTCCATCGCGATCCCTGATCGGAGCTACCGTTACCGGTACCCCTTTATAGGCACCTTGCTCCGGTGTTATTTTGATCACCTTGTTCGATTCGATGGACGCTTCGAGCACCGGGCCGGTATAATTACGGTCAACCACCCGGCCGTCCTCAATCCGGATACCTGGTTTGAGTAACGATTTCGCCGTCACCGGCAGGCGGTGAATGATCTCATGGATGGCAAGGGCCACCGGTTCAAGATCTGCTGCCTCCGCAGTTTCGCATAACATGTAACGGTGCATCGGATATTCCTCATATCAATCTGGTATTTTTCCTGCTAGAATAAGGTTTGCGTACCCTGAGCGCAGAATTGTTGTACAAAAGCACGGGAGGGATATTCGTGGACGCTGGTCACGATCACCGTTCCTTTCCCCACGTTTTTCTCGATGATGACCGGTGAGCCATCAGAGCCTCCAGCTATATCCCCTTCATGGGAGGGAAACGAGCCATCACACTCGATGCAGGCGGGATCGTAGTCTTCTATAAGAGCCGTCCCCAGCACCGATCCCCCGCAGGTAACCTTCCGGGGAAAGACATCGTGCCGGTACGTGACCGGAAACGGCAGCCAGTCGTACGCGTCCGGCCGGTCGATTGCCGCCCCGAAAACAAGGAGGTTGCCACCGTTCTCTACAAATCGTTGTATACGTTCCGAAGATGCACGGAGTGCCGGAAGCAACCGGCAAAATGCAGGGTTTGCAAAACCGGTAGGGATAACAAGGCAGGTAAACGAGCCACGGAAGAATGGTGCAGCGAGCATGTACGGGGTAACGAGCTCGCAAGGGACGCCGCAATCCTCGATATACCGGACAAAATGCTGGGGCGTCTCCCAGACAAATCCCGCCCGGCGAGCTCATCCTTTGATCACTCCCAGCGGGGAGAGACGGGCGACGAGAGTGGAGAGCCCGGCATCATGAACGACCTGTACCACTTCACTGCTGGGTTTGTAGACCTCCGGTGCCTCGTCGGCAATCGCCGCCTCATTAGGTGCCCTGACGATAATTCCCTGGGCAAGGAGCCGGTCAGCCACCTCTTTTCCGGTCAGTGCCTTTTTGGCCTGGGACCGGCTCATGACTCGGCCCGAACCGTGGCAGGTGCTGCCGAAGGTCCGCTCCATCGCTGTTGTGGTCCCTTTGAGGACGTACGATGATGTCCCCATGCTCCCGGGAATGAGCACCGGTTGGCCGATCCCGGCAAGGTCCGCTGGCAGGTCCGGGGCACCGGGCCCAAACGACCGGGTGGCTCCTTTGCGGTGTACCATGAGCCGGGTCCGGCGGCCGTCATACTGATGCTCCTCAATCTTTGCTACGTTATGGGCGACATCGTAGACAAGGGGCATACTTTCGTACCCGATCCCGAACATCCGGACGAACTCCTGGCGTGCCGCGTGCAGGATCAGCTGGCGGTTTGCCCATGCATAATTTGCCGCGGCGGCCATCGCCCCAAAATAAGCTGTTCCTTCGGGAGACTCGATAGGGGCGCAGGCAAGCTGGCGATCCGGGAGGAGGATATGATACTTCTTTGTCGCAGTCTCCAGGGTTTTAATATGATCGGTACAGATCTGGTGGCCAAGCCCCCGGGAGCCGCAGTGGATCATGCAGCATATCCGGCCCTTTTCCAGGCCAAATGCCGCCGCTGCTGCCTCATCGTAGATCTCACAAACTTCCTGGAGCTCGAGAAAATGGTTGCCCGAACCAAGCGTTCCACCCTGGGGGACTCCCCGGGCCCGGGCCTTAGCCGAGACCGCACGGGTATCGGCCTGTTTCATGGCACCACCTTCTTCGCACCGGACAAGATCCCGTTCAAGGCCGTCAGCCGGCTTCTATTGCCCAGCGCGCTCCCTTCTCCATCATAGCATCGAGTGCTGCCGGAGTAAGCTTGAGAGAACTCTTTGCACCGACACCGGTTGGCACGGCACGATATAAGGCCTCGATGAGATCCCGGGGTTTTTTAATATCCCTTCGCACAAGCGGTGTGGTAAAGAGCCGCACCCCGCAGTTGATGTCAAACCCGACCCCTCCGGGAGAGATTATCCCTTCATCAAAGGAGAACGCCGCGACACCACCGATGGGAAAACCGTAGCCCCAGTGGAGGTCCGGCATACCCAGAGAATACTTGACGATCCCCGGCAGGGTGGCAACATTTGCCAGCTGCTGTACGGCACCCGGTTCAAGGATAGCCTCAAGGGCATCTGAAAGGAAAAACCGCCCCGGCACGCGCATACCAGGCACATAACCGAGGGGTATCTCCCATTCACTTGGACCGGCTCGTATCACACCTTCAGGCATCTCCGTTCCCCGCTATACATCAAATAAGATATCCAGCATATATCCTTTGGCATCTCTCTCGACCGTCATGCCCGAATACGAAATGCCTTTTACCTCCGTTCCTTTGGCATGCCGCGCCGGATCAAATAGTTCGCCGTCGAGAACCGCATGGAGCTGCATTCCCTCGAGATGTACATCGGCCTTCTGGAAGACCAGCCCCTCAACTTCAGAGACATACAGCGCTTCAGACAGGAAATCAAAGAGAAGCGATTCAAGGTCGGCGGCAGTGAGATCGATCGTACGGATCATCCCTCCTCCGCGGTCCCCACCGTACATCACCTGCATCAGCGCCTGGAACGATTCTCCGAAGAGTGCATCCGGGGTAGGGGCACGGACCCGCATCTTTACATCTGCTGTATGGGAAAGCTCTTCGTAACTCATCGTTCCGGGTGCCTGAACCTTTCCGGTTCATCGTAGAACGGAATCATATCAGTCCGTATTTCAGCCAGAAAACGTGCCTGGTGAATGGAAACATAGATAGTATGGCGGGCGGCCTGGAGAAGGACATCGCTTTTTTTGGGGGGTTTAATACGAACCGGAAGAAGGATCGGACCTCCACATGAGGTACAGATACGGAAATCGCAGTCCTTTTTCTCAATATAGTCCATGACATCAGGTGCGATGGTGATCCGGGAAACGCCGGGAGGATCAGAAGGCTTGCCAGGCATTATGCCGGTTATATTGTGAAGCGGTGGTAAAAACGGTTATGGTTAAGGAGAGGTGGCATGTTCATGCGCCAACGAGCCGCACGACCATGGATGCATACTTATCCCTGAGTTCATAGGTAGTGACTCCCCCGATGTTCCTGCTGACTTTCAGGATACCAATACGAGAGGCGATGATGCCTACCATAGATGCGATCGTGTGGAAGGAGACCTTGAACTGTTCCCTGAGATCTGCAAGGATATCTGCAATGGTCGTTTGCCGGATCCGGAGAAGGATCCGAAGCACTTCGCGGCGGATACCGGTCTTATCCCGTGAGAGATATGATTTCAGCCGCCCCTCGATCATCCGTTCGATCTCAAACTGAGATCTCATGCGTTAGTGTCACGACTTTTTCCATAAATAACTTTTGTTTTTTTCCGTTTTACAAACCCTGTTCGAAAATCCTGACATTCCGGTCGGGTACAGGGACATTCTGCGGGATATTTGCCTGCAAAACTACAAGGACGCGATCTCCGCATCTTCCATTGGTAATTATTTAATCGTTCATGAACAGATGATTATACCATGGAATTATTCCATTACAATATCGAAAAATATTCACCAAAGCAACTGGTGATAATCCCAACGGTGCTGCTGGTCCTCTCGCTGGTGGTGCTGGCCTATGTTACGCTCACCGTCGGGATGCCGGTTACACCGGGGATAGATTTCTCCGGAGGGACGGCAGTAACCGTGATTACCTCTGATACGCCGGCCCAGATCCAGTCGGAGTTCGCCGGTTACCCGCTGGTAAGTATCAGCCAAGGATTGAACAACGGGAAGTTCATCACCTTTGGGACGATGAGCGATACGCAGTACCAGAGACTTTACTTCCCTGATTGAGACCAAATATCCGGATGCCCAGATCGATCAGATCGGCGAATCCTTTGGAAAAACTCTTCAGGATCAGGCATTAATCGCCCTCATTATTGCCTTTATCGGCATGGCGATCGTGGTTTTTGTCTCATTCAGGACCTTTGTCCCGTCCTGTGCAGTAGTTCTTTCGGCCTTTGCGGATATGGTCATGACCGCTGCTATGATGAATATCATTGGCATCCAACTTTCGCTTGGGACCGTTGCGGCGCTGCTCATGCTGATCGGGTATTCAGTGGATAGTGATATCTTGCTCACTACGAGGGTGCTTAAGCGGCAGGGAAAACTCAACGACAAACTGACCGGGGCGTTCCATACCGGCATCATCATGACCTCTACGACTATCGCTGCGGTCACGGTGCTGCTCATCGTATCCTGGGCCGGGCAGGTCGAAATAGTAGAAGAGATCTCTGCGGTCCTTCTAATGGGGCTGTTCTTTGATATCCTGAACACCTGGCTCACCAACGTCGGTATCCTGAAATGGTATGTCCTCAAAGGAGGCGGGAAATGAAGCAGGAACGAGTCAAGGATCTCTTCAGGGACTGGCGGGTGCTCGTGCTGATCGCCCTGCTGATCCTTTCGGTCGTTGCCATCTACCCGCACTTCGACAACAATGGGAACCTGACCACTAACCTCCAATATGGTCTCGATTTCCAGCAGGGATCCTGGATCCAGCTCAAGTTCGATGCAGAAGTGGTCGGGTTCACGACAACCGAACCGGTTGACACCTTTGTTACCAACCTCTCCAAGAGCCTCGATACTGATGTAGTACAGATCGATGCCACCCACCTCGAGATCCGGAAATCATATACCCAAGCAGAGCTCGAGCCGTACTTTCCAGCTGAAGGCGGCACGGTGGTCTCGTACCAGCCGGGCATATCTTCCAGTACAGCAGATCTAGTAAAACAGATCCTTGAACAGAAGATCAACTCGATGGGTACCAAGGATGCAAAAGTCAATACTATCACAAGTCTGAACAATGTCGCCCAGTACGTCCGCGTAGAGATGGCTGGCGTTGATATGAGCCAGGCCCAGCAAATCATCGGCAGGCAGGGCAAATTCGAGATCCGTGTCCAGACCACCGGCAACCAGTCAGCACACGTCCTCTACGGCGATTCCATAACGAGTGTCCAGGTACCCAGCCAGTCACCGGTCGGCAGCGGAAACTGGGGCGTCGGGTTTACTCTGAGTGCGGCTGGAGCTGCAACCTTCCAGAATGCATCCATCACGTACGGTGCAACTACCGATCCGGCCGATCACAAGCTCACTATGCTTCTCGATAACCAGACCGTGTACTCGGCGCCACTCTCCACGCAACTGGCAGGAACGCTCCTGACCGAACCCACGACCCAGCTGTTCGCCTCAACCGGATCAGGCACATCCGGTGAGCAACAGGCAACAAACCTCGAGATCCAGCTCCGGGCGGGTGCACTGCCGGTCGATGTGGAGATCGCGGGTTCCGGCTCAACATCGGCATCCCTTGGCCAGCACTACATGGAGATGTGCCTGATCGCAGGCATACTCGCGCTCATCATGGTTGCGTTTGTGATCTTCTACCGGTACCGCGAACCAAGGATCGTCCTTCCCATGGTGCTGATCAATGCATCCGAAATCGTGATCCTACTCGGGTTTATCAGCGTGATCCAGTTCCAGATTGATCTCCCGACCGTCGCAGGGCTTATCGCCGTACTGGGTACGGGTATCGACCAGCTGGTCGTGATCACCGACGAGATCCTGCACGAAGGGATCGTCCCATCTCACAATGTCTATTTAAAGAGGCTCGCCCGTGCACTCAGTATCATCGTGACTGCGGCTGCAACCGTACTGATTGCAATGCTTCCGCTTGCACTTCTTGATCTCTCCACACTCACCGGCTTTGCGATCATAACCATGATGGGTGTTATCGTGGGCGTAGTAGTGACCCGGCCGGCCTACGGTAGGATCATTATGGAAATCCTCTCCGAATAACGATAGCATAGATTTATCTTTTTTTTTAACTGACTACTTTACCGGGTATGATTATATGTCGAAACCTGTGCTGTACGACTTTTTTGCCACTTGGTGTGGTCCCTGCCGGATGCAAACGCCGATCATCGAGGAACTGGCAAAGAAACTGGGCGACGCTGTCGAGATAAAAAAAGTGGATGTCGACGAACATATGGATCTTGCAGAAAAATACGGGATTCGTGTGGTACCCACCCTTATTATCGAAAAGGACGGGAAAGTTGTCCAGACCATGGAAGGTGTCACTGATGCCGCCACGCTCGAAAACCTGCTCCGGCCGCTGGTGGGATAAGTGAAGATCGGTATCGTCGGTGGTACCGGGGATATAGGAGAAGGTATGGCCATGCGCCTCTCTCCAGTCTTTGACCTTGTAGTCGGTTCGCGGGAGCAGGACAAGGCTGAGGCAAGCTGCACGATCACCCGGGAGACCCTGAAAAAGCGGGGACAGGAATGCAACCTTTCCGGCGTCACAAACCAAGACGCTGTAGACAAGGGTGATATTGTCATTCTCGCGATCCCGTTCCGGCATGTCCTGCCGACGCTCTCGACGCTGTGCGGGTTTGAAGACAAGATCGTTATTAGCCCGGTCAACCCGATGGAAAAGCAGGATCACTTTGTTTTTGTCCCCCCTCCTGAAGGATCGGCAGCACTGCTCATACGCAAACTCCTGCCTAAAGAGGCACGGCTCTGCTGCGCGTTTAACACCATTGCCGCTAACCGGTGGAAAGCGCTCGACGAGGAACTGTCGTACTCGGTGCCCGTCTGCGGTGATGACGATGAGGCAAAGCAGAAAGTAATGGGAATCGTCAATCAGATCTCAAAACTTCAGGCATTCAATGCCGGGCCGCTGGACGTCTCACCTATGATCGAATCGCTCACACCGCTGGTGCTCAATATCGCGCGGTACAATAAGATGCGGGATGTCGGGATCCAGTTCCGGTAGCGAGGCCAGGGCAGGAAAGATCGTCGGTATCCTTAGAGCCCGTTTCGGGGAGATTCCCTGGTGGCCGGGCGATACTGACGAAGTTATGATCGGCGCAATCCTGACCCAGCAGACCCGGTGGGAAAACGTGGAGCGGGCTCTAAGGCTCCTCAAAGAGCGGGGTCTCTGTTCCCTCTCTGCCTTGCACGCGGCAGATGCACCTGTGATTGAGGATGCCGTACGGTGCACCGGGTTTTACCGGATAAAGGCACGCCGGCTCAAGGCGCTTGCTGCGTTTGTCACCGAGACCTGCGGGGGCGTGTCCAGGATGGACGCCCTCCCGACGGCAACTCTCCGCAAAGGCCTTCTTGGTGTCAACGGGATTGGCGAAGAAACTGCCGACAGTATCCTCTGCTACGGGTTTGGCCGGCCCAGTTTTGTCATTGACGCCTATACAGAACGCATCGCACGCTGCGCCGGTATAACAATTCCCCGCCCGGGGTTCAAAGATCTCTTCGAAGGTGTTCTCGCAAAGGAAATCCATACATACCGCCAGACCCATGCCCATATTGTTGAATATGCCAAACAGTATTGTACAAAAAAGAGGTGCGAAGGATGCAGGATTATGGCTTTGGACGGATAGGAAGACGGCTATTTGAAGAACACCTGGTCGGCGGCAACTTCGGGAACATGAGTGTCCGTGAGGGAGATGACGGTTTTCTTGTTAAGAAAACCGGGGCGTATCTCGATTCCCCGGGAGATCCCGTGTTCGTCCCGTTCGAAGGCGAAGTACCCAAAGAAGCTTCAAGCGAATACCGCGTCCATCGTGCAGTATATGCAAAAACACCGTACCGGGCGATTGTCCATGCTCACCCACCATACGCCGTCGCCGCCTCGCTCGTGGTTGATGAGATACGGCCCTTGGACAGCGAGGGAGTAATGTTCTGCCCCCTCATACCGATCGCTACCGGTGCACCCGGTACCCAGGGCCTTGCAGATGCGGTTAGTGAAATGATGCGCCACCACAAACTGGTCATTGCACGGGGACATGGGACATTTGCCGCTGGGGCAACACTTGACGAAGCCTTCCTGCTCACCTCCCTTGCCGAACATGCATGCAGGGTTATTGCGTTCAGAAAGTCATTTCTTTGATGTAAACTTGCTCCTTCAAAATGGCGCTGAAAAAAGCTAAAAGGTATTTGGCCTTCTTTTTGGGAAAATAGAGGAGACCTTATTTCTTTCGGGTTATTTCTGTTGCCGGGGTGGCTGGTTCAGCTGGATCTCCCGGATGATTTCGCGGTGGAATACCAGGAGCATATCTGAGATCATCCCGAACATGAAGATCTCAATCCCGACCACGATAAGAAGCACCGTTAAGATAGTAAGCGGGATGTGTTCGATGTGGCGCAGCCATTCCAGGGTGACGTATACGCCCGTAAGAATCCCAAGAAGTGTCGTGAATATACCCATAATGCCAAAGTAGAAGAGTGGGTTGTTCACCCGGGCAAGCCGGTAAATCGTCGTTACGATCCGGATCCCGTCATGGAAAGGAGAGAGTTTTGTGGGCGTTCCCGGGCGGCGTGAATACCGTATGGGTACGACCATGATCCGCTGGCCGTTCCGTACCGCTTCCACCGACATCTCGGTCTCGATCTCAAACCCGGTCTCCTTGAGGTTCATCTGCTGGATGGATAATTTGGTAAAGGCCCGGTATCCGGAGAGGATATCATGGAGGTCCCGGCTATGGGCAAGCTTGAAAAAAAGGTTGAGGAGATGGTTGCCGAAGAGGTTGAGGCGTGAAAACGATCCTTCCTCCGCATTGATGAGCCGGTCACCAATCACCTGGTCGAACCCCAAAAAGAGGGGCGTGAGCATCTTCTCGGCATCTTTTGCCGAGTAGGTGCCGTCGCCGTCCAGCATCAGGATATACGGCTGCTCGATCACCTCGAATGCTTCAATGATAGCATTCCCTTTCCCCTTTCCCGACTGAGTCCTTACAACAGCACCGGCCTCCCGGGCATTTTTCACGGTGTTGTCCGAACTCTTGCCGTCAATGACCATGATATGGATGTAGCCCAGATTCCGGAATTCCTTTATCACCGGGCCGATAGTCAGACTTTCGTTCAATGTGGGGATAAGGATGCAGACCTCATCTTTGTTGAATTTCATCGGTATACTATTTTTAACCGGGTGTCATAAGTGCTTCTATGCACCTCCCCAAAAAAGGCCTCCGGGTACTAGGCATTGCGGAAAGTTATGCCGGTAGGACGTACTCGACCCTCGCCGGGATCGTGATGCGCAAAGACCTTATCCTGGACGGTGTCGCGTTCTCCCGCGTAACGGTGGGTGGCACGGATGCGACCAAAGGCGTCCTCGCAATCGCCCAGACCCTTGATCGCCGGGATATCAACGTGATCTTCCTTTCAGGTTGCGTTATCGCTTTTTTCAATATCATCGACCCACACCGGGTAAACGATTGCACGGGACTGCCGGTCGTTTGCGTAACGTATGAAGAGTCTACCGGACTGGAAGAGGATATCCGCCACCATTTTCCCGGTGACACCGGCGGCTGGACGCATACCGCCGGCTGGGCGAACGCACACCCCACATCCTGCCCGGACGGGCAGACCGTCTACCTGCGGAGCTGGGGCATTGATCCCCCGGACGCCGGCAGGCTCTGTACGGCGTTTACCCGCGAAGGAAAGATCCCCGAGCCACTCCGGGTTGCACGGCTCTCTGCCCGGGCCTCACACGTTTATACGGCGGCAGGAGAGTGAATTCCAGAGAGAGATTGCTGTTCAAATCGCTGCCCGGACAGCAGAGTTCATATCTGGCGAGGTTGATGGATACAAAAGAACTATCCGAGGTAACCAGATGACACAACAGACGGTAAAACCCGCCCGCTGGGTATGTCTTGAATGCCATTACATCTATGATCCGGCAAAAGGGGATAAGACTCAGGGAATCCCCCCGGGAGTCCCGTTCGAGGATCTACCAGACACATGGCATTGCCCGGAGTGCAAGGTCCTGAAGTGTAAGAGGGGCGTATTCAAAAAACTCGATGAGTGAGAAGCCCGGACCAGCCTTTTTCTTTCACCGGCTTTAGAACGTAAACTGGTGCACCTTCAACCTGCCACGACCCTCCTCTTTATAATCCCGCATCTTTCCAGGTACTGGTAATGCAGTACCGAGTTTGGCATTCACATGAAAGGTGGGATCATCACCGAGCGTGACCCTGACCTGAGCACCATCCGCATCCGGGCACCGGCGGGGTTACTCACTATTGAACAGCTACGGGGGATTGCGAAAATCGCAAAGAAGTACGGGACCGGCGTGGTCCACTGCACGACCCGCCAGACCATCGAAATCCCCCATGTCAAGTCCACTGCTTTCAAAAAACTGGCAGCCCAGCTCGAAAAGAACGGAACACCCGTCGGTTCCGAGAAAGATGAAGTCGTCAACATCATTTCCTGCCCCGGGACCGAGCGCTGTAAATTTGCCAATATCGATACCATCAGCCTCGCACAAAGGATCGATAAGAAACTCTTTGGCAAGGCGATGCCGGTTAAGATGCGCATCGGGCTCTCGGGATGCCCCAATGCCTGCACAAGCCCCATGCTCAACGAGATCGGCGTTATCGGGAGAATCCGCCCGGTCCGCACGGCCGGCCTCTGCACCGGTTGCGGCTCCTGTGTCTATTACTGTAAAGAAGATGCCATAAAAATCCGGAATGGGGTCTCCGAGCTGGACGAGGAAAAATGCATCCAGTGCGGCATGTGTATCAAGTCCTGCTCGTTTAACCTGCTCAAATCAGCTGCTCAACCGCATTTCCTCATCACCGTTGGCGGTCGGCGGGGACGCCACCCGAAGATCGGCAGGGAGCTCTTAACGGTGGATACCGAAGATCAGGTCCTCTTCGTCATAGAGAAGATCATAGACTGGGTGTACCGCCGAGCATGGAGCGGGAGGCTCCTCTCCGAACAGCTCGACGAACTCCAGTTCGGGAAGTTCCGCGACGAGATCCTCGGGCAGGTACCAAAATCTGAACCGGCTGGACAGGTACCGGGTAAAATTTAAAAACAATAGATAGACCGAACTCGTAACCTGCCTTTACCACAGGATCACCTCCACATCGCTGCCCTTTTCAATCCCTTCCACACCTGCCGGGATGCGGACAAGCCCGTCGCTTTTCACAAGAGTATTCAGCAGTCCCGCCTTGCCAAAGACCGGAAAAGCAGTCCCGTCTTTCAGACTGACCCTGACATACTCTTCCCGGCCTTTCTGGGAAGGGATGCTATCACCAAGGATGGCCTTTGTGGTCCGGATCAGAGGCTTCTTTTCGCCGAGCATATGGCTGATAAGCGGGAGGACGATAACGATAAGTACGACATAAGCCGAGGCCGGATGCCCCGGAAGACCAAAGACCGGTTTATTCCCTATCCTGCCAATGATCGTCGGTTTACCGGGGGCAATGGTAACCCCGTGGACCAGCACCTCACCTGTGCCGGAAATAATGCCGGCGGTCATATCCCGGTCATCTTTGGAACTCCCCCCTGATATGAGGAGGACATCGCATTCCGGGAGGGCTTTTGACAGTGCAGCCTCAAATGACGTTCGTTCGTCCCGGACAATCCCGTACAGCCGGGGAGTACACCCGTACTCCCGGAGATATGCCGCAAGCATGGAGGCGTTCGCATCCCGGACCTGCCCCGGCCCGGGGGTAGATTGTACCGGCACAAGCTCGTCACCGGTAGAAATAATCCCGATCACCGGTCGTTGTGCGACCGTAACTGAGGTTTTGCCACAGGTGGCAAGCACACCTGCATCCTGCGGTGAGAGCCGGCGGCCGGTCGGAAGGATAACCGCGCCGCGCTGGTAATCTTCGTCATGGAGCAATACGTTTTCGCCGTATGCGACGGGACGCTTCACCAGCACGGTATCGCCCGCCCGGTCCGTATACTCAACCATAACGACAGCATCTGCTCCTTCCGGGAGGACGCCACCGGTGGGGATATACGCGCACCTGCCCCGGGTGACCACAAGCCCGCGCTCCCCTTCGCCCATGTAAACCCGCCCCATGCACTGGAGAAGGGCGGGGACGGTTTCGCTGGATCCGGTAGTGTCTTCTGCCTTGACCGCAAACCCGTCCACAATGGACCGGTCAAAGCCGGGGATGTCGTCTGCCGCAATCACATCTGCCTGGAGAACCCGTCCCGTTGCACCATCTGCCGGGATCTCTTCCGGCACAGGCTCCGGGGCAATGCGGACTGCGGTGTCCACCGCCTCGGGAACATTGACAAGATGGAGGAATTTACTCATAGAAAGCAACCCGGATGGTTGATCCTGATCCGGTTCCTTCGCACTGCTTTTTTTATTTTATCATTGCTCATCATTAGCCTCTTCGATTTACATTCTCATTGGGTTTACTTCTTTTGCATAATCACGGAAAGCAGGAGATTAGCTGCATAGTTTATACCCGGAACTCCGGCCCCTTATCGAAAAGCCCCTGGTACAGTCGGGTAAAGAGGGTAGTGTACTCGGTCGCCCGCTCAGTTGCAACATACGTCGACTTTTCGCCGTCTCTCTCTATGGCGAGAAAACCGCGGCTGACCAGAAATCCGAGATATTCCTGCCCCTGTACCTTGCGTCCCTTGGCTTCCCGGCCTATCAGATCGGGATCATCTTTGCGATCCAAGTCCTGATTATCGCCGCGACAAAGCCGGTCTTTGGCCGGATCGCCGATCGGATCGACAAGCGTGTCCAGATCGCGGCAGGCCTGCTCGTTACCGGCGGTGCTATTGCCGCGGTGCCGGCCGCGTCGACCTACCCGGGATTCCTTCTCGCAAGCGCGCTCTTTGGCCTTGGGATCTCTATTTCCACCGTTGCGACCAGCGCGTACGTGGCTGACGTTGCAAAAAGCGATGAGATCGGGTCAGCAATGGGCGCCCTCTCATCGATCATGGACATCGGGCAGTCGTCCGGGCCGCTCGTGACCGGTGTCGTCATCACATTCGCCGGATATCCTGCAGGATTCTTAGCCTCGCTTCTCCTTGCAGCGGCGGTCACCGGGATCTTTGTGATCTCAGCGCGGACGGGACACTAAAGTAACTTTCCGGTGCCGAGCTTATAGTAACAGGCGAAACCCTTTACGTTCGGCAGACTATGATCGCTGCTGGTGAAAAGGAATGCAGTTTGCAGAGTGCGTCATGCAGCGGTATGCGACCAAGAAGTTTGACGGCAGGAAGATTCCCGAAGACAAGGTAAACAAGCTCTTTGAGCTGGTGCGGTTTGCACCGTCGGCCCTGAACCTTCAGCCCTGGAAGATCAAGATCGTCGCGGACAAGCAAACCAAAGAGGAACTCCGCCGCGCTTCAAACGACCAGGAGCAGATCCCGACCTGTTCGCACCTGCTCGTCTTCTGTGCAGATGCAGATTACGACAGCCTGATCACACGGCTCGGCGAACTGATGACCAAAAACCATGTGCCGGCGGATGTCGTCATGATGATCACCGGGATGGCCGCCCGGTTTGTTGCCGGGATGTCACCGGAACAGCAAAAGGCATGGTCCCAAGCGCAGACCTACCTCGCAGTAGGGAATGCACTCAACGGCGCAAAATCGCTTGGTTTTGATTCCTGCCCGATGACCGGCTTTGACCCTGCGGCATACGCCCGGATCCTGCATATCCCGGCTCATCTCACTCCGGTTATGCTCTGCCCGATCGGGTACGCGGCAGACACCCCCAAACCGAAGATCCGGTATTCCCGGGACGAGCTGGTGTTCTAGAAGCAGGAACAACCTTTGCTTCGGCACCGACGGTCCGAGCAGGTAAAACGGATCCCCGGTCTCCCGGTGTGGAAAAACAGGTAGTAAGGGGCCGTGACGAAGATTCCACTCACACCCGTAATTTTCCGTATCCATACAGGGTCCGGCACTTTTTTTTTGAGAGAGACGATAACCAGCCCACCAAAGTCCGCCGGCCCACGAGGGGGAGCAGGTTCCGGGACATGACCACCGCACCGCAGGAAACCCGATCTCCCGGCACCGGAAAAAACAGCGAACACGACTCCCCCCCGACGTCTCTTGTATCGCAATAGTTATATAGTCAATATGTGAATATTGACATATGCTTCTGCAGACGAACGAGAAGCAGTTCGCGTTCTGGAAGATGCGGCGCAGCGGCGTGCCAAACATCACCATAGCACACCGTGTCGGCATCTCGCGGCAGGCAGTCTCCCGGGCACTCCAGCTCATGGACGGCAAAATTGAATCGACCCTCCGGGAGATGGCACATGCAAACCAGATCGAGATTGGGCAGATCAACGCAGAACGGGGCGTCCTCATCGGGAGATCCATCCCATTCCAGACCTCCGCGATCATCTTTGTCTCGGAGAAACACGGGATCCAGGTCTGGTACGAGCATGACGGCACGTGTGGCACCTGCGCGCGGTACACCGAATGCATCGAGCTCATCTGGGATTATGCCACCGAACTTGGCATGAAGATCGAAAAGGCTGCCGACCCGACGAAAATGGCAGAAGAATTATTTGCAAAGGTAAAGGCGATCGTATGATAACACGATTCTCAGAAATGATCAACAACTGGATGGGCTGGTGCCCGAATGTCCAGATGCTCCCGAATGCCCCGACAACCACGACCATACCTGGGGCCCCGGTCCAGGGTGAACCGATAGGAGGCGGGGACGCGGGATCAACCAGGGAGTATCGCCACTGGCGGCGGGGACGGCGCTCCCTGGTCCCGGCCGGGCTCCTCATCGGTCTTGGTGTCGGCCTGCTCGTAGGTTATGTACCTAGCCGCCGGGTTGATCGGCCTTGGTCTTGGATTCCTGGGATCCGCAGTCGTGAATACCCAACAGCGTACAAGCGATGAGGATGGTTCGTCGTCCCACAAGCATGGCTTTGGCATTGCCATCGTCGGGATCTTTTTTATCATCTTCGGTATCCTGATCGTCTGGGCTCCGGTCCTCATCTGGCCATACATCGGTGCCGCCTTCCTCATCCTCCTCGGGATCGGGATCCTCGTCCACAGTTTCCTCCACCACGATCACGGACAGTGGTACTAATTTTTTTTTGCGGAAGATTTGCGGAAGAGAACCATGATGGCATACCCCGGTGAAAAAAGGTATTGTTGAGGGTTGGTTATGGTATCCACCGAACTGAATGCCGCAAACGACGTTGAGCATTTCAACCGCTGGTCGAAGACCTACGAGGCATCATGGATGCAGCGCCTGTATTTCGACCGTATCCACAAACGGGTCCTTGCCGTCAGCCGGTGCCGGGCCTGCTCCCGGCAGCATCGTGGATGTCGGGTGCGGGACCGGGAGATTGCTGCGGAAAGCCCGGGAACGCTGGCCCCATGCGCACCTGATCGGTGTCGATCCGGCAGAAGGCATGGTGAAAAAAGCCCGGCTCATGATGCCGGATTCCGTGTTTATCGTGAGCCCGGCGGAATTGATACCTCTCCCGGATAGCTCAGTCGATCTCGTAGTCAGTACAACGTCGTTTCATCACTGGCAGGACCAGCTCCAGGGCATACGCGAGATCCGGCGCATTTTACGCCCCGGGGGCCCATTCCTTCTCTCTGATATGACGTTCCCTCAGTTCATGTTGAAATTCATTCACCACGGCCGGTTCTGTAATCCCCAGGAAGTCCGGGACATGTTCGAACAAGCCGGCCTGGAAGTCCGGATGCAGCGCCGGTCGTTGCTGGGACGGTCCCTGGTAACGGTTGGCATCCGGCCGTCGCTGGCCCCTAGGGATTCAGGCAAGTCTGCCGGTGAGTTGATGGGGGTCTGCTGTGGTTGGGACTCGATGGTGATCCGCACAACCCCTCAAATTCGCCAGACACTATCTGACCGATAGTCTGAATGCGGGCAGCAAAAACATAGTCGCCAGACGGCCGGATAGGTGATGAAAAAAAGATCCCCGATCTTTCGGCGCTAAAAAAAAAAGGTAGTTGTTCCTGTGATTCGTCATTTTTTTGTAATTGACGAGAGCCAGGCACGGGGGCCGTCGGCCCTCGCACGGCTCTCGAAGACCGCCGGCCTGATGTAATTGATGGTCCAGCCGTCGCGGAAGCAGTCCTGAATTTCTTTCTGTGTCACTCTCCGTGGGCCGTATCCGCCGGGCTCGAGTTCGGAGAAGCAGAGCATGAAGTATTTGCCGGCCGGGGCAAGGACGGCTGCGAGGTTCTCCACAAAGATCGGGCGGTCTTCGTCTGATAGGGTGTGGAAGAGCCCGGAATCGGTGGCGGTATCGAACATCCGGTTGAGTTTCCTGAGTTCCAAGGCGTCCAGGACAAGAAAATGCACGTGGACTCCTCTCCCGATAGATTTCTCCTGTGCCTTCTTGATCGCTAAGGGAGCGGCGTCGATCCCGTACACCTCGTGACCTTCCGCGGCAAAGAAGAGCGCGTGCTCCCCGGTCCCGCACCCGATGTCCAGGATATCACCGGTTATCTCCCCTCTCCGGGCCAGGTCAACAAACTCCTTCTGGGGCCGGCCGATGTCCCAGGGAGGTGTGCCCTGGTATGCCTCATCAAAAAAATCCATAGCTCACGATAGTTTCTAAGGGAGATATCAGGGTTTCTCCACGTTATAGCCGGTGCAACACTGGGGCATAGAAAGGATGCGATTTTACCGGGTACAAAGATCCGCTTCATCTGGTAGACGAGCCCTCTTAAGAGACCAAAGGGGATTGCCCTCAATGGGTAATGACCATCGAATCCGGCAGGGCACCGTGGTAGGCAAGGACTTCTTTGAGCGTCATGGAGGCAAGCATCCGCGCCATGATAAGGGAGCCCGGCGAAACCCCCCGGACCTTCGCGAGCGGGTCATCCGGATCGCCGCAAGGAAGTTCACCGGATACTACCTGATCGAATACCTGTTTTATCATGTGGTTCTGGACAAACGTCAGTTCGGTCACGAAGCGCTGGCCGGGCATCCGGGCTGCAGCAAAGACGAAGCGGATCGTATCCTCGGACGGGTGCGCACTTCCTTCCGAAGAAAGTCTGAGCGTGCACGAGATTTCATACTGCTCAATTTCCCCTTTTTTGATAGCGGAATGTTCGATACTGAGCATCAGCACCCTTTTTACCGGGATCAGGTAGATGTGATGATCCACATCAAGCATGGCAATACGTTCTTCTGGCACAGGTATCCTCTGTGAAGGATGGTACTTCGATCAGGGATAACGTATTTGTGCCCGCACCCGATCCGGACATCGTACCCATACAAAACTATAAGGTCTATTGTCTCTTCACCATCTCCCGTATGCCAACGATCATCGGGCTTCTGGGGAGCCCGCTTTTAGAAGGCAATACCGCCCTGCTGCTCGATAAGGCCCTGGAGGGAGCAAAGGCCGCCGGATGCGACGTTGAGCCTATCAGCGTCATCAGCCTGGACATCCAGAGCTGTCAGGAGATTTATCATTGTAAAGATCATGATACCTGCATCTTCAGCGACGATATGACCCAGATCTACCCGAAGGTTAAGACCGTGGACAGCCTGATCCTTGCCACACCGGTCATGACAATGGGGATCCCGGGGCCTCTCAAATCGTTCATCGACCGGTTCCAGGTCTTTTACATGGCCAAATACTTCCGGAACCAGCCCCTGGTCTCTCCGGATCTCAAAGAAAGAAGAAAGAGTCTCCTCATCGGCATCTCCGGAACGGCAGTTCCCGGTGTATTCGACGGCACACAACAAACGGTAAGAGCATTCTGTGACATCATTGACTGCCCGTACCATGACGACCTCCTTATCAGCGGCATGGACCGGATCAGGGACATAACGACGCGGCCGGATCTCCTCGATACCGCCTATAAGAAAGGATTTGCCCTCGGTGCCCTGCTTACCACGACCGGGAGCACCTGAAAAACGCGGAGCCAGCGCCGTGATCGTATCATCCGGCAACCATTGTCCCGGATCCGATTTCTTTGATTCAACAGTACGACGACCCGGTACCGATGACGGTCCCGGCGATATTATCGGTGGTATCGATAAGCGTGTGGGCAAGAAGGTACGCGTTATGGTACCCCATGATAACAGAGACATCGTTGAGGGCGTCGAAAGCAGTGTATGCAACAATACACCCCAGGACCAGCATTGACAGGAGACCCAGTCTCTCGTTCTGTCTGAAGAGATAGGGTATGGCAACCATCACCGGTATTAGTGCCAGTATTCCGAGGAGCATGCTCGGGACCATGCCGATCCGGGTAAAAAAGGCGGCGGCAATCGAGTCGCATTCCATAAAATGCACGTAGACCGACGAGAGATAAAGGGTGCAGAGAGACGCGACGGTCGCGGAGAACACCGCAGCCGCAATAAATGTCCAGTACCGTATATCGAACTTCACATGACTCAGTCTGTGGTTGATCTATATCTAGTTCCAGACGGTGATAAAAAAAGACTGGGTTCTGTAAGGTAATTGAAAAGGGATTTTTCCCCACTTATGGAACGTCCTTCCGGAACAGGAAGATCGCACCGCACAGTCCAAGCGCTCCGATAACCAGTACCGCATCAAGTCCGGACCGGGGCGTATTCGTTGGTAGAGGCGGCTCGGTAGTTGATGCCGTAACCGGATCGTTCACGGTCTGTGTTACCGTGGGCATGAGTGTTGGCGTGGATAGCGCCTGCGCGGGAGGTGGTGTGGGACCGGTATACCCGTTGCTCTCACCGGTTCCGGAGTCTGCCCAATAATCGGTGCTGCTGTGAGCGTTACTGCTGGGGGGATCAGCCGGTGTTGGCGTCGGGGCTGCCGATATCGGTCCAACCGGCGTGCTGTTGACTGAACCGGAGTAACCTCCCGTACCGGTGGCATTAGCCTCGATATACATGCCCAAGTCACTGGAAACCGGTGAATAAGTATAGGATGTTGCCCCGGCGATAGGCGAATACGGGCCGTTTATGGAGGCAGATTCATTCCACTGGATCGTTGCGGGTGCACCGGCAGGCACCACCGTACCATTCGTCAGCGTCTGGCCGACCTGAGGCGTACCGGCGATCGCACCTATTGCAGTGAGGGGCGTTAGCGCGGTCACCGGTGCAGTCACCGGTGCACTCATCCGGTCCGGGCTCAGCCTGGCAGTTACGGAAAGGGTGTCAGTCGTTACCAATGCGGGAACGGTCACCGTCCAGGATCCTCCCGCAGCCGTCACTGCGGCCTGTGCTGTTCCATCGTACGTGAGCACGACACTCGCACCCGCAACAGCCGTGCCACTCACGCTGGTTGCACCTGCGTACACCGGGGTGGTGATAACCGGAGACGCCGTCCGGGTGGGCGGTACGATAAACTCGCCCCAGGCACTAGGTTCTGATCCAACGGGTATCGTTGTGGTAACCGTATTCGTGGCGGTGTTAATCACTGAGGTTGTGTTTGCTCCTAAATTCGCCACGTATACCGTTGAACCGCTCGGGGTCACCGGGGTCACGGCAACACCTTCAGGACCGGTTCCCACAGGCACCGTTGTGGTAACTGTATTCGTGCTGGTATTAATCACCGAGACCGCATTGGCTCCATACTCCGCCACGTATGCCGTTGCACCGTCCGGGCTCACGGCAACATTATAGAGAGTGGATCCGATAGTCACCGTTGTGGTAACTGTATTCGTGCTGGTATTAATCACCGAGACCGTGCCGTCTCCATAGTTCGTCGCGTATACCATCGAACCGTCGGGAGTCACGGCAATCCCCGCAGGCATCGATCCTACCGGTATCGTTGCGGTAACTGTATTCGTGCTGGTGTTAATTACCGAGACCGCATTGGCTCCATACTCCGCCACGTAGAGCTTGTACCGTCCGGGCTCACTACGACGTTATCAGGACCGGCGGAGGATCCAATAGTCACCGTCGCGGTAACCGTATTCGAGCTGGTGTTAATTACCGAAACCGTGCCGGCTCCATTGTTCGCCACGTAGACCGTTGCACCGTCCGGGCTCACGGCAGCACTCTCAGAACTGGTTCCTACATTTACCGTTGCGGTAACCGTGTCCGAGCTGGTGTTAATTACCGAAACCGTGCCGTCTCCTAAATTCGTAATATAGGCATACATCGGTGCGGGTACTGCGCTGCACAAGGGCATCACAAAGAAAAGCAGGAGTATCCCAAGAGCTGTTCGTGGAAAGAGTTCATCTTTCGTTCACCCATTAGTACCGCCTCATTGACAGGCGGACAAAACCCGGGAATACACGTAGTATTCAGCGATAACCATGAGAGGTCAGGTTCCAAAATTCTGTGTACCCGGTTCATTAAATGAAGGGTAGAAGCGGGTATAAACGTTTTCAAAAAAGTGGGGTGACGGAGGATTGCCCTTACCCGGCAGTCTTTCCCTCGTGCCCCGTGTTTTCTGAAAAACAGCGGGAACACCCGGATTAATACCCTTTGAGCTCAGCGTCAATTCTCTCGAGCTGGGCAATCCGCTTCTCTAAGGGCGGGTGCGTAGCGAAGAGCTCCATAATTTTATTACCGGAAAGTGCCGGGATGATGAAAAATGCGTTTGCTCCCTGGATACTCGCCTTTGCCTGGGGAGGGACCACATCCATCCTGCCGGTGATCTTGTTCAGCGCGGAGATGAGCGCCTGAGGGTTCCTCGTGATCAGCGCACTGCCGCGGTCTGCCGCAAATTCCCGGTACCGGGAGAGCGCGAGCATCAAGAGTGTTGCGACGACCCAGACCACGACTGACGCCAGCCCGACGATGATCAGGCCGCCACCGTTGCCCCGGCCGCGTCCGCCTCCCCCGAACAGTGCAGAGAAGAACAGGCTCTGCATGACCATCGACGCGATCATGGCAACGAAACTGGCAAGCGTCATGGTCAGGATGTCCCGGTTCTTAACATGGGACAGTTCGTGCGCGAGCACGGCCTCGAGTTCGTCGTGGTTCAGCAGTTTCAGGATCGAGTCGGTACAGCAGACAACCGCGTGTTTGGGGCTCCGTCCGGTGGCAAAGGCATTGGGTACCGGGCTTGGCATGATCGCGATCTTCGGCATGGGGAGATCCGCTTCCGTACACAGTTTCTTCACGATCTGGTGGAGCTCAGGATATTCATCTTCGGTGATGATACGGGCCCTTGTACTCCAGAGCACTAACTGGGCCGAGAAGAAATACTGGACAACGGCAAATCCAACGGCCAGAAGGATGATCAGCCCGAAACCGGCACCGAACTCAAAGAGAATAGTCATGAACACCAGGTAGACGATGAAGAGCAGGAACATCGTCAGCCAGACCCTGGCCGTCAGGCCCCAGTCACGTGTCCATTGCATACGTGACACCTCTTAAGAAGATGATTTCTTTGTCCATACTGATCCATACACGCCGGAGGCTATATTAGTTGGCGTGAGGCCGGTTCCTGGTGGCGACGTAGTTCATAGTTTACGAGATAACATATTGACTGGAAAACCGTCATATTACCACCATCCTGAGAGGTACATGCTGAGCACCACTCTGCCGGATACCGCGTACCCTGAATTTCCGAGTACCAGGAGGGGGGATCAGTTTTGCACATCTCCGAAGTAAAATGACCATAGTGAGGGCCCGGGTACCCCGAATTTCTGGCCACCACACAAAAGAGTTTTGTCCGTCGTGGAAAACCCTTTCGTGGCAGGATTGTGCCCTGAGCATATAACTTAATAACCCTGCCTTTTTATGAATAACCCTGAAGGTATCTATAAAAAACAGAAAGAACGTACCTGTCTGGATGAAGGTTGTCATTGATATTACCGAGGATACGCTGCACCGGATCAAGGAAGTTAATCACGACTCTTCCCTTGCGGGTTTTATTTGTGTTGCCATTGAAAACCAGCTTTCCCTTGAGAAGGATCAACACTTACACACACGCCGATCTGGCAGGAAAATCCGACACACGGGAGACCGGCCTCTCCCGTCCCCGGAAACCATCGCGATCGTAAAAAATCCCTTACATTATGAACTACTCAAAGGCATCCCGTCGCATATCCCCCTCCAGAATTATTACCTCTGGGGCCAGTATAACAAATTCTTCCCCGTTAAATTTGCCGTGAGATACCTGGCATATATGCAGATAGAGAATAATGCAGACCCGGTACCATTACCCGAATTCCAGATCCGGTGCTCACGATCCGCGTCCGGGATGAAACGTATATTGAAAGAGAGCGATACGAAGGCAGGAAGAATATGGGGAGAAGGATTTGCCGTGGGACTCCCTGATAACCAAGACAAATCCTGGACACGGTTCATCAATCATTTCATCGGGTATACCGATTCGTGGGATAAACCGGTGGGAGCCCTCCCGGATCTCGGATTTATCGTGATAGAGAAGGAATCCGTAGCGTTATCCCCCCACGGCCTTGTGTTTGCCAGAATATCCAATCCGGTCCTTGACACCGATGTATTGTCTTCGCATCTGTTCAGCCAGGAAGAAAAAGATTTCTTGATTCTGTACCTGAAAAGAAAGCATTCTGTCGAATGGGACGGTTACCAGAAAGTCATGCGCTGGATCGGGATGGGATTCGATACTCCGGCTGCATTAAATGAACACTTTTCCACGCTTGACCGGAAATGGACGAAAAAAATGGCAAATACCTACCGGACCGGGATGATCGGCAGAATGGTCGACCTGGGGCTCATCGCCCGGACAAAAACCGGGGTAAGAGTGAAGTATATCGTGACTGATTTTGGGATAAAGATGGAAGAACCTCTCATGGAAGACACATATAATAATAAATTTGTAATCCCTCGCGGATGATACCCGGGAAAAACGTTTTGGTTAACGTGGTAGGGGCAATCACGTTTCCAGCGCCTCATAAAATTCTCAATCCCTCGATCACGTTAACAGAACCGAAAGAGGGTAAACCGGCGTATTCAGACGAGGTTTTATTTTTAAAATATGAGTACTTTATATATAATGTCTCCATACAACCTGCTATACCCTACCGTGTCTCGTGGTGAACTATGCCATGTGGGACATTTCCGCTCTTGTTACAAATCCGCTTTTTCTTCTGGTAGTCGCGGGTATTGGTGCCCTTTTTGGTTATGCGTTTAAAGTCTTCCGCGATGTCTGGAGGGCGAAAATCAAGCATCGGGAGGAGTTGGCCACTCATGTCGTTAAACAGATCGAAAAATACGCGCCGGCGTTCTATCTCATGGTCAATTACTCTCATAACCTCGCTCATATTTTAAACGAATATCTTGAAGTGAAATGCTGGATCCAGATGCAGCAGGACCCATCAGGATTACCGGTTGGCGACCCCCGGGGCGCCGCGTTCCGTTACGATGAAAACTCAAAAGCGTATGCTAAATATGCCTTGTTTCCAGCGGTCAAACTCTATTCGGTTATGTCCAACCGCTTGTGGAATAAAGGCGGTGTATATATCCTGCCGGATCGGTGGGCGAACCAGGCGATCGACGACCTTCACAACGAACTGGTCAAAGTGTTAACGTTTGATGCAGAAGTTCTTCTTAAATATGTCAATGAGAAAACACCCGATTATAAATTTTACAACAAACTCAAAGATTCAGAAACTGATGAAACCCTAAAGGATCTTCAGAAATCTTACCGGGAATTCGAAGAATGGATGCAAACGAAGGACAGCGAGGTAAAGAAAGCTGCCGCCTTTGCAAATGCGTACAGTGATCTTTTCAGCAACCAGATGGTTACCCGCCTTTATAAAGACTGGTATGATCGGGGATTTGTCTTTAAACCGGCAGAGAACCCCCTGAAAGCCCCGGAAGTAACATCATCTTCTTCAGATTTGTGTGAAGAGACCAGGGTAATGATCCGGCTGGCTGCACAACATCATTCCAGCCAACAAAGATTAAGAAGTAAGTTACTCCTCAGGAATATTGAAAACGACAAGCGAATCCGGAATTATAATTCCCACTTCGAAATCGGGTGGAAATATTACGCCTATAAAAGCTATGATATGGCGATTGAGGAGTATACAAACGCTCTCCGTGAAGATCCCGGCAATGCGATTGTGTATAATAATCTGGGAAACGTATACGCAGACTTCAGGTCAAATGGACCGTGCCCTGGAAAACCTGGAGAAATCCCTGCAGTTATTTGAAGAGGCTTCACAGTGGGAAGCCAGAAATCCTCTTATTAAAAAAATGATTACCTTCTCTAACGGAACAACAAGACTGTTTAAAAAGATCTTAAAACCGGGCATGGAAAATCCCCTTACTCATGTTTATACGCCTTTGTTTTATAGCGAGGCACTGCTGAACGCCGGCAAAACCTATTATAATGCCGGATTTAATGCCGAAAAACCTGATACAACAAAGGAATATTATGATAAGGCTATTGGCTGTTTCAGGAAAGGCCTTTCTCTTGAAGATTCAGCGAATGAATTCCTCTTCTATAACCTTCTGGCCCTGATTAGTAATTTAAAAGGAGAATTTGCCGACGCTGCTGAAAATTATCATAAATCCATTGTTCTCTCACCAACTGACGCGACATTGTATGGGAATCTTGCGTCAAATTACAAAGAATGGAAAAAAAATGGCGCGGCACTGTGGGCTTACCAGGAAGCTATCGAGATTTCCAAGGATAACAAACAACAGGCCGGTTTTTACAACAAGAAAGGGATTATGTTACAGGACGATAACAAGTGGCCTGAAGCAACTGATGCCTTCTTAAAAGCGATGACGTGTGACAGTGCCGAAAAAAGCTATGCGAAAAACCTGATCGATGCCTGGAATACCTGGAGGGACCCCGGTAAGAAGTTTGATCAGGCGGGTCAGGATAAAACGCGTGAATCCGTCGAGAATATGATTGTAGGCACTGCCTTGAATTTGACTGACCCGGATCTTTGTGATACCGTAAAAACTGCCTTCAACCTTAGTCCATGAGAGGCAGACCCTGGTGATAAACAGGGACTCGGGGGAGAGGCGGTTCTGTTCCTGTCCCGGTCCCTGTTTGTCGTATTGTTGTACCCGATCTGCGTGGTGTGTGCTGATGATTTTCTCTCACCCAGGACATCACGCTGGGATCATCGGGAGATGCTTAGCGTTCTTAGAAAACCGTATCCCCGGTCTCCCGGGTCTGGATCCTCATTGCCGTCTCTACCGGCGACACGAAAATCTTACCATCGCCGATATGTCCGGTACAGGCGCGATCGCTGATACCCTCAACGATAGTCCTGACGTCCTCGTCTTTCACGATAAGTTCGATCTTTACTTTTGGCATGAAATCGTACAGGCTTGGACCCTCAGTGTCCTGGTACGGGTCGATCTCATTTTCGGTCCCCCGGTACCAGATATCATAATGGATCATGGACCGGTGGCCCAGGGCAAGCAGGGCATCGTTTACTTCATTGATGCGTTCGGGCCTCACATATGCTTCAATCTTCTTCATGCATAAGTTATAGAGTTTTCATCAAAAATATAGTTTTTCTTTGTGATGATATATAGTAATGATTAAATCTATATATCTGCGGGATGAGATGGATGTACGGGTACCAGCCCGAAGCGCGGCTCCCCCGGGGAAAGGTCTATGGTCTACCGTCTCCACCAGGAACAACTCAAAAACGTGGCGCAGGCACTCAAAGAGCCCTACCTGGTACGGCAGACGGCTTCCGGCGTGCAGGAAACTCCGGTCGCCGGAAAGACGCCGGTACACCGGGAACCTGCCACTCCGGTGGAGGAGGCCCATCCTGAGGACCGGGAAAGCGCCGGGCCGCACTCCCTGCGACCGGCACCGGCAGTTCCCTCTTCGTGGCTTCCCGCAATGCAGTGTGTTGAATGCAACGATCGTATTCCGGTGATGGATTTTCTCTATGCCCAAAAGACCGGCTTATGTATCCGGTGTTGGGAGGAACAGGAGAGCCGGTATGACAACGAAAATACCCAGTTCCTGTCCCGGGCAGAATATCCTCTTCTGTGAGGTTTTCTTACTCCTCGTACCCTTTGTCCGATGGGAGTCACCAATTCCGCAGACAGTGTCTGCGCAATTGCCTTTTGTTATCCTGATTTGTCCTGCTCTCATCCTCCTCACTCATTGTCGTTGTCGTACGAGTTGTCGCACCGTCGTAATAATGAGCGATCTGTCATTTTTTTCGCTATGGACGAGTACTACGCCCGCATGAGGTAATTGATGATCCAGCCGTCGCGGATGCTTCCCGGGCAAAACGGACGCCGATGACGGCAATGCTCCCGTGGAGGTAATACATCCTCTTAAATACCGGAATCAAATATCTCTCTCAGATTCGAGGTTTGGGCATGGACTTCACAATTGCGATCGAACAGGATGAAGATGGCTGGTACGTTGTCACGGTACCGGCACTCCCAGGCTGCATCTCTCAGGGAAAGACTGAAGCAGAGGCGAAGAAAAACATTGCCGAAGCCATCGAGCTGCATCTCGGTGCACTTGCCCGGGATGGCATCCCCCTCTACCAGCGGCCGGGTACATCGTAATTCTGTAATAAGTTTCGGTACAGCCGGAGTTGATACGGGATACGTTCATTACGAGACTACAACAACGAAACAAAATCTTCGCATACCCGGCGGATTTCCTGTGGTGTCATCCTGTCATATCGTTTACCAGCGGCGTCAAGATCCGGTATTTCCGAAATTTTTTCTTTGAGAAATTCAGCTCGTGATATCTGGCTGCCGATAATCTCCAGGTCAATTTCACGTCCGCCCCGGTCTGGGTCAATTAAAGCGAGAATATCTGCTGCATCTTTAATCCACTTTGCACCTTCCCAACTGGCATTGCCAGATGTCTGGTGGAGAATTCTATACGATCTATCCCATGCCGCTTTTAATTTTAGGAGAACTAACATCGACCGATTCGGGACCTGTATTCTCGCTCCCCCGCGAACATTCCGGAAAACCGTGTTTCCTGTAAGAAGATCTAAGGAGAACGGGACTTCCGGGTGCCCTTCGAATTTATAGGAAATTCCCCGGGGAATAAAATCGAGAATGATTTCTCCGTGAGAAGTCATCTTTTCGACAGTGTCTGAAGGATAATTGATCCGGGGCGTATACCCTTCGTTGATCGTTAAATGCTCGATTAATAATCTTTGGGAAGTGTTGTCGGTAACAAGGTCTATATCAACCGACCCAAAATACGGGTTGTAGACATCCACAGCCCAGCCACCGATAAGTACGACATTGTCTGTTGAAGGTATCGAGCCGGGAATATTTATCCACGCTACAATGTTCCGGAGTTCTGCAAAAGAAGCCTCAATAATTTCCGGACCTGGATCATAAACCGGCATACTTCTCCACCATTGCTGTTGTCAGGTCCATGGCACTATACCCAAGTCCGGCCAGATCGAGAAGTGTTTGCGCGGGAGACGCAATCGTAATGGATTCTTTTTCCTGAACATCCGCGAAAACATCCCGGTCCGGGGAATAAATGATGGCACGGATCGTATTCTCTGTTTTCGATTCAAAATGTTCCTTAAATGCAGCTATTGATTCCTTTTTG
This sequence comes from uncultured Methanoregulaceae archaeon, assembly GCA_963737635.1. Classification (GTDB taxonomy): domain Archaea; phylum Halobacteriota; class Methanomicrobia; order Methanomicrobiales; family Methanospirillaceae; genus Methanoregula. Next base: position 202,354 of record CAVTTL010000001.1, read on the forward strand.
AGATAGAGATAAACTGCATCATGCCGGAATGCGTATGAGGTATACAATCCCCCCGACGTGTAGGTAGTAAATGCACACGGTATGTTCTGTTCTTTGAGAGCCCGGCTGATTTCCTGGGCTGCGGTATGCGCTCCGGAGAAATCGACAAATATTTTTTCATCGATTTCAAAATTCTTCATGGGGCGCTCCCATGCGACCGCATTCAGGAGCTTCTTCACATCGGCAATCGTTACGTACCCGCTGTCTTTTTTGACCACATTCTGGTCGAGGAGCATCCCGATTACCTTATGGGCCAAACCATACGAGACGTTTTCTTTGATGGCTGCCTGCCGGATTGAGGTACTTTTCTCTTTGAGAAGACGGGAGATCACCCTCCATGATTTTTCCGACGTAATTCTCATCCCGGATGGTGGGTGTTCCTTGTTTGGGGCAGTTTCAAGTGTCCAAGGCAATTTTATGAGCCGGATTCCTAACTCTCCTGCAAGCTGTTCTTCGCGCTGATGTATCCCTTTGGCAGCAATTACCAGATGGATATCGAAAGAGTCGGTCTCCCTCCGCCGCCACAATTCCCTGAGCAATGCCATTCTTGCGATGGTATCGATGGTAACCGCAGAACTTTTTACCTCAACGAAGTACAAGGTTCTGTCGTCTTTGAAAATACAGTCAGGTCGTATCGGTAGGTCCAATGAGAGGGTGGTATACATCGTACCTATATCGATCTCTTCAGCCGAAGAGGGCAGATTAAGTTGACCCCGAATGAAAGCCGCGACTTCCGGAAGTTGGGATGCATCCATGATTATCACTTATTAGTGATACTTTATTAATGTATCACTGATAAGTATCTCTGTTTAGTGATATATATATTAAGATATCACTGATAAGTACTTCTATTTAGTGATAGGTATATGAAGGTATCACTGATAAAAATGATAATCCAATGAGCTTTTCCATGACTTCTGTGGGAAAAGTACGGTCTCTCAAATTCGTCAGACACTATCTGACTAATTCGTGATGGTATGAGCGTTTTTTGTCCTGATGTGGTCTATACCTCGTTTTCTCCTACCTCATTGTTGGTTGTCGTATGGGTTGTCGTACCGTTGTAGCAATGAGCGATTCGTCCTTTTTTGGTTTGCCGAAGCCATCGAACTGCATCTCAGCGCACTTGCCCGGGATGGCATCCCCCCTCGGTTCTGATACGTTGGCGGTTGACGGGGGATTTTTTCCGGGATGAAAACGTGGAGCCGTTAACGTATCAGGACCGGTAAAAGCATAATTAAAATCCCCTCGGCGATTTCGATGAAGTGATCGCTGCACTTGTGCTCTGTAATGACAACCAGATCATAACGCGGGATCGTCATTTTGAAAAAATCCCCCACCTTTCCGTAATACCATACTGATAGTGTCTCCCCTTGGCACCACGTGGGAGAAACCGGTCTTCCTCAGGTTTTTCCTTTTTTTAGTCAACATCAACCGGTTATGACGATATCGTTTTTCGTTATCCAGGCAACGCGAACGATACGGGTTACTTTCCCTGGATCTTCGCGAGCGCCTCTGCCGCTTTTGCGCGGGTTGTTTCGTCGGCATCCTTCAGTGCCTCGGTGAGCGCCCCGACCGCTTTTACCGATTTTATCTCGCCCAGTGCCCATGCAGCCCCGTGCCGGACGTACACATGGCTGTCTTTGAGGGCCTGGATGAGCGGTTCGACTGCTTTTTCTGCTTTGAGCTGTCCCAGGGCGCCGGCAGCGGATGAACGGACTATTTCATCTTTGCCCTTTTTGAGGTCCTGTAGTAACTGCTCGACCTTTTTTTCCACCGGTCCGGGAGCGGCCGCGCCAGGATTGCCGGCACTTGTCTTTGCCTTCTTTTTGTTGTTGAATACCTGCATGCTGTTTCAACTCCTGTACTCATATCATCCGCGTGGACACCGGGATGGTACGTGTTTTTTTCGTACTCATGAGACCATTAAAAGATCTCTCCTGAAAATCAGGTGGTGAAACACCGTTTGCAATGTTCTCCCGTGTGTTGTTTCCTAACGTTTAAATAACAAAATGTAAAATGTGCTATACATTGTCTTTCGCGGATGCTGCTTTTCGGTATCAGCGAAGAACGAGGGAAACGAGCGGGGAGTATATACCGGATCTTCTTTTTCGCGGAGATCGCCCTAAAGAAAAACCGCCCCGTGGTTACCGATACTGGAGCTGAATTCTGAAATGGGAAAAATCATTCTGGTTGTTTCTGCGTCTGCGAAAGGATCTACGCCCGAGATAGCACAGGCACTGGGAAACGAGCTGCAGGAAGCAGGATATTCCGTCGAAGTGGCCGATACAAACGATATCGTTTCACTCAAAGGCTGTACAGCGGTTGTTTTTGGCATCCCACTCTCGACCGTATGTTCAGGAAAGGACGACCTGTGCAGTTTCAAGCACCAGTTCAGCAAAGAGCTCGCTCAGATACCGGTCGCTGCATTCAGTGCGGGACTCTTCTATGAAGGGTTAAAGCAGGAACGAATTGACGCTCTTATGACGACCCTCAAGGAAATACTCTCCCCGCTCCAGCCGCTGGCGACCGGTGTATTTGTCGGTACGCTGGGACAGGAAAAAGCAAAGCCGGAAAACGGCGGGTACACCACCCTGCAATCGCCTGGACCGTTCCCGGACCCGGGTAAAATCCGGGACTGGGCACAGGCATTGCCTTCGCTTCTGGACCTGCGTCCGTCCGGCACGCGCATTGCCGGTACTCCCCGGGGTGGTGTATGACCGCACCACCGGATCCGCAACCTGCGGAACCACACAAAAAGGATTACCTGCATCACCTGAATGCCCTTGCGCTGGTGGGATGTATCCTTCTTATCGCACTGGTATTCCTTTTTATTGCACTGGTTTCAAGCGGACAGAACACAGGAAGTGCCGCTGGCGGCGTTTCTCCGGGAAACGGCCCGGTAGCATCAGAGATGCCGGTCGCAGAAATTACCACAAAAATGGTCACCTGCCAGGTCACGGGCGTGTTAAGTCTCACCGGGATGGTCAAGAGCAATGTCAATCGCCAGCTCTTCGTGCAGATTGAGGGTAACGCGTACGATGCTGAGGGTGACCAGCTGGGTACCGGCTCTGATACTGTCGCTCTCGATCCTGAAGGCACGAGCTCCTACCACATTCGTATCATTGACGGCTGCCAGCTGGGAGAGACCGGGACGTATGATGTGCGGATTACCAATATCAACTGGCGCCATACCGATTGAAAAAAGCCGGTACAGGAATTGCGGCAGATCATACCTTTAATTATTCATCGTGATCCGGTGAGATGACGCCACGGTATAGATCTTCAGTTCTGTGGGGGCCGCGTGCCAGGGTGCGGTCTTTGCAAAAAATTCCCGCATGTGGGGCTGTTCCCGGTGGGCGTCGAGATGACGCTGGCTTTCCCATTCTTCAAGAAAATGCACTTCTGCGGGAGAAATCACGCTGGCAACCAGTTCGTACCTGGTGCACCCGGCCTCGCTCCTGACCAGCGGCAGGATCTTTTCTGCTTCCCGGATAAACTCCCGGTGCAGTTCCGGCACCAGGATAATCTTTGCATCAACCAGTATCAACAATCATCAACTCCTGCCGATGTACAAAACGAGTGATTCCAACGATATTAAAACACTGTATGAAAGGAAAAGAGTTCACCAACCCTAAAGGAAGGAACGGTTTAACGCGGGTGATTAGTTCTTTTCTTTAGACTCCAGATAAAAATCGATCAACCGGTTGATGATGGTGTCATAACTTTCTGACTTCTTCCCTAAATCCGCTAATTTGTCCCTCGTCGCTGTCTGGATCTTGACGGTCGTCAGTGGCATAGCATGTTAATCTGTGAAGGTAGTCATAAGTATGTAATCCGTGTATAGGTGGATAATACGCGTATATGGGGATAAATTTATGCATTACGGATACCTCTTATCTTCATGCAACATTCTCACGTGATAGGCGTTGTTTGTATGATGGTGTGCATGGTGAGTGCCCTCTTTGCGGGGTGTACGAGTTCAGCACCTTCTGACAGCGGTTCAACGCAAACAGTATCGCCAGCGTCGTCCACGTCGGCCACACAGGACGATCTCACGCTGGTTGAATCGCATCTGGCAGCAGGAGATGATGGAGAAACCTATGTTGCCGGGACCATCAGGAGCAATGTGGATAGGCAGTTGAGCTATGTCGAGGTTACGATCGCTGAGTACCGATTCCTCAGGAGCGCAGGTAGGATCGACCATGGATAATATGAATGACCTTGAACCGTACGGCACATGGAAGTTCAAGGCGCCGGTGCTGGACAATGACGCCACCCGGTTTAAAGTGACGCAGATTACCGGTCGGTAAGATCCTTCTTTTTTCTACTCTTTTGGGATTGGTTCTGGTACGTCGGCGAATTGATGGCTGGCAGGAAAATTAATTAAAATATCCTAATTTTTCGAGTATCTTCTTGACAATGATCATTCCGTTGCCGTGGTGTTCCTGAGCATCGAGGAAAACCGCTCCGATGAGGGCTTCGAATACGGTGTCGAGTGCCTGGTCTCCTTTGATCCATTCTTCGTTCTTTTTTTCTCCTTCGCCCCAGAGAACGTATTTTTCTAGATGATGCTTTTCCGCAAACCCCCGGGTTCTTTCACGTTTCACTTCATTGGATTTTTCTATCGTAAGTTTTCCCGGATCACGTGTTCCTTCCTTATACAAATGGCACACGGTCACGGCATCGAGAATCGCATCGCCGACCGTAGCAAGCGGATCCATGCATTCCTTAATTTCATGATGCTCATTGATATATGCACGGCGGGTCAGTGCTGCGTCAAGCATTTTCCGATCCTGGAATCGGTATCCAATCAATTTCTCTAATTCTTTCGGTGACAGGGTTTCGGTCATGGGTATCAGTCCCTTATTTGTTGACTGTAGCTGCCCGGAATTATATACTTTATTTAATATTCTCTGTGATTCCTAGAATTGTCAGGTAATCCCGTGAGGCCAGGTAAATGCGGCACTCTGGCATTGCAGGGCACGAGATCGACAAACGCCTTCCGGGGCCGGCCGATGTCCCAGGACAGTATGCCCTGTTTATGTATTACCCAAAAAATCCATATCTCAAGATATTCGTATAGAAAATGTCGTTAATCTCTCCACATTGTTTGCGGGAGCTAATCAATAGATTTAAACTTTTTTAAATGTGAGTCAATTCCGAAATTTTACGACAAAAATAATATAGAAAGACATATAGTTTGTAGAATTAATCCATACCTGTGGCGAAGAATAACCGAGTAAAGACAGCTCGAAAACGGTATGGATAACAATAAACAAACCGTCTCGAAATGGGAAAACCTTTTTCATGAGACAATTGAAAGCAGAATATTATGGAGTCTTAATAACGGTTATTTAAACTTCAATGGAAACAAAATTTCTCTCCATTCGATAAATCGCCAATCCCTCCTTTTTTTTAAAGCTGCGATGGTTAAAGAAACACCTGCACTTTTAGTATATCCTTCCTTGAAATTAACGGTCACACCACTTTTAGCACTTGAATCCCTGTATTTTCGCATTTACGAAAAAAAACTACCCTCTGGTCGTAATCAATTGGTTGTATTCAGCAGCAGGGTCGAACTAAGAAAGGAGATCAAAGATAACTTTCTCGCTTTAAAAGTGAACACGATGCCTCTTGCCATAAATGTTTTCCCGGTTGGTAGAATCACATCTAGCGGAGATATCATTAAAATATCAAAAACAGATCTTGAACCAAAACTGCTTATCTCTACGGGGCCAGTTGCACTGCCCAATCCAGAAATCTCAAAGAAGATCTTTGGTGCAATACTTGAAGCAACTTCAGATTTGATGGAAAATCAAGCAAAAGAAATCTTTGACTGGGGAACCAAAAACTCGGTTCCGTTCATTTTCGTTATCTCATCGGACCCTCCCACCAATCTCGCAAAATTGATGATTGAAAAAAAATATCCTTATTGGGGGTGGGATTCGGCAACATTAAATTCAGATTGTAAAATTGATGAAACAGATCTTGAAACTGGAAAATTTAATTTCGGACAACCGTTTTGTAGAGATTATCTTGAGATTCGAACAAAAGCCAGTGGTGTAAAAAAGGTCATTGCTCCGGTTAAAGAAAAGACGTTAAATTTAATGCTAATTGAAATTCGAAAAGACTATTATGAGTTATCTATTTCTGCAAAATCACTTAATTTATCGGCAGCTAGCGATATAGCGAGACGTTTTCTTGGATGCATTTATGGTCTCGAAGAGATGACATCCCCAATTGACTACGCAGAATTTGAATTATCTAAACGATGGGGTACAATCCCATTGAAGGAGAGGATCATTGCTTTGAGAAATCAATGCTCTGCAATAAATGCAGAAAACCCACTCTTCGCTTCTTTTGCAACTCGTTCGTCTGATAAGCTTATTGATATCTATAAATATTTGGCTGAAAAAAAGACCGGCAAGCATTTGATAATACTTCAGATTATTAAGGAAGCGCTAATTAATAAAAAAACCGTCCTTTTCATTACAAAAAATGAGGCTCTCAATGAAGCGCTGAAAAAGTATCTGAAAAATGAGAGAGATTTGGATATTTCTCATCTAAAAAAACTGCATATCGTTTTTCTTGCGGCCAGCAGAATTTATAAAAGCACCGAAGAACAGCAATTATTTGACACATGTATTTTATACGGTTGCCCCCGCTACTATCAAAAAGACATTTTCTCATATGCACGAGCTCGCCGCGTAGGAATTATTGCATATGAATCAGAAATACCTGCGATAAAATACATTCAAAATGAAATAGATCAAGTTCAAAATTACTTCTCGGACGCTTCGAAAACAAGTATTGTAAAGAGACTAACCGGCAGTGTGCCAAAAGAAACAGCTTTAGCGGTTAAACCAGCTCAAGAATTAATTAAAACCGAATTAATATTTATTAGTCCCCAAGATGCTGAAATGGGGGATATTTCGCCTGAGTCGATACTAACGAATTTTTTATCGTTAGATTGGGCGGTTGATTTTGAATGCCTAACTGAAGCTGAAGCCAAATCGGTAGATGAGAGGCTAAAAAAAGACTTTTCGAATCCAACGAAAGCTGTAATGATTAAGTTGCAACGCGGGAGACATATTTTTCTCCACGAAGAGAAACCAATTCAAATATACGACGATTCAACGGAGAAGGTTAAAGACCGTTTGGCGAAGAATCTAAAAAAAGGAGAATTTCTTATTCTTGTTGAGGATTCAACTCGCAAATCTCTTGCTCAATCCGTCATAAGCAAAGTTAAATCACACCCCTCTATGATGAAAGTAGTGGTGTATCAGAAAGCTTGGTCATTTTATCTCAAACAGGCCCTTGAAGAGAGTCAGGACAGTTTTCTCGATGTAATTGAAAAACTTCACAATCGAGGAGCTGGTGAGCCAAATACGGCAATGTCAATATACCAATGGATGAGCGGCGTAATTCTCGGACCCGGTGATTTAGAGAACATTAGGCGCATCGGCGAAATATATGATAAACCGTTTTTAGTGAATAATTACAAAGAAATCATTGGAGCAATTTTACGGCTTCGGACGATTCACCGAAGTCTTGCAAAGCGTTTAAACAGATTAATACCTTTTGCAGGTATTGAAGCGGACAGAGGGAGGATTGAAAATGCAGTGATAGATGAGGAACTAGATCTTTATTTAGAAGATTTTGTAAACGTTGTCTCAGTTGAGCGTATCGAATCTGCAGAAATTGTTGAAATGTCTTCAGATAAAGTTCTTGACAGAGTAGTTTCAAATTAGGGTGATTTTGTGGTTGAATGTACTGGTGCAAATAACATTGTAAGAGGGAAATTCGTAAAGAAAATCCTTGAAAATATCCGATCTGTTGCTGATGGTTCAGCTTTCGATAGAGTCCTCGATGAAAAACCATCGAAAAAATTATTTATAGGTAACCTTAGTCCAAAAAAGAAATTGTCTGAAGTATCGTATATTTACTCAAAAACTGCTCCTTCGTCAGTTGGATTTGATGTTTTACTGTCTAAAAAAAATGCCGAAAATGACAAAATTCGAATTAAAGTGAAGATTGCGTTCTATTATAAGGTTTTTCCAACTCGAGAGGAGCAAAAAGAGGTTTTCAAACAGCAGGATGAAGGGATATATAGTCGAGATTCTTCCGGAATGGACTTGGAATTTGATGGCGAAAAAAGTGATTCATCTGACTCAGGTTACCGTCTTCGGACCGCATATGTAAAGACTAAACCAATTGAAATAGAAATTAACAAAAAAATCTCCGATTTAATTAACAAAGATTTGAATGGTTCTGGCCGTTTTCCCGAAGCTGATCGAATCGTCGCAAAAGCTAAAGAGGTTTTTAATAATGATTCGAATCGCTTCCGTTCTTCGAGAAATTCCGGTTTGAGCAGCGAATCAAGACATAAAGAGCCAAATGTTCCAAGAATCGCGTTAGCGACAGCGGAATCCTGGCAAGATTTTATCCAGAAATGGGGGGAAAGAATTCCCGAACCCAAATGGAATGTTCAGATTTCATACAAAATAGCAGAATTCAATAATGACATCATTAAATTAACACTCATCGTTGAGAATGCACTTGAGGAGAACCAGGAAAAACAAGATATTGAAAATTCATTATTTGAGACGGCTCTTTCCGTTGAGCCTATAGGTTTTGCTTTTAAGGACTATGTCCTCGAATATCTCAAAGACGACTATAAATATGACGGCAATATCCACGCTAGTGGAATTAACTGTTCTACAGTGAAAGATGGCAATATTATCCGCATTGAACATATGCCGATTTTTATTCAGAAAAAATACAAATCAACCCAGTATGTCGATCCAAATTTTAATATCTTATCAATGAATCCTGTACCCCTTTTAAAAACACTTTCTGACTTGATGGTCACAGAAATCAATGATCTTGAACAGAAGTTTAAGCAACGGATCGATTTAACAGATCAGGCTCGAAACCTCTTTAGAAAGGATATTAACGATTTTAAAGGAGAGGTGAGACGGTTTAATGATGGGATCGCTTGCCTTGAGAACGACCCTCAAGCGATGGAAGCGTTTTCATTAATGAATAAAGCATTTGCACAATCTAGTAAAGGTTTCTCATCTTGGCGTCTTTTTCAAATTGCATTTATCGTAATGGAGATTCCAGATATTTTAACAGCATCTGGCAGAGGAAGTTCGACTACTTTAGGAGATGTCGATTTAATTTACTTCCCCACTGGCGGAGGGAAAACTGAGGCATATCTGGGTCTTGTGGTATTCACAGTTTTTTTTGATCGATTACGAGGGAAGAAGGAGGGTGTATCCGCAATCACGAGATTCCCTCTTAGACTACTTTCACTTCAACAGCTTCAGAGAATTGCTGACATATTCGCAAAGGCAGAGATACTGAGAAGACGGCATCCGATAATTGGTTCAGCTGGATATGCTCCGTTCAGCACAGGATATTATGTCGGAAAAGATAATACACCGAATGAAGTCTATAAGGCAGGTTACCGAGAGAAAGAAACAATAGATGAAATTACACCGATAAACACTGATTTAGATAGACAAGAGATATATAAAATCATTTCAACATGTCCTTTCTGCGGTCACGAATCGATTTCGATTCGAGGAGATCTCCCCTCACTTCGAATAATCCACCAATGTACTAATCCGAACTGTAAAGAAGAAATTCCCGTCTACATATCCGATCATGAAGTTTATCGGTATTTGCCGACATTCATCATTGCAACACTGGATAAAATGGCATCTGTTGGGTGGAGTAAAGAATTCAAGACTATTTTTGGTTCTGTATCCGGCAAATGCCCAAAACATGGTTTCTTTACCGGAGATCATTGTCTATATTGGAAAAAAAGCTATGATAAAGAAGATCCGAATCTATGTCAGATAGAAAAATACATTCCAGTAAAACTGTTTGACCCTGTCCCCACTCTTATAATTCAGGATGAAATGCATTTAATACGGGAATCGCTTGGCACATACGATTCTCATTACGAGACGTTCATTGAACATTATACAAAAGAACTCTCTGGAGGCAAACTTGTAAAAATTATCGGCTCTTCTGCAACAATGACTGAATATTGGGGGCAGATTCGCCAGCTTTATATGAAAAATGGGCATCAATTTCCCTCAAATCGACATTTTTATGCTTGTGAGGATGATAATGAGACCTCCCGCTTAATCACCGGAATTATGCCCCACAACAAAACGGTAATTTTTGCAGTTTTAGATCTCATCGAAATGTATTATGAAGCAATCCATGACTTAAAAGAAAATCCCTCAAAAGCCCTCGCTATGAATGTAGGTTTTACGTCGACTGAAGAGGTAATCCGAACTCTTAATGATTATGATCTCGGCTTAAGCTATAATTTAGTAAAATTAGAGGGGGATGCAATAAGCCAATCGATTCGGACCATGGTAAACGTTGATCTTAAAAAAAGAAATATTCGCGAAATGTGCCCGGTAAAGATGACCGGAGATGTCACATTTCGTGACGTAAAAGACATCCTAAAAACAGTGGAGAGTAACAATCCAAACAGTCATCTGGATTTGATTGTTGCCACGAGCATGATATCTCACGGTGTAGATATTGACAAAATGAATTATATGGTGTTCCGAGGCATGCCTAGAAACACCGCTGAATACATTCAAGCATACAGTCGGGTCGGAAGAAAATACCCTGGAATTATTTTTGTTGTTTTCAATCCAGCACGGGAGCGGGATCAAAGTTATTATAAGTATTTCACAAAATACCATGAATTTAAAGATATTCTTGTCGAGCCAGTTCCTTTGAATAGATGGGCAAAATTCGCAGTCAATAGGACTCTACCCGGTATTTTCTCAGCCTATATTTTGAATTTTGTGAAAGATGAACATGGAAAAAGCCCATATATGACCAACACTTTTCGCGAGGCGATAGCCTCGCAGACAATCACTGTTGATCAGATTACCAAATTTATCCTATCTTGCTATCAATGCAACGATCAAGATATGGGCCCATATTATCAGGATTACATTAGAAACAAGGTTATAAATTATGTCGACCGAATCCTTGCACATGACGGGAAGCCGGCTTTTATTCCAATGATTATGGCAGAAAAGCCGCTTACGAGCCTTAGAGATATGGATATACCAATTGAAATTTATCCGACGCGCGAAAGCTATCATCCAATGACTATGGTTCATGCACAATATTCACGGAGTGTTGAATAATGAAGCGTGGAAAAAGTCAGGTCCTTTTTCGATATTTACCTGAATGTATCATAGATCATTCCGATTCACAGGCTATCGTAAAGATCATCTCATGGGATGCCGTTAAATCTGAAACAATTAACGAATCGCGATTATCTTCAGAAGTGATTAGGAGACTTGATCGATTCAATAGAAAACATGGCTTTCCTACAACACCTCGTCCGGAATCGTTTGTCTTTCTTGAGCCAAAGTCGATCGATGTAGAATTATTTCCCCTAACTTTTGTCTGCAATAACTGTGGCAAATCTTATTCTTTTGACAATATTAGCCAATTTACACACCATTTCGGGGCTGCCGGATACCATTGTTCGTGCGGCGGGAATCTGCGACAACTGGATATGATTAATTATCATAAATGTGGAAAAATGTCCGGCCTAAAAATTCGGCCCTGCCCTACTCACGGCTTTCAGTTTATCCAACTTCAAACTAACAATAGCAGCCGAACCTCAAATTGGAGATGGAGATGTAATATTTGTGGGCGTGAAACAGGCGATGTATCTGAATGGTGTAGCGAATGCAAGCAACCAATGGAAACTGCCCCTTTCAGAAAAAGTCAGGTATTCTACCCTCATTCAATATCACTGATCAATACTGGAGGGATAGGCAAATTAGTAAACTATAGCGATTCAGATCTGCTAAAACTCTACATCGCGCAATACCTCGGAATGATCTCCAAAGAAAAATATCTGGAATATCGTGATTCTTCAAAAGATAATGAACGGAAAAAGAACGCCGAGAAAATACGTCAAGAATTGCTCGCGAAGGGTTTTCCGGAAGCCCTCATTAGCGCCGCCGTTGGGGCGGTTGAAGGTTCAGAGGACCATAAAAAACGCCAAGAAATTATTATGAATATAAACAAAGGTCTTGGCGTTGAGGGCGATGCTTTGGTGTCTTTAGTTTCATCATTGCAAAGTTTTCAGGATGCAGTAAATCTTCCCGAAACAAAAAATTTAAAAAATGTAATGGATGAAGCAAAAGTAAGGAATGATCCCAATTATAGACAGATCACTGAATTTCCGAAAGCCTTGGAGATGGCAGGGATAAATGAAGCGTACGTTGTAAGCGACCTTCCAGTAGTATCAGCTGTTTTTGGCTATTCGCGATCAACGCCAAACCCCGCTGAGTGTACATTGAGAGGATTTAATTTTGACAGGAAATATGAGGATAAAACTCCTATTTATGTAAATCCGACGGAAACTGAAGGAATAATAATTGTATTCGATCGATGGAAGATACTCCGTTGGATGCAGGAAAATCAATTTGTATTCGAAATCCCCGATAAGAATGATGCACAGGGATTGAAGCAATGGTTCTTGCAAAAGATCAGATCTAACGAAATTCCAATTTATGATGAAATTCCTAACGTTCAGGCAGAAACCAAAATGGTTTATTCGTTGATTCATACACTATCTCATATACTTATAAAAAACGCTGCGGGACTCGTGGGCATGGATAAGGACTCTCTTGCCGAAATCATTTTTCCAACAGTGCCCGCTATTGTAATTTACACCAATAATGCTCATGATTTTCAGATCGGTGGAATGCATACGCTGTTCGAAACTGGAATTATTCCCTGGATTAATATGGCATTTGAAAATGTTGAGACCTGCCTTTATGATCCAGTTTGCATTTCTTCAGAAGCATCTTGCCATGCCTGTCTCCATATCAGCGAAATATCCTGTGCACATTTCAACAGAGATCTCGGGCGACATTATTTAATTGGGCGAGAAGATGAGCATGGCCGGTTACTAGGCTTTTGGGAGCGCGAATTTCTTAGAAGGCTGAAATAATGGTCTATCTAATAGCCGCCAATATCACAATGCATTGTTTAAAAAATAATTTTGAAATTGACGTTATTCTCAAAGGGGCAATAGTGAGACCTCTTTCTGGCATTACTGCTCATGTAGGGGCAACTTGGTTCATGTCGATTTAGATAAAGAGAAAATCATTTGAAAACAATGGATGAAGGAACATGGCTGAATTAAAAAACGGCATCTTAGATATTTTCTGCGGAGCTGGGGGCCTTAAGCTTAGGATTCCTTCTTGAAGGATTTGACGTTGTTTATTCGAGCGATAGCAATTCGAGGGCAATAGAAACGATAGAATACAATCATAAGAAAATTCATTTAGCTAAAGAGGAGGAGAATTATCATTGTACTGATGTTGAAGATATTAATGGGCTCAATCCACGAAAAGTCAGAAAAATATTTCGAGAACGTGGTTATCGTATTCAAGGGATTATAGGTGGGCCGCCGTGTCAAGGCTTCTCAGTAGCAAACAAAAAGACACGCACAATAGACAATCCCGCAAATTCCCTCTTCAGACAATATCTGAGATTAATCGGGGATCTGCATCCAGATTTTATTGTATTTGAAAATGTTGTTGGCTTTTTATCTATGGCTGACGGGGAATTCAAAGAGACAATACTAACAACTTTACGTGATCTGAACTATGTGGCTGATTGTAGAGTCCTAGATTCCCATTGGTATGGTGTTCCTCAAACCCGAAGGCGTGTAATTATCATTGGAATTAAACGTTGCAAAGTGAAAAAAGACTATAAGGAAAAGATCGAATTCCCAGAGAAAAAAGTAGATTCTGCACCAACTGTTAAAAATGCTTTTTCTGGCCTCCCAAAGATTAAGATGGGAGAGACTTGCGAAATTCAATCCTATAGACCCGGACGCATGAGTCGCTACGCAAAAGCATTGCGGTCATCCCCGGAAGTGAAGCTTTCATCGGATAATGTATTAAATCATGTTACAACATTAAGTAACAATTTGGTTCTTAAACGGTATAAAATTCTGAAGCAAGGACAAAATTGGGAAAATCTTCCTAAAAGACTTCTCAAGAACTATGACGCTGATAATCGCAAGCATTCATATATCCATTCCTATATCTACAAACGTCTAGAGGAAGATAAACCCAGTATAACTGTGAGCGATTTCCGCAAATGCATGTTCATCCATCCCAGTGAGGATCGAGGATTGTCCGTTCGAGAAGCGGCACGACTCCAATCATTTCCTGACTGGTATGAATTTAAAGGTGAATTGGGCAACAAACAGCAGCAGGTTGCCTGTGCTGTTCCTCCACTAATGGCGAGGGAAATTGCGAAAGCAATAAAGAAGATGCTAAAGTAATTCCTCTCTTATGACTGACTGTTACCCAAAAGAAGTGAGAAGCAGAGTGATGTCAAACATCAAATCAAAAAATACCAAACCTGAAGTTTTACTGAGGAAATGCCTTTGGAATCAAGGATATCGAGGCTATAGAATACATAACAAGACTCTGCCAGGGAAACCAGATATTGTATTCAAGAAACAGAAAATTGCAATTTTTATCGACGGATGTTTCTGGCATAAATGCCCCTTAGATTTTCAGACGCCAAAAACTAATACAAAATACTGGATAAGAAAGATTGAAATAAATGTCGAACGGGATAAAAAAGTCAATGAGGAGCTACGAAGGGAGGGTTGGATTGTCGTCAGGATTTGGGAACATGTAGTAAAGAAGGACCCTCAAAATGCTATTGATAAAATCATTCCATTTTTTGATTGAAGAATACAACTTAAAATTGAAACCTACTTAATATTTCAGAATATTGATACCATTCCCAAATATTGAAAAATTGAAATAATTGATTCATATTTTGTAGAATTGAACGAATTCTTGCTCAAAAGCTTATGACTCGTAATCGAATTCAATAATATAAAGCCAACTTTTTTCATATCCTTGAGAAGCTTTTGAATTATATTCCATTGGATATGGGTATATTACTCGACATTCAGGATTTTCTAATACAAATAAAAAACAACCCAATGCCATTGGTTTGGTACTTAATGGAGTGTACTGAGATATTATATCGTTTTTTCCGCTCTTTATAAATTTGTATTAATTCGTTTCTTGTTTCAAAAGGATCGTTGAAGGGGGCATAGCTGAGATTTTTTACAGTTTGACTCTCTTTTAATATTTCATCATTTAATAGTAGACAAATATCTTTGAATTCAGGTCGATAGCTTGGAAATCCGTTAATTGGAATCGTTACTTCAGGATTGATTTCATTTGTAACTTCTTTTGCTCTTTGGCCTTCACCCCCCAATAAAATAATCAATGCGTCGTCCTTTGTAGAATTCTGACACCCAGAAAATGATAGCATATCTTTCGGAGGGGTATTACTTCCCCGTGTAAAATATGGATCATCATGCTGCTTTTTCTGAATGTCATATGTCTTTGGCTCAGTATAGAGCAAAAATATCTTTTTAATTCTTTTATATACAATAAGAAATTTCAATAAAATAAAAAAGTAAGGTTTAACCATTACAGAAAAGTCAAGAATTATTGATAATTGATCAAGATCTTTGTACTCTGAATCTATAAATTCCATAAATGATTCTAATCCAGTAGACTCATCCATCATTTTAACAAATAATTGTTTATCATTTTCATTAAAATCAAAAATTGAGTTAAAATAAGCAATATTTCGTGATCTTGTTACATTATCTTCAAAAGATTCTTTTCTATCAACTACTTCATTGAAAAAAAAGAGAACTTTCTTTTTCACATTAATATCAGATGATTTTAATAAATTCCAACCAACTGGACACCGTTCTTCGGAATCCTGCCTCGCGTATTATAAGATATTGAAAATTTTGGAGATAGAATGTGATTTAAGACATAGACATCTAACAACGGAGATCCTGGCTTTTTCCCTCTCATCGGTTCTTTTTGTTGCAATATCGACCATTGAACTGCTTTATCCAAAACATCTTTTACTTTAGGAGATAATGTTGTTTTGTCGACGTAAAAATATGTAACTTCAGGTTCGCTAATCCTCGGATCGGAATACCACGAGGAAAAAATTGCTCCCAAAGATTGAGTTAAGGATTTAATTTCATTACCATATTCTGGAATGTTTTCGATACTCTTGAAAAATTTTTCTGAACGAATATTTGCAGATTTTGTCTGAAGTTCAAAGTCGATACATTTATTCTTAATCACAGAGCCAGAGGCATAAAAAAAATCGTTTTTAAAACTTTGATAACATAATTCAATAAAATTACGAATTAATCCTGATGAAAGTTGTCCGAATACCTGGAAGCCGGCATATTCTTTTTGTGTTGGGGGATAATAGGAAATTCAGCTGAAATACTAATGCTAATTTATTTTTGCTATAAAGATCATCATATGTTTTTATAATTTCCGATTCAGCATTGGAAGGGGAGCCTTTTTTCTGTTTCAAATATGACTGAGTGATTATCTGTAATTCATCGAGTGAATATTTCCCTCTGATAATTAGAACCATGCTAAGGATATCAATAAGCGGATTATCAATAGAGATCAAATTTTTCAAAATTGTATCTACATTATTCAGATTATCATTTTTAATCCGAACAGATAAAATTTCGTGTAATTTTACAACATGCTTTTTTTTCTTATACGTATCAAAATCACAACTTGTATCTTTGTTATTTTCTTTTCCAAATACAATTTTTCGGGCTTCCATCTCTGGAGTTAATTTTCCCAAAATTTTCTCTATATCGTAATTATTACGATTTTTAAATATTTCCCTTTCTTCCAATCGCTTATCAGCGATAGCTCGAATAAATCGAAAATAATCTTTGTCTGATACAACATCTTCAAAAGAAATTGTTCTAAAATCTGCATCCTCCATTAAAAATTCATCTTTATTCATTGTGTCGAAGGTTTTTAAACCGTAAAATCTGCTACCGATAACAAAAGTAACGGGAGGTTGAACATGCTTAATAAGAGTATTGATAATCAATTGCTGCATTCTCGATGCATTTTCATATTCGTCTAGTAAAATTACGAATTTTTTCCGTTTAAACGAAGGGATAATATTATTAATTATTTTAGGAACGCCAAATATCAAATACCCAGACGAAAAAATAAATTCGGATTCAAATTTGGGGTTTTTATTAAACGGAGCATTGTTAATAAACTTAAAAACTTTCTTTGACAATGACTCTAACTTTTCAATAAGAATTTCGAAGGATGTATCTCCAATATCCGACTCCGATGACTCAAAAATATATTTATCAAGATCGCGAATCAATTTTTTAATCGTATTTTCGTCAACATCCAAATATTCATTTGCTTTAAGATTTTCTAGCATTTGGACATATTTTTTACAAATCACTATTTCCATGTAATGTTTAAATATAGTCTCCCATTCAGTATCACCAAGGTTTCGTTTTTCAAAGATTGAAAGCGATGGGCCATCAAATCTATTATAAACCCCAATATAATGCAAATTTGCTAGAAAATCATTTTTTGAAATATTATCAATTTTTGATCTTTTAATTTGAATTTCATTTGACATATATTTAAGAATCATTGTTTTTCCGCAGCCTCTCCCACCCATGAAAAATATCGGAGGTGAAGATATCAATTCAGCTCCATTCTGTATCAAATCAGAAAGAGGACCTGGAGTAATCCAAAATCTTATAATTTCGTCATCTTCCATGAGATTTGCGTTGAAGCCTGCAAACGGATTAACCATTCTTTCTGCCATATTTAGCTCCAATACTTTTTTCTTCTTCTAGGAAATATCGGAACCCAATCTTTATTACTAGACCAAATAACTGGAAGTGTGTTATTAGGAATGTTATGATGTAATCCTATAAGAAGTTCTGAATTTTTATATCCCAAAGCATACATATCTCCCTCTAAAAAAATTCCGATTTTTTGACACGTGATCTGTGCTATTTTCATATCTGATGCTGAATAACCTGATAATATCTTTGTGTCGGGAGAAAATACTTTATACTCTTGAGGTATCATCTCGGCATAAATCAACTTACAATTTGCATCAGATGACTGGATTTTTTTTAAACCTAATTCTGTAACTATCAAAGATAAATAGTAAATTTGGATTTTTGGAAATTTTGTAAAAATTCCTGCATTTTTCAAGGATTGGTTAAATTTTAATACCGTATCACCAGTACCAATAAAATCATCAACAAAAATCAATGTCTGCGCATCTGGTTTGATTTCATCAATTGAATTAATGAAAATATCTAATGGAAGATCATGAATTTGTCTAAACAGATATGCAAAATGCGCGCTACTATCTCCATTTTTTCCAATAAATTGTATTTTATTTATTGAGTCATTAAAAGATTTTTCGGCGTCTTTAATCGATATCCCCGTTAGTATTTTTTCTTTTATCATCTGTCGTTTATATTCAGAGAATGCATGTTTGCATAAATATTTAATTTCAGATTCATTATAATAGATAAATCCAAGTAATAAGTCCATTGCTAATTGTCGAACATTAATATTTTTTTGAGGTTTGAAATTTTTTATCCAGTCTTCAACATCCTGTTTTGAAATACGCCTCTCCCAAACTACTTCGTTGACATCATTGCAATATTGGAAAAATTTTTCTTCGTCGATCATAAAAATCTATTAAGTTTGTATTCCGTTTGCATCATTTGGATATTTCCATTTTAAAGAATGAACTCTCGTATTAATTGTAATTTTTTAAATATAAAATGATTACTTTTTTATTCAAAAAGCAATTCTTCAGGTCGCCGAGTTTTAACTTTATTCTCATACTGAGATCCACACCCTAAGGAACGATTCAATACTCCCATCTTTCCTTCGTCGTGTAACCTTCTTCCATAAAACTGCTTTAGGATCATCTCCCACCTCTCCGAATCGTTCTCACGTCGCCACGCCAGTGTTCATCCCCTGGCCCATCCCGTTTCCATCCAACCAGAATCGCTTCATCGTACCCTTTTCTCTCACGGGAAGCTGACCGCAGGAATGATATACAATACACCAACGAAAACCACGATGAGAACCGAGACGATCAGTGCACGTGCAGCCCGCTGGGTACTGAGCCCGGCATATTCGCGGATGCCAAGAACCGTCAGAATGAACGACCACACCGCAAAGAGAATCCCTATCACCGGGATCCAGCCAAAGAGCAGGGACGGGGTCACGCCATACGCGAATCCCTTCATCGTCTGGAGAATGCCCTTTCGGCCACCAAGGATAACAACCCAGAGATGGATCCATGCACCGGCAAGGAACAGGAAAACGATCCAGTAAAGAAGGATGTTGAAAAAGACTGCACATAGAAGCCCGATCCCGCTCGGAGCCCACAACACCAGAGGTAACCCCGTCATAAGCCAGGTGTACAGCCGCAGGTGAGGTACGAGAGTAACGGAGATCGCGACAATGGCAGAATTCATACATGCGTTGAACAGGAGGAGAACGCCGAGGTAGAGACCCAGGGAATTATCGGTGCCGTCGTGAATCGTCCGGAATGTTTCGACCGGATCGAGGATGACCCCCCGGGTTCTGGCGATAATACGCTGCATCGCCATCCCCGTTTTCTGCAACCTTTTTACGGTCATTTATTTCCCCGGGTAAAATACCAGTATCCCGATAACGACCAGAAAAAGGAGGGTAAGCCATGGTAGTGATAAGAACGAAGGGCTAGGTGAATAAGATGACGACAAGAGGACTGAAGGATTGAACACGTAGATTTCGTGTTCCAGCGTTTCCGGAATAACACTCATGATGAAGGTATTCAGGAGCGTTGAGTTATCTTCCAGACGGCTCGACCCGGCCAGCCCATAATACGCGATGTAATAGCTCTCTCCGGGAAAATACCTCGTACTGAATATCACAAAATATCCTGACGTTCCATTACTTTCATATGCCAGAACCGGAACCTGATGAACAGAGTCTTCAGCAATTTCCGGATCCGCAGACATCCGGGACAGTTCCGGGGAAATATCCAGCGTCGTATTGGAGACCGTACCGTGCGAGGCAAGATACGCAAAGAGACCGGTCCTCTGCACGGAGAATGCAGTCCAGTCGTTGAAATACCAGCATTCAGAGACATAATCTTCACCGGTTTTCTCATCCAGAATATTCCGAGATGCATAATACGGTGACAGAGGGGGAAATGCTGGTACCGGTTCATCGGTTACGGTAAGATACATGCGGGCAGAAATGTTGATAGTACCGAGGCTCGGCAGAAGATAAGCAGCCCTGTCTTCCAGTGGCGGAGGGGTTGCACCGGCTACTGCTACTATGAATGTGGAGAGGAAAATGAAGGCGATAAGGAGGATTACCATGCCTGATTTTTGGTTAATCACAATCACCACTCTCGATGAATTGAACTCAGGATCACCATTGCCGTGACGACAATAATGGGCAGTGCTGCCGGGAGGGGGGAAGACTGGGTCGTTGGTGAGGGTTCGATTGTTCTATTTTCGTAGTATGCGCTGGATGCAACTGGAATTGTTTGACCCGGGGAGACGGAACTACCGGATGGGAAGATGAAAAATAATTGTCCAGGGGTAAACGTTTCCAAGGGACCATAAATAAACGCCCGATATTCATCTGGTTTGGCATCAGGAACGGGGATCTGGCGGGGACCTATACCGAACGTCTCCCACAGGGATGTAGTAACATTACAGGACCAGGTGTTGATCCCATTTTCTCCGGGTTGTATGGATACGTTTGAATGGAAAGAAGACCCGGCTCCACCGGGGTTAATATGGGTAGTTTCGATTTCAAGGATAAGAGGCCCGCTATCTGACGGCAGACTCGTCGTCCCATTAATAAAGAATACCTCATCAATCGTGTGGTTCCCGATGGGATCGATCGTGATAAAAGGCGTTGTGATGGGCGTTATATTTCCATCATCCGCACTCACTAATGGGACAATTATTACCGCTGCAAGGAATATTGCAAACAATGTGAGAAACATAATTTTTAATTTCATATCATTCGACCTTACCTGATGGTATATTTAGTATGCGAGGCTTGTACTCAATATCGCGAACTCTAACAATTTAGATCAAAAAAATACTTATTTATTATTAATTTATTAATATTTTAGTGAGTGGTGAAGATAAGCGGATAGTGAATCGAATTCGGCCAATAGTTGGTATTAGCAATATTCAACGTCAAATATGGGAAGAGGGCTCTCTGATAGTCTGTAGTAATCGGTACTCGGGTAGCAATTGTTGCCATTTGTGTCATGTACGACGAAGGAATAGAATGAAGCTGGTCCAGGCATGAAACTAGGTAAACCTTGCGCCCATGATTCCAAGTAAACCTCAATTGCAACATTTGAGTTTGGCAGCCAATTTGTGGCAGTCAACGTAGCGGCGGTAGATCTGGATGTATCTTCTGTAGTTATAGTCCACGTCAATGAATTTGGGTTGTAGAGCATTTGGCCAAGAATCACATCTCCTGAAGATACCCCCGTAACATCATTGGTTTTAACATCTAAATCCCCGTTAGTACCGTAAATAAGCCAAGATGCCATACTCCATTCGCCGGATTCGACATTCCATTGTAATACGGGTTGTATTAACACCGGCCAACTGGATCCAGGCACATTTCCGTTTGATTGTACCCCATCCCAAAGAAATACGGGTGAACCGGGAACAGATTGGCTAGGATTTGAGGGCACAGTCCATTCGGCACCGTAATTACCAAGAGATGAGGATGTTGGAGTACCATCTATGCCTTCAACATAGTACTGGGGGTCAGTCACTTGTGGAGTTACCGAAGATGCCGTTAATCCGGTTGGCGTGCTCAAATCAATCTCTCTAAAGAGCAATACATTTTGATACGAAACATACGCAATATTTCCTGAAAATGTCACAACTGATCCAGATGGGACCCCATGTACATGGGTTGCCGGCGTCAATCCATCTGGTGTAGGAATGTTTGTGGAGTTTGCATCTTCTGCAGCGAACAACTGATTCCCGTTTGCATCAAAAACCGTTGTTATGCCATTTTTTGAATGATAAATTATTGAGCCGTACGGGATTTTCGATATGCTCGGGTTCTGGGATGTTGCAATCAAATGTGTAACATCTGATACCTGCGTATTGAGATCGGGATCCAGCTCGGTGTTTACAGTTACATGTTTTTGAGATGTATTGAAATGCAGTTGTGGAACTGATAACGTACTTACATCGGATGCTAAGGAATAATTTATTCCCCCGGACGCGTTCACCATCGGTACCATCACCATCGCTGCCAGCAGGAATGCCAACAGCATAATGCCCATTTTCAAAGTTTTCATGTATTTCATTCCTCCTTTTCGATACGCTCCGCTCGCCGGGCATGGGAATCACATAAGCCTCCATCTTCACGCCATCGAGCGTTTCGGGGCCCTGAAGATCATAAGACGGGGATTATCATCAGAGTACCCTGAGGGAATACCACATGAGTATTCGCAGAGGGATCTTCCGAAATGTCTCCTTTTATATTCTCTGTCCAAACATTCCAACTGCCAGTTGGGATCTTTGGACAGGGAATTTTGAGCCCCTGCAGTATCCCCACAAGGATGGTACTACGATGTCGTATATACCAATTCTAGTCCATTCCTCTACCGGTTGCAGGATCGGTAGACGATTGAACCAGAACACTTAATTGGCAAATGTTGGAACCAGTTCACCGGCTCACGAATGTATTCGTGGGAGTGGTCATGCCGATTCGATCATTACGGTTCTCAGGCTGGCTGATGGTACCCGCTCAGATACCCTGAGAATTTCTACACCGACAAGGTTGTTCTGGTCATCATAATCCAGGATTATGCCGGGTTTCACTTCTTCCGATTCATGGATACGGGTATCGGAAATACGCATATACAGCGCATCCGCCTCTTTGTCAACGGTCACTTCCACTTCAACCGGCACCGGTTTTTTGAGGAGCCGGAGGGTTTCAATATACCCGGCTATCGCCTCTTCAACATTTTTCAGCGCCTCATCCCAGCGGTCACCTTGGGAGACGCAGCCTTCCAGGGCGGGAACCGTCACGGTGTAACTCCCGTTCGTATTCCGGTCCATCAGTACGGTATAGCGCATCCGCGTGTGTTTCGTACCTGCACCTCGCTTGTTTCAGATATTTTTTACGCGATTAAAGTATCTTCCGGTAAATTCTGATATCACTGGGACAACGGGAGGTACAACCTCTGCATAGATGAGCCTACGCGGCGAGGGGCGATAAGCCCCGGTGAGCGTCTTTTTAAAAATCTCCCCAATCTCCCGGATAACCTTCCCCACAACCTCCTCAAATGCCTCCCGTTCTCTCTTTCCACCGTACCCCGGATACCCCGGTTCAAATGTTATATATAGTTATATAACAAAATCCCGGTAATGATATCCGGAACCAAAACGGCCCATTCACCGCAGCTCGACACCGTACTGATGGTGGAATCATTCATAAAAGAGCACAGCGGGGAATACAAAAAGCGGGCCCTCTGGGAGAACCTTCCCAAAAAGATGATGTACCAGACCTATTCTGTGATCATCGGGTATCTCCTGGACTCCGGGAAGATTGCAGCCGATAAAGACGGGAAAATCTGCTGGATCTATAATCCGGAACTTATAAAACGCTTGCTCGATACCAATGATCTGAAAATCCGATGAGAGCCGCCGTTTTTTTCGCCGACAACCGGATCAAAGAATCTTTTCGTGCACTCGCGTCTTCAACAGCAGAGGATGCAGATATCTATCGCGGCTTGAACGAAGCATTCGATGCGCTCGCCCTCGATGCATTCTGCGGGATCCAAGTCCCAAAACGCCTGATCCCCAAATCCTATATCGCCAGGTACGGGATCGATAATCTCTGGAAATATAATTTTCATAAAAACTGGCGGCTGATGTACTCGGTCGCCGGTGACGGGAAAATGGTCATTGCCCTGATCCTTGAATGGCTCCCCCACAAGGAATATGAGCGAAGGTTCGGGTATTGAACACGGGCAAAAGGGCCCTAAAGTACCTTGTCGCCACGTACCCGGGGGAGTCTCATCCAATGGGTCCCAAGGTAACGGGAGGTACAACCTCTGCATAGATGAGCCTACGCTGGCTGTGGGGCGATAAGCCCCGGTGAGCGTCTTTCTAAAAAATCCTCCCAATCTCCCCGATAACCTTTCCCACAACCTCCTCGAATGCCTCCCCTTCACCATCGACCGTAATATCGGCATACTTCTCATACAACGGGACCCTCTGCCGGTACATCTCGGAAAGGCTCTGGCCCGGAACAAGGACAATACCCCGGGTCGTGATGTTGTTGAGCCGGTTCACCATCTCCTCACACGGGATCTTCAGGTACACGACGACACCCTCCTGTTCCAGGTGTGCCATCGCTTTGTGGGAAAAAACCACGCTGCCCCCGGTGGCAATCACGGCATTGCGGCAGTTGAGGGACAAGATGGTCTCTTCCTCCATCGCAAGGAACGCAGCCGGCCCCTCCGTGTCGATCATCTCCTGCAGGAGCCGCCCGGCACGTTCCTGTATCAGGATATCGGTATCGACAAACGCCATCCCGAGCGTCTTTGCAAGGATAACACCCACGGTGCTCTTCCCTGCGCCGGGCATACCGATGAGAACAATGTTTTTCATAGGGGTGTACCGCCTCCCGGTCCTCACGTCGCCACGCCTACGTTCATCCCCCGGCCCACCCCGGTACTTGTCCTCAAGGGCCATCTCCTTGGGCAGGTACTCATTCTGGTACACCGTATTCAGGGTGTTCCACGTCGTATAATCCGGAGTATAGACCGTCGTGTAATAACTCTGGTATGCACTGTACGCCTGGTTGTACATCTGTACATCGGAGGGATAGTCCGACGAATCGCCATTCGAAAGATCGGCCTGCACCTTATTTTTCCAGAGGGTTACCGTCGCTGCGAGCGTATTGAGCTGCTGTATCGATGCGTTCAGCACAAGAGCGGCTGTTATCACCTGGCCCCCTTCAGTATACACTTCGAGGGGAATAAACCCCTGGTTCCCGTCCAGCGTATAGTAGTATATTTTATTGATTTGCCCCTGTGATTCGAGGTCCGGGGTAGGGGAAGGAACAGCGGTAAGGGACGGAACAATAGTCAGTGTCGGGGAGACAAGGGTCGTGGTGCTTTCACCGGAGACCGGAGAAGCATTGGCCGGCGTGGCGTTTGGGGTATGAGACCCTGTGGAAGGGGAACTGACGCATCCCCCGGCAAGGAGAAACAAGAGAGCAATGGTGAAGAAAAGAGCGGGGATCTTCATCAGAAGAGTGGAGTATTTTTGCGGGGATAAAGATGCTGGAGGTTCTGTCCCCGGCATGGTCCTGTATCCGACAATGTATACATTTTTTACTCAATTGGATACATTGTGTACTCATGCTCGAAGCGCTCATCCCCTCAAAGACCCGGGTGACAAGAAGGGTTATCACGAAGGGAATTTTCGGGCTGCTCCCAGAGTGGAAGATCGATACGCAGAAACGTAAGGACGAACTGCGCGATTGACAATGGCCTCTTTTTTTGCGGATTCATACGCTGTCATTCGAGATCCTCCAAAGGGAATGAAAATGTACCCCCACCTACAGGTTCATTTACTTTAAACTTTAAGTAAATAACAAAGTAAATAATCAAACGGAGAGAACGAAAAAATGCCGGATGATATCCTCTCCATCTTAAACGAGTCTGAAGCGCTCAATGCAAAAGTCTTCTCGCTTGTCAGGATGAAACTGCTCGCAAGCCTGGCCGCACTTGGTGCCGATGGGGCAACCTACCGGGAACTTAAGGCAGCGCTCAGCATCAATGACGGCGTACTGTTTGCAAACCTCAATGTCCTCAAAGACATGGGCTATCTTACGTCAGAGAAGATCATCTCTGACGGAAAAGAACTTGAACTGTATACCATCACACCGGAAGGTCAGGACGAATGGGAGAGGATTACGTCCTGGTTACGCAGGTTCCTTGACTGTGGAGCATGAATATGGAAAAACACAAAAAAGTAATTGCGTTCTTTAAGGAACTGGGCTTTGAGTTCACTCTATCACGGTTCGACGACCGGCTCATTGCCCAGAAACTTGTCTGCCTTTTGGAGCTCAGAGGCATTAGTCTCGGATATCCCTGCAGCATTTACGTACGGGGACCGTATTCCCCGCACCTTGCAGAAGATCTGTTCACCTTCAAAAACGAGTTCGAGAAGAGGGAAACCACGAGCCACCTCAGCTCAACAGAGAAAGAGACCGCAGGTGACCTCGGCAGGATCTTCGGGCTCAAACCCGTCCCGCTCGAAATCGGCGCAACCTACGGGTATTATACAATACGGCAGGACTTTGATCCCCTCCAAGCACTCCGGCAGGTCAAACGACTCAAGCCATTCTATTCAGAGGCCCAGATTGCCCTTGGTATCTCCAAAGCAAAAGAGTTCCTCTTCAGGCCAACGCCCGGCGACCTCGAAGAACTGAAAAAGGAGACGGGAATCTGGCAGAGGGCTTCATTGAAAACAGTGGAGCACTGATCAATGAAGAACGGCGATATCTGGCTGGTGGATCTCTCTGATGCAAAAGGACATGAACAGCGAGGTATGCGCCCGGCAATTGTTGTGGGTGGTGCCAATGGCCTCACCCTCGTCGTCCCATTGACCAGCAGCATGAGCAGTGCCAGGTTCTCGCACACGTACATCATTTCACCAAGCCCACACAACGGCCTCGATGTCGAAAGCATTGCACTCGTATTCCAGATCGTTTCTCTGGACAGGGACCGGTTCGAGCACCGGATCGGTGCCATCGGTGAACAGCACAGGCTTGCGATCGTTGCTCTTATCCGTGACCTTATGGAACTGGATTAACCGGTACCCCCGGAAAGCATTTTCAAAACAGAACGACGCCAAGGTTGGAGTTCGAATCCGAGTCGATCCCGTGAAAGCAATCATGATAGGCGGCTGCACTACCTGGACATACAGTATGTTCCACCTCCTGGATTCGGACCGGGGACATCGCGGTTCTGCATCCAAAGGAAGCGTTAAAAAAGGAAATGCCAGTTACGTATGAAAGCAGGGCGTTGAAATGGTTGAACGGTTCTTGCACTGCCGGGATGAGGAATCCCGGGATGCCTTGAAAAACTCCCCTGCTGTTCTGTTGATAATTTCATTGTCTGCATAACACGTGGGACAGGTCCACCGGATGATATATCCGGAGGGTGTTCCCAAAACTACCGATTTGAATAATTGTTTAGCCATGGTTTACTCATTGATATGCTGAAATCAGCCGGGAGCCGGAAGATACCGGTCTCTGGTTTTTAATCGATCGATACTACAAAAAGGGTTTCATTGAGGAGGTCATGGATCGCTGGTATCATCAGGAACGGGCGCGATCGAATGTATGCCCAAAACCGTTTGTGTACATAAGAATAGGTTGTCCGAGCGTATAGCATGATGTGTGGGAACAAGTTCGTTCCGGGAACAATGGGCCCGCATTACCGCGAAAGCCAATCAAAAAAAAGGGGGGGGTTAATACTCTCCCATTCCCGGGGGCATTTGGCCCATCCCACCGGGTGGCATCCCGCCTTGCGGGGCCGATGCTTTTGACGAGGAGATGACATCATCGATGCGCAGGATCATGACTGCTGCCTCGGCTGCGCTCGTGATCGCCTGGGTCTTGACCCTCAACGGCTCAACGACGCCGGCTTTGAGCATGTCGACGGGTTTTCCCGCGTAGACGTCAAGCCCGAAGGTCCGGTGCCCGGCTTCATGTGCAGCCCGGATCGCAACCAGCATATCGATAGAATCAAGGCCGGCATTCTCGGCAAGGGCACGGGGGATCACATCCATTGCTGCGGCAAATGCCTCAACGGCAAGCTGGTTGCGGCCCCCGAGGGTCGATCCATACTGCCGCAACTGGAGCGAAAGTTCGGTCTCGGGCGCCCCGCCCCCTGCAACGATTTTCTTGTCCTTGACGACAACACTGACTACCATGAGTGCGTCATGGAGGGCACGCTCGATCTCGTCGATGATATGATCGGACCCGCCCCGGATAATGATGGAGACCGCTTTTGGGTTTTTGCATTTCGAGACGGTAATCATCTCTTCCCCTGAGAAACTTCTTCTCCTCGACGAGGCCGGCGGTCCCGAGATCGGCGGGGGAAATGGCGTCGATGCTGTTGACAAGCGCTGCACCGGTAGCGCGGGCAAGGTTCTCCATGTCGCTCTTTTTTACCCGGCGCACGGCAAGAATGCCGGCTTTTGCAAGATAATGCTGGGCGACATCGTCAATGCCTTTCTGGCAGAACATCACGTTCGCACCGCTTGCGATGACCTTGTCTGCAAGAGCGTGCACCATCTGTGCTTCCTCGTCAAGGAAAGCCTGTAACTGCTCGGGGCGGGAGATTTTGATCTCGGCGCTGACTTCGGTCTTCTTGAACTCGAGTGCTGCGTTGAGAAGAAGGATCTTCGCGTCCTTTACCACTTTTGGCATGCCGGGGTTTGCCCGCTCCTTGTCAAGGACCATACCTTCGATGAGAACGGTATCTTCTACGGCGCCCCCGACCTTCTTTTGCACGTTTATGTGTTTGATGTCGACCGTGCCGTCGGGGTCGGCGATCGATGTGACCGCTTGTACGACCATCGCACAGAGCAGTTTCTTGTAGGCCTCTGCACCTTTACCGCTGATCGCTGTCTCCGCGACTTTTTCAAGCGTCGCCGTATCGGTGGGTTTTACCGCAACGGAGATGCTCTCAAGGATCGCCAGTGACTTGGCAGCCGCCTGCTGGTACCCTTCCGCAATGACGGTCGGGTGGACACGCGACTGGAGCAGTTCCTCTGCCTGCTTTAAGAGTTCACCGGCGATTACGACAGCCGATGTGGTGCCGTCGCCTACTTCGTCGTCCTGGGTCTTTGCAATCTCGACCATCATCTTTGCGGCAGGATGTTCGATGTCCATCTGTTTGAGGATGGTTGCGCCATCGTTCGTGATGACGATATCGCCCATTGAGTCGATGAGCATCTTGTCCATGCCTTTTGGCCCGAGCGTCGACCGGACCGCGGTTGCCACTGCCTTTGCTGCGGCAATGTTATTCTCCTGGGCTTCCTGCCCGCGATTCCGTGTCGTTCCCTGCCTGAGAATGATAATGGGCTGTCCGCCAAGCTGTTGTGACATTTCAAACCTCACTTTTTTTTATTCGTTTGTGGTATGTTCCGGCAAAGCCGTTTGTACTCCCGGTATGCTACCACCGGGTGCTGGAGATTCGTGACAGGAGATGTACCATCTCTCTCTATCACCCTGTGTTCGTAGGGACGTCGCCGGCCCGGCCGGTGACACCTTTTCCTCTTGTGACTGGCAAGACTTGCTTCGTGGCCTCATATGTCTATCTGTAGTCCGGGTTTTTCATCCCCCGGCATGTGCCTGTATCAGGATATCGGTATCGACACAATGCTGCCCCCATGGTGCTTTTCCCTGCGCCAGGCATACGATACGAATACTGTTTTTCACGGGGGTGCGCAGTCACTCTCTTTTTCTGGCGTTAAACACGGCCAAAAGGACCACCCCCATAAAAACCGCAATAACCGGTACTATCACGGGAACGGGAGTGCCCTGCCCGGCTGGAGAGGGTGTGTTTCCTGAGCCTGTGCCCATTGGTGATGACGATTGCACCCCGGCAGGGGTTGTGGATGTCGGGGTGACGTTGTTCTCCGGCGGAACGATACCAAAAGTCTGTTGGGCTGCTACAGAAGGCCCAAGGGGGGTTGAAGATTCAACATTCGCCACGTATTCACCGGAGTACACCCTCGCAAACACGGGTGCCGGATGATACGAGGGAGATTCGTTATATCTCTCCCATTGGGAGGGGATAATTGCCGCAGACCAGGTACCGATCCCATTTTCCCCGGGCTGGATGGATGCGTTTGTCCTATAAAACGATGAACCAAAGCCCCCGGGGTTAAAACCGGACCACTCGATATCCAGGATAAGAGACTTCTCCCAGGTACCCAGGTTCGTTGTCCCGTTCACAAAAAACACTTCGCCGACCGCATGGTCCCCGATGGGATCGATCGTAATAAACGGTATTCCCGGAGAGGTCGTGGGGATCGGGTTCAGGGTGACATGGCTCGCACCAATAGTGACAGATCCGGCAGGCGCCGCTGGCACCACCAGGAGGGCTGCGGCGAACAGGAAGGTAAGAAAGAGTATCTCTGACTTCATGTCATTCATGGTTTTCTTTCATTCGATCTGATATATTTTTTTGATCGTCTTTAAAGAGGAGAACCTCTTCGGAATCGATTTTTTTTCAAATAGATAAAAAAAAGAGCGAGCGCCCAGGTCGGAATTCGAATCCGAGTCGATTGCGTGACAGGCAATCATGATAGGCCGCTACACTACCTGGGCATGTGATACAGTAGATCCCGCCTCCCGGATTCGGACCGGGGACATCGCGGTAGCCGCGCAGTTGCCGATACCGGCAAACCATACTACAGCCGCGCACTCTACCAGGCTGAGTTAAGGCGGGGCACTGCCTAATAATGTAGGGACAGTTTCGTATTAAACGTATCGTACGTTTATCCGTTTCTCTGGCGGCCAAACCGAAGAAAAACAGAAATCTGGTGCAGGGATTCTTTAAATAATCCGGGTGCTTACAAGAATAACCATGACTCGCAAGGATTTTGCGGGGGATCGTCTTCTTCACCGATAGCCGTGCGCATGAAGACGTGACCGTTTTTGATACTACGCTCCGGGACGGAGAACAGACCCCGGGGATAGCATTCACGTTTGAACAGAAGATCGAAATTGCCCGTCAGCTCTCAGCCATCGGTGTCCATACCATCGAAGCAGGGTTTCCTGCATCCTCGGCCGCCGAGAAAGAGACCGTTTCTGCCATCAAAAAACTGGGATTAGAAACCAACGTCTGCGGACTTGCGCGATCTGTCAAAGCCGACGTCGATGCCTGCATCGACTGCGACGTTGACATGATCCACGTGTTTATCCCGACCTCGGATATCCAGCGGGAGAACACCATCAACAAGACCCGGGAGCAGGTGCTCGAGATCACCGATGGGATCATCCGGTACACCAGGAAACATGTCAGTATGTGCATGTTCTCACCCATGGATGCGACCCGGACCGACCCCGACTACCTGGTCGAGGTCTGCCGGACCGCATGCCAGGCCGGGGCGACCATCATCAACATCCCGGACACTGTGGGCGTCATCTCCCCATCGGGGATGAAGGCACTGATGGGCCGGCTTGCAAAAGACGTAGACTGCCCGCTCGACGTCCACTGCCATAACGACTTCGGCCTCGCAGTGGCAAACACCATCGCCGCGGTGGAAGCCGGCGCCTCTCAGGTCCAGGTGACCGTCAACGGCCTTGGCGAAAGGGCCGGCAACGCCGACCTCGCCCAGACCGTCATGATCCTGGAGTCGATCTACGGCGTCCACACCGGCATCAGGAAGGAACGCCTCGTCGAGACCTCGCGCCTTATCTCCCGGTTCTCGGGAATCGGGATTCCCCCCACCCAGCCGGTCGTCGGGGAAAACGTCTTCTCGCACGAGAGCGGGATCCACACGCAGGGCGTCCTCAAGTGCTCGGAGACCTTCGAGCCCGGCATCATGACCCCGGAGATGGTCGGGCACCGGCGCCGGTTGACGCTCGGGAAACACGTCGGCCGGCATGCGGTGCGCCAGATGCTTGCCGATGCCCATATCGAACCTGACGATGCACAACTCGATGCGATCGTCGAGAGGGTCAAGGCAATCGCCAGCAAGGGAAAACGCCTGACTGACGCCGACCTGTACGAGATCGGCGGGAGTATCATGGGCACCGGGGCCGGGGAAAAGGTATTCCGGCTGGACGATATCGCGATCATGACCGGCAACCACGTTATCCCGACCGCAAGCGTGCGGGCCCAGGTCAACGGGTGCGAGCATGTCTTCTCCAGCGTTGGAAACGGCCCGGTGGATGCAGCGCTCAAGGCGATCCTCGGGATCATCCCGGCCCAGATCCAGCTGACCGAATTTCACATCGAGGCGATCAGCGGGGGTTCGGACGCGATGTGCCATGTGACCATTGCCGTCGCAGACGAACACGGGCGGATCTTTGACGCCAGTGGCACCGGCGACGACATCGTGCTCGCCTCGGTCGATGCGCTCGTAAACGCGATCAACCTGACCAGCCGGGAATAAACCCGGTCGTATCTTTTTTAGTTACTTGAAGAAATCACCATTGAGAGACCTCAGGTAAAAATTACGAAAACGAGCAAAAAACAGGGTTCTGTTGCTCCGGTCGGCAACCAGTATTTCATTTCGTTAAAAGGGTCCAATCAACCGCCACAGCAACTGCACCAACCGAATATTCATTACCTTTCACTCCTGATCGGATACTATGCACGATATTGTCAGCAGCAAAAAAATGGAGAACGGG
This sequence comes from uncultured Methanoregulaceae archaeon, assembly GCA_963737635.1. Classification (GTDB taxonomy): domain Archaea; phylum Halobacteriota; class Methanomicrobia; order Methanomicrobiales; family Methanospirillaceae; genus Methanoregula. The sequence goes on from CAVTTL010000001.1 coordinate 234,804, forward strand.
ATCGTGGTGTTCTGGGACGAGAAGGGCGAAAAGAAATCCGAGTCATTCAATTATGCCGAACTGGTCGACATGAAGATCAACGCGCTTGATCTTCTTGATCGCCCGAAATCCTACAAAATCGATACGGATGCACGCACGCTTATCTCAAAGAAATAATCCGCAGATCCCGGTTCTTGGCTTGAGACCGTGCGGTACGATCTTCTTGTTCCGGAAAGAACGTGAATGAATCTTTTTTCTTCGATAAAAGGGGGTAGTATTTGTCTGAAGATGATGAGAGCGTAATAGTCCCTTTTGGGGAATTCTCAAGAGCCGGAAAAATTATTTTTCATTCTTTTCTGTCTGTTTCTCTTCTGGTTGTGCCTTTCCTTTTTCCTCGTCTATTTCACACTCGTCTTCGTCTTCTGCGTCGTCATCTTCCTCGTCTTCGTCTTCAGTCTGGCTCTTTTCCTGGACCAGAAAATAAATCACAAGCGTTATGACGGCCGCAACTCCTGCATTAATAGCGAACGCTACGATACCGATAGCATTGGTAAATCCGCCGTTAAACACAAACGCGGTAATCGGAAAGTATACTGCCATAAAGACGAAGAACATCCCAAGAATTAAACCTGCATCCCGTTTTTTCATGTCTGTTTCATTGGTTGTTTCAAAATATACATGTTGAGGTCGACAGAAACTCCCTGTAGAAATGCTCATAAAGATCTCGCTAAAACCCTTCAGAGTGATTTTATAGGTCTTAAAAGAAAAAATTGAGTATATTTAAAAGGTACATTGATCTGTGTGAGGCCCGGTAATGACACCCGTAACAAAGCTGATCATGAGTGCAGTGATTTTGATGGTGTGTATTCCGGCAGCTTCAGCAACGTGCAATCAGGTCAACAGTGGGGGTAGTGCTGAACTCAACCGGACCGTTGTAGCGGTAAATTGCATCGATATCACGAACGCTATTTCAGAAGAAAACACAAACCTTCTGGCGCTCAAATCTGATATCGATACTAAATCTGCCATGGGAGTAGATACCTCGGCAGCCGAGAAAGATTATTTTAACGCCCAAACTCAAATCGCAAACGCATCATCACGGTCTGCTATCCAATATACGGATGCCCTTGAGGATCTGAGTGTAGCACAGGCATCGGTCGAGGCTGGTAAGAGAGCAGTTGATAAAGCATGGGCCGAATCTGAGATCGCTACTGCACAAGTCCCCGTACATAATGTCGATTCGTTGATCGCTTTTTTCCAGGCCAATCAAAACACCGCACAGGACCCCAGATTGTCAACGATTATCGATGAACGAGACAGTGCAATTGGGTATATATCACTGGCAAATGACGAGGTCTCAATGGGCAACTATACTCAGGCGCGTGTCAACGCGGAGGAAGCATACCAGATGGGGAATGAATCGTATGACGATGCACTTTACCTGTCAACTCCGATATGTGGCGATTGCGGACCGTCCCCTGAAATACTGCTGTATACTGCAACCGTCATTGGGGCAGTTGTCCTTCTCGTTGCAGGAATATTCTGGTGGAAAAAACGTAATCAACGGTGAAATTTCCTAAAAAACGTTATGCGGCGTTCGGGGCGCCTTTGCCCTCGATCGCGGCCTTGATCTGGGTCTGGAGCTGCTCGAATTTGCCCTGCAGCATCGTCTCCTGTTTCTCGAGGGACTTGATCCGGAGTTCGAGCGTTTCAACCTTCTCGGTGAGCTTCTCGGTCACGTACTCCTTCTTCTTCTGCACCATGATGGTCCCAATGCTCATGTACATCGGCGTCTCATCGGCAGAGTCCTTGACTTCTTCCTCGGCACGCTTTGCCTCGCGGACCGCCATCTCGTACTGGGCCTTTTGCTGGACAACCGTCTGGAGCTGCTGCTGGACCTGCTGGAGCATGGCAATCTGGTTCTGGATTTTGGGGGATAGGTTCTGCATAGTCTTCCTATCAGGTTTCATCTGCCAGCATTAAAAATGATTCCGAACGTTTCACCGGCGGTTATTGACCAGCAGCCTATTCAGGCGATCTGCTGCATCTCGTCAGCGATGCTGACCAAGCGCAGGAACATGTTGAGCGCTGCACGAAGCGCCGCGATGTCCTGTGCTTCGATCCGCAGGACAAGCGTTGCATTCCCCTCGACCCAGCAGGTGGTCGCAGATCTCGGATTCACTTCATCTTTGAGCTCGGGAAGGAGTGAACGGTAGATCTGCTCTGCGTGATCGGTCGTAAACCGGAACAGGGCTTCGTGCGGCACAGGAGTACCTCATCAAGGTAGTGGGAAAAACAAGAATAAAAATGAGCCGGGAACTGCCCGGCGCTTTTACTGGGCTTTAAGCTCTTTTATTGCCGATCCGCGTTCCTTGAAGAGGATGCGGTGGCCGCAGTAGGGACACCGGACGTTGACGTCGATCTCTACTTTCTGTTTGCACCGTGCGCACTTGTATGTACTTGCCATTATGTAGTACCGGTTACTGGATCTTCTTCTCTTCAACAACGACGTTCGTGCGTTCGATCGCACGAAGGGCTACGCGGAGAGCCGGGGTCTCGGGCTGGTAGGTGCCGCCGGCAAACTTGTACCCGCACTTCCGGCATTCCCAGATGCCAGTCCCTTTCCTCTGCACGGACTGCATATCGCACTTGGGGCAGCGGTGTAGTGCCCGGGAAATCTTCTCCATCTCGGCGACACGCTTGCGCACAAACCGTCCGTACCGGCAGCCGAAACGTCCTGCACTACCGGTTACTTTTCCCTTTGCTGAACCTTTTGCTGAATGATCCGAGCTTGCCATGATAGCCACCGAAATTGACTTTCTATATTTGTCCTCTCGATTAATATACTTGATTGAGGATCTTTACCTGGCCTTCGCCTTTGCTGAGCTTGTTTACCAGATCGTAGAACTCAACCTGGATGCCGGCCGGAATACGCACGACGCAGACCCAGGAACCGTCTTTCTGCCACTCGTCTTTTTCCATGGTGCTTGCCGCCGCAATATCCCCGTATGCGCGGGCCGCATGGTCGGGCGGGATCCTCACGGCGAGCCGGAGTTCCTCGAACCGGATGGGCAGGATCGGCCGGAGGGCTTTTACGGTCTCTTTGACCTGCTCGTCGACATGCTTGAATGGATCGATATTGACCCGGGCCTGTTCCATGGCCATCTCGATCCGCGCCGGCGGGTGCGGGTGGCCGGTCTGGGGGTTGACCGCGTTTCGCGCAATAAACGTGATCACCTGCCGGCGCTTCTCCTCCATCATCTCTTTGCGCTGATCGGCAGTGAGGTGGATCTCGCCTTTTTCGATGATCTTCTTTGCGACGGTGGCAAAGTCCGTGGTATGGAACACTTTTTCCAGCGATTCCTCAGAGGCCCGGGTCGCCTTTGACGCATTCCCGAATACGTTTAAGGCGGCGACGGCATCTTCGATATTGACGGTTTCGCCCTGCCGTATCCGGGCTGCAAGATGGGGTTCTACGAGGATTTCGAACTTTTCCCCGTGGCTTTCCAGCCGGGCCACCACTGCCTGCTCAAGAGAGATCATACCTGATCACTGTTTGAACTGTTCGACGTACGATGCGACTTCTTCCTTGGTCATCTTCCGGAACGTTTTAGCCTCGCATTCGACGATACCCATCTCCACGGTATCGACGTCGAACTTGCCTTCGGTTGCCGAGTGCAGCGCTTTGAGGCCCAGCAGGATCGCGTCTTTGATCGAGAGGGTCGCGGTGTATTCCTCTTCAAAGACCTTCATCGCTGCCGGCCTGCCGATACCGATCCCGGTCGCCTTGTACTCCAGGAGCGTGCCGGAGGGGTCCGTCTCGAAGAGCCGGCACTCGCCGTCGCTTACCCCGGCAATCAAAAGGGCCGTGCCGTACGGGCGGATACCGCCGTACTGGGTGAGGGTCTGCATGTGGTCACAGAGCTTCTTTGCGAGCGCCTCGACCTCGATCCGCTCATCATAGGAGACCCGGTTGATCTGGCATTCGATCCGGGCCCGGTCCACGAGCGCCCGTGCGTCGCCGACAAGGCCTGAGGAAGCGACCCCGATGTGGTCGTCGATCCTGAAAATCTTCTCGATCGATGATGATTCAAGCAGCTTGGAGGTGACGCGCTTGTCGACAATAAGCACGACGCCCCCCTGTGCCTTTATCCCAACTGCGGTTGTCCCGCGCTTTACTGCTTCCCGGGCATATTCTACCTGGTACAGCCTGCCATCGGGCGAAAAAACAGTAATCGCCCGGTCATAGCCCATCTGGTATTGTGGTTGCATGGATAATCTCCAGATCTTCTGTTGTTAAGAACAATCGGCGTGTATTTTTAAATCCCTTTTCTATGACATCAACCTTGTGACCGTGCCATGTCACGACCTCGACCGGGGTGGAACCGAACTGGTACCGGGGCATTCCGGGTGCCTCTTCCCCGGTTGAAACCGCATCCTCCGGTGCAGCCTGCAAGGGAAACGTGCCGATCCGCTCCCGCAGGCTCTCGATGGTCCCCGAGACCGCGAGGATACGCAACGCCACCGGGCATTCCCGGCAGGCCGTGACCGTAGAGAGGGCGATGGCAAACTCACGTTCGGCACCACGGCGGCAGCGCAGGATCACGTACGCTCCTTCCACCGCGAGCACTGACGGCTGCATGGCGGCCGCCGCAATATCTCCAAACAGCGAGACGACCGCCTCGTACATCGCATAATACAGGTCCTTTGCTTCGATCCCTGTCCCGGCCGGGTCGAGACGGGCGAGGATATACCGCCGTTTTTCCCGGAGGGTGGGTGGGCGGACGCTCATCGGATCACCGTCACAGCATCTCTGCCCGGATCAGTTACCCGGCTCGACTCCGGCAAGTGCGGCCTGCACGTCTGTCTCACCCATACCAAACAGCGAACAGAGGCCGGTGACTTCCCGGACGGCTCTCATGTCGAGGACTGAATGAGCCGACGAAGAGATGGTAAGCGGGAACTCGAACCTGCGATAGAGGATCATCAGGTCGAGATAGCGGTGGATCGCCTTCTGCCGTGCGTGCCCGCGCCCGAAGAGCAGAGAGGACAGGTCGATGTCGAGGGCAGTCATATTGTCGGCGGCGATCTTGGCGGCCACGTGATCGAACGCACGCTTGTCGGCGGCACCTATACCCCGGAGAATATGGACGCCGTTCGTCCCGGCAACGGCCCGGTTGAAGCCGTTGTCTCCCATTGCTACGGCGATGACTGCCCCCGTGCCCCGGCTTTGCTTGGCCTGTTTCTGGACCTCCCGTGCCGGGATACCGGTAAGGAATGTGCCGGGGATCACGGCGATGCCAAAGACCTCGGCGGCAGGCGTATCTGCGGCAACGATGCTGTCGTACCCGCACGAACGCGCCTCGAGGGCGAGCCTGCGAAGAGAGGAATCACCGGCAGGATACGGAAATACACAGGCATCGGTGATCTTCATGAAGATACCTATAGCGGGAAAAAAGGATAAGATTATTTGCCCTGATTGGCGTGGGAGCGGATGCTCGGGCGGGTCTTCTCGGTACCCCGTCCTCTGGTCCTCATGCCACGGCCCTTGCGTCCTGCCGAGGTCTTGCCACGTTCTGCACGGCCGCGGTGGGTGGGGTTTGCGAGCCAGGCGAGGTTCTTATCGGCCCGGATTGAGGGGTGATGGCCGTCTACGAGGATAACCTCATAGTACTTCGAGCTTGCCATCCTGACCAACCCAGTACCAGTTGAGTACTTCCATGTTCGGGTACCGGCTGGATGCACGTTCCTCAGCAATCCGCTGGATGCTTTTTCCCGGGGTGCTCCGGTTCTTGCCCATCCGGGCTGACCGGCGTGCCCGGACATACCGGGAGACCCGGCGGCCACCGCGGCGGACCTGAACCCGGACAACGGCAATACCTTGCTTTGCCTTGTACCCGAGCGAACGGGCGCGGTCGATACGGGTCGGGCGGTCGATACGAGTGACGCTGCCTTCGCGGCGCCAGTCCTGCATCCTGTTCCAGAGCAGTTCTTTCACGTCGGACTTGTCAGGTCGGGCCCATGCCTCCCTGACATACGCATACATCGATTTTACCATTGGTATAACACCTCAAGGTTCGGCCCTGTGACGGGCTACATTCCTTTCAACGGGACGAATCCCGTAGTCCTATAGAATTGGACAGGGAGGATATTAAAGTACCCGGGCACGACCTATCAGGTCGCACACGGTGTCCCTTTTCGTTTCTTCACGACATGGATACCCTCAATCCGGGTGACCGGGTACTGGCCGTTTTCGTCCTTTTCTGCGGACTTGACCATGTCCCAGATCGTGAGAAGCGCGACCGAGACGCCGGTCAGGGCTTCCATCTCTACGCCGGTCTTTCCGGTGGACTTTGTGCTCACGGTAGCCTCGATATACTCTTCACCCTCGGTAAAGTCCACCGTGATGGCACCAAGCAGGATCGTATGGCACAGCGGGACGATCCGGGGTGTGTCTTTGACCGCAAGCGTTGCAGCCACCCGCGCTGTCGCAAGCACATTTCCCTTGACGACAGTGCCTTCCCGGATCGCGGCAAGCGTTGCAGGCCGCAGGTAAATCCGCCCGGCAGCCACCGCTTCGCGCACGACATCCGCTTTCCCCGTGATATCCACCATCTGTGCCCTGCCATCCGCAATATGAGTAAATTCGACCATTACCTCTGTCTCCTGAACAACTCTTCCGGGATGCAGTCCATGAGATCGGAGGCGAGCATCCCCTCGCCCCGCTTCTCCGCCACTCGCTCCCCGGCCCTGCCGGTCACGTATGCCGCAATCCCCGCCGCCTCGAATGCAGGCAGGTGGCAGAGAAGCGCCCCGCACACCCCGGCCAGGACATCCCCGGTCCCGCCTACGGTCATGGCAGGATCGCCGGCCCGGTTGAACCGGGTGCGGCGGCCGTCGGTGATGACGTCGACGGGGCCTTTGAGCAGGATGGTGCCGCCAACCGCTGCCGCCGCTTTCTGTGCCAACCGCGCCCGCCCGCATGCATCCCCGGCGTCTTCCGGAACTACGGTGCCGGTGATTCGCGCAAATTCCCCGGCATGGGGGGTAAACACGGTTCCGCCGCTGGCCCGCGGTAGGGGCAGCCGGAGGGCATCGGCGTCAAAGACTGCCTTTTTGCAGTACGGGGCAACCGCGAGGACAACCTCATGGCTCCCGGTGCCGATCCCGTTTCCGCAGACGACCACATCGGCACGCCCTGCAAGCGTGATGAGCTGTTCCGTGTGTTCCGTACCGATCCGGTCGCCGGGAAGACGCTCATAGATAAGATCAGGGACCGGTTCAAAGACCGGTGACGCGATCCGGACGATATCGGCACCCGCGCGGAGCGCCCCCAGACCGGCAAGGTACGGGGCGCCCTGGTACGGCCCGCCGCCGATCACAAGCACCTCGCCTCCCACACCTTTGTGGCTGGTCCGGCTTCGCACCGGGATGAGACTGAGGTCCCCGGGCCCGGTGCAGATCTCCGCTTCGATCGGGATACCGATATCGGCTACCTCCGATCCCTTCACCTTAGGCCGGTGGAATGCGCAGATCCGGTCGGCCCGCATCCCAGGAGAAGGGATATCGGCGGCAACGATCTGTGCCGGTGACGCATTCGCCATCGCCACACAGGTGGCAAGGGGTTCCTTTACGATCCCTTCCGCCCCGGTCCCGAGCAGTGCGTCGACAATAACATCCGCTTTCGCAAAAAGAGGGGCAAGCGCCCGCAGGTCATCGGTCGACTGGAACGGGTGCAGTGATACCCGGGAGCCCCGGAGCGCAGCCAGCTGATGGGCACAGGAGGGGCTGCGGGTGCCGGCATCGAGATAGCAGACGGCGGTGTCCACGCCGTGCTGGAGGTACCGGGCAGCCACCATCCCGTCTCCTCCGTTGTTGCCCCGGCCGCAGAGGATAAGGACCGCCGCCGGGCAGAATGCGAGCACCGACTGCGAAAGGGCCTTTCCTGCACTCTCCATAAGCTGGAGACCGGTAACGCCGAGGGCCTGCGCGTTTTCGTCCACGGCGCGCATCCTTCCCGGTGTTATCATGCCGGTTTCGAGGAACTCTCCTGCACAATCGTTCAGGTCGGGCTGCATAGGGTACACTTCATCTGTAAGAACTCCATACCTAATAGGCAATGGGTTTTACTGATGACGTGAAGGCAGCTTCTGAGCAGATCGCGGCTGCACACGAGATTACCATCATCTCCCACATCGATGCCGACGGTATTTCCTGCGAAGCGATCCTCTCGCAGGCGATCTCCCGGCACGGCATCCCGGTCCGCTCTGTTTTTGTCCGGCAGCTTGAGCCTTTGACCATGCCGCAGGTCCCGGACGATGCGTCGTTCAAGGTATTTGCCGATCTCGGCGCCGGCCAGCAGAACCTCCTTGCCGGCGGGGCCTCAGGGAAAAAGATGTGCTGATCGTCGACCATCACGTTACCCAGCCCGGTGAGGTTACCTATCCCCAGGTCAACTGCCTCCCGTACGGGTACACGAAGATGAGCGCGGCCGGGGTCGCTTATCTCGTTGCAAAAGCGATGGACGAGGCAAATATCGATCTCGCGAAGCTTGCGGTGGTAGGGAACGTCGGGGACATGATGGCCCGGGAGACCTGCGGCCTTGTCGGCCCGGCCCGAGACCTGATCGTGGAAGACGGTATCCGGCACCGGTCGGTGAAAGTCTGCAAAAAAGACCTCAACTGCTATGGCACCGCAACCCGGCCGGTGCATCTCTCGCTTGCCTACAACGACGATCCATTTATTAAAGGGATCAGCAATAACCCCGAAGGGGCAAAACAATTCTTAAAGAAACTCGGGATCGTCCAACAGACTCCCGAAGGGCGCTGGTACGTATGGGAGGAACTCGCCGATGACGACCGGCGCACGATCATCTCCGCGCTTGCCGAGCAGCTGATCGCAAACGGGGACAGCGTCGACCGGCTCCTCGCTGAGACCTACCGGTTCCCGGACGAGATCCCGCGGACGCCGCTGCGGAACGCACAGGAGTACGCAACGCTCCTGAACGCCTGTGGCCGGTGGACAAAACCGGCGGTGGGAAGCGCGATCCTCAAAGGCGACCGGGGACCCGCGTACCGGGAGGCGGAACATATGCTCGGGAACCACCGGGCGATCATCCGGAACCTGCTCCAGTATATCATCGATACCGGAGTCTGTGAACTTGATAACGTCCAGTACATCCACGTGGGAGGAAAATTTCCGGACACCATTGTCGGCATCGGTGCCGGAATGGCGCTTTCCAAACTCAACAGCACTAAGCCCATCCTGATCATGTGCGAGGTGCCTGAGGACAAGAACCTCACCAAGGTCTCGATGCGGACGACGGAACGGGTCATCGAGCGGGGGATCGATCTCCAGAAGGCCCTCAGCGACGCCTCGGCCGAGTACGGCGGTGGTGGCGGGGGACATAAGATCGCAGCCGGGGCGTTTATCCCAAAGCCGGCAGAACAGGAGTTTGTCAACCGTGTCAACAGGATACTCGGAGAACAGTTCGCTTCGCAGGGTGCAGCTCATCGCTGATTACCAGTTCGGGAACCTGGCGGGGACCGGGCTCTTTCCCGAGGGTTGCACGTTCCTGCTCTCGACGACAGGACGGGTCCGGCAGATCCTCTATAACGGTGTGCGGCTTGCAACAGTCCGTGCTTCTGACGGGAGGCTCACGCTCGGGATGGAAGGGGCACGCCGGCTCCATGCCATTCTCCCGGTGCCCTGCTACCGGGTCGCGATCCGGGACGATGTCACTTCGTTTGTAGCGCAGGGAAAGAACGCGTTTGCAAAGCATGTCGTCGCGGCTGACCCGCAGATCCGCGCGGGCGATGACGTGCTGGTGGTGGCTGGCGGCGATCGGCTTATTGCCTGCGGCGCTGCGCTCCTTTCGGGCGCGGAGATGCTCGCATTTAATTACGGTGCAGCGGTAAGAGTACGGCAGGGGAGTGAGAAGAATGCTTCCGGGAAACATCAATCCACGCCAGATGAAGGCGATGATGAAGAAGCTGGGCATGCAGGTCGACCAGATTGAAGATGTCCAGAGTATCGTCATAAAAACACCCAAAGGTAACTGGGTCTTCGGGCCGTCTGAAGTGACCGCGATGTCCATGCAGGGGGTCACGTCCTACCAGATAACGGGTACCCCGACGTTCGAGGAAGCGGCCGTCGAGATCCCGGCCGAGGATATCGCTATGGTTGCCGAGCAGGCGCAGGTACCGGCCGAGAAAGCAAAGGCAGCGCTCGTCGCATCCAAAGGCGACATTGCCGAAGCGATCCTGAAACTCTCCTCGCCATGATTGAGGCAGGGGACCGCGTCCTTTTAGTCGGTGAGGGCAGGGAATTTTTCACCCGGGCAGGCCCAGGTATGCTCTCAACCGACAAGGGCCAGCTCGATCTTGGGCAACTCGTCGGGGCATCGGCCGGTGATATATTTACCACGCACACTGGGACGCAGTTCGTGCTCCGCATCCCCCGGCCCACGGATTTTTTTGTGCACGGTAAGCGCTCCGGCGCCCCGATGCTGCCAAAAGACATCGGCCTTGTTATTGCCTATACCGGCATGAACCGACACGACGAAGTTCTCGATGCAGGAACGGGGAGCGGGATTGCGGCGATCTACTTTGGCGGGATTGCAGCGCACGTAACGACGTACGAGATCAGGCCGGACTTCTCGGCGCTGGCGGCAAAGAATATCAAGGAGGCCAAGCTCGACAACGTAGAAGCGATTGCCGCCGATGTCCTTGCCGCTGAAGGGACCTATGATGTCATCCATCTTGATTTGCAGATCGCCACAGAGCACGTGGCCTTTGCATACGATCATCTCCGGGCTGGGGAGTACCTTGCCTGCTATACGCCGTTTCTGGAACAGATGGCCATTGTCGTCGATGCGGCACAGGCTCGGTTCCCCGAGGTTCATACCCACGAGCTCATAGAACGCGAGATGACCCGGTCCAAACGCGGGACCCGGCCCTCGACCAGCGTGAGCCACTCAGGGTACATTACGATAGCACGGAAATAGGCGCCATTTACGGGGAAGCCGTAATATTAAAAAAGACCATAAGCATTTTAGACTCGGAAACGATTACCCGGAATCGGGAGCGAACAATTCAGAAACCAGATCCCGGATTTCCTGCATCTTTTCCTGCCTGACGACACCGATGGTATCGCAGATCAGTTCTTTCTCTAAGGCATAGATCCCGTCAGCCTGCACAAAACTGGGACGATCGAGAGGATCCTTCCTGGAGATCTTTGTTTGCCAGGCTGGCCGCCATCATCTTTGGTTTCCGGGTGGTGATCTTTGCGACATCACATCACGGTATATCCTGTTATACCCGGAATTGCTCACTACAAGCGCCGGGCGTACCTTGGACTGGATCTGGTCTGAATAGGTAAAATCCACAAGGACGATGGTTCCCTGTGCCGGATCATTCATGCGCTAACCGGTTCTTCGCGTAATCCTTCCAGGCATCATCCGGGTTATCGTAATCGACCTCAATCTTTGCCTTCCGGAAGATGATCCTATCCTTATCTGAGGAAATGGTCAGGTAATCCCCGTCACGGATATCGAGATCTGTCCGGATCTTCTTCGGGAGGGTGATGAGTCCTTTTGATGAGACCTTAACAAGAGTCGTGTCAGGCATATGCACTACAACTTAGAATATAAAATTCTTATATTATCTGTGTTGCGGGTGAAGAAGTATCGTGATCGACCGGCAATGGCGAAAAATACTAAGGCACGATCGTGTGACCGGTCTTTTTGAAAATTTCCGCTCTTTTTTTTCCAACTTCCTGCGCTTTATATCTCCTTTCGGCCAAGCAGTGGATCAGCGAAATAAACAAACCGGAGGAACAAACGATGACCGCTCATGTCATACTACCGATCCCGGATGGAACAGAACACGGACAGCTGAAGATCCCCTTTGTCATTCACCTGGCATGCATCCTGCTCCTCGTGGTGATTACGCTCTGCACCGGCCCGCTCGCCGTATACTTTGCGTAGGGCCGGCTCACAGGAACATACTCTCTTTTTTCCCGAGGGGAGCGTGCAAAAGCCGGAAATGCGTTTACAAAAAGGTGAGCGGGTGGAGGTCGCACTGTGCGGATGCATGCGTTTTGATGCGCCGGATGAGGGAGAGTTCGGTTGCAAGGCCCAGGTCCCGGGAAAATTGCTCAGCCTGCGCCAGCTTGTCTGCCGTATCCGCGTACTTGTCCGGGAACTCGTCTGCTATCGAATGGTAGAGCAGCGCTTCGGCAATAAAACACTGCGCAATCCCCCACTTTGAACCGATCTGGCAGAATATGGCAAACGCGTTGCCAAATTTTGCGTCTATGTCCCGGGGGAGCGGCTTTTTGAATTGTTGTGAGGCAATGCGTGCGAGTTCACATTCGCCAATGAGGGCAGAAGCAAACCGGCTGATGCTCCTGATCCGCTGTGCAGCAGTCTTTGCTTCCTCGTACAAGCCTGCGGCCTGAGCGAGGTAACGATCAGCAGTGGGCCCGGTGCTGGAACAGGCACAGGCCCGGGCCAATTCGGCCTGTTCCGGCAGAAGTGCGGCCCGGCCCCGGAAGAGATCGTCCCGGTAGATCGCGTCTGCGGCATCGTAGCATTCGCGGGCCCGATCAAACTCCCCGGAGAGCCGGTGGAGTGTTCCCATCCTGCGCAGGATGTCGCCCCGGAGTTCCTCTACGTCGGGGTTGTGGCGGTCAGGATCAGCTTTTTGGGCGAATCCCAACGCACGGGGGAACCGGGTTGAGGCAGGGGCCATATTCCCGCAGATCAGCTCTATTTCACCTGCCCCGAACAGGTTCTTTGCCTGTGCAAACGGGCCGAAAGCCTCATTCCGGGCACCGGCAAGGAACGCTTCCTTTGCACCGGCAAAATCGTTGAGATGAAGGAGGATACTGCCACGCGAGATCCGGGTATCGGCAAGGATCGCTGCCGGGTCAAGTCCCCGGGATTCTGCAAGCCCGATCCCACGGTTAAATATCCCGGACGCTGGCTCATACAGGTCAAGGCTCTGGAAGAACTGCGCGTACCAGAAGAAGAACCGTATTTCATGCTCGCCGGGAGGTGCGGTGGCAACAAATCGAAGGAAATCCCGTGCAAGCGATCCATCGATGTCACTTGCCGGGACCGTGCCAAAAAAGATATCCGCATAGATCCCTTCGAGATAGTCCCCCAGTGCAGCCGGGTCGCCGATGCGTTTCTGGAAGGCCTCATAGGCAGCTTCGACCTCGTGACTGCGTTTCGTTCGTTCGCCAATGGTGGAGATTACCCGGGGCTGGACTGGTTCCGGCGTCTCCTGTGCCGTGTTCCGTGCAATCTCGCCAAGAAGGACCTTGAGATCGAGAAGTCCCCCGGAGGGGTTGTCCCTGCACCTCATGCGGATATAGCGGTTGAAGAGCCAGGAACGGCTGATGAAATAGTACGGGTTTGTCCGCTCGGCGCCGGCCCGGGCAAGGATGCCCCGGGTAATAAGCAAATCGAGGCGTTTCCTGAGCGCGGACTCGGATATGGCGTGATCCTTCTGCCCGGCCCCGGCACCGTGTGGGGCGTTGATGAGGGAAAGGATCTGCCGGATTTTCAGGGGGCCGTCGTACAGTGCAAGGAGCGTTTCTTTCGCGGCCCCGGAGAGCTCAGGCTCCTCGTTTACGATCTGCCTGAACAAAATCCGGTCCGGATACATCATATCTTGAGGATTGTTGGAGCGACTCCGGTCATATAGGTTCCGGATTGGCGTTGGCGAGGTGCCCCGGTACAACATGTGCAACAGTTGGAAAAAAATACCGTCCTTTTTGCCCGGTTCCACTACCTTATATGCTACGGGGGCAGACCTATAAAACAGGCCTGGAAGATCACAGGCACGCTAAGAAACGGGGAAGAACCGGAAACCCTCTCCCGGGCAAGCCTCCTCCAAAGCCCCATACCTGGCAAACGGCACCCCGTTTCTTCTTGGCACTTTTTTGAAATCGGGTTCTGTTAATTTGTTAGGGGATCACCAACTTTCCCAATCCTGAAAAAATATACGATCCCTCAGCAAGGTAACAGAACTACTAAAATCAACTAATATCTACTAAATTAGTAGTTCACCCGAGTGACAGGAGTGACATAAACTCTAAAATTTTAGAATTTGCGTTTTCCTTTGATAACAATCAACTGCTAGGATATCCGGTTGATCGTAGTGTTTTATTTACCGTTCTTGTTCATTCGAAATGCCCCGACAGGCACCCCAATCTCGAACCGACTTCCCATCCCGACTTGGCCGTTCTCACATATGGAAATACCCGTCATCGCAAGAATACTCTTGATCAGAAACAGCCCAAGACCAGTATTCTGCCCAAATCCCCGTTGGAAGATCTTCTCCTTGTTCTCCTCAGTCACTCCCTGCCCGTTATCTTCGCATACCAGCAAGAGACGGTCGGGCTCCTCTGTTGCGGAGAACCGGATCTCCGGATGAGAGCCCGAATATCTCACCGCGTTTTCAAGAAGGTTGAAGAACACTTTCTCCAGCAATGGATCCGCATAGATTTCCCATTTACTGCAAGAATCGTCAATAGTCACTGAAGCGAGTTTCAATGGCATCCGAGCTCTCAGAATCGTCTGAGAAATATTCTGCCACTGCGGCGATTCAATTCCGATATTTTGGTAATCCCGGGCAAAAAGAATCTGAGCCTGGATGGTGTCGATAACACCTTCACTTTTCAGCAGATATTTTTTCGTCACTGGTTCTTCTGATTGTTTGCCGGCAAGACTAAGGAACGAGCTCAAGGCGGACAGTTGGTTAAGAATGTCGTGATGGGTGATTTCATTCATCAGGTTGAGTTTACGGTTCGTAGCCTCGATATTTTTCTCAGCGAGTTTCTGCGGCGTGATATCCGAAGAGATTATCGTGACTGCAATAACCTCGTTGATCGACGCGTCAACGACAGGGTTCAGTTTGCGCAGAAAATACCGGCCGTCGTGCTCATATTCATCCTGGACCAAACGCTTGGTTTCCAGGACTTTTTTTAGCTGATCTTCAAAGATCTTCGTCTCTTCAGCGGAATGGAAATCTGCGTATTTTTTACCCGCGTACGTCTGCGACGAGAGGCCCTTACGATCGAGGTGCTTGTCATTGATCAGGAGATACCGGCCATCGCGATCCACCGTGTAGATCGAATCTTCAACCGACTCAATGAATGAACGGATCTGCATATCGGATTTCCGCAGGTTCTCTTTTGTTTCTTCCTGCAATCGGAGCGCCTCTCTTGTCTTCTGCTGCTGGATATACGAAGTTCGGAGGGGGAAATACATCAGAACAACCGCCAGGACACTGGTAAAAATAATGGTGATTACGTGGGATTCCCAAAGAGTAATCGCCGGGTTTAGCACCTGCTTTCCAAATTCAAAGAGAAACATAATGCCCAGCATCGACAGAAAAACCAGAGCCAGGACTGGATATAATGATTTTAGTTCGTTTCTTTGGGACATATTGCGTATTATTATGGGGATGCCGGCACGATAAAAGAATCAGTGAAACGGAGGCTTCTGGGGGGTTTTCGGGACGTTTACATAGTCAACGTTTTCGGTAACGATTATACCATTTTTCGGTAAGTCCCGTTAACGCGACAGCGCCCACAAACTATCCTCGTTCAGATCCGGTTTCCGAGGCGGATTTTTTTCCAGAGGGATACGAGACAGGAGAACTCTTCGAAATTTGGATTTCACTTCATTTCCATTAATGGAAATTAAACGGAAAAAAACGATTCGGGAAAAATAAATAGTCGATAACACGATCTTTTGGGATCGCTACGGAGGGTTAATATTTAAGATAACATCCCCGCAGTTTCCGAACGAGGGAAAACTGAATTAGTGCCTCATGTTCCCTTTCTTTTCTGATGCCATACATAATATCCCGGATGGTGGGCAGGGTCTCCTTGACACCGGCGTTCTCCTTTCAGGATTGGGGCTTGTGCAATAGTCCTGTCACCATCAGAATTTACGTGGCCATTCATTTTTCTCATCCTTAGAATATCGTCCCCGGGACCTCCTGTTGGACATGGGTACCTTTCCAAACTCAGACTGGCTTTTTTTTCCAAGAATGCAAGGCGAGAGGGTAGATGCATACATCTTGATTTGAGATCCCCGCCCCATGCCGTTGGTCTATGCGGGTTTAACGTTCCGGATTAGTCATGATGGACATTTTCAAATCTCAAAAATACATAGAATCACCCATTCCTGTTCGATGACGACTGTATCGCCATCCGGATCACGTTCACCAGATGGTTGATCTGCTTTCCTACGTCGTGGTGTTTGGAAAGGGTGCCAAAGCACCCATACATTGCAGCAGTTCGAGCGAGTTCTTCGATATTCTCCACACCGGAAAAAAGAATAAATGGCGTAAGATCTCCCCGGGACCTGAGGATTTTCAGAAATTCAAGGCCGTTCATCTCCGGCATATCATAGTCTGAAACAATGGCATCAGCAGGGGTGAACGTAAGCCATTCAAGTGCTTCTTTTACGGACGAGAGGGTATAGATATGTATCCCGTACTTATGAGACAGAATATGGCAGACCATTGAGGCTACGGCCGGATCATCCTCAACGTAGACCACCGATACCATGCAAGCACTTCACTCATTTCTGCTTTTTCCTGAAGTGCAAAATTACATAGACGATACCGATGATCAGGCCGACGAGGACGGTGATATCGACGGGATTGGACACGATTCCCTGGATTCCGGCCAGGTTTTTGACATCGATAGAAACTTTCATCGGGTCGGAGACGTAGGTATCGTCGAGTGCGTCATTGTACCGGATCTCCGTATCCAGGCCGTATTCCTTAATTGTCGCGTCGCTGGCGACACTCATCTGGTAGGAAGCCACTGCGGACTGACCCGGGGCGAGATCACCGAGATAAGCGATATCGGACGAACTGGTAAAGGGATCGACCACGCTGATACGAGCTTCCGCGCTGTGGACGGTAGAATCCCCGGTATTCAGGTATTCGACCTGGATCGTCCGTTTACTGCCCGGGCTCATCTCCACCGGGGAGGACAGGACCGAGAATGCGACTTTGCTCCCGACGTCAACACCGACCGTCTGGGTCTGGGAGGTAACAAAATCGCCTTCATTGTCCTGGTAGACCACGACAACGTCGACCGGATAAGTCTTGTTGATGGCATCCGATGCCACGGCGACCTTGTACTGGCAGGCCACGGTACTGCCGGCCGGGAAGTCGCCGATATAGACGCTGGTGTCCACCGGGCTGACCGGGCTTGCGGTATCCTGGAGAATCTGGACGGTCGCCTTGGACCCGTCCAGCGACCCGATATTCCTGATGGTCAGGTTGACGTAACCCTGGGCACCGGCGACCAGCGAATCGGACGTTGCCGTGACTACTGCCGGGATTACTTCAGACTTGATCGACACCGGGACGGTGACCGTTACGGTATACGGCTCGTAATAATACCGGACCGTGTCGAGACCGTACTGATCGATATTCGTATACTGGGTATAACTGATATTGAGCGGAATCTGGTAGGTGCCGCCTTGTGCATCGGCGTTGACCTTCGCGGAAAACGTCACCGTCGCCTGGTCCTCGCTCGCAATATCACCGACCATCTGGGGATCGCTTTTGATCACCACCGGCGCATCTCCGGACCCCATCGCGACCGTGACGAACTTCGCCGTCGTGGGGATATCGGTACGGTTCACGATGTTGGACGATACCTCATAGTTCGTGCTGATACCGGTGTTCTGGATCACGACCGGGATCGCAATCTCGCTCCCGGCCGTATACTGGTTCGTACCCGTTATATACGCCGTCAGGTTCGGGCTCCCGTCAAGGTATTTGGTCCCGGCAAACGCCGGGGTCACAAGACACGCAATAAAAACGAGGAGGATCAAGACCGTCCTGCCATTTTTTGCATTATGTACCATAGGAATCACCATGTTCTCTCCTCATTTTTTCTTTCTCATCACAAACGTGTAGTACCCTGCCCCGATCACGACAAGTACGATGAGCGTAAGGGCTATCGGAGCCTGCCCGAATCCACCGGCTGCCGTGGGATCAGCGACAGCGACATCTGCGGTGAAGGTATCGGAAACCTGGCTGTTATCGAGGTCGTCACGGTACCTGACCTCGGTATTGAGGGGATAGGTCCCCGGAGCAGCCCCGCTCGCGGCGGAGAGAGCGTAATGGGCGGTCACTTTCCCACCGGGCGGGATATCCCCGAGGTAGGCGAGCGTATCCGAGCTTGAGAGCGGCCCATAGGTCGAAAGCCGGGCTTCGGCATTATTAGCCACGATCGCGCCCGTATTCTGGTATACTACATCAATCACGCTGTCAGATCCCTGCGTGATCACTGCCGGAGGTGATGTAACGATGAAGGAAAGTTTACCCGCCACCGGGATGCCGACTGTGTCAATCGCCGAAGTCACCGTATTCCCGTCGGCGTTCGTGTAGGTCACTTCAACATCGATCGGGTAGGTCTGCTGCTGCGCGGCGCTGGATACGGCGACCTTGTACTGGCAGGTAACAATGCCGTCCCGGGGGAAATCCCCGACATAGACGCTGTCGTCAGTTGGGATGATAGCGCTGTTCCCCTGCTGCAGGATTTTGACCGTTGCCTGGGTCCCGTCCTCGTATCCGACATTCTTGATAGTCAGGTTGATGTACCCTTCCGTCCCGACCGCAAGGCCGGATGCATTGGCATCGAGCACGTCAGTCTGGACGACCGGTTTAATCATAACCGTGAGCGGGATCGTCAGGGTCACGGGAGCGTACACGGCCTGGACTTGGTCGCTCGTAGGCTGGTTGGCGAGACTGTTGGAGAGATAGGTATACTGGACTGTTAGGGGAAGAGTGTATTCACCGAGCGTCGCATCTGACGTGATCTTAGCCGAGAACCTCGCGGTGGTGATCCCGGGGCTTTGGATATCGCCCAGGTTCTGGGCATCCGTCGTGATGTTGATAGGAGCTCCGCCCGAGGTGAGTGCTACCGTGACCAGTTTCGCAGTGGTGGGCAGGTCGGCCTGCGGCAGGGTTCCCTGGTTGGTGTAGGTTACCGCGGTTGTCCCGCTGTTCTGGATGTCGACGGTGATCGTCGCGGTCTGTCCCGGGTAGAACTCATTGGTGCCGGCAAGGTAGGCCGTTATCTGGGGCGAGCCCCCGACGTATTTTTCCTGGCCCAGCGCGGGCATGATGCAGAACAGGACCTGCTAAGATCAAGAGAGCAAATGGGGTGTAGGATTTCATGGAATGTGCCTCTCACCGTGGTTTGAAGCGTTTAACGTAGATCACGTAACCGGCGATGGCGAGCACTATGAGGATGATAGCGATAAGGCCCGGGAGTCCGATCAGGGAGACGACGGTTTTAGTCGGTACCACTTCGACGTTAACCTTGAGGGGGTCAGAGGTGAACTGGTTATCGAGTGCATCGCGGTAGAGAACCTCGGAATCCAGGCCGTATTCTTTCACGGTTGCATCCGGGTCGACAGAGACGGCAAAGGAAGCGGTGCGGATATCGCCCGGCGCCATCGTGCCCAGGAAGGCGGTATCGTCGTTGCTGGTAAAGGGGTCGACCGCGCTGATCCGGGCTTCGGCGTTATAGGCAGTAATGCCGCCAGTATTCTGGAACTGGACGGTAATGACGGCGTTAGCGCCGGGAGTAACGTTCGCGGCGATGGGGGTAACTGCAAAGTCGACTTTCTGGCCGACCGGGACCCCGATGGTCTCGATAGGCGAATCCACGTAGTCCCCTTCGTAATTCTTGTAGTAGACCAGTACGTCGAGGGGGTAGGTCTTCTGCTGGGCGTCGCTAGCTACCTGGGCCCGGAACGTGCAGTTGGCCACCGCCCCGACCGGGAAATCGCCGACATAGAAACTACCGTCGGTGGGGGTGACCGGGCTCTGGCCGTTCTGCTGGATCCGGATCACGGCGTTCTGGCCGTCGTCAGACCCGACATTCTTGACGGTTACAAAGATATAGCCCTCGATCCCGGCATTCAGGCCTTCGGTCTGCACGCTGGGAACCGCGATCTGGACTTCCGGTTTAATCGTGATCGGGATGTCGATGGTCTCGTTGACGTTCTTGTACTGGTAGTTCAGGGTCTCGGTGCCTTCCTGGTTGGCCTGGTACAGGTACGTGTAATTCAGGACGACCGGGATCTGGTAGGTCCCTGCCGAGGCATACTGGTTGACCGTGATATGGAAGGTGGCGGTGGCGCTCGAACTTGCCGGGAGGTCCCCGACTATCTGGGGTGAGGCTTTGACCACCAGCGGGGCGTCCCCGGCGTCCAGCGTCGCGGTCAGCTGTTTTGCCGTGTTGGAGAGATCGCTCGGGCTGATGATGCCGGACTCGACGATCATGAACTGGTTGAGCCCGGTGTTCCCGATGACGACCTGGAGGTTCACATCGTCTCCCGGCGAAAACTCGTTGGTGCCGGCGATGTGCGCGTCCAACTGGGGGCTCCCGGCCATGATCTGCGTCCCGGCCATCACCGGCGATACGGCAAGCAAGAGGATTGCCACTGCGGCAAGGAACACATACAGGTATCTCCTTGTGTTGGCTTGGACCCCCTGCCCATCACTGCTCACCCCGGACGTTGTATTCTTTATCTTTCCTTTGATTGATTCGCTCATAGTATTCCTCGATTTTCTTTGTTCATGCCTTTCCTCGTTTCTGATTAAGATCATAGAACATCACTCCAGCGTGCGCCGGTAGGTGACAACGCCAAGGATGATCATTGCCGTTGAAAAGATCAAAAGCGCAATAAGATCAATCCCGATCACATTGAGCCCCTGGTTCCTCAGGATGATGCTCCGCAGAGCATGAACCCCGTAGTATTCAGGATTAATGACCGTAATCCAGCGCAACCAGCCTGGCATCCCGATGACCGGGTAAAAGGCTCCCGAGGTCATGAACAGGATCAGGTTGAGGAATGCAATGACCGCCTGATACTCCTGCTGGACCGAGAACCGGGATGCAAAGGAGACGACCAGGCTCGTTACTCCTACAGAGGCGATCAGGATTACCAGCAAAACCATTAAAAAGTCCTGAAAACTCTGGAGGATGATGCCGGTGATCAACAGATCGATCCAGAAAAGGGTAAATCCCGCGATGAACGCCCGGACGGCACCACTTGAAATGATCCCAGAGATGATGCTGGACCGTTTTACCGGTGTGACAAGATAACCTTCGTGGACACCGTTCTCCCGATCCTTGATGAGCGCGAGCCCGCCACCAAACGAGGTCGATGTAAAAATCGCCATCATGATCACGCCCACGCCAAAGAACTGGATATACTGGATATCCCCGTAGATCTTATCGATAATGATCGGATTGTTTGCCCCAAGGCTCTGCAGGACCTGGGTTACTGCTTCCTGGACCAGCGGGGGTGTTACGGAATCAGAACTGTCGACGTAAACTCGTACCGCGTTATCGTTTGAAACGGATGATGGAAATACAATAACTGCAGATAATTTCCCGTTATCCAAGTCTTGTTTGGCCTGGGCTTCATCCGTGTAAATGGTCACGTCAAGCTGTTTTTCTGCATCATTCTGGCTGCCTTGGCTGATATGGTTAAGCTGGTATGCGGCGCTTGTAAAGAGTGGCGTATCGTTGTAAGGTGGGGCTTCCTGGACGACACCGACCTGGATGTGACTGAGGGTTCCCCCAAGCGCGTTCCCGAAGACGATCAGGTACATGACTGGTATGAGAAGGGTCATCACGATGATAACCGGGTTGCTCAGGAACTTCTTGATGTCCCGTTTGAAGATGGCAATGGCGCTCTTCAATGCCACAGGCATCATGGGGACTGCCTCCTGCCTGTTACAAGTGTGTGGTTCCCGTCTCCATTGCCGCTATCAATCCCCTTGCCGGTCAGGTAGATGAATATGTCCTCAAGCGAAGGGGACCGTATAGAGATGGAGATAATGGGAATCTGGAATTTATCGAAGACAGTAAGGATGGAAGGGATCACCCGGCTGCCATTTGTCGCCGATATAGTCACCATATGTTCTACTACAGACACCGCGTTGACAAGGTCGATCTTCCGGATTGCTTCTTCTGCGAGCGGGTCCATATGAGCTATACCGATCTCGATGAGGTCACCGGCCGGTATCAGTTGCCGAAGCTTTTCCATGCTGTCAAGAGCGAGCAGTCTTCCCTGATCCACAAAAGCGATCCGGCCGCAGAGTTTTTCTGCCTCATCCATGTAGTGGGTGGTGAGAATGATCGTCGTATTGTCCCGGTTAAGCATCTGGATCTGATGCCAGACCTCCCTACGGGCATCAGGGTCGAGACCGATGGTAGGTTCGTCCAGGAAAAGGATAAGAGGACGATGGATGAATGCCCGGACGATCTCGAGCTTGCGCTTCATACCCCCGGAGAACGTGCTCACCGGCATATAGGCGCGGTCGGCAAGGCCTGCCATTGTTAAGAGTTCCATGATCCGGTCCGGGAGGATATTGTCGGGAACGTTCTGGAGTTTTCCGTAGAACTCGAGGTTATCGTACGCAGTAAGCTCAACGTCGCTTGTGTAATTCTGGGGACAAACACCGATGATAGACCGGATCATCTCCGGGTCCTTTGTGATGTCGTAATTGTTGACGAATGCCTGGCCCGATGTAGGGGCAAGCAGGGTCGTGAGGATCCTGATAAGGGTACTTTTCCCTGCACCATTTGATCCGAGAAGCCCGAAGATCTCGCCTTTCATGACCTCAAAAGAGATGTCATTGTTGGCGATCACCGTCTTTGTCTTGCTAGCAAAAACCTTGGATAGATGATCGATACGGATGATTGCCGAACCATCCGCCACTCTCTCGTTGATTGTCTGATCCATCGTTGCGTCAATCATGAAGATCCTACAAACGCTGAAGACCTGTCACCGGTTTGGCATCTGTTTGGGCATTTTTTGGAATATTAACGAGGCAGGATATCACTTTTTCATGAGTCCACTTTATGTACATATATTAAAACTCTCCATAATTTCATAATAAATGAATGATTGTTCAGTATAAAAAAGTATTTGGTTAGTGAAAATGATATAAGGTAGAAACATTATGAATGGTATAAGAGTCTATGACAAGAGTTTTCCAGAAATACAAAGATGAATACAAGGACGAGGCAAGAAAGAGGATACTGGACGCAGCACTAGAAGTGGTGAAGAAAAAAGGGTACCAGTCTATCACCCTTGATGACATAGCTGATGAAGTCGGTGTCACCAAAGGCACGCTCTACCTCTATTTTAAAAATAAAGGAGATCTCTTCAAAAATGTTTTTACTGAGATGGCAAAATCGTTTAAGGAAACGATGGAATACCAGCTCATAGAAAGTAATGATCTCGACACATCGCTCAGTTGTATGATAGATGAAATCATTGCTGTAAACAAAGAATTTGGCATTGAAAACAACCTCGCCATGATCAGTGAGTGGTTCGCCGTTGCCATTCGCGATCCGTCAGCACAACAAATGTTTAAAGAAATGATAACATGCGGTAGGAAATCTTTTGGAGAGCGCGTGCGGATTCTCCAGGAAAAAAAGATGGTACCGGGAACTGTTGACGTGGAGGCGGCAACACTAGGAATTATGGCCCTCATAGTCTCGGTCAAGATCATGATGTTCCTTGGCGAAGATGAGATCGAGATCAAAAAATGGTGGATCAGCTCGGCGAAGAAATTGCTCGATGTGCCAAGTACGGAATGACCGGACTAATACGTGGGGGTGCGGATAGATTCTTGGGACTCGGGATAATTCCCGCAAATCATTACGTCGTAAAAATTGGTATTTTTCACCAATTTTTTCCGCAAAGTCCTATTAACCTATCAGAACCGACCGGATCTCAGTTCCTGACCGGATGACTGTTTTTGTCGCCGCGTCCAATCCCTTTGTAAATGAACCCGGTCTCTATGCAGGCATCCGGATCGATGATATTCCTGCCGTCCACGATGACCGGGTGTTTTTTCCCGGTAAGCGCCTTGACCTGCTTGGGATCGAGTGTGCGGTACTGGTTGTGCCCGGCAAAGATAACCACTGCATCAGCTCCTTGCAGGGTATCCTCAAGCGAGAGTGTAAGGGTCAGGCCCGGGGCATGTTCTACATAGGGATCGTGAACCGCAACCGTGGCCCCGGCGGCGATGAGGGCGTCGCGGTACGGTTCCGAAGGCGTGTTCCTCGTATCGTCGGAATTGGCAAGGAACGCCCAGCCAAGGAGTGCGATCTTTGCCCCTTTTATCGAGACACACGCCCGGGCGAGACCATCCGCAGTGAGTCGGACCATGTGCCGGGGCATGAAGTCGTTGATGGTACGGGCAAGCACAAACAGCGAAGGTTCGTTTTTGGGATAGTCAAGCAACCCCTTTCCCAGCTGCTGCACGCCGCGTTCGAGGTGGTAGGTGTCTTTGGTGAGACAGTGGCCGCCCACCCCGGCACCGGGCCAGAGCATCGCACGGGTGATCCCGTCTCCCTTGAGGCTGTCGACTCCCGCCCGCACGTCGTAGAAGTTGATCCCCATCACCTCGCAGTAGAGTGCCAGTTCGTTTGCCGCCGCAATCTGGAGGTCGCGAAAGGTGTTCTCTGCGGTTTTGGTGACCTCGGCCGCCGTAGCGGTCATCGGGATCACCTTCCCGATCGTTAAGACCGGGGAGTATAATTCGGCTGCACGGCTCGTGCTTACCGGATCGATCCCGCCCACGATCCGGTCATGTTCCCGGATGTTCCGGATCAGCCGGCCCACCATCACCCGTTCAGGAGCATGGGCAAGCGCAAAGTCTGTCCCCGCGACAAGGCCGGACTCCTCTTCAAGCATGGAGCGGGCCGGGCCGGCAGTCGTACCCGGTGTGATCGTGGATTCAAGGACGACAAGCATCCCGGACCGGAGATTGCGGCCTACATGCCGGATGCCCTCGTTCAGCGCCGAGAAATCAGGGATCAGATCTTCCTTGTTCTTAAACGGTGTCTGGATGGAGAGCGTCACGGCATCAAGACCGGCAATCTTCGAAAAGTCGGTCGTGCATGCGAACTTTTTTGTTTTAACGATTTTCCTGAGCAGGTCTTCAAGCCCCGGTTCCTCACCTTTGAGCGGGCTCTCGCCCCGGTTGAGCATCGCGATCTTGTATCCCGATGACGGCGAGTCCCGCTGGAAGCCGTACACGTGCTCAAAACACGGGGCATCGGCAAACAGTGCGGCGGCCGGGATACCCACATATCCCATGCCGATAACCCCGATCGTTTTGATCGGCCCCCGCTTCCTGATCAATGCTTCGAGTGTCATGACGGCAGGAAACCGGCCTGGATCTGCTCGCCGACTTCAAGGTTGCGGATCGCCTGCTCGGGGGTCACCGGGAAGGGTATATGCTTCTTTGCGCATTCGATAAAGGTTGACAGCTCCACTTTCAGGGGTTCGACTTTGTTGACCATCACCTTCTCGATGATGTTCTCCTGGACGTACCGTTCGTTCTCGAACTGGTACTGGCCGGGCTTACGGTAGATCGTGACCTCCTGGCTCATGAAGTCACCTTCGACCGTGAAATCCTCTTCCTCGATATAGATCATCCGGATCTTCTTTGACGCTTTGCGGCTTGCAGAGAGCGCTACGGGTACGCCCCCGCACTCCATGAGCACGCTGCACAGGTCGGCATTGCCTACCGAATGGATATGGCACGGATTGGGGAAAAACGCGTTCAGGATAATATCGATATCGTGGATCATCAGATCTTCGACAACGGAGTCTCCCGTTACCCGGGCAGACGCCGGGTTGTGCCGTTTCATTTCGATGAAAAGGGGTTTTGTCACGATCTTCTTTATCTCGGCAACGATCGGGTTGAAGCGCTCGATGTGGCCAACCCCGATCGTGACATCCCGGGGAGCACCGGCCATGAGCGTCCTGGCATCTGCGGCAGTTGCACAGATCGGTTTTTCGATGAACGTGTGTTTTTTAGCGGAAAAGACCTGTCTGGCTACTGCTGCATGATATTGCGTCGGTACACAGACACTGACCGCATCCACGTGGGAAAGCAGATCTTCGACGGTCTTGTACACGGTCGCACCGTGCTGCGTTCCTATGGCTGTGGCAGCCTGTGCATTCACGTCGCAGACCCCAAGATGTCCGACGCTTTTGAGTTCTGAGTAGATACGGACGTGGTTTTTTCCCATCGATCCGACACCGATAACACCGACATCCATGTTATTTCACCTTATTTACCATCTCGCAGACATACGCGAGGTCTTTTGTGTCAAGCGACGGGTGTACCGGGAGGGAGAGCACCGATGCAGCAAGCCGGGTCGCCACCGGGCAGGGATCCGGTTCTGCCACCGGTGCATACAGGGGCTGGCGGTGGATCGGTATCGGGTAGTGCACGGCTGATCCTATCCCTTTTCCTTTGAGATAGTCTATAAACGCGGTCCGGGAGAGGGGGAACTCCTCGGTAAGCCGGATGACGTACTGATGGTATACATGCTGCACGTTATCGGAACTTTTGGGCCTGACCAGTCCTTTTGCCGAAAGGTTTGCCGTATAGTATTCCGCGTTTTTTCTCCGGCGCAGGTTGAACTTGTCCAGTTTTTTGAGTTGCACGATCCCGATTGCCGCGGCAATATCGGTCATACGGTAATTGTAGCCAAGCACCGTGTGGAGATATTTCTCGCTCTGGCCATGGTTGATGAGAAGCCTGAGCCGGTCGGCGATCGGCTTGTCGCTTGTCGTGATCATCCCACCCTCGCCCGTCATCATGTTCTTTGTGGCATAGAACGAGAAACACCCGGCCCTGCCGAAATTGCCTACCTTGGTGCCGTGGTACAGGGCACCGTGGGCCTGTGCTGCGTCCTCGATGAGCGAAAGGCTGTGTGCCTCGCAGATCTCTTGGATGGGGCCGACATCGAACGGCTGGCCGAAGAGATGGACGCCGATGACTGCCTTCGTCTTTGGCGTAATGCGTTCATTAACCTGATCGGCACGGATAGCGAAGGTCTGCTCGTCCACATCGGCAAAGACCGGTTTTGCACCGCACATCGAGACTGCGGTTGCGGTCGCGATGAATGAGAATGCCGGTACGATCACCTCATCGCCGGGGCCGATACCGGACGCCAGAAGGGCCGTATGAAGAGCGGCAGTCCCGTTATTGACCGCTACTGCCTGAGCAGTGCCACAGTACGAGGCGAACTTCTGCTCGAATTCCGCAACTCGTTCCCCTTGTGCCAGCATACCGGACTTCAAAACGTCCGTTACTGCCGACACTTCTTCCGGGCCGATCACTGGTCGCGCTATGGGTATCTGCATGCCTCGTGTTCCTGGAAAAAAATTAACGCCTTCCATAGGTACATGGGCACAATCCCGATAATATCATTCCTGTCGAATCGGTCGTTTTCTTACCCGGTGCAGGAGTCCTGTTGAAGATAGGTACATTAGGCGGAATGTGCATATAATTCTCCAAAGAAGAGAACGCGCGGGAGGAGTTGGGACGCATCACATTATTTCGATCGGGGATTTTGACCGCAGTGAAATCGACCGGCTGCTGGATCATGCGCAACAGATCGGGAAAAACAGATACGATAAAAACGCCCTCAACGGCAAAATCCTTGCTGTCCTCTTTTTCGAACCCAGTACCCGGACACGGATGTCCTTTGAGTCAGCAATGGCTCGCCTGGGCGGGAGCTCTATCTCGGTGAGCAGTGTCGAGGCCTGCTCGATGGCAAAGGGCGAAACCCTTGCCGACACGATACGGGTGGTAAGCGGGTACGCGGATGCGATCGTGATCCGCCATCCCAAGGAGGGGGCAGCCCGGCTTGCGGCGGAATTTGCGACTGTTCCGGTCATAAACGCCGGTGACGGCGCCGGCCAGCACCCGTCCCAGACGCTGCTTGACCTCTACACGATCCGCCAGTCGATGCCCATCGACGGGATCGACGTGGCGCTCGTGGGCGACCTGCGGTACGGGAGAACGGCCCATTCCCTGGCTTCTGCCTTGTCACTGTACGGCGTCCGGCTCCACACCATCTCCCCGCCCGGGCTCGACTCCCTCCGGCCCTCGCCACCAGTCTTATGGAAAAAGGCATGGAGATTATCGGGCACACCGACATCGATGAAGTGATCGGCGATGTCGACGTCCTTTACGTGACGAGGATCCAGCGGGAGCGGTTCCCGGACTCGACCTCGTACTTCAATGTTGCCTCCAGTTACCGGATCACCCCTGAACTCCTTGCCGGGGCAAAAAAAGACCTGATCGTCCTGCACCCGCTCCCCCGGGTGGACGAGATCGACCCGCGCCTTGATGCCTCGCCCCATGCCCGGTATTTCGAGCAGTCGAAGAACGGCGTGCCTGTCAGAATGGCCATGCTGCTGGAGGTGATGGGATGAAGCATATCGCCCCTGCCGGAAACGATGATGGTCAAGCAGAAGATCTCCTGATACGGCGGATCAAAAACGGTACCGTGATCGATCACATAGACGGCGGAGAAGCGCTCAACGTGGTAAAGATCCTCGGGATCGTGGGGACAACGACAGAAGCGCTCTCGATCGCGACCAATGTCCCCAGTGGCGAGATGGGGATGAAGGATATCGTCAAGATCTCCAACCGCGAGCTCTCCAAAGAGGAGGTCGACCGGATCGCGCTCATCTCACCCCGGGCGACCATCAACATTGTCAGGAACTTCAAGGTCTGCGAAAAGAAGGGTGTCGAGATCCCGACGCTGATCGTAGGCAGCGTCCGGTGCCCCAATCCCGGCTGCATCACCCGGACAAACGAACCGATCAAGAGCAGGTTTGAAGTGCTCCCGGACGGAAAGGGCCTGCGCTGCATCTACTGTGATTCTGTCATCACCAAGGATCTGACCAGTTATATCATATAACCGGGGATGTTCGCCCGGACGTCCTGATCCTGCCTTTAGTTATTCAGATACTGTGTGGATCAGGTGCCCGTGCGCATCGATCTCGCCCCGCCAGATACGGGTAGAAGAGATCCAGCGGCCGTCGTCGGCAAGCACGCAGGTGATCTGGTGGATGTCCACTTTGCGCAGGTTCTTCCCGCGCCGCAGCTTGTTGATCTCGACTGCGACCGGCAGGGTCTCCTCAGAAACGACAATTGCGTCAAAATCGGCATCAAGTGCTGAACCGAACCGGTCACCCAGCGGTTCGACTTCCCAGTGGGTGGCATATTTTTTTTGCACAGCCCGTGTGGAGATAACGCTGGAAATGAATGCCTCAAGCTCGGCTTTTCGTTCGGCAAACGGGTGGATCGGGTGCGTCTTCCTGCTGGCAAACGAGTCGGTGGTGAGACCGATCACGACCTGTCCCTCAGGCCCGGCAAGTTCGAACGACCGGGTCAGAAGGCGTTTGTGGCCGTCGTGCAGCGGGTCAAAGGTGCCCCCTACCATAACCTTCATGCTGTCTGTACGTTAAGTTCCTATGGTATTATGGGTATGGATAGGACGATCGCCGGCACCCCGCTCTGGTGTGCCCCCAACGCAACGGTGACAGGCAGGGTGACCGTAGGTACGGATGTCGGTATCTGGTTTGGGGCAGTTATCCGGGCCGACAAGGACCGGATCGCAATCGGCGACCGGTCGAATATCCAGGACAACTGCGTCGTCCATACCAGCGCCGGGTTTCCCACAACCTTAGGCAGTGACGTGTCCGTGGGGCATGGGGCGATCCTCCACGGCTGTACCATCAAAGACCGGGTGCTCGTCGGCATGGGTGCGATCGTCCTGAACGGTGCGGTGGTAGGGGAAGATTCCCTGATCGGTGCCGGGGCAGTTGTGACCGAGGGCATGCAGGTACCGCCCGGGTCGGTCGTGCTCGGCGTACCGGGAAAAGTCGTCAAAGAGACCACCCCCGCCCAGCGTGAACACATCCTGCAGAATGCGCAGTCCTACGTCAGGCTCGCCGGGGAATATAGCCATGCGTGATGTCGTTGTTATCGGGGCCGGTGTCTCCGGCATACAAGCGGCGCTCGATCTCGCAAACCACGGTATGCTCGTCCATCTGATCGAGCGGGAGCCCACCATCGGCGGCCATATGGCGCAGCTCGACAAGACGTTTCCCACCAACGACTGCTCCATGTGTATCCTCTCGCCCAAGATGGTGGATGTCCAGCGGCACCCGGGCATCCGGATCCATACCCTGTCTGAAGTTGTGGGTGTCAAAGGCGATCCCGGGCACTTCCAGGTCACTGTCCGCGAACATCCGCGGTATATCGATATGGAGACGTGTACTGGCTGTGGCGACTGCGTCCAGATCTGCCCGGTCGAGGTCTACAACCGGTTCGACGCCGGTATCGGTGTCAGGAAAGCGATCTACAAGCCCCACCCGCAGGCTGTCCCCGACCGGGTCGTCAAGGACAAAGAGCACTGTATCGAATGCGGGCTCTGCTATGACGTGTGCGGGCCCGGTTCGATCCTGCGAGAGGACGGGGAGAAGGAGATCGTCATTGATGCCTCAGCCGTCATTGTCGCGACCGGGTACGAGGTCTTTGATGCCCGGAAGAAAAGCCCGTTCGGGTACCTGCACTTCCCTGACGTGATCACAAGCCTCGAACTGGAGCGGATGATCAATGCAAGCGGGCCGACCGGAGGAAAGATCCGGCGTCTGAGTGACGGCAACGAGCCGGAGAGCATTGTCTTTATCCAGTGCGTGGGCTCGCGGGATATGCAGCTGTGCCGGCCCTGGTGTTCCTGTGTCTGCTGCATGCAGGCGATCAAGAACGCGATGCTCATCAAAGAGAAGCACCCGGAGATCGCAGTCACGATCTTCTACATGGATGTCCGGGCCTACGGGAAGGGGTACGAGGAATATTACGAACGGGCAAAGAGTGTCGGCGTCCGGTTCCTGCGGGGGATGCCCTCCGATGTGCAGGAAGATACCAGCGGCCTCTTTTTCCAAGTGGAGAACTCGGAGACCGGGGAGGTCGAGACTCTTCGCCCGGGCCTCGTGGTCCTCTCGGTCGGCATCCAGCCCACCGACGCGACGGCTGCGCTTGCGGATACCCTCGGTCTCCCGCGTGAAGAGACCGGGTTTATCCAGTCGGTGCATGACGCCATGGACACGGTCGGCACGATCCGGCCGGGGATTTATGTAGCCGGCACCGCGGTCTCGCCCAAGGATATTCCCGACAGTGTAGCATCGGGCGAAGCGGCAGCGATGCGGGCGTTTGTGGGCGCACAAAAAGCAAAGAAGGTGCGATCCCGGTGAACGAGTCATTGACGCTCTGGTGGAACGAGGCGTTAGGCGGTATCCGGTACATCGACCAGACGCTCCTTCCCACAGAATATATAATCGTCGATTGTACGCGTGTCGACCGTCTCATCACAGCGATACAGCGGCTCGAGATCCGGGGGGCCCCGGCCCTTGGGGTTGCCGGGGGATACGGGGTCGCCCTTGCCGCCCTCACCTGTAACGAACGATCGTTGGGAGCATTTTCCCGGGCTGTACAAAAAGAGGCCGGACGTATCCGGGAGAGCAGGCCGACGGCCGTCAACTTGAGCTGGGGGGTCGACCGGGTGCTTGCAAAGATGCTTGCCGAGACCGACATCGCATCAGCCCGGGCAGCCGCACTTCTTGAGGCACAGGTAATCGCCGCTGAGGACACCCGGTGCTGCCACGCCATCGGGACGCAGGGGGCCGCCCTCCTCCCCGATCAGTGCACCGTTCTCACCCACTGCAACGCGGGGGCGCTTGCCTGTTCCTCGTGGGGAACGGCGCTTGGCGTGATCCGGTCTGCGGTAGAAGCCGGAAAAGAGATCAAGGTGATCGCCTGCGAAACCCGGCCGCTCCTGCAGGGTGCCCGGCTCACCGCGTGGGAACTCGCCCGGGACGGGATCGATGTCACCGTCATCACCGACTCGATGGCCGCCCATATGATGCGCACGGCGAAGATCGACTGCGTCATCGTCGGCGCCGACCGGATCACCGGCGATGCAGTCTTCAACAAGATCGGCACGTACATGCACGCGGTCTGCGCCCGCCACCATAGTATCCCGTTCTACGTGGTGGCTCCTTTCTCTACGTTTGATGCTTCCCGGAAGGAGCGCGAAGTCACGATTGAGGAGCGGGGGCGCGACGAGCTCGCAGTCATGGGAAACCGTACCCTGATTCCCGATGGTGTACCGGTGCGGAATTTCGCGTTCGATGCCACCCCCATGGAACTGGTCAGTGCTATTATCACTGAGCACGGCATTGTCCGACCGCCGTTTGACATCGGTGCACTCTTATCCCGCCCGGGATCCAACACTATACCGTAAACCACTATGACCTTCCTGGATATCGATCTCAGCCAGTTTCACAGCCTGATGTACATCATCGGCGAACTGACCCTCGTATTTATCATCGGTGCCCTGCTGGTATCGTTTATTCTCGTCGTTATATCCCTGTACTCGATCAGGAGAGGGCAGCTCTATTTCCCCCGGCTCATCAAGGCAGGCACGGTCTTTCTCGAAGGGTTCATGAAAGCATTCTTCCGGCTGCTCGGGCTCGAAGACCGGGAGATGCTGACCTTCTTTATCAAGATCCACAATACCATGAACGCGAGCGCATTCTCGAAAGTTCCTCTTTCCCTGCGCGCGGTCTTTGTCCCCCAGTGCCTGCGGTCCGCAAAGTGCCCGGCGCACCTCACCCCGGAGGGGCTCAAATGCGTCAAATGCGGGCAGTGTACTCTCGGCGAGGCTGGTATCCTTCTTGAAAACCTGGGATACCGGGTCTTTATCATCCCCGGTTCGTCGTTTATCAAACGGATGGTCAGGAAATACCACCCGAAAGCAATCATCGGCGTCGGCTGCCTGACCGAGGTAAAAGAAGGGATCGACATGGCCGACAAGATCGGCCTCATCTCGATGGGTGTCGTGACCTTAAAGGAAGGATGTGTCGAGACTATCGTTAACTGGCAGGATATCTACGAGGTGGCGATCCTGGGCCTCGATCCGGCGTTAATTCCCGAAGACCTTCATGGTCTTACCGGTTAACTTCCCGCTCTTTATCTTGCCGTGGACAACGATGGCGTCGCGGCTCGTCACATCGCCGACCCGCACATCGGGCCTGATGATGACTTTTCCTCCGGCCGCAACAGAATAGACCACGCAATGATCGAGCAGGGCCACATCCCCGGTCTGCCACGAGCGGCCCTTTGATCCGGGCGTGACTCCCGATAACTGCGCTCCCGCACGCCACATCGAGGGCCACGCTCGATTTCATCCCCAGTTCGAGCCTTCCGGTCACCACGAGCCGGCCCCAGAAATGGGTCCGGGCAGGCACGATAAAATCGCCGTCAATCCTGACATTACCTTCATAATACGCCCCTCGTGGGGCATAAAAAGTGCTGCCTTGCTGGATGACGTCTGCCATGTGCGTATCAAGGTAGTTGAGGCACGACCTTATCCATATAGTTTGTCGTCACCCCAGGAAAACAGCCGAGAGCGTGAAGACCGCCAGGGAAGCAAACATCCCGTATTTGAGCAGGGTCGTTGCACCGGTTGCGGCCAGTTCGCCGGGGTTGGTGCAGCCAAGCGCTTTTCCTGCCGCGATAATAATGATACCGTCGACGAGGGTGATCCCGGGGAGATACCATGGCCCCCACCACCAGTAGGGGAATATGCTTGCCGCAATGGCGGCAACGGCACAGGAAAATGCGAAGATGGCGGTCTTCTGTACGCCAATCCGGATGGGCAGGGTATCCGCACCGCCGGCCCGGTCGCCCTCGATGTCCTCGGCATCTTTCAGGAGTTCGCGGGCGAGCATCGCGAGGAAGGTGATAACGGCGATAGGGAGTATCGTGATAAGATATCCCCACCCGGCAAACGCCCCGCCAAAGAGGAAGATGCTCGCCGCAAGGTACGACACCGCCACGTTCCCGAAAAACGGTGTGCTCTTGAGCCTGGCCGCGTACGCGACAAGGAGCAGGGCATTGAAAAGGGCAATGCCAAAGCAGAGCGGGGTCGTGAACCAGCTGGCGATAAGGCCGAGGACGAACAGGCAGCCCGGCGTAGGCGAGAGCCTGTGTTCCTGCCCACCGAGCCTGAGGGGATAGGACGTTTCGGGCGGTTGATCGCGTCAATTGCTGCATCGAAATAATCGTTGATCACGTTCCCGGCAGCAGTGACGAGAATAACCACGGCCATAAGCAGGATGACACCATACACCAGCGTGCCGGTAGCGATAAGGTACGCAACGATCGCCGCAAGACCAGCGACGACCGAATTTGCCGGGCGGGTAATCGTAAAAAATCCTGCAAGGCCCATATAAGGATCCGGTATCTGGCCGTTCCGATATTAACCTAGCGTGCCTGGTTATCGCGGAGATGGACACGAGTGATCCGGCAGTGACGGCCTTTTCGAATTGCAGAGGGGAAAAAAAGGGTTACGTGAATACCGACGGGTCCAGGGTCCATTCGGCTGAGAAACTCACGGGCTTCTGGTTTGCCGGGGGTTCGGTAACAAAGGAGACGTCGAGCGTTGCTCCCTTTGAAAGCGCCTCATAATCCTTATCCGAAGTGATTATGACATAATCCCGGGGGGTTCCCATGTCTCCCGGGCCGAGTTCGTCAGTTTCTGCACCAGAGCCCGCATGGGAGACTCCGACTCCTCCGTACGAAACACCGTTTGCGCCGGTAATCCTGCTGAACCAGTGCAGATGGATGGGGGTGGTTCCGGTATCCAGGGCAGCTATATAGATGTCGATTTCATGGTCGCCGGATTGCGAACGCCCGGCCGTGATCTGGTAGATCGAGGCGTTAAAGGCAGAAGTTCCGTTTACCAGTACGGCAACGTCGTCCTGGCTGAGCGCATGGGTACCCGTGATACCGGGGGTACTGGTTGTGCAGCCGGCAACGAGGATAAAACTGATACCAAGGATGGCAAATATACAAAGAATACCCGTTTTCATGGTTTCACCTACTCGCTGTACTACCGGATATTTTTTTTGTTCTTTCCTTAAAAAATTCACGCCGGATTTCCGCTAAAAACAAAGAACGGCAATCGCACCGTACAAAGAAAAAATACCAGCCGTTACGGGCGAGGGGGGATTTGAACCCCCGACCATTAGCTTAGGAGGCTAACGCTCTATCCGGACTAAGCCACTCGCCCTCTGCTCATACCAATTGCGGGGGAATATGTATAAGTTTTGCGCGCTCGAAGATCTTCCCGCGAATGGACGTCATCGAGAAAACGGAAGGAAAAACGACGTTTTTTGTCCCGGTCCAGGACGACACCGAGCAGTTCCCGCCCGGCACTGCCCCGGTCTTTTTCAACCGCCGGATGGAGCTCAACCGGGACGCCACCGTCTTGCTTCTCTCGGTGCTCAAACCCTCCGACTATCTCGATGCCATGGGAGCGACCGGCGTCCGGGGGCTCCGGGTGGCAAACGAGTGCGGGATCCCGGTCACTATCAACGACAAGGACCCGGAAGCGGTGCCGCTGATCCAGCAGAATGTTTGCCGGTCCGGGCTCCCGGTGACGGTCACCTGCCGGGATGCGTGTTCGCTGCTCTTCGAGCAGTCCTTTGATGCGGTCGACATCGACCCCTTCGGGACGCCAGCGCCGTTCATCGATGCCGGTGTCCGGGGGTGCCGGCGGTTTCTTCTCGTGACGGCAACGGATACCGCACCGCTCTGCGGGGCGCATCTCCGGGCAGGCATCCGCCGGTACTTTGCCCGCCCGGCCAATACCGGGTACCACGCCGAAGTGGGTCTCCGGACCCTTCTCGGGTTTGTTGTCCGGGAGACGGTGAAGTACGACCGGGGCATCGAACCGCTCTTCTGCTTTGCCCGGGAGCACTTCGTACGCCTGAACCTGAGACTCACCCGGGGTGCCCAGGCTGCTGACCAGACCATCGCCCGGATCGGTTTTATCATGCAGTGCCCTTCCTGCGCCTACCGGGAGGAGCAGCCCGGGATGTTTCCCCCGTCTGCAACGTGTCCGTACTGCGGAAAAACGCTCCAGCCCATCGGGCCTCTCTACCTGGGAAAACTGCTGGATGACGAAATTCTCGTGCAGATGCAGGACCAGCTCGCCTGCAGCACGCTTGGCACACACAAGGATCTGGCAAAACTGCTCGTCACCTGCCGGGAGGAACTGCCGCTCTCCAGCCACTACGATTACCATCTCCTCGCCCGGTCCCGTGCCGTTTCACCACCCCCCATCGATACGGTCCTTGAACGGCTGCGCTCTGCCGGCTACGCGGCGAGCCGGACCCACTTCTCCGGCACCGGGGTAAAAACCGACGCTCCGCTCCCGGTCCTTCTCGACACTATCAGGAACTAACATAGAGCCGGCGTCCGAATCCCTCATCAAAGACCAAACCATTTTCAGAATATTTATAAAAAGGTCTGCTGTATTCTCACCCTGATACCATGAACAGGATGCCGGGGTATGGGAGAGTACCCGTGGTAACGGGGATTCTCCTCATCGTTTTTCTGCTGTGTGCGGGATGCACTTCCCACAATGATACTGCGCAGCCGGCAGCAGTGAATACAACGCCTGTACCACAGCCCGTAACGTCCACCGTCACCACGGTTCCTCCGACAGCAAGCCCGACACCGCTTCCCTACCAGATCTATACCAATCCCGCGTATTCACTGACGATGCATTACCCTCTCGGCTGGGCCACCATAGAACCGGGTACCTACACCACACCGGATTTCGGCCGGTTCAGCTACCACCTCGTCGATTTCTATAAACTGAACGCGACGATGGTCACGGCCCGCGTCTTCAGCGTATATGTCGATCCGAATCCGGCAACCAATCTGGAAAATTACTTCAGCCAGGTGACGCTTTCCCTCAACAAAGCCTACGATGGCCTGACCATCACGCGGCCTAACTCCCTGTACCAGGTCTCCGGATACCGGGCCTACCGCCTCGACTTCCTGGATGCAAACGACTCCACGGTGATAGAGGTCTTCACGATCTCGCCGACGAACGTCCCCTATATCTTTACGTATGACGGTAAGGAAGACGCGGACTTCCAGACGATGATGTTTTCCGTCGATATTACCAATAGCACGGTAAGCGGATAACGTTTTTACCGCGAAAGACGAAAAAAAGGCGTTAGTGTTCGATGATGATGGTGAGGATATCGCCGTCAACCAGCTTATGGGTAAGGCCCACCCGCTGGCCGCCGTGCTTGACGGATTTTCCCCAGACCCGGGCATACCGGAACCGGCGCACGAAGTCCCGGTGGAGCTTGATACAGACCGTCTCGACCGTGCTCCCCGTCCGGATGATCAGCGGCTCTTCGAGATCGGCGTCGCCACTCTGGGGCTTGAGATAGATCCGCATGAACCCGAGGCAGTCATAGATGGTATCCTTGAGCTCTTCCATGTGATACCCGGAATGGGCGGAGATCATGAGGGGGGGCGTAGCGAACCGGTCCGAAATATCGTGCTCGATCCTAAGGTAGGTCTCCTTGTCGATGAGGTCGACCTTGTTGACGGCAATGAACGCCGGCACATAGACCCGGTTTCCCTGGACCGCATCGATGAGGTCTTCCTGGGTCGCGTTGCCGCGGACCAGCACCTCCGCGTTCATCATCTTGCTCTCGGAGAGGATCGACCGCACGTCCTCGATGTCAAGATCGAGCGTCCCGACCGCTGACAGGCGGATACCGCCGACCGAGGTCTTCTTGATGGTGATATCGGGTTTTGGCACGTTGATACGGATGCCTGCGTCGTAGAGTTCCTTGAGGAGGACGTTGACATGCTGGCCGTTGAAGACATCCACGAGGATGATGATGATGTCGGCGCTGCGCACGACGCCGATGACTTCCTTGCCACGGCCCTTGCCCATGGCTGCACCGGCGATAAGGCCCGGGATATCGAGTAGCTGGATCTTAGCACCTTTGTGTTCGAGGGCGCCGGGCACTACGGTGAGTGTCGTAAAAGCGTATGCAGCGACCGCACTTTCTGTGCCGGTGAGCTTATTGAGGAGCGTACTTTTACCGGTCGACGGGAAACCGACGAGGACTGCGGTCGCGTCGCCGGATTTTTTGACCGAATAGCCTTCTCCGCCACCGCCGGATTTCATCGCCCGGTTGACGGCTTCGTCGCGGAGTTTTGCGATCTTAGCCTTTATCCGGCCGATGTGCTTGGAGGTAGCTTTTGTTGTACGGAGTCTTTGTGAGCTCTGCTTCCAACTCGGCTATCTGCTCTTCAAGACTACTCATTCCTATATTATTCGACGCAGGTTCGGGATATACTTGTTTATAGAACGCCAGATGACGGGAATGCATGTGGTCTGTGAATCCCCAAAGGGCCATTCCTTCCCCCGACATCCCTGAAAAGCGGGTGGACGGCTGATAAACTTTAAGTAAATCCATCGCCCATGTTAGTGGGCAATTACGCTGCTATAGTGTAGACCGGCCAATCATGCGAGCCTCTCACGCTCGCGACAGGGGTTCGAATCCCCTTAGCAGCATCCTTTTCTGACAGTAAAAAACCTTAATATACATCGTCGTGGTGCGCAAAGTCCACGAGCGTGATCTGTTCTTTCTTTTTATCCAGTTTATACGTCAGGACATGATGCCCGATATGCAGGCGCCGTAGCCCTTGCATGGGACTGCGGAGTGGTTTCCCGATCTCCGGGTTTTCCCCTCAGCTCACGGAGTTTCCTCACTAGTTGTTTAAACCGTGCGGAATCCTTCTTCCTCATCTTCCGGAAAATTTCTTCGATATCAGGATGGTAAACTATTGTATACGTCATTCTGAGATGGCCCGGATAAAATCGTCCATTGAATCGTGTGTTTTTCCTTTTCCGGCAGCAATATCTGCTTGGGCCTTCTTCACTCTCCTGACAAATGAAGGTTTGATAGCCGATTCGGGAGGATAAACACTCTCATCAATCTTCTCTTCAATACGTTCAAGGCGGGTTACGATATCGGAGAGCATCTGCTCTACACTCCGGTCCATCCCACGAACCGGAAGCGAGGATTCACGCACCCCCCCAAGAGGATAATCAGTTACCCTTCCCTGAACTATTTTGCCCCGGCTGATTGCCCGTTCCTTTGATCCGGCTGCTACCTTGTAGTTCATAGCACTGTCCAGATCTTTATTCTATGTGTTCAATAGCTTTTTTATCAGGAATTCATTTTAAGGAAAACGAGAAAATGAATACCTCAGGTTAGTAATCGCCCGGGAATATCTCGCAAAGTGGAGAACAGATTATCCGTTCCGGCCTGAGGGGGATAATCTCGTTTTTATCACGGAGCGCAAGACGCCGCTCACCCATGCATCTATTCAGAAACAACTGAAACGGATCGCGGAACGGGCAGAGATCGAGAAACACATTACCCCGCATGTCTTCCGCCATTCCCGGATTACGCACCTAATCCAGGAAGGAGTTCCGGAGAGCGTGATCAAACTGATGATGTGGGGGAACATCGGAAGCACCATGTTCCAGACATATGCGCATCTTGCAGGTAGCGATATTGATGCGGCGATCCTGAAGAACTATGGGGTAAAGTCAGCGAATGGCGATAAGCCCACCGGGTTACGATTAGAACCCCGCCAATGTGAGCATTGTTATACAGTGAATGCACCAACTTCAAAGTTCTGTTCGAGCTGTGGCCGGCCCCTCGATCCTTTGGTCGCTATGAAACTTGATGAGAAAGTCCAGATGGCTCGGGACAGCCCGGATTATCAGGAATTGCTGACGAGACTGAAGAAAGATTTGAATCTCTAGTATCTGAAAACAATACCACGTTAATTTTTTAATTGGAGATAACACTCTATGATCTGTTCTATTTTGAAAAATATATCTCCTTTATTCTGCGCCCCAATCCGTCAAAATCTGGGAATAATGAAAATTCGTTCATATTTGCTAATTTCAAAAATTTTTTTGCATCAGGAATGATATCTTTGGGGATATCAAATCGTTTGACGACATCAGTAGAGTAAATTTTTTCTAATGGATTCAAATTAGAACCGTGCACTGTAAAATAACTGTTCTGAGCAATTACACGAGGATGTCGTTTTACAGGATTTATTGCGATAGGATTTTTAAATACTTTTTTCTCTAATTCGAGTGTTACAAACATTTTTTTATAATCAAGCGACTGCCCTTGTTCAATGCTAATAATTCGTGGCTTATCCACAGATTTTATATTTAACCTTACAGGGTTCAACATCCACACGCAAGGGGTGTTCACTTCATCATGTTTGCGCAATGCAAAATATAATGCGACTGTAAAACTTCCCGTCCAATCGAGAAGTCTTGTCGGTATTTCATGATGCCTCATCTCATAAAGTACTTCCCATGATTCTTTCAAACAATTTGAATGCAAAATTGCTGAATTAGTCTCAAAATCGTAAAATACAGTCATTTCCCGATTTTTTGAATAATCGAGATCGTGAGAGATATCTATGTCTCTGAATAAAGTTGGCAACAATGTATGAGAATTGTTTGATAAACCTCGAAAAAATGGCGTATGGCATCCATTAGTTTTATCATTAAAAAGTCGATCTATTTCTTCAATTATTTCGGAATATAAGTCTGCCCAAGACATTTATTCTAACCTCATTTGATACATAATCTTTTCAGAATAATATACTTTCAACTATGAATGGGTCTGTCTTGACAGGATAACGTTAATATTCACAAAAATATAGTTTGATGCATGATAGAAACAAGAAATGGTGTGGTCGTATTTTTAGACGCATTAGGTATTTCTGATTATAATAACGATAAATGTAAAATTTTTGTTAAAAATAGGGATGAAATAAAAGACGAATTGAAGTTTGTAGTAGAGAAATGGAAGATTCAATTGGAAGAAGAGCTTGGCAAAATATTACTTAAACCGAATATAGCAACATTCCAAGATTCCATAATATTGTGGTGGCCAGAGCAGAAAGCGAATTCATTAGACTTTTTTTTAGGGGCAGGTCATATCGTTACTGCAATAATCAATCTAGCGATCCAGAGAAAAATTTTTCTCCGTGGAGCCATTTCTGTAGGGGAATATATTTATGACGAATCATCGGCGAACGTAACTATAATTGGTCAGGCTGTTGCCGACGCTTATAAATATCATGCTATTACTGATTGGATTGGAGTGATTCAAACCCCAAGGTTTCGACGTGAATATCTTTGCTATCTAAATTCTGTTGCTGATAACGATAATGTACCGTTGAATGCAGTGATTAAAAAATATAGTACCTTTTTTGTTCCCTGTAACATTCCCTTACACAAAGATAAAAATGAGATTGGAACGTTATCAATGGAGAAATTTTTTGCTGTCTCATGGCCTCAATTAACATATCAAATTGAAAATAAAGGATGCGAGCAAATATTAAGTATTTTATTATATGAATCTCATCGTCCGGAGAATGCAAAGTACAAATCAAAATATGATAATACTCTAATATTCGCTGAATGGTATAAGGATAATGAATATTACCCACCACCTGCATGAGTGAATTAGATAGATTACAATCATTCAAAATTGATTTTTCAGAGATATGTGATCTATGACAGATTCAATTTTTCTTCAGTAAGTTTCTTATCAGTACCTTGAGTCTCTAATAGTCGAGCCTTTCCCTGCCGGATCCATCGCTTCCAAACCAAAATCGCGATAGGATCTTCCATATGTTCCAATTCATCAATTGATACTGTTAGCATCCAGACCCCCATAGGGAGCGAATTTTACTGTATTCTGAGTCTTCCCTATAATGCGTCTCAAAAGGGGGGTATATAAAAAATACGACTGTTCAGAAGAAAATATGCAAATTTTTAACCACGGTCAAAAAAGTAACGCCATTTTTAAGATTTTGTATAATCCAAATGATCATGAATCCGGTCGTTAAATCTCGTAAAACTATGCTTGATCATGTTCAATGTCTGTTTCAAGCTCGCTCAACACATGCTGCGATCATGCAAACGCTGAAAATCGGGCGTTGCGCTGCGTTGCGATTGTCAAAGTTGTGAAAATTACACTGCAAATTTTGGTTGAATTCACTAGCGCAGCGCAGCGACGCGTTAAATCCAAAAATGATGTTTTGTACCGAATATGACCTTATTTAAATCTTTCTTGTAAAAACCGTTCTCCGTCGTGAACTGTGTAACCGCGCGGGCTGTTTATAAACTTGAATATAAATTATACGTGAATAGGTTCTGATAACTTAACGGGACTTCGGGACTTTTGGAAGTGTGTGATAAGTGGAGGGACTTTTCGTGCATCTTGAATAGATTGATGAGATTAGAAACGAAGTATACATTCTTATGAATGATGAATACACCCGTGAAAACCGAATAAGAAAATATAACTTGAAACTCAAAGCGGAAGCAGTTGCTCTAACAAGTTACTCCATAATTGTGGCCTTATTTGTTTTTATGGTTGGTAGTTCAAGTTACGCCGATTTAACAAAAGTCGCACTTTCGATACTATTGTTATTCGTAATGGTGGTATTATCAAAGCGTTTCAAAAAGATGGATTCGGAAATAGATGATATTTTCACGAATTAACGAGTGGAAAAAATTATTTCCCCGCCGCCAGCCCGATCATCGTTTCCCACCGGTTCCCCATCAGGTTGATCGGGATATTTGCCATCTGCGCCGGTGTCATTCCCCCAATCCCCATGTGAGGCCGGATATAGTTGTAATATGTCTGCATTCCAGCGGCAAACTCTCCGGCACCAATCGCGCTATCAAGGCTTCGCATAACCTTCGTGCGCTCTCGGAACGTGCCGTTCAAGCGTTCGAGGATATTGTTGTTCGGCTTTGTCTCAAAGTCTTTGAGTCGGATATGAGGATTCTGGATTCTGCCGAGTCCGTAGTACTCAGCCTTGATTGCCTCTTTGTAAGCCTGCAACCCATCGGTCACAATTGCATCCGGTCGAACATTGGTAATGCTCTTTGCGGTCTGTAGTGGCTTGCGGGCATCCTTTACAAACCGTGTTTCAGTAACTTGACAGGCGAGGAGATACCGCGTCTTTGCGTCCATGACATTCCAGATCCACTGGTAATACTTCTTCTCGCCGTCTTTCTTGATGAAGATCGTAGTCTCATCGGAGTGCCAGATGTTTCCAACGTCTGCTTTGTATTTCTCGGAATATCCTCCAAGGAGTTTCAGATACTTCTTAATCCAGCTTAGAATAGTTGGTTGTGTAACTTCGACACTTTCAAATTGTTTCAGGTGGTCGGCAATCTTCCTCTGCGATACTCCCTTGAAGTAAAGGTCGAGGGTGAGAGTGATAACCTTT
This sequence comes from uncultured Methanoregulaceae archaeon, assembly GCA_963737635.1. GTDB lineage: Archaea > Halobacteriota > Methanomicrobia > Methanomicrobiales > Methanospirillaceae > Methanoregula. Next base: position 277,922 of record CAVTTL010000001.1, read on the forward strand.
GGATTAAACTTCATCCGGCAGAATCCCTTATCCACAACGAACCGGTGATCACAGTCCGTGCATCCATACCTCTGAACTTCTCCGAATTGTGTCTTGCGGATACCACGCTTTACAACGTTCGCGCTCTTGCAAGCGGGGCAAAGGACTTTTATTTCGGTTTCTGCGATTGCAGCAGGTGCGCTGTGTTCCTGAATGTCTCCGGAGAGTTTTAGGGAGAATTGTACCGCGTGGATGTGTTTGCAGGGCGCGTTTCTGGTTGTGAAGTCTGGGCAAGTACAGAACCAATCGTGAAGGTGTGGTGCATTGCGACCTTTTACGAACTTTCGGGTGACTTGATAGTATGCGTCTTTTGACTGCGACCGGACATCCCATTCGTTCTTCCCGGTTTGAATGATCGTGTTTGGCTGCGAGAGGATCGCAAGTCCTCTTAATTCTCTTGGGTTGGTTAGTTGCTGCATGTTGTTTCACCTATTTGTTTACTTGTTAATTACCTATAAGTTGTATGGGTATAAATAACTTATTGCCGATTAAAAAGGCAACAACATTTAAATAAAAAGGAAACACATAGTAAATACATGGCAAAAAATGTAAGAGCCGACGAGTCGATTTTACACCCGGCAACAACCAATAGTATCTCGTTGAGAACGACGATACCGAGTTATATTGTAGCGAAGTTGGAATTGGAAAAAGGACACCGGTTTAGATGGTGTATTGAGAGCGAGGGATTGAGGATTGAAGTTATAAAAGAGTGAATAAGTTTATCAGTCCTCAAAAATCATTTCGAATAGTATTTATTTATCTTTATCAATTCTCAGATTATGAATGGAAATCAAAGTACTGATAACCACGTATCATTATTTTTAGCTGGGTTTGTAATCGGAGCCGGTGTATTTGCAGGCGAACTTTTAATTTATGTCGGCAATGAGATCATGGATGTATTCAAATCGGTATTTACATCACCACAAACCACTCAGGTTTTCACTACTTATTCAACATCAATTGAAATGCTCATCGTTGGTGGATTTATTGTTAATATCGCAATTGGTTATCTCACACCAGTATCATTTTCATCGGGTTTTCTTTTAGGCGATTTATTTATGATAGCAATTCTTGCATCTGCTCTGCAACAAATTGCCCCCCCTGTTTTAGTCGGAATGATAATAGCATTTCTTGCAGTTCTTTTAGGGATTGTATTAAAAATGGTATTAGGAAAAGGTGGAAACCAATATCGTCAATATGATTATTGGGGTTAAAACTGCAAAAATTGGAATAATCGTAATGTACATCAATTCTTTTTTTGATAGGCGCAGTGTAATCCACGAACAAAACGTAAATAGAATTACTCCGAGAAATCCAACTACAGTTGTTATAAAATTAACACATATTCCAGATCTTGCTAATATCAGTATATTCGCCATAATCAATAAGATTATCAATTTTGCTCTATTGATACTTTCATTATTTGTCATAATCACTTCTCCAAATTCATTTTATCGATATCAGACCGATATCCGCATGACTCCCATCTTACTTTTGCAAGTATCCCACCCTGATTAACAGTCATCTCCATCCCTCACCAGTCAGGTTAACAGAATCCAATGATCCAGATTTTCGACAAGTCCCGTCACTTATCGCGCTCTTGGTTTTTTGTAAAAGTCCCGTCATGTTATCACAACCCGTGAATATGGATTTTGGCACCGCATTTGAAGTTTGCTTAGTTCTGATGCGTTCGCAGTTGATCAACCGACTTAGCGGTTGACGAATGTATGGCGGTAGGTAGTACTAACACAAAAGATGTTACAATTTGTGTAAGATTAACGTCAGATTACTTGAAGGAATAAACTGTAATGATTTATAGGATATTCGCGTATAACGTCCCAAATTGCATTTGGCCGCCAAATATTGGCATCTGCCAAAAGATTTACAACAAGAAACACCTATTGTAATATTGGTGGAAAAACTCAGCGTCACGCTGAAAAAAATGCGTTGCGGCACTTTCAAAGCCGGGAGGTCAAATCAACCTCTAAGAACTGCGTTCAACGCCAAAGTTATGATAACCTTATTCGAGGTTAAAAATGGAAACGTTTCAGATTAAAATGAAACCTGAGGCGGAAAAACAGCTGACGAAATATGATCGTGAAATACAAGTACGTTTCGCTAAAAAAATTCGGAAGCTGAAAGAGAATCCAGATTGTTGCGGGAAGCCACTAAAAAGACCTCTTCATGGATATTGGGAACTCTATTTCGAGAGAAAATTCAGAATCGTCTATACCATAGATTTGAATGGTAAAATTGTTTATATTGAGGCGATCAAACACAAGGACGAATTCTAGATACCCAGTTCCTTTGCGATATCTTCAAAATCACGAGATTTGATACCCTTCTGTTGCCCCTTCTTAATTTGCATCATTAAATCTTTATCAGAAAGGACTTCGATGGTTTTGCTCATGGATTCATATTCATCCTTGGATATGGTAACCCATTCAGTTTCATGTTTACCATGAACAATAACTTGACTCATACTATGGTATAGTTGTAGAACTTCTCGTTATTAAAAATAATGCAATAGGGATATGGTGCTGTTGCATCGCAAGACGTTCTGTTGAAAGATTCAAGGGGATCGCGGGGTTACCACGTCTTCCAGCCCCGGGACTTGCACTTCTTCAGAAATTCCCCGAATTTTCTGAAGTACTGGTGCTCTCGTAACCGGAATTCCTTGTTCAGATGTCGCCGATCCTTTGCTGAATCATGCCGGAACCAGAAGCGGGTGTTTTTCACCGTATGAGACATGCATTTTCAGGGTAAGGATTATTCTTATTCATCTTTTCCGGTTGATCTTCAACCAAGCCCTTGTTTATTCCGGTATCAAAAAGGATATTATGTGAGAATGTGATATTGGTAAAGTAGGAAATTCGCCCAAATAACTGTCCAATTAAGATTTGGACGCAGTGTAGGGAATCTCCTTAGCAACATTACTTTTCTTGTTATATCAAATATTTCATTAAAAAAATTTCATCTAGATTGTTCACTAAATCTTTCCGTATTTTTTGTGCGCCAATTCCTGACTCATGATATGATCTACGTAGACTGTATCGGCATTAGTGTAGTAGAAAAGGGTATACTTCGAAGATATATGCATCCTCCATCCGGGTTTCCGGGTCTTGAGCTTCTTTACATTGCCCTGCACATTCGGGGGTTCTTTTAATCTTTCGATGTATTCTCCGATGATTCTCCGGTCTTTCTCGGGCAACTGCCGGAGAAACGCCTTTACTTCATCTTCGATCTCAATTAATACGCTTTACCTCGGTTAAAGCCCGAGCTCTTCTTTCGCCTGATCCCAGGGAATGAAGTGATCGTCCCTGTCAATTTCATCGAGATCCATCTCAAGCTTACGAAACTGGTGCTCTTTAATGAGCTCAGCTATCGTATCTCCGAGTGACTTCCCCGGTTCTTTTAGACCGTGAAGGGCAGCCCAGGTGCTCGGCGTGAGGGCAACCCGTTTGTCTGCTACTTCCTCAATTGATGTTGCCATGCTGCAATACTTCCGTGTACATCGATTAAATGTATAAAATTATACCGTTGTATAACGTTGGTCGCTTGTCTAAAATAAAGGTCTCCTGAGCAATTGTATAAGGATTCGTGCTCAAATCAATTTTTTTTCCGGAGGTTTCTTACCACTACCTTGAGTTTGATCGATGCATGTGGGGCATAAGAGAGATAAATCGGCAGATGCAAACGTCATGGTAATGAAAGTCCTTGTTCAACTGGTGCCGGAGGAAGAAGGTGGCTTCTCGGTCTTCGCTCCTGAATTGCCCGGGTGCATGTCCCAGGGTGAAACGGAAGAGGAGGCTCTTGAGAATATCCGGGAAGTCATCCCCGTATTCCTCGAGCTGCGCGATAAAAGGTTGGCGAAGGCAAAAGCTTCCCATCTCACCCGGGAAATTGAGATCGAAGCATGAAGATCCCGGTAGTCTCCGGGCTGGAGATGGTGAAGATCCTACACCGCAAGGGCTGGCACGTTTACCGGCAGACTGGCAGCCATGTTATCATGCAGAATGCTGATGAGACCCTGGAGCTCAGCATCCCTCAACACACGACCCTGAAAAAAGGTATGGTCCATCACTGCATCCGTGTCGCTGGCCTGAACGACAACGATTTCTGACCTTTTTTATAACGCATCTCTGTCAATCGGACAGAGGGTAGCTTGTTGAACACGGGAAAAGAATTCCGTCCGGAAGTACAACGCCCGGCGCAACCCATCAAAGAAAACCGCCGACCATGCCAACAGGGAGCGGTGAATCCGGGTTACCAGACCGCACAGACCATTCTGAAGAAAATGCAAATTATTCTTTCAAACGGAACAATCAGTTTCGATCCTTGTCCTCGTGAATGTTTCATCTGAAGTCCCCCCGTTAGTTGGCACATTTTTAATACTGTGTTTCCTGAGCCTGTTTCCACTGTCCCGGCTGAGGATGAAGATTGCGCCCCGTCAGCGGTTGTAGATGGCGGGACCATAGTGACGTTGTTCTCCGGGGAAATTATAACAAAAGTCTGTTGGGCTACTACCGTAGGCCCAAGGGGGCTTGAGGAAGAAACATACGCCGCGTATTCACCCGGGTACACTGCCTGAAATCGGGTAATACGGGGGTACGGGTGAGAGGTAGTATAAATCTCCCATTGTGAAGGGATAATTTCCGCAGACCAGGTGCCGGTCCCATTCTCTCCGGGCTGGATGGACGCGTTTGTTATATAAAAGGATGAACCAAACCCCGCCGGGTTAAAAGCGAACCACCCGATATTCAGATCGAGAGACTTCTCCCAGGTCCACAGGTTCGTTGTCCCGTTGACAAAAAACACGTCGCCGACGGTATGGTTCCCAATGGGATCGATCGTTATAAACGACGTTTCCGAAGAGGCCGTGGGTGTCGGGTTGGTATGGCTCGCTCCAATAGTGACGTATCCGGTCTGTTGTACCTGGCACAACCAGAAAGGCTGCAATAAGAACGGCACAAATAACGAATCTTCCGAGAGTCATCTCATCACGTTTTTCTCCTATACAGTGAGCTCAGGATCACCATTGCCGCGAGAACGGTGACGGTCATTGCTGCCGGCAGGGAGGCAGCCTGGGTCGTTGATGGGGGAACAAGAAGAGATTGCGTGGACTCATCGCCTGCCGGAAGATTCAACGATACCGATGTCGTGTTGCTGCCGGCCGCATTAATGGCCGTGAGTGTTACCGTGAAGGTACCGGCACTCGTATAGGTATGGGAGAGGTTCTGGGATGCCGATGTACTCCCGTCGCCAAACGTCCAGTACCACGCTGAGGGAGAGTTTGTAGACGTGTCTTCGAACTTGACGAGAAGCCCGGAGGATCCCGTTGTCGTGTATGCAAATGATGCCACCGGTGAAGCATGGGGAAAAACCGGCGTCTGGGGCGGGGATGCAGGCAAAGTGTTTACAGAAATAACCCCGGGCTCGGAGGTCGTATTACTGCCGGCCGCATTAATGGCCGTCAGCGTCACCCTGTAGGTACCGGCACTCGTGTAGATATGGGAAGGATTCTGGGAGGTCGACGTACTCCCGTCCCCGAACGACCAGAGCCACGATGTCGGCCCGCCTGCAGACGTATCTACAAACTGGACAAAGAGTGGCGCTGTTCCGGAGGTGTTTCTGATGTATCCAAATGTCGCAGCCGGAACAGTGGTACCCCGGGGAATGATGGTTCCGGACGGGAGGATATAAAATAATTGTTCGGGTCCGACAGGTACCAGGGGACTATACACACCCACCAGATATTGACCGGGCACCGCATCAGGAACTGGGCCAAGCCACGTCTCCCAGAGAGATGTTGTAGCATTACAAGACCAGGTATTCACCCCATTTTCCCCGGGTTGAACGGATATATTATCCGACCGGTAACCTGATCCCGCGCCACCCGGGTTGAAATTGGTAGTGTAGATTTGAAGGATCAGAGTTTCATGGGCCGGCAGGTTCGTCGTCCCATGAATAAAGAATATCTCGTCAATCGTATGGTTCCCGATGGGATCGATGGTAATATACGGTGTTGTGACATTTTCAGCACTCGCTACCGGGACAATTATTATTGCTGCAACGAACAGGGCAAACAAGGTAAAAAATGCTCTTTTCTGATCACTTCGACTCATCCTTTTCACCTTATCGACCATTATGGCAGGGGTTTACATCGATCTTCATAACGTCACGCTCTTTTTCTGGTATTAAACGAGGCCAAAAGGACAATCGCTGCAAGTACTGCGATCGGCAATGCTATCGGTAAGGGAGCAGATTGAGTCGTTGGGCTTGCCGGGAACTGATTCGAGGGCGGAGGAGTCTGGTTTATCGTTTGAATTATCCGTGGCGTCGCGGTAGTAGCTCCGGGAAACAGGTAAAAAGTCTGTGTGGCGACATCACCATGCGGTGAATAAATCGTCGCCATTAATTCATTCTGCGTAATCCCGAGGCTGCCTGAAACACTTTCAGGGATAGATTCGTTTGGCTGGGGAGGATAAACGCTCCAGCCTGGGCCCACCGTAGCATTCACGGACCAGGTATTCACACCATTCTCCCCGGCCTGTATACATATGGTTGAGGGGTAATAGGGGCCCACTCCGCCGGGATTTGCATGGGCGTCACCAATCCGGAGAACAAGTGGCCCGTTTGTCACGAGGAGGTTCGTTGTCCCGTTAATAAAAAATACATCCCCGACCGTATGGTTCCCGATGGGATCGATGGCGATAGAGGGTGCCGCAAAGCTGAATTTACCGGTGTTGGTTACGTTGAAGGCGGGTGAATATACACTTACCATGAAATTTCTGCCATAGCTCTGGTTATACCCGGTGAGATTGATGACCGCGGACCAGCGGTTCGGGGCATTTCCCTCGCCTGCCACGACGGTCGGGTACCATATGCCGCCACCAAATTCACCCGGCGCCATCTTTGTCACCATCGGAAAATCCACGTCGACCAAGACCTGGATTGTCTGGTTCTCCGGGAGGTCAGTTGTCCCGGAGAGGGTAACCACCTGCCCGAATGGTTGAGTCCCGACAGGATCGATCGTGATAAACGGCGTTGTCACAGGAGTTATATTTTCAGCGCTCGCTATAGTGACAACTATTATTGCTGCAACGAACAGGGCAAACGATAGAAGAGACATCTTTTTTCCTAACGTTACCATGTTTCACCCCCTACCAGTAGGTATGCCAGTCAACAAATCCTTCCGACGGTATGCTCCGATTATCGATGTCGACGATGGCATACGCAAGGCCATACTCGTCTGATGACAGGGAACCGACTGGCATCGAAAGCCGAATATCGCCGGTGTAGGGATATGCCCATGCAATCGTCAGCGGTCCATGGGAACCCCTGAGATAGTCACCAAATGTTTTGTGTGCTGCCCCGCCACCCACCGTCGATGTCAGGGCATTCAGCGTTGGAGCCGACGCAACCAGGAGTGCATCAATTTTTTGTATGCCGGTCATTGGCGGTGCGTTCATGGGGGAATCTGCGGCGCTAACCAGAGGCACTATCATCATACCTCCTACCAGCAACGCAAGTAAGATGACCCCCATTTTCCGCCTTTTCATGATTTCATCCCTCGCCATTTTCATGTGCTTTGCACGCCTCTCGTGGATATGCCCGCCGCCAATTGTACCACACATTTAAGGATCATTCCTTCTCCAACGCGTCCAGCCTTTTTTCGATTCGCGCAAGCGACTGCTGAAGTGAAATCATTTTTTCCGGGTCCAGCGGCTGCATTTTTTTCATTGCCTCGAGGTATCGCTCTTGACGGGAGTCCAGCCAGACTTTCAATGAATCAACCAGAGCATCGATAAAGAGCATAGCAGTAATCCCCGCCCACAGGATCCATAAGTTGGTTATCATGCAGTAGAATGATACCAACCCGAATACAACGAGGGCCAGTATATTTTGCGTTTCTTTTTTCATTCGGTTATCACACCTCATGTCTTTACGATGTATCCGGTGCAGACACCCGGAGCTTTCCCTAGAATCACCCCGGAGTACCAGTTACTTGTTTTTTCTTCTGGAAATTCCCACACCTACAAGACAGATTATAGCAAGGATACCGGCAATACTGAAAAACAACGCTGGTGTTCCGAAAACATCGGCGGCTTTATTTTCGACGACCCTGAACCCAGCGGTCCCGGTACCCGTAGTGTTGGATTTCTGCCAGCCGACCGTTACAAAATAATTTCCGGTGGGAACCGTCCCGGGACTGATATCAAAGGACCATGTGTTTGAGACCGTCCCCGGCTGGACTGCGATGGTCGTGGAATAAACCGGCTGCAGGGTCTGGTTGGAGATGTTATGAAAAATCACCACGTCCAGAAGATTTTCGGTCCCTATGTTTGTCGTCCCGCTGAAGGTAATGGAGGTTCCGGAATACCGGTCTTCAAGGACAGAATCATTCGCGCCATCAAAATTAACCACAGGCTCCTCAACGAAGAAGACATACGGCACAAAGGAATCGTCAACCCCGGAACGGTTTGAGGCAGAGATAATGGCATCTACTTTAGGTACAACCGATGTTGTGACGTTTCCTGCGGGCCCGATATCTGCAATGGTTTTTCCTTGATCGGTGATCATAATAGAGCTGTTTCCGTACGTATGCGATTCAATCTCAAATTTCCGGTTTGCCCCCGGGTCCTGGAGTATAAATGCATACTGGCCACTGGAAAAATTCCGGGTCTCTGCCGGATCCAGGGAATACGAGAAGGTGCCATCACTGTCCGGGTGTATGGTGTTAACCTCAACAGAATTTTTTCCAACGAGCCAGATCGCAACGGTGCCATTGTCTGCGTTGGTTCCATTGATCGTGAAACGATCACCCTTTGCAAGGATGTGCGGAAGACTCGAAGTAAATGACACCGAAGCTGCAACAGGCACGATCATAATGAACATCAGGATAAGGGCAACGCCGCTCACTTTTCCAATACTAATGTTCATGGTTTAACCTACTGTGATGTCCATAAGGAGAATAACGCAACGCTGTATATGAAGATTCTAGTTCATTCCTCTACCGGTTAACCGCATGGTTTCCGATGCGATCGATCTGCATAATCGTAACGGGCGGTATATTTTCACTATCAGGCATACCGAGTTTTATCTTTTCTGTCCAAAGATCCCAACTGATAGTTGGAGGATCTCGACAAAAAGATTAAAATTGACATTTTTGATCGTCAGTACTAGCAGCTCCGAGAACGACTAAAAAAACCAATTGTTCACGAATCCGGATCATTTTTCCCTCTGTTATTTTAATTTTTATCATTCTTGTTTTTGATCACGTATCCACATAATCCAAGGGCAGTTAAAACGACAACGAATCCACTGAAGGGATCGCTCCCTGCCTGTGTAGTGGTTGCTGATACAGCAACGGGCACCGAGGAAGTAACCGATGAAAGAGAGACCGTAGTAGGCGTTGGAGAAGGAGCCAATCGGGGCATGTACCAGACATCGCCGAACATATCGTAATTATCAGTACCTCCTATGACCCAGATGCCGTTGTGGAAGACGGTTACCCCGCTGAGAAACCGTGGACAAAATCCGGCACTTCCATTTTCGAAGGTCCAGTTCACACCGTCTGTTGACGACCAGATCTGGTTGTAGGCATGTGGCGGGGGATATTTGGGTTGCATAGTCATGGTCTCCCACAACCCGCCGCCGAGAATCCAGATTTTATTATCGAATACAGTCACTGACGGAAATTCCTGGGTGTAGAAAGACGCGCTCGGAGTATCCAGTACCCAGGTTTTCCCGTCTGATGAAGACCAAACATCTTGGGAGCCGCCTTCGCTGATATAGGTGTTAATCCCATCGGTATATTCGCTATCGCTGATACCGCCGATCATCCAGATCTTGTTGTCGAATACCGCAACTCCCTTGCCAAATCGCGGACTGAACTTTGCATTTGCTGTAACCTGTGTCCAGTTCATCCCGTCCGACGATGACCATACATCGTTTTTCATATCACCTTCAGTGCCACCTGCAATCACCCAGAGTCGGTTGTTAAATACCGCAACCCCCAGGTCCCCGCGTGGACTGAACTCGGCAGAAGGCGTGACCAGGGTCCAGTTCATCCCGTCAGCCGATGACCATACATCATTTTTCGAAACACCTTCAGTATTACCTCCAATTCTCGCAGTACCTCCAATCACCCAGAGCCGGTTGTTAAATTCCGCGACGCCCATTCCCGATCGCGGGCCAAAAGGCGCGTCTGGTGTTATCTGGTCCCAGGTTTTCCCATCAGCCGACGACCAGATATCGTTTGTATCGCATGTGGTATTGCCAAGACACCCCCAGAAAAATCCATCCCGGGTGTGTCCCCCAATAACCCAGAGACGCTCGTTAAAAGTTGCAGTACCAAAATCGTATCGTGGACCAAAACTTGCGTTGGAGGTGATCTCAGTCCAGTTGCCATCGGCGAAGATGTAAGCGCTTACGGGTCCCGTAAGAAGAGCACATGATATGATCGCACAAATAAGGATGAGTTTCGTTCTCTCCTGCGTCTTTAGCGCTCTTTGATCTGAATGAGGTGCGGCCATTCTGTCTCTAACTCACCACAATGGTCCAGTTAAGCGTCTGCAACGTGCGGGGTTCAGGGGTTGGATAAAACTGGAGAATGGCCGTTATAGTCTGGATACCGGTCTGTGTCATCGTCACCTGCCACCGGTCTACACCATGCCCCCAACCCGGCCCCGCGTCCGTCACATTGTTGCCTACCATGCCTGAGTTTGTGATTGCGAAGAGAGTCCCGTTCATATGATACCAATAATACGTTGTACTCTCATCGGAGATCTGGAGACCGGGACTCGCATTTATGATCCACTGGTCTCCCGCAAGGGAACCATCCGTCAGTTCGAGGGTGAGATTGCTGTCCAGTTTTGCATAGATCGTCGCATCGTTCCACGTTTCATTGATCGTCATATTTTGTCCCGGTACTACCAATGCCGAATAGTTTACCGGCCCAATATCCACGGTGGGAGTTGGCGTAACCGTCATATTCTGTCCCGGTACTGACGATGCTGAACTGTGTACTGACGCATTGTTCACGTTGGGAGTTTGCTCAGTCATCGTAGTTTGTCCCGGTACCGGCGCGTAGCCCACGTTGGGGTTTTGCCCGCTGGACCCGAGGCAGCCGGCCGCGAGGATAAACATGAGTATGACCGTCCCGGCTATTATTACTCCTGATTTTTGTGAAATCATATATTTATCAACAGATTCTTTTGTTGTATATCCAGTTTACCATTTTTCGATAAAAAAAATGAAAAACGCCAGTTTTTTTTAATCAGCATGAGTAATTCACATTCCCATTGTTGCCGCTGACATTTGTGTCAATTCTGTCGTTGTGTTAAGGTCGACCGGTATCTCCCGATATATCTTTTCAAAACCCAAGATTCCATTGTAAGAATCAGAAAGATCAACGGTGATCATCTTATGACTATCAAACGATGACTGAACCAAGATTCCATTATCCTGATTTATCCAATTCTCACCGTTGAGTTCACCATTTATTCTTGAATCGATCGTTCCATTTGGCGTTACGAGAGATTCATTCATTGAATAGCTGATTACTTGTTGGATCTCAGTACAGTCAAATGAACCGGCTTTTGTTGTAATTTTTCCATTGCCGATGTTTGTAAAATCTGAAGATCCGCTTACATTATAGTGGATAGTTCCATTGGTAGATACGTAATCCCCGGACTGATTGAAAGATTTGGTCCAGTGTGCATCGGGATCGAGAGCACCTTCAGGGAGAACTAATAAATTAGGCAATTCCGGCCGTATCTCCTGAATAATCGGAATTTTCGAATCAATTTGTATTACGCTGTCGTTATTTGTTTTTTCGGCCGTGAATGATCTCTCATAGAGTTGTTTTCCATTTGCATCGAATGAATACGAAAGATACTTTTTTCCCGGCTCATCCTGATTTATGACGATCTCAAGATTTTCCAGCTCATTGGTGGAATGATCCGGGGAAGTTGTCGTGATTTCATAGTCGTATCGCGATCCATCCTGCGTTTTGGCTATTATGGAAGTACCTAGAGATTGTAATCCAATACATCCAACGCCAAAGATCAGTAACCCAAGCATGAGAAATAGTGTTATACCTATTGATATTTTGGTCATCATTCACCTCTTTTTTCTCGTGATAATCACTGCTACCAGAAGAACCAAAACACCGGATAATGCGAACAAATATGCACTGACGAATCGGTTTGTCTGAAAATTCATGTAACTGAAAGCGAATAATGCAAAACCGTACGATAAAAGAGATGTAAATATCAGAATTTTTGACCAGTCGTTTCGTTCTTCTGTAATACCAAGAATCAGCAAGATCAGTCCAATTCCTGCCAGGATTATATAGAATGAATTGATAGGTTCAGTCATTAGACCGAAAATGCCAGCCAGAGTAATCAGAATGGCAATCGCTATCAAAAAGTAAAAAGGAAGGGACTTTTTTTGCAACTTCATATGAGCACTCTTCATGGACATGTATGCTGGCAACACCACTGGTTCCCGGCACTGCAACAGGCATCTGCACATGAGCAAATGGCTGCTCCGCAGGTAAGTGTACAAGCAGGAATCATACATGCGAGGCACGCAGCGCCACTGTCATCTACAATTGCGTCCGCGACGCATACTCCCGTACAAGCAACACAGCCAGTCATACACAGTCCCGCCTCTAAGATGCACATCACGACACTACCAGAACTGTTTGTAGCATCGCCTTTTACCAATATGGTTGTGGTTATTCCGGTTTTTTCATTCTCTAGGTATATCACGGATTTCTGATCGGTCGCATTTTTTCCGTATACAATTGCAACAGCATCAATGACATTAACCGAACCACTTTTATCAGTTGTTTGAGCATTGAAAACCGTTCTGTTTTGTTCCTTGTATCCCTGTCCCGTTAAATCTGCATCGAATTGCCGGACTTTTTGGTCCTGAGTGGCTTTGTCAATGTACTGTAGTCCTTCGATACCGGCTAGTACTTTGATCACCGGTTTGGAAGCAGTTGCATTATCGCTCGCACTTCCACAAGTTACTCCGGAGGGACAAGCCATTACCGGTACGACACTTACTGCAAGAACCAACAGCATTACAAGTGCCAGATCGCGAACCTTATAAATGAAAACCTTTTTCATTTTTTTCAAACCTCCTCACTAATTTTTTTTGAGCATAACCCAAGCATTCATTTTTATGAATGGTGCAGATTACACCTAATGAAGGCCGGATTCATCCAGCGTTCAGATGAATGAATCCATCCTTTGTGTTTGGAACATCCATCTGATGTCCACAATGGGGGATAGCGCGACGCTACATATGAAGATTCTAGTTCATTCCTCTACCGGTTAACCGCATGGTTTCCGATGCGATCGATCTGCATAATCGTAACGGGCGGTATATTTTCACTATCAGGCATACCGAGTTTTATCTTTTCTGTCCAAAGATCCCAACTGATAGTTGGAGGATCTCGACAAAAAGATTAAAATTGACATTTTTGATCGTCAGTACTAGCAGACTCCGAGAACGACTAAAAAAACCAATTGTTCACGAATCCGGATCATTTTTCCCTCTGTTATTTTAATTTTTATCATTCTTGTTTTTGATCACGTATCCACATAATCCAAGGGCAGTTAAAACGACAACGAATCCACTGAAGGGATCGCTCCCTGCCTGTGTAGTGGTTGCTGATACAGCAACGGGCACCGCGGTAGTTGTCCCGGTACTAACGTTGCCGAACAGGGCACCATTGGCTTTTGCACGGTTGACCCGAGGCAGACCGGCCGCGAGGACAACCATGAGGATGACCGCCCCGATTATGACCATGCCTGATTTTTGTGGAATCATGTTCACCTCTCGGATTTTAGAAGCATTATGAAAATGAAGGTATCCTTTTTCCACGACATGAGTTCACATTCCCTTTTTATTCTTGAACGATCTCATAATCGCAATCGCTGCAAATACCGCTATTGGCAATGCAATGGGTAAGGGGGATGATTGTGTCGTGGCAGGGATAGGTTGCGTCGTCGGATTTGTCTGGAATTGAGCTGCAGGTGTGGCGTTCTTGGCTGGAAGGAGATTGAAATCCTGGGTTGCAACAACATTAATAATTGAACTATTTTGTGGAAATACATAAATATAATATGGAGATCTACTGCTATTCAGTTGAGATTTGACAGCATCCGTAACATTAACCGACCAGAGATTTATTCCTGAAGAATTCGCAATTATTGAACTATTAGTCCCAAAATCTGGACCATTCCCACCAGCATTTTTTGTCCCCCAATTCATGTATTCTGGGATGACATCTAAAATTAATATTTCAGAAGCCGGCAAATTCGTTGTGCCGTTGATAAAGAACACATCACCTATCGTATGGTTCCCGACGGGATCGATGGTGATGATGGGAGCCTGTGACGCTGCAGCGTCCGCTATGGGTACGCTTACTATTATTGCCAAAAGTATGATATACATCAGGAATTTCTTCTTCACCATGATGTTAATCCTGCTTTTTTTTGTTTTTGTAATCGATGGTACATTCATGAAATATCTTTGCTCTATTTTTCAAGAGTATGAGTCCTTATACTTTTTTTTAAAATAAAAATAATGGGAGGATTAAGATGAAACGACAATATAATTTGGCTCATTATTGAAACTAACACCTCCAGGCGCAACAACCGTCAGGTTGACTGTATATGATCCCGGTGATGTGTAATAATGGGCTGGGTTCTGGCTTGTTGAGTATGCACCATCCCCGAATGACCAGTTCCAGAGGAATGGCGAACCGGTGGATTGATCCTGGAACACAACGTAATCGGATCCACTTCCTGTTCGGGGGCTGCCAGTAAAACTAACAACCGGGGGATTGATCCGGTTGGGATTATTTAATAATACAATTGTCGATGGCCACGACTGGTTATAAACTGACAGGTTCTGATAGTCGGTAAAATTATTAGGATTTTGCCAAAGAGGGTTTACAAAACCTGCCATCGAGGTCTGAGGAAGGAGAGAGTTTCCATTGGAATCTTTTAAGATGAACCCCGAAAGTGTCACCGGGCCGGGTAAATAATTTGAATTGGGTTGGACGGAATGATCCACGCCTTCCAACACAATTTGTGCATAAGCAGGCTGGCTCATCCATTCGGGATCATACCCCGGCTTTGTCAGGGATAATTCAGATACCATTCCCGTATTGGTATCATCTGCATATCCGGTAACTACATTTCCCGTTACTTGGATATTCCCATAGATTAAATCATTCTTCGCTATTTGGGATCCAACTGCTTTAGCAAAAACGTAATCGTTATTTGACGGAGTCGAATTTGACCAAATATACCATGTTTGCAGATACCATTGATAATTAGCATTTGGCTGATTATTTACCGTGTCCCATTGAAGAACCGGTTGGATTAATGCGGTATTTACATCTCCACTACAATAAGAAATGCCATTCCAGATAGTAACTGGAATATAATAAGTTGGTGATTGTGGAACATTCCAATCTGCTTGGAAGGTATATCCTCCCGACGACGCACTTAATGGTGCTTCGGTTCCTTCAATCCACTGGTAAGTATAGGGAGCTCCATAGCATACAACACTCGAGCTCGGGATGTATCGTTCGTTGGAATTTGCATTAATTATGGTTAAAATTCGTGTATTGCCATTCACAATAGTAAGTTTGTCCCCTCCATCAACGATAACGGAGCCGTTGGGAACTTCGTGGACGAACGTTGCCGGTGAATCTCCATGGATTGTGTGGACGGTTTCAGCCTGCGCATCATTCGCCGAGAGTACCTGATTCCCATTCTGGTCGAAGACTGTCGTTATGTTATTCGCATGACGGATGATAGCACCATAAGGGATACTTACTTCCGCCGTGATTTGAGGTGTGGTCGTCTTCGCGGTCTGTACCGATTTTCCCGGACTCAACTCACCGTTCACAGCCACAATTGGTTGGGATGTGTTGACCTGCAGTTGTGGCAACGGGACTGCACTTATCGTTCTTGCAGAAGCGACATTTGGTATAGAGTTCGTCGCGCTCACCATCGGTACCATCACCATCGCTGCCAGCAGGAATGCGAGCAGGATGATGCCAATTTTCAGCGTTCTCATGTTTTCATACCTCCTTGTCGATACGCATCGCTCGCCGGCACGGAAACTACATAATCGTCATTCTTCACGCCATTGAGCGTTTCAGGGCCCCGGATTTCGAGACTGGGATCCATCGCCCGGGACCCTGGGAATACCACGATAGTATTCGCACTTTGATCTCCTGAATTTCGCGTTTTATATTTTCTGTCCAGAAATTGCAACTGCCAGTTGGGATCTTTGGACAGAAAACTTAAGGTAACATGTTTTGAACGTCACGTTCATGTCAAAAAGACTGGGATTGCTGGTGATGATGGCGCTCTTACTGTGCGCATCATCCGCCATAGTATCGGCAAAGGAACAACAGATATCTGTCACTGGTACAGGCGGTTATCTCGTCGTACCGTTCCATGGAGCGACGGGGATGAAACCATTGACCGTATACAATTCCATTACCCAGGGACAGACCAACTGGGCGGAACAACAGGTATCGTCGAACATCAACACCCTCAACGTGGATCTGGACTGGGGAGACCCTGCCAATTCGCTGCAGCTTACTATCTACTCTCCCGACGGCTACGTATTCGGCCCGTATTATGATTCTTCTGACGGAGTCATCGATGGACGTATCAATTTGTATATCGAAAACACGAACGGGATAACAGAAGGGACCTGGTTGTATGAGATATACGGCTACCATGTCACCGGAACACAATCTTATTCCATCTGAACGGGAAGTACCGTTATATGAGACGGTCAGTAATTGTCCTTCTTTTTTTCCTGCTCTTGACCGTCAACATAGCTGTCGTGAGT
Organism: uncultured Methanoregulaceae archaeon; assembly: GCA_963737635.1. Taxonomy (GTDB): domain Archaea; phylum Halobacteriota; class Methanomicrobia; order Methanomicrobiales; family Methanospirillaceae; genus Methanoregula. The sequence goes on from CAVTTL010000001.1 coordinate 294,863, forward strand.
GCCGGATACACCGTAACACCGTACAAACCAGCGATCGGTCCCATCGACTCCTCGGGGGCTGATGCAAATGTGTCGTTCTTCCAGCTTCCACTCTGGATCCAGATCAGCTGTATTACCGGCAGTTTACTCACCTTCTTCGCAGCGATCAAGTTCGGCCCGGTAATTCTTGGGAGGTTAGGCGATCTCCTGAACAGTAAAAACCGGCGTGCCATCCTCGATTATATCGGTGACCATCCCGGATGTACTATCACCGATCTTTCGGCAAATACACGGTTAAACCGGGGAACCGTCAAATATCACCTCTTTCTTCTTGTCAGGGAGCGGAACGTTGTCCGTAAAAACGATGGCAATAGGATGTACCTCTTCAAAAACGGGGACATTGATCAGGAAAAGAAACAGGTACTGGGGTATATACAAAATCCTGCAAAACGGCAGATCCTTTTGGTCATCAGAAACGAACCCGGCATCAACAATACTGCGATTGCAGAAAGGCTGCAAATCGATAAAAGTTCAGTGTACCGGCATCTGTCCCAGTTTCTGGATGAAAAGATGGTCGAGTGCCACTGGAATGGCAAAAATAGGTGTTACCACGTCACTTCCGATGTAGAGAAAATCCTGGACGAGTCCTCCTTATGATGACTGAGATGAAATCCATCTAAAAGCCCCAGCATCCATTCACCTCTCCCGCTGATGCATCGCGTCGCTGATCACCTTTCCATCCCTCAGCTGGACAATCCGGTGGAAATAGTCCTTGTGCCAGTCCTCGTGGGAGACCATCACGATCGTCTGCTGCATCTCTTCGTTGATCTCCCGGAAGAGATCGAGTACCATCCGGGAATTTTCCGAATCAAGGTTCGCGCACGGCTCGTCGGCAAAGAGGATATCCGGCTTGTTCACCATGGCGCGGGCGATCGAGACACGCTGCTGCTGGCCGCCGGAGAGTTCCCGGGGGAGATGATCCTCTCGGTCGTACAGGCCGATCTTCTGTAGTATCTCTTCACTATCCTTCTGTGTCTGTTCCTCGGTACGGTCCTTCCGGAGCATCGCCGGCAGGGAGACATTCTCCATGACCGTCAAATCCGGGACCAGTGCATAGTCCTGGAAGACGTACCCGAGCTTATAGAGCCGGAACATGGTCTTCTCATAATCGCTCAGGAGTGAAACGTCCATTCCGTCGATCACGATCGTACCGGAGGTCGGGACATCAAGGAGCCCCAGCATGTGCAGGAGCGTGGTCTTACCGCTCCCGCTCGCCCCCATAATACCGAGGAACTCGCCTTTTGCGATATCGAGCGTTACACCGTCGAGGGCCCTGACTTCGACTGTTCCCATCCGGTAGATTTTACTTAAATTCTCGATCTCGATCATACCATCAGGCCCTCATCGCAGTCTGGATATCCTCACGCGATACCTGGTAGGCCGGGACATACCCGGCAATAATAGCGGCGATAAACAGAGTCAGGGAATTAGTAAACAGATCCATCGGTGTCAGGTACAGGGTCGCAGACCATTCGGGAGTCACGATGGGATGAAGGGCCATGTAGACCGAAAGCAGCAGGGTGAGAACAATCCCGAGGATAATGCCCAGGAGGGCAAGGATCATGACCTGGAACCCATAGCTGTGCATGATAACTTCCTTATCAACACCGATTGCTTTGAGGATCCCAATCTGCCGGCGGCTGTTGAGGGTCTTGATCGTGATGACGATGAAGAGTACGACCGTCGTAATAATGATGCTCACTATCAGGGATACCAGGTTGATAATCGCAAAACTCTGGAACGCGCTTCCTAAGCTTTTTGCGAGCAGATCGGTTGTTGTCTGGACCTTTTGTGAAACACCGTACTGGGTGAGTTCATCTTTCACAAAGCCCTCCGAATACCCGGGCGCAGCCTTGACGGTGATATCGTCCGCATAATCCAAAGGCTGCTGGCCCAGCACCTGTTGCATGTCCGTCCAGCTCACGTAGACTGCGCTGTCTGCCTCGCTCCAGCCGGTAGAATAGATCCCTTTTACCCGGTAGTCTTTTGTGTAGCCGTTCGCGTACACGATCGTGATCGAGTCACCGACCCGGACGCCGCCGAGCGAGGGCTGGAACTCGTCCTCTTCCCGGATTGCCGGATTGCCGGCGACCGGCTTCCCGATGATGACCTCCCCGGTGTCAGTGTCCCCGAGGTACGTGCCGGCGATCATCTTCTGGTACAACGGCGAGACGTACTTCTCATCGTCAGGTTTGATGGCCCGCACCGAGACCCCGAGGATACGCTGCCGGTAGGTGAGGGTAGCACCTTCGCTTATATGGGGGGTTGCCCGTTCCACGCCGGGCATACCGTTGATAAGGGCGAGCACATCGCTCAGGTTGGTTACGTACTGGTCGCCCGACTCAGGGCTCACCAGCACATTTCCGACCTCGTAATCCACCAGCTGGGTCGTGATGCTCCGCTCGATCCCGTTAAACAGGGAGGGCAGGAAGATCATGTTGGTAAAACACATCCCGACGATCAGGACGGTCAGGATCACGCTTGACCTGCTTCCCCGCTGGAGCGACCGCAGGGCAAGCAGGAAGGCAACCTTCAGTTCTTTTTTACCCATGGGAACGTTCCGTCGCCGTTTTTGCGGGGTAGGTACACGTAGCGGTACCCGAGGAACCCAAGGACACAAAGAACAATAATACCGAAGATCAGGGTCCCGGAAGTATCGGCAGGAGGCACCCGGAGGGTCATGGGCAGGGTAAACGTATGATCGCCCATATCGTCCGTGTAATTGACGGTGAGGTTATACGGGTACGTGCCGCCTTTCATATTTTCAATCAGGAAGAGTGCCGGTGCATCGTCGCCCGGTTTGATCTTCCCGATAAATGCCTGTTTTGTTCCCTCCGCAGGGAGGTCCACGGTTGCCGAGACCTTTTTGGCATCACCGGTGCCGGTGTTTTCGATCCGTATAGTAAGATCAAACGGCGTTGCTTCGGCAAGCGGCGAGGGATTGGTATCCACGGAAACGATGCCCAGTTCGGCCTTTCCTTCTAATACCAGATCGATACTCGAGGGCTGCGTTACCGGCGTACCATCGATGGTCTTATAGCTGATTGTCACCGGGACCTGGATGAGGCCGGGGTTTGTCTGCTTATCCGAGAGGAGGACTACGTTGACTGATTTCTGGTCGCTTGCGTTGAGGCGCCCGAGGTCATAGGTATCGGTATATTCAGGCGCAATGTCAGTACTCACATTGGCTATTTTCAGGGTAATGTCATCGGCGAGGAGCAGGCCGGCGTTGCTCAACGTCAGCGTTACCGGGATATCATCGCCCGGGTTGACCGTCCCGTTGATGTCACTGTTCAGGATGAGGATCGCCTGTTTCTGGATGCCGACTGCCGTATCGACGTTCACGGGGATCGGGTACTTCGTGCTCTGGCCGCCAAGAGTGTCGATCCAGATCTCCGGGTAATATAACCCGGGCTGGTCCGGGGCCTGGATCGAGAACGTAAGGGGAAGTGCCTGGCCGGGACCAAGAGCGCCCACCCGGTTGAAATCCTGGGTCAGGACGGTGATACCGTTTCCTTCGAGATGAACATTTTCGATATTGACGTTGAAGTCATTGGTCCGGACCTGGGTATACGTTGTCGACTGGAGCTCCCCGGACTCCTGGGTGACAGACGCACTTTGGGCAGTATTATTCACCATGATACTAATGGTGCCAAAGCTGCCCGGCATAAGGACGGACGGGTTCACCTTGAAGCTGCCGATGGTTGCGGTGGGTATATCGTCGGCATAGACCATGGGTGCGACCATGATCACAAGAGCAAACAGGAGGACAGGTACGAAGATACAGGATCTCATGGTTTCATTTCCGTTTTTCTGGATGGATACACATCTAGATGCATGTCAATATCTGGATGTTGACACTATAAAGTTGTTTCATCAATTTTAGAATGCAGCTTCCCTGTATACCAAGGAATAACGATTCACCAAGAAATATTAAATACCCAAAGTTATAAAACTTACCAAGAGTATAGTAAGAATACCCATAGTATAAGACACAAATTTGCATTTTTAGAGGATTCGCGCGAAAATCCATGCCACGGATTATCCAGGAATACCGGGAAGAAGTCAGGAAAAAGATCGTCGATACAGCGTACGGCCTCACCATAGAGAAAGGGTACAGTGGTACCACTATGGAAGAAATAGCCCGGAGGCTTGGCGTAACAAAACCAGCGCTCTATCAGTATTTCTCCGGAAAAGAGGACCTCTATGCTGCGGTTACCGAGAAGTGCAGGCAGGAACTCACCGGGCTGCTCGAGCGTTCGTACCGGAACCGGAATATCGCAGAAGGGAGTGCCGCCCTCTTCGAAGAGCTGGCTGAGTACGTGCCCCGGTTCAATGACATGTATGCTGAGACACTCCTGCTTGCCTCCCACAACGAGAAGCTGCGGGACCTGCTCCGGCAGGATCGCAAAGAAGATCTCCGCCTCGTCCAACAGTTCATCGTCCGGAAACAGGAAGAGGGGCTGGTCTCCCGGACACGGGATCCCCGGACCCTCGCCATCGCCTGCGACGCCTTAATCAACGGACTCCTTATAGATATCATGATGGGACTGGACAAGAATGAGGCAAAAGAGATCTGGGTCTCGACACTGGAGCATATGATCCAGGCTGATTAGGTTTTTCAATTCGTCATTATGCGCCGGATACCTCAGGCAGGTATGATCGTTGTCCTGTTGGTTTTACTCACCCTTTCACCAGCAGGACCATGCAGTCTGCCGTATGGATAACACTCTCGGCGACACTGCCCATGAAAAATCTCTCAAAACCGCTCTTGCTCCGGGAACCGATAACGATGAGATCGATCGTGTTTTTTACGGCAAAATCCGTGATTACCTGCGCCGGCTTGCCGGACAGCACAACGGTCTCCAGAGGCAGTTCCCCTGCCATCTGTTTTACCTGTGCTACGGCTTTTTCCCCTTCGCCTTTTAACTGTGAATACAGGCTTTCAGGTACCAGCTCTGCCTGCGCTGACGTAAACAGGGTTTCGTCGATTACATAAATGACAACGAGGGCAGATCCGCAGGCCCGGGCTATCTCCAGCCCTTTTTTTACTGCCGCTTTATTCTTCTCCGATCCGTCCGTTGCTATCAGGATTCTTCCAAAGAGTTTCATGTCTGTTTCACCGTGAAATGCCGGATGTACAGCAGACTTTGTATGCTATCCGGTTTTTTCTTTTTGCACCGGTCTGAATGCCGAAAAGTCTTCGAGCCAGGTACTGCTACAGGGAAAATAATTTCTGCAAAAAAGATTTTCCCCGAGTGTTGATCACTTATTTTCCTGTCGGTAAATTCCGGTACCATCCCTGGGGATCGGTACGGCTGAACACCGGTTTAAAATAACTGTGGTACAGCCCGAACAGCACCGATTTCAGCATACCGGGCCGCTTGAATATATATCCGGGGCGAAGGTAGAACCGCAGGTATGCCTCCTGGAGCTTGCGGGAGACCTGCCCCGAGGTCAACCCGAATGCTTCGTACCGGATGACGGGATTGGTTACGGTATAGTTATCCCAGTCTTCGGTGGCAAGAAGATTGTTCTCCTTTAAGTCCCGGTAGATGGGGGTCCCGGGGTAGGGGGTAAGGATAGTAAACTGCGCATAATCGGGGTCGAGACGGATCGCAAAATCGATCGTTGCCGTCATATCGTCGTATGTTTCCCCCGGGTACCCGAGCATAAACGAAGTGAGTACGCCGATCCCGCAGTCCTTTGCAGTCCTGACGGCATCCTCCGCCATGGATAACGAGATTCGTTTGTTCATCAGATCCAGGGTTCTTAACGATCCGGATTCAACACCGTAATAGATAGTCGACATCCCGGCCTTTTTTAATTCACTGAGAATATCGTGATTGACCTCGTTGACCCGGGACGATGCGACAAAGGAGATATCGAGTCCTCTCGACTGTATTTCACGGGCGATTGCACGTGCCCGGGACCGGTCGAGCATAAAATTGTCATCAAGGAACTCAAAGTTCTTGACCTGGTATTTCACGGCGAGTTCCTCTATCTCGTCAACCACGTTCGCGGGTGACCGGGCCCGGAACCTCCCCCCCATGAGGTGTGAGGAAGAGCAGTAATTGCAGGCAAACGTGCAGCCACGGCTGGTGATCATAAATCCGGCCCCTCCATCCTGGTTAAACAACCTGTACTGGCTGAAAGGGACGAGGTGCCGGGCGGGGAAGGGGAGGGTGTCCAGGTCCTGGATCAGGGGTCGGGCCCGGGTGACCACAATGCGTTCTCTCTCTCTGTCCTTCTGCCGGTACGCAATGCCCCGGACTGTTTCCGGCCAGCGGGGATCGTCTGGTTTAAATGACCGGGCCAGATCGGCGACCGTCTCCTCACCTTCCCCAATAACGACGGCGTCGAGTTCCCGGCATGCAGCCAGGGTCTCTGCCGGGAGAAAGGTGACATGCGGCCCACCGATGAAAATAAAGCAGTCCGATAGCATATCGCGAATTTTCCTGACGTACTGGAACGCCTTTGAGAGGGTCGCGGTCGTGGCAGTCAGGCCCACAAGGTCCGGGCGCAGCCCCTGAATGATCCCGGCTGACGTTATCCGGCGTGGCATTGAGAAGATTCGCATCGATGATAGCAGCAGAGAACCCCGCTTTTTCAACCGCGCCGGCGAGATACATGAGGTTCAGGGGCGGCGCTTTGAGGCCGAGTCCCCGGGCTGCCAGCGATGAATCCTGGGGATTGACAAAGACGACCCGGGTCATAGTGTCTTCACCACGGGAGAACGTTCCTTACCCACGTGCCTGTTCTCACGGGAACCGGCCGCTCCGTGCCTGAGGGTTTCCCAGGCATTCTGGTTGTTTATACATCCCGGATCGGGGGCGCCAAGATCCTGGAAATAGGCCCATGCCCGTGCCCTGCACCCGCCACAGATATACCGGTCCGTGCACGTGCCGCAGGAACCGGTCAGGTGGTCGCGGTCCCGCAATTTTTTGAGCACCGGTGCCGTATGCCAGATATCAAGGAATCGCTGGTCCCGGATATTCCCGACTTTGACGGGCATGAAAACACAGGGCTGGATATCACCCTGCGGTTCGATGCTGCAGTAGAGCCGGCCGGCTCCGCACCCGCCGATAAAATCGGCAAGCATCCGGGTCCTGCCATTGAGTTCGGTGCCAAGATGGAAATGCCCCACCGGTACTCCTGCACCCGCATCTTCCTCGAGGGCGACCCGGGCAAACTGCGGAGCAGTGGAAAGCACGACGGGCGAGTGCCCCGGCCTGTTTTGTGCCAGAACAAACCTGAGGAGGTCCTCGCGCTCGCAGGGAGTTATGTCCTTGTCCGCCATGTCCACACCCCGCCCGGTGGGAATAAAATTGAAACAGACGACGCGGGTCACTAAAAGGTCTTCCGCGAGCTTGTGGATCTCCGGCACCTGGTCATAGTTGTCCTGCGTCACCGTCGTGGCAATACAGGTATAGATATCCTTATCGATGCAGTTTCTGATCCCGGCAACACTGCGGTTGAAGGCCCCCTCAATACCCCGCATGGCATCGTGATGCGCCGCATCTTTACCGTCAAGGGAGATCTCCACATAGTCCACTCCGGCTTCTTTAAGCCTGCCGGGCAACCTCCGGGGTGATCAGCGTCCCGTTGCTCGCCAGTGCTACATACATATCGTAATGACGGGCAAAGGCGGCGATCTCGAAAAAATCTTTTCTCATGAGAGGCTCGCCCCCGGAAAATGCGATGACGACGACACCCGCGTCTGCCAGTTCCCGGATCAGGTCTTTGGCCTCCTCGGTACCCAGTTCATCCGGAAGGGCCTGCTGGGCGTCCTGGTAGCAGTGTTTGCATTGCAGGTTACACTTGTGGGTGAAATCCCAGACCACGAGAAAGGGCGCGTTGATCATCTGGGGCCGGGTGACGCCGTACCGTGCAATACCGTTAAGGACATTCATGATACCCCGTTTGAACACCGGGTTCTCCAATGACCTCCTGAAATCCTTATTATTGACCCCAAACAGGAAACTGCCTTTCCGGAACGTGTGCCCGACAACGTTCCCGGCCAGCCTGCATTTCCAGCAGAGCGGTTTTTTCCGGCCAAGATAGTAATCAATCCCATTCGACAACCGGTCTCCGCATTCGTCGTGGGATACGACAAACTGGAGGAATGCACGCGAGACCGGGTTGCCGATCCACCGCTCGACACCAGCCATGGCAGACGATACGTCTTCTGACATCACGACACCTCAGGTATGAACTCCCGTGGCGGGTGCATTACCGATTCTCATTATATAAGAATTCCCCTGATTTCTAAAACGAATGTCACCGCGTGAAACAGAGAATCGAAAAAGAAATACCATTAAGGAAAGATTCCCAGCGTAACGTCGTGCCTTCTGACGGCTCGAGACGCACAGAACGGTTTTGGAAAAAAGAAAACGATCAGGGTCCGTTCAAGGTTGCTTCCGGAACGGTCACGTTCTCCGTACTGTTGCCGACGGGTGACCCTGACCCGGAAGCCGCGATGGGCGCCACGACGTCCAGGTTCCCGTACGGGATCGATGTAGAATCTGTCGTGATCAGGGTGCCATCCTGGTAGACATTGACGGTCAGGTTGTCCCCGGACCCGTCATTTTTACTGACCGATGCAATAACATAACGATAATTCATCATCAGTACCCGGTAGAATTGATCCCCGGTGTTTGGTTTCGTCTGCAGGCTGCCAGAGAGCATCTGCTGGGTCGCCGGCGTCCCCACGGATCCTGAATAATACCGGTCATAATTGATCTCCACCCAGACCCCTGAGGACGGTATAAGTGTTGGTGTTGGTGTCGGTATCGGTGTGGGCGTCGGTGTCAGCACAACAACCGGGGTCGCTACCGGGGTCGGAACGGTTGTGGGTGCCGGAGTGGGGGTCACCTGCTGAGGGAAGAAGCCGCCAGAGCCCTGCGCATGCTTCATGACGATAATTCCGGCAGCGGCAACGATAAGGATCACAAGAACTATTCCCACAAAAAAGAGGGGGCGCTTTCGTGCCGGTGTTCCCTGGGGCAGGGAGGGCCCGGATGGGGCTGGGGCAGGAGGCTTGGTTCCCTGATCATCGAGAAGCCCAACAACGATTTTTTTTGCTTTCTTTGCATTTTCATAACCGGGACTGATCGTTAACGCCCTCTGGATAGACTGATAGGCATCCTGATAGTTGCCGGTCTGGATCAGAGATAAGCCGCGGTTGTTCCATGCCTCAGCCAAGGATGAATCCAGCGCTATGGCCTTATCAAAAGCAGCTATTGCACGGCGGTAATCGCCCTTTTCGTAAAGGGCCACACCTTGTTTGAACCATGTTTGAGCATCATCCATATGGTTAAAAAGCATTTATTGAATATAGGGATTCCTACATTGAATTCCCGGATCATGAGAATAGTTTGCCCGGCACGCAAAAATCTTGTGTTATTATGAGGCACGGGTTTTTCTCTTCAACAGGTACGGCGATCGGGGTGGTCACCTGAAGCATAGTTTCATAACCTCATAAACGAGAGCTGAAAACATGGATCCTGGCGATACCCTGGTCACGTTAAAGATACCGACCGCATTGATTGAGAAACTGGATACCGTTGCAAAACTTAAGTATCTCAACCGGGAGGATGTGATTATCGATGCGTGCGCTTATTATTGCCAGTTCTATGATATGCGGAGCGAAGAATTTCCGGCAACGATGCGGAGTGTTTTTTTCAATCTTGCCCGTCATGACGACGAATTCCGTAAACTGTTGCGCCAGGTAGTACAGGAAAACCCGATCGCCGATATCAACAATCAATAACCTTTTCTTTTTTCGCATAGCCGGATTCCGGGTTCCCAGACCTGACCAGATACCACCGCCGGGAAAGATATCCTTAAAAACCACCCTCGCATACAGGAAACCGGTGAAAACCTATGGATAAGGTAACTCTCGGCCCGATGCCGTATATGAGTGTCATGCCCACGGTTCTCGTAGGCGCAAACGTAAAAGGGAAAGCAAATTATATGACCGCTGCATGGGCCTCAGTAGCCTGTATGGTACCGCCGATGGTGTGTGTAGCGATCAACAAAGCTCGGTATACTGCATCAGGGATAACAGAAAACAAGACGTTCAGCCTCAACATTCCCTCTGCCCACCAGGTGATCGAGACCGACCATTGCGGCCTTGTCTCCGGGACGCAGGTGGACAAAACCGGGGTATTCCGGTCGTTCTATGGCAAGCTCAAGAACGCTCCCCTTGCAGAAGAATGCCCGGTGAACATCGAATGCAGGCTGTTTAAAACGGTGGACTGCGGAAGTCATCTCCTGATTATCGGTGAAGTTGCGGAGATCCATGCCGACGCATCCTGCCTGACAGACGGAAAACCGGACACTACGAAAATTAATCCGATGGTCTATGCCCAGGCCACCTATTTCGAAGTGGGAAAAGAGATTGAGAAAGCGTTCTCTGCCGGGAAGAAGTATCATAAGAAGTAAACCCGGAAGCTCTTTTTTGGGCCCCTTTTTTCCATCAACACTTTTTTAAGGATAGAAACAGTAAAACACCACAGAGAGAACTGTACGGCAGATGAATACCTTATGCTGGCCGACCATGCCTACCTGTCCCTGGTAATTCCGCCACAGGAGCGGATCCTGCTTGCAGTTGCCCTTTTCTGCATTGCAGCCGTACTCGGCTATTTTTTGGTAAAAGCGCTCCTGTACTCTGCGGAGCACGAACCCGGCCAATAATGCAGGCAGAATGGGTGAACGTACCCTGCCTTTTCACATACTCAGGTGATATAACTTCGGATTTTTTTGGTTAGTGCCATTTTTCTCCGGATCTCGTTTTCCTTTTCAGTCTGGATGTGATCGATGATCTCTGCTATTGGACGGGAGAGACTGAAAATGTTCTGCGGCCGGCCGATCGATTCTGTCTTTTCGAGCCTGCTTGCAATCCAGCCCCGCGACTGGAGATACTGCATCCCGAGGCTGACCTCAGGCTGGCGGAGATCGGTCCCTCGCTCGATATCACGGGACGAGGCTTCGGGTGTGTTTGCAAGAAATACGAGCACCGTTGCAACGGTCCTGGGAACCCCTATCCTGATCAGGAGATCGGTGAATTCCACGTCCTTTTCGGTGAAATAAAGAACTTTTGTGCCAGGCATTATATTCACGTTCTTTCCATTACGTGACTTTTATTTTTCATTATCTATTATATAAGTCTTGGTATAGTACCAATTGCCTATAACCGGAATATCCTGCAAACCGGCCCGGGACATTTGCCGGAAATCATCGTCACAAATACACCTGTCAGCATGAAAAGTCCTCAGGATGGCCCTGAGACCGGGATTGCATCGGTTATTGTCTTGTGCGAGCTATGGGTTCTGCGGCATTTAATGCTCTTTTTTTCACCCGGTTCGGGGATTTAACGCATATCCACGCGTTTTCAGAGGAAGCATTAAATATCGTATCCCTGCATATCCCTATATGGAATTATTATGAGCAGGGAGAAGATCAAGGTTCCAAGCAACGTGTATGAAGAGCTGGTCTCGCTTGAGCGTGAGATCCATTTCACGTTGGATACCCAGGATACCGTGAAGCGGGCTGAAGACCGGGGATATATGGCGGCTGCAAACTGGATCCGCCAGAATGAGAACGCATACAAGGTCGGTTTCTCGTGGGGATTTGAACCCGAGGCCGAGGAACCGCACAGCACCATTCGCGATGTACCGGAACGGAGTGAACCGGTTCAGAGACGAACCGTTGCCCACCCGCCTACGCTCCAGGCCAGCCGGCCCCAGCCCCAGCCAAGCCGCTCCCCCCAGAGAAAGTCTTCCTCCAGCAGCAGCAGCAACACGGGCATCGTTGCCGGGATCAAAAACTGGATCAATAAATACTTCTGATCACCAGTCTTTTTTCACCATACATGAAGAAGACGGGCAGGAACGCTCGTCATCCAGCAATACCGTACATACAATCGACGAGGGATAACTGACCATGGCACGCGAACTGAGTAACAGGGATATTGAAATCTTAAAGAAACTTGCGCCTGAATGCGGGGATCTCACCTGCGGCGGATCCGGGCACCAGTTCCACGCGATCCTTCCTCCGGTCTCCAATCATTTTGCGGAGAGTGCCGAGGATTTTACCCGGCGAATCAGCCAGCTCACCGATGAGGAACTGACCTACATCACAGAAAAGATCCTGACCGGGGAGGAAGGGCTTGGCTGTGTTGAGACCGAAGATGCAGAAGCGCTCGTAAAACTGGTCCACGACAGGATCTCACCAGAGATGGCAAAAAAAGTGATCGCCGCATACGAATCAGGTGGAGAGTGCGATCTCTGATCCTAAAAACTAAGCAATCCATCCCATGATCGAGACCACATCCCTGATTGCTGCCCTTGGCTCATCTGTCATAAAGACACGGCGGGATGCTGCCGCACGCCTCGGGCGATCCGGCGACCCGGCCGCGGTAATGCCACTCGTAGAGGCGCTGTGCGATACCCACCCGGTCGTCCGCCGGGAAACGGCGCTGGCGCTCGGGCGGCTGGACGACGACCGTGCCGGGCCGGGCCTTATCACGGCGCTGACCGACTCGGATCCCGAGGTCAGGGCCGGGGCGATCGCAGCGCTTGGGCGACTCCGGGACCGCCGGGCGGTCATTCCTCTCACGGGGTGCCTGAGTGACCGCGATGACCGGATCCGGGCCGGGGCGGCTGAAGTGCTGGGCAAGCTCGGCGATCCCCGGGCTATCGGGGCGCTGACCAGTGTAACGGCGGATCCCTTCGAGGGTGTCCGGGATGCTGCTTCCCGGGCCCTGATCAGGTTGGGGAAACGGAAATGACCGGCTTTAGCGTCATTGGGGCAGAGGTTATTTAATCCCGCTTCCTTTATCTAAAAGTACCCGTTCATGAGTGAGAACTATGCCTGAAACCCCACCTTCTGCACAAGTACCCGTCAACCAGCCCGGTATTGAGTATATCATCAGGTTCTTTTCGCTAGTCCCGCTTGCGATGTACATCATTGTCGCTGCGCTGCTCACCATCATTGCTGTCTTCTCGATATACGACGCGGCGCAACAGGTCGTCGCAATGGTTGTCTCCGGCGATTTTGCAAACGGTCTTTTACAAGTGATTTATGCCCTCCTTCTTACGATAACCATCGTCGTGCTTTTTGAAACGGTGACCATCTATTTCCGGACCAAGCGCGTCGATGTGCGGGCGCTGTTGATTGCTGGTCTTACCGGTATGGTGCGGCATATCCTGGTCTACAACGTCACGACGACAGATGTCCCCCAGATGTTTGCGACAGTGGCCCTGCTTGCCGTTCTTATCGCCGGTATCGTGCTTATTAAAGGTGAAGTGACTACACCCCCGGTCTGGTAGTGAAAACAACATAAAAAATGGTTATCGGCGCTTTTTAGAAGGATGGCGAGCATTTTATTGATAGGCGATACACCAAAGGATACGGAGAAGTACGGATGCCCAGTGTTATCGAGGCCGAAGACCTGACCAAGACCTATAACGACACGGTAGCGGTAAGCCATATCCGGTTCAGCGTGGAAAAAGGGGAGATCTTCGGATTTTTAGGACCGAATGGTGCAGGAAAGACCACCACTATGCGGATGATCGAATGCATCTCCCCCCGTACTTCGGGCACATTGCGGGTTTTTGGTCTGGACCCCAATACGGATCCGGCAGGGATTAAGCAGCGGATCGGTGTCGTCCCGCAGGAGACCAACCTTGATCCGGACTTTACCTGCGAAGGGAACCTGCTCACCTATGCCCGGTATTTCGATATCCCTCTAGCCGAGGCGGAGAAACGAGCGGAAAACCTGCTTGCGTTTGTATCGCTCACGGAGAAGCGCACATCTGCCATCGATAAGCTCTCCGGCGGCATGAAACGCCGGCTTATTCTTGCCCGGGCACTCATCAACAACCCGGACCTGCTTATCCTCGATGAGCCTACTATCGGCCTTGATCCGCAGGCACGCCACCTTATCTGGGAACGTCTCCGGCTTCTCCGGGCACAGGGAAATACCATTGTTCTTACCACCCATTATCTCGATGAGGCTGCCCGGCTCTGCGACCGGCTGGTTATCATGGACCACGGTACGTTTCTTGTCGAGGGAACCCCGGCAGAGCTGGTACGGAACCAGATCGGAAGCGAGATTATTGAAATGGACAATACACCGGAAGTTACCGCGTGTCTGGCATCGCTCGGGGTGGCGTACGAAACTCTCGGTGACCTGGTACAAGTAGCGACGGATTCGTCACGGGAGCTTGCAAAGACACTGCTCGAACAGTGCAAGACAAGCCGGATAAGCACCCGACCCGCGACGCTCGAGGACGTCTTCCTGAAATTAACCGGACGGACACTGAGGGAGTAAGATGCCGTCTATCCTGTCGATTCCCCGGATCACCCGCCGCGCCGGAAAGGTATGGCACCGCAACCTCGATGTCTTTATCAAAACCTGGAAAGTGAATTTCTTCCCTCCATTAATCGAGGCGTTCCTCTACCTTTCCGCCATAGGTCTTGGGATCGGGACGTACGTGGGCACTATCAACGGCGTGGCGTATATCAATTTTATCGCGCCGGCCATCCTTGCAATCTCGGCCATGAACTCTGCGTTCTTTGAGTGCACCTATGGTTCCTATGTGCGGATGTATTATCAGAAGAGTTTCGATGCTATTATTGCCACACCGCTTTCGATCGAGGACGTAATTGCCGGGGAACTTCTCTGGGGTGCCACCCGGGCTGTGATTTCGGTTACCATCATGCTACCGGTGCTTGTGGTGTTTAAGGTCATCTCCCTACCCTTCTCTCTTTTTGCCATCCCGCTTGCCTTCCTGGGCGGGCTCACGTTTGCCGGTCTCGCCATGTGCTTTACCGCGATTACGCCGAGTATCGATACGCTCAACTATCCCTCGTTCCTGCTTATAACTCCCATGATGCTCTTCTCGGGTACTTTTTTCCCGCTGACCATCCTCCCGGCGATCTTCCAGTACATCGCCCTTGCGATCTTTCCGCTCACCCATCTGGTATCCCTTATGCGGATGGCGACGCTACCCTCGGTAAATGCACTGCTCCCCCTGAATATTGCGTGGATCCTTGTTGCAACCGTCATCTTCTGCATTATCTCGATCAACCTGATGCGGCGCCGGCTGATTGTGTGAAAACGACGGTACTAAAAAAAAGTTACATCGGGCCGGTCCGTTCACCTGACCGGCGGGAACAGGACTGGCGCTGCCAGGCAGGTCCGGAGAGGTCTTTTGCTTCCTCTTCTGAGGTATTGGATGCCGTTCGAACCGTACAGGACGACCACTGAATAGATCGTAGCTCGTCGTCAAGACGTACGATAAGCGCCGTGATCTCACTCGTAGGAAATTCCCCGTCCAGCTCATCGAGAAGGATCCCAATCTCTTCCCTGATGGAAGAATCGGCGATCTCATCGGCGTCACAGATGCCGAGCTCATGGTAACAGATCATCGTCCGGTACGCTTCCGTGTACACGGAGAGATCATGGAAGAGTTCTTCGCGGTACGCCCTGCCGCCCTCACGCTCAAGAAGAGCAAAGTCTGCCTGTATCCTCTCGTATTTTTCCCGGAGAGCAGGCGTGAATAACTCATCGCCGTTGCATGATTCCACGAGCTGGTGCAGGAAAGAGCGTTCGAAATAGGGTGCCCCCGCCCGGTACCTCCCGAAACTGTGGCGTTCGGCAGAGAAGGTACGCGTCTCCCGTACAGCTCTTTCGTACCGGTCTATAAGGCGGGCGATATCATCGGCTGTAGTTGCGTCCATGGGATTACCTGTGCAAAGGGAGGGTAAAGCGGGAAACGGTTGAAAAATCTGCCTTTAATATTGCCTGTTTTGCCTTAAATAGTTTTGATGATACCGGGAGAACAGCGACCGGTTCTTTGAGGGTACATCAACGATCGGCCTGATCTTTGCTACTAACGTTCTCCCTGCTCATTCTCTGGCTGAAAATTTAACCTTCTTTTCTGGTGATCCGGAGCACGCAGAGTACTTCATCCTCGATAGTCTGCCGCTGTACTATTTCAGTAGTAAAACCGTGACGGGCAAACAGGTCCCTGACTTCCGGGATGCCGGTCAGGGAGGAGACCAGGACCAGGACCCTGCCTTTGGGGGCAAGTACGTCCTCTACGCTATCGGCAAAGCGCCCGATTACTTCGCGGCCGGTAGTACCGCCGTCAAGCGCATACTCAAGCCAGTCATCGATTCGTTCCTCCGGCTGCGTAGGGAGATACGGAGGGTTGAAAATAACCAGATCGAACCTGCCCCGTATGCCCAGGCAGAGATCGGTCCGCACTACTTCAAGTCCATTCTGCCGTGCACAAAAAACCGCGTGAGGGTTTATGTCCGTTGCTACGATATCACAGTCCCGGACCAGTGCCTTAGAGATAGAACCGGAGCCTGTCCCGATCTCCAGCACCCGGTCCCCGGGCCGTACCTCGGCAAGAGCTGCCTCGATGAGAAGGAACGTGTCGGCCTCAGGCTGGTACACCTGTGCGGGATCATAGGACATGATAACAGGTTGTGGAGCAGGTCAGGGAAAAAAGGATCGCATGAATCAGGGCATGGTGATAACAGAACGATGTGCAGGATCTATCTCACGTCCCTCTGGTTATAATCAGGACAGGCCATTTATTGCGTAGCATAACGTCAGACAGAAGATCCAGCAGCGCCATGATTCATAAAAAAATCACCCGAACACGAGTCCGCCGGACTCTTCCAGAAAGACTTCGATATCCTGTTTGATAAACCTGCCATGGATACGTTTCGGGAATTCATCCCGCAGACGGTTGATGAGATCGATGGGATCGATGTTCAGGTCCATACCGGTTTTTTTGGCTTCCTCAATAATGAAAGGGCTTGTATCGAAGAGGTCGGATCCCGCGTCCAGGATACACAGGAAGCGTGCATTCAGTGTGTAGAAAAGATCCATGGTTAGTTTCGCACGCCGTATATTCGCCTTGGCCGATCTTTCTATGCCGGAGATGTTTGATTTTGATGTATGGAAGATATCCGCTATCTGCTGCTGGGTCATCCCGTTCTTCCGGTATCTCATTACGTCTAATTGCCGGTGTGTAAAGAGGCTTTCCGCCATTTATTTCACCTGAATATAAATTGATTATGTCGACACTAAATTAAATATATAGTTTACCCTCTGACTTGCCGGCGAGATGAAGAAGTGGTGAAGATCAACGATGTCGGGATAATAGTCGGCACCATTAAGTACCTTAGATCGAAGAATTCATTTCCATGGGGGATGCAGTGATGGCGAAGGGAGTTACCGTATCTCTTAGGGAGCGTTGAGAACACCAGAATTGTGCCGGCTCTTTTTTCCGATCCTCTTAAAATCATTCAGTGTTAATAATATTTATTAATAGAAAATATTCAGCCCTTGCATCTCGCCGTATCTGGCCTTTTAGGTTGCAGGTACTGCCCGTCTATTTTGCGTATAATCGGGTGGCTTCTATTCAGTAATAACCTATTTTTTTAATAGCATTAAAAATTTTAATACTGTTAAAATTTTTGATGAGATAAATATATATTTTCGTATGTGTGAAGGGTCAGCTGTTGACATTTGTGGGCATTCAACTACAAAATGTTAACCCACGCAGGGCGGTGCCCAGCGCGGAAAAACAATGAGAGAGGAAACAGTATGAAGACAGAACGAATGAAAAGAAACAGACTATGGGCGATGGCCGCAATGGCTGTCGTCCTCTTTGTCGCGCTGGCGGCGATGCCGGTGGCGGCGCAACCGTATTATGTGATACCCTATCCGCAGAACAATCAGACGTACGTCCCGATAGCAAATCCGCCGCCCAGTTTTGATTCGACACCCTATGGGAGTCCTTATTATTATGTCAACCTGACAAACACCACAGGCGGGATGAACGCGATTCATATTACGAATAGTACCCTTCTTGCCAATGCCGGAGGAGCCTGCTATGCTAAAAATACTATTGCCGATCTTAATGGTACATTCTATGTGTCGGATACCGGTGGACGGCATGGCGAGGATGATATTATCCTTCTTGTAGCGGTCAATGGTACTACTGCAGCGACTATGAACAGGTTTAATATTAACATCACGGCGAGTGGGTACAACTGGACTCCAGCAGCCAATGGAATTCCTCCAGCGACTGTCAATTATCAGACACCCCTCAACGCACAGCCATTTGCTGCAGGGAATTACTTGGTAAACAATACTATCGGGGGAAATAATCAATTATTCCAGGAATGGAAATTTGCACCAACTGCAGATTACCCCATCTACTGTGGCCAGAGCATGGGAAGTAATGCCAATCTCTTCAAGTTGATGGCTATTGATCTTAAGGTTGGAATAATCAATGGGACCTGGTGGAGCAATAACTACGGCCAACCTGCTCTTACAGACGGTGGTCTGGCAAAAATCACTTATAATATCACAAGTTCGCCATCGTCGGGGTCAATAATTGCCTTTAATGTCTATGCATATAACAATCAAACAATAACCCAGCAACCGGACGTATTACCCCCGGCTATCAACTGGCTGAATAAAGTTTCCGGTTCAGGTTCAAGCGGATGGGAGTATCAAGTGCCCTGAGATCATGAACAATCGCCGATTTTCGGCATTAATTTATTCTTTTTTAAATATTAATAATGGGGAAAATCTGCTCGTTGTCGTGATTTCCCCTATACTTATTTTGCGGTTAGTAAAATATTTATGGTGTACATTTTCTAAATAAAAACAAAACTCTTTTACTTAAGTAAATAAAAAATATTTCTTCAATGTCTATTTGGATCCACCACTTCACCCAGCAATCTTTTTCTGCTCGTTCTGGACATTTCCATCCCCACAGAACTCCAGCGATAAGAAAATGCACCACGCCTGCGGATACCGACCGCGGCGGGAACGTTGTGATTCGAATGAAGGGCATGCATTCACCGCTTCGTGCATGGCTTGTGGTGCTCCTGCTCTGCTGGGTAGTGATTGTAGTGCCGGTGGCGGCCACGACCGGCTTAGCGAATTCGGCATGGCCGAAAATTGCCCACGACATCGGTGACACCGGTCGATCCCCCTATGTAGGCTCTCAGACAAATGCCGTAAAATGGGCCTATCCCACCGGTGAAATTACGGCATCCCCGGTAATTGGTGCGGATGGAACAATTTATGTGGGGGACTATAATTCCAGACTCTATGCAATCTCTCCAAATGAAAACCTGAATTGGTCGTACGCCGCGATTGCCAAGAGCGGTGGGACGGGTGTTACTTCAGCAACAATTGGCGCTGATGGTACAATTTATTTCGGTGACACTACGGCTGCATCCTATCTGTATGCAGTTAATCCGGATGGAACCCTGAAATGGGAAGAACCAACAAAGAGTTCCGTAGTGGGGGCACCCGTAATAGGATCGGATGGAACCATTTATGCCGATTCCAGCACCTATATTCAAGCATTTTACCCCAATGGAACCACGAAATGGAACTATAATGATGGCGATGACGTGGTAATGGGTTCACTTGCAATCGGACCGGATGGATCCCTTTATTTCGGCGACATGAGTGGTACATTTTTTGCCTTGAAAGATAGCGGAACCTCGGCCACCCTGAAATGGTCTTATAGTGATGGCAACTCGTGGGAAATTGACGGGGCACCCGCTATTGGATCGGATGGAACCATTTACTACGCGGACACGAATGACGGAGCTGGTTGCCTGTATGCCCTGACCGATAAGGGAACCTCGGTCTCATTGAAATGGTCCTACTCTCCGGGCAGTACGATTTATCGGGGACCCGCTATTGGATCTGATGGAACTATTTACTTTGGAAGCGATAACGGGAAACTGTATGCCCTGACCGATAAGGGAACCACATATTCCGTGAAATGGTCCTATTCTACGGGAGGAGCGATACGTAATACTCCTGCAATCGGTGCGGATGGGACTCTTTATTTCGGAAACGAAAATGGAATCCTGTATGCCCTGACCGATGCGGGGACCTCTGCCACTCTGAAATGGCAGTCATCCACTTTAGGGAGTACCGGATCCGAATTGCTTAGTAGTCCTGCAATCGGTCCTGATGGCTCGGTCTACATCGGAACGTTAAGTGATGGTGCGAATTATTTATATGCCTTCAACGGTACGCTTGACTTCACCGCCAATCAAATGAGCGGTGCGGCGCCACTTTCTGTTTTGTTCACCGGATCCTCCGGTGTGACCCCGGTATCGTGGAACTGGAACTTCGGTGACGGATCGACAGGAACTGGGCAGAATCCCACGCACACCTATACGAGTTCTGGATCGTATACAGTCCATCTCAATATGACGGATACAACCAGTACCACCTACTCTGCGGTTAAGACGGCATATATTGCCGTCTATTCCCCCCCGGTTGCCGGTTTCACATCAAGCGCTGCCACAGGAACCCGTCCGCTTACCGTCAAGTTCACCGACACTTCGACCAACAGCCCTACAAGCTGGTCCTGGAACTTCGGGGACGGCAACACTTCAAGCAGTCAGAATCCATCCCACATATATAATTCAGTAGGAACCTACACGGTCACTCTTACGGCAACCAATCTCGCGGGCAGCAACACCACCACCCAAACCGGTTATATCTCGGTTGGGGACACATCCCCGTTCATCGCATTCACCGCATCGCCAAGGCAGGGACTCGCACCATTGACCGTCCAGTTCAATGATACGTCTCTTTACGGACCAACCACCTGGTCCTGGAACTTCGGGGATGGCGGGACATCAAGCAGTCAGAATCCATCCCACATATATAATTCAGTAGGAACCTACACGGTCACTCTTGCGGCAACCAATGCAATCGGAACAAATACCAGCTCACAAACCGGTTACATCACGATTCTTTCCCAGGCACCGATATCTGCGGGTACCAATCTCTATGTCTCCAACGATGCGGGAGTAAAATACGACATCAACGGCTCCAGCATGACCTATATCCCCAATACCTATGGGTTACCCATGCCAGGCGGAATGAACTCGTTGCATATGTCAAATGTTCCTTCGGACACATCAGGCAAGGTTATCCAGACTACCAGCCAGTCCGGAACATTCTATTATACCTTCTCCGGCGGCCAGCCCACCCAGCAGGAGGGTATTCTGATGCTTGCTGTGAACGGAACCATTCCTGACGATTTCAGCGTTAATATCAGATCAAGCGGGGACACCTGGACACTGGATACCATCACGAATTATCAGGATTATTTTAGTAATTCCGTTGCTCCAAGTTTGTACAATTACGTCCAGGGAGCATTGAATGAGACGTTCACGAAGAGCGATTTCCTGTATGGTCCTCAGAGCTCGAAACCAAACAGTATAGCAAATTACCCGATCTATAATGGGGAGAACCAGAGCGATCCGGCTAACCAGTTCCAGGTCATGTTCATCGATCTCAACTCCGGTATATATACTGACCCAATCAAAATCGAGTATAGTTTCAACAACCTGACGTCGTTTGCGGCATTCAATGTCTATGGGTGGTATAAGAGAAGCAACCACGGAACCGGTATCATCACCACCAACGATGTCACCAGCAGCGGGTATCTGGTTACCGGCATCTCGGCAGCGCCGGTTGCGGGTTTCACCGCAAGTACGACCTCCGGGTACAACCTGGTTCCCATCCAGTTTACCGATACCTCGGCAAATGTCCCCCAGTCCTGGTCCTGGGACTTCGGGGACGGCAATACATCGACCCTCCAGAACCCGACCCACGCGTATGCTGTTGGAGGAAGAACATATACGGTGACACTCACCGTGACAAATATTAAAGGGACCTCCTCGACGACCCAGATGGTTACCATAACTGTTCCCCCGGTGCCGGTTGCGGGGTTCACTTCGAGCGCTACCTCGGGAGCCTCCCCGCTTTCGGTCCAGTTCACCGATACGACAACAAATTCCCCGATTAGCTGGTCCTGGGACTTCGGGGACGGCACCAACTCGACCGTCCAGAATCCGGTCCACTGGTATGCGCCCGGGACGTACTCGGTGAAACTCACGGCCACCAATGGCGGCGGCAGCAACAGCGTGGTGAAAAGCAATCTTATCACGGTGACCTCAAACGGACTGGCAAACCAGTTCAGGAACCCGGGATTCGAGACCGGGGATCTGACCGGGTGGACGGCGGGACAGTTAGCCTCAGTTTCTTCAAGCAAGGTCCATTCCGGAAAATATGCCGTGGAGTTCAATGGTGGTAGCACCGATCCTACAACTATCTATGTTGCGCAGAACGTTGATCTGACCAATGTCAACAATATCTCGTTCTGGGGATATGGAGGGTCAACCGGCGATGGTACAATCCAGTATTTCTACATCTATATCGATGGCGTTCAGGTACAGACTTCCAGCATAACTCCGACAGGCTGGACACAATATATTGTTCCGACATTAGGATACACCGGAGTTCACCAGGTTAAGGTAGAATTCTATAACAGTGGTAGGGGTGTGGACTCCTACGTCGACGATTTTGCAACCGGCGGTACCTCCGGTAGCAGCGCGACCGCCCCCTTCGCATCCTTTACCGCAACCCCGGTTAACGGGGCAGCGCCGGTATCCGTCCAGTTCACCGACACTTCGGCGTATACGCCGACATCGTGGCTGTGGGACTTCGGGGACGGCAGCACATCCACCGCTGAGAACCCGTCGCATACCTATACTTTGCCAGGCACCTACCCGGTCAATCTCACGGCGACCAACACCGGGGGAAGCAACAGCAAGGTAAAGACCGGCCTCGTGTACGTGGCCGCATCGACCGGTCCCCTCTCTAACTACACCGGCATCTATGTCCGGGCTGCAAACCACGACGGTATCCTGTGGGACACTGTCGGCAATGGCACGTATTACATCAGCCCCGGCACTGCAAGCGGCGGCTTCTCTGCGATCCATATCTCGACCGATCCGACAGTTACCGCCGGGCAGGTCACGAGCTCGCAGAACCAGTCCGGGACATTCTACCTTACCGCGAATTCCGGGACCTACGAAGACGAAGGAATCATCCTTCTCGGTGTCACCGGGACCATCCCGGACGACTTTGCCGCCCATATCACCACCAGTGGGTATACGTGGACGCCGACCGGCACCGCACCGGCTTCCGCCAATTACTCCTACCAGTCACCGGCGCTCGACCAGACGTTTACGAAAAACGATTTCTTCTACGGGCCCCAGAACTGGAAACCGACGCAGGGGAACGCCAACTACCCGCTCTTCTACGGGCAGAACATGAACAGTTCGGCAAACCAGAACCAGCTCATGTTCATCGACACCCGGGCCGGTATCCTTGGTAACAGCAGCCTCACGAACCAGGGTGCGGTTCAGGTCAACTACAGTTTCACCGATCTCCCCGGCACCGCGACCTTCAATGTCTATGGGTGGAGGAGCGGCCAGGGCATGGAATGGACAAACGATGTCACCACCGGCGGGACCAGCAGCAGCGGATACACGGTGAGCATGACGACACCCACGGTACCTCCGGTCGCCGGGTTCGTTGCAAACCAGACCCAAGGCCTCGCCCCGTTCACCGCCCGGTTCAGGGATACTACAACCAACACGCCGACTGCGTGGTACTGGACGTTCGGGGATGGCAGCACGTCGACCAGCCAGAACCCGGCGCACACGTATACCTCGACTGGGACCTACTCCGTAACCCTCACGGCCTCGAACAGTGCCGGCAGCGACCAGATCGCAAAAACCGGGTACATCACGGTCAGCGCGCCGGTCGTGAAGACGGACTCGTTTGCGATCGCCGGGGTCCAGGCAACCACCACGTCTGGCACGAACCAGAGTGTTGCCATCAATGTGACGGACGCAACCGTCTCCGGCAACGTTGTCAACGTGACCTGTACCGGCAGTGCCTGGAGCAGTCTCTCGATCACGCTTGCAAGCGCGCCGGTAACCAGCGGGTCGAACTTTACTGGTACTGTCAGCAGCGTCCAGGCGGTCACCCAGCCAGTAACCGTCCCGCTCGCGTCATTGGGCAACCCGAACGTATCCGTCTCCCTGAACCTTGCCCAGATCCCCGGGTCGACTGCCGCCATTACCAGTACCATCACGTCCGATCCCAATACCACGGTTCAGAGTAACTTCACGCTCGCTGCAACCGCTGCCAGCGACCAGATCGTTGCCACTGCATACACGGTAACCTTCACCAAGTCCGGTATCGCAAATGCGGCAAACGGCGGGATCATCTCAAGCGCAACGATCACCATGGCAGCCAGTCCCACATGGGTGGCCGCAAACGGCGGTACCTCTGCGATGGTCATCATGCACCAGGCTGACGATGGCACGACAACCATTCTCACGACACAGTTTGCCGGCACCGATGCCAGCGGTAACGACGTCTTTACCGCGGTCTCGCCAACCGGTCTCTCGACTTTCATCCTGACCGCAATCTCGCCGCTCTCGTCGACAAGCACCGGGTTCACGTCCGGGTTCGGCTCCTCCGAATCGGGAGGGTCCCTGAATCCGACCTCGTTCACCCTGACTGCACCCGGTACCGGGCCCGGCCAGACCATGAACTTTGCCGTTAACGAAGCTCTCAACGGCAACCTGAACTACGGCATCAGCGCCGTTTCGATCGTCCCGTCCAAGGCTCTCGGCTCGACGCAACTGAATGTGGGTGACGCAGGGATGGCCATCGCATCGGCGCTTACCGGCCGGCAGATTGCCGGTGTGGTATCGATTGAACCGGTCGGGGTCAACCCATCATCCATCGATCACGGCACCATCACGTTCGCACTGAACGGTGCCTGGCTGACGACACACTCCCTGACACCGGCTGATATCGTGATGCTCCGGGATGTGAACGGCCAGTGGACTGAACTCCCCACCAGTTTCTCGACCCAGAGCGGCAGTACTTATACCTTCACCGCGACAACACCGGGCTTCTCGTACTTCGCCATCGCAGGCCGGGTTCCCTCAGCGGCAGCCGCCACACCGGCTACAACCACGTCATCCCTCCAGTCTGCTGCTCCGGGATCAGCTATACCGGTACCAACGACGACCTTCCTCTACCCGGTAAAAACACAACAGACGACCGCTATCCCGGTGGCCATGCAGGCATCTTCAGTGACCGCAAAACCGGCTGCGGCAAACGGATTGAATTCCCTGGTCATCATCGCTGGAGGAATCGCCGGGCATAGCTCTGATCGCCGCCGGCGGGCTTCTCGTCCGGCGCTGGTGGATCCGCAGGCAGAATCCGGCCCTGTTCCGGAAATACGATTAACCCCTTTTTTATCCGGATCCCCTCGCTGGGCAGATCTCTGTCTGATCGGGCACAATTATATCAGGATTGCTCATTTGGAACATGGTTTGTCAGACTATAGTCAACAAGAAGGAAGGAAGTGTCGTATTATGCTCCGATAAAGAAGCAAAGAAACTCTCGGGATCGACATCGAAACGCTTCACGGGATACATCCATTTCGCCGGTATCTCTACCCGGTTGCGATTTTTCATTCCCAAGCGGGTGTGTGTGAGATAAAATGATTACAACAAAGATTATCTTTTCATGGTTCGAACAGGTACGATAATCCATGGGGGGAAGACCATGCAGCTGAAAGTTGTGATCACCAAAGGCGAAGATGGCTGGTATGTTGTAACAGTCCCCGCACTTCCCGGTTGTATTTCACAGGGACGGACAATCAGGGAGGCAAAACAGAATATCAGAGAAGCGGTCTCCCTGTACCTTGAACCAGATGAGGATATCATCACGGAAAAAGGTGCACGGGTCATCGAGGTTGCGGTGTGAAGCATCTCCCGGTACTATCCGGCAGCGATGCAATCCGGGTATTAACCCGGGCGGGATTCTCATTCGTACGCCAGAGAGGAAAGTCATGTCCGGATGAAAAAGCAGCAACCGGACACTACCTTTAATGTTACTATCCCTCTGCATGATGAACTTGACCGTACAACACTCCGTACAATCATCAAAGCGGCGGGACTTTCTGAAGATGAGTTCCTGAAACTTCTGGAATGACACCTTTCTTTTGCTCCTGTCCTTGTCAGAGGCTTCCCTTGTCCCCGGGCCCAAACGTCTTTCAAAGACCGAAGCGTCTTCTGCTCCGGCAAAACCGGTTCCGGCGGACGGCAGTGGGCCTTCCCCGATTATTATCGTGGCTGGGATCGCCGGGATCGTGCTGATGGTCTCCGGCGGACTGCTCATCCGGCGCTGGTGGATCCGCCGGCAGAACCCGGCCCTGTTCCGGAAATACGATTAACTCTTTTTTTAAT
Source organism: uncultured Methanoregulaceae archaeon (assembly GCA_963737635.1). GTDB lineage: Archaea > Halobacteriota > Methanomicrobia > Methanomicrobiales > Methanospirillaceae > Methanoregula. The sequence continues at coordinate 321,110 of CAVTTL010000001.1, forward strand.
CCGGCTTTGCCGGCTTCTCGCGGAAATATCCTCAATGAAAGCCGGTGCCGGCATATACCCTTATCAAGGGTATCTGATAGGAGAAACCTGATGTGCAGAAACGTCCAAGAAAGATCAGGAATATTGGGGAATCCATCCTGAAAGTCCGTGAGATTATTAAAATGATAGAGAACGACGGATGGTTCCTTGTCGCAACAAAGGGGAGTCATCGCCAGTACAAGCACCCAGAGAAATCCGGCAGGATCACTATTGCCCGGCCATCCGTCTGAAGATCTTGCGCCCGGCACAATGAACAGTATCGTAAAACAGGCACATATAAAGGATTGAGTACCATGCACCGGTTCCTTATCGTGATTGAAAAAGCGGAAAAGAATTACTCGGCATATTCACCGGACCTTCCCGGATGCGTCGCAACGGGAAAGACCCGGGAAGAGACTGAAGAGCGGATGCACGAGGCAATCGAGATGCATATCCGGGGAATGATCGAAGACCGGATACCAGTCCCGAAGTCTCATTCATCCGCGACATTTGTCGCAGTCCAGGCTGACTGACAGCGGCCAGGCCACTTTTGCAAAGACCGGATTTTCCGGGCAAAACGATGTCGGCATCACAGATGGTGAATGGTACTAAACTCTCTTAATACCGGAACCAGATATCTGTATACAATCCGAACAGGTATGGATTTCAAAATTGCGACCGAAAAAGATAAGGATGGCTGGTATATTGTTACCGTACCGGCATTACCGGACTGATTTTATGTCAGGGTAAAAACAGTCTTACGGTGGAATATGCCTTGAGGGACATGAAGAAGCCGATCGGTGTCATCGAATGGCAGACAAAACTGATAGAATCGCTTCCAAAAAGGCCCCGAGGAAGCTTGCCGACCGTGGAAGACTTGGAGGCTGAGTTCGCGAAAGGCGGAAAAAAGACGTCATAAATTGTCAGCTCGTGTATTTGTCCCACAAGCTGTGGGACAATTTACGGTCACGAAGCCGCCGGTCTGGTTTTCCCAGCCATACCGGCAACGAGCATCGGGTCTTCGCTTCTCCTTGCCGGCATCGGCATTGCCGGGATTGTGCTGATTGTCGCCGGTGGGCTTCTCGTCCGGCGCTGGTGGATCCGCAGACAGAACCCGGCCCTGTTCCGGAAATACGATTAACCTTTTTTTAATCCGGGCTACGGATCGGGCACTGAGTAATGCCCGGCGGTATCGGGTGGAACCAGTGTGCGGCAACGTCAAAAAAAGAACCCGTTATGATACCTAGTAATATATCAAGTATAAGGAAAATGAGAGGATGCGTTTTTTTCAAGTGTCGACAGTACAAGCAATTTACGCCAAATATCCTGCACGGTACAAAATAATATCATGAGTAAGGGAGAATGAAGATCAAATGGACGGAGTTAACGTAAAATGGCTGAACGATATCCTCATGGGTATCACGTTCTTAATCTGTTTTATTACCGGACTTTTGAAATACAGCGTTCTTTTGCAGGTGACCGGGTTAAACAACGTCATCCTTCCCGGCGCATTGATCTCCGATCTCCATGACTGGTCCGGCATTGTTCTTGGGATCTTTGTCTTCCTCCACCTGTTCCTGAACCGCCGGTGGATTATTTCCACGACTCACAAAATAGTTACCGGGACCGGCCCGGAACCCTGATCACTGGCCGGTTCCACCCGGCGGCCGGGAAAAAAGAATCAGACCTAGAAGAAACTCTGGTTCAGGTTCCCGGAGAGCGAATACCCTCGTTGTTCCCAGTAGCCCTGGTAGGTAGGATTGTCGGTAAGTTCTATTTTGTCGATCCATTTGATCCACTTGTACCCCCACTTGTCCTCTGCCACCAGCTGGAACGGATACCCGCGTTCTGCGGGAAGGGTGACGTTATTTATCCGGTATGCCATGATAATGTCCTGCTGGGTGAAGTAGCTGAGAGGAAATGAGGTAGTATACCCATCGGTGGCGGTGAACACCACCGTATTTGCCCGGGGATCGACACCTGCATCATTAAGGATATCCCGTACAAGCACGCCCTGCCACAGGACAGTTGCGTCCCAGCCTTCCACGCAGTGGAGGGTCACCACTTTGGAATAATCCGGGAACTGTGTAAGAATCTGGCCATAGGAATACGTGACCGTACGTTTGGTCAGTCCAGTCACCGTCAACTGGTAGGTGGAAGTATTGACATGCTGGACGCCATTTATTGCATTCTCCCGGAAATCGTTGATGGACGAGAGATCCTGTCCCTGGTAGGAACGTACTTCAACCGGGGAAAGCGGGGTAGCACCTCCGGTATTTTGTCCTATTCCGTAAAGAGGGCCGATAAAAATCACGGCTACAATAACGATCGCTGCAACGGCGGCGAGCACACCGGCGAGCATGACCCGGGGATTCATAAAAGTACATCGACATGCGGGATAATGAAGAATGAGATAGAGGCAGATTCCCCATTACGCCGGTAGGATCGGCATCACTCAAGATTTGCGATCGTCGCAAAATCCTCCAGGTACAATTCTTCCGGCCGGCTTTTGAGGATCACTTCGGGAAGCGCGGTGATCGCCCGGTCTGCCCAGTCCCGATCGAGTATTCCCGACGATCCTCTCAGGCCGTTTTTCACAGTCTTTCTCCGGTGGGTAAAGAGCGCCCGCACGACTTCTTCATACCGTTTTTTGTCATTGACGCCGAAAATCGGTGGACGCGGAATGATCTTAACAACCATCGAGTGTACCTGAGGCTTAGGTGAGAAACACGTAGGCGGGAGCGTAAAGCACTGCTGCACGACCGCATAGGTCTGGACCATAATCGAAAGCCGCCCACAATCCTTTGTGCCAGCCGGGGCGATCATACGCCTGGCAAACTCCTCCTGGAACATCAGGACGGCCACTTGAAATCCGGCATCGAGAAGGCGAAACGTAATCTTCGACGAAACAGAGTAAGGGAGATTGGAAACAACCATCTCAAACGGGGGGAGTTCGCACCGGATCGCGTCCCCATGCGTAACCGTGAGTGTATCATCCCGGATTTCGGCTGAGAAAAGGTCGGCAAGCTCTTCACAGAGATGCCCGTCAAGCTCTACCGCATGGACAATGGCACCCCGGTCGAGGAGGGCCCGGGTCAGGGCCCCGTTTCCCGGCCCGACCTCAAGGACTGTCCTTCTTTTCACTTCCGCAAGATCCGCGATCCGGTTTACCGCGTTCTTATCAATGAGGAAGTGCTGGTCGTGATGGGCTTTCATTTCGTCGTGAAGAGATGGTACTTGACGTCTTTATCCTGAAGCTCTTCGAGGATCCGGGCCTGAATCATCTTTTCCGGATGGGGGATCGACTTGATCCGGGCCGAAATATCAGCAAAGTTCTCAAACGGCTTCCGGTTCCGGGCTTCCAGCACCTCCCACATCAATTTCTTGCCGATACCGGGCAGCAGGTGCAACATGTGAAGCTTGGGGGTGATGGAAATTGCCTTGTTAAAGAAGGTGACAAAATCCTGTTCCCGGTCTGTCACGACCTGTTCGATCATGAACGGCAGCTCCCCCCGGGCAGTCTGCGTCAGCTCGTCATAACTGATCCGGCGTTTTACGCGTTCGATTTTGTCACGCGAGGAGTCCCCGATATAGACTTTATCGTGGAGGTTGATTACCACCCCAGGTTTGGGGATCAATTCGAGGAGCTTGAACTGCTCAAGACCCATTGCCTGAACAACAGGTTCGCGTTTAAACTGCGGCCGGGGATCCTCGGCATGCCCTTTCATGAGCACATCCAGTACGATCGCGTTGACCTCTTTTTTCTCGGCCTTCATGATCTGCACCTCAGAAGTGTGCCATGACCAGGTCGATAATGGAATCAATCTCTTCGGGCGAAAGCGTAAATCGCTCTTTTGCGAAGATTGCCCGCACTTCGTCCCTGCTTTTAGGCATGATATTTGCTATACGGTAGGCAATCTCCGGCTTCATTTTCTCCAGCTTGAGGAGCTTATCCACGAGATCTTTGGATTTTTCAGGCGTGGTCTTGGCAAGATGGTTGGCATGGTCCATACTGCGCCTGAACTCGTAGGACAACTCCTTCTCGGCAGCGATCCTCTCTGATTCCACTCCCATAAGAGCTGACGCGGAGTTCGGGGAGAGTAACCTTCTCTTCGCTAAGAATACCCTTCACTTTCATGCCAATCACCTGACAATGAGTTTACTTTTGTGCTTTTAGATGTTGCGGTCTTGCAATGACCGTTTTTTCCGCATTACCGTCGTTAATGGTGAGCATCCATGCCCGGCCGCGTTTGCCGATTACCGTGCCCGTGAGGCCGTGGAACCGGCGGTGCGGCATCCCTTTCTGGATGCTCGAATTCACAACAATGTGTACTTTCGCGCCGATCTCGAACTGCTGGATGACGGAGGTAACCGGCGGCAGCCCGCGCTGTCTCAATTCTTTCTTGAACTTATACCGTGTTTTCTTTCTTGGTCCGTTGTGATGTGCCATTGTTAATCTCCCTCCTTTGGTCCTTCAACATGCACGACATCAAGACTGGTGACGTGCGCCGATCGCTGCAGGATCTCGGCAAGACTCGGGGTGGTCCTTCCCTGATCGCCTGATATGAGTTCCTTGATATAGAGGCCGGCTTCGCCGAGGACTTCGAGAATAAACTGTCCATCCTGTTCCCCTATGCACTCGATATCGAGGACTTTACGCTCCCGGACTTTATCTGCTCTCCGGTGGGCGACCCGTTCGGGCGTGCGCTGGTGTATTGTGACGCCCTTTAAGGTATTCAGGGCATTTACCAGCACTTCTGCCGGTAATTGCCCTTCGACCTCGACCAGGATCCTGTATTTTTTATGCGCTTTACTTGATTTAAGGGTTTCCACATCAGAACGGTCGGTCCAGTGTGAAAGGGAAACCGCGACCCTTCCTTCGGCAGTTCGGTTGATCTCCGATTCGAGTGCGCCAAGGGAAACCGACCGCTTTTTCGGGGCGACGATCTCGAGGATGAATGGACGGCCGGTGCCGATCATCCGTGCATCGATATCTTCCCTGCCCGGCTCCGTGCAGGACAGCATTTCCAGCATCGAATGCCTCAATTGCAGGCCTGCCAATCAGTTCTTCCACCGAATCCATGTACTGCTTGCCCGTATAGTTACACTTCTCGCAACCGGCTCCCTTGCAGGACCGGCAGTTCCAATGGGTCTGGGGGATACCGCGTTCGAACTTCTGGTATCTTCCGTAGAAAAAGAGGGAATTCACCTGGATTTCAACAGTACCGCCTGCCGGATCGATCAGGGCAACGACGTCGGGTTTTTTGAATTCCACCACCTTTCCCGTAATTGCCGAGACCGCTTTTCCCACCTCCCGGTTCACTTCGGACTTAAATGGCTCGGGATCCCCAAGGGAGAGGTCGCTCCAGACCATCTCCTCGTTCTCTGCAATAAGCGGGGGCACCCGACAGCCGACGAGGAACGTCGAGTACTCGTAGCCTTCCAGCGCACAAACAACCTTATCCGCCCATCCGGACACATCGTCAAAGAAGTTTCCGCAGATCCAGCATGTGCCGGAGAAGTGATCGTATGGCTGGTTTGCAGCCAAAGCCCGTGCTATCCGGAGCCCTTTTCCCCGCTCGTCATTGCCAAGGCCATGTGACCGTTTACCGAAAAACCGGCCCAGGCAATGATCGCAACAGTCGCCATACGCCAGAATTTTTTCCACTTGTTCGTTCATTTCCATCCGTTTTTCCTCCGGTCAATCTCATTCGAGATCACGGTAATCGTATGATCGGCGTGCAGGCAGGCGGGTCCCACCGAATACCGGGATGTATCCTTGATCAGTATCTCCTCATCGTCGGAAAAATTCTGGTGATCGGAGAGGAGATACCCTTCCGGAATACCCGGTACCGTTCGGATATCAGTGCCTTTCTCGTCGAGTACGGCAAACGCATGTTCCGTAAAAAGACGTTCAAGGCCGGCGGTCCTCACATAAACACCGGGGGCTGCTTCGCGAAACTCACTCCCGCAGGGTATCGAGAGCCCTTTTTTGATGAGCGCCCCGGCACTTCTTTCATCAGGAGAGAGAGAACGGATCTCGCTCCCCCGGAACAACACGGTTTTTGGCGATTTTGGTTCGCCACGTAAGACAAGGTAACAATCCACGTCCCGGCGCAGGTCATGCGAAAGGAAGAGAGAGGCATTCACGCAGCGGCAGAGCACGTCCATACGCCCTGCTCCGGGAAGATCGTTGAGGGAAAAGTCCCCGTCTGTGCGGGCAAGGTGCCCGACAATGGCAAACGAGGTCATCTCACTGCATTCCGGAGAAGCGCTTCATCAGGCGCTGCATGTTGAATTTCCCGCCTGCAGCTCCCCGAAGCCCCTTGAGGGTCTTATGCATCATCTTGTAATATTTCAGGAGTTCCCTGACTTCTTCGGGAATACCGCCGGTGCCCCGGGCGATCCGTTGCATCCGCGAACTGGTGATGATGGCAGGATCGTCGAGTTCCTGAGAAGTCATCGAGTCCATGAGTATCCGATACCGCACCATCTTGGTGCTCGTTACATCATAGACACCCTCGGGAAGCTGTATGTTGCCCATCGGGAGCATATTCATGATCTGCTTGAGGGGACCCATTTTGTTGAGAGCTTCGAGCTGCTTGTACATGTCGCGAAGAGTGAAGTGCCCCTTCATCATCGCATCCATGTCCATCTCGTTTGCTACCTGGGCTTCCTGAACTTTTTCCGCCAGTGCCTGGAGATCACCCATCCCGAGAAGCCGCGAGATAAAACCATTTGCGTCGAAGCGTTCAAGATCCTCAATGGTCTCTCCTGCGCCGATAAAGACGATCCCGCTCTTTGTCTCGGCAACGGCCGAGAGAGCGCCCCCGCCTTTTGCCGTACCGTCCATTTTCGTGATGATGACACCGTCAATCCCAATCGCTTCATGGAACCGGCGTGCCTGTTCGCTTGCCTGCTGGCCAAGCGCGGCGTCGATCACGAGCCAGCGGTGGTTGGCTTTCGTGAGCACATTGAGATCGATAATCTCCTGGATAAGATCGGGTTCGAGCGCATGGCGTCCCTGGGTATCGACAATAATGACCTCAAGATCTTTTATGGCGACAAGGCCTTCCCGGACTATCTTCCTGGCGTCGGTGACCTTAGGATCGCCAAAGCAGGGGACATTGATCTTTGCACAGAGAGTGGAAAGCTGATCATATGCCCCGGGCCTGAAGGTATCGGCGCAGATTACCCCGACTTTCATCCCCTTTTTCTGGAAGTAGCGGGCGATCTTTGCTGTTGTTGTGGTCTTCCCGCTTCCCTGGAGACCGGCCATCAGGATGACCTGTGGCTCGAGCCTTAAGTCTGCCGTGGCATAGACGAGCCTGACCAGTTCCTGGTAAACAATCCGAAGGACATGTTCCCGGACGTTGGTGTTTTTTGGCAGCTCCTCGTCAAGCGACCGGGTACGGATCGCCTTTGAGAGTTCCATCACCAGCTTGACATTCACATCTGCTGAAAGAAGCGCCCGCTGGAGGTTTTTGACTAGTTCGTCAACCGCTGCCCGGTCAACGACCGCTTTCCCGGCGAGTTTCTTGAGGGCATCCTTAAGCGAGGCGGAAAGAGAGTCCATCATGAGATATCACTCCCCAGAAGTTCCTCGACCATTGCACCGGGCTCAAAGGGTACGATATCATCATAGGCCTGCCCGGTTCCAAGGAAAAGCAGGGGTTTTCCAATGGTATGAGCGATCGAGATCGCTGCTCCGCCCCGGGAGTCCATATCCGCTTTGGTGAGCACGATGGCATCGGCCCCCACGGTCCGGTCAAATTCTGCTGCCCGTACAACCGCATCGTTTCCTGCCACCGCCTCGTCAACGTACACGACGAGATCGGGTTTCATCACGCGCCGGATCTTTTCAAGCTGGCTCATAAGGTTCGCCTTCGTGTGGAATCGGCCTGCGGTATCAGCAAGTACCACATCGGTGTTGTGTGCCTGTGCATACTGTACGGTATCAAAGAGCACCGCTGACGGGTCGGCGCCTGACTGGTGTTCGATTACCTTGATCCCCAGGCGTTCTGCGTGCACACCGATCTGCTCGATAGCTCCCGCCCGGTACGTATCGCCAGCACCGATCACCACCGAGAAACCCTGCTTCTTAAGATATGCTCCGATCTTTGCGACGGTCGTGGTCTTACCGGTCCCGTTCACTCCGGTAAAGAGGATCTTGACCGGTCGCTCGTGGGTTTTGATGTACGCCGGCAGGTCAAGACCCGAGCCGAGCACCTTAAGCAGGGCTGATTTAAGGGCCCGGACAACGAGAGCATCCACAGATTCACCGATCTTGCGGTGTTTTCCCACGAGGCCGCTGCGGATGTCGGCGACGAGCGCCTCGGCGACCGGCAGTGCAACATCGCTTTCGAGAAGGGTCATCTCCAGCTCTTCAAGGGCCCCGGCAACGTCTTTTTCCGAGACTACCAGTTCACGATCGATGACAAGAATCCGGACTTTCTCGGCAAGCGTCGGAGTCTTTGCCGGACCTGCTGCCGGCCGGGCTTCATCCGGTTGTGCGGGAGCGGCCGGGGCAACCGGCTGAGCTGCCTCTGCTGCTGCCCCGATACTTGCGCCAAGCCGGTCCCGTGCTGCCTGCAGCCGGTCCCTGAGACCCGAAAACATAGGTGAGCTTTCCCCGCTTATTCTTCGTCGTTATCTTCGTGAGCGTGCCGGAGGGGGGCTGGTCCTTCTGCCGCAGATGCCTGCCTGTACCCCTGCTCCAGCCGTTTTGCGATCTCATTCATCTGGGTACGGAGTTTTTCGAGGGCCTCGGCAACTTTTTTCTGTGAGGCTTCCATCTCGGTGATCCGGTCTTTGAGATACTCCACTGCGTCTGTGTTTGTCTTCTCGATGATAACCTCAGCACCGATATTGAGAAGGACTTTTTCCGGTTCGAGGATCTTCGCCCTCAGGCTCGCCCCGCCGCCGATCTGGAGAAGAACGGTGCCATCATCTGCAGCGACAAGCGCCTCAAGTGCTTCGATCGCGGCAAGCGCTTCCATGCGCCCGTTCTCCATAAGTTCAAGCTGGCCGGCAAAGACTTCGGCCTGCTGTCCGTATTCCTTTAAATAATACTGGAGCGTCTCGATTTCACGCTGATCCATGGGTTGTGCTGCTGCCAAGATTTCTGCCCCCCCCTACCTTTTATGCGGGTAAATAGGTCTTTCTGATATGTTTGTCCGCAGGGTGCATAAATACATCATTATGGGGTGCTTTGGAAGCCTCCTAAAAAATAGCTATCACCGTAACTTACCTGAACCATGTGATTGTTCCTCACGAGTACCGGTTGATGCGGACAGAACGGTCAGAAAGAAAGATTTCGCCTTTTCATAAAATGAAAAGATTAATTAACACGAGTAAGCCGCTATTATTCAGGTCTATCCCGGTGCCGGGCCGGCATGGCCGTTGCAGCCGGACGCGGTCACTCCAGAATCGCCGGTCACCCCGACCCCATCGATGGACCTGTGAGCATTGCCTCGGAGTTACCTATGACAGAAAATCTCAGCCCAAAAGACCAGATGCGGGTCGCCATCGTCGATGACATGCACACAACCGACACCCCACAGGGCAGAGCCATCTCCCGGATCATGGACGGACTTCGGCAGTTTGGGATCGAAGTCACCGATGTTGCCTCGCCTGATGATGCACGGGCGGCCTATTCGACCCTCGCTGCAATAGACTGCATCCTTATCAACTGGAATATCGGGGGGAGTTCCCCCAGACGCCACGCTGATACTCAGCGTCTGATATGGCAGATACGTGAGATCAACGAGCAGATCCCAATCTTCCTTATGGGAGAACCGACCAATGCGGCCCCAGTTGATCTCGATATGGAGATGGTCAAAGAGATCAACGAATACATCTGGGTGATGGAGGACACCCCTGAGTTCATCGCGGGCAGGATCAGTGCCGCGGCCCGTCGGTACCGTGAACACCTTCTCCCACCGTTTTTCGGGGAGCTGGTACGATTCTCTAAAGATTTCGAATATTCCTGGCATACCCCCGGCCATGCGGGAGGCATTGCGTTCCTGAAATCACCCGCAGGACGGGCTTTTCATACCTTCTTTGGGGAGCAGCTCTTCCGGTCGGATCTTTCGATCTCAGTCGGAGAGCTGGGATCGCTGCTCGACCACTCCGGGCCGGTAGGAGCGGCGGAGCGGTACGCGGCCAAGGTCTTTGGTGCAGACCAAACCTATTTTGTGACAAATGGTACTTCAACAGCAAATAAGATCGTCTTTTTTGGGAGGGTGACAAAAGACGATATCGTCATTGTCGATAGGAACTGCCATAAATCAAGCGAACATGCGCTCACCATGACCCATTCGGTGGCAGTCTACCTGATGCCGACCCGGAACCGGTACGGGATCATCGGCCCCATTCCGCCTTCAGAGATGACACCCTCGGCGATCAAGAAAAAGACAGCCGCCTGCCCGCTTACCAAGGGATTAGCAGAAGCCAAACCCGTGCATGTGATCATCACCAACTCCACCTACGACGGTCTCTGCTACCACGCGGCCGATGTCGAGGCACTGCTCGGGAAAAGCGTGGACAGTATTCACTTTGACGAAGCGTGGTATGGCTATGCACGGTTCAACCCGCTCTACCGGGACCGGTTCGCGATGCGGGACGGCTCAAAGGATGAAAAAGGTCCGACCGTATTTGCCACCCAGTCCACCCACAAGCTGCTCGCAGCCCTCTCCCAAGCATCGATGGTTCATGTAAGGAACGGGCGTGTCCCCATCGAGCATGCCCGGTTTAACGAGGGTTTCATGATGCATAGTTCCACCTCCCCGCTCTATACGATCATTGCATCACTTGACGTCTCCTCAAAGATGATGGAGGGCGCTTCCGGGAAGAGTACTGACAAACGAGTCCATCGATGAGGCAATCCGGTTCCGGCGCATGATGGCCCGGATCCGGCACGAGATTGAGGGCCGTAAAAAAGGCAAGAGCGGTACACCTCATGACTGGTGGTTTGGGATGTGGCAGCCGGAGACGGTCACCGATCCGAAAACAAAAAAGAAGATCCCCTTCCAGGACGCACCAATCGATGTGCTCCGGAACGAGCCGTCAGCATGGGTGCTCCACCCGGGGGATACCTGGCACGGCTTTTCCGGTTTCCCTGACAACTACTGCATGCTCGACCCCATCAAGGTAACCGTGCTGATGCCCGGTGTCAATGATGACGGATCGCTTGCCGACTGGGGCATCCCGGCGGCACTTGTCGTGAAATTCCTCGACACCCGCGGCATTATAAACGAGAAGTCCGGGGACTATTCCATCCTGTTTTTATTCTCTATGGGCATCACCAAAGGAAAATGGGGGACACTTATAACCGAACTCTTCGAGTTCAAGCGGCACTATACAGAAAATACCCCGCTCGAAGAGATTTTCCCTGACCTTACAACTGCATGCCCCGGCCGGTACGCAGGCATGAAACTTCAGGATCTCGTCAAAGAGATGCATGAATTCAAGAAGGAGCACCGGATGTGCGAGCTCCTCGGCGAAGCTTTTGCGATCCTGCCGGAACCGGTGCGGACCTATGCGGACGCCTATGCGAGACTGGTGAAAAATGAGGTCGAATACCTGCCGGTGGAAAAAGCGGGTGACCGTATCCTGGCGACCGGTATCGTCCCCTATCCCCCGGGGATTCCCCTGCTTGCACCGGGGGAGAAGACCGGGAAACTCTCGGGGCCGATCCTTCAGTACCTTAAAGCTCTTCAGGATTTCGACAATGCATTCCCGGGATTCTCGCACGATATTCACGGAATCGAGATGGTAAACGGGAAGTACATGATGTACTGCCTTAAAGAGACCGGCAGGAAAAAGGTGAAACGATCGTGAGCGAAGAAAACAAGAAAACGGCTCCCCTGCAAAGGAAAAAGATCCTTGGTGTCTTTGCCCTTGCGATGATAAACGTTGCCGCAGTCTTAAGCATCAGGAATTTCCCGTCAATGGCGGAGTACGGCTGGTCAAGCATAGGGTGGTACATCATCGGGACAATCCTCTTTTTGATCCCGATCTCGCTTGCCGGTGCTGAACTTGCTACCGGCTGGCCGGAAGGCGGAGGTATTTATGCATGGGTTAAGCGGGCGTTTGGCGATACCGGGGGATTTATGGCGATCTTCTGCGAATGGTCCAACAACCTTGTCTGGTTCCCGACGGTACTAGCGTTTATTGCGTCGACGCTGGCGTTCGCACTCACTCCGACACTTGCAAACAACCCCCACTATATGTTTATCGTCATGATGGCCGCGTTCTGGGGAACGACCCTGATTGCCCTGTCAGACCCGGAGCTCACCAACAAATTTTCCAATGTCGGTGTTATTCTGGGAAGTATTATCCCGGCAGTCCTGATCATTGCGCTTGGTGTGATCTGGATCGCAGGAGGATCAAAGACTGTGCTGCCACCGTTTTCTTTTGGAGCAATGCTCCCTACGATCACCTTCTCAACCCTGCCCTTCTTTGCTACCATCGTCCTGCTCTTCTCGGGAATGGAGATGGCAGGATTTCATGCCCTTGAGACAAAAAATCCCCAGAAAGACTACCCACGAGCCATGGCATTTTCTGCCATCATTATCTTTGTCTGCACGGTACTTGCCACGCTCGCGATCGCTTTTGTGATCCCGGCAAACCAGTTGAATCTTGCATCGGGAGTTATGCAGGCAATCCAGTACTTCTTCGTCTCGTTTGGTCTTTCCGCCTTGGTAGCACCCATGGCCCTCCTGATCACCATCGGTGGTGTCGTTCTTCTGGCGGCATGGCTTATCGGGCCGGCGAAAGGTCTTGGTGTGGTTGCAGAGGATGGGAATATGCCCCCTCTGTTTGACCGGACCAACAAGCACGGCTCACCGGTGGCAATCCTCATCATCCAGGCCATCATCGGCTCGATTATTTCCCTTCTCTACGTCTTTCTTCCTTCGGTTAATGCTGCATACTGGCTCCTGTCTGCTATCACGACCGAGCTTTTGGCCATCGTATACCTGTTCGTCTTTGCAGCGCTCATCAAGCTGCGGTACAACCAGCCGGACACGCCACGGCCGTTCAAGATCCCCGGGGGGATGATTGGCGTCTGGATCGTGGGAGGCCTTGGAGCATTCGGCGTCATCTTCACCTTTATCGTAGGACTAATTCCCCCGTCGTTCTTTGCAAATGGACCAGCCTATGTCGCAGCCGTACTCATAGGTACCTTTATTCTTGCCGTCCCACCACTGATCTTCTTAAAATATAAGAAAACCTCATGGAAAGCCACACCTCCTGGGAACTAATGCATTACCCTCTCTTTTTGTTATAGAGATTCAAAACGCAATTCTCATCTCTCATGGACGGTAACATCCCTCTATGAGTGGTTATGGTACCGGTGCTGCCAGATCCGGCTTTTTCCTTCTGGTTTTCTCTATCTCGCTTGCCACGTTTATGGCCGGTCTCGACGGCACGATCGTAAACATTGCCCTCCCGACCATCTCACAGGCTTTCAACGTATCATCGACCACCGTGAGCTGGGTCGCCACTGCCTACCTGCTCGTGATGGCCGGCTGCGTACTGGTCTTTGGGAAGATCTCGGATATTATCGGGTTTAAGCGGATCTTTCTGTTAGGGTTTGTCATTTTTACGCTTGGCTCGTTTGCTTGTGGTTCCCTGCCGGACATCTTTGGTTCGCTGACCGTGTTGATCGGCGCACGTATGGTCCAGGCGGTCGGGGGCGCGATGATCACCGCGATTGCCCCGGCCATGGTGATTGCCTATATACCAAGGGAGGATATTGGAAAGGCGATGGGGATTGTCATGACACTGGCCGCGCTTGGGACAGCACTTGGGCCGACCATCGGTGGCGTCCTGACCCAGTACCTCTCGTGGCACTGGATCTTCTTTATCAATGTACCGGTGGGAATAGGTGCAGTCCTCCTCGGGGAGAAAGTGATCCCATCATCGACCGGCAAAGGTTCTCTTGCCGGCTTTGACCGGGCTGGCGCCCTGCTTATCTTCTGTGGTCTCGCTTCCCTGCTTTTTGTTGTTGCCGAGGGGGAGGATCTGGGCTGGACTTCTCCGACCATACTGGTCCTTGCCGCTGTCGCCCTTGGTACCCTTGGATGGTTTGTGTGGCATGAATGCCGAGTCGCTGACCCGCTTCTCGACTTCGGGCTTTTTAGGAATAAAAATTTCCTCGCAACGAATCTTTTACTCTCGCTTGTCTTTTTCAGCTTTGCCGGGATCAACTATCTCCTGCCCTTCTACCTGAAATATGTCAGTGCTTATGATACCTCCGATGCCGGTTTCATTATGACCTCGCTTTCCTTTGCGATGATGGGGGCCGGTATTCTCGCCGGGGTTCTCTTCAACCGGGTAGGACCAAAGAAGCTCTGCATCGCGGCCGGAGTTCTTCTAGTGGCAGGCTATTTCTGTATCATGCAGCTTCATTCGGATACCCCGGTCCAGTACGTCGTCCTCTGCCTCGTACTCATCGGCCTTGGACTGGGCCTTGTCATCACACCTGCATCGAACATGGTGATGAACTCAGTTTCGAAGGCAAAACAGGGGATGATCTCGAGCCTCACCAGTCTCGAACGCTTTGTCCCCCTTACCCTCGGGATAGCCATGTCCAACCTGATCTTTTTATGGGGGCTCCTCTCCGTTGCTGCAAACCACAACGTGACGCGGGAATCCCCGATCGATCTTCAGCTTAAGGTAGTCACGGCCGGCTTTGATCTCGCATTCCTTGGCTCCTTTATACTCGGCCTCATTATCCTCATCCTGACGTTAGTGATACACCAGGAGATCCACCCGGACTATCAGGACGAATCGGCTGGTAGTGGGCCGGGAATGATCTGAAAGGGGTATAAAATTCGGTGCTGTTGGGTTAATGATATCGTCGTGACGTATCAATGTTTAAAAGTCCCGACGATGCGATAGAACCGTCCATTGCGATAATTTTTTAAAGAATATCCAAAGAATTGTTAAATATTGAATTGTCTTGTGTTTTTCCAGAGAAGTCTTTCCGCATTTCGCATTGTCCGGATTATTCTATGAACGGAACCCATAGACACGTTTGATCCGGTGGGCGATTGTCTTCCAGTCTTCCTTTCTCATAAGGGGGCCATCGCGCAGCTTGATATGGGAAAGGGTAAACCGTTTTCCATCAACTACGTATTTCTGCCCGACAACAAACTCGTCTTCTCCTTCGCATTCCATATACAGGGGGATCGTCTTCCTACCGTCGTGGACTGAGATCTTCACGACAACGCGGTCGATGGTCCGGGTCCACAACGTGGTTATATCCCTTACCTTTGCCCGTGGCAGCCGTTTCCCGCCACACTCGATCGCCGTAACTTCAACCCCATAGGCTTCCTCGCCGCATTCCGCGACAAGATGATCGTCAAGAAAACACTCGTCTTCCGGGTCAAATTCGATGATTCCGGTCAGTGAGGTTCCTTCCATGGAGACAATGGTCTTTATCACCACCATTTCAGGCTCTTTTTCCCAGGGAATCCGGTGGTGGTGACCACACGCGGTGCACCTGACGAGGCGGTCGCGGGATTCAGAGAGGACCTCATGCTCGGTTTCTTCCCCGCACTCAGGACACAAAACGGTGATAAACATTAAAATATGATTGGCGACCCTCACATGATAAAAGCATGGAAGCGCACGAGATTATCCGGTGCCAGGGGCATCCCCTCGTTCTAGGCACCCATCCGACTACCTTTGAGCTGACCTGCGAGGAGCATCTTTCCCACAACGGCAACTGTATCATCGGCGTCGCTGCAGACAAAGGATGTGCCGGCCTCTCCAAAGAATTCCGGTCTCTTCTCGCCAACGATGATGCAGTGCTTGTGACCCGGCTTTGCGTTGGTAGCGTTATCGCAGAAGTGAGATCGCATGGCTCACCTCACCTCACGCTCGCTCACCCGGCCGATCTGGTCTGGCGGCGGAGTACATTTACCTGCGAAAGGACTATCGGCGTCTGCTCGGATCGGGTCGCTGCAACGCTACCGCGGGAGCTGATTGCCCGGACTCCGGGGCGGGGCAGAGATGACCGTTATGCTGACCGTCACACGTCCCGGCTGAGTGTCGTAATCTTTTCTTCGGCGTCGGCAAGCAGGGTTTCGCATTGCTTTACGAGCACTGCACCTTGTTCGTATAACTTCATACTCTCGTCAAGGCTCGTGCCGCCGTCCTCAATCTTTGCAATGATCTGCCGTAACTGCTCTATCTTCTCCTCATAGGTTTCCGTCATAATCCACACGCTCTGCCACAACCCGGCTCCTGCCGTCGTAAAACCGCAGGTCCAGCCGGTCATCTTTCCTCAGGGTCTCAACCGATCTCACTACAGTGCCATCTTTTTCCGCCACGCAATAGCCCCGGGCCAGTACCGCACGCGGGCTCCTTCCTTCGAGCGCCGTTTTCATCTCTGCGAGCATAAGGCGGTCACGTTCGATCCGGGTGACAAACGCCCGTTCAAGCCGGTCGGAGAGATCCAGCTGTTGCCTGTCGTTTCTCGCTGATCATCCGGGAGAACCGTTGCGGGCGGAGGCGGTCCCGGAGATCGGCGATCTCCTCACTTGCTCGTGAGATCCGCGTAAGCAGGGCGGCACTCGAGCTGGCACTGGAGATCCCCAAGCGCGATCTGGAGGTCTTTTCGGTCCGGTACAACCAGTTCGGCCGCAGCTGAGGGTGTCGGCGCCCGCACATCTGCAGCGAGATCGGCAAGGGTTACGTCCACCTCGTGGCCAATGGCCGAGACGACCGGTACCGGGCAGGTAGCAATTGCCCGGACAACGTCAGGATGGTTGAAGGGGAAGAGATCCTCAAAACTTCCTCCACCCCGGGCAACGATCACGACGTCGGCATGTGCCGCGACACGTGCGATGGCCCGTGCGATCTCAGTAGGTGCATTTTCTCCCTGTACAGCAGCAGGGGAAATGACAATTTCCACCGGAAAACGACGGGCAATAACGGTACGGATATCGTGGATGACCGCCCCGGTCTCCGAAGTGACCACTCCCACCCGTGTGGGAAACGACGGCAGCGGACGTTTGCGCTCGGTGGCAAACCATCCCTCTTGGGCGAGTTCTTTTCGCCACCGTTCGACAAGCAGGTACTTCTCCCCGGCACCACCCTTTGTCATCTTTTTGACTTGTAACTGGTAGGACCCCTGTGGCGGGTACACCCGGACCGAACCGGTAACAACCACCTCCACACCGTCTTCTGGTACAAAGGAAAGCCGTTCGGCATCCGACCGCCACATAACACACTTGATCACTGCAGCCATACTGCCTCCTTCTTTCTCGGAGAGGGAAAAATACCGGTGGCCACGGCTGTGGCGCTTATAGTTGGTGATCTCGCCTAGCACCCTGACATCCTGCAACTGCGGGGCATCGAGGAGACATTCAATTATCTCACTGACTTCCCGGACGGTAAGCGGCGTATCTGGTACTACGGGAATTTCCTTCTGTGCCTTTTCATCTGAAGGCTCGGTGCCGTAAAACCAGTCCATCAGGATTTATTATGCACAAAGCGCTTATCAATTAGTATTATCATGACCGCCTATGGCGTTTCGAGCATGTTCTTCCATGAATACACTTCCGGGGAGATCTTCTCATCTGTTGCACAATCGGGCCTTGACGGGATCGAATACTGGCTTGAGACACCCCACTTCTGGCTCCGCGATCTCCCTGTCGAAGAAGTGATCGCCTACCGGCGGGCACACCCGGAGATCACCACCTTTCATGTCCATACACCCGTTCTCGACCTCAATCCCTGTTCTATCAATCCCGAGGTTGCGGAGATCTCGGTCGCCTCTGCGGTCCGGTCGCTCGCTATGGCGCAGGCGCTGGGGGCCCGCGTTTTCACGGTACATCCCGGGCGGAGAACAGCAAAGCGGCCCCCGGGTGATGCGGATCTCGCCCGGTTTGACCACTATATATCCGCGCTCCGGGATGCGGCCGTCAGGGACACGGTAACCGTTGCTCTCGAAAACATGGAACCGGTAATCAACTCCCTTATCTATACACCTGAGAAAATGCGGGAAGTCCTTGATGCCGAACCGTGGCTCCGGTTCACGCTTGATACCTCCCACGCATTGATGACCTCAGAGGAGACCGTGATGCGGTATATCGATCTCTGTGCAGACAGGCTTACAAACGTTCATCTCAGCCGGGCAGAACATGGCCGGGTCCATCTGCCGCTGGACAAGAGCCCGGTGATTGCCAGGATCCTTGCCTCGCTCCGCGACCACCATTACCAGGGTGCCCTGGTGCTCGAGATCGACGATCTCAACTTCAAGTGGCCGCTCTCCGCCCGGGAAAAATGCGCAATCCTTGCAAAGGATCTCTCGTTTGCAAGAGAATGCATGGAACCGGCCTGATCAGGAGTGCCGTCGTCCGTTGGTTTTATTAAATCACATTCCCCATACTTGCTGTAGATACCTTCTATGAACCAAAGATACGGTCGTGCTCCTCACGGCGTGAAAGAAGATGATTGAAGACTTTTTTTATCTTCTGCTCTTTATCATCTGCATCCTGCTCTCCGCTTTTTTTTCCAGTTCGGAAGTTGCCCTGATCTCTATTACTAAAGCACGAGTGCGAACGCTAGTTAATGATAAGAAGCCCGGCGCTCTTACACTTGCCACCTTAAAAGAGAAGCCGGATCATTTCCTGATAACCATCCTGATAGGAAATACGATTGTCAATATAGCTGCTGCTGCCATCGCTACTGCTATTGCAATCAGTGTATTTGGCAGTATTGGTGTTGGAATAGCCACCGGTGTTGTGGTTATCATTCTGCTGATCTTTGGCGAGATTGGGCCCAAGATTTACGCAACCCGTGCCCCGGATACGTTTCCCCGGGCCGTAGCCCCGGTCATTCTCTTCCTCTCACGCCTGCTCTCTCCCGTTATCTGGATTGTCGAGCGGGTGAGCCCGTCCCTTGGTGTCGGGAGAGATAACGGGGAGCCCGCCGTAACTGAGGATGAGATCAAGGAATGGATAGACGTTGGCAAGGAAGAAGGCACCATCGAGCAGGATGAAAAAGAGATGCTGTATTCGGTGCTCGAGTTCGGCGACACGACGGCCCGGGAGATCATGACCCCTCGCGTCGATGTTATCCTTATGGAGGATACCACTGAGATCGACGATGCGATCCAGATCTTCAATGAAACCGGTTTTTCCCGTATTCCAGTCTACCACGAGCAGATCGATAACATCACTGGTGTCCTCAACGTAAAGGATGTCTTCTCTGCAATGGTCTCCAAAAGGAAGGATATTTCGATAAAAGAGATCATGTACGACCCGACCTTTGTGCCGGAAACGAAGAAAATTGACGACCTCTTAAAGGAACTTCAGGTCCACCGGGTCCAGATTGCCATCGTTATCGACGAGTACAGCAGCTTTGTGGGGATTGTCACGGTTGAGGATATCCTTGAAGAACTCGTCGGCGACATCCGTGACGAATACGACCGGGAAGAACCTGACGTGCAGAAGATCGCGGATGGGGTCTATGTGCTTGACGCCCAGATGTGGGTAGAAGATATCAACGATGAGCTTGGCCTTGCGCTACCTATGGACGAGTCGTACGAGACTGTCGGCGGACTTTTGATCGACCGGCTTGGCCACATCCCGCAGCACCCGGGAGAGAAAGTCGAAATCGAGGCAGGCAGGATCACGCTTGTCGTCATGCAGATGCACGGCCGGCGCATCGTAAAGATCAAGTGCGTTATTCGCCCCGATACACACGATGGGGGAGAGAACCGGTAACGGGAAAATCATGGTTGCAAAACGGATTGTTGCTGTCGCGTCTGGATGGGGCTCGAATTTTCAGGCAGTCATCGATGCCATCAAGAGAGGAACCGTTCCCGCGGCCTGCGTAGGACTCGTCACCGATAACCCAAAAGCGTTCGCGATTCAGAGGGCAGAGACTGCTGGCATCCCCGTCACGGTGATTGATTTTGCAGCGTTTGCTACCCGCGAACTCTACGAGCAGGCACTACTCGCCGCACTTAGGAATATACAGCCCGATCTTGTGGTGCTCGCCGGTTATATGCGGATTCTCGGGGGAGAGATTGTACGCGAGTATACCGGGAGGATGATCAATATCCACCCGGCGCTCCTCCCCAGTTTTGCCGGCATCCATGCCCAGCGCCAGGCCCTCCTGCACGGGGTAAAAGTTACCGGATGTACGGTGCACTTTGTCGATGAGAACCTTGACGGTGGCCCCATCATCCTCCAGCGGTGTGTCCGGGTGATGGATGACGATGATGAGGACGTGCTTTCCCAGCGCATTCTCATTCAGGAGCATATCGCACTCCCGGAAGCAGTCAGGCTTTTCTGCGAGGACCGGCTCACTCTTGAGGGAAGAAAAGTCCTGACGCGGTAAACGACTCTTTTCCGAGTGACGTCTATTTCTGCCGGGGTACCCTCTTTTTATATCTTGGGATGCTGATAGTATGACACCTGCAGGCTGACCCGTTGACCATGAAGGATAGA
Organism: uncultured Methanoregulaceae archaeon; assembly: GCA_963737635.1. Lineage (GTDB taxonomy): Archaea > Halobacteriota > Methanomicrobia > Methanomicrobiales > Methanospirillaceae > Methanoregula. The sequence goes on from CAVTTL010000001.1 coordinate 341,602, forward strand.
AAACGCACCACCTCTGTAAAACCCCTGGCACAGGAGCGTATTGCGGTTCTTTTTTCGGAAGCGGAGAAGATATTCCATGAGCATCCCGGGTACAGCAACCGTTATGTTGCTCTTGCCCGGAAGATTGCCATGCGCGAGCGTGTCAGAATCGACCGGGAATACCGGCGCCGGTTCTGCCACCACTGCTACCGGTATCTGGTGCCTGGGGTAAATATGCGGGTGCGGGTACATCATGGGTGGGTGGCGGTTACCTGCCTTGAGTGCAGGAAGATAACACGGTACCGGATGGAGGGATCCACGTGACACCAAAGACTCATCCCACGATGCAGGACCTCAAACCGACGGTCTGGATTGGAAAACAAGGCTGCACGGAATCAGCGATCGAAGAGATCGTGGCCCAGCTCAAAAAACGTAAGGTTATTAAGGTAAAATGGCTCCAGAACACTGAAGTCGACCCGGAAGCGGTAGCAGCAGCAGCCCGCGCAGTCCTTGTCGAAATGAGGGGAAGGACCATGGTACTTGCAGAACGCGGGAAAAATGAGAAAAAATAAACCTCTTTTTGCGCCTGAATGCCAGGTTTCGGTATCTCGAAATATATAAAAACCTCGCTTACCAATAAGATAAGACTGTTATTTAATTTTAAAAACAGTGAGGGATTTACATGACGACCGTATATGATGTCCCGGCCGACCATCTTATCAGGAAGGTCGCTGAGGAGCTCAAGAAGCGGCAGGAGATCAAGCCGCCGGCATGGGCTGCCTTTGCCAAGACCGGGGTACATAAAGAGATGCCTCCCGAAGACCCCGACTGGTGGTTTACCCGGGCAGCAGCAGTGCTGAGACGCGTCTATGTCGACGGCCCCCTGGGTGTCGAGAGGATGCGGAGTTTCTATGGAGGGAGCAAGAACCGCGGTTCAAGACCGAATGCTTTCCGGAAGGGCAGCGGCTCGATTCTCAGAAAGGCCCTCCAGCAGCTTGAAGCCGCAGGGCTTATCATCCACGACAAAACCGGCCGCAGGGTTTCTCCTGCCGGCATGGCGTTCCTGGACAACATGGCCCAAGATGTCGTTGCCAATCCGCCGGCGCCAATTCCAAAAAGGGTAAAGCCGGTTGCCGAAGAGCCAAAGAAGGCTGAGGCAAAGAAGGGTAAAGGCGACAAGGCAGCAAAGGCCGAGAAGTCCGACGATGCAAAGGGTGAGAAGAAGCCTGCTGCAAAGAAGGGCGAAGGCAAGAAGACTGAAAAGCCTGAAGCCCATAAAGAGAAAGCTGAAGGCAAGAAGCCTGAAGCATAAGATCGGTGATGATCCATGGGAGACGATGAGCTGAGTGAGATCCGCAAGAGAAGGATGGCGCAACTCCAGCAGCAGGCCGGCGACCAGCAGGTCATGCAGGAGGAGCTCGAACGCCAGCAGCGTCTCAAGTCCCAGATGCAGATGGTGCTCATGCAGATTCTCGAGCCTGATGCCCGGGAGCGGCTGAACACCATAAAACTCACAAAACCGGACTTCGCAGCTGCCGTGGAGCAGCAGCTGGTGACGCTTGCCCAGAGCGGGCGTCTCCAGCATAAGATCACCGATGCACAGTGAAAAGAGCTGCTCCGGCAGCTTGCACCGGCAAAACGGGATTACTCGATCACCAGAAAGTGATGAAAGCAGGAGTGCTTTATAGCGGCGGGAAGGATAGTTCCCTTGCAGCGATCATGCTGGGTACGTATTACGAGGTTGAACTCAACACGTTTGTGTTCGACCCCGCCCGCTTAATCCCGACAATAGAACATGCCGCGCAGGCGCTGGGGTTTCCTTTGAGAAAACGGGTATTTCCCGAAGGTATGGCAGAAAAGATGGCAGACATGGTAATTTCATGCGGGTATCCAAACGATGCAATCAACCGCATCCACCAGACTGCCATCGAGACCCTTGCCGGTGAGTACGCCATTGTTGGCGACGGCACCCGGTTTGATGACCGGGTCCCGATGCTCACCAGGGCACAGGTGCAAAGCATCTGCGGCCGGACCGGGAGCACCTACGTGCGACCGCTTCTTGGCTATATGCGATCGGAAGTCGACCGGCTGGTCGATCGGTTCTTTCTCGTGGAGTACGGGGAGACCGGGACTATACCAAACGGCGATTACGAATCTGAAATCAGGGAGGCGATCCGTGCCCGCGGAACTGATCCCGCCACCCTGTTCCCCCCCAACCATGAGCAGTCGCTTGTGGTAGGAAAAAAGAAGTGCAATAACAACTAGGTGAAGAACATGAGCAGGCTTAGCAAAGGAAGGAAGATCCGGCTGGCAAAGGCATGCGAGCAGAACAGGCGCGTGCCCCAGTGGGTCATGATCAGGACGAAAAGGAGCGTCGTTTCGCACCCAAAGAGACGCAACTGGCGCAGAAGCACGTTAAAGGTGTGAGATCATGGCTGAACAGATGCAGGAACATGTCTATATCATCCCCCTGCGGGATGCACGCAGGATGCCCCGGTGGAAGCGGGCAAACGGCGCAATCAAGGATATCCGCAAGTACCTTGCCAAGCACATGAAAACCGAAGATGTCAAGCTTGACAAGACCATCAACGAGAAGGTATGGAGCCGGGGAAGCGAAAAACCGCCATCAAAGATCCGTGTCCGTGCCATGAAGATGGAAGACGGGCAGGTCCAGGCGGAACTTGCCCCGGAATCGTAACGTTATGGAACGCACGACTAATTTTACCGGGGACCCCAATATCGGGGTTTTTGCCCGGGTAGCAGGCGACATTGCGGTGATACCACCGGAATCTCCGGAGGAATTCCGGGCCGCGATCAGGGAGGCGCTTGGCGTCGAGCTGGTCGTTTCCACGATACAGGGCAGTTCCATTATCGGATCACTGGTCGCCGGGAACAGTCGGGGCCTTATCGTCTCCGGCCTTGCCACCCAGAACGAGCTTGCTATTGCTAAGCAAGTACCGCAAGGTCATGCAGCTCTCGGAAACGATGAACGCGGCAGGTAACGTAATCATGGCAAATGATTCGTTTGCCGCAGTGCACCCGGACCTTCCCGCTGATATTGCGGCAAAGATCGGGGAGTTCCTCGGTGTTGAAGTGATTCACCTGACTCTGGGGGGCGTTCGAACGATCGGCATGGCCGGCGTTGCAACCAACAAGGGTGTAATCGTGCACCCACTTGCGACCGCACAGGAGATAGCCCGGCTTGAAACAGTGGCAAAAGTGCCGGTAGGCACTGGCACCATCAACATGGGCAGCGGTCTGGTCGGCACCGGCCTTCTCGTGAATGATACCGGATACCTTGCCGGTAACGCGACGAGCGGGTTTGAACTTGGCAGGATTGAGGATGTATTTGGATTTCTGGAGTGAGTACTATGGCAGAAGAGCAGAAGTTTGAAGTGAAAGGAACCTTTCTCATGGGCGAAGACTGGATGCCCTACACGAAAGTAGTTGAGGCACCGAATGAGAAGCAGGCCGAGGAACGCACCTTTGCGGTTATCGGCAGCAAGCATAACCTGAAGAGACGCTACATAAAGATCTCCGGTGTAACACCGGTGAAAAGCCAGTAACTTTTTTTTAAAAAAAGAAAGGCCGGTTAACTATGAAAGCAGGACGTTGAAATGGTTGAACGTTTCTTGCAGTGCCTGCATGAGGAATCCCGCGATGCCTTGAAAAACTCCCCTGGGGTTCTGTTGATAATTACATTTTCTGCATAACAATCGGGACAGGTCCACCGGATGACATATCCGGAGCGTGTTCCCGCAACTTCCGATTTTAATAATTGTTTAGCCATTGTTTACTCTTTGATATGCTGAATTCGCCAAGGCAAAAAGATATCAGACCCTGGTTTTTATTCGATCAATACTACAAGTGGTTTTTGAAGGGAGGTCGTGGATCGCAGTTACACGATTCTCAGGAACGGGTGCGATCGCATGTATACCCAAAACCGTTTGTGTACATAGGAATGGGTTGTCCTGACGTATAGTATGTGCGGAAAAAATGCGCGGGGAGAGCGGAAAACACGGAACTACTGTCAAAAAATTGCTCGAACGAGATAAGAATACAGCAACGCAAAGAAATCTCAATTTCTCATATCAGAAATAATACACGGTCAACAATGTATTATTAAAAAAAAATATCAGCTTGATGCCTCGTTGATCGAGGTAACCGTGACATCGATAGTGGGATAGGAGAAATCGATGGTGATCCCATCTGTTGTCTTGTTGACTATCTCTCCGATCCTGACATACTGTGGGCCAGTGGAGTTGACCTGCGATGCGGTCTGTGAGTTGGAAACGCCAAGAGGTATCATGTCGCCAACCTGAATCGATGAAAGACTCAGATTACTGGAAGCCAGCTGGTTTGCCGACCAGAACTGGGTCATGGGTTTTGCGGGTGCAAGTGAGATCGTTTTCTGGTCGTTTGTCTTGAGACCGACGATCCCTGAACCGATGGTATCGTACTCAGTCGAAAACAGGACGAACTGGTTTGTCCATCCGGTTGACGCAGAGTAGACTTGTATCGGGAATAGATTGGTGTTAAGGGTCTGATTTGCCGTTATGGTGAGTGGCTTAGAGAACAGGACACCATAACCCTGACTGGTAAGCTGTTCATACAACTGCTGGTTTGAGGTAATAATGGGGTTGCCTTGCTCATTGAGCAGGGTATAATCCACAACTACTACATCTCCGGGTTTGACCGCGGCAAGCGATGTAATCCAGCTTGAACCCATGGCTGAAAACACCATGAGAAAAACGAAAACCACACCAGCAATAACCGCGAGAACTTTTATCCACAACTTCTTCGATTTCTCTACCTGTTTTTTTGTGCCCATTCCAAGGATCCTCCTTATCAATTCAATGTTAAACGGTCATAAACTATTCTGATACGACGATAAGCAGGAGCTCCGGGGGGAGCACGAAGCAGACGCGATGCATGCTGGAAGTCCACCTCAAACGCACGATCATCATTACGCCGGCATCAGGTATCGTTCTTAAATAATCTCCCACTGTCCTCTATGTTCTACCGATTCCTTTAAAATCATCAGCGCCGGACGCTTTACTGATGGATAAAAAAAAGGTCAAGGATTACATGACCTATGATGTCGTCAGTGTGGATCTGCACGGGACCGTCGAGTCAGTGATTGACAAGATCCGGCAGACAAAACATGACGGTTTCCCGGTCCTGGACGGTGAGGAAGTAGTCGGGTATATCGCAGCCCGCGACCTTCTTTTCGTGAAGCCGGGCGAAACCATAGAGCAGACTATGTCCGGCGAGCTCATCGTCGCCGATCCCGAGATGGACATTACCGATGCTGCCCGGGTGATCTTCCGGAGCGGGATCCAGAAACTTCCTGTCGTGGATGAGAAAAACCACCTGCTTGGGATCATCTCCAATTCCGACGTGATCCGATCGCAGATTGAACACGTCTCCCCGGAAAAAGTCTTTAACTTCATGACGACACTCAAAAAACTCTATGGAGTGGATCCCACCCTCAACCGGGGAACCGTCCCCGTCAGGGACCTGCTCCCGACCCAGTCCAAGATCTACGAAGACGAACTCGAGGGTCGGATATACGAGATCAAAAAGGGGCTTGCCGAACCTATCATCGTGGTACGTAAACCGGGCCGAACCATTCTGGTGGACGGCCACCACCGTGCAATTGCTGCAAAGAGGCTTGGCATCACCGCGCTTGACGCTTATATAATCGAGATCACCGATAATATCGAACTCGGCATGGAGCGGACCGCAAATACCATGAACTTAAAGACGCTTGATGATGTGCAGGTGCTGGATTATGCCCGTCACCCACTTGTGGCAATCACGCACCGTCTGGTAAAACGGCCATAAAAAAAGTACTTTTTTTTTACGATCCCTCGCACCGGAGATCGAATTTGTCGTTGAGTATGTGCTCTTTTATGACCATTCCGTCGTTCACCACAACTTCGGGCCAGATCCGGGTCTTGGAATGGACGATGACATTATCACGCAAAACGACACGGGGTCCGATAACCGTGTCGTTTTCGATGCTGCATCCTTCGCCAATATGGGTATCGTTGTCAATGATGCTTCCCGAGATCGTGGTATTTGCGCCGATGCTCACCCGGTTGTAGAGCGATGCTGAAAAGATCTTCGCGTTGTTCCGGATGATACACCGGTCACCGATACTGGTGTAGGGGCCGATCAGCACATTATTCCCGATAGTAGTGCCCGATCCAATTGACACCGGCCCGATAACCCGGGTATTCTTCCCCAGTGTTATCGAGTCTCCAAGGTTTACCGGGCCCTGCACCCGGGCGCCGTGCATGGAGAGGTCGCCGATGATATCAGTGATGGTAATCTCCTGCAGTTTCCACCGCTCTGCCTGCCGGAGAGAGTGCGGGCTTCCCACATCGCTCCAGTTCCCGCGTGCAAGCCAGCCCTTAAGAGGCTTACCTGCTTCCATCAGGTGCGGGAAGAGATCCCGTGCAAAGTCAAACTTTTTTCCTGCCGGAATGTGGTCGAAAATTTCCGGACTGCAGACATACATACCGGTGCTTGCAAGATTGGAGAATATCTCTCCGGGCGCAGGCTTTTCCTTAAACCGTTTTATTTCGTACGTGACGTCAATTTCGGCAATGCCATATTCCCCGGGGTCATCGATCGATATGAGACCGATGGTGGTTATGGCCTTTTCTTTCTGGTGGACCCGATAGAATTCAAGGACATTGAGATCGGTCACATGATCTCCGCCGACGATAAGAAAATCCTGGTCGTCAAGATATTTTTTCGCGTTCCTGACACTTCCGGCTGTACCAAGCTTGGTCTTCTCGTGGACATAGGTAATATCGACGCCGAAAAGGGAGCCATCGCCGAGTGCTTCTTCTATATCCTTTCCCATGTACCCCAGAGTCATCACGACTTCGCGGAATCCCAGGTTGGAAAGATGGGAAACAAGGTGCTGGACAGAGGGTCGGTTAACTATAGGGATGCAGGGTTTCGGACGTTCGAACGTGAGGGGTCGAAGGCGTGTCCCTTCGCCCCCGCACATAATACACACCTTCATGGTTCAAACCTTAGTGTTGAATTATTTTAAGTATAGTGGCCGTGATACTCATAAAGAAAAGACCTTTTGGTGATCTGATACGGACCGGGAACTTAGTGTAACTGGAGGCACGGTTCAATGCCTTCCCGACAAACAGCAAACGGTTGAGCACTGCCGGTTCTGCATCCACTGCCGGGAATTCAAGGTAAATGGCCAGTACGTGAAATCCCCGTCTCTTGCCTACTGCGTGAAGTGCCGGGTGACCGGTGACGTGGATCTCTCTACCGTGCAGGCAGTCCGTTGCGCGGACCGGCAGAGTGAGGGTTTCCACAGCTTCACCGATATCATAGGATGATGAAACAAAACAGCACCGGTCACACCTGAGCTGGGCTTATTTAAGCATTGCTAGAATCGCTTCCATATCGACATGTTCCTCGAAGAGGCTGGCAAGCAGATCATAAGGATCCGCGCTTTCTACGGGAATCGGGGTATATGGCAGGCCTTTTTTTGCGGACAGGTAGGCAAGCAGGGCATTGACGGCCGATGAATTGAGGAAGAGCCCGTGCATGTAGGTACCAAAAACAAGGCCGTCAGCACTGACCCTGCCATCACCGGAGAATGCCTCACGATCAGAACCCGGTTCCGTCACACCCATGTGGATCTCGTAACCGGTTACCTCACCCATGGATGACAGGAGGGGAGGCACCGGCGCTGCCTGGCGCCGCACCTGCGTGGTATTCTTTGCATACGAGGAAAACCGGGTGATGCAGTCGAGGAGGCCGAGGCCGGGATACACACCGGCTGCGGACTCAAAACCCTCATCCACGAGGGTTTTTCCCAGCATCTGGTATCCCCCGCAGATGCCGATGACCGGGACACCGTTTTCCTGTGCAGCCAGCAGTTTGTGATCCATACCGGCCACTCTCAGCGCTGCAAGATCGTCTATAGTATTCTTTGTACCGGGAAGGATGAGACAGTCGTAGCCGGCAAGCGACCCGTCGCAAGGCACGTACTCGACCGATGCGTACTGCTCGAGCAGTTCGAAATCCGTGAAATTTGATACATGGGGAAGCCGGATCACGGCAATACGGATCGGGAAATCACGGTGTACCTTATCGGCGATTGACAGGGAGTCCTCGCTTGGGAGGGGAATGTGGAAATACGGCACCACGCCGAGCACCGGAACCCCGGTGATATCCTCGATGATCTGGATCCCTGTGGCAAAAATGGCGGGATCGCCCCGGAATTTATTGATGATAACGCCACGCACAAGCGGTTTTATTGATTCGGGTAACAGTTTCAGGGTACCGTAGATCTGGGCAAAAACCCCCCCTCTTTCAATATCAGCTACGAGGATCAGGGGAATCTGCAGTTTTTCTGCAAGCAATGTATTTGCAATATCACGATCATACAGGTTGACTTCGGCTGCGCCGCCGGCCCCTTCGACAATAACCTCCCCATATTCCTGCCTGAGGCGCTCAAACGCAGCTACCGCTTCCGAAAGAAGATACGGAGTTTCCGCATAGTATTCCGTGATCGGGACATCCTTATAGGGATGGCCGAACAGTACGACCTGCGAGACGCAGTCCCCTTTGGGTTTGAGCAGCACCGGATTCATATCGGTAATGGGAGAAAGCCGGGCGGCCCAGGCCTGCATTGCCTGCGCTATGCCAATTTCTCCACCATCTGCAGTCACAAACGAGTTCAGGCTCATGTTCTGGGATTTAAACGGCGCAACACCGATTCCCCGGCGCACCAGACACCGGCAGATCGCCGCCACCGTCGTGCTTTTCCCCACATGCGACGATGTTCCCACGATCATGAGCGGCATACTCATTCATTTGAATGCCACAACATAAAACGGATGTGTGCGAAAATCTAGAAGTCTATCACACATAGCGGCAATGCCAAGTAATAAATAACCAGAACTGAAAAATAGGTGTAATGATTGGTGGCATTTGCCCGACGTGTGGACTTCCCAAGGAACTTTGTATCTGTGAGGAGGTAGCTAAGGAACAGCAGAGGATCAATGTCAAAGTCAATAAACGCCGCTATGGAAAAGAGGTTACGGTAATTGAAGGCCTCGATCCAACGGATATTGACCTTGAGGATCTTTCGAAATTCATGAAGGGAAAACTTGCCTGTGGGGGCACGGTGAAAGGGAACTCGATCGAACTGCAGGGGAATCACCGTGACCGTGTAAAAGAGCTCCTTTCCCTGAAAGGATACAGCACTGAAAACATCTCTTAAGCTTTTTTCTTGTTTTTAGCTCATCTGGATTTTTCCTTCACTGGCGCAGAGAGTGGAGTGTGTGAACTGGGCGACACCGACCATTCCGGAAAGCCTTTTCAAAAAAGAGCCGGTTAAAAAGATCAGATAAAGAAGCGGAATACAACCCACGATATGATCAGCATAATCGCTGAGTATTTGAGACCTGCAACGACCCGCCCTTCACCCATCTGGCCCGCACAGAGGCCGGAAAAGAAGCCCTGAATCATCGCGGCATGGGAGAACAGGCGTTTGTATGCCGGGAGATCTATCCTTCCCATAAACTTGCTGCTTGCAGCCGTCATCTGCGCCGCCGTTCCTGCCGTTGCCATCGTGGTTAAAAAGGAACTCACCAGTACCGCAATAACAAACAGGAAGACCGCAAACGAGACAAGGACGATGATCACGTAGATCAGCATGTTATTCCGGCGTTCTTGGGAAAGGTTGACTACTTCGAAGGTATCGTTTGCCGCTGCGCGAAGGACTTCGCTGATGTCCCCGCCGGCCTTACTTGCCTTTGCAATCAAATCTACACTCCGGTCGGCAAGTGGGGTGCCAAGGTTTTTGCCAAACCGGTACATTGCCTCAACGAAACCGACTCCCCATGACATCTCATTGTCCATTTTCCGGATGTGAGGGCTCAGAGCACCATATTCCGCACTGGCGACAAGATGGATGGCGTTTGGGAGGGTCATACCGGAATCATTCATACCCGCAAGATCGCGGAAGAAGTTAGGGAGTGCGCCTTCAAGGTTATTAATTCTCGACTGTTCCCTGAGATCGAGAACTGCGACGGGAATTATCGAGATAAGAATTGCAAGCACCGCAAAATCGTCAACTACGGTCGATGTGAAGAGCACGGAGATGCCATACATCTTTACCACAGAGATAAAACCGCCGATAAAGACAATCAGCGACAACGGGATGCAGACAATGAGGATATTTTCGGGTTTTTCCACAAGGACACTGACCGGGTGTTTGAGGAATCGTCCGAACCCTTCCTGGCTTTTACGCTCAGCTTCTAATTTCTCGCTGATCTCAGTAATTTCGCGTTCCGTTGCATCCATTTCGGCTTGGTTGAGAGGCCGGGGAGACTGGGAACGCTGATCCTTCTGTTTTCCGAGTAGTATGCCAGTGATTTTGTCGGTGAATGCCATTTCAAGACTCCGGGGTCATAGAACTTATCATGATAATGAACATTATCGTGCCAAAGGGAATCATGAGATAGATGATAACATAGAGAAACATCGGTTTTGAATCTCCCCCAAGGACCGACATGATCGACTGGAGAATGATCAAAAAGAGCGTTCCTGCCACCATTGCTGTTACATAGGATTCCGAGATTAACGCGAGCGTATCGAGGAACAGTTTCTGGGTCTGGCGGTTCTCTAGGGCGTACTGTTTGGCTTTAGTACGGAAATATTCCGTAAGGTTACCCCCACTGGATATGCTGGCCATTGCGCCCTGTAAAAATTCCTTCATACGCAGGGAGGGGGTGCTCGAAGAGACTATCCTGAGTGCATCAATAAGATCACGTCCGAAAATATCGATTTCCCGGGCGATATAGCGGGCTTCCACCGAACTTTCCCCATAGATTGGGCTGTCGCCAAGAAGACGGAAAATCTCCGCAGGTGTTATACCGGCAGTAGACATGGAGGTAATATAGTTGATGGCATAAGGAAGCGTAGCGTCGATATTCCGGCGCCGGTTTCCTGCCATGACTGAAGGATAGATGATAAAAATGGCATACGTGATACCTCCAAACACTAGTAATGAGAAGATTACTGCAAAGATGGTCCCAAGAATGAGGCCGTAATGGGAAAGAAAGAGAACCGTTGCTGGTACTTCACCTTTGTACTTTACAAGGTTGGGGAGTTTTAGAACCCATGTAATCAGTCCCAGTCCTACAGCGGAGATGAGCCCAACGATGAGAGAGCTGATAATTGCAGTAGAGATATAGACTTCAAAAGGGGTTTTTATTCGTGCGGAGAGGATATCATTCCTGAGCTGAGTGTACTGTTCCCGCTGAGCCTTCATCCTCATGCCGAGAAGGTTGAAACAGAATCGTTCAAAACTATTCATACAGGTCCTTCCTCACGCGCTCGATAACCACTTCGGGTTCCCGGTAGTACGAGATAAGGACCTTAGCGACATCCTTATAATGCCGGATCTTTTTGATACGCATCCACTCCAGCACTTCCTGCCGCCGTTTGAGTTCTTCCCGCATTCGATTTTCGTTCCAGCCCTTGGATTCCATAATATCTTCAAGAATGAAGGATTTCCCCGAGTAGCTGATTTCATCGGTTGCCGATCGCCACTTGAAAACCTCGTTGGTGATAAGCTCATTGGTCCGCGGGTCGATATCAAGAATCTCGACGATTTGTTTGTTCCGGCGAATCCGTTTTCCGCCCATCCTGGCCTGTACCTGAATACAAACGATATCAAGTGCTGACAGCATGTTCCGCGGCACGTCCATGGGCGGGTTTTCGATACGGTGCACGACACTCGATACCGAGTCCGCGTGGATCGTGGAATAGGTGATATGGCCGGTGCTCATTGCCTGGAAAAGCGTCTGGCATTCCTTGCCACGGACCTCGCCGACAATGATATATTCAGGCCGTTGACGCATGGCTGCGCGCAGGAGTTCGTACATATTGATCTCTCCCCGGCCCGCCGTATCAAACGAATCTCTCGTTACACTGGGGATCCAGTTGGGATGGGGAAGTTTTACTTCGCGGGTATCTTCTAGGGTGACGATCTTAGCCATCGGGGGGATGAAGAGTGAGATCGCGTTTAACGATGTTGTCTTACCGGATGCTGTCCCGCCAGCAAAAATGGCAGATTTGCCGTTCTCGACTGCGAGCCAGATATATGCAACGGATAAGGGGGCAAACGTATGCCACTCGATGAGATCGGTCGGCGTAATCGGCTCGTCTTTGAACTTACGGATCGTAAAAGTGGAACCGTGTGCAGTTACTTCCTGGCCGAGTGTCATCTGGATACGGGAACCATCACCCATGGTTGCATCAAGAATCGGCTCAGCAATGGAGATGTACTTGCCGGCACGCTGGGCGAGTTTCGTAACAAACGAGTCAAGCTCTTCAGCATTATGATACGTCAGAGTGGTCTTCATCGATTCATAGCTGGCATGGAAGGCAAAGATAGGAGTGTTGACGCCATCGCAGGAGATATCTTCGATAAATTTATCGTGCATGATCGCATCGATGAGACCGTCTCCCAGGAAATCCTTGTGCATATTATAAAGGATCTTCTCACGCTGGACCGGGTTGAGTTTGATCCCATAATCCCCAAGGATGTCATCGACAGAACTTCTAAGCTGGCGCTTGGCCTCCTCTTTCGAGATATCCTTGGTATTAATATCAAGCATTTCAAAGAGACGTTCTTTTATCTCCTTTAACAGGTCTTTTTCCGGTTCGGAAAGTACGGGTTCAATGACCTGATAAGTATATTCATGGGTGGAATGATCGTAGATGACCCGGACATATGCATAGGGATCATTTACCGGATATAATTCCATCTCTTCGACACCGGCTATTGTTTCAAAAGTGAGATCGACGAGGGGACCATGTAATTTGGGATCGTATTCCACAGTCACTTGGCGTATAGCACCGAAGAGCGTTGCAAACCTGGACTTCTTTACCGGCGTCTGGTCGGTCTTTTGATTCTCCAAGCTCAATTCAGATTCGAGATCTTTGAATCCCGCATTCGAAAATTCCCGTTTCCAGATATCGGCGAGTTCCGGAGGCAGGGTACCGGTGCTCTCAAACGCATTTACCCGTCCATGAAGGTTGATCTCTTCAATCTGAAATGTTGCACCTTTAGGCAGGATAAGTCCGGAATATTCGGATAGCTGGTCTGCTGATATGATTCGCTCGTCCGCTTCAGTCCGTTCAGTACGAGCCGTACTCTCCCCTTCTCCTGTAATTTTTGCTGCCTTCTTTTTCTTGAAAAATAAAGAGGTCTTATTTTCCCGGGGATCTTCTTCAATAATTTCGACTGGTGGTACAGGAGGATGTTCGATTGCCGGTAGAGCGGATTTTTTTCCTGATGGGAGGATTGGCGCAGCTGGAGTCTTCGGTTGTTCCATGATTTTTTCCGGTGCTGCACGGATATCGTCTTCGCTTGTGCCGGGAGACGCAAGAGACATTTTGGCCGGGGGAGCATCTTCAAGCAGGTCATCCAGATCATCCGCCACATTATTCGGAGGGGGCGATTTCCCGGGAAGGGAGTCGTCGCGGGCATGAACCGGTTCCGCTCAGCCCCGGGCGTAGTTCCGGTATAACCTATATTGAGTTTTTGTATAAGCGCCGAGAAATCACCCATGCCTCCTTGATCATCTTCCTGCCCAGGCTTCTTTTCAGAGCGTGGTTCTGCCACTGGTCCGGTAGATTCTTTCTCCGGCGCCTGTATGCCCCGGATTTTTTTAAGAAGAGTACTTACACTATCAAGAGTTTCATCATCGTGCGATTTCAATCTGGAGTCCCCCCTGTCAGATGTTAACCGTTCCCCGGAATTTATATAAAAGATCGTTCTTATCTCACACTATATGTATTGTCTGCCATACTGAAGGAAAAAACTTCCCCAGTTCACGATCAACAGTCTTGTCAGGCTTCACTCTCCACTTCATTCTGGATGCTCCTGATCAGGACACGTATGAGACCGAGCTGGGCATCCGCACGCGTAATAATGCAGAGGAAGAGATCTCCGCAGGGAACGATAATAAATTTGTTCTCCTCAGTTTCGAGGATGAGCTGGCCGGGCTGCCCAAGGTTCATATCCTCAGATATTCTGGTCCCGGCCCGGAGGAAATCCTCGGCTCGTGCTGCCACATGTTCAAAATCTGCTTCTCCAAGAGAAAGAACGGGAAATCCTTCATAGAACGCAGAAACGGCAACAACCCCCGGCTGACTCATAATCTTATTGAGGATAGATTCATCGACGAGAGGAGACGTGTGACCTGACGTCTCATGGCCTCTAGTAGTAAGGGAGAGATCATCCTGCACCTGCGGAGCAGTGCTGATAAAGAGGCCCCCTAGCGTGCACATAGTTAACGCCTCTTTGTAATCCTCCTGATTGTACGTTTTCAGGACGAAATTTTGCTGGTTTTGTCCGCCGTTGCTGGCAGGGCTGTTCATAACATAACTGACAGCAGAATTCCCCCGGTAAATGCCATCTTCCCCCTCGAAATATGCTGCAACCAGCTCACCGTCTCGCATAAGGATAAAACCCCGCCCCCTGCTGGTATCGATCTCGATTACTCCCTTAAACGCTTTGAGAGACTGGACGACGTCATCCTTACGGGGATCGATAACGGCACCCGCTTGTCTTCCTGCCGGCAGTTTCATAAAATAGCCCGAAAAATAATAATCCTAGAGAGCTGCGACGATACGTTCCTTGTTTTTCTTTAATTCATAGCGGATCCTGCCGATATTTGCTGTTGAGTCAGCCACGAGTGCGATCAGTTCGTCCGCCGAAAGAGGGGCAAGGATTATAGGCCCTTTCTCAAGTTCAATAAGTAACTGGGAGAGCTCACCTTTCCCAAGGGTGATTCCCATCGCTTCAGATGTCCCAAGACCGGTTGAAGCCATAGCGCCGAGCGCCTCAATATCCAGCTTGCCGGAGACTGCGCTCTCGATCACAAAACCATCTCTTCCCACAACCACTGCTGCGGCAACCCCTTCAACCTTCAAAAATTCATCCAACAACGGCTTGAGCATCTTTTCACCATTCAACAAATGTGAGTTTCTTGTTTCGTTCGTATTAATATGTTGGGATTATTTTCCGGGATATGCAGATATATTCTCCAAAAATAAAAAAAAATGCCATTCAGTTCTGAACTGGACAACCAGCCCATAAAACCATACCAATTAATTATAATATAATTTAATAAATATTTATTTGTTATCTGCCATAGATACAACGGGCCTAATGACCGTGAAAAGAAACTATATACTCGTATGTGATCATTAAAGAGATCATGCAACTTCCCCGCGGGACGTTCCGCGAGATCCAAAAAAACAAGAAAACTAAAGACCTTCTTTCTGAGCTTGAGGGGGGCCGATTTTCCGGGATCTGCAGCATTTCGGGTCAGGATAGTATCTGTACACTTGTGATGAAATCGGGAAAATGCATTCTTGCGGAATACAATGCGCTTAAAGGAGATGCCGCAGTCGAGGAACTTTTCAATTCCCTCTCTGGCGGAAATGTGGACGCCGCACTCTCAACGCTCGACGAACCTCAGATCCAGCTATCGCTGGAATTCAATAAAGCCGAGCGGATCGTAAAAACCACGCATATTCTTCCGGTCCAGAAACCTTCTCCAGTACCTCCCGTTCAACGGGAGATAGCAAAGGAAACCGGCCCGCTCCGGCAGCAAACCCGTCCTCGCCGAGCAAAGAGGCGGCAGCCCTGATAGGACGTTCACCGGATCTGACCCCCGGCCACCGTGCAGGCCCGAAAAATCCTTTCACCGCCCCCCCGTCGTCTATACGTGCAGAAAAAGCACCAATTTCCGAAGAGCCGGAATCTTCCGTAAAAGATGCCGAACCAACGGATCTGGAAAAAGATCTTGACTTACTTGATTCAATGAACCTTGACCAGGTAACGGATAAGATCAGGGATGAATGCAAAACGATGGTGAAACATCTTCGGCTCGACCACCTGATGGATAAGGACTAAGACCCGGGGATTCAAAGGTATGTCGGTTATGTTTGGCATTGACAGGTACTGTTCTGCTCTTTGGTGTGGTAATCGCAGTAGTTATCTGCGTTGTAGTAGTCGTCGTAAGAAAAATCCGATCCCGGGCAAAGAGCGACTCCCGCAACATAAATATGAGTTCGTCGAGGACACCTCTCCATGTACGGAAAATCCCGGCATCCTCTTCGGATAGTTCTTCCGATCAGGATACGGTTTTTGCCTCTCCATCGCGCCAAAAGGAAGTCGACTCCCTTGGCGGCAAAGTCAATATTTCAGAGAGCCTCACTACTCTTGCGGAAAAATATTCTCTGGATGAGATCACTCTTTCTACATCGGATGGCCTCTTGCTCGCATCTTCCCGGAAAACGCCTTCAGCTGATGCTATTGCGAGATATTCCGAGATGTATGCCGGCAATTTGCGACCTTGGCCCCCGGGAATCATATTATTTGGCCTTGAGCATAAAGGATCGCTCCTGGTGGGAATTGCCAAAACAAAAGATTTGCTCGTTCAGGATGCAGATCAGGATTTGATACGCGAGACAAAAGATATTTTAAACAGGTGGATATAACACGAATATGATACACATATAATAAAAATATTTCAGAATACGCATATTCCCGCTAGGATTATTATCGGGGCAACAGGTGTTTGATGGTAAAAGTATACACGATCGCATCCGGAAAAGGAGGTACCGGTAAAACAACCGTTTCTGTTAATCTGGGAACGATGCTTGCAAAACTGGGGAAAGAGACCTACCTTATGGATGCTGACATTGGTATGGCAAATGTTGGGCTGATTCTGGGTCTGCAGGACGCACCAGTAACCCTGCATGAGATTCTTGCCGGAAAAAACAGTATCGATGAAGGCATCTACCCGGGCCCTGCCGGGCTTAAGGTTATCCCGAGTGGTATCTCGCTCCAAGGCTTCCAGCAGGCGGATCCGGACAAGATTCGCGACGTTCTTTCTGAAATTGTGAAGAGATGTGAATTTCTGCTGATTGATGCACCTGCCGGTATAAGCAAGGATGGCGTCGTCCCGCTTGCCGTCGCAGACGAAGTTATTCTTGTGGTTAACCCCGAGTTGTCTTCGATCGTCGATGCACTAAAGACAAAAATCCTGACAGAAGTTGTTGGAGGACATATCCTTGGTTCTATTATTAACCGGGTCGATCAGGAGAAAAGCGATGTCATTACCCAGAGGATGGAAAAAGTGCTCGGTGTAAAAGTCCTCGGAATTATCCCTGAGGATTCCAACGTGAGAAGAGCTGCAGCTGCACGTTCTCCCATTGTCGTGAGTTATCCGGATTCACCGGCATCAAAGGCAATACAACGGATTGCGTCGGACCTTGTCGGGGTAGCTTACCGGGATGAAGGCACAGCCAAAACGTCTAAGGAAGGCTTTATCGAACGGTTCTCGAAGGCACTTTTTAGAAAGAAATCCGATATGAAATAACGTTTTTTGCCGTTTGTTTCTTATGTGGGTTTTCGGAAAAGAAATATCAGATCTTTTCTGCCATTTTAATCTCAGTAAGGGTTTTTTCGCGAATCTGAACTGATACACCTATCATTTCGTTTCTGTCATCTTTCACCGGGCGCGCTGTGAGTGCGACGAAACGTTTCTTGTTTGCAAGAGATACGAGAACCGTATTGAGATCATAACTTACGACGATTTTATCTTTAAGTACATCGAGCGCCGGGTCATTGATCCGTTCCCCTGTCTGCTTGTTTACGAGGATCAACACCTTTTTGAGGGGTTGTGCCAATGCATCTTTTTCCAGGACATCAAGAAGCCTGCAAGAATAAGGATTCAGAAAAATGATTCGCCCTTTGGTGTCGGTTATTAGCACCGCTTCGAGGGCACTCATAATCTTTTTTATATCCCAGAGAGCCGCCTTGTCAAAATACCGTTTGCGCATGCTGTGATTATAAAGGGCAATTTCTATATTCGATACGATCTCATTTGAAGTAAAGGGTTTGAGAAGAAACCCGTACGGCTCAGCCGCTTTCGCACGCGTGAGTATAGCGTCATCACATTGGCCGGTCAGAAAAATAACCGGAATGCGAAATATAGAATAAATATATCGTGCAGCAGTGATGCCATCCAAGGCGCCGGCAAGACTGATGTCCATGAGAACGAGATCCGGCAGATATTCTGCTGCCTTCATGATTGCATCTTCACCCGTCATGGCTTTGCCGACAGTAGCATACCCTTTTTTCTCGAGAATCACACTAATGAGATTGGAGATTATCTCGTCATCTTCCACAATCAGGATCGTGATGGGTAACGGCATGGCATTCACGGGAGTTTTTCGCTTAATAAAATACGAGACAAGAGTATTTAAATATAGATTTTCATTCTGTAAACAATATCTTTTTGCTCAATTATATATCCCCTAACTGAAAAAACTCTTAATATTATTCTGGCATAAGATTATTGAGAGAATTCTATAAATATAAAGGGGTGGGATGAGTGGCTCCCGTGTCTTATTCAGATTTGTTGGTAATAGTAAAGACGCAAAACTCATCTCCTTTCGAACGGCATTTTATTTCGCGGGCCTGGACCTTGATCCCAAAAGCCCCCTCAATGATCCCAGCGAGAAGACCGGCAGTACAGTAGCAGACGTTCTTTCCGGTAGAGCCAAAAGCTTCGGATTCAACGGTATGTTCGAGCGTAATGGTTTTCTCCTTTTTGGCTTCGTTCCATTCACTCTTCACCGGCAGGAACCAGCCCATCTGAGAATAAAAGGTAAGCGCCATATTTGAGAGCGTATTTGGATCGGTAATGCCCATTTTCTTATAGTGTTCGACGTTTTCCTTACCCATGTCCAGGTACGCCCGGTAGTTTACCCCGCCAGCCGGTAACTCGCCCATGGTCTTTTTAAGGGAGTTCATCATTGAGGTGAAAACAAATCTTGGCATTATGACTACGGGGTCATCGATCAACTTGATCGTCCCTTCTACCGGCCTGTGGTCAATAAACTCGGTGATGGCAGAGTCTCCCTTTACCACCGCTTGTGCCTTGAACTTCCAGCTGGGTTCTACCTGATCGGCAACAAATTCACAACAATCGTCACCGTTTGCCACGCACTTGGTTTCCAGGCAGTACCAGGATTTGCCGGTAACAGCAGTCAAGACACCTTCGATCCATCCCATATGAACCCCACAAACGGGCATTTTCCAGTCTTTAAGGATCTCTGATTCGAAGGTATGTTTTGTGCGCAGGATAATCCTTTTCTCACTCTTCTCAACGAGTTCAAATGGTGCACCCCACCCCTGTTGGTGCTGGAGTTTGAAAACCAGAAGAAGGAAGTCTGCAGGTGCCAGATCCATACCAAATTTTTTTAAGAGATTGTTCAGGCCGGTGGATCCCAGACCCACGGAACGGAACAGTTTGCGCACTGCCTTCACAGCCAATTTCTTGTTGAGGTGGGACTCATACATCTCATAGATTGCCTTGATGAGGTAATTGGGGTTGCTTGCTGTTTTCACGCCGAATACAGAATAACTGCCGGATACCGTATCGAGCTCGATGTAGGGGGTGATGTCTTTCTCGCCTTTGATCAGCGCCTCGAAATCTTCTCGTCCAATCTTCATAAGCGATAACTTCTGTTATTATATAATTAAAGGATTTCGTATTGGTTTTTGAAGCAAATAACGTCGATAAGAGGTACCTACAAAAGCCAGAACTTTTTTGGCGAAATATTAAAGATCCAGCATATGGGTCGGGTGAGATTCGTCGAATGTAATGGTAAAGTGCATCACGACCTGTGATCGATCCTGGAGAAGACAGGTATAATCTCCGTACATCACCCGGAAACTGACTTCGCCATTACCGGTCGTGATATCACTACCAACGACCTTACCGTCTTTCCTGAGTGAGACACGTATGCCGTTCTGCGGATTTTTCTCCCGGCAGACGGTCAGGCTGACTACCCCGATACCCTGGCTTTTTTTCCCGATCTCCGGTACTGAATGAGTGATATTTTTCCTGAGGTGCGATTTTTCAAAGATCCGGCATCCCATAACAAGAGCTTCAATTATCTCGGCTTTCACATCACAAAGGACATACTGCCTGCCCTCGCGGATATATGCGACCGCGTTGTCGCCAAAGAGGGGCCCTTCGGAATCTACGTAAAGCGCTCCCTCAGGTTCACCATTCAGAAATGCAAGATAATACTCACGATTCCCGTCTTTTGCCACAGCTATGGCATTTATGCGCCGGGATGCGGCGGACATAAGTATTTCGCCGAGGGAAAACGTTCCCAAGTATTTTGATCCTTTCAGGATATTTTCGAGAATCTCCTGCAGATCCATGGAATTATCCTCTTATCACATTCCAGGGGGCGGGATTAGGTGAATTCTCCCCGGAATTAGTCTCAATTACTCTCAATCATATATTCACTGCCGGCGTATTATATATTTGCAAAGGTATTTTCGAACGCCAAAACAGAGTGTTTTAACCCCCCGGATTTTCCGGAAGCGGGCAATATCCTGTCCGGCTATACTACTGCATAATTATTGCGATGGGGAATCGCCATGAATAAGTTGTAGAAGATATAACGGTAAAACTGCTTATGATATTTTATCCGACGGTGATTTCGGCCGTTGCCGTTCTTGTTACCCTTATCTATGCATCGTATCTGGATATCAAAGACCGGCGCGTTCCATTCAGGACATGGTACCCGATGCTCATTGTCGGGATCTCCGCGACTATCGTACTCTTCTACCAGCAGACCGGAAATATGAGTTTGATCTTCGGATACGTTGCATTGGTAGCGAGTTTTCTGTACGCAGACTATCTCGACAACCATGAACCCGGAACCCCCTTCCGGCTTCCTTACCTGGCTATAGTCCTTGCCCTTCCCGCTATCTCCTGGTTCGTTATACCGGCTATTTCCACGGGAAAACTGCCTGAGGCCCAGATTATACCGTGGTACGTGATGTTTGCCGGGCTGCTCGGGTACATGTCCTACCGCGAATATAAAAGACCACCGGAACGCAAACTTACCACAAAGCAAGCTAAAAAAGAGGCCAGGCGAGAATCGAACGTTGAAGAGGTGCTGAGCCGCTGGTACTTCGTCCTAGTTATTGTGATCCTCGCTGTTGCATCTTTCTACATGATTGGCGGCGGGATTTGGGTAGGTCTCCGGCATCTATATTGCCCTTGCTGCAGTATTTTGCGGCGTTTTTTATATCTTCGGGCAGATGCGCCTCTTTGGTGGGGCTGACGCGTGGGCTCTCATCTTTATCGCCTTCTGTGTACCGACATTTCCCCTCACTCCGCTTCTGGACACCCCGCCGTTAGGGTTTTTTTCGTTTTCGGTATTGATCAACGCTCTTATTCTCAATCTGGCGGCACCGGTAGGCATTTTTATTATAAACGTTGTAAAAAAGAACCGTGCACCGATCCAGTACATGTTCTTTGGCTTCCCGGTTAGTGGGGAGAAGATTCAAGATTCGTGGGGTTTTGTGATGGAAGATTTTATCGAGAGAAACGGTAAAGTCGAACGAAAATTTATCGGGTTCTGGGATTCCCTGCACCGGATGCGATCTGATGAAGGCAGGGTTTATACAAAAGACCTCCGGGAACGCCCTGAAGAGTTTGAGAAGGAACTGGGAGTTTACAAAAAAGCAGAAAAAGTCTGGATTTCCTATGCAGTCCCCTTCATCCTCCCGATTACGGTAGGATTTATTTCAGCAATTATTCTCGGTGATTTCCTCTTCGCAATCATAAAAATACTCAGCGGCGGTGCCTGAAGTGCTCTTCCTGAAATTTCCAGATGGCGGGCTGATCCCGGTGATTGTTCAGGAAAGAAAAACCGGGGAAGTCCTTATGATGGCGTATGCAAACGATGAGGCAGTCCGCCTCACCCAGACTACCGGATTTGCTCATTACTACAGCCGGAGCCGAAAAAAACTCTGGAAAAAAGGAGAAGAGAGCGGGCATTTCCAGAAGGTTGAGAAGATCCTTGTCGATTGCGATGAGGACTGCCTTATATACGAGGTCGAACAGACCGGCGCTGCCTGCCATACCGGCCACCGAAGCTGTTTTTTCAGGACACTGGATGGTACAATCATAAGTGAGAAGGTTTTTGATCCGGAAAAAGTCTATGGAAGAACCGGGCACTAAAAGTCAATATCAATTGTTTTCCGCACAGGTCTCCTTTTGCGGCAAATAGCTCTTGAGAGAAACTATGAACAAAGATCCTGAACAGCTTGAAACCCTTGATCGGTTGAAAGTGCGGACCGCTCATCTTTCGGTCATATCCAATACCTGCCTTGTTATCTTGAAATTCAGCGTGGGTTTCACCATCGGATCGGTTAGTATCATCTCTGAGGCCATCCATTCCTCCATGGATCTGCTTGCTGCGGTCATTGCTTTCTTTTCGGTGAAAAAATCGGCAGAACCACCCGATGCAGGTCACTCATTCGGGCATGGAAAATTCGAGGATATCTCGGGTCTAGTCGAAGCGCTGCTCATCTTTGGAGCGGCGATCATTATAATTGCTGAAGCCCTGATCAAGCTGCTGACAAGTCAGGGGCAGGAATTTTCACCCGGACAGCTCTCTTTTGGTATTGCAGTGATGGGTATTTCAGTCATCGCCAACTGGTATGTTTCTTCACGACTTATGAACGTGGCAAAAGAAACTGAATCTATAGCTCTGGAAAGTGATGCATGGCACCTAAGGACGGACATTTACACTTCCCTTGGGGTTTTCACCGGACTGATCCTGATCCATTTTACCGGCCGTACTATCCTCGATCCACTCATTGCCATTGGTGTCGGCCTTGTTATCCTGAAAGCCGCCGGTGATCTGCTGAAACGATCGTTTGCCGATCTCATCGACCATTCTCTTCCCCCGAAAGACGAAGAGCGAATCAAGGCAATCATCTGTGCGCATTCCAGCGCGTACGCCGGATTTCACGGCCTTCGCACACGGCGTTCCGGCCCGGATATCTTCATCGAGTTCCACCTTGTCGTTCCTGGTGAAATCTCGGTAACCCGGTCTCATGATCTCGCCGATCATCTCGAATCAGATCTGCTCACAGAGTATCCCAGGGCAAAAGTGACAATCCATATCGAGCCTTGCGAGAAAGGGTCTGATAAGTGTGATCTATCCTGTTCCTGCCAAGAAAAAAAGAGAGACTAAATGAGTGGTCTCCGTAGCGTTTTGCAGGATGATTTTTATAGGACTCCCGGAGCTTTTATTTTCCTCCCGGCCTGCGTCGCAGTGACCGGTCTTCTTCGACGATATAATTGATCACGTTCTCGGCGATATCGGCGGCGTATTCTCCCGCCCTGCGGATACTCTCGGCAATATAGCTGACCGAGATCGCCGTGACCGTCTCCTGTTTAAAGGCCATATTACTGATATCGCCGCAGATATGTTCCAGGGCCGCGACCGACTCGATAGTCTTATGGGCCTCCCGGATATCGGCATTGAAAAACGATATGATACTCTTGTCAAAGATCTGCATGGACAGGACACTTGCTTTCTTGAGCGCGTCCACGATCTTCGGGTCGAGATCGGCATCCAGGACCGGCCGGGCATTCTCGGCGATCCGGACGGCATGGTCGCCGATTCGTTCGATGATCCTGCTGATCAGGTGATAGTACATGGCCATGCCCACCGATACCTCCATCTTCCGGGAGAGAGACGGGTTCTGCATGATCATATTGGTCTGGCGGGCGATCAGCCAGTTGAGCCGGTCCGAGTCCATATCACGGTTGATCACGTCTGTGGCAAGGGTATGATTGTGTTTTTCGAGCGCTGCGATCGCATCTTCGTGCATGTTCCTCACGATCACAAACATACGCTTGATGGTGTTGTCAAACGGCATCTCGGACGGGTTGAGAAGGTCTTTTATCATGATGAGCGTGTCGGTCTCTTCGACAACTTCCTGGCCGATGGTCATCTGGGTGAAATCCCGGACGACCGTTCGGACAAACGGCGGAAACCGCTGTTTCGAACTGATCCGGATCGTCGTGAAACCCGTGATGTAGGTCCCGATCAGGATCCGGAAGAGAAACGACGGATCGGTGATGTGACCGATGTCGATCTCCTTGACACGCTGGACCGGTTCCTCCGTGGTTTTCTTCGTGACCAGGAGTGTTCCGTCTGGCTGCGCGATCAGGCCCACCGGATCGTTCTTCTTGATGCGCATCTCCTGGACCCAGTTCTTGGGTAGCGTTACTACAAATGATGACCCCCCCGTCATCTGTACACGGCGTAATTCCATCTCTGTTTTCCTCCGATGAATAGAGCAATATGATGAATATGCTTATCTCTATTTTAGACTTTTTTGCATATATATCTGTATATTTTATGTCGAAAAACTGTATATGAGTACTCATTAAAGTTATGATCGAAAACCATGAGATCCAAACGGAGTTCGTATGTATTATTGACAGTGTGCCTTGCGGCATTACTTATCGTATCGATTCTGGTAGCAGGCTGTACCAGTAACGGAAGCACAGCTTCTTCAAGCGCCAGTACCACTGCTGCGGCTGCGCAGACTAATACTGCGTCATCGGCATCCAACCAGACAGAAACACTCACCCTGACCGGTTCAACCACGGTCCTGCCTATCGCTCAAGCTGTTGCAGATGCATATGAGCAGGCGCACCCGGAGGCGAACATCCAAGTCTCTGGCGGAGGATCGGGAGTTGGTATCCAGACTATCATTAACCAGAAAGTGGACATCGGCATGAGCTCCAACACCATATCCGCAGCCCAGCAGGCACAGGATCCAAACATGAATATTATCACAATTGCCCACGACGGTATCGCCATCATCGTCAATCCTTCAAACACGATACAGTCCATCTCCCTTGCACAGGTTAAGCAGATCTACAGCGGGAATATCACATCTTGGGCATCTGTCAATGGCGCCGGGGTTCCAAACACGAACCAGATAGTCCTCGTTGGCCGTGACAGTTCATCAGGAACCCGTGCCTATTTCGATAGTTTCGTGATGAACGGTGTTAATGATTCCATGTCCATGCATGAAGACAACTCAAACGGCGCCGTCGCTCAGGAAGTTGCCCAGACGCCCGGTGCAATCGGCTACATATCCATCGGTTACCTCACGCCCAGTGTCAAGGCAGTCCCGATTATGCTGGCAAATGGCACCACGATTGCCCCGACCGTCGCCACAGTAACGGATAAAACCTACCCGATCCACCGTGACCTCTTTATGCTCACCAACGGCCAGCCCACCGGCCTTGCCTCGGACTACATCAATTTCCTCCTCAGCCCAGCCGGCCAGCAGATTGTCGTTGCTCAGGGGTATGTCGCCCTGAACAGCTAAAAGAGGTAAAATTTTCTGTAAAACTCACTTTTTTTTACCCCTCAAGAGGCGATGCACCATTACCCTGTCAGAATATTCTGCCCGAGAAATCACGGGAAGTACCGCGACGGTTTCCCGCATCAGGGAGAAATTCGTCAGATCTGTATTCTTCCTCACAGCCATCTTCGCAGTCATTGTTGTTTCATTTATCCTGCTCTTCTTGTTCCGGGATGGTTATCCCATTTTTGAGACGGTGGGTGTCACTAATTTCCTCTTTGGGACTACATGGGCTCCGGCCCAAGTAGTGCCCATCTACGGAATATCTGCTCTCATCATAGGCACGCTCCTTGTCACCCTTGGTGCGATGATCTTTGCCGTCCCGCTTTCCATTGGCTGTGCCATCTATATTTCAGAACTCGCATCTCCCCGGATAAAAAGCGTCTTTAAGCCGGCAACCGAACTGCTCGCCGGTATACCGTCGGTAGTTTACGGTTTCTTTGGCCTGATCGTCCTGAGCACATTTATCCGCACCACATTCAACGTCCCGAGCGGCCAGACCTGGCTTGCCGGGTCGATCATCCTTGGGGTTATGGCACTTCCCACGATCATCAGCGTTTCCGAGGATGCTATTAGTTCGGTCCCCCCGGAATACCGGGAAGGATCCCTCGCAACAGGGGCGACTCGCTGGCAGACAATCAGCCGGGTCATTGTGCCGGCGGCTCTCTCCGGGATCGCGGCGGCGATTATCCTGGGAATCGGCCGTGCAATCGGGGAAACAATGGCAGTCCTGATGGTAACCGGGAATGCCGCGATCATACCGAATCCTATCTGGAATGTGCTCTCTTCTGTCCGTACCCTGACGGGAACCTTGGGGATTGAAATGGGCGACGTCGAGATCGGGAGCCAACATTACCATGCACTGTTTGGTGTGGCGGTAGTACTCCTCATCATCACGCTTATTATCAACATGAGCGCAGTCGCTATTCTGTCGTATATCAGTGAGGGAAGGACCGGAGGCAAAGCGAAAGGGTCATTGCTTCATTCCCCCACCCTTGATTCGGTTATGGACAAACTTCTCCCACGGTCCCGGATCGTTCTCCTTGCCATCCTTGCGCTCCTGCTCCTCGTTGCCGGCCTCTGGGAGGTGGCGCTCATCGTCGTTCTTGCGGCAGCCGCTTGGCACTATGGCAGGGGCCGGATCTCGAGACACCATATCGAGATGGTCGCCTTTGCCTGCGTTGTTGCGGCCGCTCTGGCTGTTCTAGCCATTCTTGCGATAATTCTCGGCTATATTATAGTAAACGGATTACCAGCACTTTCGTGGGAATTCCTGACGCAACCGCCTACGGACCTTGGCAGGAGCGGCGGGATTTTCCCGGCGATTGTCGGGACTCTTTACCTGGTGGCAGGCGCGATCCTCATTGCGCTCCCCCTTGGTGTCGGGGCCGCAGTCTACCTAGTTGAATATACCCGGGAGGGGCGGATTACAAAACTGATCAGGACCGGCGTCGACCTCCTCAATGGGACGCCCTCGATCGTTTTTGGACTCTTCGGCTTTGCCTTCCTTGTGCTCTTCCTTGACATTGGCGTATGCCTCCTTGCCGGAATGATAACCCTTGCGTTGATGGTGCTGCCTACCATGATCCGTACAACAGAAGAGTCTCTCAAAAACATCCCCCAGTCCCTCCGCGAAGGGAGTCTAGCACTCGGGGCGACGCAGTGGCAGACTATCCGCAACGTGGTTATCCCTCCAGCCATCCCGGGGATCGTTACCGGTGCAATCCTCTCAATAGGCAGGGCAGCAGGAGAGACTGCGCCGATCATGTTCGTAGCGGTCGTCTTCTCGACCCGGTTCCTGCCGACATCGCTCTTTCAGCCCGTGATGGCACTGCCGTATCACCTCTTCATCCTTTCAACTAACGTACCGGGCTCATCGACCAACAAGTACGGAACGGCACTGGTTCTCCTGATGCTCGTCGTGGCATTTTACGCGGTCGCTATTCTGATCCGGAATTACTATGCAAAAAAGGCAAGGGGATAACTCATGTCTGATTCAACCGTCATTTCCACAAGAAACCTAAACCTCTGGTACAACGAGAAACATGCACTCCAGGATATTACCATGGAGATTGAAAAGAAGAAGACCACCGCACTGATCGGGCCGTCTGGGTGCGGGAAATCCACTCTCCTGCGATGCTTCAACCGGATGAACGATCTCATCAACCATGTCAGGATGACCGGTGAAATCCTCATCGATCGCGAAAACCTGCTCAGGGATGGCATGGATGTAGTGGCGCTGAGAAAAAGAGTGGGCATGGTTTTCCAGCGGCCCAATCCTTTTCCCAAATCGATCTACGAGAACGTCGCATATGGCCCCCGGGTCCATGGGGTAAACGACCGGAAGAATCTGGACGAAATCGTCGAAAAAAGTCTGCGTCATGCGGCTCTTTGGGATGAAGTCCGGGACCGGCTCAATGATTCCGCACTCGGGCTCTCAGGTGGCCAGCAGCAGCGACTCTGTATTGCACGTACCTTGGCAGTCGGTCCCGAAGTAATCCTCATGGACGAGCCCTGTTCGGCTCTAGATCCTATCGCGACAGCAAAGATCGAGAACCTCATCGAAATGCTCAAAGAAGAGTATACCGTTATTATTGTCACACACAACATGCAACAGGCAGCCCGTGTCAGTGATTATACCGGATTCATGTACCTTGGTAAGCTTATCGAATTCGACCGAACGATAAACATTTTCGAGCACCCGAAAGAAGACCTGACTGAGAACTATATTACCGGGCGATTCGGGTGAGGAGGGGAAGATGACTGATAAATTCCATATGGAGCTTAAAGATCTCAAAAAAGACGTTTCGGGGATGGCCCGATTTGCATTCTCGATGTTACAGGATTCGCAGGAGGCGTTCATCAACCAAGATGCCGCACTCGCGGCAACGGTATTAAACAGGAAAGACCAACTCAGGGAAACGACCGTCGCACTTGAGGAGAACTGTTACCAGCTGATTGCATTAAACCAGCCGGTGGCAAAAGATATGCGGATTATAGTATGTTCCCTCAAAATCGTCGCCGCATCAGAACGGATTGGGAGGTATGGCAAATCGACGGCAAAGATTGTCAAGGAAATTTCCGGAAAACCCCATATAGCTAACATGATGAGTATTCCTCTTATGTCGGAGTACGTGCTTGCGATGGTCGATGATGCAATCACGGCCTATGAAACCGAGAACCTCAAGAAACTCGATGGTTTTTCGACACGAGACGACGCAATCGATACACTGCGCCATTCTATCTTCCGCGAAGCGATCACCTACATGATGGAAAACCCCAAAACCATCACGCAGGCCACATACTATATTATCATTGCGCGGTACCTGGAGCGATGCGCCGATCATGCCTGCAAGATGGCTGAGAACGTCCACTATATGGAAACCGGTGACAGAATCGAGATCAAATAACCGTTTTCCGGTCTAAGAAACTAAAAAAGCATAAGGCGGTCACAACGGATCACATCGAAGGGTGTGGACTCCAAAGATCAAGAGTGTAAGAGAAATTTCCTTTTTGCCGTTCTTTCAGGTAGAGGATTGTACGATAATTGTCCCTTTTATCGCCGCATTATCTGTGCAGTGGTACCCGTACGTTCCAGCTATTGTAAATGTAAACTGATATCTATCGTTACTTTCGAGAGGTGGAGACGTAAAGAAGTCTGGATCCCCGGAATCAGAAGTAATAGTATGCAGTCCCATATCGCGATTGAGCCATGTGACTGTTATACCACGGCTGACAACAAGGATCTGGGGATTGACGCCATCACTTTCAAGGAGGATTGTCGTTTGTGGAGTATATGCTGGTGGCGAGTTTACAGCCGGAGTGACCTTACTGGTGCACCCTGCGACAAGGATGAGCATGGCCATGATGAGGAGAATACCGGTCGTAAATACTATAGGACCGGGACGGATATGCATGGAGTAAGGTTCGTGAGAGGATATAAAAAGTTCATGGTTATTTAACGGTTCGATCGAACAATGTGCACGCCAAAAGCATGAGTCCGTATCGCCACTGATATTAGAGACCCCCTATTGCAGAACAAAACCAACCCCAGTCTCCGCAATCCTCACTCTCCTTTAAGCTTGCAGGAGTCACGGAAACAATGGCCAAGCAAATCGCCCGGTGATAATTAAAGGATACGATTCAGGCTTGGTTCCCAAACCTGTTAAGAGAGATCCAAAATTCTAAAAAACTCTAAAAACAATTATAAAAGATTCAAATTCAACAGAATACAGCGTTAACCCAAAATATTCAACGGAAACCTCGTAAATCGTCAAATTAACATTGGATTTAAGATTTCAATTCTATCAGGAAAACCTTCTCTCTTTTCTTCCCCGAACCCCTTATAAACCCCAACGCCTCATATCAGTACCTATCAACGTACCCATTCGTTGAATGAATAGTATACAACATCATACCATAGGGAGGAAGAATATTTTATGATATTGGTACCAGATACAAGTGTCCTCATCGACGGGCGCATAACCTCGATGATAAAAGCCGGTGAATACAAAGGAGCAACAATAATCGTCCCTGAGGCAGTCATTGCGGAACTCGAAGCTCAGGCAAATAATGGACGCGAGATTGGATTCTCGGGCCTCAACGAGCTCCAGTCGTTGTGCAAGATGGCCGAGGAGAAAACCATCGAACTCAAGTTCTCCGGCATCCGTCCGACACTGGAACAGGTCAAGCTTGCAAGCGGCGGCGAAATCGACGCGATGATACGAGGTATAGCGATCGAAAATTCTGCACGCTTTATCACGAGCGATAATGTACAGGCAGAAGTGGCCAGAGCAAAAGGGCTCGATGTAATCTACTTAAAACCGCAAGTTACTGATTTTGTCCCTCTCGGGATTGACCAGTTCTTTGACGAACACACGATTGCCGTTTACCTCAAGGAACGCGTCAGCCCGGTTGCTAAGAAAGGCACAATCAACGAGATGAAACTCGTAAAGATCCGCGATCAGCCGGTCAGTGAGTACGAACTCCGCAACCTTGCGCAGGAGATTCTCGAACGGGCCAAAAGGGATCCCGATGGGTTCATCGAAATCGAGAAGCGCGGCATCACGGTCGTCCAGATTGGTTCCTTACGTATCGCAATTGCCCGCCGGCCATTTTCAGATGGCATGGAGATCACCGCTGTGCGTCCAATCGTGGATGTGACTCTTGATAACTATGCAAAAGCAGACATAATCAAGAAACGGATCATCTCAGATCAACGTGGTCTTATCATTGCTGGTTCTCCTGGCGCTGGAAAGACCACACTTGCCCAAGGTATCGCGACGTATCTCTCCGAAAGTGGATATGTCGTCAAAACCATGGAAGCGCCTCGCGAACTTCAGGTTCCGGATCAAATCACACAATACACTACTCTCGACGGCAGCATGTCAAACACTGCTGACGTTCTCCTGCTGGTCCGCCCGGACTTTGTCATCTTCGACGAACTGCGCAAGAATGAGGACTTCACGGTCTTTGCAGATATGCGCCTCGCCGGCCTCGGCATGGTCGGGGTCATCCACGCAAACAGCGTCCAGGATGCACTCCAGCGGTTCTCTGACCGCGAAGACTTCTCCGTTCTCTCGCAGATCATCAATACCATTGTATTTTTGGAGAAAGGCGTTGTTACAAAGATCTACGATGTAGGGTTTAAGATTAAGGTACCTGAAGGCATGGGAAGTGAAATGCATATCCGGCCCGTGACTACTGTAACGGATTCCGAGACCGGCAGCCTCGTGCTCGATGTTTTCAGGTACGATGGACAGACTATTGTTATGCCTGTGTTACCCGGAGCCGCAGATGCACCTGTCGGACCTGCTCCAAGGGCGATATCCATCCAGAATGTCGGGCAGCCAGTACTTCCGGCTAGTAAAGCAAGCAGTTCCCTCGCAGCTATTCCTGATGCTACACCTTGGGCAACAGCAGAGGATCACCCAAGCTGGAAGCTTAATGAGAAGGAGATTCAGCGCGAGATAGGCAGATACACAGATGGCGCTGTCGATGTTGAGATGATCAGCGACACTAAGGCAGTTGTTTATATTGATGACAAGGATGTCCCGGCAGCAATCGGAAAGGGCGGCAAGAATGTCTCAGCTATCGTTAACAAAATAGGAATCGGCATCGATATTAAGCCCCGGTCCGACCTTGAACGCCAGCATGCCCAGCCAATGGCAAAATCAGACGGCGAGATTTCCCTTGGGGGAGGAATCAAAATCCAGACCGATAAAAAGCAGCTTGTCATCATTGCACCGGATCAAAGCGGGAAGATCGTCGACGTCTTTGCCGGCAAGGAATATCTCTTTACTGCAACGGTCAACGACAGCGGTGAAATCAGCCTAGCCAAAAATTCGAGCATCGCGCAGGAAATGATCCGGCGCTACCAGAATAACGAGACTATCAAGCTCAGGCCGGTATAAACCGCCATAGGAGTTTTATAACGCAACAATTCCCATAATAAGAGGAGAAGGTGAAGGGTTTTGAGCGAATTTAACTTGGGCGAATTTGAAAGGGAAGCACATGAGCAGTGGGCAAGGGCATTTGAGTCCAACCCCTCTGACCGCGAAAAATTTTATCTCACGGTCGCATTCCCGTACCCAAGCGGCGCAATGCACGTTGGACATGGCCGTA
Organism: uncultured Methanoregulaceae archaeon; assembly: GCA_963737635.1. Lineage (GTDB taxonomy): Archaea > Halobacteriota > Methanomicrobia > Methanomicrobiales > Methanospirillaceae > Methanoregula. The sequence continues at coordinate 373,559 of CAVTTL010000001.1, forward strand.
CCTATATAGTACCCGATGTGATCGCACGATTCTGGCGGATGAGAGGAAAGCAGGTCCTGTTCCCGATGGCGTTCCATGTCACAGGTGCGCCGGTTGTCGGCATTTCAAAGAGGATTGCAAGGAACGATCCAAAGACGATCCACCTGTACCGTGACCTCTACAAAGTCCCACAGGATGTACTCGCGGAATTTACAGAACCGTTAACAATCGTCAAGCATTTTGCTGCAGAATATCAGCGCGTGATGACCTCATGCGGTCTCTCGATCGATTGGCGACGGCGGTTTATCACCGTCGATCCAACCTACAGCAAATTCGTCGAGTGGCAGTGGAAACACTTGTACGAGGCAGGTCATGTAATAAAGGGTGCCCACCCGGTCCGGGTACTGCACTGTAGACGAGAACCCGGTCGGTGATCATGACCTTCTCGAAGGGGACAAAGCTGAGGTAATCAAGTTCACCCTTGTCATGTTCCGGTATGGCGACACGTTCATCCCGACCGCCACGCTCCGGCCCGAGACCATCCATGGAGTCACTAACCTCTGGGCAAATCCGAATGTTACCTATGTAAGGGCACTTATTGATGGCAGACCATGGATTGTTTCAAAGGAATCAGCCGAAAAACTTGTGCTGCAGGATCATACAGTCGAGGTAAAAGAAGAGATCGAAGGAAAGGATCTCATAGATAAGACTGTCACCCACCCCCTCTGCGGCTCCATCCCGATCCTCCCCGCCGATTTCGTCGATCCCGACATGGCGACAGGTATAGTGATGAGTGTGCCTGCCCATGCTCCGTTTGACTACATCGCGCTCCGCGATCTCCAGCAGCAGGGAAAATATACGGAGATCAAACCGATTCCGCTGATCACAGTCGAGGGTTACGGGAATCTCCCTGCCCAGGATGCTGTCGAACGGGCTGGCATTCGCCACCAGATGGACAGCCGGATGGAATCCCTTACGCAGGAGATCTACTCCGCCGAGTTCTCAAAAGGAAAACTCTTCGAGAAGTATGGCGGCAAGCCGGTCAAGGTTGCGCGTGAAGAGGTCGCACAGGAAATGTGCGATAAATATCATTCAGTCGTCATGTACGAGTTTGACACCCGGCCGGTGATCTGCCGGTGCGGGAATAAAGTCAAGGTCAAGATCCTCCACGATCAGTGGTTCCTGAAGTACAGCGATCCCGAATGGAAACAGCAGGCTAGCTACCACCTAAAAGATATGGTGCTTGTCCCCCCCGAGGTTCGTACTGAGTTTGACCGGACGATTGGCTGGCTCAAGGACTGGGCCTGCACCCGGCGTGTTGGCCTTGGTACCAAGTTCCCATGGGATCCTGCCCAACTGATCGAGCCGCTTTCGGACTCGACCGTCTATATGGCCTATTATACAATCGCCCACAGGATCCGGGAAATCGAACCAAAACTTCTCACGCCTGAAGTCTTTGACTATATCTTCCTCGGAAAGAAATCGCCGGATCTACCCGAGAAAAAGAGGCTTGACGCAATGCGGGAAGAGTTCATGTACTGGTACCCGTATGACTTCCGGTTCTCGGCAAAGGACCTCATCTCCAACCACCTCACCTTCCAGATCTTCCACCATGTGACGATCTTCCCAAAAGACAAGCTCCCCAAGGGCATGGTTGTTTTCGGGATGGGGCTCTTAAACGGCGCAAAGATGTCCTCTTCAAAAGGCAATGTTTTCCTGCTTGAGGACGCAGTTGGTGAATTTGGCGCCGATACGGTCAGGATGTTCTTGACTGGCAGCGCAGAGCCCTGGCAGGACTTTGATTGGAGAAATGAACTGGTGCTCTCCACAAAAAAACAAATCGAGAGGTTTTATGCCACGGTCATGGAGATCCGGGACTCAGGCGGCGAGCCACAGGATATCGACCGCTGGCTTATCAGCAGGCTCCAGGAGCACATCTCAAAGATGACTTCGGCTTTGGAAAACTTCCAGACCCGTCAGGCGCTTCAGGAGGCTTCATTCGGGATCGAAACCGATCTGAAATGGTACCGGCGTCGTCTGCCTGATGGCTGCTGTGGCAGCAGGGACCTGAGCTACCCTCTGCTCGGTATGGACCCGGCTTCTCACACCGTTCATCCCTTTCACCACTGAACATCTCTGGAAAGAACTGGGCAACAAAGACCTTATTTCGTTTGCAGAGTGGCCGGTAGCGAATGAAAATCTTATCAACTCGAAGATCGAACTTTCCGAGGAACTCCTTGCCCGGACAGTAGAGGATATAGAATCGATCCGGAAACTGATCCAGATTACACCTAAATCGATCACCATCGTGCTTGCGCCCTCATGGAAGCATGAAGTCTTCAAAACGATCGCCTGTTCCAGCGACCGGAACAAGGTGCTCAAGGAGATCATGAAAGACGAGGAGATGAAAAAGCGAGGCAGAGAAGCGACCGATGCGGTAAAACAGTGCACCACCCTTATTCACCGCCTTCCTCCACGGGTTGTTGCGCCTCTCGCAAAGGAATCGGTCAACGAGCGTGCAGTCTTTGAGGCTGCTCAGGCATTTCTCGAAAAGGAGTTTTGCGTTCCCATTCACGTAGCTGATGCTGAATCGAGCGGGTACGCAAAAGGAGCAACCGCCCTCCCGTTCAAACCAGCTATCGTGATTGAATAGAATTTTCCTTTTTTAAATCGAGCTGGCCGGGATTATACCGATCCAGATTATATCACGTAACTGGATCGCACCGGTAGCAATGAGATGCCAGGATTGCAGATACTTGCTGAAGCCATGAGGGATCACTGCATGGGGATGCCGTTCTTCCGGAGCCATCGATCGCGTTGTATGGCAGGAGTTTGACTTCAGCGTTCCAGATCCGGGCAAGGATAGCATCGGATGTTTGGATGTCAGTCTTCCCGACAACTTTGCCTGCAACATCCCCGCCGGAATTCCGGATGATCATATGGTAGCACCGAAAATCCCGGCAGATCTGGGGACGGCTCGGATAGATCGCACAGATAAAACTCGGGCTTTCAGGATTCCTACGGTGGAAGACACATCCATTGCGGGATTTGGTGGTACTCTCAATGCCAGATACGTATTCCTCATCGATTTCACGTGCAAATTCCGGCTGGACATGAACCGGGAATAGTTCCCCAGTGATATCATTTTTGCAGTAATAATCCTGTTCGGTGAGCTGCCGCTCGATCCTGATATAGATGCCGAGGCTGGTACAACACTTCCCGCAATTATCACAACAAAAAAATGCCATACCCCTCCCTGAATCCTGTATCGCATGGAGGTAATGTAGGTCCGGGGGTAAAAAGCCGGTGCCGGGGGTTGTTATGCTCCTTCTACACTCTTTGCCCGTTTCACCCGTTCTTTTGTGGAGAATCCGGTCGCCGCATCCAGAAATTTCCTGAACCTTTTATTCGTGTCGATGATAATCTCATCGCTTGCCGCTGTGTCAGATTCGGTGTTCACACGAAGGGTCTTTCCCCCGGCCCCAGTGATCGCCTCAAGTCGTTTCAGGGCACCGTAACGGATGCGGTACGAGTTCCCGTTTTTTTCCGGCTCGACTCCGAAACAATTCCTGAGTTCCGCGACAATCCTTTGGTCGAGATCTTTTGTCAAGCCTCTTTTTATGGGGTACTCCTGCATACTATTTTTTAGGTAGTGCGTGTATGTTAACTTAATGACGACCGACTCATCGCATGATCTCACGATCTATGCAAAACCGCCACCCAGCGAAGGCGCTGCGGTGCTTATGGGATTTCCGGGGAGCGGACTCGTAGGTACGATAGCTCTCCAGTATATGGTCGATCAACTCGAATTCGAGCTGACCGGCACTATGACTTCCCGGTATTTCCCTCCGCTTGCTATGATGAACAAGGGCGTAATAAATGATCCCGTGAGGTTATACATGAAAAACAATATCGCAGCCATTGTTGCCGATATCCCCATTCACCCTATGATCTGCTATGAGATCTCCACGGGCATTCTTGACTGGCTCGCCCCGTATAAACCAAAGGAAGTACTCACCATTGCCGGGATTGTAACTAATGAATCCGAAAAGCGCGTATTTGGCGTTGCAACAACCACAGAAGCTCTCCAGAGGATCCAGGATCATACGCTGGTGCTTCCCATCGGGAGTATTTCCGGTATAGCCTCAAGTATACTGACAGGATGTAAGATCCGGGGTATCCCGGCATTTGGCCTTCTTGGTGAAACTATTAACGCACCGGATCCCCGGTCATCAGCGGCAACTATCGAAGTACTCAACAAGATGTACAACCTCGGCCTTGATGTCAAACCGCTTCTGGAGCAGGCTGATGAAATTGAGCAGAGCATGCACAGGATCTCCGAGGAGGTCCAGCAATCTGCGGATACGTCGCCGAAAAAAGATCTTCCGATGTATGGGTGAGCTTCATGAAGTGCGCTGCATTAACCGGAATATCGCCGGAAGTGATCCGGGATCTTCGCGAGGGAAGACCCCGAACTATCGAGCTCCAGAGTACCCAGAATATTGTAACCATAGCCGGGATCGAGTCCGGGACCAGTGTCCAGATATTTATGACTTCAACTGACGTCGATGATCTGGGCCCCGGGGACGGGGGAATCTGTGTCGATCTGCTGTCATCATCAATTTCCATGAAACGGATTGTAGAGTACTCCAAAGGGATCTATTATGAGGAACGGGAGAGGATGTCAGCCAGGGTTCAGGTGAAATATTGCTTCTCATCGGTGGTTCGGGAGGTATTTCATGAGAAACTTTGTTCCCCAACGTATGTGGAAGTTCTCAAATCGTCATCTTATCACGCCGGTTAAATGCCCAGCAGACATTTAACCGGTTTTTTTACTTCGGTTAATATCGATTTTTGTTTGAAGTCGTACTGCCTTATCGTTGCTGCCTCCTACAGGGACTAACCTCTTCAAATTCATGAAACAGATTAATTAGCCCGGAACACGAAACTAAGAGGCACGACAAGGGCTTGTGGCTTAGCTTGGACATAGCGCCGGGCTTCTAACCCGGACGTCGGGGGTTCAAATCCCCCCAAGCCCGTAATTCTCTTTTTTTTACGGAACACAAAAGAAGGTTTGTTACGGATTTGTCACATCTGGCGTAACAGCCTGAAAGACGCAAACAGTTACACTAGGACAAAATGAGAGAGAAATGGTTACTGCATAGCAGTGGCTTCAGCGTCGTCCACAGGTTTTTGGAGGATCTGCACATCCACGATGTTGTGCTGCCGCAGGGCCAGTTTCTTTGCCTTGAAAATATTCTTACCATCTTTACCTATTGCTATGCCACGGTCTTCATCACGGACTTCGACCGTAGCTGCCTGTTCTTCTGTTTCGCCGGTAAAGACGATACTGGTCACCTGTGCGGGAAGGAAACAGTTCTTTAAGAATTGCTCGGGGTTGCTATTATATTCCACAACCTCTATCTTCTTTCCCATAACTTCGGACGCCTTTTTGATAGATACTCCCTTTTTGCCGATCGCAAGCCCCATATCCCCGGGATTGACGACAAATATGAGTCTGCCGTTGCGCTCATCAATAACACAGTCACGGCTTCCCGCACCGGTCAACGATTCGAACTGGGAGATCAGGCGCATGCAGTCTTCAGTCAGTTTGACTTCGACCATATCATGCCGTCCTCTTCAGTGAAAGAATATCTGATTCGCCAGGACTGACAATAGCTAGCGTGCTTACCATGAATGGTTTACCGCAAGCCTTGCCGAGCGCCAAACTGGACCCCTCAAACGTGTGGATGAAGAGGCTTTCATACCCGCCAAGCTGGTTTTTAAACTTCTCCGGGCAGTTTGCCGCGATGACCACCATCTGGGCCTTACCCTCTTTTACGCATTTTTCCGTGTTGTTCTGACCGAGAATGACGTCTCCGGTCTTGATCGCTCTTCTCAATGAAGCATTAAAATCCATCTACAATTCTCCTGAAAGTTGGTTGGTTTTTAAGTTTAGATCATTAGTTGGCACGTTGTTTGACTGCAATCAGCTTGACATCGCCCGTGCCAAGCTGGATCGGCTGCCCGACAATAACATTCTCCGTGACACCACTCAATTCGTCGGTCTCGTTTGCCACTGCGGCATCCAGCAGGTGGTTAACGGTCACCTCGAACGCTGCCCGGGAGAGGACGCTCTCCTTCTCGCCGGCAATACCGTGACGGCCGATCTGCTTGACTTCGCCTTCCATGCACATCATGTCAGCAACGAGCATGATGTGGCGGACATCAACGAGGATACCCTGTTCGTTCAAGGTCGACTGTGCTTCGTGGATAATCGCATTTCTTGCCGCTTCGATACCGAGTACCTGGGCGATCTCACTGATGTTGTTGGTGCGAGTCCTTGTGGTATCCACACCCGCAACATCAAAGACATCTTTTAGGTTAGATCCCTCAGTATAAAGTATATACTCTCCGGTCTCTTTTCTTACGACGACACGAAGAATATCGTCAATGCCTTGGACAATGACATTTCGCACGTGTTCAGCAAGTTGGAAGAGGTTCTGATAGCTCTCTCGATCCTTAGGCATAAAGCTGATGGTCGCTTTGGCCTCGTCAATATCGTGCTCAAAATCACGATAATGACGGCGGTCCCGGATTTTCTTGGGCGCAACGTCCATGATCTCCGCTGGTGAAATTTTGCGCTTTTCACAGACCTTGGTATTAAGATGGACAACAACCTGCATGTTCTCCATATCGGTGGTTATGTCCCCGAATTCATGGAGCGGAGCCGCTTCAATCTGCCAGCTGACTTCCCGTGCCTTATCCCGGTCGACGCCATACTCGGGTTCGAGGTAGACGGTCATAGTCGGGGTGCTTGGCTCTTTTCGCGCATCCATGATCTCAATAAGCCGGGGCAGACCCAATGTAACGTTAATTTCCGCGACACCAGCATAATGGAATGTACGCATCGTCATCTGGGTGCCTGGCTCTCCTATGGATTGCGCGGCAATAACGCCAACTGCTTCGCATGCCTCGATCCGCGTTGAGAGATACTCTTTTATTACCCGCTCAAGAATTTCCTTAAACTGTGCATCGGTGATCTCTTTTCCTCCAAGGAATGTTCGCAACTGATCCTTGGTCTTCTGGGGGAGAGCCGCTGCCTCAATTTTCTTTTCATACTTATCTGAAACCATTTTCAGACCTCCTCCTTGAGCACGGCTTCGACAATACCTTTGACGTCAACCGGGTCCCCAAACGCACTCTTGGTGGGGTCGGTGCTGTCTTCGCCGTACTGGAATTGGATAATCCTCCCGCCGGTAGTTCTTACAGTGCCATCGTAGGCAACCTTGAGATCCTGCAGCGCATTGATCATGCGGCGCTGGAGGTACCCGCTCTGGGAGGTACGGACTGCGGTATCTACCAACCCTTCACGGCCACCAATGGCGTGGAAGAAAAATTCTGTCGGGTTGAGACCCCCCTTGTAACTGTGTGCAATAAATCCGTGTGCATCCGAGCCACGGTCACCCTTCTTGAAATGCGGAAGCGTACGGTCGTCATAGCCTCTGACGATACGTTCTCCACGGACTGATTGCTGGCCGATACAGCCGGCCATCTGGGTCAGGTTCAACATTGACCCACGGGCACCGGAGACTGCCATTACCACAGCGCTGTTTCCAAGACCAAGGTGGCGACCGGCAATCTGACCGGTCTGATCACGGGCTTTTCCAAGCACCTGCATGATCTGCATTTCAAGTGTCTCTTCAACAGTACGCCCGGGCATCGGCTCGAGCTGACCATCCTCGTAAATTTTAATCCTGCGGGTAACATCCACAGCTGCAGTATTCAGGACATCATCAATCTGGCCGTACTCTGTCTTGGACAGATCCTCATCATCGATACCAAACGAAAACCCATCAATCATAATGCCGCGGATTGACAGTTTTGTAACTTGGTCGATGAACTCAGCGGCCCGCTTCATGCCGTACTGCCGGATGATACGGTTGACAATCTGTCCATCGAATGCACCGATTGCTTTCTTATCGATAGTTCCCGACTCAAGTTTCCCTTCGATGATTCGGACATAAGCATCGCGTTCGCAGAGTTCTTTTTTGCAGGTGTCGCAATTCTGGCAGGAACTGGCCTTAAAGACCATGTTGAGAGCCGAGGGGAGGATCTGCGAGAATACCTGCTTGTTGCTCCAGGTACTCGACGCCATCTTCCGTTTTGCCGGCCGGGGGCATGTGATCAATCTTGACCGGCTTGAGCAGATAGAGGGCCTCTTCTTTGGTAAACCAGCGGGGATCATGCGTCAGCATGAAGATGCCCGAGATATGGTCATGGATACCTCCGATGATCGGACCGCCGAAACGGGGTGACAGGATATTTTCCTGGACGGAACAGAGGATAGATGCCTCTGCCCGGGCCTCCTCAGTCTGGGGGACGTGGAGGTTCATTTCGTCACCATCGAAATCGGCGTTATAGGGTGGACAGACAGCCGGATTGAGACGGAAGGTGCGGCCTTCCATGACCTTTATCCGGTGTGCCATGATACTCATCCGGTGCAGCGAGGGCTGCCGGTTGAAGAGCACGATATCGCCATCCCGGAGCTGACGTTCGACTGTCCAACCGGGTTCGATCATATCGGCGACCGTGTCCAGGTTGTCTGTGCCCAGCCGCAGACGGCGGTTGTCCGGTCTGATGACATAATTTGCGCCGCACGGCGCATTGACGTCAGCTCGTACCGGACCATTCCGGGCGATTTGCTTAAGTTCTTCGATATTATAGGAAGTAACTCGTACGGGAATAGTCATCTCGTTTGCAACTGCACGGGGGACACCAACTTCCGTGACAGAGAGGTTTGGGTCGGGAGAGATAACAGTACGGGAGGAGAAATTCACCCGTTTTCCCGACAATGAGCCACGGAACCGGCCATCTTTTCCCTTGAGCCGCTGCGAGAGTGTCTTTAACGGCCGGCCGCTACGGTGCCTGGCCGGCGGACAACCAGCAACCTCATTATCGAGGTACGTTGTGACATGGTACTGGAGCAATTCCCAGAGATCTTCGATGATCAACTGTGGTGCACCGGCATCCTGGTTCTCCTTAAACCGTTGGTTAATACGGATGATATCCACAAGTTTATGGGTAAGGTCGTCCTCTGATCTCTGCCCATTCTCAAGGATAATGGACGGGCGCATGGTGACGGGGGGTACCGGAAGCACTGTGAGGATCGTCCACTCGGGCCGGGCGACTTTCGGGTTAATTCCCAAGGGAATAAGATCTTCGTCCGGGATTTTTTCAAGGCGGGCGCGAATATCTGCAGGCGTCAGTTTGTGCTCGACCTTCTTTCCCTCTTCAACCATTACTTCAGAGAACGTGGTCGGCTTTTCGAAGTTGATTTTGAGCTGTTGTTCACCGCAGTGTGGGCAGACGCGCTCTTTTTTGACGTCCTTCTCTGAGATCTGGTCCCCGGTCAAATCCTCATCAGTACCGACGACTTTCTCAACCTCATCCGGGGAAAGGAGCACTCTGCCGCATGACCGGCAGGTGACACGCAGGAGTTTCCGGATAAGACGTGTATATCCGACATGAATAACGGGTTTTGCCAGTTCTATATGCCCGAAATGCCCCGGGCAGTCGCTTGCCTTCTGGTCGCAGGTCTTGCACCGCAGCCCGGGGTCGATTACCCCGAGGTTTAAGTCCATGAGCCCCTGCGGGTATGGAAAGCCATCATCATCGTAGGTATCTGCCCAGATGATCTTCCTGACACTCATCTCCCGAATCTCTTTGGGCGACAGCAATCCGAATTCTATTTTTCCGATTCTCTTTGGGCTTGGCATGACGCACCTCCTATACGACGTCCTCTAATCTCAGGCGGGGTGCTATCCCCATGCTCTTCATCTCATCAAGCAGGAGCTTGAATGCATAACTCATCTCGACCGGGTAAATATCGGTCTCGTTACCGCAGGCAAGACACCGGGTCATGTTGCGCTTGCGGTCAAGCATCGCCACCATCCCACAATGGGCGCAGACATATTCCTGAACTTTATCTGACTCGTCAAGCAGCCGCTCCTTTAAAGCCATGGCTGCGCCGTGGCCGATCATAACATCCCGCTCCATCTCACCAAACCGGAGACCGCCTTCACGGGCACGACCTTCTGTCGGCTGGCGAGTGAGCACCTGCACGGGTCCTCGTGAACGGGCGTGCATCTTGGAGGAGACCATGTGGTACAATTTCTGGTAGTAAATCACACCGATGTAGATATCGGCCTTGAACGCCTTGCCGGTGATGCCATCATACATCACTTCCCGGCCGGTATGGGAGTATCCAAGGTTTTTGAGAGATGAACGGAGGTCTGCCTCACTCTCGCCACTGAATGCAGTGCCATTGATGCGTCTTCCCTCAAGAGCTCCTACCTTTCCCCCTATCATCTCAAGCATGTGTCCGATGGTCATACGGCTCGGGATAGCATGGGGATTGATCACAAGGTCGGGCGAAAGCCCGCTCTCAGTGAAAGGCATGTCCTCCTGACTTGCTATGAGGCCGATTACACCTTTCTGCCCGTGCCGGGACGCAAACTTGTCGCCGATCTCCGGTACACGCAGGTCGCGAGTCCGCACCTTAACGAGGCGTGAACTGTTTTCACCTTCGGTAATGATGACCGTATCAACAATACCGTGCTCGTTGCTTCGCATCGTGACTGATGTGTCGCGCCGCTTCTCTACGGCAATGAGTTCTCCGGAGGGTTCTTCCAGGAACCGTGGCGGCGAGGTTTTTCCTATCAGGACATCCTTTTCTGCGACGATTGTCTCGGGGTTGATCACACCATCCTCGTCGAGATTCTTGTAGGATTCCGCACCATGGGCCCCGCTTACATCCTCGTCAGGTACTTCGATCCGGTCTATCTGACCGCCAGGGTACCGGCGCTCTTCACCCTCGTAAGTCCTGAAGAAATGCGAGCGTCCGAGACCGCGGTCTATCGAGGCCTTGTTAAAGATGAGCGCATCTTCAATGTTATATCCTTCGTAGGAGAGAATAGCGACCACGAAATTCTGCCCGGCAGGCCGGTCGTCAGACCCGATCAGCTCGGATGTCTGGGTATGGGTGAGGGGTTTCTGGACGTAATGAAGCAGGTGACCCCGAGTATCGGGGCGGAGTTTCATATTTGCTGCGCCAAACCCAAGTGCCTGTTTGACCATCCCTGCTCCCATCGTTACACGCGGACTTGCATTGTGCTCCGGGAATGGGACGTGAGCGGCACCAATACCGAGGATTAGTGAGGGGTCAATCTCCAGATGCGTATGTGCAGGCGTGATATCAGCGATATTCATAGCGATAAAAAGGTCTTCCTCTTCCTCTGCATCAACGAACTCGATCAATCCACGTTGCACGAAGTTCGAGAAATCAATCTCACCTTTGGCCAGCTTTTTGAGATCCTCATCATTAATAAGGGTCTTACCGTCTTTTAGAACAATAAGGGGACGGCGTGCACGGCCGCGGTCGGTAAGGAGGACGACATCACCGTTATAGTCTTTAAACGAGACGTTAACCTCAGATGAAATAGCGCCCTGCCGGCGCATCGACCGGATATTTTCCACAAGAGTTTTGGGATCATCGACTAGGCCGATCAATGCCCCATCAACGAATACTCGTGATTTCTTCATTTGACCTCACCCCGGATGTGCTCGACGTTGAGCGTATGCAGGATACGCATAATCTCTTCTTCATCGTTGACACCCTTGCTGATCTCCACCATCTGGGCGAAGTTTTTCACCAGACCACAGTTTGGCCCTTCAGGCGTCTCGCTCGGGCAGATCCGGCCCCACTGCGTCGGATGCAGATCTCGAGCTTCGAAATGGGGTTGGGAACGTGAGAGAGGCGAGATGACACGGCGCAGGTGGGAAAGTACAGCCATGTGATCGACACGATCAAGAAGCTGGGACACACCAGTCCTTCCGCCAACCCAGTTACCAGTGGCAAGCGGGTGAAGCAAACGTTCGGTGAGAACATCCGCTCTCACTGCCGTCGCGATCGACAGGTCACGGTGCCTCATGCTCGCCCGTTCGAGCTGGTACTTTATATCCCGAGTCAGGCGGTTGAGCGAAATACGGAAGAGATCTTCCATGAGGTCGCCTGCCAGTTTGAGTCTCTTGTTTGAGTAGTGATCCTTATCATCGATCCTACGCTTGTTCAAAACAAGATCAAAACATGCCTCTGCCATGCGTCCAAGGAAGTGTGCTTTTGCGAGCCGTACTGATGCGACTGACTCGGCATAGCCGTCATCGCCTTCCTTAAGGGTGGCAGGCAACGCGTAATTGAGATGCGGAAGCAGGTAATTGTCAAGCACGAATTCGGCGCGTTTCTTTTGATAGTCTTTAGTCTGGTTGGGAGCGAGTTTCTTACCCACGTACATGACGCCGCCTTCAACAGAATCGCATTCGCTTTCCTCGAGATTCTGCATCATGAAGGTAAGGATATCTTCATCGGTCGAAACGGCATTGACGACTTCCTGATCATTGGTCATGCCCAATGCCCGCATCAGGTCGACGAATTTAAGGTGTCCTGCCACCGAGGGGAAAGAAACCTCAAGGAGATTCTTTTTATTGCGTTCAACCACGACGAGCGCGCGGTATCCGCGGAACTGCGAGAATACTTTTGCCACGTAAATCCTTTCATTATACCGCTCGGTGAATTCGGTCATGATCTTGTTTGAGGCGAGATCCTCAAGAGTCATGAGCACACGCTCAGTACCATTCACGATAAAATAAGCGCCCGGATCAAACGCATCTTCTCCGTGTGAGACACGTTCGTCGTCGCTCATACCATAGAGGTTACATGCAACTGATCCAACCATAATTGGCAGCTGCCCGATAGTCGTGACAATGGGTTCCTGCCTGTCTTCTCCATGCACCAGCGTCAGTCCGAGCTGGATAGGTGCAGCGTAGGTTAGATTGCGCAGGCGTGATTCGCTCGGATACAGTTCACCCTGTGATCCGTCTGCTTCGCGTACGAGAGGCTTTTTTACCTCGATGTTCCCGAGTTCGACCCAAACCGGGTCATTGTTCCTGCCCCGGTTCTCAATGTCGGTCTCGATAATCTTTTGTTCATTGACCACTTTCTGGAGATTTTCCGTTAGGAAATAGTTAAAGGAGTCAAGCTGGTGGCGCGCAACATGCTCCCGTGCAAAGTATGCCCTCGATAAAACACTTCTGTCGATCAGATAGACCGCCCCCTGCCCTTATTTTTTGGGTCTCCTGATAACAAGTCGGTACGCCTCAGCCCTGCCGGCGGTATGACTTTTCCTGATAGTCCGTATCACGTCATCGACTTTCGCATCGATTGCCTTCACCGCAGGATCGTCATGGTAGATTTTTGGTAATTGTTCGGTAGTAATATGATAGCGGGAAAGTAACGCTGTAACCTCTTCCTCGCTCATGAGCTGGTGATCCGGCACCATTACGTGGCTCAACACATTCAGTTTGGAGCTCAATGAAAAACCCCCTTAAAGATAAAACGATTGCCTCTCAGATGCATCACCGCAAAAAATCCACGATTGGATCGTGGTAACGGGCCCGGAGGGATTTGAACCCCCGACCACCTGGTTAAAAGCCAGGCGCTCTACCGAACTGAGTGACGAACCCCAGGGAATAAGATGTACAGCATTATAACAATGCGAGAAAAATATATAAATGTTATCTCAATGATACACCAAATTCAGTTCTCCTGCGAAGGCTCAAGTGCTTTTTCCAGCTGATCATTGATCTCCCGCAACCGGAGTTCGGCCCGGTAAATCTTATCTTCAAGATTCCGGATAGCGGCAATATCCTCGCTGGACACTTCACGCCCGGCAACGTTCATTCCACTCGATGCCCGCAAGACCACAAGAAGATTCCGGTCTACCTCTGTGTTTTTGCGGAGCGCGGCATATTCATCGACTATTGCCATGTCGATGCCTTTGTTCTGTGCAGTAAGCTTTTCCAAGGACAATTCGTTCCTACGGGAAAATATCTGTTGGATTGAGTCCAGAAGCTGCGAGGGTTTCACCGGTTTTGATACGAAATCATCGATATTCATGCTGTGCTCCCGGGCTTCCACGGCGGTGATTTTCTTTGCAGAAAACATTAGTACGGGGATATCTTTTGTCGCTGGGTTTTCCTTGATCTTTTCCAGCGTCTCCCAGCCATCCATGGGCTCCATCATAATATCAAGAAGAATAAGATCAGGTTTGACGGTCTTGAGGATATTGAGGCATTCATTTCCTCCGTTAGCAGTGAGAGGAGTATGACCCTTACGTGAAAGAATAGCCACGAGTCCCTCAAGGATAAATGGACTGTCGTCGACGATCAGAATAGTAGCGTCCATGTGGGATCTCCATTATTCAAAGATAAACAGGTAGAGTACATAATTAGCTTGAAGACGCGGGCACGATCACCGCATCTTTATTAATACACAAGTAAGCTATTCAAATGTTTATTTTAGCGCACACGTATTTACAAAAATGAATCATTATTGAATTTTCCCGGCAAGTTCCCCTTTAATCTGCTGGAGCCGGGTTTCCTGAAACCTGATATTTGTATCCATGTTTTTCAGCGCCCTTGAAATATCATCACTTATGCGAACTTTCGAATCATTGAAATTGTAGGTGGTTTCAAGGATCTTCATCAGGCGCTTGTTGATATCAATGCTCTTTGAGAGTAAGGCGTATTCGTTGACAATGTCAAAACCAACTCCCGATTGCCGGGCCCGATCCATATCAGATCGAAGAGTCTGTCGCCGGCCGAGTACGTGCTCGATCGCATCATAAAGTTCCCTATGGGTGATAGGTTTGAGCACATAATCTTCGATAAAGATACCATACTCCTCAGCCTCAGCAGGAGTCAGCTGTTTTGCGGTGAGCATAAGTACCGGGACATCTTTTGTCGCCGGATTTTCCTTGATCTTTTCCAGCGTCTCCCAGCCATCCATTGGCTCCATCATAATATCAAGAAGAATAAGATCCGGAGTTACCGTTTTTAGGATTTCCAGACATTCTTCACCACCATGTGCAGCAACTGTCCGATATCCCCCTCGTTCGAGCATCGTGACAAATACATCGACAATGAAGGGACTGTCATCCACTACGAGAATTGTATACATTTACATCACCCTCCCTATCTCCGCAGCTACGATACTGATTCGAGAACAAGCTTCTTCCTGCTTTGCATCACTTTTGAGAAGTGCGGCGACAAGAAAATGTTCCCCGGCTCCCGTAACAAGGATGGATGAATCCGCCGAAAGGATCGATACTGTCGCAAGTGATTTCATTCCGATAAGAGTTCCCGCGGATTCCGCGGATGCAAGAATAGTTGCAGCCAGTGCACCAAACCATGGTTCATTTAGTTCACGGTCAAAATATTTTCCGGCAATTATGCCATCACGTGAGACAATGGCGCATGCAGTCACCCCATCGATTACCCGTATTTTTTCTATAAATGCTGCAATTTTATCCTTTAACATGCCCAATGCTCCTATGGTGAACTACCCGCTGTAATTCATAATATCAGATGACAACATATATACATATCTTTTTTTTTTCTGACTCATTTCTTCAATTACATAGAAGTTACCAGGTGCCCGAATATCCTGAAAGATTTGTTTTATTTTTGTCCGAAAACGGAGAGAGGCTGAGCCTTCAAGTAAGATAGCGCGTACCACAATTTACATTTATCCGGGTTGATAAAGGGATATTCGGTTATAGAAAACATGGCAAAAACTGTACTTGCCCGATAGGATAAATAAATTGCATTTCGTTGCAAGAAAGCTCAAGGAATGGGCAATATATATGATCGGGGACCGATTGAATACCCGAGATATCTGAAAGCCGGGAAGATGAATATGGCGTTCGAAAATGATGTGGTTGTTTTATTCGGCGTAGTGATTGTTACTTAGCAGTTTATCATGTATCTGATGTATGTCCACATCCGGCAGCTTCCAACCGAGATCAATGCAATCTAAGGAAAGGAAAGATGAAGATTGCTGATACCGATCCTGATGGCCTGATCCAAAAAGTTGAGGAATTTAACCACATCAGCCTCTAGATTCAGCCGATCTCGCTTCTTGTGCATGAAATCGTTTTTCTGGATAACAAGATACATATGGAATATGAGCGAATAGTAAGACCGCGGGGCCATAGGGTAGCCTGGCCATCCTAGGAGACTGGGGGTCTTCTGACTCGCGTTCAAATCGCGATGGCCCCATCCGATCGTTGTTTTTGTGGCGTGTTACCGTGAAGATTACGGATTTATGCAGCGATTGCCTGATCTCCCGGGTTCAGCTCGAATGCGGGATAGTCGGGGCAGATCCCTTAAAAACACAGCAGGTCATGGATTCCTGCACCAAACTCCTTTTTTCCCTGAAGAACACTTCATTAAGCCATCCCCAGATTGCAAGCCGCGTTCATCGCCAGGCCTACGAAATGCTTAATAGTCCCGATCCGTTCCAAACCCTGAAACGGCAGGGAAATACAGAAGCGGCAAAAGTTTGCAGGGAGGTTCGCACCGGCCTATCCAGCTTCCGGGACTATGTGCTTGCATCTGTTATCGGGAATACCTTTGATTATGGCGTCAAAGGGCATGCGGTGACAAGCAATTTTTCTTGCTTTTTCAAGCAAGAGTTCGGGAAAGGACTGGTGATCGACGATACCGAACGTATCCTCCCAAAGAGTTCACGGGTCGTCTATCTGAGTGACAATTGTGGTGAGATCGTTTTCGATCGCCTCCTTATCCAGTACCTGAAATCCCGGGGTTCTCATGTAACACTCGCGGTCAAAGAACAGCCGGTGCTCAATGATGCAACTCTCGAAGATGCCAAAATGCTTGGTCTGGACCATATTGTCGACTGCCTTACGACAAACTGCGAGGGTGGTGAGATCGGGCTCTGCCTGGAAGAAGCAACACCCGCCCTTTCCGATGCCATTTCGCGGTGTACCCTGATAATAGCAAAAGGGATGGCGAATTTTGAATCTCTCTTCGAACGAACAGATCTCCCCCCGGTGGCGTACCTGATGGCAGCAAAATGCCAACCGGTGGCAAATGAGGCAGGGGTCCCTCGCGGGTCCAAGATCGCACTGCTCCGTGAATAAATATTACAGGAAATTACCTGAACAGCCTGATTTCGCATGATAGTTCATGGGCTATTATTCGTAACGTTTGTCTCACGGGGATAACTCAAATGTAGATATTGAGACAGAAGAAATTGTTCTTGTTATATTTTAAGTTTCAATCAATGACTCCATACAAAATATCATTATATCCTCCAGTAGTATGCACATACCAATAACATTTGAGGATTATTATGACCGGCGTAATTGGGGTGATGACCGGCGGCGGAGATTGTCCTGGTCTCAATGCTGCTATACGGGCAGTTGTGCGTAGCGGGATCGCAAAAAAATATCAAGTTATCGGAATCCTAAACGGGTGGCAAGGCCTCATCGAAAACGATACCATCCCTCTTACAGATCATTCCGTATCCGGGATAATCTCAAGAGGAGGAACGATCCTGGGAACCTCCCGGACAGACCCAATGAAAAAACCTGATGATATCAGAACAATTAAACATGTCCTTAAAACGCTTAGTATTGAGGGATTGGTTGTAATTGGCGGTGACGGCACCCTCCGCGCAGCATATGAGGTGACCAAACAGGGTATTCCGCTGGTTGGTATACCTAAGACTATCGACAACGATGTTTTCGGCACTGATGTCACCATTGGATTTGATACAGCGGTCTTCATTGTTACCGAAGCAATAGACCGGCTCCATACAACAGCAGAATCTCACCACCGGATTATGGTGATTGAAGTAATGGGACGCAAATCCGGCCTCATTGCACTAGCAGCCGGCATGGCCAGTGGTGCAGATCAAATCCTGGTGCCGGAAGTGAGAGTATCGATGGACGAGATCTGCCAGTCGCTTAATGCACGGTATCGGGCCGGAAAAAAATTCTCGATCGTCGTTGTGGCAGAAGGGACAAGCCACGAGGATATTGCCGGCACAATAGTACCTGAATCCGACCGGGATGAATGCGGACACGAAAAATTTGTTGGTATCGGAAACTTCCTCGGAAAAGAACTGGAACGCAGGCTCGGGATCGAGACGCGGGTGACAATACTCGGCCACGTTCAGCGTGGCGGGAGCCCGACAGCACAGGATCGGATCCTCGCTACCCGCCTTGGGATTGCGGCCGTTAACCAGATTCAAGCCAAAAACTTCGGTTGCATGGTCGGTTCCCAGGGAGGCCGGATCGTACCTGTGCCTCTCGAGGAAGTGATTAAACGGTCCAAAGGGATCGATCCTGATGAGTATGCACACGCAAAGATGGTTGCCGGGCTCCACGATTAGAAGGAGAGGTTGATATATCTTTTAAGTAGTGAGTGAAAACGAAAAAATCTTGACTCCACTCACATATGCAGCAGGTAAGGCAGCAATATAATGGAGATCAGGACTACGACCATCACATAGCTGATCGCTCCGACCACATATCCGGAATATTTTGCAAGACCGCGCCGGTCGAGCAGCCGGTCGACGCCTTCTTTAAGAATATAGCCGCCGTCAAGAGGGATCATGGGTATGGCATTGAAAAGTCCTACGTTGATATTGATCCATGCACACCAGAAGAGTAGATGAATCATATCCCAGAACCCGGTAAAAGGAACCTGATAATACGCGGTGTCTGGTGAATCGAAGGCAAGGATACGCAGGTACTGCATCCCGTCACCGCTTGCAAAGGGAACTATCAAAAATTCAAAGAAACCTAATGGGGAGAGCATCGCGCCGACGGCAGATTTCACGCTGCTGCCATCGTAGTACTCAACCCCCATAAATCCGCTTGTCTGGTTATTGCCGTATTCCGCAGGCCATGCCGCTAGCGTGAACGTGTACGTGGAGGCAAGCCCATTTTTTGTGGTTGACAGGATGATCGCTTCTCCAGGCTTCGTTGTATTAAGGAGCCTTGAAACGTCTGCCCGGCTGGAAACCTCCTGACCATTTATTGCGGTCACAACTGAGCCTTGGGGCACACTTGCATTATAGGCAGGATATTCCTGGTAGAGTCCATGTATTATCGGTTGATTGCCAGGCATTACCATACCAAACAGCAGGATTAGCAGCACAAAGCATGAGAATCCCACAACAAGGTTGTTCGTGATTCCGGCTCCGAACATCCGTATTTTGGGCATGCCTTTTTTCTGTTCAAGCTCCTCTTCATCCGGTTCGACAAAAAAACCGATCGGGATAACGGCGAAGAGGACCCCCATTCCCTTAACCTTGATCTCTTCAACCCGGCAGAGGATCGCGTGACCGAATTCGTGAATTACGATAGTTAAAAAAAATGCAAACCATACTGCAAATGTTGACGGTACATAGTTGTTGATTCCCGGCAAGAGAAGGATATTTTGCGGCGAGTAAATCCCTGTCGGTTCCGGTTTGACTGCGAGCGTATATTGAACTGATAAAAACAGCATGACCGTCATGAAAACAGAGACGATCACTACTGCGATTACGCCGATTGTGCCATAGATCTTAAAAAATGTCCGTAATGCCGTGAATTTATCAAAGAATTTGACCCGGTTTGTCTTGATCGCCATGATTGGACCGTAGAAGACAATATGGTCGGGCCAAAGTTTTCTTTTATAGATATAATATGCAACGACGGCATAGACTGCCACGAGAGGGATCAGAGTAAAAAGCCAGTCCATCTGTACTTCATGGACTGGATAAACACATTAAAGCAATGGTGGAAACACAGACTAAAAATTGTGCAATCGCTGCTAAATAAATGCTGCAAGGCTGCTCTGAGATTTTTTTGCAAGCATCATACTTACCGTTTTCCAGCTTTTACGGGAGATGGGCGGAGGTGACCCGTGCTCGTCAATATACGCAGAGAGATAGGCAATAGTGTACGGGTCTGAAGGATAGCCACTGCCAATTTCACCATATTTTTTTGCGAGTTTTGCAATTTCCTTGTCGCGTATAACTTTCGCAACAATACTTGCCGCCGATACAACCGGGTATGTACTGTCAGCATGGTGTTCTGACACAATCTTGCAGGTGATACCCAGATAGCTTCTTACCGTTTCCGCATATCGGATCGGGTTCACATCACACGCATCGACATATGCAGTCCGGGGGACGAGTTTTTGGATAACCTCTGCATGTGTCCGGGCGACGCAGGTATTCATGGTCATCTCTCTCCGGATAACATCGATCTCATTCGCAGAGATCACAACTGTAGCAACCCTGAACCTTTTCTTAATGAGAATAAATAATCGTTCCCTCTCGTGTGGCGCAAGTTGTTTTGAATCTTTGAAACCCAGATCAGATAAGACATCTGCGGATCGGACGCCGACCGCAGCGACCACCATCGGCCCGAGCACCGAACCTTTTCCGGCTTCATCGACTCCGCAGATCACAGGATAAAGATTTATATCCAAATTATTTCAATGGCGAGGATTATAACCTGAACTCATGGATTTTGTTCCATAGAGTGAGACGGTGATTAATACGGTCTCGCGCGCAAAGCGGCAAAAGGCGATTTTGCAGATCCCCGAAGGTGTAAAAAAATTAGCGGATTGAGGCGGCAAGCGCCCCCAGCTCCACAAGAAGTTTTGGATTTACTTTCAATAACTCTTTTATCAACGTGAGCGTGGAAAACTCTCTGATATCCAGCTTCGAAACTGAGTGGATAATGGCATTGAGTTTCTCATCAGGCTGCTTGATCAGGTATTCCTTGATGTGGTAGTTGCGTTCGATGCTCTTTCCCATCTTTGAATCTCGCCATTCCCTGTCGTAAGCCATCAGCGCTTTCTTTGAAAGATCACCTTTTGCTATGCAATCAGCCGCGACTTCTGCTGCAAGCTTGCCGGTGAACATCGCATTATAGATACCACCACCTGTTAACGGGTCCACTACACGCGCTGCATCGCCAACCAGCATCAGGTTATCTGCAACTGTGCATTCAAGCGGCCGACAGACTGAGACCCCGCCAACAATACATTCTATCGTTTTGCCATGAGGAAATTTCTGTTTCACGAACCGGTCAAGGTAGTCTTTTGCCCGGTGCCCATTACCGCTCTTCTTTCCGGAAATTCCAATACCCACATTTGCGGCTCGTTTTCCCTTGGGAAAAACCCAGAGGTACCCTTCGGGAGCGATGTCATTACCGAGGTAGAATATCGTAGCATGCGGATTGATGTCGATATCGGTCATCACATATTGTACCGAACTCATAATCTCGCGGACCGGGACGGTCGTATCGATACCACACCACTTGCCAAACTTTGATTCAACCCCATCAGCTGCAATGACCACTTCGGCCATAACATTATTGACATTGCCGCAGTACTCGAGCCGCGCGCCCTTGAGACAACCGTCATGAATCACCGGCGCGGATGCACGGGTCTTGACAAAAACGTCGGCCCCGGCATCTGCAGCCTGCCAGACAAGTTCCCGATCAAAGACCTTGCGGTCAAGGATATATCCTACCTTGCCTCCGGCTATGGAGGATTCAAGCGTCATCTCAAACCCGTCGGGTGCAACGATGCCTGCCCCGTTCATCTCAGCTGCGATCCAGCGGGGATCGGGATCGATGAATTCAGCAAGAGCCTCCTTACCTATCCCCTCTGCACAGCGAACCGGAGCTCCGATCGCCGGACGCTTTTCGACAAGACACACAGAGAGCCCTTTCTCTGCTGCAGTCCGGGCAGCCAGCGCGCCGGCGGGACCGCCGCCAATGACAAGAACTTCATATTTACTTTTCATGCACGACCTCAAGCGCACCAAGCGGACAAACCTTGGCACAGACACCACAGCTGTTACAGTTCTCTTCAACAGAAAGGTATGCGTCGATCAGTTCAAGCGCACCTTCGGGGCAGACTGACACACAGCATCCGCAATACCCGCAAATATCCCGGTGTACGTTAAGCATTCCGGAGATATGTTGGAGGCCGGTTTCATTAATCTTTACGGATGTTTCGTACGGAGACGAACCGGTCGTTTAGACCACCCACTTGTTCTGTATTCTATAAATGAGGTGAAACGTGGCGTGTGCAAACAGAAAGATAAAAGTGATCAAACTTTATGTGGAAGAAGAGAGAATATTTCTTTCACTGATAATATGAAATTAAATCATATTTTCACGCGTTTCTTTTAAGGAATAATTTTTATTTTTCTTTTAGACAAAAATAAATACTTTTACTAGGAAATAATCTTCCTATTGCCTGTAGGTATTTTCATTATTCGGCGAATTCTTGGAGCTTAAAAGCAAGTTTAGAAATACCTGCCGGTATAAACAGGTGACTGTATGGTTCAAAAGAGCAAGAACACCCCGATGAAGAGTGTGACAAAAGAGCAGATCGGCTCAATCAACACTCTTATAAAAAAGAAGAATATCCAGATCGTTGACTTCAAATTCAACGATTTACCGGGTCTCTGGCAGCATTTCTCTATCCCGGCCTCGGAACTTGTCAAAGATTCAAATCCGGATGACGGGATCTGGAATGAAGGTATCGGGTTCGACGGTTCGTCGATCAGGGGCTTCCAGAAAATTCAAGAGTCTGATATGATCCTGCACCTGGACGCTTCTACCGCTATAGCAGATCCAGTATGTGAAGTACCGACACTCTCGATCATTTGTAATGTTTTTGATCCGATTACCAAAGAGGCATATAGCCGGGATCCGCGATATATTGCCCAGAAAGCAGAACAGTACCTTAAGGCAACCGGCATTGCTGATGAAAGTTTCTGGGGACCGGAGTACGAGTTTTTCCTTTTCGACGACGTCAAGTACTCCCAGACGGTTAATCAGGGATTCTATTCGATAGATTCAGTAGAGGGCATTTGGAACTCAGGGCGTGACGAACAGCCCAACCTCGGCTACAAGATTCGCCACAAGGAGGGCTATTTCCCGGTGCCTCCGCATGACTCACTGCAGGATGTGAGAAGCCACATTATCAACAAGATGATCGAGACAGGAATTCCGGTTGAAGTTCATCATCATGAAGTGGCGACAGCGGGTCAAAACGAGATCGATATGCGGTACAGTCCTCTGGTCAAAATGGCAGACAACTGCATGATGTACAAGTATATCGTCAAGAATATGGCACAGCAATTCGGCATGGTCGCAACCTTCATGCCTAAACCCCTCTTTGGGGACAATGGTTCAGGTATGCACACCCATCAGTCGATCTGGAAGAACGGCAAGAACCTGTTTTTTGATGCGAAAGGATATGGGATGATCAGCCAGACTGCAAAATATTACATCGGCGGTCTCCTTAAGCATGCCAACGCGCTCATGGCGTTCTGTGCTCCGTCAACGAATTCCTACAAGCGGCTCGTGCCGGGATACGAAGCACCGGTTAACCTCGTGTATTCCCTGAGGAACAGGTCTGCCGCGGTCCGTATCCCAATGTACTCGGAAAACCCCAAATCAAAACGGATTGAATTCCGGCCACCGGACCCAATGTGCAATCCCTATCTTTCATTCTCGGCTCTCTTAATGGCAGGTATTGACGGCGTTAAAAAGAAGATCGATCCGGGCCAGCCGTTTGAAGGAAACACCTACGAGCTCGAGGGCAAGGCAGCAAAGAAGATCCCCACCGTCCCCGGTTCACTCGAACAGGCAATCGACGCCTTGGAAGCGGACCACAAATTCCTACTCGAAGGAGGCGTTTTCACCCAAGACGTCATCGATGTCTGGATCGAATACAAACGGGCAGAGATCGATTCTGTCCGTCTCCGCCCCCACCCGTGGGAGTTCCACCTTTATTTCGATATGTAACCAAATTCCCCTTTTTTTCCAACAGTTACAATGTTGCCCGGCGCCATCTGATTCCTTTTGGAAAAGGTCAAGCAAGAGAGAACGTACCGTACTTTCCGCCGCCACCAGGGTGTAGGATTACACGGTTCTGTCTTAATGCTTCGATGGCATCTGCAACACGTGGGTGAACCGTCCTTATCTCAGGCAATGGCGTCGAAATGAGGAGATCGATTTCATTTCCAAAAGATGAAATAAACGCCTCGTAGATTGTCTGGCATTTCTTTGTATGAGGTGACGACGCACCTTCGACAGTCTGGATGATTTGACCGAGCGGGACAAGATGAATATAGGGAGGACGTGGTTCCGGTGTACCTCGTGAAAGTTCACGGGCACGATCGTAAACGCCCTTCTTGATAAGTTTACCGTCAGCGGGGCAGTGCCAGTTATAATTCTGCGCTTCTTCAAGAGAATACTGGGTGAAACAGTGGACGCAGGCAGTACCGATTGTATTTTCCTTCTTCCGGGAAAAAGCCCGCGTTCATCGCAATGTTTCCAGCCTTAATGCAGTCAAGCACATTCCGTATGGAGAGGTTACCAGGAACCTGGAGCCGGTTAAACTCTCGGCCAATTTTCTCCGGCTGTGGACTGTGAGCATCAGAATTCGAGAGAAATGGTACTCCGAAAAGATCCGGGATACCTGCACCGTAAGAACTGTCTGCCGAGAGTCCCAGTTCAAGGAAATCAATGGGCTCGCTGCCATAACAACTGGAGATTGAATTGTGGTACGCAAAGAGCGCAGTCCATGGGGTGAATGCATGGGCTGGGCCGATGAGCGCCCCAACCTCATGGGTCCGTTGTGCGATCGTTTCTCCTGAGAGGTACACGTGGGGTCGACCATTCGTACCAATACTCAGGCTTTTTGGTGCAAGGAGGTCGCGGAGCTGATCGAACTGTCCGAAATCTTCGGCAAGAATCAGATGGTGGACCCGATGGTCGTCCTCGATCTCGCTGCTTGGAATCACGCACACCTTCTGTGCGTTAGCCATGAACAGCTTCCATTCCTTTTGCCAGATCGGGTGCAGAGCATCACCGGTTCCGAGAACGTGAAGGCCCTTAACCGTACAGGCAGAAAGAAGTTTTTCCGGGTGCATGTTGCGGGACACCGCCATCGAAAAAGGCGAATGGATATGTAAATCGGCATTTACGAGCATGGGTACTCCTGATTATGCCATCTGATATATATGAAAGGTGTGCACCTGAAAGGCTGCAGGAATTGTAGTCAGCCGATATAGCTCAGTTCTTCATCGTTCTGGCTCTTCTCGCTTTCAAGAAGGCCGTGTACGACTTTCTCCATTTCCGCTGCACGGTCATTCAGTTGGGTGGGATCGACTGGCACTTCGATGAGTTTTGAAAGAACCAAAAGAACGCTCGCGGCACTCATGGGGTCAACAACGTACCCACTCGTCTCACCCATCAGGCACACTGCATCTATTCCGCGCCTACTTCCCATCCCAAGAAGCAGACCTGCCGCACCCACAATTCCCCCACCAGGTTCATCGCGATCAAATGTTACCCCGGCATCCTGAATCTCTTTCTTGAGAGCCTCACGATTTGTTGCACCAAAGACCCGGGGGGCATAGACCAGATGCCCGACGCCAAATCCCCCGAGGGTGTAGATGCGTTTTACTCCAAGTTCCACGGCAATGTCGAGATACGCGTCAGCCATAAGATAGTGTCCCTCGTTTGAGGTGCTCTGGAAATCCCCTACGAGGAAAACTACGTGGCGGGTCTGTGACTTATACAGGTATATTTCATTTCTCGGCAGCCGGACAACACCATCTTCCTCAATAATAACCTGCGGGGGGAGATAGATCGAATGGATCTCCCCAATTTTTTCTGCGTCCAGCATATGAATCATATACTCGGCAACGAGTTTTCCGATTTGCCCGATGCCAGGCAGTCCTCCAATGAGGACAGGATCAGTGAGATTCTTATCGGTAAACGTATCGAAATAACGGATACTGATATCGTCAATCATCTCACAACCTCTTTGCAATCCGCCGATACCTGCCGAAACGATCCTGTACTGAAAAGCGTGCAGGGTGGGCTATTGACGTCTGCCCGCCGCATATTGGACAATTAAGAGAAAGAGTATAGGTATGATCTGCGCTGCAGCGACGGATTCTTCCGCTCATTGACTTTTCCCGGACTTGGGTTTTTTAACAAGTTTGCCTTCGCCACCTGCTTTTTCAAGGACGGAAATTGCTGCATTAGCTGCTTTCTCCAGCGCTTTTTCCGCTTTCTTATAATCGGCTGCTGTTACCTTGATCCGGTAAATAGGTGCACCCAAATACAACAATTCAATATCTGCACCGGCAGTCTTTGCATCACTTGCCTTTTTTAATGCATTCCGTATAACCATCACGCCATCTGATGCTGCGGACATAAGAACCAGCTGGCCGGTCACTTCAACTTTTGGTATCTTAACGCTCTCGTGGGCGATATGCACCAGTGCGTCGCTTGCTTTTTTGGAGAGACCCAGCTTTTTGATGGTTGCATCGCTATCAGTGACCACATCCTCAAATACCGCATATAGCTCGCCGTATTTATCGAGAATTGCATCTTCTATAGCCGTTGCGGGTTCACCGGATTTCTCTGCAACAAAACCAATCCACTTGCGGGCCTTTGACTCGTTTTTCCACTCGCGGATTTTTTCGCGTCGCTGATGCTCATTGACATCTTTTAAAGAAAGGTCGATATGGCCCCGATTCCGGTCAACATTGAGGACCTTGCAGACGATCTTTTGGCCTTCACGGATGTGATCACGGATATATTTTATCCACCCAGTTGCGATTTCAGAGATGGGGATGAGCCCCTGCCTGCCTCCGTACTCGTCAAGTGATACAAACGCGACAAAATCCTTGACACTTTCTACAGTGCAGACTACAAGTTCAGATTCTTGGGGCCACTCTCTGTCAAGCATGTGAGGCTCACGTATACTCTGCTATAATCTCAGCCTTTACGTTTGCCTTTCCACCAGCTGGTGTGGCGAGATCGCGTCCGCATACAACACACTTCACGGTGGTGCTTGCCTTGGAAAACACCATCTGCTCGTTATCGCAGTCCGGGCACTTTACCTTTAAAAAACTGCTTCGATTCGCTCGTGCTTCTCGTACCATGTTTCTCACTCCGTCAACTCGAACTTGGCAACCCGGTAACCTTTGCGAAGGTGCGCTTTTCCGCACACTGTGCAGCGGTACCTGACGTTGATCTTCTTCGTGGGCTTGTCGCCACCAGGGACTTTCGAGAACTTGCCCATGTTGCCTACTTTTCCTCTGCGTCCCTTCTGGCGGTCGATCCAGTGGAGGCCGGTTGTTTTGCTCTTCTTGACCTTTTCCACTTCATGGATCTGGTGATTCCTGCAAAAAGGACAGTATGTTTTGAATTTCACTGGCATCTTCATGATGATTTCACCGATCTGTACTGGATATTGAATCCCAGTATTATTTACTAAGGTTCATATTTAAGATATGGGTCACCGGCAGTACATGATGTTTCCCGCCGTCCAGATTTTGTGCAATTCTCATCGTGGCGAAGAGTGTTAAGCTTTGGCGCCAGAATATTAAAAAGATTAGGATAGATAAATCGGTCCGAAGGATTGAGACGAAAAATACCAGACTCTCAGATCATCCTTCCCAAATATTCATCAGGATTCTCCTGATTATGGCCTCTTTATTTACCGGACGGAAGTGTAATTGCAATGACGAGATTCCGGTCGCTGAGCACGGAAGCATTCCTCTCGGGAAGCGTGGCAACGTCACCTTTTGCAAGAGTGTAAATCCTCCCATCGACACCCATAAATGTGTCCATTCCTTCGAGCACCCGCACAAGCATATACGGTGGGGTGAGGGTTGGCGCGGCCGAAGAGTCAGAAGAGAGGGAGACAGGTCTTTCTGCTGCTAACAAAGACTCTTCCTCAGGGGCTTCCCCATCGTCATCCGCGGCCTCGATTACCGCATGTGCTGCTGTTGGTGCAGGGACTAGAGTCAGTTTTGCATTATGAAGGAGGATATCCTGGCACTCCAGAAGGCCCGCAGCAACCCGGTCAAACATCCCACGCTCGGCGGGTATCATCCGTTTGATCTCTTCACGGTCGTAATAATTGCCCTCCGTATGCGTGATGGCGAGTGCGAGGATCTTACGTGAGCGGATAGAAAAGAGCTCATGCATCGTCTCCTTGATCGCGATCGTTTCTTCTATAAGAGCCCGGGCTTCATCGGAAAGGGGGTCTTCAATTGCATAAACTTTTTTGAGAAGTTCTGCGATCTCAGCATGGGTGCGATCGAAGATATCCGGGGATATCTGGACCAATTTCCCGGTTTCACGTTCGGTGAGCAGGGCGCTGCGCAGATCATCAAATCCCATGACAGGCACTCGGAGTTAGGGTTATTTTATGCGATTTCAGCGATGCCGCGGCAGCACAGAAATACTGCCACAGCCTCAGGTACTGTAGAGATCCCTTTTTGGATCTGATAAGTGCTTCCCAGCATCGGCATTGAGAGCGGGAACCGTGAATCCACCCTAACCTCGCGAGCCGAAAAGACCACGGCATCAACCAGGGGATTAAAATCAGCAAGATCCCGTATCTCAAGCGGTTGCACTCGCATTCCGCTACCCCCGTGAAGGGAGGTTGGCATCCTGATCAGGCGCTTGATGTCAGTAGTGACCGGTTCATCCGCAAGCGCAGCCTTTTCGTTCAACCGTTTTCTGAATTCCCCTTCGTTTTCGTGGACGACGGCTTTTATGACCCTGTCTTTGAGAATAGTCGGATCGACGGCACCTTGGAGCGAGGTGATGATCTCCCCGCGCTTTTTTAAAAATCCTGCTGCTGATTCCTTCCCAACACCCTCAAGTGAAGTGAGATGCCCGATTGCCTCTTCCTCGCTCATATTGCCTAGCCATGAAATATACTCGGTGAGCGCCTCGCGGAACCGGGACGACCACCCGGATGATAATGTCGATCCACTCAACAGCACCGCAGGATCGACGCCAATGCCGCAGACATAGTCAACAAGTTCCCGCCGTTCGGCACTCCCCCACCCGCGAAAGGCTAGATCCCGCACATGCACATGATAACCCCGCCCTCCGGAAAAGACGAGTTCGATCTGTTTTTGATCGATCCCAAGTTCCTGGGTGAGCATGGCCAGCAGTTTTTCGGTCTCAGCTTTTGACCCGGGAAAGCATCTGGTCATAAGGCCCTTTGACGATATGATCCGCATCCAGATCAAAGATCAAATCAGCGCCGCACCAGCCCTTTTCAGCCATTGTGGGCGCGTCGGGTTTCTCGTAGTACGCACTCGAATAATAGATATGGGAAGGTACCAAATTTTTGACATAATCAAAAAGAACGTGGCGGTCGGAAAATGCGATATGCCGGCGCATACGCATTTCCATTGCGCCTGGGTTAAAAAGAACAAAACCCCATTCCCGCTGCTCAAGCGACGATGGGGAAACCAGCATTGCTTTGTGGTAGTATTCAGTGAACCGCTGTTGCACAAAAGCCGTCGTTGCCGGGTTCATGACATCTCCTTTATCATATAGGGTCCCTGGCGCTCATATCCCTGTCTCTGGTAATAGGGGCGGACACCTATGCCGCTCATGATCGCCATCCGCCTGAACCCGGCTTTTTTCGCGATCTCTTCGGCATGAGAAAGAAGGTGTCTCCCGAAATTCCGGTGCTGCCATTCTTCTGTTTCTGCCGCTTCCAAGCCAACCGGTACTAGACTCCCATAAACATGAAGCTCTCGTACGAGCGCGGCACCCTGAAGCTCGGGCCGGAATTCTGACGATGGGAAACGAAGCCGGGCAAACCCGATCAAAGAGTCTCCCGAGACTGCCGATATGAAATGCTCTATGCCGCCGCAGCATTCATACCGCGTCACTCGTATTTCGGCGTCCATTGAAGAGGGAAGCCTGCCGATCTCCCGGCAACGGATACAGCGGCAATGCCGGCCCTGTGCTGCAAGGCGGTTCTGGGCCAGTTGCCGGAAGTTGGAGTGCTTGGATCCGGCAACAATCAGTTTTGCCGGGATATCACGTTGTACCCTCGAAAGCCGGGTATACTCCGGAATAAGCGTTTTTGCGTACGCGATGAGATCGATGAGTTGATCTTCGTGATACGGAGTATATCTCTTGAGTTCCCAGAGCTCCTCGATCTCTGAACCGGGAGTGACGAGTGTCGGGTAAATTTTCAAAAAATCCGGTTTGAACCGGGGATCCGAAAAGAGGATTTCGAACATCTCTTTGTCAGCGGCAATCGTAGAATGAGGGAGGTTTGGCATTACGTGGAATCCAACTTTTATCCCGGCATCACGCAGGAGTCGGTTTGCCTCGGCTGTATCGGCAACCGTGCATCCACGGCGGTTAAACGTAAGGATCGTATCATCGATATGCTGAACTCCCAGTTCTACTTTGGTGACACCGAGATCGAGCATGCGGTTAATATGCTCTTTTTTGCACCAGTCCGGACGTGTTTCAAAGGTTATTGCAACGCACCGGACATCGGCACTTTCGTTCGCCTCTTCAACCGCGGCGACAGAAGGTGCCACACTTGCAGGAGCATCACCGGGATACACATTCATCGCCTCGATGCACCGGGCAACAAATTCATGCTGATATTCAAGAGGGCGAGCGGTCATCGTCCCTCCCATTACGATCAATTCTACTTTCTCCACCCGGTGCCCCAAAGTCTCAAACTGCCCAAGCCGGGCATGGACCTGAAGAAAAGGATCGTAACCATGTTCCCGGGCCCGTTTTGCCGCGGGTTCCTCACCGGTGTAGCTCTGCGGAGACCCAAACGGATGAGCTGGCCCACCCGGGCAGGGCAGGCATCGCCCATGCGGGCAGGGATATGGCGAAGTCATAACCGCAACCGGTGCAACTCCCGAAAGGGTCCGGGTAGGCTTGACCAGAAGGACGCGTCGGAGGTCTTCCCGCTCTGCCGGGGTCGCCGCAGCAAGAATCGCAGAGTTCTTGGGAACTGCGTTCAACCGGTACTTCCGGCAAATCGCGATTTTAGCGGCAATGATATCATTGTCACCAGATGGGAGGGAGAGGATGCGGGAGATGATCTCCCGGATTGCCAGTGCCTCATCCATGACTTAATGTTCGACTGCAACCTGCTGAGTTGGTGCAGTTGCGGTCTCTGGAGAATAGTTCACCACATGCACGCGGTGATGTCCGTTAATATGGGTCACAACCTCTTCGCCTAATGTGAGGAGAGCATCTTTGTGGGCTTTTTTATCCTTATGAATATGAACTGGCGATATTTCGAGAGCATCATAGCGGTCTGTTATAATTTCCTCATTAGTAGTATTCTCGTAATACTTCCTGATGTGTACCATCAGCATATGCAGATGCAATAACTCTTCTTTTTGCACATTATCGCCTTCTCTCTGAAAAGTTAATTTTTCTGTGCGACACATATACCTTTTTGGTGAGATTTATAAGAGAAAACATTCACCCAAGGGGATTGCTTGCGGGACTCGCAATTGGGGACGCATTGGGTGCGCCCTTAGAGGGATCTCCCCAATCTGAAGCCTGGGTGACAAACATGCGGCCCGGAGGGCGCCATTTCCGGAAGGCCGGCCAGTACACGGATGATACCCTGCAAGCGCTTGCAGTTGCAGAATCCCTTCTCGCATGTAGGGATTTTAACCCATCTGACCTCATACAGCGGTTTCTTTCCGGGTACCGAAAGCAGCCGGAATGGTATGGACCCACCTCTTCTGCATTTTTTAACCTCGTCTCTTCTGGCACCCTGCCGCATCGTGCCGCATGGCTTGTTCACCGACATCATCGCGGGAGTCGTACCAATGGGAGTGTGATGCGGGGATTCCCTCTTGGAATTTTTTATCCTTCGGATGTGGTGTACGATATCAGCATTGCCTGTTCACGGCTCACCCATTACGATCCTGTTGCCGGTCACTGCTCTGCGTGGCTCACCATGATGGCCAGTGATATGTGCCGGGGTGTTCCCAGAAAACAAGCGTTTGCGCATGCCCGGTCACGCTGCAGGAGCGCGGAGGTGCTCGCTGTTCTGGGGAACTACGAGCAGCACCATCCTGAACCATCACTCGATGCCGTAGAGTGCTCACATGCAGCCCTTTTTTGTTTCATGACCGCTCACACATTCGAGAATGCTCTCCTTTCGGCTATAAATCTTGGAGGGGATTCGGATACGGTCGGGGCGTGTTGTGGTGCTTTGGCGGGGTCATCGTGGGGAATCGACGCTGCCCCAGAACGATGGACGAAAATACTTGATGGCTTTAATGAGATTGTTCACCTTGCAGATATGCTCTGGCAGGTTCGGCAGGACAAAAGAGTGGAAGGGACTGACCGATGAGCACCGGGTAGATTACACAGGTTTAATCTCGACGAGCTTCAATGCACGGCCTTTGCTGCAGATATCGGATGCATTACCTAATATCTCGGAGATAAAATATTTCTCACCTTCAACCACACCATCCGGCCGGCAGAGCGGGTAGCTTTTGCAGTCCGTTTTATTGCAGGAGAATTCCACCTTTATCTTGGAGTTGATCATTGCCATATCGGCACCAATCAGCATAGTCACCGGTGCCTCCATTACTTCCACTGCGGTCGCCCCGTTGAAATGGACCACACATTCATGGTGGGTACTCCGGACGGTGATGATCCGGTACCGGTGACCCTTGTTCAAATTGTTGCATGCTTTTTTGATCTTGCAGGTTCCGCACTCCGGTGATTCTCCTTCATAGACGAATTCGACACCTGGTTTTGCAAGGACCGTTCCCACAATCGTTACTTTGGTTTTTGTCTCAGCCATGGCAACATTCCTGCACGTTTTGGTCTTTTTTTTGCGGCGGATTATTCCGCATAGAGCATCTGGATGAGGTTCTCCGCTGATTCCCTGGTGATGCCCATATCAAAGATGGTAAAGCGCTCCGGGCGGATAGTTTTTGCCATCAGGAGCGCCTCAACTGCGATCTCATCAGCGATGCCAATCTCCGCCGGCGTCACCGGAGCGCCAATTGTCCTGAGAGACTCACGGATTCCTCTCCAGTCGCCTCCGTGAAGGTACATTGATATAATAGTACCGATCCCGCAGCTTTCCCCGTGCAGGGCCTTTCCCGGGGCAAGCCGGTCAATGGCATGGGAGAACTTATGCTCTCCGCCGCTCGCGGGCCGCGATGACCCCGCAATGCTCATTGCAACCCCGCTTGACACAAGGGCCTTTGTGACAAACCACGCTGATCGCTCCTGATGGGGTTTTATGAGATCTGCATTCTTAACGAGAATTTCGGCGGTCATCTTTGAGAGGGCTACCGCATATTCACTCATAGGCTCGCCTTTGATCCTGTGTGCCATCTCCCAGTCAAGAATCGCAGTATAATTGGAGATCACATCAGCGCAACCAGCCGCAAGAAGCCGGTGCGGTGCGGAAGCAATGATTCCGGTGTCTGCGATTATAGCGAGCGGCGGATGTGCTTCGAGCGAGACATTCCCCTCACTCATGGGAACTGACGCCCGGGCTGAGGCAATGCCATCGTGGGATGCAGCCGTCGGAACAGACACAAACTGCCGGTCGATGTTGTACGACACGATCTTTGCCGTATCGATCACCCGGCCTCCCCCGACGCCGATCACAAAGTCCATACCTTCTGCCGCCTGTTCAGCATCCCTGATAATCTCCGGGCTGATCTCTTCTGCGAAGTAGATCTCTACAGTCCCCAGTTTGGAGAGTTGGTCCCGGACGGTTCTCCCGGCCAGTCTCCATGGTATTCTTGCCGGAGATGAGAAGAGCCGATTTCCCCATTTTCAGATCGGTGCAGACAGGAGTAATCTGGCCAAGAACATCATGGCCTATCACAACGTCACGGGGTAACTGCATCCACTTGGACTTGTCAAAGACCTTCTCTTTGAGTAATTTTATGGTATCAGGACTCATCCGGATAATGAATGATTAGTGATTTCATATACAAATACTACATAGATCCCGTTAAGTACGGCGAACCCTACAATATCGTCGAGACGCTCACGTATGCTCTCATCCTCGTTATAGGAGTATATCTATTATACCGTTGGTTTTCAAATTCTGCGTGGCTTTCAGAGCACGGTATAAAACTCGATTCATCGTTTATCCTTGCTACTCTTCCGTATGTTGTTCTTGGTGGCGTGCTCCGGGTTATCCAGGATACCGGAATGGTCACCGGCGACTGGCAGTATCTGATCGTTACCCCTCCGATATACTTTGTGCTGTTCTTCTTTACACTCGGGATGATCTTTATCGGAGGCACCCTGAAGAAAAACGGACTTGTGAAAGATTTTCTTTCATTTTATGCGTTCATCGGGTGTTTGGCAGTCTTTGTTATCTCGCTGATCCTTGTTGCCTGGGGTATGACTCACACCCATATCGATCTCTTCATTCTCGCGATGATCCTTCTTATGGCCGTAACATCAGCGGTGCTGGTCTGGGCATGCATGAGATACGTTCTCTCATGGGAATATGTCCGGGATCCGCTCTACATTGCCCTCATTTTCGGACAGATGCTGGATGCCAGTGCCACCAGTTACGGACTCACCTTCCACCCGGCCGTCCATTACATTGAGCAGCATGTTGTCGGATCAAACCTCATCGCGATGACGGGGACCGCTTTTGTCATGTACCCGCTCAAGCTTGTGATCCTCTTCCCGGCGATCTATATTATGCAACTCTATCGTAGGGAGGCAAATCCGGCTTTCTGGCACCTGGTGCTTCTGGCTATGATCGTAGTCGGTCTTGCCCCCGGAGTCCGTGACATGATCCGGATGGTTCTTTATGTCTGATCCCGGACATATTCCCATGACGGATCGTGCTTCTTTCGGAAATACCATTACTGTCGCGGTTCTCCTCTTTCTTGTTGCCACAATTGTCGGTTGGATCGGCACTGCGCACAATCCGGACATAGGGAACGCACTGCTCCAGATGTTCCAAAAAGAGATAGCCGGCCAGATTACTATCGGCAATCCGGTTGACATGTGCCTGAATATCTTTGCCAACAACCTTGAAGCATGCATCCTGCTCTTTCTGGGAGGAGCTTCGTTTGGGATTCTTACGATGGTGATACTGAGCCTAAACGGGATTGTCATCGGGGCGATTACCGAGATCGTAAGCAAGGGCCATACGGCAATCTTTATAGCCGCCGCTATAGTCCCCCATGGAATCTTTGAGATTCCTGCATTTATCATCTCAGGGGCGCTTGGTTTTCTTATGGCGCAGTCACTTATCGGAGAATGGTATGGTTCCGGTGATACTGCAGCGGATGCAGCACGTTTAGCCCGACTCTTTCTGCTGTATGTGGTGCCTCTTATTGCCGTCGCAGCGGTTGTCGAGGCTTTTATTACACCGGTGATCATACAGATAGTAGCTTAAGAGGTTTTCATGGACGAGGATGCGGGCGCCCTGCCAAAAAAACAGGATTTTTCCGAATGGTACAACGAACTGCTGTGGCGTGCGGAGATCATGGATGTCCGCTATCCGGTAAAAGGACTCTATGTCTGGTTCCCATATGGATTCGCAATTCGCAAATTCGTATATCTCCACCTGCGCAAACTGCTTGACCGGGAGCATCAGGAAACACTGTTTCCCCTTTTAATCCCGGAACAGGAGTTCATGAAAGAGGCCGAGCATATCAAGGGGTTCGAAAATGAGGTGTACTGGGTAACTCACGGCGGAACGACCCCCCTTGATGTGAGACTTGCACTCCGGCCGACAAGTGAGACGGCCATCTACCCGATGTTTGCACTCTGGGTCCGTTCTCATGCCGATCTCCCCATCAAGATCTATCAGATTGTGAATACATTCAGGTATGAGACAAAGCAGACTCGCCCCTTGATCCGGCTTCGCGAGATCACCTCGTTCATGGAATCGCATACCGTTCACGCGACATGGGATGAAGCGGAAGCGCAGGTGGAATCAGAAATAGCTCTTACTCGTGAATTTTACAAAAGCCTCTGCATCCCGATCATTATCTCAAAACGCCCTGACTGGGATAAATTCCCCGGTGCTGACTATACGATTGCCGTGGACACAATTATGCCCAACGGTAAAACCCTGCAGATCGGCACAGTCCATCACCTCGGTGATCACTTCTCCCGGACATTCTCCATAATGTACGAAGATAAAAACGGGGAACAGAAATTTGCATATCAGACTTGTTATGGGATCTCCGAACGCTGCATCGCGGCCCTGATCTCCGTTCACGGCGATGACAACGGCCTCATCCTTCCCCCGGCAGTCGCTACCTTCCAAGCCGTGATCGTGCCAATCATGATTGGAAAACGTCACGATGACGTGCTCGCTGCCACAGAAAAACTTAAACTCGATCTGGAGGTGGCCGGTCTCAGGGTGATACTGGATACGAGGGATATGCGGCCGGGGGCGAAGTACTACTGGTGGGAACTCCGGGGTGTCCCGCTCAGGCTCGAACTGGGGCCGAGGGATCTCGACGCCGGAAAAGCGATGGCGGTAAAACGGACAGGTGGGAAGACCGCGATCTCTCTTGCGACAGCTGCAGGGGATGTTATACAGGTACTCGATACCATCACCTCAGAGATCAGGGTGAAAGCCGAAGAACATACGATGTCTCATCTCTGCACGGTCGATTCTATTGATGCCCTAAACGCAGCCCTTAATGAAGGAAAAGTTGCGGTCGTCCACTGGTGCCAGGATAAGTGCTGCGGGGATGCTATCGAAGAAAAGGCGAACTCGAGCCTGCTCGGGACCGATGTCAGATCAGACTATATAGAGGTCACAGACGGGCCATGTATCATCTGCAACAAATCAGGTAAGGCAACTCTCGTCGGCAGGACCTACTGAGTTTCTACTTAAGGGAAAAATAGCGAGAGAATCCTATGAAGTCTCCGGAGATCCCGGGCGTTAATGTTAAAAGAGAATACCGCCCCCTATTTACCTAAGCGATCACAAAAAGATGACACTTCCCAAGAGAGACCAGAGGTATATATGAAATCAGGAGCCACGGCCGTAGCCCTGCTTGCTGCGCTTCTGGTGATACTTATTCTGCCGCCAGTATCCGCCTCGCTGACTGCCATGACCAGCGGTCCCCAGACCATCGTGAAGGGAGATACGGCGACTTTCGCAGGTACCGGCGCTGAAAATGGTTCGATAACACTGTGGATCATCGGGCAAAACTACTTTGAGACACAGACGACAAAACCGGACAAAACCGGGAATTTCACCTTTATTATTACACCAAAAGAGACGACGCTGTTTTCTCCGGGTCAATATGCATTTTTGATTCAGGATCCCGGCGCGAACAGGAATTTTGAGATCGGACCGCTGCTCTTGAGCGACGGTATACGTATTGCAGATCAGGGAAAAATTGTGGGTGATATCGGTCAAATATCATCCTTCCCCGTGGACATCCATCCTCTTGTCAGCATTATTCTCAATTCATCTATGCAATCAGATACTGATGATATTTTTACTCCGTATTACTTCTACGTTGAGGATCCGTCTGTCCACTTCAACCGGATAAGTGACACCGGTAACCTGCCTGATCAGACAACCGGGGAAGCTCTTCTTATCACCGGGACGACGAACATCGGCCCCGAGAACCTGCTCCATGTTGAGATTAAAAATGCGACTTCCGGAGACGTAGTAACGTCCCAAAATATCCCGGTAGAAGCGGGGGCCAATTCCAACCAGTGGACCTATTCTCTCGATGAACCCGGCTTGCCCGCGGGTCCATATACCGTAACGGTCGGCGAACAAGTATACACCACATCGGAAAGTGCATCAGCGGAGCTGAATATACTCCAATACCGTATCGCCAGCAACTCGTCCCTGTACGGGCAACCGGAATTACCTGCCGGGGTAACTACCTATGGCGCCCTCCTTCCTCTGCTCATCAGTTGTGCCGGCCTTGCAATTATCGGGATTATTATGCTGGTATCATTACGTAAGTGAAACATCATGGGAAGACATCTACGAATCTTCTACAACACGTTGTTATCATTTTTGCTGAATATACCAACAAAACAACAATTCTCTAGCAGTAAAATAAATTGAAAAAAATGAGATTGAGAGAAATTTAGCACCGGTTGCAAACGTACTGTATGCGCACGAGTGTGGATCGCATATCACCGGTGATTTGTTTTCTTCCGCCTCCAATAAAGAGCCGGTTACATTTTACACACCGCTTGGGTCTGATCGTATCAAGGATACCCATCGGGAGTTCCAAGGAGAAATCCGTTTTTGTCCACTCTTCCCGGGGTTTTTCTGCATTCTCTTCGTAACTGGAAAGAAAATCCATGATCTGCGATGGCGGAACCCCAAGATCGACAAATTTCTTAAAAACAAAATAATTGAAGATGAGCCACGAGAGGTCGGAACGATCTAAAATGCCGTCATATTCTCCGATGGACTCTTCAAAGTCTTCCAGTGAACAGCCGCACAATGGACATTTACCGCCTACTAACTCGTCAAGAAAAACCTCTTCCTGACAACTTGGGCAGGTTGTATGAGGCGCATGCATGCGTGATGTCATGGTTATTCTCCGTCTTGTTCTAATGTGTCCAAGATGAAAGAAGAAAGAATCTCTCGTCGTCCTGAGACTGTTCTCATAATACATGTGCCGGGTTGACACTTATAGGTATCATCCTTGCACATTTACCCCGATAATAGCTTTGTGATACTGGTGTAATTCAGGACGCCTCAGGTTCCTGAGGCTCCATAACGAGCGCCCCAAAGATCACTTTCTCCAGCACTTGGGAGACATACCGTATATGCATTGCCTTTTCAAGGTCTTCATTTCGGTGGATATCTGCATAGAGCTGCAGGCGCAAAAGCGCAAAACGGAACTGGTCGAGCGTCTCGTCGTCGAGCTTCATCGCTTGGCGGTATACCGGTTCCAGAAGATCGGGAAACGCCTGAGGGTTTTCCAGGCAGGTAATAACCGGCTCATAAATGGGGAGTGGTGCTGCTTTTCCGGAAAGGATCCGCAGGTAATCCATACTGGCTTATCCCTCGACAACTTTTATGAGTGCTTCCATAACCTTATCCACACTTCCCCATGTCGCACTGTCACCTCGCCGGATAATGAACGGCCGGCCTTCGTCTCCGGCCTTACGCATATCTATGTCGATCGGTATTGCACCAAGGAACGGTACCGAGAGTTCATCCGCAATTTTTTTACCGCCGCCTTTCCCGAACAGGTCGACCTCTTGGCCACAGTGAGGGCAGACCATCCCGCTCATATTCTCGACAACGCCCAGCACCGGCAGACCCAGTCTTTCTACAAATTTTATAGCCTTTTTCGAATCGAGCGTGGCAACATCCTGAGGAGTGGTCACGATAACGGCACCGCGCACATTGGGCGCCAGTTGTGCAATCGTAAGCGCTTCATCACCGGTGCCAGGGGGGAGGTCAACGACAAGGTAGTCCAATGATCCCCAGTTGACATCGGTGAGGAACTGGTTGATCGCTGCCATCTTCATTGGTCCGCGCCAGATTATCGGTGTGCTCTTATCAGGGAGAAGGAATGCCATGGATATAACCGAGAGCGCCCCGGTAACATGGACCGGTTCTATTTTATTACCGATTGTGGAAAGCTTGTGATCCTCTATCCCTAGCATCTTAGGAATATTGGGGCCGTGCAAATCCAGATCCAGAAGCCCGACTTTGTAGCCGTGGCTGGAAAGTGCATAGGCAAGGTTCACGGATACTGTCGATTTTCCTACGCCTCCTTTACCCGAAAGCACCAAAATGACATGTTTTACGTCAATATCTGCCTTAGGGGGCAGGCCGGTTTTCGCATCCGAGCATGTTCCCGCCGTCGAGCAGTTGGAGCATTCATGTGAGCAGGAGTCTTTGTTTGGTTTGTCCGGTAGAGTGCCGGCAGGTTTCTTTGCCATGGGTTGCCTCTAAAGTATAATTGGGTACTTATGTCCTCTAGTATTCTTTTCTTTAGACAATAAATATGCGGAAGGGATAATCGCCCGTTTCCTCCATGACGGCCACAATGCCCCGGCCACCACTCTGAATGGAAAAACAAAAGTTCCGGGAAATAAGGCAGCGGCTCCCCATTGCAGATATGACACCGGATATATGCATGAACAGTATTTTTATGAGACACAGCGTTCATGATGCATACGGGGACGTGAAAGCATATGGAATCATTACGCGTACGAATTTCTGTCAGGATTCTGCCGAGCGCATATACCTGTGATGGCGAGGATAAATCACCCGCTATTGAGGTTGACGGCGTAAATGTCCAGCTCTCGAAATGTCTTGCTATTATTTGTAACGATCCCGATGCACCGGGAGGAGGAGGTTTTATCCATTGGCTCGCGTGGAACGTCGAACTGGTAAGGATCATACCGGAAAAGATACCAAAAGATCCTGTAGTTACTTTTCCCATTAAGGCAGTTCAGGGAACGAACAGTTTTGGTAAAATAGGATATTACGGCCCCTGCCCTCCCCACGGGCAGACACACCGGTACTTCTTTAAGATTTATGGGCTTGACACTGAGCTCGATCTCGCCGCCGGTGCCACAAAAGAGCAGCTGGTACAGGCAATAAACGGGCATGCCGTCCAGTACGGCGAGACATCGGTGACCTATGGGAGATAAAACCGGTAATTGCGTCAGCCTTAATGCTGCCCGCTCCCCAGATTGAACGTACATATGGTACAGCCGGGAGAGCACGCTGGACAGCATGAGGGTCTGGGGATTTACCGGTACACCTCCGAGCGTGAAGCCCTTCTCTCTCCCCATGCGTCACGAAGCGACCAGGCGATGCGGCGCAAGAACCGGAAACCGGAAGATATCCGCACCCCATATTCCCGTGATGCAGATAGAATCATCCATACCCGGGCCTATACACGATATATCGACAAGACGCAGGTTTTCTATCTGGTAGATAACGATCATATTACGCACCGGGTGATCCACGTCCAGCTCGTCTCAAAGATCGCCCGTACGATTGGCCGTTGCCTGCGTCTCAATGAGGATCTGATTGAAGCAATCGCTCTCGGTCACGATATCGGTCATATCCCGTACGGGCATTTTGGCGAATCCTGTCTTTCGGATCTCTGCGAAGAACACGGGATCGGGAAGTTTTTCCATAACGTGCAAAGCGTCAGGTCTCTTGATCGGATAGAGGATCAGGATCTGACCCTTCAGGTGCTGGATGGGATCCTCTGCCACAACGGCGAGGCAGATGATATCCGTATCTCCCCGGAACCCTGCCCGGACTGGACGGCATTCGACCGGAAAGTCGAAGTAAACGAGGCGGGGGGCAGGCGGGCCGGGGCTCCAATGACCCTTGAAGGATGTGTGGTTAAGTTTGCTGACACAATCGCTTATATCGGGCGCGATCTCCAGGATGCACAGGAAGTCGGCCTTATAAAAGACCCACATGAAATCCCCCGGGAATTCCAAGAAGTGCTAGGAGCCGACAACCGTACTATCATCGACACACTGATTCACGACCTGCTCGAAAACAGCGATGCCGACGACCGGGGTTTTATTTCTTACAGCGGGGAGGTTGAAAAAGCACTTGCCTCCATCAGGGTATTTTCACAGGACCATATTTACAATAACCCAAAACTAACGACGGAACGAGAAAAAATCAGGACTATGTACGGTATCCTTTTTTCAACGTATCTTCAGGATATTGAGGGAGATCGACGTGACTCAAAGATTTTTACCGATTTTATCCAAGCCACGTGGGTCAACAAGAATTACCTCTTGGCAACATCCCCCGCCGGGCTTGTCCGGGATTTTATAGCCGGGATGACTGACAGGTATTTCCTGAAACGATTTGAGGATTGCATGCTCCCTCGTCGGATAGATGGCACATTCAGGTGAAAAAGTATCAGTCGTACTTACCTTTCGGATGCGCCCAACCGGTAAACCCACAGTAGATGCATCCAATACCGTCGCATTCGGGACAAGGCGTTTTAGGCGCTCGTACGAGAACTGTGCCCGTTTTGTTGCAGTACATGCATCCGAT
Source organism: uncultured Methanoregulaceae archaeon (assembly GCA_963737635.1). Classification (GTDB taxonomy): domain Archaea; phylum Halobacteriota; class Methanomicrobia; order Methanomicrobiales; family Methanospirillaceae; genus Methanoregula. The sequence goes on from CAVTTL010000001.1 coordinate 415,319, forward strand.
CCCACCGCAATGACTGCAGATCGCAGGTTCGTAAGTTCCCGGGCCATCAGCCATTTCTACCGACTCCATTCCTTACTCGTCGTCCTCGTCAAGGTACCGGGACAAGGCATCCAGCAGCTCGTCTGCTGACTGGTACCGGTCTGCGGGATTTTTCATAAGGCACTTTAAGATAATCTTCTCCACTGCCTCTGCATCGGGATTGTACTCAGTCGGGGGAATCGGCTCGTCCCTGACAATTGCATTGCCGACCTCAACAATACTCTCCCCTCCGAACGGTATTGACCCGGTCACTAGTTCGTAAAAGAGGACCCCCAGCTGGTAGATGTCAGTACGGACATCCGTCCTGCCAAATTCTGCTGGGGAAACCTGCTCCGGTGCAGCGTACGAAAGGGAGAACCCGGCGACACTTGATTTCTCCATCGTAGTTGCGATGACCTTGCTCATGCCCCAGTCAGTAATTTTAGGGACAAAATCACTTGTCACGAGAATGTTGTGCGGCTTAATATCACGGTGGATGATACCGTGGGCATGAGCATACGCAAGGCCGTCCGCAATACCATGCACAAGATGTACCGCTTTCCAGACCGGCAGGGGTTTTGCCACCGATTCCAAGGATCCGGGAACATATTCCATCTCGACATAGGGGACAGGGAGGATATTGACTTCAAGCACTTCGACAATATTTTTATGCCTGAGTGTCTGCCATGCGGCAATCTCATTTAAGAAACATTTGCCGGTCACTTCGTCAAAACTGATGGGGATCTTGACAGCGACCAAGAGGTTATCCGATTTGCGGTGAGCGGCAAAGACATGTGCAACACCACCGCGGCCGATATGCCGGATATCCCCGTACCTGCCTTCGAGTTCTGGGGGAAAATAAAATTTGGGGACTGCTGCCTGAGGTGTTTCCCGGGGAGCTGGTGCTACTTCAGTCTCGGGTGTCGGCGTAGTGACCTTGGCATTGGTATCCAGAGGACGCACGCTGTTATCCTGGGGTTCTTCCTTTACGTGCAGGTCGAGCACCTGACGGGGATGCGTATCTCCCAGGGTTGACGGGGGTCTTGAACTCGACCCTGTACGGTTCGCACGTGATCTGATGAAGAGTAAACCGCCGGCACCGACAATACAAATCACCAGAGCCAGTATAACAAGCGTGACCATTACACGATCTGCCCGGTCTGCCGTCGCGGGGAGCTCCTGTGCCCGCCAGCGCTGATCCCTGCTCTCCCGTAGTAGCTATCTGGGTAGGGACTGGAGCCGTTATTGCCCCGGCTGCCGCAGGCCGGATCTGCGAATAATACTCAATAGGATCCAGAAGAGGGGCAGGGTCGACATCGTTCTGGATAGCGGCAGTTCCCGCAGCACGGATTGATCCGGACCGGACCAGATAGGGTGTATTCCCGATACCATCGGAATTCTGGTCAGTACCCCGGTAATCGCTCCAGTAATTCCCCAGTCTTCCGGTAAACGATCTCCCCAGATAGACGTAGGATAAATCAGAAGGTGATTCCCAGAGCTGATCGGTGCCTCTGGAAAGGACGTTTTCTGTATTGGAGAAGGTGTTAATTGTGATCGTATTGGCGCTCGACAGCTCATCAAGCGTTATTCCTAGGGTGTTTTTCGTTACGGTGTTTCTTTCAATCAGATTGTTTTTTGCGCTTCTGAGCACGACGCCTGCACGGTTATTATTCGTTATAATGTTGTCAGTGATGGAATTGCCATTCGATGAAGAGAGCTGGATTCCGGCAGCATTCCCGGTAAGAGTGTTATTTTCAATCGTATTCGCATTCGACGTGACGAGAATCCCGTTTGCCACACTGTTCTGGATGGTGAAGCCCTCAACAGTACATCCATCGGCATCAATTTCAACAGCAGTTCCCGTCTTTCCCGGGTCAATGACCGGCGCCCCCGTTCCGGTATCAACGCCGATAAGCGTGATCTTCTTATCAATCTTGACGATGCCCGGATAGGTCCCGCTCCACACAATAATCGTATCAAGGGGCGAGGCCCATGTGACGGCAGTCTGGATGCTGGTAAAGCTCCCTCCGGAAGGTGCAACAATGTACTGCGCTCCGGATACCGGAGAGACACATACTGCACTTATAAGCAGCACGGCTGCACAGCAGAAAAGGGCTACGGATTGAGGGCACATCACGAACGTGGGAAAGGTTTTCGGGATCATAGTCTTATTCAACATTCGGGGTCAGCAGAGAGGTACCGCCTTCATTCGCGTTCGCCTGGATATAAAGAAGTTATGGGTTTTTTGGGATAATTAACAGTAGCTTAACTCCGCCTGCCCCTTTTGCAAGCTCAAGAAGATCACCGTCATGGACCAGTGTAGGTACACTGCGTTCCAGCCGCGCATTGTTCAATACCGTTCCACCAGTACTTCCACAATCTTCAAAGTACCACCCGTCTTTTTTCTGGAGAAATTTCCCATGGGGTTTTGAGATCCGGGTTACAGCAGTGTAGGTACCAGAGATCTCGACATCCCCGTCCCCGGTCGCACCTGCGGGACGTTCAGGATCACTCCTTCCGACGCGCACCCCGTCGCTCCGCAACAGGAATGTTTTACCATCATCGTGTCCTCCCAGAACGATAACCGCAGGGACATTCCCGAGGACTTCTTTGGAGAGCGTGTTTTTTACTGACTCCAGTCTCCTTGAAATCTCCCCGCCAATGATCTGGACCTTGGTATTGGAGAACAGCCCGAGGTTCCGGATAATGGACTCCAGACCCCCCGGGACAAGAGAATACTGCCATACCGGGTGAATGCCTTTTGACGTCGGAGATCCCAGACCCGCTTCTTTTTTTATTACCCCGATACTCATGAGCTTGTCGAGGTGTTTTTTTGTATTCTCGTAGCTGGTCTCGATCTCCCGGGAGATCGCCCGCGCATCATGGGGTTTCTTTTCGAGGAATTTAACAATCCTCAGCCTGGCACCGCTGGAGAGCACATCCAGATATTCTGATAGTTCATCGAGAGAATCCTCCGTATCCTCAACGACGATTGTGGGAAACTTGTCTGCAGGGTTCATATTTATCCTGAGAGGTACGTCGCTTTGACGTACTATAACCCTATGCACGCACTACCTGCAGGATAAACGTTTTGTTTGGCAGTACCCTTGGCAAAGATGATGTAACCGGAAGGTTCAATGGTCTAACCGGTATCATAGGGGTATTATATCAGGCGCAGTATGTAACTATACAATCAGGTGATACCCGTGAAGTATTTCGGCGTGTCACCGACCCATGAACAAAACCAAACGGAGGCACTCGAATGGATACCGGCAAGATCCTGATGGGAACGGCGATGCTCCTCTTCATGATCGGTCTTCTGGTACATCCTGTGGGTGCAGTAAAAACCGGGTGCATTTTTCCAGTTGGGCAGACAGCTGTCATCGGGGGTTCAGGGCAGACCCCCTCTGGCAGCAATGCACCCTTCCCAACCGGGGCTGTCATCTCCGGCTCCGTCACACACCAGTACGAACGACTGACCACACCACCTGCATCCCTTCCGGATAACCCGTGACTTACCCACGGAAAAGGAATGGGAGGTCTGACAGTATTTGAGCAGTATATCAAGATGCCGGCAGGGAAAGAGCAAACATGTGCTGTTCTGCCGGCAAAACCTCACGCACATCCTCCAGGCTTTTACAGAAAAGCCCCATACTTCTTTTTTTATATACAGCAAAACAAACCGCAATCCGGAATGTACTAACTGCGATCCTTGACTGGCTAAATAAATGCATGAAAAACAAGGATTTGCCAGATTCTGCACCCTATCCGGAATGATCTCTTTTCGCAACGCCGTCAAAAAAGGAATGCTTACTGGTTTTGACCAGAACGCGTCTTTGGTTTTTTGTTATCTCTGTTTCTTAGCGGCCTTCGCAACGGCAATGGTCCCGATAATTCCGAGTGCAACAATCGGGAGCGTTCCGGACAATGGAGATTTCTTCGTAGAAACTGATATGGGTGTGAAGGTAACCGTCACGGTCTTTGGTGGTGTCTGGTTGATCACATATGTGGGCTGGGCCTCTGTGGGAACGGGTGTCGGCGTGGTAGTAATAGTCGTCGGGACGGTAGAGGTAAGTTTCACACCATCAACCCACCCCGACGCAAAGAGCCCCATCGTACCGTAATCGCCAACATTGCCAAGATAGATTCTGTTCATATCTTTGAGGTGAGACTGGGTAGAGGTAAAGTAACTCCAGAGCTGCTGACCAGTCTGTTTGTTGGTGACGGTTTCAGATATAATATTTGTATCGTTATTATAATCAACTTCGACATGATAGGTAGTATTGAGTTGATAGTTAACCGTCGGTCCTCCGTACGAGGACATAGCACTGGTAATTTCGCTCTCTATTGCACTCTCAGTGACGGTATGAAGCACCATGATCAGACCGTCTTTCGCTGTGTTAGTGAATGCGGTAATTACGTTCGGACCTTTATTAAAGTCCATATCAGAACCCGTAAAACCTATCCTGAACGTTGCCCCAGGATCCATCCTTTCGATCGTGACATCATATTCGAGGGTAAACGATCCACCATTAAAGATAATTGGGGGAGAATATGCATAATTACCAGTACTTGGCTGGATACTGAAATTATACGATTCCCCCATCGAATTCCAGTAATCCAACGAAGGATTATTGGTCGTCCAGTCGGGATTGGTCGCAAATGTATTTTGATAGAGTACAGTCTGGGTACTCGAATCAGCCCAAACGGGAGAAGTCATGATGACGACTGCCACAGCCACTATAAGTAACAAGAAAATCCGCGGGTATTTCATGAAATTGACCTCCGATGAAGTGAACAAGGCTTTGGATCACATGTACGTTCATTCCGGTGCATAAGCCGAGTGCGTGAACATTTACAATGTGGTGTATTGTACTATGCTCCAACGCCGTTCATAAAAATATCGACCATCCGGGCGAATCCTCTTTTTGAAGAAACACTATATTTATCTTCGAAATAAGGCAATATCATAGCGCAGTATTCAAATGCGATAGTAGTCTAGCGGCAGGACAGGAGCTTCCCAAGCTTCTAACCCGGGTTCGATCCCCGGCTATCGCATCAGATGTTATGAACACGGAATCTGAACGCTGTGCAATGCGGATCATAGCAGAGAACACCAGGGGCGTTCTGCGGGATATTGCTACGGTGATTGCCGGACATGGCGCAAATATACTGATGATAAATCAGGAGATCTTCGATTCCGGCCCTTATGCAGGGATGGGAGAACTCTACCTCGAGTACGAACCGGGGCCCGACCGCGAACAGCTGGTACGCGACCTTGAGGCAATACAGTCGGTCAGGGACGTAAAAAACTTCCAGCCTTTCGGTGATATCTTCGGTTCACGAGTCATTATTATCGGGGGCGGGGCTCAGGTTGCCCAGGTTGCCCTCGGCGCTGTTAACGAAGCAGATCGCCATAATATCCGGGGCGAGAGAATATCGGTCGATACCATCCCCCTTGTTGGCGAACGGACATTGGCCCTCGCTGTCGACGCTGTTTCGCGTCTGCCCCGCGCATCTATCCTGGTACTCGCCGGGTCGATTATGGGGGGAGACATCTCAAAGGCCGTCGATCGTGTCCGTGAGGCTGGCATACCGGTCATAGCGCTCAAGATGGCCGGTACCGTACCCGAACACGCAGACTTAGTTGTGACCGATCCGATCCAGGCAGGAGTGTTTGCGGTTATGCACGTGAGCAGCAAGGCGGTATTCGACATCAGCCGGGTCCGCGGCAGGGAATTTTAATGGATATTATCGAGCGGGCAGTCTCCGTGCTGATGCATGACGGCCTCATCGTGTACCCGACAGACACGCTGTATGGCCTCGGAGCCGATGCCTTCTCCGAAGAGGCCATCGAGAAAGTCTATGAAGCAAAAAAGCGGGATCTTGCAAAGCCAATCTCCATTGCAGTCTCCGACTTCGAGATGTTCGCTGCAGTCTCTCACATCGACAGCTCCATGAAAGAGTTTATTGAAAAATTCCTGCCCGGACCTGTAACCGTGATTGTGCCCGCACGGAAAACGATTCCCGGTATCCTGACCGGGGGGACGGGTATGATCGGTATCCGTATCCCGGCCCATGGGGTGGCCATCCAGATCATCGAACGGTTCGATGCACCTATCACTGCGACCAGTGCGAATCTCTCTGGAGGAAAAGATCCCCAGACCCCGGAAGAGTGCACTGTACCCCGCGATCTCTTCATCGACGGCGGAAGGCTCTCCGGTACACCAAGCACCGTCGTGGATCTCACCAAAAAATCAATCGTCAGGCGCGGGGCAGATGCTGAAGCTATCGAAGTATTCCTGCGATCCTGCTGACAACGAGCCGTCATTATGCTGCCGATCCGCCTGCGTGATTTTGTCGAAGATCAGGATGGCTGGATCTACGCTGTCTCAACGTACGACAACGAACGAGATGTCGGATGCGTCCTCCGCTATGTCCCGGAAAGCGGCGGTGAACGGATCAGTCGGTCCGGCCAACGGTACCGCAAATACGATTTCGAGGATGCCTATGCCCGGATCGCGCGTGAAAAACCCGCCTACGCTGGAGTTGTCCAGCGCATTCCGGTTACTGATGTGCGCCGGATATTAAAACCGGATCTGGAGATCTCCCACATCGCTACATCGCATGACCGGGTTAAACGGCTGCTCGACTTGTTCCGGTTGCCACCGGGCGCGATCGGCTGCACCGGGTCACTCCTGTGCGGTCTTGAAAACGAGGGTTCGGATATCGACATAGTAGTCTACGGCACGCACTGGTTTACCGCCCAGAATCTTGTTAAAAAAGGAATAACCGATGGCAGTATTGAAGGCATGTCATCGGAGATGTGGCGTAAAGTGTACGAGAAGCGCAAACCCGAGATCAGTTACGAGGCCTTCGTGCTCCATGAGCAGCGGAAAGGGAACCGGGGACAGATTGAAGGAACCTATTTCGATATCCTGTATACGCGATCCTACGATAACCTTATAGGACTCCCCGCCGGGAAAGGAGAGATTCTCGGTAAGGAAACAATAGTGGCAAAGGTTACCGATGCCTCACTTGCGTTCGACAACCCGGCGGTGTATGTGATTGAGCACGAATCAGTGAGCAGGGTTCTCTCGTTTACCCACACGTACAGTGGCCAAGCCCTTGCAGGAGAAATGATTGAAGCCTGCGGGGTCATAGAGCAGCACGGTACAGAACGCTGGCTCATTGTCGGTACGACCCGGGATGCGAAAGGAGAATATATCGTATCAAAGACGCTGCTTGGCGAGTAATGCTTTTTCCCCCATGATCCACCATTTTTATCAGCGAATCCGGCGAGGGGATTTGGGCTCCTTGGTCGGTGCATCCGGGATTTGGTTCTTGTATTTAGGTAAGAAAAAGACACCAACAACTTTATAAACTGAGTCATAAACGAATAACCTTGAATATGAGACGAGATACGGCTTGGTCTTGCAGGGATCAAGCTCTTTCTGAAGTAATAGGATTTGTCCTTATTATTGCGATTATTATGGCCGCATTCTCGCTGTACCTAGTCTATGGCGTCCCGGTGCAAGGGCGGGAGAATGAGATCAATCACATGAATGATATTAATGACCAGTTCGTGAGCTATAAGATCGGCGTGGATTCGCTCTGGACAAACCAGCAGGAAAATATCGCCATGAGTACTACCTTCCCTCTTGGCACCTCCGGCCAGACTGCGCAGGGAAGCACCAGCATCATACCGGTCTTGCAACCCATCGGATCGAGTGGTGCCCTCTTTATTAATCAGAGGACGTTAACGCCGGAAACATTCGCTGTTTCATCTACATCGTATATCACTAATACAACAGCGATGACATCCGGTCCTCAAATTCAGATCGCGACGTCCCCCCAGATTACTACACAGGTATATTCGAATGTCCCCTCCAGCCTGCTCATCAATATAACTGCAAATAATGTAAACCAGAATGAAAATCCCGCACGAAGCATTATCATTAACGGGAATTCATGGAATGCAATCATCAATATTACGCCACAATTGACGTATTATGTAACCTATTCACTTTCCAGTGGGACTCTTACTCAGAGCCCGGCGTTCAATTATACCGGAACAGACGTCACCGTTACCGTGCAAAAAAAAGGAATCACATCTCTGGCGAGTTTTATAGTGTACCCCAATATCCAACAAGGTTCCACCTATTCGGTTGACCTGCTGGATCCTGCCTATGGTTTAAACAGTGTCATATCCTACCCTGCCACAATCACGTATTCCCTTTATAATCCAACATCGGATATGACGGCAACTGCAACAGCTGAGTATGCCTACCAGCCCCAGTATAATTATACCTATTTAGTCCCACTCGGTTCCCTCGAATACAGTACGAGCAACAATTACTGGATCCCACAGACGTACTATTACCAGATGGGCGGAGTGTTCCTTTCCCAGAGCGACGGGATCACCTATAAGCTTCCACCAGAGATTACGTTTACCTACAACGGGAACGGGAATATAACGGTAAACATTGTCGCGATCGCTTACGACCCTGCGAGTTCCGGTGTGATCGGTGGATCCAGCCCGGCGCAGGTATCGACGTCATTAAAAACCGATGCCGGCGCTCTGCCATACGCACCGATCAGCCTTAACACATGGAACGCAAGTATTAATATTACAACACCGGATCCGGATGCAGCCTTAATGTGGGCAGCGTACCTGAATGCGGCAGCAAACCAGACAGCAGGAATTCCAACAACTTACTTTACAGCGGAAAATACGACCACGGGGAGTTATATTTTGTTGCCGGGAGGAAATGATGGGAATCCCCACATCACTCTCAATGTAAAGACCGCAAACCTTTCCGTCAGTGTGCAGAGTGTGGCAAGTACATGAGAAGCTCTGACAAGAGTGGCGAGGGTGCGGCATCCGAAGTTATCGGGACAGTTCTGTTGATCACTATCGTAGTTATTGCAGGATCGATTGTCGGTGTCGCTGTCCTATCCCAGCCGCAGGCACAGAAGATCCCTGCGCTCAGTGCCCTCATCTCGAACCATAGCCAGATCGTGTATATCAAACATGACGGGGGGGAATCGCTGCTAAATGGAACCTATAAGATCCTGGTTGATGGTGTTGATGTCACATCCAGTATCAGCACCCCTTCCACGTGGTCTATCGGAGAAACGCTCACCTATACCAAACCGGGGACTACTCCACCATCAAGTGTGGTACTTGTGTATACCGGATATGGCTCCGCAGGAGTGGTTTTAACTTCGGCGTATTTCGGACAGTATGTGGGCGGAGGATCACCCACTGGAACAACGACTACAACGGCCACCGTAACTGCAACTACAACGACTATAACGACGGCTACCACTACGGCAACACCAGTCTCGGCGCCGGTGGCTAACTTCACGGGCATACCGCTCACCGGAACCGCACCGCTTATAGTCCAGTTCACCGATACCTCTACGGGTACCCCGACTTCGTGGAACTGGTCATTTGGAGATACATCATTCTCTGCCGCCCAAAACCCATCACACACCTATTCAACCGCAGGAACCTATTCCGTTACATTGACCGCAGCAAATGCCGGTGGGGGCAATGCAATAACTAAAACCGGTTATATCACAGTTAATCCAAGCCAGATTCCCGCATCCACAGTTCTTGTGAATGCTAACAACTACCCAGGTAAACCGGGGTATCTGCTGAGTGGTGGATATATACAGTTCACCGTAACAGGAGATTATTACGAGATAACCTACGGAAGTACTCAGCATACATTTAATAATGGCGATATTGTCAGACTAACGGGTTCTGTTGCGTTGTCGGGACTTCTCAGGTAGGTGTTGCATGGCGGGACTTTTGGAGCAATAGATACAAGTCAGATCAACCAAATTGATTTTTGTTTAAAATCAGTTCTTTTATTTGAATAAATATTGATAACTTTTTTTTTGTAAATTTGAATTTAATGGAATTTACCGCAGTACAAAAAATAGTGATCAATCCACATGCATCTCCATCAAAGTCCAATATAGACCCTATCATAATCACAGATTTTCGAATCGCTAAAAGATCTCTATCCGTTTCGGCATAACTTTCGATAGTGCTTAATAATGATAGGATTTCATTCATCTTTGAAATTTTTTCAGATTTAGTTAATTCTTTATTAGTTAAAAGTTCTGACGTTATTTTAGAAATTTCAATCTTTTTATTGACCAGCATAAGCCGCTCAGCCTCGGTCAGTTCCATGAACCATTATTTGTGGATGTTTATAATATGGTTTTGGGTAGGAAAAACAAAAAAGAGAGTTATTTTACCGATAATCCGATCATTGTCTCCCACCGGTTCCCCAAAAGATTGATCGGGATATTTGCCATTTGAGCCGGTGTTAATCCCCCAATTCCCTGATGTGGCCGGATGTAATTGTAATATGTCTGCATCCCGGCTACAAACTCCTCAGCGCCAACTGAGCTATCAAGGCTTCTCATTACCTTCGTCCTCTCTCTGAAAGTTCCGTTCAAGCGTTCGAGGATATTGTTGTTGGGCTTTGTCTCAAAGTCCTTTAACCGGATGTGTGGGTTCTGGATCGGCTCAGCAATATCGTAGAACTCGGCTTTAACGGCTTTCTTGTATGCCTGTAGCCCATCGGTGACTATTGCATCAGGTCGTCGGTTCGTAACTTCTTTCGCCTTCTTTAACGGAATACGGGCATCTTCCACAAACCTCGTCTCAGTAATCTGGCAAGCCAAGAGGTAGCGCGTCTTCGCATCCATGAGGTTCCAGATCCAGTGATAGTGTTTCTTCTCACCCTCTTTCTTGATGAACACCGTCGTTTCATCACAGTGCCAAATGTTGCCTACTTCCGCCTCGTACTTCTCAGCGTATTTTCCGAGTAACTGAGTGTATTTCTTGATCCAGCGCATCGGGGTTGTAGGATCAACTTCCCGGTCGTGGAACTGTTGGATGTGATCGCTAATCTTCCTGAGGCTAACGCCTTTAAAATAAAGGTCGAGAGTGAGCGTGATTACTTTGGGATCGTGCTTTACCCGGCTGAATCCAACATTGATAACAAACCGGTGGTTGCAGTCTTTGCATCCGTACCGCTGGATCTCTCCATATGAGTTCGCCCTTACCCCTCGCTTTACAGTATTCTTACTTTTACAGATTGGACAGTTGATTCTCCCAATTTCATCACCCTGTATTTTTTGGGCTTTAATATCAGTTTCTACATCTACTTTAATTTTTAGGGAGAACTGAACGGCGTAAATGTGTTTACAAATAACGTTGCGGGTTTCGTGATCGGGGCAAGTGCATTTCCAGTCGTGCATGTGATTCCGATCCCGGCCTTTTACAAAGACACGAGAAACCCGGTAGTAAGCATCTTTTGACTGAGAACGCACATCCCATTCGTTCTTTCCCATCGATATGATAGTGTCTGGCTCTGAGAGGATTTTTAGACCTCTTAACTCTCTTGGGTTGCTGAACTGATCCATCTTTGTTATCTCCTTGTTAGTTCTATGTATATACATTGTTCTAACAAGTATTTAATTGTTGTTGTTTTGTTGTAACAAAGATGCAACAATGTTGCGTAGATTTATATACAAAATTGAACAAAGTAATTTCCATGACTGGACAAATGGACGTTCACACATCAGCCTATCAGGTGCTTGACAAAACAGTGAAATCTATCGGGAACTCTGGCGGCGTCTTGGTTCCAAAAAAGTGGGTGGGGAAGAAAGTGAAGATCCTGTTATTGGAAGAAGTGATGGAAGAAGAATAAGCAATCCTATTTTTCAAGTCTCGAGAAGTTTGGATCTCGAGCAGTGTTTAGAAGGATTCTCGAGCAAATCCAGTCTCGAGTAATTTGAGTCTCGAGAAACAAATGGATAATTTTATAATTTGCTGAATGTACGATCATTCTATGGAGCAAACAAAACTTGTAAACGAGATGGAGGAAACAAAAGACGCCGATATTGACATAAAACCCTCTATAAAGTTCTTGAATACAAAACAAAAAGAACTCTTCACAACTGTAGTAGATTATAATTTGGGTACATTAGCAAACTTGGTATCACAAGAAATAATTGAGCTATCTCCAAGATTTCAAAGAAGATCTCGTTGGGACGCAACAAAAAAATCAAAGCTTATAGAATCGTTTTTAATGAACGTTCCAGTCCCTCAGATATTTCTGAATGAAGATTTAACCGGTAGATATTCGATAATTGATGGGAAACAGAGATTAACTGCCATACATGATTTTTTATACGGTGGATTAATCTTAACTGATTTGGAAGTTTTTAGCGATCTAAACGGTAAAAATTTTGAAAGTCTTCCGATACAGCATAAATCAACTTTACAAGCAAGAGCAATTCTACGAGCTGTAATTATTTTAAAACAATCCAACAAGACGATAAAATATGAAGTTTTCCGTCGATTAAATACCGGTGGAGTTGAACTCAATGCTCAGGAAATCCGAAATAGTGTTGCCCCCAGTAAATTTAATGATATGTTACTCGAGGTGTCGGAGAACAAAAAATTCCATAAACTTCTGAATATAAAAGACAAAAATACATCTAAAACCTATCAGGAAATGCTCGACGTAGAATTTGTTTTGAGATATTGCACATTTAAAGATATTTGGCAGACTTTTTCTGGGGGAATCGGAAGTAGCATGGATGATTTTATGGATGACAACCAAAAAACTCCAAAGGACAAATGTAATGAAATGCGAAAAGATTTCTTAAATACATTGGATGTAGTTGAAGCGTGCTTTGGGGAGGATGCATTCAAACGATATTTACCAGATAAAGAACGCTGGAGACCAAAGGTTTTGGCTTCGTTATACGATGCTCAAATGTTTGCGTGTAGTGGATTAACTGTCTCTCGAGTAATCCCCCACAAAGATGAAATTGTAAGCAATTATAAAGAGTTGTTTTCAGATCTGGAGTTCCGCAAAACAATTGACGCTGGTACAAACACCCCGTCATATTTCATAGGTAGGATAACCAAGGTTAAAAAGATCATAACAGATGCTATCCGTTGTTAGAGGAATATTATGAGACAACCATCTTTTGCTCTCGAGAATTTTAAAAAATCGATTGCAATTGCTGAGACTTTGCTAACTCGAGAGAGGAGATACAAAGAACCCCTACAAATAAAAAATTTTAAGATAGTTCAAGGTCTCCGGGGAGGTGCGTTGGTATTGATGGTGGCATCGTTCGAAAATTACCTCAAAGAGGTGATGGAAGAACGATTGAATGAATTGTCTTCATCTTCAAAATTTAATTTTTCTTCATTACCCCCTAAAATTATCCAGCATAATCACAAAGTGACTCTCTCTCGATCATTGCGTGCTCCGGACGATTTTGATACCCCTCAAAAAATCTCGAGGTTGGTGACAGCTTCTGAATTTGTCACATACAAACGGATTAATCCTGAAGCATTCAGTGTTGCTATTAGAAGCAACCCAAATTCGGAAAGACTCGAGGACTTTTTCAAATCAATTGGACATAAAGATTTTTTTAAGAGAACCGAGGAAAAATATGAAAATAAAGCTGGAAAAAAAACTGATGTCAAAGGTACATTAGATTCTATTATTCGTCAAAGACATCTGGTGGCTCATTATGCAAATGCTATTTCCCTGAGTCGATATGAATTAAATGAGTATGTAACGTTTTTAAAAAACCTTTCAGAAATATGTGATGATGAATTATATATTAGAATCCAATCACTCAACAAATAGACTCTTTCTAAAAAGTCCCGCCATGCAACACCTACCTGAGAAGTCCCGACAACGCAACAGAACCGACTAACGTTAGATTCAACAACACAAGGGACTAACATTAATGGACCTGCTATATACGTCACACCTAGCCAAATCTCTACATTTAATCTCAATGATGTCGATCTGACCATTAACGGTGTGGATTATGGCCAATATACGATCTCCCAAATATATATCGGCAGTTACAGTTCCTTCACATCCACTCTTACGTTGAATGTCCCTTCGCAATCAGCACAGACAGAGTTCGATGCAAATGGGGCATGCGTGATATGTAACGCGGTCAGTTCTACTCCGATCACCGTCTATAATCTGGGGATGGGGGCAGGTGGAATTAACCTTGGACCTATGGCGACTATTTATTACAGCGGTGGAGCGACCGGGTATTCTCTTTCCTGATCCCTGAATGTTATTTTAAATAATTTCTTGCATTTTTTTTACTTGTTCTACCTCAGGCACATTCCCTCGGGAAGTAGTTCGGGTTTCGATTCAGCACGATGTTTCAATGGGGGCAGAGGTAAATGACTAAGATTCGGCTCTTCAGAAACTCTTGGTTTCCGATCAATTACAAAAACGTATCGACTGAAGGGACAGAGTCCCCTATATTTTAATCAGCTTTTTCACCGTGAGGGATGGGGAATTATATGCGAGTTCCTGCTCACGAGCAGATTATACGCATCGTGTGCCAGGTTATACCGCACCAGCACATTCCGGATCTCAAGCACCGCGCCATATGGCGCGGACCCCAGCTCCCGGTTAGACTGGGCGATGTGAAATGCAGGCAGCACTGCATATACCGGTTTTTCTGCTGAACCGTCGCAGAGTCTAAACAAATGAGTTTCCGCATCTCCGAGATCCTCGGACATTTTCGCCGCCACTATCGTGATCCGTTTTCCCACGTTCAGATGTACTTTGGACAGACGCAGCGCTTTCGTATCTTTCTGGATGTGACAGGATGCGCGAACCTTCCCATCCTTCCGTAATATTACATAGCTGTACTTGATGTCCGTATTCACGTACCGGAACGCCTCATTGCATCCCGCAAGAGTATTCATGATCCGGGTGGGTCGAATTGAGGGAGCGGTCTGAAAACTCCAGCATCGATCCGGAGTGCAGTTCGTGCCCCAGACGAACGTGCAGGGGGCATAGATCGAGAGACCCTGCTTCTTTAACGCGAGGGCAAGGATACGCAGGCCGGTGGAAGTCGCTTCTTCCGCGGGTTCGATTATGAGGAGCGTACCGTCCGGTGCAAGCCGTTCTGCATAGTTCATCACAATATCCGCACGCGCTGCAACCGACAGTCCAGCCAGTTCGTTGAGTACGTTGGAAAAGATCATCAGATCGACGCTGTCAGGGAGCGGCACGTCCCGGGGGGAGGTGATATCAGACTTCCTTGGAAGACTCTATCGTTACTTGGGGGTCCTGTAAGATAACACTCCGGGCCAGAGCATCAAATGCTTCGATGTGCTCTTTTGAGCGTTCGACAGAATAGACTGTCGCCCGGGCTGTATCCAGACACATCCAGAAATCCTCGATGGCAAGAGGTATGACCCCCGGCCCGGTGCCGAGATCGAGGATTGTCATCTGCTGTTTCAGCAGCCCGTCACGGGCAAGCTGCGCAAGAAGGTGCCGGGCCTGCATGAAGTAGACCGGGAAATGGTACGCAAGGTAGCCGAGCACTGAATAGCCTTTCGTGTACTGGAGCGACCGTTTGTCTGTCGGTTTCCAGTAATCGTCTTTCTGGGCGACAATCGCGCGGCGGAGCCGTTCGAGAATCACCGGATCAGACCAGTCTTTGCCGGTTTTTCTGGTGATGTACTGCTCGATGGCCGTTTCAAGAACAGAAGGCATGGCAGAGAGGGAAAGGTACGCGTTAAGGCGTTTTTCTTCGGCAGTATTCAGGATGTAAGAGTGTGGCGGCAGCTGCCGCGAAATAGTATAGTCTTCACCGGTCTTTTGTGCGGCAAGACCAAGTCCGGCAAGATGCGGTTGGATCGCCGCATACATCTGCCCGATGGTCAGCGGTTCGTCAAGATAGGCTGCAATCTCAGAAAGCAGGAAGGCCGGTTTTGTGCCGGACACGTATTTTATCGTTGAAAGAAACTGCTTTGCGGCCATGATCTGCCGGAATCTTTGCCGCGTGCCCTCATACATCTTTGGATGGCTATCCCTCGTCAGCTCTGCCACCCTTTCCCGCCGTACCTTTCCGGCTACCGCTGATATCCATCCAGTTCATGAGCCGGAAAGACAACATGGGTCAGAGGAGTGTGCCATGTTCGATCATTGTCCTGGTGCAGCCAATATACGGACACCGACGCTCGCGATAAAAAAGTGCCCGCAGTGCGGGGAGGAAGTCGAACTATTTTCAAACGATGTTTCCGTAAAATGCAGCAAGTGCGAATTTGTGATCTACAATGATATCGCATCGTGCGTACAATGGTGCAAGCATGCCCGGGAATGTGTTGGCGAGGAGATGTACCGGAAGCTCACGGAAAAGAGATAGTACGATAAAAGGTCTCTAAAATATCCGGTTATTTCCCGGATCCGCACCCATGCTGATGCTCCCCGGGAACCCAGCGATCGCCGTCCCGGCAAAGCTCTTTTTCCAGATCGGTACTCCAGCCTTTATTGCTTCGATGATAAATCGTGAGCCCTCATACGCTTCCTTGCGGTGTCCTGCGCTAACCACAATAACCAGGATATTCTCACCAATGGCAAGCCGACCGATCCGGTGAACGATGTCGACAGAGAGCAGGCTGAAGGTCTTTTTTGCTTCATCGGCAATCTTCTCGAGTTCGGGCACGGCAACTTCACTATATGCCTCAAGTTCCATCTCACGGATATTGTCGTCCCGGACTACGCCGTCGAAAACAACGATTGCCCCGGTTCCATGCCTCTTTGCCGCAGTTATCAGTCTCCTGATATCAACATCTTCGGTCTGGATTGCTATCATTGCAGCCCCCGTTACCCGCCTGCAACGGGGGGAAACACTGCAATTTCGTCACCATCGGTGACACGGGTCGTTCCTGCAGCCGCCGTTTCCACACGCTTGCCGTTCTGCATCAGGATCACAAATTCCCTGAATATACCCTTCTCGTCAAAGATTGCCAGGTATCCTTCCTTGTTCTTTCCTGCAATATCTTTTACAAGTTCGGATAGCACTGTATCCTCCCTGACATCAACCGTTATGTCGGTTCCAAGCAGTTCCCGGAACCGGGCAAAAAACCGTACCCTGACCGTCATTTTTTCTTCTCTCTCCGTTTTTTTTCTGTATCTGATTCCGGTGAACTGTTTAACTCACAGCCTTCCCCGCACGATGTGCACTCCGGGTTCCTTTCAACAGCAATTTCTTCTGCGTGCATGGTCATCCCATCCCAGATCAGCAAGCGGTTCGCAAGGAGGTCCCCGGTCCCGAGGAGGTACTTGAGCACCTCGGTGGCTTGGATCGTACCGATAACTCCCGGTGTCGCACCCACAACCGGAAAAACTTCCTGCGGGGGAGCAGAGGGAAAAATGCAGCGCAGGCAGGCCGTCTTCTCCGGGAGAATGGTGGTCGCCTGGCCGTAAAATCCCCGTATCGCGCCATGAAAGAGCGGGATCTTCTTTTTCTGGGCGATATCATTGAGGAGATACCGGATAGGGTAATTGTCCATCGCATCTACAATACCATCGGCGCTGCCGATCAATTGTCCGGTATTCGATTCGTCGATAGTGGTATCGATCACCCTGATCGTAATATCGGGGTTGAGTGCCTGCAGTTTTTCTTCAGCAGACGCAGTCTTCTTCCTGCCAATGTCCCGGTCGTAATGCAGGATTTGCCGGTTGAGATTGGTCTGGTCTACGATATCCTTGTCCACGACAGTAATGGTTCCGACTCCAGCTACTGCAAGGTAGATCGA
Organism: uncultured Methanoregulaceae archaeon; assembly: GCA_963737635.1. Lineage (GTDB taxonomy): Archaea > Halobacteriota > Methanomicrobia > Methanomicrobiales > Methanospirillaceae > Methanoregula. Next base: position 432,975 of record CAVTTL010000001.1, read on the forward strand.
GATCGGCGATCCCAATCCCCCAGCACCGGCAATAAAAATATGAGCCCTCTTGAGGCGTTCCTGCCCGGCATCGCCAAAAAGCATCATCTGGCGTTTGTAACGTTCGCGTTCACGTTCGGAGAGCATCTGTTTCACCTGGTTAAACCGGATCTGGAACGAGTCCTCAGGTCAATGCTGGCATTCAGGTTCTTCATCGTGATCGTGTGAATGACTCGAAGTCTCTTTCCACGGCTCAAGACCGTGTTTTACGCGATAGTCATTTATCGCCTTGTGGATTCCCTCTTCTGCAAGCACTGAACAGTGCATCTTGATCGGTGGTAGACCGTTCAGGGCCTCGGCAACCGCCTTGTTGGAGAGCTGCCACGCGTCCTCAAGGCTTTTTCCCCTGACAAGTTCGGTTGCCATGCTGCTGGACGCGATCGCCGCCCCGCAACCGAACGTCTTGAACTTCGCATCGACGACAATATTATTCTCGATTTTCAGGAAGATCTTCATAATGTCGCCGCAGACCGGATTCCCGACCTCCCCGACGCCGTCCGGGTTCTCGATCTCCCCGACGTTGCGAGGGTTTTTGAAATGATCCATCACCGTTTCGCTATACATTGCATCCTCCGTCTTTTGCCGTTTTCTGGTACAAGGGAGACATGTCCCTTAGGCGGGACACTACTTTTGGCAGTACCTCGAGCACGACATCGATATCCTCTTCGGTGTTGATATCACCGAGCGTCAGCCGCAACGACCCATGCGAAATCTCTACCGGGAGGCCGGTGGCAAGCAGGACGTGCGATGGTTCAAGCGAGCCCGATGTACAGGCACTGCCAGTCGATGCGCATATGCCTTCGTCGTCTAACCACAGGAGCATGGATTCCCCTTCAATGAATTCAAAGCTAACATTAAGATTCCCTGACAGCCGTTCTGTCGGGTGACCGTTAAGGCGGGCATGGGGGATCTTTTCAAGAATGCCTTGAAGGAGCCGGTCGCGCATCTTCTGGATCCGTACATTATGGCCCGCGATATCGGCAGTTACAAGTTCGATAGCTTTCCCACAGCCAACGATTCCGGCAATATTCTCGGTACCGGCCCGTTTCTTTCGTTCCTGGCCGCCTCCGTGAATCAGGTTCTCAATACGGACACCGTTCCTGATATAGAGCGCCCCGACCCCTTTTGGGCCATAGAATTTGTGAGCGGAGAGGGAGAGCAGGTCGATATTCTGTGATTTTACATCTATGGGTACATTCCCGATCGCTTGGACTGCATCGGTGTGGAAATACACCTTGTGCTTCTGGGCGACGGCCGCGAGTTCCTGGATCGGTTCGATCGTGCCGATCTCGTTGTTCGCGTACATGATCGATACGAGAATAGTCTTTTCAGTGATCGCCTTTTCAAGATCTGCCGGATCAACGAGGCCGTACCGATCTACCGGGAGGTATGTAACCGTAAAACCTTCTTTTTCGAGGAACTGGCAGGTGTGGAGGACAGCATGGTGCTCAATTTTTGTCGTTATAATATGAGTACCCCGTTTCCGGTTGGCGTATGCGACACCTTTTATCGCCCAATTGTCAGATTCGCTTCCTCCTGATGTGAAATAGACTTCATCAGGTAGTGCCCCAACCGCTTTTGCCACCTGTGCACGCGCCGTGTCAATCGCTTGTTTCGATTCGCGCGCAATGCCGTAAATCGACGAGGGATTGCCAAAGTGCTGGGTAAAATAGGGCAGCATCGCATCGACGACCTCTTCCTTTGCGTACGTCGTTGCGGAATGATCCATATAGATGATACGCTGTTTTACCATGCTCTCTTTCCTTGTGTTCGTGAATATCTGTGCCCATCGTCTGATTATTCTTTTGTTCCCTGATAATCCGGGCTATCGTTTATTGGCCGCCCTGGTACTTTCCTTTTTCCTCACCGGACCCCGCATGAACAGCGCAAATTCGATAACGTTTTATGGCCACGCAACAAATTCACAATTGTGAATACAATCTCTTATGTAACAATTGTGATAACTTAAAGGTTGTGATATGATGGAAGCCCCCTGCCAGAAGGTTGTATGGGATGTATTCCCGGCGATCCGTGCAGCCATCGCAGTTGAGCTCGTGAAGTGTGGCGTATCCCAAGTCGAAGCAGCACGGATGCTTGCAATTGCACCCTCTGCGGTATCCCAGTACCTCTCCGGGAAACGAGGCTACCGTATTGAATTTGAGAATGATGTAAAACAGTCGATAGAACAACTGGCACGGGATTTAATGGATGGCAAAGATGTAAACCTTGTACAGCGCACCTGCGACATATGTCGCCAGCTCCGTGAAGGAGAAGAGTACCAGTGCGGAAGCACCTCTGAAAATAGCAGGGGCGGCAGCTGATCTTCGGTTTTTTTCGTGCATAAAGGATTTTCAGGTATGGATATCCCGGTTCGTCGCAAACAACTTCTCCTGAACATAGCGGGAAGAGGGTCCATGCTCGTCGCTTTCTCTGGCGGCGTGGACAGCAGTCTGCTTGCGGTGCTTGCCAAAAAAGCACTTGGGAAGAAATCCCGGTGTGTCCTTCTCGACAGCCCGGTTGTCCCTCGGGAAGCGGTTGACGAGGCACGGTCGATTGCAGAGAAATATGACCTTGACCTTGAGATCATTCCTGTCAATATCATGGACGACGAGCGGTTCACGCGAAATCCTGCAGAACGCTGTTTCTGGTGCAAAAAAAACTCAGCCAAGATGCTGAAACAGCGATCCCATGAACTGGGATTTGCCTGTGTTGCCGACGGTATCAATGTTTCGGATACAGGAGAGCACCGGCCCGGCCTGGCCGCGAGCACCGAAGCGGGGATTGTCCATCCTTTCCTCGATTCAGGATTGACGAAAAGTGATATACGGGAAATTGCGCGGGCAGAGGGATTGTCATTCTGGGATAAACCCTCGGCAGCCTGTCTTTCATCCCGCATTCCCTACGGCGATACAATCACCTGTGAAAAACTCCATATGGTCGAAGAGGCCGAGGCCTTCCTTCATAGGGAGGGGTTCAGGCAGGTAAGGGTCAGGGTTCACGGAAAAGTTGCCCGCATCGAAGTACCTAAAGAGGAGATGAATGCATTACTGAGTATGCATAATGTGGTAGCAGGTGCCTTTCGATCGCTCGGATTTTCGTACGTGACCCTCGATCTGGAAGGGTACCGGAGCGGGAGCATGGACGAAGTGCTCCCGGCTAACCACAAATCATCCTATCGATAAATGCCTGGTGACAAAGATGACGGTTCCGATGTTTAAGCACCTGCCCTGCATAAAGATGGATGGCGATACAGCAAAAGCCGGGACCCATGAGGTCATCGATGAAGTCCCTGAGGCCCTGTTCGTGAACGGCAGGCACGCGATGACTGCTATGATGAGCCCGGTCGGTCTTGAGGATTTTGTTACCGGCTACCTGTTTACCGAGCAGATCATCAAGGGTGCAGATGAGATAGAGTCCATCAGGATCGAAACAAACCGTATCAGTGTCATCACAAAAAACCTTTTCAAAGTACTTGGCCCAAAAAAAACGATTCTCTCCGGTTGCGGGGGAGCTGCATCTTTTATCGACACCGAAAAACTTCCCAAGATCACTTCGGGCGTATCTTTCACACCTGACCTGCTCCGGACTACTACAAGGGATGTGCTCGAATCCGAACTACACAAGATCACCGGGGGGATCCATGTAGTCGGACTCGCGTCGAAAAGCGGTGTTATCTCCCGATCCGAGGATATCGGGAGGCACAATGCGCTCGACCGCGTGATTGGCTACGGCCTCAGAAACAACATCGATCTTTCTGAAACGTTTGCCATCTGCTCCGGCCGCGTATCATCCGAGATGGTGCGCAAATGCCTTGTCGCAAATATCCCGGTCATAGTTTCACGCGGCGCAACAACGACACTTGCCGTTACTATCGGAGAGCAAACAGGAGTATGTATCGTCGGTTTTGTCCGCAGCACAAAAATGAATATTTATTCCCACCCAGAACGGGTGCTGGGCGCTCCCTCACTTCCCTAATGAGTGCCGGAGCCGGCAGATCTGGCAGATATTGCCTGAGCAAGGGTCCCCGCATTCCTGGCAGCGGTGCAGGGGTTCCATGACCGGCGTTCCCGCACAATACCGTTCGATACTCTTTTTACTCTGTGCGAGGTGCTGCATCGTCCCGGGATGCAGGCACTCCAGCCCCGTGAGCATTGTTCGTACTTCAGCCCGTAATGCGTATTTCGTATATGGGCATTCCGGTAGTACAGAGAAGAGACCCCGCACAAACAGGTAAGCCGCGATCTCCTTTTCCGTGACGGCAGCAAGGGGTTTTATCCGGGGGAGGAAAAGGGCCGACTTTCCGGTCCCCGTATTGCGGATGAGCCGTGGGAGATCCCCCCGCAGGGCGTTCATCAGCACCGACTGGGCCTCATCATCGAGATTGTGGCCGGTCGCGATCACGGTTGCCCCGGCATCACGGGCTGCATCAGCGAGTGCTTTTTTACGCAAAATGCCACAGATCGTACAGGCCTGTTCCTCACGTCCTGAAAGCAGGGTATCGAGGTCGTCACCGATAAGGTCACGGAACGAGACGATGTGATGATCCACTCCGAGCTGTTTGGTCAGTGCTTTTGCAGCCTGAAGCGTAGCGGCGCGGTACCCGGCAATGCCCTCGTCAACGGTGATGGCGACGAGATCTGCCCCTGGCCACGCACGCAACAGCCGGGAAAGGAGGAGGAGGAGCGCGGTACTGTCCTTTCCCCCGCTTAATGCCACAGCCACCCGGTCACCCGCGTGGATCTGTCCAGCCTCATCTATGGCTGATGCAACCCGTGTTTCTATCTCATAAACAAGATGTGTACCGCAAAGGTGACGATGGTCGGCCGGCTGGTATATCACCGCCGGTTCACTGCAACAGGAGCAGACCGGAACATCGCTATGCGCGGCAGGAGGTGCCAACGATCTAGCCCCCATGCGCGATCCGGATGACCCAGATCTCATCGTCCCCGTTGATTGCTGCCTGCTCCGGAACAAGTGTCCCGTTCCGGGACACCATTACTTCCAGGGGATTTATTCCGAGCTCGTTCAGGAGTGCCGCGACTGTACCGGGGCTATGCTCCATCACACGGATGCTCTGGTCCGGCAGAATAATCTTCATATCGTCGAAAGAATATAGGAATCCCGGGTGCATAAACATCCCGGTACTGCTGTTTTCCGCCAGCGACTTTTTGATGCACCGCGACACACTACTAGGATACAACCCCACGAGCGTTTGCCGATGCAGGACATAGCTATGCTGCAGAACGAGATCCTGCAGCTCAAGAAGAAAAAGAACGCGATCATCCTCGCACATAACTACCAGCGTGCCGAGGTCCAAGATATCGCTGACGTAACCGGGGATTCACTGGAACTGGCGCGTGCTGCGGCGGCGATGAACGGTGACATTATTGTTTTCTGCGGAGTCGATTTCATGGCAGAAACCGCCGCCATTCTCGCCCCGGAAAAAACGGTTCTGTTACCTGCTCCGGATGCCTGCTGTCCCATGGCGGGCATGGTTACCGCGGCAGAGTCAGGTTCGCCCGTGCCCGCCACCCTGATGCCGCAGTTGTCTGTTACGTAAATACCACTGCTGACGTCAAAGCAGAAAGCGATATATGCTGTACCTCAGCAAACGCGGTGAACGTGGTAAATGCAGTACAGGATGATACGGTAATTTTTGTCCCGGATAAAAACCTCGGGCAATACGTGGCGCGGTTCACCAAAAAGACGGTTCTTTCCTGGGAAGGGTTCTGTCTGGTTCATGACCGCTATACCCCTGCTGATGTGGCGATTGCGAAACAGGCGCACCCGGACGCTGCCGTGCTCGTCCATCCGGAGTGCCGGCCCGAGATTATCGATCTTGCCGATCAGGTTGCAAGCACTTCGGGGATTGTCCGACACGTCAAATCTGCATCCGGAAGTGAGTTTATTATTGGCACGGAAATCGGAATCCTTCACCGGCTTGCAAAAGAGTGCCCGGACAAACGATGTTACCCACTCTCGGAAAAAGCCGTCTGCGTGAACATGAAAAAAACCACTCTTGCACATGTCCGGGACGCGCTGGTAACGACCAGACCCGTGATCACGGTACCGGATGAGACTGCGGCCCGTGCCCGCAATGCCATCGAACGCATGCTCACGCTCTGATAAATATCCGTCCGATGTATAGAATTATTATTTCATAGCCTGCATAGGATTCATGCGGCTAAAACCTGTACCGCTTGAAACCACTGGAGAGTGGTTTTACAAATATATGCGGCTAAAGGAGAGGATTACGATGTCCGACAACGAAGAAGACATTCATATAATAGAGGCAGTAGGACGATCAAAGATTGTTATAAAAAATGGGAATGTGGCTGAAGTTTCCGTCTCACGGCTCCGCCAGTGCCCGCTCGCAAAAAAGTTCGCCCGACCTATTAATGAAATTACACCGGAAGAGGTCAAGGCCAACATCGAACACCGGATGGATTCGTGGGGTATGTGCCGGCCGAACCGGAAGGTGACCGGGACCGTGGACTTCGTCGGGTTTGGCGCGTCCGAATTGATCAGCTCCGGCATTCTCGATGGAAGTCTCAACGCGGCGGTGCTCGCGTGTGACGGTGCTGGAACCGTGATTGTAACGACCCCGGAGATGGTGCAGGGAATCGGCGGCAGAATGTCAGGACTCGTGAGTACATCACCGCACCCGGATGAGATGGACCGGATCGAGCAGACCGGGGGTATGGTCCTCGATAGGGCCAAAGCAACCATAGATCCGGTTTTGGGGGTTGCCCGGGCGTATGAGAAAGGTTTTACTCATGTAGCTGTTACAGTGGCATCGGCAGATACTGCCGTCGCAATCCGGACGAAATTTCCGGATGCATTCATCTTTGGAGTACACATGAGTGGCATCACTGAAGCGGATGCCGATACCATTGTCAGAGTCGCAGATATCGTGACAGCATGTGCCTCGAAATGGATCTGGCAGATCGCCGGGGCCAGAGCACTTCTTCAGGCAGGCACCGCAGTCCCGGTCTTTGCACTCACCAAACGGGGCAGGCAGCTCATCCTCAACAAGATCGCCCGGTCGGACCGGCCAGTGCTTGTATCAGGGTCAAAACTTCCGGTTTATGGCCCGGAACTTCCCGATCCCCTGCTGTAAAAAGTCAGAAAGGAATCTCAACAGGATCTTCTTTTTCCCGTCTGTCTTCGAACTATCGTTTGCGAAAAAGCACCCATGAACCGGTCCCGGATCTGTTCCGGGGACAGGGGAATATTGGGGACATCACTGTTGCCGGGACAGATACGGGTATGTATGAATGATGGGCCCTTACCCACCGCATCGACCAGTGCCGTCTCGAGCTCGCACGCCTCGTGCACAGTTACCGACTGTGTGAAACCCGCACCAAGCGCCATAAGTGCAAGGTCTGCGGTGTCCTGCCCGGGTCGGGGCTGGTTACCGGTGCTGCCAAAGACACCGTTGTCAAGGGCGACAACAGTGAGGTTTGCAGGTGCTGCCGCTGCTATCACCGGAAGGATTGCAGAACCGAGCAGGCTGCCGTCACCATCGATCACGATCACTCTTTTGTCCGGCCGCGCCGTTGCAATGCCGAGCCCGATCGCAGAGGCCTGCGTGTAACTACCCAGCATGTAGAAGTTCTCCGGCAGTCCCGGGTCGCATAAAGCTCTTTTGACGGGACGCCTATGTTTGCGACTAAGACTTCATCATGTATTGTTCCCGCAATGGCCCGGATCGCTTCCAACCGGCTCATCACGGGAGTACGCCATTTTCGTTCGTAGCAGATTGAAAATGGCCGGGAAGGAACAGGCAGACACTGTACACTGCAGTTGGTCTCTTCAAGGCATTCCGGCCGTATGAGAATAACGTGCGGAGTTCGATTTTTGTATGCCTCGGCGACGGCATCTCCGATCTCAAGCTGCGAATCAGGCCCGGAAACGTCTGTCCAAGGGATACCTGCTGCGGAAAGAATGGCCGGAAGAGGGCGGTTGAACGGGATCTGGGCAGGAATCTTTTCCCCTTCGCACCCCCGCCAGCTTGCAAGAATCGGAAGCGGCAGGCCAAAGGTCACCGAAAGGGAAAGAATCGCGTTGAGCATGTTTCCAAGACCCGAGCTCTGGAGGGCGACCGCCGGGCGGGAACCGGCAAGGTACACACCGGCGGATATGCCAACGCCGTCCTCTTCCCGGGCCAGGCCGATATGCCGGAAGTTTTGAGGCAACTTAAAAAAAAGCCCTTTCGCCCGGTCACAGGGAACCGAGCTGATAATATCGATCCTCTGTCTTTTTAGTTCGCTGATAATCTGATCTTCATCCATAGTGCGAAATCCACTCTTTGAGTTCTGCCTTGATATCGTCGCAAAGCCCGGGTGTGGTCACTGCAGACGATTTGATCGGGAAGAGGGAATAATCTTCCCGGACCCTCTCGTATCCACCACCGGTAATGTTGAGGAGGATATAATCATTCGCCCCTATAGCCCCGGTCTCTGTTGAGTGCATAAGTGCGGCCAGAGCAATCGCTGCCGCAGGGTCAGGATCGATTTCCACAGTATCCCGGATAAGCTGTGACGCTTTCTTTCCCTCTTCATTTGATACTGAGTACATACAGCCATCTGTTGCCTGCAACGCGTCAAAGAGCCCGCCCGCAATTCCATAGGGAGGCGTTCGGTTGGTAAGGACCGGGGACATGACTGCATGTATGGCGTTGGACATATCTGGCATATCAAGATCCGGGTCGATTGTCCGCCTTCCCTGCTGCCATGCCGAGACCATCGGTGTAAACGGTTTATTCTGGGCGAGATGGAGGCGGGGAAGCGATGCACCGTACCTGCTATCTTCGATAAGCCGGAGAGCTGCCTCCCACGCAGCAATAGCCCCCGTTCCGCTGCCAACCGCTTGGAAATAATGATCGGGAATTCTGCCAAGGGTGACTGCTGCATCGAGCATCACCGTTCCCATACCGTCCCTGCGGGCGACGTTCTTTGCTCCACCTTCGGGTACGCATCCGGGAACACAAGCAAGTGCGTTGCTCACCGTAATCGCATCTGTGTAATCTCCATCGACGGCAACAAGGAATATATCATGCGCAGGAGTCGTTGTCCAGAGACGCGAGACTGCATCCTTGGGCACAACAATAACCACGGGTTTTTTGTACTGCGCTGATAGCCCGGCAAAAGCCCGGCCGGTGTTTCCGGCAGAGGCGATCACCGGGACCTGTTTTCCTAATTCCCAGAGCCGTTGCAGGGTGGGCAGGGCTTCGAGTTCCTTGAACGAACCGGTCGTTAGGAATGCCTCATGTTCAGGGCAGTACCCGGAAAATGAGATGGCAAGCCGGGAAAGGCCAGTCTCCCGGGAAAGCGCGGTACTGGTAAACGTCACCGGGCCTCCCGAGGGAAGAAGGGGGTGCGTCACCGGCAGCCAGCAGAGATACCGGAAGATTCCACGGTGAGGTGCAAGATTTAACCTTCGGCCGCTGTACTCAGTGCGAAGCAGGGAATTGTGGCGGGCAGGGCACGATAGGGAGGTCGTATCAGGAACGATCTCTCCACCGCCGATGCACCGGATTCGGTACTTGGGAATCATGCATCTCCACTTATAGGATACGAATATCCTCTACTCTCACATGCACCCCGTCTTTTTTCTTCAGGACCATGTTAACAAGAGCGGTATGGGCCAGATCGATCATGCAGTACCCCGGCAGGAACCTCTGCCGAAGGCCCAGAGTCGGAGGACGGAGAACTGTCTCAGCAATACCCTCGAATGCATGAACATGGTAGGCCTGCACATCAAACCCCTTCTCCTTCCTTGCTGCGAGGGGGCCCACCGTGTGGCACTCAAGTACGCCGGTAACGGGATTTGCGGAGAGAACACGAAGTGCGTGGTAGAGCGGGCAGCCGGGTCCGGCAGGACGTCCTGTAACAAGCGCGCCCGGCTTGATGTCCCACTTCTCCACGAGATCTGCCCGGAATGGAACGATGAACTTGCGCGCAGAAGGTTCCCCGGGGAACGCCCGTATAATAAAGTCATATTTAGCCCCGGTCACATCGGTGCCGGAATAATGAGATAAATTAGGTGGGGTGCACCGTTCCGTAGCATGGAACGGGCAGTCAATTTCTGCCTTTTTCCCCTTTTTTACGGCTTCTACAAAATCCTCACAGGTTGATAGGCCACACGAACCGCAATTGTTGCCGGGGGGAACCCATGCCATAGGTTCAGTCCCCCCGGTAAATATTGTCAGCCTCCTCCAGCGGCCGGATTACGCCGAAGTGGTGCTGCCACCCAATGTCTTTCTTGCCGATACAGATAGTGCAGACCCCAAGGGGCGGCGTTCCCCGCAGCGAAATGGTCTCCGCATCACTGATCCCGGGGTATTTGTTGATAGCCTGAAGGAGGTAACGGAGTCCAGTACCCTGCACTGCATTGGTCTCAATGATATCGATATTCGGGACTACGCTCCTGATGCATTCCCTGAACACCTCTTTTTCAGCCTGTGATACTAGATCGGTTTTAGTGACAACCGCTGCATCGGCAAGGGCGATTAACGGCGCCATCTTGAGGGGCGAGTTACTCCCGGAGACTGCGGGAAGCACAGCGATACCGAATGCCTGGGTCGTGTACGGGGTGCACCTGAGGCAGAGCCCAGCACTCTCGATAATAAGCATACCTGCCTTAAGCCCCTCCGCCCATGTAATTGCATCCCTGAGTACCATGATGCCCATGTGATCGGGGCACAGATCACCGGAATAGACCTTCCGGGTTGGGATGCCGAATTCCTCGTGGAGTTCCTCGTCCTCGAATGCCTTCACGACGTCGATCTTCAGGTATGCGGGTTTATCGGTCTTGGAAAACTTCTTTATTATCTGGCGGACAACGGCAGTCTTGCCGGCGCTTGGCGGACCGGCGACAATGACAAGCTTCATGCCGGCACCCTAGCCTTTTTGTGAGTGGCTGGTGTCTCGGCCGGATCGCTGACAAGCTCCCCGGCGCGAATTTTTTCCCGGAGATCCCAGAGGAACGCATCAATACCTGTGACAGTCTCAATGATAGCGCTTTCCTGATCTCCCGGTTCGAGCACGCCATCCACAGCCCCGTTTTTCATTACGATCCGCCGGTCGGTGATGAGCGCAAGGTAGGGATCGTGTGTGACGAAGATCACGGCTTTTTTGTATTCCCGCAGGCATGAGATGACCCGTCCCTTATTGATGCCGGCGTTTTCCACTTCATCGAGAAGGAGGATCGGCGTCTGCCCGATCAGGATCGCATCGGCGATAAGAAGCGACCGGGTTTGGCCGCCCGATAGCGCGGTCATACGCATGGATTCAGAAATCTTCTCACCAGTAAACTCATTTGCGAGGCTCAGTTGTGCGGGCGATCAGGCACTGCGCCCCGTTATCCCGAGCCTGTATATGAAGAGCGAGGAATCGGCTGACCGTGAGATCGGCGATGACCCGGGTGTTCTGGGTGATCAGAGCGATGGGTTTTTTTGCCGGGTCGCGTACAAGGTCTTCTGAGGGCTCCTCGCCATTCACAAGAATGCTTCGTCCTGTGACTGTGTCGTCCTGCGCAAGGACTTCGATATCATTGATAAACGCAGACTTTCCTGAACCGGTCGGCCCAACGATCGAGAGGGTGTCGCCCGGGCGGATCACGATCCGGTTAAAGCCTTCCTTTTCCCCGTCCCTGTTGGTGCCAGGGAGTATTGTCAGCTCGTATGCCTGCTCGCTGTACATCGCAGAATTATCGGTCGGCCGATTCAAATATCTTTCCAATTTTACATTAAAATTATCCTCATAGTAATAATTATAATCTTAAAAACACCACATAAAGGATAATATGTTCTCAAAAAGGATCTTTGAGACTGATTTCACTTCCGCATTAAACGAGGAGCTGGAGCGAAAGAACATGACGGTAAAGGAGCTCGCGGAACAGACTGGTATCCCGGTCTCAACGCTGTACAAGGTCACGCTTGGCGAGCGTGACCCACGGCTCTCGACAGTCAAAAAGATCGTCTCTGCCCTTGAACCGGAACGTCACCGGTTTATTGCGGTGATCGCGGCAAAATTTCTGCTCGATTCCGTTCCGACCCGCGAGGTAGAGTCCGCAGGGCAGACATTTGCCATCAAGGGGTACTCCGCCCACTCCCTCGATGAATGCATTGTCGCCGCTGCCCGGGCAGAAAAGGACGGGGCATCGGGGATCGTCTGCGCGCCTATACTCGCAACGATCGTGGAGAAGATCGTAGATGTGCCAGTCGGGATGCTCCGCCCCGAACTTTCCTGCGTGGACGAGGCGATCAGCAGCGTGCTCAAAAAGGTCGGATAAACCATGCCGCAGGAATCGATCAGGATCGGTCACCTCTCCACTCTGTACCATACCGCTTTCCTGCTCCGGGGATCACGATCTCCTTACAGACCAAGGCGTCCGTGCAACATGGACGCTCTTTCCTTCAGGGCCTGACATCATCAACGCGATGCAGGCGGGCAGGCTCGACCTCGGGTACATCGGCCTGCCCCCGGTCATCATCGGGATCGACCGGGGACTCAGGCTTGCCTGCATTGCCGGGGGCCATATCGAGGGAACGGTCATGATTGCGGGCAAAAAGATCCGCACTGTCGACGAGTGTGGCAGCATGCAGGAGTTCCTCTCCCAGTTGTCCGGTAAAGCGATCGGAACCCCGCCAAAAGGTTCCATTCACGATGTAATCGTGCATGACTTACTCCAGAAGAACAACAGAACGGATGTCGAAGTAAAAAATTATCCTTGGGCGGACTTTCTTTCAGACGCGCTGTTAACTGGCGAGATTACAGCCGCCGCCGGGACGCCGGCGCTTGCGACAACAGCCCGCCGGTATGGGAACGGACGGCTAGTAGTGCAGCCTGACCGGCTCTGGCCGTTCAACCCGAGTTACGGCATTGTCGTAATGCGGGAGATGCTCAAACAATCCGACCTGCTCACCAGGTTTCTGACCGCCCATGAAGCCGCCTCCGAATGGATCCGCCGCGATCCTAAAGCCTGTGCCCGGGTTGTTGCAGATACAATAGGTATGGTAGATGCAGCATTCGTTGAAGAAACCTATCGAATTTCGCCAAAATACTGTGCCGCACTACCTCCGGAATACATTGCATCCACGATGAAATTTGCCCGGACGCTCCATACTCTTGGTTATACCTCACGCTCTATCAGCGAGAACGAGTGCTTTGACAGATCTCTGATCGAAATGATTCACACGGGACCGCACCATTACGCTGCCGGGATTGCGGGCGCATAAGCCGTAATCGCAATAAACCTCATACTGCAAACCGGGGCTGTTCCCTTATTTCATCAACCGGTACGCTCCCCGGGGCACCCGGAGCACGAAACGTGCGCCTTTCCGGTACTCCCCGGTCTCCGTTATTCCTATCCGGGTAATCGCAAGAATCTCCCGGGTCAGGAAAAGACCGAGCCCGGTGTTCTTTCCGATACCCCGGGAGAAGATCCGCACCTTTTCGCTCTCCATGATACCAATACCGTTGTCCTCAAAATGGAGGATGAGATCTGTCCCATCCATGATCCCGTAGATCCGGATCTTCGTGACGCCTTCGCCGTACCGGAACGTATTGTCGAACAAATTGTAGAACACTTTCTCAAGCATCGGGTCTGCATAGATCTCAAGGTCACCCGTCTCGCAGGTAAAGGTGAGAGTATTGATGAACTGGGCATAGGCCCGAGCTGCGGTATTGCCGACATGCTGCCAGAGAGGTGACTTTACACCGAGGTCATCGTAGGCACGGGTGAACTCGATCTGGTTGCGAATCGTGACCAGGGCTTTTTCCTGCTTTTCCATAAGATCCCGGATCGCTGTATCCGCTTCCCTCTCCTTGATGAGCTCATGGTACCCGAGAATAACCGCGAGGGAATTCAGGACGTCGTGCCGTGTCACACCGATCATAAGGTTGAGCTTGACATTTGCAATCCGTAGGGCATCGCCGATCTGCTGGACTCCGGTGAGGTCCCGGATCGAGAGAATGAGGACTGTTCGGCCTTCAAGAGTGAAGTAGGCAAGCGCGATGTCAGTAGGAAATACCGTACCGTCTTTTTTCCGGTGATACCACAGGGCAACCCGGGAAACCTTATGGTCAAGTACCTCTTTTGTTTTCTGCGGTTCGGCAGAGAGATTCAGCAGAACCATCCCAAGCATTTCCTCGCGGGAATACCCGTACAGCTCGCTCGCCGCATGGTTCAGATCGAGGATGACCCGGGTTTCCGCATCGGCAAGAATAAGGGGATCGTTTTTAGCTTCGAAGACATTCCGGTATTTTTCCTCGTTCTCATGGAGTTCCCGGGTGGTCGAAAGCAGTGCGAACTCCGTTTCTTTGCGTGCAGAGATATCTTGGACAACAACTATCACCCCCATAACATTCCCATCATGGCTCTTGAGGGGTGATGCAATGCCCTTGACCCAGATCCTGTTTTTCTTTTTTACACTCAGGTTGATCGGGATATCGGCAGTCTCCACTGTCTCTCCCGTTAGTGCCCGTTCAAGCGTACCCGGGATCTCAGTAGCCTTTCAGCTGGGGAAAACATTCATAGAGTGCCTTTCCGGTAACTTCGCTTGAAGCTAACCCAGTCAGATCTTCCATGAAAGGGTTCCAAAGGGTGATACGCAGTCCGGGATCAAAGGTCACAATGCCCTCGCGGACATCGGTGATCACGCGTTTCAGGAACGCTTCCGATTCTCTGGCCATGTGTTCGGTCTCTGCACGCCGGCGCTCGCTTTTGGCGAGCTCGTTGTAGTTCTGGCGCAGTTCCTCTTCGGTCGCAGTCAGTTGTTCGAAGGTGGCGTACAGTTCCTCGTGCTTTTTTTCCAACTGCTGCTCTGCTTCCTTACGTTCTGTGATCGGTCTAGTGGTAACCACCACACCGTCAACTCCCTCAACGCCGGTCAGGTTCGTAGCGACTGACTCGACCCAAAGGTACGTCCCGTCAGCCCCGCGTATACGGAATTCCGATGGTTTTCCTGAATTATTCTTTGCAAAGACTGCAGTAAGATCGGACCTGACACGATCCCGGTCTTCGGGATGAATATAGTCCAGCGGATCCTTTCCGTTCAGCGATCCGAGAGGATATCCGAGGATCTTTGACGATGATGGGGAATCATAGGCAATCATACCATTGCGGTCAAGAATACGAATAATATCAGAAGCATTCTGGAAAATCGCCCGGTACCGTGTTTCGGCTTCCCGGAGTGTTTGTTCGGCACGTGATCTCCTGACAATCTGGCGGATCTTCTCCGCAAGTTCGGCAAACTGGGAACGGGGGTCGCCGCCTTTCTGGAGATAGGAATCGGCACCGCTGTTGATAGCCTCGATCACCACTTTTTCCCGGCTCTTCCCTGTGAAGATAATAACCGGTGTAGTATTTCCCGATTTCCTGACCTGCTGTAAAAATTGGATCCCATTCAACCCTGGCATCTGGTAATCTGAGACGATGGCATCGTACCGGTGATCACGCAGAAGATCGATCGCTTCCTCTGCGGATTGGGCCGGACTGACTCTGAATTCCCCGGTCTGCTCAAGAAACAACTGTGTGATCTCGAGCAGCGCAGGTTCGTCATCAATAGTGAGAACGTGAATCACAGAAACTACACACCAGATATGATCGGGTTGTCGTATACGTTATTAAACAATTCCTCTTCTGGAAAGGTCTTGGCTGCCCCCATCTGAAAAACCGGACTACTAGGCGAAGGAAAAGATCACGTTTTACCCGTAATCGCAGATTGTTCTCTCGTGGGAACAATGGAAACAATGCTGCCGTGAATCTTTCCCTCGAGAGACGTTTTAAGCCGATCACTTGTTGCTTGTACCTGTTCCTCATCTTCAGCTCTTGATCGAACCCAAGAAAGATATCGATATATATCTTGCTGCCGGAACGCCGTGATCGGACACCGTAAAACCCATTGTATTCATTAAAGATTGCGGAGAGCTCCTTGAGGATGACGATTTGCAATTCCTCTTCGAGGGTTTTGTCGAAAAGATCAGGGAGCGAAGAGGAGATCTCCCGGAAACCCGCAATGAGCAGGAACCCGATGATGATAAACGATACCAACGGGTCGATATAGGTGGCCCAAGAATACCCGATAAGGACAAACGAAAAGACAAGAGCGAGAAGGACTGCGATGTCAGCAAAGGACTTAGCCCGGCGGAGCCGCCACTGGGCTTCCATGATGGGGGACGGGTCAGTCTGTGAGATCCGGTAGTTTTTCTTCCAGAGGAAGGTATCGATGACGGCAGAAATGATCATGAGGGGGACAGCAATGATTGCACCAGCCGGCTGGAGCGTTTCGGGAACGAAGATCCGGTGGAATGCGGTAAAGAAGATAATGATGATTGAGACCATCATAACGGCGCCAGTAGCGCCCCGGGTGAACGTCTCGAACTTTCCCATCCCGTAATCATACGTGAAAGGCGCTCCCTTTTTCATCTTCAGAAGGATAACCAGCGCAAAGACAGTGGCAAGAATCTCGTTGCCGCATTTCATTACATCGGCAAAAAGGGTGACCGAACCGGAAAGAACGACTGCCACTATCTCCGGGAGCCAGAGTGCAATGTCGCAGAGAAGGCTGAATACGACCGTCTTCTCTTTTGAGGTGGTTGCTCCCGCATCTCCGCCACCCTTTCTCAAAACCGGTTCCATAGGATACCTGATATTTTGTCCCCAAGAGGCTAAAAGGCAGATCGATCAAGATCCGGTATTGATGTTATCTGCAAAATAAATCGCAGTTATCGCCAGATTTATTAAAATTCCCGTTAAAATGTATTTTATTTAAAAGGTGATAGATATGAAACGATCTTTTGTAATTGGGATAATGTGCTGTGTGCTCATTCTCGCAGCAATACTCTTTGCAGGGTGCAGCGAGAATTCCGCACCGTCCCCCGCAACAACAACTACCACGCTCCCACCAACGGCCGCGCCAGTCGCCAACGTGCTGGCTGTTACGACAACGTCGGTAAGTGCCACACCCGTACCAACCGGAGCTGCAACGCCCATACCAACGACAGCTGCCGGACAGGCCTCTAATGCTTCTGTACCGACAATCTTTGTGAATAGTACCTCAAACGGGGATATATTCACGATCCGGGCCAACGAAAGGGTTCTTGTCAGGCTCAATGAGAACCCCACAACAGGGTACTCGTGGAATGCAACCGTCTCGAAAGATCTTACGGTTATCTCTGATACCTACATCGCGCCGAACAGCACCCTGGTCGGAGCTGGAGGCTACCATGAATGGATCCTTGCACCGGAGTCCCCGGGAACGTATACATTCAAGGCAGTCTATATACGCCCATGGGAAGGCGTATCCTCAGCCGCTGATACATTCAGCATAGTTATCGTGGCAAGCCCGGCGACGGAATAAGCGCCCTGGCTTCATCCTCATAAAAACATCTTTTTTTTTCAGATCAGGATCTGGTAAGTTCAAGACGGTAAATTGATGAAGATTATGATAAAATGATATAGTGAACAATTATGGATCGTCAACATACCTGTAAAACCTGCGGGGCATTTATCCCCCGGACTGAACTGCTCATATCCCGGTGCAACAACACCGGTGCATCGCCACTCTCAGACCACAAAATGAGTAAAATAAAACGCACGGGGTGCCCGGTCTGGTCGTCATTAAGCCAGAATGAAAAGTAATTTTTTTCATGATGCATTAACAGCCGGTTCCTGTTTTCTCAGGGTCGTAAAAGAGGGGCTGTCAACCCAAAAAATGAACCAGAGTCTATCCGAGCGTCACGTTCTCCCCGGCTTTTCCTACAGCAGCGAGATATACCGGCCACTGTGTTTCCATGTCCAGATTTGCGAGTTTTCCCATCAGCTCGTCATGGAAGAGGTCGATGGGGAATACCTCGTAGCCGAGCGATGCAGCAGACAGGATCAGGTTCTGGCAGGTATGTCCAGCTTCAATGAATGCGCTCCGGTACCCCCGGTTGCCTATTGCCCACACGGAACGGTAGGGAATCGCAACCCAGAGGAAGGTGATCGCGGCGCGGGTAATAATCTTGAAATTCATGCTTGCCGTACTCATCTCCAGCGGGAGACCGGAATCGAAGCGTTCAGCCACGATGCTATGTGTGGAGGGAAGATAGCGGTAGAGCCCGGTTTCAATACTGTCGACTTCCCCGGTGACAAAATAGGTTTCCAGAGGGTACCGGGAGCCGCTGGACGGCACGTTCCGGATTCTGGATCGTCTCCGCCACTGTCTTCTTGAACCCCTGCGTGCACCAGAGAAGGTACCGAGAGTTCCTTCAGATTGATAGATGAGCGGGAAAAGAACCCGACCGGTTCCCAGCTCTCGATGGCAGAACGGACCGATGTGTCCGGTACTTTGAACTTCTTCGGGCTTGGGAGCTTGATGACCCTCTGCCCTTCCCGGACCGGGAGTTCATGGGGCGGTTCCGGGACACGCAGGACGAGGTCAACCGTAGAATAATCCGGGTATCGTGTCCCTTTGATGAATGCATTGCCAATATCGTTCATAGGATCCTCTTCGGGAACACCATCTGTTCCCGATAATGATTAAAAATAGACTGGGGGCCGGTCTGGCCGGGTGCGTGTGATGTATTGGGCCGGATCATGCCGCCTTCAGGTACAGGTTAGCGTAGACAATCTGGCCCTTGCTCTTGGTGTGGCGTTCGCCGAGATCACCGATATAGTGGTCGAAGGTGAACGTTGCGCCATCGATCTCCTTCTCGACCCGGTCGACCTTCTGGTAACCCGGCATCATGAACTTGATATTGCCGAGCACGTACATGTCGCCCTTGACCATCTGGCCACCGATACGGCCCTCAACATCCCCCTTGATGATGACAGTGCCGCCTTCTGCATGAGTGGAAACGTGGATGAACGCGTTCTTCTCGATAATGATCGTGCCGCCGAGCATGAAGGTGCCGATGTCATTACCGGCATTCCCCTTGATCCGGATCGTGCCACCCTTCATGCCTCTCCAGTCGCCGCGATAAGCGCAGCCGATATGGTTCTCGGCATTGCCGTCAACGAGGATCTCGCCGCCTTCCATCTGGATTCCGCAGAAAGAGTGGACATTGCCGATAACGTGGATTTTTCCGCCTCTCATCCAGCCGCCCACATACATGTCTGCGTTGCCGTTGACTGTAACGGTGCCGGCTGTCATTTTAGAGCCGATGTACTTCACGCGGGTGCAGTCGCCTGCAATCACGATATCGGTATCTGCTGCGGTAGCGCCTGCCTCACCGCTGACGGTGAAGAAGTCCCCGATTTTGACGTGGATCTTGCCTTCGTGGCCCGGGAGTTCGGCAATCTGGGCTGAAGTCTTTCCTGCGAATGCATCGGGTGTGATGCTGTATCCTTCGAACATGAGCTCGGGAACCTTGGTGGGCTTTAGTGTGACTGTTGCCATGATCGCACCTCAGGCCTCCACATCAACATCGATGACAAACGGGTGGGGAGCAAGGTAGTCCCGGACCGGGTAATTGCTGATGTCGACCGTGTATGTTCCCTTATGGAATGCCTCACTGACATCGCGAGTAACCTGCGGGTTCTCGGGCATCTTGACATTGACCCAGACGGTTTTCTTGTGTCCGTGGCCGAGGACTTCGCCATCCCTGACGACGACTTCGCCGCCCCGGATGAAGCAGGACGCATTGAGGAAGGCAGACTCGATCTTCTCCGGGTCCTTGGGCAGGTCCTTGTAGTTGAGGTCAAAGACTGCTACGCTGCCATCAAGTCCCGGCGACAGGCCGCCGTAGATGTTGCCGAGGCCAAGGCATTTTGCCGGGCCGGACCGGGTCATCTGGGCGATCTCGTAGAGGGTGAGTTCGCGGTCGATGCCGTGGATATAGGTTGCATTGATGACCTTGTCCGTATTCTTCATGGTTGCAAGGGTCGCTTCACGGGCCTTCTTGCTCATCAGCCACTTGATGACGCGGGGATAGCGGATAAACGGTCCTGCATTCGGGTGGTCAGTGGTGATGAAGGTCCGGTTCATATCCTTTGCAAAGAGTGCCAGTTCAAGACCAGTTGCCCACTGGATTGCATTGGGCAGGACATCCTTGCTGTAGATGTAAGGGACAATACCGGCTGCGGTTTCCAGCTCAACATCAACATTGGTCCATTTCAGATGGTTGAGGGAGTGAAGGTGATGCTCGAACGGGCCGTCGGCTGTCATCGTGGTGGTCTCGTCCAAAGTCACGCAGCCGAGATCGATGGTGATATTCTTCTGCTTGTTGACATAGTCCATGACTTCTTTGGCCTTGGAGCAGAAGGTTCCCCATCCGTCCCCGCCATACGAGTGGAACTGGAGGTGAGTGGAGTGCAGGACCTGTCCACGGCCGAACTTGTTTTTGGCTTTGACTCCTTCAGCAAGTTTGAGGGATTCGAGGGTATCCGGATAGTTACCAGGATTTCCGAGATTATTCTGGTGGACATGAATTGAATGCGGAAGACCGAGGTACTCGTTTGCCTCCATGAGGCCTTTGATGATCTCCCCGGGTGTAATCTCGAAGTATGGAACCCGCTCGCCAAGGTTTAAGCAGTTGAGTCCCCATGCCCATGCAGCAGTGCCTCCGGGGTTGACGATTTTGATTCCATAGCCTTTCGTGGTCTTGAGGAGCCAGGCGATATAGGCTGCAGTATTCTCGATCTCATTGTTCTTGAGGTACTCCATGACGAACCAGTTGTTACCAAAGACCGGCAGTGCTGCTTCGTCAATGATGGGGGTGTCGTGGATCTCCTCGTGCACGTGCGGGGCGAGGAGCGGAGGCATCGCCGCTTCCATGACAAATGAATATCCCATACGGGCGTAATCGTACCCGGTCTTGAATACCGAGGGGATAGAGAAGCCGGATTCCATGCGATAGCCGTTCTTCTGTGCCATCGCGCTCCTGAAGGTTCCTGATAAGAGCTTGTCCTCGGGCCTGAGCAACCGCCCGGCATTGACCTTGGGGCCGGCCACGTGGGAGTGGACATCCACGCCACCCGCCATGACAATCTTGCCTTTGGCATCGATGACTTTTGCGGAAGAACTGACTTTCTCGACAATCTTGCCGTCCTTGATGGCGACGTCACCGACATCCCCGTCTATCTTCCGGGTCGGATCGATGATAAATCCGCCCTTTACGATAAGTTCACCTGACGACATCTCAGATCACCGCCGGTGACTGGGGGTATTTCCGGTCTTCCTTTGCTGCGAGCCAGATCGGTTCCGTATTGGTCAGCTCGCACATCCGCTCGTAAACCCGGTCAAAGAGTTCCTCGTCGCTTGGTACGCCCGGGAGACCCTTGATGACCGCCCGAAACTGGATCGGGACATTGTCCATACGATAAACAACACCCGGCTCATCGACACCGGCAATCCGCACGGGGATGTGGAGGTCTGCGATCTCGCTCGCCATACAGAAGTTGGGGTCGACCGTTATGAACGGGTGCTTCTTTAAGTGCTGGACTGCTTGGATCGGGAAGTGTGCTCCTGCATCTGTGCCGACATTGACAAAGCAATCAACTTCGTCCCGCATCGCAAGGTCGACCGAACTGGTCTCGCCCGGGTTCATATGGGCGTGCGTGCCCTTGGAAAGGTCGATGCAGTACGGGAACCCGAACTGCCAGGACCAGACTTGGCCGGGGCCGGCAATGTTGTAGTGGCCCCGCATCGCCATGATCGAGCATTTGGTGTGGTTGTTGAGATCACGGGTCAGACTGATCGCGTGGTCAATATTGTGGTTGCGGCCATCCGTGTGTGTACATCCCATGCCAAAGAAGATCATACAGAACCTTGCTTTCTTCATGATCTCGACAGACTTCTTGATCGTCTCCTTTTCGATACCGGCTACCTTGTCAGGGATGTCGAAGCCCCGGAGTACGGTCCGGAATGCATCGAAGAGCTCATAGTCGTGTCCCTGATCGAGCATGAGATGGATATCGGCGAGCTTTGCGGTATCGGTCTGGCGCGGGTCAACGCTGATGACCGTCCGCTGCATCTGGCCCTTCTGGGTGAAGTAGCCGCGGGGGAAGATCGAGTACCGGGAGGTGTGGCGCGGATGGGCATGCATCGGGTTGCAACCCCAGAAGACCACGACATCGGCACGATTCTTGGCCTCGCCGAGCGTGCAGCTCGGGTAGCCGTTGTCGAAGATCGCTAAAAAGGAGGGGCCGTGGCAGATGGTCGCACAGTTGTCGAGCACTGCACCTGCTTTTTCTGCAATACGAGCGACGGCGCTCATGCCTTCGCAGTTGGTGGAGCCAAAACCGTAGATAAGCGGCTTTTTTGCGGCAAGCATGGTCTTTGCCATCCAGTCGATCGCTTCATCGTAGGATATCTCCTTCATCGAGCCGTCGGGTTGCCGCATTCGTGGGAGTTTCGGGCGGGTGGGATCGTTCGCGTGATGGAAGAGGTTGCTCCCGATGATGCAGGAGTTGTGCACTTCAAGGATCTTTGTTTCATCGTCGGAGACAAGCACTTCGAGATCATCGCAGGACGACCCACAGTACGGGCATCCGACACCCTTGATCAGTTTTGGCATGTTATTTTCCTCCTTTCCAGAGTCCTACTGCACCCTGTACCAGCTCAAGGGCGCTTTTGAGTCTTTCCTGCGGTGCCGGTTCGATAGTTACCGGGAACCCACTGTACTGGGGAGTACCAGTAGACTGGGTTCGCGGAGGAACTACCTGGTTTGCCCAGACTCCCTGCCTGATGTGAGCAAGGCCGGGCGGGCAATACTGGGTCGGCTCGATTGCCTTGACGACAACGCTACCGCACTCACTGGTAACAAGGACATTGGTATTCTTCCAGATGCCAAGCCGCTTCATGTCCTCTGGGTTTATCTCGCAGATCGAGCAGGCCTCGAAGTAGTCGGGGTTGGTCTTGCCCTTCTCCATCGCGGCGCCTTCCTCGATCGAGCGCTGGGTGATCATGTTCATGATAATTTTTGCCATGGATATTCCTCGATACTTACGGCAAGCTCGGTGCCAGCGCGCCGGTCTCTCCCCTTCCAGAAAGGGTGATCACTTTATACGGGCAGGCCCCGACGCAGACGCCGCACCCTGCGCAAAGTTCCATCTTCACGTCAAGGCTGATCGATTTTCCGTCCTTGACGTGGTAGATCTTCTCCTTTGTCACGGGGTCAAGCGTAAAGAGCTCGAGAGCATTGACCGGGCAGGCAACCACGCAGTTCCCGCATCCGGTGCAGCGGTTCATGTTTACATGTACTGAAAAAGCCATGCACATCACACACATTTAAGAAAGTTAATGAGATTTTTATTTGATGATCTGTAGTTTACTATAATTAATAAACCTTTGGAAAAGACTTTTCATATCTGTTAAATTTTTTGAAGTACACGACGTCTCAATAGAAGTATCCAGAACAAGAATGGGCTTAATCTGAAGCAGAGAGGAAGTTGGGATATATCTGAATCATAGCAATTGGTTGAGCCGATGTGTATTCTTCGACCGGCCGCTTTTCCCGCTAGCTATCGAATAAAAAGAGCAATGCCCAAAACCGCTATTGCGGGTTACACGATTGCGCCGGGACTTCTACTGCCTGCCCCATTCTTCCGGGGCGACCTTCCCGTGCTTCGCGTCCCGGAACCTCTCCTCCGGCACTAATCATATGTAAGAATACGTAACAACGAAGATGTTCCTGTTCGAAAATATGCTTGTTCCCTTCAGAACCAGCTTTCCAGGGTTTTCTGCCCGGATTTTACGGTGTACCGTTCGAGCGCCGCATCGACCCGCTCTCGGGCAAAATCGTACTCGTCACAGAGCATTCGTTTTATCCCTTCAGCATCAGGGTGGGCCCACGAAAGGGTATACTCTGTTGTAACCGGTGGCCGCAGGAAGAGATCCATCACCGGTACCGGATCGAAACCAGGGCATTTCTCCGCTATTTTTGCGGCAAACTCTCCTTTTTGCACAATCTTCAGGCCCGTCTTTGCCCCTACACCTTCAATGCCCGTATTGAAGTCGGTTCCGATAAGGATTCCCACTTGGATCAGCTCCTCCCGGGTCAGTTTCAATCCGGCAAGAACCTCGGCGAGTACCATCTTTTCAGGAGAGACTGAAATGACCCGGCCATGGATCTTGCGTTTCCCGCTTACCGTGAGGTTCCGCATAAGCAGAGGTGCGCCAAAAAGCAGGGTGTCATAATCCTGTGAGACCGCATACCGGGCATCGCCCCTTTGTACCATAAAGGCCGCCTGTGCCTCTCCTTCCCCGGCTGCCTGAACATATGGAATTCCCATCAGATCGAGAAGTTCTTTGGATGTCTTGACGATCGTTTCATCCACCCGTGTCGATGACCGGGCCTGCCGGTACGCCTCCTCCTCGTCTCCCCGCTCGACTGCATCCTTCCACTTCTCCCCGGCCTCATCCCTGCTTCTGCGGCGCACTGCAATCGTCGCCTCTTTGAGATCCGGAGGTTTCCCATCAAAAACAAAGACCGGTTTTATTCCTTTTTCGAGAAAATTGACCATCCGGAACAGGATCCCTGAGAGATGTGATGTTACCCGTCCGCGATGATCCATCAGAGGTGTCCCGTCAGGCTGCCGGATGATTGTTAGAAACTGATAAAGCGCATTGTTCGCATCGACTGCAGCCACCCCGGAAAGACCCTCCCATGTGACCGGCGTCTTGTAGTCAGCGATTATATCCCGGAGTGCGACACCCATGACCCGTTATCTCCTTATGTAGCGTTTGGTGCCCGGATTCTTATTTATACACCCGTTTCGAAAATTCACCGACCAGCTCGTCAAGGTGTGTAGTCGTCTGGTCATACTTCTGGGTCATGCGGTTCGAGATCTCCTCAAGGTTGGAACGCAGCATTCTTTCCCGGGTGATTACATTCTTTTCGAGATTCCTGACCTTGATCTGGAGAGACAAAAAAAGCCCACCCAACGAAAGCATCATAAGAGCGGCAGCAACAGCAATCGTTAAGTCCTGCCAGAACCGCAGGATCAGAAAGATGGTCGAGATGACCATGACTGCCGTGAGCAGGATGTCGGGGAGATACTCGGGAATATCCATGCTTTTAGATGATGAGAGCGCACATCATTAAGTTAACTATACCACCGGAGACCCCTTATGGATACAAGCATTGTAAAAAAGTACTTCCCGTTCCTTGTGATGCCCGCGTTCCTTGTCATCGTGGAACTGGGTTCGCTCGCACTCTCGCTCCCGGTACAATCCGCCGGCCTTTCGGCATTCCAGAACCCCCAGTCCCTTATCGACCCGCTCATCTTTATTGCGATGATCCTTGGGTTTACCGCTTTCCTCCTCGTGTTGATTAAGTTCGGCCTCAAGAACGTGATCGCATGGGTGATCGGGATCTCTATCTTTCTTACCTTTGTTTACACTTTTGCCGCTATCGTCCCGATAATTATAGGACCCGGCTATGCCCAGGCAGCGGCCATGGTTGCCCTCGCAATCATTGCAACCGTTCTTTTGTATAAATACCCGGAATGGTATGTCATTGATGCCCTCGGACTCCTCCTTGCGGCTGGTGTCGCCTCAATCTTCGGTGTTTCACTTGGCACCGTCCCGGTTATCCTGCTTCTTGTGATCCTTGCGGTTTACGACGCAATCTCGGTCTACAAGACGAAACATATGATCACCCTTGCTGAAGGGGTCATCGATCTGAAAACCCCGATCCTCTTTGTCATACCCAAAAAACGCAGTTATTCATTTATCAAAGAGGGGATCGGAAAGATAGGCGAAGGGGAGGAGCGTTCTGCATTTATCATCGGTATGGGCGACCTGATCATACCCTCGATGCTTGTTGTTTCTGCAAACATCTTTACCGGCGGGATAAAATATTTCGGGTTTTTCAACCTGCCAGCTATCGGAGCTATGATTGGCTCCATCGCCGGCCTTGTCGTTCTGCTCCACTTTGTCATGTCAGGACGCCCACAGGCAGGGCTGCCCCCGTTAAATGGGGGGACAATCCTCGGGTTTATCATCGGCTGGGCGCTCATCGGCTTTGCGTGAGGCTTCCCAATCCTTGCGGCGGGAGAGAAGGTTTTCCAGTACCGCATCGACCCCATCCCGGCTTTCGGTGGACATCGAGAGGTAACCTTCCTTAACTGTGATATCAGACTTATTAGCCACAACGATCAGTGGTACGCGTACCATGCCCCTGACCTCATCGAGAAGGCGCAGCTGCACCTCCATGGGGTACCCGCAATGCTCAGAGGGATCGAGAATAAAGAGGATCACGCTCGCCACATTCATCATGGCAGAGAGTGCCTGCCGCTCGATCGGATTTCTCTCGTTTGCGGGACGGTCGAGGATCCCCGGGGTATCCACGAATTGGACGCGGTTCCTGCCCTCCATGCGGATTCCGACGATCACCCCTTTTGTCGTGAACGGGTAGGACGCGATCTCAGGAGTTGCTGAAGATACGAGCCGGATAAACGAGGACTTTCCCACATTGGGGTACCCTGCAATCACAACGGTGAACGCGTCTTCTATATGGGGCAGCTTCCGCAGGGTGTTCCTCACCTCATTTAAGAACCGCAGATCCTTGTCTATTTGGTGAACCATTGAGGCGAGCCGGGCGACCGCCCGTTTCCGGAGCACGAGGGTCTCCGAAGACTTCCGGGTCTGTACGGCAATCTCGTGGCCCACCATCTTTGTGTGCTTTGCCGCCCAGCCGACCGCCCCGAGAGATTGTTTGATTTTATCCACACCGTAGAGAATTTCAGCCATCTCGCGGTAAAATTGCGGAATTTCCTCAAACTCGGGAAATCCCCTGATGACGTATACCAGCCGGTCATGAATAGCGGCACCAACTGCCCGCACAAACTCCTCGTTTGCCCGGTCCTTGTTGAGTTTCTCTTTCATCTTCTTTGCTGCCCTGCGGAAACTCCGGTCAAGGATCTCATCTGCAGTGGGCACAGTAGGCATTCGTTCGAATTCCACAAAACTCCAACCTATATATTCATAGAGCGTGATACGTCTTATCGTTATGGAACTGTCCCTGATCCAGAAGGATATCCTTATCACGCTCATCACCCTCTACCACCAGCAGTCCCATTCCATCAAGGGTGAGGAGATCGCGGATATGATCCAACGGAACCCGGGTACTGTTCGCAACCAGATGCAGTCCCTTAAGGCGGTTGGTCTCGTAGACGGTGTTCCCGGCCCCAAAGGTGGGTACATCCCCACCCAGCTGGCATACCAGGAACTCAACCTGAGTGTATCTGACGGGGACTACGATGTCCCGATCAGCCGTGACGGTGAACGAATCAAAGGGGCACATGTCCAAGAGATCGATTTTACCACGCTCTGCCACCCGGACGTCTGCCATGCGGTCATCAAGCTTGTCGGCAGCGCAAAGATCTTCGAGATCGGCGACAAGATCACCATCGGCCCGACACCGGTGAACAAGCTCCTGATCCGTGGAGAGGTCTTCGGGAAAGATGAATCCAAGCAGTCACTTCTCATTGCCACGTCGGAGATGATCTCACTCCCCAAGCAGCCGATAAAAGCCTACATGAGCACCCCTCTCAAGGCTCTCTCGACTACTCAGACCGTCCGGGATGCTGTCACCCTTTTCAGCCGGCACCGTATTCACGGTGCACCGGTCCTCGACGGGGAACGCCTTGCAGGCATTGTTACCATGAGCGACATTGCAAAAGCCCTTGACCGTGGCCTGCCGCTCGAAACTCCCCTTACGTCAGTGATGACCCATGACGTAGTCCAAGCACCATCAGATGTCAAGCTTTTCGATGTAATCCGGCGTTTCAAGGAACGCGAGATCGGGCGGCTGGTAGTGACCGAGAATGGGAAGCCGGTGGGAATCCTCACCCAGTCTGATATTATCCGGGTCTTTCCTTCACTCTGATCCTTTATACCCACTCCAGAAATTTTTCCCCTTACAAAGAGGTTACATCCATTTCCAACGGCCGGGTGCTAAAAAGAACCAAAAAGTCGGATTAAATTCTCAAAATAACCTGTTATCCCCGCCATTTCAGAACACTTTAAATATTAATACATCGTCATTTTTTTCATGACTCGAACATTTGCCCGCAGCCTCTCGCGAAAAAAGATCATGAGCAACGATGGCAAGCTTATCGGAACGCTCAAGAACATCAGGGTTGATTTCGATTCCGGGCAGGTTCTCGATCTGATGGTACACCCTGACCAGTCTTTTGTCACTGACGGTTACGCCCTGGAAGACGGCAACCTGCTGATCGTCCCCTTTGAGTCGGTAAAAGACATCAAGGACTACATTGTCGTTGACCGTTACCTTGCCCGAAGGTAAGTCCTATATTTTTTTGTGGCTTGGACAAAGCCCTTTCCGTACGCTTCTTCCATAATATCCGATGCTGCTTTTTTTGTTGCCGGGTGGGCATTGGCAATCGTTACACCCCTGCCGGCCCATTCGAGCATCTGGACATCGTTGATACCGTCACCGATAGCAAAAAAGTCTTTCGGGGAAAGGCCCATATCACGTGCAAGGGCAAGAAGGGCAGTTCCCTTGCTGATGCCTTCGGCTTGAAGATGAATGGCAAACCCGGTGTCGATCACCTGCACCGTCTGGCCAGCAAGTACCTGTGCCACCTCTTCTGCAGGCACGGTCCGGGCAAATGCAAGGTCTGTATACCGGTACGTGGGGTTGTAGAGGTCAAGCTCGATCCCTTTCTTCCGGTAATAAGCCTGCACGATCTCAAGGGCAGTACTGCTGACCCCCTGATCACCGTTGATGTGGAGGGTACCGGTGTGCCCGATCCGGTACACACCGCCATTCTCTGCAATAAACGTCCCCCCGGTGCCAATCATTTTACAGAGAGCATCCATAAAACAGGAGGTATTTCCACTTGCTAGGACAACTTCGATTCCGTCATCCACAAGCGATCTGATACACTCTATCGCCCCGGTGTCTATCCTGCGGGATGGATCTGTGATAGTCCCATCCACATCAGTGAGGAGTGCTTTTAACACGGCTTAAGTCCTGCCTCTTCAACCATGAATGGTGCTTCACCCTCAGGAAGGTTAGGGCTGTCCACGAGACGGGCGATGCGTTTGCCCGCCTTGCTCTTGCGCAGATATATCCGGAAGGTCGCCGTGTGGCCAACGATATTTCCTCCGATGGGTTTTGTCGGATCACCAAAGAACACGGCTGGGTTGGACATGACCTGGTTGGTCACGAGACCGACGGCATTGTGCTCATCGATGAGCTTGAAGAGCTCATGCATATGCCGGTTGAGTTTCTGCTGCCGTGCGGCAAGCGTGCCCCGGCCTGCGTACTCTGACCTGAAATGGGCGGTGAGCGAATCGATGATGAAGAGTTTTACCGGCTTGTCGCTGGATTTAAGTTCGTTTGCGAGATCCCGGGAATTCTCCACCAGAAGCATCTGGTGGTCTGATGTGTGCGCCCGGGCGATATGGATATTGTCCAGCACCTCTTGGGTGTCCGGGACGTTATCAATGCCCAGGCCCGCAACCATCTGCTCGACACGCTCCGGTCGGAACGTGTTCTCGGTATCGATATAGATAACGCTGCCGTTAAGGCCTCCCTGGTCCTCGGGAAGCTGGACATTGACCGCCATCTGGTGGACGATCTGGCTTTTACCGGAACCAAACTCACCGTACATTTCGGTGATCGCCTGCGTTTCCAGACCCCCGCCCAAGAGCGTATCGAGCTCCGGGACCCGGAACGAAAGCTTCCTGATGTCCTTTCTCTGCTCAAAGATGTCTTTTCCAGTCCTGAAACTGCCGATATCCGCTGATTCGCGGGCCGCCTTTATAATCTTTTTAGCCGTAGACTCTGATATCTCCGTGATCTCTGAGAGCTCTGCAGGTGAAGCAGTTGCAATGCTCTCAACGGAAAGGTATCCTGCTTCGCGAAGCTTGTCGGCAGTGCTTGGTCCGACACCGGGTAAATCTTCTATTTCTAACGCTTTGTCAGCCATTTCTAGTACATCTCCTATGGCACAACAACATTTTAACACCACCCATATAACCCGGGGCCGTGCGCAGGGTGAAAGTGATTAAGGCGGCGCCGGGGTCTCCAGCCGGGAGGCGAGGGCAGAAAGGCGCCCTGCCACCTGTTCCGGGGTCTTCTCTGCCGGTTCTACGGTCTCCGGAATGAGGCGGCTCCCACAGAGCATGCCTGTAATCCGTACATCGCGCCCGGAAGGGATCTCACCTTCAATAAGATACCGCTCCGTGCCATCATCGATAAACATACCCCCGCTACCGGGGATGATAGTCCCGGTAAAAGTAACGGTCCGGGGCGCCTCGTGCGGCATCCGTACGACGCTTCCTTTGCCCACCCCGAGCTCGAAGCCTCCGAACCGGCCAGGCTTTGCCGTCGCATGATAGATCTCGATCCGGTCGCCGGGCTGCACCGGCGCCAGCGCCTTCTCTCCCCAGAGAACAACATTGAGTGTATCGTCACCGTCACCGATGCGAATATTCCGGACCCACGATGCTGTCCCATCCCGCGAAGTAAACGACCGGGGCTCCTGCGCAGTTTTCACCTCACTTCGCACGGAATAAGTACCAGTGGCACTGACTGATGCGAGCGCAGCAAAAGGAACCGCGACGCTGGTATCGGAAAGACGTATCCTGCCCGTCTCATCAATGCTGTATGCCCGTCCTCCGGAACGACGATCAGGTTTTGCCCCCGCGATATGGATCACGCTTCCCGCCGGGATGTCCTTCAGCAGCTCCGGTGCCCAGATGACAAGGCGGGCCGTACCTTCTGCGTTGCCAA
This sequence comes from uncultured Methanoregulaceae archaeon, assembly GCA_963737635.1. Lineage (GTDB taxonomy): Archaea > Halobacteriota > Methanomicrobia > Methanomicrobiales > Methanospirillaceae > Methanoregula. The sequence goes on from CAVTTL010000001.1 coordinate 463,715, forward strand.
TGACGCACTCCGTCATCTCGCCGGTCGTCCCGTCCCTTCGGGTGAATGTACGGGGTGCATCTGTACCGATCAGGATCGCATCGAGATCGACCGGTTCCGTTGACAGAGCCGCCCCGCTCCCGCCGGCTGTCGCGGTGCAGGTGATTTCGCAGGTCGCTTTGCGTAAGGCTAGTGCATAGATCTCCCGGGTGCTCTTTCCCGGGTGCCTTCCAATAACTTCCAGCACGTCGCCTGCCGCGATCTCGAGGGCCGCACCTGCCTTCTCGTCCCAGAGCACGACACGAGTGGTCCCGGTCTCGTCACCCACAAGAAGCGTGGCAACCCACCCCTTCTCGCCATCTTTACGGTCGAACTCCTTTGGCTCAGTTTTGTCAATCACCTTTGCAAAAAAACAGAACAGGCTGGACTTCCCCGAAAGATCCCGGATTTTGACGTGCTGCCGCCCGAGTGCTCCAACTACAAGCATCGCGGCAGTGGGTTCATCGAGGAGATCGCCGCACTCCTCGATTTTCTCTTCCACGCGCCGTTCGAACTCTTCCTGAGTGATGAGATCATCGATAAGTGCATAATGGAAGAGTACCACGGCCTTCCTCCCACCTCACCGCTGCCAGGGTGGGCGCAGCATAGTGCCGGTCAGATCGGCGAGGGTCTCACCACGCCGCATGAGCGCGGCTTCGTTCCCGTGGACTAGCACTTCGGGGCAACGGGGCCGGCCGTTGTATTGGGAGGACATGGCGTACCCGTAGGCCCCGGCGTCCAGCACCGCTATCAGATCACCGGAAGCAAGATCCGGTAGTTTCCGGTCAGCGGCAAAGATGTCTCCGGTCTCGCATATAGGCCCGGTAACAGTATATTCTGTGGTTAAGGCGGCAGCTGCACGGTTAGCCACAACAACTTCGTGATAGGCATCATACATCGCAGGCCGGATAAGAAGGTTGAAGCCGGCGTCCACATTTGCAAACCTTTTGTGTGCTGACTTTGTCGAATTGACCCGGGTGAGAAGTACGGTCGAATCCGCTACGAGGAATCGTCCCGGCTCGACCCAGAGTTCCGGAGTTATCCCGGCCGCCTTGATTCCGGCAAGGAAGACCGGCATGACCGCATTCGCGTAAGCCTCCGGGGTTGGTGCCGGATCGGTGTCATGGTGGTAAGGGACACCGAGACCACCGCCGAGGTCAAGGAACTCCAGGTTCACACCCATGCCGGAAAGTTCGCGGGCGATCCTCACCATCACTTCTGCGGCACGGGCAAATGGCTCAACGTCGAGGATCTGTGACCCGATGTGGCAGTGGATACCGACCGGTTTTATGTTTTTGCAGGAAAGGGCCTCCCGGTAAGCGGCCGGGATCTGATCGTGGGGGATCCCGAACTTGCTTGTGGCAAGACCGGTTGCGATCTTCGGATGGGTCGGGACTTCGAGCGCAGGGTTGACCCGAAACGAGATCTCAGCGATTTTTTTGGCCTCCCGGGCCGCTGCATCGAGTTGGTGGAGCTCGTCAAGAGAGTCAACTGATACTTTCACTCCGTGTTGGACGGCAAGGGCCAGATCGCTTTTCGTTTTCGAACTGCCATTAAAGAGCAGTTTTTTTGCCGGGCATGCCCGCTTCAAGGGCAAGCATGAGTTCGCCACTGGAAAAGACATCGGCCCCGGCACCCAGCTGCGCAAGCGCCCTCATCACCGCCAGGTTGCCGTTTGCCTTTGCCGCAAAGAGCACTTGGACCTTCGGGTACCGGGTGGACAGAGACTGCAGGTAGTCCCTGAAATGTTCACAGATCCGATCCTCACTTGTTACATAGAGCGGCGTCCCATAGGTTTCCGCAAGGGAAACGCAGTCCTGGCTGCCAATATTGAGATGCCCATTTCGTATCGTAAGATGCGGAGGGAGTTTCACAGGTCAAGCCTCCGCATGCGTTCGATGGCTTCTTTGATCCTTTCGACCGGTCGGGTGATTGCAAACCGGACATATCCCTCTCCAGCAGAGCCAAAGCCAATACCCGGCGTTACAACGATACCCGCCGTGTTCAGGAGTTTTGCCGCAAAAGACATGCAGTCTTTTACCGGCATCCAGACATAAAAAGTGGCTTTGGGGAGAGGTACATCAAAGCCCAGCTCACAGAGCCCGGAGACCAGCACATCCCGGCGTTCCTGATAGATTGCGCAGGCCTCTTTAACACAATCCTGCGGGCCAGAGAGAGCAGCGATTGCGGCGTGCTGAACCGCGTTGAAGACGCCGGAGTCGATATTGGTCTTGACCCGGCCAAGGCCGGCAAGGATCTCTGCGTTCCCGACTGCCATGCCAATCCGCCAGCCAGTCATATTATACGTCTTGGAAAGCGAGTGCATCTCGACACCCACCTCCATCGCTCCCTTTGCCTCCAGGAATGAAGGGGCGCGGTAGCCGTTAAACGCAACTTCCGAGTACGGGTTATCCGAGACCACAACAATGTTGTTGTCGGCGGCAAAATCCACCACCTCGCGGTAGAACGAGAGCGGTGCCACAGCAGACTGTGGGATTATTGGGGTAATTGATGAACATGAGCTTTGCAGAGCGGACGACGTTTTTTGGTATATCGTCGAGGACCGGAAGGAAATGATTCTTCTGTAAAAGCGGCATCTCGTAGACTTTACCTTCAGCAAACAAGGTGCCGGTCGAGTACCCGGGTAACCAGGGCTCGGGGCGAGAACGTAGTCGCCGGGGTTCACGAATGCTTCTCCGATGTGGGTGATCCCGTCCTTTGACCCCATTAGGGTGAGTGTCTCCTTTGACGCATCGAGCGTGACCCCGAACCTTTTGTGGTACCAACCGGCAACAGCTTCCCGATAGGCAGGCATCCCGGCATACGAAGGATAGTGGTGGTTATCCGGGTCTCGTGCGGCAGTACAGAGTGCGGCAACGATATGTGGAGGTGTGGGGAGATCCGGGTCTCCGACACCCAGATCGATGATATCAACACCTTTTTTTACCTGCTCAGCTTTCATCTCGTCAATCCGTGCAAAAAGATACGGCGGGAGATTGCTCATGCGTGTTGAGTACATAGGTAGTACACGTTAGAGTCACCGGCTCTAGTAATTAACGATCAAAAGGAGAGTCCTCTGAATATAACGAAGGTAGTGGCGGGGGATCTTTAATATGGGAGCAAGCAAACCAGTGGCATGAAGGAGGCTTCCCCGAGGTGATGCAGAATTGGTAACGGATATCGTAGTGATCCTGTGCACGGCAGCACCGGATGATGCAGCAGCGATAGCAGAGCAGCTGGTAAGCCGCAGGCTGGTAGCCTGCGTCAATATCGTCCCGGTCCAGTCCACGTACCGGTGGAAAGGCAGAGTCTGCCATGAGCCGGAGCAGCTGATGATCGCAAAAACGACAAAGGCTCACGCTGACGCGGCGGTTGCTGCCCTTCGATCGTTGCATCCGTACGAGGTCCCGGAGATTATCGTCGTCCCGGTTACTTCCGGCCATGCACCGTATCTCGACTGGGTGCGGCGCGAAACTGGTAACACCGTCTGATTCAGTGCTACCTGATGATCTGCGAGACAATACAGAATACACAGGATTATTGCTTCGCGATAAAATAGTGAATTGTACAAATACCGGGAGCAGGACATGGATCCGGATACTAATATTCCCCCGAAAACAGCCCTTTTTGTGCTGGGATGCCCGCAGGTGCCCGTACAGACAAGCATCGCGCTGTATCTGATAAGCCGGTGCAAAGCCGCTGGTATAACTCCGATTATCAGCCGGTAACAAAGCAGCAAACACGCTGCTTATCGTTGCAGATCCTGACCGGCACTACCTTGGGGAAGTCATGGATCTTGACCGGGCTGTTGCCCAGATCACCGAGAAGAAGCGGGACTTCGACCGGTGCTTTGTCTTTATCCATAACGATGCTGGGATCAGTTACGCCGCGACAATGGCGGTGATCTCCCGGGCACGCCTTTACGTCCTGATCTACGGCGAACACCAAGATGACCTCGCCGGCCAGATTACATTTCCCTGCACGAAAATTGTGGCTAAAGCGGTTCACAACCCCCTGCCGCTGAAAAAAGCGATCGATGAGGTGGCGCCATGGGCTGCGTAGAAGCGCTTAACTACGAGATTCTTCTCCGGGATGCATCGTTTAAAGAGTGCCGGGAGTATATCAGGAGCCACTTTTCAGAATCAATCGATGTCGAGCCGGGATTCAAGATATTCGATGTCCATACTATTGGAGTGCCCCCGATTGCGGTTGGTCTTGAAGGGGATTATGTCATTTTCCCGTACACCAAGCCATGCCATGGGACATTTCTGCTCCGGGTGCAGGATGCAGAGGAAGCTGCGCGACTGCGGGCGTTAAAAAAAGTCCGGTAACATTATATTGTAACGGTTGAATGTTACGACTCGGCGAAGATGAGTGACGAGGCGCCGACCGGGTTGTCCTCCCAGTAATTGGGTGCAGTATTCCAGCCTTTTTGGATCTGTATGACACCCTGTCACTGGGGAAAATATATAGTACGCCCGTGAAGTATTACACGAGAGAGGAACGGCATGGCAGGTAAAGGGAAAGTGCTCCTTGTTGACGATGAAGAGATTATTCTGGATGTTTCCCGCGAGGTGCTCCGGTTCCTTGGGTACGACGCTGCTTTTGTCAGAGAGGGGGCGGCTGCAATTAAGTTGTACGCACAGGAAAAAGAGGCGGGCATGCCGTTTGATCTCGTCATTATTGACCTTACTATCCCCGAGGGAATGGGGGGCCGGGAGACAATAGAAAAACTCCGGATCTACGATCCTTGTGTGAAAGCTGTCGTTTCGAGCGGGTATGCTAATGATCCGGTCATGCAGGATTTTACACGTTACGGCTTTTCCGGCAGGCTCACCAAACCTTACCGGATCAATGAGATGAAAACGCTCCTTGAAGAGATGATCCGGAAGAATTGATACTTTAAAATATAGTTTTTATCCGAAGATCGTCATCATCCCAACATATATACCATCCCCGGAAACATCAGAGATGTTGAGGGACTATTCTATGAAAGAAATATCCGTGATCGTAGGCGGCAGAGCCGGTGACGGGATTACCAATGCCGGGGCAATCGTCGCCCAGCTCTTCAACCATCTCGGCTACTATGTCTATACTTATACTGATTACCCCTCGCTCATCAGAGGGGGGCATAATTTTGCCCTTATCCGTGCGGCAGATATGCCTATCGGCGCATATAACAACCGGATTGACTACCTTATTGCACTCAACCAGGAGACCGCCACCCTGCATCTCCAAAACTGCCCGGACTGTACTGTGGTGGCAAATGCCGATCTGGTAAAATCGCTGCAAAGCGGCCAGACCATCTCAATCAATACTATTCTCAAGGAAGAATCGGCCCCGCCCATCATGGGGAACTCGGCGATGATCGGCGCCTTTGCAAAATCGGCAGGGATTCCTTGGGATATTGTCGGCGAGGTATTCCGCCGCCATATGCCAAAGGCGGCAGACGAAAATATCCGGGTTGCCAAGCGGGCGTACCGACCAGATCCAGACTATCCGGACGGTGTCAGCGATTCCCGGCGGAACACATAGCATGCTCTCTGGCAACGAGGCGATAGGTCTTGGGCTGGTCGCCGGCGGCCTTACGACGTATATTTCCTACCCGATGACACCGTCCTCGTCGCTTCTCCACTACCTTCCGGGAATGCCGAACGGCTGGGGATCACGGTTATCCACCCGGAGAACGAGATCGGGGTCATCCTTATGGCCCTTGGTTGCGCCGCCGCCGGGAGAAAGACCGCAGTCGGCACATCGGGAGGTGGGTTCTGCCTGATGAACGAAGGGCTTTCGTTTGCCGGTATTGCCGAATTCCCGCTAGTACTCGTGGTCTCCCAGAGAACCGGTCCTTCGACCGGTCTCCCGACGTACACTGGCCAGGCGGATCTTCAGTTCGTGCTGCATGCCGGGCAGGGAGAGTTTCCCCGGCTCGTCACAGCACCCGCGGATCCCGGTGAAGCGTACATCTGGTCTGCGGCGGCAATCTGTCTTGCGTGGAAATACCAGATCCCGGCATTTGTGCTCGCCGACAAAACCCTCTCTGAAGGTATCTACAGCGTCGATTACGACAAACTCGTAAGTTTGCCGGCCCCGGAGCCAGTACTCTGGAACGGCGACGGCATCTACCAGCGGTACCGCGACACCCCGTCCGGTATCTCGCCTCTTGCCTTCCCAGGCAGGAAAGATGCGATCGTCAAGATGAATAGCTACGCCCATGACGAAGATGGTATCACAACTGAAGAGGCCGGGCTGGTCACCCAGATGGCAGATAAGCGCCGGAAAAAGGAGACGAGTCTTAGGGATGAACTGAACCGGTACCCGTGTGTCAGCATCCGGGGCATAGCCGATGCTCCCACCGCACTTCTCTGTTGGGGATCGGTCCGGAATGCGTGCGACGAAGTCGCGGCAAAGTTAAGGCTCCGGGTCATTCAGCCGGTAGTGCTTTCGCCCTTCCCGGACCAGCAGTTCTCTGTCGCGTGCCAAGGTGTAGAGCAGCTGATTGCGGTTGAGGAAAATGCCACCGGCCAGCTCGCGGCGCTCGCACGCGAGCATGGTGTGGTTGCCAAGAAGATAGTGCTCAAGTATGACGGTCGCCCCTTCACACCGGACGAACTGCTCACAAAAGTACAGGAGGTGATGGCTCCATGACCCGGAACCTCATTACTCCTGCGCAGAACACGTGGTGTCCCGGCTGCGGCAACTTCGCTCTCCAGCATACGATCAAGGATGTCCTCGCCGGCCTTGAAAAAGATGGCAAGTCTCTGGATGACGTGGTGCTCGTCTCGGGCATCGGGTGCCATGCGAAGATCGCCGATTATCTTAACATCAACAGCGTGTACACCCTACACGGGAGAACCCTCCCGGTGGCGACGGGAATCAAACTCGCGAACCCCACGCTGACTGTCATCTGCTGCGCGGGTGACGGCGACGCGTATGCCGAGGGACTCGATCACCTGATCTTTGCCGCGAAGAGGAATGTTGATATCACGATGATCGTCCATAACAACAGGGTGTACGGCCTCACCACCGGCCAGTATACCCCCACGTCACCGCTCGGGTTCCGGGGAAAATCCACACCTGGAGGGACCACCGAATATCCGTTCAATCCCCTGGAACTGATGCTCGCAAGCGGAGCGACCTATATTGCCAGAGGCTACACCAAAAAGATACCGCAGTTGGCACAGCTGATCCGGCAAGGGATCGCGCACCGGGGTTTTGCCTTTCTTGATGTCCTGCAGATCTGCGCGAGTTTCTTTGACATGACCGATTACTACACGCAGAAGGTCTACGATATTACAGGCCACGATACTCACGATTTTACCATGGCATGTGCGAAAGCGCGGGAATGGGACTATAACAAGGATGCGCCCATAGGCCTCGGTGTCTTTTACGAGCAGACCTTCCCCACTTTTGGCGACCGTAACCCTGCCCGGGATCTTCCCGCGGATGAACGCACACGCCGGATCCGTGACCTTTTTGAGGCATCAAAGTGACGATTATCCCGGCACGGTACCAGTCAGGTGTCCAGCGAAACGCCGGACTCGTACTACGGGACGGGAATGATGGGCGAAACCGGAAAGAACGGCGCGGAGGAATCCCGGCAGGATAACCGGCATCCTCTTTTGGTGACCTTGGTTTTTATTCCGCTCGTCATCGTAGTCATCTGGCTCGTAGAGAATTTTCTGCTTGACGTGAATACCCGCCTTTTTTCCGAAATACGTTTTCCGGAACTAGTATTGTACACCGTCCTTTCCTGCATCCTTATGGGCATTATAGTACCCATTATACGTATTCGGCCAGCGTTCCTTTCAGGGGCAGTCAATATGTTCCAGATCGGATTCCGGTCAGCGCGCCGGACAGCAGCCGCTGTCAGCCTCACCTTCATCGGTGTATATATCATCTTTGTCTCAACCGGTGTTTTAGGAGAGAGTATTGGCCGGACAGAAGCGGGGGCGCTCTTTCTCCTCCTTCTCCCGACTGCCATCGCAGCGGTAATGATCTGCTGGGCGTTGGTCGGAACCCATATCCAGGCTTATGTCCGCGGCGAGGGAATAGTGATCTCCATCTTTGCCGGAACTCTGGTAACGGCACTTATCTTCGCCTTTTCCTTGTCGATCCTCTTTGCGGGTCCGGATTTTCGGGAGATATTTTTTGGTCTTTTTATAGCAGGCGGTATATCTGCACTCTTTTTCCTGGCGGTCCGTGACATCTATGCGACCACAGTCGTTGTCACGTCCTGTCTCATGGTCCTGGTGAATTCCCGCATCGATCCGGGATACCTCTCCCCGTTCAGCCCCGTCGTCGCCCTCTGCGGGATTCTCACCACCGCCGTAATGGCAGGAGTCCACCTGCATTTTTCCCGGCATTACACGACAGTTATGCTGCCGGGAAAATAGCCGGGTTTTTGCCGGGTAGATCAGCCGGGATCACCCGATAAAACGCTAAAAAGAGCCTTATGAGAAATTCGGCCTGCCGAATGTATGGGATTTTTTCCAAAACCAAATTTTTATCCGTCTGCATGCAGAACGCTATGCTATGACCGCAAAATCCTCATACGTCCTTCTGTTAGGCCTGATCCTTATCGTCTGCGTGTTTCTCGCCGGCTGCTCAAGCCAAAGCTCAACCACGACGACCTCTAAAATCACCACCCAGCCTGCGCCAAAATACACGGCGGGTGACATTGTTTCGAATAATGCATCATCCACATTCTGGCTGATTCTATCGTACGACTCTGGCTCGGATCTGTATACCCGTGCACAGGTCGAGAAAAACCCGGATGGTTCCTATAACCAGATAACAGGAGTGCAGGATAGTTTCCCGCGCATGGATATGGAGAATTTATATCCGGTCTTCATCACACAGGTTTCCGTGGCATCAGTCCCGGTCGCGACTACGACCATACCTACTACGGTGATAACAACCCTCTCGGGGAGTGGCCCCCTTGTAACCGCAGTGTCTCCGAGCACAGGGGCAACTGGAACCAGCGTTTCCCTCACAATCACCGGGACCAATTTCCTAAGTGGAGCAACGGTGCAGCTCGTCCAGGCAGGCCTTCAGCCTATCGCCGCATCGAGTGTTTCGGTGACCTCCGCCCAGATTACCTGTTCTGTCAATCTGGGCAGCCTTACTGCAGGCCCAGCATATGTTCAGGTCATTAATCCTGATGGCAGATCAGCCATGAGCTCATTTACGGTAGGCGAGCCGACACCGGTTATCAGTAGTATCAGTCCCACCAGCGGATACCAGGGTAGTTCTTACACCCTTACGGTCTATGGGCAGACCCTGACTGACGTGCAATTGGTGACGCTGCTTTCAGCAGACGGCACGGACTCAATTTCGTGTACGAGTCCATCACCATCAGCCACCTCAACCAGCTGTACTCTTGCAATACCCTCTACCGCGGAATTCGGTCTCTACAGTGTCTCGGCCCTGTCATCGGATGGCACAAACGGTACGCTGAGTTCTGCCTTTACGGTCGAGAACGCCACAACCTCTACATAATTTTTTTCTGACGAGGCCAATGCCGGGATTCCCACATCCGCACTTATGGACGGAATTCAAACATCCCCGAAAAATTGGCAACCTTTATAGTCCGCCCGGAAATAGTATACCCACGTAACATGAAGTCCGAGAGTCATACCGGCAGGCTAATTGCATCTCTGGTTGCCTGCCTTATTCCCGGATATGTGGTTCTATATTTCTTCACCACATCTATTCCCGGGTGGTACTCCACCCTGAAAAAACCAGATTTTGTTCCCACGGACATTATTGTCTTTTATGGGATCATCCTCATCTTTTGTTTTCTGGGCCTTTCATTGTATTATATCTGGAATGCAGGTCTTAATCATGCCGAGGTCAAGGCAGCATTTCTGCTCTTCCTGTTTACCATCTCATTATTTTTCCTCTGGTTTGTGGCGTTCTTTTACCTGGAGGCGGTTTTTTTCGCGTTCGTTATAATAGTGATGGTCAACGCCGTGATGCTCTGCACGATTGCCCAGACCCTGCGATCTGCGGTAAAACCCGTCTTCTTTCTGGTACCCTGTCTGATAATAATGCTGATTATCTGCTACGCTAACCTGCTGATCGTTCAGCTGAATGCCGGTCTTCTTATGTGGGGAATTTTCCCTTAGAAATACTCTCATTGCTATTGTGTAAGCACTATCGAAACGGTTATTCCCTACGGCACTCCACATGTGGTCGTTATGGTGTCCCGTGAACTTATTTCAGGAGTATACTGGGTCGGGGCGTTTGATTTTGACCGGCGGATCTTTGATGAACTGATCCCGCTGCCGGAAGGTACGAGTTACAACTCGTATCTCGTACAGGGCAGCGAAAAAACCGCCCTTATCGATACGGTCGATCCTTCTAAGGAATATGACCTCATCTCGAACCTTGTAAAACTGGGTATCGAAACTATCGATTATATCGTGATCAATCACGCCGAGCAGGATCACTCCGGTGCCCTCCCGATGATCCTGGAGTTCTACCCGGATGCGAAGGTAGTTACGAATGCAAAGTGCCGGGATCTTCTTGTCGCCTTGCTGCATATCCCCCAGGAACGCTTCTCGGTGATCGCGGATGGGGATACCCTGTCACTCGGGAACCGGACCTTCCGGTTTTTCCTCACACCCTGGACACACTGGCCTGAAACCCAGATCACGTTCCTTGAGGAGGATAAGATCCTCTTTCCCTGCGATCTCTTCGGTTTCCACGCCGCTACGAGCGAACTGTTCATACATGACGAAGCCTGGGCCTACCGGTCAGCGAAGCGGTATTATGCCGAGATCATGATGCCGTTTCACGGCAGTATCAAAGGCTATGTTGAGAAAGTCAGGGAGCTCTCCCCGGTGATGATCGCACCAAGCCACGGACCGGTCAACAGGAACCCGCAGTTCATTCTTGACGCGTATGCTGACTGGGTATCGGATACGGTCAAAAACGAGGTGGTTATCCCCTATGTCTCGATGCACGGCAGCACCGCAAAGATGGTGGATCACCTCACCGGAGCGCTTATCGCCCGGGGGATTACGGTCCGGCCATTTAACCTTACCCGGACTGATATCGGCGAACTGGCGCTCGCTTTGGTGGACGCGGCAACGATCGTGATCGCTACACCCACCGTCCTTTTTGGTCCCCACCCGTCGGTCGTATCGGCGACGTACCTCGCAAACGCCTTGCGGCCCAAGACCCGGTTTGCCTCCGTGATATGCTCTTATGGATGGGGAGGCAAGACCACCGATACGATCACAAAGATGCTCGACCATGTCAAAGTCGAACTCATCCCCCCGGTGATGGTTCTTGGTGAACCCGGCGAAGCGACCATGCAGGACCTTGACCGGCTGGCAGATGAAATCTTAAAGAAGCATAAAGAAATTAACATCGTATAAGGAAAGGAGAAGTAACTATGACGAAACTCTTCGAGGTTTATAAGTGCGAAGTCTGCGGAAACATCGTGATGGTTATCGGCGCATCCGGCGGCACGACATCGTGCTGCGGGAAACCGATGGTTCTCCAGCAGGAAAAGACTGCCGACCAAGGTAAGGAGAAACATGTACCCGTCATCGAAAAGACCCCGGGGGGAATCATCGTCAAGGTCGGCTCCATTCCCCACCCGATGGAAGCGGCACATTACATCCAGTGGATAGAGGTCCGTTCCGGCGACAATACGTATTTCAAGTGGCTCCGGCCCGGGGAAAAGCCCGAAGCCGAGTTCCCGATAAACGATACCAATGTAAAAGCACGAGAATACTGTAGTGTCCACGGTCTCTGGACCAATAAAATATAACACAGCCGCTTTTTTTTTACGGTTTTTCTCAGGTGTACCGTTCCTGTATTCCGTAAAAATGTGAGCCGAAAAACAAATCCACTTTTGTTAACATCAGGAGATCTAATATAAACTGCAGGCTCATAGTACGGTAATGAAACAGATCGCCCTGTACGGGAAAGGTGGTATCGGAAAGTCCACAACGTCGGCAAACCTCTCCGCCGCCCTCTCTCTTGCAGGGTACGATATCCTCCAGATAGGATGCGACCCCAAGCGCGACAGCACCCGGATGCTAATGCAGGGAAAGCTCATCCCCACGGTGATGGACCTAGTTCGCGAGCGGGGTACCGCATCGGTGACACCTGCTGACGTTGTCTACTCCGGCTTTAACGGCGTTCGCTGTGTTGAAGCCGGGGGACCTGAACCCGGTGTCGGCTGTGCCGGCAGGGGGATCATAGCCACGTTCCAGCTGCTGGAAAAGTTTGGAACGCTCACGGGCGACGTGATTGTCTACGACGTACTAGGCGACGTGGTCTGCGGCGGATTTGCCATGCCGATGCGGGAGGGCTATGCGCAGGAAGTTTACCTTGTTACCTCCGGGGAATTGATGTCTCTTTACGCAGCCAATAACATCTGCAAAGCGATCCAGCGCCTGAGCGCCCGGCCAAAGAGCAGATGCCGGCTTGCCGGTGTTATCTGTAACGCCAAGAACCAGCCACGGGAAGAGGATCTCGTGGCCGAATTTGCCCGCCGGGTCAACAGCCATCTTATCCAGTTCATTCCCCGGGATCGCTCGGTGCAGCTTGCCGAGCTGAACCGCAGAACGGTGATCGAGTACGAGCCTGGCTCAGCTCAAGCCAAGGTATACCGCGACCTTGCCGCCCGGGTTATGGAGAATACCCGACTTACCATTCCTACCCCTCTTGAGATTGATGAACTTGAGGCCCTTGCCATCGAATTTATGTAGGTCTGCTGGCTGTACTCTCACGGGCGCGTTGTCTGTCACAACCCACGTCCGTGACGCAATCACGGTCGTGCACGGGCCTGCAGGATGCACGCATCACAATTTTTCCCTCCTGCATGCCACGAGCCTCGACAACGATCGTATTACTCTCCCCCCCCTCGTTTCGACCGGGCTCTCAGAGATCGAGGTGATCTTCGGCGGCGAGGGTACCCTCGACCGGACACTTGATCAGGTAATCGCACGCGAACCCGGGGCTGTTTTTGTTCTCTCAACCTGTATCGTGGAGACCATCGGCGACGACGTCGGGATGATCTGCGACACAAAGACTGGGATACCGGTCATCGTGGTACCTACCGCAGGTTTTCTTGGCGGGTCATTCCAGACCGGCGTTAATAATGCACTTGTCTCCCTTGCTGGGATGGCAGAGCCGGCAAAGGGGAACGGGCTGGTGAACATTATCGGCGAGAAGAACCTTGAATATGAGGTCGACGAAAACTTCGCCGAGGTCTCCCGGCTGCTTGCTCTGCTTGGCCTCTCCGTAAATATCCGGTTCATCCATGACCTCACGACCGGGCAGATCGCTTCACTGGGGGCTGCCCGGCTCAATATACTCCGCGATCCTTCGCTTATACCCGTTGGGGAATACCTTAAAGAGCGTTTCAAAACGCCCTATATCCCTGCCTACCCGGTGGGGATCTCCGGCACCATCCCCTTCCTCGAATCTGTTGCCGGTGCGTGCGGTATCGACCCCTGCCATGCAGTGGATGATGAACGTGCGCTCCACCAGGAGATATTCGAAGATTTTGCAGATATTGCCGGATCAGGGATTTCTTTTTCATCGTCCCACCCCGATCCGGAAGGGAACCGGGTGGCGCAGGATATAGCACTGGCCCTCAGGCTCGATATCACCCCTTCAGGGCGCCCGATGCCGGCACCAGTGACACTGCCAATTGGCAGCGCCGGCGTGCGGCGGATGCTCCACCGGTGGAGGAGAGTTCTCCATGCTTGACTGCAGGACACCGCTGTGGCCCTGTGCTATGACTGGTGCTGCGGCATGCCTTGCCGGATTTAAAGGGATTACAGTCGTCATCCACGGTTCCAGCGGATGCTATTATTACCCGGCAACCCTTCTTCATGCCCCCCTGCACGGCACCTTCATTCTTGAAAACGAAGTGGTATTCGGGTCAGGAGATCGGCTTCGCAAAGTAATCGGTGAGTCTGTCCGGCAAAGGAAACAGAATAGCGGTCATCACTACCTGCGTCCCGTCACTCCTTGGCGAAGATATAAAATCAATGCTCGACGAAAACGACGTCATTTTAGTCGACAGCCCGGGATTTGCCGGGGATCTGGAGACCGGGTACCAGGCGGCACTTGCTTCGCTTTCCCCGGCTGCAGACCCGGGCGGCCCGGCGTGAATATCGACGGTGTCTCCCTTTCGGACCCGTTTTACGAGGGGAACCTGGAGGAAATTTCCCGGATCCTGCACCGCGCCGGGATTCCTGTAGGGACGGTTTTTTGCCGAGACTTATCCGCAATGGCGGAACACGCATCGCCACTGACCATCGGTACTAATGAGGATTTTGGATCCGGTGTCGGAAAATATGTTGGTGGAACCTTGGGGATACCTGTTCTCCGCGCGACCTGCGAAAGGCTTTCTGCAGTCTACGAAGATGCAGATATGAACCCTGTTTTTACCGAACTTGATCTCGAGGAGGAACGGGTGATCCACATCTGTGACAAGTTCCTCCGCCGCTACGATCCTCCCGGAGTTGCAGTCTTTGCCGGTGCTTCGTACGCGTTCTTTGCTGCCGATACCCTGAAGCGCTATCTTGATGCCCAGATTCTTGTTGTTGGCACACGTAACGACCCTCCTGAGCAACCCGGTACACGGTACAGAGTGGAAAAAATTATGGGACTGGAGGAGATTGATACCACGATCAGGAAAATGAACCCGGATCTCGTGATAGGATCATCGTTCGAACGATCGTTGTGTGTCGATCGGGCCTTTGTGGGGATAATCCCGCCGCTTCGCGGAAGGGTAAGACTTGCACACACCCCGCTTGCCGGGTACTAGCGGCACACTCCATTTTATCGAAGAATCCTTGAACGCCTGCATGGACAAAAAGGATTAGGTACTGGATAGGGACGACTTTCCTCATTTACCTTTCACTTTCACTCCGCGCACGGCTCCGGGTTATATACCGGTCGACAAAGATGCACTATCACGACAGAAGGTGGTCGTGTATGATGCAAAAGGCAGGTTACATCCAGAGAACAGGATGTAGGGCAATTGACCGTGACGGTGGAATCCACGAAGTTGTGGAACTGCATGTCATGGGCGCCCGGTATGCAATCCGACTAGGGGATCTGGCAAAAGGAATCTCAGGACGACAGGTCGTTGTTCAAGTGGAGGCACTCGTACGTGAGTGGAACTACTACCTGGGCACAACCTGCGGGCTGGCACAGGTGTCAGCCTCCGGCAAGGCCCTCAATATTGAACTCTTCGAGGCAGGGAATTTTACCGTGTCGCTCCTTGCCCTCAGATCGGTCGTCTACGGGCGGGAACGTCTTGCCAAGATCGCAAGGATACCCAAACAGCCGGCTTCACCTGCCTGGAAAGACCGCAGGCTTACCGGCCAGCGGCAGCTCGGCGCACTGGTCTGACCTCACTCTCTTTCTCTTTTTCATTTTTTCTATTCCGTCGTGGTTTCAGAGCAGCGTCAGTCCTGATGGCGTGCAACATTAATAGTCCAAAAAGGAAACGTGTACTGATAGATTGGGGCCCTGTTAATCCTACACCGCCCCCTCAACACACCGGAGCCACAGAATGGATACCTGCGATGATTCCTCCTATAAGGAACTAGTGGAACACCAGCAGGATTTGCTGGTCAAGTTCAGTCCTGAAGGGCGTCTCCTGTTTGTCAACAAGGCATATTGCGACACCCTTGGGAAGACAAAGGAGGAATTAACCGGGAGCGTTTTTATGCCCGCAACCGACCAGCGGTATTCCGAAGTAATGGCCACACAAATGACCAAACTCTTTCGTCCTCCCTTTATGTGTCAGGTAGAACAATGGATTTCATCGTCGCAGGGCCCACGGTGTATCAGCTGGTCGGCACGATCTATTACCGATGCAAAAGGGGACGTTACCTCGATAGTGGCAACCGGCCGAGATATTACCCGCCTTCAGCGGGAGCACAGGGCCATCAGGAAGCGGGACGACGAACTGATGCTGCTCCTCGAGAGCGGTAAACAGATGTATTTCACACACAGCACCGATCATACCCTGAACTATGTAAGTCCCCGGATCCGGGCACTTATTGGTGCGGGATCGCGATTGGGTAAACGATTGTGGACCGATTACCTGACCGATAACCCGCTCAATGCGAAAGGGTTGGAAAGGACGCTGAAAGCGATCTCCTCCGGCAGACGCGAACCGCCATACCGTCTGGAATTTTACGGTCGCGACAATACAAAAGTCTGGGTGGAAGTCAACGAAATCCCGGTGATAAAGAATAGGCAGACTGTGGGGATCGCCGGTTTCCTTATTGATGTGACAGAAAAGAAAAACGTCGAAGAAGGTCTTATCGAAGCTGAAATCCTCCTGAAGAATTACGGAGGAAAGAAACAGGAGGATCAGCCTGGTGGAGACGGGCAGGGTCCATTTGCTGCACTCAAATCCCTCTTTTCTCCAAAAAAAGCCGAAGCTGATGAAGACATCTCTCCCGATACCTGATATTCTGGAGTAGGCTTCGATTCAAAGATAAACCTAAGGAAAAGTTCAAAAATACTGATAGGCTGGATCAGATACTGCGTACGCATTCAGCAATATAACTTCCTGCGCGTGCGGTTCCCGCTGTCCCACCCAGATCTTTTGTCACCACACCATCTCGGATGCTCTTTTCGATGGCAGAAACCACTGCTGCCGCAGCCTCGTGTTCGCCAAGATGATCCAGAAGAAGGGATCCTGCCCAGATGGTAGCGATCGGATTTGCCACGTCCATGCCCTTGTACTTCGGTGCTGATCCGTGGATCGGCTCGAACATGGATGTACCTTTCGGGTTGATGTTACCGCCCGGAGCAAGACCAAGTCCTCCTTGGATCATCGCGCCGAGATCCGTAATGATGTCCCCGAACATGTTGGGCGTGACGACGACGTCGAACCACTCGGGGTTTTTCACAAACCACATCGTGACTGCATCCACGAAATTGAATTCCGTAACGACATCCGGGTACTTTTTTGCTGTTTCACAAAAGACGTCGCGCCAGAGCCCATAGATATCGGAGAGTACATTTGCTTTATCGACTGAAGTGAGTTTTTTCCGGCGTTTTCTGGCCAGATCAAACGCATAGGTCTGGACCCGCCTTGCCCCTTCCCTGGTCACGACCCCGATCTGGTACGCCAGTTCCTCAGCATCGCTTTCGATGTCGAGACCGAACTTCACGTTGTAGATCTCCCGGACAACCTTAAGTTCGGTCTTTTGGTGGCCTGTGAACCGGGAACCTATCCCTACGTAAAAATCCTCGGTATTTTCCCGAACGACCACAAAATCAATGTCTTTTGGTGTTTTATTGGCAAGTGGTGTCTCGACGCCTTCAAGCAGTTTAATCGGCCGCAAATTTATGTACTCATCAAAGGAGAACCGAAGCGCAAGCAGAATGCCTTTCTCAAGGATGCCCGGCTGGACCCGGGGGTCACCGATCGCACCAAAGTAGATCGCCTTGAATTTCCTCAATTCTGCCAGATCATCCTCGGTCAAGAGCTTCTTGGTCGCAAGGTACCTTTCTGCCCCGATATCGAAATCAGTCCATTCGATCTCGAAGTTGAACCGCTCTCCCGTGGCTTCCAGTACTTTCTTTCCTTCTGCGACAATCTCCGGCCCGATGCCATCCCCGCCTATTGCTGCGACTTTGTACACACTGGCACCTCCTTTAAGGGCTTCGCGTAGTTTACCAGACCCCCGGCATCGATAATACCCTGCATGAAGGGGGGGACCGGTTCAATGGCAAGTTTTTTGCCGTCGACCTCCACATAGCCCTTTTTGACGCTGATCGTGACCTTTGCCCCGTCAGGGATTTTATCTGTTTCATGGCAGACCACCGGGAGTACCCCGACGTTAACGGCATTCCGGAAGAAAATGCGGGCAAACGATTGGGCCAAGACTACCTGTACTCCTCCGCCAAGGAGCGCCAGCGGCGCGTGTTCGCGCGAAGAGCCGCACCCGAAATTCTTTCCGGCAACGACCACGTCGCCTTCTTTTACTTTCTTTGCAAACTCATCCCGGGTACCCTCAAAGGCATGCTTTGCCAGTTCCTTTGGATCGTAAATGGTCAGGAAACGGCCCGGTATGATCGCGTCAGTATCGATATTGTCCCCAAATTTCCATGCTCTCATCATTACACCTCACGCGGATCCGTGATCTCGCCTTTTATTGCGCTTGCAGCTGCCGTTGTCGCCGAAGAGAGATAGACCGAGGCTTCGGTGCTGCCCTGGCGGCCCTTAAAGTTCCGGTTTGATGTCGAGAGACAGACCTCCCCGGGTGCAAGCAGGCCAAATGATCCCCCCATGCACGGCCCGCAGCACGGCGCCTCGACAAGAGCTCCCGCCTTTACGAATCGTTCTATGAGTCCCTTTTCGAGAGCTTTGAGATATTCGTCGCGAGATGCAGGGATGATAATTACCCGGGTTTTCGGGTTGAACTTCTTTTTACCCAGCACTTTTGCAGCCTCGGCAAGATCTTCATACCGCCCGTTTGTGCATGAGCCGATGAAAACCTGATCGATATGGGTTCCTTCGACCTTACTTACCGGCACCCCCTGATCAACATTATGGGGAATAGCGACCTGAGGCTCAAGGTCAGTGACATCGTACAGTTCTCTTTTCCGCAAACGTTGCATCGTCATCGCTTGCAAGATCGAAGGGTTTCATTTTCCGGCGGCCTTTCATGTATTCCCAGGTAATTTTGTCGGGCGGGACGATACCGGCTTTTGCGCCCATTTCGATCGCCATATTGCAACAGGTCATCCGGCAGGCCATGTCCAGTTTTGCGATGGTCTTACCCGTAAATTCGATTGCCTGGTAGGTCAGCTCCGTCTGCTCCGATATCGGTTGCAATTGCGAGGATCAGGTCCTTTGCCCCGACCCTTTCCGGGAACTTACCCGACACCGCAACCCGGAGGGTCTCCGGCACCTTGAAGTAGAGGGCACCGAACTTCATGGCAAAACCCATATCGGTCGAACCAATGCCGGTCGCAAACGCCCCTACGGCCCCGTACATGCAGGTATGGGAATCGGCACCTACTACGATCTCACCTGGCGCTGCCCGGCCTTTCTCAAGGACAACCTGGTGGCAGACACCTTCATTGATATCGTAATTATGGATGCCCTGCTCTGCCGCAAAGGTGCGCATGAATACGTGATTTTTTGCCGCTTCAAGGGAATCTGCAGGTATCTGGTGATCGAAGAGCATGATGACACGGTGCGGATCGAAAACCTGTTCTCCGTCCATCTCGTAGAACTTCTGGATGGCAAGAGGGCCGGTAATATCGTGGATCATTACCCCGTCAAGAGGAGTCATGACCACTTCGCCTGCCCTGATATCGCTGCCGCATTTCCGTGAGAAGATCTTCTCGACGATTGTTGATCCCATGCTCTATCGTCTGTACCATGTGCGCTTCTGGCACTTTTACTTTGGGGACTGCTATCCTTTGGCAGTATAATGGCTTTGCATGGATAGTTCCCCGGGATAATTTCGAATTTTTTCGCAGTCAAAGCAACCTTTAATCTTCCTGATCTCCAATGATCGACCGGAAATACTATGAGGAAGACAGCAGTTCTTATCCTGGCCGCGACGATTCTTTTCATGGCACTGATCGGCTGTGTATCAGCCACAGATACGACCAATGATCATACCATTCAGGTCAGCGGCACCGGCTCGGTCACTGGTACCCGGACCGGGTACAGATCAGTTTTGCGGTCGAGACAGAAAACGCGGATGTCAAAATCGCACAGTCAAACAACGCTCTCACGATGAACAATGTCTTTGACATGCTTGAGGCAGCCGGAGTTCCCGGTGATCAGATGAAAACCATTGGCTATACGATCACCCCGGTTTACCAGCAAGATGCCAGTGGCATCCTCTCGGGTACGGTCAAAACGTACCAAGTGACAAATACCCTTCAGGTCACCCTCAATGACACAAATTCAACGGGCCAGGTCATCGATACAGCTGTCAGCGCCGGCGCAAACCAGGTAAACTCCATCCAGTTCATGCTTTCCGATGAACAGGCGCAGGCGCTCCGCAGCCAGGCGCTGACAAAGGCGGTCGCAAACGCACGAGCCGACGCAAATGCGGTCGCGGCAGCCCTCAACGTTACCCTGACCGGGACGCAGACTGCCGATATCAGCCAAGGATACATCCCGGTAGTTTACGGCAATTACGATACTACGTCAGCCGCTTCCGGTGCACTGAAGGCAGCCCCGACTCCCATCCAGTCCGGAGATATAACCGTCACTGCCCAGGTATCGGTCACCTATACAATTCAGCTGATACCCCCTCAGCTAGTCACCAGATTTTTTTCAAAACTTTTTTACATAAGCAGCGTGTGATTATTTCTTAATCCAGCAACCATAGTTCCGGTCTACCGGACTATTCTCTATCCAAGTATCGAATATCGGAAAAATTGCGGATACAATAGGATTGATTTTGAAATGGAACGCAATATCGGCTTTAAAGAGCGAAGGTATATTGAGGAGCTGCGGATCCTCACCCGGGCAACTGCCCTCGACTGTGTAATCGACGAAAGGTTTGACCGGGTAATCTATGTGATCCGGCAGGGCGACATGGGCCTCGCAATAGGGAAGAAAGGAGATAATATCAAGCGGCTCCAGAACGTGCTAGGCCGGCGTATCGAGATGGTCGAGTATGCCGAGGACCCGGATATGTTCATTACCAACATCTTCAAACCTGCTGAAGTAACCGGTATTGAGCGGAGTGCCAATAACGGTCCCGTCAATGTGCAGGTAAACAAAAAAAGCGATCTCGGTATCGCTATCGGGAAGGCTGGCTGCAATATCGAGAAGGCGCGTATACTCTGCCCGGCGTTTCTGTGGTCTTGAAATCGGCGATGTCCTGCTCACGCAGGAGGAAGCATGAGATCGGCAGATGAGGGATCGGTCGATCTCCGGGTGATCCGGGAACTCTGGGAGGTTATTTGCGATCGGGCGGCACACCCGGACGAAGGGTCCTACACAAGCCGGCTGTTGAGAGACACAAAAGGCATCGACCGGGTTCTTGAAAAAGTAGGCGAGGAGTCTACCGAATTTATCATCGCTATAAAAAATGGGGTGCCAGCCCGGACTGCTGAAGAGGCGGCTGACCTCTTCTTTCATATCCTTGTCGCGCTACGTGCCGCGGATGTCGATCTTAAAGATGTTATACAGGAGCTCGAGCGCCGGCGAAAGTAGACACCTGTCTGCTCGCGATAGCGGACCGTTATTTCAACTGCGTATTAAGAAACGTTGAGAGATCGATCATATCGGCGAAATTATTTCTCTTTTCAGCAAGGGCCAGAAGCTCTTCATCCACAAGGATATACGCATTTGCGCGCAGGGCCACTGCAATGCCGTCACTCGGCCGGCAGTCAAGAAAATCCTCACGGCCATCTGCCAAAAGAACGAGATGGGCATAATAGACCCCATCTTCGACACTGTCGATACTAAGGTGGCTCACGGTGATAGCATACTTCTCCGTGAGATCCAGAATCAGATCGTGCGTAAACGGGCGGGCGGATACCTCCTTGTTCTTCGCGCTGTTGATCGAGATCGCTTCCCAAAGACCGATGAAGATCGGCAGCACGCGTCCGGCATTATCTGTCAGCAACACCACAGGTACGGTGGCCGCTTCATTCATTACCACAAACACGCCTTTGACTTCGCACCGGACCTGCTGCATGGTAGGTGAAGAGACATTATCCTGCCGTATGATAAGAGTTGAGATCTGAATGCGGCAGGTGCCGGACGGTTACCGGTTCCCCGACTCCCGCCTGACGATGATGAGGCTAGAGATGATCCCAAGAGCGATATTGAAATAATAGAGCACGATCCTCCAGATGACCACGAAAACGCCGACGATCGCTGCGGGGATAAACAGGGCGTACATCGAGGTTGCCCCGACCTCGGCGATGCCGGAACTGCCCGGTGTCAAAGGCAGCATCATCAGGATAGCAAGGATGAGCTGGATCACAAACGACTCAAAGAAGAGCGGCGGCTGCCCGAGGCCGAGAAGGATCAGCGACGCAGTAACGATCTCCGAAACCCAGTAGAGCAGAGTGAAGAGCATGCCCCATAACAGCCCGGATTTTGCCGTCCGCACAAACCTCAGTACCGCGGAATGAAAATTCGCAATTTCCTTATCTATTCGTTCGAGCAGGGCTGTGACACGTGCCGGTTCCCATTTGCGGGTAAAGAAACGCGCAGCCCTGTCTGCCAGTCTCTTCATCACATCGGGCCTCCGAATGGCAAGATAGAAAAGGAAGAGGCAGCCTGCAACGAACACCCACGTAACATAGACCATGAGATTTGAGATCGCTCCCAGACTCTGCCACTGCTCGGAAAGGGCAAACATGGCAACCGCGGCAAGGCAGGCAAGCGCGATGCCGTCCAGTACCCGCTCCATGATCACGACAGCAGTCGCGTCCCCAATCGGGACGTTGGCCCGGTACAGCTCATGCACCCTGACCGGTTCGCCGCCGGCCTGAGCGGGGGTGACTGCTGCAGCAAGGAGGTTTGCAAAAACAAGGTTCAATGAATAAAAAAATTTGATCGGGTATCCGAGCGACCCCGACATTTTCTTGACCCGCATGGCCCAGAAACACATGGTCAGGATGTGTGTCAGAAATGCCAGAAGCAGGAACCAGGGATTGATCTTCTTGAGGTACTGGATTGTATTCTGGTTGATAGTAAGGTACAGGATGACAATCAGTACCGTAAGGGAGAACCCGATGGAAATATACAGCCATTTCCTCTGCGATCTCTCCATAATGCAATCCCCGGCAAGCGCTGAGCTTGTGCGCCTTTTATCCTTAAAGGTTATGAGGCATAGTATAAACAGTTTTTATCCGGGGAATATCTCTTCATATCGTAAAAATTTCCCGGTTCGCGGTAACTACCAGGAGGCCGGCCCGACCCCGGCATCAAGCCACCCGTGGCCGTAGCTGAACCGGGCGAGGGCTTCCTCCTCTGCTCCTGCGGTAAGGCTGTACACTCCACCCCGCGCATAGCAGGTGCCGATCAGAATGACTCGCCGGGCAAACCTGCCGGCTGCCGTTTCAGGTTCGGGTGCAGGGACCACAGAGGCGCACGCGGTATCGAACAGGCGGGCATACCGCTGTGTCTTCTCGCGTCGTTGTGCAGCAAGAGCCGGAGAGAGTATCTCAACCTGCCCGGCAAAAGGGCAGGCAACCGGCTTTCTTTTCGGCAGAAAAAACAGGCCGTATGAGATGCCGAAATGCAACCAGGCGTACCCGTAATAGAATGCGGCCAGCGCGTTGACCCGGTCTCCACCGGTTAAGAACGTAGTCCCATCGTCTGCGTACGCGCGTGCCATATCCTTCGTGATATCCGCGAGCGCTGCGAGCGGTGTGCTCTCCGGAGGGACGACCATTATGGCATCGAGTTCGCGGGATAGACGATCTCCACACTCGGCGATTAACATAAGCCGGCAAACCTCGCCAGGTACGTTCTCTCCATATCGTGAAGGTCCCCCGGCACGACCAGCACATGGAGGGGGGGACCAAAGTCCATAGAACAAAGAGTCTCAGCAGTTCCGGCGTGAACGACCGGTACATTGGAACCGGCCCTTGCTATGCCGACATAAAGCGGGATCGTCAGCTGTTTTTTTCGTGCCATCTCTTCGAGCAGGCTGACACCTTCGCCGACGGTCATATAACGCCCGTCATGGATATCGAGATACACAAGCGTATGCAGCCGGCGTATCAGGTTTTCTGCAATGACATCCAATGGAGACGTCGGTGACCAGCCTGCCTGCGGGAACGGCACTGAGCAGGACTTTCCGAACCGGTAGTTCTGGAGACCCGATAGTCCGCAGACGGCACTCACTATTGATGATCCATGAATGATAGCGGTTGGAATACCCCGGTCGGCCGCCCGTATCCGGAGATCTGCGTGAGTAGTCGATACCATGGGATCCCCGGCACACAGAAAGACCGTATTTCCGGTGAGCGCACAATCGAGCAGTTCGTCCGGGTGCTGCTCCACATCCTCACGTATCAGCACCCGGATTGGTTTCTGGTAGAATGTTTCGAGCTCTTCTTTTGTCGCTCCCATGAGCCGTGAGGTATATCCCTCGAGAAAGACGTGGTCCGCGCTCCTGATAAGAAGAAGTCCCTTCTCCGAGACGTCGTTCTTGTCGTAAAGGCCAAGGCCGATAAAGGTCAGCATGTCTGTATTTTTTTTTTTGAGAGTATCCCGGGCTATGTCCCGGATGCTCGATCGCCGTGTCAGTAGATGAAGCGGGTAATCGAATCCACCAGAGATTCAAGGACCGCCCGCACGTCGTCTTTCTGGCGGGCGGAGATCAAAAACACCGGAATGTTCTTGTCAACACCAATCCCCTTTCTTATCTCTTCTTCGCTCATCGTTCCCGGAAGGTCCTTTTTATTCGCCGCAATAATCATCGGCACGTGCATCATGGTAATGAGTTTATAGAGATGACGGGCCCGTGCAAGCTGCTCGTGGTTCGTGGCATCCGCCAGTAAAATGACACCCATCGCATTATTCAGGATCACCGGCAGCATCGAGTCGAACCGGGGCTGCCCCGGGGTACCGAAGAGCGTGATGTCGAAATCCCGCCAGTGCAGCCACCCGAAGTCCATAGCAACCGTGGTCATGTCGCCGTTTATACCGGTCCTGTCGACAGACATCCCCAGTTCCGTTGCGCTTGCCACAAACCGGGACTTCCCAGATTCAGGTGGCCCGGTAACGACAATTTTGGGGATATAAGGGACAATGTGACCGTTCTTGACAAGGAAAGGTACCGAACGGCGCAGCTGGGTCGACCATGACGTATACAGGATGGTGAAATAGTTGAAGTGAGGCAGGGGCCGGAATGAGGATTTGATCGCAAGGATAAGATCGAAGGATTTCCTGACCGCAAGCGACTCAAGAAACGCATCTCCCTCGAAGTTCAGATGCTCGATAATGATAGTTGAACCAGGCAGGCAGTTCGCCCCGGAGAAGAGGGATAACCCTTTTTCCAGGCCGAAATCTTCGTAAATCATATCGAAATAACCAAAGATGACTTCGACTTTGTTATCAGCGCATAGTTTGTCAATTCTGGCCTGCCATTCCCGTTCGGCCGCTTCTCCGGTAACCGTACTGCGTTGTATCCGTTCACGGTCAACGCTGTCCAGAAAGACCAGCCGGTAATCCTTTGCCTGAACCGGTTTTCCCAGAAGCTGACTGATATCATGCAGAAATGCGTCAACCGTTGTGTGAGGAATGATCACAAGGCATGACTGCCCCTTTTCGAGGGTCGCAGACAATGTAGAGATCGTGAAAAGCTGCCCGTCAACCCCTGGCTCAAGACTATAGAGGACGCGACTGCCTTCGGGAATCCCACCGCCCAGCATATCATCGATCCCATACATTCCGGTCGAAATCATGGTACCAGAAACACCTGCCCCTTGTTGATGGTGAATTTGTTCCAATCCGTGTTTACGCCACTGATTCCCAGAACCCGGAAATAGTTATCCGATCCTTCGACCTTGACCTCGATAACGATCATCATGAGCTGCTTGATCAGGGAGATCGTTTTCTCGTCAAACGATTCGTTATTGAGTATATAGACACCAAAGCCCTCGATCTTCCTGACTTTTGCCGTCATCACGTGGAGAAACTGGTAGAGTACCTCCAGCTTCCGGTACATAAGCAGGGTCGAAACAGAATTGACGCAGAACCGGATCGGCGGTGGAAAAAGCCCGGTCTCTTTCCCGGCAAACGTCCCGTCAAATATCGTTTCGATCATATGGGAAAATTTGATCCCGATCCCAGTCAGATCTGTTGGGTTCGTGACAAACATGAACCGCTCAGTGTCGGAAATTGTCGGCGTCGAACTTTTTGTGATCGCGTCAATCACACCGACGAAATGCTTATCAGCCCCGGCGGATTTGAACTGGTCGATCACCTCAGAGGCACGTTCGTTGGTGGAAAGCATGAGAGCAAACTCTCCGGGCTCGGGGCGCGTCAGGCTGTACGCAAGTTGTTCTGCATAGCTGAGGGACGGTGCGAGAATGAGGATGTTGGTCCCTGCATCAAACCCCCCGGTCACCTGATCGATCTGGGGGATACCTGTCTTATAAGAGTACATCTGTTGCGTGATTATTTAATGAGAAGACTTATAAGTGCTTTTGTCGGCTGGGACTACGCCACCTCAGGAAGATGCAGAGGTAAATCCTCATAACCTTGTCTGCCCTACGATTAGGTCAGATGTTTTACTGGCTCTACGAGCGGATGCTTCTCTCGCAGATACAGGAACTCCCCCGGCACGTCTGTTTCATGATCAGTGGGACCGACCTCGCTGCAGAACCGGGGAAGTGCCTTGAAGTGACCGGGTGGTGTTCCGATTTAAATACACTCCATACGCGTCAGTCCCAGCAGTCAGCTAACCCCACGCCGTGCGCAATCCAGGGCCTCACCTTTCACATCAATCAGCTTTCCCGGAAGAGCTATCCCGTACTCTCCCGGCAATAAAAAGGATCTCATCGGTTGCCCGACTTGTGCTTCACCATGGCACAACTGAAGAGATCTCCGGTACCGGTCTCGATGTGGTGGTCGCAATTGGGAAAAGCGGGCGCGAAGAGATCACAGACTGCATCCGCAGGCTTGCGGAGAACGCAGTCCCGCCATCGGAGATCGATGAAAAAACACTCGAATCCTGCCTGACCTTCCGGTACGATCCGGACATCGTGATCAAGACTGGTGGCGATCACCTAACCGACTTTTTGATCTGGCAATCAGTCTACTCGGAGCTCTTCTTCTCCGATGTCAACTGGAAGTATTTCCGGCGCGTAGACTTCCTGAGGGTGCTGCGCGACTACCAGTCCCGCATACGCCGGTTCGGAAAATAATCTAAAACGGAGTTATTTGATCCGGATATTTACCCAGCTCGGGATACCGCCCACGATCCGTTCCGTGAACGCATACTTGTTCTTGAGAGAAACTGAGAAAATCCGCCGTTCCGGAATACTGACGTAACTGTGGTCCCGGCACCAGCGTTCAAATCGCTCGTAGAGTTCGTCCTTAGCAATAATCGCATCGGGACTCTCTTCCGACTCCCGGATGATCCTGGTACTCACAAACCGCGGTATTGCTTCTACTTTTTTCCCCGTTCTCCCGGTCTTTGGTTTCGTACCGGCAGGTACTACGGGAGGTGCAGCGGGAGGCAGAGGGGCTACTTCCCGGGGTTTTGTCGCTACCGGGCCCTTCTTCTCTTTTTTCTCCCTGAGCACTTTACCTGGCACCGTGGGATCTTCTGCGTTGATAACCGGCGGTGATGCCGGGGCTTGAATTGATTGCTTTACCGGTCCATCCGGTGCGACGATCACCTTGGACTCAACTGGCCGGTGCAGCGGGGGACGGTATTCTATTTCCAGACGTTGTGCGAGCGCCCGGTTACATTCCTCGCTGATATCCAGGCGTTCTCTCTCCGCTGCCGCAATAATATCGGACCGGAGCAGCACCGGCACCTGCTGCCAACCGTATCCTGCAGTCTTACCCGCTCCCATAGGTTCACCCTATGTTCTCTGGTATGTTCCGGGAAATATAGTACGCGAAACACGTGCAAATTTAGTACCGGTACAGACCGGTTTAATGCGCTTTTGCACTCAGCCGCTGGTCGTAGATCCGGATAGCACGGAGCAGGTCGACCTTCCGGAAGAGTGGCCAATACGGGGCACAGAAGTAGACTGCAGATTCGTGGCCATTGGCAAGCCAAGGCAGGAAATTGGAGGTACGGTATTCGTTCCCGGTTCGTATGATAAGATCGACAGGTGGGATCTCTTTTCCTTCATGGAGGTGGGATTCCACCAGCCCGATATCGATTGCCTCCGGTAAAATCTTTCCCTCGCGCACAGCTGATACGATCTCCCGGGCGGCAAGGACGATCTCGTTTCTCCCTCCATACGCTAACGCAACACTGAGAGTAAACCCGTCGTAATTTTTGGTCGTCTCTTCTGCAGCCTCTATGGCGATCCGCAGATCGTCGGGGAGGAGCGATCGGTCGCCAACCATCTGGATGCGTATCCGGTACCGGTGCACCCGTTCATCGGAGATAGTGCGGATAAATTTCTCTTTAAAAAGCAGAAACAGCTCCCGGATCTCTTCTTCGGTCCGGTTGAAATTTTCCGTCGAGAACGAATAGACGGTGATATACCGGATACCCAGGTCATGGGCCCAGTCCAGCATCTCCTCTGTCTTATCCGCCCCGGCCCGGTGGCCCTCTGCAGTATTGATTCCCGTCTCCTTTGCAAACCGCCGGTTGCCATCCTGGATAATGGCGATATGGGTCGGGATCTGCGCGCACTGCATCAACAGGTACCGCTCATACAGCGGGAGAAGAAGATCGCGGAAGTTCACAGTGGCGTCACCTCCACGACCATACCACCGTCAGGATAGCGCTCGACCACCGATTTTTTGCCGGGAATTTTGTCTTTGTATTCTTCGAGAAGCCACCATGCTGTTTCGACCCGGTCGCCACAGTCGCAGAAGGCCTCCTCTTCAAGGAAGGTCCTGCACCGGGCGACGACGGCGTCCCGGGTACTGGGTGGAGTTCCAGCACGCCGTATACGATCGTCCCGTCTTCTGTCACTTCATCGAATGACCGTGCTGTGTTCACGGCGACACGCTTAAGACGTTCCCGGAGCTGCACCGAGTCCTTGAACGAAGAGGCGCACCAGTGAACTTTTTCCTGCTTTACAGGCTCATCCGCCCATTCCCGTGCCCCACAGACGGCGTTATGGATTCCGTCGGCCAGTTCGTAGCCGCGCTCCCGCATATCGTCGGCATTAGTCTCTCCCCATTCAAGTTCATTGATATTTAAAAAATCCAAGTACGGGAGCGCCGGGACGAGCAGCTCCAGCCCGGGGAGAGCCGGGACCTCGACGCCGATATCAAACCCCATATCTCTCGCAGACTTCGCTGACGTGATAAAGTCTGTATCGCAGATGTGATCCCAGCACTCCCGGGGCGGATGGAGCCGGATCTCGTCTACCAGCCCGATAAGTTGGGCCAATTCCGTTTTCGTCGGTGCCTGCGCTGTATAGAGGTGAATATGATGCTCTTTGCCGAAATGGTCCTTGAGAAGTTTACCATACTGTGTGACCCTGTCGATGCAGAGTAGCGGTTCCCCGCCAGTGATGCCGGTTCCGAGCGCGCTCATGCGCTCTGCGATCCCGATTACCTGTTGTGGGGTATCGATCCTATGTTCATTTGCAAAGACTACGTCCTTTCCTTTCCGTTCGCTGGAGAGAGGGCAGTACCAGCAGGAGCGGCGGCAGCGTCCCGTAACAAAGAGTACCATCTTTGCGCCTTGGTAACAGAACGTGCAGCCTTTCGCGAGAGTCATTTTTATGCCTGCCGGGATCCGGAAACGCGTACGGTCTCCAGAAGATTGCGTAGTACGTTGGTGCAGGGAATTCAAAACCCTTCTTGAGGTGTCCCGAGATGCCTCCGGAAGAACCAAAGGCCCCGGTGAGTGTAGATTCGATCCAGAATCCGGACAGCAGTTATTTAAATACAATATATATATTCACTGGTACGCCGGACAGATCCGCTGTCAGCATTCCCTGAAGCCTATGTGCAGGCCCTGAGGAGAGTACTGGCACTCTGTCGGGATCCAGCGATGATCGATCTTCCACTTACCTCGTTTGCCCTGATGAGGGCCGTTATAGAAAATCTTACGATTATCGCCACCTTGGTTCTTCTCTATAATTTCATACCCGATTCCCTTCTTTCACGATCGAAACTGGTCTTCTCGCTCTGGGTAGGTCTCATCTTCGGCCTTGCCGCTGCCATTAGCATCCCGTCTCTCTGGCAAACAGCGGGAGCTCCTGCCATAGGCCTCAATATTATGCTTGTCCCGCTTGCCGGCTTTATTGCAGGGCCGGTCTCGACGGTGGTCGTTGCCGGAGTCCTCCTCCTTGGAAGTTATGCCTCAAGCGGATCTCTCTCCATCGTAGAGATCGTAATGGTGATTGTGGGCATCCTGCTTGGGACCCTCTTTTATTTTTTCCGGACCTGGAACAGGTTTCCCCGATCCTATTTCGTCCAGATCATCTTTCTTGGCGCTGGTGTAGCGCTTATGGAAATGGGTTTATTGGCCCTCAGGTCTCTTGTGGAGAGGTCTTCTGGCCCGCTTTTTGGTATGTCTCCGTTCCTAGCGTCCCTCTTTTTGTTTGGCATCAGCTGGGCAGGTACCGTCATTATCGGGCTTATTATCGTCTTTATCGACCGGAAAAAACAGACGGAGAAGGAACTTATAAGATACGAGGCTCATCTTGAAAGTATTGTAAAGGAACGAACGGTGGAACTCCGTCAGTTAAACTCTCTCCAGCGAGCAACGATCGAGGCCACGGCAGATGGGATTGTGGTCACGGATAGAGATGACGTGATTCGTGCGTATAACCGGAAAGCTGCCTGGATCCTGAACATTCCGGTTCAGCCTCCCCCGGATCTCCAGAAAGGCTGGGGAGATCACATCTTGGCGTCTCTTTCCGATCCCGAGGAGGTGGTCCGGCTCATTCGATCGTTACCGGATTCCGCCGAAAAGATCGTCACCACCGATATGAAATTTGCCAGCGGGAGGATCTATGAACTGTATGTCCACCCCCAGAAAATTGGTGACAGAATAGTTGGGAGGGTCTGGAGCCTCCATGACGTCACTGACCAGCGTCTGGCAGAAGATGCACTCAGAACGGCGAACAGCAAGATGGTCACGCTTGCAGAGGTAGCCAGCCATGACATCCTCAACCAGATGACAGCGCTTTCGGCTTATCTCGATCTTCTCGCTGAGAAACCCAACGACACCACCGCCTCAAATTATCTGGATACTATGAAAAAGATCCTCGAGGTGATCAGGCTCCAGATTGAGTTCACCCATGATTATCAGGAACTTGGGATCAAGGAACCTTCATGGCGGGACATCAGAAACGCCTTTGATACCGCTGCGAAACCGTTTGCTGACCACCCTATCGTTTTTACGTGCGATACCGGGCAGCTCGAAATCTATGCCGACGCCCTGATCGAACGGGTTTTCTACAACCTCATCGACAATTCGATCCGGCACGGCGGATCAGTATCCGCAATACGACTGTCGGTCGAAAAAGCCGATCCTGATCTCATTCTTGTCTACGCGGATGACGGTGTTGGCATCCCCTTAGAGGAGAAAGAGAAAATTTTCCTCAAAGGCTTTGGTAAGCACACCGGTCTCGGGATGTTCCTGATAAAAGAGATACTTTCGATCACCGGCATGACCATACGGGAAACCGGGACGTTTCAGCGGGGCGTCCATTTTGAGATACGAGTGCCGGCCGGCAAATTCCGTTTTGCATGATAGTACCGAGAGATGGTACCTGGGATATACAAACGTAGCCGCCCGCGACACTCATGGGATACAATCCAAGATCCCCTCAGGTGTGTGACAACTATTCATATCAGAAACGGCAAAGGGATCTGTATGACCGGACAGGAAATATCGGTAAATATTCCTCCGACGCTCGATCCTGTGTATAGTAACATGATTCAGATCGCGTACAAAGATGATGAATTCACGTTTGTATTCCTCCACCAGCTACCGCAGGTCAATCAGGCACGTGCTAAAGCAATCGTTTCCATAACGCCAGCGCATGCAAAGAACCTTCTTGCCGTGCTCCAGAAGACCGTGGCTGATTATGAAGGGAAGTTCGGGACAATCTCGCCGGCAAAAGAGCCTCATGCCCCGGACAGCGTAACCACACTCCGCGGGTATTCATAGAATCCTGCAAGCAGCCTTCCAAACACAGATTTTATTAGCGTACAGGTCGATATTGTGAGGCAGTGCGCCGCCGTGGCTTAGCGGCATAGCGGCTGATTCGTAATCAGCAGGTCGAGGGTTCAATTCCCTCCGGCGGCTTCCTTCGCGCAGGTTGAAATCCCTACAAAACCGTTTCTCAGGGCAACCTTTTCCCTAACCTCGATAACAGGTATATCGGGACAACAAATGCGTACACTACTGGCACCTAACCGGCACATGCGGCCATATCATAACGCAAAGAGTATATACGCCGAGGTTTCTGACGATGAAACCAGACCGGTGCTCACCGTAAAAAATCGTTAGAACTAAAAAGAACTATTTTTTCAGTTCTTCGCTTATCTTCTGGAATTGCTCGCTCGTGATCTCGCCTTTCGCATACCGCTCTTTCAGTATATCCAGCGCGGTCTTTTCACCCGGACCGGCTTTTTGTGCATCAGTCTCCCGGAGAATAATATAGATTATCAGCGAGATGATCCCGATCATCGGGATGATGATAAGGATGAACCAGATCAGCCCATTCATCCCCCGCGAGTTTGCATCCCTGTACACAAAATACCCGATGATGATGAACACAACCAGCCAGAAGAGCATCATGCCCATACCAAAGAACGGGAGACCATACCCTCCATCCCATCCACCTCACATGGTATTCATCATGTATGCCATACCGCAGGCAATGCATTCGGACCCAATAAAGATTCTGACCGGTGTCATTATTTTTTTGGCGAACTTTGCATCATTTTCGTGATTTAAGAGCATCCCGCCATAACATCCTGCACTATGCAATAGAAGCGCGAAGGGTGCACGTCGTGGAGACCTGATTGTCCATATTGCGGCCGTTTCGCCAAACTGAATCACATGCCCTTTCATCGCTGTTATAAGCTCATGTTTGTTGGATCCGGCAGCGAGATCAAGCATCGTATTCAACCCATACACCTTGAACAGGTACCGTATCATCTGGCCATGTGGAGGACACGGCCCCGTATATCCGAGGGTCCCATAGTCCGTGACGCCCTGCACAGCCGGGATAGGTGAAGTGACCCTTCCTCCGGGCGGGATTCCAGGAGGGATCTGTTGCACAGGGGGGGGATGTTCCAGACAATCCATGGGGTGAAAGAACAACAGGATTTTTCGAACGGGTTAAAGATCATAACTGCAACTGATGATGCATTCAACCCCTTGAGGATAAGGCGGGGAGACAGATTTCCACCATCGCATGTATGGGTGGGTGGGAATTCGAGAAAATCCAATGAGACAATAAGTCGCTCCATTACTATAAAATCGGACAACCAACAATAAATCCTTCCTTTCCTGCACCCACCCGCGATTCGCCCGTGAGATCTTGTTTCAAAATATGTCTCAAAGGATGATAAACGGGACAAATACTATGAATCAGCATGGTAAGTGTTCCTCTTGGCTAAAGAGGGAAAAAACAGTCTTTAATGGAGTTTTCCCAAAAGTAAATTGGAGGAGACAAAATCATGATCACGGTAAAGAAAAGGGATGGCCGTAAGGAGCCGTTTGTAGCCGAAAAGATTGTGGTCAGTGCCATAAAGACCGGCGCACCGCCGGATGTGGCACGAACCATTGCCCACGGGATCGAACAGAGCGCAACTGATGGCATCTCCACGAAGGAGCTCAAGGGCAAAGTGCTCGGGATGCTCAAAGCGAAAAATCCTGAATGGGAAAGGAACTGGATGGTCTTTGATACTGCGGTAAAAAAGAGGCCGGAATAAGTGGAGACAGAGGGGGGATTGTAATATGCCATACCGATGGAAAACAAAAACCGATGCTGACGAAGCCATTGTCGTAATAATGAATGTTCTTGACAAGAATCCCGATCTGCCGAACTGGCTGATCGTTACGCTCAATGGCTCAGTAGCTGACTCGGATAAAAAAATTGTCAAGTATTTCTTCGAAGAAGTAAAGAAACACGCCCCTAAAGCCCTCAAATATTTTGAATCCCGCGAGTAGAAAGAGGGATCTCTTTTTTATCGAAGACCGGGAAATACCTGCCTATAAGGGACAAGGGTTATGCCGGATAAGATTAATGTCGGGATCATAGGTCTGGGCACCAAGGGGATGCTCCGGAAATCGATAATAGAAAATCACCCTGAGCTCAACCTGGTCGCCATAAGTGATGCCCACCGGCCGAATATGCCCCGGACGGAAACCTACCGCTATTACGAGGATTACCGGAAGCTTCTGGATTCCGGGATCGATGCGGTTTTTGTCGCCCCCCAGAATAAATACCGGCCAAAGGTCGCGATCGAAGCCCTGAACCGGGCGCTGCACGTCTTTTGTGAAATGCCACCGGGCAGGACCGTAAAAGATGTAGAGAATATTATAGCCGCAGAAAAAAAGGCCAAAGGATCTGTGCTCAGTTTTGGTTTTACCTACCGGTTCCATGGGGCCGTACTGAAAGCACAAAAATTAATAAAGACGGGTACGTACGGGAAAATCCTGTGGATGAAAGGTGTCTATGGGAAATCCGGGGGGAAAGATTTTGAGAGTATATGGCAGAGCAACCGGGAGTGGGCAGGAGGGGGGATCCTGCTCGATCAGGGAATCCATATGGTCGACCTGTTCCTGTTCTTTGCGGGAAATTTTACCGAAGTGAAAAGTTTTGTTACCACGTCGTTCTGGAATATCCCACTGGAAGATAACGCATTTGCCCTGTTACGCAACTCCCAAAACCAGGTTGCGATGATCCACGCTTCTTCGACCCACTGGAAAAACAAATACTCCTTTGAAATCTGCCTTGAGAACGGCTTCATCGTCATTCGGGGTGATCTCTCTCCCACCGGGGACTACGGCCCCACTGAAAAACTGATCGTCTCACCCCGGCAACTTGAAGATAAGAGAAATACCCCCGGGGCAAGTGCAGAATTGGTAACCCATTTCAAAACTGACACCGCGTGGGTACATGAGGTGGAGGCGTTTGTTGATCGCATCCACGGCGGTACAACGACACAAAACGGAACCTCCGGCGATACCCTGAAGGCAATGAAACTGGTTGATCGGATATATCACAAGGATACGTCATGGTGGAACCGGTGGAACTTGTCTGCCGCACAATAAGGAAAAATCATCGGTTGTATATTGCAATTGCCTGACCACCGTATTGTACCATATGCCCTTTCATCGCGTCCTCGAGGGCATCCCTCTTCGAACCTGCAGGAATTGCCAGCTTCGCATCAAGCCCATACACGTTGATGTAGTAGGTATGCGTCTCACCAGGAGGCGGACAGGGGCCCCGGTACCCGATCGTGCCGAAATCATTGGTCCCCTGGACTGCCGTGAAAGGATCACTAATTACTGAGGTCTTTGGAATGTTTGCCGGTATAGTTGCCCGTGGTTCAATGTCCCACATCAGACAATGGGTGAAGTGTTCCGAAGGTCCGATCCAATCGTCAATAATAACAGCGAGATACGGGGAGTGGATCCGGTCAATATGAATCACGGGAGATATATCCTCGCCGTCACAGGTGTGTTGTCGGGGAAAAACACCTTTGTCGAAATCGATGCTGATGAAAAGGTTCTCGGTCTCCATCTTCTGTCGCTCCTGCCTTTTCTCTATAAGGTGGGGGATGAATGACCCTGAATTACTATGTCATTCCATAATCCTATGCCGGGTTTACAAAATCTGTAACATTGGGTGAAAGATATAAAAGATCCCGGATATCCTTGGCATGTTTTCATTTTCCGGGATCTTCCGATATGTTGATGAGTTCCCTCTGCAATATGCCGCAGAGGAGACGAGAATGGTAAACATTGATGAGTCTGTCGCTAACCTTGAAATCTGCGGAAGGTTTTGTGGATCCTGTCCGGTGTACGCAGCGAATAATCTGAAAAACGGTAAACCCTCCCTGCTCTTCTGTGGCAGGGGTGGATCCACAAAGGCACCTCAAGAGAAAAAAGAAGGGTGCAACTGCCTGAAGTGTGGCGTACATACGCGATACAAGCTCGACAGCGACTACTATTGTATGAAATAATGATTCAGTAGAAGATATGGTTACGATAAAACGGACTATCGACTTACTGGAACGCGATATTTAGTGGCTAAAAAATGCCATACCCAAACCATTAACCATCTGACGCTCCTATTATATAACGGTGATTTTATTGGAGAGACAGTCCGTTAAGTCATGTATTCTGCGCTCCGTGGGGTATGATGATGCCAAAAAAAATCTGGAGATCGAATTTCACTCAGGACTTGTATTCCAGTACTCAGGTGTCCCTTCAAAAGTCTATACCGATCTTATAAATTCAAGCGCGGTCGGGAAATACTTCTCTGAAAAGGTCCGGAACCGGTTCCGGACAAAACAGATGGTCGCATAAACCATCTGGTAAAAAATTTTTTTGTTTTTTGCCGGCGTACAGGACCGGATCCTTTAAAAAATAGATTCTCTAGAGATCCTCAATCATCTCACTAGTTGTTTCATAAACTAATTCTTAAGAGAGATCTTTTAATTTCCTTCGGCAATACGGAAAAATAAAATGCCGTTTCTATTTCCGTCGCCAAAATACGGATAGTATCAGAGGTAAAGAGTATGGTGTTAAAAACTCAAAAAAAGCCAAAAATAGCCCATGGAAAAGATCCCGCATCTCACGGAGCTACAGGTGCATCTTCAGAAATTCAGTCAGGTAAAACGGTGGAACAACTGATATACGAGCTGAAAAATGGCAGCAATGAAATTGTTCGTTCATCGGCCGCAGGTGCACTCGGAAATCTGAAAGCAGAAAAAGCAGTCGGGCCACTCATCCAGGCTCTCAAAGATCAACACGTGTACGTCAGGCATGGTGCTGCCTGGGCGCTTGGCGAAATAAAAGCAGAAAAAGCAGTCGGGGCGCTCAAAGAGGCATTGAACGATGCTGATGAAGTAACGAGAGGAAAAGCGACGGAGGCGTTGAGGAAAATCCAAGGAATGTAATACGAAAATAATTCGGTCACTTAGTGAGGCTTGAAAAGGATTGAGAGGATAATTCATATTGTCGTGAAAGTCGCAAAAAATCCTCATTTATTTAATTCCCTCTGCAAAATCGCTCGCATGAGCTAGACGAACATCCTGTTATCCAGAGACATCTTATGGACCAAAAATCAGCCGATATCCCATCGGTCAACCCCTCAGAAGATTCCTGTTCCCACGAATGCGCCGGCTGCCCTTCTGCAGGAGCCTGCCCTAGTGCAAAGGCCGCCTCCGCAGCAAAGGCGGATATTGACGTAAAGCACGTTATCCTGGTGCTTTCCGGGAAAGGAGGCGTCGGAAAGTCGACGATATCTGTGAACCTCGCCTATGCACTCTCTAGTCACGGCTATCAGGTCGGTCTTCTGGATCTCGATATCCATGGACCTAATATCCCGAAGATGCTGGGAATCGAGGATCACAGACTTACGATGCTTGGCAACAGGATCGAACCGGTCCACATCACCGGGTCCCTTTCTGTTATATCAATGGCACTCTTGATACCTGACACGAGCACGCCCATTATCTGGCGCGGACCGATGAAGATGGCGGCGATCAAACAATTCCTTACTGAAGTTAACTGGGGATCCCTGGACTATCTTGTCGTTGATCTCCCTCCTGGCACCGGTGATGAAGCGCTTACGATTTCGCAGCTTGCGCCAAACGTTCGTGGCGCAGTTATCGTGACTACACCCCAAGACGTAGCGACGCTTGATGCGAAAAAGGCCATAAAATTCGTGGAGCAGCTCGGGCTACCGGTGCTCGGCGTTATCGAAAACATGAGCGGAATGCTCTGCCCTCACTGCGGTCAGGAGATCGATCTTTTTGGAAAAGGTGGCGGCCAGAAGATCGCCGAAGAATTTTCTGTGCCTTTCCTTGGTTCCATTCCCCTCGATATCGACATGCGTAAGGCCGGTGACGAGGGACGGCCCTTTATTGTCAGGCACGGTGACAGTCCTACGTGGGCAAGCATGGATAAGGTTATGGAAGCACTCATAAAAACTATCGGGGAATAAAAAATCACGAGATTATAACCTACTCAATAAGATATGAGGAATCTCCTCCGCTGTATTTTAGAGTTTTTGCGAATATTCAGGAATAGTCCGGCGTGATCGCATACAATCCCCTCGCGTGGAAATAAGATAAATTCTCTGTTCGCGAATGTCCGGGAAAATACACCCATATAAAGGGATATTTTTGTGAAAAGAATTATTTTAAGAGACAAAAACTGGAAATTGAAAGTAGGTTTTTTAGTTACTACTCGTATCAGGAGTATGGCGGTGGTACCAGACCGCCATTGCACCTAAGCCCCATACCAGAGAACTAATCCTCATAAACTGCCACTTTTTTCTCTGTCGGGAGAAGAGATCACCGGTTGAAATAACCGGGGAGAGAAGGATTTCATGTATTGCAAAATGTGTATCATGATCTGCTTTTCAGGACAATCCCTTTTACGATCCCTACGCTATTCCTGACCTATAGGTCATTCCCGTTGTCAGTTGCTACTTCAGGCGGGTAGGATGAGGTTTGAAAGAGTATGATAGTAAAAACTCAAAAGAAGCCAAAAATTCCCGTTCATGATAGTGTCGAAACCGCTCGAGTAGATAAAAAAATAGCTGCACATCTCCGGTCAGAAAAACTTGTCGAGCAAATGATTCAGAAGCTACGGTTTGACAGGGATGAAATTGTCCGTTCCACCGCTGCCGGAGCGCTGGGACGCATCAAATCAGAAAAAGCAGTTGAGCCGCTTATCCATGCACTGAAAGACAATCATATTTATGTCCGCCATGTCGCTGCCTGGGCACTCGGCGAAATAGCGTCAGAAAAAGCAATCAATGCACTTAAGCAGACGGCATTGACCGATGATGACGAGTTAGCCCGGGGAAGGGCAACTGAAGCACTGTGGAAAATCCAGAGAAAAAGCAAAGTCAATGTCATTGAATTTTTGTAATACATTCATGACGGTGGATGGATCCAAAGATCGGGTAACTAGTGTATGTGTAATACGCCACGTATCCGGCTTATTGAACGACAAAAGATCGCCGGTAAGCAAAGCACACAATCCTACCTGTAAGAGGAGGTCGTGACCTTATGGATATCTTCTTTGAACTTTCCGTCAGGAGTGTCCGGCTGAACTTCCTGCGCTCGGTTCTCGCCTCCGTCGGGATCGTGATCGGTGTCGTTGCCATCTCATCGATGGGAATGCTGGGAGCCAATTTGCAGCTCTCGGTGAAATCCCAGCTCTCGTCAGATGTTAATACCATTATCCTTACCTCCGACGTGGTAAAAATAAGCTCCGGCCTTGGGGCGGCCCCGCCTTCAAGTACCATTGACACGAGCACCCTCAATGATATCAAAGGATCTGTGGGACAGAACGAGGTGATAACAATCCACCACACCAGTACCTGAGTTCAGTGTCGGTGACCAGAATGGTCGGGGAACGATCTATGGGCTTAACCCCATCGATGTGCCAAAATTCCTCACTATAGCCGAGGGATCGAATATCCGGGGCAGTGACGTGCTAGTCGGTGCAACCCTTGCTAGCAATTTCAACCTCGTCGTCGGAAGCACGATAAAGATCGGACAGAACTGTGCCACCATTACGCGACCGGTAGTTAGGGTAGCCGGGATCCTTCAGGCACGGGGCATCGCGGCTGACGGCGTCAATGTGGACAACGGGATCGTGGTTGACGATGTCTGGTATACAGACCACTTTGGCGGCCTGAACCAGTACGATCAGGTCAACGTGATTGTGGCGGACGTGGACACTATCAACCAGACCGAGGCGGCAATCAATGACAAAGTAAACAGGAACAGCGACGTGGTGCGGGTATCTGACGCCAGCTCCCGGTTGTCAACTATTTCAACCACCCTTGGGACGATTACCACCTTTATCATTGCAATTGGAGGCATATCCCTAGTGGTTGCTGCGGTCAGCATCTTCAACGTCATGATGATGTCGGTCAAGGAGCGGATTCAGGAGATCGGTATCCTACTCTCGATCGGGACGGAAAAAGGAGAAGTACGGAGGATGTTCCTGTACGAGGCGCTCATCTTAGGCATCATCGGTGCGGTGGCGGGCGGCATCATGAGTTTTATTATAGGCTACTCGGTGGTGAGCGCCATGGTCGGCAACACCCAGTACTTCTTTGCCCCGGGCAGCCTGATCTATATCCCCTACGGTATGATCATCGGCGTGGTTGTCTGTGTGGTGTCCGGGATGTATCCCGCGTGGGCGGCGTCAAATATGGATCCCATTGATGCCTTGAGAAGTGAATAGCCGGTTTTTCCTTCGTATTATCCGGATCGTCTGAATACCATCTCTATCCGCTCGAAATCATCCTTCTGAATCTCGATCAGGCCGAAGCGGAATGCATACCCCCACGATTTCTTATTCCGGATAAAGTGGAGATCCGGGATGAGCGGCTCGATCTTTACTTCTCCGGTGTACTGGTACTTCGCATTTCTCCGGAATGGCTTGAAATCCGGCGACATTTCTACCTGTACAATGTCATTGTCTGCAACCGTTCCAAGAGCGGTAAACGCATGCAGAGATTCGTCTCCCCCATAGGCAACTTTCGGGGAATAGTAGATGATTGCATCTCCGGCATGCATTCTTGCAAGGCCGGTACGTTTTCCGTGCCCGGCCTGCACGAACCCTCCGGCAACGCCGAGCATCACGTGTTCTTTGGAGGTAACAACAATCCAGAACCGGCGATCTGTCATTGGGCGATCATTATCCTCCTGCCTTAAATACCAGCCACTCATTTTTTCCGGCACGTTTGAACCGGACGAGGACATACGGGCCGTTCAGCCGTTCCCCATGGAGGTTAATCTCGATCTTATCATCACCCCAATGCACCGTGGTGTACCTGCCTTTATCCCAGATGCTGACCGTTCCTGCGCCATACTCTCCTTGGGGGATCGTTCCCTCAAAGGTCCCGTATTCAAGGGGGTGATCCTCAACCGCCACCGCAAGATGTTTCTCGCCGGGCGTTTCCGGTATTCCTTTTGGCACAGCCCAACTCTTCAGTACACCATCACGTTCCAGGCGCAGATCGTAATGGAGGTGACGTGCATGGTGTTCATGGATGACAAAATAATTCCCTTCACTTGCGTTCGCTGTTCCCTTCGGTTCTTTTGTCATAGAAAAATCCCTCCTCTCCTGATAATTCTTCAATAACGATACGGCTGATTGCATTTTTTTCTCATCATTTGCGGTTCTTTCCGTTACGGGAGTACCGATTGTGGTGCCACTTTCTTCCAGCTGATCGAAGGTGCATTCCTCGGGTTTTTTGTCCAGCCGGATCCTGAGAAAACGAGGTATTCTTAGTTTTTTGTCCCTTGTGCTCTCCTGATATGCCACCTCGCAGACGAGCACGGGGTTCAGCCAGGTTACGTGGTCACTTTGGTCCGTTGCAACAAAGCTCGGGGTTTTTGTCACCAGGCTTGAAAACGTCTTCATAAGGTCCGCTTGATCGTGAACCGAGAACCCGGTCCCGACTTTGCCGATATATACCAACGTTTTCCCTGTTGGATAAAGACCGGTTCCACCTGATCCCAAGGACTCGGTCTCGTTCCGGGTATCATACACCCCAAGCAGGAGAGCGCCAAACGAAGTCCCCCGTTTTCCCTGCCCCGCGGTATAACCGGCGATAACACAGTCGCAGGTCTTCTGCGCCTTTATCTTCAACCAGTTCACGCTCCGCAATCCCGGATCATACCGGCTATCCTTGCGTTTTGCCATGATACCTTCAAGTCCCTGTGCAACTGCAGCCCGGTAGTACTCTTCCCCTCTCGAATCAATGGGCCGGGACAAAACAACATGGGGACCTTCCTTTACGACTTGTTCGAGAATCTTTCTCCGGTCGGTAAACGTGAGGCTGGTCAATGGTTTCCCATCCTTTTCCAGAATATCGAAAACAATGTAGGTGACCAGGTTTGTTTTCTGGCCGGGCAAGGATCTTCCAGCTTTAGCCTGCAAACGGGGGAAAAGGGACTGGATATCAGGTT
The DNA here is from genome assembly GCA_963737635.1 of uncultured Methanoregulaceae archaeon. Classification (GTDB taxonomy): domain Archaea; phylum Halobacteriota; class Methanomicrobia; order Methanomicrobiales; family Methanospirillaceae; genus Methanoregula. Next base: position 505,530 of record CAVTTL010000001.1, read on the forward strand.
TTCCCTTATACATGACGACAATTTCCCCATCGAGGACAGTGCCCGGGGCGAGGCCCGGAAGCACGCTCAGTTCCGGAAACTGCCCGGCCAGTTCATTACCGTTCCGGCTCCTGATGGACAGTGTGGCATTGACATAGGCAATGGCCCGGACACCGTCCCATTTGACCTCAAAAACCCAGTCATCGCCGCTGAAGGGACCGTGGGCGATTTTTGCAAGCATTGGCTGGTATCGGGCATTCATGGATGGTCAGTACCACCTGGTGAAATCACTTAACGGCAAGGGTTGCAAGGGTTTCTTTGAGCGCCTGCATAAGCTCTTTTGCTTCTTCGAGATGGGGTTCTTCGTAAACGATCTTTTCCCCTGCAAGCTTCTGTTTGACGAGATCCATGACTGCCCTGTGATAGTGGTCTTGGTACTCGTCTATGGAAAAGTCCCCGGTCAACTGGTTGACTATCCGTTTTGCAAGGGCAATCTCAGATTCCTTGGGGACCGGGAGATCGATAAGATTGGGAAATGCCTGCGGGGGAGTGACTTCTTCTGCGTACCTGAGAGTGGTAAGCACAAGCCCGCCCCGATAGAAATGCACGAGGACAGGATACTCTTTTGTCCGGAGGGTAATAGACCCGGCCGCTGCCATACTCAGATCCCGGAGCGTGGTTGCGAAAAGATTGTACGCTTCCTCGCTGCTATCCGGGGTAAGGACGTAGGACGTGTCAAAATACATTGGATCGAGGGAGAGATAATACACAAATTTCCCGATCCGGATCTTCCGGTCTGATTCCGGAGCGATCGCTTTGAGTTCCTCGTTTGTGAATACAATAAACTCCCCTTTCCTGACCTCATATCCTTTTACCGTGTCTTCCCAAGGGACCACGCGACCGTCCCGGGAACAGACCCGGTTATATTTGAGCGGTTGTCCATCCTCCCGGTGGAGCAGCCGGAACGAAAACGACCTGTCCCTGACCATCGTGTTGAGGCGGACCGGAATATTGATAAGACCGATAGCTATTGCACCACTCCAGAAGGATCTTCCGGCCGCTCCCTGTGGCGGGGATCCGCCCGCATCGTGCTTTGTGGCTGCCGGAACGTGTTTTTTCTTTATATTCCCGGCCGTCCCGGAAAGAGAGGGAATCCCTTCGAGCGACGGAGCCTGAACAAGTTCAACCGGTCTAGGGCCGGAAACTCCTGATAGGGGATTTTTTTTGTGTCCGTCTGGTCCTGAGCCTTTGTTCTTGTCCGGTTTTTCGTGTGGCGATTTCCTATCTGTTGGATCCCCCGATTGACTGCCGGTTTTCAAAGATGTCCCTCCACGGATCTTCTTGTGCTGGATTCAGTGTCCTGATATTAAAATCTTCGGGACGGACACCATGGTTCAGATCCTTCCAGTGAAGCGGTGTCGAGACCGTCGCGCCTGGACTTCCTCTCAGGCTGTATGGCGCAACCATCGTTTTCCCGTGAGCGTTCTGGAGATAGTCGATGAAGATCGTTCCGGGATCCCGGGACATCGGGAACTCCGAGACGACATGAGGCACTTCCTGTGAAATTGCTTTGCCGATCTGGTGAACGAACTCCCGGACCTCGCCGAACCGGTACCCCGGTACAAGCGGGACTACGATATGGAGCCCCTTCTTTCCCGACGTTTTCACGTACGGCCGGATCCCATCGTTTTCCAGACGCTCGTGGACGATATGGGCGATATCAATGACCTCATCAAAGGGAACCGGGGGTTCGGGATCGATATCGAAGAGCAGGAGATCCGGGGATTCAAAGGCGGTTGTAGTGGAAAGAGTGGCGTGGATCTCCAGCGAGGCAAGGTTTGCCATCCAGATAAGGGTGTCGAGGTTGTTGCAGACGATAAAATGCACCTCGCGTTGTGCGGTCTTCGACCACCGGGTGAATATATCCACGTAATCCGGGGTTCCCCGGGGAGTATCCTTCTCATAGAAATCCTCGCCCCCGATACCTTCCGGGAACCGGTGCATGGTTAGTGGCCGGTTAAGGAGAACCGGGAGCATGAAGGGAGCATACCGGATGTAGTGGGTAATAACCTCTTCCTTGGTGATCCCTGCTGCCGGATACAATATTTTTTCCAAGTTGGTCAGCCGGACCTTCGAGAGATCATTAAACGATGTCCCGTTCTTTGGCATTGAAATGAGTTCCGGTTAGCGGGAGAAAATAATTTCCTTGTTAGCGATTGGAGTTTCACTCGCTAAATTGTTCAAATCCCATAAATGCATCAGCACCTTCTTCAATAATTTATAGCCCGCGGTTTATCCAGAGGACGAGCGATACGCTAATGAACACAATGAAAAACGTGAACCGGTAAGCAGCTGCTAAGTTTATCGCCACCCCTGGTGGAGAGAGGAGAAAACCGCATATGAGAAAAAGCAGAGTAACTACACAAACCGCGGGAATTGCATAGTACCTGGTTGACCAGTAAGCCAGAATGAGGGGAATGAAATAAAGGAGCCAGACCGGGTCACCAAGAGGAGTTATAGTGTCGATTAGATAGACTGCAAAGAAGATCAGAGCAACTACAATTACAAGACCTAGATCGGATGCAAGGTGTTTGAGTATCGGTGATACCGGGGCTTTATTATGACGTCGAGCGGGTAACATATCACATTCCATCTAAAACGAAAACTGGCATATTCAAATATATCATAACTTTTCCAGACAATCTTAAAAAATTGTTGCTATTTTTGAATATATTTGAGAGCGATCAGGTTCAAGGCTCTTTTTCCTCTCTTTTGCAGGCATTCCGGTGGCTTGCCTGAACGTAGGTTCTCAGGATGTCGGATCGGGTAAGGAAACCAACTAGCGTGTCCGGGTTTTCCTCAGGTACAACCGGCAGGTGATCGAAGTTCTGGCCGACCATGATGACCAGAGCATCCTCAAGGGTGTCGTCCGGATGGATGACAAATGGCTTGAATGTCATGATCTCGCGTATGGTCGGGCACGTTTTATTTGCGGCGCGGACGGCGGTCACATCCCGGTTCGTGATTATCCCGACGAGGCAGCCATTATCGACAATGGGAAAACCAGTATGCCCGGTTTTTGTGATGAGGTCGATGACCTTTCCTGGCTCATCAGAGGGAGAGAGTGTGATGACTGACTCCCGCGGGATCATAGCATCCCGGATAAATATCCCTTCAAGGGTTTCCCGGTCATATTCGCCGCGATGGGCGCCGGACTGAGCTTTGGTCGGTACCTGGTCTCGGAAGATGGTCTTTTCTCCGGTCAGCAGGTGGGAAACGGCGACGGCGGCCATTGCCGGTATCAGGATCGTAATGCTTCCCACCATCTCGACCACCATGATCAGCACTGCAATGGGCGCATTGGCCACCGCCCCGAATAATGATATCATACCCACGACGATAAAAACCGGAATTGTTGCCGCCGGTACATACATCGGGAACAACAGGTGCAGGATAATGCCAAGAGCCGCCCCGATCGATGCACCAATAGTAAGTCCCGGGCCAAACACACCCCCGCTTCCTCCAGAGCCGAGAGTGAGGGATGTTGCAAGGATCTTGAAAAACGGCAACAGCAGGATCACGGCGAGCGGAAGCATGGAATAGAGCATGAGCTGGTCAAAACCATAACCTGACCCCAAACAGGCAAGGCCAAGCATTTCTGCATCAGGGGATATGATTGCGAGTATAGTAACCAAAATGCCGAGGATAAGCGCTCCTGAAACCGGCTTTAAGTATTGGGGAAGATTATGTTGTTTGAATACGGCTGTAAACCAATCGCGGCTTCCGTAAAAGAGAAAGATATAGAGGAGACCGAACGCCGCACACGGTACACCGAGCAGGAGGAAGAGGGGGATCTGCCATACGGTCCACGAGAGCGGGATAAGCGAGAAGATTGGCGCGTATCCTTCGAAGAACCCGAAGATGGCATACCCGATCACCGATGCAAGAAATGCCGGAATAATGGCATCGGATTCGAAGTCCCGAGTGTAGAGGACTTCTGCGGCAAGCACCGCCCCGCCAAGCGGTGCCTTGAATATGGTCCCGATCCCTGCCCCGATCCCGGTCGTGAGTGCAATCCTCCTCTCGCGGGGGGAGAGGCCGAGCATATCCGCAACAACGGACCCGAAACCCGCCGATATCTGGGCCGCGGGGCCTTCCCTCCCTGCACTTCCTCCGGTTGATATGGTAAGGATTGCCGTTACGGCTTTTAAGACCGGAACCCTTTTGCGTATCCTGCCATCGCCATGGAATGCCTTGATCGCTGCATCTGTGCCATGTCCCTCTGCCTCAGGGGCAAAACGAGTGACGAGGAAGCCGGTCAGGAGACTCCCCGATAGGAGGATGGGAATCAGAAAGAAGAGCGAATGGGGCTCAGACCACTGGCTGATTGCTGCAACACTCTGACCTTCCTGTGGGTATGCATACTGCAGGAGATATCCCATGAAGAAGGCAATTCCCCATTTGAGACCCTCATAAAAAAGGAGAGAGCCGAAACCGGCAATGATACCAACTACTATAGCGATTATGACAACCCGTTTTGTCGGTGTAATACCGGAAGGGAGAGAGAACTTCATGTATTCTGTGGTTTTTTACTTTTTTTCCCGATCCTATTTCAGTGTTCTCATAAAGAATTCTGACCGTAATGCCAAAAAATAAAGGAGTCTCTTGTCTATCCTGAAAGGAAGAGATGTTAGCGGGAATCCAGAACTTGGATTAACCTCGTATCCCTTGAATCGGATTATATGTTCTCTTTTGCCAGGTTTCCCGATGAATCCCGGCTGAAAAATACGGTATGCTAGCAGTTTCACCTGATCCTGGAACGGGAACATGACCAGAGTGTAGAGCCAGACAAGCCCTGCAAGTTCCCAACCGATGGGTGTCATAAAAACCCCATACACTGCGATGAGAGTAGCCACAAGTTGTGTCCCGATGACTGCAATGAGCAGGATCCGCGCCGGGGGGATAGACCAGAATGGTCCTCTTGTGCGGGCGACGAACACCGTCAGGTGTCCTCCGACAGAGAGGTTCAGGTAGACCAAGGTCTGGATGAGGGCCGGGGTAAGATGCAGTACTGAATTGCCTATAAAAAATATGCCAAACGACCGTAGTGCGGCGAAGAGACCGATAGTCGAGGCAATGACTAATACAAAACGCATATCCCAGGATTCCGGTTTATTGGAATACCTTACGTTGTCATAAGCGATGGAGAGGATCGCGCCATCATTGAGAATTGCCAGGAGCACGATCATAATCGCGGTGACCGGGTAGAAATCGAAGAGAAGGATAACCACCGCAATAAAGAGGAGAAGCGCGAATGTCTCCGCAATACGGTAGATAGTGTAGTTGAGCATTCGCTGGAAGATTTTTCTGGCTTCTTTGACAGCGTCGATGATCACCGAAAGACCGGGTTTCAGAAGTACGATCAGCTGCCGCCGCACGGGCAGCATCGGTCGCTCCCGATACCGCGATGCCGGCATCAGCCTTCTTCAGGGCAGGGGCGTCGTTGACTCCGTCCCCGGTCATGCCCACGATATGCCCATGCTTCTGGAGCACTTCAACGATATGGTACTTGTGCTGGGGGAAAACCTGTGCAAATCCATCCGCCTTCTCGATGGCATCGTCCATCCCGCTTGTCCTGTCTTTCGCGGCATCGAAAATGCTGGCGTCCACGATGTTTGTAGACAAACCAAGTTCCTTTCCGATCTCCTTTGCGATTGCGATCTGGTCCCCTGTGACCATTTTCACGGTGATACCCATACTTTGTGCAGCTTCGACGGTCTCTTTTGAGTCCTCCCGCAAGGGATCGAAAAGAGGGATAATTCCGATGAACTTCCATGTGCCAGCATCAATAGTACGGGCAACTCCAAGGGACCGGTATCCCTTCCCGGCAAACTCGTCCACTACCTTATTCACGATCGGCCTGAGCAGTTCGGCGTCAGGATCAAGGGCAAGGATAACCTGCGGCGCACCTTTGGTGGTTTTGAATGTAATCCCATCCTTTCCCACCACCGTCGCCTCCGTCCGCTTGTGCACCGGATCGAACGGCGTAAAATGAGTTACCTGACAGGACTTCACATTCTCATTAAGCCCGGGCGTCACTCCTTTGAGAATGGCAAGATCGATCGTGTCCTGGTTCTCTGCCCGCGAGGCGAGGGCAGCACAAAATATCACATCCTCCGGCTCCACTCCTTCACGGGTGAAGTGTTTTCCCATGGTCAGGGAGTTCTGGGTAAGAGTGCCGGTCTTGTCAGAGCACAGAACGTCAATCCCCGCCAGTTCCTCGATCGAGGTCAGCTTGGTGACGATTGCCTGCTCGCGGGCGAGAACCCCAGCTCCGATGGCCATGGTGACCGACATCACTGCCGGCATGGCCACCGGCACCGCCGCGACTGTCAGTACCAACCCAAACTGCAGGACCTCTAGGAAGGGATTGCCACGGAGAAATGAAACTACAACAATGACGATCGCAAGACTGATGGCGATATATATCAGGTAATTCGCGATCTTTATCACTGCTTTCTGCAGGTGGCCTAGAGTTTCTGTTCCCCCCACGAGTTCAGCAATCTTTCCGTAGTAAGTATGCATTCCGGTCGCGTACACCAGTGCATCGGTCTCCCCCTCCCGGATGATCGACCCCAAATAGAGAATCTCGTCAAGTTTCCGCTCAACTGGAAGAGACTCTCCGGTAAGAGCTGACTGGTCTACTTCGACAGGTCCGTCTTCCAGGAGTTTTGAATCTGCAGGGACGATATCTCCCATGCGGACACGGATGATGTCCCCCGGCACAAGCTCCCTCCCGGGCACCATGATCCATTCTCCGCTCCGCTTTACCCGTGCCTGGATCGCCAGTTTTCGTTTCAGCTCGTCAATGACGTTGCCTGCCTGATATTCCTCCCGGAAGCCTACAATAGCATTCATCACCAAGAGGGCAAGAATGACGCAAAGGTCTTCCCAGTGCTGCAGGACTCCGGAGAGGAGCGCAGCAAGCATGATCATCCAGGGAATCGGTCCCCAGAAATAAGTCAGGAACTTAATAATTGGGCTGACGCGTTTTTCGGGGATCTCATTATATCCATATTTTTCCAAACGGGATACAACTTCTTCATGAGTGAGACCTTCGGAAGTAGTTTTCAGCTCCTTTTCAAGATCTCTAGTGGGAAGTGCCTCTTCCCGGATTTTCGTTGTTTGTTCCTGTTGTTTTGGGCCGGTCATCCTATCACTCACATGAAGATTTTAAGATAAATTATCGGAATCCATTCTTGCTCCTGCGTAAGGGTGGTCAACAGATGAACCGATCGTTTTCATAAACCCCTCTTCCAACATTTTTAGCATCACAGAGTAACAATGGTTCCAGTGGAATTACCATTTGAACACTCCAAATCGGCATTATCTGAATCTGGTCATTCGTGGCATCACGCACCGGGATAAAAAAAACTATGACCCATTCCGGGACCCGGATCCAGAGTTCACATCACCCGGATTCAATATTCAAACCTACATTCGACCCGCCATAAATGATGCGAGATCCAAAAGTCTCCGTGCGTATCCCCATTCGTTGTCGTACCAGATCATCACTTTAACCACATTTCCCCCGATAACCGCCGTAGAAGAAGCATCGACAATTGCAGATCTGGGATTCCCGACGATATCGGCCGATACCAGCTCTTCCGTAGAATACTCCAGAATGCCACTGAGTTCCTTTTCGGCCGCGTTTTTCAGAGCCGTATTTACCTCTTCTGCGGTAACCTGTCGTCCAAGGTGCGCGACAACGTCGGTGATCGATCCGTCCGGGACGGGGACGCGGATCGCAATGGCATGCATTTTGTCTTTCAGTGCCGGGATGGTCAAAACGGTTGCCTCTGCCGCTCCTGTCGAAGAGGGGATTATCGATACGGCGGCTGCACGACCCCGTCGTTTTTTACGGGCAGATTCGTCGACAAGGGCCTGGCTCGAGGTATATGCATGGACGGTTGTCATCATCAGATAATCGATACCGAAAGCATCGTTGAGGACTTTTGCGACCGGTGCAATGCTGTTTGTTGTACATGAAGCGTTTGAAACGACGTGATGCTTTTTGGGATCGAATGTCTTCTCATTTACTCCCATGACAAAGGTAGCATCAGATTCTGACGCTGGTGCACTGATAATGACTTTTTCAGCACCTGCCTGCAGATGCTTTGCCGCATCCTTTCGGTGCGTGAAAACCCCGGTGCATTCCAGCACGATATCGATATTATGCTTCTTCCACGGGATCAGGGCCGGGTCCCGGTTATTCACAATAGTGACCCGATGCGATCCCAGCATAAGAAAATCCGGACCGTAAGAGATGGGAAATGAGGCTTTTCCATGCACTGAATCATATTTGATCAGGTACGCGAGATCCTCCATGGCCGTCGAGGAATTTGCAGCAGTAAGCTGGATGTTTTCCGGCGGGTTTTCTATATAATGTCTCAGTACAAGCCGGCCAATCCGGCCAAGGCCATTGATAGCAACTTTTTTCATAGCATGCCTTCCTTGAATTGCTGACGTTATCACCGCCTTTTTGGGGTATAGAGCCTTTTCCAAAAGCCAGATTTTGAAACAAAAACTGAAACGATCAGGAAGTAAACCGGAAAGAAGTTTTCAGTCCTTGATTGTTGTTCACTGGAAAGTCAAGGGGCCCGAATTCAATTTTTTGGAGAAAATAACTTCTCCAAGATTATCAAACGTGAGAGAAAATCTAAATAAAGTGATTACGAGAAGTATGAACCGTGATCATCCTGAAACCATCAGCCGAGCTTGCGTTTTGCGGCCAAGATCCGGTCTTTGAGGTCGCGAGCAGCTTCGGTAATATCCGGTTGCCCAACCACTGCTGAGATCACAGCAACCCCGTCGGCACCTGATGCTATAACCTCTCCCACATTATCGCGACTGATGCCGCCTATACCAATGACCGGTATCGACACTGCTGCCCGGATCTTCCGCAATGCTTCCAGGCCGTACCCTGGCCCGGCACCACTTTTGGACGATGTCGCAAAGACAGGGCTCACGGCAACATAGTCTGCCCCCCCTGATTCAGCTGCAATTGCTTCACCGACATTCCCGACGGAGACGCCAATCACAAAAGGGCGGGGCGCAATCTGTCGTGCTACGTTTATCGGGAGATCCTCCTGCCCCAGATGAACCCCATCGGCCCCGCAGGCAAGCGCAATGTCCAACCGGTCGTTTACAATAAAGAGGGTTCCGGTCTTTTGGGTGATTATTCGGATCTCACGTCCGGTACTGCAAAATGCCCGTGTGCCGCAGCGTTTATCCCGGAGCTGAATCGCATCTGCTCCCCCATCGCACGCAAGGCGTGCAATCTCCGCGTGGGTTCGTCCTGTGGCAATCACTTCATCCGTGATTACATAGAGATCGAGATCCATAACCCCACGTTCAGCCGGATTTTACCCGCGCACCTGCCAGAACATCCTTTGGCGTGAGTGCCGCCATCTCATCGAAGAGTGCCACCTTAAAAGAGCCGGGACCCTGGCTTTTTTCTGCTGCCCGTTCTCCTGCAAGCCCAAAAGCGGTAAGAGCGGTTGCCGCTGCCGTCACCATATCCCCGTTTATCGCTGCGCAGACCCCGGTCACCGAGGTCGCCATGCACCCGGTTCCGGAGAGCGTACCCATCTTTGAATGGCCGTTTTCCACGAGGAGGACGCGTTTTCCGTCCGTGACTATATCGGTTGCACCGCTCATTACGATAGTGATTCCCGTATCGCGGGCAAATGTCCGGGTAACATCCACCGGATCGCCCTTTAACCCCGCCGAATCGACGCCTCGCACCTTTGCATCCACACCGGCAAGCACTCCGATCTCCCCGGCGTTTCCCTTGACGATGGCAATGTTCAATTCGTCGAGAAGGCGCTTTGTACTCTCCGTCCGGAGCCGTGTGGCTCCCGCACCAACCGGATCGAGGATGATTGGGATCTTGCGTTCGTTCGCCATGTTCCCGGCGAGGATCATGCTCTCGATAATCCCCGGATTGAGCGTCCCGATGTTTAAGACGAGAGCACCCGCAAAGCCTGCCATCTCTCCTGCCTCTTCCCAGGCATCGGCCATCACCGGCGCCCCTCCGGCGCAGATAGTGATGTTTGCGCAGTCATTAACCGTCACGTAATTCGTTATATGGTGGACAAGGGGGTGATGCTCCCTTGCCCGGGAAAAGATATCGGAAAAGACCTGGGAATCCATGCTGTTTCACCGATTTGTTCTTCCGTTCGGGTGTACGAACCGTACACGATTATGGGACGGGAGGCGTAATAAATCGTGGCTGCAGGTAATAAAAATAACCGGCACATGCTCTTTTGGGGTTACCGCGTGAGCTCTTCCAGAGTGGCCACGAGCAGGTCGATTTCTTGCCGGGTGTTGTAATAGGCAAGACTTGCCCGCACCGTTCCGTCAGGGAGGCCGAGGCTTTCTACCAGCGGTTGGCAGCAGTGGTGGCCTGACCGCACCATAATATCTGCTGCCTCGTCGAGCTGCTGGGCCACTTCGTGAGGGTGGAACCCATCAACCGTGAAGGAGACCACCCCGATCCGGTGTGCCGGATCCTGCGGGGCATATACGTGAACACGATCGTTCCTGGCGAGAGCGGCGATCAGCCTATTGGTGAGATCCGTCTCGTACCGGTGGATCTGTTCCATCCCGATCAGATGGAGGTAGTCCACTGCAGCGCCAAGACCGATGCCACCCGCAATATTGGGTGTCCCCGCTTCGTACTGTTGGTAACCCTGCGCCGGTGTGAATCCATCAGAGGTGACCGCCTCGACCATGCCACCGCCAAGCACGAGAGGTTCGATACAAGGCTCCTTCATCCAGAGTACACCCGTTCCGGTCGGCCCGGACATCTTATGGCCCGAGAAACAATAGAAATCACACCCGAGTTCCTGTACGTCCACCGGCAGGTGCGGGACAGCCTGCGCTCCATCGACAAGAAGGCGCACCCCATGATCATGGCAGATCCTCCCAATCTCCTTCACGGGGGTAACCGTACCAAGTACGTTTGATGCCTGCGTAACAGCAACGAGACGCGTCGAATCGGTAATCGCTTTTTCCAGAGCAGTAATGTCGAGCGTATACTCCGGGGTGATGCCGACGATATCCGTGGCGACATCTTGACGGGCGAGACGGCGCCAGGGAAGGAGGTTCGAGTGGTGTTCGAGGATAGTGGTGATCACCCGGTCGCCGGGCTTCCAAGTGAGCCCCCGTGCAACCATATTAACTGATTCAGTCGTGTTCTTGGTGAAAACGGTGACCCCGTTTTTCCCGCCAATAAATTCTGCGATCTTCTCATGGGCATGCCAGTACCGCTGGCTTGCAATGCTGGTGAGCCGGTGGACCCCTCGCCCCACGTTTGCCCGGTACCGGTGCTCGAATTCGACCATCGCGGCTACAACAGGTTCCGGGGAGAAGCTGGTCGCCGCATTGTCGAGATAGATAATATCGCCGAGAATGGGAAAGTCGCGGCGGATAGCTTCCACGTTATATCTCCCGATCTCCTGTATTGCCATATCCGGTTCCATGATTCTTTTTCCTGCTATTTCAACCGTCTCTTCTCTTTCTGCGGGTGGTTCTGCCTGCAGGGTATAATCATCCCGTACTGGTATGCCCCGGTCACGGCAGAGCTCGCGCATCTTTGGCGGTAGGGCCCGCCAGCGCCAGAGACCCCACTGGTGATAAGCGTCAGGCAACCCTCGTTTTTTTGCGTAGGCCACCAAAAACGCGTCCCAACGCTTGGCATAGTCCGGGTGCATAGATCTAAGCTCTTCGTACTCGCTTTCAAGCATGGATGGGCAGACATAGCACCCAATCCGTTCGATCCCCCGGTCGTAGAGCGAGTTTATTTCAGCCTTCTGCCACCAGAGGTAAAGAAAAACCTCAAGAGCTCTCCAGTTCCTTATCGGTGAGATATTAAGCTGGAGAGGGTTTGCCGGGTTCTGGCTCGTCTCTTCAAGCGCTGCCCGGTTCCAAGACTCATACCACCGGTTACCCTGCACTGTGACGCAGGGACCCACCTCGGCAAGATGAAGCTTGAGGGGCCGGAGTTTCAGGAGTTTGCAACACCACCGGTTATCCTTTCCCGGGGGCCCGGCTTTTTCTGCCGCTGAAAAGAAATCCCCTGCTTTTTCTATAACGGGAACTCCTTGCGATCTCACGAATGCAACCGTCTCAGGAAACTCAATGCCGGTATCGAGGAAGAACGCATCGGTTACCCCTGCTTTGCGTGCGAGCGTCAGTACAGCGGTACTGTCTTTTCCCCCCGAAAAAGAAACATTGCATACCGGCCGGTCGTGGATATGCTGTTTGATCATCCGGATCGCGTTCCGTTCAAGATTTTTTAAATGATACCGGTTCTGCCGGACAACCTCCGCCAAGTCCGGGTTCCTGCCAGTACGGAGATCAACCGGTGCCAGTTCCCTGACCCGGACATAACCGTCTTTGACAGTCCCGGTTCCGAACCGGTTTTTGAGTTGCACGATCGCCGTACCGTCAGGCACCGAGTGCAAGAGTCTGAACTTCTTGCCCCCCATGCGTCCTCCACCATGCCCCGGTTCGATACCGGTGCCAAGGTCGATCACCCCGGCAGTCACATGCTTGAGGATAAACGGCAGTGCCTCCGGGGAAAGATCGAACGAGAACTTCCGGGTAACCGGATCGAAGGAGAGCCAGCCGAAACGGTGACCGTGTGCGATCACGAGATCTGCCCGGTCCAAGCCGCCAGTCTTGTTGAGCAGGAGGACGGTCTGGACGGGTACGTTCCCGAACCGTTCCCGCACCAGCCTTTTTATGAGGGCCATGTCAGCCGCAAGCGCCGGGCGTACGTCGTACGGCTGAAGAAGTTCAATCTCCCGTCCCTCCGCACCGCAGGCACAGGTCCTGCCAATCAGCGGGACATTGCACCGGTCGCACCAGTAGAGAATCTTTTTTACCGGCGGCTCATGCGTCACACTCACATGATTAGGGCGCGAGGAAGATAAGAGAAACGCTTCAGGAAATCAGATACAGCGAAAAAGATGCAGGAAAAAAGGGGGATTATTCTTGACTCCCGGCCTCTGCAAGGGCTGAACGTATCTGTTCTTTGACATCATTTGAAATATCAAGGCTGTCCAGTGCCCGCAAGAGGAGAAGCCGAGCCATCTGCTGGCCCCCGGGAGTTGCGAGGTATGAGTCGATGGCCTCTTTTCCCTGATGAGAGGAGAGAAAGGATCGGATCGCATCCTGTCCTTTCGGAGAGGCAAGATATTCTGCAACCATTCCCTGAATGCCCTCAAGTACGCTCATCAGATGTCACCAAAGAATAGCAGGTACTGGAACAACCGAACAGATAAAGGTACCAGAATTTTTTTCAGCGTATCAGGTAGGCAAAAAAACGTTGCCAGCCCCGTCAGTACTCTCCGGCACAGGTATACAAACTATTTTTTCGTTTTTAACCCGGGCGCGGTGCTCGGCTACCATCTCGCCGCAGACAGCACACGGGACCGATTTGGAGATCCGTGCTTTTTCAAGGATTTCCGACCTTGCTTCTCTCTCTATGAAAAGCGCGCCAATCGGGATCGTGAGGATCTTTTCGGTGATGGCAGCCTGGCGCTCGTTGAACTCTTGTATTTTGTCCGGCGTCGCTTTCCCGGCCATCACTCCTCCGCGCAATCCCGATATCACTGGATCGATCCGTTCAGTCAGGGGATCACTAGACTGGACAAGCCGTAATGCCGCGCCGGTACTGAGGCTGATGAACGTGTATGCGTGTTTGCCCAAATCGGGGAGGATCAGGTTTCCCTTGCTAACAGAACATCCGGTGATAGCCTGCATGGCATCAATCCCGCACGCATCGTTCTCGACAATGGCAACTAAGTTCTCATTATCGGATCGTTCGCATGCAGGCAGTGAGAGCATGTCTGGCTGCCCGGACCTAATGCAAGACCGGGACAGGAATGGCCATGGAAGGCAACTGCATCGTCGTAAGTCTGATAGTGGCACGTCATAATCTTCACGTAGATAGTCACTTGCCGGGAGGAGGGTAAAACCGTTTCGCCCATGCCGGTCTGCCGGAAGCGGACCGGGTTATCCGGGTGTACCGGTACACTTTTCTGACACTAAGGTATATACGAGCCGGGCGCAGAGGAAAAGATCGGTGCATTAACCATGGCAAGATTGACAGAAGAGATGAAGGAAGCGTTCCAGAAGATGAAAATATTCCCGGTTGCGACCGCATCCAAGGACGGAACGCCAAACGTCATCCCGATCGGGATTGTCGAACTTATCAGCGACGACACGATCTGGATCACAGACAATTTCATGAACAAGACACTCGATAATCTCAAGGCCAACCCGAAGATCGCACTCTATGTGTGGGGACCGGAGATCAAGGGGTGCTTCCAGATCAAGGGACATGTCACCATCAAAACAAGCGGCAAGGAGTATGATGAGATGAAAGCGAAGATTAACAAGAAGAACCCGGCGCTCCCTGCACGGTCGCTCCTTATCGTGAAGATCACCGAAGTCTTTGAGTGCAAACCCGGGGCGACGGCTGGATCAAAACTCCTCTGATACTCTTTTTTGAACTCTCGGATCCGGATGATCCTGCATAAAGGAAAGAACCGGATCGTTGCGAAAAAAGATTAATTTCCAAATTGCTCTACTGCATCTGGCAGAGAGTGAGCGACCCCCCGGATCCCTGATACGGTCACGGTCATGAGGATCGCATCGATGACCTCTTCCCGGCTCGCCCCCGCCGCCCGCGCCAAGGGTATATGGGCGTTTACCGCCGTGTCGTCACCCATCGCCACCTTCATTGCGATATAGATGAGCTGCTTGGTCTTTGCATCGAGTGCCGGTCTCTTTACGACTGCCATGATCAGGTTGTTGAATGCTGCAGCGACTTCAGGGGCCTCTTCATTGAACAGTTCCATAGTGTTTTTTGCCATACTATGCGCCTCAGATACCCTAGTTGCCGGGCATTGGGTATATATCTTTAAGAGAATCTGGCGTCAGGGAGATGCGAAAAAAGTAAGTGTGGCGGTTTTTATACCTCAATGTTGCCGGAAGAGAATGTTTATATGACAAAATGTTAAATAAACTATACAAGATGTTGGCAATAACATACCACATCTCTACGGAACAAGGAAGATCATACCATGAGAGCACCACAAATTCTGACAGGAAGTATCGCATTACTTCTCTTTGCCCTCGTCATCTTGGGATTCGGGATAGGCCCTGTCAGTGCATCGGCGGTACAAGGACAGTACGGCAACTCTACCGCGGTGCACGGCCATGGGGGAGGGCACCATTTCGCCCGCAACAGTGCCCAGCGGAATACGATGACCGAAGCGTTCATCACTAAACTGCAGAACCAGGGAGTTGACGTGAGCACAGTTCAGGCTGCATTCCAGAACAACGATACCACCGCGGTGAACGCGTGGTTTAAATCGTATAGCGAATCGCACCAAGGATCATTTGGCAATTTCACCCACGTGGAGAGGGGAACCGGTTTTAAGGTTAATGCAACCGCACAACAGGTCCATCTCAAGTCATTCATCTCCAAGCTACAAAGCCAGGGAGTTGACGTAAGCTCAGTTCAGACCGCACTCCAGCACAACGACACCGCTACAGTAACTTCGTGGCTCAAATCGTTCTTTGAAGCCCATCCCAATACCATGACCAATTCGACCCGGCCGCACTGGCACCAATGGAACTCGACGGCCAGCAAATCATCATAACCGGATCCATCTACCTATACTCTTTTCCACCGGCGGCCCGTTACAGATCAGCTAAACGATTATCGGTTCTCAGGGATGTCTTTTTTACATCACAAATTCTGGTATGTTCCCCCACCTTTTGCGAGAATACGGTGAACTAATTCTTACACGAGGAGGTACGCAAGGATCGGAATTGTCGCAAGGCACAGGAGTGTAGAAATAAAGACCCCCTGCGAGGCAAGTGTCGAGTCCACCTTGTATTCCTCCGAGAGCAGTACCGAATTTGCCGCAACTGGCATCGCAATTAGGAGAAGGGCGGCCCCGAGCAAGAGTTTGTCGGCGACAAAAGGTGAGAGCAGGAGAAATGCCATGATCGGGAAGATAACGAGCCGGAGCGCTGCTACCAGATACACCCGCCAGTCCCCGGCAAGCCGTTTGGCGGGAAGGGTTGCAAGCAGCGCACCTACCACAAGCATGGCAAGCGGTGTGGTGGCCGATCCAACCAGTTCGAGACCGGCATCCACCGGTGCAGGGAGCATAATATGGGAGAGGAAGAAGGCGAGACCGGCAAATGAGGCCACAAGACCCGGTGAAAGCAAAACTTTTGGGTCAAATTTTCCGGGCCGGCCCCGGGCAAGCAACCAGACCCCGAGGGTAAAGACAAGGAAATTGAACGGGAGGTTGAAGAGGATCACATAGAAGAGCGAATCGGGGCCGAGTACCGCCTGTGCCACCGGGATCCCCATGAACATGGTATTAGGAAAGACCAGCATAAATTGAAAGACCCCTTTCTCCGCTTGGGTTGAAGGAAGGAAACGGCAGATGAGAACGCTGACCAGAAACGCTGCAATGTAGTAACAGAAGGCGACGAAGAGCATGCTGTCAACGATCCCCATAGTCTTTGCCGTTTCCGGCACCTGCATGCTACTGATAGTAAGGGCAGGCAACGATATGTTGACAAGAATGTGGGAGATCAGATGAACTCGGCCGCCATTGAGGATGCCGTACCCGCGTGCAGCAAACCCGATCCCGATAAGGACAAAAAGGGAGATAATTGCGGTAAGAATGGCGAAAGGTTCCATAGTTGAGACCCTTGACCTATGAGACTGCCAGACGCCACATACCAGAATTACACACACTTATCTGGATTGTGTGCGCTAATAGGACGCTCTGAGCGGTCTCTATCCGGCCGTGAAAAACCGCCGGCGCATGCAGGTAACAATGTTGATCTGATGCGGACTTATACATTGGGAAAGGAACAGGAGAGATCGGCGGACTGGAAAAAAGAAACAATGCGGCCGTCGCCGCAATTATCCGGCAGGTTCACGCTGCTGTAATTCTGTCATAAAAAAGCGCTGCGGTCACGGCTCCACAGACGGGACCGATTACATAGATCGGAAAGTACTGCCAGAGGTTTGCACCGCTAAGCAGCCCTTCCATAAGGTACGGCCCGAACGTTCGTGCCGGGTTGATAGATGAACCGGAGATATTACCGGCCATCGTGATCATCCCGGCGACAGTAAGCCCGATTATGAGCCCGGCAAATCCCGGCGTGGCCTGCCGGTCTACCGCGACACCCATGATCACAAGCATGAGGACAAAGGTTGCCATGCCCTCGATAAGGATTGCCTGCCCGTACCCGATTCCCGGGAATGGTGCAGTGGCGCCAAGCCCGCCAACCGTGACCGCCTGTGGCCCGAGCGTCAAAAACAGGAGCAGGCTTCCTGCCGCGGCGCCGATGCACTGCGCAACCACATAGGCAACGGTATCACCGGCAGGAAACCGTTTTGTCGCCCATAATGCAATGGTCACCGCCGGGTTAATATGGGCACCGGAGACCCGGCCGAGCGCGTAGATCACGGCGGCGACCACGATCCCGAACACAAGACCGATAGCAAGCCAGTCGCCAAGCCCCCCCAGCTGCCCTATCCCAACATTAAATGCCGTCGCGGGCTTGGTACCTGCTGCAATCAGCAGCGTGATCACCACCGATCCCGTCCCGAAATAGACCAAAAGAAGTGTGCCAACCCCTTCCGCAAGGCAGCGGGACGAGAGCGAGGCCATTACTTCCCCTCCTGGTACGCTTCACTGCAGTCAGGACAGAGCATCCGCGGCATCTTTTTGGGCAGCTTGCGGGAAGGGAGCGGATACCCGCCCTCCCAGACATCAATCTCTTTCCGGATTGTATGTTTCATGCAGGTGGCCATACCGCAAACTATGCAGACGGCCACAGCATCCGCATCCTTTCCCTCTCTCGCACATATATAACACTTCATTATCATCACCTTGTCTGGGATCAGACCGCGTCTTTCCACTGGCAGGCGCAGTGCCGGAAGTCCATCAGAGCGGCAGATGCGCAATCCTTGCAGATCCGGGCGGGCGCGGCAGCGACAGTCTTGTTTAGGGCAATGATGTTTGTCATCAGAGTCGCAGTGACCGGCTCGCTCGTGAGCAGGCACGGATAGTCGGCAAGACGCATCATTGCCGAGAACCGGACCGTCATCGCACAGGCCGGGTAAGCGTACCGCTGCGGGTTTGCAATGACCTCATTTTTTAGGATCGGTGAGAGATCCACGTCAAACCCGCCAACTTTGGGCGTAAGTGCCCCGGGGGTTCCTGCCTTCATCCGGCGGGCTTTATCCACGAGTTTCCAGCCCCGGTACACCATGTCCATGAAGTCACAGTTGTGCAGTTCGATGGCGGCCCCGCGCTTCGGGTACAGCTGGACATAGTTGTGATAGCGCTTGGTGAGCAGGTCCACAACCATGATCGCATTGAACCCGTCGAGTTCGAGCAGGTACTCGGCAGCGCTCGCCGATGCCCCGGTCGCAAGCGAAAGCACTTCGGTCTCATTCTTGATCTTTGGCGCCGCAGCATGAAGGGTCGTGTCCATCACTTCAGTCACCGATTCAATCACTGCCATGATCACGTCGTCCTTGCACATGTTGTATGTAGACTGAGCGATATGATGAGCGATATCGCCAACGCAGTACGCCGGCACCGTGACAATGTTACCGTAGTGGACATCATCATCGATTGCAGCCCTGACTGTTCCTTTCATCTTCGTGCGGTAATCCTTCATATACTTCCGGCAATCAAACGAGGACTGGCCCACGCTGTCCATGAGTTTTGCCTGAGCCTTGACCGGTGTCTCGTAGATGGACTGGATCATGGCGACCTCTTTTTTTACTGCGTCTGCAAGGGTCGCACCACTTTCGACTGCGTGGGCAAAGATATCCCCTATTCCGTAGGAGGTGTTCATGCCCCACGACTTTGCAGCAAGGATCGCCTGCTTGTGGGCGACCGGGATCTCCGTATTCTTCAGGATCTGGTTAACAATGTTGCTGCTGCTGCCCGGGATCAGGGCAAAGTCCACGACGCAGGTAGGGCCATAGAAGCCCGCATAGCGCCGGGCCGATTCTTTTCCTATCAGGGCTTCGGCTTTTCCCACAGCAACAACAAACGTATCCACGCTCTTCCTGAACGCCGGGTCCTCGTCACAGAGGAGCTCCATGATGACCGGCGTCTGGTAATGCTCGACAAAGGGATCGTCCTCGGGACGGATCGTTGTAGTGAGGCTTTTGAGGATCGCGTAGTGAGCGTTGACCGAGTCCATGTGAAGAGCAAAGACAGACTTTGCTCTGGGCGCCAGCCGGTTTCATACCTTTTATTGCATCAACATAGGCCTTTGTGTCATCAATGATAAATTCCTGTCCGCGCTTCTTTTTTATCTGGTTCACGTCGGCGTGCTGGGCAGCCATCGCCTCAGCGATCATCTTTTTTACTATTTCCTGCATACGAATCAGACTCCCTGGCGCCCTCTTATGGGTGCCCCTATGGCAAGCATAGTGCGATCAGCTATAATATTTTTTCAGTTACGACACCTCCCGGGTCTACCCAAGGTGCAGGTAAAAAGGAACAATCTGGGACTACTATAGCATGGAGGAAGGTATATAAGCCCCGCGACCGGTCAAATCACCCGGTTGAGGCTGCAGGCAAGGCGCAACGAGCTGTGCACCATGTCGGTGAGGTCTTCCTGCGTGTACTGGTT
This sequence comes from uncultured Methanoregulaceae archaeon, assembly GCA_963737635.1. Taxonomy (GTDB): domain Archaea; phylum Halobacteriota; class Methanomicrobia; order Methanomicrobiales; family Methanospirillaceae; genus Methanoregula. Next base: position 525,279 of record CAVTTL010000001.1, read on the forward strand.
TTTAGCGATCTGCTCCCAGTCCCTCGTGGTATCCTCGTTATTCTCTCCTACCCACGAAGCGATCGAGACCTCAGGGCTATGGAAGCCCAGCCAGGCAAAGAAATTTAAAAGGTTGCCTGCCACATGTTGCATACCGTCTACGTGCCCGATAATGATGAGCCCCACGACATTATTTTTGATCATCCGGTTGCCGAACCACGAATACTGATTCTCGATACAGTTCATCCGTTCGATGAACTTCTGGACAAGCGCCGAGTGGTTGTTCCACCGGATGGGGGTGGCAAGGAAGAGGACGTCGCAATCGAGAATTGAGGTATAAACTGTGTCCATTTCGTCGTCTTTGTACTTCATCGAGGATTGGGAGGGGTAGGTGCAGTACTCCGGGTTCTCGGAGTAATTGCCTTCGCACTCGTAGATTTTGAGATCCTTAAGTCTGATAAACTTCGTTTCACAGCCGAGCGCCGTACACCGGTCGAGCGCTTCTATGAGCAGGCGTTCTGACTTGGACATACCCGGTTCCTCCAGCTTGACCCGGAGATCCCGACCACCCGGATACCCTTCACATTCGCGGTGTCCGGCGCGGGGATCGCGCCGACGCCGATTTTCCGTCCGACCAAGGGAGATGGCATGAGGTACTCTCTTGCGCATGAAGGAATATGGGTTTGTCCCTTCGACCAAGGGAAACAGGAAGCGGATGGTCCCGGTCTGCAGGCTACTTCCTGCACATAAGAAGACCGCCACAAAGACCGGCATGATCTTGCAGCTGCGTTGCACCATCAGTCGAGGTATTGGGGGGATGATTCTTCCCGTAGTAGTCCCTGTTGTTCCAATCGGGATCTCATGATACATCCAAATCCGGATGCTTGCGTAACTTACTTCATGCAGATGGTAATTATGACCTCGATTCTGATAAATATAACTATATATATAAAATAAGATCTAAAATTCCAACGGATTTTAATGGCGTTAAAATTTTTAATGGCATTAAAAAAAATCATACGTTTGAAATAATGAATGGTTAAGCAATTTTAATCTGTGAAACTTTTCGGCTCACCCACATTACATCTGCTCAATGCATCAACTATTGTAGCATGTGCCGGATGTTTTCGGATATTTGTTGCAATTCTCCTCGCAGGAATCGCTCCGAAACCATCTGTGATAATTGCGTACGGATTGATCGTCTATTCAACCTATACACTTGACAGGGCAGTCGGCTGCGGGGAAGATGCGGTCAACCGGAGCGAACTCCTTGGCGCGAACCAGCGTATCGGGATCGGGGCAAGTATTTTCGCGTTTCTTATAGGCGCCGGACTCCTTGCTGCTGAACAAATCTACCTCGCCTCTCTCCTGCCTTTTGTCATCGGATATTTTTATTCAAAAGGATTATCCATCGGAGGATTTACCGTCAAATTGAAGGGCAGTATGGGCAGCAAAAATATCGTGATCGGATTGACATGGGGGGGGAGCATTGCTCTTATTATCAGCCGGTATACTTCAGATATATTCACGATCGGTACGTTGTTTTTCTTCTTTGGGGTAAAGATGTTTATCAATTCAGCTCTTTATGATTTCAAGGATGTAAAAGGCGACCTTGCATCCGGTATCCGGACACTACCCGTTTGTCTTGGCCAAGCTGCGACAAAATGCCTGCTTCTCGGACTGTGCATTTCGCTGTACGCATCCATGATCTTCTCGACGTATGCAGGCTATTTACGATCTGAATGGATCCTGCTCGCAGTAAGCTTCTTCTTTACCGCATCATTTATCAGCCTATATACTGTCGGTTTCGAGGAACGAGCACACGGTATTAAGAAGAAGTTTCGTCAATGGATGGTGATCGGCGAATGGCCGGTTGCACTTTTATTGCAATGGGCAGCCAGCCTAATTTTCTAATTTCTTGATCCTCCGGGATCTCTTCTGGAAATACGTAAAAAGATCTTCTCCCCATTTTATTGCGGAAGGTTCGGTACTAATGAGATCCCGCTTCGTGTCAAATATCCCGTTGGAATAAAAGAGCGTAAGGGAGAGGTACATCTCGGTGGTGATATAGGAGAATTTTATTTCTCCATCAAAAACGTAAAGCTGCGCGTTGTCTAATTCCAGCCATTGGGAAATCTGTCGGGGGTAATTGGCTGCAACGATCTCAAATACGTTGCGTGTCAGGATCAGGGTCGTATCGATACCTTTTTTTCCAATCGACAAAAAGAGGTCCGGGTAGGTCGGGTGAACCATGTGCGTGATTCCCCTCACCTTGGAAGACTGTGCCAGGATATCCTGAAACTCCTTGTGGGATTCGTAAATTTCTTCATCCTTGCTCTCCACGATCCGGATGTTCCCGAGTTCGCTAATGCGCAGGAGAAATTCCTTTGGGAGGGCGTTGATATTATGGTCCTGCCAGAATTTCTTCTCTTTCTCAAGTACTTCGAGTGTCCTGTTAAGAGGTTCCAGGAAATGGGCGACAAGCGCACCTAGCTCGGTGAGACCGTACTCTTTTCCCTTTCGGCAGATCAGTTTTTCATCTTCAAGGATTTTAATCTGGGGAAGCATCCCCGTAGAAGTGACATGAAGTGATGCCTTGATCTCCTCCCAGCTTTTCGGGCCATCTTTTAAAAGCATCAGGAGGTTTTTCCGTTTTTGTGAATAACAGATGGTACAGAGGAGATCCGCCATAATTAGAATACCCTATGATCCATTTACCGTGAATTGAATTATAGGTAATGAAGCAGTATCTTCCATTCATGATTATAAAGGAAATGATCTGAGTATCTTCATCCTTCCAAAGGTTCTGCCGTTGCGATAAAAAACAGTCTAAGCGAGAGTCATGTCGGATTCGGGAAGTATTCACCCGGCGTAGTCCACGGAAAAGTCACCCAACTCATTATCCGCATCTCTGCATCCACCCCTTAAAAAAGAGATATTATAATTCATATAAATCTAAAATGTGCATAAAATAAGAAAGATTCCATTATTTATATCAAAAAATATTCATATATAATTATTGGATAAAAATGTGGAGAGGCCGGAATATATTACCTGGTAACGATTGGCCTGACAAAATATATAAAATTCTATAGATTATAATGACGTTAAATTTTTTAATGGCGTTAAAATCTTACAGACGGATAATAATATACTTGCGTCGTCCGGATATGAAGTGTAATGTTGGATTTACTGCCCGAATAGATTGTGCGACAAAAGGCAGGATTAGCTTCCCTCCATTGGGGTTCATTTATGAGATTCGTCAAGAACATTGGAAAAAACTGGCATCTTTACAGAAAACGGTCTTCTCTTCCGAAGATAAAGTTTAGTATATGCCTGAACAAGCTCCGGCACTTGCTTACCCGAATTCAAGCCGCCCGCTTCATAGGCACACCCGGTTTGACGCTGATATCTTCAGATTACCTAAGAACAGGATCGAATTGAAGGATGGATATGACCACGACAATCGATCCGGAAAAACGAGAGAGTGGCAAACACGTATCTGTTGCACTTCCTGCCGCAGATCTGTCGAAAGAGATTCTGGCAAGTATAGGCACCATCGTCCGGATGTCTTCGGCCCCCCAATTTTTAATTGATCGAAGCCATCGCGTCATCGCTTGGAGCCGGGCAATGGAAGACTTCACCGGTATCCGAGATGAAGACGTCATCGGAACAACGCAGCATTGGAAAGCTTTCTACGATGTGAAGCGACCCTGTCTCGCTGATCTTGTGGTTGACGCTGCAGCAAGAGACCTTTCTTTCTGGTACCAGAAAAAATGGGCAGAGTCAGAGTGTGCTGATAAGGCATACGAAGCCATCGATTTTTTCCCGCGTATTGGAAAAAAGGGAAAATGGCTGCATTTCACTGCCGTTCCTATCAGGGATAACAGCGGGATTATTATAGGGACCGTTGAAAGTTTCGAAGATCTTACTCAAATGAAACTAATGGAGCGTGCTTTACAACTCTCCGGCAAAAAGCTCCATCTCATGAATAGTATCACCTGGCATGAAATTGAAAATAAAATTACCAGTATACGGGGATATATAGAAATTTCAAAAGAGATCACAAAAAACGAAGAATGCATGAAATGTTTCGAAGCGGAAGAGGTCCTCCTTAAAAAAATTCATGAACTTCTTAAATACACTGTAGATTACCAGAAGATAGGTATGCAACCCCCTCGGTGGTTGAATGTTGGGGAAACGATCCAGACGGTTCTGTCTCTGATGGATATGAGTTCACTGCGCATGAATATTAACGTTAATTCATTGGAATTATTCGGTGATCCGAGCATTGAGCTGATGTTTGCCCATCTATTGAAAAATACCCTCAACAATGGAAAGGATGTACCAGAAATCCGGATCAACTTTGATAAAGTTCCGGAAGGTCTGCGGCTTTTATTCGAGGATAATAGTAAAGGGATTCCATTAAACAGGAAAAAAAGTTTGTTTAATGAACCCATCATCAATGCCAATAATTTTTACTTAAAGTTCATTCACGATATTCTGGAATTTTCCGGAATGAGTATCAGAGAAACCGGTGACCCCGACAAGGGTTTACGATTTGAGATACTTGTCCCGCATGGCGCATACCGAATCACCGGATCATCAGATTAACCCGCGACTCAAGCTGATTCATGTAGTCACCTCCTGCAAAATAATTTTGTCAAATTCGATCCTTCCCCATATGTCTAAAGCCAAACAGTATCACTATCTGAACATAAGGGGGAGATATGACCACCCTTCCGGATTCGCAGCCAGTAGAACCAACAAAAAAACCGGATAGTGAGATTCACCACGTCACGATTGCTCTCGTGGGACTTATTCTCTTCATAGTAGTGTTGATAATTTTCTATGCAGGTTTAAGCGGGCAAGGCGGTTTAAACTCAGGAAATGCCCCCGGTATCGGACCTGCGGGAAGTACCAATGCCATGACCCCGGCAGCAATGGAAATGCCCATCGCAGAGATCGCAACAAAGTCGGTAATATGTCAAGTGACCGGCATGTTAAGTATTTCTGGGACTGTCAAGAATAATGCCAATCATCCGCTCTCCGTAGAAATGGTTGGTGCCGGTTACGATAGTAATGATGTCGAAACAGGTACCGGATATGATACCGTCACTATCAATCTTCATGGCACCAGTCCCTCTATGATTAACGTTCTTGATGGCTGCCAGCTTGATGAAACCGGAACGTATGAGGTAAGGATAGTTGACATCAGCTGGAGACACACAACCTAAAACACACCGAGGAAAATCAGCTCAAAAAAGCATCTGATGGAAACCCGGGGTTTATCTTATATTTTTGTTTCTCCGCTATTCACTTCGAAGACACCCTTCTGTTTCAAGGTTGATTTGCTCAACCCAAAGTTGTCGTACCCTACTATGGGAATCCTCAAGGGGAATACTGGTCGTGATCCTGGAGATATATTACACCGGGAGCGGCATCTTCGTCGCCTCCATATTCTTTTCCATTTCAAGGATCTCAGCCAGATGAGCCTTTGTGGACGGCCCTTTTGGTACGGCCTTGCAACCGGTTGCTTTGCTCGTGGACTCCCCATAGGTACCTATCTCCCGGGCGATCGCTATCGCATCTGTCTTGTCAAACCCGATGAGAGGGCGGTAGACCGGGATTTCTGCCGAATCTGAGAGAACAACCAGATTATCGAGAGTTTGGCTTGCGACCTGTCCAAGTGATTCGCCGTTCACGATACCCTTAGCCCCGACTTTCTGTGCGACAGCCTGCGCAATACGGTACATCCGGCGTTTACAGAAGATGCAGGTGTACTTCTCCTGCCGGTTTGTGATCAGTTCCTTTTTTGCTGCCGCCAAGTATGGATCGCGTATCACCCGGAGCCGGATATCGGGCTGGTACTTTCGCAGCACCTCCACTACCCGTTCGGCCCGGGCAAGCACGGTCTCGTCGAGGAAGGTGTCCAGCGCGACAAAGATCGGCACGATCCTGCAGCCCCGTTTCATCATCATCCACGCCGCGACCGGGGAATCGATACCTCCCGAGACAAGTGCAACGAGCGTCCCTTCGACCCCGAGCGGGAGGCCACCGGCTCCTTTTATCACCGTATCGTAGAGGTAGCACTCATCCTGCCGTATTTCGACATGGATCTCGACATCCGGGGCAGCAAGGTTCACCCTGATATGGGGGAATGCCTTCCGGACCACATCACCGAGCTCAATCGCTTTATCGTTTGATGAAAAATTGTGCTTTCCTACTCTTTTAATGCGCAGCGCAAACGTCTTTGCCTCGGGAATGCCATGTGCCCTGCTGTATTCGATAACCGCTGTTTCAAGCGGTACGTCACGAGGGACATGTTCGATTTCTGAAAATGAAACGATCCCAAAGACATGCCTGAGTTTTTCGGGATCGAGATCGCCGGTGATCCAGATTCTGCCGCGTTCGCTTTTTATCTTCAGGTCCGGGATTATCTCGCGGATGTTGTTTATCAGGACACATTCCCACTGCCGGCGCACCGGGTCCGATTTCAGGAAGATCTCCGAGTACCTGACCAGCCATTTCTTTGTCATGTTCACATTCCTGTCCGACACTAACTCAGGCCTTTTTCCGAATTGGGGAGATTTTCATGGTGTCTGCCTCCCGACCAGGGTGCTGATAGCATCGCTCGTAATGAGCCCGATAACATGCTCTTCATCATCAATGACCGGCAGCGCCGAGATAGAATGAGCTTCCATCTTCCGGGCCGCCTCCTCAACAGGCTCCTTTTCGGTAGTTGTGACCACATCGCGGCTCATAATCTCATCGAGCCAGAGGAAGTTGGACGCAACCGCCTTTGCGATATCCCACGAAGTGACTATTCCCACGAGCTGGCCGGTGGCGGAAAGGACCGGGAGGTGGTTGACGCTGCAGTGGATCATCCGCCGGGCGGTGACCGCGATCGTAGTCCCCTCCTCGATGCACTCAACATCCTGGGTCATTACGTCGCCAACGACCGTATGGGAGAGGAACCTTGTGATCAGGTAATTGAGCTGACCGGATTCAAGAAGGAACGCGTCATGGCCGTAGTTGGAGCGGATTTCACAGTAATGCACCTCGCGCTCGTTTGCAGTGAGTGCCGTCACGATCTCCTGCGACTGGTAGGGAGGGTAGAGCCAGTCCGAAGTGACTGAGATAATAAAGAACGCCGCTTTTGCAGCCGAAAGTCCGGTTGTGAGCGAACCATCCTTTGTCAGATCGAAGTAATCGATAGCTTTTGTGATATAGAGGTACGAGTTTGCATCAAATCGTTTGGTGAAAGTATCCCCTTGGTGGTGGAGGTAACTCTCCACGGCAAACTCAGTGGAGAAATCAAACCCGACATGGTCTTTTTCCTGAAGTGCCCTCCCGAACTTTGTGTGCATTGATTCATCGGATAGATACGTGATGTGGCCGACCATTCGTGCCAGCGCAAGGCCGTGCGTGGGAACCCGTTTCCCATAATAATCCCCGTTATTCCAGTCGGGGTCGGAAATGATGGCTTTCCTACCAACCTCGTTGAAAGCGATCTGCTGGGGTGTTGAGTAGCCGGTCGTGGCAATCACGATCGCCTTTTTGATCATCGACGGATACGAGATCGTCCATTGGAGCGTCTGCATCCCTCCCATCGACCCCCCGGCGACTGCGTAAAGTTCGGAAACGCTGAGATAGTCGAGAAGAAGTTTCTGAGCGTTGACCATGTCCCGGATGGTAATGACCGGAAAAGTCGTACCAAAAGGTTTGCCGGTCTCAGGGTTGAGTGACGAAGGGCCGGTTGATCCCTTGCACCCCCCCAAGACATTGCTGCAGATCACAAAATAGCGATCCGTGTCGAATGCCTTACCGGGCCCGACAACGGCGTCCCACCAGCCGGGCTTGTCTTCTCCGTCATGAAACCCGGCTATGTGGGCATCGCCAGACAGAGCATGGCAGATGAGGATTGCGTTGCTCTTTTCCTTGTTGAGCCTGCCGTAGGTCTCGTAGGCGATTGTCACGTGGGAGAGCACCTCGCCGCTTTCAAGGGTGAGTGGCCCTGCGAGGTCGGCGTGTTCTGTCCTGACAATGCCTAGAGAGCCACGGAGCATATTCATACTCTAGACTCGGGCAAGAGCCTGATTAAGATCTTCGATGATATCTTCAATATCTTCAGTTCCGACAGCGAGCCTGACATAGTCCGGGGTAACACCGGTCTTTGCCTGTTCTTCGGTCGTCAGTTGCTGATGGGTCGTTGTCGCCGGGTGAATTACAAGACTCTTTGAATCGCCGATGTTTGCAAGGTTGCTGAAGAGCTTGAGGCTATCTATGAACTTCTTGCTTGCGGTCTCTCCTCCCTTGATGCCGACTCCGACGATAGGCCCAAAACCACCTTTGAGATATTTTGCCGCAAGTTTGTGGTTCGCATCTTCCGGCAGGCCGGGGTAGGTGACCCACGCGACCTTCGGGTGTTTCTCGAGATACTGCGCAACGGCAAGTGCATTTTCCGAGTGCCGGGGAACCCGCAGATGCAGGGTTTCAAGGCCGATGAGGAAGAGCCAGGCGTTGAACGGGCTGAGCACCGCGCCGGTGTCCCGTAGGAGCGAGACACGGATCTTGAAGATGAACGCAACGTTCCCGAGCCCTGGGAAATTCCCGAATGCGTCCCAGTACTTTAGGCCGTGGTAGCCGGGATCGGGTTCTGTAAATTCGGGGAACTTGCCGTTGTTCCAGGCGAACTTTCCGGAATCGACAATAACTCCGCCGATGGAATTACCATGTCCGCCAATATACTTAGTCGCCGAGTGCACAACAATATCGACGCCATAGTCAATGGGGCGGACGAGACCGACACCAGTGGTATTATCTACGACGACCGGGATACCGTTGTCGTGGGCAATCTTTGCAATCGCTTCGAAGTCGGGAGTGTCCAGTTTCGGGTTGCCGACGGTCTCCGCGTAGATGGCCCGGGTCTTTCCGGTGATCGCTTTCTTGAACTCCTCAGGCTTTGATGAGTCCACAAAGACGACATGCCTCCCGAGCTTTGGGAAGGTGTAATGGAAGAGTTCGTACGTGCCGCCATACAGATTATCGGCTGATACGATCTCGTCACCGGGCCGGGTAATATTCAGGAGTGCATAGGTAATAGCTGCCTGACCTGATGCCGTGGCCAACGCTCCGGTGCCGCCCTCAATGGCTGCGATGCGTTTCTCGAACACGTCCGTCGTCGGGTTCATGAGCCGGGTATAGATGTTTCCCAGTTCGCGCAGGCCAAAAAGGTTTGCCGCGTGCTCCGTGCTCTTGAACACATATGATGAGGTCTGATAGATCGGTACTGCCCTTGACCCGGTGGTCGGGTCAGGTTCCTGCCCCGCATGGAGAGCAATGGTTCCAAGATTGAACTTCTTCGTTGTCATGGTTGATTCCTCTGCTGTTTTTCGTACAGGATTTTTTTCTTCTGTCTTTTCTTCTCTGGATTTCTGGAACGGGTTGATTTTTGCAAGGATACCTGAAATATCCGATGTCATAATCTGTCCCGATGATCTGTTGGAGTGCGTGCGATATACTCGTTTAACCGCTTTTACTTCACAACAGGGATCTCGTATTTTTCCGCGATCTCTGTAAAGACGTCAGCGAGGTAACGGATCTGCTTTTCGTTGAGGCCGTAGGTGTTCAGTTTCCAGGTTCGGGTTGCTCCGGCAAATTCCCCGACAATTCCGTGAGACGACAGCTCGTCACTGAAGTAGAATCCGCGGCGCTTGTGGGTCTTTGCGACCGTGTCAAAGCTTCCCGTAGTGTCCACTTTGGTGAGCGTGTGCTTACGCGGGTATTCCGAGAGCACCTTGCTCCCTTCGATCTTCAGGAGCCGGTCGATGAAGTAGTTGGATCGTTTGACCTGTTCATCCCAGTGGAGCACTCTTTCCTTTACCGCGGGGAACGATGCAATCATGGAGAGCAGGGTCCCACCCATCAGCGTACATCCGAGCAGTTCCACCTCCTTGATACCAAACTTTCGTTTGGTGAGATCGCCGACCATCGCAGTGGTACGAAGCGCTTTTGGCGCCCATTCATCGGTCGTTGCAAGTACCCCGGACGGCGCGACCGATGCCATACTCTTGTGTCCGGAGCCAACAACAAAGTCTGCCCCGATCTTCTTCCCGTCTACCGGCTGGACGCCGACAGTATATGCGCCGTTGTAGAGGAAGGGTATGTCATATTGGTGTGCGACTTTTCCGATTTCCCTGATCTCGTGCTCGTTTGCAAACTGGTAGTCGAAGTGGTCGATCATAACGAGCACCGGGAGTTTTCCGGTCTCCCTTTTGACCTCTTCGATCTTCTGTGCCGTTGCTTCACCGGTTACAATATTTTTTGCGTTCAACGGCACTTCCCTGACAACACCGCCGGCATTTTCCACGGCCAAAAACTCGGTATAATGGGCGAGCGCCGAAACGATCACACTATCCTCTTTATCGACGAGCGTTCCCGCCACAGCCTGGAACCCCCGGCGTGCACCGGGAATGACCCTTGCTTGATCCATATTGAGCCATTTTGCAAGTTCTGCATGGAATTCCATGATACCGGGCTTGGTGATCTTGTCAAGCCTGAAAGGTTTCCGGCAGAAATCACAAGTCGAATATCCGTCACCATAGGAGATGATCGCTTTCCTTGCCTCTGTCGTTAGCCTGCCTGCGGCTTGGATAGGGTGGATATTGATATATTGTTCCTCGCGGGAACGGATATCAAGGGTTCCTGCGATCTTTGTCACTTTTGGCGTTCCAGTGCCGGCCTCAAGATCTGCGATAACCACCTTGAGATCTGAGATCTTCTTCTGGAATGCCGCTTCCTCTTCGGGACTTAGACCCGACGGAAGGGAATCCCTGAAGATCCCACGGATCTCTTCGAGTTCGAAGAGGGCCTCAAACGTTTTCTGCACTCTAATACTCATGGTAACAACCACAAAGCCAGAACCCGGAATCGAACCGGGATACGCTGATCTGCAGTCAGCCGCGTAGCCTTTCCGCCATTCTGGCACTAGTCGTTCACAATTGTGACTTGATATATTAGTATAGGTAAGGGGATTATTAAAGGATCATTTTTAGGCAAGATTTACCTTCATGACGAAGAGGTAGAAGCCAAGACCTGAATTCGAACTGGGCTGTAGCTGATCTGCAGTCAGCCGCGTAGCCACTCCGCCATCTTGGTAGGGACGTTCACTATAGTGACATCGCATATTCCCGTATACCGGATTGTTATTAATAGCCTGATTTGAGGGCATTTTTTGCCGCAAAAATTGCATGACTGCAAAAGTCATAGAGAACCATTCACGGCAGATTTTGCTTAATTGTAGGGGTTCATGTATCCGGCTCTACCTAGCTGTACTGCGTCGTTACGGTCAATCTCCCGAAAATATACCCGCAGAACCGGTTATTCCAGCGACTCCTTATAGACAGGGACACGGTCTAATGCAAACAATGTTATTGTCACGACCCCAGCCGGTGTTTGCATCAGGGAAACAGGTGAGGAGCGCCATAATAACCGGTAAAAAGAGCTCATAATTCAGCAAAATGCGCTGGAATAATGATTATAAATAATCCTATGATTGTTGCGCATAGAGGAATTCAAATCCTGTATCGGGAAAAATAAGGTTATTCCTGCCTCAAATCACGAATATAACCTTATTTTATAAGATTTAACGTCTATAGGACACATGTATTTCATACACCGTATATATGCGTAGAAACGAAAGACTTAACAATTGTGAATTCCCACCTATGTGTGGTGATCCACTATGAGGGATCGTTTTTGTCGATCATAACCTAGGCGCGAATGGGGGATCATTCGCACGGATTGGGCACCTGCCACCATCGGCAAAGCTCGTGTATAAAGTGCTGGAAACGAACGGTAAGCTAACGCAGAAGGATCTCATCCGTGAGACTGCACTTCCGTCACGTACTGTTCGGTACGCATTGAACAGGCTCAAGAACGAAAAGTTCTTGATCGAACATTATTACTTCATTGATGCGCGGCAAAGCCTGTACGGCCTGAACACCAAACCGCAGGAAGAGGTGGTTGCTGTATGATGCGTCCTATGTGTACAACTGGCACGTTCCTCATTTTTCCGGGACAGTGGTAATCCACCACCGTCCCCACTATAATTTTTTTTGGTGATTGCTTAATTAAAGCCACCAGGAATCAGTACTATTATGGAAAAAATTCAAAAAATCTCATTTATTTTCCGATATGGAGACGTTCATGGGGGCTTCTCCCCCGCCACTGGGGCTTCCCCTATGTTGCGATGATGCCGTATTACCTAATCTCATGAAATAATTTGAATTTTCTTGATCTGACTCATATTTCATGTGGAATATCAATCACATGAAAAATTTTAGTGGCACCAAATGATGAATCACCTTTTTTTATTTTCTCCGCTCCCGTGATGTTACGTTTCCTCGATGTATTTGGGCTCTTTTGAGGATTGGTTCCGGATTTAAGAGGAATTTAAAAAAGGTAATAAGGCTTTGGAAAAGTCATCTCGTTAATCCGGCAGACTTATTTTCGAGAGACCCATTAGAGCGGCTTATCAGTGATAGGTATTCCGGCGGCAACCATACGCTCGCGGATCAGGTCCGCAATGTCAAACTGTTTTTTTGCCCGCAGTTCTGCACGTATATCCTGCAGGACACTGAGCGGCGCACTTGTCTCACGCAGGAAATTGATGCCGAGAATCTCCCCGTTCTCCCGCAATGCCTCAAGATCGCCGCTTGCTGCAAGTGCCTGGATTGCTGCCATTGCCATGGGCGTGTTGAGATCAGATTCCATAGCATCGACAAACGCTTTCCGTCCCTTCGTATCTGGCCCCTTATCTTTGGTTGCAATAGCCCGGATATGGTCGAGCCCCCGGGCGGCGTTAGCAAACCCCTCATTAGTTGCCTGGAGCGGCGACCGGTAATGGGAGAGAAGGATGAAGTACCGGAGTATATCTTTATTCCATGTTTTGAGAGTATCCCGGATCGTGACAAAGTTCCCCAGAGACTTGGACATCTTTTCGCCTTTTAGCGTAAGAAATCCCGTGTGCAACCAGTATCTCACCATCGGATGCCTTCCTTCCAAGGACTCCATCTGGGCGATTTCCGCCTCGTGGTGAGGGAAAATCAGAATCTAATCCCCCGCCGTGGATATCGTACTGCTGGCCGAAGTATTTCTCGGAGATCGCTGTGTCCTCGATATGCCAGCCGGGCCGTCCCCTGCCCCAGGGGGATTCCCAGGTGTACTCCCCGAATTCACCGAGTTTCCAGAGCACAAAATCCAGAGGGTTGTGCTTAGTTGCGTCGGTTATGCGGCTGACACGCTTTACCCGTTCCTGCCCTGAAAGTTCCCCGTTATGCCCGAATGTGTCGAGATTGAAATAAACGCCGGTGTCCGTGATATACGCCACATCTCTTTCGACGAGCCGCTGTACCTGGTTGATGATCTCGGGGATATGAGTGGTAGCCCGGGCATAGTAACTGACAGCGTTGATCCCAAGGGCGTGCATATCCCGGAGGTATTCAGTCTCAAACTTCCTTGCAAGGACACTCTGGGGCATGCCCTCCTCTTTTGCACGGTTGATAATCTTGTCGTCAACATCCGTGATATTCTGGAGATAGAATACTTCTTTGCCGGTCGACCGGAGGTACTTTGCAAGGACGTCAAAGACAACATATGTCCTAGCATGACCCAGATGCGCGTAATCATAAACGGTCGGACCGCAGACAAAAAGCGCGACCCTGTCCGGGTTGAGAGTCACAAGCGGTTCAACGGTTCTTGACAACGTATTATACAGTTCCATAGCAGTGATCCTCTTTTTTGACGCCGGCGGAGGGAGTCGAACCCCCAGACATTCGCTTTGCAGGCGAAGGCATTTACCGCTCTGCCACACCGGCTTTTTTCCAAGGACTTGTGTTTCGGATTATTGAACATTTGTGTGAGTTCACAATTGTCAATATTCGCGTAATGTCAAATATCAGAGATGACAATACCGATCTTTTGCTGCTCATTGGTGTCATCTTATCTTTTCTGACAGGAGATGTGCATGAAATGTGCGGCTCTGTCATGAAAAAGAATATTATCCCCGGGAAGGCTAACGAATCTCCCGGGCACCATGAAGGGAGGCGATGTAGTTGTGCTGGTGCATGAGGCTTTTTAAATTCCGGTAGAGATATCGGCCATCACGGGCGAGATGCCGCCTATGACCCTTCCGGGTTGGGTGCGAGGACGTGAAATCAGGATATGGTGCTCGCCGACACATACCAGGGATCACAGGTCATCCACAGATTATAGTGAGTGCATCCAATCGTGAGACTTTATCGATCAACCTCCGAAGCGTACAATACTGCCCGGAGCTCCGGATACCGCTGAATCGTTCCACCGGCTTTACCGGTAGTATGTCAGCAAAGGCCCGGGTAGCGGGACCGGGTATATCCCGGCCTGCTGATGGTCCATCGATATTCGCGTGGTGTGCGTTCGTGGCTATTTTTCCCGTTCACCTTTGTGAACAACCAATATGGTCCGTGAAAAGTATTATACCCTGATTTTGCGTCATATTTTGCCGCCAAATTTATATTTTCCTGAAGAACAGTAGTTTTTTGCTGGAAACCAAGGTATAATATCTGGCTCTATACAATTAACAATTGTGAACTTCCGGAACCTCGCCGGTTTGTGCGGGATGTTCCAGAGTCATAGAGGGAACAGTATGACAAAAATTTATGAGAATATTACAGCAACAATAGGCAACACCCCGCTCGTACGGCTGAACCGCCTTACCAGCGGTGCCGGCGCAACGGTGGTTGCCAAGCTTGAATCGTTCAACCCACTGAGCAGCGTCAAGGACCGGATCGGAGTTGCAATGCTCGATGATGCTGAAAAGCGCGGGTTGATCAAAAAGGATACGATCATTCTCGAACCAACAAGCGGCAATACCGGGATTGCGCTTGCGTTCGTGAGTGCGGCCCGGGGATATAAACTCACGCTGGTGATGCCGGAGACCATGAGTGTCGAGCGGCGGAGACTGGCAAAAGCATTCGGTGCGGAGCTGGTGCTTACACCGGGTGCTGAAGGGATGAAAGGGGCTGTATCCAAGGCCGAGAAGATGGCAGCAGAGAACCCGAAGTACTTTTACATTCCCCAGCAGTTCAACAACCTGGCCAACCCGGCAATCCACCGGAAGACTACTGCTGAAGAGATCTGGCGCGACACAGACGGAAAGGTCGATATTGTCATCGCCGGCGTGGGGACGGGAGGAACGATCACTGGTATCGCAGACGTGATCAAGAAGAGAAAACCTTCGTTCCGTGCGATTGCCGTTGAACCCGATGCTTCCCCGGTACTCTCCGGAGGGTCTCCCGGTCCTCACCGCATCCAGGGAATCGGCGCAGGTTTTGTCCCGGAGGTACTCAAGCGCGAGCTAGTGGACGAGATTATTCGTGTCAAAAATGAGGATGCCTTTGAAATTACGCGGAGACTGGCAAAAGAGGAAGGTATCCTTGCCGGGATCTCCAGCGGCGCAGCGACCTATGCAGCACTTGCGGTCGCAGCGCGTCCGGAAAACAAGGGCAAGCTCATTGTCGTTATCCTGCCCGACACCGGGGAACGCTACTTAAGTATCCCCGACCTGTTTGTGGAATAAGTGAGACGGTCATGATTTTTGATCGTCTCCGGGAGGATATCCGAGCTGATTTTCTCCAAGGATCCTGCTGCCCGCTCCACTCTTGAGGTCCTCTTCTGTTACCCGGGGCTTCACGCCCTCTGGTTCCACCGCAGGGCCCACTGGCTCTGGATCCACGACCTGAAATTCTGGGCCCGGTTCGTTTCCCATATAGGCAGGTTCCTCACCGGGATTGAGATCCATCCCGGTGCCATAATCGGGCGGCGGGTGGTCATCGACCATGGTATGGGGGTCGTTATCGGCGAGACAGCCGAGATTGGGGATGATGTCCTCATCTACATGGGTGTGGTGCTCGGCGGCACGGCGCTCGAGAATGTCAAGCGCCACCCGACTGTCGAGGACGGTGTGATCCTTGGATCCGGCGCTATCGTCCTTGGTCCCATCCGTATCGGTAAGGGCGCAAAGGTCGGTGCCGGGTCAGTTGTAGTCCGGTCCGTCCCGCCCGGTGCGACGGTTGTCGGTGTTCCGGGCAGGATCGCCGGCCCGGAGCCTGGTTCCCCAGATGAGACGATCGAAGAGGTGATGCCCGACCCGATGCTCCGGGTGGTGAGCCGGCTGCTGGACCGGCAGAACCAGCTCGAGGAACGGCTCCGCACTTTCGAGCAGGCGCAGCCAGGCCCAATCTCCCCCGCAACCCGGCAGGAGATCGTCTGCGAGAACGAGATCCGAGAAGCGTTAAAGGAAGTGATTGATCCCGAGGTAGGTATTGATATCGTTGACCTCGGGCTCATCAAGGAGATACGGGTGAAAGGCACCAGCGTAGAGATCGACATGGTCCTTACCTGCAAAGCCTGCCCCCTCTCCGATCACCTCTCCGGGCAGGTGCAGCGCAAGGCGTTCGGAGTCTGCGGCATTGAGCACGTTACCGTGAACGTGCTTGACGAGCCGTGGAACTGGGACCGGTTTGTGAAGCAACGGGGAAACTTCAGACAGATCTGAGCCCTTGCCTAAGGTATGCCAGGATTTCTTTTTGATCCGCGGCAAAAACGCAGAGACCGAAGCAAGATAAATTACTTTATTTTTGATACATGGCAAATCCCACCATGAAGCATACCGGCACGTACTTACGCAACGCATCACGTTCGGATCCATTCCCTTCTGAATCCGTAATCCCCTAAGTAACCCGGCAAGTGGTTGCCCGGAAAAACACGAAAAATCCGGCCTATCGCCCCTCGAGAGTTGGCTTTTCTTTAAAGAGTATACTTTAAATGACAATAAGTAAAATCTATATTACATATTTCCTCTCGCGTTCTCTAAAAAATTTTTGAGGTTTCCATGAAGAGACGACACGTAATTTTTAGTTTAATCCTGTTGTTGCTTGTAATATCGACAGCAGCCTATGCAAGACTCAGCTTCAAGCAGTTCTACCACTGCTTCGAGCAGTTCTGGCAGTTCAACGAGCAGCACGAGCAGTTCAACGATCAACCAGGCAGCATTGGTCACGGTCACAAACGTGACCATGGACCCGCAATCGTTCTTCCCCGGGGATCAGGGCACCGTTACCGTCACCCTCACAAACGACGGAACATCTGCCATGGGGCTTTCCCACCCGGACCTCATGAGTACTCACCTCAGTGTTCAGGATAACGACTGGGAGGACATGAGTTTTGTCGGTGCCGGATCGACTATCACGTACACGCTCATGTTCACGGTAAAACCACCGGACGAGTGAAACGACGGGTCTTGTTGTGACCCATGAACCGGAGATCACAGAATTTGCCCACTTTACACTCATAAGGGGGGACGGGAGGATTGCAGGATCATGATCAAAGGGGACATTTTCTTTAGCCTTGCGGTCAGGAGCGTCAGGCTGAATTTCCTTCGATCGATGCTCGCTGCAATTGGCATCGTGATCGGCGTCGTTGCCATATCGTCCATGGGAATGCTCGGCACCAACATGCAGCTGGAGGTAAAAGACCAGCTTCTTCCAGCGCAAACACCATCGTCGTCTCCTCGGATACGGTCAGGATGGGTCCGGTCGGATTCAACCCGTCTTCATCCGCGGCTTCCGGGGTGACAAAAAGTGAGCTCACAAAGATCAACATTGTTGTAGGATCTAATGGCACAGTAATCCCGATTTATTCCACAAACACCGAGTTTACCATCAATTCAATCCCGGGCAGGGGTTCAGTCTACGGCCTCAACCCCATAGATATCCCCAAGTTCCTGTCCCTGAACCAATCGTATGGTAACGGGACGACAGATCTCGGATTAAGTCAGGTTCTGGTCGGGGCAGATATTGCAGAAAATTTTAACCTCAAAGTCGGGAGTCGCATCAGGATCGGATCGTTCTCATCGGCATCGCGGCCCGAGCTTCGCATAGCCGGGGTCCTTCAACCCCGGGGGACTGTTGCTGACGGCGTCTCTACGGACAACGGGATCGTTGTGAACGACAATTGGTTTACTAACCAGTACGGCGGAGAAGACGAGTGGAATCAGGTCAACGTTATTGTCAACGATATTGATAATATCAGTGACATAGAATCGGCGATCAGTTCAAAAATCAACATCAATGCAAAATCCCCGGTTATCCGGATCCGGGATGCTACCTCGCAGCTAGCGACAGAGACCTCCGCATTGAGTACGGTGACGACATTTATCATGGCTATCGGTGGGATCTCGCTCCTTGTTGCCGCCGTGAGTATCTTCAATGTGATGATGATGTCCGTAAGTGAGCGGATACAGGAAATCGGTATCCTGCTCTCCATCGGAACCGAGAAAAACGAGGTGCGCCGGATGTTCCTGTACGAGGCATTTATCCTGGGGCTCTTGGGTGCAGGTGTCGGTGGAATCTGCAGCTTGGCTATTGGTTACACCGTAGTGGAAGCTATGATTGGAACAACGGCGTATTTCTTCCAGCCGGCAAGTATCATGTACGTCCCGGCAGCCATGCTTATTGGTGTGGTGGTCTGCGTCATCTCCGGGATGTACCCCGCCTGGAGGGCATCCAATATGGATCCCATTGATGCGATCAGGAGCGAAGAGTGAGCGTCCCCCCAGATCCTGTAATAAGAGGCGATTGAGTCATAATCCCCGGTTTTTAAAAATTTCAACCCACTGATTTTTCCGACGTCCCGAAGAAACAGTCTCTCAGATCCCGACAAGCAGCCGGTTCATTACAAGTACTGCAGCAAGCCAGACACCGTATGCCCCACCGAAACTGGGGATAAGAGGATAACGGGAAAGGAGGATATAGAGTGCGAGGAGGAAGAGAAGAGTTGGAATGGCAAACCAGAATGATCCCATAATCAGTTGCCTTGTTGTTACTTGACCGGCCTCTGAATAGGTAAAGAGGAAAGCAAGCGTTGTCGTGATAGGGGCTGCCGCAAGAATGGCCCCGTACTTCGGATCGGCATGCTCTGCAAGAAATGTTACTCCTACAATGACTCCGCCGCCAATGAGGAATTTCAAGGCAAGGTAAGAATAATCCATAGCTCATACCAACATTGCCGTGGGAAGGTAATATATATCCGGTGTGATGGCCGCATCTCCAATACTATGCCTGAAGATGGACATGTATAAACCACAATAACGTGAAACCTGAGGGATAAGAACAAAACCGCGGACACTTACCAATCCCGCCCCATCGGTGACCCGCATGCAGATAAGCTTCTTGCAAAAAAATATACCGGTATGAAACCCAGCGGGCAGTCCCGCTCGCAGAGACCCTCGCACGCATCGAACCAAAAGTCCCGGCGGCCGGCATAACCCGGGTCGCTGATATTACCCATCTTGATCGGATCGGCATTCCTGTCTTTTCCTGCATCCGCCCGACTGCTGAGGACGGAGCGATTACGGTCTATAACGGAAAGGGGGCAACTGTCGAGGAATCGCGGATCTCCGGGATTATGGAGGGAATCGAACGGTATTCATCGGAGATTCACGACCGGAAGATCCGATTGGACACCTACGAAATGATTTCCGGGAGTGAACCAGTGGTAAACCCAAAGGACCTCATCCTCCCTGCAGACACGGAACCCGGCCATGTGCTCCCCTGGGTCGAAGGTTGGGATATCGCAAACGATGCACCGGTCCTTGTGCCGGCGCAGGCCGTCTTTCACCCCCTCCCACGTAACTTCCGGCAGATCTTCCGGACTTCTACAAACGGCCTCGCCTCAGGAAACACAAAAGAGGAGGCGATTTTCCATGCACTCTGCGAAGTGATCGAGCGGGATGCATGGTCTCTTGTTGAGGCCACTCGTGACACTGGCCCGGCAGTAACCGGCATTGATGATCCGATGCTTGCGGAGATGCAGAAGAAATTTGCCGATGCGCAAGTAGATGTCATTGTTAGGGACATTACCAGCGATGTCGGTATACCTACTATGGCGGCAGTGGCCGATGACGTGCTCCTGAAAGATCCCTCACTGCTTACAATTGGGATCGGGACCCACACAAATGCACGCATCGCAGTGATGCGGGCGCTCACCGAGGTGGCACAGAGCAGACTTACCCAGATCCATGGTGCTCGGGAAGATACGGTGACCGCTGACCTCCGGAAAAAGATGGGCTATGACAGAGTCAAACGGATCAACGGGTACTGGTTTAAGGATAACGGGACAGTGGATTACGGAACCCTCCGGTCGTTTGACAGCGATGACTTTGCAAGCGATATCCGGTTTATTATTGATGCGCTCAAAAGACAGGAGATCGACCGGGTGATCGTTGTGGATTTGACAAGGGAAGAAATCGGTGTACCGGTGGCGAGGGTGATCGTACCGGGCCTTGAGGTCTACGCGATGGATCCGGAACGAAGAGGAGCACGATTGAAACATGCAAAAGATCATCGTCTTTCTCGGGCCAAGTCTTGATCTGGCATCTGCACAGAGAATACTGGAGGCAGAGTACCGGCCGCCCGCAAAACGGGGTGATATCCTTGCAGCAGTCCATGATGGTGCAAATATCATCGGCCTTATCGACGGCGTCTTTCACCAAGACTCAGCTGTTGCCCATCGGGAAGTTCTTTCTGCTGTAAAAAAAGGAATAGCAATAATCGGCGCATCGAGCATGGGGGCGCTCCGGGCAGCCGAGATGGATACGCTGGGAATGATCGGTATCGGGAAGATTTACCGGATGTATAAAGACGGTACACTCACATCCGACGATGAGGTAGCACTTGTTTTTGATCCCGTCTCAGGATATGCACTTTCCGAGCCGCTCATCAATATCCGTTGCACACTCAAAACAGCAGAGGCCGCAGGTATAATCACACCGGCCGACCACGAGGTCCTGCTCACTGCTGCCCGTTCGGTCTTCTATCCGCAACGCACCTATCAGAGGATCGTAACCGTCGTCGGTGACGCTGTTGATACAATCACAAAAGAGCGGTTCCTCGGCTTTGCTACAGCCACCCCGGCCGATCAAAAGCGGGAAGACGCGGTTGCGGCATTAAAATATATTAGGGATCTTGAAAAGAAAGACACGTGAAACATCACGTTTCTCAGGATTTTTAAAAGCGGAAAGATTACTCCATCTTTCTCCAAACATAAGCGAACCGCTGGAACGCGGTGATATGGCCGAAAACACCGAAGAGGAGAAGGAGCCAGCCTAGCCAGTTCAGGGTGTATATTGTTAGCGGGACGAGGATAGTTGCGATCCCGGCCAGCATTATCAACACGAGGCGGTCGGCCCTGCCCAACACCCCGCCGTAGTACCTTCCCACACCGACGGCCTGAGCCTGTGTCCCCAGGTACGACGACATCAGGACCCCGGTGAGCGCAAGCACACCGATCGGCCAGGGAACCAGACCACTTGCGAAGATACCGGTGATGATGAAGATGTCTGCGTACCGGTCGACCGCGTGGTCGAGAAAGTCTCCCCGGAGACTCTGGCTTTTTGTCTCCCGGGCAACAGCGCCGTCCATCGCATCGCAGAACGCGTTTATAGCGACCGCAAGAACCGCCCAGAGTTCCAGCCGGAAAAAGAAGAGCAGGCCGGCAACAGCGGATGCCACAAACGCTGCGATAGTGAGGATATTCGGGGTGATCCTGCACCGGATAGCAAACCGGACAAGCGGGTCGAAATAGACCTTGACATGCGGGCGGAACTGGTCGAGCGTCAAGGCGACACCCCGGCATACGCTGACCAGTCTATGGAACCAAACGATGCGCGAATTTCTCCCCGGTAAAATCGTTCAATGGTGTCGGCACATTCAGCCGGGCTTTTTGCTGTCGTGTCCAGTTCGAAGACCTGAAACGGCTCATATTGCGCTACTGTTTCGATCAGGCATACGTCAAGCGCTTCGGCATCCCGGTTCTCAGCGATCTTGTCCGGTGAATAGCCGCGGGCTGCAAGGCGGGACGAAAGCTCGTCGGGACGAAGACGCAATACAATCATACGGTCGCAAGTAAGCAGGTGGGCAAAATGGCCTTCGACAAAGCCGTCAAAAGGTACGAATTCGTCGACCATCCGGTCGGTATCGATGATTTGCGTATCCCGCTCCGGGTCCTTGCCCAGTACATAAGGTTGTATTATACGGGTAATATGGACTACCCCGTACCCACGGCGGGCTAGTTCATCTGCAACAGTAGATTTGCCAGTCCCCGGTGTCCCGGTGATACCGCACATCATAGAGCATTTAACTCCCGGACAAACCGTTCGTTCTCCCAGTCCTCTCCAACGCTCACCCGGATATAATGGTCGGCAAGTCCTGTAAAACTTCTGCAGGAGCGCACGAGCACACCTTTTGCGGCCAACTTCTCCACAATCTCATCTCCGGTGTACGGCATTACGTCGACCATAACGAAGTTGGCATCCGAAGGCAGGACCGGATAATTCAGCGCTGCACTAAAACGCTTACGCCAAGTGACGACCTGCGCAATGTACCGGGCCGCGTGCTCCTTGTCCGTTAGTGCAGCTGCAGCCGCTGCCGCCGAGACCGAGTTTACGGTAAAGGGTGTACCAGCCCGAAGGTAGAACGGCTGGAGCCAGGCAGGAACAAACGCGTACCCAATCCGGAAACCGGCGAGTGAATGCACCTTCGAAAATGTCCGACCGACAACAAGGTTTTCGTACTTTCTCATGAGAGGGAGATAATCAATACCTGAAAACTCGACATACGCATTATCGAGAAAGAGCACCCCACCGATCTCTTCAAGTACCCTTTGGATATCCTCAACAGAAGTTGAATTTCCAGTTGGGTTGTTTGGAGTGCAGAGGACTACAATCTTGGCGTCCTTTCCGGCCCGGATAAGCGCATCAGGATCAACTGAAAAATCAGCAAGTCGTCGGACTGTGACGACCTTTGCTCCCTGTGCCTGCGCGGCGATCCCATAGAAGGAGAAGGTCGGGGTTGATACTATCACTGTCTCGCCAGGGTCCACAAGCGTGCGCGTCAGGGTCTCGATCACTCCATCCATACCGACACCAGCAACAAACGTATAGTCGCCGTAATATGCGCAAAGGGCAGAAACCAGAATATCCACCCGCTCGTCAGGGTACCGGTTCGCGGTGAGAACCGCTTCGTGCGCTGCTGCTACCACTGCCGGTGACGGGCCCTCAGGATTCTCGTTGCTCGCCAGCCGGGCAATACGATTGTCGCCTTCGCTATTCGCACGGCTTCCCTTCTTTGCAAAAACATATCCGCCTTGCCTATAGCATGACCTTACCAAGCGCTCCATCGATCACCTTCACCGCACGGTCGATCTCGGCATCCGAGATCACGAGCGGCGGAACGAGCCGCAGATTCCCATCCGCCGCACAGTTAACAATCACGCCATTCTCGGCGCATTCCTTTTGGACATCAGGACATTTGTCTCCGACCTTGATACCAATCATCAAGCCGCGTACCCGGGGGTGGTATTTCGCAAGGCCTTTCCGGAAACGTTCGCCTTTGCGGGCAACCTCAGGCAGGAGTGGTTCGAGAACGCCAATTGTCGCAAGGCCTGCAGCACAGGCAAGAGGACCACCCGCAAAAGTGCTCCCGTGCTCGCCTTTCGTAAACTCAAGACCGTCGCGGGCAACAAGAGCACCCATTGGAAAACCACTTGCGATACCCTTTGCAAGCGTCACGATATCCGGTTCCACTTTAGTATGCTGGATCGCAAGCCACTTCCCGGTCCGGCCCATCCCGGTCTGGACTTCGTCGACTATCATAAACGTCCCGGTCGCATCACAGATCTCACGAATCCCCGCAAGGAAACTGTCCGGGGGAATGATGACTCCGGCTTCACCTTGAATGGGCTCGACGATAACAGCGGCAGTATCTCTGTCCACTGCCTTCTTAACGGCGTCAAGGTTCCCGTATTCAACAAATGTGGTAGGGAGACCAAGGGGTTCGAAGGGTTCGCGGGCCGCCGGCTTATGCGTTACCGCAAGCGATCCGATCGTCCGGCCATGGAAGCCATGAGTAAAGGCAACAAATTTTTTCTTTTTGGTCCTGACCCGGGCAAGTTTTAAGGCACCATCGCTTGCCTCAGCTCCCGAGTTGGAGAAGAAGGTTTTTTTGAGACCCGTAATCTCCACAATCTTTTTTGCAGAGCTCACCCTGATGAGGGACATAGTAGAGGTTTGAGCAATGGATGAGTTCATGTGCCTGGTCGCAGATCGCCTTTACTACGGCCGGGTGGCAGTGCCCGGTACTGCAGACAGCAATACCGGCCACACAATCGATGTATTCCTTTCCGGTGCCATCCCAGACGGTGGAGCCCTTTCCGCGGACAATCGCCATGCTCCGCGAGAAGGCAGGCATAAAATACTGATCGTCCAGCGCCTTGTACATGCTTGTAACATCGGTATTTTTCATTCTTACCACGTAATTTCAAATTTTCTATCTTTGGTCTCTGCGTATATTCTCAAATTCCCTGTTTTGATAGAACGAGGGTTTATTCATACTCGATCGTTGCCGGAGGTTTCGGGGTGATGTCGTACACCACGCGGGAGACACTCGGGATCTCTGCGGTAATTCTGGCACCAATTCTCATGAGATCGGCAAACGGGATGTCGAGCGGGTCGGCAGTCATACCGTCACGTGAGTTCACGGCCCGAATTGCCACGATCCAACCATGAATCCTGTTGTCACCTTTAACACCTGTCCCAAGGCCCAACAGAGCCGCAAAGCACTGCCAGGGGCGGTATTGCTCAACAATCTCGGACTCTGCGATCCAGTTAGCCTCCCGGATCACTGCAACCTTCTCCCGCGTGACCTCCCCGACAATGCGGACAGCAAGGCCCGGTCCGGGAAAGGGCATCCGGTGCTGGATCTCCGTGGGCAGGCCAAGCGCTCCGGCGATTTCCCTCACCTCGTCCTTATATAGGTCCCTGATGGGTTCGATCACGTTTTTGAATGCCATTTCTAAGGGCATACCCCCGACATTGTGGTGGCTTTTGATGCCCCCTTCGCTCTCGATCCGGTCCGGGTAGATCGTTCCCTGGAGCAGACAGGTTGCCCCCGACTTTTTTGCTTCCCTCTCGAAAACCCGGATGAACCGTTCGCCGATAGCCTTGCGTTTCTTTTCGGGATCCGTGATCCCGGCAAGTGCGGCAAGGAACTCATCGCCGGCATCAACTACCTGAAGCCGGATCTCTCCGAAGAGGGTTTTTATTCTTTCAGTCTCTCCTTTCCGCATCAGGCCGGTATCGATATAGATCGGAATCAACTGGTCGCCGATTGCGCGGGCTGCAAGTGCTGCACAGACCGAGCTGTCGACGCCGCCCGAGAGAGCTACAACAACCTTTTCGCTACCAGCGGCTTTTTTGATCTCCTCGATTGCCTCATGGATGAACTTTTCTGGTTTGACCATGATAACCTCCCCGCCTATTTTGTGCGCTTGGTGGCTCCGCACGCCTCAACAAACCCGAGATATGGAGGGGAAGGGCGTGTTGGCCGTGACCGGAACTCGGGGTGGAATTGCGTTGCAAAGAAGAACGGATGACCGGGGAGTTCAAGGCATTCCATCCGGTTCTTGTTTGTGGCCGAGAAAACTAATCCCCCATTTTCCAGTTTTTCGATATAGTTGGGGTTGACTTCATACCGGTGCCGGTGACGTTCGACAATCTGGTTCTGCCCATAGAGTTTCATTGCGAGGGTGTTATCCCGGATATCCGAGGTATAGTCTCCAAGGCGCATCGTACCACCCAGTTCAGTGACACTTTCCTGTTCGGGAAGGAGCGCAATCACGTGCGACCCTTCCCCAAATTCTTCGCTGGTTGCATCAGTAATTCCACATCTATTCCGGGCAAATTCGACGGTCGCCAGCTGGAACCCCAGGCAGAGACCAAGAAACGGCACGTTGTTTTCGCGGGCAAATTTAATTGCCTCGATCTTGTCTTCGATGCCCCGTTTCCCAAACCCTCCAGGGATGAGAATGCCATCGTAATCCTTGAGCTGGTTGCGTTCGTATCGTTCCGCATCCAGCCATACGATCTTCACCTCGGTAGAAAGTGCCCTTCCCGCATGTTTGAGCGCTTCCTTAATACTGATGTAAACATCTTCGATCCCATATTTACTTACAATCGCAACCGTGACCCGGTTCGTGTACTCTTTAGTGACGAGCCGATACCATGAGGGATCTGTCTCTTTCTTCTCAAGGCCAAGAATCAAAGAGAGGACATCGGCTATCCCCTCTTTTTCCATCTCCATCGGCACTTCATAGGTGTCATTAGCGGTCGCTGCAGATATGACAGCGTTTAAGGGGAGATCGCAGAATGCCGAAATCTTGCGTTTGGTGTTGGCACCGATCACACGCTCGCACCTGCCGACGATAATATCTGCATGGAGCCCAAGTTCCCGAAGTGCCTTGACAGAGTGCTGGGTGGGTTTTGTCTTTAAGTCACCCATCGCATCCTCCGGAACGAGCGTTACATGGATCAGGACATAGTTATGGGCAGGAAGTTCGCCCCGCATCTGCCGGACTGCCTCTAGGAACGGCATGCTTTCGATATCTCCGACAGTACCGCCCACTTCCACTAAGCAGACCTCAGCTTTAGTACTGTCAGGGAACTCCTCTTCTGCCGCCTGGCGGATGCAGGCCTTTATCTGATCGGTGATGTGGGGAATGATCTGTACAGTTTCGCCAAGGAAATCACCCCGGCGTTCTTTATCGATGACTGTACGATATACCTTACCGGTGGTAATGTTGTGGGAAGAGGTAAGCTCGATATCAAGAAACCGCTCATAGTTACCGAGATCGAGATCGACTTCGCTCCCATCCTTTAAGACAAAAACTTCACCATGTTGGGCCGGGTTCATGGTTCCCGCATCAATATTCAGGTACGGGTCAATTTTCACAGCTGTGACCTGATATCCGCGGTTTTTCAGGATCCGTCCGACTGAGGCAGCTGTGATCCCTTTTCCCAGGCCGCTCATAACACCACCGGTGATAAAAATGTACTTCACGTGATCTCCCCGATTGCTTTACCATTTAAGCCGCATTCCCTATTATTATTATCTTAACGACGGGATAGAACGGCCGGTCCTGATTGGTGACCACCTGACGACCCAGACTACGTTTTTCAGGAAGAAACTATTCAACACCCTCCGTTGTTACAACCGCCGTACTCTTCTTTCAGGGTATATTGTAGATCTCTTATCCCATTCGTATGATACCGCCATCGATCCGCCGGGTGCGTCCGGATCAATGGGATTACAAAAGCAAGATTGATGTCTGGATAGTACCCATATTAACGGCATGAAACATGGGGCGATCCTTCTAATTCTGGCACTTTTTCTGGTATGTGCCATAGCCGTCAATCCCGCCTTGGCAGAAAATATGACTGTTACTACTTCTCACGATGCTGCTACGGATTACTATAACTATGCCGAGCTTGCATTGGAAGCCGGGAACTATACAGGGGCGATTGCCCTCTACGACCAGGCACTCGGATCGAATACGACCATGATTAAACTGGATGGTGTGCTCCTCTATGTCTACCATGATAAATCCTATGCACAAATCCAGCAGGGTAATTATACCGGCGCGATAACAACTCTTGATACCGGCCTCTCTGTGTACCCTGGCGACGAGAACCTCCTGAATAACAAAGGCTACGCCCAGTACAATCTCGGGAACTATGCAGATGCCGTGAATTCTTACGATCAGGCGCTTGCAAGTGACGCAAATTTTACAACAGCCCTGATCAACAAGGGGGACGCTCTGGAAAAATTGGGGAACTACCAAGACGCGGTAACAGCGTATAAAACAGCAATCGCAAGCGATCCCGGCAATGCAGCTGCGACCGCAAAACTTGCCGGGGCAGAAAAATCTGTCGCTGCCAAGTTCCCGGTCACGTTGATCGTCATTATTATCGTTGTGATTATCGCTGGAGCCGGTATCGCGTTTTATATCATCAAAAAGGCCCCCTCCGACAAAAAGGCGGCAGATACTCCTGACAAAAAAACCGATACAAGGAAGAAGAGAAGTGAATAAATTCTTTTTTTTTATGTTACGTGAGAGCAGTAACAGCAAATGAGGCAGTGGTTCTTGAGAGCAGGGTTTTTTCCGCATTATCGATCCTGACTTCTCCCTCACAGAACGCGACCCGTCGCCCTTTCCTGAGCACCCGGGCCTCGGCTACGATTATACCGTCCCGCACTCCCTTGATAAAACTCGTGGATTCAGATATGGTGGCTATTCCCTCGGTCTTTTCGAGCATCGGATAGAGCGCAAGCGCCATCGCTTCATCGGCAAGTGCAACAAGCAGTCCTCCTTGCAACCAGCCAACACCATTGTGCATATCAGAACGGATAGTCATTTTCAGAATTGCCCGGCCTTCCTCTATATGGACAACCTCAATCCCTGCAAGGCAGAAAAAAGGGTTGGCATATTTCCCGTCTTTTCGAAGATTATCCAGATAAGTCATGAAACTCCGGGGAAGATGTCTGGAATGAAAGGGTATTAAGGTTCCCGTCACAGAGAGAAGGCGTTCTGCTCCCAAAATATATGAATCCGGAATGGTAATCGGTGAATGGAGGCTTTTTGATTATGCCGCTTTCAACAAATGAATTCGAAAAAGGGACCTGCGGGACAAATGCGATTGAGAGCCTGCTTATGGCCCATCCCGGTATGGCGTACTCGCTTCACGAGATTGAAGAGGCACTTATCGGACCCGGTATGAACCGAACAAAACATCTTGATGTATTTATCGCTTACCTGACACTGCTTGGCCCGCTGTTGTTTAAAGAAAACAAGATCGAGTACCGGGTGGTCGATGGCATCCCGTACTTTCGGTGGCGGGAATAAAGCAGCCATATTTTTCGGTCTTCAGGGGCAGGCATATCTGGAAGTACACTTACCTTAAATACACGATTCTCCTGAAATGTGTACCATGGAAGATGCAGAAATTAAAGAAATGCTCGCCGATCTGGCCTGGCTCAATGCGCTGATCGCGACAGAACTCATTCAAGTAACCGAGAATACCTCAGCTATCCTGCGGAAATCCCCACCTCCCGAAAGTTGTCTCAGGGATCACCAGGAGCTCCGCGCAACTGCCCTTGCGATTGCAGAGAAATATCATAAAGATGCAGCTCTTGCCCGGCACTTGGGAAAACACCAGTAATATTATTTTGTTCTTTCTGAAGCAGAACGTAGGGGGTGTCGATATCACTGTAGTGGTAATAGATTCCTTTAATGAGATATGAAGAGAGAAAGATCCTGATGTCCTAGTGGCATGCCTTTGGGAGACCCTCTCGACATCCTGAGCTTCTTGATGCCCCGCTGCAAGCAATAACGACACGCACTCTGGCACAGCGGCCGCTCTCGCAGTTATATCGATAACCAGATCTGCCCATAAAACCTTTTTTAACGCCTGTTGAAACTTTCGGTCACACGGATGTTCATTTTTATTCAGATTGGGCAACCCGGGTCTGCCGGTCCGTTTGTAAATTGTATTTTACATTTATATTTTAAAAAGACTAAAATTTATAATAGTATTATAAATTTTAATGTTGTTAAAATATTATGAACGCGGTAGTGAAAGTAGTTTCAGTCCGTGTCGGGGGTGCGTTCCCTCCTTGCGAACAGATGAACCTGCGACAACGATGTAGGGGATCCACCATAAAATAAAACAGGAGCCCGGTCTGCACCATCTTGGATCCAGAGCGTGTAACTTTTATCACTGAGGAAATCAAGTATTGAAGATATCCCATAACCGCGGTGCTGTAGTTCCGGCAAGTGGATCTCTATGTTTAAACCCGGATGCATTTCCAGGATTTTAGATGCGCCTCTCAGCACATCAACTTCAAACCCTTCGACGTCTATTTTAATGAAGTTTGGATGACAGCCCGAATAGGCATCAAGCGTTGTCATGCTGACAGAAGTGAGGTAACTTGTTCTCTCAACTACCACTGAATTGTGCTCATCCCTTAACGAAACGATTCCCTCAAACGCACCGACTGCCTTATTTATTGCGATCACATTCGATAAATGGTTGAGTTCAATATTTTTTTCAAGTATTTTGAAATTGTGGATTGATGGTTCAAATGCAACTACTTTACCACTTTTCCCGACCCATTGTGCCATCAGGATTGAAAAGAAGCCGTGATGCGCTCCAACGTCAAAAACAGTGTCGCCTTCACGCACCATCTGTTTGGCGAATTCCCATTCTGGAGACAGGGAAGCGCAATCATTCCCACCATACCATTCTTCCCCGGTGGTGTCCCCTATTAGGAAGTTGAATGTGAGGCCACCAATAGTTTTTTTGATGACGTATTGCACGAATGAGTCTTTGTAAAGGTACCTCTTCAGAACACACCGCACCCTCAAGGGCAAAACGCGATGGGCAAGAGATATTACTGCATATTCCATTTTTTTCATCATATAAACCTTCAGGTTCGGATATATATGCTTCATTTTTATTTCTTTTTATTCTCGATCTCTTTCATGCGCATTTCCATTAGGGTGATCCGGCCGACGGACCGGCTCGAGATCTTGTTTCTCCCGCCGTAATGTCTCGATCTCACTCTTTGTAAGCCGCTGATCCGCACAGATGAGATACAGGGAGTTCCCCAGCCTGGCACCCGGTGCTGACCAGAAACGACAGGATCGCCCGGGAATGCGCGTTGCCACTGTTCATCATTTTCTCCAGGGAGACACCAGAGGCTTGTCTCTCCGAGTTTCATCAGCCCTGATGTTAACGGCATTGTATCCCAGCTCGTCGGACTCTACAGCGTTCAGCACCATACATCGCTGTAGCACGGTGAGATGGTTTTTCTGGCTCGCTTTGGCTGTACCGGTCCGGCTGTCGGAATACGCGAGCAGGTGTTGACAGATAGATGTTTATGGATCTCATCGAGCGGCACGCCCCGGGAATCGCGCATACTCGACAAGGATCTGCCGGTAACTTTTGATAGTTTTATCAGATCGCCTGGCTTTTTTTAAAAGAGCGAGATAGACCTGCACAGTCCATCTCTTCTTTTGTTGGTGCCATGAAAAAAGAATTGACATTACTGATTCGACAAAGTTTATTGACATTCTTCACCAAATGGTATAGGATTGCTCCGCTACCGGATCTACGACTTTTGGACTGGAAATGGAACATCGAGTACCTGTATGCCATGTCGCCTGTCTCATCTCCCAGGTACAGCCTGGTCATTCCTGCCTACAACGAGGAAAAACGAATTGCGAGCCTGTTTGAGTCCATCAGGCAGTTTGACGGGGAGCTCATCGTTGTTTGCGATGGAAATGACGGGACTGCTGATGTAGTTGAGACTATAGCTGAAAAGCCATCCTTCACTCTCTATCCGCTGCCTGCGTTTCCCCGGTCGCCTTGGAAAAGGTGGGGGCATCATCGCCGGGCTTGCCGTGGCACAGGCGCCACTCATCGGGTATGTTGATGCAGATGGTTCCACCGAAATCGACGAGATGTGCAGGCTCTTTGGAAAATTATCCTCTTTTGATGCCGTAATTGGTTCACGCTGGGTACCGGGCTCTTCTCCGGCGATCCGACAGGGTTGGATGCGCCGGCTGGAAAGCAGGGGATTCAACCTGATTATACGATCTCTTTTTGGTCTCTCTTTCCATGATACCCAGTGCGGCGCAAAAGTCTTTAAAAAATCCGCGGTTGATGCTGTATTACCCGTTCTCATTGCCCGGGGTTTCGAATTTGACGTCGAATTGATCTGGAGACTGCTTCGCGCCGGATACCGGATCGAGGAGGTTCCTGTCGCATGGCAGAACAGGGGGGATTCACGGGTCAGAAGGGGAGATATGATAAGGATGCTCGCGGGCCTCCTTCGTGTCCGGCTTCACTCGGAACAGTCATGATGCCTGCAACAACAGATGATAAAAAAAAGGAAGCATTCGAACTGTACAACACCGGGAATTATTCAGAATCTCTGATGCTGTGCAATCAGTTAATAGAGACCGTACGTGACCCCGCTCTTGAGATTCTCGCGGCAACTAACCTGTTTTCCCTGGGAAAACTTGAGGACGCTGAAGTATATTTCCGGGATCTTGTCCGAAGGATGCCCGAATCGTCCCATATTCACAGTTACCTTGCAAAGGTACTCGAACAGGAAGGTGATGATAGTGCTATTGCCGAATATGCGGCAGCAGTCCGGCTCGATCCCGGCAACCAGGATGCACTGCGCAGTTATGCAGCCGGTCTGGTTATTCGAAATGACGAACGTGGTGCTCTTTCGTCATTAAAACGGCTTTACAAGATAGGAAAACGGCCCGATGATCTCAGGAATCTTACCGCTGCACTCACCCGTTCAGGTTTTGCCGACGAGGCTTGTGTCCTCTGCGAGTCTCATGGAGCAGGAAAAATAACGAGCCATGAATATGCCCTCGCTCTCTATGCAGCCGGAAAGGTACCAGGAAGCTGAACGTGAGGCATGGGGACTTTATAATGAGACTCATGATCCTGCTATCCTTCGGGTGTATCTTGCCTCACTTGCCCGGGCTGACGCGGCCGCCGTTCCTGAGGCTTATACATCGTTTCTCAGGGAAGTTCCGGACCCCGGGATTTATCTGGATTATACGCGCCTTTTGCGGGATCGGGGAGAATACCTCCGGGCACTTTCAACAGTAAAAAAATTGATTGCACTTGATAACACACCCCAGTACCGGCTGATCGCATGCGAGCTTTCTGCGGTGCTGGGCGATCATATAAATGCCCTCGCCGAATATGAAAACCTCATCCGGGATGAACTGGATGCATCCCTCGCGTCAGAACTCTTTCGGGAGATCCTTGGATCCTACCGCCGGTATATCAACACACAGTTTCCGCCGGCGGAAGCTCTGAAACGGTTTCTCGCTCTTGTGCCAGGCGACACAAACGTTGTCTGTCTTGAAGAGACCGCCCGGATGTATCTTGAGATGGAGGAAGTCGATGAGGCACGATCCTGGTATTACCGGGCGTATCGTGCTGATTATCTGAACGGTGGTCTTCCCTATGCGGGGTTCCTTGCCTTTTGCGGTGATGATCGTGAGTGTGAAAAGGTGCTGCTTCATATCCTTGCAAATGTCAGGAAACCAGCTGATCTCAACAGGGTAGCTGCAGCGGTTACTGAATGTGATGGGAAGTTGCAGTGTATGAGACGCATTACCCGGCAGTTGATCCGGCGCATGGAGGAGCGGCGGCAGACACTCCGATCTGAGGACCGGGAGTATCTCGCTGAAGCGTTCCGGCGCGAAGCCGCCGATGCACTCTCGCGGGATAACTATGCTGCATGCATATACAACTGTCTCTGCGGAATCGATGTACTTCCGGCGTATTCCCGTTCCTGTCATACAGATGACTTTCTCAATCTGATAAATCATTCAAAAGAGCTGATGCTCACAGACACCCCGGTCATGACTTTGCCTCCTGAAGTCAAAAGAGCAGAATCCGGGCAGACGATTCAAGAGATGATAGATAATCTGGGGCTATCCGGTCCAGAGCAAAAGATTGTGATATTCCTTGCCACACACAAAAGGGCAAGCGAAAGCGACCTGCGCCGGTCTGCTGTGCACCCGAAGGATTACCGGGATCGTAAATATCCTGATCCGGAAAGCGAAAGCACGGGGGATTATGCTTATAGAGAAAAAAGGTATGAGTGCTGAAGGGGAGGTCTATGAATACTGCGGACCCTGAACAGAAAGAACAACGCCGGCATGAAAGTCTCAACATCATCAATGCGCTTAGAAGAGGAACTGTTCCGGCGGACGGTCTGGAAAGGATCGTGGTCGGACTCGATATGGAAGAAAGTGTAATCAGCAGGCAGCTGGACTATGTAGCTGAAGGGGGAGGCGACCTCAAGTTTATCCGGGGGGATTTCGGAAGTGGTAAGACGTTTTTTGTCGCCCGGGCCCTTGAGATTGCGGGCAGTAAAGGATTTGCAACCGCACACATTTTTGTCTCATCATCAGCCCCGCTCTCGAAACCAACGGCACTCTACCAGCAGATTTGCTCTCATCTCAAAACAAGTGAAGCGGAACATGCACTCAAAACCATTGTAGATAACTGGATTTTCGCAATCGAGGAGCGGTTGATCTCATCGGGCAGGGGTGATGAGGGGGATGCCGTTCTCGAGGCGGCGGCAGAAAAGGAGATCGAAGCGGCACTGGCCGGTATCAGTGAGACCAACACCGGCCTTGCCGCGGCGCTGCGAACCTATTATGAGGCCAACAATGCCGGGGATTTCCCGACAGCGCAGGCGGCCATCGGTTGGATCGCGGCAGAGCCTACCATAGGACGTGATTTCAAACAGAAAGCGGGAATTAAAGGTGAAGTCGGCGATACTACGGCATTCTCATTCCTCCTTGGGCTCGTGGAGATCATTCATGGTGCCGGATACCGGGGGCTTGCAATCGCGATCGATGAACTCGAGACCACGCAGGGACTCCAGCGGAACCAGCGGGAGAGAAGTTACCAGACACTTGCCCGGATAATCGATGCGCTTGATGGGGGGCGGATGCCACATTGTTACTTTTTGTTCACCGGAACCCCTGCGTTTTTCGACAGCTCACGGGGAATACGATCAGTAACACCACTCTACGACCGGATCAGCGTAGTAGGAACAGACACCTTTAAAAATCCCCGCCAGCCCCAGATCCATCTCTCCAGATTCGACAATGGCAAACTGGAATTGGTGGCCCTTAAGGTGATTGACGTATACTCGCAGGCTTACCGTGAGGTGGACCGGGAGCGGGTTTCCCACCGGTTTATCCGGGCCATGATTAAAAAACTCACCGGGCGGTTTGGCGGCAGGGTAGACGTCATCCCGAGAATATTCCTCAAGGAGTTTATTGATATCTTGGACAAATGTGAGATTTACGAAGACTACAACCCTGCCGATGCCTACGAATTCGATGTCGGACACTTGAAAGGAGAACTCAAAGCCGAAGAGGAAGCGGTTATGATTGTGGAGTTTTAAAAAAAAGACCCGAATAGACTGCTATTCAATCCAACACACTCTTCAATAGTGTGTCAAAAAATGATTCCAGACCCAAATATTATTACCTAATATTGCGATAAGCCGTTGTCAATATCTATCAGAATAGATCAAATCGCGTTCTGGTGAGAGAGATGGGACAAAATTATCCATATGGGAAAGGCGACGGGACTGTAGAGTGGGTATCTACTGAATGGTTGGGGAATCACCTCCATGATAAGGGACTTCTTGTCATTGACTGTCAACCAAATGTCCATGAGTATATCCAGGATCACATTCCCGGGGCACTGTATGCACATGAGAACTTATTCCGGATTCATGATGGTGCGATTCCGACACGATGGATTCCTGCTGATTCAGCTGAGATCCTTTTCCGGACTTTGGGATTAGAACCGAAAAAACCGGCAGTGATATATTCAAGCAGTGGTCCTCTGACCACGTGTGGTAACTTTATTGGCGACGGTCTTGAACAGACCATGGTTGCATATACACTCGCACGCTACGGTCACCAGAATGTATATCTCCTTGACGGCGGGCTTGAAAAATGGAAGGAAGAAAAACGCCCTCTCACGCGTCAGTTCGATCTTGCGAAACCTTCGTCGTTCACGGTAAATCTTCAGAAAGATTTTTTCATAGATTATTACGAATTTATCAGGATGAAGGATCAAACTGGTGTTGTCCTGCTGGATGCACGCCCCTCTCCGGTTTATGAAGGTCAGGGTCCATGGATCAGGCCCGGTCACATTCCTGGAGCAATCAGTCTGCCCTGGAAAAGCCTCATGGACGATAAAAACAAAAAACTCATGAAACCTGATGACCAGATCCAGAAACTGGTGCAAACTGCCGGAGCAACGCCGGACAAGACCATCATCTGCTCCTGTGGGACGGGGAGAGAAGCTACCAATGAGTTCCTGCTTTTCAAATATTATCTGGGTTATAAAAACGTCGTTCTCTATGAAGGTGGATTCACCGAATGGTCATCGTATCCGGACAATCAGATAGTGACCGGTAAAAACCCCCGGTAACCTGATATTTTTTTTATTGTTTAGATCCAGGGAGTTGCGGACTTGAACAGGTATCCAAAAGCATGTGTTTTCATTCGGACTTAACACACGATGGTGGACTTCGATATGTGGTTTGAGCGCATCGTCGCAGAGGGATTAGCTCACAACTCATACGTGATCGGATCTGGCGGAAAAGCGGGAGTAATAGACCCACGAAGGGATTGTGAAATCTACGTTGACCTCGCAAACCGGCACGATGCCGTAATTACACATATTTTCGAAACTCACCGCAACGAGGATTACGTATCCGGTGGGCTGGAGCTTGCGCACCAGTGCAACGCACAGATCTATCACGGCCCCCGGATGGACTTTGCATATGGGAACCACGTCCGCGAAGGCGACCGATTTACATTAGGAACGTTGGAACTCTCTGTTCTTGAAACTCCCGGGCACACGGAAGAAAGCCTTACGTTTGTCCTCAAGGACACCGAAGTCCCGCATGAGCCGTATATGGTCTTTTCAGGAGATACGCTCTTTGCCGGTGATATTGCGCGGACCGACTTTTTCGGACCGGAAAGAAAAGCAGAAATGGCAGAAAAGATCTATGCAAGCATTGCCCGCAAGATCCTCCCGCTCGGGGATGGCGTAATCCTTTGCCCGGCGCATGGCGCTGGTTCCGCATGCGGGAGCGAAATCGCCGATCATCCTTTCTCTACTATTGGATACGAGAAGCGCACCAATCCAGTCCTGGCACTCGGGAACGATGCGTTTGTCGCCCAGCGCACCACTGAGTCTCCGTATTTGCCGCCGTACTTCCAGCAAATGGAAAAGATCAACAAGGAAGGGCCAGCGCTCCTCCACGAACTCCCCCAGACCCACCCGCTTCCGGTATCCGCAGTGGCCTCCCTTATCGCATCTGGCTGCCAAATCGTAGACATACGTTCCCCCACGGCTTTTGCCGCAGGCCATATCTACAGTAGTCTTTCGATCTGGCGCGACGGAATCGCATCGTTTGCCGGTCTGGTTTCTAGACTACAAACAACCGATCGTTCTCGTCGACGATTTCTCCCTCAATCTCAAACCCGTACTCCTGCAGTTCATGCGGCTCGGCTACGACAATACGACGGGCTGGCTTGCCGGCGGTTTTCCCGCATGGTTCCGGGCCGCACAGCCGGTCGGGATGACCGGGACCTGCACGGTACAGGCCCTTAACGATCTCCTTTCCCGCGAAAAACCGTTCCTGCTTGACGTCCGTGACCAGAAAAACCGGGAACACGTCGGGTATATATCAGGTTCAACACAGGTGTATATCGGAGAGCTTTCACAGCACATCGCAGATATCCCAAAAGACCGTCCTATTTTCGTATATTGCGATTCCGGGTACAAAGGCAGCCTTGCGGCAAGCGTTCTTGCAATGCACGGGTTTACGGACGTGACAAATATTCTTGGAGGGATGCAGGCATGGGTGCATGCGGGGTATCCAATCGAACACTGACGTACTATGAGCGTGGTGCGCAGTATCAGGTATAATCCAGAACGCGCTTGCGCCAAACCGTCCCGACCTGTCAGCAGCCAGGATGGTTCTTCCGGTTAAGTTTGGGACTCTTCAGCCGAATATTCACCGATTGAGCGTGAGCAGCAAGACCTTCGGCGGTGGCAAGAGTTTCGATGATTTCACCTATACTTTCAAGGCCATCCCGGGTAAGAAGCTGGACCGAGGATGTCTTACAGAAGTGATGTACATCGAGACCGGAATACTGCCGGGCAAAGCCGGCGGTCGGGAGCACATGGTTGGTACCTGAAGCATAATCCCCACAGGCGACCGGTGTGTAAGACCCGACAAAGATCGCGCCAGCGTTCCGGATGCTGCCGAGAACCGGGAGGGGATCGGCTACCTGAAGGGAGAGATGCTCCGGTGCGATTGCATTTGAAATCGCTACAGATTCAGAAAGATCTTCTACGACAATATAGCCGGAATTTTTGAGCGCCTGATCGATGATCTCTTTACGCGGAGCATGTTCTGCCTGCTTTATTATCTCAGCGCCGACACGATCGGCAAGAGTGGCAGAAGTGGTGATGAGGATGCAGGCTGCATGAGGGTCATGTTCCGCCTGCGCCAGAATGTCAGCTGCGACATACGACGGTACAGCGCTTTCATCAGCGATGACGGCGATTTCGCTTGGTCCAGCGGGAAAATCAATCTCGGCATAGTCACGCAGCATCATCTTTGCCGCGGTAACGTATACATTTCCCGGCCCTACAATCTTATCTACCGACGCGATGGTCTCGGTGCCAAGAGCCATTGCGGCAATCGCCTGCGCCCCCCCGCACTGGTAGATTTCTTTTACTCCGGCAATATCGAGAGCGACAAGCGTGAGCGGTTGAATCGGCGGTGGTGAACAGCAGCAGATTTCCGGAACTCCGGCGATCCTTGCGGGAATCGTGCACATAAGAGCCGTTGAAGGATATGCGGCACGTCCTCCGGGAACGTACGCACCGACCCGGGAAAGCGGCGTAGTCTTCACGCCGAGGGTAATACCGGGCTCAATCTCGGAGAGCCAGAGACCACGGGGCAGCTGGAGCTCATGGAAGCGACTGATCCGGACCTCAGCCTCTACAAGGCATTCAGTGACCCGGGGATCGACCTGCTCATAGGCAGCTAGCCGGGCATCTTCGTCAACAGCGATTGTATCCAAGTGCACCTTATCGAATCTTTCGGAAAGCTCGATCAGGGCCGCATCTCCCCCCGTTCTTACTTTCTCGATAATTTCCTGGACAGGGCCGTGCACTTCATCCAACCGGGAAGTACGCCGTGAGACCCAGGTTTCGATATCTACCGCGCTCCACATAACAGGAAAAATCGGCAGGATAGATTGTTAAAGTTTCGTTATCCGGGCCTATTCAGCTCATGAATCTGCCACGAACCACACGTAGGTTCTAAGTTTCAAGACGTATTTTGCATGGGCCTCTTTTTTACCCACGCAAGAAGATACGCTGCCACAAGACCGATGATAAATGCTACCGTCATGGACGCCGCGAGTGCAAGAAGCCCAATGACACCGGTGATGACTAATGAATCTGTTTTTAGGCTGTATCGGCCCATCTCAATCCCGACAAAGACAAGGAGCGCCCCAAGCACTCCGACCGCCACTATGGAGAGTACCTGCGGGGAGGAGAAGAATAGAGCGAGGACGATAAAGATCAGGCCGGCAATAATGCTCGCCCCACCGGTCCTGGCCCCATAACGGTACTGGCCGGCAAGTCCTCCTGCTCCGTGGCACATCGGAAAACCACCGAAAGGAACTGATATCAGATTCATAAGGCCAATCGTTGTTGAGAGTTTTTTTGGAGGAACCTCTTTTTCGAACAAATCCTTAGTCAAAAGTGAGGTCGCAAGGATGGCATTTGCGATGGTAAGAACCACCTGCGGAAGTACGAGTGTGGAGAGGGCGGATGGGAAATCCGAAGGAAGCGGAATCACAAGCTCGAGGTGCCGGGATCAAACTGGTCGGTGGAATACCGTGCAGTACTATTCCGCCAATTACACCTACTGCAATAACGCAGACAGATGAAAGGTCCGGGACGTCCCGGTAACGGACAAGCAGAATAAATGCCAAAATCATCGCGATTCCGACAATAAAAAAAGAGAATCCTTGATCACAAAATCAACTGAGGCTTTAAAAAGGAGCAAGGCAAGGCCGAGCTGGATCCCCCGAACAACGCTTTCCGGTACCCATTTCCCGATAATAGAAAAACTTCTTCCATAACCCAGCAAAAGAAAGAGAACCCCGATGATAAGACCAGCAGCGGCTATTTCTCCATTTCCAATCCCGCCGGCGATAACGATAACGGCGATAGCCTTCATCGGTTCGAGAGGGATAGGTAACCGATAATAGAACCCGGTCAGGATGAACCAAATCCCGAAAAAAAGGAGAATGTAACGTGGATTGACATTAGACACCAATGCGACAGCGAGGATAAGCGGGATGATCGTCCCAAAGTCCCCCAAGGACCCGGCAAACTCTGAGAGTGTGAATCGCAGGGGAATGAGTTCTTCATCGCTCACAAATAGACACACCCTGAACTACAATCCATGCGTATAACGATACCAACGTTTTTGGCATTAATGATCTTTTCTATGAATTTTTCGAGGATCCCATTAAACACCATCAACCCAAAAGAGAGCCTCCAATTTCATCTTTCATGCATCTGCGTAATTCAGTATTTATGAAGTCAATTATCCCGGGAAATGCCGGCCACAGGGATCGTCTGGCAACATCAGAATGCTTATGTGTATAAGGTGGAAAGTAATCTTTACTTATCTTATCCAGGACCCTGTGTCCCCATGATCTCAGCCCTCTACGTCGATGATGACCCCTTCCTGTTAGAGGTCAGTAAGCTGTTTCTGGAAAGGTCGGGTCGTATCCGCATCGATACCGCCGAATCAGCGGAAGAGGGGTTAACGAAGCTCAGTGAAACAGCATACGATATCGTCATCTCGGATTACCAGATGCCCGGAATGGACGGGATCGGGTTTTTAAAGATCGTTCGTGCCCGCTTTCCCGACCTTCCCTTCATTATCTTCACCGGTCGCGGGCGGGAGGAGGTCGTCATCGAGGCTCTCAACTGCGGGGCGGATCACTATATCCAGAAAGGCGGCGACCCCCGGGCGCAATTCACTGAACTGATCCATACTATCCGGAGACTCTGTTGAGAAGAGACGAGCCCTTGAAACGATCTTCCACCTCAACCGACTGTACTCGGTCATCTCCCGGACCAATCGGGCGATCATCCATCTCCGGGACCGGCAGGCACTCCTCGAAGAGGCCTGCAAAATTGCCGTTGAGGAGGGAAAATTTCTGATGGCCTGGGTCGGCATCACGAATCCGGCGACCCGCGAGGTCTGCCCGATCGCGGCATACGGGTACGAAGCGGGGTACCTGAGGTATGCTCTCCATCACCGTAGATAACGTACCGCAAGGGATGGGCCTAACCGGCTCAAGCATTCGGGAGGGACGCCCGATGGTCTGCAACGACATCCAATCTGATCCAAGGATGGAGAAATACCGGGAGGAGGCGTCCCGGCGCGGGTACTGTTCATCTGCAGCGTTCCCGCTCAGGAATGGGAGCACAGTCGTCGGAGCAATGCGATTTTACTCGAACGAGAATAATTTCTTCAATGACCGGGAACTGGCATTGCTGACAGAGCTTACCGATGATATTTCGTTTGCTCTTGAAATGATGGAACGCGATAACACGCTCACCGAGCTCCGGAGGGTAACCGATGCACTTCAGAACTCCAACCGGAAACTCAATCTGCTCAACAATCTTATCCGGCACGATATTCTCAATACGATCACCGGGCTCCTGGGCCTTGAGGACATGGCCCTCACCCGGATTCCCGACCGGGTAGGAAACGGGCTCCTTCTTGAGATCAAGGACAGTACCCGTAGGATCCAACAGCAGATCACTTTCACCCGAGATTACCAGAATGTTGGCGTACATGCCCCGCAATGGCAGAATGTGCAGGCGGTCGTGTCTTTGGCGGCAAAGTCTGTAAGCCCCGGATCCGTGCGCCTCTCGGTGATG
The DNA here is from genome assembly GCA_963737635.1 of uncultured Methanoregulaceae archaeon. Taxonomy (GTDB): domain Archaea; phylum Halobacteriota; class Methanomicrobia; order Methanomicrobiales; family Methanospirillaceae; genus Methanoregula. Next base: position 566,824 of record CAVTTL010000001.1, read on the forward strand.
CCCGATGAGGGATTCGAGATTTTTGCCGATGCGATGCTTGAGAAGGTATTCTACAATCTGATCGATAACGCCCTCCGGTATGGTGGGAAGCTCTCCGAAGTCACTCTCACTCTAAAACAGGCAGGTTCCTGTCTTGCCATTACCTGTAGGGACGATGGCCTGGGCATCGTGAATGCTGATAAGGAGAAAATTTTCTGTTCGGGTTTCGGGACAAATACCGGTCAGGGCCTCTTTCTTGCAAGGGAAATTCTTGGGATCTCTGGCATCACCATCAAAGAGACCGGACTTTTCGGGCAGGGTGCCCGCTTCGAGATCACCGTGCCGGAGGGTGCGTGGCGGCTCGCTGAGGACCATAAGATACCATGAAAACTGCAGGCCAAGTGGGTTGCCGGGCCAGGATTCAGGATAATCTGCCGGATAGAGAAAAGGTAAATGGTTCACCGGCGCAGGATGAGTGACAGGAAAGAGATTCCGAAGATAATAGTGACAGCCATGAGACCGATAGTGATCCGGCCAAGCCAGCGGTGGCACAGCCGAATGATTTTTTTTGACGCATTAACGCGCTTGATGCTATAGCCAAGAGCTATACACTGCAATAACTAACGTCCCTGTAGTGATACCCAATATTTCGTGAATATTGTGCAATTGAGGAAAACCGGAGAGCGCAACCATGTAGATGCCGACAAAAATGCCGGCAATTATACAGGCACCTCCGATTCCTCCGAGAATTAAATGGGTTCTATACCAATGCCCGGTTTTGTGATATCTTGCGATGATTAAACCGGTAACGAGAAGGATAAATCCTGCTGACATAAGAAGAACATGGTAAGGCCAGTATACCGCAATCCCTTGGTCAAAATTTCCGGCGCCTGTATCTTGTTGCGCCGACGGGAGCGCAACAGCTGAACCGCATAATACTGTCAAAATAATGGATATAAAGAGGACTAATAAAAACCATTTTTTCGCCGTGCATATTCCGCGGCTAACCTCCGGTCAGCTGGTTGGGATTTTTCCGGGGGATCTTATTCTGATGGGACATTCACTGATGCATTATACAATATACCGGTATTTATCTCTTAAGAAAAGGTAGTTATCGGAAGATCAACGACAGGACCCTCACCATCAGAAACTAAATGTTAATTTTCTTAAAACGTTTTTATATGATAGTAGTTGCAGTTTCATTTAAGACATCTGACAGGTTAGGTTAATTGGCCACTACGTAAAATACGGCATTTTTCTTGTGGAGTGAGTTCTCCGCAAAAACTGACTCTCTCTCTGCAATCATCCGCAGCGCATCTTATTCAATAAATTTATCAGCATCCTACAGTAACAGTCAATGTGGTTCACTATGGCTGACCTGTTCACGGATCTGCTCATCTACGTTGGTTTTGGGATCATCATGTTTGCTATCGGAATGATAATCGGGTACCAGCTCCTGACAATGCATTATTCGAAACGTTTTATGATCCTTGCAAAAGACTGTTCCGATGCTGATTCCGTGGTTCCACTCATTGACGAACTCGAACGTGAGGCTTAAGGGTGGATTTGTATGGTTGACATTTCAAGCTATTCCCTTATCGGCGTCACCTGTCTCTGCTTCGGCCTTATTGTAAGTTTCCAGATCGCTCATATCAAGTATTGCCGAAAGCTGACGATCCTCGTCCGGCGCTCCATCTCTACAAAAACAATTGCCCCAGTACTTGCTGAATATGAAGCAAAAAAGGCAAAAAAATAGCACAAGTCTCTTTTTTCACCCTTCAGTATAGGAAAAGGAAAGCTGGTTAATACAATCACAACCCAATTTAGTAAGACATGCGGTGTACGATACTCGCGAGCGGGAGCAAAGGCAACTGCACGTATATCGCAGGTGATAACGGTGCTATCCTTATTGATGCGGGCTTAAGTGCAAAAGAGACCCTGTCCCGGATGCAGCAGAACGGATGTGCTGCCGATGTAATTGAAGCGATCATCGTGACCCATGAGCATACGGATCATATCAAGGGACTGGACGTACTTGCACGAAAGCTTGCCTGCCCCCTCTATGCCACCGGTGGCACGCTTGCAGATTTTTTTAATTGCAGGCGTACTTCAAATAAACCGATTCCGGCACACGCATGCAGGTATAACAATTCTTTCATTGCTGGAGGATTTTCGATCTTGCCGTTTGCGACTTCCCATGATGCGGCGGAACCATGTGGATTTGTCGTAAAGGAGAAGGGGCACATGCTCGGGTACTGCACCGACACAGGTATAATCACCCTGCACATGCTCGATCTGCTCCGGCACTGTGATGCGGTTATTCTTGAAAGTAACCATTGCCCTGAGATGCTCGCACACGGGCCTTATCCCGAGTCACTGAAACGGCGGATACGCTCGGCCCGGGGACATCTTTCAAATCAGGCTGCCGCTGCAGCGCTTCAGTCTTGGGGAAAAGACGTATCTCAGATTATACTCTCCCACCTGAGCGAGATCAATAATACACCTGAGCGAGCCCGGGCAAGTGCACGCGATGGGATGGGGCTCTTTTTTGATGAGAAAAACCTGATCGTGGCGACGCAGGGGGGTTCGTCCCCGGCGTTACCTCAGGAAATTCGGTTATAATCTTTTATGATCTGATGCCTGTGCAATAGACTCCTCAAGTTCCTTGAACCCATACGGTTTGATGAGGGCGGCGGCAAATCCACTGGTCGCAAAACTGATCAGCAGGGGATGAGTGGCATATCCACTCGAAATAATTGCCCGCACCTCGGGATCAATCTCCCGGAGCAGGGGCAGGGCTTCCTCTGCACCGATCCCACCCGGCACGGTAATATCGAGAATAACGGCATCAAACGGTAGCGCCTCGGATTGTGCTTTTCTGTAAAACTCGATTGCTTCATCTCCACTTTTGGCAGTGGTAACTTTATGACCCAGAAACGAGAGCATATCGCTTGTGGCCGAGAGGATTGCATCCTCGTCATCCATCAGGAGGATCCGGCATCCCGTCGCGGCGGTACCTTCCTTTCGATTGGCGGTTCTGTGCGGGGCCATTTTCGGGACCTGAACCTCTTGAATTGCACCGGCTATTTTCTCAGGGCCTTCTGATCTCATAAGCAGTCTGATGGGACTGATCTCGGGCTCGCAGCACACTTTTCTCGGCGTCATCCAAGCGCCGGCAGAAGTCTTCTTCATAAAGAGATGACCGACGTGCCAGTTGGATATTGGCAAGCGCTGAGTCAGCGAGTTATTAATGTCGTGGGCAACCTTTCGTTCCTCCGGGCCTGAGTAGATCCTTTTCCTGCCATCGGATCCCCTGTTTCCTTGTTCAAGAGAGTGCCGGTAAACCGCTGCCTCAACTACCTGCTTGAACAGCTCGGTGGCCAAACGGTTGGACCAGAAAACCGTAAGGAAGATCTGAGTTATGGCTCATGATCGGGAGATCATTATCAGTATCAGCGACAAAGACAACCGGAATGCCTCCATCTGTCTGTATTCTCTCTAACGCCTCAGTTATTTCTCCGATCCCGCCAAGATGCGTTTCCATCAGCACAAGATTTGGGTGCCGGGACTCAGCCAGTGCAATGGACTCATTTACTGAATACGCCTGTGCCACTGCCTGGTATCCAGCAGATTCTACCCGGGCCGCAAGCTCATCGGAAACTGCCGCTTCACGTGCGGCGATAAGAACCTTCACCCTTGTCATCAAGAATCCTCCTGAAATCCTTTACAACCTTTTCTGTCCTTAAGTGCACCCGATATTGTCGATTGTGCCATTATAACGCCTCAATTTTAAGTAGTTTCACACAGTACTGGTCGATGGCATCGAAGATTGCCTTTTTTGACCGTTTGACTTTTCGTGCATCCTCAGAATAAAAATCGTGCGCTACATACTCAAGCAGAGTTACAAAAAAGTGTTGAGGTCCGAAGCGTTTTTTGATCTCATCCATGCATGCAGCCGCATCGGCCTGTTTACCGCTCGTTACCTCAAATGAATAGTCCAACAGGAGAAGCGCCTGGAGCGGAACGTTTTTTCCTGCGGCGAGTTTCCTGAACCGGAAATACGTATCTATGCGGCTGGTGATAATCGAGAGTTTGAGACCATAGTAGACCGGCTCGATCTCATCAGGATATTGCTGGGTCATCTGCTTGACGACCCCGGCAACGCCGGCGTCCCGGTTCTCGAGCTTAAGTTTGTAGAGCTCGCGCAGGAAGAACATATCATTATAGAACCGCTCGATTGCGATATTGAGAAGTTCTTCTTTAAGGTCGCGTCTTCCATCACGCGATGCTTTTTCGATCCCGATGCGGAGGAACTCCCGCTCACTGGGGAACCAGTCGATCGCCTGCTTGATCATGAACCAGAAGATCTTGTTAATCCTTGGATCCTCGGCGATCTCAAGATCCTGAAGCCGGTTTATCGGCGGGTTGAGCCGGACAAGCTCGATCATCTGTTCCCGTGCGGCAAGCGACATATCTTTGAGACGCTGGTGCTCACCACTTCTCTCGACGGGAGTCTGCTGTGTGGATAAGACGAAATAACAGTACGCAATCGCGGGGCAGATAATGACATCCACAGACCGGTACTTCCTGAGCTGCTCAGCACCTTCTGCATATTTCCCGGTGTTGATCATCTTCATGCCAAGGAGAATATCGTAAACTGCACGGTTACGGTTCCCGCGCTTGTTGCGCATAGCATAATCAAAGAGTTTCTCGACAAAAGGGATGTCTTCTGACCGTTTCGATGCATCAAGAACGGCAAAAGCCATCGCATCTATGAATTGGTCAAAGAGCTCATCGCTTATTCCAGCGAGAGATTTATCAAGGGATGCGATAACCTGGCCGAAAAAAACCGGGAGATTAGCATCTATTTTTTCACTGTTGACACTTATATAATCGACAAATTCCTTTTTAAGACGTTCCAGTCTCTGCCGGACAACGGCTTCGGGCTGCCATTCGTCACCCATAAGAATATTTCACTATCTCCTTTGTATGAATTATCGACAGGAAATTAAAAATACTTTTACATTTGCAACGGAGCGCAAAAAAAAGGTATTCGTGATTCACACGATGCAAAATACAGTAAAATGTTAATGCTCAGGTCGCTAACGCACACAACAGATACCATATGCTATTCTCAGAATTCTCACGGTGCTGCGAAGAGATCGAGCATCTCACCGGCCGCCTTGAAATAACCGATGTGATCAGCAAGGTGCTGCCGGGGCTATCATCCGGGGAACTCCCGGTTTTTGTCCGGTTCATTATGGGGAGGATCTTTCCCGATTGGAGTGCCCAGAAACTCGGCATCGGCCCGAACCTTCTTTATGAGTCTATAGGATATGTCGCCGGTATACAGAAAGACCGTGTAATTGAGAGGATCAATAAACAAGGAGACGTCGGAAAAGCAGTTGAAGAGCTTCTGTCGAAAAAGTCACAGATATCGTTATCCTCCCAAGATCTCGACATTGTCGACGTTTATAATAAGCTCATCGCTATAGCGGCCCGGGGCGGGGCCACCTCCCAGAAAGAGAAAGTGCGTATGGTAAAACAGCTGCTCGGAGATGCCAGCCCTCTTGAAGGACGGTACCTCACCAGGATCATGCTTGAAGAGCTCCGTATAGGTGTAGGTGAAGGGACCGTCCGTGATGCAATTGCAAAGGCTTTCTCTGTCAAGCCGGCGCTTGTCGACCACGCAATGCAGGCTATTAATGATCTGGGTGAAGTAGCACGGCTCGCGAAATTGGGGCCAGCAGCCCTTCAAGATGTTCACATCACGCTTTTCCATCCGGTGCGGATGATGCTCGCCCAGCAGGGCACCATTGCCGGAATGGTGGAAGATCATGGAGATGTGGCAGCGGAGTTCAAATACGACGGATCGAGGTTCCAGTTTCACAAGGAAGGTGGGAGGGCCATGATGTACTCGCGCCGGCTTGAAGATGTAAGTGCAGCCCTTCCCGATGTGATTGCTCTCCTGCAATCTGCAACAACCCACGATCTGATCCTTGACGGGGAAGTAATTGCAATTAAAGATGGCAAGCCTATGCCGTTCCAGTCTGTTTTAAGGAGATTCCGGCGCAGGCATAATGTGGCAGGAGCGCAGGAGGAGATCAGGATGGAGCCTATTGTTTTCGATATTCTTTATCTTGATGGCAGGACCCTGATCGATCTTCCATTCATTGAACGGCGTAAGATCCTTATGGAGGTAGTAACGCAATATCTTGCACCGCAGGTGGTAAGTGCAAATACGCAGGTCATCGAACAAACATATCATGAGGCACTTGCCGCTGGGCACGAGGGAATTATGCTCAAGGTGCCAGGTTCGCCTTATACCCCGGGCCAGCGGGGAAAGAACTGGATTAAGATCAAGCCGGAAGTGGACACGCTCGACCTCGCTGTCATAGGCGCGGAATGGGGTGAGGGGAAACGTGCACATGTATTTGGCTCGTTTTTAGTCGCCTGTCAGGACCAGGGAAAACTTATCCCGCTGTCCCGGGTGGCGACTGGCTTCTCCGATGAGCAGCTCGGAGAGGTTTACGATCTTCTTAAGGATACCATCATCTCTAGCGCGGGAAAAGAGGTGCGCTTCGAGCCGGGACTGGTCTTTGAAGTCGGGTATGCGGAACTTCAGGTCAGCCCCACCTACGAGGCAGGATTTGCCCTCAGATTCCCCCGGTTCATACGAATCAGGGACGACAAAGACACGACCGAAGTTGAAACTCTTGAAAGCTTGAAAGATCGGTACCGCCTTCAATCGAAATCAGCACAGGCTTATACGGGATAATTGATCAGAACGAGAAAAGTCGACGCTGGGTGCGCATCTCAGGGATGAGCTTGCTGTGTTGCTGCCAATAGTCAAACCCAATTCTCTCGGAGGCGGAAGTCACAGCAGCATCCAGTGATTCACTTATGACCGGGGGAGTGGCCATAGCCTTCCTTGCTGCCTCCCGTATCACCCAGGTCCCGAGTGGCGCCCAGTACGCCCCGGACACATGGCGCAACACGACAACCCGGGCTGATCTCCGGATACATGCAAGGTATTCACACACCGCAAGCCGGGCTGAATAGTATGCACCGGCAATGGGGGAATATCCTTGTTTTTTTATCCCCTCGCTATCCTGCACAATTGCTTCCGTATTACCGGCCCAGAGTGTCTGTTTCCCCCAGATCTCGATCATCTCATATTTCCAATCACCCGGGACAAGGATGCAGACAATACGATTTGCAAAAATTTCCCCGGTAAAAACCCGGTATTCTTCGATGGGTGGGAATCGTGCGATCTCTTTTTTTAATGCTGTGGAGACCGTATCATCGACCGCTGTGATAGCCCAGCGGGTGGGGACAAAGCGCCTGTATCGACCCAAGAGACCTGAAGCCATGAGTTTTGTGATATCGTAGACGTCAGTTCCCTCGCGGGACAGTTCAATGCAGGCTTCATTCGCCCCGAGATCAGTATCCGAGGTGACCCTGTCAACGAGACGTTCGACGCGGGCACTGCCAACTACATCGAGCCGCCGGACCTCTCCAGAAAACCCCACCGGCGCCACTGTCCCATCAAAAGTCATCCCGAACGAGACCGGGCGTGAAAATACAACGTCTACATCAAGCGGTTTTGATGAGAGGGCAATCTCATGCAGGCCACCGGTGAATTGCCGTACCGGGGATTTTCCACGGATAGTCTGAGCACGAATGGCCACAATGTCATCGATCCCAAGATTTCGATTCAGCCAATCCGGAGGATGATCGCTATCCTCGATAAGCAGCGGGCCACCCTGAACATCCGGATACCCGAAGCTGCCGATAAAGACCGACGGGGCGCTACCCTGATAACTGGCAAGGGGTTTAATCTTTACCTGAGCGAGGAACCTGCTGGTGACAGGACACTGCGGTAGACCGCACATCCCTTTTCCCTTGCACCGGATACACTGCATCTAACCTCCCTTAACCCTTAACGCTGGATACCCGTCGCCCTGAAAACACCGTTCTTCTCATCGCAGAACGAGATCCTCCATCCCACATCGAATCTTGCCCCGCACTCAGGACAGATAAGGATCACCCGGTAGAGATTCCCGGTAGATTTCACCGGACTATCCTTTCCTTCTTTCGTGGCATTGATGCTGACATAGGAGATATGAAACCCGTACTCATACCCGCACGACAGGCAGACATGCAGTTCCTCCCCCGGCTTTATTGATTTGATCTCCTCAGAAATTCCCATACTCTTCACCGCTCGCCTTGTTTAGGGAATGTATCTTTACCCTCTTCTTTGGCCGTACCGCGGGCAATCGATTCAATGATCGCGGCGGCATTCTTTCTCCCATTCACTGTTGCGAGATCACTGCCGGAAATTTGTGGGACAAGCGCAAGTGTTTCTGCAATTTTCTGTTCGAGAATCTCCGCCGTAGCGGTCCGGCCGTCAACAACAGTTCCTGCACCTATATCAACGATTTTTTTTGCATTGTTTTGTTGCTCGGGGTGACCTGGATCCATGATGATGAGGACCGGTTTGGTAAAGAGTAATGCTTCATGCAAGGTAGTCAGCCCCCCATGCACTATGGCAATCCGTGCTTCAGCAAGATGCTCATAAAGATTAGGCACGTATCCATGGGAAAGGTAATTATCTGAAGATTCCGGAAGAATGGCGCCGGTATAGAATACGTCAAAAACCAGATCCTTTCTTTTGTCGGCGATTGTCCTGAGCAACGTGTAGAGCGGAAGCTTGTAGGGTTCGCCACCAAAACTGGTAAAGATTGTTTTTTGCCCGAAGTGATACCGGGAGGGATCCACCTCCAGAAACGGTCCGGTAAAATGATAGTGGTTTCTTTCCCGTTCAGGGATGAAAAGGTTATATTCGCTTACAGTCAGGGGGGCGGGGTAATCGGGTATGATAACTGTATCGGCGAGCTTAAGGTACCTCCGGATCAAAACGTTGAGGATACTCCAGACCGGGTTCTTTTTACCTCCTGGTCCACTGAACCGATTCTGATTGGTAATAAAGACAACCGGAACCTTCTGGAGACGTGCCGCAACAACCCCTCCATACATCGTATCGCAAACCACACAGTCAATCTGGAGGTCCCGGATCAGCCGCCGGACACGAAGCCCGGATCGGATCATATTAAATGTAATCCATCGCGAACACCAGAGGGTTTTTTTCAGGGAGAAAAAACCGTTCTCCCCTTCGAGGCATACTTCACGCTTGCCCCGATAAACTGCGGTGCATCCGTGGTCGTGGAGAAAGTCATAAGATTTCCCGTATGCGAGAAAATTAACTGAATGTCCCTGCTGTTCCAGATAATGGCCGAGGTGGATACACCGGGAAGAGTGCCCCAACCCTTCACCGCATACGACAAATAATATTTGCATTTTTTGTTCCTCCTCAACGGGAGCCGGCTTCATAGCACAAGATCCGTGCACTGAACTGTAGCAAATTTAATCTCCCGCCAAATCCTGCCGATAATCTCCGGCATATCTTTCGCAGAAAATGGTGCGTTGTTATCGATTAAGATGGTTGCCTTCGCGGTAAGGGGCTAATTCAGTTAACAGTCAACGAAAGTGCTCGAACGCTCCGGCCGGTTCAAAAGAACCGTGGTTATCGGGATCGTTCCTCGCTCTGTGTTCTGGTAGGCCAAGAAGTATCATCATAGGTATTACATGGTGCGTCTGAACAGGCCGCCGGCGCACATAAATAGAGAAATAACACAGAATAACCAAGTACTACTACCCGATGACCATGAGAGATCCGAAGACAAACCGGGGCATCTCTGAGATTGCGGCTGAGATCCTGATCATCATCCTCGTAATCCTGATTGCCTCAATTGCCTATACTGCTTTTACCGGCGCACTCAATCCCTTGTTCACCAAAAAGAGCGTCTATGTTGGGGGAAGTGCCGGTATAGATACTCTCCCTCAGCCCGGGGGCATTGCAGATGATGTACTGACGTTCCTGCCAAAAGCAGGAGATCCCTTCTATTTGACCGGGCAGACCTCTGGGGCGACTGGCACTCAGGTCACCCTGAAAGCGATCGGCCCTACAGGGCAGGTGCTATACCCGGATGCGAGCACCTTAAACGGGACACTGTACGGCAAAACGCTCTATATCTACCCGAATAATACACCGTCATCCACGCAATGCAATTACGCAATATCCCAGAATCCCCCGACCGGGACGCTCCGGCCCATGACCCTTGGCACCTGGACCATCCAGATGATCGACCAGAACGTGCATGTCATTGCAGGATCCTATACAGAGCGGGTGAAGAACGGTGCCACATCCCTGCCGGTAGCAGGTGGGTTTCTTGGCAACGGGACCGGCCAATTCTATGATGTAAACTGTAATCCCGTTACCGAAAGTGTCAACGGTAACCTTGCCACCACGGCAACCGGGCCCGGGAATATGAGTACCACTTATTTTAATGGCCAATCATCTATCACAATCCCGGACTCAACCGGATTGAACTTTACCGGGGATATGTCCATCTCCATGTGGTTCGACCCAAGTGAGGCTATCGCTAATACGTGGGGGGATGCGAGTGGTACTGGCTGGCAACAGCTTATCGGGAAAGGTGTAACCAACAGCGCCGGGAGCAGCTCATCCAATGAGAACGACAATTACCAGATTTTCCAACTGGGAAACAGGTTATTATTTGAATGGAACGACGCTGTCACCGGTCAGCATTACCAAGCGATTACCACCACAACTCCTATTCAGGCAAACCAGTGGAATTACGTGACCGCTACCGTTTCCGGTGGCCAGCTGGCAATTTACGATGATGGTGTCTCCCAGCCCCTTGCTTATGATAACAGCAATGTACCCTATAGTAACCCAGTGACCGGATCAGTGACGGTAAAGCTCGAGAACAACAATAACAATGTAAATGTAGGTGAGCAGAACTACGTATCGAATCCAAGCGACGCATTCTACTATAATGGGTATATAGGATCTGTCTGCGCTTTACAACCGGGCCCTCACCTCACAGGAAATCGCTAATAATTACGCCGGCGATACGGCATAGTGGAAACAATTTCCTTTTTAAGCAGCATTTCCGATCAAGAGGAAACATACCGGAAAACAGATATTACCGGGGATTCCTATTCTGACCTATGGATGTCACCCAATTCATCACTATTTTCATCATCCTTTTTGAGTGCGCGATTGCGGTGCTCGCAATACTGATCGCGACCCGGCACAACAGGGGATACGGCTGGCTTATTGCCATAGCATTTTCGCTTTTTGCTCTTTTCGACGCAGTTCGCATCTTTTATCCGTCCGGGTTTCCCCGTTTGAATTCGGTCATCCTGCTTGTCGCTTGTGCATCGATGCTTTATGCAGTCTGGTTGCTTTATGCAGATACCGGGAAAAGCGGTGGATGAGGGGAATCTGCTCAGTAAAGGAGCGTTGCATTTCCGTACTGGCGGTCTGCAGGATTACAGATTGTATTCTTTTACTTTACATAAGGATTCACTAAAAAATCGCCTGGTGTTATAGATTTTCCGGGAGGATCCGTATTTTCGGGCCAGTAAATGTTAACCTACGACGGTCAATGGGCGGCATAAAAACGACACAAGAAAGCATTACTACTAAAAGGAGATGGGCCCGCTGAGATTCGAACTCAGGACCTCCGCCATGTCAAGGCGACGTCATAGCCAACTAGACCACGAGCCCGCGTCGGTCTGATGCTCTATAACATCTGTCATCCTATTATTAAAAAATAGTGTACCCATACCTGAAATATACACAAAAGGCATTCGAGCCGGTTATTTCAGTTAATTTATCATGCCGTATCCTAAAGAGACAATGTATATTTTATGACCGAAGGGACAACACCGGCAACAAACCAGCTCTTTACCTATGTACACGATGCAGGTCGTCTTGAGCTGCTCATCCGCATCGTCTATTGGTTCCTGATTGGGATCGTGGCATTCGTCTACAGTATTCTCGCCACAATCTGTCTGATCATCCAATGGTTCCATATCCTGATTTTCGGCAGGAGGCATCAAGGACTCTCGGACTTCGCAAAGGGTTATCTTGAGTACCTGGTTCACGTGATGGAATATACGTACATCATGAGTGACAGACGGCCAAATATTCTGCCGGTGTCGGTCAGGATATATGAAGAAGAAGTGCAAAACCCAAATCAGCTAGTGAAATAAGGGATTCTTCTCTCTTTTTTTTCATACAGTGCATGCATTGCTCTAACGAAGCTTGACATGCACATAATATTGTGCAAAAAGATACATTCGGTAAAAGATGAGAGAGATTAGATCTTCTTTGATGATATTCTGGCAAACGTCGCGGAGAAGATGCCTGGCATCGAGCGGATCTCTTTTATTACATCTATAGGTACTTCGCTGTCCACGTTAAGAACCATGAGCGCCTCTTCTCCAGGATTGATCCGGCCGACCTGCATACCGGCAATATTGATGTTGCACTTCCCAAGAATCGTGGACGCCCTGCCGATTACGCCCGGCTTGTCGAGGTGCCGGGAGACAATGACATATCCCTCCGGGATCAGATCCATTGTATACCGGTCCACTGATACGATCCTGCTGCGACCCTTCACAAAAACCGTCCCACAGACCGTCTCTTCAGTCTTGTCAGTTTTTACCCGGATGGTGATGAGGTTTTTAAATCCGTGAGCCTCTTCAGTCACGGTCTCGCTCATAGAGATACCGCGCTCCTTTGCGACAAACTCAGCGTTAACGATATTGACCGGTGTCTGGAGGATCGGGTCAAGCAGTCCCTTCAATACGAGCCTCGTCACAAACTTCATGCTTCCGGCATAAGCGGAAAGCTCGCCGCCATAGATGCACTCGACCGAAGCAAGCCGGCCTTCGACAGTCTGGATCGCAAAACGCCCCATTTTTTCGGCGAGCTCGGCAAACGGCTCAAGTATTTCGGCATGCTCTGTTGGTACAATTGGTGCATTCACGACATACTTTGCAGAACCGCCACTGAGAACCTCAATACACTGTTTTGCCACCGAGATCGCCACATTCTTCTGCGCTTCGACGGTACTCGCACCCAGGTGAGGTGTTACAATTACGTTGTCAAGAGTAAGGAGAGGGGACTCAAGTGGCGGCTCGGCCTCAAAGACATCGAGCGCTGCCCCGGCAACTTTACCACATTTAATTGCATCACAGAGCGCGGACTCATCGATGATTCCTCCTCGGGCGCAGTTGATGATCCGCACGCCATCCTTCATCGTCGCAATGCTCTTGGCGTTGATGACATGTTTTGTCTCCTTGATCAAGGGGGTGTGCACGGTAATTACGTCAGCGACAGTAAAAAGTTCATCAAGCGACATGACCTTCACACCGAGCTGGGATGCCCGCTCCTTGGAGATGAACGGGTCATAGGCAACACACTTCATATCCATCGCGTTTGCCCGCTTTGCAACTTCCCGTCCGATCCGGCCAAAACCCACGATGCCCAGCGTCTTCTCGTTGAGCTCCACACCCATGAACTTCGAGCGCTTCCATTCCTTCTTTTTCAGGCTCGCATTGGCCTGAGGGATGTTGCGTGCAAGCGAGAGCATCATCGCCATCGTGTGCTCGGTCGCTGCAAGAGTGTTTCCCTCGGGTGCATTTGCTACGATGACACCCTGACGGGTTGCCGCATCCACATCAACATTGTCTACGCCGACACCGGCACGACCGATAAACCTGAGCTTTTTCCCGGCTCCAATCACCTTTGCGGTGACCTCGGTACCGCTCCGCACAATCAGGGCATCATACTCCCCGATAATCCCGCAGAGCTCATCCTCCTTGAGATCCGTTTTGACATCTACCAAGCAGGCCTCTTTGAGGATTGCAAGCCCTTCTTCCGCCAGCGGATCGCTGACGAGTACTCTCGCGTTTGCCATAAAACCCATACAATATCTGCACAATACCTAATCAGGATTATTCTTGGTTCCGGTAAAAGATCGCTTGAGGGAACACCGGGAGGCTTAAGGATGATCATAATTAAAAAGAGAAAGGTGAGATCATAAGTGGTGTGAGCATGAAAGATGTGCCCAATATTCTATGGCTCGAAGAGATCAGAAAGGAGGATATCGCATCAGTTGGCGGTAAGGGTGCGTCCCTTGGCGAGATGGCTTCGATTGGTCTTCCGGTGCCCCCGGCGTTCGTTGTTACTGCCCAGGCGTTCCGGAGATTTCTTGTCGAAACCGGCCTCGACCAGAAGATCTTCAAAGTGTCTGAAAATATCGATGTAGAGAATAATGCGGTTCTTGAGAAAACTGCCGATACTATAAAAACGCTGGTTACAAAGGCCGAGATGCCTATGGCAATAGCGGCTGACATTAAAGCATCGTACAAGAAGATGGCACAAAAGGACCTGATTGTTGCAGTTCGATCGAGTGCCACAGCAGAAGACCTTCCCGATGCAAGTTTTGCCGGCCAGCAGGAGACCTACCTCAATATTAAAGGTGAGGCCGCGCTTCTTTCAGCGGTCCAGAACTGCTGGGCCTCACTCTATGGGGCACGGGCGATCTACTACCGGGCAAAACAGGGATTTGAGGAACAGACGGTCAATATCGCTGTGGTGGTCCAGCAGCTGGTGCATTCGGAAAAAGCCGGGGTCATGTTCACCTCTCACCCAATCAGCGGGGAATCGCTCACCATTATCGAAGGGTCGTGGGGGCTTGGCGAAGCTGTTGTATCCGGTTCGGTTTCACCGGATCACTACGTTTTTGACCAGCGAACGGAGTCTATCGGGGAAAAGACAATCGCAAATAAGAAAGTCGAGATCATTCCCGACGGCTCTCATGGCACGAAACTGGTTGCAGTTGATTCGGTACGGCAGGATGTGCAGGTCCTCTCTGAAGGAGAGATTACCAAGCTGGCGATGTACGGCAAGATCGCCGAGAACCATTATGGAATACCGCAGGATGTCGAATGGGGTATTGTCGCCGGGTCGATATACATTCTCCAGTCCCGGCCAATAACTACGATAGGAAAGAAAGAGGCAAAAGGCATGTCAGGGCAGAACAAGGATGCAAAGATTCTTTTGAAAGGTCAGGGAGCAGCCCCGGGTACAGCGACCGGGAAGGTGGTCATCATCCGGGATGTAAAGGACACAGGTACGGTAAAAGAGGGTGATATCCTTGTCACCCGTATGACTAACCCTGATATGGTACCGGCGATGAGAAAGGTTGCCGCCATTGTAACCGATGAAGGCGGAATGACGTGTCATGCGGCCATCGTAAGCAGGGAACTGGGCACCCCCGCTGTCGTCGGGACAAAGACTGGAACACAACAGCTGGTAAACGGTCAGCTTGTCACCGTAGATGGCGAGATGGGCGTTGTATATGAAGGTGCTGTCACATCCTTAACACAAGCCAAGGCAGGCGCAGCCGTACCGGTGGTGCAAGCCGGTAGCGCACCGATTATTACGGCAACAAGCGTGAAAGTGAACGTCTCGATTCCCGAGGCGGCAGCCAGGGCAGCTGCAACAGGCGCTGACGGCGTCGGTCTGCTCCGGATAGAGCATTTGATCCTCGGGCTCAATAAGACGCCCGGCTGGTTCATCTCAAACCACAAAGAAGAGGAGTTTGTAAAGGAGCTTTACGACGGTATAAAAATTGTTCTCGATGCATTCCCGGGAAAAACAGTCTGGGTCCGGACGCTTGATGCCCCAACCGATGAATTCCGGAACATGCAGGGTGGAGAGCATGAGCCCCACGAACACAACCCAATGCTTGGCTGGCGTGGCATTAGACGGGATCTCCAGAGCTTCGACCAGTTCAGGCTTCAGGTTGAGGCGTTTAAACGCCTCTGGAAAGCCGGTTACGAAAATCTCGGCGTCATGTTCCCAATGGTCTCCCATCCTGACCAATTCATAAAGGCAAAGGAAATGATGAGAGGCTGGGGAATCGATGTGGAGAACGTGACCCTCGGGATCATGATCGAGATCCCGGCAAGCGCCATTATGATCGAGGACTTCTTAAAGGCCGGTATTAAGTTCGCTTCATTTGGGACAAACGATCTCATCCAATACACGATCGCTATAGACCGGAACAACGAAAATGTCGCCGACATGTACAATCCCCAGCATCCGGCGGTTCTCACTCTTATCCACAATGCAATCCAGCAGTGCCGTGCTTATGGTGTCGAGTGCTCGATCTGCGGGCAGGCGGGATCAGATCCTAAAATGGCGATCTGGCTTGTGGAACATGGGATAACCAGTATCTCTGCAAACATCGATGCCATTGCAAAGATCAGGGAAGCGGTCGCAAAGACCGAGAAACGCATCATCCTTGAAGCTGCGAGAACCCGCGATGCTGAGTAAAGGGCTCACAGAAGAAGATATCTTCTCTTTTTTATCCTCTAAAAAGAAGGAGGACATCGATCACCGGTTTATCTTAAGCTCCATGTGTACGCTCCCGCACCCGGTCGCTATAAAGGCTCACTGCATGTTCATAGAGACGAACCTTGGCGACCCCGGCCTTTTTCCTGGGACGGCGTCCTTGGAACGCCTGCTCATCGAACGTTTCGGCGCGCTCCTTCACCACCGGGAAGCTGGCGGGTACGCAACCTCGGGAGGTACCGAGTCCAACATTCAGGCGCTGCGACTCACAAAGGTAATTCGGCAAACCAAGAAACCGAACATCGTCATTCCCGAATCGGCGCATTTTTCGTTTAAGAAAGCCTGTGATATCCTCTGTCTTGAGATGCGTACAGTCAGATCAGGTCCTGATCGCAGGATGGTGGCAGACGCGGCCGCCGAACTGGTGGACAAAAATACGATCTGCATTGTTGGCGTAGCGGGGACTACCGAGTACGGAATGGTTGACCCGATTGCGGATCTTGCAAAGATAGCATGCCAGCACGACGTTTTTCTGCATGTGGATGCGGCATTTGGAGGAATGGTGATCCCGTTCCTGGAAAAACCTATACCTTTTGATTTCGCTCTGCCCGGAGTGACCACCATTGCCGTCGATCCGCATAAAATGGGCATGAGTACGATTCCAGCCGGCATCCTCCTCACCCGGGAAACCGACATGCTCGATGCACTTAATATCGATACTCCATACCTCACAGTGAAAAAGGAGTTTACTCTTGCAGGTACCCGGCCTGGGGCTCCGGTGGCAGGAGCCATTGCCGTCCTCGATTATCTCGGTAACGAGGGTATGAAGGCAGTTGTTGCAGGCTGCATGAAGAACACGAAACGCCTCATCGCGGGTATGGCGACCCTGGGCATCGAGCCGGTGGTCACCCCGGACGTCAATGTTGCGACCTTTCTCTGCAAAAATGCTCCTCCGCCCTGGAAGGTCTCGTGGACCCGGAACGGCCACCTGCGTATTGTCTGCATGCCGCACGTGCAGCGCGACGACATAGAGGCGTTTTTGAAGGATTTTGGTGATATGAATGCTTGACAAGCTGGTAGAATCCCTGGAGACCTGTCCAATGGTGAAGCGGGGCGAGTATAACTATTTCATCCACCCCATCACTGACGGCGTACCGCTTATTGAACCTGCTCTGCTCCGCGATGTGTGCACCGCGATGATAAAGGTGCTCGATTTAAACGGCATTGATAAAATCGTTGTCGTTGAGGCGATGGGTATCCATATCGGTGCTGTGCTCTCGGTAATGACTGATATCCCTATCACTGTCATGCGCAAGCGAGAGTAACAGCTTCCCTATGAAGTACCGGTCCATCAGAAGACCGGCTGATTCGAAGGGGGAACTCTACCTGAATGGTGTCTACAAAGGTGATCGCGTAGTAATCATTGATGATGTTGTAAGCACCGGGGGTACGATGCGGGCGCTCCTCTCCGCTCTCGAGATTGCGGGTGCTGATGTGAAGGACGTCTGTATTGCGATCCAGCGAGGAGACCCTGATATCGGAAGGCCGTTCAAGTCACTCGTGAAGATCAATGTCACTGATAGGGTGCATGTAGTTGAGCGATATATCTGACCTGATCCGGACCTTGAAACTGAGCGGGGCTCGTACAGTGGCCCTCCAATTTCCCGAGGGGCTCAAACGGCAGGCGGCCGCTATCTCCTCAGACCTGAAAACAGCAGGGTTCGATGTTATCATCAGCGGCGACCCATGCTATGGGGCCTGCGACCTTGCGCTTGACACCGTGACAGAAGGCAAGGCGGACGTGCTCGTGCATTTCGGGCACGCCCCCGTGCATGAACGCCCAGATGTCATCTTCGAACCGTGGACGGTCGATTTCGACGTATCAATTCTCGTGCAGGCCCTTCCTCTGCTCCGGGAAAAGACCGTTGGCCTCGTAACCACGGTTCAACACGCCCATCTTGTACCAAAAATGGAAGCATTTCTTACGTCACACGGTCACGAAGTACGGGTTGCCGAAGGCGCCTGCGGACACCACTCCGGGGGCAGGTGCTCGGGTGCAGTTTTGCCGCCGCAAAAGCGACCGACGCCCGTGAGATCCTCTTTGTCGGGACCGGTGTTTTCCACCCGACTGGAATCGCCCTCTCGACAAAGGCCCGGGTGATCGCGCTTGATCCGCTCACCGGAACCGCGCAGGAAGTCAGCGCCGATTCACTCCTCCGCCGGTGATTCGCTGTCATGGAAAAAGCCCGGGGTGCCAAGCGCATCGGTATCATCCTCAGCACCAAGAACGGACAGCAGCGCCGGGCGCTCGCCGAGCGACTTGCAAAACTCGTACCCGGGGGGGTCATTATCACGATGAGAGAGGTGAATCCTGACGAACTGCTTAACCTCGGCTTTGACTGTTACGTGAACACCGCATGTCCCCGCCTTGCCTACGACGACCAAGTACGGTTTGGAAAACCTGTCCTCTCGCCACAGGAATTCGAAGTCCTCTGCGGTGTCAGGGAGTGGGACAATTACATGATCGACGAGATCGTATGAAGCTCAGGCATCTGGAGATGGCGCTACAGCGCTGCGCCGGGTTTGAAAGACCCCGGGCATTATGGGAACAGTACCAGACGCCAGCCCCCCTTGCAGCCCGGCTTCTTTATGATGCGTTTTTAAACGAGGATATCGAGAAAAAGGCCGTCATAGATCTGGGTTGTGGCACCGGGATCCTTGCAATAGGCGCTGCCCTCCTTGGCGCCCGGTCGGTTAAGGCCGTTGACACCGATCCGGACGCCATCAGAATCGCAGAAAAAAATGCAGTACTGCTCGGAGTCGACGTGGCGTTTATAGCTGGAGATTTGAGTGAGACGAACGCCACAAGCGTTCTTGCACAAAAGGTTGGTCCATGCGATACCGTGGTCATGAATCCGCCTTTTGGCGCGCAGAAGGTTCACGCCGATCGGCCATTTATTGATTGCGCTCTTGCGACTGCCCCGGTTACGTACGGCATCTTCAACGCCGGCTCTACTCCTTTTGTAGAGGCTTATATCTCAGGGACGGCACAAATTACCGGACGGGTCTGCGGCACCTTTCCTATCAAACGGTCGTTTGCCTTTCACACAAAAGATGTACAGGATATAAGAGTCGAAATCCTCAGAATTAGACATAAGTGACTGCGTACTTGAAAGAATAAGGGAGACAGCCCTTGTACGGACGTTTAAGGCAACACCCTTATATGATGTCATTCAGAAGATATATCGGAAGATCTGATTATGGATAAGACGGGAATCGCTGCACTGGTTGTCGGTATTGTACTTCTGGTAATCGGGGGTTATGCAATCATAGAGTTCCTGCCCGACGTTATCGTGGCTGTTAAAGGCTTGATCGGCATTGTGGTTCTCCTCGCCGGCTTGATGTTCATTATTTTTGGGATCCTTATCTTCAAGGAATAAAATATCCTCAACATTTTTTCAAAAATGGATGTGGCGCCGGTTATAAGATCACAGTGGACCGGTCAAAAAGCACATTACACTTTCACGACTATACACTGTGACGCTGCAGTCTCGACTACCGGTTCGGGCTTATCCGCGAAGTACTCATCCACTGCTTTCCGTACTCCTGGTGCAGTGAGATAGTCATGGGAAACTATGACACCCCCGGCACTCATCCGGGGATAGAAGAATTCAAGGCACTTTTTTGTGCTCTCATAGGTATCAACATCAAGATTGACAAACGAAAACTGCTTATCTTTTACCGGGGCCGACGTATCGGGGAAAATCCCTTTATAAAGGAACACATTTCTCTCCTGAGCCAGATAGGCTTTCACTTCGTCATAAGATGCAGCAAACTTCCCTTCATAAAACGGCCAGACCGTATCCACATCATCCACCCGGGGTAAGCCGGCAAAGGTATCGAAGAGATGGAGGGGCCGGTCGCCCTTGGCCGAACAGATGATCTTCGCGGACCCGCCCTTGTAGACCCCAACTTCTGCAATGTCCCCCGGGACCTTTTCGGTGATTTTTGCAGCCATGTAGATGTGGTAAGCCTCGATATCTTCCAAGAGGAGGTCAGTATCAGAACGAATTTTTTTCAGCTGGGATGCGAACTGCTTGCGCTCGGCGCAGCCATAGTGGGAAAGTCGTCCCCGCCGTGCAATGTCGTGCCCCATAAAAGGCTCTAAAACTGCCAGTTTCCTGAATTTGAG
Source organism: uncultured Methanoregulaceae archaeon (assembly GCA_963737635.1). Taxonomy (GTDB): domain Archaea; phylum Halobacteriota; class Methanomicrobia; order Methanomicrobiales; family Methanospirillaceae; genus Methanoregula. The sequence goes on from CAVTTL010000001.1 coordinate 587,298, forward strand.
CAGATATTTACTTGGCACTATTGTATCAAAACAATAAATAAGATTTTTTTTGGGGAACAGACTCATGACCGGTTATTTTTGTTGTGCCGGAATTTATATTGGTTAGATTCCCCGGCTATTATTTTTACGCCGCTGTGCCGGATCAATATCCACATCGAATTCGTCTAAAAACGGCATCATGCCGGTGATAACCGGTATGGAGCATCCGGTTATAGGATCGCGCCGTTCGCTAAGGCCGACGATCTCAATCATAAGAAGAAATGTGTCAAGCGTGTGGGTAAAAGAAGGGTCATTTTCCTCTGTGAACTGGAGGAAACGGTTGGCCTTGACATATGGACGTTCGAACTCGGGAACCTCTTGGAACTCGTCTTCTACCTGATCAAGGGTACGAGTAGCAGCAAGATCTTTTTCGAAAAAAAGATAAACATCGATCCCGTAATCACGGCCGATTGCATCAAGATTCCTGATCTCAACCATCCTGCCGTGCTCAACACCAATAGATGCCAATTTTTCCTGAAGGGCCACTCCACGAAGCGCGTCCCGGGTGGTCTCAGTATCAACCATAGGAAATGATGGGTGCAGAGAGTGGTATAAGTATTGTCTTTGCAACCAATAACTGAAGCTCTAAATTACGTTGCCCCGTCCAAAAATGACACTGCGTACATTTAATCAGAACTATGACACTGACCGATAGAGAGCAAGTCAAAATGGGATGGTTTTAGTTTTATCTCCGGGCACGAATATAGCCATATCCCGCTATTGACACTAAAAGTGCTGCCGGACCAGTGACCATAAAGAGCCCGGCGGACTGCGTGGGAGAGGGAGTCGCCGGTGGTGTATTGGCGGAAACCTGTGGATTGCCAGTGGTACCTCGGGATGTGGAGATGAGCGTGGCGCTAACGGTGAGACTGCTTCCGGGAACCGCTGTGCCGGCATTGTCGAGCTCAGTAGCTTGGAAAATAGTTACATTCGTCCCGACACCAAACGGAACGGTTCCGTTCACACCTACGACAAAAGACACATCACTGGTCGTCGGATATGAAAGAAGATAGCCATTGATAAACGCAGTGGTGCCGGATGCCGACTGTTGTGCGGCAGGAATGCCGTTCACGATGATCTGGATGCTCCAACGGGCATCCTTAAGTTCTGTCTGCATCTGAAGCGTGTGGTACCGCGAGAACGTCATGGCGCCTGACGGAATGAGCGTGATTGAACTCATTGCATTCTGCCCACTTCCGGCAGCCAGTGGGGGAATGGGAGAGAACACCTCTTTTGTCAGCACCAGCGTTGCGGCGGCAGGAGAACCGATGAGGAGAGATACTGATGTCAGGATCAGTATAGCGGTTATTCCTCCACACATAAGGGATCTTCTGGTAAAGGTCATACCTGTGCAGGAGTTTGCCCCCGTTCGTTTTTAAGATGTCGGTGTTATGAAATCAAGAGAATGAATACGAAAAGCAAATCAAAACGCCTGAACAGGTAGATCTTTTCTTTCGTCCCGAACCGGGCTCCTGAAATAAAAGAACTGCCATGTGCCAGATCGGGCAGGATGATATGGTGTTGGATCCCACGTTAGCATTGGGATATCAGTGAGGGCTCTAAATATATGACGGCAAAAGAAACGACAATATCTCCGGAAAAAGAGGAGATTGCGGCCACGGCGCTGCATCTTGCAGGGGCAAAAACCAAAGGAGAACTGGGGGAGATTGTTGCTCAAGAGGCAAGTTCGTATTCCCTCGCCGATCTCCAAACTATCGGGGGTCGTCTCCTGTTTGAAATAAATGTCCTGCCTGAACCCTACCGCAGCCGTGTACGCCCGTTTTTTCACGAGCAGATCTTCGGTGCGCACCACAGGCTTCTCGTGATGTACCGATCCGGCACATTCCGGAAGAACCATGAATCGATCCGGGACCGCGAAACCTTCGAGAGGTTCTGTTCAATGATCCCGGATGGCTGCTTTACCTGGGACGAAAACGCAGAGAGGACTCCGTTTCACTACTCTCCCCGGCACCGGCTCTTTTACTATCTCATGGCTGCGTTCACGATGTTTGTGCTCGATCAGCCGGGACATCCCGCGGGGATGCCATTTCCGGGTGGTTTTGCGGTCGAAGACCGGAACGGGATCTACTATTGTCTGATCCGGGACCGGGAAAAAGAAGTGTTCTTCTCTATCTGCAATTTCTGTCCGGCCCGGCAAACAGATGAGAATGCGCCTAGGCATAACACTCCTCTCTACCCCCGGTAACCGGAACGAAAATCCGGATTTGCCGGACCCGGATAGTTTCTGTGTTCATCACAAGGTTGCGAATCCGGAATCCTACCGGTCATCACCGGAAATCCCGGTCAGATCCTCGGCCATCTTCCAAAGCCGTTCCTGAACCGTTCGGTCGTACGAAAGTGCAGAAGACCGGATCGGACGCCGGTTGTCAAAATACCGGCCCGATACCTCGGCTATTTCCGGTGAGCGTGCGAGGTAAATCGAGGTCTGTGCTCCCTCTTCCGGCGTGATGGTGGCGATCCCGGGGGCCGCCGCATGGGACAGTTTTGTGTCCACGACACCGGGGTGAAGGCAGTTGGTAGTGACCCCGGTCCCTTCGAGATTCCGTGCGAGGGTGTAGGTGAACGTCACATCGGCAAACTTCGAGAGAGCATAGGCCTCCCAAGGATCATACCGGCGTTCCTGCGGCAGGTTATCCCAGTCGATCCTGTCCACGTCCTCATGTGCGCTTGACGCAACGGTCACGATGCGGGCAGCAGGACTCTTCCGGAGAAGGGGCAACAAGAGGTGCGTAAGGAGGAATGGGCCAAGATAGTTAACAGCGAGGGTCATCTCGATCCCATCCTCTGTCGCATGCCGAGTTTTCTGGTAAGTTCCTGCGTCATTGATAAGAACGTCAAGTCGTGAATAGCGAGAAATAAGATCTGTCGCCATACGTCGGATTTGATCGTGCCGGGAGTAGTCAGCAATGATCAGATCGGGGCGATCTGTTCCGGCCTTTTGTGCCAGTTCCTGTTGTACCCGTTTCCCTTTTTTCTCATCGCGCCCGTGAAGGATCACTTCGGCGCCCTCGGCTGCCAGTTCCGTGGCGGTGGCTTTTCCGATACCGTCCGTTGACCCCGTAACAAGAATGAGTGGTTGTGTCATGACAGTCGGGTATCGGAAATGCAACAAGAAAAAAATATCGATGGTGCTATATGGACTGGACAGATTCCGTTCCTCGGTTAATATTTTATCAAAAATGACGCCGTTGAAGAAGGATTAAAAGATAGCAACCGGGAATAGTTTCCCCTCAGGTACAGGTTCTTTCCGAGTGGCAGCTTAACTGCTGAGTTTGAAGACTACATGTGTCCCGCATCTGTGGCTGGCTATCACCACAGATTTTGACTACGTATCATTCAGGTCGTGAACCTGCGGTATCGCATTTGCGGCGATAATGACAGAATTCTGTCGAGCGCAATCGCTCGTCAGTAAAAATTTCATCAGAACAGATCCATGTAAGAAGGAAAGGTGATAGCAGCTTGGTATGGTTCCCGGGGACTCGCGTACCTCAGTACAGCATACTACGTGTGTCAGCTTAACTGCTGGGTTCGGAATGAGACCAGGTGTTTCCCGACAGGCTATGGCCGCTATCACCACATGATTTGCTTTGTTTGTTGTTTGCAGCCGAAGAATTAGATGCTATTCTTCGTCAGACCGGTATTCCATTGCTGGAAACCGGTCCAAGCCAAGGTCCGGATTTGAACCGGAGTGTAGTTGATCTGCAGTCAACCGCGTGGCCGCTCCGCCACCTTGGCGACCGTGTACGATGATACCCTATCTTTTATGTCAAGGATATGATATAAGGTTTGCACTCAGAATTTCGTCTGGGTTTAGCGTGGTGAGCACTAGTGTTTGGACGTTAGTACTTCCGGACTGAACACGTCGTTGCCTTCGTGCGTACATCCGAAGCCTATCAAACGGGTCTTTTACCCATGTCCTATAACGAAGTCTCTTTTTAGGCCGGGTTTCAAGCTTAGATGCTTTCAGCTTTTATCCCTTGGCGCGTGGCTGCTCGGCACTGCCCTGTCGGACAACCGATCGACTAGAGGCGCCGAATGAAAGTTCCTCTCGTACTATTTCATTCTTACCTTCAGACTTCTGACACTCCTGATAGATAGTAACCGACCTGTCTCACGACGGTCTAAACCCAGCTCACGATCCCCTTTAATAGGCGAACAACCTCACCCTTGGCTGCTGCTGCACAGCCAGGATGGAAAGAACCGACATCGAGGTAGCAAGCCGCCGGGTCGATATGTGCTCTTGCCGGCGACGACTCTGTTATCCCCGGGGTAGCTTTTCTGTAGTCAATAAGCCTCACCAAAAGGCTATATTGGTTCGTTAGACCCGAGTTTCCTCTCGCGATCACTTGCTTTGCGTGATCGCGTCAGGCCAACTTATGCTCTTGACACTCTTCTGTGAGTTTCTGACTCACATGAGTTGACCTTGGGGCACCCTTGATATTTTTTCGAGGGTGTGGCGCCCCACCCAAACTGCCCACCTACCGGTGTCCTCGTTAGAGTGAGAACTACAACAAAACTAGGATGGTGTCTCATCGTTGGCTCCCCGTTACCCGAAAGCAACGGATATAACGCCTCCCATCTACACTGCGCAAGAATTATCGTAATTCAACGACAGGCTGCAGTAAAGCTCCACGGGGTCTTCACTTCCCATCAGGAGTCCCTAGTCTCTGCACTAGGACAAAAGGTTCAACGGATTCGTGTTAGGGACAGTAGCGCACTCATTAATCCATTCATGCAAGTCGCCAATTAAGCGACAAGGTACTACGCTACCTTAAGAGGGTCATAGTTACCCCCGCCGTTTACGAGTCCTTCGTCCGGTTGAACCCGGTATTCAGATACTCGCACTGGGCAGGAATCAGTGACTATACTAGTCCTTTCGGAGTTGCAGTCACCTATGTTGTTATTAGACAGTTAGTGCGCCCCGGTCACTGCGACCTGCCTGATCTCCAGGCAGGCACCCCTTATCCCAAAGTTACGGGGCCAATTTGCCGAGTTCCCTTAACTACGATTAAATCCGACACGCCTTCACCTCTTCAGCGAGGGGCACCTGTGTCGGTTCTCGGTACGGACATGTGATTCCCTTTTCATGGGCTCAGGGAATTTGCTGAGTTACCCCATCACACTTTCTTCTGATTCTCACCATTACGGTACTCCACAGAGTTATGTGCTTAGACGGGATGACAGTCCCACTCAGCATATCCCCAAGCGTCAGGGTCTTGCGACTAAAAACCACATGGTACAGGAATATTAACCTGTTTCCCATTCGGTACGTTCGAGTTACGACGCACCTTAGGACCGACTAACCCTCGGCTGACGAACGTTGCCGAGGAAACCTAGCCCCTGCGGCGGTTGGGATTCTCACCCAACTATGCTTCTACTACTGCCAGAATTCTCATCACTACGCGGTCCACTGGAACTTACGCCCCAGCTTCTACCCACGCAGAGCGCCTCCCTACCAGATCACCTTTCGGTGCTCCGTGGTCTCTGTAGTAGGCTTTAGCCCCGTCCATTTTCACCGCCCTAAATCTTGACTGGTAAGCTGTTACGCACTTTTTAAAGGATAGCTGCTTCTGAGCTCACCTTCCAGTTGTCTTTGACCTAGGACCAATTTCAGTGTTTACACTGAGCCTACATTGAGGGACATTAACCACGGTCTGGGTTGTTTCCCTTACGCATTACAAGCTTACCCCGTAATGCGGACTTCCAACCATCTAGGATGTCGGGGAGTTTGGAGTTTGACAGGGGGGTGAGCAGTTTCCCGCCCAGCTCCCCCAATCAGTGCTCTACCTCACCGACTATCTCCGGTTAGGTCATGCTGCGACATGTTTAGGGAGGAACCAGCTGATGCCGGGTTCGATTAATCTTTCACTCCTATACGTAGGTCACACCAATGATTTGCATATCAATACGGCTTGCGGTCCTCCACGCAACTTTCGTCACGCTTCAACCTGCCAACGCATAGATCACCCGGCTTCGGGTCTTATCCTGCTGACTCCACGCACTTTTAATACGCCGTCCCACGCATTGCTGCTACGGACTTGTTGGTTTCCCTATGGCTCCCCTTGTGGGTTAACCTTCGCCAACAGAATAAACTCTCTGGCCCGTTCTTCAAAACGTACGTTGCGACACTGGCAACCTTACCCGTACTACCGCCTCGCGACGGGTTCCTTCATAAGGAAGATCCTTTCATGCCGCAACTCGCGATCACCTACCAATTTCAGGCACTTTTAACCACCTTTTCAGGGTTACTTTTCAGCTTTCGCTCACGCTACTATTTCGCTATCGGTTTCAAGGTGTATTTAGCTTTAGGGGTTGATGACCCCCGAATTCCCGCGAGAATTCCAACCCGCGGTACTCAAGACACCACCTAATGCCGTCTGCTTATGCGTACGGGACTATCACCCTCTGTAGTGTGCCATTCCAGGCAACTTCCGCTTCACATCCGGCACCGTAACGGTGGGCTTATAACACCACATCTCCCTTGCGGGATTCGGTTTGAGCTCTGTCGTGTTCGATCGCCTCTACTAACGACATCTCGGTTGATTTCTTCTCCTGCCCCTACTGAGATGTTTCAATTCGGGGCGTTCCCTATCCTTACGGATAAACGCATAAAGCGTTAGGATGTCCTATTAGGGTATCTCCGGATCATAGATTCCTTGCGTCTACCCGGAGCTTATCGCAGCTTGGCACGCCCTTCTTCGGCACTTGAACCGAGCCATCCACTGGTAGGTTTAAACTAATGCTCCGCTAAACCCATTTAACGTCCTGAATGCAAACCTTTACACGGCCTCGCAAAGTCATTGGTTTGACTTTCAGCCCTTCCCTCGTGATTCACATCTCGAGGTGCATCTAAACAGCTCACTGGGAGTCGAACCCAGACGTGAATGTCACCTTATCTGACACTTGAGCCTTCTCATGTTGACACCAGCAATTTTACAGTTTGTCTAGCAACCGCTTAACCCGAAATAAAATTCGTTAGGAGGTGATCCAGCCGCAGATTCCCCTACGGCTACCTTGTTACGACTTAACCCCCCTTGCAAAACCTAGATTCAACCGCCGCAGAAAACGACGGCTTCATCAAGACCTCACTCGGGTGGTTTGACGGGCGGTGTGTGCAAGGAGCAGGGACATATTCACCGTGCTATTTTGAAACACGATTACTACGGATTCCAGCTTCATGTGGGCGAGTTGCAGCCCACAATCCGAACTAAGGATGGGTTTAGGAGATTGCCTTCACCTTTCGGTGTCGATACCCATTGTCCCACCCATTGTAGCCCGCGTGTAGCCCGGACAATTCGGGGCATGCTGACCTACCGTTGCCCATTCCTTCCTCCTCTTTAGCAGAGGCGGTCCCAACAGTGTCCTCTCCATCCCGGAGGACGAGCTAGCAACTGTTGGCGTGGGTCTCGCTCGTTGCCTGACTTAACAGGATGCTTCACAGTACGAACTGACGACGGCCATGCACCTCCTCTCAGCTAGTCAAGTAGAGTCTTCAGCCCGACTATCATTCAGCTGTCTTGTCCGGTGAGTTTCCCGGCGTTGAGTCCGATTAAACCGCAGGCTCCACCCGTTGTGGTGCTCCCCCGCCAATTCCTTTAAGTTTCAGCCTTGCGACCGTACTTCCCAGGCGGCGCGTTTCACGATTTCTCTTCGGCACCTCGGTGACTCGTGGTCACCGATACACCTAACGCGCATCGTTTACAGCTGGGACTACCCGGGTATCTAATCCGGTTTGCTCCCCCAGCTTTCGTTCCTCACTGTCGGAGCCGTCCTGGTGAGACGCCTTCGCCACAGGTGGTCCCCCAAGGATTACAGGATTTCACTCCTACCCCTGGAGTACCTCTCACCTCTTCCGGTCCCTAGTCTGCCAGTATCCCTGAGACGCCTTCCGGTTAAGCCGGAAGATTTCCCCAGAGACTTAACAGACCAGCTACGAACGCTTTAAGCCCAGTAATAGTGGCCACCACTCGAGCCGCCGGTATTACCGCGGCGGCTGGCACCGGTCTTGCCCGGCCCTTTCTTCACCAGTTATTTACACTGGCGGACAGCCCGATTTTACGGGCACTCGGAGTTCCCTTATCACGATTGCTCGCATTGTAAAGTTTTCGCGCCTGCTGCGCCCCGTAGGGCCTGGATTCGTGTCTCAGAATCCATCTCCGGGCTCTTGCTCCCACAACCCGTACCGATTACAGGCTTGTTGGGCCGTTACCCCAACAACAACCTAATCGGCCGCAGACCCATCCTGAAGCGGCGGACCTTTCAACTACAAAGCATTCCAGCATCCATAGTCTATGGGGTATTATCCCCAGTTTCCCGGGGTTATCCCCCTCTTCAGGGTAGGTTGTCCACGTGTTACTGAGCAGTATGCCGAGGTCTTACACCTCTCGACTCGCATGGCTTAATCGAACTCCGATAGCAGTGGCCTCTGGCAGGATCAACCAGAATTCAAATTGTACATACGTACGCACACTAATATCTGAACCTTAATTTCGAGGAATTAGCGGTTACTAAACAAATTTCCGCATTGCCAGTATCAACGTCAGAACCAACTCCGGTCATGCCGGGTCTTGTTGGATCTCCATCAAAGATTTGCGTGTGTTCGTCGTGATTGTTCACTTGAACACGGGCTTATAACGTAGGCTTTTCGGTTATTTATACCTTTTTGCCTGCACGTTTATATTCGGAACCAGACCCTGAATTTCGGGTTTACCTGATTCTTCATCATACGTTTTTCGTCGTGTTTTTGGATTTAAACACGGGCTTATAACATAGGTCGCAGGATTATTTATAGTTTGTCTCCTGCTCCCACAATTTCAGACCCGACACCACGTTTGATGGTTTTCGTCGGGTCTTCATCAAAATTCGCGGATCACATTATTCGACAGACTAACATTTAAAGATTCCCCTCAATGCCCTCCAAAAAGACTATCGTTACTATCAGGGAAACAACAAATGTTTATCATCGTCATTTTTGAGAATTGTCGATAAATTCGTGGCAGTTTCGGGAAAATTCTGCATTTCAGATATTCATAACGGAGACGAATTCCTGAAAATGATGGAGAGGATAATGGATTGACAAAATATCGGCGCTGATATAAATGGATAGGGCTGGAATATGTGATTGAGAACTTTGGCAGGATTCGAATGAAACTGATTCTTACGGCTCTGATAATTGTTGCAATGCTATTGGTTACTGCAGGCTGTACTCAGAACGCTGGCCAGTTATCGGGTTCGGGAAACACTCAACAGGAAGCCACACCCGGGGGTACATCTGCCCAAGCGACCCCGACTATGTCTAACAGTAAAATAATCGCCGCGTATTGGTACCTCTACCCAGACCCCAACGATGATACCTACAGCCTTGTGATGTCTGCGCAAGACCAGATCCCATGGAAGAAGATCAACCGGCTCTATATCGGATTCGCTACAGTAAACGATGGTATTCTCACTGACTTGCCGACCGGAACGTCAGCAGACGATGCTACACAACGATCAGAGATGCAACGCAGGATCCGGGAGATTGTCACGCTCTGCCACGAGAACAACCCGGATGCGGAGATCTTTATTACCTCGAACTTCGGTGGGAGCGATATCGACGATCAATACCTCGCGGCAGCGCAGGACCCGCAGAAGTTTGCCGATAGCGTCCTTGCTTATATCAAGGAATATAATCTTGACGGGTACGACATGGATTGGGAGAGCAGCCGGATTGACGATTACGCAACGCAACTAACGACTCTTCTTTCTACCTGCCACGGTACGTTTGCTACAGCAGGTACCAACCCTCATGGCTCCCCCTACTTGCTGACCCATACGGTCTGGCCCGGGGTGGAGTCGCCACAGACTGTTGCAGGTTTAAAGGACAGTGTTGACCAACTCAACCTGATGACCTATGGGACCGGAGACAAGTATGATCTCGTTTCGTACGCTGACTCCTATGCGGCGGCAGGGTTTCCTTATGATAAGATGATCGGAGGTGTGGAGAGTGAAGCAGGGTACACCGATAATGGCGGCCCCGATACACAGGCTACAGTTACGGCAAAATGCGATTATGTAAAAGAGCACAACCTTGCCGGTTTATTCGAATGGCGTGTGGATAATGACATGCGGCCTGACAACAGTCCTCCGACGTACCAGGTTACAGGGTGGATGTATGACTGCCTGTCAGGTAATTCACCTTTTTTGTAGAAGAAACGGCCACTTTTTCAATCTCTCGCAGTCCTTGGTATCGCGTAGGACATATGTGAGACGTCTCCGATGGCCCTGAATCTCTTCCGTCCACACTATTCGTCTGCCTTTACTACTTGCACGTACACATCCCCAAAGAACTCCTCTTGTCGGATCGAGCACCTCCCGTCCAGCACCAGAAAAAGCAGCGGGATATAGACATCAGGAAGACACCACCCAAGATCGGTGCAGAGCTCGGCAAGGGTAATCTCGGTATCCGGGTCCGCGTTTGCTAAGCATTCCTCAATGAGCTGCCGAGCTGAGTCCTGGTACCCTTCCTCGTGTGCGATGCCTACGACGTCGTCTGCTTCGACCAAGAGATCTTCCGCCGGAGGGAGCCGGCGCCGCCTCCGCTCCTCCTTTTCGAGATTCTTTAACTCGATAATCAGTTCAAAGAGGGTGACCGGGCTCTTTCGCAAGCTCTTCCGGTCAAGCCGGCGCTGGATTTCCCGTTCCAGCCGTTCGATGGGGCCGAACCGGCCCTCATCTTCGAAATCAAGATCGCCCGCGAGGTCAAAATCCTCGCCATCCCCGGAATCGTCATAATCTTCCTCAGTTGATGCCAGATCAAGCTGTTCGGATTTCATGCGCAGGAGTATAGCTGCATAAAAGAGCGTGCGACCTGACATATGGAGATTAAGTTGCCGGCGCCGTTCTCAGCTCGGAGAGGAACCGGTCGGTTACTTCGATGATGTTGATGTTCCACGGATCGATCTCCCCCCGTTCTGCGAGGCCAACCAAGATCTCGACCGGATCCTCGACGTTCTCCGGCTCCCGCGTGGCCGGTGCATCTACGGTCACCGGAGATACTGCGGCGGCAACAGAATTGGGCACAGCGGCGACTTCCCCTATTTCTGTAGATCCGGTTTCAGGCTGCATCCCTTTCGGGATTTTTTCACCCGTTTTTTCAGTCTCCGGAGCCGGAATCGCCTGGTGCCTCCTTTTTTTGCGCCGGTCAGCCATTGACCTTCACTCCGGTAACAAGCGTACTCTTGTCCGGCCGGATTGTGACACCCATGATCCGTTGGGCCGCCTCGATCATGGGTTTACGCAGTGAGACGATGACAAATTGCGATGAAGGCGCGAGCTCTTTTATCATCGCCGCGATCCTTTCTACATTCGCACCGTCAAGCGACATGTCCACTTCGTCAAAAGCGTAGAACGGCGCCGGGATGTGATGCTGGATTGAGAAGATAAAAGCAAGGGTTGTCAGCGACTTCTCACCGCCCGAGAGAGATGAGAGAAGGTGGACTTTCTTGTCCCGAGGCTTCACTGCGAACGTGAGACCACCGGTAAAAGGGTCCTCTTCGTTTTCGAGTACCAGGTTTCCGCTTCCGCTCGTGAGCCGGGCAAAGATCTCCCTGAAATTTGTATCAATTGCCTTAAAGGCGGTCATGAATGCCTCGAACTTCATCTGCTCGTACTTCTCGATGCGTTCAATGAGGTTTGTCCGCTCTTTGGAAAGGGTATCTTTTCGTTCCGTCCGCTCTTCAACCTGCTTCTGGATCTTCTCGTACTCCTCTATGGCGAGCATGTTTACGGCACCGATCTTGTGAAGCGCAAGTTCGGCATCTGCGATCTTTCCCTCGATCTCGGTGAGGGTCAGATCGGTCGAGATCTCGCCAACAATGGCCACAAGGGCCGCGATCTCCGTTGCAAGGGCCAGCGCCCGTTCTTCAAGGGCGGTACGTTGTATCGTGAAACGTTCCTTATCGGCGTCGAACTTAATCAGTTTTGTTTCCGAGGAATGAATACTGTCGGATACATCGGCCCGTTTCTTCCGCAGAATTTCAAGTTCACCTGAGAACTGTTTCTGTTTCTCTTCGAGTTCGGCGATCACGGCTTTATGGGCAGAGATCTGCTCGTTTGACCCTGCCACTTCTGCATCGATCTGCCGGTTACGCTCGTCCAGCCGGGTGCGCTCCTCAGTTCAGCTCCCCAATCCGCGAATTAAAGTGCTGACGCTCTCGGGAGGCATCGTTCATGTCTGCTTCCTTATTGCGTAGGTGCCGTTCAGCCTCTTCGATCGCCTTCTTCCGCTTCTCCATCTGTTCGGTGAGGGCCGGAATGTTGGTGTCATCCAGCTTCTTTTTTATCCCATCAATCTGAGCGGTGATCGCATTGATCGTCTCGGTGACCTTGTCCAGTTCCCCTTCGAGCGCAGCCAGCTCCCCCGCACTCGTACCAGTCTCCTCTTTCTGTCGGGCGACCGCCGCCTCGATAGTCTGCTTCTCGACCGTGATCGCGTCGAACCGACGGGAATATTCTTCAGTAACAGCCCCAGCCCGGGCCATGTCTTGATCGATCTCATTGCGGAGCGCCCGTTTGGCATCTACCTCTTCGGTCAAACGCTTGACCCCTGCCTCAAGCATCGCGGCCTCACCAGAAAGCTCAGCGAGGTGCGACCGAATCCGAACAATTTCGTCGTCCACGGCGGCCCCAAATCCCTTCACCGGTTTCTTTGTTAAACCACCTGTCATCGCCCCGCTCCTCTCGAGCAGTTCGCCCTCGATAGTAACCATCCGGTATTTCCCGATCATTTTCCGGGCCCGTTCCAGCGTATCGACTACTACCGTCGCACCTAATGCAGTGGCAAGTGCCTTGTCGTAAACGGGATCGTAATCAAGAAGATTCACAGCGTAGTCGATAACCCCGGGTTCTTTGACCGGAGGAAGCGTGGGGGGCTTAAGCTTGTTTAGCGGGAGAAATGTCACCCGCCCGAGCCTCTCATCTTTTAGGTACCGGATCGCATCGGCCGCAATCTGGTCGGTGTCGCAGACAACGAACTGAAGCTTATTGCCTGCCGCGACATTGAGCGCTGTCGAGTACTCTGGGGGGGCCCGCGCCAGCTCCGCGATTGTGCCGTGCACGCCCTCTATTGATTTTACAGCTTCGATCGCCCTTCCTCCAGACTCGCCTCTGGCCTGCTGGGCTGATTCGAGCCGGATCACGTCCTGCTCGGCGTCCTTTATCTCACCATTGAGCCGTTCGAGCGATGAGCGCTGGGCAAAAAGGTTGCTCTCGAGTTCGGAGAGAGTGCGATCGAGCTCTTTTTTCCTTTCGACGAGCTCCGCGACCGTCTGCTTGTTTTGGCTGAGCTGTTCCTGTTTTGCCGTGTACTCTTCGTCAAGCTGTTTCTGGAGCGCCGTCAATCGTTCGAGTTCGCTGGTCCGCATCCGACTCTTCTCTATGAGCATATCCTGCTGATGGAGGATCGCAGAACGCTCTCCCCTCTTTACCTCAGCCTCTTCCATCAGGGCGAAGAGTTTCTGTCGGGCTTCCTCTGTTTCTGCGGAGTACTGACAAATCTCATTCTCGATCTTTTCCAGCTGCGCACGTGAGGTCGCGATCTCCATTGCAATATTCGTACGATCGATAGATAGTGCACGAATCTGGTCGGAGAGCTCTGCTACCCGGGTCTCAGCCCGTTTGGCGTCCGCAAAGACCCGGTTGATTCCTTCGAGGTTCGATTCCTTGTCTTTTTTAAGCCTGGCAATAGTCTGCTCTGCAAGCTTAATCCCACTCTTTGCTTCCTCGAGATCTGCGATCAGCTTCAGGTAGTCTGGCCCGCTCTTTTTGTTGATGAGCTCGTCGATATCCGCAAGGTCGGCCTTAAGGTAGGAGAGTTCGTTCTCCTCGATCCCCCGATCCGCTTCAATCCGGGTAATTTTGATCTTCTGCTCCTCGGCAGATACGAGGAGTGTGGCCCGTTCCTTCTCCTTCACATGGAGCTGGGCAGCGGACCGGCATCCCTGATAGAAACCGAGCCTCTTTTTGCCATTTTTGGTATTCGAGTGCGTGTTCGCGCTCTTTTTTAAGCTCGTTTGCTCGTTTGATAAGTTCAATGAGCAGGAGCTCCTCACGTTCAATCCGTTCCCTTACTACGTCGAGTTCAGAGAGCGCCTGCTGCTTTTTTGTATCGAACTCTGATACGCCGGCGATCTCATCTATGATCTTCCGGCGCTCGAAATCGCTCATCTCCATGATTCTCGTTACATCGCCCTGCATAACGACATTGTAACCGTGGGGGATGATACCGAACTTTGAGAGATGATCAACGATATCGCTCTGTTTGCAGAGCCGGTCGTTGAGGTAGTTGTAGCTGTAATAGCCGCTTCCGGTACGCTTTATCCGGCGCCGGATCTTTGTTCCGTCGGAAAACTCGATGGCGACTTCGGCAGTATTCTTCCCGGAGTTGAGATTTATGAGATCAGTAAGTTTCTCGGCACGCAGGTTACGAGAACTTGAAAGAGCCAGAACAAAAAGAACAGAATCGATAATATTACTCTTGCCTGATCCGTTTGGACCGGATATTACGGTGAAACCCTCTAAAAAGGGAATTTTTGTCTTTTTTGAAAAAGACTTGAAATTATCTATCTCGAGCTCTGTGATGTGCAAAGATCCGGCTCCCCGTCTTATTTCTTTGCTGCATCAGACTTGTCTTCTTCTACGGCATAGATCAGATCGCTTTGCTTGGGTTTGTTGGAAGAGACGCCTTTCTTGTTCCGGCCGTAGCCTGCCGATGCGACAATGTAGTTTTTGTCCCCGCGCCGGGGCTCAAGTTTCATAGTCCCATCTGGCTGCATGATCATGTCCATCGCAGGCTCCGCCGGAGCCTGTGGCTCAGCATCTGCCGGTCGGGCTCCCTTGCGTATCACGACTGTGCTGCCACTCTGGGGAGCTGCAACAGCGCCGGGAACCTGAGTCCCTTGGGCGATCGGTTGGACGCGTTTGAGTTCCTGGCGACTGCGTTCCTCGGTCTGCTTGGACATCTTCATAGCTATGGATTTGAGGTCAAGCAGCTCCTGGGTGAGCCCCTTGACGAGTGCTTCCATCTCGTTAACCTTCTTTTCGAGCGCGGCAACGCGGTCTTCTCCAGAGCCGCTTCCTGAACTTTCCATCATTTTGACCATTTTCTCCTTTTCCTCAAGTTCGAACTCGAGATATCTGATCTTATCATCAGGTTGCACCATGCGATACCCGTATACTTTCTGATATATACTGGTGCGGCGCATTCCTTATTAATAATAGTAGTGATCTGCGGATGAGAAAAAAAGGTTTGTGCTTCTTTTTCCCTGAAAAACGGGTTTCAGACCCCAGATAACCGCCCGATCCGGGTGCAACGCGCCCTTTCCGGCAACTGCAAGACTTGAAAAATATGACGGTAATTCTGCTGATTTTACCATCCCTGCGCTCATCCTAAGAAAAGGTATTACCTGATCCAAACGAATGTGTACCCGTATGTCGTATCTTTCCCAAACTGATCCAGAAATAGCAGATATCATCGAGAAGGAACGGATCCGCCAGACAAACGGGCTCGAGCTGATCGCGTCAGAGAATATTGTCAGCTGTGCGGTGCTCGAAGCGATGGGGTCCATCATGACCAACAAGTATGCCGAGGGCTACCCGGGAAAAAGGTACTATGGCGGTTGCGAGTTTCATGACATGGCCGAGAACCTTGCCCGCGACCGGTTAAAAAAACTTTTTGGCGCCGAACATGCAAATGTCCAACCCCACTCTGGCACCCAGGCGAACATGGCGGTTTATTTTGCGTACATGAAGCTGGGAGAGAAGATCTTAAGCATGAAGCTCAACCAGGGCGGCCATCTGTCACATGGGTCCCCCGTCAGCTTCACCGGTAAGTTTTACCAAGTTGCCCAGTATGGTGTCGACCCCAAAACGGAGATGCTCGATTATGGGGAGGTCGGCGAGATGGCAAAGAGGGAAAAGCCTCAGATCATCGTCTGCGGTGCCTCAGCGTATCCCCGGACAATCGATTTTAAGGCATTCCAAGAAATTGCTGACGATGTCGGCGCGTACTGTATGGCAGATATTGCCCACATCGCCGGGCTGGTTGCGACAGGCATTCACCCGACATCTGTTGGCGTAGCCAATTTCACGACCACAACGACCCACAAGACACTCCGTGGACCTCGCGGCGGCGCGATCATGTGCAACGACGAGTATGCCCAAGCTATCGATAAGGCAGTTTTCCCGGGAATGCAGGGCG
Organism: uncultured Methanoregulaceae archaeon; assembly: GCA_963737635.1. Lineage (GTDB taxonomy): Archaea > Halobacteriota > Methanomicrobia > Methanomicrobiales > Methanospirillaceae > Methanoregula. The sequence continues at coordinate 603,595 of CAVTTL010000001.1, forward strand.
GCCCCCTGATGCATACGATCAGTGCAAAAGCAGTATGTTTTGCGGAGGCACTCAGACCCTCTTTCAAGGAATACAATAAACAAATCGTCAAGAATGCCAAGGTCCTTGCCGAAACTCTGACCAATAACGGTATCCGGCTCGTCTCTGGTGGCACAGATAACCACCTGATGCTCATCGACCTCACCAACCAGCATCTGACCGGACTTGAGGCGGAAGTGGCGCTCGGTAAGGCCGGCATCACCGTCAACAAGAATACGATCCCGAACGAGACCAAAAGCCCGTTTGTCACAAGCGGCCTCCGGGTCGGTACTCCTGCCGTCACCTCGCGCGGCATGAAAGAGACAGAAATGCGCCAGATCGGTGCGTGGATCTCCGCCGTCGTAAAGGATATCACAAACGAAACGCAGATTAAAACGATTAATCGTGATGTCGCTGAAATGGCACAGAAATTTCCGATTTACCCGGTGACCTGAACGTATGTGTGGGTGTGACGATGACCACTATCCTTGACGGGAAAGCGGTTTCGGAAAAGCGGCTCGAACTCCTCAAGGAAGCAATCGGGGAATCAGGACTGTACCCCCGTCTTGCCACAGTGATCGTAGGGAGTGATCCGGCGTCGCAGATGTACGTGCGCATGAAACACCGGGCATGCGAACGGGTAGGCATCGGTTCGATCGGAATTGAGATTTCAGACGATACCAACACGGAGAAAGTGCTCGAAGCGATCACCCGGCTCAACCGGGACGCAGACATCAGCGGCATCCTCGTCCAGCTTCCGCTTCCAAAACAGATCGACACCGACCGCATAATCGCCGCTGTGACGCCGGAAAAGGACGTGGACGGGTTCCACCCTACAAGCCTTGGCCTTTTGATGAGCGGCAAACCCCGTTTTGCTCCCTGTACGCCTAAAGGGATCATGACCCTGCTCGCAGAGTACAGGATCCCCGTTGCCGGCGCCCGGACGGTTATCGCCGGGCGGAGCATCGATGTTGGGAGGCCGATGGCTGCCCTCATGACGAACGCTGACGCAACGGTAACGATGTGCCATAGCAGGACCCGGGACCTTCCTGCGGAACTCAAGCAGGCTGATATTCTGGTCTCGGCGGTTGGAAAAGCGCATTTTATCATACCGGAGATGGTCAAACCCGGTGCGGTCGTCATCGATGTCGGTATCAACCAGCTCAATGGAAAACTGGTTGGTGACGTTGACTTTGACGCGGTAAAGGAAATCGCATCAGCGATCACCCCAGTCCCCGGGGGAGTAGGACCGATGACTATTGCAACGCTTATGGAAAACACCTTTGCCGCGGCTACGAGAAAATCATGAAACCCTGTCGTGTCAACAATCTGATGATAGGAGGAGATGCGCCACCCCGTGTGATGGGGGTCATAAACTGTAGCGGTGAATCGTTCTACCTGGGATCCTACATCCCCATCAAGGAAGTTCATGCGACCGCTATCTCAATGATCGAACAGGGTGCCGACCTGATTGACATTGGAGCACGAAGCACGGCACCCAATACGCAACCGATCAGTGGAAAAACAGAGGCTGAACGGATAGATGCTGCCCTCAGGGAACTTGACGGAAGCGGGATCACGCTCTCAGTCGACACGATGATCCCGGGGGTGCTCGATGTATGCCTGAAGCATGATATTCACGCCGCAAACGATATCAGTGGTTTCGTTTCCGCTTCTTACGCTAAAAAAGTCGCTGACGCCGGCCTTCCTGCGTTTGTTATGGCGGCAAACCAACAGCCGGGTGACCCTGTCGGCGTTGATGCAACTCTTTCCTCTCTGGAAGGAGTTATACATCGATGTGAAACGGCTGGTGTAAACGAGTACGTGATCGATCCCGGCATCGGTATCTGGACACCGCATCGCACTGTCAGCGACGATTGGGAACTCTGCCGGCACTTCGAAAAATTCCTGCGTTTCGATCGCCCGGTACTTGCAGCTGTCTCACGAAAGACCTTTATAGGCATGCTCCTTAACCGTGAACCAGAGGACCGGCTGCCGGGCACCCTCGCCGTAACAATGAAACTTCTTGAGAAGGGCGCATCGGCCATCCGGACGCATGACGTAGCAGCCACCCGGGATGTAATAAAAGTGTATGAGGAGATGGTAAGAGCGGTATGAATTCCTCTTTTACCGTCACCGGCCTTTCCACAGGCATTATCCGGCCCAATGATCCGTTCACCGACCGGATCATTGCGGCTGCAGACGCTGCCTGCGGAGGATTTGTGGACGGGGATGTCCTTGTCCTCGCCGAAACTGCGGTCGCCACAGCCGAAGGGAACGTGGTCAGGCTCGATACAATAACCCCTTCCCCCCACGCAAAGGAACTGGCACAGCAGTACCACATGGATCCTCGCACCGTCGAAGTCGTCCTCGCCCAAAGCAACTCGATCGTTGGGGGGATACCAGGTTTTCTTCTCTGTATGAAGCAGGGCACGCTCCTTCCGAATGCGGGTGTAGATGCTTCGAACGCCCCGCCTGGTTCTATTGTTCCTCTGCCGGTTGATCCCGACAAAAGTGCTGTGGGTATCCGGGACGAAATTGCACGACGGTGTCATGCACGGATTGGCGTTATTATCGCTGACAGCAGAACACATGCCATGCGCCTTGGCTGCTCTGGGGTCGCAATAGGCTGTGCAGGTATCACTTCTGTTATCGATGACCAGGGACGATCTGACCTGTTTGGCCGGAAGCTCGAAGTGACCAAGCGTGCAGTTGCCGATAATATCGCCTCTGCTGCCGAAATTGTGATGGGTGAAGCAGATGAGTGCACACCAGCCGCGATAGTCCGGGGCCTTGGCATTCCTATCGGTGATCAGGTAGGGGTCGATACCATTGATGCAGATGAGTGTCTGTTCATGGGCGCCTTTCGCAAGAACCTGATCTGAAGCCAGTGTATCCTGATCCATTCTTCGGGTTTTCTCATACCTATACCTGATCAGAGATCACCGAAGAGGTAAAATTATAGGCACAGTCAAGGTCGGCGAACTCGGAAAAGGAGAATGTTTCAGTCATTTTTTGCCGGGGTAAAATCGACGGAATATTAAATGTCGCCGATTGGGAATGGCAGTACGCAGTAATCGGCATAAGTGTAACGTGTACTTCGACATTTTCGAATGTCCTGTTAGTCGGGTTCTCGATCCGAAAATCAGCGGTATAGAAATCAACCGAACCAACGTTTATTGTGGTAAATGAGTCGAGATCGTTGCTTATAACCGTGATCTCGTTGTTTTGGGCCCGGGAAGAAATACAGCCAGCTCCAAGTACGCATGCGAACAACAGTAACAGGATCCATAGGTACCACCGCATATCTGTTTCTCACCTTAGTTCATTGGCTATACCTTGTGCTGAACTATGTACCCGCATACAAAGAAAAAACAGATGGTCGGTTAGTGCCCACTAAAACAATATAGTTTAAGGCCACGTCTAAGCACACATGGGAGAACGGCCAGACGGGTCTGTTATGAACAGTTGTTTCACCTTGGACGTGCAATTGATTTTGTAAGGAAGAGCCATGGGAGAGCCCCAACCCGAGAACGATCCGAACACGCCCGAACTCACCGGACCGCCCTTCTATCTGGAGGAATTCGAACAATCTTATCGATACATCATCGACGAATACGAAATACAACCGAGGGATATCGCCATTTTCATACCTTGCGCAGTGAGAAAACCTTACAGTACAAGTCCAAGCCACCAGCTTATCCGGATGATCATCTCCCAGGTATTTGATGAGTCGAAGTACCATATTGTCATCTTTGGTACATGCGGAATCGTGCCTGCCGAACTTGAAACCATGTATCCCTATGCTCACTACAAGTATATGCTCGGAAAATGCAACGATGAGAAGATCAAAACGGACTTTCTTTCGATCGAGACCGATCGGATTGCAGGGTACCTCGAGAAGACACGGCACGCATACAAGTACCGGGTCGCCTATTGTATTGGTCTTTTCCGCGAAGCTCTGATTCAAGCCTCGAAGAAATCCGGGGTACCGATCGATCTTCTGCTCCCCACAAGAGACATGATTAACCGGGTGATCGAAGAAGAGGAATGCCGGTTCCAAGAGGGAAGTCTCTCAATGGACGAGTACCTGGGCGAGTTCTGTGACAGCCTTATCCGGTTCAGGAATATGCATCCCGATCTTTCAAAAACAGAGTAACCGGATCATAGTTTCCCGATGAACGTCGACATTTCTGCTCTACGATGGCAGCGACCGTATGACAAGGTAGAATGCACAGAGTGCGGCGACAAGACCTGCAACGGATAACGCCAGCACGGGAATAGGTTGCAGAATTACACCGTTATACTGCAGCACTTCTTTTATACCAAATAAAAAGAAGGCCAGTGCAAGGAACCAGCCATACGCCTTTTTCTTGTTAACAGCCGCATGGAGTCCGTAGATCATCACCAGCACGTCAATCCCGATGAGAATCGGGCTAAACCACTCAGGAAGGATCATCACGTACAGATGGATACCAGACTTTTAAGAGATACCGGAATAAAAGTGGCTTTAGCGTAAATTGTGGACAATTTCTTTATGGAGATGTATAAATCTGTCATCCCACCATCCCTCATACCGGTGCACTACGCCGCATCACTTCACTACAAGCACCTTGCAGGGAGCTGAACGTATGATTTCTTCTGCCACGCTCCCAAGCAGGAGGCGCTCCAGTCCTTTTTTCCCTGCGTCCCGATTACGATCAGATCGATCTTTTTCTTTGCAGCAAACTTCACCATCTCAGCAGCGGGACGCCCCTCAAGAATGGAGGTCTCAACTTCCATGCCACCAGCCAGCAATCGTATCCGGGCAAATGCCTGCTCTGCCTCATCCTTGAAAACGCGATATGTATCCCCGAGAGGGATGTCCCCGGACATGGTTTAAAAGGTCCCTGTATCGATAACGTACGTTGCAAACACAGAAGCCCCACACACGCGCGCAACTTTTATTCCCTCTTCAAGGGCAGCCCGGTTCTTTTCCGAGCCATCCGTCGCAATCAGGATCCTCTCAAACAGTGGTTCAGTCATCGGCGATCTACCTCCTCTTTTAGTGCGGATACACCTACTTACCGTTCTCTCCTGATACTTCTTGCGGATCAGTGCTGGGGCTGTCGGTCCGGGATGCCCCATCGATCTCCTCAACGTATTTGTCGCCACACATTGCACAGAGCAGTGCGGCGATGAAAGAGATCCCTGCTCCGATGTAGAGAGAGAGAGCCAATGAGGGCATAAATGCCCCGGCAAGCATCTTCGGGAACCAGATTGCACCGGTGAGTGTGGCAAGTGTTGATGGAGAGATGCTCGAAAGCAGGGCGTAGGTGATACCGACGAGGAAAATAGTCAGGCCACCGATAAAGGAGAGGTTTCCCCAAATATCAATCTTCGGCAATTGTTTTTTGTACGCCGGCTCTTTGAGCTAGGAAGGCCCATATCGTCCCTACTACCCCAAACGGCACGCTGATCAGAAAAACGTATCTCCAGTTAACACCGCAAGGATCCCGCCTATCAGGAGGCCGACAAATTGTCCTGACAGTGCCGCCACCTGGTTGAGTCCGAGTGCTTTTCCCCGCTCATCCGGGGGAAACGTGTCGGTGAGGATCGCAGCACTATTAGAGAAAATAAACGCTGCTCCTACTGCCTGGACGAAGCGGAAACTGATGAGTTCGATTGCGCCGGCGTCACCAGTATCGGGGGTCGGGAAGAGAAGAAGCGAAACGGCCGTGAAAATAGCAAAACCGATGTTATAGAGCCGGACACGTCCGTAGATATCCGAAAGCCGACCAAAGCTGAGGAGAAGGGTGGCGGTCACAATCCCGTAGCCCATCAGGATCCAGAGCAAGTACTAGAATGATGTAAGTGGATTGATATTGATATCGTTGAAGATAGCGGGCAGGGAGATCAGAATGATACTCCCGTTTACCGCCGCCATAAACATGGCGATCGTTGTGTTCGAGAGCGCGATCCATTTATATCGGGGTTCCCGTGCAAGAGCTGCCGGTTCGGCGGCAGGTATCTGGGAACCTGATTCCGGTGGTTCTATTATATCCGAGGGTTTCACCAGATCCAGAACATATCCCGGATAATTTCATCTGATACTCTATGTATAGAGCGCACTATACACTTTAGCATATAGTATCAGCGGGCACAGTGACATCTGGTGAAAGAGAAGCATCGCGGCTTACGGACCAAAGCCGGACGGCGGCAGCTAAAGAAAAATAATAATTATTCGGGGAACTGTTTTTCCAGTGCCAATTTTGCTGCTTCCTGACAGGCTTCGGCGACGGTGTGGCCGGTGCCTTCGCCAAGAGGACCGGCATCATCGTATACGCCATACGTAAAAATGTACTTGTGTGGCGGACCTGCCCGTGATATCTCCCGGTAGACTGGTATTTCCTTTCCTTTTTTCTGGTACTGCTCCTGAAGACGCCCGATATAGTTTTTCGCGGGATCGTAGTGGTCGATCTCGCCTGCCATCAATTGATGCACGAAGGTGGATGTTGCCTCGTACCCGGTATACGCATACATTGCACCGATACAGGCTTCAATTGCCCCGCCTTTTATGGTATCTCCATAGGCCTTTTGTTGCCCAATCTGCTGAGGAATGAGCCAAGTGTCATCAATACCACAGCGTTTGGCAATCTCCGCAAGGGAATCATTTGAGACAACACCCATCATCTTTGTCATTTCACCTTCCCGCTGGGGAGGGACGCGGCAAAAGAGCATGTTTGCTACGATGAGGTTTATGACACGATCTCCCAGAAACTCAAACCGCTGCCAATCCTCTTTTGAAACATTCCAGGTAACCGGATTATCAAGGGAAGTATCTCCGTTATATATCCGGATAAATTCCCTGATTTTAGAGGGGACAGATGATGTAGGATCGTTGAGCGTCTGACAGATCGTTGAGCCGGTCTTAGTGTCCATAAAAATGGATCATGCCGGGGATTCCGGAGCAGTCTTTCGCTCTACAATAACTCTTCCGTTCTCAGCGGAAAGAACGAAACCAAGATCTTCGAGATACTTCCTACTCTTTCCCGTTCCGTGGGTAAGGAGTTCTACGAGATCCTCTTTCTCATCGATGTCTGTATGAAGCAAAAATGAATCTATCACTTCACATGAAAGCCCGGCTTCTTGTGCTATCCGCATGTGCTTTGAAAAACTCATTCCATAATAATCGACGTGGAATTTCGCGGGTTCGCTGACAAATATCGCATTTGTCCCTCCGCCCCTGCCGGGCACGATCGCGATGTCGCTTTTGGTAGAGATAACCCTGAGAATAGCCGGGCCGGTCGCAAGAGGAAGGTCGGCCATGAGGATGAGGACCGGTCCTGCCGCCTGTGAAAGTACTTCATTTAATGTGCCACTCAGGTCCTTATCGGCGATGGTAACTTGAGTTTCCTCACTATCGAAGAGCTCGGTGGCAATGATCACAGGGCGACAATTTGCATCTTTTGCTGCAGCAATAACGTCCTCGAGCATCACACGCGCAAACATTTCCCGTTCGTCTATTGAAAGTACACCGGAAAGCCGGCTCTTAGGGCCTGCTGGCTTAAAAGGAATCAGTACATGGGGACACATGTCGTACGTTCATTTGCAGGACAATCAAAAAAAGATGCTGATATCATTCTCACGGAGTACTCCCGATACATTGTCAAAGATCGCAAAAGACGGTACCAATAGAGACGCAATACCCTACTGAGACGGGTGTCCAATAAGATTGTTCGGCAGAATCCCTCACAATTCTAAGGTATGCAAAGGCGGGTGAACTAATAAAAAGACCTCCGGGGGTCTACCCGGGTCCGGTGCCCTCTTTCCTGAACTTTTCGACGGGAATGCGAATCTCGAACCGTGCACCTTCGCCGGGAACCCCGGTTTCACTGATCGTCATGCAGGTAATCGCAAGAATCTCCCGGACCAGAAAGAGTCCCCAACCGGTATACTTGCCAAACCCGCGCTCGAATATCCGCTCTTTGTCAGCGGCAGGAATACCATTGCCATCATCCTCAACGACCAGTACCGCATCTTTCTCTTCTTCATGAACGGATACACGGATGTTCGAGACTTTTTTGCCGTGGCGGACTGCATTGTCCAGCAGTCTGAGTTACCGCTTTTTCAAAAGAAAGATCTGCGAAGACCGCTGCATTTCCAGTGATATCTGTTACCGTGACACCATTTAAGGTGACAAGATCACCGGCACGCCGGAACACTGATGAGAGCGTCTGCCAGACCGGAGGTTCAGTCCCAAGATTCTGGTAGTCCTTTGCGAACTGGAACTGTCGCCGGATTTTATCAAGGGCAAACCGTTCCTTTTCAATGTACGATCGCAGCTGCGGATCATCTGTTGACATCTCCAGCAGCTCGGTATAGCCGCTGACCGCGGTAAGCTGGTTGACTACATCGTGACGGGTGACGCTTCCAACGATGTTGAGTTTTTTGTTCAGGAACGCAACTTCTTCCTCCATCCGGCGGTGTGTCAATACTTTTTCAACCAGCTGTCTTAGCACCGGGTACCATATATCCGAGGCACCCGACATGACCATATACTCTGCGTTGTTTGCTACCGAAATACCGAAAGTGTCAGGATCATACACTTTCGCAAGGATAATTACCGGAAGTTCGATCCCTTGCACTCGGAGGTTCTTTAAGAACAGGATACCGTCCTGTCCTTGGTCCTGAACGGCAATCACCAAGCCTGGTTCGCCGGGCAAGACTCCGGCTGATAGTTACTTCGGGAGAGGCAGAGGCGATTACGCAATAGGCTCCGGTACCGGTAAGGTAGTCTTTAAGGGCAGCACTGCGGTCGGCATTTGCATCGATAACAATGAGAGGTATCACGGACTACCACCGAACAATTCTTGAACTCTATGAACATCTATTTCGCCGGGATCATATAAATGCCATCCAGAGATAATGCATATCTGCGCATACACTTTCCTGCCGCTAGTTTTTAAAATGTTCAAAAAGGAAGCGTACTTTATGCAGTCGCGGGTAATCACCTTTACAAAAAACGTCTTTTTGCCGCTCACCAGCGTCTGCCGCAACCGGTGTGGGTACTGCTCATTCCGCACTCCTGTACGGGAGGGCTGTGTCATGATGCCGAACGAAGTGGAGGCCATCCTTGTGCGCGGGAAAGAGGCGGGTTGTACCGAAGCGCTTTTTACTTTCGGTGAGCATCCGGAGGAAGAGAATGGGTTTGGCTCATACCTGAAAAAAACCGGTTATACTACTATTCTCGATTACTGTGAAGAGATGTGCCGTCTGAGCATACGGCATGGGATTCTCCCACACACAAATGCCGGCATCCTTACCTACGACGAAATGAAACGGCTTCGGACCGTAAATGCCAGCATGGGGCTGATGCTGGAGACTACTGCACGGATACCCGCGCACCAGGGATCAAAGGGAAAGGAACCAGAAGTACGCCTTGCAATGATAGAGGAAGCGGGAAAACTCAAAATCCCATTTACTACCGGCCTGCTCCTAGGGATCGGGGAGACGCTCGCTGATCGCAAAGCGTCCCTTGTGGCAATAAGAGATATTCACCGGAAATACGGGCACATCCAGGAGGTCATCCTCCAGAACTTTTGTCCTAAAAATGGCACTCCTATGGCGGCATTCCGGGTGCCGGACACACAGGAGATCTGCGATACGATAAAAACGGCGCGCCAAATCCTCCCACAGGAGATCGCCATCCAGATAGCCCCAAATCTCATTGATGCGTCGCGGCTTATCCCATACGGAGTTGACGACCTTGGGGGAGTATCCCCGGTTACCATCGACTACGTGAACCCTGAGCATTCCTGGCCTGCGATTGAGGATCTTGAACAAATCGTGGGTAATGCGACGCTCTGCGAACGCCTCTGCATTTACCCCCGGTTTATTCATATGGGCTGGTATGACCCCGGCCTGCAACTCCTAATAAACCAGCTCGACCAAAATATTAGGATAAGGAGCAGGCAACCTTGAAACAACAAAACCTCCTCTATACCGGCAAAGCCAAATCGGTCTACTACACCGATGTGAAAGGAAAGCTGATTGTCGAATTTCGTGATGATATCACCGCTTTTGACGGGGGCAAAAAAGATACACTCAAAAACAAGGGCAGTTACAATGCCGGTGTCTCTGCATTCTTTTTTTCCCATCTGGAAAAAAACGGTGTAAAAACGCATTTTCTCGATATGCTGGATGAAAACAGGATGGTTGTCCGCAAATTGTCCATGATACCTCTTGAAGTGATCGTCAGGAATTTCGCGGCTGGCTCAATCGTCAGGAACTACCCGTTTAAAGAGGGGAGCCCCTTGAAACCCCCGGTGATCGTAATCGATTATAAGGACGATTCCCGGCATGACCCGATGCTCAACGACGATCTTATTGTGGCGCTCAGGCTCGCGACACCGGCTCAGCTCAAAAAAATAAAGGCGATCTCGCTGAGGATCAATACGCTTCTCTCAGGCCTGCTTGCAAAACAGGGGATTACCCTGGTGGATTTCAAGATGGAGTTTGGATGGCAGGGTAAAACCATCTACCTCGGTGACGAGATCAGCATGGACTCAATGCGCCTTTGGGACAAAAAGACCGGAGAATCTCTCGATAAAGATGTGTACCGGTTCAACAAAGGGGATGTAATGGCGACGTACGACCGGGTTGCGGCGCGAATTATAAAGACAAAATCTCCTGCTTCGAAAAAAGAGCTCCCGAACAAGAGAAAGGCTAAAACTGCAAAGAAAGTAAAATAAAAATTTAGCAATATATATAATGACGAGTGAGTATTCATAACAGAAGATATGGTGGACTAGCATGGCTGAGGATCCGGAAAATGAAGCTGATACGCTCAAATGGGCCCAAGGAATTGCCCGCAAGAACAGGTGGGTACTCAATCCCGACGAAAATCATCTTCAAACCGTGATCCGGGGGCTTGTACGGAACAAAAAGAAGTTCGGGAGACCTTACTGTCCGTGCCGCATTCGAAGTGGCGATGAGGAGCGTGATCGTGCCATAGAATGCCCGTGCATATACCACAAAGACGAGATCGCAAATGAAGGGCATTGTCACTGCCTGCTGTATTATAAAAAGACGTGAGAATGCTCTTTTTCTTTTATTGCTGGTTATCATATGATTACAACAGCGTCCGGTCCAGCAAAACATCACGGTCTCGACCCGATCTCAGGAAAGGATCCTGAAATTCTCATTCTTGGCAGTTATCCCAGCTGTCAGTCACTTGCAAAAGGCGAGTATTACGGTAATCCGCGGAACCAGTTCTGGAAGATTATGGAGGCATTGCTTGGGATCAACAGTACCCTGCCATATACCGTCCGCACCTCCCTGCTCGCCGAGTACCGGATCGCTCTCTGGGATATCCTTTTTACGTGTACCCGTAACGGGAGCGCTGATATTACGATCCGGGAGCCAGTCCTCAACGATATCCGGGGGTTCGTTGCAGCTCACCCGACAATCCGGTGCATCGCGCTCAATGGAAATACTGCCGGACATTACTTTAAGACACTGATCCCTGAATTACCTTGTATCGTCCTACCCTCGACTAGTCCTGCATATGCCCGCTTGACCCTGGCACAAAAAGCACAGCACTGGGCGTGTATCCTTACGTAACGCTCCGTTAAAAGAGATTTTGCCTTGATGTCATCACCGTTCAAGGCGCAATTTCAGGAAGATGACGTGGTAGATCGCATAGAACCCGCAAAGAACCGCCGCAGTATAACCGAGCACGGCGACCCAGATAACTTCCTTTGGCATGGTGATAGGCGATGCTTGTAGCACGAGCGATGACCCGACAACGAGAGCAGCCACCACAAGGCCGATCATGATCTTGTCGCTAGCACGGTCAAGCGCCATCTGGAGTTTCTTTAAGTCAGTATCGACTACTTCCAGTCTGACAGTGCCGGTCGAAAGACGCTTGAGCATCATGTTTACGTTGCGGGGAAGGTCAAATGCCGCGTCTACGGCATCAAGAAGTGAATTGGACGCCCGCTTCATGTAACCGGCAGAAAGCACGTTGGAGTCGGCAAGCTTGCGTATGTAGGGGGTGATCTCTCCCCCAAAGCTGAACTTGGGATCAAGCCGTACAGCTGACATCAAAGACCATAACAAGGGTCTTTAAAAGGAGCATCAGGCTCATCGGAACCTTGAGATTATAACGCCGCATCACCTCAGTGAGCTCGTTTATCATGAGGCCGAAATTGAACTGGACGATCTCGTCCCCTCCGCCGAAATCGTGCATCATGATATAGAGATCATCACGGAGTGCCTCACGGTTTTCCTCGGCAACAAAGATCCCAAATCCTTCGAGCGCTTTTATGATCATATCGACATCGTCGGTGGTCAGAGCAAAGAGCAGATTGATGAAAAGCTGCTTCTTCTCAGGCCGCAATACCCCGACAATGCCAAAGTCAAGGAACACTAGGTCTCCCATCTCAGAAACGAGAAGGTTGCCGGGATGGGGGTCACCATGGTAAAATCCATCCTCGAAAATCATCTTAAGGTATGCATTGAATCCCCGGACTGCAATATCGTGCGTATTACATCCCTGCGCAGTGATCGCCTCAACGTTGTCTACCCGCACTCCCTTGATAAACTCCATGACGAGTAACCGGGGGGATGAATATTCCCAGTAAATTTTCGGGAAATGGATTCCGGGGACGTCGCGGAAGTTACGTGCCATCCGTTCCGCATTCCTGCCGTCGCGGGTGAAGTCCAGTTCTTTTCTTATCTGGGTGGCAAAATCCTGCACGAGTCCGGTTGGATTGTACATCCTGCTTTCCGGAAAAACGGCTTCGATCCGTTCTGCCATGGACTGGAGAATAGCAAGGTCGTTCTCGATGAGTTCCGGGATCCCGGGTCGCTGAACCTTGAGCGCGACGACCGTTCCATCTTTGAGAACCGCACGGTGAACCTGACCGATCGATGCGGAGGCAACCGGGGACTCATCAATCTCACAGAACCAGTCTTCCAGTTTCGGGCAGGTTTCATTAATCACACCGACAACTTCAGAGAACGGCAGCGGTTTTGCATGATCCTGAAGTTTCTTGAGCTGTTCGATGAGCTCCGGGGGGAAGATCTCCGTTCTCGTGCTCATGATCTGCCCGAATTTTACAAAAGTGGGCCCAAGTTCTTCAAGAGCTAGCCGCACCCGTTCATAAATCGTGGATCGATCCGACGCCTGTTCTGTGCCAGGAAGACGGAACCGGGTCTTGCCCGGGAAGGCTTTCTCCAATGCGATGCCAAAGCCGTACTTCCACAGGATATCGATGATCTGCGCATACCGCCGGATACGGGTGACCATGGATACAGTTTGGCATTTGGGATACTTAACACTGGCTTTTCCTCTTCAATGCCGGACTATAGCACCGTAGTGATGCCGGGCTACAACTCAAAGGACGAGCTGATTTACAAGAATCGCTATAAAGTGGACTAGGTCTTGGAAAAGACCACTATCCGGTTCGTGTTTGTGCCGGATCGGTTATTGTCTATCCCCCATATATGAGAAGTCTTCGAAAATGCCTGCTGGTTGATAATGATCCCTTCACAGGTAAACCCTGCAGCAACACCCAGTGGCATCACCTGCTCTTCGAGACGGACCGTGTTCTTCCGGACCTCGCCAACTTCGAAGGCAACATAGCCACCGGGGGCAGTGATCCGAAAAAGCTCCCTGAATACGTCACCCATCACATCTCCCCAGTCCTTGATCGTTCTCGCCATCGTAATAGTGCGGCCTACCTCCTTTTCATCAAAGCCACAGAACCAGCACCGGAGCCAGTTGTCATCACGGTATTGGACGACATCAAGGAACGGCGGTGATGTAACCGTAAGATTGATCGTATCAGAGCCAATTCCCGGGGTCGATCGAGCATCACAGGTAAGAAAACGGGCATCGGCTCCCGCACGGCGAAGATTATCAATGTCAGCCGATGTCAAGCCGGAGATTAGGCTCTTTGTTTTGCGCACGATGAGCCGGTGAGTGTCACGATATTCCGGCACTTGACACCGCTTCCGGTTTATCCTCTCCTGACTTTTTTGCGATACCGCCTGGTTTGGCGGGAGGGTATATACCGAAAAAAAACCGCTCGAATGGCCAGTCAGGCGGTTAGTTGCCACCATTGCAATCCAGTGATCGATGGTATCCACATTATCATCCTCCTTTCTTTCGATCAGGTACTGGCGCAGTGCTACAATCTCGCGTTCGGTGTCCGGGTGATAGAACATCGAGAGATCGCGATCTCCCCTGTCACCATCCCGTGGGATGGTTGCAAGTCGCAAAGCTACCTCTTCTACGCTAGGTGGATGAAATCGTGGCTCGGAGAGAATCTGCGAGAGAGGGTTCGCATCATTTGCAATCACGCACCGGCAAAGAAGCCCGGCCTCGATTGCTGTAGTTCCACGTCCGCTAAACGGGTCATACACAAAATTGCCCTTCTGGGTTAGGAAATCAATAAAAAACCTAGGTAGCTGAGGTTTGAAACAGGCACGATAGGAAATCTCCTGAATTGAAGAGGCTTGGCGCTGGCGGGAAGTCCAGAACTCCCCGGTGTATTGCTTGACACCGTGCGACCCAGCGATCTCTTCCTCAAGTATCGGTTCTCCCGATGGTCCCTTAAACCCTGCAAGAAACGCATGAAATGAAGGAACGTTTTTTTTGGACCGGCTTTTCATCAGGATCACTTTCGCAGAATACCGGTGTGCAGGACAATCGTATATCTCCTGTGTTCCGGAAAGGAGGCACAGAAAATAAGCGCCCCATTAGGGTTTGGCGAATCACCTCCGCTACGATGATGAAATGACTTAAGTGTGGGTGAAGTATGCCCGAACGCCGCTTCTATCTACCTCGTCGATCCGGACAAAACCAATCCGCTCGAACTGAACGACATTTCCCTTTTCTTTTGCTACCGCAGGTTCGCACACGCCTTTTAGTTCACCCTCCATCGTTACGAGTGTGCAAGGCAGGGTCTGTTGTGCCGGTAGCCACTGGATGATATGCGCCTTTACTGCACGGGCATCGGCAAGAGCATCGCCACCGTATGCAAACGAAGAAACAGTTCCGTCCCAGGTAATCTTCACATTGAAGAGATCCTTGAGGCGCACCATTGCCGCCCCAGGCACAATATCTGTTCCGGGGAGCATGACCGCCCCTTCAAACGAGAGCGCCCGGGTCCCTTTCGATGCATCGCCGGGATGGAGCATCGCTTGGGCGATCCGGTGCGGAGCACCTCCAACCACGGCGCGCACCGGGTCCGGGACAAAGAAGTACCGGTTTGCCACAGGGTCGACAAGCTTCTTATTCTCGGCATAGAGATTATCCCATGAGAACGAAATATCAGTTTCGCCGATACCGATCGCAAGCATTGCGTTTTTGACCGCATCCGGGGTAATCCCCCTGCGGGCAAGTGCCCGGAGTGTTCCAAGGTGTATATCGTCCCATCCGGTATACTTCCCCTCAGTTATACCAAGACGCATCTGGGATGTAGAGAGCACCACGCCCTCGATGCCCATCCTGCCGTAGTGACGATAGACAGGCACCTTCCAACCGAAGTGATCGTAGATATATCGCTGGCGCCTGGTGTTGGCGATATGATCTTTTCCCCGGATCACATGCGTCACGCCAAGAAGGTGGTCGTCCGCAACCACCGAGAAGTTCATGAGCGGGTAGATGCGCGCATCAACCCGGGGGTGCTTCGGTGCATCAAGGATCCTGAAGAGGGGGAAATCCCTCATTGCCGGATCCGGGTGCAGGAGATCGGTTTTGACCCGGACTGATGCTTCGCCTTCCTTAAACCCACCCTCAAGCATCTTCTCCCAGAGGGACAGCGCCATCTCTGCCGGCTGATCGCGGCAGGGACAGGCTTTTTTTGCATCCTTGAGCGTCTTGAAGTGCTCATTCTCGCACGTGCAGACATAGGCTCCCCCAAGGCCGATAAGCTGTCTGCAAAGATCATAATAGATTGGAAGCCGGTCACTCTGGGTGATCGTCTCGGTGATCCCCATACCCAGCCATTTGATATCTTCCTGTACCATCTCATAGGCGTCAGGATCGACTCTTTTTGGGTCCGTATCCTCGATCCGGAGAATGTACCTGCCTCCGTACTGTTTTACGTAAGCGTCGTTGAGCGCCGCAGCCCGGGCGTGCCCGATATGGAGGGGGCCGGAGGGGTTCGGTGCAAACCGCATGACCACACCATGATCCGCCCCTTCAAGATCGGGCAGTACTTTTTTGTGCTCATGCTTCTCACTGAGCGCAGCGAACATCTCAGGGGACAGCTCCTGGAGTTTTGCGATTCGCTCATCCGGCGAAAGAGCCGCGACATCGGCAATCGATTCTTTTGCAAGGACGGCGACCTCCTTTGCTCGGCTGCGCAGCTCAGGACGCGCACCCATCACCATCCCGATAACCGCCCCGCTCTGCGGTACGCCTCCGTGTTTTACCGCATTCTGGAGGGCGCACAGGAACAGGGCGGCCCTGAAATCGTCCCCGGCCATCCTAGAATCTCCGCGTCACAAAAAATTTGCCGATATCCATGAGGAGCTGGCGCTCCTTTGTAGCCGGGAGCGCGCCGAGCAGCCGATCGCTGTCTGCTACCAGTGCAAAAGCCCTGTCTTTTACGGCATCGATGACCCCGGCATCAGTAAGCTCCTGAATTGCAGCCCTGATATCTGAAGGCGAAAGCTCATGCCTGTACTTAAGGAGATCGAGACCCTTTTTCCGCGCAAGAATCATAATGAGGGTCTGTTTTCCTTCCCGGAGATCCGACCCCTGATCCTTGCCGCTCTCTTCAGTAGGGGTGAGGAGATCAATGAGATCGTCTTGGATTTGAAATGCGATACCAGTATTGAGCCCGAATTTATAGAGCGCGTCTACCTGGTGCTCGTCTCCGCCAGCAAGGGTGCCGCCGATCGCAGCTGCAGCTGCATAGAGCACACCGGTTTTTTTCCCTACCATCTCCATATATTCTTCTTCGGTCACATCGGTCCTATGCTCAAAGGACATGTCCATGTGCTGGCCTTCGCAGATGTCAGCACACGCACGGGCAAGCAGCGCTGCTGCACGGACCTTTGCACCATCACCGGCCTTTACCTGACAAATGAACTCAAATGCCCGGGCGTACAGAACATCCCCGGCAAGGATCCCGGTCGGCATATCCCATTTCGTGTGAACGGTCTGAACCCCTCGGCGGAGAGCGTCCCCGTCCATGATATCGTCATGGATAAGGGTGAATGTATGGGTAAGCTCAAGTGCGAGTGCCGCCGGCATAATATCTGCGGAACTACCCTGCCTGATTGAATCTGCGGAGAGCACGACCACTGCAGGACGGAGTCGTTTCCCCCCCGCACTAAGCAGGTGGGCAGATGCCTTGTTGAGTTCACCTTGATCATGGGCGAAATACTGATCGATCATGTCGTCAATCTTCTGTGCAACCGATTTCAGGTACGGTGATAGTTCCGACATTACCATTTCCCTTCTAGTTCAGTTTGAGCCGTTGTCCGTTGCGCATG
Source organism: uncultured Methanoregulaceae archaeon (assembly GCA_963737635.1). GTDB lineage: Archaea > Halobacteriota > Methanomicrobia > Methanomicrobiales > Methanospirillaceae > Methanoregula. The sequence goes on from CAVTTL010000001.1 coordinate 621,109, forward strand.
ACATGTACATCATTGCCCATCACGTACCCGAGGTCACCAGTGAACTCCGCGTATGTCGCGGTCATCCTGATATTACCGTGAGCCGGGATGATGTGTTGTGGATTCAGGAGGCTGACAAATTCATAGTGATCCTCACGGTACGCATGCCCGCTCACGTGAAGATCCTGGAAGAGCCGGGCCCCTGCCATCTTCAGGTGCGCTTCGACCATGTACCGCTGCCCAAAATTCATAGGGTTCGGGATAACGTTAGCCGAGAAGAGGATCTTATCACCTTTTGCGATCTGGTAAGGGGTATCTCCCAACGCAACCCGGGTCAGGATCGAGCCCGGTTCACCTTGGTGACCGGTAATGATGGGGAGGAATTTCTCTTTTCCCGCCTTCATCATCCGGCGCAGAGTACGGTCAACCGTCCGTCGGTTTCCAAAGACACTGGTGTCCTGGGGGAATGAGACCATCTTCATCTGCTCTGCGGTGACCGAGTACTTCTCCATAGAGCGGCCCAGAAGGACCGGTTTTCTCCCTATTTCATGCGCACATTCCGCAATGGTCTTGACACGGGCGATATGGGACGAAAATGTTGAAACAATAATGGAGCTTTTATCATCCTCGTAACTGGTAATAGTATCCCGCACGAGATCCCGGGCGATTCTCTCGCTTGGACACCTGCCGGGCCGGTCGATATAAGTGCTTTCTACAATGAGAGCGAGCACCCCTTCCTTGCCTATCTGGCGGAACCGTGCAAAATCCGGGGGTTCTCCAATCACCGGTGTCCGGTCGAGCTTGAAATCACAAGCATAGACGATAGCGCCGTGAGGGGTATGGAGTACCGGGGTCACGGTATCTATGATCGAGTGCTGGGCCCTGACAAATTCAAGCACGAGGTGCTGCGAGATCGTATACCTCTGCCCGGACCTGAGCGCGAAGAGCTTGTTGTTGACCCCGAACTTCTGTTCACCAGAGATTTGCTGCCGGATCAGTTCCGTCGCATAGGGTGACGCGATGATCGGCGCATTGTACCGGTGCGCGAGTTTCGGGATCGCCCCGATGTGGTCGAGATGCCCATGGGAGCAGACAATTGCTTTTACCGTTCCCTCGACCGAGTTCATCATGGTGTCGTCAGGTATTGCCCCGATCTTGATCAGATCCAGGGAATGCATATTCTCAAGCTCCGCATCCTCGTGAATCATAACCTGATCCAAGCGGAGCCCCATGTCAAAAATGACAATTTCTTTCCCGCAGCGGACAGCGGTCATATTCCGCCCGACCTCGTCGTAACCGCCCACTGCTATGATCTCTATATCCATGTTTTTTTCTCCTGGTTTATGTTGTCCCGCAGGTATTTTCTAAAACCTGATGGTGTTTTTTCGTTTTCGTAACGTGTACTTGGGTTTTCATGCTTTACGCAGGTTTGGCGCATCAATCATCTGTCGAGTTTTCCCCGTGATAAAGAACCGTGCACGGTACATATCGCGTACCCGTGCAGCTCCACACAAGAACATCGATGCCGCGAGTTCCTGGTGGATCATTTGGATTCTCGAGGCGAGTGCCTCGTCACCCTCAAGTGCCGGTTTCAGTAAGGGGAGCGCCATACCACAGAGATCGGCACCGAGCGCAAGGGATTTTGCCATATCAATACCACTTCTGATACCGCCCGATGCGATCACCGGACTTCCCGTCCCTGCCACCTCGCTGAGGCTCACGACTGTGGGAATACCCCAGCCAGCAAAATCCTCACCAAGGGTCTTGAGGCACCTGTCCTGTGCATTCCGGCTCTCGTCGGCGCGGATGCTTTCGACTGCCGCCCAAGAAGTCCCGCCCAGGCCGCCGATATCGATGGCCCCGGCTCCCGCACTCCAACACTGGCAGGCAACCTCCCTCGAGATTCCGCATCCGGTCTTTTTGATAATCACCGGAGTTTTTATCTCCTCACAGAGTGCGGCGATCGCGGCGAGGCAGCCAACCGCATTGTGGTCACCCTCCGGCTGGATAGATTCTTGGAGGAAATTGAGGTGGATTGCAATCGCGTTGGCGCCGATCATATCAATAGCCTGCTCGGCCCATGCAGTCCCGTGGTCCCGGAGCTGCACGGCGCCGAGATTTGCGACAAGGAATGCGTGGGGGGCCTCGTCGCGGACGATCGAGAACGTATCCGCAAGCGCCGGATTTTCAAGAGCAGACTCTTTGGGAACCCACACCCATGCCAAGACCAAAGCGTTCGGTGATCCGGGCAAGACGGGCGTTTACCTCCTTTGTTCCCGGGTGGCCGCCGGTCATTGCCGAGATAAAGAGAGGGGACGACAGAGAATGACCGAAAAACCGGGTTGACAAATCAATCGAACGCATATCGCATTCCGGGAGCGCATTGTGAACCAGTCTGACATCAGCAAAGCCTGTGTCGCCGGATTCGACCTCCTTTTCAGCGCAGATACGCAGATGATCAAGCTTGCGCGATGAGGTCAACCGTTTATCTGCCATTTTCCTCACCCACCTCTCACTTTTGTCCCGCCATGATCCTTGCCGGCAAGGAAATCGCCAAGACGCGAAATCTCGAAGATATCCGCCCCGGTACCTGTTGTAGCAAGCTCGAGCAGTTCATCAATTTTCCCTTTCATTCCACCGGTTACATCGGTATGTGACGAGTTGCCGATCTGGAGAGTGTGCACGGTCTTCGGAGTGATCTCCGGGACCACGCGTCCTCCATCCAACACTCCCGGTACATCGGTGGCGAGTCCTACGCGGGTGCATTTCATCGCAACCGCAAGATAGCGCACGAGCTGGTCGCCCGACACTATGCAGGCTCCACGTGAAAGGTCCATCACCACGTCACCGTGGATCACAGGAACCATACCAAGCGAAAGCATCTTGTCGAGATGCCTGGTCTCGAACGCGACCAGCCTGCCCTTGTCGGCAACACCCACATGAAGTGGGTGGATGCCGAGAGCCGGCACACCAGCGTCCCGGAGCGCACTGACCACCTCTGTATTAAGGGTACTGACAACGCGATGGGTAATAGCGATCCCTTCAGATTGCCCGACCACGACACCCTGATCAAGCCGGTATCTCCGGGCCTCGGGGTGGCCGCAGGAGCCAGCACCATGGACCACAATAAGACCTGAACCGGGTGCCCTGGCAACCGCCTCTGCGATGCCGGTTAACGCCAGATGGTTCACATGGCAGTCTGCACCCTTGTCTGTGATCACGCTGCCACCCAGTTTCAGAATGATGATGTCAGACATTCTTCTCCTTCCGGACCCCTTCAGTATCGATACCGGTAACAATCGCCCGCCCATCACATGACTGAATTGCCTGTGCGACCCGGTGCCGGACTGGCTTTGCGCAGAGTGCAACCATGCAGCCCCCGCCGCCTGCCCCGGTTATCTTCGCCCCGAATGCCCCGGCCGATCGCGAAGCGAGCACCAGCCGGGAGAGCTGCGAATGACCGACGCCGAGAGCCTCGAGCAGCGCGTGGTTCATATTCATGTACCTGCCCAATTCCTTCGGGTTACTTAAGTGGTGAATTGCGGCAAGGCTCACCCCTTCGATTGCGTTCAGAATCGGGTCGACTATCTCCGGGTTCTGTTTCTTTAAGTCCGCAACCTGTTCGACCATTTTTGCGGTGCTATGTGAAACCAGCGAATCTCCGATTACAATATGCATGTTCTGGGGTGCAAGACGCCTGCGTGATCCCCCGCAGATAAGTACGATCCCTCCATATGTGGAGACTGTAGTATCCGTGGGGCTGGCGCGCCCTTTCTGCACAGTTTTTTCGATTTCGAAAGCCATGTTTGCGATGTCTTCCCTGCTTTTGCCGATAGTAAACTCATCGTTTATTGCCGAAAGAGTTGCGACCGTAACCGCCCCAGATGACCCAAGACCCGACGAACTGGGGATCTGCGAGTTGATATAGACGCTTCCGATTACGCCCATCGCATCAAAGCAACCGTCGATATAGGGGGATTTTGCACGCTGGGGACGCCGTGACTTTCTGACGGTTACGAAGACCCGGGGCTTGATTGCCATGGCGATGCCAGGCTTTCCGTATACTACTGCATGCTCGCCGAACAGAAATACCTTGCCCGGCGCACTCCACGTTGCCAACCTACATCACCGCAATGGCTGCATACCCCACGACTTCGTCACGGTCACCGGTAACATCACCGCTTGTCCCGTACCGGATCAGTCGCCCTTCCCGTGCCCCCAGGTACTGGCATACAGACACCATCACGCTGATCGGGCCGTACCCGCAGGCCGTCACGCGCTTCTCCCGGATCCGACGGTAGAATTCTTTTGTATCGAGCAGGGTAAGCGCTTCGATTGCATAGAGATCCCCCTCCTTTGCTTGTGTCTCCGGCACGTAATGCGAGAAATCGCTTGAAGCAACGACACGGACGTCACGTTTTGTCAGCCTGTGGGCAGCAACAATCTTCTCAGCTAGTGCTGTGGCATGGGCCGGATCCTGCTCCCCCATCATGACAGGGACAACTCGTGACCGCGGAAACCGGTATTTGATAAACGGCATCTGCACTTCGATCGAATGTTCTTCTTTATGGGAAGGTTCGTCAATCGCAATATCAAGCGCATCGATAAATTCCGTATCTGTATCAATAATCCCAAGCGGGGTCTCCCATGGTATCGAAGAGGCACAGGTAAAATATCCGTGATGGGAGGGGCCGAGCACTACGAACGTACCGGAAAAATCCGGACTGATACTTGAAAATGCATGGGCTGCAATTTGCCCGGAATAAATATACCCGGCATGAGGACTGACGATCCCCAGTGCGTTTTTACCCGGAACAGCTCTTGAGAAGAAACCTTCCAGAAGTTGTCCAAGATCAGAAGGATCCCGGGGGTAGAACATGCCCGCAACTGCGCATGAACGCGTCTTCATCGAATCAACCCTCTGGTCGTTCTGTTATATCTAACGATCGATCCTAAAAGAGGATCGAAGGGAATTGCATCAGAGCTCGGTTTCGAAATCTTCCTGCGTTAGACCCGTCGCAATCCCCCTCAATCGTAGCATCTCTCTGGTGAGGAGGAAGTAGATCATTGACAGCGCTTTCCTGCCCTTATTGTTCGTGGGGATCACAAGATCGACAAACTTGGTCATGTTGTTGGTATCGCAGAGGGCAACTACCGGGATGCCACACTGGACAGCTTCGTTTATAACCTGGGCATCCCCAATCGGATCGGTAACAACAACAACCTTGGGCTCGATATATCCATCGAGAACCGGGTTGGTGAGTAGGCCCGGGATAAACCGTCCGGTTGCGGACATCGCTCCAATGGTATCTGCAAACTTCTTTGCCGGGTACTGGCCGTACTGCCGGGAGGTAACGACAAGGATATCGGGTGCTTCATACTGATTCAGAAATTTCGCAACGGTCTTGATCCGGGCGTCGGTCTCGCGGATATCGAGAATATACAGGCCATCACCGCGGACACGGTAAATGAACTTCTTCATATCCTCGCTTTTCTGCTGGGTACCGATGTGGACTCCGGCTGCCAGGTACTCCTCTACGGGGATAAGCGGTTCTTTTAATTCTATTTCCATCTCGTTTACTGGGGTCATAGTTGTTCCTCTATGCGTATAAGTTCGTTTAATTTTGCAATGCGTTCGCCACCCACCACGCCGCATTTTAAGAAAATGCAGCTGAACGCAGTGGCTAGGTGTGCGATAGTGGTATCTGTTGTCTCGCCGGACCGGTGACTCATCACCGTGTCCAGACCATGGGTATGAGAGAGGCGGACGGCCTCGAAAGTGTCGGAAAGCGTCCCGACCTGGTTTGGCTTGATGAGAACGCAGTTGGCAGAGCCTGTTTCGATGCCCCTCTCGATACGGTCGACCTGGGTAACGAAGAGATCATCCCCGCACAGCAGGCACCGGTCGCCAATCTGGCGGTTCAGCTCGGCAAATGCATCAAAATCATCCTCGTGAAGTGGATCCTCGATATAGACGAGGTTGTATTTATCGACAAGTTCAGAGATATACGCGATCTGGTCCTCGGTGGAACGGATACGGTCGCGGTACCTATACCCGGATCCGGTCCACATCTGGCTCGATGCAACATCTATACCCATGTCAACTGAGACATTCATCTCGTCTTCCACTTGTCCTGTTGCCTCGGCAATGAGCTCAAATGCGAGGGCATCGTCAATCTGCGGTGCCCATGCACCCTCATCACCCTTGCCTGCGGCAATTCCCTTCTTCTTGAGAAGGTCCTTGACTGCCCTGTGGACAGCAGCATTGGCAAAGACCGCCTCTTCTGCGTCCGCCGCACCGCCTGGTACTACCAGAAATTCCTGAATCTCGGTTGCGTTCGCCGCGTGGGCCCCACCGCCAATAACATTACCGAGAGGAAGTGGCATCTCGCGCACAAATGCGCCGCCAAGGTACCGGAAGAGAGGGAGACCCAGAGCAGAAGCTGCAGCCTTCGCATTTGCAAGGGATAAAGCGACAGCTATATTGGCGCCGATTCCGGAGAAATCCGCAGTCCCGTCTATATCACGGAGCTGGTCGTCGAAACCTTCCTGATCAGATACGTCAAGACCGATGAGTGCGGGTATCAGATTCTGGACCGCATGGTCAATCAGCTGCCCCCGGGGGCAGGACTTTTGCTTCTGCCGCACCGGTGCTGGCACCACTTGGGGCTGCTGCACGACCAAAACCGCCCGCAGTTGAGATCTCCGCCTCAACCGTCGGATTTCCCCGACTGTCAAGGATCGTCCGCAGCTCGATTGCCTCAATGATCGTCATAACACTTTGCCTCTCATTTTCGCTTTACAGTAATGGGTATAATGTCTGCGTTGAATTCCTCGATGGCGATCTCAAGGGGATCGATCCGGGAAGTAGTGATAAGTAAGGGAGCACCCATTGATATCTGCAGAGCCCTCGCTCCAATAATCCTTGCCCGTTCATATCGGGTGTATGTTTGCGTCTGCATTCCTTGTCCTCAAAATGGTTCCGTTGTCTACAACTGGAAAATGGGGTCGCTGAGATTCGAACTCAGGTCACTGCGTCCCGAACGCAATAGGATAGTCCAGGCTACCCCACGACCCCTCGGTCATATTACTGGTACGGGTTGAGCTCATCAATGATCTCTTTATGGGTCAGAAGCATGCGCCGGCAGCAATATCGGGTGATACCGAGATCGTCGAGGATCTTTTTAGGATCCTCGCCTTTCTCCCGCCGGGCCTTAAATTCTTCCCACGCTGTAGAAATGGTTTTTCCACAAGTGAAACATCGTACGGGTATCAAGATTTTCGACCTCTCATATTTCTTTTGGTTTAACGATAAGACTTTTGGAATTTCTTGCGTGCGCCACGACCGTGCGGTTTCTTGGTCTCTTTCTGCCGCGAGTCGTTGACGAGAAGCGTCCTGTCGTAAGCAAGATAGATATCCTTGATAGCAGGGTCATTTGTCCACTCAAGGATGCCCCGGGCAAGCGCAGTACGCACCGCCTCGGCCTGTCCCATGACCCCTCCGCCAGATACGTCGATGGTCACGTCAATTTCACTAGTCGCAGCGGGGACAAGGAGGAGCGGCTCAGCGATCTTCATACGGGTGGTCTCAGTGCCGTATTTCTCGAGGGGCACTGAGTTGACCCGGATAACACCTTTGCCGGCCTTTATGGTCGCCCGGGCGATTGCTGTCTTTCTTTTTCCACTTGTGTTTATGATCTTTGACATAGTGACCACCTTAGAACTTTGCCCCAAGGGCCGTGCAGACCGCTGCAAGCGTAACAAACTGCGGGTTGTTGAGCCGGTCCATATGGACGTCTTCGGGGACCTCCATCGCCGCACCTGCAAACTGCACCGGGACACCCACGTAGCACCGGATGCGCTTCATCGCTTCGACGCCACGGGGGCGCTTATAGGGGAGCATGCCGCGAATCGTACGTTTTGTGATATGATCCGGTCGCCGGGGGAAGTATGGACCCCAGTCGGTTGACCCGCGCTCGCGCTTGTGGTAGTAATTGCCAAGCACACGTGCACGGCTGCCAGAGATAATGATCTTTTCGACATTGACAATGGCGATCTCTTCCCCGGTAAGGGCACGCCGGGCCATTGTACTTGCAAGCCTTCCGAGGATGAGTCCGTCCCCATTAATTACGGTAACCATATCTTGTTCACCTCAGGATCCGGACACCGCTTCCCTTGGGGTTGTCCTTTAAGAGCTGCTCAATCGTCATGCACTGCCCTTTTGCGTCCCTGATCTTACTCGTCGCCGATTCCGAAAAATTCAGCGCAGCAATCTTTACAGACTGCTCCAGCACGCCGCTGCCCAGCACCTTTCCGGGTACAAGGATAATCTCGCCGTTGTGGGCATAGCGGTTGATCTTGGACAGGTTGACCTCTGCGTAGTTCCTGTTGGGGGTCTCCAGTCTGCCTGCGATTTCGCGCCAGATTTTTGCCTCATTCTCCCGTGATGTGTTTTTCAAGAGCATAATGAGATTGGTAAGACGGGGGTTCGTCTTCTCAACATTTCGTGTCATTTCTTCTCCTCCCCTGAAATCTCGCTTGTCTGTCTCTCCAGCTCGTTTGCTTGCTCCCTGATGTAGGAAAGCGCCTGGATCATGATCTCTTTTGTGGGCAGCGACCCATCGCCCTCGACCGCAAAAATATACCGGTCGGGAGCAGCGGAAATCCTGATTGCGGGTTCATCCCCGATGCCGCTCGCGATGCAGGCTCGTTCACAGAGCTTGCACATGGAGCAATCGGGAAGCTTGCCCTCGATAACTTCGACTTTCTTGCCTTTGACGGCAAGGATAGTGCGGGGACATTCGTCCACACACATCCCGCACGCGTCACAGGTCGGGCTAATCGTGATGATTGGATGGTTCTTGTACCCGCATACAAGAGTCGGCTGCCATTTTGCGTGCACTTTACCTTTGTTAAGTATGGCACGCGCTTCAATGACCAGTTTCTGCCCCTTCACTAGTTTCACGATGGGGATGTTCTCGTCCACGGGTGCAGCCTTGGGGTCCTGCGGAATGAGGTCACTTGAGGTGACCAGTTTGGGGCCCTCAACGCTGAGCGTGTAGGTAACTGTGCAGGATGGGCAACCTGCCCCGCCGCACGAACAGTTTTCCTGAGTCGAATAACTGGTAAGATCGGTTCTGATCGGTATAAGCCCGAGGCGGTGAGCCAGCATTTCATCGAAGAGCGCGCTCGTATTATCGTAGATTCGCACATCCTCGATAGCAAGGGTCGGCACCTCGCCGATCATTGCCCTGCGAAAGGCATTTGCAAAACCGGGCTTCGCTCCTGAGAGCGTGAATCGTGCAAGAGTGTCATCCAGACTCGCGAATTCGATCTCCATCACACTCTCCTTCCCCGCCTGCCACCCTTAGGACGGCATGAGTCGTGCGGGACTGGCGTGACATCTTCTATCCTTCCGATGCGCATACCTGCCCGGGCGAGTGCACGGATAGCTGCCTGAGCACCGGGCCCGGGGCTGCGCTGTTTTCCCTGACCGGGTGCCCGTACCTTCACATGGACGCCGACAATACCCTTTTCACGGGCAACTGCGGCGACATTTGCCGCCATCTGCATGGCTGCATACGGGGAACTTTCATTCCGGTCCTGTTTGACGACCATACCGCCGCTGCTTTTGGTAATGGTTTCAGCACCGGAAAGATCGGTAACCGTAATGATCGTATTGTTAAAGGAGGCAAAGATATGAGCAATGCCCCACTTTTCCTTATCGTTTGCCATCTTAGTTCACTCCTGCACCAGATGGCTTGGTGATCCTGGTTCTTTCTGCATGGGCAGCGTCTACGAACGGAGATGTTCCATAATAAGAGATCCCGGACTCTTCCCCGCGGGTTACAAGATATCCAGGGATAGTGACACGCCGGCCGCCAATCGCGATATGACCGTGGGTGACGAGCTGGCGAGCCTGCTTAGGTGAACGGGCGAGGCCTTTCCGGTAGACGAGAGTCTGGAGCCGCCGCTCAAGCTGGGCCGGGACCTTGAGTGCAAGGACATTGTCGATGTCCGCATCAGGGCCAAGGAGTCCTGCACGTTGCATGTGGCTGATAAGCTCGATTTTTTTCGTTTCAAAGACTACATTTTCAGTGCTGCTGGACTTGAGTGCGAGCAGTTCACGTGCAGCCTTACGGTATCTCCTAAGATGGCTCTGTGCCTTCCAGACCTCTCGCTTGTTGCGTAGACCGTATTCAATAACGAGCCGGGTCTCTTCCTCGATCCGGGTCTTCTCGAAAGGTCGCTTGGGTGTCTGGTAGGACTTATGGTTCTTACCCGGGTATCCCATGGCTTACTGGCCTCCTTCTTTGGTCTTCTTGACACCGACGGTCATGCCGGTTCTGCCGGTCGACTTGGTGCGCTGCCCGCGGACTTTTTGGCCGGTCTCGTGACGGATGCCCTTGTAGCAGCGGATCTTCCTCATCATGTTGATGTCTTCGTCACGGGCAAGCGCGACATCGCCACCGATGAGGTGCTTATTCTCACCAGTGTAGAGGTCTTTTGGCCGGTTTGCCATCCACATCGGGATGTTCCCGGCGTACTTCTCAACCGCGCCGCGGATCCGGTTAACAGACTCCTCATCAAGGAGGCCGAGCTTTGCGTATTCATCAACATTTGCCATTCGGGAGATGACCGTGGAGGTATGCCTGCCGACACCCTTGATGCCAGTCAATGCTACCCGCACCGATTTCGTGCCATCCAGATCGGTCGTGCCGACCCGTACAAAATATCTTATTTCTTCTTCTTGAGCCATCCAATCCCCTCGATTTTGAGATTATCTCTTTGAAGCGCTGAGGGAGGGATTTGAACCCTCGAGTCCCAAGGGGACACAGGTTTAGCAAACCTGCGCCATACCAGGCTTGGCTACCTCAACAGAGGAATCTCGCATCTTCTCAGACACTCGCAACGGATAATCCGCTGCTCCATGAATGGTGCTTTATACTATGGTGGGGGAGGGATAATAAGTGTTGTGGGAGCTGACACTTCACCGAGCTCTTTTCGCACCTGACGGGAAAACGTGTGTACCAGACCGACAATCTTGGAACAGTCCCCGAATTAGGTCAGAACGTCAGATGATTTCCATTCAACCGGTTAGTACTTTGAGATACCTTAGAATAACCAATTTTGTCTTTTTTCTTGAGTCATTATATTCTTTCGTATGTTTTCTCAGTGATACTGATAAATTTCAGCAGCCCACACAATCCTTATTAGCGCATCCTTACTGTCTTAGATGATCATCCATGGAACATCCCGCACTGCTGATTATAGATATGCAGAACGATTTTGTCCGTGAGGGGGCACCGCTCCGGGTCGCCCAGGCAAACGACGTCATCCCGAAGATCCGGGACGTACTCGCCTTTTTCCGGTCAAAGAAGTTCCCGGTCTTCCATATCCTGAGGATACACCGGAGCGATGGGTCCGATGTTGAGATCACCCGGAAAGATCTTTTTCAGCCGGCACTCGTTCGCCGTTGCCGGGACACCGGGAGCGCAGGAGATCGATGAATTGACACCGATTTCAGGAGAATACGTAATCGAAAAAACCCGGATGAGTGCATTCATCGGAACCGAACTCGATCTCATGCTCCGCACTCTCGGCATTACTGTGCTGGTTGTGACCGGAGTCCAGACCCCCAACTGCATCCGTACAACGATTTTTGACGCCGTTGCATACAACTACCCAGCGATCCTCATAGAAGATGCGACGGGTGCACAATCGGAGGAGATCCACCGGGCAAACCTTCGCGATATAGCGAACATCGGCATCAGTGTCGTGAACGCAGAGTCGCTGATCAAGAGCCTGAAATAGTCAATCCTCGATACCTGCAAAACCACAAGGGAAATCTCGAATGTTGTCTGGATCCGAACTTGCACTTGCAGGGCTTGCAGGCGCCGCTGCGGGCATGGCAAACGCCCTCGCCGGCGGGGGCACCCTGATCTCGTTTCCGGCACTCGTGGCACTCGGTGTCCCCGAGGTTGTGGCAAACATCACTAACACGGTCGCCCTCTGCCCTGGCTACTTTGGAGGTGCACTGGCCCAGAGGAAAGATCTTGTGGGACAAAAAAAAAGGCTGGTGTTGCTCATCCCGGCTGGGATCATCGGCGGACTTGCCGGGGGCATTCTCCTCTTGTATGTCAGCGAACAGGTCTTCCACCTGCTCGTCCCGTTTCTGATCCTCCTTGCCGCCACATTGCTTGCGGTCCAGGACCGGGTCCGCGATTGGATCCACCAGCATATCGGACACGACGGCACTGATTATAAAGGATGCAGGAATGCAGCCCTCCCTATCGGCCTCGCAGCAGTCTACGGCGGGTATTTTGGGCCGGGGCTCTCCGTGATCAACCTCGCAGTGCTCGGACTCTTCCTCGATGACACGCTCACCCGGCTCAACGCGCTCAAGCAGTGCATATCACTTGCCACCAATGTCGCCGCTGCAGTCTTTTTCCTCTTCTCCGGGCTCATAATCTGGCCGCTTGCGCTCGTGATGGCGGCAGGGGCCCTCTTCGGAGGAGCGATCGGCGGGAATGTGGCAGGCAGGATTGATCCGGGCCGGCTCCGGTGGACTATTGTCGTCATCGGAACAGCAGTTGGGCTCTATTATCTGATCCGGTTGTTCATGTAAGAATCGCCTGCCTGATCCCGCATTGAACGAAAGAAAGAAAAGGATGGGTCATACCTGCCATTTAAAGGGCCTTGATCAGTGACCGACGGGTCACCAGGCCGGCCAGCTTTCCATTATCGATGATCGGCACCGTGCTGATATTCTTTGCGACCATGAGGTCGACTATCTCATGATAACCTGCACCGGTCTTAAGTGAGATCAGCGGGGCGCTCATAATGTCCCGGACAAGCAGGTTGCGGATCTGGTGATCTTGGTAATGATCTTTTACCGTCTCCCGGAACTTCCGCATCGCAACCGCCACATCGGTCTCGGTCACCATCCCAGCGATCTTATCATTTGCGGTCACAACAAACCGGGAGATCGCATCGTCCAGCATCCGGCGCCGAAGATGGACGACCCGCTCCTCGGCATCAATCGTGACCGCCCGCTCAATCGCCCCCATTATACTGCCTTCGTACGGGTATTTCTTCAACAGGTCGATGGCAGTCACCTGACCGATCAGGTTGTGGTCACCGTCGTACACAACCACCAATTTGTACCGCTGGAGCAGGGGAACAAGCACATTTATACTCTCATCTGGATAGACACTCGTGAAATCCTCTTCGACCACGCTTGCTACATGGAAGGCAGCCGGCGCGAGCGCCGTGTTTTGCTTGCTACCCAGCTTCTCAGCAATCGCCTCCCGGGATACCGTTCCGACAACAGACGTGTTGTTGAGCGCGATGAGAGGATCGATTCCTTCGTCCAGCATCTTGTCGAGCGCCTCGGTGATTTTTGCAGATTTGGATATGGTCGTTGGCTTTGCCATGATATCCTTAATAAACAGTTCTTTTGTCATTTCGCCACTTCCTTTTATGATACCATCACGTTTTGAAACCCCACAAAGGTGTTGTGTTCAACGACAGCAAGGTTATTGACCTGTTCGCTGTGCACCATGCGACCGCGTACTGAAGTGTACTCACCGGCGCAACCGTTACCACATGGACAAGCGAGTGCCAGTGGTTGACTGTCACTGCATCCTCCATCACGTCCCGTACCGTACCACGCAGGCCGGAAACAGGGGCGGATTTCATCAGATCGCTTTTCGTTACTATACCGGTAACCATGCCATGATCCATTACCAAGCTGCTCATGATGTCGCTTGCAGTAAGGGTGGTGGCTGGCATGAGACTTACTCCTCGGAAAATGCCCGCACGAGATCAAATTCTGTAACGAGCCCCACAAGGCGTGAGTTTTCGATAACCGGCAACGCTCCGATGTTTTTGTGGAGCATCTCGCGGGCAGCTTCGTTGATGGGCGTTCCCGGGGTGGTAGTGAACAGGCTGCCGGCCATAAGCGTGCGCACCGGGAGGTTCATGACCTCTGCGACATTCCCGGTGACGAGACGGGAGAAAACCTCCCTGCTACCAAGATACCGCATAATGTCGGTTGCCGTGATGATACCAAAAAGCACGTCATCACTTACCACAGGAAGGCGGCGGAACCGGAACCGTGTCATGTCTTTTGTGACAACTGCTATCGGGCTATCCGGGTCGGTCACCCGAAGGGGAGAACTCATCACATCTCCGATTAAGAGTGGGCTGTGTTCGGCGGCAAGCATCCTGAGTACGTCCCTCTCCGTCAGGATACCGGTTAAGGTACCTTGGTTATCAACAATGGGCAGCCCACCGATCTTTTTGCCCACAATAATCCTGAGCGCATCGACAATGTGGGCATCATGCGAAAGCACTTCGGGTTTTGCAGTCATAATCGTGCGAACGCTCTCATTGACCGCTGCAGGAAAGTTGCCGTTATGCCTGATACTGACGAGACGGTACTTGTCACCTCCACCCATGAAATTGATCACATCACCTGAGGTGACGATCCCCCGGAGCTTCTTTGTCCCGGCATCGGTGACGGGCAACCGGCGGAACCCGCATTCCGTCATCATCGCCACTGCGCTAATGATGCTTTGCGTCGGCGGCACGGACAGAACATCACGTGTCGCGATTGACATCACCTCGCCTTCCTGCTGTACTATATGGGATTTGAACTCGACCGGGCCCCGGTCGAGTTTTCCCCGCATTTTCAGAAGCCGGTCGCCCTGTTTGGCGGCAGCCTGCCCGTTCCGGTACATGAATAAACCCCTCTTTCTGCTTGCCCGGACCGAATAACATCCGCCTCCTCTTTAAAGAAAGGATGGTATGCGTTCCAGCGAATACATCGCACTTTCTTCTTTTCCGGCCCGTGTGATTTTTGAAGTGCTTTTGTCCAAATTGTTTTCTGTACAAGGAAACTGATTAATGGGTTTGTACGGTTATGTTCGTTCCATACCAATCCCATCGTCTCCAGTTTTTCAGGACCGATGTCATATCATATCAGTCCGGCAAGGATATCATGGCGGTCAATGATTCCGATCATGTCATCTTTTTCGATAACAGGAAGCCGGCTCACATCGTGATCGACCATAAGGCGTGCCGCTTCGGATAATGGTGCCCCACTTGCGACCGCAATCACCTCTTTTGTCATCGTGTCTCCAACCGTCTTTGTGCCGTTCTGGGCAATAGCTGACCGCACGCCTCCTGACTTTATCAGGTCCCTGCGGGAGATAAGTCCCACGAGACGACGTTTCCTGATCACCGGGAATGCCGTGAACCCGCTTTCTACGATCTTTGCGTAAATCTGCTGGAGCGTGTCAGCTGGATCCGCGGTCGTAATCCGTGTTGACATGCGAGAGCGTACCAACCCGGAAAGCTCGTTCCTGGAGATAATAACCGGGAACAGATCGGATAAGAGTACCCCTCCCATGATACGGCGGCATGAATCGGTTATCACTGCGCTGTCCGTGGAAAATTCCCGCATACCTTTTGCGAGGCACTCGATAGATGTTTCAGGCCCTGCGCTAGCAGCATCCTTGACAAAACCTTCAACAGTTATGTTCGATTTTGTCGCCGTCACCCGCAAAGCATCGGTTATATCGATATATCCCAGCAAGTCTTTTTTTACCCCGGTGATGTAGATCTCGCGGAACCGGTCATCTCTTAAGATCTGCCGTGCCTTTGTTATCCCGTCATGATAGGTAAGCACAGGAATCTCAAGCATGAAATCCCGTGCCGTTTTCATGTAAGGGTGTCCTCCTCCCGACAGCTGGGGCAGAGGAGGACACTATCCACCCGCTTAAGATCATCAGACATCTGACTGCATCGGCTGCACATACCCACTTCGATGTGGTCCTCGCGGTTAATCTCAATGAGATCGGTCAGGAGCTCATTTTGCTCGTTGGATATGGTCAGGAGGTCTCTCACGGTCACAATACCGATAACCTTACCTTTCTTATCGACCACGGGAAGTCTTCTGACCTTGTGCTTGACCATCATCTGGGCTGCGTCGACTACCGTCTTGTCCGCACTCACCGTGATGAGTGGCGTACTCATGATCGTACTTACCTGAACTGTGCTTGGCTTGAGATCCTTTGCCACCACTTTGCAATTGATATCCTCCTCGGTAACAATGCCGATTGGCTCGTTCTTCCGGAGGATGATTACGCTCCCGACTTCTTCACGGCACATGGCTCTTGCCGCTTTTGCTACATTTTCCTCTATGCTGATCATGTTCGGGTTGCGTTTCATCACATCGCTCAACGGGACGCGGGTTTCAAACCGGATCGTGTTGGTTGTCTTTTTCATGAGTCACCTCCTTGAAGTGCCTGGCTGATGATTACAATTAGCATCCTTTCCGCCCCTTGTATAAATAGAATGTGGCAGTGGCATATGCCCATGCGGCCGGGTAATAACAATGCAATTCCGGAGGGTACATTACACGAATCTCCAGACGGGCATTCACAAGAAACATAATAAAGAATCCTTTCCAAACACTACTAGCAGTTGGTGGTAAACCGGTTATACCGGCCTGCCGTTTAAACAAAAAGAGGGGCCCTATGACGACATTTTCAAAGACATTGGGGAATGCAAAGAAGAGATTTTCCCTATTTCTCAAGCGGTTTTTCAAGAAGAAGCGAACCAGGATCGGGATTTACGGGCCGCCAAACGCCGGGAAAACGACTCTCGCAAACCGTATTGCCCGGGACTGGACCGGAGACGCGGTCGGACCGGTAAGCGAGATACCACACGAGACCAGAAGGGCACGCAAGCGGGAAGATATCGTAATCACCGGGGCAAACGGGCATACCGTAACTATCGACATTGTCGATACTCCCGGGGTAACAACTAAGATCGATTATCATGAATTTCTCGATTTTGGGATGGAGAAAGACGAGGCGATTATCCGGGCCCGGGAAGCGACCGAGGGGGTCGCGGAGGCAATGCACTGGCTCCGCGAAGATATCGATGGTGTTATCTACATGCTGGATTCGACGCTCGATCCCTTTATGCAGGTCAATATTATGATGGTTGGAATCATTGAAAGCAGGAAGTTGCCGGTGATCATTGTTGCCAACAAGATCGACCTACCCGATGCAGCGCCGGCCCGGATTCGTAGCGCTTTTCCCCAGCACCCTGTCGTTGCAATATCAGGTCTTGAGGGCAGAAACACGGAAGAGCTGTACGAGAAGATGATTCAGAACTTTGCCTGATTACGAGGGGAAATCATGCCACACAAGTGCACCAAATGCGGCAGGGAATACAAGGACGGATCTACTGAGATCCTCAAAGGATGTGCAGACTGCGGCGGCAAGAAGTTCCTTTACGTAAAGGAATCCGAGATCAACAAGGATGTATTCGAAGAGAAGACGATCGAGGAGATTGCGGGAGAGTCAAAAGAAGAAGTACTCGAAGTTGTCGAACCCGAAATGAAGGGTAAGGCGAAAAAAGAAGTCGAGATGTTTGACCGTGTTGAGACGATCCGGATCGTCGGCCCGGGATCCTACGAGCTCAACATCGATAAGATGGCCAAGAGCGATGAGCGGATCGTGAGCGTTGGCGGCGAAGATGGCAGTTACATCATCGATCTTATGTCCATGGCAAAGGACGAACCAAAAAAGAAGAGGGCAAAGAAACGGTAATATATCCCGGAGTAACCGGAACCTTTCCATTTTTAACCGGTGTTTACCGGCTCGCCAGTTCGTCCCGGATTCCCTCGTATGGGGCGGGAAGCCCAAGATCCCGGAAAAACCGGTCAGTAAACGACAGACTCGTTTTTACCGCCCATTCAGCACAACCATGCCCAAGGCACCGATCCGGGAAAAATGGAAGTTTTTTCGGAGCAAGAGGGTTTTCGGCAAACCGGTTTTTCAAAAGCCGTTCAAATTTTTCTGCGTGCGTCTCGTGATGGACACCAGCCGCCTGGCCGGTCTGGATGATCACCCATTCGCGCCGGTAGTGCATCAGGTAGTTTCGGATCCCGATCAGGTCCCTGATACCGGAGAAATCCGGGTCATCTTCTCCAAACAACGGTTTTTGGCCTATCTCGAGGATCTTCTGGTATTTTTCCGGCAGCGGAGTCCGGTCAAAATAGTTCTCGTTCTTCCATTTCTCACCTATCGCCCGCAACAAGGCCTCAGTTGAATTATCAGAAAAGAAGTACGCGTTATCCGCAGCGTCGGACCATAGTTCATTTATCGTAGATTCGAGGAACGCAACCGTAGAAAAAAGAGCATTGAGAATAAATGCCTCATGCCTGATGCGATGCTCTGAAGAGAGAGAGCCGGTCTTGGTAAATTCTTGTTCCAAGTTATACCCGAGCACGCAGAGAAGCGCTGCTGATTGGATATAACGGACTGAAAAACAGTCCCGGAACCGGATGACAATCCCCTCGGGAAGTTCCCGGTGTTGTCTTTCCATTGTACTTCCCATTTCTGTTTCGTACGGTAAAAAAGATACGGAGTCCGACGCGGATTCGGGTGGCCGGAGGCATCAGGGTGAAACTGCCCGGTTATAGATATCCTTAATATTTGCAGGAGTCAATAAGAGAATAGCACTTTTTATAGGGTGCTGACAGATGTAAGTCCGACGTGCCATTTCAGGCACGGCCTCAAACATGGCTTTGGGATTACAGAGAGTCAGTAAACGTACTGCACTTTTCTGGACTTACATTACCGTAACAGGAGGTATAATTATGGCACGAATGCACGCCAGAAGAAGAGGAAAATCAAGCTCTGTGCGGCCTGCGCGAAAAGAAGCGCCAGTGTGGTCCAACACGGACAAGGCAGCGATCGAGAAACTTATTGTCGATCTCCGCAAGGAAGGCACATCAGGCAGTATGATTGGTCTGATCCTGCGGGACCGCTACGGCGTCCCGGATGTCAAGATGATCACCGGAAAACGTATCGGCGATATCTTAAAAGAGAACAAGGTGGGCTCCGAGATCCCCGAAGATCTTCGTGACCTCATGATAAAAGCGCTCGGGCTGCGGAAGCACTTGGGAGACAACGCTAAGGACCTGCACAACAAAAGGCAGCTCCACCTTGTCGAAGCCAAGATCCGCCGTCTCGTGAAGTACTATACCGGCACCAAAAAGCTGCCCGCAGACTTCACCTACAGAGCCGGAGAACGCTGAGATCCTATTGTCCAGATAACTACAGATATGTCGTTCAAGGGTGCCCATGTCGCTTGAAGAAGCCGCAAAAACCGTCGCGGATCAGATCCGCCGTCAGCAGTTCGTTGAAGTGTACGCACACCATGATGCCGACGGTATCGCAGCTGGTGCTATTCTCTGCCATGCGATGCTCAGGGCGGGCATACAGTTCCGGATGAGAGTCTGCGCCGAAGTCCCTTCCGCCAGTCTTTCCCACGACACGGCCTCGCTTCTGTGCGATCTTGGGTCCGGCAGGGAGGATCTGCCCCCGGAAACGATGGTGGTGGACCACCACCTGCCAGTGTTTTCCGGCCAGTTCCATGTAAACCCCAGGCTTGAAAAGATCGATGGCGACCGGGAGCTTTCCGCCGCCGGCGCTGCATATCTCGTCGCCCAGGAAATAGGGGACAACCGCGATCTTGCCGGCCTCGTCATACCCGGTATCATCGGCGACAGCCAGGAATTTGCCGGCAAAAACCTTGAGATCTTCAACGAAAGCGTTGCAAACGGGATCATTGTCCCAGACAAGGGCGTGACCCTTGCCGGCCGCGACATGACAGAGAAGTGGTTGCTCGCAACCCGCCCGTATCTCGACGGTATCAGCGGCGACGATTCGGCCGTCGCTGACCTGCTCTCCGGGGCACTAGGAGAAAAGGGCCTGCGCACCGATGTTCTGATGAGCCTTGCAGTGCTTAAGTCCTCACCAGATACACCCGCTGACAGCCTTATGCTGCTCTACGGTGACACCATCCACCTCCAGCGCGAAGTAATTGAGGATGCCCATGCTCTTACTGCCGTTATTGACGCCTGCGGCAAATCCGGCCATGGCGACCTTGCAGTTGCACTCTGCCTACGGTCATCGGCCGAGATCGGCGACGCTTGGGAAGCCGCCCGGAGGCATTACCTCGCAGTGATCAGTGCGCTCAAAACGGTGCACACTGTACAGGGTAGCGATGCGATCTATGAGTGTGGGGATGCATCCCTTGCAAGTGATATTGCCGATGTACTCGCCAGGGACCGGGTGCACCTGACACCGGTGCTCGTCTATGCACGCACCGGGGAAGACTGCCGGGTCTCGGTACGTCTGCCCCATAACGTCAGGGGCGATCTCGGACCGCTTGTGCGGAACCTCGCCGCAGCATGTGGCGGAAACGGCGGAGGTCACCATACAAGGGCAGGGGCAACTATTCCTTGTGATCGGTTGGAGGCATTCGTGAAGGGATGGCAGGAGGGGATAACTGCATGACACAGGTACACGGTCTCATCACAACGATTCATGCAGATGCTTCCCGCGTGGCCTCGTCCCTGGCACCGGATAACCTCATGAGTATGGTTACTACCGCAGACGGCGACAGAGTCACAACGGTGATCGAGGGGTCGCAGATCCGGTCGATCATTGCATCTGTGGACGACTATCTGATGAATCTGGCAATTGCGGATGAAACAACATCGCTCCCTTACCACAAACAGGGAACAGAGGAAAAGAAAAACTAAAAATCCAGAGTTGATACCATGGCAAAGAAAAAACAGGTTGGAAGAAGAGTTGAAGGCTGGAAAGCCAAGAGCTGGTTCAAGGTATACACGCCCGATAACCTCGGCAAGGCGTATATCGGTGACACCGTTGCAAATGATATGGAGACCGTCAAGGGGAGGATCATGCAGTCCACTCTCGGCGAGATCACCAATGACTACGCCAAGCAGCATATCAAGATGAGCTTTAAGATCGCCGAGGTTACCGGGGATGCCGCATACACTGAGTTTGTCGGTCATGAAGTAACCCGCGATTACTTACGGTCCCTGGTCAAACGCCGCAGCTCCCGGGTGGACTGCCATGTGCAGATCGTCACTAAAGACAACAAGAAGGTCCGGCTCACGATCAGCTGCTATACCTTTGCACGGGCAAATATCGCGCAGGAACATGCACTCAGGAACGCAATCATGGCAAGCCTCGCCACGCAGGCACAAGCGTGGGATCTGACGACACTTGTAAACGGGATCGTCTCGGGTGAAATCTCCCGCGACCTTTTCAAAGTCGTAAAGACCCTCTACCCCACCCGCCGTGTCGAGATCATCAAATCAAAGGTTGAGCAGGTCGCAGCACCGGTTTCGACCAAGTAAATTTTTTTACCCTTTCTGAACTTCTCTACAGGGCCTGAAGGACGCTTATTTTAACCGGCGTATGCCATTTTCCGCTGCGATAAAAACCGGGAAACATAATTAATCCGCGCGTCCAACCATTCTTTAAGAATGACCGCTCGAAAGATCCTGTTACTCATTATTGATGGATTATCCGACCGGCCCTGCCCGGAACTGGACAACCTGACTCCTCTCGAAGCGGCTCACCATCCTGTGCTCAACCATCTGGCTGCAGGAGGTGTATGTGGAATCATGGATACGATAGCGACCGGCATCCGTCCCGGGTCTGACACAGCACATCTCGCTCTTTTGGGTTACGACCCCCATAAGTACTATACCGGCCGTGGCCCTCTCGAATGCGTGGGCTCGGGCATCGCGATGGAACCGGGCATGATCGGTTTCCGGTGCAACTATGCGACCGTCTCGTCGACCGGACTCGTTACTGACCGTCGTGCAGGGCGGATCCACGATACCTCAGCTCTCTCCCGGGCGGTCCAGGAGGGGGTCGATCTTTCGGAGTTTGGTGTAGAGTTTGTATTCAGGTCAGGAGCCGGTCACCGGGCAGCTCTCGCCCTCAAAGGAGTGGGACTCGGCCACTGTGTCTCCTCGAACGACCCAAAAAAGGATCATGTGGCTCCTCTCACCATCACACCGGTCAAAGATTGTGTACAGGACAAGAAAACAGCGGATGTCTGTAACGAATTCGTGCGGCAGTCAAAAAAGATCCTCCTTAACCACCCAGTAAACCGGGAGCGTAGCGCTCAGGGCCTGAGCCCGGCAAACATTATTTTGATGCGGGGGGCCGGCGAGATGGGGAACTTCGAGCCGTTCAACAAAAAGTACCAGCTGTCAGGAAGCGTTATTGCAGCTGCAAGCCTGATCTCCGGGATCGGTACAGCAGTCGGCCTTGCCCAGATCCCGGTCGAAGGGATCACCGGATCGCAGGACAGCAATATCAAAGGAAAGATCACGGCAGCTATAAAGGAGCTTACAAGAAGGGATTTTGTGCTCGTCAACATCAAGGGGGCCGACGAATCGGGCCATGACGGTCTCGCCGATCAGAAAAAAACCTTCATCGAAAAAGTCGACGCTCAGCTCGAACCTCTTCTCAATCTGAGGGATACTATCATCGTCGTCTGCGCCGATCATTCCACACCCTGCGCAATAAAGGATCACAGCGCAGACCCGGTGCCGGTGCTGATCTACGGGGAAGGTGTGAGGGTGGATGAAGTAAAGGCGTTCGGGGAGCGATCGTGTGCACAGGGCGGCCTCTGCCGGATCACAGGTGCAGGATTGTTGCCCATTGCACTTGACCTGATAAACAAGGCACACAAGTACGGGGCATGATGCAAATGAAAAGGGTACTCGCGGGGGATCGATGAGAGGGGAATCGGTAAAAAACTGGCACAGGCACTGCCTCCTTCCTGACGGAACGGAGCTCCAGGAACACAGCATCAAGACCGACCGGGATATCGTCGTCGGGGAGTTCTGCCAGATCGATTACGGGCTGCGGGGCGCAGACGTCTACGTGGGCGAGTCGACCAAGATCCGCGAGTATGTCTGGGCTAACGGCGACGCACGGATCGGCAATCTCTGCGAGATAGGGAGCGATGTCGTCGCAAAACAGGACGCGTATATTGGCGAGGGTGTGAAGATTGCCGGCAAGCTCGTGGTGAACGGGGCGCTCGATATCGGAGAAAAAGTGGAAATTGGAGAAGGATTTGAAGCAACCGGTGAGATTGCAGTACGAAACCCGATGCCGGTGCTGGTCTTCATCCTCATCTACCTCATGACAATGCTCAGGATAGAAAACGAGAGGGAACTCGACCGGATCCTTGACAACCTTTTTACCGGGGATGAGGGAAAAGTGGAAGTGCCGCTCATGATCCCCGCCCGTTCACGGCTGAACATGAAGGTCTTCTCGGTCCCGTCTACGATGAAGATAGGGAGAAAATGCCGGCTGCACGGTAATATTCGCGCCGGTTCGATCGATGTTCTCGAAGGAACGGTTATATTCGGCAGCCTGAGATCAAGAGGCCCGGTCCGCGTCGCCGGCGGCGTAACGGTACATGGAAATGTCGAGAGCAGCGGGAAAGTGTACGTGAAAAAAGGCGCCCATATCCTCGGAGATGTGATCGCAAAGGAGATCTTCCTCCACGAAGATGCCAAGATCGACGGGATCATCGAAGCCCCCCATGGAATGCACATCGGGTGGGAGGGATAAAACCCGTGAACGCTGCGGCAATACTCGAAGTGAACGAGATCATGTTCATCGAGCCATCATTTGCCGCACTGTCTAATCCACTCTATACTGATCTGCTGGCTACAGATAACGGGGATGAGGCGCGGATGCTCGTGGATGAGAACAGTGACCCAATCGCGGTCGCTTTCCATGAGAAGTCCGGATGGATTGCAGGCTCATTTCTCTGCCGGCACCCAAGCATCGCCCTGATCGATGCATTCGAGCAGGTAAACGGCGAGATCTACCAGGATGACCGGGCGATCTGGGAGGCGGCAGTCCGGGAATATTTTTCCCTGCAGCTGGCCGGGGAAGTACCAGCTGCGATGGAGGATCTCAACCCGGCCCGGAAGAGTATTCTCGCGGATGTTATCGCAGGAGTCTGGGGGAAGGGATCGAACGAGACCTGCATTGACTGCGGCTGCGGCTCCGGTGTCGGTTCCTTGGTGCTCCGGGAGCTCGGGTATACCCCCCTCTCGTACGACAACGATCCGGCACTTCTTACACTCGGTTTGGAAAAGAGCCGGCTGCTTCCGGGTGAAACGATGTGCATCGATGCCACGCAGGTCTTTGCATATACCAGACCAGTGCCCAAAGGTATCGGGATCATGATGGGGGAGATCAATTCCTTCTCAGCCGATATGTGGCACCAGATAGCGGCCGGGCTCTTTTCCGTGACAAAGGAGACGCTTATCACGGTGGGCACTGAACCGGAAGCACTCCTTATTATGGAATGGGGCAGCGAAGCCGGTCGTACCGTTGAAATTCAGGAAAATTCCGGCGATCCTTTCTACGACCACTGGGTCTGTGTGGCCCGGGGGAAGTAACGATTGCCCAAAAATCCTTATGACGGCCCGAATACACTGAGCCGGTTAACAGGCCGGGACCCGGCATTCCGGTTCAAACCTGCCGGGCTCTCTATTCCAAGATCTTCCCCGAGATACCCTCGTTTATTAGACGTCTCCTTTCCGTTCACGTTCACCCTCCGGGATTTTCAGCCACACGGTACAGCCCTTGGGGAACATGGATCACAAATCGTGCACCCACCCCCGGTTCTCCGTTCTCAACAATCGTTATACCCTTGATACTCAGGAGTTCACGGATGAGATAGAGACCAAGCCCGGTGTTTTTCCCGTACCCCTTAAGGAAAATTTTTTCTTTGACAGGTGCATCAACGCCACATCCATTGTCTTCGTATATCACTCCCAGACCCGGACCCGGCGTTGTTTCTTCTGCGTGAATGGTAATAGTACTCGCCCACTTACCATGCATGAGGGAATTGACGATCAGGTTATAGAACACGCACTCAAACAGAGGATCCGCAGAGATTTCGATCCTGTCTGACCGGTAGTTCACGCGAATCTCTGGTGACAGGGGGATTTTGTCGATTACCCGTTGCAGAATTGTATCAAGATTCTGCCAGACCGGCTGCTTCATCCCGGTCTCCGGGAAATCCCTCATGAACAGAATCTGCGCCTGCAGGGTTTCAGCAATCCTCTGTTCCTTTCTGATATACTCCCTGATCTCAGGCGTTGTCTCTTCCAGTTCCGAGAGTGCAAGAAGCCCGTGCAGTGCGGTCAGCTGGTTGAGGATATCGTGACAGAGGATACTCTTCAAAAGACGGAGTTCCTTGTTTATCCGTTTTTTCGCATGTTCTGTTCCTGCCGACCGGAACATCCTGCGCTTGGATCTCCGGCCCGTCCTAACAGGATCAACCGGCCTTTCATGTCTCATTTGCGAAAAACCTTCCTTTTTGATAGATCGAACGGTGAAGCATATAATTGTATCACAAAAGAATCCTTATGTATCACATTATTTCATTAGCCGGCGATACGATTTTCTTCAAGAATTATGCGAGATGAGCATCCGAAAATAAAATTGAATTTTAGGGTTTCATCCAAAGTATTTGAAAAAATGCAGGCTCTTGTAGATAACGGAGAGTTTGAAGATATTTCGGATGTTATTGTATCGGCTCTCCACCAGCTGCTGGAGAGATCCGAAAAAAAGGAAGATATCGAAGATATTGTTCTGCACTATCTGGAATCCGAAAAGGGTCGCGAAATGATCCAGACAATTCTTCTCAGGGAAGAACAGCAGCTCAACGTAGCTGCGACAGGGGCCAGAATACCAACAGCAATCTCTGATATTGAACATACATATACCATAAAGCGCGGGAAAAAAACATCCGTGAAAAGAGATCGATAAAAAAAACAGGTTAAATTCAAGCGGTGAATCTTCACCCGCCATATCTAGGAATGCTCTTTTGTAAATACCGGTTCGCCCTTACCGGATGCAACCGTTTCACCGGCACCGGCCGATTCTCTTCACCGCCTCCCGTGCCCTTTTTTGTGCCCGTGCGGCTTTCCGCCTGTGTCTTTTTTCTGTGCCTCTTCCTTTTCCATCCCTTCGCTCTCCAGCTCTGCTATAATATCGAGGGAATCGTCCATCCCCCTTACAAGCCGCACGATTTCGAGCAATCGTTCGATGCCGATGAAATGCTCGGACATCACGCGGGCTAGCGGAGAGAGCTCGATCTTCGTGCCTTTCTTTTGCACGAGCCGATGGGCAACAAGTTCCGGAAGCACCGGTTCAAGGCTCCCCACCATCATCGTATTGATTCTGATAAGATCCGCTTCTTCGCCACCGCAGGCAACCGCATTTGCCACATACTCCTCAGAGCTTTGTTCGAGATCATGGACGGGCGCTACTTCCTCCATCTCTCCCTTAAGAAGGCGCATCGCAACTTCTTCCTCGGTAAACGGATTCTCGCGCGAGTAGCTTCCTCCGGGTTCCGCAAGGAGCACGACTTTCCCGAGGTCATGGAAGTCTGGCCGCCCGGCCCGGCCTGCCATCTGGTTAAATTCCTGGACGGAGAGCCAGTCCCGCCCCATTGCGAGGGCATCGAAGATCACCTGCGATGCGGGAAAATCGACTCCCGCCCCAAGTGCCGCCGTAGTCACGACCGCCATCAGCTTGCCGCCTAGGAACTTGGTCTCGACCTCCCGGCGCTCCTGTGAGGAGAGTCCGGCGTGGTAGGCCGCTGCCCTCATCCCGAGTGCATCGGCGATCGTATGGCACCGGGCACGGGCGTTGGTGAAAATGATCGTCTGGCCCCGGAATCCCTTTGAGGAGGTGTTCGTGTACTCCTCGGTTGTCAGCTTCTTGATCGTCGGGATCTTCTGCTTGCGTTCCGTAAAAAGGAGATATCGTTCCAATGCGACCGGCCGGTCGTCATATCGAACGAGCTGGCAGTTGAGTTTTTTTGCGAGCGTCTTTGGCGATCCGATAGTTGCGGAAAGATACAGGAACTGTGCCTGCGGTGCAAGGTACTTGAGCCGGGCGATGAGCCCGTCGAGCCGGTGCCCCCGCTCCGGGTCCTCCAGCATCTGCACTTCATCAATGACGACTGTTGCGATGTTTTGCATCTTCTGGCCACACCGGATCATATTGTCCACCCCTTCGTAGGTGCCGACAAGAATCGGGGCCTGCGGGTTCCGGTCACCTACCTTCCGTGTCTCGGGAAGGTTAAGACGGGAGACACCAGTCAAAAGTCCGGTCTTTGCGAGGGCGCCATACCGCTCGGTGAACCGCTCGTACTTCTGGTTTGCAAGGGCTACCAGTGGCACTAAAAAAAGCATCCGGCCCCTCCCGGCAAGATAGTTTTTCATCCCGGCCATCTCGCCAATGAATGTCTTCCCGCTTGCGGTGGCCGCAACCACGAGAAGATCCTTTCCGTAAAGAAGACCCGCATCAACCGCGAGCTGCTGGGCGGGCATAAGAGCGTCTACCCGTGAGGCGGCGACAAACTCATGCGGAAGCGGCAGCTCGGTGAGCTTTGCAGTAGCAAGTACCGGGTGGGCATCGATCCGGTCAAAGAGCGCAGACTTCATCGAGAGTTTGTCGGGCTGGACAAGCGCGAGTACGCGGTCGAGGTTCCGGGTTGATATAAGAAGTTCCTCGAAGTGCCGGAGCGTATCCCGGCCCATATGCCCTATTGGCGCAAGCTCGCGCCTGAGCTCCCTGCGCCCGCATTCAAGGCAAATCTTCTCGTGTTTGCCAAAGATCACGAAATTGTCCTCGGTAATCGGTGTATACCGGTCATCGAGCAGGCAGATCCGGCACGCGTTAACCGTACCGGCCCGGACCTGGAATGCATGCAAAAACTCCTCAAAAAGGGAGTCGGGCCTGACCATCCGGACATCCGCTTCGCGAAGCTGGGCAATAAGATCCTTAGAGGGGGTAGCATGGTACTCTTTGCGGGAACCCCAGCGGACCCGGTACCTGACCGGACGGGGCCCTTTAGGGGTATCAGTCATTTCGGCAATACCGACGCCAAGAACATGCTTCCCATCGTAAAAGAGAAGTTTATAACTGCCTTTGACCGGTTGGACGAGGATCTTCATGGGGCAATCAGATCGATGATACTGTACGAGAGGCCGACACCCTCAAGCCTTTTTAAGAAATCCGTAAACTCCTCGTCAACAATCACAATCACGCAGTCAATACCATGGAACGCTGCCTCGATGACGCCTTCCCGCGCACCGAAGAACAGATCGGGTTTATGCCCTGCGGCCTTGAGGGCAATGTACGCCTCGAGCCCGACTGCCGCCATCATACCGGCCGGGCGGACAAGGTCCCTTAACTGCTCTAACCGAACCTTGCGTGAACCCCCATGCTGGATACGGGGCACCTTGCAGATGGTGATGCTTCCTTCCCGGTGCTCAATGATGCCGTTGAGCCGGGCGACACCTACATCTTCGTCCTTTTTTGCATCCGCAACGACCGATCCGGTCGCCGGTTGCGGCTTCTTTGCTGCGTACAGGAAGCCACCTTTCATAAAGACCCCCACTTCATCGCCTGCCCTGAGATTTTCAGCGGCGATCGCGGTCCAGATAGAAACCTGCTGGATGATATCGCGCCGGATATGCCGGGCATATGCCTCCAGCGATTCGGCATTCGCAAGCACCCACTCTATACCAGCTTTTGTGACCTCGTAATTGCCACGCCCGCTTGCCGAAACCATGCCTTCATCCGTGAGCTCCCGGATGTACTCTGATATTGCCTGAGGCGTAACTCCAAGTTTGGTTGCGATTTCCTGCTGACGCACCGCGGGCTGGTGCTCGGCGATCTCGACCAGAATCTGTAACCGGGATACTTCACGTTTGCTGCGCAGGATGGAATAGAGGGGATCCTTAGCGTCCTGTATCAAGCAGCACCAATCCCTGTCCCTTCACATCAAGATACGGTATCCGTTTTGCAAGACCCCTGATGAACACCGGGCTGACACCGAATTTCCGCGAGAGATCACTGATAGATGTGTTGCCGTTCCCCAGTTCCGACTCGATCTGGCCGACAACATCGCGGAGGTTTTCGTCGTTTGAAAGCGAGATATAGAGAATGTCCGAGAGATCCTGAAGGTTGCACTGGAAATTTGCACGGAACTTGTTATAAGTTCCCCGGAATTCCCTCTGTGGTTTCTCGCCGGGTTTTGGCATTCGCCATTGTTCCTCGATAAGGTTTCCTTTCTTTAATATCTGGAGGCAGACAGGAACCGCCTCATCTTTTACCTGCGCCTGGAGTTCTTCCACGGTCATCCACGATTTGCTGAGCAGTTCATATACCTTCTTAAAGGCAGGACTGTTGAACGTCATGAGGAGCGGAACAAGTTCAACAGGATCGTTAACTATTCGGATATGACCCGGCACGGTAAAAACCCTATAGTTATATGGCGGTGTAATTCAATAAATTTTTGCGGCAAAAATTATGCAGAAAAAGGGTAGAATTTCAGTTCGCGGCATCGTTCAGGGTGTCGGGTTCCGCCCTTTTGTTTATGCCCGGGCCTGCGAGTTCGGGATTTCAGGTTGGATACAGAATCTCGGGAGCGAGGTGGAGATCTACGCGCGTGGCGAACGGTTCGCCGATTTTCTTGCGGCAGTCTCCCGGGGCCCGCCAATGGCCCTGATAGATTCTATTGATGTGACCGAGACCACCTCCGACATTCCCGATGGTTTTTTCATCAAAGGTAGCGGGACCGGTTCTTTTTCCGGCATGATTCCCCCGGATATTGCGATCTGCGACGACTGTATCGCTGATATTTTCACTTCCAGAGGGAGGTATGAGGGCTATTGGGCGACCTCCTGCGTGAACTGCGGGCCCCGGTACAGTATCATAGAAGCGATCCCTTACGACAGGGAGCGAACGTCTATGGGCGAGTTTCCGATGTGTCCGGCCTGCGCTGGTGAGTACGCCGATCCTCGTTCCCGCCGCCACCATGCGCAAACGATCGCCTGTCAGACCTGCGGTCCCGGGCTTCGGCTCATGGACCGCACCGGGACCGATGTTCCGTGCGTCGATCCGGTCCGGGAGGCTGCAACACTGCTTGATGCAGGAAAGATCCTTGCAATACGAGGGATCGGAGGGTTCCATCTTGCCTGCATCGAGAAGTCTTCGGGCGAGCTTAAATCCCGCCTCGGCAGGGTCGAACAGCCTTTCGCAGTGATGGTGCGACCGGGGTATATTGGCGAGATCGCGCATATATCACCGGAAGAGCGGCAACTGCTCGAAAGCCCCGTTCACCCGATCGTTGTGCTCGAAAAATGGGATCATTCGTCGTATGCCACTATCAGCAACCTCCATACTATCGGATGCATGCTGCCCTATACCGGGCTCCACCACCTGCTCTTCTCGTACTTACGCCATCCACTGCTTATCATGACAAGTGCGAACATGCCGGGTTATCCGATGATCACCGATATCGGCGAGGCTCTTGTAAAACTCGCAAAAGACGCGGATTATTTCCTTGTCCACAACCGCACCATACAAAACCGGGTCGACGACTCGGTTATCCGCGATGGTTACATCCTTCGCCTTTCCCGGGGAATTGCTCCGAAACGAACGGCAATCGATCTTGGTTCGCGCTGCATTCTCGGTGTGGGCCCGGAGCTCAATGCAAACGCTACCATCTACAAAGCCGGCTTTGCCGTCACTTCCCCCCACGTAGGAAACGTCCGGAACCCGGCAACACTTGCTTACCTGAAGGAGACCGTTTCGAAACTCCAGCGATTGCTGGGTGCAAAATTCGACGTTGTCGCGCATGATCTTCACCCCCAGTTTCTCTCCACCCGGTTTGCTAAAGAGATTGCAGAAGAGCGGGGGATCGGGCTCGTACCGGTCCAGCATCACCGGGCACACATAGCAGCGACAACGACCGAACCCTGCATCGGGATTGCGATCGACGGAGTGGGATACGGGGACGATGGTACGGTCTGGGGAGGTGAGGTGTTCTCCGGCCAGGTCCCGGACCTTGCCCGGGTCGCCCATCTCGAACCGGTGGCGATGCCGGGCGGCGATCTTGCCACCCGATTCCCGGAGCGAATGCTGTACGGCATCCTTCCGGAAGAGGAATGCCTCGATCTCCTCCGGAATCGCGGCTGGTCCGGTATCGAACTTGGCGTACTCAAGAAACAGGTCGCAACCGGGTTCAACGTCACTATGACAAGCAGCACCGGCCGGGTGCTCGATGCCGCAAGCGCCCTTCTCGGGATATGCCGGGAGCGTACCTACGATGGGGAACCAGCAATGAAACTCGAATCAGCCGCGGCAGGCGGCAAAACAGAGACGTGGGAGCTGGTCTTTTCCCATACCGACGGATGCGAGGTCCTCTCCACCCGGGCACTCCTTAAAACAGCCCTTACCCGGCTGTCCCATTCACCTCATGATGACGGGATCACCATTCGGGACGTTGCGGCATCGATCCAGTATAACCTCGCCCGGGGAGTCGCCGCACTCGCCATCCATGCGGCGGAACGGGACGGTGTGACTCTCGTGGCCCTGAGCGGTGGCGTTGTCGCGAACCGGGCCATTCGTGAGACGATCCAAGCGGAAATTACCAGTGCCGGCCTTTCTCTTCTCATAAACAAAGCCTATCCGCCGGGCGATGGGTGTGTCTCTTTTGGCCAGTGCATCTGGGCGGGAAAACTCATTAAACCACAGAAATAAACAGCCGCCGACAAAATCCCAAAAAAACAAGCATTTTATCTTGGCGAAAGTACAAAGCTGAAATCAGCTGATATGTATCCGCAGAACATCGTTCAGGAACAGGAAAAGAGGATCAAGAGCCTGGAAAAGGAGCTTACCGAGCTCCGGGAGGGGCTCGCTTCTGTGCATGACTATTTCCTCCAGATAAAAGCTCAGGCTGACGAACAGAGCATCAGCGCGGAGCTCAACTTCGGGATTATCAGCCCCCTCAAAGATGAGGACGCGGAGTTCGAAGGAATATGGGATTTCCACCAGAAGATGCTCGTGAGCGATCCGTCTGGTTCCATCCCGCTCGATGTCATGTATGAAACCTATGCCCAGTTCTGCAGGATGACCGGGACAAAGCCGGTGGACAAGGATGCATTCGAATATCTCCTCCCGCAAATGGACGACCCGCACCCGTTGATCTTCCGGGGAGACTGGCAGGGATGCAGGTTCCGGTAACTCGTTGGCCGTGCCGGGCTGGCATGAAGACATGACGCATGTCCGCATCACGGCCGATTCTGGCATTCCCCTTGTTGGCTCCCTCTATTTTGGCATTATTGACCGGGGCACAAGCCTCCTGCAGGTACGTCCGAGCTGTGGCTGCAACTTAAACTGCCCCTTCTGCTCGGTCGACGCCGGGCCGTGCTCGGTAACCCGTGCCACCAGTTACGAAGTCGAGCTGGAGTACCTTCTCTCGGCTGTTGAAGAGATCGCACCCTTCAAAGGTCCCGGCGTCGAATGCCACATCGATTCTCCGGGCGAACCACTCATGTACTCCCGGCTCCCTGAACTGGTCGCGGCGCTTAAGGCACTCGATTCCGTCGCTGTTGTTTCGCTCCAGACAAACGGTACCCTTCTGAGCTGAGAGGCACTCGATTCCGTCGCTGTTGTTTCGCTCCAGACAAACGGTACCCTTCTGAGCGATGCAATGATAGAAGCGCTTGCCCGGGCAGGTCTCGACCGGGTCAACCTCTCTCTCCATGCACTCGATCCAACGCTTGCCCGCACATTGGCCGGTGTGGACTGGTACGATATCGATAGGGTCTGCAGCGCAGCACAGGCTGTCGCAAAAAGTTCCATGGATCTTCTTATTGCCCCGGTGTATATGCCGGGCATCAACGACGCCGAGATCCCGAAGCTGATCGATTTTGCCCGGGAATGCGGTGCTGGAAAACGGTTCCCGCCGCTCGGCATCCAGAAGTTCGAGCGGTACAGGTACGGCCGTACACCAAAAGGGGTCAAAGTCCAGAGCTGGTGGCAGTTTTTCAACCGGAGCATCAAAGAGTGGGAAAAAACGTCAGGTCTTCCCCTCCGTCTCAACCCTGAAAGGGACTTTGGAACGGTCCGGCGTCCCTCGCTCCCGCAGGTGTTTAAAAAGGGCGAGAAGGCAACAGTCGAGATCATGGCCCCGGGCTGGATCCATGGCGAACAGTTGGGCATCGCACGAAACCGGGTGGTCTCGGTGTTTGGCTGTGACAAAACGTCAGGTCAGGTACGGGTCAGGATCGTAGCGACGAAGAACAACATCTACGTCGGCGTACCTATCTAGGTGGGCGGACAGCGAAAACTGAGTGTAAATAAGAAAACGACTGAAAAACAACACGGGAAAAGAAGAAAGGAAAAAAAGATTTAGCCGAACAGGGCACCGAGCCCTGCCATGCCGCTCTCTTCTTCTGCTTTCTTATCCTCTTCCTTGTGCTCTTCCTTGGCGGGTGCCGCGGCTGCGTGGCCTGCTGCGGGCGCTGCGGCGGCAACTGCGACCGGTGCTGCTGCCTTGCTGATCGCCTCTTCAATGTTCACGCCGTCGAGGGCTGCAATGAGCGCCTTGATCCGTGACTCGTCTGCTGCTACACCTGCGGCGGTAAGGACTGCCTTGACGCCGTTCTCGTCGATCTTCTTGCCTGCTTTGTGCAGGAGAAGTGCTGCATAGATATACTCCATCTTAAATTCACCTCAAATACTCTCTTTTATTTAACCAGGGTCTTCAACACCTGGCTCTCTCTCTGGGCTTTACCAATAATCGCATCGATAACGTCTTTCTCGTAGACAGACGCCTCGATCGCAAGGCTGCGTGCTTCCCTGACCGCCTTAGTCAGGATCGGTGCCATGGTCTCCTTATTCGGGATTGCTGCATTCACCGACAGGTTGAACGCCTGCTGGCCGGCAAGCTGGAGCTGGGCAAGGAACTTTGTCTCATCCACAGCGAGCACGGACGGCTCGTAAAGATTGCCATCGTGGAAGGCTGCCTGAAGGGCAAGTCCCACGTCCATTGGCTTGATATCGAGCTTGATGAGCACGTCCGCAAGCTTCGCGGAGATGACCGCGCCTTTCTTGACGACCGTCTTGGTCTCGCGGATCTTGACTTTGCCGCCTTCAATCGCTGCGGGAATGCCGGCCTGCTGGAGTTCGCCGACAATCGGACCCGGCTTGAAGCTCGTGGGCCCCTTCTCGATAACGATGTCTTCAGGGGCGGTCTCGCCAGGCTTTGCAGCCATCTTGGTCTTGGTCTTCTCGAGCTGCTTGTAGAGCTTGAACGGATTGTCGTTGGAGAAGATCACTGCGGAATGGCCGGAGATGAACTTCGTAAGTCCTTTTGCGTCCCCGCCAATCTCGCTGAGCGCGTGCTCAATCAAGGTGTTCCTCGTTACCTTGATGACTGCCTTGCCCCTAAGGTTCCTGCGGATCTGCTGCACCTGCTGAGCGGGGATACCATACATGTCTACAAGCCCGATCAGGGGGTATTCCTTTGCATGCTTCTTGATCTCCGCAACCTCGTCCTTTTTCCATGCGGGCAGGTGATGGGTATAGAGTGCCATTATACCAGCCTCACGGACGGACCCATGGTAGTCTTGACGTAGATCGAGCGGACGTTCAGGTGACCCTGCTCGAGGACAGATTCGATACGTTTAACAACCGCGTCGATGTTCTCGGAGACCTGCTCCGGTGTCATTGCCGTTGATCCTACTTTTGTGGAAAAGACCGTCTTGTCTTTGGTACGGATCTTAACCGAGTTTCTCAGGCGTTCGACAATCGGACGGATATCAGTCTGCCCGGGGATCGGCATCGGCATTCTGCCCCGCGGACCAAGCCGGGGACCTAAGAAACGACCGACCTGCGGCATGACCCCGGTCTCGGCAAGGAAGTACTTGTAGGTACTTGCAACCCTGCGTGCCTCGCGAGGTGCACCTCCAAGTCGTTCTACCTCTTCAGGACCGATAATCAGATCAACCTTGGCATCCTTTGCCTGCGTGACGATGTCCCCTTTCCCGATGACACAGATACCGGTCTTTTCCCCGGTCCCGTTCGGGAGAAGAATCGTCTCGTCGATACGATTTTTCGGCTGCGCCATATCGATATTCTTGAGATTGATGGTAATATCGATGCTTTCGGAGAATTTCCGCTTTGGCGCCTTTTCAATAGCCGTTTTTACAGCTTCCAGAATTTTGGCCCTTTCAACCATCAGATTCCTCCATAGTCTGCGACCGAACCCTTCGATCTCCTATGGTTTTCTCCTGATTTATTTCACAAGGACACTGTCATATTTGCCAGCAGCGATGTCAGCGAGCACTTCCTTGGGGCGCTTGCCGTCAACGTTGACTCCCATGCTAACGCACGTGCCCACGACCTCTTTTACCGCGGTCTTGAGCTCGTAAGAGAGCATGCCTTCGAGTTTCATGTTGGCAATCCTGACAGCGGCCTCGAATGACAGGTTTCCTGCCACTTTGGCGTTGGGCTCTGCGGAACCTTTCTCGATATTGGCCTCTTTTTTTATGAGTGCCGTCGTCGGTGGAATACCCACCGTGACCGTGAACTTTTTCTTGTCGTCAACTTCGACCTTGACCGGAACCTGCATTCCGTTGAAGGACGCAGTCTTCTGGTTGATCTCATCGACAACAGCTTTCACGTTGATACCGAGTGGTCCGAGCGCCGGTCCTAATGGCGGACCTGCGGTTGCCTTCCCGCCGGGTACTAAAACCTCGACCACTTCTGCCATAGTTTTGCACCATGCCGTCCCGTAGATATACGGGCACTCAGCTTGGGTCTGTTAAATTTGACGTAAGAGGACATAAAGGTGATCGTAAAAGAGATTTTCTCGGCGTTATGGAGAGATCACTCCTTGTGATCGTGCGTAACCCTCCCTGCTCATCGCGCGGTTGAATATCCCCCGGTAAGCCTCCCGGAACACCGGGTTGACCACCAGTGAAGCCGGGTGTATGCCGGGGACAAACAGATACCCTCATATGATTTCGCTCGGTAACGATGTATAGGAAACCTTACATGGACATTATTGAAGCAGATAATCTCAGCAAATCATTTGGATCTTTTAAGGCTGTTCATGATGTCAGTATTGATGTAAAAGAGGGGGAGATCTTTGGTTTTCTCGGGCCCAACGGTGCCGGGAAGACCACCACCATCCGGATGCTGACCGGGGTGCTGACACCGGATGCCGGCTCTGCCCGTATCTGCGGGATCGATATTGGCAAACACCCGCTCGAAGCCAAACTGAAGATGGGGATCATCCCCGAGAACGGCACGGTTTACAGTGACCTGACTGCCGAACAGAATATTCTCTGGACGGCGAAATTCTACGGTCTGGACAGCGTCACCCGCAAAAAACGGGCCGATGAAATCCTCGCCCGGCTGGGACTGTCGGAACGCAAGGACGACATCGTCCGCACCTTCTCAAAAGGGATGCGGCAGCGGATCAGCATCGCCTGTGCCATCGTCCCCTCGCCACCGGTCTTATTTCTGGACGAGCCCACAGGAGGGCTGGACGTGTTCAGCCGCCGGCTTGTGCTTGACACGATCCGCAGGATGAACGACGAGGGCAGTACGATCTTTCTTACCACGCACAACATCGAGGAGGCAAATGAGCTCTGCACGGTCATCAGCGTCATCAACAAAGGCAGGATCGTGGCAACGGGCAGCCCGGAGAGACTCAAAAAAACCTTCGATACCGCAAAATATGTGGAGATCGCGTTCGAGCAGCCGGTGAAAAAAGAGTGGCTGGAAGCGAGCGGAGTCTTCCGCGTAGAGAATCACGGCGACAAGTGGAGACTGTACACGGATGACCCGGACCCTGCCGTCAAATACCTTGCCGCCCTTGCGGAACGGGAACATCTGAAAATAATCTCGGTTGCAACATCGAGCCCGACGCTCGAAGAAGCATTCGTCCAGCTCACGGAAGGTGCATGATGGACCCCCGGCTTTTTGCCCGGAGCGTCCTTTTGGTCGCCGAGAAGAACATGCGGATTTACTACTACAAGGGGGCGGTCGTGATCTTCGGTCTCCTGTTTCCTTTCCTGATGTTCCTGACCTTTTTTATCGGACGGAACCTCAATCTCGTCCTCTTCTTCCCGGCATTCCTTGGCATGATGCTGTTCTTCTCTTCCTCTTCCACCGGGCCGCTTATCACGCCGTGGGAGAAACGGGAAAAGACATACGAGCGCCTCCTGTCCCTGCCAGTAACGCTGGAAAGCATCATTCTTGGTGACATCCTTGCAGGGGCGCTCTTCGGGATCGTCATCACTACGATCGTCTGGAGTGCAGGAACGTTTCTTCTCCACCTGCCCCTCGCCCACCCCCTGCTCCTGGCGGTCACATTAATCCTAGGGGGATTTACCTTTGCAGCTCTCGGGACCCTTCTCTCGTCCCCTGCCATGAGCAATCCTTCCAACGTAATGATGGTCTCCAACCTGATCCGCCTGCCCCTGATCTTTGTCTCGGGGATCTTCATTCCGCTGAGTCAGCTCGGGAGCTGGGCATGGACAAACGAAATGTCACCGCTCACCTACCTTGTCGACCTGTTCAACGGGGCGATCACCAACAATGGGGTCTACCCTCCGCTCGCCGACACGGTTATCCTTGGTATGGTTATTGTGGTGTTTGTTGCGGCTGCAAAACTGATCCAGCAGTATAACCTTTCAAAAGGGATCTAGGAGAGGAGGCCCGTAAGAATATCCGGGTTAAACCCCGGTGTATCCCG
Organism: uncultured Methanoregulaceae archaeon; assembly: GCA_963737635.1. Taxonomy (GTDB): domain Archaea; phylum Halobacteriota; class Methanomicrobia; order Methanomicrobiales; family Methanospirillaceae; genus Methanoregula. The sequence goes on from CAVTTL010000001.1 coordinate 658,609, forward strand.
GGGCGCATACCCGCTTACCGGTATCGGAGCCAGGTAAAGGGATTTTAGATGCGCTGATCTGGTGCAAAAGGTAGCATCTAAAGCTCTATTAGTTTCTTGTGAACATACCCGGGTATCTTCCTCAGGAATAAGGAGGATGTGAGAACGCTATGACCGTACAATTCGAGCAGTTGCGGGGAAAAACCGCGATTGTCACCGGTGCCTCTTCAGGTATCGGACTTGCAACCGCCCGCCTCCTTGCAGAAAACGGCGTCAGGGTAGGGCTTGTCTCGCGATCGAAAGAAACGCTTGAAAAGATAGCAGGTACACTGCCTGGTTCCCGACCCAGTCCAGCCGATATGACCAGGATCCCGCAGATCAAAAAGATGGTCAGCCTGGCAGCGAAGTATTTTGGCAGGATCGATATCCTGATAAATAATGCAGGGCAGGGATACGATGCGCCGGTTGAGAAGACCGGGATCCAGACATTCCGGTATATTTATGACCTGAATGTAATTGGCCCGGTGGTCGCCATGCAACAGGTAATCCCGATCATGCGGACGCAGGGTGGAGGATCTATCATCAATATCAGCTCCGGCACTGCACTGATGCACCTGCCGGGCATGAGCCCCTATTCATCGTCAAAGCGGGCCCTTGCTGGAATCAGCCTCGCCGCCCGGCAGGAGCTGCAGGCCGACCATATCGCCGTCAGCGTCGTCTATCCCTATATTACCCTTACCAATTTCGAGAAAAACACCATCCGCGCAGTCCCGGTTTCTGGCGACGACTACGAACCGACCGGCCCGTACCCTCCGGATTCTGCAGATTTTGTTGCCGTAAAGATTGTCGAGGGTATCGTGAGCGGCGAAGCGGAGATCTTTTCCCACGACTGGATGAAACCGTCATGAATGGGAATTAATGCAGTACAAACCGACTCTTCAGAGGAGCCTGTTTCCCCATTCGTTTTTTACTCCGGAAACACCCTGATAATTACCCGATAATCTCCAGTCCTGCATCCTCCACGGTTTCCGGAGGTACTTCGGCATTTCCTTCGCGCTTCATAGTATCCTCATGGACAAAACGCGACCCGGTCATCGACGATAACACTGCCGCGATAACTGATAGCAGGGCACCGATGTAAAACGAGATCCGGAGCGAGGGCATGAAGGCATAGGCGAGCGTCGTTGGGAACCAAGAAGTTCCGGTCAGGGTCGCAATGGTCGCTGGATTGATCGACGCAACCACAGCCTGAGGTAGCGCAACAAGAATGGTATGGACCGGGTTATAGCCAAGGAATGCGGCAAATAACGCCCCGGTCGGGGGGATTGCGCTCATGGGAACGATAAGGCCCGGGCCCCGGCTGCCGAAAGAGATGTTGCCAGTTGCGGGGGGAAGAGCTGGGACAGGCTGACAATGACGATGGTAAAGAACAGGGCCATGGAGATGACCATCCCACTGTTCTGGAGCATCGATCGCATACCTGATGCAACCCCGCGGTCTTCCGGGGGTACGGAGTTCATGATGGCCGCGACGTTGGGCGAACCGAACATGCCATTACCGAGTCCCATGATCAGGAGCGCGATGGCAAAGATCGGGTAATCGAAATTATAGGGTAAAGCGGCAAGCATCATGAACGAGAGAGCAATCAGGAGCAGACCTGACGTGGCAAACCATCGTGAGCCGTATTTGTCCGAGAGCCAGCCTGAGAGGGGGCCCATGACCACAAAACCGGCGGTAAGTGGCAGCATGAATATCCCGGCCCAGAACGGTGTTGATTCGTAGCTGTAACCATGGAGCGGCAGCCAGATGCCTTGGAGCATCAGGATCAGGATAAACATCATGCCGCCACGTGCAAGTGCGCTCAGGAACCCGGCAGTGTTGGCAAGGGAGAATACCTTGATCTTAAAGAGATTCAGCCGAAACATCGGGTCCTCGACCCGGCTCTCGATGAATGGGAATGCGATGAGGAACGCAACGCCAATGGCAATCGCGGCAAGTACCCACGGGTCACCCCAGCCCATAGGGTCGCTTCCGTAAGGTAGGAGTGCATAGGTAATCCCGATAAGGAGGATCGTGAGTCCTGCGACAAAGGTAACATTACCCCAGAGATCGATCTTCCTTGCCCTTTTTGAGACTGAAGTTTCTTTAAGTTTGAAGAAGGCCCAGACCGTCCCGAGGATGCCGACCGGCACGCTGACCAGGAAGACGTACCGCCAGTTATAGAACGCGAGGATACCGCCGAGGATCAGGCCTACAAACTGGCCCGAGAGGAATGCAATCGTGTTAAGGCCCAGTGCCTTACCCCTCTCGTCAGGAGGGAAGGCATCGGTGAGGATGGCAGCGCTGTTGGAGAAGGTAAACGATGCCCCCACAGCCTGGACAAGGCGGAATGCAATGATCTCCAGCGCTCCTGCGTCGCCCTTGTCGGGCGTGAGGAAGAGCAGGATGGAGCCGAAGGTAAAGATGGCAAAACCGATGTTGTAGAGCCTTACCCTCCCGTACATATCTGAGAGCCGGCCGCAACTGAGGAGCAGGGTGGCTGTGACGAGGCTGTACCCCATGAGCACCCAGATGAGATACTGGAAAGAGGTAAGTGGATTGATATTGATGCCGTTGAAGATCGCGGGCAGCGATATAAGGGTTATGCTCCCGTTCACGGAGACCATGAACATCTCGATGGTCGTGATCGAGAGAACGATCCACTTGTAATCGATCCCCTTTTTTATAACCCCTGCCCCGTTCTCTGGTGTCTTGGTGGTTTCCATGTGCCCGTGCTGCCCCTAGTTCTCTCCGGGTATCGGCCGGAGGATGTAAAATCCAGGTTACAAAGTGGATCGTAGGGGACTATAATGTTAATAGTTCCCGCAGGGGAAGAAAAGGACTGGCCGGCAACAACCGGGCTTATCCGGTAAAAGAGGGGAGATTTTCACAAACCCGCTGTGGGGGTCTACCGGTCCTGCCGCGCAGCGTGCCGGGGAAAGGCCACCTGAGGTCGCCGGGTAATAAATGACGCATCGAGATTGTCAACCATCCGCACGGCCATATCTGCGGGAATCCCGATCGCCATCATCTCTTGAGGGAGAGTATAGTTTTGTGTAGGATCCTGCGGCCCTATGAACGCAGTGTCGTGAGGCGTATTTTCCGCAAGACCCGCCGGGAACGTAATAAATGTCGAGCATGATGACCCCCAGGGAACAATAACCGGCGCGAATGGATCGTCCCGGTCGAAATGGATGAGGGCGGCCATGTTCCGGATCTGCTCGCCAGTCCCAAAACAGCAGATAGACCTGACGGTGGGCAGGGTATTGGGCAGCGCCTCGCATGCCTGCACAACTAAGTATTTTCCCGGGGGATGGATTGGCCCTGCCGCCACCGTACAGCGCTCGACCAGCTCCGGACTCGCCTTCAGGTACTCCGCTGCCCCGCCACGGATATCTTTCCTGCCGGTCGAAACAAAGTATTTGATGTCCTCGGGAACCGGGATGTACCCCACGTGATAAAGACCGCCCGGGCAACAACCTTCGCTGGTATCAGCACTGACGTAGATCCCCGACACCTCATGTCCTGCAGCCATCCGGTAGAGGGAAACGGCAAAACACCGGTTTACCCCGGCCATGGGAGGAATGCCCACCGGCAGGACATCCGATCCGTACACCGCAAGAGGGCGGGTGGAAAGCCTGAACGCCGACTTAAGTTTCGATCCAATCTCCCGGAAATCCACACTCGTCATGACAGCACTCCTTTCTTTTCTGCAACAAGTCCTTTCCAGATCGGACCATCGAACACGCCGTCTTTTGCCTCAACCTCCATTTCAAGAAAGAGCGAGTAGGGCACCGCAAACGTGAACATGTGTTCGGGGATGGTTTTTCCTACATTCGCCCGTGCAGCAAGGTCAGTATACCCAAGCACGGCCCGGGGGTGTTCCTTTCGTGCCTCATCATACACGAATGCCCCTATCTGCTGGCAGGCTGCCATGGGCGGAACCCGAATGGGATCTGTGCCCTCGCGGACAGCACCGACCAGCGTAACAAGCCCGGTGACCTGGAGGGGATCGGCAAGGAACACAACAACAACCGGCTGCTCTCCCTCTCCTACCTTGCTTAAGGGCGTGAAGATCACGTATTTCTCAGCGATATCGGTGATCGGCAGCTCCGCGGTCATGAACCGCTTTGCCTTCTCCGGATCCTTATGGAGGCGCTCACCGTGGATGAACTTCTCCCGCTCCCGTTCAGGGATGTGCTGGACGGTCGCACAATAGGCTGCCGGGTCTTTGCTGCTCGCTGCACCTTTCGCAAAGAAGGCAGACATGAAGTCCACACCGGCGCCGCCGAAGGCATCGTAGTACCCGTTACCAAAACCAAGCCCGGCCCGGGCGCCGGGGCAGCCATAGCTTTCCCGGTCGAATACCGCGGTTTTTCCTTTCGTCGCGACCTGTGCAAAAAATGGCATAATGCAGGTCTGCCCGTGCGGTTTTATCTGCAGCGCTCCTTCGGGTTTAGTATTGCTCCAGAGGATAGCCACAGGTTCGTACGCAAGCCCGAGTTTATCAGCGGTGACGCTTTTCATGGTTGTTTTCCCGGGCTTACTTCATCCAGCCCATCTGTTCATACCATTCATATTCATGGGCGAACCGGTCCTTGTTGTACTTCACCAGCTGGCAGAAGTACTCCCGTTTTTGTTTATGAAGCGCATCCTGATCAGGATAGGTGAGTTCGCCCCGGATGGCCTGTACAAGCGTCTTTCCCAGTTTGTGGGCGTCTCCTTCAGCCTTTCCAAGAGCGGCCGGGTCATGCCCAATCGCGACCCCGATCCCGCCCACGATGTTTGCGCCAAGCGTCGAGAGGACTTTGTTCATGTACCCGACTACTTCGGATTCACCGCTTCCACCTGCAGTGCAGACGGAGCACCCGAACTTCCCGGTCATCATCTGACAGTGGATGGCGTCCGCCATGCGGTCGAAGAACGCTTTCAACGGTGCCGGAACAGAATCGATATAATTGGGGGCACCGAGAACGATCCCGTCGGCATTCATCATCCGGTCAAAGAGGTCGGAAAAATCGTCAAGCAGGGTGCACTCCCCGGTGGCATAGCAGGTTCCGCAGGCTGTGCAGTACTCGATGCGCAACGTGTAGAGATCAATGAATTCTGTTTCTGCCCCCTCATCCTTTGCCCCGGTGAGCACGGCATTCGTGAGCCGGAGGGTGTTGCTGTCTTTCCCGCGGGGGCTTGCGTTTATTCCAATGACTTTCATATGCGATTGCTCCTGTAGGATGGGAGTCGGAGAATAACGCTAATAAAGGTATTGACTTGACCGGCCTTTTGCAATGGACCAGAACACCAAAAAAAGGAAAACCGGGGCCGTATGGTTCCATTACTGCCCGGATGCTAGCGTCATCATGGGCATAGTACGGTTCCCGCGATAGCCCCCTGCAGGGAATCCCAGAGCTGTCCGTAGCTGCTGCGGAGTGACGTTAAGCTGCTGTGCCGCAGCGGTGAAGTTCATGCGGGTTCCGTTCACCGGTGTAAGGGCATTCTGGAGATCCTGTTCAGATACACCCAGCTGGCCTGCCGCCGCGTTAAGGAGGGTAGTGTTGCTCAGGAGATTCTGCATCATTGAGTATTGGTGGTTTCCGTACGTCCCGTTGCCGTTATATGTTCCGCTTGGTGAACCGCTATTACCCGAAGACTGGCTGTTTCCTGTCCCGGCAGGCGAAGCCTGTTGACTGCCTGAAGCTGAACTGCTGCCGTTGTCCTGCGTGCATCCTGCGATAAGAACCCCGGCAAGAACCATCACCATTGCGAGGATGGTCATTAGAGTGAACATCGTTTTTTTCATTGATTATATCCTCCATGAAATATCTGTTCGAAATGCGGGTTGCGTGGGGCAACTACACATTGTAATGTTTACATTACATTTTGTAATATTAAAACTATAGGTTTATCAACATTTGTTGAAAACACCGGCAAGAGCCACCCCACTACAGACGCACCGGACAACAAATGATGGGTGATTGATAATAAGAAGGGAAAAAAAGAGCTACCGGTCGCTGATCTTTTCAACGACCCTCACGTTGTCGCCCCGCACCGTAATCGGGATGGGAACAACACTCTCATACAGTTCGACCGTGATCTCTTCTTTTGCCGAGTCTACGCGCTTGACCACGGCTTTTTCACCTTTGAACGGTCCCGCGATCAATTCGACAATGGTGCCTTCATCGATCCCGGAAACCACGGGCTTAGGTATCAGGAAATGCCCCACTTCAGCGAGCGTTGTCTGGCCTTTTGCAACTGCCCGGGCATGAGCGATCATCTCGACGAGCTGTTCGATCCTGTTTCGCTGTTCGGGGGTCTCGATAAGGACGTATCCCTGCAATTCGTTGGGTACGATAATTGCCGTGACCTTGATATCAGTCGCCTTTGTCTCTATCGCCTTTAAAATATTATCAGCAACGGTCCGCTCCTGCTTGGAGGTCGTTTTGATCGCGAATATCCTGTTATTGAAGACCTCAGGGGCAGTTGGTACCGATGGTGCCGGCGATGCAGTCGTAGGTTCCGGTGTCATGACAATCAGGATCAGAATCCCAGCATTTTCTTGTGTTCGAAGAACAGGTAGATGATAAATCCAATCAGTCCGATGAGAAGAATCCCTGCCGCCGCTACTGTCGCAATCTTAGAGAACTCCTCCCGGGTTGGGGTGCGCGCGAGTTTCAGTACACGGAAGTACTTCCGGAATAACTCCTCATGCACGTCGACTTTGATATCAGGTTTTGAAATATCCATAACTGCTCACTTGAGAAAATCGATCTCATATTGTTTCTGTACTTTGGGGGTAAGCTTCTCATTGCGACCATATATTTGTGGCGACCGAACACCCGTGACCACAAGCAATGTCCGCATCTTATTTGCCATTGTCGGGTCGATCTGCGCACCCCAGATGATCCGCGCACTCTGGTCGACACGGGAGTAGACTTCCTGCACTACTCCCTCTGCCTCAGCCATTGTCATGTCCGGACCACCAACCACGTTTACGAGTGCAGCGGTCGCGCCGGAGATATCCACATCGAGAAGCGGGGAGCGGATAGCCTTTTTCACCGAGTCTGCAGCCTTATCTTCGCTGTCACTCTCGCCCATGCCGATCATGGCGACGCCGCCGCGTTCCATCACGGTGCGCACATCGGCAAAGTCAAGATTCACAAGGCCCGGCATCGTGATAAGCTCCGTGATGCCTTTAACCGCACGCATGAGAACCTCGTCGGAGACCTTGAACGCCGCAGAGAGGGGAAGCTTGGGAACGACCTCGAGCAGACGATCGTTGGGAACTACAATGACCGTATCCGCCACATCCCGGAGGCGTTCGAGGCCGGCTTCTGCATTTTCCATCCGGATCGCACCCTCGGAGGCAAAAGGCAGGGTGACCACCGCAATCGTGAGCGCGCCTTCTTCCCGGGCAGCCTTCGCCACGACCGGGGCGGAGCCGGTACCGGTGCCACCGCCAAGGCCGACGGTAATAAAGACCATGTCGCATCCGGAGACTACCGCTCTGATATCCTGTTCATTCTCAAGCGCAGCTTCCTCACCGATTTGCGGGATGGATCCGGCACCAAGACCCCGGGTTCGCTGCCGGCCGATCAGCATACGCTGGTCAGCATGGGTCCGGATCAGGTGCTGGGCATCTGTGTTGACAGCGACCAGTTTTGCGCCATGGATGCCCTCCTCCATCATGCGCGTGATCGTGTTGGAACCGCTGCCCCCACAACCAATTACGGTGATCTCGGTCTTGAGTTCGCTTAAGATCTGATCAAGATCCTCGTTATTCTGCGAAGACGATGCTGTCTCGTCTCTCGCCTTGGTAAGTGCCTCTTCAACAATCGATCTCATGAGTAGTTCTCCAGTCCCGGGATGTGGATCCTGGTCTCACTGGTAACGGATACCTGATCAGGTGTAATTACCCGACCGTCATGTTCTATAGCCTGCCCGGCAGCAAGCTGACGATAGGCAGGTCCGGCCGGCACCCCGAGTTCGCGCGCTTTTCCGGGGTCGAACCTGACCTTTCTGATGACCAGGCAATCGTTCTCCGTCGCAGTGTTTTCCCTTTTACGTATGATTTTCACGCACAATGTATTTAAAGCATTTATTAATTCCGCAGAATCCTTGCGAAAAACCACGAATTGTGGGAGCAGTACGTTGTCTTCATTCGTCAGGTGTACCACGGCAAGAGACCCGAAATCGTGAATCAGGGCAGATTCATCGCATCTTTTTGCTTCTGCAAGAAGCACCGGGTCGATGGAGATAACCGTAAGCGGGCCGGAGCCATCAAGAGCGTGGACATAACACCGTACGCCCGGGCAGACAGTCGCAGCCAAGTCCCGGATCGAACGGTACATATCCCATGAGAGATGCCCGAGTGCAGCAATTTCTGTCTCGGAAAGACGAAGGATACCTAATGAAGCAAGGATCCCGGTCAGCCGTTCAAAATCCGGATGCGAAACTGCCTTCCGGTCAATATAGGCGGCAACAGCTCCGCTCTGCACCACCATCTCCTGAACCATTTCCTTGTCCAGTACGGCAACCTGTCGCAGAGAGCTCGCAATATGACCGAACGCTCCCCGGGTTGAAAGGGCGATAGTGGTCTCGCGGGGAGCGTAATGAGTTCCCCCAATACCTATCAAGGGTATGGCATCGATCGGCGCTGCACTGAGCACGGCTTTAGCGACCGCAAGGCCGGCTGCCGGGTCAGCCCATTCTTTCTGGGTGCTTCCGATCTCGACAAAGAACGATGGATGAATCAGTCCTGTAGGGCCGTGATGGGTAACCTCGTACGAAACCCGGTACCCTTCCGGGCAATTCCGGGCAAGCGCCCGCAGGACTGCCTGCATCATCACGGGAGCAGCCGGGGCAAGTGTCCGGGGGCTTCCACCCAGTTCCGCAGCTCCGAAGTTCCCGGTGACATGAACCGTCAGGACCGGTACCGGGTTCACACTGGAGTGACGTGAAAGGAAGATAATAAGATCGGCATCGATACCGGTATCGATGCCCTCTGCATGGATGAGTCTTCCACTGACCTCAAAAAACTCGTAGATCCTCTCATTCCCCGGTGCAGGAGATGCCGAGAGGCACTGTTCGATATGGCGCCTGATAGTGCATCCCGCAACATCATCGCGGGAGTTGATCAGTGCTACCTTCATGATCATTCAATATGCCGCGATCCACCAAAAGCTTCGCGAAGTGAAAAAGAGTGTGGGACTTGTTCAGAAACGCTATGACATATGAATGTCAACCATTCTGGTACTATGGACGATAAAAAGATTGAAATGGCATTTGCCGAGGAGAAGATTGCAAAAGTAATCACCTGCCCGCAGGCATTTGCAATTGCAGAAAAACACAATATCCCCAAAAATGAGATCAGCGAGTACTGCAATACACACGGGATCAAGATCAAGGCATGCCAGCTGGGCTGCTTCAAATAATCCGGTTCATCTTCTCATTCGTGCTTCCCTCAATTCCCTGATCTTCGAGTGGCCCCTCAAAGATTTCCCGCTTTTTCCTAGTCAGCTGAAATTATTCGTTGCAGCACCAGCGCAGGATGGATCGGATCGCTAAACTACGTAAATGCATACCGGAGACAGATGAGTAAACACGCAAACGGACTATCCCAAATAAACAGGAAAGTATTAGAAAACTAATTTGTCCTCAAGAGCCAACATACATCGATACGTTTGGGCATCCCGCCACCGTAACAGAGGGATTGTGTGAAAGAAGTCACCGCGAACTTCAATGCAAAGGATATTGAGCGCAAAGTGCAGGACTCCTGGCGTACCGAGGGAACCTACAAGGCAGTAAAGGAGCTCCGGAGTGCCGGCAAGACCTTCTTTTTTGTCGATGGCCCGCCGTACACCACGGGACAGATCCATCTCGGCACCGCGTGGAACAAAATTATAAAAGACTCGCTTCTCCGGTTCCACCGGATGAACGGGCGGAACGTGATCGACCGTGCGGGGTACGATATGCACGGTCTTCCTATAGAGGTCAAAGTCGAACAGACCCTTGGGTTCTCCTCGAAAAAGGATATCGAGACATTTGGGATACAGGAATTTATCGATAAGTGCCGGGATTTCGCAGTAAAGAATAAGCAATTGATGGACGCCCAATTCGAGAGTCTGGGTATCTGGATGAATTTCCCGGGTGCATACCAGACGATTACCCCGGGGTATGTGGAGGCGGCCTGGTGGACCCTGGCCCGGGCCGAAGAGAAGGGGATGCTGGAGAGGGGGTACCGGGTTGTGAACTGGTGTCCCCGGTGTGAAACGGCAATCGCGGATGCCGAGGTCGAATACTGGGACGAGACCGATCCATCGGTATTTGTCAAATTCCCCATTAAGGGAAAGACGGATGAGTTTCTCGTGATCTGGACGACAACTCCCTGGACGTTGCCGGCCAATGTCGCGGTGGCGGTGGCAAAAGATTTTGTCTATGCGAAGGTTCGGGCGGAGAAAGACGGGAATTCGGAATACCTCTGGCTGGCAGAACCGCTGGTAAAACCCGTGCTCAAGAAAGGGCGATACCAGAAATTCGAGGTGTTAGGGATAAAAAAAGGCTCAGAACTGGTGGGGTGGGAATACGATTCTCCCCTTGCCAACCATGTCCCGCTCCAACGTGAGATTGCACACCGGGTCGTAGCCGCGGATTTTGTGGCGATGGAAAATACCGGTCTTGTGCATATTGCACCCGGTCACGGCTGGGACGACTACGTTCTCGGTATGAAAGAAAAACTCGCCGTGGTATGCCCGGTCGACGGCGCAGGGAGGTTCAGGCCCGAGGCCGGTGTATTTGCCGGAAAGGTAGTCCGGAATGCCAATAACGAGGTGCTCGATACCCTCGGGAGCTGCCTGCTGGCGACCGATACGATCGTCCACCGGTACGGGCACTGCTGGCGCTGCAAGACACCGATTATCTTCCGGGCGACCTCGCAGTGGTTCCTCAAGGCCTCGGAGATCCGCGACCTCATGCTTGCTGAAGTGGAGAAGGTTACGTGGTATCCCGAATGGGCGGGAAGCGCCCGGTTTTATGACTGGATCAAGGAGGCCCGGGACTGGTGCATCTCCCGGCAGCGGTACTGGGGCATTCCGATCCCGGTCTGGATCTGCGATACCTGTGACCACTATCGGGTTATAGGCACAATCGCTGAGCTCGAAAAGGCGAGCGGCCAAGCTGTCCCCGATCCCCACCGCCCGTTTGTGGACGACGTAACGATCCCTTGTACGTGTGGCGGCACCATGCACCGGGTCGAGGACATCTTCGATGTCTGGTTCGATTCGGCGGTCGCTTCATGGGCCACGCTTGGTTTCCCGGCAGAGACTGCTGGTTTTGAAAAACACTGGCCGGCAGATTTTATCACTGAAGGACAGGATCAGACCCGGGGCTGGTTCTACTCGCAGCTCGGTGCAAGCACCATCGCGTTTGGAAAAGCACCGTACAAGAGTGTCTGCATGCATGGATTCGCGCTCGACGCTGAGGGAAAGAAGATGTCAAAGAGCCTCGGCAACGTCGTGACACCCGAGGAGGTAATCGCAAAAGTGGGGGTAGACGTCCTCCGTTTCTACGTGCTCTCATCTTCGGCCCCGTGGGACGATCTGAAGTTCAACTGGGACGGGGTCGCGACGGTCAACCGTGCGGTAAATATCCTCTGGAACGTGTACCGGTTCCCCATCCCGTATATGATCCTTGATAGCTTCGAGCCCCAAACAAAGAACGGGATCTGGGACGCTGCGTTCATCACCACCCGCATCCGCCAGCTCCCGGACGAGGATCGCTGGATAATCTCCCGGATAAATTCAGTCGCCGGCATCGTTGATGTGGCAACCCGGGAATGCCAGCTTCACCGGGCGACCCGGGAACTGATCAATTTCATTCTCGAAGATCTCTCGCGCTGGTACGTCCAGCTGGTCAGGCCCCGGATGTGGCTCGAGGGGGAATCACAGGAGAAACTGTTTGCCTACGAGACGATCTATTACGTGATGCGTCGGCTTATGGGTCTTATGGCTCCCTTCTGCCCTCACATCACGGAGGAGATCTATGGTAATATCCGGTGCAGGAACGACCCGGCAAGCGTTCATATGCTCGACTGGCAGGGTCGAGATGATATACTGGTCAATGCCGAACTGGAGCACGCGATGGAACTTGTCCGTTCTTTCGACGACGCGGTCCAGAACGCCCGGCAGGCAGGAAAAAGGAAACTCCGCTGGCCGGTAGAAGAGGTGGTCATCGTTACAGATCAGCCTGCGGTAAAGGATGCGGTGGCCCGGCTCAACGAGATCTGCCGGGACCGGGCGAATGCCCGCAAGGTCACGATAGTGATGGGCCGGTGGGACCGGATCGGCTGGCACGCGGAGCCGGTGATGAAGGCACTCGGGAAAGGGTTTGGCAAAAATTCATTCAAAATCAAGGGGCTCATCGAGGCTGCGGATGGCAACGCGATCAAGGCGGCAGTCAATACCGGACGGACATATACGCTGACCAACGATGGGGAGGTCTTTGAGATCGGTGGGGAGCATGTGACCTTTACGGAAAAACTACCAACGGATATCTTCTCCGCTCCTATGGAAGACGCAACCGTATACGTCGATGTGGCGCTCACGCCGGATCTTGAGGCGGAAGGCTACGCCCGGGAAGTGATCCGCCGTATCCAGGAGATGCGCCGGCAGCTTGATCTTGCAGTCGAAGATTTCATTTCTGCCGATGTGGCCATTGCCGACGAGCGGATCTGCGGGCTCCTCAGCGCCGGCTGGAAGACGGGGATCGCAGACGAAGTGAGGGCAAAAGAGTTATCGCTCCACCTTGCCGGGGCCTGCGAGTCGCGGTCATACAAACTCGTGAAAGACTGGGATGTCGAAGGCGTCATGATGACCATCGGCATCTCAAAAGCGATATGATCGGGTTTGGGTTTAACCTAGCCGAAATTCTTCTCTTTTTTCAGAGGGAAAATATTCAGGGATCGATTCCGCCAACCAGTTTCCTCACAAACGCCTGCCCCTCCGGCGTCGAAAAGAGCGGCAGGTTGCGATCGGCCGCTACAACGCTCCGGGCAACCGTAACGTGCTCGTTTGTGACCGGATTATAGCCCTCTTTCTGTACCTCTTTTTTACAGACCAGAACCCCCCGGCGCTGCCAGGCCGGCGTCTTTGCGAGGTTGACGCCACGCTTGTGCATCATCTCGTGGAGCTCCTGCGCCGGCATGCCTTTAAGCTGTCTTGCGGCGTCAGTGGCATCTAATCCTTCCTCAATTAATGCATGCTGGCAGTAGGCGTTCAGGTGATTGCGCCATGCCTCGTCCTGCCGGCCGGTCATGTAAAGAACCGCGAATTCCGGCGTAGCCTGCACGATCCGGGCATCGAAAGCGAGCGGCTCGTCTGCACCCAGGGCAAGCGTGAGGGCACTTGCCGCGTACGAGGCTGTCACCGAATCGATCTTTTCCACCCGGCCTGAAAACGGAAGATCGGTGAAGTACAGGCTGATCTCATCCGAGAACGTATACGCAAAAACCGGCGCAAGACCGCTGTCGGCAACAAGCATTCTGGAGACCTCAACCATCGCCGTGCAGAACCGGTCGTCAAAAGGCTTTGCAAACCCAAACCTGCGGGTCAGGGCGTGGAATGCCCGTCCGTCAATCCGGACAAAAACCGGGGAGATTGTGGCAAGGTTTGCGAAGATCTCATAGTTGTCCATGGAACACCCCGTTTTCACGGGAGAAAAATAAAACGGCGGGGGGCCCGCACCACCCGATGATCGCACCAGATTTAAAAAAAATCTGTCTTATTATTCTTCCTCAGTCGCGCCGGACCCGGCAAAAGCACCCGGCAGGTGGCGGATGAGAACGATATCGTCAATGGCGCTGATGATCCGGTAGGGTATCTTGAGCCCTTTGTAGTTCTTGAGCTCGAAAGCTGGTCATTTACCTTGCCCACAACAAGCGCCTCGATCTTCTTTGAATCGACATCGATGACAACATCGTCGACTTCTCCGATGAACATGCCCTTGTCTGTGTAAATCGCAAGCCCGAATAGATCCGTAATCTGGGTTTCCATCGTTATCAGATGAAAGTATATACCATATGGGTTAAAAAGATAATCCTTACTTTTATGGATGGATCCATTCGGATTGGACGTCTTCTCGGTATCCCGATCCTGCTTCACTGGACATTCCTGATCATCGTCCCCTTCTTTGCCTGGGTCATCGGTATCCAGATCTCGGAGACCGCAGTTACCTTCGGGAGCCTGTTTGGGTGGCCGGTGGATGGGCTGGTTACGTGGCTGGGACTGGCTCAAATCCAGATTGATACCTCCCTGCTGACGGCAGGTTATGTCCCGTGGATTCTCGGCACTATCGTCGCCCTCGGCCTCTTCTTCGGGGTGCTCGTCCACGAGCTTGCACATTCCCTGGTTGCCAAGTCAAAGGGAATAAAGATCCAGAGCATCACGCTTTTGATGTTCGGCGGCGTCTCACAGATGGAGGAGGGGATGCCGGAACCACGGACAGAGCTTCCCATGGCGCTTGCCGGGCCGATAACAAGTCTTCTCTTTGGTCTTCTCTGCTGTGGACTTGTTTACCTCACACCGGCCATCACACCGGACCCTTCCCTGCAGGGCGTCCTTATCTTTCTCTTCGGGTATATCGGTGTACTCAACATTATCCTCTTTGCGTTCAACCTGATTCCTGCCTTTCCCATGGACGGGGGACGCGTGCTCCGGGCGGTGCTTGCAGCCCGGATGCCCCTCGATCGTGCAACACGAATCGCAGCAAACATCGGTAAAGGCTTCGCTATTATTTTCGGTATTGTTGGCCTGTTCTATTCGCCGTTATTGATCCTGATCGCTCTCTTTGTTTTCATCGGGGCGGGATTAGAGTCGACCGCAGTCCAGTACAACGTCCTGCTGCGGGATGTGACCGTGGGCGATATGATGAGCTCCCCGGTAATCACCGTACCCACAACCATGCCCGTGGTAAAAGTGATCGAAATGATGTACGCAAGCAAGCACCTTGGGTTTCCTGTCGTTGAACGCGATACCCTTGTGGGTATGGTGACGCTCGTAGATGTGAATCGTACCTCGCCGATAGACCGCGAAGCAATGCAGGTAAAGGATGTTATGAGCCGGAATATTGTCACCCTTCCGCCTACGGCATCGGTCATAGATGCTCTCCGGATCATGTCAATCCACAACATCGGCCGGATACCCATCGTGCACGAAGACCGGATCGTCGGGATCGTCACCCGCACCGATATCCTGAAAGTCACTGAGTTGAAAAAGATCTAACTACCGGCTTTTACCATTCGAGGAGAAGATCAAGCGGCGAACTTCCCGCGATTTTTTTGAATGCTGCCACATCCGCAAACGGGCGCTTTGCCATGACAGCCGCCACCCGTTTCTTCCCGACTCCGGGCATCCACCGGAGGGCAGACGCTGACAGGGTATTGACATTGAGCGGGAGCGAGAGGGCTGTTACGGAACGCATGCCCCAGTCAACGACAACGGCATCGACGACCGTCCGGACCGGGATCTGCACCGGGATGCCAACGAGAATCGGGTACGAGCCGGGTTGCCGGCCGAACGAGAGGTCCCCGGATATCTCAATCCGCACGTCACGGAGTACCGTCCCGATCGGGAATACACGCTGGAGCATCGGCAGATCGATCTTCTGGCGGACAAACTCCTTGAACGCCTTGAAACGCCGGTCGTTTTTTCCGAGGGTGTTGTTGGTATATACCGGTGTTCCTTCAAACGGCATCACCTGCCGGATGTTGATGCGCCGGATCATCAGCCCGGCGTCAAGCACACGGGTCAGGAAATGCTCATTTTTCTCATAGGTCGCCTGCGTTTCCCCGGCAAGTCCACAGACAAAGTTAAGGCCGGGCAGCAGTTCCGGAATCCCCTCCCGGCGCTTCCCGCCGATCTCGTTAACAATCTCGATGGCCCGGAAGACCTCGTCCGGCTGCGCCTTGAGGTTGTTTGCCGTGATTACCGCCGGGTCGGCAGTTTCCATACCGAAAGCGGCGACATCCCCCGGTGTGTGATACCGGATAATTGCGGCGAGCGCCTCCCGGCTTTTTTCTTCGTGCCGGGCAATGGTTGCCGGATTCGTGTTGTCGATATGGAGCGTTTTGAGCGCTGGTGCCGAGACGCGAATCGCGGAAAAGAGGTCTTCAAGGAGATCCGGGCGTGGTGTCGGGTATTCACCTTCTCCTGCACCGTATGTCAGAATATCCGGCTGCCGGCCGACCCGGAAGTGCAGCGCTCCGTTCGCGGCGAGAGCGGCAACCTCGGCGGCGATGCCAGTTACCGATCGGTATCTCGGCCTGCCGTAGAATGATTCGGTGCAGAACGAGCACCCGCCGGTCACCCCGTGGGAGCAGCCCCGGGCAGTCTCGAGCTCGCACATCACATACGGAAAGTCAGGGTGCTGCGTAATGATACCGGCTCCTGCAACACTCCACGGATCGGTCAGTGAGTAATCGAAGATCCCGGCGGGCTCATCCCCGTTGAGAAACCGATCGAGTGCAACGGCCGGATCGCCGGTGAGCAGACTATCAAACCCGGTGATCTGTTCCCGGATTGCCTTTTTTCCTCCTTCACCCGCATACCCGAACCCTATGGGACCGCCGATCAGTTTTTGCGGGCCGCGAATCATATGTCCCACCTGGTGGAGCTCGGTAAGCGTCGCTGGCGTGCCGCCAAGGTACTTTCCCGGCACCGTTACCCCTGCTATCACGACAACAAGGCCGGCCCGGTCCATAACGGGAAGCAGATCCGGATCGTTCCTGAGCTGGTCGATGGTGATGTACCTGATGGCAAAACCATGGCTCATGAGGGCCCCGGCGACCGTCCGGATATAGGGTGAAATATACGGCGGGACACCAAGGCATGCGGGTTCATCGACATACCCGTCGAGGATGACGGCAGTTTTGCCCTGGTCTGCGTCAGTCTGTCATGGCCGATCAGGGCAAGAAGTCTCTTTGCCCACATAAGTTTTCCCCGTTTGACCGGGTCAACATTCAAGTCATCAAGATCAAAGCCGACCAAGGTGATCGTTCCTGCGCCAAGAGCGTCTGCAGCGAAGACCGCCCGGTCACCATCAGAAAAGCCGCCGAAATTATGGACGTGGGCTAACGGCCTGCTTTGCGTTGTGGCAACAACAGGTCCGGGGAGCCGTTTTACCCAGTGCCGGAGGAGCGGCATATTGTCGCCATGTGCATGCACTACGACGATAGTACCGGCCCGGTTCATTTCGATCAGCAGATCGGTCGCTCCGTCAAGGTCGGTAAATATTGCATCGGGCCGGATGCCGTGCGTAAAAAGAACATCGGCAGCCGCGTCCGCAGCGAATATCACGCTACCTTTTGGGATACGATCAAGATCCCGTTCTAAGGACGGCCCATTCCCGCAGATGGTAACAGAGTGACCCTTCACCAGTTTCGAAAGTGCAGGAAGGTCATCGCGATCGACCAAGGTGGCAAGGAGTGCCGCGGCTTTCTCATCGTCCTCACGGGAAAATCCGAAGTACGCAAGGATCTCGCAATAATGAGGCTCCCATGTGGCAAAATCCATAGTTTACCGGGATCCTTCCCGGAAATACGGGGCACCAGAAGAGTTATTCTTCATTTTTCCTGTCCTCGTTTTCGAGACCGACGAGGTTTTTGAACTTCTGGAGAATAGGTTCGATGGTGATCTCAAGGAGCGCTACTTTGTCCGAGACATTCCCGAAATAATGGAGTGGCAGGTTTGCTGCTGCCATATTCGGGTGTCCCCCCGCGTCTCCCATGTCCCCGAACGCCTCGGCAAGAGCGTTCCCTACGTGGAGCCGGATGTCGCGGTTCCGGGCCGAGATGACGATCGAGGTATCGGTGATACCGTATACGAGAGCTCGTGTTCACCCCTTCGAGCGTAATGAGCAGATCGGCTGCCTGGGGAAGGGCATCGCGGTTCATGACGTAGCCGACATTCGAAAAAAGATACCCGCTCTGGATCTTCCGGTTCTGGATCGCTTTTCCCATCACGTCGATGGTCTCCTGCGACATGGACGGCGACATGATCTTGTCGAGAAGATCCGAGTCTGTAAGGGGAAGGAGAAAACCGGCGTTCCCGAGGTCCTGGGGGGTGACGTTCCGCTTGAATTCCTTGGTATCCGTCCTGATGCCGTACAGGAGCGCGGTAGCCACCCTTTTGTCGACCGGGATATCGAGCTCCTGGAGGTACTGGGTCATGATGCTTGCCGTCGCACCGATACCCGGCCTGATATCCGTGAATGTACCCTGGCCGGCTGCGTGGCTCCCGTCTTTGTGATGGTCGATGATAATCTGGATTTTCGTCTGGGGGGGAACGTCATTATTCGCTCCCGGGCCCGAACAGTCCACCATAGCAAGGTACGAACATTTCTGGAGTGCTTCCGGCGTCAGGTGCTCCATCTTGATATCGAGGAGGTTAACGAACGTCCGGTTCTCCTGGTGCCCGATGTTGCCTTCGTAGAATATCCGGGTCGTAAGGGTCTTTGAGTTCGCGTGGCGTGCGATCTCGGCAAGAGCCATAGCGCTTGCAATGGCATCCGGGTCCGGGTTTTTATGAGTGATGATCCCGAGGATGCCGTCCCAGCCGGCGAGGAGCGAGAAGAGTCTTTGTGAGATCCGGCTCGCGTGCTGTTTTTTGATCTGGAAGACCGCGGTCTTTGCAACCACTTCCTGTGGGTAGAGGACGAGATCTGCCCCGGCGGCCGTGAGCTTGCCACCGGTTACCGGGTCAATCGCCCGGGCGATTACCTGAACAGACGGGTACCGTTTTTTGATGGTGGTGACTGCGGCGAGGTTCGTGTCTGCGTCGCCGGTCATCACAAACGCGATCTCGAATGCCGGGAGCCCGATAAGCATATCCGGTGATAAAATGTCCCGCGTGTACGCGTCGTACTTCTGGTCGCGGAGGTGACGGACCCTCGTCTCGTCGCGGTCAATGACAATCACGCGTTCGTTTTCCTTTGCGAGTTCGAGGATGATATTGTACCCGTTGGTCCCGCACCCGAAGATGCAGTACTTTATCGGGGCTGCTGACTCAAGACCGGCAGTGTCAGGCATGTAAGAAAAAGATGGGCATGCCCACGTATAAAGGGATTCTCCAGGCATCTGGGATTAGGAGTTCCAAAACATTTATTCGGCCGTAACGGCCACATTATTAGGCTACGTGGGTCTGTCAGCTCAGTTCGGCATAGCGGCGGACTCTTAATCCGCAGGTCAAGGGTTCAAATCCCTTCAGGCCCGCTTCTTTTGTATTTTGATGTGCAATATCTTGTAATCGCAGCTGGTGCGTTGCCGTGACTTAAGGTGAATGACTTCATCACAATACTAAGTTAGTATTTAAGGTCACCGATATCGCACTCGTACCTTTTGTCAGAAACGTGCCGAGCTTATCCAGCTGTTGATTAAAGCCCCCTTGCATTCCTTGTACCGCCATACCGGCTTTTGGTCCGGTTGCGTTTATCGTGACTTTCAGTTTCAGTTTGGTCTTGCCATTCTCAGGGATCGGGGTAAGTTCGGTCACCTGATCGATTTCTGTGGCTTCTTTTTGTCCCTCAGTCCAGGCTTTGGCCGCGTATGACAGCTTCGAATTCGTCTCCACCACCGTAAACGTGCCTTCCATCGGCCATCTCGTTCCTTTGTAGTTTAGTCCGATTCAAACGTAAGCTGGTGAACGTACCCAATCGAGTATGCACCGTATTTCAATCCTAATTTAGTCCGATTCAAACCACCGGTCCACTTCCTCAACCATATGGTAACGGTTCTTTGATTTCAATCCTAATTTAGTCCGATTCAAACGATAACAAGATCACCGTCCAGCGTATGCGGATTATTCATTTCAATCCTAATTTAGTCCGATTCAAACGGGCAAAATCCCACATTGCCGATATTTATCCGGGGATTTCAATCCTAATTTAGTCCGATTCAAACGCCCGAAATCGTCCGAGTAGGACATCTGATTGTTTATTTCAATCCTAATTTAGTCCGATTCAAACTTTCTCTGAGGCATTGATCTGCAGTGCGGTATTGTTATTTCAATCCTAATTTAGTCCGATTCAAACGTATCTCGCCGAAGGCGTGCTCGTAGGATGCGATCTCAGATTTCAATCCTAATTTAGTCCGATTCAAACCTTATGACCCGGGTCCTGCCCGGGAGGGCCCTGTTGATTTCAATCCTAATTTAGTCCGATTCAAACTCCAGGATTCCGCCTCACCTCATGGCGATGATTCCCCATTTCAATCCTAATTTAGTCCGATTCAAACCCGTCTACCGGACCGTTTGCTCTGGCACCGGGTTTATTTCAATCCTAATTTAGTCCGATTCAAACACGTACCTCCTCTCGCACACGGCAGTTCCGCCGGGAAATTTCAATCCTAATTTAGTCCGATTCAAACCGTTGGTCGCTGGGCGTTTCCCCGCTGAACGATGTTATTTCAATCCTAATTTAGTCCGATTCAAACACGGCACGGTGAATCAGACCTGCATCGGGCCGTTGTGCATTTCAATCCTAATTTAGTCCGATTCAAACTCAAGGATTCAACGATGCAAACGAAATCCTCCACACCATTTCAATCCTAATTTAGTCCGATTCAAACCAGCGATGTGCTTCTTGCGTTGGGGGGTATCATCCTATTTCAATCCTAATTTAGTCCGATTCAAACTTGAAAAGACAGATTATAAAAAGGACGGTTAACGAAATTTCAATCCTAATTTAGTCCGATTCAAACTGCTTGAGGCTCGCGGGTTTACCTGTGTTCCTCAAAATTTCAATCCTAATTTAGTCCGATTCAAACGACCATCACTCACCTCCCACGGCTTTCAGGTACGGCATTTCAATCCTAATTTAGTCCGATTCAAACCGACGGTCTGGCTTTCTTCAGGATCCGTGATACCGATTTCAATCCTAATTTAGTCCGATTCAAACTGCCCGAAGGTGCCGGGGAAGTCAGCGAAGATACCATTTCAATCCTAATTTAGTCCGATTCAAACATCATGGCGCCACGATCGATGAGATCGTCCAGAAGAATTTCAATCCTAATTTAGTCCGATTCAAACCTCAGCCAGGCGCAGTCCGCATACTCGTACGCGACATTTCAATCCTAATTTAGTCCGATTCAAACCACGAGCGTTTTCACGTCACTGGTGATGCCCGTCGTATTTCAATCCTAATTTAGTCCGATTCAAACATTCCCCGGGCTCGGCACGACGACGGTGATATTCTCATTTCAATCCTAATTTAGTCCGATTCAAACGTTATCGTGGTTTTCTCGGTCGCGGTGAACTGTTTGATTTCAATCCTAATTTAGTCCGATTCAAACCCCCGGCGATGGCATCGTGCGACATCAGGAAATATAATTTCAATCCTAATTTAGTCCGATTCAAACCGTTGTCCTTGATCTTCTGGCAGTGGACCATGGCTCATTTCAATCCTAATTTAGTCCGATTCAAACCCTCAGTCATCTGAAGAGAGGACTTCATGGCTTCCCATTTCAATCCTAATTTAGTCCGATTCAAACCGTGGTGAGTCGGCAGCGTCTCCGACCGGGGGCTCGTATTTCAATCCTAATTTAGTCCGATTCAAACTTGATTCAGGTCGATCGGAGTGGTGCAGGATATTGTTATTTCAATCCTAATTTAGTCCGATTCAAACGCCGGGTATATGCCGAACAATTCACTAGCTACGGAATTTCAATCCTAATTTAGTCCGATTCAAACACCTCGTCGGGATCTGCCCGAAAACCCAGATATTTTATTTCAATCCTAATTTAGTCCGATTCAAACCCATCGTTCAGACCCCCATGAGGACTGGACGCATCTCATTTCAATCCTAATTTAGTCCGATTCAAACGATGCCGACCTCACGGGTGCCAACCTCAAGCGTGCCGACCTCAATTTCAATCCTAATTTAGTCCGATTCAAACGTGGTGGTATTGCACAGCAGGATCCGACGTTACTAAACCCATTTCAATCCTAATTTAGTCCGATTCAAACAGAGCAAGGGCAGCACATTCGCTTCCGCCAACATCTATTTCAATCCTAATTTAGTCCGATTCAAACCCGGATCGGTTTGCCTGCGAAGGCCTCTGCGAAGGCATTTCAATCCTAATTTAGTCCGATTCAAACACCATGGGATGTCATACACAAGACGTTCTGTTTCACAGATTTCAATCCTAATTTAGTCCGATTCAAACTTTATATGGTCGCACCGAAAAAAGAATCTGTGGCACATTTCAATCCTAATTTAGTCCGATTCAAACTTTATATGGTCGCACCGAAAAAAGAATCTGTGGCACATTTCAATCCTAATTTAGTCCGATTCAAACACCCGTCACGGCTCAGGCTGTGGCATCTGATGCGACATTTCAATCCTAATTTAGTCCGATTCAAACTGGCGAAACCCCAATTCACATCTTCGAGCTTCTTGATCATTTCAATCCTAATTTAGTCCGATTCAAACAGTAGGTGCCGCTGCGCAACAGGCCGAACAAGCCATATTTCAATCCTAATTTAGTCCGATTCAAACAATGTCTCGGTAATAGCAAAAGGTGCCCCAGTTGATATTTCAATCCTAATTTAGTCCGATTCAAACCGGAGAGCAATGCATGGCACTCTGATTCGAATTTCAATCCTAATTTAGTCCGATTCAAACCGTGCTGTAAACGATTCTGCAGTCCGGATTTCAATCCTAATTTAGTCCGATTCAAACTACTGAGATCTTGTCGTGGCAAGTATTTCAATCCTAATTTAGTCCGATTCAAACCATACTCTCGCATCCGACCGGATATGCCATAGTTATTTCAATCCTAATTTAGTCCGATTCAAACACGCCCCAAAATTGGGCCTTTTTCCCAGCAAAGTATGGAACTCTGCAGGTAGCGGGCTGAGAGGATGCTGTCGACGACAGACTTTTTCCCAGCAAAGTATGGAACTCTGGTGGTTCGATCATAGATAATCTGGGATCGGTAATAACGTTTTCACTATAAGAAGATCCCCGACAATCGAGGGAGAGACTAGATAATAGAACACTGATCGGCCTTTTCAATTCCCATATTGTCGATCTTCACCAGATCCTGCGATCTGATCACATAAAAACGAACCGAATCCTCATCCTTTTTGATAATTTTTTTCAACCCGTATTCGATATCGGCAAACTGCCGGTCAGTCAGCTCTCCTTCAAACACCGAGTTCTGTACCCGGACAAGGTACCGGCGGAGATACTTGCAGACTTTTGCAACGCGCTCCACCGAGACATCGTAGACAATAATCACGTACATCAGGGAATCACCACCAGATTGCAAACGGCTTGTAATCCTTCATGCCGGTAAACTGCTTCCCGAGTTTGATGCACTCAAGATACACCAATCGCTGGTACGAGACGTTTCTCCCAAGATCCCGGTGTTTGATAGTCGTCTCCAGTTTCTCGTTGAACTCGGTCAGGAAGACCCGTTTTCCCTTATCGTTGAGCAGGCACGAGCCGAGATCGGTCCGGAAATCCTCAGGCGAGATCATATCCTTGTTGACTAATTTGAAGATCACGCGGTCGACCAGCAGTGGTTTGAAAATTTCAGAGACATCAAGCGAAAGCGAAAAACGTCGTTCCGACGGCTCGTGAAGGAACGAGATCGTCTGGTCGAGCTGGGTCTTGTAGATAGCGTTGATCGTCAGACCGTACACCAGTGAGTTCCCGAAACTGATCATGGCATTGAGCGGATTTGCCGGTGGTTGCCGGCTCCGGCCGCCAAACGAGAATCCGTTCTTGAGAATCTTGTCGAAGGTGCTGTAATAGAGGGAGCGGATGTTCCCTTCCGCGGCAAGCAGCTGCCCGACATTGTTGATCGTCTCTGCCTGCTCCACGAACGCCAGGATGTCCGCGATCTCCCGCTCGACCGGTTTTCCCTCGTTCCGGTAATATTCGAGATTTTTGAGGATATTTGCTGCCGAACCGGTCACGAACTTCTTTGCGAGAGCGAGCCGCTTCTTTGGGTCGAGATACCACGAGGCCTGCCGTATGTGCATCTCACCGGAGAGCAATGAATCCTTCGGGATGAGCGTACTCTCGTAGTGCCCGTAATAGCCAAAGAAATGGATCGGCACCGAATATTTCGAAAAGAACGATATCACCCCTGATGTAAGCGAGATCCTTCCGAAGGCAAAGATCGCATCGGTCTGTTCTATCGGGAGCGGGCGCTTCTCATATTCCGGTGCATCGGAAATATCGTCCGGCTCAAGCGGGGATTCCTCACCCTCGTATTCCTCCACGAACTCCGGTTTCTGCGCGGTGCCGGGTGTTTTCTCCGGGATTTCCTCCTTTTTGCTGACAAAATAGAGCGTGTTCTGTTTCCGGATCAGTTTCCCGTTCTTGATGAGGTAGAGGTTCTTTTTCATGATCACACCCAGCAGAATTCCATGTACGCACATTTCCGGCAGTAGGTCTTTTTTTCCGGGGGCGGCGGGCTTTCGAGACTGATGATACCGGGAATGGCTGAAAGGATCCCTTCGAGTTCGGCCCGGGCGGCATCGGTGAGCTCAACATGCACCCGTTCCCGGCTCTCCGGGTAATCGAGGACGCCATCGACGTTCTGGAGCCCTTTGACGGTCACGAGATAATAGATGTAATACAGGAGCTGGTACCGGTGCGCGCGCTCCAGTTTCCTGGATTTTTTTACTTCGTGGACGGTGATCGTATCGCCGGTTTTGATAAAATCGATGCCGACCCGGTTGTCGATGATCACGTCCTTTTTCTCCCGCTCGTAGGATGTTTCGTGGATGAATCTTCCCATGGCAACGAGATCCGAGCCGGACTCCATGGTGATGTGATGCGTAAACAGCCAGAGTTTGGTTGTGCAGATGATGTAGTAGTTGACCTGCGTGCCGGTGAAAAGTTCCTGCGATGAGATGTCCACGAAGAGAGCGTGGGAGTGTGGGGGGATAAGGTTTGTGTGAGGAGGGAGCGCCAGGAGGCGATTACAGCCACTTATACTTTTTATGAGCTTGCTCGATGGGTCATTATCTCGTTAACGAAAACAACGGCACCTTCGATTTCGTAAAAAGCGGTGAATGTGCGTCCGATATGGAACCGGTAAATTCTCACGCCCGGCGGAGGTTCAGGAGTTCCTTGTCTCCCCTTTTTTCCGGGGAACGGATCATATTCAAGGGATTTCAGGTAGGTTTCGATGATCCTTATGCTCTTGTCTCTTTGAAAATTGACGAATCCGATCGCATCGATATCGATGCTGACCTCAAACGTCACTTCCTGATCTCCGAGAGCGGGACGTATCTGTTCCGTTTCCTGATGCGCCCAGTCTCTTCAATCAGCCGGGTCTCGGAATCTCTCCTGATGAGATTCCCGATGGCATCGTCATAGGTCTCTCCCGGTTTTCTGAGCTGGTGGACAGTCTCCCACGTGCTGAGGGATACGGGAATCCTTTTCGTGGCGCACTCCTGTCCGGTCATGAGAAGATAGTAGGCACTGGATTTATTTACAATTTCCGGAGAGGACAGGGGCGGCACGGGTAATCGGTCCGCGCAGGCCGGTGATGGCGACGGCCTGTTTGAGGGAAAGCCACGGCCCGATCTCATCGTACAGATCGCGGCCGGGTCGGGGGAACGTCAAACGTCCGCCCTTCAAGCCCGGGATTGAATTCCCGGATGAGCCGGATCAGGTGGTCTGTATCTACAGTATAGTGGGGTTAATCCCGGGAATTAATAGGATTGTGGTGGTGGGAAATAACAAAAACGGAATCTGTCAGAAGGATTGAATCAATTCACATTCATCATGAATATCAAAAAATAATGAATTATTTTGTTGCGATCCCTATCAATTGATCTCAATCGAAACCTTCCCGCCACCCTTGCTTTTCTGGCCACCAAGTACAGTGATATTGTTCAATGCCGGGATGAGAATTTCATTGATTAATAGAAGCTGTGCATCTTGAACGGGTTTGGATGCAATTCCATCTAACCAGAGATCGACTTTTTCTCCGCCGATAAACCGGGGTTTCCCAAATTCAAAATCGCTCTGTTTTACAACAATTTCCAAATCGCCTTTGAATATCGTCCCCGGTTTAACTTGTTCACCGGTAATAATCGCACCTTTGGCTGCTGTCCCGCTCTTCCGATCAATGCGGATACTTGTTTGGTCAATTCGATATTCACCGACTTCCGGCCAGAAATTGGGTGCACGAAGACATCCCATCAACCCAGCTGCACCGAAGAAATAGCAGACCGGGCAAAGACCAATCGAATTGTTATGGTTCTTCGGGATTTCAACTCTATTTTCTTCAATTTTTATCTCACAATTATGTTGACGATATTCAGATGGAGACAATTTCTTTTCAGCCAGTGATGGTCTTGATGCTGGAATGCATGGTTTGAGAAAATCATCTGCGGGAGTCGCAAATTTTGACTTTAGATCGTTCTTCCTGGCAATAAGAATTTGTTCAACCTGATATCTGAATGCCCCTTTGAAACTAGATGCCGGAATCGCGGGTTTTCCATCTACAGAAAAGACCGGCCCCTTCTTTTCAGTGAGTGGGGAAGGCGTACCTCCGATATGGAGAAATGATCCCTGCCTGACTGTAATTTTCAGAGGTATCTGGAATATTTGAATGATACCCTGATGCTTAATTTCAGGCAATGTGTTAATATGCTCTATGCTACTCATTTTTAACCATCTCCGTATAATGCGTCAAAGAATTTACTTTTCGGATGAAGAATGCAATCTCAATGATGTCCTGTTTCATATCATACAACACCTTCACGTATTCAAAAATCTTCTTGAGCGCTGCTCTTTCAAATCTATTGGCCTTATCGATTTTGTATAAAAAATATTCCTCAACAATGGGAAAATTATGATTCTCAATCACTTTTCCATAATCCTCCATATTCGGCAAATTGCATTTGATAATACTGAAGTGATCGAGTGTTAAAAACATTTGATTGATGGTGTAGGGTTTTTTAATCAGCGATTCTTTTAATGCATTAGTTAATTCTCCCGCTTCCTGAATTGCGTTTTGTCGTTTAGAATCCCTTTCAGATTGTTGATATTCCTTCCGTAAGTCGCTGATTTTATCATCGATCTTCTTATTTACGCTAACAATGTCATTATTCTGAAATTTTGTTTTGAGATCCTTCCATTCGTTATGGTCAAAAATCTTGAATTTTATGAAGAAAATATCCGGGTCGTTTAATACACGTTTCATTACATCGTCCAGCGGGACACTAACAGTCATACTCATATTTCTCACCAATAAGGAGTTCAGGACCTTCTACAATACTATCTTCAAATAATGCTCTTTTATAGACTCCCCCAATTTTAGAAGTAGGATAGAATAAGTATCCATAACAAGGTTTTATAATTCTATTGATGCCAAAGGAATGACATTCCTCTTCAAGGAGACGGCCATTCAAATAACCTGTAATTGTTTTCGGCTTGATTTCATCGATAAACGATAATTCACATCTTCCAAATCCTTTGCTTTTCAGAGCACCAAGAACGATTTCTGTTTGTTTATTGGGGGGAAGATTCTCCGCTGCTTCATTTCTCAAGATGTAAATATCTCCAAGAACCGCTGCATTATATTGCGTCGGTTTGAGATATTCCAAAAAGATTGGCAATTTTGCAGTACCGGTAATTGCATCAAACGGTGCATAGGTAAAAATGGCTTTTTCATATGTCCCTATTCTGAAAAAACCGATTGCCTGAATATCATGAAATCCAAAATATTCCTTGAAACACCCTTTCAGCGTGGATGTCGGAATATTTTCAATACATGGCCGGAAAGTTCCCCCTTTGACCCGCTCTCCGATTGCAATTGCCGATGTACTTATGCAGTAATGAAGAAAACTGAGGGAGGCTTGGGTCATGTACCTCTCACCTCATTGATCAACTTGTGAAAATCCAGAATCTGACGGATGGACAGCCCCTGCTGCATCAGGTCGGTTATGAAAGAGTAATGTGAGGGATCTTTCATTATTTCGAGTTGGACTACCATTTTACTTTGGGTTTTTTGATCAATATCCGACAACCGGTGAATCCAATGACTTGTTCTTTGATCGTCATCTTGTAACTTTTTTCTAAGGGATCGATATTGTTGTACAGTAAGTGAAAGAAGACTGCTTCCTGCAATCTGAATGTTAATATCCTTCTTTGGTTTTGACAGGAATTCCCAGTGATTCCGGTAAGGGTATTTGGTACGGGCAATGCTCATGGAAAATTTGATAGGGGAACTGTCAAGACATTCTGGAAAATGAGCTTCCAGAAGGTCATAAAATAAATCAAGCACCGGCAGGATTTCTTCACTGGATTTGACTTTGAATATCCCGAATTCGTTATATCCTTCGATGGGGAAAAGAAATGAATCATCCGTATATAGGGGTGATTGATCCCGTTGTTTTATGGTAAAGATCTGAGCGGAAAAATCATCCAGGAAAGATTGATAATCACGAATAAAACTCATTTGAACTGCAAGGGGCCTGAACATCTCTATCAGAATCTTCTTATCACCAGCTTGAACCGGTTGCATTGTAGGATGAGAATAGACATACTTTTTGAATAATGTACGAATTGTTTCATCCAGATGTTGTTGATCAAGGGAGATTTTCAGCCATGCGGCCTTTACATCCTCTTCATCCCACTTGGCATAAACAGCTGCGGGCTCACCAATTTCCCGAATGTTATAGCAATCATCACATAAATGCTCATGAATTTTGTCTTTGATCCTCTCTTGACCGGGTCTTACCTGGCAGGAATCACATAAGGGTGGTGAAATTTCTGCCGGAATTTCAGGACCGAGCCGTTTTTCAAATAATTTGAGATTTCTGTTAGTCCGTTTTTCATGAAATGTTTTGTATTGGCGACCTATTGACGAAGTCAGGAGATTTAATTCCGCTTCCAGTTCCTTGTAATCGAGGATGAGACCGGAATCAATAAATGGTTTCATTAATATCTGGAGTGGAAGTTCCTCCTCTTTGGGAACAAAAAGACACAGAAAATCAGCCGTGGAGAATAAAACATAATCTCTCGTATTTTCATTTTCTGAAAATGCCTTGATTATATCAATTCGTTTTTGGAATACATTGAGATCCTGAAGCCGTATCAATTCATTGGAGAATTTTACTTGACAAAAAACAAGACGGTAAATCCATTTTCCTTTTTGATTAATCTGGTCAATTCTTCCCCCTGTCGCTTCGTTGATAGAGTTTATTTCATTGCCGCAGTAGATCAGCTTATTTTTTTGTTGATCAAACCAGGAATGTTTTTTCAAAATCCTGAATATCTTTCCAGTCAGATCTAAATGAGTGTATAGGTCGGTAATATTGAATGGTGCTGATTTATCCTCGGCGGTAAGCAGAAGATTGTCTTCATATGTTTTAAGAAATTCTTCGGAAAATGAACACTTATCAATAAAGCGAAACATTTCCTTTAATTTTTCTGGTGTATCAAATACAGCCCACTTTTTCCCGGCATTCATTTCATTTTGATAAAACTTTGGATTCCAAAGAACAAATATACCGTCGGATACTTGACCCTTTTTACCCCAAGTGCGGGAAATCGAGGCTGCGATTTCATCTGCGATATTCGTAAGAAGCACATCGGAAAGATGCTCTTTTGGGATTTTTTTGGTTGAAGAAAGAGATCTTATTTCATCGCTGAACTGCCCCCACCAACTCGGGGATGTAGGTGGGGCAATTCCAATTTGAGAAAAGTCAAAATTATGAAATGTATGGCCGGTAAATTGAATATTCTGATTTTTTAAAGAATCTTTATCCACGAGCTTCCCGATATCATGCAGCTCTGCGATGAAAGCCCGATCATTCATATGTCTATTCTCTACTTCTTGGATATAAGGTAGATCCGCACATCAAATGAAAGAATGTCCCCTTAACGTATCGCTCCGTTTAAGGTGGCGTCGGAACACCGGGACGGTAACGGGACGGTCGCCCAGCTGCGGGTTTTATTCATAGATGAGCCGGATCAGGTATTGATTATCCCCAGTGTAGTACAATTTAAGAGTGTATAGTTTCAATAAAGTTAGCTTTGTAATTTTCATAACATTTTCATGATTCTTACACAAGATTTATGCTTCCATTTGTATATGGATCATCTGTGATGGAATGATCCCTTCGGGAAGTCCGGTCTCAACACAACTGGCTAACATAGATTCTTCTGTACGATTCACCTTCTCGTTGACCGGGGATCCTTTTGTTGACGCACGGCATTACTGCAATAGAACTGATGACCGGAAAATCCTGGCCGGACATTCAGGATGAGGATTTCAAAAAAGCAGCGGAATCTCTTGTTGATCTCTACCTGACACCAGCCTGGTCAAAGGAACTCAATTCGCTTTTTCCAAACAGCAGTTACATCCAGTATGCAAAGGGGTATAACAGAAATGAAAAATCCCGGGAATTTCTCTTCGAACTGATTCAAGGACTGGAGAATCTACAGACAACTCTCGACTACTGCGTCTTTTGTGGCGCACCTGCCTTCAGAAGAAAAGATCACTCACCATTCGTGAAATCCCAGATTCCCCTTGTGGGATCATCAAGTTTCACTAATTATTTTCCTTCGTTCCATAATGGCGTAAGTATTTGTGCCAAGTGTGCACTCGCCATCCAGTTCGCTCCACTCGTATCATACAAAGCCGGAGGAAAACCCTGCATCGTTTCAAGCAACAACCCCTGTGTGATTCAGGAGTTGGGACGCGAAGCAATGCATTACATTCACGAACAGAAACTTCTCGGTGCGTACCAGCTGAAGGAAACCTCAGGTATTCTTGATGAGAAGTTCCGGTCGCCACAGAACGCAATCTTCCATCTTGCATACAAGGTTACCCGACTTTACCGTACAAAAGGCATCAGCAGTGAGAATGAAGAAATTACTCTCTATCATATCGACAACTACAACCAGAATCCAAAAGGTATCGCAATATATACACTCCCGAACAATGTTTTCCGTTTTGTCGCAGTGGTCATGAGCAGTCCGGAGTACCGGGCCGCGTGGTTTGCCTTATTGTCACGCCACTATTCAAAATCAAAAAAGGAAACGGAAGATGTCCCCCTCTGGAAAGTGGCATCGAACCTGATTCATAACCAGCTGTTGAATAACCAGAGTATCCTCTGGGCGTTTAAGGATGATGAAAGAAAAACCCTGACGATTCCGTTCATCGTTGTCGAACGGTATATGGAACTGGTGAAAGGCATGAACAAGCAACGAATTGAAAAGATCAAAACACTCGCGGACAGAATAGCCGAATGCATCGAAAAAAGCGGAGATAAAAAACGGGTCAATGCCTTACAATCTGCAAGAGATCTCGTCTCCTTCCGCAACCAGCTTCGGCTGATCCTTAAGGACTGGCAGAAACAGGGACGCGACAAACCCTTGATTGAATTTGATGATTATATCGAAGTTCTCATTCCTGGGGATTATGCCGGCTGGACAGAGGTCCGGGACCTCATCGTGATCAGGTTATATGAAAAACTTCATCCCCTGCTTGCACGGACAGCGGATGAAGATGATATGGATGACTCAGAAAAAGGTGGAAATAAATGAAAACAATCATTGGAGCATATCTTATTGACGCACCGTTCTCTGCGCTCAACAACAGCGGAATCGACCAGAGAGCTGCAAATGAAAATGAAGTTGCGACAAAAACGATCAAATCTCCCGAAGGTGTCCGGCCGTATGTGTCGGCGCAGGCGCTCAGGTACTGGTGGAGAAATGTGCTGGTAAGTAAATATGACTGGAAGTGTTCTCCGGTAACAAAACTGGATAAGAACCAAGCCATCACCCAAGCCGATCCACTCACTTATCCTGATGATGATATTTTCGGGTATATGAGTGCCCGGCGCGAACCGACCGGAAAAATTGACAAAAAAGGAAACCCGGTCTTGGAAAATGTAACGGTTACACGGGTTTCCCCCCTGAAATGCTCGCCGGCTATCGGTCTGCCGATTGCCCCGAAATCGGATTTTGGCGTAATGAACCGGCACCCGGAAGGCGATCCCGTTCTCTATAACCACCAGTTCTACAGCAATATCCTCAAAGGGATATTTGCTCTCGATATCGATCTTGCAGGAACTTTTACTTCCCTTGACAAGCCCGGTGCAAAAAACCTCTCGGAAGATCTTCGTAAAATCTGCGAAGAAAAAGGCATGAAAAAAGTCGATCCTGAGAATAAGAGCAAAGAATGGTACATTCTTCCTGAAGCACAGAAAAAAACCAGAATTATCCAGACAATATCTGCATTAAAATATCTCAACGGTGGGGCGATGCAGACCCTGCATCACACGGATGTAACCCCGAAGCTGATCATTCTTGCCGTTCTCAATGGCGGGAATAATATCTTCATGGACGTCTTCCCCCACCGCAGGTACGATGAAGGTCTCATCAACCTTGACGCACTCAGCGAAGTGCTGACCGATTACAAACAAGATCTCTTGTCCGGGGTCTATATCGGGAGAATGGCAGGTTTTGGATCCGACAAAGACAAAGAACTGGATTCCTTCAAGGCTCCCGAAGGGATAAACCTGACCCTTGCCACACCGGCACAGGCAATCGACGGATTTGTTAAAGAAATTTCCCAGAGTAAGAAAATCTTCGGTGCCTGAATATGGAATTCCTGCGCGTGGAGATATCGGCGATGACTGCGTCATTCCGGTATCCCATGTTCGTTGTTTCCTACCAGCCGACCTATCCGGTTCCACCGGTCTCTACACTCTACGGCCTTTTGTCTGCGGCCAAAGGATCAAAGGTTGCTCTTGATGAAGTCAACATCGGGTATTCGTTCACATCAGAAGGGAAAGGAATCGATCTTGAACGAATCTATGAATATGGCGATGAGAGCGAGAAAAAACCCGTGCACAGTCTCGGGACAAACATTGTCCAGAGAGAGTTTCTGTATAACTGTTATCTGACGCTTTACCTGTCGGATACCCGGTTTGCAGAATATTTCCAGAACCCGGCGTACACCCTGCTCATGGGGAGGCAGACCGATCTGGCATACATAAAATGCATCAGGACCGTGGAACTTGATAAGAGACCGGATGTCGAAATCAATCACACCATGGTTCCCTTCACCGGAGAAATTCCCGGTCAGATCATTTCCCTCCCATCCGATTTCACGGATACCGCACAGAGAAAACCCCTGAATGTAAAGAGTTATGCGATAATCACATCGCCACAACACATTCATGACGGTTTTTTCGATGCGGAAAAAGAGTGTGGGGTATTTATTCATGATTTCACCGGTGCTGGCAAAGAAAAACGGTGAGACGCTCCGCGATCATACCCAGAACTGTCTTGAACTTTTTGTCTTTTTCAAAGATTTGTTTCCCGGGCTGGATCAGAAATGCGGATACCCTGAATTTTATGATGATATCGCCACAGCATTGTTCTTTCATGATTTCGGGAAAGCCTCAACCGGATTTCAGCGCCAGTTCCAGCCAAATAATCCCCAATATCATTATCGTCATGAAATCCTTTCAGTGCCGTTTGTTGAATCACTCCATTGGGGCGATACGGAATTTATTAAAGAACTGGTGCTGACTCATCACAAAACCTTGGATCAGCTCAGCGATTATGTTGAACAGGAAGATTCACTTGATCCCGGTTTTGCTGATCGTTTATCTGAGATCAAAGAAAACCTCCCATACCTTAATGACCTCATTGAGGATTTTCAACAACTCCCTGCTTGCAGTGAACTACCGCATAAGCCGCAAAAAATGGCCAGCCTCGATGTTTCAAAAGAGTGCTGGGAAAATGTTTTACGGACAATGTACCGGGAAAACCGGGAGTCGTCCGATAAAAATGCCCGGTTAAGAAGAATTTTTGGCAAGGGCTTTGTCAACAGCTGCGATTACATGGCATCTGCCGGGATCCGTACCGTACTAAAGCCGCTTGCCGATATTCACCCGGTATTTCCGTTTCAAAATCTTACAACCGTTCAGGATATCGTCGGCAGGACAAAAGGCAATGCGATCATTACTGCGCCGACCGGGTCGGGAAAAACCGAGGCTGCGTTGTTCTGGGCTACCTGCAACCTGGACGCAAACCGTGGAAACAGGATATTTTACACTCTTCCCTATACAGCAAGCATCAATGCCATGTACGTCCGTTTGAAAAATGCATTATCTCCTAAGTACGCGGGTGAGGAGACCTGTGTCTCGCTGATGCACGGTAAAGCCTCGTACTATCTCTGGAAATTTTACGAAGAGACGGAACGCTTCGATTTTGTAAAATCCGTTTCAAAAAGGATTTACAGTCCGTACAAAGTGATGACCCCTTTCCAGTCGATAAAACATTTTTTCTCGCTCAAAGGATACGAGATGGGGCTGCTGGAAACGTACCGGGGATTATTCATCTTTGATGAGATCCATGCATATGATGCAAAAAATACAGCACTTATCCTTGGCATGACCGATTTTCTGGTCAATACACTTGATGCAAAAGTCCTCGTCATGTCTGCAACATTGCCCACCTTCATCCGTTCCCGGTTCGCCGAATGTCTCGATGTGTCCGAAGAGATTCGAATGACAGCTCCTGAACTGTCGAAATATCTTAGGCACCGGTGCACAATCCTCGATGGAGATATTTTTGATCATATCGATCTGATCAAACAAAATCTCCGTGAAAAGAGAAAAGTCCTCATTGTCTGCAATACCGTCAAGCGGGCTCAGGACGTTTATGAATTATTAAAAAATGAGACCGGCAACCGTGCACTTCTCCATGGTAAATATACCTTGAATGATAGGGAGAAAATCGAAGGAACACTTGGGGAACGGAAATTGCTGGTCGGCACCCAGACCATCGAAGTCTCACTTGATATCGATTACGATATCTGTTTTACCGAGCCCGCCCCGATTGATGCCCTCATCCAGCGGTTCGGACGGGTGAACAGGAGAAAGAACGCGGACGGAACCCCGCAGAAAGGGATTTGCCCGGTCTTCGTGTTCACGAAAGGATCGGAGAATGATCGCTTTATCTATAATGAACAGAAGGTTTCAAAAACTCTCGATCTCCTGTCCGGCCTCGATCTGCTCCATGAAAATCTCCTGCAGGATATCACCGACAAAGTCTATGACGACGGCTTCGGCTCGCAGGAAACAGAGTTCAACGAGACCCAAACCCTCTTCCTGCACCTGATTGACGAACAACAACCCTACTGTAGTTCGAATCGGAGCGAATCAGATTTTTACCGGCTGTTCAGTGCAGTCGAAGCCGTTCCCTTGTGTTACGCTGCTGTATATGATGAGTGCATACAGTCCGGAAGAATTTACGACGCAAT
Organism: uncultured Methanoregulaceae archaeon; assembly: GCA_963737635.1. GTDB lineage: Archaea > Halobacteriota > Methanomicrobia > Methanomicrobiales > Methanospirillaceae > Methanoregula. Next base: position 693,926 of record CAVTTL010000001.1, read on the forward strand.
GAAGTACGTCGTGCCCCTCACGCTCGGGCAGTACCACAAACTGAAATCAGAAAACCGGGTGAGTGAGAATAAAGAACGAATTGTTATCGATGCAAAATATGACATGGAAACAGGACTGCTGATCGGCCAGCGGGATCCGTCAGCGATGACCATGTAAGGCTGGTCTTTTCCGGGAATCCGGCACTTATTCACGCATCCGCCGGATACTGCACGAGAATCTTCTCCAGTTCCTGCTTTAAGGGAGGGATATTTACATGGACAACCATGTCAGATATCTTTTGGATGCATCCGCCCGGCAGGAATACGATCAAAATCGTGGTCAAGGCTGACCAGTTTCAGGTTGTTTGCATCAGCTGCGACATACTGGTACGCGTCATCAAAATCCATATCGTATTTTGTGCACACGGCGGGAACCTGCTTCAGTTCATCCGGGGAAAGGGAGAGGATTCCGATATCCCGCTCTTCAAGATCCTCAAGAAACCGGGTGTACTGTTCAGACTGTTTTTTGTGAATCAGGAATATACCGATTGAATACAGAGAAAAATCAGTCATAAAAAAAAGAAGTGTCGATCTCGCGGTTCAGGATTTCCCGGATCACCGGAGAATATTCCCTGTTCAGGAGTACTTCAAGAAAAATGTTGGTATCCAGAAGATACACTTCATTTCCACCAGTCGAGAATTTTTTTCTGGAGTTGTACAGAAGTGTATTCATTGTTCATATCTGCGCAACAGCCTGCCCATGCAAATTTCATCGTGCCATGACGCTTCTCAGGGGTCCGTGCTGAAAGGGCCTCGATGTACTTCAGCACCTTGCGCTGCACATCGGGACGCATTTTTTTCAGAACAGGTTCAACAGCATCAATTGACAGCATGGGCGCACCTTGTACCCCTCATATTGTTTTTCCGGTTTATTGTTTTTCCGGTTTATTGTTTTTCTCATGGTACTGGCTCATGCAAGGGATTGTACCCGTTTTTCGTATGGACTCTTGCCCTGTGTCCGGAAAACTCAAAGCATGTCCACTCACATAAGGGAACCGCTTCCGAGACAACCCGCGTACGGATCGATTCCCGCAGCAGGGGTACGGTACAGACATCCACCGGCCGTCCCAGGAGTTTCTCAAGATCGTACCCAAATCCGCCAAGATCAAAGAGGGTTCTTCCCGGCTCCAACTCGACAAGAAAATCGATATCGCTCTTTTCATCGGCGGTGTGATGCGCGACTGAGCCGAAGATCCGGATGTGGGAAGCGCCGTACTTTCCAGCGAGACGAATAATTTCTTCTCTCTTCAGATGGATCAGCTGATAAATATCCGATTGCACCATATACCTGAAAAGATAGTGAGGATGTGAGACCTAAAAAGGATTCCCCCATAGTATGGGGAGAATAGATCAGGGACATTAATCGTTCTCCCCTCTTTCTCCAGACATTTACACCTAAAGTTATGCCATTCTTCAATCTCGGCAGTCTGTCACATCAGCCTTGGGGCATCACACCTCATCAAGCAGCGAGAAATACTCTTCCCTAGAAATCCCGGCAGACTTCAGGTTACTCTTGACAATAAAAACAGGGACATCATCCCAGTCCGGAATGACCAGAGGCCGTTTCACACCGGGTTTTGAAAAAACATAATGATCACCTTCAATTCTCCGGCAGGTAAAACCGGCACGCTCGAATACTTTTCGCAACCGCTTTGCCGGTACCGGAACAATCCTCGGCATTGATCAGAGGCTGACTTCTTCTGCCGCGATAATTTTCGGGGGAACATACCGCCCATCATGGTTTACGGTATAGTGAACTTCAGAAAGGATTTCCTCAAGGGTTCCCATTTTTTCAGCTTCTTCAAGGAACAATCGGATTGCGGTCCTGAGCATCTCCTTAGCGTGCTCAATGGAATTTCCGCAGCTCGAAAGGTCCAGCTCCGGACAATACGCCACATAAGTCTTTCCTTCCAAAAAGACGATCATATCGAAATTCATTTTAATCATAATGTGCCACCGTTCCGGCCATTGCAGGCTATCATTACCTTGTCTTTTGTTGATGATAATTTCTCTCTCATTCGCACGTGGACATGGTCATCCTGATCGAAGGGCCGGTATTCCTGCTGACGAACCTTTTCAATCTTTTTTATGGACTTTTTGCCATGTTCCTGAGCTATTATCGGAAGTGACAGATTCTCATGCACACTCATAACACCCCATCCGGCGAAAAGATCCAATCTATCATCTCCGCGTCCTTTTCCGGGACCGGAGAGAAGAATCCACCGAATCCATCCATGCAAGAGCATCCGGGGTCTCCTCCCAGGCCCGGCGGTTGTCAAGGGCATAGACCACCGCCTCGCTCCTGTCTCCCCGGCTCATATACTCCGGGTGACGGGCAGGGAGCTTCTTTGTTCCCAGCAGGTACTGCGGGACAAACGGGTTCTCATCAACTGCTATCCGGAGGCAGGCATCCGCTGCCGGGCCCCGGCCCTCCTGCCGGAATTTCAGGAGCGCCCGGGAATACAGCCAGACAGCGGAACCGTCCTCTTCATACTCCTTAAGGAGATTCCCCAGCGCTTCGTTATCATCCTGTTCCAGCAGGCAGGTCGCCAGTTCGTACCTGGCCCCCTGGTTTGTCGTTCGGGTTGAGCCCGAGGAGATCGGTAAAAACGTCAATTGCCCGTGACCGCTCGCCCATGAAGTGAAGCTGGAGCCCGAGCATGAACCGTGCACGCACTCCCTCCTCAAGAAGCCGGAGGGCCTCATTCTTATCAGGCATCGCTTCCTCAGCGAGAATGACATATGCATCCGCACAGTCCCTTGAGATCGAAAGAGCCCGGCGGACCAGCTCAACCCGCTTTTTCCCCCGAGCATCAAACGCATCACAGATGATGTCCTGAGCCTCCGCGAGCGGCAATCTCATCGGTCATCCCTCCCTTTTACCACATTCACAAACCCGAACCCGAAACTGTTCCTCTCGCCAAACCCGGCATCGAGCCCGAACCCGACAATCTTCCGCTGCATGTCGTTCATATGGCTCCAGGAAAATTCCCAGAGGCTTCCTGCCGCCCCGTAACTCTTCCCGTCAATGATGTACCGGGTATGCACGGTTTTTTTGAACAGGAATTCCTGGAAGAGCGGGAGCGTGCCAACCGAGGTCCCATACGCATCGTTGTATTTTTTGATCATGTTTTCTGAAAGCTGCTTAATGAATGCCTCAAACGAGATCTGCGGACGCCAGTACACGTTACCGGGGCCGGCGTTCATCAGCCGGCACCGCATAGAGATCGTAATTGTACTCCGGGATACGCAGCAGGATCGGCGTCGCGCAGATGATCCGGACCGGACCCTGGCCGAGTGAGGTCTCAACCGCTCTTACTCCATCGAGCGCAAACGCGCAGTCACCGATATGAATTTCTTTTTCAGCGTGACTCGTGGTAAGGTACTGCGCGAGGTGTTCAATGATCGTGCTGCCCGGCGATGCGATCATGAAGTGGCGCACGTCTCCCGTTTTCATATCGCCGAACGGGAAAATGTTCGAAAAACAGAACTGCTTGTAGCCGGGCTTGTCGTGCAGCAGGGGAAAACCCGCTTCCGCGATAAGTGAATAAACAAAACCCTGGAGCTTGTGGTACTCAAGCGAGACATCCTTCTGATCGTTTTTCGATATGAGCCGGAGCAGGAGGCGCATAGTTATGGGAATATTCTATTGATACTGGATAATCCCACCGAAATGTGTGTCGAATCTCTCCACCAGACGGTCTTCCTGAAGAGTCCTGTTAACGTGGAGAGGAATAGTATATTTTTTTAAGCATGGAATTGATTATCGCCCAACAAGTTAACAAAGCCTTTTTATTGCCTTTCTAGCCCTATCGTGGCGCGGGCATACTAACCGACCGGAAACGTTCTCCCTTCCAATTCCCAAAAATCGGAAAAATGATCTCTCGCGGTTTGAAACGAACGATAATGTTGATTACGCTAGACCACTATCGTTCTCGTAAACGGGCTGATGCAGGAATACCTATGACAGGCCTTTCGTGGTCACGTGGTTCGTTCCTTAAGGCCTTTGACAGAGGATGTGGTGAACATGGAACTTAAAGGGAGTAAGACAGAGAAAAATGTCCTTGCGGCATTTGCCGGGGAGTCTCAAGCCCGGAACCGGTACAGCTATTTTGGTAAGGTTGCAAAACAGGAAGGGTACGAGCAGATCGGAGCAGTCTTTTTACAGACCGCCGAAGAAGAAAAAGAGCATGCGAAATTGTTCTTTTCGCACCTCAAAGGGGGAATGGTTGAGATTACTGCAGCGTACCCGGCCGGGGTGATTGGGAATACCAAGGAGAACCTCAAAGCTGCGGCAGACGGTGAGATGCTGGAGTGGGGTACGCTCTACCCGACCTTTGCCGGGACGGCAAAAGACGAGGGTTTTATCCCGATAGCCAATCTCTTCAAACAAGTAGCGATTGTCGAGAAGTACCATGAACAGAGATACAACCGGCTCCTGGCAAACCTGGAAAAGGGAACAGTGTTCCGGCGGGAGACACCGGTCAAATGGTACTGCCGGGAATGCGGGTACGTGTATGAAGGGACCAGTGCACCGCTGAACTGCCCGGCATGCAACAAACCCCAGGCGTATTTTGAGATGTACGCAGAGAATTTCTGAGATCCACCCTTTTTTCGGGTGAGTGCCTTACCGGATCCAGCCCATCCGGACCCATCGGTCGTACTCATCCGTCCGCAGATCCCGGTTCTCTTCAACGATAGATCTGAAGGAAGCACGGTTGTCCGCGAAGATCGCTTCCTGCGCCGGATCAGAGTACCCATGCCAAACCGCGTCCACGAGTTTTTTCCCAAGCGCCAGAGCGGCAGGTCTCGACGTTTCAACGGATTCCGGTACCCCTCCGGTAGCGATGCCGATACCACCAACAGACATAACACCGAGATAATTGAGGACATGGTTGAGATAGGCAATCACTTCATCGCCGCCGGATTCAGCCGTCGTCGCGACTGAGCACCCGTGCTTTCCGAAGAGAATCTGGTAATGGATCGCATCCGCCAGCCGGTCAAAAAACACTTTCATCTGTCCGGTCACGTTGTCAATATAGACCGGTGAACCAAAGACCAGAGCGTCCGCCTCTCTCATCCGGGCCACGAGTGCCGGGAAATCGTCATCATTGACGCAGATGCCGTTGAGGGTACACGCTTCGCAGGCAGTGCAGGGAATGATATGATAGTCGGCAAGGTCGATCATTTCGGTATCTGCACCGGTGTCCGCAGCGCCTTCGAGAACAAAACCGGCCAACCGGCGGGTAGTACTCCGGATCGTGCGGGGGCTTCCGTGGATTGCAAGGATCTTCATATCTGGCATCCCTTCTTTGTCGTGCAAAATTCAAAGACGACTTTCCTGTCGCCCGGACCGTGTGCCACATGGTCGCGCCTGACCAGTTCCGGAGGAGTAAAGCCGGCAGTGACCAAGTGCCGGATCAGGTCAGAGCGGGGTATCACCCGCGGTGGGCCCCGTTGATCAGGGTCACACGTATCACCGTCTTCGATCCCGAGCGTGGATCCAAAGAGGATCCCCCCGGGCCGAAGTACCCGCCACGCATGTGCCAGGTATTCATCGAGTTCGGCATCGTCAGCGATGACATGGATAACCGAGCCGGAATAGATCGTATCAAAGGTCTCCGACTCAAACGGGAAGGTATCGTTTACCGTGAAGAGATCGTACAGCTCATCCCGATCCAGGTACAGGTCGAACCCGAGATTGATACTCTCCCATGTGAGATCGAAACCGGTGATCTGCACCCGGGGAAAACCATCCCGGAGAAGCTGCCGGATATTGTCACCGGTTCCGCAGCCATAATCAAGAAACGGGCCGGTGCGTTTCAGGGCATGTGCATAAAAAAAATGGCCCCAGATCCGCGGTTCGCCAAGGATCGTTAGGATGTGTGGATAGGGAACACTGTCTTTTTCGTACTTCGCGACAAGCGTCTCATAGTAATGCTCCGGGTACGTAACGCCGAGCGCCCCGACCCGGTGCATCGCGGCAGAAAGTTCACCTTCAAGGGTTTTCCCGTTCTGGAACCTGAGGGAATGTACGGCTGGCATGCTTCAATGAGATATGATGCGGTACCTTTTCTAGGATGTGGCAGGACCGGGCAGGTGCCCCAGAATCAGCAGAAATCCTCGGTGATGTACACCTTGTCATCAGATGAGATGGCAACCCCGATTCCCTCGCTGTCGTAGGTGGATGTCAGGATATTTTTCCGGTGCCCGGCGCTGTTCATCCAACCGGTGACCGTGGACTGCGCAATCGCTTCCTGGGTACTCCACGCGTAAGAATACACACCGTTTGTGTACGTTACCGAGGTGTAGAGGTTATTCTGGAAGATGTTCTCAGCGATCCCATAGGTATAGTAGGAGCCATAGTTCTTGACACAGGTGTACCCGCTCGCGTTTCCCCGGGCAGTCGGGTCTTCTCCCGAGAGATCCGTATGCGAGAAGTAATGGTTCTGTGCCATGTCCGTGCTGTGGTTGAGCGCAAGCGCAGCAAGCGCCGGGTCTGCAGTGAGCGGAGCAAGGCCGTCTGCCGCCCGATTATCGTTTATCAGTTCATGGATCCGGCTGGCGAGCGACAGGGTCGAGATCGGGTAGGGGTCATCCGAGAGTTTACCCGGGATCAAGGGGACGGGTGGCGTGGCAGTCACGGGTACGGTGGTTTGCTCAAGAACAGTCGGCGTTGAGGAGGGCAGGGGGGTTATCGCGGCGGGGACGGGCGTCACCAGGGTGATGGACACCGTCGCGGTAGGAATCGGCGTTGCCGTAGCAACGGGAGAAAAAGAAGACGTAATTTGGCTGGAAACCTCCAGTGTCGCATGGGTGCCAGAAGCAGGGTGCCCGGTCAGTACGATGAAAAGAATGACAAGAAGAATGATGACGACGATCGCCACCGCGATCTTCAGGTACGGGATGCCCCGGCCCGGAAGACGGGGTGGCTTTTTATCGTGCGGTGCCACTGCATAGCCACCGCCGTAAGCGCTTGCCCCACCCGCGCCATACCGGATGCCCACACCCGGGGCCGGGGTCTTTTTCCATGCTGCAAGGCCTGCGCACTCGTGGTTTGGCGGCAACCGGTGATCGTCACAGAAATTTTTCCCGCAATACTGGCAATGGAACGGAAGTGAGACCTTTTTCCCGCAGAAGTCGCAGCGTGGCATTTCTCTTTCTCACTCTTGCCCGGAAACTCATAAGGGCTCCGGTCAGGATGCTCCGGAGACGCATGGAAACAACTTCTTCCGGCACTGTTAATGTGTCATGAGATAGAAAATGCCAAATTCAAAAAAACGATTTAAATGACTTAATTGCTCATTCCGACCATTTTTCCTGAAGAATAAAGAGGCCATATTTTCATCCCACACTCGGATAACAAAACCAGAAAAAGAATGATTCTATTCACGTTGAGTCTCATGATCTAATTCAATTGTCTCCATCGAATATCACCGATTATATCCAAATTTGTATTTAAGATAACTTTTGCCTCCCACGCGATAGCACCAATTCTCGTCGCTCGTGATTTTATATTCCGTTGCTCTTCAGCGGATAAATCTGAGGGTTCATCCGTAATAGCCGATTTTACCTGGACAAGTATTTTACTCTCTTTACTATGCGCTTCGATGTCCGCTGAACCCGATGCGTGAGTATCCCATTTATCAATAGTGAAACCTTTTCCTTTTAAAAATTCGACGGCATATCCCTCTCCGGCATTTCCTATTTCATATGGTGTTGGCATTACGTTCCCTCCACATTCTGTGATTTACTTAAATGCAATTAAACGGCAATAATCTATAAAGGATTTACGATAATAATGGTTAAAAAAAACGCTATCTCTCTTTTCATGGCATCTTACAACCCACGGATCTCTTTTTTATGGATACGGATAATTCGGGAGATTTTCGGTCATAGTATGTCAACTACCGATCAATGGCCTTATTCACTAAAACGCCGGATAATCCGGGCATGGGATCGTATACCCGGGGCGATGTGATCCTCGCCACGGTTCCGTTTGACGAGCGACACGGCGCAAAGACCCGGCCTGCCGTGGTAGTGTCGGTGAGGGAAAACGGGGATCTTTGTGTCTGCCCGGTCAGCAGCAGGCCTCCCTCATATGCTCCGTGCGTCCCCATCGGGCTTGACGATTTTTCCGAGGGCGGGCTCGATCTTTTCACCGAAAGTTTTGTCCTCACCACGAAGGTCAGCATGATCCGGCCCGGTGACGTCATCGGCCTGAAAGGTCGACTCACCCCGGGTGTCATCGCTGAAATTGGCGCACAGGTGCAGTTTGATAGATCCACCTCCCGAACCGGAAAGGATCTCCGAAAACCACCCGCACGACGCTGAATACCGTCTCGGGCAGTAATCCCACGATTGAATCCGTAACCTTAAGTCATCGGGAACGGAGGTTGTGTAAATGGATATTGCATACTGTTTCAAAGAGATTGAGGGCCAGGTGGGCAAGCTCTCCCCGCTCCAGAAGATTCTTCTTGGTACTGACGGATCGGTCACCCAGCTCCTGGAATCAGTCACCGGACATCCGATCTCAGTCCGGACCCGCACACAGGAACTCGTGAAAGCTGATGCCGATGCCGTTGAACAGCTTAGTATAGCACCTGGTGATTCGGTGAATCACCGGATCGTGGAACTTCTTGACGCTGCGACCGGGGAGGTCCTGGTCTACGCGAAATCACTGACACCGGTAGCCCGGCTGGCACCGGCATTCCGGGACGATCTTATGAGAGCCGATATTCCCATCGGAAAGATCATTGAGCGCCACCATATCGAGGCCCGTAGGGAGATTCTCACGGCCCGGGTAACTCCCGATGATACCGGCGGGATCTTTCCGATCTGCAGGAATGAACCGCTGCTGATGCGGCAGTACCGGATTATTCATGGCGGAAAGCCACTCATCTTCATCCAGGAGCAGTTTCCGTACAACCAGTTTCTCGATGAACGCAGGGTAATTGTGAGGACACCGTCGCGCATCCATGTGACCCTGCTTGACATGAACGGCGGTCTCGGGAGGGTCGATGGTGGTATCGGAATCGCACTCGATGATCCCGCGATCCTCCTCGAGGCAAAAGCAAGCCCTACCCTGGAAGTCTGCGGCTGTGACGGCCGCACCGCCGCACAGATCGGAGAGTGCGCACAAAAGGTACTCGCTGGCCTCCGGGTCGGTGGCAGTGTCTCCATTACCGTGCGGGAAGAGTTCCCGGCCCATCACGGTCTCGGGAGCGGTTCCCAGCTTGCGCTTGCCACCGCCCGGGCCTGTGCAGAACTGTATGGTAAAGACCTGCCCACGGCAGAGCTGGCCCGGATAGCGGGACGGGGTGGGACCTCCGGTATCGGGACGGCAGCGTTTGACCATGGGGGGTTCATTATAGACGGCGGGCACCGGTTCGGGCCGGGCCGCGAAAAGACCGGTTTTGCTCCTTCATCGGCGTCGAAAGGTATAAGGCCACCGCCGGTCCTCGTACGGCATGATTTTCCCGGTGACTGGCGCATCCTTCTTGCGACCCCGGCACGTTCAGAGGGAGCAAGCGGGACACGGGAGCATGAGATCTTCAGGACCTGCTGCCCCGTACCGGTCGGAGAAGTAAGAATGCTCTGTCACGAGGTCCTTATGCGGATGCTTCCCGGCATTGCGGAAAAAGACCTCGACCAGTTCGGTACGTCCATCAACGCCATTCAGTCACTGGGGTTCAAGAAGATCGAGCTTTCGTTTCAGCCCCCTGAAGTCACCGGCCTCCTTGATACTATGCGGGCAGCCGGCGCGGCAGGGGCCGGCATGAGCTCATTTGGCCCGACCCTGTATGCAATCGGCGATACAGGAATGCAGGAAATCGAGAATGCAGCGCAGTCGTACCTGAAGGAAATCGGGGGAGGGACAACGCTCATTACCGCCGCACGCAATCGTGGTGCAGCGATCAGGACAGCATAGCGGAGTCGTATATACTGCTGTGAGTCCTGAACTAGAGCGCTTCCTGATCTAAAAATGCTCTATTTTTTTACTCCCCGACTGTCATCAGCATCTCTTCCAGGGACGGGTACCGTGACTCGATCCGCTCCACTCTTCCGCCGAACGCAGCGATGGCTGCAGAGCACGTGTTGAGGCCGGCCATATCCCCGGCTTCGCAGGCGAACCCCCGGTCGTCCCGCCGGTACGGGAATGTCTTCTGGTCGATGCGGGCTGGATCCGGATGGGAAAACCAGATCGTATACGTGATCGACCCAAACTGCTCCCGGAGCTCGTCCATCGTCCCCATCGCCACCACTTTCCCGCGCCGGAGTATCATCACCCGGTCGCAGATCGCCTCTATCTGGAACAGGTTATGAGCCGAGAGAACGATGGTCCGGCCCTCACTTTTGAGTTTTTTGAGGTATTCTGCAATGAAACGCGAGGTCATGGGATCCAGCCCGCTTGTCGGTTCGTCGTAGACCAGGAACGTGGGATCGTGGATAAGCGAACGTGCGATCGCCGTCTTGCGTTTCATCCCTTTACTGAACTCACCTAGTTTTTTGCCCCCTGTTTCAAGAGAGAGCGCGGTGAAAAGCTGTCGGGTCCTCGCCGCGATCTCTTTTTTCTCGATCCCATAGATCTCGCCGAAGAACATGAGGTAATCTTCCGCGGTCATAGTTTCATAGAGCCGGGACTCCTCGGGCAGGTAACCGAGTGTTTCTTTGAGCATCATGGGTGAGCGGATGACGTCAATCTCATTGACAGAAAGGTCTCCGGATGATGGAACGATCAACCCGGAGATGATCTTCAATAACGTGGTCTTCCCGGCCCCGTTGTGCCCGACGATCCCAAAGATCCCCGAACCCGGAAATGAGAAACTCACGTCATCAAGTGCGGTAAATGCCTCGTAGCGCTTGGTCAGGTTTTTTGCGGTGATCATTGCAGGTTCTCTAAAAGACCGGGTATTAGTGTAGACTTGTGGGAAGGGGGACATATATATTGGGATAGGTGCAGCTGGAAGGCCGCCGCCGTGTCAGCATCGATTAGTATTTGACTCCCGTATCCACATTTACTGATTATCTGCGATATTGTTCGCGGCCCGGGATGTTTGCTTATGAGTGCAGGCAGGGATGTTGCGACCATCGCACGCTGGGAGTTGAAAAAGACCTTCTCCGTGATGTCGCGTAACGTCCTGCCGGTTGCTGTTGTCCTCTTCGTCCTCCTCGTCCTTGTCACCGGTTTTGCCGCAGAACGGGGCCTCCATATCCAGGACGGGGTGTACCGGATCGGGATCGATGACCCCAAGGTCGCTGCCCTGTTTGCTTCGGATGCCCGTTTCACGGTTTTTCAGGCAGATGACGTCACCCTTAACGAGAATCGCGGGGAGTACGATCTGGTCATCGTAAAGGGGGTTGAATATGCAAATCCGACGCAAAAAGGGCTATCTGCACAAAATGCTCTCGAACGGGACTACGCGCAATATAAAAACGGCGTCTATGCCGGCGAAAGTGACCTCTTCGCTGCGTACCCTCTCTGGATAGATACCCAATCAGTGGAAAGCGAGATCAACTTTTCTGCTACTCAGAACGGTCAGTACGTGCAGGTAGCCCCGGGCGCGGGACCACCGGTCCCGGAGGGAGTCGTCCAGAACATTCCCACACCGTCTCCGACGCTCATCGTCACCGAAGACGAGCTCCGGCAGGAGCTGACCACCTCTTCTCAGGAGAATACGCAGGTCTCCCGGTACACGGATGTGCTCTCCCCGGGACAATCGGTTATGGGTACTTTTGTAACCCCGGACCAGCTCTCACCTCCCCTCCCCTTCGATTCGATCATCCTCGTTTTTATCTTCATCTTCCCCCTGTACTTCACCTCGCAGTTTTTCATGATGAGCATCATGAACGAGCGGATCGGACGACAGGGCGAGGCCCTCCTGTCGCTCCCGGTAAAGACCTCATCCATCATTATCGGAAAGATGCTCCCGTACTTCCTCGGGATGCTTGGGATCTGCGCCGTGATCACGCTGTACATCAACGCTTCGCCACTTGTCCTCCTGCCCCTCGTGCCGATTATTGTCTTTTTTCTTGCAAACGCGCTCATCATCGGGATGCTCGCCCGCAGCTTCAAGGAACTTTCCTTTATCTCCATCTTCTTTTCGACCGTTGCAACATCGTACCTGTTCTTCCCAAGCATTTTTGCAAACGTCCACGTGATCAGTCTCGTTTCCCCACTTACCCTTATCGTGCTTACCATCCAGGGAACCGCATGGACCGTTTCGGACTATCTCTATGCCACCGCGCTTTTCTGGCTGACTGCTGTCGTCCTCTTTTATATCGCGGCACAGAACTTCAATGAGGAGCGCCTCTTTTCCGAGAAGAAATTCCTGCCCCGGATGCGTGAGTTCCTTGCCGGCGTTATGCCACAAAGGCACCCGTACGCGGCGCTCTTTTTACTCGCCGTTTTCTCGATTCCGTTTGTCTTTATGGCCCAGATGATGGGGCTTGTGGTTTTTTTCAACCTGCCGCTGCCGTACTCACTTATCCTCCTGCTTGTTTTTGCGGCACTCGTGGAGGAGATGGCAAAAGCAGCCGGCATTTACACGCTCTTTATGCGGGATCCATCGTTCTTTTCGTGGACGCACCTGATCCTTGCCTGTGCGGCCACGGCAATCGGTTTTCTCTTCGGGGAAAAACTTCTTCTTTTCGCAACACTTTCCCAAATCACGTCATCCATCTTTGGAAGCGTCCTCTTTTTATCGCTGGGAGTGCTCTGGATGCCTCTCCTGCTTCATTTCGCCTGCGTCCTGATTGTCGCCATTTCACTTAAGGCGGGAGGTAAAAAAGGGTTCCTTGCCGGCCTTTTTATCGCGACTGTGCTTCATTGCTTCTATAACCTGTACTTCATCCTGGGGTGGATCCGGTGAACACCCGGCGCATTGCGGTTATCGCAAAAAAAGAGTTCCGCGGACTGTATTCCGAAAAGACGATCCTTTTAGCCGTGTTACTCCAGGTCTTCATTGCGCTCTTCTCTTCATTTCTCATGGTCGGGCTCACATCCATGTACGATCCGGCATCGCTTTCAGGATATTCACACTTCCGGTACAATATCGCGTACGCGGGAAATGAAAGCCCTCTGCTCGGGTACCTGGAGAACAGCCAGGATCTCCGGGTCCAACGCATGGACCTCTCGACTGCAGTTGAACTGCTCAAGGAACGCAGAATTTCTGCTGTCATCTATGCGCCCGGAACACTTCCCGGCGCAGAAGACCCCATCAAGATCACCCTTTACACGCTTTCAAACGACCTGCAGGGAGCGATCGTTGACGTGAGGCTGAAGAATATCTTTCTCCAGTACGAGCAGGACCTGCGGACGGTCCGCGCCGGCCGATTGAATGTAACCCCCATTCCGGTGCAGATCCCGGCCTCAGCGGGCAGCGGCGATTTCTACGGGTTCGTATATGGGCTTCTCGTCCCGCTCCTTGTCTTCCTGCCGGGGATTCTTTCCGCAGCGCTTGTCATCGATCTGATTACTGAAGAGTTCCAGCAGGGTACGCTGGAAACGCTCGTCTCCACACCGGTCACTTCTGCCGAGATGGTCTGGGGCAAAGTGCTTACCTGCACAATCCTCGTCCCAATTCAGGCCGGGGCATGGATCCTCCTGCTTTCTGCAAACAGGATTGCCATAGACAGCCCCGCTCTTATCCTGGTCCATGTAACTCTTGCATCCCTGCTTCTCATCCTCATCGGAGCCGTATGTGCCCTCTACTACCGGGAGCGAACGGCAGCACAGTTCGTCTTCTCGACTGCCCTGGTCGTTATCCTGCTTCTGGTACTTGCCTTGCCGTTCAACCCGCTTAATCTGGTCGCCCGGCTTGCCGTCGGGACGGCGGGTGTAGAACAGTGGATAGTTCTTGGCGCCATCTGCCTTGCCGTGCTTGTCCTTGGATACGGCGTGCAGAAGTATGCCGGCCGGATCGGAGGCATTGAAGCAGGGAAGTAGAAGAGAACAGAAAACAGAGAGTTACGCGAAAAAAAGATCACGAGTAGGGGTTTGTGGAATAGACATTCTGGTCGATAACCTTGTAGACTTTTCCGGCGGAAGTCACCCAGACCTCGACATGATCGGTACCATCGAGGGTTCCCTGGACGACGATCTCGCTGTTGCCGGTGATCTCGCCTCCGTTATTCATGAGCTGGTCGATAACACTCCCATCTGCAAGGGTGACCCTCATCCTGACAGTCTGGGCAACGATCAGGCCTGGCCCTCCGCTGCAGAGCAGGGTGATCTTGCCGGTAGGCCGGTCTTTGGTCAGCTGGAGATAGATCATCTGGTTTGCAGGCAGCGGAGAGATGGGTTCAACCGTTGTGGCCGTAGTAACAACGGTTTCCGTAGTCTCCGGTACCTGCGTGGTAACGGTAGTCCCGACCGGCTGGATTTGCGCCTGGCTCGGGCTCGTGCACCCGGCAAACAGTGCACTGATTAAAAGCGCACAACACGCGGCTGTGATGAACAGATATCTCATAAATAACCCTTCCATCCGGGAATATTTCTGATTTACGTTTGAACCTTGGAGAAACATCCCGGCAGTATTTCCCTCTCTCATAGGTCTCATAATTGGAAAGAGGTGTCGTTCTATGCAGATACCGGAAAAAATCCCACATACCCGAATAAGGAACAGTTAAATTAAAAAGGACACCCGGATTAACTTAACCTATCAGGAGTACGAGGAATGTTCTGTCCAAAATGTGGGAAAGAGACTGATGCTTCCGGACAATTCTGCCAATGGTGCGGGGCACCGACCGATAACGTTCCCCCGGCACCGGCAGGTATGGCGGCACCCGATCCCGACGAAAACCCCGAGGTCGGGGTATATGCCGGTCTCGGGCGGAGATTCGTCGCGTTTATCGTTGACTTCATTCTGGTTGCCTTGTTCGGCATTATCGCAGTCGCATTTTTTAACCAGGCAAACGGGATCATGTACCTATACTATATTGCGGTCGATCACGCATCGATCTCTTCGCTCACCGAGGCCGGAACACCGATTGCGGCTCTCGGCCCCATTGTTGCCGCTATTGGTATTCTTGTCATCGTCGTTCCCTGGCTCTACTACGCGGGCTTTGAATCCTCGCGGGGACAGGCCACACCGGGCAAAGTCCTGATGCGCCTTGAAGTGACCGATCTTGAAGGCAACCGGATTACCTTTGCCCGGGCAACACTCCGGTTCTTCGGGAAATTCATTTCGACCTTGATCATTTTCATCGGTTTTTTGATGATCGGCCTCACCAAGAAAAGGCAGGGACTCCACGACAAGATTGCCGGCTGCCTCGTACTTCTTCAGGATTAATCTCTTTTTATTATTCAGCTGCCCCGGAAAAGAGGGGCGTGTTTTGTTTGGTCGGTTGGCGGGTCACCGGTATCGAAGCTTGATCCCGAGGAGAATGAGTATCAGGACAAACGAGACGCCGTTTGCCGCGATGATGGGTGCGGCATTGAGCCAGTACCCGTACACAAACCAGAGAAAGACACCGGATGCGTAGAGCACAAGCATAGAGAGGGATATATCCCGGGTCTCTTTGAGCCGCCAGCTTCGGACAACCTGCGGGATAAATGCAACTGTGGTGAGCGTACCCGCAATAAAACCGACCAGTGTAATGGTATCCATAGTTCGTATCCTCATTCAAGTGGATTGTCTGCTCATTTATATCGTAGGGTTCCCCGGATAAATGTGTCACACCTGTCCAGGTTCCGGGGAGAACTGGTCTGACACTACAAGCCAGCGGCCCCTTTGCTTAACGAGGGTAACCATATCCCGGCCCCTCATAGTGATTTCCTGCCCGGCCATCGTAAACCGGATCGTAAAAAAGTATGTTACTACGGCGCAGGTGCCCCGGCAGAAGAAAGTGACCCGGTGGTCGGTTTCATCCCACATATGGATCTTCGCTGCCTCTGCAAACGTCCGCCATCCACTGACATATGCATCACGGCCTTCGAGCCGGCCAGGAGTTGTGGGGGCAATCGCTACGGCATCCGGGTGAATGAATTTCCCAAACGCTGACTCGTCCCAGGTTTCTGTCCAGCACCTGTTCATCTCCCGGATAGTTGCGATCACTTCATGTGATTCTTTCATTTCGTCCATACCAGTCACCATCCACTCTACGGAACGATCGGGTAAAAACGAGCAGGTGTGCGGGGAGTGAAAGTATCAGAAAAAGGATCCCACCATTGCAGTGTCATTTGGGAGAAGCCATATATTCATGAGGGAAAATACCGACGTGTAATTTCATCTGCTTCTTCAAGCCATGCGGCTCTCTCTGCGGCCGTGCTCGTCACAACAACAGAAAACATACGCCGGTGAAACACTGGAACGCCGCAGAATGAAAAGATGCATTGTTTCCAAAGTAGTTCGAGAGGATCGCCAAAGACATCCTGTTCCCTTTGCGCCGGAGTATTTGCGGTGTTGAACACCAGTGCGGTCCTTGCCTTCAGGAGACCGGCCGGGACCCCTTCCCCATTGTCGCCTTCTGAAAATCGGTACGCAATGCCCGGGCGGATAACCCGGTCGATCCAGCCTTTGAGGATCGCGGGAGGCTGACCCCACCAGTTGGGATGAATGACGACAATGCCATCTGCTTGTGCAATTTCACGGCAGTGATCCGATATACATTCATCGATCGCCGCATCTCTGGGGATCTCGCCGGACGTTAGTACCGGATCGAATCGCTCTGCGTAGAGATCGTGGAAATGAACGGTATGACTATAATCCGTAAGCGCTAGCACTACCGTTTCTGCAATAGCGTGGTTGAAACTTCCCGGCCTGGGGTGGGCAAGAATAACCAGGACATTCATTTCTGTAGCCCGGTCCCCTTGAAAAACGTGTAACAGAATGCGCCGTCCGGTTCGCAGGTGCGGTAAAGATCTGCAAGTGCCCGCTCCCATTCGTCCTCGGTCATCATGTGGCGTTCGAGCACCGTATCCCCGACGCCTTCAACCATCGCAGTGAAGGTCTGGCGGGTGAAACCCTCAACAAGTGATGGCCGCGACGCATCGACATACACCATTCTCGGTGACACTTCAACACCGATGTACCCGGCCTGGACGAGCAGCGGATAAAGTTCCCGACCGATGAGCGCATTGCCTCCTGCCTCACGCTGAAGATCGATCAGGCATTGGATTGCCTTATGCGCCGCCGCGCTGTCGGGATGGAAATACGTCGAACCATGATCGCCCTCAATCACGGTAATCGTGCCTCCCGGCCGTATAAGTTGGCGGAGCACGCTAAGCGCCTGACTCGGATTGGAAAGGTGTTCCAGCACAAAGCAGACGAAAATGTGGTCGAAACGTTGTGGGGCAAACGGTGGGAGAAAGAGATCACCGGCGAGGAAGGTCACGTTCGTGATCCCTTCAACCCGCACCCGTGCTTTCGCCCGCTGGATAGATCCAGGGGAAATATCGAGGGATAGTATCTCTGCACCGGGACTGTTCTTTGCAAGGATGACCGTCTGTGCGCCAATACCGCAGCCAGCCTCAAGTACACGGCTTCCGGCAGGGTACCGGGTGTCGTGGTGGAGAAGGGCCGTCAGGGTGCGGGCCTGATCATTCAGTCGTTCTGCTTCTCTTTCCGAATACCCATGAACGTAATCTACCTTCTCTATGCACATATACCAAATACCGGTGCGCCGCGATCAATATAAAAAACGATGCACTCCTGAAAAAAGGGATTATTACTCATGCACGGCGTCCGACCCGATCGTCTGGTCCCCGGCAGTAATCCTGACCTGCTTAAAGTGTGGGGGATAAAAGATCCTCCCCGATACCCTGAGGGGATCGGAAAAGATGATGGTATCACCCTCTCTTTCCACAGTCACGATGAATGAGTGGTACTGTAACCGTTTTACTTCGGGCAGTCCGAGGTAAGGTGCGACCTCCGGAGCAGTTATTCCTATGAATTTTGGATAGATAACAGGCTCTTCCGGCTTGAACCCGATCCGGTAATCCCGCACCATCCATGCATCAGGAGTTTCGTTGATCGAAAGCCACCGGAGGGGGTTTGCCTGAGGGATAGCGCACACCGCTCCGCGAAGCGCTGGACGGGAAACAAGAAATGCAATGCACCGGACCAGCAGGAACACACCGAAGATCGCCGCGTACCCTTTTATCCCTTCTGCAAACGTGACAACACCAAGCGCCATCCAAAGCAGGAAAAAGAGACTTGCCCCCATCAAAAGAAGACTGGGACCCGGGAGAAGAAAAAGCGAGTATTTCCGGTCCGACACCGGGGCAAAAAGGGGGATGCCGGGAGTTGCGGGCAGATCCATTGCAAGGTGCAGGAACGCGCCCGCCAGTACCGCTGCAAAGCCAGCCAGACCAGTTCCGGATATGAAGAGAGGGTTAACAAGGCCAAGGAATGCCGCAAGCCCGATACCAGCGTACGCAAGAACCGACATCACGATTGCACCGGCGAGGCTGTGGGAGATTCCACCGTGGATGAAAAGATAGAACGAGGAGTAATTGCGGGACACGAGCGAAAAGAGAATGTCGGTGTCGATGATGACGACCCCGATTACCGCATAAGGCAGTAACTGCGGGAGACCAAACGCATAAAAGAGGATCGCAGCAACAAGCGCGTGAGTGATTGAGTCCACAAGATTTGGTTGCCGGGAGGATTACAAAAGGCTGTCCGTTCCTACACTATCTGTCTGTACTTCGAGAGGGAAGAGGAAGATTAGTACACCCTGCCTGACGGTAAGAGAAATGACCGGGATGATTGATGTAACCTGGAGGTTATATCCGGAAAGTACTCAATACCCGGAAGATAACATAGCTCTAAGCTTATGAGGATTAAACCGGGAATGATATCACCCCAAGGGTCCACTATCTGGAAAATCGGGCCCGCCTGCCTGATAGTTCTCTGCATCTGCAGTATTTTTGCCGCCGGATGCATGGAAACGGGAACTGCGCCCGCCGCGATCCCGCCGGCAACTCCCACGCCATCCGCGATTACTACGTCACGATCCCTGCCGGCATCACTATCCCTCGATCCTATTGTCGGGACCTGGAGAAGCCCGGGACCTACATACCTGTTCAGCATTGCATTCGATGTTTATGGGAAGACGGCGGAAACCTTTGCAAACCAACCCTCGGTTATATACAACGGGACATGGCAGCTCACAGGTGGCAATATGTACCTTGTCACTCGTGACACCGGGGACAGAACGGTTTGGATCCTATCTCCTGATTACAGCTCCATTTACAAACAGTCCGTTCCCAGCGTAGCCTATTCGTTGTACCAAGGCGCAGACAGTGCTTCAGCGGCGACCCTTTCCGGGATTGGGAACATGGTGGTTCCGTTCACCGCAACCGGGACCGGCCTGTGGGCATTTACCCTTGACTATTCCGGCCAGGGTAATTATATTGTCTGGCTCACAGATGACGTGGGAAACCGGGTTGCACTCCTCGCAAACAAAATCGATTCCTGCTCTGTGATAAAAACCCAGAAACTGGAAGAAGGAAAGTATTACCTGGACGTGACCGCAAATGGCCCCTGGACAATTCGGGCAGAATTATCCTGACATCAGATTTTTTTGCCAGATCGATACTATGGCAGGTATACATGAAAATGCCGTAGCGGAAGAAGGGGTAAAAGAACAGGCTGCAAAGAGGGCCAGGGCCGAGATTTGAACCCGGGTCGAGGGATCCACAGTCCCTTAGGATAACCAGACTACCCTACCCTGGCAGATGTTCCAGTTAATTTGGGCGTGAACTCTTTTTAATATATCTCCCCTGTCCGAAAAAATCCCTTCCAAAACACAGGATCGCCAGGTCTTCCGTTGTCAGGGAACGATTTTAATAGGCTGTGGCGTCCATTAAGTTATCAAGTGGCCCTGACAGGATAGCGTGAATAATAGCGTGCGGCGTCCAGCGATACCGCACTATGGATGATTTTTAATCTATGATCGGGGCACGCGCAAACGGGGGTGAAGAAATGGCGGAAGACCCTAAAATCAGGACACCGATCGTGTGTGTCATGGGGCATGTAGATCATGGCAAAACCTCACTCCTTGACCGGATACGCGGCTCATCGGTAGTCGCTTCAGAAGTAGGTGCGATCACCCAGCACATAGGTGCCACCATTGTCCCCATCGAAGCGATCCGTAAGATGAGCGGGTCAATGGAGAAGATCCCCATCAACATCCCGGGCCTGCTCTTTATCGATACCCCGGGGCACCATGCGTTCACTACGCTGCGCGCCCGGGGCGGCGCGCTTGCCGACCTGGCGATCCTTGTTGTCGATATCAGCCAGGGGTTTCAGCCGCAGACCATCGAAGCGCTCCAAATCCTGCGAAACTGCAAGACGCCGTTTGTTATCGCAGCCACAAAGATTGACCGGATCCATGGCTGGCGGGTCAACAAGGATGACTCGTTTTTGTCCACATTTGCAAAACAGAACGAGCGGGTGAAAAGCGATATCGAGACAAAAACGTACGAGATCGTGGGAAATCTCTCCGATCTCGGGTTCTCAGCTGATCGGTACGACCGGGTCTCAGACTTCCAGCGCAACCTTGCAATCGTGCCCGTAAGCGCCCACACCGGTGAAGGGATCGCCGATCTTCTCATGGTCATGATCGGGCTTGCCCAGCGGTACATGGGTGAAGAACTCAAACTCTCGGCCGAGGGACCGGGTGCGGGCACGGTTCTTGAAGTCAAGGAAGAACGCGGCCTCGGGACAACCCTTGATGTGATCCTGTATGACGGCACGCTCTCGGTGGGTGACGAGATCGCCATGGCTTCGCAGGACGATGTGGTGATCGCGAAGGTCCGGTCTCTGTTGAAACCCCGGCCGCTTACGGAAATCCTTATCGAGGACCGGTTCGAGCGTGTCCGATCAGTAGTCGCGGCGTCCGGTATCAAGGTCTCGGCCCCGGGCCTTGAAAAAGTAATTGCCGGTTCGCCGCTCTTTGTCATCCGGGGCAACAGCGAAGAGCTCGCGGCCCGGATCAGAAGGGAGATGCAGGAGATCCACGTTGACCTCGCCGACGAAGGCATTGTGATCAAAGCGGACACTATCGGAGCGCTTGAAGCACTTTGCAAGGAGCTGGACGCAAAAGGGATCAAGGTCATGCGGGCACAGGTCGGCCCGGTGAGCCGCCATGACCTGATCGACACCGAGACCATTAAAAATCCCGCGTTCCGTGTCCTTTTGTCGTTCAATACACCCATTCTTCCCGATGCAGCTGATATGATCAAGGATCCGCTTTACACGCAGGTCAAGGTCTTTTCCGGCCAGGTTATCTATCAGCTTATAGACCAGTACGTTGCGTGGAGGGACGAGCAGAAACGAATTGCGGAGAAAGCCCAGTTCGAACACGTGATGATGCCGGCAAAGATCCGTCTCCTGCCGGACTGCGTATTCCGGCAGAGCAATCCGGCAGTTGTGGGGGTGCGGGTGCTGGGCGGAAAGCTCAGGAGCGGTGTCGACCTGGTAAAATCGGATGGGAAGAGGGTAGGGCACCTCAAGACCATGCAGCTCCGACAGGAGGCAATCCGGGAGGCAGACGCCGGCCTCGAAGTGGCGATTTCGATCGAAGGGGCGACGATCGGCCGGCAACTTAACGTGGGCGACGATTTGCTCGTCGATCTTCCCGAACGGCACGTGAAAGTGCTCGAACGCGAAATGCTCAAGAACCTCAACATCAGCACGCAGGAAGTTCTTGCCGAGTTTGTCGCAATCCGGCGTAAAGCCGAGCCGTTTTGGGGTAAGTGAAGGAGTTATTTCGGGTATTGTTTGAGCTGCCCGACCTGGTTCCAACGGATGAGAGGGTTTAATAGCGTACCAGTAGAATAAGATGGGTACTTCACGTGCACAGGCGTTTTTGGCGCCGGAGAGCCGGAGAGTGAACGGGATGACCGACAAGGGCGGACCCCGGGATAACAAAGAGGGAGAATCAAGCATGGTTGAGTTAAAGGTTGTTGTATCAGACCCGAAAACCGGTCGCGCCTACAATGTCGATGCCAGCACAGGTGCGGCAGGAGCGATCGTGGGTAAGAAGATCGGGGATGAAGTGGACGCCGGCCCCCTCGGGCTTGCAGGCTATAAGATCCTGATCACCGGGGGCTCGGACCAGACCGGGACGCCCGCGAGAAAAAGCCTTCCTGGTGCAGGAAGAAGAAAACTCCTGCTCGCGGAAGGCGTCGGATTCCACCCGGGCATGGATGGCGAGCGCAGGAGAAAGATGATCCGCTCCCACCAGATCACTCCCGAGTTCGTGCAGGTCAACGCTCGCGTGATCGCGTACGGCGAAAAGTCCCTCGAGGAAATATTCCCGAAGACGGAAAAAGCTGAGGGCGAGAAGAAGGCTGACAAGCCAAAAGAGAGAAAGGCGCGGAAATAATTTCGCAGTAAGATACTTTTTTTTTCGCATTGCTGTTTTGGCGCATCCGGGTGACGAAAACCACCAACCGGCAGTACCACAGAGTCAAGGACTGGACCGTGCTCTTCAGCGGGAATTTGTGGGAGGATGTGTTCGGTAGTATGTGGTCCCGGCGCCCCGCAGTAGATGCATGTTTCCGGGTTCTCGTGCTCATGCAGCCATTCCCGGATTGTCGATGACCAGACAATTGTCCCATCCTTGAGTCTGACAAAACGGTCCATCTGGAATGCCCGGGCGTTTGGGAGCCCGGCAGACTTTGAGATTAACTTTGCGTACTGTCAGAAGATCTGGTCGCGGATCGTTTTTACAGCGGCTGGCGGCAGGGTTATGTTCCTGTCGTGGCGACGAGCCGATAAAGATATCTCAAACTTTAATACCAAAAAAGAAGATTAGAAAATAACAAGCACCCGCATAGGTGGAACCTGCCTTGGCACTCTGCACACTCCGGGAAAAAAACAACTGCTTCATCGTCACCCTCCCGAAGTCAGTGGATCACGTGGAAGCCATGGCCATAGAAAAAGAGCTCCGGGAATATGTCGCACGCGAACCAAAAGCCCTGCTCTGCGACATGTCCGGCTCAAAGTACATATCGAGCTCGGGGCTTCGGGTGTTTCTTGCCATCGGGAAAAAAGCAAAAGATTCCCACGTCCATTTCGGTGCCTTTGCGCTCACGAAGTTTGTCGATCACATCATTTCCATGACCGGGTTTACGCAGGTTATCACCATCTACGATACCGAAGAAGCCGCAGTCCGGGCGGTATCGAGACTATAAATCGGGTTTTTCCGGCATCATCTCCATACTGCCGGTGGTTGTCTATGGCTGCCGGCCCCGTTATCTGACAACTGCGTACGTAAAAGCTAATGGCCGGTAAAGGTTCCAGTCCTTGCTTTTCCCGTGGAAGTACGCGCTGGTACTCATCGCTTGTCACCGTCCTGACCCGGGAAAATCCTCTCGGCAAGAGGAACGCTTCGGTACCGTCCGGGAGATTATGAGCATTGTTATTTTGTCCGGGCATTTTCCAGCGCACTTGGCCCATTACGGTAAAAAAACAAAATCATCCCAGCAGAACCGCATGCGAAAAAAGAAAAACTCCCGGTCACTGGTTACACGGGCGCGGTGACGGTGACTTTTCCGTACGACGCGCTCGTGCTATCGGTGGCGAGCTGCTTGCCGTTCTCATAGATGCTTACGGTCAGCGCGTGGGTTGCGGTGTTGTCGGTCTTCTGGAATGTGGCCGTAACCGTCCCGGTCGCGTTTTCAACCTGGTACACCTGGCTTCCCGAGTTAGGCGTTATGGTCGTGATAACGCCGCCGGTGCTGTACGAACCGTTGAAACCGCCAATGTAACTTACACTCACGGAGACACCGGTCGCCGGGATGCTCGCCGGTGTTGTCGTTATAAAAACGATGGTGGAAGACGGCGACGGTGAGATCGTTGCGCCGGATCCGGCCCCGACGGGAGCAGCAGTAGTGGGTGATACTACCTTATCGGAAGAGGAATGGCCTGACGACGATCCACCGTAACTACTAAAGTAAATGAATGCGGCCCCTACGACCACTATGATACCGACGATCGTAGCGATCAGAAGCCACGGGGTCTCCGGCTTACGGCGCCGCCTTCCCCCACGCATGCGCATTTGCATAACTACCTTTTGATCTTTAGGTTATATTGATTTTCCGGGAAAAACGGGCGCCGAATGAGAAAAGACCGGTATAAAACCTTGTGAAAAATAAATGAGAGGCATACGGACGTTATTATTTCTTTACCGCTGCTGTCAGGGCCTCACGCAGGTCCTCATAGGGTACCTTGTATTTCTTTGCAAGCAGAACGAGAGCTGCCGGAGGGAGCAGGTTTCCACCGAACGTGTCCCGGATGATCGTGTTCATCTCAGCAACAACATCTGTTTCCGGAGCGCCACGGGTCTTCATGATCCTTCCAATCAGTTCCTGCACAGGATCATTCGCTTCGAAGATGGCCGACGTCGGCCTGAATCCAATGGGAATGGGAACCGTCGCCGGGTCAAAGAGGATCGTAAAAATACCGTTCTCCTGCCTGAGGAGTCTCCGCTTCTTCTGCCCGCCGGAGCAGAATGGCCGCCTGGTCCGTGCTCATCCATTTGCGGTCGAGCGCGTAATAGTAGACGAGCTCATTCCTGCGCAGGGCGGTCTTGCGGGTATGCCTGAACGGTGCAGCCACCGCGATCTGGAGCGTCAATTCGGTTTTCCCAGAAGGATATTTTTCATATTGAGAGCATCGAGTCCTTCACCGGCATCCTGCCGTGCGATGTCGACATCGGTGCAGGTGTTCCGGTCCGTAAGCCGTACGAAAAAAACATCGTTTGCGACCGGCACCCTTCCGCTCCCGCGAAGGGCGAGCGCGAGCACCGAGACTTTCAGATCGGCCGCTTCGGTTATAATCCCGGCGCGCAGGTCATCGGGCGTGATATCACCGAATTCCGCTCGGTTGGATGCGATCTCAACTTTTACCTTAACCCGGACAAGTTCTTTTCCGGTGGTCTTGGTGGACTCCTGTCCGTTCAGTTCTGCGACATATTTCAGGGTTTCAGGAAACGTCATCCCCATCGCAAACGAGAGATCCACCCGCTGCGGGTAACGATAATAGATCCTTCGCATGGTTACACTATGGGATAGCATAACCTAAAAAAACAATTGCTGCACCCACGTATAAGGGAACCCTCCTAGGCGCAACGAAAACGAAAAAGGGGGAATATCCCGGTTTATTCGAGTAACACCGCATTGATGATGCCGGCTTGGCCGGGGCGGCTCATGATCCGGGCGCGTCCGATCTCAGTCCGGACAATTGCACCCTTGGTGAGCAGGTTCCGCCGGACATAGTTCGGGTTTGCCCCGTTCTCTTCAACGTTCTCAATCTTCACTTTTTTGGTCTGCCCGTTGGAGAGATTGGTGACGTTTGCGTACTGCGCCCGCATAGCCCGGACCTTGGTTTTCCCGCCCATAATCCGGACGATCTTCGACCGCTCTTCCCCAATGTGGGTATCCGCGGGTGCAAGCCCGATCTCAAATCTCCGCTTTCCCTGTGCCGGTCGGCGCCTGCCGCCGGTTACCTTCCGTATTGATTCTCCCTGCCAGAGCATGGTGTCACTCCTTTACGATCTTCCCCCCGGAATCATACTTTTTTCCGGAGATGGTGCTCTATATATTCCCTCCGGAGTTATTTATAGTATTTCCCGACTCAAAGTATGCATCTTCTTTTGTTATGCCAGAATGGCATCGAGAAGCAGTGCAACGTTCTCGCCTGTCTTCATGTTGGTCTTGAAGACCGGCATCTTCGGATTGTACCGGTGGATGTCGTTCTCCATCCGGGCGAGGTTTGCGCCTACGAGCGGGGCAAGGTCAACCTTGTTGATGACGCCGATAGTACAATCCCTGAACATCATCGGGTGCTTGTTGACCACATCATCTCCTTCGGTTGAGCTCACGATTACGATCCGCTTCTCGGCACCGAGCCTGAAGTCGGTCGGGCATACCATGTTGCCCACGTTTTCGATAAAAAGAATGTCGATCTGGTCAAGCGGAAGATGTTCAATTGCGTGCTCTACGAGATGGGCATCGAGATGGCATTCCTTGCCGGTATTTGCGTTGTAGGCAGGAATGCCCTGAGCAACAATTCTCTGGAAATCATCGTCACCGTACACATCCCCGGCAATTGCGCCGGCCCGAATCCCTTTAGCCCTGAGCAGTGGAACGAGACGCTCAATAAGTGCGGTCTTACCTGAGCCAATCGCGCCGAGCAGATCAAAGGCCCGTACACCGTGCGTCTTCAGATGCCGGGCATTTTCATCGGCGATCGCGTTATTGACGTCGTATACATTCTTTTCCAGCCTGACGTCGATATGATGCATACCCTTACGTTTTGAGCGGACAGTGTTTATATCTTGACCCCCATACTTTTAGGTAATGGATAAAGGCGAGCGCATCCTGTATCCCTGCTATTTCAACGCATCTCTTACTCGTGAAGAGGGACGCAGGATCCCACGGTCATTGGGCGCAAAAGGACCAAATGCGGGCGATATCGAGCGGGCATTAAAACGTCTCGGCATTTCCTGCCATACCGAGGAGCACCACCACCCGGCCCACTGGACCCGGCATGAAGGAAGGGTAATCGCTGCATGGACCGGGAAAAAAGAGGCACTCATCAAAAAAGTTGCCCGAGCCATGGAGGTGAAACGGTGAACGGCCTGTACGACCTTCATACCCATACTATTCTTTCTGATGGTGAAATGCTCCCGTCCGAGCTGATCCGGCGCATGTCTGTGATTGGGTATACCACGGTTGCCATCACAGATCACGTCGATACCTCCAATGCAGAATCGGTCGTACCAATGATTCTTGACGTGCAGGAATCCGCCGAGCTCTTTGGTGTCAGGCTCCTGTGTGGTGTCGAGATCACGCATGTGCCCCCATCTCAGATCGCCGCAGTTGCTCGGCAGGCCCGCGAGGCGGGAGCGGAGATCATTGTTGTCCACGGGGAAACCACGGTCGAGCCAGTGGCACCAGGTACCAACCACGCTGCCTGCATCTGCCCGGATGTGGATGTGCTCGCTCACCCGGGACTGATCACGCGCGAAGACGCCCGGCTCGCCCAGGAAAATGGCATTGCTCTTGAGATTACTTCACGGGGTGGGCATAACCGTACCAACGGGCACGTCGTGCGTATCGCCCGCGAGGTCTCCTGCCAGTTGGTAGTGGATTCGGACGCGCATGCACCGCATGATTTGTTAGACAAGATAGGTAAAGAGAATGTGGCGATGGGTGCAGGGCTTACCGCGGCCGAATCTGCTGCCATAATCTCTTTAAATATTGATCGGTTATTCAGATCCTGAAATTTCTATTTATATTTTCACGAAATATTTAAATACTGAAAGGACTTACATATATAGATTACTAAACTTCTTTAGTACTTTGTATACCCACCCGAGGTTGTTGTGAAGGTTGTTGGCCGAGCGATGAGCACCTATGGAAGCAGGATGCTTATCATTCAGTTAGATGCCGCCCAGCTCCCCGGGTTGTACAGCGAAGTAATGGACCGGCGGACAAAACCGGCGGGTAAGATCATGGACGTCTTTGGGAACGTAAAATCGCCTTACGCCCTTGTCCTTTCCCACGGTCCGTGCAGTGTCAGGCCGGGCGAGAAAGTCTATGCGAGGGAAGCCCACACCTCCACGACTGCCCGACCACGATCGTCGAGAACAATAACAAGATAACTTTGGTGAATCCGGATGCAGGAAGTCGAAAAACTAAAACTTCTCCAGACTGAGAGAGAAGCGCTCAAATCACGTATAAAAGTCAAAGAGCAGGAAAAGAAAGCAGAAAACCATACCGAAACGGTCTGCCCGGAATGCGGCAGCAGGCAGCTCGTCCATGATTATGAGCGTGCAGAGCTGGTTTGCCAGAGCTGCGGTCTTGTGATTGATGATGATTTCATCGACCGCGGCCCCGAATGGCGTGCGTTCGACCACGACCAGCGGATGAAACGCTCCCGTGTCGGCGCCCCTATGACCTTTACGATCCACGATAAGGGTCTCTCCACGATGATCGACTGGCGCAACCGGGACTCATACGGCAGGGCGATCTCTTCGAAGAACCGTGCCCAGCTCTATCGTCTCCGCAAGTGGCAGCGCCGGATCCGTGTGAGCAACGCGACTGAGAGAAATCTCGCTTTTGCGCTCTCGGAACTGGATCGTATGGCTTCAGCTCTCGGCCTCCCGCGAAACGTGCGGGAGACTGCCGCTGTAGTCTACCGTGACGCAGTGGATAAGAACCTGATCCGGGGACGGAGTATTGAAGGTGTTGCAGCTGCAGCGCTCTATGCTGCCTGCCGCCAGTGCAGCGTCCCCCGTACTCTCGATGAGATCGCAGAAGTGTCCAGGGTATCGAGAAAAGAGATCGGCAGAACCTACAGGTTCATCTCCCGGGAACTGGGGTTGAAGCTCCTCCCGACGTCACCGATCGATTATGTACCCCGATTCTGCTCCGGGCTCACTCTGAAAGGTGAAGTACAGAGCAGGGCGGTCGAGATCCTTCGGCAGGCAGGAGAACGAGAACTTACCAGTGGCAGGGGACCGACCGGTGTCGCGGCCGCTGCTATCTATATCTCCTCCATTCTTGGGGGCGAGCGGCGCACACAACGCGAAGTTGCAGAAGTCGCCGGCGTTACAGAAGTCACGATCCGGAACCGGTATAAGGAGCTCGCAGAAAAGCTCGACATCGAGATCATCCTCTGATTTTCTTTTTTTCCCGCAAGGGTGCCTGTTACCGCAATAACTATATTCCATCCGCAGGAGAACAGTATACCACAATCCTTGGGCTCGTAGATCAGGGGTAGATCGTTACGTTCGCAACGTAAAGGCCGCGGGTTCAATTCCCGCCGGGTCCATCTGGTTTTACGCAATCTAAAAGAAGATCCTGTTTTTTCCGGTTTGTCTTAAGATCGGTACTACGAGCCGGACAGGGACGAAAATATCAACACGGTGTCCGGCCAACAATGATCCTAGCAGGATCATGGCAACCCTTTATCAAATCCAGACCGCATGTGCGGCGGTGCTGTGTGCAGCGCTGTTTTTGGTGATGCCAGGACTCGCGGCCAATACAGCCGTGTACGGTAATACTGCAGGATTGAACCTGAGCCTCCACCACGATGAATTCGCAGTGACCTGTCAGCTCGCCGGCCTCGCCGGACCAGAGCTCGACCAGAACCTGTCATGTTTTACCAATGCATCCACGGACGTTCTCATTTTGGAAGGCGATGCGGGATTTTCAGAGAATACCCAAACCGCCATTGGAAACGCAACCGCTACCGGTAAGATCCTTATATTAAGCGAAAACGATCTTGCACGATTTACCGATATCCTGCCGGTGCAGTCTGCGGGCGTTGCTCCGGGCAGTCCCGCTCTGATCGTGAGCACCCCGAATACGACGCTCTCTGAAGACATTTTTGCCGGCCTCCCGATGCAATATCCCAATACGACGGTTATTCCAGAGAGGGAATCGTATATCGTTCGCACCGGTGGCACAACCCTGTTGTCCTTCGAGAATGGCGATCCAGCGCTCGTATTCTCCCCGTATGGGAATGGCTACGTTGTCGCATGGCTGCCTCCCTCAGATCAGGCATACCTCAGCAGCACTGATATCGACCTTATAAACGAGCGGCTGATCACCCACTTGCTGGCGTTACGGAGCACAGAATCTGCGACGATAACACCGGCCAGCGCAAATATTACAGCCGTAACAGTTTCCGCGACAAGGTCAACAATGCCCCCGACCACAACTGCCACTGTGACAAGTCCGGGAAATATATCCGTTTACTCCTCTCCTTCAGGAGCAAACGTATTCATCGATGACATCTACGAAGGCATAACTCCGGTGAACCTCAGTGGCATTTCTCCGGGAAACCATGTGCTCAAACTGGAGATGAATGGGTATCAGACTACGAGATCACGATTCCGGTATCAAATGCGAGTACAGTCACTGCGTTTGGATCGCTCGCTCAGCGCAACAGGACGGTACCGGTTACTGTAACCGCAACACCGACCGATACTTCTTCGATCTGGTCAAGCCCATCAGTTGTTGCAGCAGTTCTGGGGAGCATCGCCGCAATCGTCGCCGCAATTGCCACGATATTCTCGATCTATCACAAGCATCAGGAAGATAAAAGGACATGATCGCAGGCGCTCAGGTTCTCAGGCTGATCAGTAACAACTATATGGAATCGGCTGAAAAAGTATATGCCGCAATAGAAGGGCTCGTAGATCAGGGGTAGATCGTCACGTTTGCAACGTGAAGGCCACGGGTTCGAATCCCGTCGAGTCCATCGTTTTTATAGCATCTTTTGTGAAAAGTTACTTCTCACTTTAAAAAATTGAGAGGGCAAATACAGGCAGAAGTGATTTGAATCCCGATGCCGGAAAAACTCAATCGATCCACTCAAGCAGCTGGTTCTTTGACGCCTGTTCGCTTTTCTGGATCAGTTTTCGCTTGACCTTCTGCACCGCTTCATCCGCAGGAGACGGCGGGAGCGGTGCCGGCGAAGTGGATTTCTCGAATTTTCCGTAATCGAAATACTCGTCATCCTTGTCAATCTCGTGGACGGCTGCCTGGGGTTCCGATTCATGCACGGAGGAGGATGTGGCGGTGGGGGCATAGGTATCCCGGGCTGGCAGCTGTCCCGGGTCTTCTGCCGGGACCGGGTCCGGGGAGATAAGTGGCGGTGCGATTGACTTTACCGACGGAGAGGCATCATGAGATGCGAGCTGGACGGTCACCCGGATGCCCTCCGCCCGCTGTATCAAAAAATCGACGAAGTCCTCGACCTCCCGACGTTGATCCGTCGAAAGGTGATCCAGTTTGTTCTCCAGCGACTCCATGATTTGTGGACCAATCCTATCTATCCAGTACTTTTGTTATTTATATTTAAGAGATCTGCGCCGGTACGTAAGATGCCTGATGGGTCAATCCCATTTGTGCTGGTACCCGTGTTTTTCCACCGGTTTTCCTCCTGCAAGCACTATTTTTTCCGGAATCGCTTTCCCGATCATGGTGCAGGCCACACCTTCCACCGGGTACCGGTCCGGGGGCAGCGTGAAGATCAGCTCGTAATCGCCACCGCCGTACAACGCCAGTTCCCGCGCCTGTTTTTCCGGTATGCCTAAAGGCAGAGGCAGTTTTTCCGGATCAAGGGAGAAGCCACAGGAATTGACACTCATGAGATCGTAGAGAGTGAGTGCAATACCATCACTGTCGTCCATCATCGCAGAAATTCCCGAGCGGGCGAGTTTTTGGCCCTCCTCTACCCGGGGCTGCGGCTCAAAGAGTGCCTTTTCGAACTGCCGGTACCCATCAAGCCATGCCTGTGCCTGCCCGGGAGTTCCGGTAATACAGACAAGGTCGCCCGGACGGGTGCCGGTGCGTCGCACGAGATGTGCCGGATCAACGAGGCCGAGACCCGATGTTACAACCGTGAGCTCGTCATGGTGGTCGATATCTCCCCCGACGATCGCGGCACCGAATTTCCTGCAACAGTCCTGCGCTCCCTGCATGATGCCGGCAAGCTGCTCCCACCGGGAAAGTCCGACCGCAATAAGTACATATTTCGGTGAAGCTCCCATGCCCGCGATATCGCTGATGGTGACTGCAGCGCTCATCCAGCCAATCTGCCAATCGGTCATGCCATCTACAAAATCAGTGGTTTTATGGAGCATATCGGTCGTTGCCACCATCATCTGATTCCCGCACGGGAGTACTGCGCAATCATCCCGGCAGTTCTCCTCGCCAACGATCGCCATCACGGTCTTTAAGAGTTCCCGGTCGTCCATCCTCAGTTCCCCTTCTTTCGTATTTCCTTACCCCGTTCGCTCTTGTACTCCTTGAAAATGTGCTCGATCCGCGTAGATTCCTTATTACGTAAGAATTGTGTTTGTTCTTCCTGCCAGTGAGCAAGAGCAGATTCGACCCGGTCTTTTGGGGTAAGCCCCTGCTTGCCTCTCACCTGCACCCCGGTATCCGCACCGACAAGCAGGGGAAGGCCGGCCTCCTGAAACGCCATGTGGATCTGAGGATCACCCTCTCCCGCAGAAGGGGCAATCAGGGCACGGATCTTCGTATCTGCGAGATCCCTGACCACGCTTCGCCCCCAGCCACCCGTGCGCTGTACATATACGAGGTCACCTTCACAGATGCCGATATCTTCCATGAGCCGGCGCAGGCCATCTTTCGTAAGGCTGTCCAGCACCTTAACGGGGAGTACTTCGCCATCTATGGAGAGCTCGGCAAATGTCCTGATCCGTTCCACCCGCTTTGCCAACGTCCGGCCGTGGCGCTCTTCTTTCCTGAGCCTTTTTTTTAGGCTCTGGATTATCGCGTCGCGTTTTACTACTTCGGCATCCTTTGCAATTTGTTCATCGCGGCGCGCGTGCATACTGCGGAGCCGGCCCTGAAGCCGGCGGATCTCATACTCTTTTGCCTTGACTTCTTCCTGGAGTTCTGCTACGTACGGTACGCAGGCGTTTCACCATCCCATCCAGCACCCGGACCCGCTCATCGTGCTTGGGCTCGGTCGGGGCTGCGGGAACTTTTTCCAGCGGGACAGCAGGTACAACAGCGTGCATGTCAATGAGTACCTGATCGAGCGCCTGGCCCCGGATCACCCGGGCCCGGACTTCATCGAGATCATGGCCAGGGGGCACTCTTTTAATGAGGTTCCTGAACTTGTTCTGGTACTGGAGATTTGCGTCGAGAGCGGCGGAAAGAGCGTCGCGCTCGTGGACATTTGCGTACGGGTGGCCGGCGGTGAGTGCAATTTTGGTCTCGACACTCGTATCCTGACGGGGCGTATACGCGACAGCTGAGAAAGCCCGGCGAATCTTCT
The DNA here is from genome assembly GCA_963737635.1 of uncultured Methanoregulaceae archaeon. GTDB lineage: Archaea > Halobacteriota > Methanomicrobia > Methanomicrobiales > Methanospirillaceae > Methanoregula. The sequence goes on from CAVTTL010000001.1 coordinate 726,748, forward strand.
CTACCGAGTACGGCATCTCCTGTACGTCGGACGCAATGACGAGGGGTTTCCCGATCCGATAAAGAGCCTCTATCACTCCTGACATATTCATCTGGCGGGAACTTTCAAGATGGAGGAGGTTGCCATCAAGGTCGAGAGCAGCGATCGCCGTAGTAGTGCCCGGATCGATGCCAACAATCAGGTACCGGGGTTTTCCAGAAAGTGGTCGGAACCGGATCCGTTCGAGGCGCTTGCCGCTGATCTTGACCTGAACATCGGCGCCCCGGTAGGTGGAGACCGGCACCTGGCCCCGGGCGGCAAAGACCTGGAAGACCACCCGACTGCACCCACCGAATGCCTTGGTCTCCTTCTTTTCGTACCGCAACCCTGTCGCTGCGAGCTGCATCTCGATCTCCCGGCCCTTCAGCTGGACGGCGCCATGTATCTTCCGCACATACCGGTTCTGGCTCCACCCGCCCCGGCCCAGGGACCGGTGTCGGCTTACCACCACCTCGCTCTCATTCTCAAACGCGATAACCTCAGCACCGGCACCCAGCGCTGCTACCCGCGCCGTTGTACGGGCTTCGGCAAATGGGTCGAACCGGTCGAAGCTGATATTGAACCGGGCAGCGACCTTCCCAAGCGTCTCCTTTTTTCCCCACCGGTTACCTGGACGAGTTTTGTCTGGGGCGGGAGACCCTGCAAAAAAAAGAAGAGCTCGCGCTGATCGGCCGCAATTTCCTGAATGCTGTCAACAGCAAGGATGTCGGGGTGTTCTTCGGAGAGCAACCGGAAGAGCCGGAACATTGAGACTGTGCTCTCGCCTAATATCTCCTGCCCTTCCATCCGGACGAGGGCATACATCGGCCGGCGGGATCTCGACCTCACTGAGCCTTTAACGATATCGATCCCAAAAACACTCAGCCGGTCACGCATCGCAGGGCTTCCCCGAGCTCGTATGACAATTTGTACTTCCGTACAAAGAATGACAGAATATTGGTGATATCGCGTTCAAGGATAGCGCCGGCATTCGGATGCGTTGTCTCCATCCACTGGGGCCAGTCGATTAAGACACATTTTCCATCCTCCATGAGGATGTTGAACTCAGAAAGATCCGCATGGATCACGCCGGCCTGGTACGCCGCCCGCACATTTGCGAGGATCGAATCAAGCGTTTCTGCCGGGTCCGGAAGCCGGCACTTGGAGAGACCCGGTCCGGAAATTTTCGCCATCACGACGGCATTCCGGTTCTGGCCGATAGGAAGCGGGACAGACACCTTGGGGTGGAGGGTACAGAGAGCAGCGTATTCGCGTTCAGCAGAGAGTCGGGAGGCTAATAACCAGGGGCAGCTGCCGGTTTCGGGAAGATACTCCCGGTTGACGCGGGCCGTGTTAAAAGAGCGCTGGCCGACCCGGTGAAACTTAATCACCACCGGCCCAAGGCCGAGTGCATCATATACCACTGACTCCTTTCCCTCGCCGATCTTTGCCCCCAGTGCCGATATGATTCCTTTTTTTGTAAGCGTTGTCAGTGCAAGCGTATCGTACCCACCAAATACGAGCGCGTAGCCATCATAGGGCACCGCGTTGAAACGCACCATTCCCCACGCTATCAGACGCGACAGCCGGTAATTGACTTCTGATTCGGAGAGCCCTGTCGCCTGCTGCAGACAATCCAGTGGCACCCACTCGTACCGTTTCATATGCCGTTCAAGTGCGGCAAGAATTGTCTTCTCGTATTTGTGGAGGCTGCGGATACGCTCCGGGGACACGACCATGGTTGCTACAGTGGTTATGTGGCAGACTATAAAATCATGGGCTCCGTGCAGGCTGCCGCCGGAGCATCACAACCTTAAACATCTTTGATTATACAGATCAGATTGGAATTGTCTCCCATGCAGTGCGATGCGTGCCGGCGCGAAGCTATTGTTTTCCAGCCATATTCAGGAAAATATCTCTGCCCGGTACATTTTACCAAGGATTTCGAGACAAAGGCAAAACGCACCATCCGTTCGCATAGCTGGCTGCACCCGGGCGACCATATAGCCGTTACATTGTCTGGCGACGCTTTAGGCACTGCACTCCTTCTCTTTCTTTCAAAATTAACAGCAAACCGCCGGGACATACAACTTTCCGCGATAACTGTTGACCCCGGGATTCCCGGTTACCCGGTAACTGAATATTCCCAAAAAACAGCTGCTGCCTGCGGTGTTGAATTATTCACCGGCTCATTTTCTGACCGGTACGGTATCACGGCAGATGAAATCGCGAGGCAGGACGGGAAGGAAGCAGCCGGTCGTTCCTGCCGGGTACTCGGGGGAGATCTGATCAGGGAGATTGCACAAGCCCACGGTGTTACCCGCTGTGCCGTTGCCACTACGGTCGATGAGATCGCGGGTGATTTTTTTTCCGACCTCCTTGCCGGCACGGTTGAACACTCCCTGTTTTCCCGAGAGCCTATAGGGACAAAACCTGCTCCCTTTATACGACCGTTTATGGCGATCCCGACGCCGGAAGTAATCCGGTACGCGGAGCTGCATGCTCCTGCAGTTAATCCCTCATGCTTCCTGCCGCGGTGCTCCTTCGCAGTTGCCAGCCCCCTTGTGGCGGATGCACAGGATGCTCTTGACGCTTACGACTCCAAGCACCCGGCGACAAAATTCGCGCTTGCAAACCTCGCCGGGACACTTGCCGGCTTTGCAACTAGGTACGAACTGTCGGTATGCCCGGTGTGCAGCGGTCCGCTTACAGGCGGGGAATGTAAGGGGTGCGCCACCCGAAGGAGATTGAGATGAAGGAGCGTATCATGAGATCGAAGAAACATGTTATTTGGCGGATCATCCAGACGTCCGCAGAGATGCGCGTCCTGATTTACTTCGTGCTCTTTGCGCTGCTTATCATCGTCTTTACTGTTATCTTCCACTGGTTGTACCCCGAGTTTGAAGGAAAAACAGTCGACTGGGCGCAATCGGTACTTTTCGTAATACAGACCATTACGACTACGGGGAGCCTCCTCACGTACCACTCAGATACGATGATCATTCTGTCGACGATCATGATGCTTTCGGGGATCATCATGATCTTCATGGTTATCCCTCTTCTCCTCACACCATACCTTGTAGCAGTGCTCCGCTCGGGACCAGCGCGCCGGACACCTCACGCCCTTTTCCATCATACGGTGATAATCGGGGACGGGGAACTGTCCCGTGCACTGGTGGAAAGCCTGTCGCTCTCGGATAAAGAGATACTTATTGTTGAAGAGGATGAAAATGCGGCTCGCGATCTTGCCCTTAAGCATCTCAGACGGGCGTTTGTCCTATGGGGGGATTATGACGACCCGCAGATCTGGGAGCAGGCCTGGATCAGGAACGCGGATTTTGTGATTCTTTGCGAGAACGAACGGACCACCGCAAGCATTATCCTTGGTATCAGGGCAATTACATCAGCACGGATCATCTCAATTGTCGACAAGGTTTCATTTGACCGGTACCTGAGATATGCCGGTGCTGAGTACGTGCTCTCGCCTAAGCAGATTACCGGGAGGATCCTCGCCCGGCATGCCGTACTCAACCCGGTCGGTGATATAGAGCCTTCCATCCCCGGTCTTGACCGTCTCACCATAAACGGCGAAGGGTTCCCGGAAAAGAATCTCCGGTTGATTCACATCCCTGTCATGTCCGACAGTAAGGCTGCGGGGAAACAACTCAGAGGGCTGGACCTGTACGGGCAGTATGGTGTAATCGTGCCATTTCTCTGGAAAGCGGGCAGGTTCATCTCCCACCCGGATCCAAATGAGACCATTGAAGTCACAACCTCACTCTTTTTATTCGGGAGTGCCGATGCTATCCGGCGGGCAGTCCGTGACCAATTGGAAGTGGACAGGGAACAGATCGGCCATGCGGTGATTGCAGGGTTCGGCGATGTGGGGTCTGCTGCATATGCGGAGTTGGTGGCATCGGGGATTTCCTGTGTGGTGGTCGATGCAAAAAAGTATAATATAAATGAGGTGGTAGGGAATGCCGAGGACGAGGAGATCTTACAAGAGGCCCATATAGGGGAGGCCCAGTTCTGCATCGTCGCGCTCAATAATGATGACGTGAACATCTTTACCACTCTGATGGCACGCAACCTCAATCCCGGAATCCGTGTCCTTGCCCGGGCGAACGAGCCATCATCTGTGGAGAAGCTGTATCGGGCGGGGGCGGATTATGTTGCATTGCTTCCACGGATCGGCGGGCAGACGGTTGGCAGGATCGTTCTGGCCGCCACGGTTACGGTACTCATCGATCTTCCGGACGGCGAGATGGTAGTATTAAAACATATCAGGCACCCAACCGAACAGACGGTTAAGGGTGCTACAGAGAAAAGTGGTGTGCGGTTCCTTGGAATCGAGAGACCGGATATGGTCATAGTGTCGCCTCCCGGGACAGAAGTGTTGCGTGAAAGGGATGCAGTGATTGTGGTGGGAAACACTGAACAGTTAAAAAAATTTATCAGTTTATTCTAACAACAGGAGAGCAGAGATGGCTGAAGAATTCGAATGCCGGATGGGACAGGTAGAGCAGATGATCCGGCACACCTACTGGAGCAGCGGATGCACAGGAATAATCGTTGGTGTTTCCGGGGGCGTGGACTCGGCACTTGCGGCTGCCTTCTGCTGCCGGGCGATCGGGCCGGACAAAGTGCTCGGCCTCTCTCTACCGGCATCGGTGAGCAATCCGCAGGATGTGCAAGATGCAAGGGAACTTTGTACTGGGCTCGGAATCGAGCACCGCGTAGTCAGCATCGACCCCATGCTTGCAGCTTTTGCGACTCTCCCCGGCTTCGTGGAATCGCCCTACTTGTCCGGGAACCTCATGGCCCGGATCAGAATGACGGTGCTGTACTATCACGCCAACCGGGATCACCGGCTTGTCTGCGGCACTTCCAACAGGAGTGAGTTCCTGCTTGGGTACTGCACCAAGTATGGTGATAATGCGGCCGATTTCCAACCCATTGTCCATTTGTACAAAACAGACGTCTACGAAATGGCCAAAAAGATGAAGATTCCGGCTTCGATATTAACCAAAACACCCTCGGCAGGGCTGTGGGCTGGTCAGAGTGACGAAGGCGAGATCGGCCTGTCTTATGATGAAATAGATGCAGCGCTCAAAAACCTTGAGGCTCATGACTGGAAAGCCGGATCCCCTGCTGAGGAAAAAGTACTGGTCCGCGCACAGAAAAACGCCCACAAGCGCTTTGCAGCACCTAACCTTTTAACAAGCCAGTAAACATGTCCGGGTATTTCTACCGGTTCGTTGAGAAAAGCAAGGGCTTCCCGGTCGTTGATAAGGGAATAAATTGTCCCCGTGCAGGATCGAATGGCTGTATCTTTACCCCTGATTGCTACAATGCGCCGGACTGGGGGCACCTTTGGGTAGTGCCGGTTTTTCACAATCCCGCCGTTGCTCATAAGGTAATACGCCCCACCGTGGCGGATTTCGTATTCGCCGTATTCACTCTCAAATGCGGTAGAGACGAGGTTTGCAAGGACGAGCGTGGAATCCGGTGAGGGATTGATGGTAATATGACCGTATCCCGGGGGTATGATCACCCGGGTTCCAGTCTCCGCGAAAACGAGGATAACGTCGTCGAGGGTACGTGACTGGAGAAGAAATTGTGCCTTTCCATCAATCACCTCGTACAATTCGGGGTAACCAGTGCCTGCCGGATCGTCAGGATGGTAATGTCCCTTGGTCTTGACGTACTCCCCGCAGAGATCCCGGGGAGGGATGACAGTGATATCGTAGCGAAGATTGTAATCGACAAGCCAGCGCCGGTCCATCTCTGTTCGTGCAAGATCGCGATACATATAATAGAGGGGATCGCTTGCCGGACATCCCGGAACAGCTAGTACAGCACGCATATCCCGAATCGTCCGTATCCCTGGCGCTGGTAGCGCCCCGTTCCACCCGCACCTCACTTCTTCTTCCTCACCACAAACACATAGTAGCCAGCGGCGCCAAGTATCACAACGACAACAACGACCAGTTCAAGCAGCTGGATAACAGCTGACGTTGCAGGGCGGGCGTTTATCTGTACGTCAGCCGTGAAGGTATCGGAAACCTGGCTGTTATCGAGGTCGTCACGGTACCTGACCTCGGTATTGAGGGGGTACGTGCCGGGAGCAGCCCCGCTCGCGGCGGAGAGAGCGTAATGGGCGGTCACTTTGCCGCCGGGCGGGATATCCCCGAGGTAGGCGAGCGTATCCGCGCTCGAAAGCGGCCCGTAGGTTGAAAGCCGGGCTTCGGCATTATTAGCCGTGATCGTGCCCGTATTCTGGTATACTACATCAATCACGCTGTCAGATCCCTCGGTGATAATCGCAGGGGGTGATGTAACGATAAAACTGAGTTTACCCGCCACCGGGATGCCGACTGTGTCAATCGCCGAAGTCACCGTATTCCCGTCGGCGTTCGTGTAGGTCACTTCAACATCGATCGGGTAGGTCTGCTGCTGCGCGGCGCTGGAGACGGCGACCTTGTACTGGCAGGTAACAATACCGCCCCGGGGGAAATCCCCGATATAGACGCTGTCGTCGGTCGGGATGATAGCGCTGTTCCCATGCTGCAGGATTTTGACCGTTGCCTGGGTCCCGTCCTCGTATCCGACATTCTTGATAGTCAGGTTGATGTAGCCTTCTGTCCCGACCGCAAGGCCGGACGCATTGGCATCGAGCACGTCAGTCTGGACGACCGGTTTTATCATAACCGTGAGCGGGATCGTCAGGGTCACGGGAGCGTATACGGCCTGGACCTGGTCGCTCGTAGGCTGGTTGCTCAGGCTGTTGGAGAGATAGGTATACTGGACTGTTAGGGGAAGAGTGTATTCACCGAGCGTCGCATCTGACGTGATCTTAGCCGAGAACCTCGCGGTAGTGATCCCGGGGCTTTGGATATCGCCCAGGTTCTGGGCATCCGTCGTGATGTTGATAGGAGCTCCACCCGAGGTGAGTGCTACCGTGACCAGTTTCGCAGTGGTGGGCAGGTCGGCCTGCGGCAGGGTTCCCTGGTTGGTGTAGGTTACCGCGGTCATCCCGCTGTTCTGGATGTCGATGGTGATCGTTGCGGTCTGTCCCGGGTAGAACTCATTGGTGCCGGCAATGTAGGCCGTTATCTGGGGCGAGCCCCCGACATATTTTTCCTGGCCCAGCGCGGGCATGATGCAGAACGGTACTGCCTAAGATCAGGAGAGCAAATATTGGATGATATTTCATCGGGAATCACATGCAGTTGTTATTGGTACACATTTCTATGGTATCATATAAAGCGATGCAACAAGCTAAACTAAACACCGGTTTAATAATCCCGGATCTCGACGAATTCCCGGACATCCATGAGCCCTTTCATTGCCTGAGTTTTAACCCAGCGGCCCCCTTCACGGATCGCTGCCATAGGGTTTGTGCCTCCCACTGCAACGATTGAAACATATTGCGGGCTTCCCGGTACACCCAGTAAAGGAATGTTGGGCACCCCTACTTCAAGAATCCCGGTAAAGCTGCTGTCCGCAAGCTCGTCCAGTACGCTCCCTACCAGCGGCTCAGCTTCCATGTGAAATTCCCGGATATTGGCGAGAATGTTCCCGCTTCCCTTCCGCATGACATCGTTGACCGAAGTGATCTGCTGGGAGATAAGTACCTGTAGCGGATCGATGGTGGTGTGCTCGTAAAGGATAATATGAGTGAACCGGATCGGCGCACGGTTCTCGATTTCGACCACCCCACCGCCGATTGGTGTGATCGGGACACCTCGACGGATCAAAAGACCATCGAACGTGATGCTGCATATCGTGCAGATGGCTGTGCACCCATCAGGTACAACATACCCGGCAACTTTCTCTCCAGAGGGGCAGAATTTCACGAGGCCGCTTACGGAAACGCCGGTCTTGTAGGCGTCTTTCAGGATTGAAACGGCGTACTCGAGATCTTCGTTTTTCACCAGCGAAAGGTTATAGACCACCTTTCCCGTCCCTTTGGCGGGATTGTAGGTCACCTGCATCGCATAGTCGTCAATATTTTGATCGACAAATTTGAGTGGCCGGGTCATTGTAGTGATCTCGGCGATTGCAATAGAAAAATTGTTCTATAAGCCAATGGAAATCTCTATATGATGGAACACGACATGCGGGAAAAAGCCAGGAATGCGATGAGGCTCATTCTTGAAGCTGCGCGTTTTGAAGTCGAAGAGGTTGACGAACCTCTGGATCTTTCTGCCGTCCGAGACGGAGATTGCGTCCTTGTTCTCTGTTCAAACGATCCCGAACTAATTGGGCAGTTTGACAAGACCAATTACAGCCTCATGGTGGATGATCACGAGTTGACCTGCAAGAAACTCCTTTTTACGCTCGAAAAGGATATTGTGACAGAGAACTGCACCCAGTGGGGCATTGATGAGTTTGTGCAGTACGCCGGGGAAGCTGTGCTCGCGGACATCGTTGAACGTGAACTTACACTTGATCTAACACCTGGCAAGGCAAAGAAGTCGACAGGTGGAGGAGCTGGGACCGGAGCACCGTCAGTGGCCACAGAGGATGAGCCCTCCGGAATCTCGATCCTCCACTTCCCGGTCAAGCTCTCCGAGCAGGCTGCTATCCGGACTGCAGGAATCCAGGGTGCAGCAAAACTCCGGTTTATACCTTACTATCTAATCCACTACACAAGTTCGGGGGAGCAGGTCTACAAGGACCGGCGCATTCCCTTCGACGCCGATGGTTGGGGTGCAATCAACGCGATCAACGGCATTAAGCTCGACCTTGACGGGACAAAAGTCGAGGACTCCGAGATCCCGGCAAATGCGGAGGTGTCCGACGCGCACATCACCAAGGAGGAGGCCACTGAACGGATGGTGACCGAGCTCATAGAGAGACTCACCCAGAAAGTCCGGATCAAGCAGGAGAAAGGCGATGCTATATTCTACGAAGAAAAGACGCTTAAGCCTGATCGCAAGAACATTACGGTTGAGACTAAGCAGGTCTTTATCCCGGTCTGGCAGATCCGGGGCAAGAAGATTGTCGAGGTTAATGCCTTTACCGGGGAACTCCTTTCCGAGCCGATGGATGAAGGCGTCGAAGTCTTCTAAAAACGTAACCGTATGATCGTCGTTCTTGGCGGAGGTCCTGCTGGGAGAATAGCCTCAATCCGGCTTGCAATAGCAGGAAAGAAGGTAACGCTCGTCGAACCCAAGGGAAAATCCCGGGGAATCGGCGGGCAGTGTCTCCATTTTGGCTGCATGCCGGTCTGTGCCCTCAATGATCTCGCCCGCCTCGTCAGTACCGCACGCAGGTTCTACGAGCTCGGGATAACCGATGCCGTTCCGGCACTCCGGTTTTCAAAGGTAATGGACGAAACACTTGTTATCCAGCAGAAGATAGCGGGGATTCTTGATGAAGAGACCAGAAACGCCGGAGTGGACATCGTCTACGGAAAGCCGGGGCGAATGGAGGGGGCACAGGTCTTTATCGGTGATGATCCGGTCGAGGCTGAGGCCACGATCATCGCTACCGGTTCCCGCCCATTCGTTCCTGATATTCCCGGGATAACTCTTCCCGGCGTCTGGACTCCACACACACTCTGGGATCTCCGCGAGCTCCCACAAAGGTTTGCCATCATCGGAGGTGGGGTGATGGCGGCGGAGTTCGCATATATTTTTCATTCGTTCGGGTGCGAGGTTACAGTGCTTTCCCGTAGCGGTTTTCTGAAAAACCTCGATCGGCACCTCAGTACCATCGCCCTCAAAGAGTTGGCAGGTGTAACCATCCGGGAAGGAGCGGAAGCGACCGGTATCACCGGGACAGATCGAGCCACCGGCGTCCGGTACAGGACAGCGGAAACGCATGCTGAAATCCCGGCAGATACCGTGCTGCTTGCTACCGGACTCGTCCCCAATGCCGGGATGGTGAGCGGTATCGAGAAAGGACCGGACGGCGAGATCATTGTTGATGACCGAATGCAGACAAGCGCGCCAGGTGTCTACGCCTGCGGGGATGTGGCAGGTTTGCCATTCCTGACACCGGTCGCCCGCCACGAAGGGATTGTCGCGGCCGATAATATCCTCGGAAAAGAACGGCACATGGATTATTCCCGCATCCCCCAGGCGATCTACCTCGCCCATGAGCTCGCCTTCTGTGGATGCGGAAGTGAGGGGTGTGCATCGCTTGCCCTACCCGGGCCAGCCGGGCCGGGAACATACTGGTCGGTTCCGTATGGTGACACCGGGCTTGCAAAGATCTCCGCTGACCCGGCATCGGGTGAGATCACCGGGATGTGTGCTGCGGGGCCGGCTGGAGGGGTCATCACCGGGTATCTTGCCTTTCTCATGCAACAGCATATCTCCGTGGATGATTTCGAGGATTTCATCGAAGTCCACCCATCAACGGATGGGATATATGGGCTCGCGAAGTACGCAGCAGAGCTGTTCAGGAAACATAATCCCCAGTAGAAAGGAATCCTCTTACATCCCGATCCAGAGAGATTTTCTAGGCCAGAGAAGGAAACGTATCTGTCGCACTTTTTGCCGTGGGTGAACGTCTCTGGTAGTATTATTACACTAGACATCGAAGATATGAGGTGCAGTTTAGCCACTTGCCCCGGAGTATCTTGAATGACCGACCTCTCTGAAACTCTTGCATTCGACCAGACCCGGCTCGATAAAGTACGTGCATTACGGGACAGAGGTGTCGACCTCTATCCCCCTACCTTCGACCGGAAAAATACGATAGCAGAGATCAGAGAGAGGTTTGCTGATGTTACCCACGAGAAAAGCGATGATCTCGTCTCAACGGCGGGGCGTCTGTATATTGTCCGCAACCATGGAAAGACCATCTTTGCCGACCTCGGGGATGAAAGTGGCAAGATCCAGTTCTATATCCGAAAGGCGGATATCGGTGACGAAGCGTTCGATTTTTTTAACCAGTTCATCGAGCGTGGTGACTTTGTCGGTGTAACCGGCCATGTTTTCCGAACGAAGCTTGGGGAGATTACGATCTGGGTTGACAAAATCGTGCTCCTCTCGAAAGCGGTCTGTCCGCTGCCGGAGAAATTCCATGGGCTTACTGACGTAGAAAAACGTTACCGCCAGCGGTATGTTGATCTCATAGTAAACGAGGAAGTCCGCCAGGGATTCAGGAACCGGAGCCGGATCCTTTCTTCCATCCGGAAATATCTCGCCGAGCGTGATTTTCTTGAGTTTGAGACACCGATTCTCCAACCGGTGTATGGGGGGGCAAACGCCCGTCCATTTACAACTTTCCATAACTGTTTAGGGCAGAAGCTTTTCCTGCGGATTGCTCCCGAACTCTATCTTAAGCGCCTCGTAGTTGGGGGGTTCGAACGGGTCTTTGAGATCGCCCGTAACTTCAGGAACGAGGACATCGACACCCATCACAACCCCGAGTTTACGATGGTTGAGATCTACTGGGCGTATCACGATGTCTACGACATGATGGACCTTACCGAGGACTTCCTTGCAACTCTCATGCAGGAAGTCCACGGCACGCAGGAAATTGTGTTTGAAGGTACCACGATCTCGTTTACCAAGCCGCTCCGCAGGCTTTCGATGGCTGATTCAGTAAAGGAATACGCGGGGATCGATATTTTTGCACATTCTGTCGATGACCTTCGGGCGCTTGCCCAGAAGAACCGGCTCAAGGAAGCAGAAAAACCGCAGACGCAACGGGAGTTCCTTGTGTACTTCTTTGAGAACATGGTTGAGGAAAAACTGATCCAACCGACGTTTATTTTCGACTTCCCCATCGAGAACTCGCCACTTGCAAAGCGCCACCGGGAGAAGGAGGGTTTCACTGAGCGTTTCGAGCTCTTCATCTACGGTATGGAGATCGCAAACGGTTTCTCAGAGCTTAACGATCCAATTGACCAGAAGGAGCGGTTTGAGGCGCAGGATAAAAAACGGCAGCTCGGCGATCTCGAGGCCCAGATGATCGATTATGATTACGTTAACGCACTCGGCTACGGAATGCCACCGACCGGGGGAGTAGGCATCGGGATCGACCGGCTCGTGATGCTGCTCACCGGCAACAACTCGATTAAGGAAGTGATCCTTTTCCCGTCAATGAAGAGCACCCAAGCGGAAGAAGAAGAATCGGGTGATAATGGAATACCGGGATCAAAGAACACTGTGGAAAAATAACTCTAATCTGGTACTAGAGAAGGCCATTGTTCCCCGCGTCATTTTTTATTGCCCAATAACGTGGGATTATCTCACTCTTGAATTCAGAGCTTCACCGAGGATAGGCACCTGTATTACTCGTTCTAAGCGTCAAATAATCCACAATCCATATCCATCTGCAACCCCAATCCTTTTTCTGATGCCCCTGATCGAAAAATCCCACAACCACCATCATGAGGTTTTCTCCGTAGATCGCGCAAGGCACCTTGACACCCGGCTCCGGAGCTTCCTTTACCGGCGGACCGGCTCGCTGAAAAACACGTGAGGCCCGGCAACCGGGTCCTCGACTTTGGTTGCGGTCCGGGGTTCTTCACCCGGGAGTTCGCATGTCGCGTAGGAGAGAGTGGTCACGTAATCGCAGTGGATGTACAGGATGGAATGCTCAAATTGTTGCGAGAGAAACTGGAACCCGAGGGTCTCATGCCCCGGGTTACCACGCACCAATGCGCCCCGGATGCGCTCAGCCTTGATCCGGCCAAAGATGGGAAGATCGATATCGCATTCACCATCTTTGTCGTCCACGAAGTCCCAGATGCACAAAAGCTGTTCCGCGAAATCGCAGCACTGCTTGTTCCTGGGGGTGAACTTTTCCTTGCCGAACCTCGTTTCGTTGTTTCGGCAGATGAGTTTAAGACAACCCTTTCAAAGGCTGCAAAGGAGGGTTTCTTGCAGAATGGAACACCTTCGTTTTTTATGAGCCGGACTGCGTTACTCCGGAAAGTTTCGTGAGGGGGTGAGACACTCCATAATCGCATAAGAGGTGACATTCTTCAGGTTCCGGACTGCACACTCAAAGGTGATTAACCCGGCTTTAACAAAGAAATTCGGGCCGGAAAGCCGGCCGCGATGATAATTCACTCTAGCTGATCAAGTAAGCGATAATCACGCCGGCAATAGCAGCAGCAGCGGGGATGATTTGTGCGCCGGCGGTTCTTCATCGGAGCGATTACGTCTTCCAATTTGCGGATGGCAAGCGGGTCTGCTTTCACATCATCCCGGATAGCATCGAGGCTCTTCCGCTCAGGCCCGTGTCTTTAAGCTGGTTCATGAGCCCGTTGATTGCACCTTCAGGATCCTTCGTGATCTCTTTTTCCCGCAGGATCTCTTCTACCATCGCCTCATCCTTTTCGGACTCGATGTCGAGATACAACCCCGCCATCATAGAGACTGAGGCGGCTATCGCGCCCGTAGCTCTCCGCAAGAAAAACCGCATCTGCCGATTGTGCACCTGCAGCGACTCCGAGCACCAACCCGAAGATCGAAACGGCTCCATCTTCCATGCCAAAAACGATATCTCCTGCCGAAGAAATCAGCGACTCTTTGATCCGGAAAAGAACCGATCCTTTGTTAGCCTGATCTGTCAATAGAAAAATTCACACACCCTGCACTTATTCAGAAGTGTAAAGGTGAGAATTCCGGGGATAAAAAAGGAGGGGATATAAAACGGGAGTTATATCCGGTGCCCGGTCTTATCTCGCCAGCTGGATAGATTATTTATGATAAGGTTCACCGCTATTGATCCTGCAGGCCCGGTAAAGTTGTTCAAGAAGGATCAGCCGAACCATCTGGTGCGTGAATGTCATGGGGGAGAGCGAAAGTCGCAGTGCAGCCCGGGTAAGCACTGCATCAGAAAGACCCAGATCTCCCCCGATGATCACGACGATTGAACTCATTCCCGTAAGCTGCCAGTCGCGCATCCGGGCGGCAAGCATCTCGCTTGTCATCCCGGTTCCCCGGGCATCAAGTGCCACGACGTACGCCCTTTCTGGGATCGCAGCGAGGATCCGGTCGCCTTCGCCATCTTTAATAATCTGTCCCTTACTGCCTGACAAATGTACGCCCCGTTTCTCTTCGGCGATTTCGACTATGGATAGTTTCAGGTACGGCGTAAGACGCTTCTCGTACTCGGCAATACCGTCAGAAAGGAACCGCTCCTTGATCTTTCCCACAGCGATAATGCGTACCTGCATAAAGGATCTTTCTACAAAACAGGGGGTCAAGGTACCGGACGCAGGGCTCGTGGACAATACGGGGATTGACAGATATATTACTTAAGAATTACCTTTGCGTTCTTTCGGATCGATTTTTTGGGTCGAAAGTACATCCACCAGTACTTCCTTCATCATATTTTTCATGAGTTCCCGGCCTTCTTCTGATGTCATGTAATCCTTAAGCAGTTCCTTGAACTGCCCCATATCGTGGTGATTATCGACGAAAGATAATAAAGACTTGCGTGATGCAATCCGAGACCGTAGAGAACTTCTTTTCCTCATAAACGAGTTTATTGACCTTATCATAGATGTTCGGCGGCATTTTATAGGAGATTGCCACCCGTTCGCCCCGGCTTGCCGGTACTTTCTCCACCATTCTCTATTGAATGGGCCAGAATACTATAAATAGCCTGTTAAAAGCCATTTTTGTAATACCAACTCGCGGATTTGATTTCTTATGTAATACTTATGGAATACTTTTTATAGCGCGGCCGGTAATAGGACACTATAACGAGGTGCATTCGTGGACGAAATTCTCCTTTTTATGGTTGGGATTGCCGGGGTGTTCTCCGTACCCTGTAGCGGAGCACTACTCGCCCTAGGAAAGATGATCGACTGTTATCCTACAGAGTATGAAGAGAACCGGATTCGCAGCCTTTCAAGCCCCATAGAATCCACCCGTCTTGCAGTGATGGTATTCTGGGTTCTTTTCCTCTCCGGGACCGGCGCCATCCTGCAGCAGGACCGGTTACTGATGATCGCGGGTATCACAATGCTCTTTGCAGCATGCCTGTTCCTCTTCACCGCACTTGCCTTCTCTTTTGCCGTACTTTGTGCCCTCAAACGGAGACAAGAGGCCATCCTCACTATCGAACGGGAAGTTGCACTAGAAAGTGCACGGGTTCAATTGGAAAAAACTACCGGTGTGAAAGTACCATCACCGGTGGTTCATAAGGCAAAGCCGGTTAGGCGTATTCCTTCCACCGCCATCGATACCCTACTCAGGCACTCCTGAACTTTTTTGAAAACATATTGTGCAGGAATCGGACTAAAAAGGGAGCGGTCATCCGAAGATCTGGTAGGACTCTTCGAGTGCCTCAACGGCCGGCAGCTTTTTCCCGGTCAAAAACTCGATACAGGCACCACCGCCCGTGGAAATATGGGTGAAGTCGTTTTCTATCCCGAGTTTTTCGATCACTGCCGCAGTGTGCCCGCCGCCCACTACCGAGAATTCAACCTTTGACGCAGCCCTGAGCAGCTCGAACGTACCAGTGGCAAAATCCGGATCTTCGAAGACACCCGCAGGACCGTTGAAAACTACCGTCCCGGACTTTTTAAAGGTCCCTACAAGTGCTGCAAGAGAATCCATGCCGAGATCCATGACCGGTGCTTCAGCCGGGATCCTATCAATGGGGTACTCGGTACGCCTGCCGTTCTGCCGTACCGCAACAGATGACGGCATGATCACCCGTTCACCAAACTTTGCAAGGATGTCCTGTGCCTTTTTGATCTCCTCTTGGTACTTGAGCTGCTCAATGAGCTGAGTGGAGGGTTTGCCAATATCGTACCCGGCAGCGAGATAGAAGACATTTGCTACGACGCCGATCACGATTACGGTGTCAGCGATTCCGTTTTCGAGAACATGGGCTGCAACTTCGATCGAGTCATCAACCTTGGTACCACCAAGCACCATACAGACCGGGCGGGGAGCTCCTGTAAAAACTTTCGAGAGGGTCGCGACTTCTTTTTCCATCAGAAGACCTGCCGCCGATTTCATCGCGAGCGGAAGACCTACGACAGTTGGCTGGGACCGGTGGGCAGTCCCAAATGCATCGTTGACAAAAAAGTCCGCCATGGACGAGAGCTTTTTTACGAGATGGGTCTTTTTTGCCTCGGCTGACTTAAGGGTTAAATTTTCTTCTGCAGCAAACCGCACGTTTTCCAGCATCAGTATATCACCAGGCTTTGCGGCTTGGATGGCATCCTTTGCATGGCGCCCGAAAATACTGTCGACGTAGGTGACCGGGGTGCCAAGGAGATCTTCGAGTTTTCCGGCATGGGCTTCGAGTGTAGTAAAATCCTTTTTTCCAGGCCGGCTCTGGTGTGTGACGATCACAACACGACTGGACGAAAGAGCACGCACCGTAGGCAGATGTTCGCGAAATCGTTTATCGTCAAGAATGAGATGAGAATTGGGATCGATTGGGGAGTTTAGGTCAAGACGGAGAAGTACCGTCTTTCCGCTATACCCCAGATCCCTGAGGGCACCTATCGGCATGCTGCCACACTCCCGGGGTTATGCCGAACCCCGGGCCTTGATCTTCTTCATCCTGAAAAGTTCCTCACGTTCCATCTCGTCAAGACGCATCTTGATGAAATCCCGGGCTGCAGTAAGCTCAGGGATAACCTTGAACTCAAGAGCGTTAACCCGGCGCTTAGTCTTTTCAATCTCGTCAAGGAGACGTTTCATCGTGGTCTCAATCTCGGCACTTTCGATGATAGCTTCCACCAGGTCCTCGAACGCCGATGCTGTTTCGTCGATCACCGGTGAGGTGCCAAGTACACCATATCCCCGTTGGGTAAGGGTTTTTTTCACTTTTGAGGATTCTATTTCCGGTACAACCACACCCATGATATTCTTGCTTTTTAGCGTGATCACCGGTACCTCTTTTACTGAAAATGCTGCGGCCTTGACACCGATCGCTCCTTCGACAGTATTTGCAACTGCCATCATATCAACGGCTTGCTTGTACTTTCTGAGAAGCTCTCCGCGGCTGTCCTTTGCCTCGGAAAGAATCTTGAAAAATTCTAAGATAAGTCCATCGCGCTTCATCTTGAGGATCTTATAACCGCGTTCGGAGAGCTGGATCTTCCTTTTGAGATTGATCAGTTCGGAACGGGTCGGCTTGATATCGCGCAGCGCCATGGGATCCTCCTTACTCCTTCTTTGCACCGGCCTTGAACTTGGGGTGGTACTTGTTTATGAGGTCACGATCAATACGGGTGAGCTGTTCCACCGGCAGTGTCGAGAGAAGGTCCCAGCCAAGGTTTAAGGTGTCCTCAATGGTACGATCCTCATCGTAACCCTGTCGGACGAAACGGTTCTCGAACATATCGGCGAATTCAAGGAGCAGGCGATCGCGCTCGGAAAGCGCGTCCTTACCGACAATAGCTACGAGACCGCGGAGATCGTTTCCTTCCGCATAACCGGCGTACATCTGGTCGGAGACCTTCTTGTGATCCTCACGGGTGTGCCCCTTACCTATACCGAGGTTCATCAGCCGCGAAAGTGATGGGAGAACGTTGATGGGCGGGTAAATGCCTTTCCGGTGCAGCTCACGGTTGACCACGATCTGTCCTTCCGTAATATATCCGGTCAGGTCGGGGATTGGATGGGTGATATCATCACCGGGCATCGTCAGGATCGGGATCTGGGTGACTGAGCCTTTCAGGCCCTTGATCATGCCAGCTCGTTCGTAGATGTTGGCGAGATCCGTGTACATATACCCGGGATAGCCACGCCTGCCGGGCACTTCTTCACGTGCAGCACCGATCTGGCGCAGCGCTTCACAGTAGTTGGTCATATCCGTCAGGATGACAAGCACATGCATACCCAATTCGAAAGCGAGGTATTCAGCAGTTGTCAGAGCGAGCCGCGGGGTGATGATACGCTCAACAGCCGGGTCATCTGCAAGGTTGAGGAAGACGACGGCGCGTTCGAGAGCTCCTGTGCGCTCGAAGTCCTGCATGAAGTAGTTCGCTTCTTCTTTGGTGATGCCCATCGCAGCAAACACTACGGCAAAGATCTCAGTAGAGCCAGGCACTTTTGCCTGCCGGGCGATCTGCAGCGCTACGTTGTTGTGCGGAAGACCTGCACCCGAGAAGATTGGGAGTTTCTGGCCACGGACAAGGGTGTTGGTCCCATCGATCGTCGAGATACCGGTCTGGATGAAATCGGCCGGCATGCCCCGGGCGTACGGGTTGATTGCGGCACCAGTAATATCGAGGCGTTTTTCCGGGACAATCTCCGGGCCGCCGTCGATTGGTTTGCCACCGCCGGAAAGGATACGCCCAAGCATCTCACGGCCAACCGGCATCTTGATGGTTTCACCGGTGAACCGGACGCCACTGTCCCTCCCGATACCGGTTGTGGTCTCGAAGATCTGGACAACGACAAGTTCGTCACTCGTATCAAGAACCTGACCACGCTTCGTGGTGCCGTCAAAAAGGACTATATTGACGAGTTCCCCGTAGGCGATAGGCTCGGTCTTCTCGACGAAAACGAGAGGACCGGGAATTTTTGTGATCGTCCTGTATTCCTTCATGCTGCCGACCTCAGTGTGTTGAACTCAGCGTCCATATCCTTCTCGATCTTCGTAAGAGGCTCCTTGTAGTCCTTGATGAACTTGATCTGGGGCAGCTCGTTTTTCGACTTGATACCGTTGATCTGCACCGGACTGACTCCGGAAAGCTGGGCAGAATACGCAAGGTCGGCGAAGAGCTTGATCGCCTTCATCATATCGTACTGTTTTTTCATGTCACAGAAAGTGTCCACTGCATCGTATGCGTTCTGCTGAAGGAAGATCTCTCGGATCATCCGGGCAACCTCAATAGTCACCTGTTCCGATTCGGGCAGGGCATCGGAACCAACCAGCTGCACGATCTCCTGCAGTTCTGCCTCTTTTTGGAGGATCTCCATTGCCCATGATCGGATCTTGTTCCAGTCGGGAGAAACTTCCTTGTCGTAATAATCGTGGAGGGCTTCCAGGTACAGGGAGTACGAGTTGAGCCAGTTGATTGCCGGGAAGTGCCGACGCTGGGAGAGCTTCGCATCGAGAGCCCAGAAGACTTTCACGATACGCAGCGTGTTCTGCGTGACCGGCTCGGAGAAATCACCACCGGGAGGTGAAACGGCCCCGATAACTGAAACCGACCCGGATTTACCATTCAGGGTCTGGACAAGCCCGGCACGTTCATAGAACTCGGAGAGCCGGGCTGCGAGGTACGCCGGGTATCCTTCTTCACCGGGCATCTCCTCGAGACGGCTGGAGATCTCACGCATCGCTTCTGCCCAACGTGAGGTCGAGTCTGCCATAAGGGAGACGTCATATCCCATATCACGGAAGTACTCTGCGATAGTAATACCGGTGTACACTGACGCCTCACGGGCCGCCACCGGCATATTCGAAGTATTCGCGATGAGTACGGTACGCTCCATGAGGGGTTTGCCGGATTTCGGGTCCTCAAGGTGCGGGAACTCGGTGAGCACTTCGGTCATTTCGTTGCCGCGTTCACCGCAACCGATATAGACTACAATCTCAGCATCTGACCACTTGGCCAGCTGTTGCTGGGTGACTGTTTTGCCGCTTCCGAACGGGCCGGGAATTGCAGCAGTCCCACCTTTTGCGATCGGGAAAAGACCGTCAAGAATCCGCTGACCTGTTATCAGAGGGATCGTCGGGTTCTTCTTCTCCTTAACGGGGCGGGGGACACGAACCGGCCAGCGTTGCATCATCGGGTACTCGCGGCCGTCCTCAAGAATACAGATGATCTCATCCACAGTGAATTCTCCGCTCTTGATCGTTTTGACGACCCCACCCTTCACATTCGGTGGAAGCATAACCCGGTGGACGATGTTGGTTTCCTGCACTTCGCCAAGGATAGCGCCTGGTTCGACCTTGTCACCTGTTTTGACAATGGGCTTAAACGTCCACTTTTTCTCATGGGAAAGGCCGGGTGCGGTGACCCCGCGCTCGATGAAGTTTCCCATCTTTTCCACAAGGACGGAGAGTGGGCGCTGGATCCCATCATAGATACTGGTGAGGAGACCGGGGCCGAGCTCCACGGCAAGCGAGAGCCCTGTATTTATGACCGGCTCTCCGGGCCTAATCCCGGAAGTGTCTTCATACACCTGAATGATAACGTTATCGCCCTGGATTTTGATGACTTCGCCCATCAGCGCTTCTTTTCCGACCTTAACCACATCGTACATGTGGGCGTCAAGATTGACTGCCGTAACTACGGGGCCGGCTATTCTTTTGAGACTGCCCTGTTTTGCCACTTTGGTTTTTTCGGTTTTCATTTCCACAGATCAACACCCACCGATCTCTTGATTTTCTCTCTCATGGACAGGCCCCCTTCCTCGCCGCCGAGGGTAATTACCGTCGGCTTAACTGAGTTCTCGAGCGTAGCGCGGAGCCGGCGCGGGAGCCGATCCATGTCGCTGCTGTTCAGGACCAGGATTCCTACCTGCCCGTCCGCAAGGACGCTGGTGATGCATTCATTAAGTTTCTCGTCGTTTTCCGCGGTATAGGTCTTACGGATGCCTACCAGGCAGAACCCGAGGATAAACTCACTATTGCCGATAACTGCGATCTCCATGCTACATCACCAGATATTTTACGATCGTCTCCGGGGGAAGTTTGGATTCTTTCCCCCGTGCCAGTGCCCGAAGGTTGAACACTTCGTACTTCTTTTTCTCGAGATAAACGAGAATCGGGTAGATGGAAAAGGGATTACGCTTGGAGAGCTTCTCCATCTGTTCCAATTGTACCCGAACAAGGAGTAATGCAATTTCATGAACCGGCCGTTCTATCTCCAGCCCTTTAAGGAGCTCGACCAATGGCTCGGTGCGGACCCTTGCCCTGAGCTGGTCGGTAAATTCCCGGTAGTCTTTGATCGTGTTTAACGTGCCAAAGTCTGCGGCGGTAATAGAGCCACCGGAAATATAAATGTCCTTTGCATCTTCCTGAACCTCGGCTGCCCGTAGCCGGAAGAGCGTCAGGACGTTTTTGATGTCAATGTCCAGCCGGATAAAGCTCAGGAACAGCCGGCCACCGGCGTCCCCGCCGCTGGATTCTGCAATGATATCCGCGTAAAACTGCTTGTACAGTTCGTTTTCCATCCTTGCGTACGAACCGGTCTCTTTTGCCACCGGGTACTCGCGGGCGAGGACCGGGTAGATACTGCGCCCTTTGAGAGCCTCAATGACACGATCCGGGCTGTCCTCCGTGAGGAGCCGGTCAAGCACGGTCTTGTCAAGGCTCCCTGCTGGAACGAGAACTTCCCTGATCTTGCCGGCTTTTTCCCCTTGGGATTTTCCCCGAAGGATAGTAAGCACGTTCTGGATGTCCCAGTAACGGAGGTACGAACGGGTAAACTGCTTGAGTATCCCGGGCGTGATTTTCAGGATTCTCTGGTACTCCTTCGCGAGGTTCCAGCTTAACGCCACCTCTATACGGTCGATCCCCTTGAAGGTTGTGCCCAGCTCGTCAATCTCCTGTTTGTATGACGTCTCTTCGATGACCCGGGTAATTTCTGGGAGGCTCATATTGAGCATCCGCATGTACTCCTCGCGGGGAAGAAGCTTGGACTTCCTCACCCGCATCCTGGTACAGACGTAGATAGTGGGCGCTGAAATGCCTTTTATCCCTGCCATACCTGTATCACCCTATCCGAAGAGGAGATCAGATGCATCCTTGAGCCCGGATTCCCATACATTGTTCATAAACGTGCGATAACTGTAATCTATCTGCAGCTCATTACCTTCGCCTTCAACAAGGATTCCGCCGTCGATATCGACCGGATCGCCTAAGGTATAGCCTGAGAATTCCTTATCGGCAAGGATATCTTTTGCCGCAGTCACATCCCTTGGGTTACAGTGGATCCTGCCCCGGGGGATCTCCTTTTTTGCTTCCGAAAGGAGTTTTTTGATTGCTTCACGATGGAAGCTTTCAGGGAGCCGGGCAATCTCCAAGAGAGTACTCTCGTACACGTCATCAAGGAGCCCTTTTTGTGTGTTAAGGATCTCGCGCTTGACAAGGAGGTTAGCTGCCGACGTATCCTGAGCAATGAACTGGGATACCTGTTTAGCTGATACCTCCTCCGCTTCCATTTTGATCCTTGCAACCTTTTCGTTTGCTTCCGCAAGAATCCGGTCTGAGTCCCGTTTGGATTCGGCACGGATAGCATCCGCTTCCTTTTTGCCTTTTTCCCTGATCTCTTCTAGTACTGCTTCCAGTCCCATCGTCTGCCTCGCTTTAGAACAGGAGCAGAAGTGCAATGACAAGACCGAAGATGACAATGGTCTCTGGAATGACCGTGAAGAGCAGGCCAAGACCGAAGAAATCCTTGTTCTCCGCAATTGCGCCAACTGCCGCGGCCCCGATACCCATCTCGGCGACACCGGTACCAACACCGGTGAGACCGACGGCAAGACCTGCCCCGATAGCCTTCATTCCTGCCTGCGATGCCTGTACCATATCAAGAGTCATGTTAACGTCTGCCATAATCTAATCCTCCGTAAATCTTCGTTTCATTCCAAATGGACTATACTTCCTTCCTCCACCCTTATAGAATTTGGTGAAGAATTCAACGTAATGCAACCTGATTGAGTGGAGCCCACCACCCAGAATACCCAACGCCAGATTGAGCGCATGGCCCAGTAAAAAGACCACGACACCCACAATGATCAGAACAATTCCAAGAATTGACATATTTTTCAGAGCGGGCCCGATGAACATACCGATGGACATGTAATTGACGACCATCGCGATAGCCACCGATGAAAGGCCGACGGCTACCAGACGTGCGTACGATAAAACGTGCGATATGATCGTCGGGAGTTCAACGATCTCAAGGACCGAATCCCGCGCAATGAAAATGACACCCATCACGACAAAGACAATTGCAACAACGAGACCGACCGAAAGCCCGGCAAAAACTACCGGGAGCTTGCTGAGGTCCGGCATCAGGGGAAGCGCAAACATCGACCAGATGCCTATGATAATCCCCCACATCACCGTGATCCAGCCGAAGTTTGCAAGGACTGCTTTGATCCGGTGTGGTCCGTGATCCTGACGTGCGTGGTTAACCATCCCGAGCGTCCTACCGAGCGTGATATGCAGGATCCCTATCCATATAGAGACTACCATCAGCTGTGCAATGGCGGGTCCCTGCCCAGCTGCTTCAGTCCCACCGATGTTGAGGTGCCTGCTGAAGATGATCGGCGCCCAAGGAAGCTCAAATCCCAGAAATTCGCTGAACAGAATACCAAATATGATGCTCGATATGCTTGCATTCCTGAGCACAACAAGAAATTCACGGGCGTCGTCGCCTTTGAACACCCGGCGAAGTGCAAAGCACATGATAAGGAGCAGCAGACCGTACCCGACATCCCCGAGAATCAGCCCGAAGAAGAGCGGGAACACGATGGCCAGCATCAGCGTCGGGTCTACTTCCGTATACATTGGGCGGGAGTAGATGTCCATGAGCATCTGTGCAGGCTTTGCAAACGATGGGTTGTTGTATTCCACCGGAACTGCTTCATGCATCGGATCCACCGGCAGTTCGGTGACAAAGACTTTTCCGCCAGTTACCTTGTCAAGCGCCGTACTGATACTCTGGATACTATCCGCCGGGACCCAACCTTCTGCCACAAACACTTCTGACGTTGTTGCAAACCGCAGGGGTGCCTCGGCCTGTTCGATTTTCACCCGGAACGCTTCCTCGCAGGCGACCAGAAGCCCGGTGTGGGATTCCTTGATCTGTGCGAGTTTTTCGTTGATAGCAGCGATCTCTTTTCTGAGCGTCGCGATCTGTTCCGTATAATACGAAGTACGTACTTGGGCAGTGCCGTTTTCCTCGGGAATGGTCACTGCCTGGAACTGCGCCTCCTGCAGAACCCGCTCAGCTTCGACCCGGTTTTTCTCCGGAACGATAGCGAGAACAAATGACTTGTCCTTGCTTTTTATCACCTGCATCTCATTTGGTACGGTCAGGTTCAGGTCGCCATTCACATAGCCAGCAAAGACGCTGAAATGCTGGAAACCGCGTAAAAGAGCGAGATCTGCCGGGATCGCCATGAAAGGGGCGAGTTCTACAATTTTCTGTTCGTACTCTTTTACTTTCGTGTCTGAGCTTCGAGCGGTCGCCTGCCAGATCTTCAACCTCTTTTTCGATAGCGGGAAGATCCTTTTCGATCTGCGAGCGGATCCGGGGCAGACTCAGTTTCTGTTTTGCTTCAATATCTTCGCCACGGATGGCAAAGACGTTCTCGATTGCCCTGACCTTGACAAGCTCGGTGGAGGCCTCAGTTGCTCCCTCAAGCGGCGTACCGATCTTAAAACCGTCGTATCCTTCGCGTCCCTGATCCACATAATCTTCGATATGAAACAGGTTCCCGCGGTACAATTCCTGTATGATAGGCACAGCCTGATCCCGCGAGGCGACGATGAGCAATTTGCCCATCGGTTTAGGCGCTAACATGCAGCTGCTCCTTAAACCGCGATACCAGCAGCTGCACTGCCTTTGAAAGGTTCTTTTTGCCCTTCTCCTTCAATGCCACTGAGCGCTGATTTCCCTCCCTGAGAATCTCAGCGTGCTTTTGCGCTGCCTGGTGCCGTGCTTCTTCCAGTTTCAGCTTCTTGTATTGTTCAGCATTGCTTTGCGCCTTTGTTATAAGGTTATCAGCTTCCAGCTCGGCCTGGGTGCGCTTTTTCTTTTTTTCTTCCTGTGCCGCACTGATCATCGACTGATACTCAGATTCAGTTTTCTTGATGTCGTTAAGGACCTCAGTTTTCATCCAACCCTCCACTCACGGCAGTACCGTACTTGGTGAAAATCACAATATATGTATTGTTATTTACGATTTCAGGTCTTTTTTTATGAGTGCGAACGCTTAGAGGGTGAGATCCCGGGGAAAGATCGGCGATTCGTGCCCGGCTGTACCTTTTCCACGATAATTGCGGCAGGGATCGGGGAGATCGTAATACCATCGTGGGTCATGCGCATCGTAAGGCCCGCGAGTTCATCAGATGAACAGACAAGATGCTGTTCCGGATGTGTCCCTCTAACGATAGAACAGCTTGTCTGGATTTCAGGTGAGACCGAGACAACATAGGGAATCCTTTTCGATCCCGGGTGGTCGCGGGGCAGAACGATAAGTGGAAGGTGGTACGTCCTGACCAGTTCCAGAAGCATCAGGGCGGGTTCAATAGGGCCTCCCCCGGGAGCGGAGACCACGACCACATCGCCGGCATGCACTGCCTGGATATATTCCTCATGGCTGGTCTCGATAGAAAGAGCAAACTTCTCACTGATGGCAGCGACAAGCAGAAAAGAATGTGCGCCCTTCACGAGCAGGACGTCGTTACAGGCTGAATCGTTCATAGCTCGACTACATCTTCTGACTGGCAGGAGGGACACATGGGCCGTTTGCCGATCCCTTTGAACCGTTCGCCGCATTCCTTGCACCGGTAGTCCTTTGCGGTGACCCGGTCCGGGGGCAGATCGATATCTGTTGGTCCGCCAACACTACACATGGGCAATCACCTCACTACTCTAATCTCCCCAGCTATTATTTATGCCTGTTTACCCCGCTTCCACTTGAGGCCGGGATATTAAAAAGGGCCCGCGGATTGTGACCGCTATACGACAATGATGAAACTGAAGGTGATAAGAGCGATGATCAAAAGGATGCAGGAGTGCTTGACCCCGGCGGCAAGCGATGCCTCCCCCATTTGTCCGGCGATTAATCCCGAGAAGAACGCTTGGATCAGGCACGCATGGTAGAGAAGCCGGTCTAACGACCTGACCGGCACGGACCCGATACCGGAGAGCGGCCCGGCTCCCGAAATCCCCGACGTCCCGATATGGGAGAGGACCGGCAGGAACTGCGTGGAGAGGACGGCGACGACAAAGAGGAAGACAAAGAACGAAAGGTAGACGATCGCCGTATAAATGAACATCTCGCCAAGTCTCTCTTTTTTGAGAGTCTCGCTCATCTTCGCATCGCTTGCGGCTATAGCGAGTACCTCGCCGATCTGCCCGCTCATCTCGCTTGCTTTTGTGATCAGTGTCACTGTCCGGGCGATAGCCGCGGTGCTGATCCGCTGCTCAAAGCGTATCAGCGCTTCGGAGAAGTTCACCCCCCAGTCCATATCCCGCTTGATCCGCCGGATCTCGTAGCTGAGGAGGCCGAGGTTGGTGTTGACCATGATCCCGATAGCCTGCGCAACCGTCAGACCGACCCGGTTGATGCCGGCCATCCGCTCCAGAAAGTCCGGGATCATTGTCTGGATCCCCCTGACCTTCCGGGCCCAAATCTCGTAGAAGATCGCATAGGGGACGAGAACGATCAAAAGGGCGATCACGACATGGGCGTTGATCACCTGGATGAAGAGCTCGGTATCGGCATAGTAAGGTGTATCGTGGAGGACCAGAGCGAGGTAGATGATCGCCAACGGGACGGTGATGTAGAGCGTATGGCTGACGTCGTTGACAAAACTCTCGAATGGGTGGCGGAGATAATGGGTGAACGTCCGCACCTTGTCGTACATCCGAAGCTGGTCAAAGAGCGGTTCTTCGCTGGCCCTTTTCTCCCGCCGGACATCCGCATACGTGTTGAGCCTCCTTGGCCTTGGTATAGCGTTCGGCTTTTTCTGCCTTACCCGAGACAAGATCGACAAGCAGGATAAAGATCAGTGACCCGATAGGCATGATCGCATAGATGACAATCGAAAGCTGAATGACCGCTGACCCCCCCATCATGCCCATGACTACCATGATGATGATCAAAAACAGAGGGCCGGCGACAAAGAGGGTTACGTAAGATTCCGCAACCATGGAGAGAATGGTCAGGAATTGTTTCTGCTCGAAACGCGCCTCTTCCTGGTAGAGCCTGACCCGGCTTGCAAGGAACTCAGAGAGATTGCCACCACTTCCGATAACAGAGATGAGGTCCTCAAGGAAATCCTTGAGCTTTTCCGAGGGCGTGGTCTCGGAAAGGTGCCGTATGGCTGACAGGACGTCTGATCCAAAAAAGTCGACATCCCGGGTGACCTGCCGGAACTCAAGCGCGACTTCACCATAGATGGGGGCGTTCTCAGAGATGGCGGAAAAGATCACCAGCAGCTCCGCCCCGCCCCGGCGCATCGCGTACATATAGGCGACCGCGTTGTGCAGCGTCAGGTTAATCTTGACGCTCCGGTTGGTCTTCTCGATTTGCGGGATACGGAGCATGAGGTGGTAAGTGATGTATGCCCCGAATGCAAACGAGACGGCGACGCTTGCCGAGACAACTACGGTGGGACTGGAGAGAAACGTAAGGCTTTCGGGCAGCTGTAGGTTGAAGACATTGTAGATGCCCCGGCCGGACTCGACCTGCCGGGCAAAAAACTCACTCACTGCGTACCCGAGGACCCCAAAGAGGACGCCGGAGACGATCGAGATCCTGATGGATTTCCAGAGGTATTGTTCGAGGGTCCGGCCGGACCGGGACGAGATGAGATCGGTATGGAGGCCGTGGTACCGGATCGGGTCGCGCAGCAGCCATTTCTGGAGGGTGTGCCGGAAATTCATCAGAGTACCTGTCTGAGATCATCGCGGTGGGCGAGTACGTCCGCACGGTTGATCTGATACTTGTGGAAGATGGAGGCGGACGAGATGTAATCCCGGATCCCCTGCGTGTGCATCGCGTCGAGCAGGCCTTTTCTCACCGCGATCTCGTTATCAAGCTCTTCCCGGGTCCAGCCGCGTTTGGCGGCGATCGTGCTATAGATCTGCGAACGGCCGGTGTAGCTGGTTTGGTCATGGACCGGGTCGTACTCGAAAACGTTGTTGACCCTGAGGTTGCCGGTCGCCGGATCGATCCCGACAATTTCAACGACCTCCTGGACCCTGCGCACCCGTTCTGTCCCCCGGTAGATGAGAGCCTGGACGCTGATGATGTTTAACGCCTGGACCATAGTGCGCGGCACGTTGAGAGGTTCGTTCTCCAGCCGGTGGATGGCCGCATCGATGCTCCCCGCATGCATGGTGGAGAAGGTGGTGTGGCCGGTGTTCATCGCCTGGAAAAGTGTTTGTGCCTCGGGGCCCCGGACTTCTCCCACAATGATGTACTCCGGTCGCTGCCGCATAGCGGCCCGGAGGAGATCGAACATGTTGATGGCATTGCCGCCCTCTGTGAGCGCCTCCCGGGTAACACTGGCAATCCAGTTGTCATGGTAGAGCGTGATCTCCCGCGTGTCTTCGATGCTGACCACTTTCGCGATAGGGGGGATAAAAAGTGAGACGGCGTTCAGTGATGTGGTCTTGCCGGATGCCGTCCCGCCGATGAAGAGCAGGCTCATGCCATTCTCGATGGCAAGCCAGAAAAAGGCTAGTTCGTCGCTCGAGAATGTGCCGTACTCCATGAGCTCGATCGGCGAGAACGGTTCTTCCCTGAACTTTCTGATGGTAAACGAGGTGCCCCGGGTGGTCACCTCGGTCCCAAGTGTCAGCTGGAGACGGGAGCCATCGGGAAGGGTCGCGTCCAGCATGGGTGAGCCGGTCGATATGTGTTTTCCAGAGCGCTGGGCAAGGGTGATGGCAAGCGAGTTTAAGACGGTTGCTTCGAATGCGATGTTGGTCTTGATGTTCCGGTGTTTCCGGTGGGTACAGGAAGATCGGGATCAGGCTGCCGTCGCAGGAGATATCTTCGAGATTTGGGTCCTTCATCAGCGGATCGATCCGCGACCAGCCAATGAAGTTCCTGATAAGGTAATATTCGATCTTGAAGAGCGTGGACTGGTCAAGGATTAGGCCGTAATCATCAAGGAGGCCATGTACCTTTTCGAGCAGAATTTTTTTGCGGTCTTTTTTAATTTCATCCGAAGTCAGGATCAGGACATCAAGGAGATCCTCATGCAGGCGCTCGAGAAGTTCATACTCGAACTCCGAGAGCGGTGGTTCAAAGAGAAGATACTCCGTCTGGTTTGTCTTCCTGTTAAGTGCGATATATATCAGGGTTTTGCCTTCTTCGATCCAGTACTGGTCAACCAGATCGTATCCTGCCGGCAGCTCCGCATTCACAAGCGGGCCATGTTTTGCATAGTTGTACTCCTCGTCCAGCGTTTTCTTCTTGGTTTTGAGGATCTGAAAATAATACCGGTAGCTGGCCTCGCGTTTACCGGACTGGCCAGGAGATGTACCGACATCCCGGGCGGATGATTTTGTGGTATCTTTTTTTTCCTTGACGGCCCTTACCCGGGACAGGTATTCTTTAAATTTTGAAAAAAGATCTGAAATCTGCATAAACCTGCTCCTCACAGAAAGTGCATATCTCTTCGAATTAATAGTTCTGTGGACACTTATATATATAATTACAAAAACGGCACCGAATGCATAATATATACAAGAGAATTGTCATTTGTTTTCCTGAGAACGAAAATCCGTCGTGCACGCACAGATATCTTTATCTCTGCTCCCATGAGATTTTAAAACCATATAATTCGCCGGATATGTGGAGTATCTGATGCAGGAAACACAGAAAACAAGGATGCCCACCGGGATCGCGTCGCTCGATCCTATCCTGGCAGGGGGAGTCCCGCCGGGTACCCTGACTCTCCTTGTCGGGGATATCGGGGCAGGACACTATGAATTTGCCTACAGTTCTACGCTCAATTTGCTCGCAGGAAAAAATCGGCCCACTGACACCGGTACTCTCTCTCCGAAGAAGATCGTATATATTACGTTTACCCGGCTGGAGGCTGACATCCGCCATGAAATTGAACAGTCATTCCAGGCAGAAGGAGCAACGGAGCAAATGGACGGTATTGCCTTTGAGGATCTCTCGGATCTCTATTTTGACCGCAGCATCGTCCCTGATTCCTGGTACAGCCACAGCAATACCTTGACCCGGCTTCAGAAGCGTTCCGAACATGCAAATATTTTCATGAGACTCGCAGAGATTTTTACCACGGCAGAGCCGGACAGTATGATTATCATTGATTCCATCACCGATATCGCCACGCAAACCGCCCTCCCCAGTCTCTGGGCTGACCTAACCGCCTTTCTCCGGGGCCTCCAGCGGCTCTCGAAAACGAGAAACCTGACCGTCTACCTCCTGCTCAGCAGGGGTATCATTGATGCGGCCAAGGAGATCGAGCTTGCCGATATTGCCGACGCTGTTTTTTATTCCGGTGGGAGGAGAGCGTCAGCTCAAGGCGCCAGAGGGTGATGTTCTTTGAAAAGTTCCGGGGAGTCATGCCTTATCTCGAAGAACGGGACCTGGTGAAATTTGCAGTCAGGATCTCCACTACCGGAGGATTCGAAGTGAGCAATATCAGGATGGTCATATGAAAGGCGAACGGGTAAAGATGGGTATCTCCGGCCTCGACGATATGCTTGGAGGCGGGCTTCTTGCAGGAAGCATCTGTGCCATCATTGGGACATATGGTACAGGAAAAACCACCTTTTCCCTCGATTTTATCTGGGACGGACTCAAACGGGGGGAACGCGTTATTTACATCAGTCTCGAAGAACGTGAAGACAGACTTATCCTGTATATGAAACAAAAAGGCTGGGACGTCGAACCGTACCTGAACAAATTCCTCTATATCATCAAACTTGATCCGACGGATTTCAATCTGGCAAACAACCGTATTAAAAATGAACTCCCGAACCTGATCAGTGAGATTGAGGCGAGCCGGGTAGTGATCGATCCGATTTCCCTGTTTGAGGATCTTTTCGGAAGCGATGCGGAGCGCCGCCGTGAGATGTTCCGGTTTATCGAAGGACTGCGGGACAAGGATTGCACTATAATGTTGACATCGGAAACGGACAGCAACAACGCATTCTCCAGCCGGCACGGCCTGATCGAGTATCTTGCCGATACCGTGATCCTGCTTCGCTATGTCCGTTCAAGTGATCTCACGGATGTTCACCTTGCACTTGAAGTGGTGAAAATGCGGATGTCGGCCCACTCCCGTGAGATCAAGCCGTATGAGATCGAGCAGACCCAAGTAACAGTGTACTCGGAAGCGAACGTCTTCTGATGCCACTGTTACCGAACATTCGAGATCTACAACTAACGCCGGAAAATCTCTCTTTTGGCCCATTTTGGATTTTCCATTCTTTTATGAGACGGTTATACCGAATATATTGAGCAGAACGAGGATCAGTACGCCGGGAAGTCCCCCGATGCCGGATATGATAATCGTTGCCAGGTTGTAGCCCAGATCGGGCCTGCCCACCCACTGCATTACGTGGAGCGTGTTGAGGGCAAACAAAACAATGAGACCAAGAACGGCGTTGATGACCAGCACCGCTAGTTTTTTTACCAAATAATACGCTATGGCCAAGATCGCGATAATAAGGATGACCGCAAGGAGAACATCACTCATAGTTATGTATCACTGTTATCTGGTTACCTCATAGTTATTTAATAAAATTGCTTCCAATTTGCCCGTTTTTTGGGCTGGAGATAACTGTGGTATGCGTTCACCGAAAAGGCGGTTGACTTCGTTTTGATAAACATAAAACATTTATTTGCCTTAAAGATAAAATAAAAAGCGTAAACCATATTTCGTACAACCAACAAATATTCTCTTCCTTGTGACATCATCGTTCAGACCGGGCATGAGGATATCCATTCCGAATTCCGGGATGAATGGGGCATTTCCACTGCCTTTCGATCTGTGTGCACTAAGAATAGAGGAAGGGCTTCCATGACGACGGGGATTTTTATCCTGACAACTGTTGGTGTCGCTCTGGTACTTACCGGGGGCATCAGGTTTCGATTGCCCCGGTTGAACAAAACCGGTGACACAGCAAATCCCGCAACTGATTTCTCTCCGGTGGCGAGTTCCCGGAAAGATAAAATGCCTACCGCTGGAGGCCCCGGAAACTACTACCAGAAAATCATCACTGCGCTCTCCAGCCGTTCGGTTAAAGGAAGTCTCCTCCTCTTGACCACTGCAGTAGTAGCGTTGGTCACCGGTGTCGTCGTGCTGTTCGTTGATATGCCCATTCTCCTGATGGGCATCCTGTCCGTCGTCTCTCTCGCCATGTTGATCCTTTGTATGGCAGCAATCCGTACACGTTTTTTCCGGGCTCAACCGACCCCCGACAACATTGCGCCGGATAAGAGCCCGGGCGCAAAAACTCCTCAACAGCCAGTTCAAACAAGGCTCGTTTCACCGTACCTCCGGTTGCTCCGATCGATGGGAAACCGGACAGGTCGCGGCGATGCGGTGATCCTTGCCTTCTGTCTCGTAGGAATCCCTGCGGCATATATCACATCCTTTATCGATCTGCCACTGATGCTTCTGGTACTCTTCGGCATCCTTTCATTCGCCGCACTCGGGACCGCCTGCATCGCAGCAGTATTCAGGTTTGCCCCGGAAAAGGGGGTCGTGCTCCTGCCTGATCCGAACAAGACCACTCCTTGTGCCCCCGAACCTCTTGCCCCCGGGGCCGGCACGTCAGGTCCCGTGCAGGAACCGGTGACTGCATCACTCCCAGAAAAACCGGAGGGCGGAACCCGTGATGTGTACTGGGTCCAGCCGCCGTTTGCCTATATAAAAATCGTCCGGCAGGGAAACCTGGGTTTTGTCTACACCGTCATCGAACCGGTGCTAACAACCCGGGAGAAGATCCTCCTTCAGGAGACCTACAATCACCTGCGCGATGTCATCATCTTCGACAACCCGGAAAAATCCCCTCACGACCTGCTTAACCAAGAGAACATCTACCGCATCCTCCGGGAAAACGATCCCACGATCGCCCCTGAACGCTACCCCGTTCTCGGCTATTTCCTGAAGCGCGATCTTTCGGGATTCGGCCCGCTCGAACCTCTCATGCACGACCAGGCACTTGAGGATATCAGTTGTAATGGCGAGGACCTGCCGGTCTTTATCTTTCACCGTATCTACGGCAGCCTCCGGACGAGCGTCCTGTTCCGGAAAGGGGAGTTCAACCAGTTCGTTTTAAAGCTCGCCCAGAAGGCCAACAAGCAGATCTCACTTTCAAACCCCATGGTGGACGCTGCCCTTCCCGACGGTTCGCGGGTCCAGGTCACCTACAGCAATGTCATATCCACCAACGGTAGTTCCTTTACGATCCGTAAATTCCGTGCCGATCCGATGACACCACTCGATCTCATAAAGTTAGGAACCTACAATAGCGAGATCCTTGCCTTTCTCTGGCTGGTCATAGAGCACCGGAGAAGCCTGATCGTTGCCGGCGGTACGGCAAGCGGCAAAACCTCGACCATGAATGCACTCTCCCTGTTTATCCCGCTCAACTCAAAGATCGTATCCCTGGAGGATACCCGGGAGATCCAACTTCCCCACAAGAACTGGCTGGCGACCCAGACACGGGAACTGAATATACCGGGAATGCCGGGGGATGTCGATCTCTTTTCCCTCCTGAAATCTTCCATGCGACAGCGACCGGAGTATATCATCGTCGGAGAAGTACGCGGCAAGGAGGCCCAGACATTATTTCAGGCAATGAACACCGGCCACGCAACCCTTTCAACCATCCATGCCGGCAGCGTCCAGGAATCCATCAACCGGCTCACCCACGAACCGATCAATGTCCCTACGGTCATGTTTACCGCACTCGATCTGGTCGTTAACCAAGCCGTATTCACCTACGGCAACAACCGCGTACGGCGCTGCGCTGCCATTCACGAGATCTCTGTGGACGCCCAAGGGATCATCATCCCGGTCAAACTGTACGAGTGGGATGTCGGCGGCGACCGGTTCAACAAAGTGGCGCCAGATTCACGGGTACTGAATGAGATTGCCGCGATGCGGAACTGGTCGAAAGAAAAGCTCGCAGAAGAGATCACGCGACGTGAAGAATTCCTGAATGTCGCACTGGATGTCCCCACACCGGATATCCTCGATCTCGCAAATGCGATCCACGAGCTTGGGGAATGAAATGACCGTTTTTTCGTCTCTGAGATCGGCTGGATCCTCGCTTGAAAAATTTGAGCTCGTGGTTCTTGGAGTTAATCTCAAGAATGATCTCCGCTCCTCGCACCTTCCCTTTACCGCCGAACAGTACCTCCGTTCCATAAGGATCAACTCGGCCGCATCGATCGCGTTTTTTTTCGGGTTTTTTGCTTTTGTCCAGATAACAGGATACGATTTCGGGCTTTTTACCTTAATTCCTCCGTTATTGTTCTGGATCTTTTTGTTTGCCATGTGCGTACCGGGAGTGTATATATTCCAGATCTACTACCCCGTAATGCTGGCACGGGGGAGACAATCAAAAATCGATCTTGACCTGCCCTATGCCGTCTCGTACATGCAGGCCCTCTCCACTACGATGTCCCCCTTCGAAGTCGTAAAAAAAATTTATGAGGAAAAATCCATGTTCAGCGAGGTCTCGCTTGAGTTCGGCCAAGTGGTGCGGGATGTGGAACTTTTCGGCGATGACCTGATAACGGCGCTGCGCAACGTCCAGAAGACCACCCCCTCACCTCTTTTCCGGGACTTTATCAACGATCTGGGGGTGGTTTACGAAAGCGGTGGCGATATAACCTCGTACCTCTCTTCAAAGACCGCATTTTTTCATGAGCAGGCACGGCGGGAGCTCGATCTGTTACTCAAGACCATCGAGATCATGGCAGAGGTGTATGTCTCTGCTTTTGTTGCGGGGCCCATAGCCCTCATTATCATGATCGTGGCCCAGGGAATGACCAGCCAATCGGCAATGGACTGGATCCTTCCCTTCATGTATTTGGTAATCCCTGTCGGGGCCATCGTAATGATCTGGATGCTCTCGATCATGCTGCCCCCGGAAAATCTTGAGATCACCAGAAGGGAGATGGTTGATACCGGATTCAGCTCCGGGATATCCATTGAAGACGATCCTTTCAGCGAGGAACCCGCATTTTACAAGTCCATTGAAGCAAAGAGAAAAGAACGCAGGATCTACACGTTGCTTCGTCATCCTTTTCGCTCGTATATCACCAACTATAATTACGGGCTGATTGCCGGGGCAGCCTGTGCCGGTATTTTTGTCGTACTGTTTATGACGGGGGGAGACAACGCCATTTTCCCGAAGAATGCATTTGAGGCCGGCGTCTGTCTTATTCTCATCGGATTCATGGCGCCGATATCTCTTGCCTATGAGGGGCGGCGGTGGTACGTCAGAAACGTAGAGGCCAATATTCCTGAGTTCCTGCGTGAACTCTCTGACATGATCGAGATTGGTCTTACGTTACCGGATGCGATCCATCGCATCGCCAATGCAAAACTGGGTCTTTTGAGCTCAGAGCTTGCCATCGTATCACGGGAGGTGAGCACCGGCGAATACATTAACTCTGCGCTGGTGCGTATGGAAGAAAGGATCGGCCTCGTATCGGTCAAACGGGCAATATCCCTGCTGGTGAAGGCAAGTGAAATCACGTCCAACCTGAGGGACATTTTTATTATCGCTATTTCCGACTTCGAACATTACCTGAAGCTCGGGAGCGAACGGGCCAATACCGCCATAGTGTACGTGATGATCATCTACCTTTCGTTTGGCATCTATCTCTACACGGCGTACCAGCTCAACGGGCCCTTTATGTCGAGTTTCTCCTCATTTAACCTCAGTTTCAATCTCTCCCAGAACGTTACGGAAATGTTTGATATCGCAGTTATCCTCGGCCTCTTCTCCGGCATCATGGCTGGCCAATTCAGTTCGAATAGCGTCCTTGCGGGGTTCAAGCACAGCATCGTCCTTCTCGCGGCGGCGGTGGCGATGTTTGTATTTATCATATAAGGGAGAGACCATGAGGCACAAAAAAAGAACCGGAGATCAGGCAGTTTCAGAAGTCGTAGGTGAAATGCTCATGATCGGGATAGTACTGATCCTTGCCGCTGTTTTCACCTCGCAGCTCCCCAATTACCTGCCTTCAGAACGCAGTCCCTCGGTTACCGTCATGATGAGCACTGATACCTTCGGAGACGTTACCTTATGGCACAAAGGAGGTGACTGGGTGAAAGTCAGTACCCTTAAAGTTATAATCTCGAATACAACCGGACCTGTCCCCGGAGAGCGTGTCTTTACCTTCGCAGATCCGAGCACCTTCATATTCGTCCCTGATTCAGCAGAAGCCAACGATACTCAGACGTTTGATCTCGGTGGTAATATCACCATTATTTCCGGCTTAACCTTTGACAGGAATACAACAATTACCCTTGCTACCGATCGTGCTGTGATCTTCACGGGTGCCGTGAGTGGTGAATAGAAATGAGAGACGATGCACTTGCCCCGGTCATTGCCGCAATGCTCATCCTGGCGGCAATAGTTACCTTCTTTTCGATCTATAATGCGATCTATGTCCCCTCGATGAAAGAGTCCTCGGAGGTCGACCACCTTCATAATGTAGAATCATCATTCCAGCATTTTTCATCGGATGTCGATAATGCGGCCTCATCGCACCAAAACAACCTCGTTTTCAGCGAACCGGTCCAGCTCGGCGGCGGCGATTTTATGTTTAACCTGCTCAAATCAAGCGGAACGCTGAATGTACAGAATGAAGGGGATCCGATCTATAATTTAACCATCACAAACGAAACAGGGTCACAGATCGTTCTCTTCAACGGAACGATAGTAACTTTCTCTTATGAACCCACCGGCAATTTCTGGCAGGATCAGGGGTACCAGTGGCAGTACGGCTACCTCAATGTCACAAAATACGGTACACTTATCACACCACTTCAATATTACACTATGACCGATGTGAACAATGCATTTAATAATCCCGATTCACCGCTTGCGTCGCTTGCCTCGTCATTTGGAGAGGTTGATTATGCCATCAACGAGACAGAGCCCTCAGATGATGTCAATCCGGGCGGGAATTGTTCTAATCTCAATTTATGGGCGGTTAACGTGACCACGTCGCCCGAACATAATTTTATCAGCAGCAACGGGTACGGCACGCTCAGCCTCACTTCTACAATAAACAAAACGATCTATTTTAACGTAGCGAATATTTCAGTTGGATCCGACAATGAGGCATTTGGGGACGCGACCCTCAATAGCTGGAACATCGGTTTTATTGCAGCGACAACTGGCTGCCCGGGCGACATAGGGCCCGATCCTATAATTCACCAGCAATGGAATGTTACGCAGACAATCGATCGCCCGGTGACCGTTACCGTCAATACAGTAAATATCGAGATCAGTGTACACTGATAGTTAACGCATCATCCCCCGGACACTTCCTAGGGCCAAGAAGTAGTACTCTCGGATGCCGCCGTCACAAGATTCCGGGTATAGGTTTCACTCGGATTACGGAGGATGTCTTGTGTCGCTCCCTTTTCGACAATTGATCCGTGATGCATCACTGCCACCGAATCGCTCATCTGCCCGATAATCTGGAGGTCGTGGGAGATGAGGAGGAGCGTAAGATTGGACTTTTTCTGGATAGACTTTATCAGGCTGAGCACCTGCGCTTGTACCGAGAGATCGAGTGCGGCTGTTGGTTCATCAGCAACAATAAATTCAGGATTGAGTGAAAGAACCCGGGCCAACGCAACCCTCTGCTTCTGGCCCCCCGAGATCTCGAAGGGGTACCGGTCGATAAGATCAGATTGAAGCCCGACCTCTTCGAGCAGGCCAAGGATACGGTCTTCCATCTCATCCGGCCCGGCCCGTTTCCCAATCTCCAAGGGCTCCGCTACACATTCTCGGATAGTCATACGGGGATCGAGCGATGTATCCGGATCCTGAAACAGGATCTGCATCCGGGGCCTGATTTTCCGGAGTTCCTTCCCGGAAAGCCCGGTCAGATCGATGCCATCAAAAGATACTTTCCCGCTCGTCGGTTCGATAAGCCGGAGCGCAATCCGGCCAAGCGTGGACTTTCCGCTCCCGCTCTCCCCGACAAGGCCAAGCGTCTCCCCTTTTTTAATCGATAGGGAGACATCATTCACTGCAACGGTCTTCTGCCGGCGAAGAAACCCTTTTGTGTAGACCTTGGTGATTCCGTCGAATTCAATCATACAAGAAACACCGGACCTGACGGGTACCGCCAACACTTGTTGTTCCGGGGTGTTCCGTTTTGCACCGATCCCACGCTGCCGGGCACCGATTAAAGAACCTGCATCCCTCCGGTAAGTGAGAGGGCGAAGGGCTCGTTCCGGGAATCGAGTGAAGGCCGGCAGAAGGAAGAGACGAGAGCAGCCCCTTAGTGTAGGGATGGAGAGGCATGCCGAATACTTCCTTTGTTGGTCCGGTTTCTACGATCTCGCCGGCATACATCACGGCGATCCGGGTACAGAGGAACGATGCCGTTCCTAGATCGTGGGTGATCAGAAACAATGTCCGGTTTCCCGCAACCTTTTCTTTGATCAGATGAAGGATTTGGATCTTGATCTGTGCATCCAGCCCTGATGTCGGCTCATCGGCGATAATAACCCGGGGATTGCAGATAAGCGCGAGCGCAATAAGGATCCGTTCCCTCATTCCCCCAGAGAACTCGTGGGGATAGCGGCCTGCAGCCTGCACCGGATCCTCGAATCCAAGAGCATCAAGCAGCCGGATTACCTCCTTTTCCGCTTCATCGGCAGAACAAAGATGATGGATCAAGAGCGGCTCTGCGATCTGGTCGCCCACCTTCATTACCGGATTGAGGGTATTTGCAGAATTCTGGGAGATCATGGCAATCTCCTTGCCCCGGATCTGCCGTATCGCATTTTCCGGTGCAGTCACGAGATCCTGCCCGCCGTACCGGATGGTGCCGCTGATCCCGGCATTTTTCGGCAGAAGGCCCATTACGGCCATACCCATAACCGTCTTTCCGCACCCGGATTCACCGATAAGGCTTAGAGTGTCGCCTTCGCTGAGGGTAAGATCAACCGTGTCCACAGCCCGTATTTTTCCGGAGCGGGTTAAAAAAACCACGTTCAGGCCGGCGATCCGTATCAGTTCCATCCCCGATGCCTCCAGGCTGCATACTCATGCGGACCGGGGATGCTCATATCCGGTTTACCTCTATACGGGGGTTAAACTTCTCTTCGAAACTGTACCCGATCATCCCAAGGGCGAGGGAGATCCCGATAACTGCGATACCGGGTGGCAGGATCCACCACCAGAGCCCGAGCGCGAGACCGCCCTGCGAGT
The DNA here is from genome assembly GCA_963737635.1 of uncultured Methanoregulaceae archaeon. Lineage (GTDB taxonomy): Archaea > Halobacteriota > Methanomicrobia > Methanomicrobiales > Methanospirillaceae > Methanoregula. The sequence continues at coordinate 765,827 of CAVTTL010000001.1, forward strand.
ACGCGTTCTGGATCATCGTCCCCCAGTCCACGGTTGTGGTATCCCACATGCCGATAAAACTCAGGCCGACACCCATGAGGAGGAGCTGCTGGGACGAGGTCACAAATTTGACCGTGACCAGCGACATCACATTAGGCAGGATGTGCCGGGACATGATCCGGAAATCCGAGGCGCCTATCGCCCGCGCACCTTCTACGAAATTGGTCCGGGCAACAGAGAGTACCTGGGATCGCATGACACGGACCCCTTGGACGCTGCTCAGAAGGCCCATGAGCAGACTCACCTGGACAACACCCGGGGAAAAGAATGTGGTGAGGACGATGAGCAGGACAAACATCGGAATGGGCATCACCACATCGATGACCCGGCATACGATCTCGTCGACAATACCGCCATAATACCCGATAACAATCCCGACACTTGTGCTGATCCCCACGGCAAGCAGGGCAGAAAAAAAACCAAAGAGCAGGGTGATCCGGGCCCCAAAGACCAGCTGGGCGAAAATATCCTGACCCACCTGATTTGTACCGAACAGGTGATAGTTGTCCGGGGGCTGAAGCGGTTTACCGGTAATGGCATAGGGACCCTGCGGCGCGATCAGCGGGGCTGCGAGGGCTATCCCGATATAGATGCACAGAATAGCGATGCCCGCCCACAGTATCGCTCTCCTACTCATCGTTTCCCATCCTGATCCGCGGATCGATCATCGAGGAGAAGATGTCCGCAAGGAGCATTGCCACTATGGTCATCAGTGAATCCAGGAGGAATATGCCTTCAAGGAGCGGCAGGTCCCGATTTTTAAGGGCTTCAGTAGTCAGGTACCCGATCCCAGGCCAGGAAAAAACGGTCTCGATAAACACGTTTCCCATGATGATCGCGGCGCACTGGAACGTCGTGATGGTCACCATGGGAAGAAGAGCGTTTTTGAGCGCATGACGCCAGAGGATACTCCTTTCATCGAGCCCTTTTGCACGTGCTGTCGTGATGTAATCTTCCCCGATGACGGTTATCATCGAGTTCCGCATCACGTAGTAATTCCCGGTGGCAATAAAAAACGTCATCAGGGCGGTGGGCAGAACCGCATGGTACAGCAGGTCCGGGATGGAGAGGCCGGTTGAGAGCACGCTGATGCTACTGAACCCTCCGAGGGGAAACCACCTGAGATAAAAGGAGAAAACCAGAACGGCCATGATCGCCCACCAGAACTCCGGGATCGCCCGGATCACGATCATGATATTGAAGATCGCGAGATCTTTTTTCCCGCCCGATCTCCACCCTGACCATGCACCGATGACAGTACCCAGCAGGATCCCAAGGACCGTTGCCGGCACGATGATGATGAGCGACCAGGAGAGTTTCTCGGCAATCATCGGGAAAACCGGCGTGCCATAGGCGTAGGAGTACCCCCATTGTCCGTGAAGAATGTTAAGGATATACAGGACGTACTGGTCGGTGAGCGGGAGATCCAGGCCAAACTGGTGGCGGAACTGGTCGACTGCTGCCTGGGGAATGGTGTTTGAAAGAGAGAGGAGATAGTTGGTAATGTAGTCTCCGGGCATCAAGTGAAGGAGAAAGAACGTAATGGTGACACAGACGAAAAACGATGTCCCGCTGTAACAGATGCGGCGCAGGAGGTATTTCCCGCTGATCATACGCGTTTTTCTCCGGGCTCCGGTGTGCGATTGAAGCAGGTCATCGTGATGGCTCTCGCGTTTTTTTTGATTGAGGGTGGGGAAATGGCTTCATACAGGCATATGCCATTTCAGGAACCGTCGTGAAACGATGTTGTATTCCCCGGAAAAAATTGATTCCTTTTTTTGAGTCCGTATCCTCATAGAAGCAATCGCTTATGATGACTGTACCGGCGTCAGGTTCTCCAAGACTTTCGGATCCAGGATACTATGATACCCCGGCCCGATATTCCAGCCGGTGAACCGGTCTGTCCGGTATGCCACGAGCGTATCGGTACTGGCGACTGGCACTGTTGGCACATCCTGGGCGAGGAGATCCTGCTCCCTGTAGGCCATCTCCAGTATGGCAGTCTGGTTGGAGGTATTCTTGATCTGAGCGACCAGGCTGTTGTATTCCGGATTATTGTAATTGTAGTAGTTTGTTTTCTGCAAGGGGGTAACGGCGAAATTCCCAAAGGCATCCGGATCATCATGGAGGAGGACCGGGAAAGAATCGATAAAGACCGGGTTGGCGTTGACGGCTGTGCGGTACTGGGTTGGATCCTCATAATTCACGGTGCTCACGCTGATCCCCAGCTGCGCCCAGTCGTTCTTGAGGACAGCGATGATCTTGTCGTTCACGGCGGCACCTTTGGTACCGAGAGGAATGGTGATGGTGACCGGTTTTCCGTCAGGACCAATAAGAGTCCCATCGGCATTCTTGACAAAACCTGCAGCTGCAAGAAGTTCCTGCGCTTCAGTCAGGTTATAATTGTACATCCCGACATCTGCAGGGTTGACTGCATCGCCGGCAAGAGCCGGCAACAGGAAGGTGGTCTCCGTGGGCCTGCCGGTGCCAAACAGGGAGCTCGATCTCGTCGCGGTCGACCGCGTGGCTCATCGCATGCCGGAATGTGGAGATGTTGGCCGGGTACTGGGCCATGTTGAACGCAACTTCACATGCTCCTGTATCGTTGATCGAGTAGACCGAGATATTTGGCTCGCCGGCCAGCTCTGCGCCACTGCGGGGCTGATGCCGGTGACCACATCAATCTCGCCGTTCTTCAAAGCCAGCACCTGGCTGTCGGGATTGGTGATCACCTTGAGGATCACGCCGGAAATGACCGGTACCCTGCCATGATAATTTTCATTGGTTGTTACCTGGTAATAGCCGGGAGCTGCCTGGGTAAAGGTAAACGGGCCGGTCCCGATCATCTGGCTGTCCTGGTAATGCTGGGGGTCGGTGACGTTCTGCCAGATGTGCTCCGGCGAAATGGTAATTCCCGGCGTCCGCGAGATCTGATCGAGGAAGGCTGAGTACGGGGTCTTGAGGTTGAAAACTGCCGTATAATTATCCGGGCATTCAACAGACTGGACATCTGAGAGAACATAGCTCATAGTGAGATTGTGAGCTTTCGGATAATCGTTGGTGAACTTAACATCGGCGCAGGTAAAGGGAGCACCGTCACTCCACGTGGCATTCTGTATAAGATGGAATGTCCAGGTCTTTGCGTCATCTGAAACATTCCAGCTCTGTGCAAGTGCGGGATCAAATGTGCCGTCAATGTCCTTGATGACAAGATCTTCGTAGATGAGCGAGCCGGAGGGAATGCCCCCCTTCTGCATGTTGCTGGTATAGCTTAGCGCCGAAGGGGAATCGACCGGGATGATGACGTCGGTAGCGGGGACGTTTGTCAGGTTTCCTGCGCCGGTGGAGGATGAAGAATCATCCACGCACCCGGCTATGAAACAGAATACCAGAATGCCCATGCAACACAGAGCAAAAAATATGCTGATAGAACGATTGTGGGGATGTACTGCTGTATAGTTCATAGGATAACCTCAGATATCGGAAATGACGGAATCGTAGTGATCAATCGCATGTGGAGTTATTTAACCATTTTTCTTTAATTTTTACCAATGTTCAAAGTTATAAATTTACAGATCGACATCTCCGCCTTGCAGGGAATATGGTGGTTAAAATTCAATACGAATAAGTCCAAAGTTTTCCGAGGACGAAATGTAAAATCGTATATCTCCATTTTGTCCATCCTTTGAATTCGCAAGTGCAGTAGAGGCAAGAGCGGATTGGCAGCCACTACGATGCATAATTCACGAGATACTTGATAAATTCAACTTTTTTGATTAACATTACCGAAAATTAAGCACTATTAATAAAAAATATATGGTAGTGCGAACTATCCTCTATGATCACATATGGGTTCATCACGTGATGTCATGCAGACTTTTGCTCAAAAGGAGATCCGTGCGCATTTCAAAGAGTGGGATGGCTGGTCGTGCCGTGAGGTTCCCTCTCCCTATGTACGCGATATGACCTTCGTCCTTTCCCGGGACGTCAGGGGCAGACCGGAGACGGTGGCTCTTGCGGTTTCTTATGATGAAGAACCATCAACGCTCGCACTTGAGGCGCTGGTGGTATCCCTGAAGGGGAAGACTGTTAAAGGACAGTTCCTGATTGTCCCGAACGCTGCTGTCGTTTCGGGAATTCCAAAGACCGTTCAGGTTATCTTTATGGAATCATTCGGGTTTGTCGAAGGGAAACTGATCTGGCTCACCAAGAAAAAGAACGCAAAACATTATCCCCCGCAGGAAGCGCCGGCTGCATCGGAAACTGCTCCCTCAGTTGCTGAACCTCACGCGGCGTGAAACAGGAAGCGTCCGGAAAAGGGGGATTCCTGGTAATCCGCCTATCCGTCATCTTTTTTTTCCAAACTAAAGTCCATCCTACGAAATTGTTTTTATGTATATTCACTGTCAAACAACCGGTCGTCCTTTTTCCCGGAACCATCAGATCGAAACCCGGATTTTTTTTGAATACTCGGGCACTGATCCCGTGGATTTTCCGGAAATTTCAGGATCCGGGCAGGGATCTTTTTTTGATCCTTTATGATCTGCGCGGGTTGATTTTTTTCTGCGATTCTACTGACGACCCGCAGGGTAACCATTCTTACTTTTCGCGCGGGCATCCCGGCAAAGGAACCGCCATTGGCGAACATAACATGATGCTGGCAGGGATCTCCCTGACCCAGTCTCTATTGGGAGACGCGGCTCGCTCCTACCTGAAGTACCCGATTACCCTCAAAAAAATGCAAAGTCAACTCAGTAAAATTAATTCAAACAAATTAACAAATGATCATAGTTAAATAAAGTCTTTTGAAATATCTATGATGGCATGGTGGTTTGATCCCAAGAAATTGATCCACCACTGCACACAAACATTTTCAGAGGAAAATGATGCATTATCTGAAGAAGAGGGTATTACGAAAAAACGGCGAAGAGGCCGTCTCACCGGTTGTTGGGGTGATGCTGATGCTGGTCGTCACCATCATCATCGCGGCCGTGGTATCCGCATTTGCAGGAAGTACTGTAAGCGGGACTCAGAAAGCCCCATCAGCTTCCATTGATATTCATGTGAAGAACGGGGGATATAGCTCGAATTCATACTTCTCAATGAAGGTTCAGGGAGTCAGCGATCCGATCCCGACGAAAAACCTGGAGTTGATCACCTCGTGGGCGAAAACCGATACGAATCAGGCGGATGGTTCACTGTACGGGCAAGCGTTTCAAGGGGGCAACACATCCACAGGAGTAGCCGATGCCTATGTTCCGGGTGACCTGACCGGATCCAGTGGACCGTTTTCCGTACCGACAGGATATGGCACCGGTGTCATGAACTGGTCAAACGACACCTATCATACCGTCGAAGCCCAGTGGGGAAATTTTGTCCTTACATCCGGAACATCAACCTATGACGCTCCTATCGCATACGGAACATCCGTGCAGTACCAATACACTTCACCATCAACCGCATCGGATCCCATGGTGGCCATTCTAGGCCCTAACTGGAACATCCTGAGAGCCGGGGATACCGTTGCGGTACGCATCGTGGATGCGAAATCTGGTAAAGTTATCGCTGATCAGAATGTCGTCGTGGAGGGTCCGTGATGCAGAAACAGGAATATGCCGTCTCGCCGGTCGTTGGGGTGATGCTGATGCTGGTCGTCACCATCATCATTGCGGCCATAGTTTCCGCTTTCGCAGGAGGGGTCGTTAGCGGGACAACCAAACCACCCCAGGCAACCGTTCAGGCAACGTATAGTCAGTCCACAGGAATGACTATTACCAACAGCGGAGGGGATGCAATCCCTCTGGCATCGACAACGGTCTTGGTAAACCCTACAAAAGCGTTTGGGTTGAATAACACACGGTTCACGTGGGTAGTAAACAAGTCATATGTCCTCACTGGTTCAGGTCAGACTTGGGCAACTGCCCGGGCATTCCTGCCGGGCGATACGGCCACGATCACCCAGCAGAACCTGACCTATGTCCAGCAGCGGCCGGATATGGGAGGGGAAAACGATTATACGGACCCGAACATAGGATTTGCTAATTCCAACAACCTCGGGCTCACGTTTCAACTCCAGTTCCAAGATTCAAGCGGGAAGACCATAGGGCTGACTACCGTGACGATTGCACGGTAAGGAGATATAGATGGTCCAGAATTACCGTGCATGCAGAAACGATTGGGGAGTTTCACCGGTAGTCGGGGTGATGCTGATGCTGGTCGCCACCATCATCATCGCAGCCGTGGTCTCGGGGTTTACCGGCGGGTTGGTCAACTCGAACAACCAGAAGGCCCCGACGCTCCTCATGGATGTGAAAATAATCAATATGGGGAGCTGGACGGGAAGCGGCTTCTTTGCCACCGTTACCGGGGTAAGTGAGCCGATTCCGACAAGCAACCTCAAGATCGTAACCTCGTGGACAACGACAAACAAAATCACGGGTGCAACCATCACCGGTGGGAACACTACCCTGCCGGGTAACCCGAATATTAATGTCCTCGGCGACCCGACCGTTCCTCTCTCCGGTTTCTATGCTGCCCCGTTCGGCACCGGGCCGGGCATCAACGGGACGACAACAGTCGGCGGCTTCGATACGAACCTGACTAGTTTCTCAGGACCCAGGCAGCAGTTTGGGAACTATTCCCTGATGACAGGAACCACGATGGTTGCTATGCCCTGCGGCGGAGCTTCCGGCTCTATCGGAGGAACGTTTTCAGGGGGTACTGAACCCAGTGCCGCCGCTGGATACGGGATTGGGGGATTGTTTGCCTACACCAATTTGATTGGCAGTCCCTATCTCGATCCGATAAGTGCGATTCTCGGCCCCTACTGGGAAAACCTGCGGACCGGAGATATCGTAACGGTCAAGGTGATCCATATCCCAACCGGGAAGGTCATCTTCCAGAAAGATGTAAAAGTGACGGAAGGATAAGCAATGAAACAATCTAATAATAATGCAGTCTCGCCGGTGATCGGCGTGATGCTGATGCTGGTCGTGACCATCATCATCGCAGCGGTAGTGAGCGCCTTTGCCGGCGGAACACTGGGGACCCAGACAAAGACTCCCCAGGCAACGATCAGGGGTATATTCAGCCAGTCGGGAGGGATGCAGATCATCGATACCGGCGGAGATACCCTCTCCACGGCAAACCTCATGTTTACGGTTTCAAACGACCCCAACTTCGGGCAGGGCCTCTCATCAGCAACAACCCAGATATTACCCAAGTCATTCATTACCGACATCAACGGGAATGCGATTATGAACAATGATGGAACATCGAACGTAACCGCATTTGGGCCGGGGCAGACGCTGTATATCTCGCAAGCCTCCCTTAATTGCGGTATAATTCAGCCACAGGTTGCGGATGGCCCCAGCCCCACCTTTTATACCTATAAGTCCGGCACAGGGTGGAGTTATAGCGGAACCAAGTATAACCTGTGGTCACTGTGCTTTATCAATCCTGCCAATGTCGGAAAAACATTCACCCTTACGATGAGCGACAAGAATTCGGGGGCCGTTCTGGCCAAGACTACCGTTACTATCGCTCCATAAATTTTTTGGAGGTGTAACGAGGAGGAAAAATGCAGCATCTGAAAAGATTACCGGAAAAAAAGGGCGAAGATGCAGTTTCACCGGTGGTCGGGGTGATGCTGATGATCGTTATCGTCATAATCATCTCGGCTATTGTGTCGGGTTTTGCCGGAGCATTGGTCTCATCGCAGCAGAAGACCCCAAGCCTCAGCATGAACGTGAAGATCATCAACATGGGCACCTGGGCCGGAAGCGGTTTCTTTGCCACCGTTACCGGGGTAAGTGAACCGATTCCGACAAGCAAACTCAAGATCGTGACATCATGGTCGACGCTCATGTATGGAAGTGGTAATGTTGGACTGCGCCAACTCCCGATAAGCTGCACGACCGCGGTTTTACCTGACGGTGGAGGCCAGAGTAATATCTTATATCTCGGGAACGCGAGCAATAGTCTCCCTCCCGGCCTCTTTGTTGCGCCGTTTGGTACCGGGCCGGGTGTCAACGGGACAGCAGAGACCCTCGGGGGTGTCGATACAAACTTGACGTCATTTTCAGGGGCCGGGCAGCAGTTCGGGAATTATACTCTGGTACAGGGAACTACTCTAACGGCTACACCCTGCGGGGCGAATGGTTTTAACGTTATCGGAGGTAGAGGAGGAAACAACGGTAAGGCTGGATATATTGGATCGTCAGTGGGGGAAGATGACTGGGCCTACTCAGATGAGATGAGTAGTGGGTGTTATTACAAGACTACATGTGGTTCAAAATATATCGATCCGATCACAGCAGTTCTTGGCTCCAAGTGGGAAACCCTGAAGTGGGGGGATACGGTAAATGTCAAGGTGATCTACCTCCCGACCGGGGCAGTGATCTTCAACCAGAATGTGCCCGTGACGGAGGGATAAGAAATGAAATTATCCAATAACAATGCAGTCTCGCCAGTGATCGGCGTAATGCTGATGCTGATCGTAACTATCATCATCGCAGCCGTGGTTTCGGGATTTGGCGGGAGTTTGATCGGGACGACCCAGAAGGCCCCTACCCTCACCATGGATGTGAACATAATCAACATGGGCAGCTGGACCGGGAGCGGGTTCTATGCTAACGTCAGGACGGTAAGTCAACCAATTCCGACCAGTAACATAAAGATTGTCACATCCTGGACGGCAACGAACGGAGGGAATCCGGTATCTGGTGGAAACACGATAGTCCCTAACGTGGTGAATACATTCTATTGGGTTGATCCACAACACTCAAGTTTTGGACAAAAAGCGGAAAGTGATGTATTTGCACCGTTTGGGAACGGGCCGGGGATTAACGGTAGTACTACGTTTGGGGGTGAGGATACGAACGCGAACATTTTCTCTAAAACTGACCAAATGTTCGGGAATTATACGCTGGTACCAGGGACTTCCATGAACGCCCCGGCAGCAGGAGCGGCAACCCCAAAAATTATCGGAGGTACATGGCACTGCAGCCCCACGGGCTGCAGCTCCACGCAACAGAATGGTGGTGTCGCAGGACAAGGAATCAATGGAGATCCGAGCGGTACGGCTGGTTACGGTGTCTACGGGCTGTATAGTTATACAAGTCAGATGATCGATCCCGTAACCGCAGTTCTCGGTGCCAACTGGAATCTCCTGAGAGCCGGGGATAAGGTAAACGTCAAGATTATCTATATCCCGACAGGCAGTGTGATCTTCAACAAGGATGTAACGGTAACGGAGGGATCCACCTCCACCTAATCCCCGCCTTTTCCAACGTTTACCGGCCGCGGCAGATCCTATATTTCCGGCCGGTTCATCTTGACTGCGGAAAGGAAGGGGAATGCGTACGGCGGAGAGATCCCTGCTATTTTTGCCCAAATCCGGATCATTCTATCATCCCCGGGAGCCGCACGCGTATACCGGTTGTACTGAAGGCAATTGCACATCGTTGAAGGAAGATTTCTTTGTTTGAAAGAAATGGCCGGCTGGTAAAATACTGGTCCGAGATTACCCTTGCGGGGATCGTTGCTCTTGCTGCGTTTCTCAATCTCTGGAACCTCTGGAACCAGAGTTTCTCGGTTCCCTATTATGCCGCAGCTGTCCGGAGTATGCTCTCCAATCCCGGGATTGCATTCTTCAACTCCTTTGACTCCGTTGGTTTTGTGACGGTGGATAAACCCCCTCTGGGGATATGGGCCCAGGCTGCAAGTGCCGCAATGTTCGGGTTTAACAGCTGGTCGGTGACGCTTCCCCAGGCCCTTGCCAGCGTATGCTCGGTTATTCTGATCTACTTCATCGTCAGGCGACCGTTCGGGAAGGCCGCAGGCCTCATTGCAGCATTCGTTCTGGCTACCACGCCCATCTTCGTCAACACGGCACGGGATGGCACCATGGACACCCAGATGATTTTTGTCATTCTTCTTGCCCTCTGGGTGGCCCTCAAAGCGGCACGCAAGCAGTCCCTGTGGATGCTCCTTCTTTCTTTTGCGCTCGTCGGGATCGGATTTAACATAAAGATGATCCAGGCGTATGTGGTGCTGCCGGCCCTTATCGTCATCTATCTTTTCGGAACGAACTTCCCCACCCATCAGAAGATGATTCACCTTGCCCTCGCTCTCCTCGTGCTTGCCGCTGTTTCGCTCTCGTGGGCATTAGCGGTTGATGCCATACCCGCTGATCAGCGCCCCTATATTGGCACGAGCGGGGACAATTCCGTCATCGGGTTGATCCTGGGCCACAACAGTGAAGAGGCATTTCTGCTCAAAAACACTGTCGATTCCTCTGGTGGCCCGGGTCTGTTCCTGCTCTTCACACATGCTGACGTAAGCCTCCAGATCAGACTGGCTGTTGCCGCTGGCCCTCATTGGCCTTTTGGCATGGTGGCGCCGGCCAGAAGCCCTCTCTTTTATGGGTCTCCGGAAGCTCGGTCTCTTCTCGGAAAAAGGTCTCACCTTTTTGGCGTTCTGTCTGTGGCTGATGCCGGGGCTGATCTATTTCAGTTTCACCTTAGGGTACTGGGAGAACTACTATTTTGCAACCATTGCGCCACCGCTTGCGGGACTTGTCGGGATTGGTGTAGTATCGATGTACCATGAGTATACGAGCGAGCGGAACACGTGCTGGGTGCTGGTAGCCTGCAGTTGTTGTGACCGGCCTTATGCAGGCCTGGTTTCTTTCTACTTTTGTATATTTTCTGTGTAGCTTTGTATGCTACAACCCCATGGGGTACGGTTCCCTTTTTGTCTTCGAGCTGGCAGGGAGTATGGGATGTGCCGCCCTTCTCATCTGGCTGCGGGTAAAAAACCTGCAGGGTACCAACCGGTACGCGTTTCCAGTGGCCTGCGTGGCAGTGGCTGCTCTCTTTCTTGCTCCCGTAGCATGGTCATGCCTCCCGTTTGAAACAGGTTCTTCAGCAGATATTCCAGGAGGATACAACGCCACTTCATTAACCGCTCCCTTCGCCGGTTTCCTGCTCTCCCATGCGGGAAATACCACCTTCCTTGTTGCGGTTTCTGACAGTAACATAGCAAGCCCTCTGATTATCGCAACCGGAAAGCCAGTCATGGCTCTGGGGGGCTTTTTTGGGACGGATCAGATCCTTTCAGCAGGGCAAATGCCCGGCCTAATCCATAACGGAACCGTGCGGTACATTCTTGTCTTTTCCGAAAACCAGTCCGGGGATTACCGGGGAGTCGGGTACGGCGAGAACAATGCGATCTATACCTGGGTGGAAGGACATTGTGCGGCAGTCCCTGAACAAGAATGGATTAAAAGCAATGTTTACTTCTGGCGTCAATATGGACTGTACGATTGCGCGGGAGTCCCGTGAGGATTCGTAAGGCTTTACGGTAACAATACGTGGGTCCCGGTAGCTGATTGTTGCGCTTAATAGTGACGGATCACCAAAAATCCGACAAATTTGACAAATCTTCCAGCCCGTCCATACCGATAAACAAGGACCAGACTGTACCGTTGCGACAGGGGATCCCCCGAATACCAATTGTTTCCTTCAGTGACCGCCGATATAGGTCTCACCCACTTCAACGGTTCCGGAGAAAATCTCCAGAATGTCTTTTGTCATCACCATTCGAAGCTTGGTTAATGCTCTGAGAACATGTCGCTGCTCGAATCCTGTCTGTTCGACGATTGAATTCGAGCTTTGTTCTAGGAGAAATAGGTGGATGATCTCCTTCCATTCATCTCGTGAAAATGTTAATGGTAATTTGTGTGGGGTGAATTCATACCGGCATCGCGTACAACGTCTTTTCCATTCTGCAGTTTGTGTAATTTTTTTGAATTGCATCCTGGATATGCAATTTTTGCCATTTCTAACTCCGTAAATCTTTCTTTGATCTAGGGGTTAAAATAGCATATTACCCTGAATATAATTCAAGAATCATTCCAAAAGTGTTAACTACTAGAATGTCGATAAGAAACAATTAACAAAATACAATTGTTAACTAATTGTTAAATATGGAGATTGACGCATGAGAAAAAGTACTGCGATTATTCTGGCCTTTCTGGCTTGTATCCTCGTTATGGCAGCAGGCTGTGCAGGCATGTCCAGTACCGCCACCCCGACTGCCATGGCAACAGCGGTAACACCCGCTGCTGCTATATCAGACCTCTGGTCCGGGACCTGGAATACCGCGGGGAGTACAACGATTGCCTACCAGACATCGGGAGTTCTCACCCTTACCCAGACCGGCTCATCGGTGACCGGGACCTATAGCAACAACGACCAGGGCAACGGTACACTAAGCGGCACCGTTACCGGAAACCAACTTGCCGGCACATGGACCACGAATTACCCTCTCAACGCCGATTCCGGGTCGTTTGTATTTGTGCTGTCCGATAACAAAAACTCGTTCACCGGCCGGTGGGTTTCCGTCTCCGATACGGCACATACCCTCAATACTACTCCGGAAGTCTGGGATGGGAAGAGGGGGTGATCATGACCGCGAACGAAAAGAACTGAATACGGCGGGGTGTTTTTCCGCATGAGAAACGATGAGGAGAGCATCTCGGACAAGAACGGAAAGGATTGAATACGGCGGGGTTTTTCCCTGTCGTTAGAAAAGGTGAGGAGATCACTATGAACGAGAACGAAAGAAACACCAAAGGATCGGGACCCGGTATTCGAATGCTGGGCATTCTTGCGATCCTCGGTTTCTGTTTAATTGCACTGGTTCCCGTTGTTGCGGCAACTGCGGTGACACCCACCGCTACTGCATCGGACCCCTGGTCTGGGACCTGGAACACTGCGGGGAGTACAACAAATGCCGACCAGACTCTTGGAGTACTTACCCTTACCCGGACCGGCTCATCGGTGACCGGGACCTATAGCAACGGTGACAACGGCAAAGGTACGATCAGCGGCACCATTACCGGAAACCGGCTTACCGGCACATGGACCACGAATTATGGCACCGCATCTGATACCGGGTCATTTGTATTTGTGCTGTCCAACGATAAAAAATCGTTTACCGGCCGGTGGGTTTCCATCTCCGATACGACGCATACCCTCGATACTACTCCGGAACAATGGGACGGAGTGAGGAGATAACCATGAACACGAATGAAAGAAACCGTATACTGATGCTAGGTATACTCGTAATCATCGGTTTCTGTTGTATTGTAATAGTTTCCCCTGTTGCGGCAGTATATCCCAACGACGAATGGCTCACGAACAACGTGACCGTGTTAGCAAATTGCACTGAGTATGCCTACATCGGCGAGGATACTATGTATGATGAAACCTTCTTCGCCGTTATAGGAAATGGACAGTATAACGGTACACAACCGGCGTGGAACTGGACCATGGACCCCAACTACCCTAGCCCACCGCGTCGGTATTACATGGAGCAAATGGACGTCCTCAACTCCTCGGGGAATGAATCTTGGTATCCCGCTAGTGTGCTGGACGGCGATTGGGGGTGGGAGTTTGTCAACACTCTCGACATGAATGCAACTATCTACAAGAGAGCTCTTGCCGGCTATGTCAATCACTACCCCGGGTTTGGGCAGTACTATGCCTGGTACGGTAACAAGACAGCCGCCTATATGGATTACAATGATATGGACAACTGGCTCGTCCCAACCTATCAGAATGCAACGTACCTTGTCAACCTGTCGGTCAACTGGACTGACCCGTACAGTGATACTTATTGTGGCCCCATCCAATCATAACAACCATCAATTTTTTTAAGGTACTGGTAAAACATCAGGCTGCTCGGTTACCTTGCGCTCACCTCTTCCATTACCTCTACTGTTCCTCTATCTCCCCATGGTAGTCACTATTCTTTCCGGTTTTATCGGGCAGGGATCCATAATACAGTGAACGAAACTTACGCCATCAGATAGTGGCCGGAAAAAGAAGGGAGCACACGTGTTTTCGGAAGAACATCCTCTATCGCATTCAATTAACCATATAATATTGTTTAACAAACATCGCTAACGAGATTTATAAGGACGGACCGGAGATGGCCCGGATCCACGTGTAGCCGGGAAACCCGGATGTATGTTTTGAGAGGCCCGATGCAGGACGTCAGCACAATAGACTGGAACGAAGTCTGGAAAGAGCGGGAGCGGGAAAAACGATCCCAGGACGAGTGTACCAGCTGTGCTGATAGATGGTTGGACCCTGAGCGGTGCAGAAAATTCGACCGGATGGTCAAGGAAGATAACTGGAGAGACGCATGGGAACGGATCAGTACCATGAAGATCACCCCGGACTCCATAGTTCTGGATATCGGCGCCGGCCCCGGGACGCTCGCGATCCCGCTTTCCGGCATGGTCCGACATGTCACGGCTGTTGAACCCTCCGCCGGGATGCTCGAATGCCTTCATGAAAATATCCGAGAACGGAATATACACAATATTACAACCATCCAGAAAAAATGGGAAGAGGTCAATCCCGATACCGATCTCGATCCCCCGTATGACGTGGTGTTCGCATCCTATTCGCTGGGTGTGATGGACCTGCAGGCCGCCCTTGAAAAGATGAATGCAGTCTCCGGCAAATACGTCTACATTTTCTGGTTTGCCGATCTGGTATCCCCCCGTCACCGGCAGTATCTCGAGATATGGGAGGAGCTCTTCGGGGAACACCCAGCTTTAAACCGGACGCCCAACATCATCTTTAACCTGCTGTACCAGATGGGAATCTCCGCTAATGTTGAAATTTCCCGGACTAATCGTACCATCAAGTTTTCAAGTCTCGAAGAAGCAGTGGAGGATCAGCGGGATGTCCTGCATCTTAAAGACGAGGGCCAAATTATCATCCTTAAAAAATACCTCCAGAAAAAGCTGCGGTACGAAAACGGGCAGTATTTCATGGAAATGCAGGCCTCCCAGGCAAAAATCTGGTGGGAGAAAGAGAGCTGAAATACCCAGGGAAGGGTTCCTCACCCGGCCGGTTGAATTCCTGAACGTTGACTTTCTCATATCACCACTCGTTCAGTAGGTTTCCCGGCGCAACTGCCCGTTCAGTCATTGTATTTAATAAATGGAAAAGTTAGTACAATATTATAGATATGGCTTCCAATTTTACGTACCCGGACAAAGGGGGCAAAAAATGAAAACCGGATATTTAATCACTATCGTTATTCTGGTGAGCCTGCAGGTACTCTTTGGCATCCCGGTGGCTGCGTCCGGGGATTCCTGCACCCTTACCATGCTTTCCATTCCTAACGGAGCCGCAATCAGTATTGACGGGACGCTTATCGGCACCACTCCCCAGCAGGCACTTGATCTTTCCTGTGGCAATCATACGGTAGTACTGAGCGCAAACGGCTTTTCAAATTACGTTGACAATGTGACCCTGGAACCCGGAAATCCCCAGACAATCGTTGGAAATCTCCTGAATGTCGGGGATCGCGGCAGCGTCTATATCAGATCAGACCCCCCGGGAGGGGACATTTATGTTGACGGTGTCCTGCGAGGCACAACACCGCTCCTGCTTGATGCACTCTACCCCGGCCCCCATGCTATCCTGATCCGGAAAACCGGCTATCAGGATTATAACGATATCGTAACTGCAGGGCCAGGACTGACACCGGAGTACAACGAGTTCCTAGTCCCACTTCCGCAGACCGGGTTCCTGGGTGTTGTATCCTCTCCCAGCGGGGCAACGGCCTTCCTCGATGGTACCCTGCTTGGGACAACACCGACTGTGCTCTCCAGAGTTGCCGCAGGCGAACACACTATCCTTGTCCAGGAACAGGGTTACAGGAACTCCACGCAGACTGTTGAAGTACAGGGAGGTACATCCGGGCTTGCACAGGTGTATCTCGAAAAAATTCCCGATACAGGAACTATTATCATCGACTCTTCGCCCGGCGGTGCTGCTTTGTATCTGAACGACACGTACAAAACCGTGACACCGGCAAACTTTGAAGATGTCCCCGCAGGGAATTACACCCTTTCCTTCCAGAAGCCTAATTACACTACCCAGAATCTCTCCTTCACCCTTTCCGGCGGTGAAACCCTTGAAATTTATGCAACACTCAGCACCGATCCCAACGATACCAGTCAGCCATCTGTCCAGAGTTACAATAGTAATGGGAATGATACTTCAGATGCAGCCGGGACGGGACCGATCATTGAAAAAACCTACAGCTGGTACTCACTGGGCCATGCACAGACCATTACCCTGCATATACCGCAGAGCCTGTATGATTATTACCAGAACCAGTCGCATGCGACTTCTGCTGCGATGCTGAGCACGTATGCCCTCAGCGACGAGGACCAATTCTACCTGCATGAATTAGTCGGGCAGCTCAAGGATACCAGCGGGAACCAGAATCTTGCTGCACGTAACGATTACCACAATGTCGTCGCGTTTGTACAGTCCGTTCCTTATGCATTGCATACGGACCCTTCGACCGGTCAGGCCACTACTGATGCGAATGACTACTGGAAATATCCGGTTGAGACTCTTGTTCAGGGAAACGGGGACTGCGTTGACGATGCGATCCTGGCAGCTTCCCTGCTCAAAGAAATGAACTATGATGTTGCGATCGTACTGCTCCCCCAGGTGAGCGGCGAACCGGCAGGTCACGCAGTAGTCGGCATTGCCTGCGACAACTGTAACGGATACTATTACCCGATCAATGGCAAGAAGTATTATTATCTGGACCTGACTGCTCCAGGTCTGGCCCTTGGCAAAATGAGTTACCCGGGACAGCAGGATATGTATGCCAATGTTCCTGCGCAGGTCGTCGTGCTTTGAAGACAGGTGAGAGGTTGAGGAATGTGATCGGTATACAAGAGCGAAATCCCGGGAGGACTCAAGCATGAGTACGAGGAAACAAATGGCAGTCGAAGGATGCCGCCCACTTGTCCTTATCATTCTTATCTTACTCATGACCGGTTCAGCCGGGTGCATCAAGGCTGCGCAGAACGCCCTCAGCGGAGGATCCCCGACCGGGGAATCATCCAGTCAACCGGTCGTGACCACTATGCCGACCGTGTCACAGGCCGATTTTCCGCAGAGTACTCCCACTGCCAGCCCTGTCTTCAACCTGACACCTGAAAAGTCGGATCTTGTTACTGAAGTGACCCCGGATGTAACCCCGGATCCTTATGTCTTCCCCCAGGCTATTCAGATCAATAAAACCCCCCTGCAGTCTTCTTTCCTCTATAGGACGCCAGAGTTCAGGAAGATCTATACCCTCAGAGGCAATGCAATTGGTCTTCTCGTAAACGTGGTGCAGGGCCCTCTCTACATTGTCTATACAGTCAATCC
This sequence comes from uncultured Methanoregulaceae archaeon, assembly GCA_963737635.1. Lineage (GTDB taxonomy): Archaea > Halobacteriota > Methanomicrobia > Methanomicrobiales > Methanospirillaceae > Methanoregula. The sequence goes on from CAVTTL010000001.1 coordinate 783,130, forward strand.
AATGAACGATTGTCTTGAAGATGCGGAATCATGCCGGGGTTCAAATCCGACATATACGGATGCATCCGGCAACTCATACACTACCGTCAACTCGGTCAACAACCCGTACATGACGATCACCGTCCGGGACAACCAGACAAATGAGATTGTAGCCGAGGACGGATACGGCCGGCAGTACAGCTCCGATACCGGCACATACCAGTTTTCCAACAATGGAAATCTATCCACGTCTGTTAACGGCCAAACGACGGTGACCTCCGTCTCAGTGCCGGGCCCCCGCTATATTCCGATTTACAGTGCGGGCCAGTTCCAGATCACTATGCAAGGAGATTATCTCTCTGTTGATCTCTCGATCATTACCGGTACATCGCTCAATCCACTGGACACGACGGAAAATTCCCAGAAAAATGCCCCGACATGAGAATCGGGGGATAAACAATTCCGGGCCATTTCAACCTGCCAATTTGATCAAAGGAACTCCATAACAAAGATTTGTATTCAATAAACAGGGAATACAGCAATGCGAGATCCACCGGATCCCATAAATACCGGAGTGCCTGATGAGAAGGATGATGATTGGAATGAGTGATTACGAGACATTATTTAACAAGGCAAAAGAATTTCATGGGCATCTCTGCCCCGGCATCGTGCTCGGGACCCGGCTGACAATCGCCGGTCTGCGCGAGCTGGGCATGAACCCACATGAACCGATCCGCAACCTGATCGTGTATATGGAGATCGATCGCTGTGGCACCGATGCTGTCCAGGCTATTACCGGGTGTTCTCTAGGCCACCGCAGCCTCAAGCATAAAGACTTTGGAAAATTTGCAGCCACTTTTGTGGATACCAATACCGGAAAAGCAGTCCGGGTATCGATCCACGAGAAGAACCGGGCTGAGCACGACAAACTTGATCCAAAAGAGGTCATCAAAGTCCTTTCCAATGTCCCGGAAGACGAGATCCTGAAAATTGAACAGGTCAGGATCACCATACCAAAGGAGGACCTGCCTGGTTTCCCTATAGGAAAAGCGGTATGCAACAAATGCGGGGAGCAAATATCCGATAACCGGCAAACGGTATCTCACGGCAAAGTGTTCTGCAGAAACTGCGCCGGGGAATTGTACTATTCGATAATCAAATGAACGATCCGAATTCCTTTTCTTAAAAAATTCCTTCTTTTTCGTTTTCTGGAAAAATGCACCAGACCTGAACGTGCTCATAATTGAGTATAGCCGTCACGTTTAAAAAAAGGAGATTTATTAGTCCACGGCGATCATAACTTCGCTGGACTTAATGACTGCATAGGCCGGTACACCAACGGCAAGCCCGAGGTTTTCGACCGATTTCTTGGTAATGATCGAGGTGATTTCTTGTCCTCCGGGAAGCTCAATCGTGATCTCTGAGTTAACACTTCCCGGTATGATCCTCTTCACTTTACCTTTCAGCATGTTTCTCGCACTGATCTTCATATTTTTTTTCACCATCGTTCACTTATGTGAAACCACTATTTGAAGATATGGATGCGGATAAGCCTACGACGAAAACGCTCCAATAAGGTAAACGTATAATTATTTACAACATCAAAAAATCAAAAGACATCGCAATCCATTTTTAGTAAATATAGGCTTGAATAGACAAAATTTTCCTAATAAAACTATGTATAGTCCCTAGATCAATATACAAAACTATTTAATAGAGAGAGAACGACTGTGGATTATGGCAGCGGTGAAAGTATCCGGAACCGGGAACTTTCTTTTCCCGAAAGACGTCGGTCCGGGCACAGGCGTATTTGTCTGGATCATCTTTCTCTCGCTGATTCTTGCGGTCCTTTTTCTTCTCGATATCCTGACAACCCAGCTCATTCTTGGCATGGGAGGGGTCGAGGCTCAATCCGGTAATGGCAGGAGTGGTCACTATACCACTTCTTCATATTATCCTTAAAATCGGAATTATTCTCCTCGTTGTTCCCGTTGCCCTTATCGCGGAGGCTCGGATAAAAGGATCGGCGACAGCACTTTATGCAGCACTGATAATCATGTATGCCATCGTGGTGCTCAATAACACCTCCATTCTTCTCCCTCACATTATAATTTCCTTCGCCGGGTAACCTCTCAAAGTGAGGCGAACCACGAATCTCTCTTATGGACAGACAAAAATCGGGCTCTGTAGAAAACCTATCTAAAAAGGTTGTATCGATGTCCGAAAGAGCTAAGGTACGATGTCTCCTTACCCTTTTATGCAAACAAACGGTGAGGAGACACAATAGTGCCGAAAAACCGGTATATCAGGTTTGTTGAATTATCCTCCGGCTTGATCAAGGATTCGATCTTCATCCTGATTTGTCAACTGAGGAATTCCACAGAGTCGAAATTTCCACAATACGTGATGGGGTGAAAGGATTCATTTTCCGATAACCCGTACCTTGTTCATTTTTACCGGGGGAAGGATATAGGATCCGACAGCACGACTCTCTTTACCAAGGGCTGCAACCTGTAATTGGAGATCGAAGAAATTACCGGTGAGCATTGCTCCCCTGACCGGTTCCCCGAGTCCACCGTTCTTTACCCAGAAGGGGTTGGACATTTCTACTGAGAAGTCCCCGCTGAGGGGGTTTGCTGTATGTGCGCCTACGACACTGTGGACGTAGATTGCCGGCTCGTCGAATACTTCCTCCCGTTTACCGTCGACAACAAAATTGTGATGCCCAATCGCGGGGAGGCCGGCAAACCCGCCCCGGATGGCACTGCCCGGTGGATTGTTTCCCGGCCCGGTATGCGGTCTTGAGATCGTAAGCAAAGCCGGTAAGGACCCCGTCACTGAGAAAATCAAGCCGCCCGGTGGGTGTCCCCTCGGCATCAAACCACGTGCTTCCAGTAGCGCCTTTCCGGTGCGGCTCGTCGAACATTGAAAGCAGCGGTGCGGCGACGGTCTCCCCAATCCTCCCGGCCAACTTCGAACGGCCCTGCAATACGTTTCGCCCACTTAGTGCCGGGACAAATATTCCTGAGAGGAGGTCCGCATATGCCATGGGGGAGAGTACAATATCATAGTCCCCTGACGGAATATCTGCCCCACCTGCAGATCGAAAAGCAAGGAAAGCTGCCTGTTCGCCAACCCGCCGGGGATCGATTTTCACCGGTGAGCAGGCGTGGTCGAATTCGTATCCCGTGGACTGCCCGCTGATTGCTTCGAGCGAGATTGATACATCCGACTGCCGGGACGTATACCTGATACCATGACTGTTGGCAAAGGTAATCTCGCCGACAGAAACCGCTGCCCCGCCCGAGGTTACCGTGGCATCCGGGTACGCCGTCGCTCCCTCAAGCATCCCGGCCAACAGATCCTGCGCAGTCGCCGGTTCAACTGCAAGAGACGGATCATACGCCAAATCCGTCTCTGGGAGATTGACCGGATCCGGCAGCCCGTGCCATTCCTGTGGCGTAGCAAGGCGGCCACCGGCAATAGCTGCGTCCAGGCAGGCCTGCCACTGTCCCGGATCGTTCGTGCTCGATGATCCTATCTTTCCTTTGTCGATAGTGCGGATGCACAGGCCTTTCTCAACCGAAGACGCGCAGATGCTCACCCGGCGCTGTTTCAAATCGGCAGAGACTGAGGTCCCGGAAAAACAATACACCTCAAGTTCGTCAACCCGCTGATCACCAGTCTTAAAGAGCTCTTCAATCCACGCCACTGCCACCCACCACCGCATCACGCAGGAGAACCAACGGGGCTCCATCGCTCACCGGCACAGTCTGCCCGCCTTTCCCACAGTATCCTGAGTGCATGACCCGTTTTCTGCCGCACAGGGCAATTCCATGGAGTGTTTTAAGGATCTCGCCTGAGAGCGAAACGTCCCGGACCATCTTTGTCCGCTCACCGTCCTCGATCATGTAGCCGTACTCCGCGTTGAACTGGAAGACTCCCCGGCCGGGTCAACCTGCCCTCCCCGTGAACCGGCAAGGAAGATCCCGTTTTTGCATTCCGAAAAGATCTCTTCGTCCGTCGCATCCCCGATCTCGATAAAGGTGTTGCTCATCCGGACAAGCGGCGGCTCCCCGGGCATTGCACGGGCATGTCCGGCCATACCATTTCCGACGGCAGCAAGAGTCTGTCGGTTGTGAATGAAGGCATTTACTTTCCCGGCACGGATGATCTCGGTTCGTCCGGCCGAGATTCCCTCGGCATCGATCGGCTCGAACCCGAATTCATGAAGGGACGGGTCGTCGACGATGGTAAGTCGGGCATCCCCGATCTTCTCGCCGATCCTGCCCTTCAGGACGGAATTGCCTTCTTCTATCAGATCTCCTTCACTTGCGTGGCCTACAGCCTCATGAGCAAAGACTCCGGCAAGTTCCGGATCCAGGACGGCATGCATCTTCCCGCCTTTTGCAGCATGTGCATCTAACAGGGCAACAGCAGTCTGCGCAGCTTTCCTGCCCATCTCCTCACGGTGCCGGAGGTTGAAACCCCGGATGGTGTGATCCGGTTCATAACCCATCTGCACCGTGCCGTTCCGGGATGCAACGGCCATCACAGAAAATCCCGACCGGCAGATCTCGTAGCGGTATTCGCTGCCGGAGCTGTCCATGAACCTGACGTTTTCGATCCGTTCGAGATAATTTGCCCGCCGGCTGGTCACCAGCGGCTGATCCGCCGCCTTCTCGATAGCAAGGAGTAGATCTGCTTTTTCCTGGATGTCTACATCGCGGCAATCCTCTTTGACCGGGGGAACCGGGCGCACGAGCCGGGGTCCGTCTCCGAGAGTGACCGTATCTTCGGTTACGAACGCAAGTTTTTGGGCAGTGGCAAGCAGCTCGTCGAATTTTTTGCCGGGTACATGCGTATAATTATCGAGCTGGAGGATTCCCCATCCCCGGGGCCCGAGAACCCGGATCACTGCTTTGTTGAAAAAAACGGTACCGGCAGATTCTATTACACCTTTATCGACGTCGATATGCGTTGACTGGCCGCCGACCTGGCGCAGGTCATAGTACCGGATACCGTGTGGTTCGGTCATGCCGTCGTCGTATTGATGGCCGGGGCATCGGCAAACACCGACGTCGACCGGATCGCCATCTTCTTGAGTTTGGATAGGAATCCTTCCATATTCTCCGGAACAAGCGCCTGTTTGAGCACCTCATCGATGGTATCGACCGGGATGATCGTTACGAGAGGCTTGTACTGCTCCTCGATCAGGACATCATTGAGATTCATCCGGGGGATGAGCACGGTCTTTATCCCGGCCTTTACTGCCGCCTCGATCTTGTAGGTCACACCGCCGACCGGAAGCACGTCACCCCTAACGGAAAGGGAGCCGGTCATCGCTATATCCTGCCGTACAGGTATTCCCTCGATGGCGCTGATCACGGCGGTCGCAACGCTGATGGATGCGGAATCACCCTCGACACCCATGTACGTACCAATGAACTGGATATGGATATCGATGTTCTTCACATCCTTGCCTGTGAATTTTTTCAGGATGGCGCTGACGTTCTTGATGGACTCTTGCGCGATCTCCTTAAGCAGCCCGGTCGCAATAACTTCCCCGCCTTCTTTCCCGATGGCCGGTGTTACTTCTGCCATTATCGGCAGGACCGATCCGGCGTCACTGCCAGTAACGGCAAGACCGTTCACCCGGCCGATCCGGGTTCCCTCGACCACGGTCATCTCGTATTCACGGAGGTGCCGGGTGACTTCATCGGAGACCTGGTCTTCGATCGATCGTGCTGTTTTCTTAGCCGTGATGACGTGGGCTGCTGTTGTGAGTGTTGCTCCTTCCTGCCGGGCAATGTCACCGGCGACCCGGATAAGACCACCCATATCACGGAGTTTTAAAGTCAGGTGTCCCTTGCGGTTTGAGCGCCGGCGGGCCTCGCGGATAATCTCGTCGATGGCACTCTTGTCGAAATGCGGGATCTTCGCGTCATTTTTGACTTCCTGCGCAATGAACCGGATGTACTTCTGTTGGTTCTCGGGAGTGTCTTCCATGCTTTCGGCCATGTAGACCTCGTACCCATATCCGCGGATACGGGAGCGCAGCGCCGGGTGCATTCCCTGGATTGCATCAAGGTTTCCTGCGGCGATCATAACAAATCTGCAGGGAACCGGTTCGGTCCTCACCATAGCGCCACTGGATCGTTCGCTCTGGCCGGTAATGGGAAACTCTCCTTCCTGAAGTGCGGTCAACAGGTTTTGCTGGGAGTGCGGATCCAGAGTATTTATCTCGTCGATAAAGAGCACCCCACCGTTTGACCGGTGAATGGCACCCGCCTCTACCCGGTCATGCGCCGGGGTTTCGAGGCCGCCGCTCTGGAACGGATCGTGCCTGACATCCCCTAAAAGGGCACCGGCATGGGTACCGGTACCGTCGATGAACGGTGCATTACTCTTCACATCATTTGAGACCAGCAGCTTCGGTACCATTGCTTCCTCGCGGGGCATCGTATACCGGAGCGCCATGAAGACAAACGCTGCTGCAATAATCCCCATAAGCCACTGGTACGTGATAAACGCATAGCCGATGATGCCGATAACGAGGATCAGGAGAAGGGTGTTCCTGAACTGGATCTTTTTCTTTGCCTCGATCTTATGGGCAGCGACAATCTGCTTGCCCCGTCCGGCGGCTACTGTCCGTATAATAGGATTATTGGGATCATCGGAGTTCGGGTAGACAAGGATATCCTGGAGTTCCTCTTTTGGCAGGAGTTCGGCCATCGCTTTTGCAAGCATTGATTTGCCGGTTCCCGGGCTCCCGATCATCATGACATGCCGGCGCTGGGTTGCGGCTTTCCGGATTACTTCAACCGCACGCTCCTGGCCGATAACCTGATCAATCAGCTTTGGCGGGACCTGAATCAGGGAGGACGCCCCTTCGATATTTTGTGCTACCGGCTCCGCAGATTCGGGCTCATGCAGCGGAGCTTGAGGGAGTTCGGTTTCCTGCATCGGTTCTTCTGGTTTTGCATTTTCCATTGGAGATTTTACCTCTTTTACCCTTCAGTGTGCATATACTTTGACGCATGATAGTTTAAGTACTTTCAGCAGTATGCAATGATCCTGATTTTGCCTCCGAAAAGACCCATGCAAAAATAATACTACCGCAGGATGCAATAGTAAGGCAGGGAAAGGGAGTCCCACATTATCCCGGGGAACAGGTTCGTTAACATGAAAGTGATTAGCACAGAAAAATCCCAGATTCTTGCCGCCCGTATCGCCACCGCGTTGAACACGGCTCTAGTCGATGTGAAATTTTCGCGGTTTCCTGACGGCGAACTGTACCTTGCCGGCGGTAAACTTGACGCCGAGACCGTCATTGTCGGGAGCATCACTGACAGCGACGCGCTCGTCCAGCTGCTCCTCCTGATCGACGCGTGCGAGGGTTCACAAAACCACCTTGTACTTCCATATATGGGATATGCCCGCCAAGACAAACGATTCCGGGATGGGGAACCGATCAGCGCCCGGGCCATAGCCGGGATTTTCGGGAAAGGGATAACAGACTGCATTACGGTCAATATCCATGAGCCGGCAGTGCTTGGCTATTTCAACGTACCTGCCACCAATATTTCGCTTGCCAAAGACATAGGAACATGTATCAGATCCATGGACCTGTCTGATCCCTTGGTGCTCGCACCCGATGACGGGGCACTTGCTTTTGCACAAAGTGTCGCTTCCGTGGGAGGATGGGACTGCGACCACCTCGAAAAAACCCGGCTCTCGGGTATCGAAGTGAGGATGGCACCAAAGAAACTTTGTGCTGCCTCGCGTCCCGTGGTTATCGTTGATGATATTATCTCAACCGGGGTGACCATAGCTACGGCGACGAATATGCTTTACCAGCAGGGAGCAACTGATGTCTACGCGGCATGTGTCCATGGAGTGCTGATCGGTGGTGCCTATGCTCACCTGAAGGCGGGTGGGATCCGGGATGTATTCTGCAGTGATACCATTGAACGCGGATGCAGCCGGCTTTCTGCGGCAGAGAGTATAGCTGCTGCCTTGAGGGGTTGACCCACAAATCCGGGCATTTTCCGGCACAGATGCGTACCGATCATGAAATACATTCTCGATGCAACCGTTTTTTTTGCAGATTACCCGGTGACCGGGGAATGCTACACGACACCGTCCGTAGTTGCCGAGCTCCTCGATATGAAAAGCAAGGTTCGGTATGACCTGCTTACCGATGCCGGGCTCCAGGTGTGTTTGCCGGACGTTAATGAACGTGCCCGGGTCCGGGCTGCCGCAGAGAAATCCGGAGATCTTCCGGTTCTCTCCGGAACCGATTGTGACATCCTTGCCCTTGCCGGAGAACTGGGGGCGACCATCCTCACAGATGACTTTGCGATCCAGAACGTGGCCCTTGGCATTGGAATTCCCGTTCAGTCGCTCCAACAGCGGCCGGCAAAAAAGATCCGCTGGAAATTCCGGTGCAGCGGCTGCGGCCGCTACTTCAAGAGCGACGGAGAATGCCCGGTCTGCGGCTCAACTATTAAAAGAAAACTTAAATAGATTACCACAAATCTTTTTGCATGTCATCCCTTGACGATCTGATAGCCCGGGCAAAACTCCTTTTATCCGAGGGCCACAGCCCCGGCCAGATTGCAGACGAGCTCTCACTCTCGATGGAAACAGTAACCTGGCTCCTGACCCAGGCAAATGGCGGGGCGGCAGCGCCAAAGGACGTCCATATCGATTGGACGGCGGTAAGCAGCCAGGCTCCGCTGCTCGACGGGATCGCCCTGATGCTTATGAACCGATATTACGGCGGGCAGAAGGACCCGGTGCTAGCATCCGCGAATGTTATCGTGGGAATTGCCCTTTCCGGTATCCCTCTTGCCACGGTCATCTCGGTTCAGGAAGCAGCACAGCTTGCTATCTACCATCCTTCAAAACAGAACACAAGCGATCACCCGGTCGGGTCGATTAGCGGGAACTTCGCTCCTGTTGCAAAGGAGCGCTGTATCATTGTTGATGACGTAATCACTTCTGGGAACACCATGCGGGAGGTCGTCAAGTACCTTAAGAAACACGGTGCAGTACCGGTTGCAATCTGGGTCATTTTCGATAAGCGCGGCATCAGGGATATCGATGGTGTGCCGGTCTATTCACTCTTCAAAATATCCCGCATTGACTGACTATTTATTTTCTGGAGAACCCTTTGAGAATAATATATATAGAAGTTCAATTCCACCTTTTACAGCATTAGAGGATCACCTATGTTATCTGGTCAACCTATCATCATCCTAAGAGATAATGTGGAACGCAACACCGGCAAGGAGGCGCAGCGTTCAAATATTATGGCTGCAAAAGCGATCGCCGGTGCGGTCCGGACAACGCTTGGCCCCCGGGGCATGGATAAGATGCTCGTCGGTTCTACCGGCGACATTGTCATCACCAACGACGGGGCGACAATATTGCAGGAGATCTCAGTTCAGCACCCCGGTGCGAAGATGGTCATCGAAGTAGCAAAGACGCAGGATGACGAAGTCGGGGACGGAACTACCACAGCCGTGGTCATTGCCGGCTCGCTGATGGAGCAGGCAGAGACCTTGTTGGAACAGGGTATCCACCCGACAGTGATCGCGCAGGGTTACCGCCTGGGCATGCAAAAGGCGCTCGAGATCACCGACTCGCTCTCCTTAAAGGTAGATCCCAAGGACAGAAAGACACTGGTCAAGATTGCTGATACCGCTATTACCGGCAAGTCAATCGAGTCGGTCAAGGGAAAACTTGATGGGATTATCGTAGATGCCGTAATGGGCATCGCAGAGAAGGTCAACGGCAAGTACCTTGCCGATGAAGACGACGTAATGATCAAGAAACAGAAGGGCAGGGCAATGGATGACGCCGAGCTCGTCCGCGGTGTTATCCTCGACAAAAAGCGAATAAGCGAAGATATGCCAAAGAAGGTTACGGGAGCCAAGGTGGCACTTATTGCAACGCCCATGGAGATTACGAAGACCCAAGTAAAGGCGAAGATCAAGATCACGACTGCAGACCAGATTGCCGCCTTCTCTGAGCAGGAACGGGCGACTCTAAAGAGACTCGCCGACGCCATCGTAGATGCCGGCGCAAACGTCGTATTGTGTCAGAAGGGCATCGCCGACCCGGTCCAGTTCTTCCTTGCCAAGAACGGCATATATGCCGTTGAGGATGTCCCGGAAAAGGACCTCAAGTACGCCGCCCGGGCGCTGAATGCAAATATCGTCAACAAGCCCGAGGATCTGAACGCAAAGGATCTCGGCCATGCAGAGGTTGTCGAAGAGGACAACGATACCGACATCACCCGGATCTCCGGCTGCAAGAATCCCAAGACGATCACTATCCTCCTCCGCGGCACAAGTGACTATCTGCTCGACGAGCTCGAGCGTGCAGTGGTCGACGGCACCCGCGTGGTCATGGACGCAATTGAGGATGGCACCTACGTCGTCGGTGGCGGCGCAGTCGAGACCGAGCTCCTGATGAAGATCAGGGATTACGCCGAAAGCGTTGGCGGCCGGGTGCAGCTGGCAATAGAGGGATATGCGAAGGCTTTTGAGACCATCCCCCGTACCCTTGCAGAAAATTCCGGGTACAACCCTATAGATAAGCTCGTAGCGCTCAAGAATGCCCATGCAAAGGGCAAAAAGAACGCCGGTCTCAATGTCTACAATGGCGAGATCATTGATATGTTTGAAGAGGGCGTTCTTGAACCACTCAGATCAAAGCGCCAATCGATCGAGAGTGCATCCGAGACTGCCATTATGTTAATCCGTGTCGACGACATGATGATCACGCAGTCCAAGGCCCCAACTGCCCCACCCATGGGGTAATCCCGGTCAACTCCCAGCCTCTTTTTAGTGGTTTATTTTTCTTCCCTTCGGTGTGTTAAATTTTCGATGCTGACGCCGGGTGGGACTGGCAGGGATAACTATTAGTGGAATCGCAAAGAAAATGATCTGAACCGGGTGCCGAGGTAGTCTAGCCCGGGAAGGCGGTAGCCTCGAAAGCTACTGGCGCTTCGCGCCTCGGGAGTTCAAATCTCCCCCTCGGCGTAGTCAAATCATGTCCGTCATCCAGAGAGATGACAACTTTTCTCATTCATTTCCGAAAAGTAATGAGTACGAACCGGATGTAAAACCGGAAAAGACCATTTTCATTAAAATACGCTTGCATAATCGTATGGGACTGCAGCCAAGACGTGGACAGGAGGAGAGAATGTATATATATTATTTAGATAAAGTATATATCAAATAGAAAAACTCTATTCCCATGGTTCACACAGTTGCACACTGGACGGAGGCGACGCATGTCGACCTTACCGATATCGCGGCACTCCGTATGGGCTTGTCCCGCTCTCACCGGGAAGTGCTCCGCCGCAGTGTCATGGTTCCTGACAGCTGGGGAATGTTTGACAAAATACGTCACTATATGCCACTCTGCTCTATGTTTGCAGGTGAACTGACACGGGATGCAATCTCTACAGCGCAATCTCCCGTCCAGGAAGAGATTGGCCTTGAGAAACTCGGCCATGCGATGCACTTCCTGCAGGACGCGGGAAATCCCTGGCATGCGCGTCCTCTCCTCCCAACATGCCAGAAAAACCATACCATTTATGAAGAATACGTCGCGGGCAACATGAGAGCGGGATTGTGCTTTCGCCGCGCCCTTATGGATACACCGGACAAATGGCTTCTTCACTCCCAGTTTACGCAGCGGATCGGCGATGGTGCCGCCTACCTCGCCCGGCAGGCTGTAAAGAAATTTCCCATGCTTGATGCATGCATCCGCACTGACCCGGCATGGCAGGAGAACGAAGAGGTCGCCAGAGTAACCCTTGCTCTCCTGACCGCATGTCTGCAGATGTGCGAGACCCAGATCCATTCATTTTCGATCCGGGCGGAATCGCAGGTTGTACGCCCGATCCACCTGCCAATCGCGGTGACCTGGACATTCCTTGGATCCGATGAGCGGAGACTAACAACCTGATACACAAAACAGACCGGGTTATTGCCACGAGGAGTTGAGACAGATGGGATCAGTGTTTGTATCGCCCCTGAACTGGGGGCTGGGCCATGCGTCGCGGGATATGCCAATCATCCACGAGCTGCACCGTCGCGGGCATGAGGTCACCATCGGCGCGAGCGGAAATGCACTTGCATTCCTGAAAAAAGAATGCCCGCAGTGCAGGTTTATCGAGTTTGAGGATTATCCTATCCCCCACAACAACGGGCGGATCTTCCTGCCGACGTATACTGCCTATATCCCCATCCTTATTCAAGCCTACCTGTCGGAGCGTAAAAAAGCAGAAAAAATATTTTCAAAAAACACGTTCGATCTCATCATCAGCGATTCCCGTTCCGGCGTTTTTTCCGAGAGTGTACCTTCGATCCAGATCACCCACCAGCTGCACCAGAGCCTTCCTTTGATTGCGTGGCCGCTCGAACTACTTGGCGTGTACGTGCAGGCCGATGCCTTTTCTAAGTTTGCCAGAATCATCGTACCCGATAATCCTCCGGACCGGGGGGCACTTGCAGGAAAACTATCCCGGACTTTTGTCCCGGCACTCGACGAACATATTTACCATTGCGGAATCCTTGCAAGTGTCCGCAAGGAACCGGTCAAAAAAGACATCGATTATCTGATCGTTATCTCAGGTATGGAACCCCAGCGTACAGTGCTCGAAAAAATTCTCATGCGGCAGTTATCACATCTCCCCGGCAGGAAAGTAGTCCTGCTTGGAAAACCGGCCGTGGATCAGATCAGCACGCTGGATGATGGGACAGAGATCTATTCATTCATCTCCAGCCGGGAAAAATCGTCGCTCATGTCGCGGGCCCGGTTTATCATATGCCGGTCCGGCTATACCACCATGATGGATATCGCCGAAGCAGGATTGAAACGCGGGCTCTTTATTCCGACTCCGGGCCAGTGGGAGCAGGAATACCTCTCCCGGTATTATGAGGACGAAGGATGGTTTTTCTCCCGGAGCCAGTATGGGCTCCGGCTTGCCAGGGACATAAAGAAAGCGAGCGGATTCACCGGATTTCCTGAAATGACCACCACAGATGAGAATGTCCGGCGGCTGTACCGGAACGTGTTATCAGAATATCTCTGAAACCAGAGAGGAGAGACTACTATGCAAAAAAGCCGAGGCGAAAACAATCATAAGGATCTGTCCGGGGGAGAGCCGGTGGCACTGGTCTCCCAAACGATCGATAAACTTGCTCTCACTTGGAGCATCGGCATTGGTATCGGTTACGCATTCCTGATCTTCTTCGTCTTCTGGATTGGGTATCGGTGTTTCCTCATCTACGGTGCCTACCAGGCAGGCGATTACACCTTCATCGCATCAGAACTGAAAACCGATCTTCTGATCAGCGCCGGTTATTTTGGTATCGCCATCCTCCTCCGGAAAATGGGCTCCATCTGAGATGCCCGGGGGGGCAATGTTTCAGGCAATCTCGTTTCCTCCTGTTTTTAATATATATTTTACCATTAGAACTATATAGTTTTGAGCTGATATACTGATAGGAATGGTACAACCCTTCCAGGAGTAATCTTCATGTTCAGTTCGTCGAGGATCCACCAAGAGCAGATAAGGAACGTTGCTCAGAGCCTGAAAGCACCCTACCTGATGCGCAAGGCAGATTCCTGTGTTTCCGGCACTACCACAACCAGTACACAGAGAAAACGACCGGAACCAGGTAGCACTGTCACGATCCAGTGCCAGAGATCCCCGGGGCTGCCGCCATCCCCCGCCATGCGGTGCCCCCGGTGCAGTGCCCGCGTGCCGGAGATGGATTTTCTGTATACGCAAAAGACGGGCCTCTGCATTCCCTGCTGGGAAAAGCAGGAGGTATAACATGTCAATGAAAAAAAGAAAGACAGAAAAAATCCTGACTCCAAAATCTGAAAAATCCCCTGTCCCTTCAGCGCGTCAACGATCCCGTTCCCGTCCTGAAAGCCTCGGCAGGTCAGTAGGGGCCCTGCTGGTGAAGGTAAAAACATATTTTGCACCGGCAAAAACGGCAGAAGCCTAAAAAAGAGTTCCGGCCCAGAGGATCGGTAAAAATTGAACAAACATTTTTGGCAGGTCCTTGATCGGGAGGGATCTTATTTTCCCGCCGGCCTGCGTCGCAGTGACTGGTCTTCTTCGACGATATAATTGATCACGTTCTCGGCGATATCGGCGGCGTATTCTCCCGCCCTGCGGATACTCTCGGCAATATAGCTGACCGAGATCGCCGTGACCGTCTCCTGTTTAAAGGCCATATTACTGATATCGCCGCAGATATGTTCCAAGGCCGCGACCGACTCGATAGTCTTGTGGGCCTCCCGGATATCGGCATTGAAAAACGATATGATACTCTTGTCAAAGATCTGCATGGATAGGACACTTGCTTTCTTGAGCGCGTCCACGATCTTTGGGTCGAGATCGGCATCCAGGACCGGCCGGGCATTCTCGGCGATCCGGACGGCATGGTCGCCGATTCGTTCGATGATCCTGCCGATCAGGTGATAATACATGGCCATGCCCACCGATACCTCCATCTTCCGGGAGAGAGACGGGTTCTGCATGATCATATTGGTCTGGCGGGCGATCAGCCAGTTGAGCCGGTCCGAGTCCATATCACGGTTGATCACGTCTGTGGCAAGGGTATGGTTGTGTTTCTCAAGCGCTGCGATCGCATCTTCGTGCATGTTCCTCACGATCACAAACATACGCTTGATGGTGTTGTCAAACGGCATCTCGGACGGGTTGAGGAGGTCTTTTATCATGATGAGCGTGTCGGTCTCTTCGACAACTTCCTGGCCGATAGTCATCTGCGTGAAATCCCGGACGACCGTTCGGACAAACGGCGGAAACCGCTGTTTCGAACTGATCCGGATCGTCGTGAAACCCGTGATGTAGGTCCCGATCAGGATCCGGAAGAGAAACGACGGATCGGTGATGTGACCGATGTCGATCTCTTTGACACGCTGGACCGGTTCCTCCGTGGTTTTCTTCGTGACCAGGAGTGTTCCGTCAGCCTGCGTGATCAGGCCCACCGGATCGTTCTTCTTGATGCGCATCTCCTGGACCCAGTCCTTGGGTAGCGTTACTACAAATGATGACCCCCCCGTCATCTGTACACGGCGTAATTCCATCTCTGTTTCCCTCCTGATGAATAGAGCAATATGATGAATATGCTTATCTCTATTTTTTCTCTTCTAGCATATATACCTGTATATTCTATGGCGAAAAACTGTATGTAATCATCGGTTAATATTTGCCTTGAAATCAAAAGCGGTGAACAGGTGGAGGGGCAGATGTGAAAAACAAAACAGTGATATTTGTCTGCTCGTTTAATTCGGTCAGATCCCCCATCGCAGAAGGGCTTCTCCACCACCGGGAAGATGGACCACAGTACACGGTTTGTTCTGCCGGTATAGCACCGATACGGGTACGCCCCTGCGCCGTCACGGTCATGCAGGAGATGAAGATAGATATTTCAGGCCATATTCCTGCGTCACTGTACCAGTACCCGGAATACTCATTTTGATTACGTAGTCACGCTCTGCGATAATGTCCGGACAACTGCTCAGGACGTATTGCAGGGAGGGGACAGGTTTTTTCACCGGAACTTTGTTACCCCCCAGGAGATCGGAAAGACTCACGAAGAAATCCTCCCGGAATACCGGAAACTGCGGGATGAGATTGGGGTATGGCTCTCCGAGATTTTCCCGATAGAAACCCCGAACCAGGACAATAGTAATGGCGGAAAAATCCCGGATCGCACCATGATCCCGCTCGCAGTCGGGTTGGGAACATTGTAAAAGGCGAACAGGAAAAACAAGGATGAAAAGAGCGCGTTTATGACCTATACATCATCATCGAATATGCTCAACCTCGATGGTCCGCTCATCCAGATATTCCTTGGATTCCTGCTTGCCATCATCGGGTGCGTAGTCATGATCAGCGCACCGGAATACGCAGAGGTATCGTATCTCCTGTTCCTCATTGCCGGCGTTCTGGTTGCCCTCAGCTATGATCTTTCTTGCCGGGGCCTGAAAAAAATGATGGTAAAAATAGAGGTTTTCAAATAAATATATACCTTCAAATGATGACTATGTAGATAGTGCCAGAGGTGCAGCTGGCCGACCTGACCGGCGCACATCCTCAAAAAACACTATCCGTGAGGAAAGCATGTATCGGCTGACGGCAAAATTAACCACAAATCCCATAAACCAGAGCGGACTGATTGCCGGTGCAATCGGTGGGGAATCCATCGTACTTGTCGTTCTGGTCAATACCCTTCTTCTCAAGTCCTTTGCACAGAATAATCTCCCTCTGAGCGATCCAAAGGTACTTGCCTGGAACACCATCTATCCGTTTCTCATTATAGCTATTTTTGAAGGCTGGGGTGTGTTTGCCGCATGGCTGAGTATATCCCAGATGAAAACCAGGAACGATGCGTTTCTCGCCGGGTTTATTGCCGGTATCGTAATAGGGATCCTTCTTGAAGTGATGTGGGTAGCACAGCTCATCAGCATGATTTCCCATCAATTAAGCCAGTACACCGGTTTTTCCATGGGATACGGTAACACTATCGTTACCATTGCAGTCCTGATGATTTTTGTAGTCCTGGGGGGGATACTCTCAGGATTTGGCTCGTACATCTTCTACCTATTCAGATCGTCACCGGAGATTCAGGCGCATGCATGAGGCGATTTTGTACGATCGAACAGCTGCCGGGGGAAAAGGTGCCGAGGGGCTCCCTCTGTCTGTTTTACTATATAGAAATTATTTTAAGTATATACCCCAAGTACAAACTATGTGCTTATGCATCCAGCCTTACCGGCACAACACCGCCCGTTGCCTTGACAAAGAGGTTCCCGAAGGTGACGGCAGACAGGCAGAAGAGGAGCGGCTGCCCAAAGGAACCGACAGTATGACGGATAACCTGGGTCTGACGTATATCGCAGTCAGGAATTGCGACCTCGAACGATTCAGTGTCAAGTGATCGTTAAAGAATGTGATGAGCCATGCAATGCCAGATGGAAACGCCGGAACAGGTCCCGGGGCGTAGTGTCCTTGTGGACGTTTTTGAACGTATTCGTCATAACTACGGTTCTTTAGCGTCCCCTGACCCCGATGATCTGCAGGGACTGCGGGAGTGGGTTGCTGCAAAGCGGATCCACGAGATAAAAACCAAAGAAAATCACATCCGGATGTATTCCGCCCCGTGGCGGATAGGATAACAGAAGGCTTTTGGGTGAATACACTGGCGGGCCGTGTTCTAAAAAAAGAATCTGTGGGGGATTTGCGTGGTGCAAATCATGAAACATGTCAAGAAGACATCTCTTCTTGATAATCTATAATTTGAATCTAATCTCTATAAATATCTTTCGATAACTATGGCTGCGGAAACGGAGAGTTTTGATAAGTTTTTTGAGATGTACAAGCGTTTCTGCTATATTTTCGGACGTTCTTTCGATCGTAACCCGAGCCGGGATATCATCAAACTCATCTACCAGGCTGACCTCGAAATGACGCCGGGCATGTTCACGTCCCTGTGGATCGTGACCACCATTCTCGTCGGATTTCTTATGATTGTCGTGGCCTCGGTCATCTTCCTGCTTCCCCAAAGCCCGTTTTCCGTACCGGATCCCGCACCCTTTATCCTGCTGTTCGCTTTGATCGGGGCCGCTGCAATCGCTATCGGCTTTCCTTTTTACCTGCAAAACCAGATCGAGAATAAGAAACGGGATATCGATACCCAGATTCCCTATGCCCTTGCCTTCATGTCTATCCTTGCCAGTTCCGGCGCAACGCCGCTTGATATTATCAGGAGAATTGCGCGGGAAGAGTACGGGCAGATCTCCAACGAATTCCGCAAAGTGCTTTTCCGCGTGGATGTGCTGGGGGAGGACGTGGTCACCGCGATGAACGGGTTGGTACAGAATACGCCGTCGGATCTGTTCCGGGATATCTGTATCGATATAACCAATATCATCTACGGCGGGGGAGGGCTCAAGACCTACCTTGAGACAAAATCAAAAGAACTCATGGCAATCCGGCGCCAGACTTACAAGGAGTTTGTGGAATCGCTTGCTGTATTCGGGGAAGGATATCTTGGGGGCGTAGTGATGACGATCACCCTTGCCGTGCTTGGTGTCGTGATCTCCGGTGCATTAGGTATCCAGCTGGGACCGTTTTCTGCGCATGATTTGTTCAACTATCTGATCTACCTGCTGATCCCGCTCATCAACATTGTCTTCCTGCAGATGCTGGCAGTGAAATATTCGACAAATCCCTGATCTGCCATGCCACCACCTGCCAAGGACACCCCGGTTCACAAAAAGCTCGATGACCTCAACGAGGTTATCGAGCGGATCAAGATCAAGTACAACCCGCCACGGGAACTTTTCACCATCGCCATACCAGTGGCGATCGCATTGCTTGTCGTATTGACCGCATTCCTGATGGGCTACACTCTTCATACGACAGAAAAGCAGCAGGCTGTTACTACAAGTGACAAGGACAAAGCGCTTCAGGCATACCTTGCCCAGATGAATGCCGGAAACGGCAATGCAACCGGGAATGCGACTGCCGCGACGCCATCCGCACCTGCGGCACCCACTATGGGGCTCGATGAAGTGATGGTCTTTGCCCTGATAATCGCCATCCTCCCGTACTCTATTGACATAACGCTCCAGAAAAGGGCGACCCGCAAAAAAGAAGAGCTCTATACCGAGTTCCTCTTCAAGCTCTCGGAACTCATGAGGGGCGGGCTCGATCCGATAAAGGCGGTAAAGGAGCTCTCCAAGACAGATCTCGGCGTTCTGACCCCGCATATCCGCATCGCGTCGACGTCGATGACGTTTGGCAAGTCCTTTGAAGAATCGATGAAGGCGATGGCCCAATCGCTCCATTCTAACCTGATCACCCGGTATACCCAGCTCGTTGTCCAGGCCTCGTACTCCGGGGGATCGGTGGCCGATCTGATCCTCAAGGCATCCGAAGACATGAGGAGCATCATCTCCATTGAACGGGAAAAAGAGGGAAACCTGCACCAGTACGTGATGATCTTCTACTTTGCGCAGGCAATTATCGTATTCATCGTTTATATCCTGACCACAAGTCTGCTCCCGTTTGTTACGCAGTCTGGTGCTACCCAGATGTTTGGTAAGTCGGATATCGGGGATATCGATTTTGCCCGGGGATTCTTCCACATGATCATCCTCAACTCCATATTCGGAGGACTTATTATCGGAAAGATCAGCGAAGGGGAGGCACGATATGGTCTCAAGCATGTGGTGGTACTCGTTGCCGTAGGGTACATCGCATCCGCTCTCTTCATTCTGCCTCCACCGGTAGCACAAGCGGGACCAAAAGTCAATATTACGGTGGTATCAGGAGATCAGCAGGACGGAGTTATATCGCTGCCGCTTCCTAATCCAATCGTCTTCCAACTCACAGATACAACCGGTAATCCAGTGAATAGTACGTCTGTTACATTCAGCATAGTGCCAAGTGGTTCGGTGAATCCGGCATCGGACACTTCGGATAAGAACGGACAGGTAGAAACGAAGGTCGTCCTCGGGACCGATCCAGGAACGTACTTTGTGACTGCAACAGCAAATGGGGTTTCTGCAAAGGCAACAGTTATCGCAAAATCAGGAGGAGGTTAATGCATGCTGAAAAATGCCGTTTGTATTACATTCTTGTCCATGTGTATTCTCGCACTCGTAAGTATTTCTGGCTGCACTACATCTATGCACTCCCAGTCTGAATTCATCGGTGGAAAACGCTACGGTTGCGTTACCTGATCCTGAAACAGGTCTCCAGATGTGGATAGATGCTATCAATGCCAAAGATATTAATCGTCTATATACTCTTTCGCCCAATCAGATCCGAGAACAGGTAACTTTGGAACAATTCACGAAGGATAATTCTGACAATTATCTCCTCAAACCGGGATATATTTTTACCAAATATATAATAATTAACGAAACAGTCAATCAAACCACGGCAATCATCGTTGCTGATTTACCGTTACAGGTGCCATCTCAGAATTCCACTCAATTGAAGGTCATTCCTATCAACTACAAGTTTTTCCTGATCTTTGAAGATGGGGAATGGAAAATTTGGAATGTTCCTTTTTAATAATTTTTACGATACAGTATACCGTAAAGAGTCGGTTGGGAGATCGAAATTATAACGTCATGCACTCTGTACGAAATGATGGCAGGTCGGGCAGACCCAACCAACCGGTATCATCTCCCCGTTTTTTGTCGTAGAAAATGTCTGGAT
Organism: uncultured Methanoregulaceae archaeon; assembly: GCA_963737635.1. Taxonomy (GTDB): domain Archaea; phylum Halobacteriota; class Methanomicrobia; order Methanomicrobiales; family Methanospirillaceae; genus Methanoregula. The sequence continues at coordinate 803,408 of CAVTTL010000001.1, forward strand.
CATCGGAGTATTGCACGAACAGATCGGCCTGTTTGCTGCTGCCTGTCGCTCCATAAACTGGGCGATCCTGCGCTTCTTGTATAGTGCACTTTCAATGGCGGCAAAGAGCTCCCGGGTATTGATCGGCTTGACCAGGTACCCACTCGACTCAGTCAGGACAACACGACGGATGGTTTCGTCATCGCTGTACGCAGTGAGGAAAATAATCGGCGTCCCGTACAGTCCTTTAATTTTATGGGCAGCTTCTATCCCGTCCATATCTCCCTGAAGATGGATGTCCATAAGGATCACGTCCGGGTGCCGTTCTCCGGTAAGGGAAAGCGCTTCCTCGCCGCTCATGGCAATCCCGACTGCTGAGTACCCGATCCGTTTGAGGGTCTCCTCAAGGGTCATGGCAACAAGCCCCTCATCTTCCACGATCAGGATTCTTTTTTCCTCAGGGTTTGCAGGACTTTTCATCATGATTTCGCTGATATTGTTGGGTTAGTGACCTATATTTTAGTTGCCTTTAATAGAGAGAAAGTTTAAAATATAGTTTATCAGAGAGGCAGCCAGTCGATGAGTGATCAGACCCCTCGGTACTCCTTAATAGTGGGTGCGGGCAATCCATTTGCGCAGATCCCGGAGGACCCTGGGATCATGCGTTTACTGATCGTCATCATTGCTACCGCTACTATTGGCATAGCCGTTTTCAGCCTGGTACATGGGATAGCAGATCTTTACCAGTACCTCTTTCTTCTGCCGATAGTCATGACGGCCTATTTCTTTCCCCGGTACGGAATTGCCACATCCGTGATCATGGGACTCTCCCTGGTTTTACTCAACATTTTGTTTGTGGGTGAAAATCTGCCCGCACTCACGCTTGCGTGCTTCACGTTCGCTGTCTTTTTGGGGATAGGCGGAATCGTCACAATACTATCAGAGAGTATATCCGGATTAAAAGAACGATACCAGGATATATTTGCCATGTCCGGGGCGGGCATGGTCATCTTTAATCGGGATACCGGCCGGATTTCTGAAGCCAATCCCAGTTTTCTGGCTCCTTTGGGCTATATGTCAATCGGTTTACCTGCCTTACGCGATCTTTTCGAATACCCGGAACAGTACCGTGATCTGGTTGATGAAATTATTGCAGGCGGAAGAATTACCGATCAGAAATGCATGTTAGTTACCTCCGCGGGAGCGTTGCGCCAGTTCCAGATTTCAGCACGTTCGTTCTTCGGCCCCTTCATCCTGTGTACGTTCATGGATGTCACCGAACGTAAACAGTATGAGGATACTCTGCGCCAGTCTCTGACAGAAAAAGAGATCCTGATTAAAGAAGTGCATCACCGGGTAAAGAACAATATGCAGATAATTATGAGCCTTCTTGAGCTCAATGCACTCAAGGCCGAAAACGAACGTGAACGATCCCAGTATGCAGAAATGCAAGGGAGAGTAATGACAATGGCGCTTATCCATGAAAAGCTCTATCAGTCCCCGGTCGCTGGTTCCATCAATGCGGAAGAATATTTCTCGGATCTCCTCAAAAATATTGTTTCTGCTTCCGCATCGCCCGGCATACGATGTGTTGTACAGGCACCGGGAATTTTCCTCGATATAGATAAGGCCATTCCCTGCGGTCTCATTATCAACGAGCTTGCCACAAATTCACTGAAATACGCATTTCGTGAAACGGCCGGATCAGAGATTCATCTGACCCTGACTGCCGGCAGCGACGGTCTATGCACCCTAGAATTTTTTGACAACGGAAGGGGTCTTCCTCAGTCGTATGATTTTGCTGCGTCGGAAACTCTAGGGATCAGGTTGATCCATATGCTTGTACGACAACTTAAAGGCGCTATCACTATAACAAACTATGATGGCACGCATTTCTGCATACAGTTTCCCCTGAATCTTCGTGAACAGGAACCGAAAACCTCTGTCGCGACCCGGATCCCGGAACAGACTACCATTTCCCGGTGGGCATAACCATAATTTTTCTTCCCCGGGATATGTAAATCCCAATATGACTATAGAGACTAAAGAAGAAATTATGATATGATCTCAAAAAAGAGTGTATAAACTCTAGGTTTGAGCGATGAAAGTCCGCACGCGTACCCGGTTAATTCTTGCTGCCTTGGCTTTTATTTTTTTGATTGTTCTTAGTTTCATCACCCAGTTTATAATCCTCGATTCATTTCGTACGATAGAAAAACAGCAGATGACGGCAAACGTCCAACGGGTTGTTGCAAATCTCAACGATCAGGAGAACACGGTAGCAGCCAGCTGCAAGGATTGGGCAGACCGCGACGACACCTATAATTTTGCAGAAAGAGCCAATTCACCGGGGAATACCGGCACATTCAACCAGCCGCTCCTGCTCGGGACGCTTGATGTCGACTATCTTCTCATATACAATACTTCGGGAGATCTGATATTTTCCGAAGGGGCCATAACAGACAACGGGACGTCGGAAGTCGTTCCCGCCCAACTTGAGAATATCATCAGCGACAGTATTATTCCACCGGGTGTACCTGGCGGGGTATCGGGACGACACGGGGTCTCGTTCCTCAATGGCGAACCGGTTATTCTTGCCGGTTGTGCCATCCGGGGGAGTCAGACGGAGCCTTCAGAGGGCACACTGGTCATGGTGCGGGTTCTTAACAGCCAGAGAATGGCAGACATGGAAAGTGTTCTCCAGATTCCGGACTTTACCTTTGGACCCTCTTCCACGGGTTCCGGTGTCGGCGTATTCAGCACCACAGACATACAAAAAATGAAGAAAGGCGAAATTATCAGCCAGCCAGTCAACGACAGCCAGATGGGAGGAACGGCAATGATCACGGGCATCGAGGATAAGCCAACCTTCCTGATGCTGCAGGTGTTCACGGATCGTACAGTCTATGGCGAAGTACAGTCATCGATCCTGATAGTTGCGGCTTCGATCATCATCCTGAGCGCCTTTTTTATCTTGGCGATCCAATTTTTACTACAACGGTTTGTCCTGGGGCCGCTCAGCTCCCTTGACAATGATATAAAAATCATCGGTGAATCCGGCGATCTTTCCCGTCGTATCCCGGCCAAAGGGGACGAGGAGATTGTATCTGTTTCCCAAGCCCTGAACCAGATGCTTTCCGATCTTGAAGAAAAAAGGGCTGAACTTTCCGCTGCCCGCAGTGAAGTTGCCCAGCGTAACCGTGAACTCGAGGAACTTAACCGGAAGGCGAACCTGTACCTCGATATTTACCTCGATGTAATCACGTACGAAATACTCAATGCAATCATGGGACTGCGAGGGTACGCCGATTATCTCAATGAGACTGCCCAGGAAAATGAAAAGCAGTTCCTCAAAAAGATCGTCGATCTTGCCCAGAAGAGCAACAACGTGATCCGCAATATCGAAACAATAAGCCGCATTTATAAGATGCAGCCCGGTGTCGTTCCCATCAACCTTGAAAGTATCATAAAAAAGGAAATGGATGTCCGCCAGAATATCCATATTACTCTTGAAGGATGCGACCGTATAGTATGCGCTAATGATATGCTCGGCGTCGTTTTCGATAACCTGTTCTCAAATAGTCTCAAGTTCGGCGGCCCGAAAGTGTCCATCGATGTTTCCGCCCGGGACGCCGGCGATGGGATGCTTGAAATATCGGTTGCTGACAATGGTCCGGGAATTTCCGATGAGATAAAACCGGGGATATTTGACCGGTTCGCCAAAGATACAAAAACCCGAAGCAGTTATGGCCTCGGGCTCCATATCGTCAAGATGCTGGTGGAAGGATATGGCGGCCGGGTATGGGCCGATGATCGGGTCCTGAAAGATGCTTCGTCCGGTGTCACGATACGGTTTACGCTCCGCTTGGCCAAAATAACCTAAACTGCATTTCCTATAGGTAAAAAGAGAGAGAAAGAGTGCATCATCCGTGCCGTTCACGGGTATCGATCAAGAACCCTTCATTACTGACCGTAAAGGGAAGCATCTTTTCAAGAAGCTGGGCTCCCTGCATCTTGGGTATATTGAGATAACGTTTGAGTTTGTCCCCTTCAGTAACGGTGGTGATCTGGATGACTCCGTCGACCATCGCCCGGAGAAGAGCTTCGTGCCGTTCAGGAAGGACGCCACGATCCATAAGCAGCAGAAAAACCCGGCCGGTTTTTGCCGCGGCAATGATACGGGAGATCCCGTCGCGGAGTTCCAAAAGAGATGAATCGAGGAAGTAAAAGGAAAACTGATCCACAATCACCAGGTCACAGGTACTTTTGAGCGCGAGCAGGTCAAGAAGCGCCCCCGGGGAAGCCCCAGGCATCTCCTCAATATGAAATCCTTTCGCTGGTAAAATGTTCAGGCGTTTCATATCTCCCCGGACATCGTCTGGAGATCGAGACGTGATATAACACACATTCTTTCCGGCAGCTGCAGTCTCAGAGCCAATATACTGGGCATAGGAGGATTTGGTGATACCCGTGTCTTCTTCTAGCAGGATTACACTCTTTTCCGGAAAATCATCTATACCTTGGACGGGTGCCATTATCTATCGTTTGCATCTCCCTTCTCATAAGTACTTCCAACCCGGCTTCGGGACTTCATCTAATCCGGTTTTGAAGAAATACATTAATGCGGGCAAACAACAAAATTTCCGCTGTCCTTCTGTGTGATACTCATTAATCGCCCTTAATATCGTTTGTTTTTTTACAGAAACACTATATAGTAAAATTTACCAATACCTATTATCCCCCACAGAGATCACTCCGGAAAGGGCGAGTCTCCGAGATACAGTCATCATGCAGACCTTTCCAGCCCTCTTCAGGCGCATCTATAATACACCGGCGTGCATTGCTGTTATCCCCTCAGTGGCAGTAATTATCGATTATACCCTTACCTTTTTTCTGGCAGCGAATACCGGGATGATCCTCCAGTGGGAAGCAAGTCCTCTCGTACGATTTGCCGTTGCACACAACATCATGGCGATCTACCTGCTGGCGATCGTTCTATTCTATTTTGGGGCCGCATATGCAATCCTCCTCATCCTTCGGCCAACATGCTATTACAAGTATAGTGTTGCCTTGGTTGTACTGCTAAGCATTACGCATGTGATGGGCGGTTTATCGTGGCAGCTTAAAAACACGTGGTATTCCGACAGCGTTATTGCCCTCTCTCTTATAACGGTAATAATTACCATCTGCTTGTTTGGTTACTCCTTCCTCCGGAAAGAGTGCTTCGCTTGAACTACTTTGTAGAATTCGGATGCAGAATTCGAGTCTATAGTCTCTATATCAATCAGAGATAAATATATTTTTAATTCACAAAGAATATATTCCACTCGTGACAGATCATTCTTTCGGGCAGGTAGTGCGGGCAAAATAAGTGGGGAGCGAACCCGCACCCAAAGGAGTGAATCAACCCGTGAGCATAATACAACCAAACCCAGACAAAATAGATCATACTATCATTCCCGTTGCTGCCTGTCTTACGCTTCTTACAGCAGGAAGTCTCTCGATTTACGGGAACTTCGATATAATTCTCCCGTTCATCATGTTGTCTATCTCGATCTTTTGCATCCTTTATCTGATGGTCGTGAGGGTCGTCCGTCAGAAGACGCCCTCCTGACATCAATAAGTCTGTTGTATTTCCTGAAATAGCCGGTTTATTTCTTCGTAGAACGATTTTGCCGGCGGATTCCCAGCTTTGAGTGATTAGAGCAGGTTTCTACACGGTGCATCTTATATCGATGAAAACGCGACAACCGGTCAACCACGGGTGATGACGATCAATTTGACTGAATACATGAGCCAGAAGAGATTGACCGTAAAAGCAAGCATATAGGGAACGCAGGCGACCTGGATGATCCGCAATCCCAATCCCTTGTAATTGCGTTCCATAATATTAGCGACAATGATAGTAAAAAGAGCAAACATCAGTTTGATCCCAAGATGGAGAAACGGGTCCTGTACAATATATGCCATGAAGGGGTTTGCCTCGGACGCCGTTCCTGCACCTGCACCTTTCCACAAAAGAAGAGTGGTTGAAAATACATCGAATATAACAAGAAATGTCAGGAACAGCATCCACTGGCCGTTTATTGCGATATCATCGGGGAATATCGCGTGCACTATGGACCAAAGGCGTGGGGACCGGGTCTTAAACTGTATCAATCTTGATACTCCAACAGCTACTCTTAATGTCTCTTCTAGGTCTATTAATAGATCGTTTTCCCGCAATCTCTAGAGAATTTATTCAATATCTTCTTAAATATAGAGATTTCATATTAATTATAGATTTCAGCATGAGCGCTGGATCCGACCTCCCCATCAAGGTTGTGCGGCTGTGAACCTGATTATCCTGAAATACGGCATCCTAATCGGGGCCCTTCTGACGACCACTGTCTTTGTCTCAGGACCCCTGAGTCAGCCTTCTGCACAGCAGGGAGTACAGAACAGCAGCGAGATCGACGCGCAGTCGATCTTTGCCTTCGGCTCGCAGGTGTTTTATAAAGAGGCGTCCCAGCCCGGAAACGAATATGTACAGAATAGCGTGCAGGGATATTCCCAGAACCTGGTCCCTACCAATGCCGAAAACCAAGCCTACAACTCGTCATGGCAGGCCGGCGTTGCGCAATTTAAGTCCGGGTACGACCGCGTTACTACTGCGCTTTTCGACCTCGCTTCCGTGCCATCAATGCAGACCAGCGAGCAGAAAATGGCGGTATGCGGAGAATTTGCGACCGGCGAGAATGAAATGACCCAGGCAAGGGATGAATTCCTTTCTGCAAAAAACAGTGCATCGCCGGCAACTGACTCAGGTTTCACCATCGCCATGGTGCTGGAACAAGTCGATGCGATCATCCAGAGTTCGGATGATGCTGACACGGCATGCATGAAGGCGGTCGTGGCCGATCATAACCATGACCACGCGGGATTTTCAGCAGACCTCAAGGATGCGCAGAGTGCAGTACAGGATATGGAACACGCTTACCCCGAGCTGAAGGTGCTGAGCAGTGATTTTACCTGAATTATTGAAACCAAAGGAGATGCTATCGATGAGAAAGAAGGAAAATCGAGACAAAATCAACCAGACCCGGAAAAACAGGTGATACCTATGAACTTACCCGATCCAAAAAGAATGCTTATTGATGACAGGCCGATAAGTGATGAAGAATTCAGGAGACAAAACCTGGTATACGTGATCTCAGCGGCAGTACTAATGATTATCGGACCGCTTTTCATTTATCACGGATTTAATCTCCTGCCGTGGCCGTATACAGCGAAGTGGGGTGCCCTCTCGATCGCAATCGGGTTCTTCATCCTCATCTTCGGGTTCAGCCTCTGGCAGGATCGCCAGGTACAGGTCCTCCAGAGAATGCACGCAAAAGATTCCGCCGAGATCCGGCAGATTCTCCGGGAAATAAAAGACGAGAGAAAATAAAAGGCGAACTGGCATGCGAAAGCGGTCATCCTCAACCCGGGCTGGCTTGGAAGCAGGGATAAAAAGAGAGGAGACAGGTTACGCCCGGATTCCGCGGGTATTTCCGGTACCCATAAAAAACAGGAGTGTATGATGCTGACCATCCTTTCCTGGAACGTAAACGGCCTTCGCGGGTGCTATGACCGGAAAAATTTCCTTCCACTCTTCCGGCACAACCCGGAAATTGTCTGCATTCAGGAAACGAAAGCCCCGGAGGAGAAACTCCCGGAGAAGGTACGGAACCTGTACGGATACCATACGTATTTTTCTGCCGTGCCGGGGGGAGTACCGCCGGGGTCGGGCTCTTTACCCGGCACCAGCCGCTTTCCGTAAACTATGGGTTTGGGGACCCAGTCTTTGATAACAAAGGGCGGGTCATTGTTGCTGAATATGAAAGATTTGTCCTGCTCAACGTTTATTTCCCGCTCGGGATAAAACCGATGGGAAATCTCGACAACAAACTGGAATTTTACGATGCATTTCTTCAATATATCCGGTCGCTCTGCGAAAAGGGCAGGCCGGTGGTCATCTGTGGCGACTTCAACGTAGCCCACACTGACCAAGATCTCTATAACCCGCCTAAGAAACCGGTCCGGCAGATCGGTATTTCCCCGGAAGAACGCTCTAAGATGGATCAGCTGGTCGGTCTCGGATTTACTGATACGTTCCGGATTTTTCACCAGGGATCTGGCTACTATACCAGATGGCCGTTCCAGAACGATGCCCGGGAGAGAAATTTCGGCTGGCGCCTCGATTACTGCTTTGTGAACCAAGCGCTCCGGCCGTACGTGTCCAATGCTACAATCATGCCGGAGATCAAAGGATCAGACCACTGCCCGATCATACTGGAACTGAATCTGCCGGAAGCGGAGGAGATACACCTTCCCACACTGAAGGTAACGTCCTGATAAATGGGGGAACAGTTCTGTCAAGTTTTTAGCTGGGTGGGCCGTTCTTTATATTCATTCCCTTGTCTATGCCTCATGGAGGCATTAACATATTTTTTCCCTTATACAATTTCCAATCATTCATTGGACTTTTTTTAACTCGATTTCCTGAAGGAAAAGTGTCAATAATTGGTAGTTAATGGCAACTTGATAGAACCTTTCAAAAATTAATTAAATATGCGTATATATAATAAAAGATAACAAAAAAACAGGGAGCGATAAGCATTGATGTCATATCCGAAGATAGGCATAATTTCCTGTATTATCGTGCTTATCGGATCTTTAGGAATAATTCTGCAGTCATTCGTTCCCAATCTCGAATTCGTGTTCAGTTCCTTATTTTATCTTGGAATCTTCGGGGTAACAATCACCTTTTATTCCTATGCACTTCACTTGTATCAGTTTAATTCCCGAATCATCTCGAACCTGACACTCAGTTCCGTTATTGTTCTGTACCTGATGAGTTTCAACGTTGTCAGCTATTCAGCCGTTGTGCAGCTGATATTATCTGGTATTCTGGGTTGGTTTATATTCGCATTATATTTAATGCTGATATTTGCAGGATCGTGGACTCTTCTTTACGTCGGCGAATCACTAAGGATCGCGATTTTTTCTGATAAGGACAATCCGACATTGAAGAAAAAATTGCCGGGTGTTTCCGGCGCATTCGCAATGATGTTTATTGTCATTGCATTTTTATCCGTTAACTTCCTAATCGCTTCAGGTGCATTTTCATACTCTGACTTGAACTGGAATAACTTTGCACAGGCAAATAACGATTCCGGGCAATCAAACCTGAATAATCCGAATAATCCTCCGCTCGTTAATCTACTCCAAGATTATTTTACAACACAAATCAATCCGACAGTAGCTCAGGAAGAGGACCGTAAAGAACAACAACAATGGGATGCAGGGTCGTCACTTCTGAACATCGGATATTCACAATGTTCTGATAATTCAACTCTCGTGACAGAAATGCCATCGTTAAATTCTGATAAAGATAGAATGGCAATATGTGATGGAATCAGTGAGGGTGTATCCAATATACAAGAATCCAGCATTTATTTGTCTAACATTTCAGGCGCAAGTCCTTTTGCTATCTCAAAGAAATACAGCCAAGGTTTGCTGATACCTCAAATTCAACAGTTATCTGAGAGTTGTGAAGTTTCAGTGACCCTCTGCCGACAGGCCGATCATGCAGTTCAGAATTATGATAATAACCAGTTTACTAATAATCTTGAACAGATCCATAGCAATCTGATGCAAATAACGGTAGATTACAATGAGGTGACAGTGTTGATCAATACAAATTCAAGTCAACAATGAAACACTTGCGTGCATAGAGCTAAATCAAAAAATCAAAAAAAATCGTATTCATGGATTTGAACGGAAAACGCCGATCACAGGCTGAAACTTACTATTCTTTGAAAAAGGGAATCGTTCAACAGAATAATCTCTTGAGGTGAGATGTAGACATGGAAAAGGGAACTTTCGCCAGACATTTGCTGCTCGCAGAGGTCTCATGAGGCCCCTATACCATATAGGGATCACTATATTGAAAAACCTTAAATATATATCCAAAACGCTAGAAATATATAGTCTAACGTTGATATTCTGATTGGTGAATTGACATCTGTGGGGGATGAATGAACTTCACCAGCAAGAACTCCGTGGCAAATCCCTTAATCTCTACAAATTTTTCAAAAATCCCATCCACGAACACCAAAGGTGAAACAGCAATGTACGCAAACATGAAACACATGAACAATGATATGGCAGTCTCACCGATTGTCGCGACGCTCGTCCTTATCGTCGTCGCTGTCATCGGTGCTGTCGCAGTCGGTACCATTATGGGTACCTTCTCATCCGATGTATCGAAACAGGCATCCGCCTCACAGGCGTCGTCTGCATCACAGACCGAGATCCTCATCGCCGGTTCGACCACGCTCCTCCCGGCTGCAGCTCAACCTCCAGACCGACTACCAGAAGGCCAACCCCGGCTACCAGCTCAATGTCCAGGGTGGCGGCTCAGGCGCCGGTGTAGCCTCAGTAGCAGAGGGAATTGCTGATATCGGTGCAGCATCCTCGGCAAGCACAATCACAACCGCGCAGACGGCAAACCCGAACGACCCGAACTACCAGAACCTCTACTACACTATGATCGGTGGCCGTGGCGTCGTATTCATCCAAGATGCTAGCAACAAGGCAGATCCGACCAATATGGTTGCTCCAGCCGACTTGTCAGCAGCATACCTTGACGCCAGCACCAACAGTGGCAAGACCACTGTAGCAGATGGCAATATCACCTTCATCGGCACAACCATGGAACAGCGTGAAGCCGGTTCCGGAACCATGTCCACCGCATTCGGCTGGATTGGTGGCAACGCAAAGGGCAACACCTCCACCGGTTTCAACAACCTCCAGACTCAGAATGGAAACGCAGCAATGCTCGCAGCAGTTCAGGCAGGAACAGCAACTGCACCACAGTTCGGCTTTGTTGACGCAGGATATGCGTTCACCGGCGGCGTAACCAGCAACACCACCGCATCAGGTATCACGGTTGTCGGTGTCGAAGACAGCACTGGCGTATACGTCCCGACCCACGCCAACATCAAGGCAGCACTCAAGGACTGGGTTAAGGGCAGCGCTCAGGGAACAAACTACCCGCAGAAGCTTACCGGCGGTCTCTACTGGATCACCAAAGCAACTGCACCTACCGCTTCATCCAACGGTATTATCACAACCCCGGGCACCAGCTCAGCAAGCTCAGTTGTCGGCAACCTGCTCAACTTCGCCAAGTCCCCTACTGAGGCAACCGCGTTCAACAACGCCGGTATGTACTCACTCTATGACTTCGCACCGACCAGCTGAAGTATACAACTTCTAATTTCTTCTTTTTTTTACAATGAACGAAAAACCCGATCTTCACGAAGTACTCTTTCTCTCCTGTTCCATGGTGACGGTCTTAAGTGTCATCGTGATCATCGGGTATATCCTGTTCGCCGCTGCCCCGGTTCTGGGACGTGAGGGGCTCGGTTTTGTCTTCGGATCGACGTGGGACTACACATCTCATCAGTTCGGCATTTGGCCATTTATCGTCGCAACCATGATGGTAACTATCGGCACCATTGTACTCGCTGTCCCACTGGGCCTTGCAACCGCGCTTTTCCTCTCGGAGTGGGCACCGCCATGGCTTGACCAGGTGCTCAGCACCCTTATCGAACTGCTGGTGGGGATACCTTCGGTCGTGTACGGTATCTTCGGCTTTTTTGTCCTGCGGAGTTATTTCAGTGATTTCATCAATCCGTTCATAGGAAATACACTCGGTTTTATTCCCTTATTCAAGTATGATAATAATAACGGGATTGGCTTCCCGCTGGCAGCTACAGTCCTCGCCGTCATGATCCTCCCAACCATCGTCGCTCTTTCCCGGGAAGCGATGCGGGGGGTACCCGACTGACTGCGGGAAGGTTCGACTGCACTTGGGGCAACACAGTGGGAGACCATCCGGCATCTTGTTCTCCCGGCATCCCTTTCCGGGATTATCACCGGCCTGATCCTGGGAATCATGCGCGCGATGGGGGAGACAATGGCAGTCGTGATGCTTGTAGGCAATATGGGCGCCACCCCAACATCTTTTTTCAATCTGGGTGAACCGATGACTGCCAAAATTCTCCTGGATATCGGGTATTACGTGGTCGATCCCGAAGGCCGGAGCGCGCTCTTTGCCATCGGTGCAGTCCTTATGGTCATGGAGATAGGGTTCGTGATCGCTATCCATCTCATTAGTGATCGGCTGAAAAAACAAATTGAAGGAACCACATGAATTTCCGTGCACTCAAAGGGACGATCATGATGGCGGTTTGCGGAGCGGCTGCGCTCTTTGCTGCAGGCATGCTCCTTTATATTCTCGTGGTGATCTTCCTCAAAGGGGTGGCATCCCTGAAGCCGCATTTTATTCTTTTTTCTGAGATCAACACCGGGATGGGGCTCGGAACTGGGATCGGGAACGCTATTGCAGGTACTATCCTTCTCGCAGTTACATCCACTATCATTGCAATTCCTTTCGGGGTTGGAACGGCGATCTATCTCCAGAAATACGCGTCCGACAACCAATTTACACGATTTTTGCGTCTGATGATCGAGGTTCTTTCAGGGACTCCATCGATCGTACTGGGGATATTCGGCGTCGCCATCCTTGTCATCTATCTCAAGCCCATTACCGGGGGAGAGTCACTTATGGCAGGAGCCATTGCACTTGGCATCCTGATCATCCCGGTGATCGAGCGTGCGACAGAAGACGCGATCACGCGCGTGCCCTGCGAACTGGAAGAAGGCAGCTATGCGCTCGGAGCAACAAAATGGCTAACGATCCGGGATATCGTCATTCCCTATGCTTTGTCAGGTATCATTGTCGGCGCCATCCTGGGATTTGGGAGGGCAGCAGAAGAGTCTGCGGTCGTTCTCTTGACCGCAGGGTATTCCCAGTACATGCCGCAATTCAGGATCGCGCTCAACCCGAACTTCCTTCTCGGGATAAAGATTTATCCGCTCAATGATCTCGTCGGATCATTACCGGTATTTCTGTACACTTCCTACGAAAATTCCAATGTCTTTCCCATATCTTCTATCTTCGCCGCCGGGTTTGTCCTTATCGTTATCGTACTGTTCATTAACCTCTCAGCAAAAGCCATCCTTTTCTATGCCACAGCAAAGACACAGGGGCACCAGAGCGGCATTTTATCACTGTGCGCATCTTTTTCCAGCCGGCTGCGTCGAAAGGATTCAATCGGAATAGAACGATGTACTGATCCAGGAATAAAAGGGGAGGAACCGGTGTATGAATCCAAGCCTTTCGATCAACCGGAGCCACCAGCTATGACACAGTCCATGGTCTTCAGTAATGCTCCAATTGAACCCGTACAGGAAGGTCCCCAAGAACCATCTGCTGCGAAACAGTCTCCGGCCTTCAATCACTCTACAGCAGAACTCCTCCCGGTAGTCCCCCCCGAACGGAAGCTCCCTTCTCTAAAGAAAATCATCACGTCCATGACAGCGGGCATCAGGAAATGGTTCCAGAGCCTCAGGCAAAAGCCACCTGCACCAACTCGGCAAACCGATCCAGCCGTAAGTCCCGATAAGAAACCACAGGCCCGGTTTTCTCTCCGGGATTTCGGCCGGACATTTCTCCTGACGATTGCACCATTTGCCCTGATTTCAGGTACTGCTGCTTATTCTCACACTAGCACTGCCGACACTGAATCCCGTCGGATCAAATGGACTATCGGCTTTTGTCAAAGCTTTCATTTTTACCATCGTGTTGTGCGCCATCTGCGCGGTCATTTCCTTGTTTCTCATCCGGGGTACCGCCATGTTTCTCCTCAGGCGGAAAAAGAACCCTCTGCTGGGGAACCGGCCCGGTGTGTTTGTGGCCATCGCTCTTGGCATCTGCATACTACTCATCGGTGCCTTTATTTTTTCTGCCCATCTCTTCGTCCCTCCTGTATCTACAAATCCGGGGGGGCAAGTCAGCAGTATATCCGAGATCTCTGGTACGGTAAACACCCCGTTCTTCTCATTTAACCTTCAGTCAGGAGATCTTCTCCAGCTGGAACAGATGAACAACCCGCTCTTCTCTTTTGGCCTGCAGGAAGGCAGTCTCCAGTTAAAGGTAATGAACCAGACTGTAAACACTATGAACCTGAGCACGCCCGGGTACTGGCAGTACCCCAGCTGAGCAGCCCGGCTAGTACCTCCAGTCGTGACGCCCAGCTCGCAGCGCTCCTAGCGTCACAGAATGGGGGGGGTGAAGGCAGCTCGCCGACACCTATGCCAACTACTGCCAGTGCGACTGTAACCCCGACACTGGCACCGGCAGCAACTCCCCCCACAAACCCGGCCGTCCCGGTTAAAAATGCGCTCGATATGGGCGAATCCTACTGGTATGGCGATAACAGCCGTCCGTGTCTCGCCACAGTCTATAACACAACAACCCTCCCGTTTTATTTCTATTGGGACATGGACTGGAACCGGTTTGTCCAAGTAGCACCTGTACAAACCGGAGATGTGTTCCTCGTTGTCTTCATCCGCATTGAGGACACAGGGACTATGAGAGCCATTGTCCCATCGGCAGACTCGTTCATCGTTAGCTATAACGGTCAGAACTACACTCATAACGTCTACTTCGACACATCCGTTCTCGATCAGAACGAGATCGATTATTACACGGCGAATTTCAATCTCCTGCCGTACCAGTGGATCCGGGAGATCGGGCAACAGAAGCGGGACTATGCATTCCTGACCGGCTATAACGTCTTTGGGCAGAACACTACCGTAATCTCCAATGTTAGCGCCGGTACGACCATCCCCCCGACGGGACCCGATACCAACGGTCAGGGCTATTTCATCACGCCCGGTCGTAGCAACGCCATAGACGGCTACCTGATCTACGAAGTCCCCGCCAGTGCTGCAACGGATCTCAAGGACACGTATGTCCAAGTCTCTTTCAACAGTTTCAGCCCGACCGCGTGGCGCCTGGGAAAATGACTGAAAGAGGCGAAGAACGGGAGCGGTCACATAGAACTCTATATTCTCAATTCAAAAAATATATTTTAACGGGCTACGTAATGATTTGGTGATTACCGGGTTTTTCAAAAGAACCTCATTATACAAACGGAGTTACCGCATGGCATACGAGGGACGGCATAGTGCGCAGGAAACGGGTAGAGTGCCGTGTGCGACGGTCAGCTTTTGAGGATCCATCATGAAAATGAGAATCCCCCGCGTCAGGAAGCAGATTCGTATCCCACTTGTCATAGGAGCGATCCTCATCCTGCTCGCACTCGGGATGTATTTTCACATTCTGCCAAGTATCGGTAGTCTGGCGCATCTTTTCGAACCCAAAATTGCCGTAAATCCGGTCCGATCGCTGTCGGATGAAGATGCCTCACTCAGCCCAGCTCTTGCGAAACCCCTTATCGCTGACATTCTCGCCTCACCCACATACCAGTCCAATCCGCTTTCCGTACAATTCTTCGATATGAGCCAAGGCAACCCGGATACCTGGCAGTGGGATTTCGGGGATAATACAAGCTCGACCCTCCAAAACCCGGTTCATACGTACACCAGCGCCGGGATCTATAATGCCACGCTGACCATTTCCCGGGCAGATGGCGCCCAGAGGACGATAAGCGCAAACGATGTACTGGATACCCGGCAGGGCGCCGAAATTCCCGTGCTGATCGATACCCTCCGGGACGGAATCATAAAGAAAGGTTCATTTTTATCCCTTGTATCAACAGACAATAACTCATCTGTTACCGTGAATGGTAAACAAACTCCGCTGCCTGCAGGATCGCTTGTAAAGATCCGGGCCGACTCGGACACCACCGGGACCCTGACCCTTCGCAACAGCAACATCCTGAGCTGCAGTCTTGCTGATGCCACGCTTTTTGTGAACGGAGCCCAGGCAGCTACTGGCAGTTTCGGGAATTGTTTCATTCCATCAATCCAGAGTTACCATACAAACCTGAGCTTCGCAATCGAACCAACAATCGGGGAAGTCCGCCAGATCCTTGTCAACGGCAGCAAAATCCTTGCCGGGCCGGACAACTCGTACATCGTCGTCTCTGATGATTCACAAAATCCCAGAGACGACCTGACCGCTGTTGCGCTTCCCGGATATTATGAAGGAAGTGCATCCCGGTACTCCATTTCACCTGCCTTGATTGCCGGTTTCGACGCCACAACCCCCACCGAAGGTGATGCCCCGCTTAACGTATCATTTATAGACCGCTCAGCCGGCGCTCCGGATTCATGGTCATGGGATTTCGGTGACGGAATCACTTCCCAGAAACAGAATCCTGTTCACCTCTATGGATCCCCAGGCACCTATGATGTCACCCTGACTGTGAAAACCGCGGACCAGGTTGACACGGCCACCCTCCAGGACCCGATCATCGTCACACCGCCCCGGGTCGTTGCTAACTTTTCAGCACGACCAATCACAGGTAGAGCGCCTCTGACCGTCAGGTTTACCGATCAATCCACCGGATTCCCGACATCATGGAACTGGACCTTCCAGGAAACGTCAAACAACCAGTCCTTCATGAACAATGGCACCACCGTTTATGACACTACAACTGACCAGAATCCTCTAGAAACCTTCACTGATCCTGGCATCTATGATGTCTGGCTTACGGTCAACAACATCTATGGCAGCAGCGATTTGATCAAGCCCGGGTACATCGTCGTCACCGAGCCTTACAACATTACCATCAACGATATTCTGATCAGGACCGGAAAACCCGGGGATCTCGAAGCGAATTCAAGCGTACAATTTATCGTCAGTAATACACCTGCAGCCATAACGATCAATGGCACGTACTATCAGCTGCCCAAAGGCGCAATCGTCCAGATCGTGGCAAACAGCGACCAGCAGGGCGACATTACTATCGACAGCAACAGGATCCTCAAATTTGATTTCCCGGATATGAATGTCTACGTGAACGGCGATCTGCTGGATACCGGCAGTATCGATAGCATCTATGTTCCCTATATGGCGCAGTTCCAGACTGGCCTTACTTATTACTTCTCGCCAAATTCCGCCCAGACATTCGAGACCATTAATGGTCAGCAGTACCTCGCTGATCTGGACAATGCCTGGATCAGGATCTACAACCTCGGCATCAACGAACAGGGCACGCTCTCCCTGATCTCGGGGGTAAACTCAACCTACCTCGAAGGAGCAGACAACCAGACGGTCCAGGACTGGATCCTCCAGTGATGGAATATTTCCCTATTATGTAAAAAGGTTGTAAAAGCATAAATTGAAACGACAGGCCTCGTTGAGAGCCGTACGTGACTGCCGGACCTTCCTGAAATAGCAAAACCAAATGTATTGCAGAGAACCCTGATTACATCATCATCGGAAACCGGCTTATGATGTGGCAACCGATGACACCTCAAAGGTGGTCAGGATTGCATGTTTCTTTTTTGTCTGGGGAACTCTTCCAGGTACAGCTCGGTCGCTTCTTGGAGGTTATTGACCGCTTCTTCCACGGTTTTTCCCTGACTGGCCGGACCTACCTCGGGGCATTCTGCCACATAGATATCATCTTCTTTGTGGAGTACGGCAGTAAAAACCGACATAATTTCACGCCTGTTTCATTGGGTTGTCTTATCCTAAAATCTTTATTGAGGTAGGAACACTTCAGGAAACCTCCACCAGTGCTGTTGCGTTAACGGGACTTAACGAAAATGATATCGCCGTAATCCATCAATGTTGACTATTTAAAAGTCCCGACAACGCAACAGAGATGCTAAACATGCTTTTTATACTCTGATGGCTATCCGGCAGACACATTTTCGATCCGGGTTAGTGCTGCATCCAACTGATTTTTCAGAGCGTCACTGTCGCTGTTGCAGGAGGCTCGCCGTTGCCGTGATATTGGAAAGCGCTGCATCGCCGTCATCAAGAGATGACAATGCCTGGGTCTTTGCGTCCATTGCTGCCGCACGCAGGGAGTCGTCCCGGTAATCGGGATCGGGCTCGGATAGATACTCGCTCAGATCCCGGTTATAATCCACGAAGTGCTGCTGGGCGTTCCCCATATCTATGGAATAGATTTTCATTTCCTGGGTGAGCAGGCCGATGAGCCCCGGGGTCTCCTGATCCGTCCCGAATGAAAGGGCCGAAGTACCCGACGAAAACGAATCCGTCGCGGATCCCAGTGCCGTACCGGCGCTGCCCCACTGGCTGATGGCCTGCCCATCGGCAGCCACATCCCCCTGTAGCGTCCCGGCATCGGAAGAAGCCCCGGCGGTATCGATATTATAGGCAGAAAGGGTGTTCCCTATCTGGGTAAGTGAAGTGCGTACCTGGCTTGCATAGGTACCCTGCTGATCGGCCCATGCATTATAATCCTGAATGACGACCGTCGTATTGTGGGTATCACCCATCCGTGGGGTGGTGCAACCGGCAACAAGAAGGAAACACCCAGCCATAAAGAGGAGAATGAAAAATACCGCGGATCGTTCCATCATTACTAACTATAGGGACGGTTTTTTCTTCAATCTTTCGTCTGCTTTTGGGGCACTGTCCCGGGATCTTTTAGGGATTGCCCCATAAATACCGGACGTCAATAGTAGAATGATTTAAGACTATAGTGAATGTAATAAAAATATGTATAAACTGGGCGCTCTAGCATGTCTCTTCGTCGCGGTACTCGTTGGGGCATGCGGGTGCTCCGGCACAAGTCCCGGAGCAAACCAGACACCCGGATCCACCCCTACGCTCCCGGCAAACTATGTCGCCGGGGAAAGTACACCCTCTCTGTCAAGTGCTACGATAGCACCTACACCAACGCCTCCGAATGCGACAGCAAATATCTACGGGGCACAGGTCAATACGACGCTGACGGAAGTGACGATCGCCTGCACGGGGCAATCATGTACCTATGGCATAGCTTCCAATACGACGCCAACTACCATTATGCCCCCCCTAACCGCTATTGCAGCAAATATATCCATGATATATACCAGGCAAAATCCGCTGCTGGTTGGCGTCCAGTTCACCGATAGTTCGGTAAACACCCCCCCATACTCATGGATGTGGAGCTGGAAGCCAAGCGCGAACCTGAGTTCCGAGAGCGATCCCAGTATCGTCCTTGTGTTCAGCCAGTACGGGACATATCAGGTTACCCGTACTGTTTCAAACACACTGGGGACTTCAAGTTCTTCAACAGATATCTCGGTCTGCCCGCTTGTAGCATCGTTTACCACGAACCAAACGAGCGGCCCAGTACCCCTCACCGTCAGGTTTGCCGATACATCGACCGATCAACCTGTCTCCTGGTCATGGAACTTTGGTGACGGGAGGTACGTCCACGCTCCAGAACCCGGTGCACACCTACACGACTTCAGGGACGTATACCGTGAGGCTGGATGCAACAAATTCCCTCGGCTCCTGCTGGAACACCACCGGGATCTCGGTCTCCTCACTCTCTGCATCGTTTAGCGCAAACCAGACGAGCGGTTTGGCGCCCCTTGCCGTCCAGTTTACTGACTCTTCGACCGACCAGCCTACTAAGTGGTCCTGGGACTTCGGCGACGGGAGTATATCCAGTCTCCAGAACCCGGCACATACCTACACATCAGCAGGAGTGTATACGGTAAATCTTAAAGCCACCAACGGGTTTGATGGGTGGATAAGTGCCACGCCCGATACGATCACGGCCTATTCCCTTCCCACCGTGGACTTTAAGGCAAGCCCATTAACGGGGCCGTCGGGAACATCGGTACTCTTTAATGACCAGAGCACCGGATTTCCTGCACCCACGTCATTTTACTGGGACTTTGGAGATGGTTTCACCAGTACCTACCAGAATCCATCGCACCAGTATGCCAGTTCCGGCGCGTATACAATCAGTCATTCCGCAACAAATTCGCAAGGGACCGTGTGGTTGAACAGAACAGGGTATATCTCCATATCATGACTTCCAGACCATTAACCGGCAGGATTTCATCTCTTTTCGGCACTAAAGAGCCTGACGGGACTGATACCGCTACAGAGCAATCTCCATTGGTCCTGACCGAAGAAGAACCCGTATCCGGGGAGTACGAGGTCAAAAAATCCGCGATATCACACTATCCTGACGGCAGGCACCGGGTTTCGCGCGTCCAGAAATTCATCCTGTACTTTATTGAGCCGGAACTGGAACCGCAAACCGGCGCCAAACCGCCAGTGCCTGCCACCGAACGTACACAGAAAACTCCTGCACCTCCGATAAAAGACCGGATCCGGTTACAGCTGGCGTCCTTGCGATCGTCTCTCCTGAAAATAACCCTGTTTTTTGTCGAACCCGGATATGATAACGTGGAGATCCTCACGTTACCTGCGCCGCTAAAAGAGACCCTTAAAACTCACCTCCTCAAGCCGGAACCTACAGATAATACAATCCAGGCAGTAGTTGTACCGTCTGCACCCCCTTCTTTTGTGCAGAAGATCCGATCGGTGTTTGCATCACCGGAACAGAAGGATATCCAGACGCTCGATTTTGATCCCGGTGTTTTAGCTGATCCTTCCCTCGAGGGATCGCTGCGGGATGTCAATATCACGTACCAGATCGATCCTCCCTACCAGTACGTCCATATCGAGTACAGCAAAAAAGACGGGGCCCTTACCTATGAGGTGGTAGAACCACAACTCTCCGAAGATGAGAAAATCGCTCTTGATATTATCGAGCGGGCTTTTGAGAAACTGGTGAGTACCAATCTTGAGGTTATCGAGGGAGAACGGCGGAGTGAATATCTCCGGGAACGGTTTTACTCCCTGGTCAATATATTCGGGCTCAAACTGACGGAATACCAGAAAGAGCGGATGTTTTTCACGCTCAAACGACAGTATCTGGGGTACAGCCGGATCGATACCCTGATGAAGGACAAATATATCGAAGATATCAGCTGCAACGGATCCGACATCCTCCTGTACGTCCAGCATCGTATCTACGGGTCGATCCGGACCAATGTGAGGTTCGGTGAAGTCGAACTCAACAACTTTGTCCTGAAACTTGCGCAGGTCGGCGGCAGGCATATCTCACTGCTCCAGCCTATCCGCGATGTCTCGCTCCCGGACGGGAGCCGTGGAAACCTTACGCTGGGCGGCGAGGTCACCAGAAAAGGTTCGACGTTTACCATCCGTAAATTCCGAGCCAACCCAATCTCACCCATCGAGATGATGGATTACCATTCGGTCGATGCAATGGAGCTCGCGTACCTGTGGATCCTGATGGAATACAAGCGGTCAATCCTTGTCTCCGGGGGAACAGCGACCGGTAAGACTACGTTCCTCAACGTCCTCTGCAGTTTCATCCCTCCGGAGTACAAGATTGTCTCCATCGAAGACACCGCAGAACTTAACCTGATGCATCCCAACTGGATCCAGTCCATCACCCGGGCAGGATTTGGCAGCTCCAGTGGGGGAGAGAATGTATCCGGGGTGAGCGGCGTGTCCTCGAAAAGCCCGGGGGATATATCGCTCTACGATCTGCTTGTCGCAGCGCTGCGACAGCGACCTGAGTTCATCATCGTGGGTGAAGTGCGGGGCAGTGAAGCGTTTACCCTCTTCCAGGCAATTGCCGTCGGGCACGCAGCCCTTGGCACCATCCACGCCGGCTCCATGGACGAACTTCTTGCCCGTGTAGAGTCAAACCCCATGAACGTTCCCAGAAGCCTCTTTTCCAACCTCGATGTGGTACTCTTCCCTATGCATATCAAGAAAGGCGAGCGCAGCATGCGCCGGCTGGCAAATATCGTCGAAATGCTGGAGTCTGACCGGGACACGGGGGACCTTATCACCAATACCGTCTTCAAATGGGCCCCTGACATCGATGAGTTCCAGTTCCAGGGCCGCAGCTTCCTTTTTGACAAGATCCGGGACACCCACGGGGTAAATAAGGATATTCTCAACCAGGAACTCAAGGACCGGACGGCATTCCTTCTCGGCCTGCAGAGGGCAGGCGTACGGGAATACAACGCGGTGACCGAACAGATCCGGGCGTATTACCGGGACAAACCGGCGGTCATGAAGCAGATCCTTGCGGTTCAGGCAGAAGGACTAGAAGCGTAACGGGAAGTTCTTTCCAATCGTCTCTGAGATCACCTGTGCCAGCTCAGTCACGATTTCGGGGCAAATCAGGAGGTTATCTGCAGATATTGTTTGCAAAAGACCTGCTTCTCGTGAGTTGCCCGGAACTTATGGTTGCCGTCCCGTTACCACAGATCAGATAGGTAACATTTCCAAAGGCATCCGTTTGGCCATTGGAATTTGAAGGAACCAGTGTCCATGTGAAAGGTAAGTTATCTGCGTATTGATTGATGCTATAGGATACTGGTTGATCCGTTAGGGGAGTATTGCTTATGGCAGTTATGGTCACATTTAATTGATTGCCGGTCTGGTTCCAATCCAGATTAATGGACGATGGCGGGACAAACTGTTGATCTTTTGGGATGAGTTGATAAGGAGAGGTTGCAACCATCCCATTGCTGTCGGTTACCGTCAAGTTGGCACAGAAGGGCCCACTTATAAATGGGGAGAAATGAGCTATTTCATTGCTGAAATAGGGAGGAACACTTACCGTACTTAGATCATTGACATCCGAACAGTTCCCGATTGGATCAATCTGACCGTTTGTCATAGTGTAGGTAGCATTCATGAGTGTCCATTTCCAGCTGACAATGGTCGCATTTCCTGATGAGGACTGTGACCCGTCCAGCACTATATTATCCCGCGGAACTGAGCCAAGCGTTGTTGTTTCAGTGTTATAGACAATCACAGGGGTCGGTAATTTGTAGGTCTGCTCAAAAATGTTCGTGAGCGAAGTTAAGACCTTGATATCAATCTGGTCGCCGGTTCCAATAGGAGGTGCCGCGGGGGTCAGATCGATCGTGATTTTTGTACTTTTCCCTGCCGGAATTGCAAATTGTGACGAATTGACATAAGAACCAAGTGATGAGGAAGAATTACACCATCCTCCAGGTGATCCCAAGGCACTGCAATTCCCTGAAGAATAGGAGCCCGATAACGAAGAAAATGAAAAAGGAAGCAGATACTGGTTATTAATGGCGATGCCTACGATATTGGTATCCTGAGTGTTGAGATTCATCAGATCGAACGAGATGGAACTCCAGTTTTGTGGCGGGACGCCTATCTGGTTCCAGTAACTTTCATTATTGGTCAGACTCACCCCGGAGATCACAATATCCTCGTCATGGACTGCCTGCATCTGTGATTGCCGGGTCATCTCGGCTTTCTGCATCTGCGAAACCATGAGCGCAAGAGCGGCTGCGGCGGTCACAGTTATCAGGATGAGAAGAAGGGTTCCGATAATAACAGAAACACCCTTATCGTCACGCGGCCGGGTCATAGGAATATCATCACGATATGCGTCATACCGGGATAAATTACTTGCCTATTTATTATATATATATACATATCATCCATTACGATCTCTATATTTATTTCATTTTCCTGCTTCCACCACCTCCGTCGGAAAAGTGCAAAAATCGGCAAATATGACCCCCGATTGAGATTAAATCCGAAATTATTGCTTGTTTTTTTAGTTACGTTAATAAAAAATATTAAATATTACCTGTATATAATATAATATACAGTTGGACATCCTGTACATGTATCCCGGGGAAAAACGACCATGGTCCGGATCAAAAAGAACAAGCCGAAGATCTCTGCCGACGTGAAGGCTTTTCGTACGGTACGGCGCTTAAATATAAACCGGACTTATACGCCCCTGAAGATCGGTGTCGTGGCCGGGTACATCCTGCTCGGGATGATTTCGGCATCCTCCTCTATGTTCGGGATCATCGTGGGTACGCTGGCCCGGTTGGCCGGCTTTTAACGAAAGCCTCTTTTTTGCCAGTATTCTACGTTTTTGGCACAATGCCCGCGACGGATCTACTTGTAGGTACCCACTCTGGGACCCACGGAAAAAGGGCGCTACCCGGTAACCACGACGGAGCCCTGCATCTCCGGGTAGATACTGCTGGAGTAGTTGTAGACACCGGGATTGGTAAATTTCACGGCGCAGGACTGGCTGGGTGATAGTATATACGTACTGATCTTCGTGCTTGGGGAAAACATGACCGAATTCGTAACTGTACCCTCGTTGACCCAGCGCACGATCGAACCGGCGCTCACCGTGATTTGTGCCGGGACAAATGACATCTTCTCGATCAAAATCGTGTTGGCGTTGACTGGTGCCTCGGTGGTTGCCGAGGGTGTGGGGACGATAGTAACAACGAGCGCCAGTGTCGGGGTTGCCGCCGCAGGCTGCTCCTGCAGCTGCGGGGGTTGGGTGCAGCCTGCCACGAGCAGGAGGGCAATGACTGCGGTGCAAAGAAAAAGCAGGTGTTTCATGAAAGTCTCTTATCGCTTGTAGGTCTCATGATAATTTGCAATTATGAATCCTTAAAGCTGATCCGGGATGAGGGTACGCACCGTCAAGGATGAGAGGTCACTTTCCGGAATGAGCAGCGGGATCCTGATCCGCATCCGGCAGAACGGTAACCGGTATGTGTGCAAGGGTCCGGATTACATCCCTGATGGGGTAATAATCGGTAAGCACCATCTCCCGGAATGCCCAATCCGGGAGCATTCCTGCAAATTTCCAGGGATCCGGGGCGGGAAGAGGAAGGTAATCAGAAATCGTATCCTGATATAGACCCGGGATCGACCGGAAGGCAGCTTCAACCCGTACGGCAGCCCCGGTCTTTCCGGCCCGCAAGACCCGGACCCGTTCATCGTCATACCTGACCTGGACCCGGCCGAGCGCCCCCTTGAGAAGAAACGCCAGCACCTGATTGAACCGGGCACCAAAAAAGGAATATACGACTACCTCCCTGCCGCCATTTCCCTTTTCCTCGCGGATAAAGATCCCCTGTTCTTGGATACCGGTCGGCAGGGCGCCGATCGCCTTGTTAAGTGTGTCCGTATCACCGGGACCAAGAGGGAGGGTTGTCCTCCCTCGGGCGACGATTCGCTGGACGGCACTGCAGATCACCGGGGAAAACGCAGCCTCTCCACCTGCCGACCAGAAGACCCGGGATGTGCCCGTTGTGTTCCCGCCTGGTACCACCACGACAAGATTATGGCTCTCATCGCATTTGACTACCGACCAGGTTGCCCCCCCCAGAGTGAATGCCCCCGGTTCCATACGGTTCGCAAACCGGGCATCGACGCTGCCCACGATCTCTCCGTCCGGCGTCACCGCCCGGGTCCTCGCCTCCCCCCGGAATCACCGAGTACAGGTCCCGGTAATTTGATCGCCCCAGGACCCGTTCGGCCTCTGGCCCAAGCGTCAGCATCTCGCCGTCAGCAGAAAGATACCCCGATGAGAGCAGGTGGGTAAGGATCTGGTGCAGATCATCAGCGGAAAAGCAGGCAAATGCAAAGAATGAAAGAAGATCGCGCACGATGGTGCCCCGGCGCCCGGGATGCGGAAAGGACATAAAGGAAGATCTGCTGGACGAGCACGTTCCAGGGTTTTTCCAGTGGCTGGAGGAGTTCTGTTCTCCGTTCTTTCGCACATTCGATCACAGCGCAGCTGGTGAGAAGGTCTCTTGGATCAGAAAGGAGCCACGCAACAAACGCGGCCTGGTCACGCCGGCCGCTCCGGCCCATCCTCTGCAAAAACGAGGAGACTGAGTGTGGCGGACTCACCTGCACGACAATATCAAGATTCCCGATATCGATGCCGAGCTCGAGGGTGCTTGTGCAGATGATGCATGCCCCCTGGCTTTCATGGAACGCCTCCTCTGCCTCTTTTTTTTGGGCAGGCGCAAGCGATGAGTGATGGATGTGCAGGTTTTTTATCCGGCCGGCTGCCTCCTGGAGGATCTGCTCCGCAGTGCTGCGGCTGTTGACAAAGACAAGCGCCTTTTTACCGGAAACAAGCTTGGCAAGGGCATCGATCCTGCGGGGCGGATCGGGTTCAATCACAAACCGGAACTTTTTTTCCGTAGCTGGTACCGGGACAGTAACGAGCCGGTGGCTGCGACGCCCCCCTGAGAACCACGTGAGGATCTCATCAGGGTTTCCGACTGTGGCCGAAAGCCCGATACGCTGCACCGGGGCCGCTGCGATCCGGTCGAGCCGGTCAAGCAGGATCCTGAGGTGCACACCCCGCTCCGATTCCACAAACGCGTGCAGTTCGTCAACGATAACGTACCGCAGGTTTGCAAGAGCGGCGGCAGGTCCCTGTTCGTGCAGGATAACCTCAAGCGATTCCGGGGTGATCAGCAGGAACTGCGGCGCGTCGTCCGGGTCCCACCCGCGGTCGCCTTTGGGAACATCGCCATGCCATTTGGAAAGGGAAAGACCGGTGGGCCGGCAGAATGTGGCAATCCGTTCCTCCTGGTCGTTTATGAGCGCCTTTAAAGGCGATAGGTAGAGGCAGGCGACCCCTTTAGTGCCGGATTTCAGGATATCATCGATAACCGGTATGAAGGCAGCCTCAGATTTTCCCCCGGCGGTCGGTGCGATGACGAGCACGTCGTTCCCCCCGTGGATTGCCTCGTATGCCTGCTCCTGAACCTCACGGAGCTCGCACCAGCCCAGTCGATCAGATAGAACGGCTTGGAGGGACTCGTGCAGGGTAGAGAATACTGATGGCCTGTTCGTAGTACTCCATTGTGCAGGACGTATTATGGTCTTTGCGGACAGCCGGCCCGCCGTATGAGGGATACAAGGAAGGAGGCGCACAGGAAACAGGTTCCCGGGAGAATGTATTTTCCCGGCGGAAATGCCTCGTATGCCCGGATTTATTTTTGTGAGAGAAACTTTTTTTGGTCGCAGGGCGGACACATATTCATGGAACTCACGGAAAAAAAATGCTCAACCTATAAGCCCGGCTCGCCGCCTATCACACGAAAGGATACCATTGAACTTTTAAAGGAAGTGCCGGGCTGGTCGCTTGAAAACGGCCACCTGATACGCATGTTCACCTTCGATAATGCCGATGATGCCATTGAATTCTTAAACACTGTGCTGACGATGTCCACGGAAGAGGGCCACATCCCCGACCTTGCCATGAAGGAGGGCAGGTTCATCGAAGTGGGCTTCTATACGTACCCCGCTGGTGGGCTTACTCTTAATAATTTCATCATGGCTGCAAAGATCAACGAGCGGCAGAATAACGACTAAAACAATCAAAACGGGCAACCTTTTTTCCCGGGTAGGCACCCGCACCTCGAGGGATTCCCGGCAGGGTAAATATAAATCGGTTTTTTTGGCGTATTGGATCCCAATCCGGAAAAAAAGTCAGAAAATTATTGGTATTCCGGCGGCTGGACTTTCGCAGGAAGGCCGCCCTTGAAGTGCTGCTGGATCTTGCCGTAATAGTCTCGAAGGTTGTCATTCATGGTCGGGTGAACTTTCTTCTTTGCATCTTCAAAATGCTTCAGGGTGACATTTGAGGGAACTTTTCCTTTTTGGATTAACGATTTTACACTAGTTTCCAAATCGTCTTTGGACATTTTTGCAATGTCATGACCCGTAATTGTTAGATATTCGTTGAGATCTTTAAATACCGCTTCCTCATACGGAGCACCATTCTTTTGCTCGTTGTCGCCTCTTTTCGGCGGATTTGTGATAGTAACAATCTTCTCCAAATCTGACTTTACTAATGATTTCGATTCAAAAGATTCTTTTTCTTGCAAATTTTTCAAAAACATTTCTATCGAATTTATTGCCTTATCTCGACTGATTATTTCACGCATTGCTAACATTCCAGCTTCCCGACAAAGGGCTTCGAGATCCGCACCTACGAAACCATCGGTATTCTGGCTAAGAGATGTGATTTTCTCGTCTCGAGTCGGGTCCTCGAACGTCAAATTCTTCTCGCGCATCAGATCTACCAGTCTTCGCCGCCTCGCACCTTTCGAGATCTTTGCATTCGCGTGCTTTATGGTGGCCTTTACAATTTCCGAAGTAATTTTTACATCCCTACCCAGTTTGTCGACCAGATCACTCAGTGCATCTTTAGTGTAACCTTCAGTCATGTCGACAATCATTTCGAACGCCTGCTCCTCGAACGTGAGATTCTTTTCGCGCATTAGATCGGACAGCCTTCGCTGCCTCTCACCCTTCAATTTTTTTGCTTCCTCATCTTTTTCCTTTATCGCGGATTTTATGGTCTCTGCAGTAATTTTTGCATCTTTTCCCATTTTCTCGACAATCTCACCCAGTGCGTCCTCAGTGTACCCCTCAGTCAGGCAGACTATCTCTTCGAGCACCGAGCCTTCGAGCGGCATGAAAGCGGTATGTATCCCGATGATCTTACGCCGGTCTTCAAGTGTCGGCTCGCCGATGTAGACCAGCCGGTCGAACCGGCCGGCCCGCAGGAGTGCTGGGTCCACAATATCCGGCCGGTTGGTCGCTCCCATAACAACGACATCCTTGAGTTCCTCGAGGCCGTCCATCTCGGTCAGGATCTGGTTAAGCACATTATCGATCACGTGGGAATCGCTTGAGGTTCCCCGGGCCGGGGCAAGCGCATCGATCTCGTCAAAAAAGATGATCGATGGTGACACCTGCCGGGCCTTCCGGAAGATCTCCCGCACCGCCCGTTCGCTTTCACCCACCCATTTGGAGAGGAGCTGCGGGCCCCGTACTGGGATGAAATTGGCTCCGCTCTCGCTTGCCACCGCTTTTGCGATCAGCGTCTTCCCCGTACCCGGCGGCCCATAAAGCAGCACGCCCCGGGGCGGCTCGATCCCGAGATCGTCGAACCGGTCGCGGTGGGTCAGTGGGTACTCGACAGCCTCACGGACTTCGGTCTTTGCCGCATCAAGCCCGCCGACCGCATCCCATTTCACATGCGAGACTTCGAGCATCACTTCACGCATCGCGCTCGGGCCTACGTCCCTTTGGGCACTCCGGAAGTCACTCGCAAGCACCCGCAGCTTGTCAAGTGTCTCCTGGTCGATCTCCGCCTTGTCAAGATCGAGATCGGGCAGGTAGCGCCGGAGGGCCCGGATCGCTGCCTCCCGGGCAAGTGCGGCAAGGTCGGCGCCGACAAACCCATGGGTCTGCTGGGCAAGGATCTCAAGGCTCACGTCCTCGGCAAGCGGCATACCACGGGTATGGATCTTTAAGATCTCGATCCGGTCGAGTTCGCTTGGGACACCAATCTCGATCTCCCGGTCGAACCGGCCGGGCAGGCGCAGGGCGGCGTCAATCGCGTCGACCCGGTTCGTGGCGCCAATCACCACGACCTGCCCACGTTCCTCAAGACCATCCATCATCGTCAGGAGCTGGGCGACGACCCGGCGTTCGACCTCCCCGGTCACTTCTTCGCGCCGGGGCGCAATAGAATCCAGTTCGTCAATGAAGATGATCGAGGGGGCATTTTCCCGTGCCTCTTCGAAGACCTCACGAAGGCGCTGCTCGCTTTCGCCATAATATTTTGAGATTACTTCGGGGCCGGCGATCGAAATGAAGTGCGCCCCGCTCTCGCTTGCCACCGCCTTTGCAATCAGGGTCTTACCCGTCCCCGGCGGGCCGTAGAGGAGTACTCCCTTGGGCGGCTCGATCCCCAATTTCTGGAAGAGCTCCGGTGCCTAAGAGGAAGCTCGATCGTTTCGCGGAGCCGCTGGAGCTCGTCTTTTAAACCCCCAATATCCTCGTACGAGAATCGCTTTACGCCTTCGAATCCCGCGGCTGGCTTGTCCGAGAACTCGACAGATGTATTCTTGGTGATAATCACGGCCTCTTCCGGCTCTATCTCGACCACCTTGAACGCGACGATCTGCGGCTGGATAAAGGGCATACCGAGCATAATCGGGATCGAATCGTTTTTTACTACCGGGAAATCCAGCAGGCCGTTGATAACATGCGGATTATTCGCAATCGGAATCTTTTTTGGCAGATCCTCGGGAGGGGCAAGCACCACGCGCTTTGCCTCGATCTCTTCGGAGAGCGTCGATACCTTCACGGTATCCCCGATACTCACACCAGCATTGAGCCGGGTAAAATTGTCGATCCGGATCTTCCTTTGGTTCCAGTCTTCGACTAGGGAACGCCACACTTTTGCCACGGTTCGGCGCTTCCCCTCGATTACCACGAGATCCCCTGGTGAAATTTTCAGAAGGAGCATGGTTTCAGGGTCGAGTCTTGCTTTTCCCCCGCCCTGGTCACCGGGATATGCAGAGTCGACCTTTAGTTGCACTTCAGGCATTACCTTAAAGGTCATATACGCAGGGATTTATAGGTACTGTAAATGCGAATCCTCATTTTTGACCCGTTTCACGGCGCAGCAGGGGACATGATCACCGCTGCCCTGATCGCCTGTGGAGCGGACCGGGAGCGGGTCGTTGCCGCAATGCGAACCGTAGTTACCGATCCAACGGTAGAGATTGTCAATCGGGCCGGGATCCGGGCAGTCAGGGTGCATACCCACGCCACACCGGAACACAGGACACTTGCTGAAGTTGGAAAAAAACTGGATGCTGTGGCTACTCTGGTGCCCGAAAACGTCCTTGCCATGGCACGTCGCGTATTTTTGCGGCTCAACACTGCGGAAGAGAGCGTCCACGGGGAACATGTTCACTTCCACGAAGTGGGCGCCGACGACGCTATTGCGGATATTATCGGAGCATGCACCGCACTCTCATCGCTTGAAGTGGACGGGGTTGCCGTGCTGCCGGTTGCACTGGGATCCGGTATGGCTACTGGATCGCATGGTCGTTTCCCAGTCCCGGCTCCAGCAACAGTCGCAATCCTTGCTGGATCCGGCCTTACTGCCATTCCCGGAGGAGACGACGGCGAACTCTGTACGCCCACCGGCGCTGCTCTGCTCGCCGAGTTTGTAGCTACAATGCCCGGCTCTCCTTGAAACTTACAAGATACTCGCGACTGGTTATGGTGCCGGGAGCAGGGACCCGAAGCATATTCCAAACGTACTGCGGGCAATGTTGGTAGAGACAACCTGTGACCCTGCCGCAATGTCGCAGGACACCGTTGATATTCTCGAGACAAATGTCGATGATGTGAGCGGGGAAGTGATCGGGATGGCACTTGTACGGTTTATGGCTGCCGGGGCCAGGGACGCAAGCGCAACACCGATCCTGATGAAAAAAGGTAGGCCGGGATATTTGGTTACCGTTATAGCACCGCCGGCATCAGCGGCCGTCCTTGCCCGGCTCATGGCACGTGAACTGGGAACGCTTGGCGTCCGGTGCATCCCTTCTGTCCACCGGTTTACCGCGGAGAGATCGATCGCCGATGTCGATGTGGTCATTGCCGGGCATAATAAACGTTTACCGGTGAAATGCGGGTGGATGGACGGGAATATCTACACATGCAAGGCGGAATTCGATGCCGCATGGCACGTCGCGGAGGAACTGGATGTACCAGTCCGCGATGTGCTTCATGCTGCACAAGTTGCCGCAGAGAGGCAGGCCGGCAAACACAATCGCCGGGAAGATCCGGGTGACCGATGAATACCTCAAGGCGCAGCAGCGGGAACGCGGCTCTGGACCGGCTACTTGGCGGAGGGCTCGAACTGCGGACTATTACCCAGATTTATGGGGGGCCGGCGAGCGGTAAGAGCACACTGAGTATGGTCGCCGCTGTCTCCTGCCTGCGATCCGGGGGTTCGGTTATTTTCATCGATTCTGAGGGGTTCTCTAGTGAGCGGTTCCAGCAGATCGCAGGCAGTGATACTGAGGCAACAGCGGACAGGCTCTTCCTCTTCGAACCCATAGACTTCGAACAGCAGGGTGCTATGATTGCAGAAGCGGACAAGATACTCCGGCAACACAAGCCCGGCCTCGTCGTACTTGACTCAGCAACCGCACTCTACCGGACTGATCTCGAGAAGGGCAGGGACGCCATGCAGATGCTCACCCGGCAGATGCTCCAGCTGCTGGGGTACGCAAAAAGGTACGAACCGGCAGTCCTCATCACCAATCAGGTCTACATGGACACTACAAGAAATGTATTTGTGGGTCTAGGGGGAACGCCGCTGGAACATATATCAAAAGTTATTATCCGTCTGGACCGGCTCGATGCGCTCGGGTGGCGGCGCGCAACTCTTGTCAAGCACCGGTCGCGGGCTGAGGGCGCGTCGTTCGATTTCGAGATAATACAGGAAGGGACCAGGGCACGGGAATAAACCGTCCCTTTGAACGCCCCTTATGATATTTATAAAAGACCGAAACTGCTGAATTTTTAATATATTCAATACAGATTTTATTTCGTTAATGGTGCTGAGACAACAGACCGCCGAAAAGATTAAGGGGATTCTCAAAAAGAACCCCCAGGGCCTGAGTATCACCGAAATTGTCCGGGAAATCCGTATAAACAGGAACACCGCCGGAAGACTCCTGGAAAAACTCCTTGTTTCCGGACAGGTGGAGATGCGCCATTTCGGCATGGCGAAGATCTATGCGCTCGCCAACCGCGTGCCCGTTTCTGCAGTTCTCTCTATCTCCTCAGAACACATCTTGCAACTTGACAGCAGTACCAGGATCGTTTTTATCAACGACGCATTTGCCCGCTTCCTCGCCACCCAAGCCAACGACCTTGTAGGGAAAAATATCGAATACTCGCCACTGGTAACGGCATTTGACGATCTTTTCACTGCATTTTTAACCCGGGTAAGAGCGGGATTGGACGGTACCGAGTGGCAGGGCGAGCTTGGCCCGGCTAAAGGAGGGATCATCTTCTCCTGCCGGATTGCCCCGACAGCACTTGATCACGGACAAAAAGGCGTGTCCATTATTCTTGACGATATTACCAGCAAGAAGAGGGCTGAAGAGCTTCTGCGTGAGAGTGAAGAACGGTACCGCATGCTCGCCGAGATTTCCAGCGATCTAATCTATCTGATCGGGCACGACGACCGGGTCGAGTATGTCAACGGCTATGCCGCTGAGTTTCTCGGGAAAACTCCCTCAGAGGTAATAGGGAAAGTCCGGTCATCTTTGTTCCCTCCGGAAACGGCACGGCATCAGGAGAGGATGCTACAGAATGTTTTTGCCACCGGCAATTCCGCACACAGCGAAGGGCCATTGTCGGTAAGAGGAGAGACACGGTGGTTCGATCACATGCTCGTACCGCTGAAGAGCCCCGACGGATCAGTGCGGGCAGTTCTTGGTATTTCCCGCGACATTACTGAGCGGAAACGGTCAGAAGAAACATTAAGAAGCAGTGAAGAGCGATATCGGCGGCTGTTGCAACGTTCGTTCGACGCGATCGTGATCCACAAAAATGGTGTTATTTCCCTTGCAAACCGGGTTGCTGCCGGTCTCATGGGGGCACCGTCACCTGCAGACTTTGTTGGGAAAAATATTTTCGACTTCGTCCATCCGGATTATCACGGTATGGTCCGGGAACGAATGGCAGCTTTAACCTGCGCTGACGAACTGACTGCGGTCGATGTGGCCGAAGAAAAATTCCTGAGAACAGATGGTACGGTGATCGATGTAGAGGTCGTCGCCACGAGTTTCATCGATAACGGCGAGCCAGCAGTTCAGGTCGTATTCCGTGATATCACCCGGCGCAGGGAATTGCTGGAAAAACTGCGGCATTCGGAAGAGAAATACCGGACTCTGGTCGAACACAGCCAAAACGGAGTATTCATTATCCAGGGCCGGCTGATCAGGTATGTCAACTCGGCATTTGCCCGGATCTTGGGAGGGGTACCGGCTGATTTTGTCATGCATGATTTTTCAGAATTTATCGCGCCGGAAAACCGGGATTTCGTGCTCGAACGGGGCCGTCGCCGTCAACAAGGCCATCACGTGCCGGAAAATTATGAGTGCAATCTGTTAAAACGCGACGGCGTCACCCAAGTTTCGGTCTCTCTTGATGCCGGGCTTATCTCATATGAAGGAAAACCGGCGAGCATGGGGACCGTACGAGACATCACCGTACGCAAACACACTGAAATGAGCTGAGTGCCATTTGGTCACTTTCACCCCCTGCCTGCCGCTTCTTTATAAGAAAGTCATGCCAGACAGGAGTGCATGGCCGGGTGCACCGGGAAATTAGGAAAGCTGACCTCCGGCAGTCAATACGATGTCTGTATGCCGGGAGAGTGTATGCAGATGCTCACCTCGGGTGCCTGCATTACATACAACCAGAATGCCGGAGGATGCAACCGGATGCTCAAGGCGCTCCTCCATGGAAGCTGCTCGTTCGATTGCGCATACTGTCCGATCCGGCTCGATCGATCGCACCTCGCATTCGCTCCCCGCGAGCTGGCAGAGATGTTCCTTGACCTGTACCACAAAAACCTCGCCGGAGGTCTTTTTCTCACATCCGGTATTCCGTACGACGTCGACGAGGTAATGGGAGAACTCGTCGAGACAGCCCGGATCCTCCGGGAGAAGGGATACGGCGGGTACCTGCACCTGAAGATCCTGCCTGGAGCACGAAGGGATGATATATGCGAGGCCGCACGTCTTGCAGACCGGATCAGCCTTAACATTGAGACGACAAGCGACAGCCGGCTCCGTGCCCTTTCCGGGATCAAGGAGTATGCTGGTGATATCGTAAAGCGGCTCAACTGGATTGCCGAAGCAGCGCCCGGGAGGCATACCACGCAGCTCATAATCGGCGCGGCAGGAGAGACGGACAGGGAGATTTTAGAGTGTATTACGTCGCTGTACGAGCGGGTGCACCCCTCGCGGATCTATTATTCGGCCTTCAGAGCGCTGCCGAAAACCCGGCTGGCCCTGCAAAAAAACACACCTGCCTGGCGTTCACGACGCTGGTATCAAATGGATTATTTGATCCGGGAGTACGGGTACGCCAAGAGTGAACTGCTTTCCCTGCTGGAGGAGAATGGAGCGCTCACGAACGACGACCCCAAATCGCTTCTTGCCCAAGGTAGGGAGCCGGTCGATCCCAATTCCGCATCGTTTTGCGATCTTATCCACATTCCCGGCATCGGAACCGAGACAGTACACGCGATTATCCGGGCCCGCGAACAACGGGCCATTCGTACGCCGCGGGATCTTGGTGTTCCGGGGGCGCGCTTGAAATGTGCGCTGCCCTACCTTGCATTTTCCGGCGCAGCCCGTCAGGCCACTCTTGAAAGATTCTGGTAAAAGAAGATTTCAGTAGTTGATTAGACCAGCGTAAACCGTGACTGCAGGGCCTTCCATCTTCACGCCATCCGAGAAATGGATGGTGAGCGGGCCGCCTTTGGTCTCGACATAGATTGCATCCCCCATATACCCAAGCCGCCGTATAACTGCTGCAGCCGCTGTTGCCCCGGTCCCGCAGGAGAGAGTCTCTTCTTCAACGCCGCGCTCGAACGTGCGTATCCTGAGAGAATCATCTCCGGTCTTTTCTACAAAGTTTACATTGGCCCCCTCAGGAAACGACGCATGACGCCGGATTGGTGGGGCAACCGCAGCAATGTCTATGCTATCGACCGCGTCGACAAGGACAACGGCATGGGGAACACCGGTATTTGCAGCATAGACATCAAATTCCCCAATGCGCTCGTAATATTCGCCGTTCCCGGGAGATGGGATATCCCTGCGGTCGAATTTCGGCGTAGGCATGCTTATGATTGCGGTAAATTCCTCTTCTATGAACCTGGCCGTGACTCCCAGCAACCCCACCGATGTCTCGACGGTAAAAGCTTCCCCACGTACCCGGCATCGAGCGCGTACTTCGCCAGACACCGTATACCGTTTCCGCACATCTCGGCCTCGCTCTCATCAGGCTGAAAGATTCGCATCCTGATATCGCAGGTTGCGGACTTTGAAAGGTAGAGGATCCCGTCCGCTCCTATCCCGAATCTCCGGTCGCAGTAAAGTGCAGCGAATTGTGCCTTCATGTCATCAGGAATGACTGTTTTTTCATATTCATCAATAAGGACAAAGTCGTTGCCGTTTCCATGTAATTTGGTAAAAGGTATTTCCATCTTGTTGCTCCTGACAGCTGACGCATCCCACGAGTACGGAGTGCAACGCGCCCCTGATTACTGGTTGATTATTCATAAGGCTTTTTCTTCAATAAACACGTTACCCTGCTGTACCGGGAGCGAAGAGATTTCTCGGATTCACTCTCCGTTGAGTCTCTACCGGTCCGAACGCTAGATGAAATTCGTCGAGTCCCCACCCGAGATAGTCCCGGATAATGACATAGGCCATCTGAGGAGGGATAGCACCTTTTTCTGTGACAATGAGGTCGATATATTCAGCTGGAGTGACGTCAAAAGCCGGGTTCCTGATGGTAACATTGGGAAGGGTCCGGGCGATCTCATCAGAGAGAACCTCACACCCGGCCCGTTCTTCGATTCTGATGAATTCCCCAAGGATCGTGCGGGGCGCAAACTTGTAGGTTTCGGCTGCGACCATCATGTTTACCCGTGCTTCGCGGGCCGAGTGCGCGACCTGCGCCGTCCCGATCTTGTTGACTACCGCACCGTTCACGGTCACTGCATCAGCGCCGACAATCACGAGATCCACATCGTGGATAAACGATCTGACCGCAGAGTCTACGATAAAATTTGTTTTTATGCCAGCATCGTTTAATGTCCGGATCGTAATGAGCCCTTGGTTTCTGGGCCGCACTTCAGTCGCGAAGACTTCGATCTCCTTTCCCTGCTTATGAGCCTCGATGATACACCCAAGCGCAACCTCAGAGTTGCAATGGGTGAGGATAGTATCACCATCTCGGATGTGGCTTGCACCGAACTGAGCGATCTGCTCCACCGCATGCTGCGATGACCTGATGAATTCATCGGCTCTCCTGACAACACCCGCCTGTGCCTCTTGCGCGGTCTTAGCGCGGTCGATGTCGGCCATAACGATATGGACAGCATTTGGCAGGGAGACGGCGGTCGGGCGGGTGGCAAGGAGCAGGGCGGCCGCACGCTCCATTTCCCGCTTGAACGCATGAAGTGCTGAAACCCGCACGCCAACCGCATGATCCCGGAGGGCTTGGGCAACCGCCCGTGCAATCCTTCCGGCTCCCCTGATTTCCATGCTCTTTATCTTGTCTGCAGTTTCAGGTACGATCATCAGCATCATTGTTTCAATAGAGAGGGAACCTACATAGAGTTTATTACCGGGGTGAGATATTGACAGTGGCCGTGGTTTTTGACAGTGCCGGGACACTCCTGAACACCTACCGGGTTGCAAAAGATATCAAGCAGCAGGTACTGCTTCCCGGGATCGAGACTACTACTCTTACCTTCGCGTCATCGGAACGCGTCTTGATCGTTCTTCCGGTCCATTCCAAACATATCATCGCAGCACTACCGGATATGCTACTCTCCAGCTACCTTTCAGAAAACCACGTAAGCTTTGGCATCAGCTGTACCCGGAAGATAACAACTGCCGAAGAGATCGGCGATATCCTCTATGCCGACATCCGGGCACGTGTCGGCGACCTCCAGGAATGTATCCGTGATGTCTGGGGGATCTGCAGGTGCGAAAGCATGCTTACACTCAACAGTGGGGCGATCCTCAACATGGCAAGCAGGTCTATAGAATTTACAATAACGGCGGGGGGCTGGCCGTTCGAAGGAGCAAAAGAGACAATCACCGCCTTGCACCGGATGGGTGTTCCTACATTTATCGCATCCGGTGACCGCTCGACAAAACTTGAAATTATGGCTGATCACCTCGGTATTCCCCGCGACAGGGTTTACGGAGTGGCGACACCATCAATTAAAGCGCAGATCATTTCAGATCTCAAAAAAGAGTACGACTACGTTGTTATGGTCGGCGATGGGATAAACGATCTGAGTGCGTTTATAAAAGCTGACGTTGCCATTCTCACGGTACAACAGGCAGGTAACCGTCCTGATAAACTTTTCAATGCGGCGGATCATGTCATCAGTCATGTAAAGGATGTACTACCGATCGTTGAAGTGCTGCTTTCTCAACCTATAACTTCCCGATCGTGACCGCCGCGGACAGCATATAAAAGGTAATATGGCACCTTTATCACATTAGGTACAAGGGAATTATGAAGGCTCCACTGATCACGGTCGACAACATTTGTATGGATTTTGATGGCACACATGCCCTCAGAAATATTTCATTTGAGATCGCTGAAGGGGAGATTCTGGGGATCATTGGCAGAAGCGGTGCCGGCAAGACTGTGCTGATGCACCTTATGCGAGGGGTAGAACAGCCACCTACAAGTGGCAAGGTCATCTACCATGTTTCAGCCTGTCCCTCCTGCGATTACATCGATGTTTCCAGCTCTGCCGGAAAGTCCTGCCCGCACTGTGGCGGGACTCTCGCAGCACTCGATGTGGATCTCTGGAATGAGACCAACGATATGTTAAAACGACGGGTCATGCGTCGCACCGCCATTATGTTCCAGCGGACCTTCGCTCTTTATGGCGACGACCGTGTAATCGAGAACGTCCTTCACGCTCTCGATGATATCAATTATCCACAGGAGAAAGCCATCAACCGTGCAGCCGACCTTATCGACCAGGTCCGGCTCTCTCACCGGATGATGCATATCGCCCGTGATCTCTCGGGAGGGGAAAAACAGCGGGTGGTGCTTGCCCGGCAGCTGGCAAAAGAGCCATTTTTACTCTTCGCCGATGAACCGACAGGGACTCTGGATCCCGGGACCGCAAAGATCGTCCATTCGATGCTCATCGAAGCTGCAAAGACTAATAATATGGGCATGGTAGTGACGTCCCACTTCTCGCAGGTAATTGAGGATGTGGCGAGTCGTGCCATACTGCTTGTCGATGGTGCCATCGCAAAGATCGGATCCCCAAAGGAAGTGATCGGCGAGTTCATGGCCGGCTGTGATGATACGGAGGTCTTTGAACACACGGAAGCAGGTGAAAAGATCGTCGGGGCCCGGGATCTTGTCAAGCGCTATATCTCGGTCGACCGGGGTGTCGTCAAAGCAGTAAACGGTGTCAGTTTCGATGTGTACACAAAGGAGATTTTCGGCATCATCGGAAAGAGCGGGGCAGGAAAAACAACGCTCTCGCGGATTATCGCCGGCCTTATTGAACCGACAAGCGGGGAGATCAACGTTAAGATTGGCGATGAATGGGTGGATATGACTAAGCCTGGTGTTGACCAGCGGGGCAGAGCTAAGGAGTATATCGGCCTGCTGCATCAGGAATACGACCTCTACCCCCACCGCACTGTACTCGATAACCTCACTGATGCCATCGGTCTTGAATTCCCCAAGGAGCTGGCCATGAGGAAGGCTGTTATCACCCTTAAAATGGCCGGGTTTTCTGATGAGAAAAGTAAAGAGATTCTCGAACGGATGCCAGGGCAACTCTCTGAGGGCGAGCGCCACCGTGTCGCACTCGCGCAGGTATTAATCCGGGAGCCCAAGATAGTAATCCTTGACGAGCCGACTGGCACAATGGACCCTATTACCAAGATCGATGTCAAACATTCCATTATGCATTCCCGGGATGATATCGATGAAACATTCATCGTAGTTTCACATGATATGGAGTTCGTGCGTGATATCTGCGACCGGCTTGCCCTTATGCGTGGCGGAAAAATTGTAGAGATAGGAAAGACGGTCTGAAGTACTCGCACACTTGACCGAAGATGAACGTAAGATCATGAGCCAGGTTCAGCCTCACGCCTGAGAGGCTCATATGATTCATATCCACGTTGATGGGGAGCCCCGGGAAGTAAGCGAACAAACCACGATTTTTTCCCTTATCCCGGATCATCCCCGGAGATTGCGCTGTTGCAGTTATCCGGCCCGCGACCAAGGAGCAGGAAAAAACTGAAAACATCACGGTCACCACGACCGCCGGTGAGATCACCATTGAGCTTGCCGGCGTTGAGGTGGCTGTACTCGAACGGCCGGATACTATCGGCGGCCTCGCCCTGCATTGGACAGACCGGTATGCGGCAGCATTTGGTCCGTTCCCTTCCGGTATTCGTCCGCTACGAAAACCTTGGCTTTATGAAAGAGGAGACGTCATTCTCGGGTGCGGCGGATACGATCCGAAGACCTCGTACCTTATTTTTTCAAAAATTCGCCATGTCGCGGATCATGGTGCCGATGAAACTGGGGGTATCGTTGGCCGTGTCGTGAGCGGCAGGGCTGTACTCGACCGATGGGCGGCCGGAGACAAGATAACAAAAGGTGAGCCGGTGGTCAGCTGGGCTGACACCAGCCGTTCATTTACCACGACAGATCCCGGTATTGTTGTCGAAGAAGGCATGCTCATTGTGACGCACGTTGAGGTAACGGCGCAAGGATATGCCCCGGACAGAATCACCACTGAGGCGGCAGGTAGTGTCGAGCACCTGCTTGTCGCTCTCCAGTCCGGGAAATTTGTGGTCGGGCGTGCCACCAGCACTCATATTCTTGACCGGAAACTTGTCGGCACTGATGTGCCGGCACAGTTCAAGCGTCCCAGACGTGAGGGTACGGTCACTGCGCGTACCGGAGGGCCTTCTGTCGGAGGCGTATATATCTACAGGGCGGATGTCCCCAGCAGCCCGGCCCACAGCGTTGTTGGACAGGTTGTGCACGGGATCGAACTGGTGAAAATTGCAAAAGAGGGCGACATTCTTTCCCTCCGGGTCGTTCCCCCGCGTATCGATCTCCTCGGTCTGCCACTGGAAGAGGCAAAAAAAGGTGCAGAGGACCGGGGGATCTCCTTGGTAATCGACACTGATAAAAAGGACCGGATTGTCGTGTCGCAGGAACCGGGGACAACGCTGGATGTACTCAGCGAGCGGTCGGCAAAGGTGACAACAGCACCATTCGATCAGGTAATCGATATCGTCCTCGACGATGCCCGTGCCCCTCTGAGCTGCGACGTATTCCGCCATGTTACCGGGCTGCAGGAGCATGATGCCGGGATGATGCCGGCATTCTTTGTCTTTGATGATGTATATCTCTTCAAGCCGAAAATCCCGACAACCTTCAAGATCTATCCTGAGAATTGTCCTGTCGGGGAGGCTCCAGCATCAGCCCTTGCTATAACTAATGATTCCCGTAAAGGGTCTGGCCTCGTTGGGGTGCGGTTATCGGCAAATCGGGAGTTCGGCCCGACATCAGAACCGTTTGAAGGCACTAATATTATCGGACGGGTGATCGACACGGAAAAATTAAAGAACATAAAAGAACGGCAGATTGTGTATATCCGCGAGGTAAAAAAATGACCGAATACATCCCGGCAAACATCGGGACGGTGACCCGGTATGTAGTGGTGGAATCATATACCGTGACCCCGGCGGATGTGGCTATCCGGGCATACGAAGTAGCACAAGGTGTGATGATCAAGGAAAATTGTTTTGGCTTGGTTGTCATGGGAAAAGAAGACGAGGTTAACCGGGTCATCTCCGAGGTACGGAAGATGGATCCGGCCCATATCTTCGTAAAAGACCGCGGGTTCCCGCCGGGCGATGCACGACGGTGCCGGGCGACGCTTGGGGGAGCACGGCCGGGGTTCCATGGGATCGAGTTCGAGATGACCATCCTCCCGTATATTTCTCACGCCATCGAAGAACTTGAGCACCGCGATGCCGCTACCGTTCCGGCTCCGCAAAGTTCGCTGACCTCTTCACGTCTTGACGTTTACCGCTTAAAGAAAATGATCGATGCCCAGGAGCCCTGACCATGGCAAAAATATTCATCTACCCTGCAACGAGCCTAATTCTTTCCGATATGGTGATCCGATTCGGGCACACTCCGCTTGGTTCTGCAATCGCTATCCGGGAGCGTGTCCAGACTGCCGGACTTGAATCTATGCCGCTCCAGATAACTCCGGAAGATCCAAAAAAAGGGCTCCGCTGGGCAGCAGTGGAAGTCCCAAGCGGCGTTCGGGGTCGCATGTCCTTGTACGGCCCCATGCTGGAGGAGTGTGACGGTGCAATCATTATCAACAATGCTGATCTCGCGTTCGGCTGCATGGGCTGTGCACGGACAAACGAACTCCTGAAGTTTTTGATCCGGCAAAAGGACATTCCGAAACTCGAACTGGAGTACCCGAAAAATGAGGAGGAAGGTACTCAGTTTGTCGCCGCACTCAAACGATTCCTTTCCGATATGAGAGGGAAATCATGACTGCGCCGGTTCGCATCGCTCAGCTCTCCTGCGGCCGGAATATTCCGGGGTACAGGAAGAGATCAATCAGGCAGCAAAAGCGGTGAATGGAGAAATTTTTTACCCGGACGTCGCGCTTAAAGACATAATGCGGGATTTTGACGCATTCGGCCTTGAAGTCAGGAGCCCTGACCTGAAGCTCGCTATATCACGGGCGATGGCATTAGTCAACGGCCGCGTTGAGGCGGATGCGGTCTTTATTGCAACCTGTTTCCGGTGCGCCGAAGCTGCTATTGTGAGAAATGAACTGCGGCGGTATATTCACGAAAACTCGAAGCTCCCAGTTGTCAGTTATTCGTTTACTGAACGGACAACAGCAGGTACGCTGCTTACCCGAATGGAAGCACTTACGACGATTGCCCGGAG
Organism: uncultured Methanoregulaceae archaeon; assembly: GCA_963737635.1. Lineage (GTDB taxonomy): Archaea > Halobacteriota > Methanomicrobia > Methanomicrobiales > Methanospirillaceae > Methanoregula. The sequence continues at coordinate 845,775 of CAVTTL010000001.1, forward strand.
AAGGGCACTTCTGGCCCGGGAGATCCAAGAAGGAATCACACTCGGGATCGATTCCGGTTCATCTACAACAAAAGCTGTACTGATGAAGGACAACAAAATTATCGGAACAGGCTGGCAGCCGACAACAGAAGTGCTGAAGAGTGCACGGGACGTCACGATGCACGCCCTTGCCCAAGCAGGAATGAAACTCGAAGAAGTCGAAGCGATCGGGACGACCGGTTATGGCAGGTTCCTTGTCGGAAAAGATTTTAATGCCGATCTCATCCAGGAAGAACTAACGGTAAACTCGAAAGGTGCGGTCTACCTTGCGGATCGGCAGCACGGGCCGGCGACGGTTATAGATATCGGGGGGATGGACAACAAGGCTATCTCGGTTATGGACGGTATTCCTGGCACTTTTACCATGGGCGGCATCTGCGCCGGTGCCAGCGGAAGGTTCCTTGAAATGACCGCAAAGCGCCTTGGCGTTGAGATCACAGAACTGGGACCTCTTGCTATGAAAGGGATGGGTGCCCGCGTACCCATGAACAGTTACTGTATCGTATTTGGCACCCAGAGTCTCGTGAACGCCCTCGCTGCCGGTAGTACCCGGGAAGACGTTGCGGCAGCAGCCTGCCATAGTGTTGCCGAGCAGGTCTTCGAACAACAGCTTCAGGAAGTAGATATCAAGGAGCCGGTAATTATGGTTGGCGGCACTTCGCTTATCGAGGGATTGGTGTTCGCGATGGGTGAACTCCTCAAGACTAAAGTTGTCGTTCCGCCGAATTCGCAATATATCGGTGCGGTAGGTTCGGCGCTTCTGGCATCAGGTTTCATCAAGGACGGCGCAGATGCAGGCCATTGAGTACTTTGAAGTGGAATGCACGGAAAAACTTGGCGGGGAATACTACCGGCAGATCACAAACGACGTCCTTCTTGATCACAACCTCCTCAGGGTAATCCACAAGCTCCACGTCTATATCGATCCGAAAGTCCCGATCTTTGTCGCTGTGGGAGTTCTCAAAAAAGTTTCCACCCAGGTACGGGTGGGGGACATCGCAAACGTCAACCCCCAAGAAGGCAAGCTGACGCTTGTGATCTCCGACGAGACATATCTCGCACCGATGCTGAAGCAGTTCTGGGACCAATTCGGGAAAGACCACGTCGACCAGCCAGACCGGTTCACAGTCATCTTGACCGGGGTGACGACAAGCTCACGAGAGATAGAGGGGATGGTGATTGCCGACCCAAGCCTGGCATTGTATAAGGACCTTGTCTACGCCTTCCGCTGCATCTGTCCAGAGGGGTTCCGGGTCAGGAGTGAAACCTATGGAACTGAAAAGTTCTCATTTGTGGCTAGCGAGGATACCCTCACGAACACCGGTCTTGCTCTTGTTAAAGAGAAGTTCGCACTCATGGGGGAGACGCCATGATCCTCGTACCGATTACCTACAAGGGAGGAGTGTACCGGCACAACGAAATTATTGACCTTATTGAAGATCTCGGGGGGTACATCGTCCAGAAGCACATGATAGCGCAGGAGGTTGTGCTCCAGTGCTTTGTACCCAAGGATGATGTGGAGCTGATCCGGGCGATAGGAAAACCGCTTGCCGGGGAGGTGATTGATTCGCCGCTGGTCGGGACCGAGATCGCGGTCGTAAGCATGAGCCTCGAGATCCACCATCTCCCTCACCCATCCTGCGATATCGCGGAGTATGTGCGCCGGCTGGGTGCCAAAAGCAATATGGTAAGCTTGGCCCGGGTCCGGGAAAACGGATCGCAGGAATCAACGATGAGGAGCGCGATGTTATCAACGAGCATGACATTGCCGTCTACCTGCTTGGGAATTTCGAGACCTGTATCGAGCATAAAATGCCATTGCTCCTCCGGGGGATAGAAGTACCAATCGTCCTCTGTGGTGGCCCGGACAAGAAGACGCTTCAGCGAATCGTGGCGCCCGGGGTGGACGGCTATGTAGGGAATGTCGGCCGGTTCATGCACCGCACCAAAGAATCCGAAGAACTCACCAAACTCGATGAGATTATCGCAGAGATCACCCGCGTTCTCGAAAAGCGGCGTGAGGAACTTGCAAAAGACCCCCTTTCAGTTTCCCCGGCCCGGCTCATGGATGTTATCCGCGAACATGTCCCGGCTATTCTTAGTGTCACATCTCCAACTCCGCTTACCGTGCAGATGTCCGGACTCCGGGTGAAACTGCCATACGATCCCTTCGCAGAGGTGCTCCGGAAGACCGAGATTGAAGACGGCATAACAATTGGAGACATCACCAACATCGAACCTTCGCGCATGAGGGACTATATTATTATGAAAGTCAGGCCATTTTCGGAGACCAACACCGTGATATAGGAGAAAAACTATGGGACGTAAACAGGAAGACGAGTTTGAGGATAGGCTCAAGTCACATAGTCGAACAGGGTGCCAACGCGACAGCGGAGGAATGGCTCAAGGTAATCGAGCGGGAATACGGGAAAGTACCGCTTATTTTCAAACGCATGGGAGAGCGGCCCGAGGTCCTCATCTCACATTTACTATATAAAGGTACCGTTGCTGACACCAGCCGGCTTGACCCAAAGTATGTGGAACTGATAAGCATGGCCGTGGGTGCAGCCCTGAAATGCCAGTACTGCACGAGTTACCACATGCAGGCAGCAATCAAGATGGGTGCAACACGCGAGGAGATCCTTGAAGTGATCCTGCTATCAGGGATGATCTCGAACTCCTCAGTCCTTGCCAATGCGTACCGGGTTATTGACGAGCGACTCGAGAAGTGCTTTCCCTGTGATGTAAAATCAGTTCAGGAAAAGCCACCGCAAAAAAGACGGAAGGCCAGAAGTAAAGGTAAGTAGTTCTCTCTTTTCCTGAATACAAGAAATATACCGGGACTTATCCGGGCATGAGAACGAAGACCCGGTAAACTACAAATCAGGATCGACCTATCATTTTATGATGCATCTCTTCTGCTCATACCATATTTAAATCCACACAACGACTAACGATCTGATGAATGTGCGGGATCGCAGGGCAGTATTGCTATAAGGGAGGACATCCGGATCGCCGGTTCCTTGCCGCGATGTCTGAAAGGCTTGCACATCGTGGTCCTGATGGGGAGGGATTACATATCAGTGGCAGCACCGGCCTTGTCCACCGGCGCCTCGCCATCATCGATCTCTCTCCTGATGGTCTCCAGCCCATGACAAACGAAGACAACTCCCTCTGGCTTGTTTTCAATGGCGAAATCTACAATTTCGTTGAACTCCGCGAGGATCTTATGCATAGAGGACATATATTTTACTCAAAATCTGATACAGAAGTGATCCTCCATGCGTACGAGGAATGGGGCCATAACTGTTTGACCCGGTTCAATGGTATGTGGGCGTTCGCACTCTGGGACGAAAATAAACAGGAGCTATTCTGTGCCAGGGACCGGTTCGGTATCAAGCCGTTCTATTACACAGATGCCGGTGGATCGTTCCTGTTCGCATCCGAAATCAAAGCGTTGCTCGCCCATCCGGATACCAAACATGCGGCGGACGAGACAATGCTCTGCACCTATCTCGCGTGGGGCGTACAGGATCATTGTAACCATACCATGTTTGAGGGTATTTACCAAATCGAACCGGCGCATGCCCTGGTTGTTACCAAGGATGGGATTCAATCACCGTTCAAATACTGGGATGTAGAGGTGAACCCGGAGATACGGGAAACCGAAGACGATAGGAAGGTTGCAGCCTGCCTTGGCGTCCAGCTCCTTGAGGCGATCAGGATCCACCTGAGAAGCGACGTAGCCATCGGTACCTGCCTCTCCGGGGGGATCGACTCTTCGACACTGACTGCCCTGATTAATACGCTCATTAAAAATGAAGCACCGGAAAGCGTTGGAGTGCGGCAGAAAACATTCTCGGTAGTATTCTCAGACAAGAAATTCGATGAGAGCCGCTATATCGATGAAATCGTCGCAACAACAGGCGTCGATGCGGACCGGGTAGAACCGGCACCGGGCCAGCTCAGTGAAGATATTGATCGGTTGGTGTACATGCAGGACGAACCATTCGGTTCACTCTCCATTTATGCCCAGTACTGTGTTATGAGGCTCGCCAAAAAAAAGGTCAAAGTGGTGCTTGACGGACAGGGGGCCGACGAACTCCTTGCCGGGTACCTGGGTTATCAGGGAAGTTATATCCGGGGACTCATCCGCACGTTTCGCTGGTGGACAGCACTTGCTGAGATCGCTGGCAGCATCCGGAAACACCGGGACTTCTTCTCTATCGCCCGGAAGCAAATACGGGTCCGCAAGATGAGGCGGCGCCTTTTAAACTGCAATCCGGAAACGATTGACCGGTACCAGGGTACTCTCGATCAAGTCCTGCACCGAGAACTCCTCAAAACCAATCTTCCTGCGCTCCTTCACTACGAGGACCGGAATTCGATGGCATTTTCTCTGGAATCCCGGGTTCCATTTCTTGATGTGCGATTGGTGGAGTACATCGCATCGCTCCCTCTCTCCCAGAAGATCCGTAGAGGCACTACAAAGGTTGTCTTGCGCTCGGCCATCCGTGGCAGAGTTCCCGAATCCGTGCGATGTCGCGGTGACAAGATGGGCTTTGTCACTCCGGAAGAATGCTGGATGAAAAACGAGCTTCGATCATTCATGCTGGAGATCTTCTCATCACAAAGTTTCAGATCTCGGCCCTATTGGAATGCCGATGCGGTTCTCCAAGATTACCGCTCATTCCTTGATGACACATCTCCTTATTCACCCGAAATATGGCGGATCGCCTGCACCGAACTCTGGCTGAGGAAATTCATCGACATACCGGTGGCACGATAACGAGGCAGGATCGACTTTTATAAAGAATAACTCCGGACACAATACATAAGAACATGACCGGAATTGGAAGAAGAGATCCCGGAAACAGGTACCAGGCGGATTCATGAAAACCATTATCCTTCCCGGCGGCGTAGGAACACGGCTGTGGCCCCTATCCCGCGAATACTTTCCTAAACAGTTTATCCCGATGGACGGGAAATCCCTGTTTCAAAAGACCTGCGAAAGGGCGAGAAAATTCTCCCGGGAGGACGAAATATGGGTGGTGACAAATGAGATCCACCAATACCTTGTCCGCAACCAGATAGAGGAGCTAAGATTTGCGTTACCTGATGGCCATATACTGGCAGAGCCTAATCAAAAAAATACCCTGCCTGCTATTACTTGGGCGATGCGGCAGATCAAAGAGGAAGACAGCCACGCCACCGTTGTGGTATTCCCAAGCGATCACCTGCTAGGTGATCTTGCAACCAATCAGATCAAGACCGCGGAGCCTCTCTCGAAAAAATACCTTGTCACATTCGGGGTCAAACCAACATCGCCTCATACCGGGTATGGGTATATAAAACCGGGAAAAACCCTCACCATAGGTTTTGTAGTCGATCAGTTCAAAGAAAAACCCGATGAAAAGACCGCTGCGGAATATGTGAATAAAGGGTATCTTTGGAACAGCGGGATCTTTCTCCTTTCCGTCCCTGTATTTTTTGGAGAACTAAAAAAATACCAGCCACGCCTTGCTGCCTCATTTGACGGGAGTGAAATGCCGGATTACGGGAAACTGGACTCCATTTCAATTGATTACGGCCTGCTCGAACCGTCAAAAAAGGTTGCCGTAGTGCCGCTTGAAACTGAGTGGAACGATCTGGGGACGTTTGCAGCATTATACGAGGTCGGCCCACACGACAGCGATGGAAACGTCGGTACGGCTGAATACCTGTCAGCAAGGGAAAATTACGTGCATGCGCCGGGTAAGCATGTAGGCCTTATCGGCGTGGACAACCTCGTTATAGTAGACACGGCGGACGCGCTTCTTGTCTGCGATAACCGGCACACGGAGCAAGTCAAGGATCTAGTCCACCGGTTTAAGGAGAGAGACGACCCGGTTACCCGGTTCCACCGACAGGTTCACCGTCCCTGGGGGTCCTATACCGTGCTCGAGGATGCAGAAGGTCACAAGATTAAACGTGTCACGGTAAAACCAGGGCAAAAGCTTTCCCTCCAGCTCCATCACCACCGGAGCGAGCATTGGGTGGTCGTCAGTGGAACTGCAGAAGTGCAACTCGATGGCGAGACAAAACTACTCAGGCAGGGAGAGAGCACATTTGTCCGGAGTGGCATCCAGCACCGGCTCAAAAATCCCGGCGTAATTCCCCTCGAAGTAATCGAGGTGCAGCTGGGTGAGTATCTCGAGGAGGACGACATCGTCAGGTATGAAGATGATTACGGCAGGAAATAAGGGATTTTTTTATTTTTGTGGCAGGTTTTAATAATTGTTTTAGAGCGGCATCCTGTCGTCAATGCTTATTTCCGCGGTTTGGCTGACACTTATTTGAACCTACTTCCGAGATATTTTTCCTGAAACAAGGCACGTTTTTCCGTCCCCGATCAGGTCGTCCCTCCCCGCCATGTGAAGTCCTTCAAGGACAAGGTTCCGGTTCTGCGGTTCTCTGTACTGCATGAGGGCCCGCTGGATCTTCTTCTCCCTCCCCTTTGGCACATGCACCGGTTCCAAAGTAAACGGGTTAAGGCCCGTATAGTACATACAGGTAGAGACACTCATCGGTGTTGGCGTGAAATCCTGGACCTGTTCGGTATATAGCTGGTGATCGCGGATATACTCGGCAAGCTCGACCATGTCTTTTATTGTACAACCCGGGTGACCGGACATAAAATAGGGAACCAGGTACTGACGTTTGGGTTTTCCTTTCTGGAGCGATGTGAACCGGTCAAGGAAACGATCAAACACCGAACCGTCCGGTTTGTTCATTGCAGCAGTGACTCGGGGTGAGATATGCTCCGGGGCAACCTTGAGATGACCCGAGACATTGCAATCACAGAAATCTTCCAGATACCGGGAACCATGATCGTCAGCAAGAATAAGATCGTACCGGATACCGGAGCTGACAAACACTTTTTTGACACCCGGCACTTCACTGACTTTTTTGAGAAGCTCTCCAAATTGCTGGTGACTGGTCCGGAGGTTTTTACAGGCAGGTGAGCAGGACTTGTCCGTGCATGCACCAGAAGTCTGCCACTGATCGCACCCCATTGCATACATATTAGCGGTCGGGCCACCCACGTCCTGAACGACACCCCTGAATTCCGGCATCGCAGCCATCCGGGTCACCTCGCGGATAACGGATTCGATGCTCCTGCTTTGTATGATCCGTCCCTGGTGATGAGTGAGGGCGCAAAATGAACAGCTCCCGAAACAGCCCCGGTGGCTTACGATTGAGAACTGTACCGGAAGAAGCGCGGGGACCGACTCGCGGTACGACGGGTGTGCCCGGCGTGTAAACGGCAGTTCGTATATGCGGTCGAGTTCGGCAGGAGAGAGAGGTCGAGCCGGGGGGTTCTGGACGATCACCGTTTTGGGGTGAGGCTGAGCGACTGCTCGCCCATGCACCGGGTCCTGCTCCCGGTAGTGGATGGCAAATGCCCGGGCGTACGCTTTTTTATCTGATGTGACCTCGGAAAATCCCGGAATTTCAATAATACACTCCGGCCGGGCAGTACGCCATTCTGCCACCTCCATAGTATACGCTGTTCCACAGATATTCCGCAGCGATCGTGGCGATTCTCCTTCATTTAGCCGCCGGGCGATCTCGATCATCTGCCTTTCCGCCATGCCATAGGCAAGAAGCGTGGCAGGTGCGTCAGCCAGGATGGACTGGCGTACGCGATCCTGCCAGTAATCGTAATGCGCGAACCTGCGCAGGCTCGCCTCGATTCCCCCGATTACGATGGGCACACCAGGATACCCACTGTGGATACGGTTTGTGTATACGATGGTCGCCCGATCCGGACGCCTGGAGACGCCACCGGTTGAATACACATCTGAACTCCGGCGTTTCAGGTTGGGGGTGAAATTATTGACCATCGAGTCGACATTACCTGAAGATATACCAAAAAAGAGCCGGGGTCTTCCAAGGACCGTAAAGTCCTGGTCAGTCCTTATATCCGGCTGGGCAATAATACCGACAGAAAATCCCGCATCCCAGAGGACCCGACCTATGAGTGCCGTGCCAAACGACGGATGGTCAACATAAGCATCCCCGGTTACGAGGATTATATCGAACTGATCGATACCAAGGGTCTTTCCCTCTCTGAGAGAGAGAGGAAGAAACGGCGGTTGTGGTCTCATACAACGAGTATTTATCCGGATCAGGACCGCGGGCGCCGGGTAAGATCGCGAATAATTTCAGCTAAGCCCCCGGGCACATCCTCTTCTTCCTTGTTTTCACGCTCACTTTGCGGCGCAGAACCTTCTGGTATTACGCCGGTCCCGGGATTTGCGGGAGTTTTTTGTTCCGGCTTATCAGCTCTTTTGTGTACTGGAAGGGAGACCCCTGCCTTTTCATCAAACTTGCGGTGAACGTTAAGACCGGCAAATTCAAAAACCACAACTTCGGCAACGATATACGTAATCGCCTTTTCGCGGAGGCACCCCGTCAGTGCGTGACCTGCCCGACCAACCGAGGCGTGGTAGTGAATCGCAGGGCCATCATCACCTTGGCAGATAGTACCGATCCCTACCATCTCCCAGCCCCCTTCAAACATAATATAATGTGGTTCCGGCGGAATCGTAGGTTCCTCAGGACCGGTTACCATCCGTCCCTGCCTGAGTGCGCCAAGAAAGAGAAGGGTGCCGGTTTGGACAGATTTATTTCGAATAAACTCGTTTGTGACGGCCAAAAAATCTTCGCCATCATCAATCTTAAGAATAAATACCCGGCCGAGCGGCCTTCCGAATAGTCCATACTCGCGCTCTTTTATTTATCTAGGTATTCATTGAATTGACGTGAATTTATATCTCTTTTCCTCTCTTTTTATGAAAGAAGAAACTTTTGGCTCTGTAGAAATCCTCAATAATAGATTGGGATAAAGATCGCGAGAATAAATTTCGAGATGTTGTAGAGGATCAATTTGATTTTGAGTTCTTTGATTTGTGCTTGGAATTTCCGAGCTTTTAGGGATTCCCCGAATTTTCTTTTCAAAACGGAGAATACGGTTTCGACCTTGTTTCTTTGATGGTACTGGGCTTGATCGAAGGACCCTGCGAGTTCTCGTCGATAGAATCCGGAGATTCGTTTCCGTTTTCTGGTTCTGACCGGGATAGGAGAATAAGATTTTAGGTCATCCCGGATCGAGCGGTGAATATCTTCCGAATCGTATCCTTTGTCGAGAACATAGATGTCAGACTTCCTCGTGCGGTGACATTGGACAAGGAGTTTTTCTGCCTGAGGAATGTCGTGGACCGGTTGCTGAGAGATCTTGAACCCGGTGACGATCTGCCGATCGGTATCGACGGAGATCGAGGTATTCAGGAATCGTTTTCGTGTTTTCCCGGTTCTCCAGGAATAATAGGAACTGGCGTAGGAGCTGGTAAAACCCGACGAATCAATCGCCGTGCACGTGATTTTCTCACCCCAATCGTAGAATAATTTTATGAGCCGGTTGAGTAACCGGGTGAACGTCGAAGATCGGATCCGCTGACAGAATTTATGGATCGTCGTGAAATGGGGTACTGTATCGAGATGGATTTTGTCCCGAAGAGAGTTCATGACCGCGGTAAGCTCTACTGCAGACCGGTAATCTTTTGATAAGTATTCCTTCAGGAGAAGGAGACTGAGTAACTGGTGCTGAGTATAAGTCTTTTTGGAATATTTCGACGAGTAAAGGGGAATTATGGAATCTCGGATCAAGCCGGACGATAATTCAACAAACCTGATATACCGGTTTGCTGACATTATTGTGCCTCCTTCTTCGTTAGTAGCATAACAAAGTAGGGGGGCACTGTACCTTAAATCTTTCGGTTGACGGTACAACCTATTTTAGAGAAGGATTTCTACAGAGCCAAACTTTTTCTTCATCTTACAGCGTGGCTGAAGGAGAAATTTCCGTGCTGAGACCAATGATCTATTTCGGATGTTCCAAAAAGGGTGGACGATCCGATCGAGATAAACCGGAAGAGCCTGTTCCTGTCGTCACCACATCTTCGGAGATAACAATGGCATCCACCCTCTCCGGTCAGAACTCCTTTTTTAGCTTTCCTTTCCATTTTTACATTATTCACAGTTAACAATGTGTTATTTCAAAAAAAATCTAGTGCTGTCTGGAACTTTTGGGTTTTGCACCTAAACTATGTTCTGACGGTAGTAATCTATGAGATATATGAGAATGGCGTCTCACCGGACTTCCTAAGCAAACCTACGATAAATGGAATGGCAACAAAATAATTTTTATAGATCTGTTCTTATCATGGAAATAGAAAGAATTTTGCAATCTCCGAGATAATTTCATTTGAATAGAACTTTACTGCAACAATCACTGTTGCGTAAGCAAGAAGGCACATTGCCAAAAAAATCCCTCGAAAGAATACGAATAACAATATGAGAAAAACGATTAAAATTAAAAGTGTTTTCGTGCGGCTATTCATTGAAGTTCAGATGATAATTTTCTCCGAGTTGCCATCAATCTATCCTAATGTTGTATTCTGCACTTAATGTATAGTCAAAGGCGACTTTAGGTGCAAAGCTGAACTTTTGCAAACCTTTAAGATTTGCTGCATCGCGACGAAAATAGGGATTTTCAGAGTCTGTCTAAGCCACAAAAAATGATGTCAATATGAATACTAAAACTCGATTTTCGGAGGAGTCTTGATCTCTTCTTCGAACTGGAGGTATTCAAGTTTTGACAGGTGGGTCATGTGGCCGACGAATTTTGAAGGAATTGTATCCATCATCGTATTGAATTCCTGAGATATATTGTTGTACGTGTATCTCTGGCGGGCTATCTCATCCTCAAGACTTTTTACCGAGTCCATGAGCGAGGTGACGGTCTGTGAGGTCTTTAATTCCGGGTAGTTTTCAGCAACGGCAAGGAGGCGGCCGAAGATAGACCGCGACTCTGCTTCGACTTTGTTTAAGTCCCCCGGCCCGGCGGTTGCGACACTTGCCCGCATTGCGGTGACCTTGGTCAACGTCTCCTGCTCAAACTTTGCGTAGCTCTTTACCGCTCCGAGCAGCTGGTCGATCATGTCCAGACGCTTCTTCATAGCAACCCGGATCTGACCAAGAGTCGCTTCTGAAGAGTTTTTCAGGGAATAGAAGCGATTGTAGATTCCAATGACCCAGAAGACGAGGACAATGATGACGACTGCGATGACAGCAAGAACGATCCAGCCAACGAAATCTCCAAGCATGTGTTATCAGTACACTGATGCATTCGGTACCACATAATACGTGGGGTAAGCCGACAACACAGACGGCAAAGGAAAGATCAAAACTATCGGCGGCGTCATTGGAGGGTCATGGTTCCCACGACTCTGAGTTTGCCGCCTTCAAGGTAATGCAGCACCAGCCGGGCACCAGGAGGGTAAACAAGCTCCTTTTCGAGGGTAACGGTGAGTTCAGGCATTCTCCAGTCCCCTTGCGCCGATACATGAGTGAGGCGGGAGGGTAAAAACTGCATCCAGTGGCCGAGGTAAATTACCATGTCTTCTTTTAAGGGGGACGGCCAGTATTTTACCAGCTGTGCTTTTCCCGTGAGAGTCGTCGAACATTTAATCGCTGGATCGTTAGTAAGGACATAGCCGCGGTCGAGGTCTTCGGTTTCGACCCCCTTGAGGGCCAGACCGACCCGGTCGCCGGTAACCGCGATTTCAGCATCATCCTCGTGTTTCTGGATGGAGCGTACCTGGGCGGTTTTTGCAGTCGGTAGCAGCTTCAGAGAATCGTGTTTTCTGATAATACCATGAGCAACACACCCCAGAATAACGACGCCAACTCCCTTGACATTAAAATGATGATCGATAGGGACAGATCCCATGCCGCTCCCCTCCTTTACTTTCTGGTGGGCCGAAATTTTCACTGCCGCCTCAAGCAGCTTCTCCCGTAAGCCGATCGGATCACTTTCAATGACCTCGTAGTGTTCGAGGACCGTGCCTTTGATGAGCGGGGCAATCTGGTCCAGCGTCAGGTAATTCCTGAAGATGATATACCCGTTCGCTTTTCCGGCACATTGAAGCATGAGGACGGTCTCTCCGAATGCTGCCGTGATTTCATCGACAACCAAAACCACGCGATCGGCCAGAGAGATCGCGTAGAAGAGCGATGATAATTTTTCAGGATATCGCGTGGGTTCTATGAAGGTAACTGTTGATTCGCCTTTCTTGAGGTTGTAAAAGGTGATATCGCTTGTCGTTCCCTTCTTTCCCAATTCGTCCGCATAGCCGTTTGGGGCCAAAACAGCGACGGTAATATTGGACATGGTAATATGTACTTCGCGTTATGACGGTATTAGAGTTTAGGTACGGGAAAAACCGGGATTGTCCGGCGTAAGGGAGTTTGTCTGGTTATCCTTAAAGCAGGCACGAATCCGGAATTTTTTAAGTTTTCTTCACCCACTTCTCCCGCACATGATCAACAAGCATCCGTAGGTGGGATCCGGTTGGTCTGACCGCCAGATACATGAGAATGAGATATCCTACTATATCCAGGGTAAAAAGTGCCAGGGCAAGGTACCATCCGAAAGTGCCGGCATTACTGATATAATTTCCATTGACATACAGGCCCCCGAATACTAAGGGATATTCAATATAGGTAATTGCCTGCGTCACGTAAAAGAGAATAATTCCGTACAGGGAATCTGCCACAAGGAGGCAGACAAAGGGGGTAAACCAGACGATATACTGAGGGCTGTGGTACTCCATGCAAAAAACCACAATAAAGATCGATGCCGCCAGAAGTTTTATCAGAAAACGTATATCCTTTTTTGGTTCGATATAAGCGATAATGAGCAGGAAGAGCAGCAAAAGCCCCATGAGCACATACATCAGAGTAGAGACCGCCGTAACGGAAATCCCCAGATTCAGAATGTCATGAAGGTAGACATAGAGCGTATACGTTGCGGTATTCACATAGACATCGGACCGGATAAGATTCCCGGAAAAATAGGAGAGTAAGACGTCTGGTTTTAAGATCAGAACCGGAACAAGGAGAATAACTGCTATCGGCAACCCGATTTTTAAGATGCTTACGATCTCCTGTCTGAGCGATGTCGACTTTGCATTATAGAGGGCCAAAAACGGGAGTGCAATAACAGGAAAAATTTTTGCAAGAAAACCGGCAACAATGGCAATATATCCCCGTATACTTTTGTTATAGACGCTAAAGAGCACTCCAAGCATCAGAATGCTCGTCGGAAATGCATCGTATTTTGTAACGACGAAATACCCAACTGAAAACGCAGTCGCATAGAGAAGGGCTGCAACAAATGCGGTCTTTTCATTATGAAGTTTCAACCCGATGAGGTAGATGCATACAACAGTGATGATATCGCATATCACCATCAGAACCTGAAAAGAGAACGTAAATGCATCGCTACTATTGAATACGTATGCAGGAATGAAAGCTAAGAAAATGGGAATAAATACAAGAGGCGGATAATCAAAACTGAAGTCCGCATAGGGCATATGGCCCTGCATTATGTTGAGTGCACTTTGGAGATAATACTGGAAATCAAAAGAGTCATAGTAACTGGCATGAAAAGCGTCATTATACATACTAAAAATGGACATTGTTGCAACGATTATGACCAATTTTGCGACTATGGCAATAAGTACAAGAGTAAGAATGTGGCGTTTTACCAGTGCAGCATCAATGCCTTCGCATGAAATACCGAAAATGGAGAATCCGGATCTTTTCTTTTTTCCTTTCATGCCTGATGAATTATCTGCCGTATTCTGGCCCGGAATCGGAATCTGATTTTTTTTCCTACTCATGATTCTCACTCAACGATGGCTAATCGGTGCCGGAATGGAAAATATAATCGTGCGTCGGCTATTGTACTGATATTGTATTCCCCATAATAATAATTCGGCTCTTTAGTTAGTTAGAGTCATGATCGCAGTCAGACCAGGTAGCGCAACCAATATGGGAACGATGTAGAACAAGTGTCTTTTCACAATTTGTCTCTTGATGAAATCGAATACGTCACCCGCCTGTTCACCAAGAAATTCCATGCAAATGCCACAAGGATTCCTAGAAGGTTTGCGATCCGGTAATCAACGCCGGCGAATATGGCAAGAGCGTTGAGAATGAAATAATTGATGGCTGCTCCGCCAATTGAGACGGCCTGGAAAGAGAAAAAGCGCTGCCACCAATGTGGGAGGGCGTGTTGCTTGCTCGTTTTAAATGTCCAGGAATCGTTCAAGATAAAATTGCTTATGATGGAGAGTTCAATTGCGGGGACAGGTGCAAACCACAAAGAGAGATTAATGTATCCTTTGAGATAAATGAGGACACCCTCATTTACGATAATACCCGTAAGTCCAACAACGCCGAACTTAAAAAGTTTTACCCATTCCTGCCAGACGATACTATCACGGTGGTTCCAGGAAAATCGTGCATTGTCGATTACCTGCCCAGCATATTCGAGGATTACCCGCCCTCCAAGCTTGCTTGAACCGGTTGCACGGTCAACGAACTCAAAGGGGATCTCCTTTACCTTGCGCCAAGTGCCCTTGCCTAACACTTCGAGCAGGATTTTGTAGCCACGTGGTCTGAGAGGGGCATGTTCCACAACACTTCTTTTTACTGCAAAAAAACCACTTACAGGATCGCGGATTTCCGGAAAGAGGAGCCTGCCAAGGAACGTTGCACCCATCGAAATAATGCGCCGTTTGAGCGGCCATTTTTTTATTCCACCGCCTTCCATATACCGGCATCCGATGACGATATCATTACCGGCGCGGACCCCATCCAGCATCACCGGGATAAGCGCCGGTGGATGGGAGAGATCGGCATCCATAACAAGGAAGATATCCGACTGGGCTTTGTGGAATCCTTCAACAACTGACTGGGATAACCCCGGATCCTCTTTTCTGACAACAAGACTGAGATTGGGATGTGTATTTTGTAATTCTCTGATAATTTCTATGGTCCTGTCAGGAGAATTATCATCTACAACGAGGATCTCCCCGTTGATCGCGTTCCGGGAAAAAATCGTGGCGACCTCCCCGATTATTGTACCTACATTAGACTCTTCCTTGAAAGTGGGAATAATTACGGTCAGGTCTGTACATCAGGGAACACCGGTAAAAATCAGGGTTTTGTGAAAAGATAAATGGAATTTGTCACATCTGTACCGGCATAATGGGTGTTATTCTTGAGCCATGCCACAGCGTCACCGTTCGGATCCGCCGCGCTAATGTCTCCTGTAACGACAAAATATATCGTGCTGCTGCCACTCCCTGACGAGATCTTTTCCAGATCCCCAGCCGTCGTTGCCCCGTACTCTTTGGTCTGTGTTTTTGTTGACGAGTAGTAATAATCAAGAGGCTGGGAAATATACCCGGGAACAGAGACAACAATATCCCCCGGCATGGTCTTCTGCTGAAGTTCGGCGGCAAAACCTCTCCAGTCTTCTTTTGAATATCCCGTGTAATATCCGGTAAGAACAGGAGCGCTCAAAACAAAAAGAACAATAATAAACCCATAAACAACGGCCTTGCTATTCCAAAGGGAGTAAAAGATCTGGTAGGATACTGCAACACCAATGAAAAAGATGATAGTCAGAAATATGAGGTACCGGGGAAGCATCGGTATTTTAAACGAGAGAATGTAGCTGATAACAAAGGTGAGAACCGTAATCAGCACAAGGAATACCCCTTTGTTTCTCTCTATACGAAATGCCTGAACAATCCCGATTGCAAAGAGTGCTACAAGCAGATACATTGCAATATCGTTCATGCCAGTCTACTTGGTTGAAGGTTTCCAGAATGATCCCCACCCCTTGGATCCCGTAGGTGGGTGCCGATGATGTCCGGAGTACGAAAAGCTGGAGGGTGACAATAATGAGGGGAAGTGACAGGACCACAAAAACAACAACACCCGCAACCAGCATCTTGAGGTTAGCAAGTTCGGTCCGGATCTGGGGGGCCCACTCGATGAGCGCATAGAATACAAGCGCAGCGATCATCACGAACGCATAGAAGTGCGCCCAGAATGCCAGCGCAGAGAAAACGCCAAAGAGAATCCAGTAGGTCAGGTCGCCGGACTTCATGGCCTTAAGGAAAAAGATCGTCGCAATAGCGACAAAAAAGAGCATCATCATATACGCCCGTGCTTCCTGCGAGTAATAGATCAGGAACGGTGAAACGGTACATGCCGTAGCGGCGATGATACCCGCGTTCCTGTCGAGAAATTCCTTTCCAATCAAATAAAACAGAGGAATTGCAAGGACACCGAGCAGGGCCGGGATGAACCGAAGGATAATTTCGTTATTCCCGAACATGAGCATAATATGCTCAGCCCAGTAAAAGAGCGGCGGGTTAAACTCACCATTAGCAGTTACCTGCCAGATGTCAGCAAAAGATTTTACCGAGATCGAATAGGTGGTGGCTTCATCAAGCCAGAGGGAGTTGTACCCGAGATTGTAGAACCGGAGAAAAATGCCGATGATGGTGAGAATGATGAGGGTCTGGATGTACCGGCTCCCGGCAACAAGCGATTGTATATTTTTGAGGGAAATATCCCGGAACGTTTTGATGGGAGACACATAACTTGTGTCAAGATCGCACTTACCGATCAAGCCCTGTCTTTTTGCCGGTTCCCGCCCCTCTTTTTTCTTCGCCATCGCACTCACTAACTATTTGTCTGGATTCAGATATAACTTGCCTGTCTTCTCTCGATAAAAGCCCGCGACCTCCGCTCCATGAAAATGAAAGAACACCAGGAGATTATGTGGATTTTTGTTCCGACTGCGGTGAACCGGCAGGAAGAGCTTCCAATGCAGTCAGTAATGCGTTTTTATCGGTCACCACTCGTGCAGCATTTTCAATCATAAGGTTCACCCGTTCATGGCTTCCCGCCATCCTGAAGTCGGTCCTGAGGGCAATCACCGTTTTCCTGAGTCCGGCGGCATAACCCATCTCCCATGCGGTTCCCGAATCTGCATCTGCCCCATCAATAATGGCAACGACGATATCTGCTTCTTTGATCGCCCTTTTGTTGCGGCGATAAATCTGCGCATGCTCCTTTTTGTCCCTTACTGCTTGATTGTCCCCTGCGTCCTGGGGGAGATATACCTCATAATAATGTGACTTGAGAAGATCTGCAATGGCAGTATTATACGTGCGCTCAGATTCAGAAAAAAGGGGGGCGGCAAGATAGATCCGGTATCTCGAGAATTCAAAGACGTCCTGTGCCGGGATATCTGGAAATTTCGCGTAAAAGACGCCCCTGCCGGATCTTTTGGCCGGGGCATCGCCTTCTGCTCCATAATAGGTGCTGGTCACACCGCAGGTCGGCGACGAATTCACCCCGAGGATACAGAGAGGAGGGCCCCGTTCTTCAATGATCGTGTTTACCTGCTGAGACAGTTCTTCAAGAAGCTGGGTAAATTCCGGGGTGTTCAAGCGTTCCAGGAATGTACCGGGCTGCCGATCTTTCCCAAGATACAGGGTTTCCGGGCAAGGAAGAGGCACGAAGTCGATCCCGAACTTCTTACAGCGCCCTATTGAACGCGCAAACACGGCGATATCCGAGGGATGCGTAATGCCCTTTGCACGGAGTGCCGGGGACAAAATGCAGGGCGAACAGAGAACGTACATTGATAGGAGTTGTGGACGCACTGAATAATCAATGATTCCGCTCGTCGCCTACCGGGATAATAGCTGCGACCCCCGCAAGTGCACAGTAAAAAAACTTGAGCGGGCCGGCCTTGTAAGGATTGTTAAAAAAATTTCCCAGATCCCAAGAAACACCCTGTTACTCGACCCTACTGCCGAGCAGGCGCTCTCACCAGCAGACAAATTCGTAAAATCCATAACTGCTCTTGACTGCTCCTGGGAAGTGCTTGACACCGGATCGGTCAGTTCCTGGAGGATTCGGCGGGCTCTGCCCTTTCTTATGGCAGCAAACCCGGTCAATTTCGGCAGGCCTTGCAAGCTGACATCGGTCGAAGCTCTCGCCGCGTCCCTTTACATCCTTGGTGAATCGGAGCAGGCGACCAAGCTTCTTGGGTGCGTCAGCTGGGGCAAACGGTTTTTCGAGGTTAACAAGGAGCCGCTGGAGCTGTACGTGACGGCAAAAGACAGCGCTGAGATTGTGAAGTTCCAAGCGCTATTTTTATGATGATGCCCGTTGGCCTTGAGAATGTATGGGACTTCCAGTCTTCCCAGCTCTATCAGGCAATCTTTATCTCATTTCGTTCCTACAGTTCCATCATATGATCAAGGTTGCCATCAATGGGTATGGTACCATCGGGAAGCGCGTTGCCGATGCAGTTGCCGCCCAGAAGGATATGAAAGTGATCGGCGTTTCAAAAACCCACCCGAACGCCGAGGCCTTCATTGCCAAACAGCGAGGATATCCCCTCTACATCGCAGATATGTCAAAGAAAGCGGCATTTGAAAAAGCAGGCCTCATCGTCGCCGGTTCGGTGGAAGAGATGTGTACAGCAGCCGACGTGATTGTAGATGCAACCCCCGGCGATGTGGGTGCGACCAACAAGCCACTCTATGAAAAACTCGGAAAAAAAGCGATCTGGCAGGGGGGCGAAGATCACGAGGTGGCCGGGTTTTCGTTTAATTCGTCTTGTAACTTTGCGGATGCGATCGGTCGCCAGTTTGTCCGGGTCGTGTCCTGCAACACCACCGGACTCTGCCGGATCATCCATGAGGTTGACAAAGAGTTCGGTGTAGCCCATGTCCATGCGATCATGGTCCGGCGGGGATCTGATCCCGGCGAGATTAAAAAAGGACCCATCGATGCCGTGGTGCTCGATCCGGTGACGGTTCCAAGCCACCACGGCCCTGATGTTCAGACCGTACTTCCCCATATTTCTATAACCACGATGGCCATGATTGTCCCGACGACCATGATGCATATGCATGCTGTCCGGATCACGACAAAAAAAGAAGTGAACCGGGAAAGAGTCAGCGAGCTCATCAGGAATCATCCCCGTATGGGCCTCGTTAAAAAGACTGCAGCAATCAAGAGTACTGCAGAGCTCAAGGAGTTTGCCCTGGATCTCGGCCGCCAAAGGGCGGATCTCTATGAAAACTGCATCTTCGATGAATCAATCTACGCAAATAAAAACGAGCTCTGTTTTTTCCAAGCCATTCATCAGGAAGCGGATGTTGTTGTTGAAAATGTAGATGCAATCCGGGCGATGACCGGACTCGCAAGGGATGCAGCAACGTCCATAAAACTTACTAACGACGCACTCGGGTTTACCCCCATCCAGAACAACCATTAACTCTCTTAATAACCTATCAATTTTCAATGGATGCATTCGAACGGGTTACCCGGAACACCGTTGAAATTGTAACTGAGGATGAACTCCGTGCTCTTCTTACCAGATCCGCTAAGAGAGTGTATGCAGGGTACGAGCCGAGCGGCGAGATCCACCTCGGCCACCTTGTAACCGTAAATAAGCTTGTCGATCTCCAAGCCGCCGGATTTGAAGTCACGGTTCTCCTCGCTGACCTGCATGCGTTCCTCAACCGGAAAGGAACCATGGAAAAGGTGGGGGAGCTCGCCGAATACAACCGCCGCTGCTTTGAGGGGCTCGGCCTCAAGAATGTGAAATACGTACTTGGTTCCGATCTTCAGCTCGACAGGGAATACGAACTGCTCGTGCACCAGCTCTCCCAGCAGATCACCCTTGCCCGGGCGACCCGGAGCATGGACGAGGTCGGCCGGCAGATGGACCATCCGACGGTCTCGCAGATGATCTACCCGATCATGCAGATGGCCGATATCGCGATGCTGGGCGTTGATGCAGCAGTGGGCGGAATCGACCAGAGAAAAATCCACATGCTCGCCCGGGAGCACCTGCCAAATTTCAAATTCCCCTCGCCGGTCTGTATCCATACGCCTATCTTAAATGGCCTTGATGGCAAGAAGATGTCCTCCTCGCAGGGAAACTATATCTCCGTCGCCGATAGCGAGGACGAGATCCGGAAAAAATGCCTGAAGGCATTCTGCCCCCCGGAGATAGCTGAGAACCCGGTTCTCCAGATCTTCCAGTTCCACATCTTCTCCCGCCTGCCAGAAATTACTCTGAAACGACCGGAAAAATTCGGCGGTGACCGGACCTTTACCGGGTACGCGGAGCTTGAAACTGCCTATTACAAAGGGGAAATTCATCCGCTCGATCTCAAGAAGGCCTGCGGCGAGGGGCTCGTCGAGATCCTTGCCCCGGTGCGCGACTATATACGGTGAACGCAAAAAGATACCTTCAGGTACGAGTCAGGAGACTGCCTGTGAGCTTCGAAAAAGAGGAAGACGCATTTGACCAGCGCCTCGCTGAAATGGGTATCCGCATCAAAGACGCGGACAATTTCAAGGTCAGCGAGAATGTTTTTGACGAGGTCACACTCCTTGCATTGTACAAGCTCGTCCATAAAAAATGGCTCACGGCAATCGGCGGCTCGATCAGTACCGGCAAAGAGGCCAATGTATTTTACGGGGATCGGGGAGATACAGCGATCGCAATAAAGATTTACCGGATCCAGTCAGCAAATTTCACAACCATGAGCTCGTATATTACCGGAGACCGGCGGTTCTCCCACGTTAAAAAGTCCAGAAAGGAGCTTATCTTTGCCTGGACAAAAAAAGAGTTCTCCAATCTTATGAGGGCACGGGAGGCAGGTCTTCCTGTTCCTGAGCCGCTGGTGTGGGACAGGAATATTCTCATCATGTCCTTTCTGGGGGATGACCAAGTTCCCTACCCCCAACTGAGGACAGTTGAGATCGAACAACCGGATCGCGTCTATAAGGACATCATCGCTATGATTGAAACGCTGTACTCCAAAGCAGAACTAGTTCATGGTGACTTAAGCGAGTTTAATATATTATATCATGACCACCCATATCTCATCGATATGGGCCAGTCCGTTACCCGCGATCACCCTCGTGCCCTCCAGTTCCTTATGCGGGACATTCGTAATGTGAACAGGTTCTTTAAAAAGAAAGGTTGCTCCGTAAAATCGGAGTATGAAATTTTCAACAAAGTGACCGGCCTCAACGTTGCCAAACCATGAAATACACAGAATGTGATAAACGGCCGATGCTGATTTCCAGAAAGGTGAATGAACCATGATACAAGAACTAAAAGTTGCAACAAGCAGAGTAGGCGTACTGATTGGGAAAGGCGGGGCAACGAAAAAAGAACTCGAATCAAAGACCTCTACAACAATCTCCATTGACAGCAAGGAGGGTCTGGTGAAAGTAGAGGGGGCAGATGAGAATGCTATTCCGCTTCTCAGGGCCGTGGAAATTATCAACGCCATAAATGCCGGATTCTCTCCTGAGCGTGCCTTTGAGATGATCGAAGACGAGGATCTCCTCCTCGACATTATCGATCTTTCCCGTGCGGCGGACAATCCACGGCAACTCGACCGGCTCCGAGGTCGAATTATCGGGAAAGACGGCCGTGCCCGCGAGCAGATCGAGAACATGACTGATGTGGACATCTCGGTCTTTGGACACACGGTGGCCCTCATCGGGTACCCCGAGCCGATGAAGATCGCCCGGGCAGCGATCGACATGCTCATCGAAGGCGTCCCTCATGAAAATGTCTTTGCATTCCTAGACAAGAAGAAGAAAGAGGCTAAGAAGGATATGATCAGTTATTATTACTGATCTCTTCGTTTTATCCCCGTTCCAGCTGTCCATTTTATGGCAGATTTTGTTGTATAGGATAACAATAAATGGCATCCCGGCAATCAATGTCCCGTACTACTCAAGGAAAATCTACAATCTTAACCCGACCAAAGAGAGAGGCGTGTAATGCAAGTACAGGATCTCTCCATACCTGATTCCCTTAAGCACCAGTACTTTGCATCAGGAATCAAAGATCTTTATCCGCCTCAGGCAGCGTGCATCGAAAAAGGATTGCTCGACGGTAAAAACCTCCTGGTCGCAATTCCGACAGCCAGTGGGAAAACGCTCATCGCAGAGATGGCGATGCACCGCCATATAGCCGCAGGCGGAAAATGCCTGTACATCGTCCCGCTTAAGGCACTTGCATCGGAAAAGTACGAAGAGTTCGGCGGGAAAGAGGTAAAGGTCGGAATCTCTACGGGTGACCTCGACCACCGGGACGACGCCCTTGGCAGGAACGATATTATTGTTGCCACAAGTGAGAAGGTGGACTCCCTTCTCAGGAACGCTGCACGATGGATAGAAGAGATCACACTCCTCGTCGTGGATGAAGTACACCTGATCGATTCACCGGACCGGGGGCCGACCCTTGAGATGGTAATCGCAAAGATGCGATACCGGAACCCGGCCATGCAGATTATCGGGCTTTCGGCAACCATCGGTAACCCTAAAGTACTTGCAGGATGGCTTGACGCAGAGCTGGTCACCAGCTCGTGGCGGCCGGTGGATCTGCGCCAAGGCGTCTTTTACAATAACCGGATCCGGTTTGCCGAGGGGGAGGCGCGGGAAGTCCGGCAGGTTTCAAAGAATTACGATGATCTCAACCTTTGTATGGACACTATAGCCGAGGGAGGACAATGCCTGGTCTTTGTTTCATCGCGCCGCAATGCCGAAGCATTTGCGAAACGGGCAGCGGCGGCAATCAAGAGCGAGGACCCGGGGCTTGCCGTGTATGCTGACCGCCTTCTTGCCGGGGTCCCAACTGAGATGGTAAAGACTCTTGCCACATGTGTAGCTAAAGGGACCGCGTTCCACCATGCCGGCCTAAGCCGGAAAGAGCGATCTGTTGTTGAGGAAGCTTTCAGGAAAGGCCGGATCAAGTGCATCTCTTCGACGCCGACCTTGGCAGCAGGATTGAATCTTCCAGCCCGAAGGGTTGTGATCCGCGATTATCTCAGATTTTCCGCAGGTGAGGGGATGCAGCCGATACCGGTCAGCGAGGACCCGGCAGATGGCAGGACGGGCCGGCAGACCACGGCTTGATCCGTACGGTGAGGCCGTGCTGATCGCAAAAGAGGCTGAGCAAGTGCCCGAGCTATTCGCATGCTATATAGAGGCCGCAGCCGAGGACGTCAACTCACAACTGGCCGAACCGACCGCACTCTATACGCACGTTCTTTCCCTTGTAGCCTCAGGTTTTGCTCAGACAAGAGAGGAATTGTCAGGTTTCATGAACCGTTCGTATTACGTCCATGAGCACCGGCAGGGCCGACTTATGCACCGTGCCGTGGATGCTGCTCTCGAATTTTTGATTGGCGCAGAAATGATCATTGAAATCGGTGAACATCTAGGAGCCTCCGAACTAGGCACCCTTGTTTCACGGATGTATATTGATCCCCGGAGCGCGTCTCTGATCGTGACAACTCTTCGCGAAAGGTCGGAATATGCGGATGTCGGCCTTCTCCAGCTCGTCTGCAGCACGCCCGACATGCCAACGCTCTATGCAAGAAATTCAGATCTCCCCGCGCTCTCCCGTATGATCGACCAGAAAGAAGGCGATCTCTGGCTCCCGTTCCCTACCGATGACGATGAGGCTGAATGTTTTTACCGGGCAGTGAAGACTGCTATGCTTCTCTCCGATTGGACCGACGAACTCGCGGAAGAGAAAATCTGCGAACGCTATGCCGTGGGGCCGGGTGATGTGTACGGGATGGTTGAAAATATCAATTGGCTACTCCACGCAACGTCACAGCTTGCCAGGATGTTTGCCCCACAATTTCACCCGCAAATTGCCGAGTATGAGATCTGCATGAAAAACGGGATCCGGCGTGAGCTGCTTCCGCTGATCCGCTCCGGGGAATCGGACGAGTCCGTGCCCGCCGTCTTTTCAATAACGGTATTACATCGCCGGAAGAAATGCTCCGGACAAAAAAGAGGATCTTGTGAAGATTCTGGGCGCCGGCATCGCGGAACAGGTTCTTGAACAACTACAACCAAAGAGAAGAGATGCGAATGAGGGGGCGCGAACGGGAGGGGACGCACCTGCTGGCCAGTCCACCCTCTTGCACTTCGGGTGAGAGATGAGCGAATCGGAAATCCCCTGTCAAATCCGGTATGCAACCGTGATGGTCCACGACATATCTGCCTTGCTCAGTGAGTTCCGGGCAACAGCCGAACGATGCGGTTCACGCATTATCTGTTTTGATGCGGAAAAGTCTTGCTGGCCGGGCCCATGTGGTTGCAGCCCTCATGCATGCCACTCGTTCCTTTTCCTCAGGCAACGCAATTTCAAACTCTTTTGAGATGGAGGCCCTGCTTTATGCTGCAGGGACCCGGCAATGTAGTGCAGCAGTTGCTTTTGGTCTTCATGCAGGGGAAAACCATTTGTATGTCTGCTGCTGCCCGGCGCGGAATGATCTCTGGATCGCATTAGCCCCACTTCTGCATTTTTGTGATGATCCGGGTGATTGCATCACTACGGATAAAGCAACCAGGCTCGCAAATTTGTTCGGGATTTCACCGTTGGAGTTAGAAGCTGACCGGTAGAGATCGCATCCGTGATTTGGTACTCGAGAGAGTTGCGTTGCTGGATGTGAGCAAATAAACAAGATCATTTATTTGCGTGGGTAAGGATATGAAAAATCTCAGGAACAATAAGATTTTTTGTCGCTAGCGTGACGGCAGCAGTTGATCCGGGGATGCAAAACACTGCGTTTCCATGAATTGTTCCGGCAATTGCCCGGGAGAGCATTGAGGAGGTTCCAATCTCCTCAAAACTTTTCATCCGGAACAGTTCTCCAAAACCATCGATTTTCTTTTCAAGAAGGGGGGCTATTGCTTCTATAGTACAATCATCGTGGGTCAGGCCAGTACCACCATTGAGGATAATACAATTACAGTTTTTAAGGGCCAGAAACAGTTCGGATCGGATGGCTTCGATCTGATCAGGAACTACCTCATAATGTCGGATTGGAATTCCTGCACCAGTAAGGATTTCCTGAATAGCCTTTCCGCTGGTGTCCGTCTCCTTGTTCCGGGTTGTGGAAACGGTTACTATCCCTGCAATTACAGACCGGCACTGGACGTGTTCCTGCTTCATACTAATAACTACTGTTTTTCACCTTAAATGAAATATACGATTACCGATTTCTATTCTTTTGGGCTCTCTGTAGAAAACCTATTTTTTGCCGACAATCGACACGGCAACCCCTATGACGCTATGGAGAAATTTGTTTTTGAGTGATCTCTGATGGCTTCGAGTCGGTAATTATCTACTTTTTTTAGGAGATTTTTTAGGAAATATGTTATCAAATATAGGGTCGTCCAATTTCATCGCTCGCCATAACAGCAATCCATACCCAAGAAAAAGGAGACTAAAGAACGGTAATGCCCATGGTGAGGTATAGTGATCATTTGTATACAGCGTGAAGAACCCAAGTGGAAACTCTATATATCCAAATACCTGTAATCCAACAAATATCAGGATCCCCCAGAAATCTGCCGCGATAAGCAATGCTGCAAAGGGTGTGAACCACATGATATACTGGGGAGATCGGTATTGCGAAAAGAATATCGTTGCCATCAATGTAATCAGAATTAATTTCAGCATCAAGTTGATCGTCTTTGGCCTTTTATACATCACGTATAATGATCCGAGCACAACTACGACGGTCAGAATCCGGAATGTAATGGAGATTACTGAGAACGGGATCGCTAGTCCCACGAGATTGAGATACTGGGAAATGGCATATGGAATGGTGTTACAATAAACCTTGTCAGCGTATCCAAGAAATTGGCTATAGCCTGCCAAGAGCATGAAAGCGAACGCCGCCCCGCCCGCCACCATTAATACGATTGCCCGGTTCTTTCCCTCAGCAATTATTGAACTGTTCCGGGAATTATACAACCAAAAAAAAGGGAATAACAGGATTGGCCAGAGCTTGACAAACAAACCTGCAATGCTGGCAAGATATCCTTTGGTTCTATCATCATAAACTGTGGCCAATACAGCCAGCATCGCAAGGCATGTTGGGAACGCATCAAACCGTGTGAGGGTGAAATAAGCCACCGACAGTGCAGTTGCATTCAGCATCGCTGCAACAAATGCCGTTCGTTCAGAATATAATTTCAAACCGATATAGTATACGCATAACGTCGATATTATGTCGAAGGTGATCATAAGCGCCCACATCGCTATAACAAAATATAGGGTTTCACCTCCTGCAAGTGAGATAACGTATGCAATCATCATCGGCAAAACCGAAAGGGGAGGATAGAGAAAATCTACTCCTGACGCCCACGGCAATAATCCATGAAAAACATTTCGCATTGCCAGATAGTAAATATTATAATCATACATGTCAAGGAATGTCTTTAATATAAAAATTGTTAAAAATATGACAAAGATTTTTGTAATTATTGATGTCAAAATCAGAATGTTTCTGCGTTTATGATCAATAGCCGGAAGTTGCATACTACCAAATCATAATATAAGAATAAAAGTTTGATGCTTAAAAAAATAAATTTCTTTAGGTGGATCGATAAAATTGCAGAAACTCGTCATATTCGAATATATTATCTCCTAAATATAAGGGCAATTTCCTTTTTGCCCGCCCCCATTTGAAATTGGTCTTCTTTTCAGAAATACCCAGAATCATTCTAATCCATTCATGTAAGATCCTTCATCTTGTTGTACTATCGTTCAACATTATCGACTAAAAGGCATCTCTATCTCATGGATAAAGGGTATGCCTCATAAGAATTGCGCTCTCATTCAATAATATTGTCAGAGGATTGGAGGGGAAATTGTATTTTACGTCCTGAAATGAGGTCTGGAAATTCCTTCAAGACTCGAAAAGTCCGGCTTCAGGGCAGGAAAATCAAATGCAATGTGATCTTCTACAACATCTCAAGATTCATGTAATTTCTTGCGGTCCGGTTGTAATTGCGGTTTCTACGAGGACTTCCATTAGCTTTCATAAAGATAGGGCTACCCCTTTGTTTCCAGTGGAGATCATTTCCACAATGCGTCAGTAAATGACAACTCTTCTTACATCATTTCGAAATTCAATCTACAAATTTTCATTTGATATGCTATACTTACCTCTTGAGTCCGGATTGATTTCGGATAACATAAATAGATCTAAAAACAAACTAAATTTGGCTAATTTCTTTTAAAAAAGAATTCAAATTCATTGAGGTAACTCTTTCAGACTTCCAGTGGAAACAAAGGGGTGTCTGGGTACAATAAAAACAAGTAGCTGTTCACAAAGTTTCCTATTTAAGGATGAATAACAAAGAAAAATATAAAATCAGAAATCCTTAAATTTGTTCTTGGATTCACTTTTCTGCCATTTTAAATAGAATTTCCAGTGGAAACAAAGGGGTTTATAAAGGGAATAAATCAAGTACTTTTTTAATCTCTCCCCGCTAAGGATCAGTTCCACGTGTCACCATGCCAGAAACAGTAGATCCATCAACCGGTTTATTTATCAAATACCTATCAAACAACCGGATCTTCCGTGATCGGGAGGTACTCCGGCATTCATACCGGCCGCAGATTCTCCCACACCGACAACCACAGATCGATACTATCGCGTCCATCCTTGCTCCATCCCTAAGGAACGAAACTCCCTCCAATATTCTTATTTATGGGAAAACGGGAACGGGCAAGACCGCAAGCGTCAGGTATGTCGGTTCAGAGCTGGAGAAAGCCAGCAGCAGTATGGGAACTACCTGCCGGATTGTCCATCTCAATTGCGAAGTGATAGATACGCAATACCGGGTTCTGGCGCAGATTGCCAAGTGTATTGACGGTGTTGAAGACGCATCAAGCGACAAAACCCGCATCCATATTCCGATGACAGGCTGGCCGACAGATCAGGTTTATGCGGAGCTGAAAAACCAGCTTGATGCCGGTGGAGGGGTGCTTGTAATCGTACTCGATGAGATCGACAAGCTGGTCAAAAAGAGCGGCGATGACACACTCTATAACTTGACTCGGATCAACTCCGATCTCAAAAATTCCAAAGTCAGCATCATAGGCATTTCAAATGATCTCAGTTTCAAAGACTTCCTCGACCCCCGAGTTCTCTCGTCGCTCTCAGAGGAAGAGATTGTTTTTCCTCCGTACAATGCACCGCAACTGGTGGATATCCTGACCCAACGTGCTACCGGGGCGTTCCTTGACGGGTCGATTGCGGAAGGAGTGATTCCGTTATGTTCCGCACTTGCTGCGCAGGAGCATGGTGATGCCCGACGTGCCTTGGATCTTCTTCGGATCTCCGGAGAACTCGCAGACCGTGACGAATCAAAGCAGGTGACCGAGATCCATGTGAAACAGGCTCAGGCAAAAATTGAGACCGACAGCATGATCGAGTGCATTGCGACACTTCCCACCCAGAGCAAGCTGATTCTCTTCTCCATGCTGACCCTGGAGCAGCTGGGCCAGAATATTTTCACGAGCGGGGAAGTCTCTCGTGTCTATCAGGATATTGCGCCGGATATCCAGCTTGATATCCTTACGCACCGCCGGATAACGGATCTGATCTCGGAACTCAACATGCTCGGGGTTATCAATACCCGGGTTGTGAGCCGGGGCCGGTATGGGCGCACCAAGGAGATGTGGTTCGATGCAAATACCGGTAAAATCCGTGAGGTTGTCCTTAAGGATCCCCGGTTGAACGGATTAAAAGATCTCGATATAAATCAGATGGAAGCCAAATGGTTAAAGACGTGGTTCAGGTGAAGTGTTATGGATGACAAGGATCTTGAACTCCTCCGGATTCTTGAGGAGAACGGCCGGCTGTCTGCACAGGAAATCGGATCGATGACCAATCTTATACCGGCAGAAGTGGAAGCCCGTATCCGAACCCTTGAGGAGAACCGGATCATCCGCAAGTACACTACGGTCATCAACTGGGAGAAGGCGGGAAACGGAGAGGTTTCAGCTATTATCGAGCTGAAAGTGAGCCCTGAGCGTGATTTCGGATATGATCGGATTGCAGAGAGGCTTTCCCGATTCAGGCAAGTACGTACGCTTCGTCTGATCACCGGTACCTATGATCTCCAGGTAACCGTGAGCGGAAAGAATATGCAGGAAGTTTCCCGTTTTGTCTCCGAACACGTTGCCCCGATGGACCGTATCCGGGAAACAGCCACCCATATCATTATGAAATCTTACAAAGAGAATGGCAATACACTCTTTGAACAGCAGGAAACCGAACGCCTTCCCTATTCGTTCTGAGGTGGCTGGATGCGAACTTTTGTCTCGGACCGTGCCCAGCAGATACCACCATCAGGAATCCGGAAATTTTTTGACTTGGCGCTCGCGATGAATGATGTTATCTCTCTCGGAGTCGGCGAACCCGATTTCAGGACCCCGTGGAACATCTGCGAGTCCGGTATCTATTCGGTCGAGCAGGGTGTGACTTCATATACGTCAAATCGGGGACTGCAGTCCCTCCGTGATGCGCTGGCAGTTCACCTTGCGAGCCGTTACCAGCTTCAGTACTCGGCGGACAATGAGATAATCATCACCACCGGGGTGTCAGAAGGCCTCGACATTGCCATCCGCGCCATCGTCGATCCCGGGGATGAAGTCCTGATCGCCGAACCCAGTTATGTCTCCTACGCACCCTGCGTAACTCTTGCGGGAGGGGTCCCGGTGCCGGTGGAATGCACTGAAAGCGATCATTTCCGGCTTAATCCCGACGCACTTCAGGCAAAGATCACACCTAAAACAAAAGCCCTCATCATCAACTTCCCTAATAATCCAACGGGTGCCGTGATGAAAAAGGAGGATCTTGAGCCGATTGCCGACATCGTCACCGACCGGGATCTGATGCTTATCAGCGATGAAGTTTACTCAGAGCTCACTTACGAATCAAGTCATACCGTTGCAGCGGCCGTAAAGGATCTCTGGGAACGAACGATCACGCTCAACGGGTTTTCAAAGGCCTATGCGATGACCGGTTGGCGGGTGGGCTTTCTCTGTGCCCCCAAAGAGATTTGCGACGCAGCATTGAAGATCCACCAGTATGTCATGCTCTGTGCGCCGGTAATGGGGCAGATAGGCGCCCTTGAGGCCCTCCGTTCAGCAGAAGATGAAAAGACCAGTATGGTCAATGAGTACAGGCTCCGGCGCAATATGTTTGTCGCCGGCCTCAACAGGATCGGGCTCTCCTGCCATGTTCCCGAAGGAGCATTTTATGCGTTCCCTTCAGTAAAAGGAACCGGGCTTTCCGATGTGGAATTTGCTGAGCGGCTGCTCAGGGAGCAACGGGTTGCCGTTGTTCCGGGCAGCGTATTTGGCGCCGGTGGGAATTATCATCTTCGCTGCGCGTATGCAGTCTCCCGACAGGAACTGACCGAAGCTATGGCCAGGATGGAAACTTTCATTAATGGTTTGTAACTATCTTCAGCAAACTGCCCTGTGCTTAGTGACAGGTACCTACCTGACAATCTGGGGAGCCACAATCCCGGTTCCCGCTGTTTTTATACTTCAGAGCAGACTTTATTGCCAAACCCGGCCTACACTACATGATATTCCAATGAGTTGCACAGTTATCGTAGGTGGCTTTTTTGGGGATGAGGGGAAGGGCAAGATCGTTGCCCACATCGCTTATGCAGATGAACCTGTCATCATCTCCCGCGGCGGTGTCGGCCCGAATGCCGGGCACACCGTGAAGGTGGGGGACCATGAATATGGTGTACGGATGGTGCCCTCCGGGTTTGTCTATAAAAAAGCCAAACTTTGTATTGGTAGCGGGGTACTTGTCGATCCCAGAGTCCTCAAGCATGAGGTTGAAACACTGGGTGTGAGAGGAAGGGTCTTTGTAGACAGACGCTGCGGTATCATCACCGAAGATCATATCGCTAGGGATAAGGGCAGCGCCCACCTTTCAAAGAAGATTGGAAGCACCGGCTCTGGCTGTGGTCCCGCAAATGCTGACAGGGTTATGCGGATCTCCCCGCAGGCAAAGGATGTACCGGAACTTGCCGAGTACCTCCTGGATGTTCCACTTGCCATCAACGATGCCCTCAAATGCGGCAGGACTGTTCTTCTGGAGGGTACCCAGGGTTTTGGGATTTCGCTCTATTATGGCACCTATCCGTTTGTTACCAGTAAGGACACGTCTGCGTCACAAATTGCAGCTGACAATGGTGTCGGGCCGACGAAAATCGACGATGTGATCGTTGTCTTCAAGGCATATCCTACCCGGGTAGGTGAAGGCCCGTTTTCGACAGAAATGACGACGGAGAAGTCGGATGCAATGGGTATTCAGGAGTTCGGTACCGTCACCCACCGGAAGCGCCGGGTTGGTTGCTGGGATGGCGAGATGGCCCGCTATTCAGCCATGATCAATGGCTGTACGCAGGCAGCGATTACGGGTATCGACCGGGTTGATGAGGCCTGTTTTGGACTTACCGAGTACAGCAAGCTCACCAAAAAGGCAAGGGATTTCTTAAAGACCGCGGAAGATGATATCGGCTGTCCCATCACCCTCATCTCTACTGGCCCAGAGATCTCCCAGATCATCGATATCAGGAAAGAATACGCATGAAGCGTTCTCTCATGGACATCCTCTGCTGCCCTGTCTGCAAAGGTGATCTTGCGCTTCGCGTCGATGCAGAGAACGAAAAGGAGATCCTTGAGGGTAATCTGCACTGTGCCACTTGTGGTGTGGACTATCCTATTAGTGAAGGAATCCCCAACCTTCTTCCCCAGACCACACAATAACCGGTGATGGAATGTATCCCCTTTTGCCTGTCGGATTCTTGGCTGTTTTGGATAACCTTCGGGCAGAGGGGGTGACGACCGAGATACATCTCAACCGGTCGGGCATCAATACTATCGATATTCCACCTGAGAATGCACAGGTTGAGTGCGGGGGTCACCTAAAGATCCGGTTCAAAAACCGGGGTGCTCCCATCCATATCACGGCTACCACATCTAACGCCGGCATGTTTACCGATTTTTTCCATGAAAACATGTATGTAATCGATGAAGTCATGCTTGGCATACCCTTACGGAAGGCATGTGCGCCGGGTTTTTTCGATATCGATATTATCGCCGGTTATGGTGCAATGAAAGCAACCCTTCGGGTCGAAGTTATCGTAAAACCCTCGTGGGAAGAAAAGTCATTGGAAAAAGAACTCTCCGTCCAGCCTGAAGCACATGGCCGGCCACACCTCCTGATGGTGGCGATGGCGATCGGTCTTGTCCTGTACTGCATCTGGTATTATACCCGGATCGAAATCTTCAACCTTGCGGCGTTCATTGCCCTGATTGTCGGTGCACTCTTCATATGGTACCGACAGACCTGATCCTTGCCTGTATCGTCCTTGTTCTGGCTCTCGCGGTTGACCGGTTGATCGGTGATCCGCAGTCGCCTTACCATCCGGTTGCACTCATAGGACGGTTCATCGGCTGGTGGGGCCAGCGGCTAGGTACCCTCCCTTTATCCAACGTGCCACAGGTATTCTCCTCTGGTTTATGACAATATGCATATTTGCACTCCCGTTTTTCCTGTTTGGCCGCTATGCACCGTGGTTCATTTACCTTATCTGCGCCCCGGTTCTCCTTAAGTGCTGTTTTGCCTGGCGTTCGCTTGAGGAGCATGCCCTGGGCGTCGTGGCCGCTTTAAAGATCGGTGTAAACGAGGGAAGAACTCACGTAAAGATGATGGTCTCCCGGGACACTGCCAGTCTGGATCCCGAGCATATCCAGTCGGCCGCATACGAGTCTATGACCGAGAACCTTACCGACAGTATCATATCGCCACTCTTTTATTTCGTGCTCCTCTCACCGTTTGGCATAGGGCTTGCCGGGTCTGCCGCGTTTCGTGCAGCAAATACGATGGATGCGATGCTCGGGTACAGAGACGAGCGGGCACAGCTTGGCTGGTGCTCTGCACGAATGGACGATATCCTCAACTACCTCCCCGCCCGGATTACCGCTTTTTTTCTCATTATCTATTTTTTCACAAAGGGCACCGGTGCCCGTGCATGGCGGGTGATGTTCAGGGACGGGAAGAATCGTCCGGGATTTAATGGGGGTCTTGTCATGGCGGCAATGGCCGGGGGATGCGGCGTTCGTTTTGAAAAGCCGGGGATTTACACCATCGGAGACGGCGGGCAGTCGTTTGATAGGGAGGGACCGGCAATCATTCGCGCAGTCCGGGCGGTTACTCTTGCATTTGCGGCAACTGCTGCCGGTACACTTATTTTATTGGCATGGCTGATCCATATTACTGGTATATGAAACTTGAAGAACTGAGATTTGGCACTGAGCTTCTCAAGCGCGGCTTTGCATCCATGCAGAAAGGAGGCGTGATCATGGATGTCGTCAATGCCGAGCAGGCAAGAATTGCCGAGACAGCCGGAGCCGTCGCAGTTATGTCGCTGGAACGGGTGCCTTCCGATATAAGGAAACAAGGAGGTGTCGCCCGGATGGCAGACCCTGAGAAGGTCAAGGAAATCATCGATGCAGTTTCGATCCCGGTCATGGGAAAGGTCAGGATCGGCCATTTCGTTGAAGCTCAGGGTACTCGAGGAGCTTGGCGTCGATATGATCGATGAGAGTGAAGTACTCACTCCTGCCGACGAAGAGTACCACATCGACAAGAAACAGTTCAAGGTCCCGTTTGTCTGCGGAGCACGAAACCTTGGTGAGGCGTTGCGCCGGGTGAATGAAGGTGCAGCAATGATCCGGACCAAGGGCGAGGCGGGAACAGGAAACATTGTCGAAGCGGTCCGCCATATGCGGGCGATTATGGGCGAGATCCGCAAGGTGCAGGGAATGGACGACCAGGAGCGGATCAGCTATGCACGGACGATCGAGGCACCGGCGGAACTGGTCATCGAGTGCGCACAACGCGGCCGTCTGCCTGTCGTAAATTTCTCGGCCGGTGGCATAGCCACGCCATCGGATGCTGCGCTGATGATGCAGCTTGGGGCTGACGGCGTCTTTGTCGGGTCCGGGATCTTCAAGTCCTCAAACCCAGAGAAGATGGCAAAGGCAATCGTGGAAGCGGTTAACCACTATAGCGATGCCGCCGTGATTGCACAGGTCAGCAGGGGACTTGGTGACGCAATGCCGGGTCTTGATGTCCATACACTCAAGCCCGATGAGGTGCTGCAGACCCGTGGACGTTAAGATCGGAGTTCTCGCGTTACAGGGCGATGTGAGCGAACATATCGAAGCCTTTAAGGTAGCACTGCGCCTGCGGGGATGCGGTGAGGGTTCATCGGTTATTGAAGTCAGAAGCCCAGCAGATCTTGCCGGCTGCATGGCGCTTGCGATCCCGGGCGGAGAATCGACAACTATCTCCCGGCTCATCGATAAGAACGACCTTTTCGAACCGATCCGGACTTTCACGGGCGGAATATTTGCTACATGCGCCGGCATGATCCTCATGGCGACCGACGTTGGCGATTCCCGCGTGCACAGCCTTGGGCTTATGAACATGACTGTGGACCGGAACGCGTTCGGGCGGCAGAAGGAATCGTTTGAAGTGGATATCCCGGTAAAAGGGCTTCCCGGACTATTTCATGCGATCTTCATCCGGGGACCGGTCGTGACAAAAGCCCGGGATGACGTGAGCGTTCTTGCCAGAGTCGATCAGGGAATCGTTGCCGTGGAGAAAGAAAGGTACATGGCCCTTGCATTCCACCCGGAGCTTGGCGGGGATTTCCGGCTCCACGAACGGTTTTTGCAGAACCTGGGAATATGACGCAAGATGCTGCAGAACTCAAAGAACAGGCCCGCCGGCTTGGGGCAGATTTTGTCGGTATTGCTGATGCCACCGGATTCCTGAGCCCGGAATACACCGGGAACAGACCACAGGATTTCATGCCCGGGATCCGTTCGGTGATCGTCATTGGCGTAATGATCCCGAAGGGATGCATCCAGCCTCTTCCTAAAGGCAGGCCTGAGTATACCAATACTCTGATGGCAGGAACCGCGACCCTGCGTGTGATCGCATTCCGCCTCGCCAGGGATCTGGAAAGACAGGGCTACGCTGCCGCTCTTGTTCCCTCCGAGGGCAGTGAATTCGGAATGTGGTACGCTGACCGGGAAACCCTCAGGGGGGATATTTCCCTGAAGTATGCCGCGTGGCTTGCCGGCCTTGGTACCTATGGTCTTAACCAGCTCCTCATGACCCAGGAGACCGGCCCCCGGATCCGTATGACGGCGATTCTGACCGATACGCCGCTTTCCGCGGACCACCCCGTAGATATGTCCTTTATCAGGCTTGAGTGCGCCGGATGCCAAAGGTGTGTCAGAGCCTGCCCCGTCGGCGCGATTTCCCCCGATGGGACGTTCCGGCCCCAGGTCTGCCGGGATTATATGTTCTCAACGCTTGGCGGCCTGCGGTGCGGCATGTGCATCCGGGTCTGCCCGCTTTAGCACTCCCTTGCACATACTATGCTTATCAACCTGAGCGAGGTATGTTCATGTTTGTGGCAAAAAGAGCCCCTACCTTCACCATAATCCCGGATTGTCGCCGGAGAAATTGCTGGTGAAGCTCTCTGCTGCGATTGCAAACCACCATGATTTTGTCCTTACATGGGAGCCACAGCTTGGCGAAGCACCGGAGCCGGTTATCTACATCATGACCGGGAACCTGATCACGCCGTGCAGGCTGAATGGTCTCAGGGACCGGGCAAAGCTCTTTGAAGATGAAGGAGCCCGGATTGTGATGTTTAAGAGTAGAACCGTTTCGGCCCGCCTAAAAAATGAGAGGGAATGTTTCAGGAACTTGTAGGATCTGCCATCTGCCCCGCAAAGAGAATCGTACCGGTATTGTTGTCCTGTATCAGGAAGAGGAACGGATGATCGGCCCGGAAGACCGGTACCGGTTCCTGAGACCCGGGAGCAACCGCCATCATATTCATCACCGCTCCTGTAGCTGCGGCCGCCTCGGTCCCCTGCTCGTTAACTTCGATGTAAGCCTTATGGTACACGTCGTTGATGTACAGATCCTGTGCCCCATCCATGCCGGAGAAATCTGCCGCGCTGGAGAATGCTGTTGGCATCCCCATCGCGCTGAGCATCTCCTTGAGGGAATACTGGGTCTCTATCTTGAATTTCGGGAGATACACCATGACCCTCCGGGATGATGAGGATTGTTCCAGTACCGAAAGATTGACCGGATCGAGATACGATTCTGCTATGGAGAGATTATTTCCTGTGGGGAGAAGGACAATCAAAGAAAGCCCCTGCCCGCTTGTTGTAGTATACGGCACGGAGAGCATCTGGAGATCTGGTGTTTCCACGTAGGGATAAACGGCATCCTCGTCGGTCTGTTGCATCATTCTCGTTGTAACCTGTGTACCGTCAGGCCTTGTGAACGTTGCATTGGTTGTCTGGTTGGCATCGAATTGCTTCTGCCACGTACCCTTGAAATATACGGCGTTTGTAATCACAAGCCGGGTCGAAGAATCAATGCTGCCACTTGGAAGGAGATCCTGGATCTTGTTATTGGTTTTCCCTGCTACCCAGTCATTGGTGGTCTGGCGTGAGGTGTCAGGCTGGCCGGCAAAATCGAGATTCGTTGTGTTGGCTCCGTAGAATTGTTGCGCGACACCGGTGTATCCGGGAAGGAAGGCAGACGTTTTTTCCGCCCAGAGAGCATTTGCCGTGCTCAGGGTGTAGCCGCCGTTCTGCTGATTGATACCCACATTGATCGCGGCAAACCCCTCTCTGAGACTGGTCACATTCGATGGGAAATAAAAGACAGACCGAATCTCATCAGCGGTTGTCCCGCGGGCGCCCTCATACGTGAGGGCGAGGGCGGATGAGATGGAAAATGGCGAAAAGAAGATATTGCCGCTTCCTGTCGCAGGCTCCTTTGCGATCTTGCGGTACAAGTCCGCCGCAAACTGATCGTTGGATGCAACAATACCAGTGCCTGAAGTAATGGAGGCAGCCGGTGTTTCTGGAGACGTCAGGTTTCCGCCTGCAGGCTTTTGAATTCCTGATGCTCCAGGAGTTCCGGTGCATCCAGCAATAACTACTAGGAGAAGAATAAGTATTGGTGTAACAACAAGTACTTTCCATTGGCCGGATTTCATGTCAGAGCATACGTGAACTGGCATGTTAAATTTGGTGTTAACTGCGGTTTTTTTCGCAGTTTTTTTAACACATCTAACATAAAAATATGTACCGACCAATTTCCGGAGGTTCTGATAAATTGTCAGATATTAATTGTGGGACTCTGCAGGAGAGATATGGACATGCACATACCAACAACCTCTATTTAAAAGGCATTATTGTATTTAAATCTCCTTTAAAACTATAAAATGGCTTATTTTAAAAACAGTAAGTTTATATTTAGAAGCAAGTCAATAAGCTTCATATGAGACGGTAATAAATTTAAATCCAAGAGGGAATAATGGGCGTTTTTGATCTATTTAAAAACAATAGTCCGGGCAACATTGAAAATAGTGATTTTGAGAACCTGATCAAGGCTCTCCAATCGGATGATCTCGCCCTCCTGCAAAAAGCGAGGGAAAATCTCCAGGCATTGGGTGACCCTGCCCTCGTTCCGCTTCTCCAGCACGCTCTTGTGGCAGATGACAAGCTCCGGACGCAGATCCTCATCGTCGTCCAGGGACTATCCGGGGTCAGCCCTGCCGGAATTTACACCTGTATGAAAAATACCTGCCAAATGGAAGAACAGGAAATTATCCGTTTTTTTGCGACACCAGGAAAGCATGCAATACCGGGCCTTTTGAAACTCTCGATCGAGAACGATCCGGACGCGAAATTGGTTGCCGTCAGTGCACTGGTTCAGATCGGTGAACCGGCAATTCCCCTTCTTACAAAAGCACTGTCTCACCGTTCGTATCGAATACGGTCATCTGCTGCCGAGGCTCTTACCCGGATGAAGTGGGAGCCCGGATCCCATGATGAGTATATCCAGTACCTGGTTGCCGGTAAAAAATGGTCAGAGATTATCCGTTTGAAAAAAAATGCTGTGCCCCCGCTCGTCGGACTCCTCCAGGATAAATATTATGGCATCAGGAGGGATGTTGCAAAAGCGCTGGGAGCCACTGGCGATGCCCGTGCTGTGCTTCCGCTGATCGACCTTCTAGCCGATCCGGAGGATGATGTATGCATCAGTGCGGTTGAAGCCCTCGCACAGATTAACAACAAAACCGCCGTCCCTGCCCTTGTCAAGACCCTGAGCCACCCATCAAACTATGTCCGGCATATGGCCGGGACGGCCCTGTCTGAATTCGGATGGTCGCCATCTACAAACGAGGAAAAGGTCACGTTCCTTATTGCCTTAGAGCGATGGCAGGATCTCACACGGACAGGAAAGCCGGCGATACCGCAGCTGATCGGGATCATCGGGGACGCACACCAGGGGGTCCAGATCGGAGCCGTTACCGCACTGAAAGCCATGGGAAAACCGGGTATGGATGCTCTTCTTGCATTTTTCAACCAGGCTGACCCCTCCGTCCGTAAGATGATAACGGATACTCTCAGTGCGACATCTGCCCCGGCACCCGGAAAACCAGAGGCGGTACCAAAGGAAACGGCCGCTGAAGCTCCTTCACTGCCGGAAAAAAATGGTGCCGTAAACCCGCTGCCAGGCGTGACAGGCGCCGGGTCAAAACTACCAGTTGGTCAGCACAAGGAGTTCCGTAAGTTTCCGGAACCGCAGAGTGGGGAGAGTACCCAGAAACATACCGCAATGAAAAGGCCGGACACCTACCAAGAATCGGATCCTGCAGCCCGTGCACCGGAGCAGGCGGCTCTAAAAAATCGTACGTTTGAAAGACCGGTGCCCACTACAGAGACACATTCTACCCGACATGAGCGGCAGCCAGATTTTTCCGCGCTCACACAAACCGCTGATAAGGAGGATACCACAGAGGCGGAGCTTGCGTCTCTTATCCTCTCCCTAGGGAACAGCGATGAGAATATCCGGACTCTTGCGGTTGATGCCCTCGAAAGAATAGGCATCCCGGCAATCGACGCACTCAGTGGAGCGCTCCGGGATACCTCAATGGAGGTCCGGGTCGCGGCGGCGGAGGTTCTTGGACGGATCGGCAATGAACGAGCAGTCCGGCCGCTCATCGATGCCTTGAAGGATTCTGATGAGGAAGTACGGGCGGCAGCTGCACGGTCGCTGGGTGAGATCGGGGAATTTTCAGCATTTATACCGCTCATACAAACCCTTAAGGACGGAGATCTCCAGGTGCGTCAGAATGCAGAAACGGCTCTTGTCGCGTTCGGCGATCAGGCGGTCGGGCCCATACGGAAACTGGCAGTCCATGAAAGCCCGTTGATCCGTGGCAGTTCGGCGACAATTCTCGGAAAGATCGGCGGTGTGGGGGTTGCCCAGGATCTGGAAACCTACCTCTCCGATCCTGAAGAGACGGTCAGGATGAGGGCGTCAGTCGCTCTCGGGGAATTAGGATCAGGGGGGATCCCAGTGCTGGCGAGGATCCTGCAAACCAGAGATCCCGGGCTGAGGCTCTGTGCAGTGATAGGGCTCGGACATGCCGGCCCTGAAGCCAAAGAATACCTCGTGCTCGCTTGTAATGATGAGAGTCCGATAGTACGGGAGAGAGCCCGGGCATTTCTTGACGCTGGTAACGAGACCGTAATCTCATCGGCATACCTTCCGGGGCTGTCAGCCGTCACACCCGGCGTATTGCCGCAAAACCCCTCAGTTCCGGCGAATCGCGCACTACCGGATCCACAGAAACTCATCCTGCTGCTGGTACACCCGGATAAGGATGTCCAGATCACAGCGGCACGGGATCTTGTCGGGTTGGGGGATCGTGCCGTCGATTCCCTTATCGGCGCACTCTCTCATGAAAGCATAGAGGTCCAGGCAAGTGCATCGGAGGTACTGGTTTCAATGGGCCAGCCTGCAATCGATCCCTTGATCGCCGCCCTCGCATCTCCCCCTCTCAACAAACAAATGTGGGCAGCTCAGATCCTCGGCAAGATAAACGATCGCCGGGCAGTTCCCCATCTTATCGGCAAGCTTGACGTAGCGGAGCCTCGTTTACGGCAGACTATTTCAGAAGCGCTTGGATATATTGGCGATCCCGAAGCGATTCCTCACCTCGTCCGGCTCTTGGATTATCCGGAGGAAACGGTGCAGATATCGGCTGCCCGTGCGCTTGGGTATCTCGGGCACACGGAGGCCGTACCAGGGCTAATCGGGGCATTAAACAATGAAGAGTACAATGTCCGGGAAATTGCTTCCGATGCGATTGTGGAGATCGGGGTTCCCGCGTTCCCTCACCTCGTACCGGCCCTTACATCTCCGTCACGGGAGATCAGGAATGGTGTCGCTGGCTGTCTCGACCGGCTCGGATGGAAGCCCCTTCAGGAAGAAGATGTGATTCATTACCTGATTGCAAAAGAGAAATGGATCCAACTTTCCCAGATAGGTGAAGTAGCCATTCCCCCGCTCCGGGACATGCTCACGTGTTCTGACGACGACCTACGTATAGGTGCAATCCTCGCCTTAGGAAAAATGAAAGGATCCTGTGCTATCGATCCACTGATCCAGGCGCTCAAGGACCGTAACATTCTCGTTCGGCGAAAAGCGATGAATGCCCTTATAGAAGTGGGAGAGTCTGCCAGAGAGCCACTCATCCAGGCAGACTTCAATAGGCGATCCCGATCTCTTTTCCGCGGTTGAACATATTCTTGAACGAATCAGCCGAAAGTCCAACCTGTGAATTCTGTCAGGTCAGAATTCATCCGCATTCCTCTACTACCAACCCAACCGTAACAAAAAAGATCGGTATATATTCTGTTGAGAAGATCTTTTTTAAAAAAAAAGCTTCGCCGCTGTACACCAGTTGTTACCGATTAGACTTTTCCCGCAGTGTCTCTCTCTTTTTTTCCTGCTTTTTTTCCATCGCCTCTTCTTTGAGATTTTTGGGCATCAGCTCGATTGCGTACCTCAGGGCCGTCCGGGGCATGACTTGTCTATTGCGCATAACGAATGCGAATACTTCAGCCTGATGTTGTCGGCTCGCTTCCTTTAAAAGCCAGCCATAGCCTTTTTGCACCATGTCATCGCTGTCAGTTAGAAGAAGATTTGCAATTTCCATCGATTCGGGAAGGAATGTGCCATGCTTTGCCGGGATAATAAGCGAGACCGCGGCTGCCCGGCGCATCCACCGGTTCTCCGATTGCGTCCAGCGCCTGAGTTCTTCGATGCACTCAGGGTACTGTTCGAAAAAATCACCCAATGTGTGATTGCAGAGTCCGTCGCAGGAGGCCCAGTTGGTAACGTAGGTATCAATCCAGCGCCGGAACACCGCAAGATCTTCCCGCTCATACCGTCCGGAGAGAGCGTAAGCCCAAGTCGAGACGATAAAAGATTCCTCGAGCTGTCCTGATCGGTACAGCTCTTCGCAGAGAGCAAAAATCTCCTCTTTTTTCCGGAGCTTTATCTCCTTCCAGTACTTTTTTGCGAGAGTCGTAACCACCGGGGTTTTAATCCCGTAACAGGAGATCTCCTCTTTAAAGAACCGGCGGGAAGTTTCTTGGATCTGCGGATTTGCCAATCCATTGAGTTCCTGTCGTATACGTATGATAACTGGATCCATGAAAAGGGTAGGAAGGACCGGGGGATAAGGAATACGGCACACGCGAAGGGGCGATGACGACGTGCCCCGTGAGGCTGTCCCCCTCACTTATTTTTCTTTCCCGCTTTCGTTGGGCATGGACTGACTGTTGTATCACCGGTCTCACTTTCGAGGTACATCCCTCCCCAGGTACAGAGTGCCTGCAGGATCGGGATCAAGGTCGTGCCAAATTCGGTAATTGCGTATTCCACCCGCGGAGGCACTTCAGGGTAAAGGGGCCTCCTGATCACACCATCTTTTTCGAGCTCGCGGAGCTGCTTGGTGAGCATCTTGGCATTGACTCCCGGCAATGTTTTCTGCAGTTCGCCAAAACGCATGACGTTGTCCCCGAGGTGCCAGAGAATGAGGGGTTTCCACTTGCCACCGATCACATCCAAGGTAGCTTCAACGGTGCAATGGTAGGTCCTGCCGTTCTTTGTATAGGTCATGGTTACTCCTATGAAAGTCTGTTACATTATTATCTGTATTTCCTATTTAATCATCTGATGTCTATTCCATCATAAGGGTTCAGATTGCCATTGCAGGCTCCTGGAATGTATGCAGGGTTGCGGATGGTGGTTGCCCCGGGTCCCGCGTGCCGGGATGTGAGGAATACCTGTATGGAAAAAAAACAGATCCAGAATAATTTTTTTATCCCGATGCCGGTGGTACTCGTCGGCACTCAGGTTCAGGGACGGGCGAATTTCATGACCGTGGGCTGGTGTGCCCGAGCCAATGCGAACCCTCCGATGATTGTCTGTGGGATCGGGAACCACCACTATACCCCGCAGGGAATTGCAGAGACAAAAACATTCTCGGTCAACATCCCTCCGTCAGCTCTTCTGGAGAAGACTGATTACTGTGGGATAGTATCAGGTGAAAAAATCGACAAGTCGCGTGTTTTTGACGTGTTTTACGGATCGCTCAAGACTGCACCGATGATCCGAGAGTGTCCGGTCACCC
This sequence comes from uncultured Methanoregulaceae archaeon, assembly GCA_963737635.1. GTDB lineage: Archaea > Halobacteriota > Methanomicrobia > Methanomicrobiales > Methanospirillaceae > Methanoregula. Next base: position 888,294 of record CAVTTL010000001.1, read on the forward strand.
TCGAGTGCCGGCTTGAAAAGGCCGTCCCGCTTCCGACCAACACGCTTTTTATTGGTGAGATCGTGGGCGCGTACGCGGACGGAAACGTGATGAAGGACAACAAACCGGACTTTGCGGTGATCGACCCACTCTTCCTGACCATGCCTGACAATAGGTATTGGACGATCGGGAAGCCTGCAGGGGACGCGTGGAGTGCCGGTAAAAAACTGATAGCATCCTAGAACAAGATATTCACAAGGACGGTAAACAAATGGACACTATTCTCGTCGATCAGAATCTATGCACTCGGTGCGGTATCTGTTCCATCGTCTGCCCGGCCTCGATCGTTGATCCGGCAGATGAGAATTCCTTTCCCCGGGTGCAAGACACACGGGCAGGCATGTGCATCCGGTGCGGGCACTGCGAGGTTTCGTGCCCGTCGCAGGCACTTATCCTGAACTACCTCGTGGATGAGAAAGTCCCCGTCCCAGCCGGCACAGGAGCGATCTCTCCCGAAGATCTCGGAATATACCTGAAGAGGCGTCGGTCCGTGCGACACTTCACCAGCGAACCAGTCACAAAAGAGGCGATCACCGAGATCCTCGATATTGCACGGTACGCAGCTTCCGGCGGGAACGGCCAGCCAGTACAATGGTTGATTGTCCATGATCCCAATGAAGTCCGGCGGCTTGCCGGTATTACGGTCGATTGGATGAAGACGTTAAAAGGCAGCAGCCACCCTATGAGCGGATATATCCCCTCGCTGATATCCGCATGGGAATCCGGGTTCGACCCGGTCTGCCGCGGGGCACCTCATCTTGCAGTCGCTCATATCCCTGAGGGTAACCCGGTAGCCACCGTCGATGCGCTCATCGCGCTGACCTATTTTGATATCGCCGCACCGGCGTTTGGGGTCGGGACCTGCTGGGCAGGATTTCTCTCGATGGCAGCGGCAGCGTATGAACCCCTGCAGGAAGCGCTCGCCCTCCCGGCTGGACGTACATATTCGGTACAGCCTGATGTTCGGTTACCCGCACTACAAGACCTATGGCATCCCGCGCCGCAACCCGGTGCAGGTAATGTGGCGGTAAGTGACTTCCTGCATAGGAATGGTTAATACCGCAGTTATTCAGGTAAAGGTATGACAGATTACGCAGCTATCGGACGGAAGAAACTGCTAGAGATCGATGGGAAGGCCGGTGTCAGGGTCGAAAAGATGTTAAACGGTATTTGCCCTGATCTCGCCCGGTACCTCATTGAATATTCATTCGGGGAGATCTATGCACGGGAGATTCTCGATAACAAGACAAAAGAACAGGTGGTCGTGGCCGCCCTTACTGCCATGGGCACGGCTGCACCTCAGCTGAAGGTTCACATCCACGCAGCGCTCCACGTCGGCTGTACTCCTGAAGAGATCCGGGAGATCATTATCCAGATGTGCGGCTATGCAGGATTCCCGGCGACACTGAACGCTATGGGGTCGCTTATGGAGGTCCTCAAGGAAAACGGGCAGGCACTTTCTCAAACCTCTGTCCATGCCGGTTCTGAGGGAAGGTACGAACGCGGTCGGGACCTGCTTTCCCGAATCGCTCCTGACCAGGAGCGGGTGCTGAGGGAAACGTTCGATCCGATAAACCCCGACATCACGCGATATGTCATCGAGTTCGGATACGGGGACATCTACGCCAGGGGCATCCCGTCGATCCGGAGCCGTCAGGCAGCGACCATTGCAGCGCTTGCAGCAAAAGGGACTGCTCCATCGCAGCTCCGGTTCCATATCGGCGGCGGGCTCCGGGCCGGCCTTTCCGAGAAGGAGATTGTCGAGATTATGCTGCTTATCTCGCTCTACGCCGGGTTCCCGGCAGCGTTGAATGGTATCCTCGCCACCCGTGAAGTATCATCGGCAATGAAGGAGAAGGTATGATGAAAACGACAAGGAATCTCTGTTTTGGCGTGTACTTACCCAAGGAAAGAAAGTAACAACAGGTGACCAACGATGACAAAAGTTATTGCATTCAATGGAAGTCCCCGGAAAAAGGGGAACACGTCCATTCTGATCGGTTACGTCTTCAAGGAACTAGAAGGCGAAGGGATCGAAACCGAGCTCGTACATGTCGGTGGAAAGAAGTCCGGGGATGTACGGCCTGCATGAAGTGTTTCGAGAACAAGGACGGCCATTGCGTCTTCGATGACGACATCGTCAACCATTGCATCGACCAGATGGTCGAAGCAGACGGGATTATCCTTGGTTCGCCGGTGTATTTCTTGGACGTGACCGCAGAGATGAAAGGATTGATCGACCGGGCGGGGTTCGTGTCCATGGCAAACGGGGGCCTTTACCGGCGCAAAGCAGGGATGGCCGTTGCTGCAGTGCGGCGTTCCGGGGGAAGTCGTACTCTTGATACCATGCTCCATTTCCTGCTTGCCACCGGAATGGTCGTTCCGGGATTCCCGGTTCTTGGCGTCGGAAGAGAGATCGGGGATGTTCACAAAGACGAAGAAGGTATCGGCCGTGCCCGGGATGCGGGGAAGAATATAGCCTGGCTCCTTAAGATGATGGAGACCGCAGGGAATTCGTGATCAGGTGAACACATGACAAACATTATCGCAATCAACGGAAGCCCACGCAAGAAGTGGAATACGGCAACGCTGCTCGAACACGCCCTTGAAGGAGCGGCATCAGTCGGAGCAAAGACGGAGATGGTGCATTTGTACGATCTGGAGTACCAAGGATGCACCAGCTGTTTCTCCTGCAAGCTCATCGGTGGGAAGAGTTACGGAAAATGTGCATTAAAAGATGGGTTAACTCCGCTTCTCGAAAAGATCCCGTCGGCCGATGCCCTTATTCTTGGTTCGCCAATTTACTTGGGAACGGCGACCGGTGAGATGCGGTCATTCCTGGAACGGCTGGTCTTCCCGTACCTCGTCTACGATCCGGAACGCTCGTCCCTCTTGCCCAAGAAGATGCCAACCGGCTTTATCTACACCATGGGTGCAGATGAGAGCCGAGTAAAGGACATGGCGTATGAAGCGCAGTTCAAGCTTACGGCTGTGCTGCTTGAGCGGGTCTTTGGCCCATCAGAGTGGTTTATGGTAACCGATACGTTGCAGTTCGACGATTATTCAAAATATGTCTCGTCGGCATTTGATCCGGAGGTAAAGGCACGGAGACGCCGGGAAGTCTTCCCGCAGGATTGCAAAACGGCATTTGAGATGGGAAAGCGGCTCGGAAAAGGGCTGTAGCCCGAAAGGACGGAAGAGGAGCAGCGGGCACTATGAGGTATCTTTGAGAGTCTTTAATCATATACCACATCTTTATCTGTGAGATGCTCCAGATGGTGAGATACCAAAAGGAGAAGATGACATGGCCACCGATCCTGTCTGTTTTATGATAGTTGACGAGGATACCGCCCAGTTCCGGAGTACTGTACAGGGATACTGAATACTATTTCTGCTGTAACTACTGCAAAAAGCAGTTCGATGCAAACCCGAAGCGGTATAGCCGGCTCGCAAACGATATGACGGTAGATCTGGGATCCGGCTGCTGAAGGATACCGAAATTCACTGCCGCGTGAAGTGCGACTGGAAAAACAGGTTTTTTGTCGTACACGAGGAACGAAATACCTATTTGTACGGGAATTATGATATGACAGCACAAGACACCATTGCCAATACGTTCGCGGGAGATAACCGGTTTTCGATTATGGCGCAGGCCCTCAGGGCAACCGGTCTTGATTCAATTCTCGCAGGGAAAGGGCCGTTTACTGTCTGTGCACCGACTGACAATGCATTCCGGTTACTGCCGCCAGAAACCTTTGCCACGCTCATAGCCGACCATCAGGGGCAGCTGCTCAGGGCACTCCAGTACCATATCCTCTATGGCAACCTCTCTTGCAACACGATCAAAAAACTGAATTTTCCCAAGACGCGCCTTGGTATAACCGTTGAGATCACGGAGAAGGGAGGGGTCGTGATATTCGGCGGTGCTACCGTGATCTTCCCCGATATCATCTGCACAAATGGCGTGATCCACGGGGTCGATCATGTTGTCATTCCATAGTGATCGACAACCTTCCTGCAGTTCAAACAATAACCTATAACTCATTTCGTGAGCAATATTTCATCCGTTGAATAGTCCTTTTTGAATCTCTATAAAAACAGCTCAGGTCATGCCATGAACCAACCATCTGTCGTCGACAGCATCCTCTCAGCCCGCTACCTGCGGCGAGGGGAGAAGGATTTTACCGATATCTGCCGCCGTGTAGCCTCGGCTCTGGCAGAGGATGAAACTGAAAGAGCCCGTTTTCACGAGGCGATGATCTCGCTGCGTTTCCTGCCCAATTCTCCCACGCTCATGAACGCCGGGACCGAGCTGGGCCAGCTCTCCGCCTGCTTCACCCTTCCGGTCCCGGACACCATCGATGGGATTTTCGACGCGATGAAGGAAGGGGCGATCATCCACAAAACAGGTGGGGGAACAGGGTACAATTTCTCGCGTATCCGGCGGAAGGATCTCCTGTGCAGTCTACGGACGGCGTCGCATCCGGCCCCATCTCGTTCATGAGGGTTTTTAATGCGGCCACCGATGTAATCAAGCAGGGCGGGCGCTGGCGCGGGGCAAATATGGGGATCCTCAATGTCTGGCACGCGGACATTCTCACTTTTATTGCGGCCAAGAAAAAAGAAGGAGACATCGCGAACTTCAATATCTCTGTGATGGTCAACGAAAGGTTCATGGATCTCGTTTCGAAGAGACAGTTCGGTACAGTCTGGCTCACCCGCGAGAGTTCTGGTGAAAAAGTTACTGTCGGCCAGATCTGGACCGGCATTGTGGACGGTATCTGGAAAAACGGTGAGCCCGGCATCCTCTTCTTCGACGAGATCAACCGGCACAACCCGACACCGCAACTCGGGGACATCGACACCACGAATCCCTGCGGCGAACAGCCGCTCCTGCCCTACGAGAGCTGTGTGCTCGGGAGCATAAACCTCGCCGCCTGTTTCCACGATGGCGTTCTCGACGAGGCGCTCCTCCGCGAGACCGCACGCATGGCGACCCGTTTTCTCGATATCGTGATCGATAAAAACGTCTTTCCTATTCCGCAGATTGGCGAGGCCACCCGGAGGACAAGGAAGATTGGCCTTGGTGTCATGGGAGTTCACGACGCCATGCTCATGACCGGCCTTGCCTATGATTCTCCCGAGGGACGGGAATGGTGCGAGCGTGTCATGAAGATGGTGACAGAGACGGCGGTTGACGAGTCGCACAAGCGCGCTGAAAAGCTTGGAACGTTTCCGGCGTGGAAAGGGAGCAGCTGGAAAGATTTTGCGGTGCGTAACGCCGCGATGACTACCGTCGCTCCTACGGGAACGATCTCTCTCTTCACCGGATGTTCGAGCGGTATCGAGCCGATCTTCTCCTTTGCCTACACGAGAAAGAATACCGTAGGAAAAACATTTGTCATTGTTAACCCGGTGTTCGAGGCTGCACTCAAGCATATCCTGTCCGAAATGGGTTTTGCCGGCGATGAGCGGACAAAGAAGGCTGGCGAAGTTATCGCCCATGTCCACGAATGCGGCACGGTTCAGGACCTGCACTGGCTGCCGCAGACCTTCCGCGCGCTCTTTAAGACGGCACTTGATATCCCATGGCGCGATCACATCCTCATGCAGGCCAGTTTCCAGAAATATGTCCATGCGTCTATCAGTAAGACCATCAACATGCCCGGCTCAGCGACAAAAGAGGATTGCGAAGAAGCACTTCTCATGGCCTGGAAACTTGGCCTCAAGGGAATCACCATTTACCGGACCGGGAGCAGGGAGGATGTTGTCCTCGCCCTGAAAGAGAAGAGTCCTGTGGAATCTGCAGGATTAGTGACCGCGGCATCTGCCATACGGGCGGTACCGGAGAAAATACCATCTCTTTCTATTGATCGGCCAAAGGAGCTTGCCGGCCGGACGTACCTCTGCCAGTCGGGATGCTGCCGTCTCTATGTGACGGTGAACCTGATGGATGGAAAACCCATGGAGGTATTTATCAGGACAGTCGGGAGCGGTGGGTGTGACGCGAACAGCAGCGCCCTCGGCCGTGCGATCAGCACCGGCCTGCAGAACGGGGTGCCGTACGGCAAGTTTGTCAAACAGTTCGCTAAAGTGAACTGTATCTCCGCAATCAAAAACCCATCGTCTGAAGGTCATTCCTGCGCGGACGTAGTCGGACGATGCATCGAGCTCTCGGCTAAAAACCAGAGCATTGCTACCCTGAACGACTGGGATATCAGAAAGACTGAAGAGCAACGGCTCTGCCCCGAGTGTCAAAACCCCTTAGATTTTGGTGAGGGCTGTAATCAGGGGATCTGCAAACACTGCGGTTGGACCGGCTGCAGCTAATCCTCTTTCCTTTGCGTCCTCTTTTTTAGGATTCGCTCCGGCATTTTCCCGGATATGTTGCATGGTCTGCAATTAGGGTGATACACAGTGGCTGAAGAACTGCCGGCCTGCCATTCAAGAGGAATGCAAGAATAAAAAAGGGAATTGATTTAGGACTTTCAGATGAACAAGGGGGCAAGCACGAGCGAGAGCGTTGCCAGCAGCTTGATGAGTACGTGAAGCGAGGGGCCTGCAGTATCCTTGAAGGGATCGCCCAACGTGTCGCCGATGACCGCTGCCTTGTGGGCCTCGCTGCCCTTGCCGCCGTGGGCACCACTCTCAATGTATTTCTTCGCGTTGTCCCATGCACCGCCGCCATTGTTGAGGATCAGGGCGAGAAGGATACCGGTGATGGTCCCGACAAGGAGGAACCCTCCGAGCGCTTCGTACTTCATGGTCACGCCTATGAAGATCGGGAATGCGACGGCGAGAACGCCGGGGAGCACCATGTTCTTGAGTGCTCCAAGGGTGGTGATATCGATAACCCGGGCGTAGTCCGGCTTTTTCGTACCCGCCATGATGGCCGGGTCCTTGAACTGGATACGGACTTCGGTGATCACGTACTGGGCGGTCTTGGAGACTGCCCGGATCGCCAAGCCTGCAAAGAGGAAGATAAGCATCGCGCCAAGGAGCGCTCCGACAAAGACCGGGATCGAGGCGATGTTCACCGTGTCAAAAGTCTTCCCGATCAGCCGGGAAATATCGGACATGTAGGCATTAAAGAGCAGGAAAACGGCAAGAGCGGCACTGCCGATTGCGTATCCCTTCGTCAGGGCCTTGGTGGTATTGCCGGCTGCGTCGAGGGCATCCATGCGTTTCCTGACATCTTCGGGGGCCTGGCTCATCTCGACAATGCCGCCAGCGTTGTCGGCAATGGGGCCAAACGCGTCCATTGCAAGGACGTAGGCGCATACTGAGAGCATGCCGATCGTCGCGACTGCCGTTCCGTAGATGCCGCCAAAAGCGATGCCGGTCATAGTTCCGCACTGGTAGGCGAGGAGCAGGGCGGCACCAATAAGGATGGCCGGGGCTGCGGTGGTCTCAAGGGCGACTGAGAAACCGGTGATGATGTTTGTCGCCGCTCCGGTCTCGGAGGCATCAGCGATCTCTTGGACGGGCCGGTAGTGGTGGTCAGTGTAGTAGAGCGTGACCCGGAGGAACAGCACCGAGAGCACAATACCGACGAGGCCGGCGAGGTAAAACCAGACGATGCCCTGCAGGAGCCAGTTCACAGCCACGTACAGGAGGATGGCGCTGATTATTGCGGTGATGTAGTACCCCCTGTTCATGGAGACCATCGGGTCGCCGGTTTCCGTACCCGGACCGTGAGAATGCCGATGATGCTTGCAAACAGGCCGAATGCGCACATCACAATAGGGAAGAGGACGCCGTTCTCGCCGAAGACCGGGAAGAGCGCAACACCGAGGATCATCGCACCGATATTTTCGGCAGCGGTGGACTCGAAGAGATCGGCGCCGCGGCCGGCACAGTCACCAACGTTATCCCCGACGAGATCTGCGACAACAGCCGGATTCCGGACATCGTCTTCAGGAATGCCCGCCTCAACTTTGCCTACGAGGTCTGCACCGACATCGGCGGCCTTAGTATAGATACCGCCGCCGAGCTGGGCAAAGAGTGCGACAAATGAGGCCCCAAAACCATAGCCGACAATAATAAACGGCGTGGTCTGCGGGTTTGCACCAAGGGCGTAGTAGGTGAGCGAGACCCCCAGAAGGGACATAGCGACGATAATCAGGCCCGAGATCGCACCGCCCCGAAACGAGGTTTCAAGGGCTTTTGCGGCACTGCTTTGGGCAGCTGCCGCGGTGCGGACATTCGATCGCACAGCGACCGACATGCCTATAACCCCGGCGAGGGCGCTGCAGAACGCACCGAAAAGGTACGCAAGTGCAGTGTCAATGGCAAGCCCTTGCTGACCGGTGAGGAAGTACACGCAGAAGATAGCTAAAGCGAGTACTATCGCTAATCCTGCGATGGTCGAATACTGTCGCTTGATGAATGCTTCCGCACCCACCCGGATCGCATCGGCAACTTCCTTCATCTTGGGCGTCCCCTCATCTTGGGCGAGGACACTGCGTGCGAGAAGGCCTGCGACGATCAGTGCGATGATGCTTATGATAACGACAACTGCAATTTCAAACATTCCCTGACCTCCCTGCTATGTTGTGGAACCGTGGTATGCAAACCGCGATGCTGATACCGCTTCTCCGGAACAGCCGGTCTGATAGTAAGGCCATAACACATCAGGTTTGATGATCACAAGGCAGGACTCCCGTCATACCCTGTGAATATGATACCCCTTCAGGATGGTGCCATGTCTTGGGATACAAATGTCCCTGCCACGCCGGCCACCCGCCATCAGGACAGTATTACTGCATTTTTGTTACATTAAAATTTATCACAATTATTCCGGCGCGGGAAGAATCGCGGACGACCCTAAGAGATCTCAGCATAAATAGAACAGGAGTTTGGATAAAAACCGAAGAGATCCGGGAAAGATTTCCCCCTCCTGCCGGTGTAACGCGATGAATTCAATACGATTAATAATGAAAAATCACCATAGTTCCGGTGGGTGGATATAAGCGTGCAGCTGTTACTCTTTCTTATCCTGTTTCCCCTGATAACGGCGTTCTTTATGCTTGCGGTGCGCCGGGATGCAGAGCGGGGCTGGATAGTAAAACTCTCGGCACTGGCAATAGGGGCAGTGACCGTCTTGCTCCTCTTGACCCAGTTTAATCAGGGGACCTTGTATTATGGGTTCGATGCAGAGGCTGTCAACCTGTTGATGTTTGTCCTTGAGATGGCGATCACGGTCATCATCCTCGGTTTTGCCATCAGGTTCCGCAATTACCTGGTCATCGCTCTCACTCTTGCCGAGACTGCGCTGATCATCTGGTTTGAGTCCGTTGCCACTCCTGCGGTGGCGGTGAAGTCTCCCCTCTTTATCGACCAGTTCTCCATCATCATGGCCCTTATCGTCGGCATCATCGGGAGCCTGATCTGCGTATATTCCCTCGGGTACATGCGGCATTTCTACCAGCACCATACCGGGATTCCCGACCGGACCAATACCTTCTTTCTCATTATTTTTGTTTTCATCTCCGCGATGTTCGGGCTGGTCTTTTCTAACAGCCTCATCTGGGTCTTCTTCTTCTGGGAAGTGACCACACTCTGTTCGTTCCTCCTCATCGGGTTCACTAAAACCGAGGAGGCGACAAAGAACGCGTTTACTGCCCTGTGGATGAACCTTCTCGGCGGCATTGCATTTGCGGCGGCCATAGTCTACCTGACGTACCAGCCGGCTGGCATGCTCGGCCTTGATCAGGTTCTTGTCTCCGGAAAGGCACTTGTCCTTATTCCGGCAGCACTGATCGGGTTTGCCGGCCTTACCAAGGCCGCCCAGATGCCGTTCTCTTCGTGGCTCGTAGGGGCGATGGTAGCACCGACACCCGTCTCGGCCCTGCTCCATTCCAGCACCATGGTAAAGGCCGGTGTCTATATTCTTGTCCGGTTCGCGCCGGTCTTCCAGGGAACCACCATAGGATATTCTCTTGCCTTTGTCGGGGCGTTTACCTTTCTCGTTGCGTCCGGGATCGCGATCTCCCAGACCAACGCCAAACGAGTGCTCGCATACTCTACGATTGCCAATCTTGGTCTCGTGGTAGCGTGCGCGGGGATCGGGACGTACGAGCGATCTGGGCCGCGATCCTCCTGATCATCTTCCATGCGATCTCGAAGTCCCTCATGTTCTTGGCCGTGGGAACTGTCGAACACAGGATCAAAAGCCGGGAGATTGAGGACATGAACGGGCTTATTGTCCGGATGCCCCGGATCGCCGCGATGATGGTAATCGGGATAGCCGGGATGTTCCTTGCACCGTTTGGGATGCTCATCTCCAAGTGGGCGGCGATTCAGGCATTCATTGATGCGCCGTTCGGCCTCGTCTTTGTCGTGATCCTGATCTTCGGTAGCGCCCTTACCCTCTTTTTCTGGGCGAAATGGATGGGAAAACTCCTTATGATTACGCCGGATACGGAGAACGTTGAGGGTGCTGTTGACAAAAACGAGTGGGTGGCACTTGTGTCGCTTTCAGGGCTTACGGCCGTCACCTGCTTTATCTTCCCGGTAATCTCTGCAATACTCATAGAGCCGTTCCTGCTCGCTAATTACGGCAGCACCGCCCAGCTTTCTCAGGACAACATCATCATCATGGTAATGATGATGTTTTTAATCGTTCTCCTGCCCCTGAGCATCCTGCTTCCCCACAGGAAACACCGGAATCTTCCCCCGTATATGGGTGGCATAGTAACGACGCGGGATATGCATTTCCAAAGTTCTCTCGGGGTGAAGACTGAGATGAGACTCTCCAACTATTACGTGAGCTCATGGTTCGGTGAGGCCAAGCTTGCTATGGCCGGTATCTGCCTCGGCGCAGTCTTTATCGTCATCATGTTTACAGCAGCGGTTACCGGAGGCATTTTATGATCTCTCTTGCCGGGGCTGTTGTTTTCGTCCTGCTTGCGCCAGTTATTGGTGGCCTTCTCGCAGGTATCGACCGCAAAGTGACTGCTCACATGCAGGGCAGGGTTGGCCCTTCGATTTTCCAGCCGTTCTACGATGTAGGAAAACTCTTCGAGAAAGAAGGTGCCATGGTGAACGAAACCCAGCGCTTCTATGTGCTCAGTTATTTTGTGTTTGCCATCTTCGCCGGGGGGCTCTTCTTTTCCGGCGGGAATCTCCTGCTTGTGGTCTTTGCACTCACGCTCGCTGAAGTGTTCCTGGTTCTCGGAGCTTACGCAGCAAACTCACCGTACAGCCACATTGGCGCGGAACGGGAGCTTATCCAGATCATGGCCTATGAGCCCATGCTCCTTCTTGCAGCGGTTGCTATGTACGTTGTCACGCGATCGTTCAACGTGAGCGATATCGTCGGATTTCCGGGGTTTCTTGTCGTTCTCCTGCCGGGGGTTTTCCTCGGTTTTATCTACATACTAACGATCAAGCTGCGCAAATCCCCATTCGATATCTCGACCTCCCATCACGCCCACCAGGAGATCGTTAAAGGGGTGACAATCGAGTTCTCGGGTCCGAACCTCGGCTTTATCGAAGTGGCACACTGGTACGAAGTGGTTCTCCTGCTTGGTTTTGTCTTCCTGTTCTTTGCGGTTAACTGGCTCGTTGGTATCATCGCAATCATCATTGTCTATCTGCTCGAACTTATCATAGACAACACCAATGCAAGGGTGAAGTGGCAGCTTGTTGTGAAGAGCTCGTGGGCGGTTGCCCTTATTTTTGGAGCAGCAAATATCGCGGTTTTATACTTCATCGGGAGAGTCTGAAACATCATGGCATACTTAAAGAAATCACCTTGGATAATCCACTACGATGCTTCGAGCTGCAATGGCTGTGATATCGAGATTCTCGCCTGCCTTTCCCCCATGTACGATGTGGAACGTTTCGGGATCATCAATACCGGCAACCCTAAGCATGCCGATATCTTTGTGGTGACTGGAACGGTCAACGAGCAGAACAAGTACGTGATAAAAAATATCTACGACCAAATGCCTAACCCGAAGGTTGTGGTGGCGGTAGGCATCTGTGCGACCTCTGCGGGCATTTTCCGGGAATGCTACAATGTCGCCGGGGGAATCGATACGACTATCCCGGTGGACGTCTACGTGCCTGGCTGCGCTGCCCGACCTGAGTCCATTATTGATGGGATCGTTACGGCGCTTGGTATTCTTGAGGAGAAGCGGGCGGCTATGGTATTGGGCAGTTCCCAGAAGCAGCCGGTCCCTGCTGGTGCAGGGGAAAAACCCACGGGAGGTGCGTGAATGGTCCTTGACCAGCAGACCACCATACCGATCGGCATTGATGAACTGGTCTCCCGTACGGCGCAGATGAAAAAGGAGGGATGCCGGCTGGTCCAGATCGGCTGCACGAAGATCGGTGATGACTTCGAGATCAACTATGTGTTCGACAAGGACTTCGTGCTTACCGACCTGCGTATAACGGTAAAGCAAGACTCGGTCGTACCAAGTGTAAGCAGCGTGTATTTCGGGGCGTTTGTGTACAAAATGAGATCCATGACCTGTACGGCATCACGGTCGCCGGGATGAACATCGACTTCGGCGGGCAGTTCTACCGGACAACGATCAAACAACCGTTCACGGTTACCATCACCAAGGAGGACACCTCATGTCAAAACAAATAACCGTCCCGTTCGGGCCCCAGCACCCAGTGCTTCCCGAACCAATCCATCTCGACCTTGTGCTCGAGGATGAGCGGGTAGTGGACGCGATTCCTTCAATCGGGTACGTCCACCGGGGCCTCGAAAAGCTCGTGGAGAAACGGGAATACCCTGAGTACATCTATGTTGCGGAACGCATCTGCGGGATCTGCAGCTGACATCCACAGCAACACGTATGCGCAGGGCATCGAGCAGATTATGAAAATTGAGGTGCCCGAGCGTGCGCAGTTCCTCCGGACCATCTGGTCGGAGTACTCGAGGTTGCATTCACACCTCCTCTGGCTTGGGCTTTTTGCAGACTCGATGGGCTTTGAGAGCGTCTTTATGAACGCGTGGAAACTCCGGGAGCACATCCTCGATGATCTGGAATCTACCACAGGTGGCCGAGTGATCCAAGGTGTCTGCAAAGTGGGGGGTGTCCGGAGGGACATTGCGCCTGAGAAATTGGACGAGATGGTAAAAGGACTCAAAGGGCTGGAGCCTGCGTTCCGCGATCTTACGAGTGTGTTCCTGAACGACGCTTCGGTCAGCCACCGGCTCAGGGGTATCGGGATACTCCAGAAAGGGGATGCCTACACCCTTGGTGCCGTCGGCCCCACGGCCCGGGGGAGCGGGATCGCAATCGACCTCCGCCAGACGGGCTATGCGGCGTACGACAGGATCAATTTCAAACCCGTTGTGGAGCATGATGGGGACTGCTATGCCCGGTGTGCGGTGCGGGCAAAGGAGCTCTTCACATCGGTTGATATCATCGAACAGTGCGCAAAGAAGATCCCCGACGGCCCGATCGAAGTGAAAGTAACCGGCGCCCGGACGGCGAGTACTTCTCCCGTGCCGAACAGCCCCGTGGTGAAGTCGTCCACTACATCAAGGGGAACGGCAAGAGAAACCTCGTCCGGCACCGGGTGAGAACACCGACATTTACGAATCTCCCTCCACTTGTCACGCTCCTCAAAGGTTGTGAGCTTGCCGATGTGCCGGTTATTGTTCTCTCAATCGATCCCTGTGTCGGCTGCGCGGAGAGGTGAAGCATGACCTACTTTGAGATGACAAAGACCGTGATAAAGAGCCTTTTCTCCCGTCCTGCTACCCTGATGTACCCGGCAAAGCCGGCCAAGAAGACGAGTCTCACCCGCGGTCATGTGTGCATTGATCCGGAAAAATGCATTGCCTGCGGATCCTGTCAGCGTAAGTGCCCGACACAGGCGATCTGTGTGGTGATGAAGGAGAAGACCTGGCAGATAGACCGGCTGCGCTGCATCGTCTGCAACTGCTGTGTCGAGGTCTGCCCCACAAAGTGCCTTTCGATGGATACGCAGTATACTGCGGTTATGACCGTCCATGGTGGATTATACAAGGTGACGGTCGCCGGGCCAAAGAAAAAGGAACCGGCACCGGCAGGTGCTGAAGGCGCTAAACCGGTCAAGGAATAATAATATCGAACCCTTTTTTCAGGTCAATAATTTCACGTAAGGCCAAAGAGCATCCGGTATGCCCGGGCAATCTCTGACACACTCCACGCTTGGGCAATACATCCGTTAGGAAGGAAGGGGTAGTCTCCATCAAATATTTCAGATACATACCCCACTCCGCACTCCTTTAAATGATGGAGAATAGGGACAAGAACCTGAGCTGCTCTTTCCCGTGGAACCCCGTTCCGGAGAAGTGCCTCGCAGTAATAACCGGTAAGCCATGGCCAGACACACCCGTTATGATAACTACTGTCACCGTTATACCGCCCGTGGTATTCCGGATCTGCCGGGGAAAGCGAACGAAGACCATAGGGTGTCAAGAGCAACCGACGGATAGTATTCAACGCGGCTGTGGCCTGTTTTTGGTCGACAAGACCCAGAGCGATTGCAATTACCTGATTAGGCCGGACTGAAGGATCAACCGGATCGATCACATCATAGAGGCATTTTCGATCCTCGTTCCAGAAGTGCCGGAATGCTTTCAACGCCGATTCTGAACTGACCGGAGTCCCGATCCCCATTGCCTCCGCTTCCACCAGAGCATGCACCCAGAGAGCGTTGATCTCGACTGGTTTTCCCTTTCGGGAAGTAAACTCCGTATCCATCCAGGTGCTTTTTGGGACAACGGTGATGAGATCATGATCCAAGGATGCGACATCTGAAGCGGGATACTTCATCAGGATATCCTCGATGACCGGTTTCATTGCCTCTATGAACGGATCATCCCCCCACCGGCTCCTGTACCGGAGGAGGGCCTGGATAAACCATAACGAGGCATCGCTTGTATGGTAGTTATCAGGAAACCTATTGGGGATCACGCCGTTCCTTCGCATATCGGAAAGTCGCTTGAGCACGGCCTGAGCTTTCTCTTTCAGGCCGCGATCGATGAGCAGGCCGACGACGCTGATCGTGGAATCCCGCCCCCAGGATTCGCAGAACCAGTGGTACCCCGCGAATATTTCGTCGTTGTGGCAGAATGCGTCAGATGCCCATTCCAGCCAGTCAAGATCGTTTTGTGGTGATCGTATCCGTGCCGGATCGGAGTGACGAGACACATCTCCTGTACACCGGAATGTAACGGTGGAATCCCGCACATGACCTTGGTAAACCCCTGGGGAATAAAGATCCTCCGAGGATTCGTACCCCCGTTCGTGTTCCCGCTGGTACCACACATCCCAGTAAGTATCCGGGAGAGGCTTGTAGGGAATATCGCCCTCGAAAGAAAGCCGGCTCCACCGGAAACCACGAGATTCCTGTATGCACTCCGGTGCAGGATCCCTCATTATTTCATGTACCGATCGATCAGTGATCAGGGGACGGATCCACAGGTCCGCCTCACCGGAAATATCGTACTCTATCCTGAGGCCTTCGTCGAAAAGGATCCTTTTTTTGAGAATAACGCCCTCAATCCAGTAGACCCATAAAGGAGGATATGCTGAAAACGCCACAAGGTATCGGAGTCCCGTAGTGCTAGCATCCCCTTGGTATTGCTGGGCAGAGAGAGGGATTCCGTTTACCCGTTCGTCGAGCCCGGCAAGGAGCAGGCGCCCGTCCCGGATGAAAAGGCCGTGATATTTTCTGGTATTGGCACTTACCGTCGAGGAAGAATATGCATGATCCGCAGTCATGAGAAATTCAAGCGAACGGGCGATACCGGGGTCTTGAACCTCCCTCCCGTACTGGAATACCATCAAAATCTCCGTCAGGTAGTTAGCTCCCGGAAATTTCCCGGTAGATCCTAAGAGTGTTTTCTGAAGCAGTTTCCCAGGTAAATTGATCGATAACCCGGGCCCTCCCGTTCTTTCCCATCGTTTCTGCAAGATCGGGATGTTTCAGGATATTGACTACGAATTTTGCGATATCCTGAGGTTCGTACGGATTAATATGGTACCCGCAAATTCCTTCGCCGTTGGGAATCACCTGCTCCCGGAAACCGGAAGTTCCCCGTGCGCCCACAACGACCGGTTTTCCCATAGACATTGCTTCGGTACACACAATGCCAAAAGGCTCGTACTTTGAGGGCAGGACAACGATATCGGCAGCCGCATAATACAAGATACGTTCTTCTTCCGGGGCCATCAAAAAATGCAGGATCACATTTTCTTCAAGGTGCAGGTTATGGACCATGTGCGAGAGCATCTGCTCCATGTCGCCTACACCCAGAATAACCAGTTTTGCGTGAGGGAACTCTTTGAGGATAGCGGGCATCGCAAGGACGAGCATATCGGCTCCTTTTACCCAGGTGAGCCGGCCGATAAAAAAGATCATCGGTGAATCCCCGACACCTATTTTCTCGCGGAACGCCTCGATCTGGCGGGGTGAAAACCGGGAGGGGTCATACTTCTTCTCATCAACGCCATTGTGAATCACGCGTATTTTATGCTCCGTATATCCGTAACTTACCAGCTCGTCTCTCATGGCATAGCTCTACTGTAACAATGGCGTCAGCAATGGTGGCCGACTGGCGTTCAATGTCCTTGATGGTCGGGGACCCGACCGGGTTCCTGCCCTGTTCCGTCGAATGGAAATGAAAAACGAACGGTAATCCGAGATTTTTTCTTGCGGTAATCCCGGCGAGTGCAGCAAGCCAGTCATGAGAAGCTACCAGATCGTAGTGCTGATTCTCCTTAGGAACGAGATAATTGACCAGTTTTGACGCTGAAAGCAGATTGTAAAGAAGGGTCTCAGCGAAAAATTCCTGCCCGTTTTCATCCCATGTCCTGACTTCGTTTGGGTTAACAATGGAAATGATATCGGAAGTCTTCATCAACTTTGGCCGGTGGATATCTATTCCCGGGCGGATCTCCGAAGTAGGATCGTTGCCGGTATTTCGTGAAAAAACAGAAAGGGTATGCCCTCTGCGGACAAACTGGCGGGAGATCTCATCTGCATATGTCCCGAGCCCTCCCCGGAAAAAAGGAGGATATTCATCGACGAAATACGCAATTTTCATGCGACCACCCGTGCATACGTCCTGGTCATCTTTTCACCTATCGGGCCCCACAGGAACATCCGGTCAATTTTTTTCCTGCCCTGTTTCCCGAATGCAACCGCTTGAGAGGGTTTGTTTATGACCGTGTTAATGCCCTCTGCGAGCGCATCCGGTTGGGGTTCCACTTTAACGCCATCAATAAACGAATCGATGTTTTCCGAAAGACCGCCTACATCGGATGCAACGACTCCTTTCTTGGCACTCCACGCCTCCAGAAGAACAAGACCGAATGGTTCATTCCTGCTCGGGATTACCACGAGATCGCAGGCATTGAGGAGACGAATATACTCGGCATCAGGAACATATCCGATGAAATTAACCGGGAGATCCTGCGCACGCTCCACCAGCACCTGACGCATGTCACCTTCGCCGGCAACGATGAGTTTTGCGTCCCGGTGGTCCTGGCAGACGGTTTTTATCGCCCCGATAAGCAAGTCAGGGCCTTTCTGGTAAGCCAATCTGCCGATGAAAAGGATAAGCTGGTCAGATGGTTGAATCCCGTATGACTGCTTTATTTCAGCCGCATTGATCTCAGCATGAAACTGGCGCGGGATCACACCGTTTGGCACTACGTCGCATTTCCAGTCAGGAACGTTGTAGAGCTGCATGACCTCGTTTTTGAGGGTGGCAGACACGGCGGTTACGCGCTTTGCGATTAACCCCCCATACCATTCTTTGCCTGAGATCTCCTTAAATTCCCACCAGTCGCCAAAATGGTTGCCGCTTCTCCCGTATTCTGTCGAGTGATACGTCAGGATGGTGTTCCTGTCCTGCAGGAGATGGAGTGCCTGAACAGGATGCCAGTCGTTAAAATGAAGATAATCGAATTTCCGGCCATTGTCAAACCTGTGGAATTGCTCTACCATCCCAAGGCTCATGTCGTTACAATATTCCACGATGTTATCGCCTTCCGGCTGACAGTAGTGATAAGCGACTTTGTTGACTGTTTGATCCGGGATCCAGCCGCGGGTGAAGAAATGTATCTCGTGATTCTTGGCAAGGGTCTCGGCAAGATGTGTCGCTGCTGGAGCAAGCCCCCCTACGCGTTCAGCATACAGCGATTCCCAGCAGAAAATGGCGATCTTAAGTGATTCCAAAAATAATCCCTCCGTTAAAGAATGAGATTTTTCGGGCCCCCGGCCCTTCCAACAACCGGCGCTTTTGCAGTGAATCGGTTGGGTTACCAACACAGGATTCTTTTTGCAAAACCGTCTCCTTGTTTTCAGCAAAGGTAACGGTATCCGGGGGAAAATATATACCTTCGCCTGTTACTTAGGGTTGCAGGGGAATCGTTATCCGGAAAGAAAATGTCATCCAGAGTTCGTCAACCTCAAAAATAAATATGGTTGACGATAATTGTTTATGCGATACGCTCACGGAAGGCGGAGGATTTTTTCATGGATGACCTGCCCAGAATCCCCAAGTGCATGAGCACCCAGCACCCCGATAATGTCCATGTCCCTTTTTTTGCTGAATCCTCTGAGTTCGGCGGCGAGGACGAGGTCAGGGAGGCGTATTACGTCTACTCTCACCTCCGCTGCCGGGAGCAGATGTGGGACTGCGAAGGAAAAGAAGTGGACAACTTCGTAGTAAAGAAACTCCTGACTGCCTATTCCTCCTTCTTCTCGGAGAACAAGCTGGGGCGGGATATATTCCTCACTCTCCGCGTCCCCAACCCCCAGATCGAGAAAGCCGAAGCCAAGATCCTGCTCGAAACCCTGGAAAGCATCCCCCGGTCCTTTGACAGCGCAAAACACTTCTACGGGGAAAATATTGCCCCGATCTTCGAAGTGATCCTCCCGATGACCGATTCGCACACGGCAATCGACAACATCTACCAGTATTACGCAGACTTCGTGATCGGTAAGCAGTACAAGCGGCTCGGCGGCAGGGACACCACCATTGCCGACTGGATTGGGACATTTGCTCCCCAGCACATCAACGTGATCCCGCTCTTTGAAGACCGGGCAAGTATGCTTGCTGCCCACACGATCGTAAAACGGTACCTGCTCGATAAGCACCTTCCGTACCAGCGGGTCTTTCTTGCCCGCTCGGACCCGGCTATGAACTATGGTCTTGTCAGTGCTGTCCTGCTCAACAAGATCGCCCTCGTTAATCTCCATGCCTTGCAGGAGCGGGCCGGCATCTCGCTTTATCCGATCATCGGGGTGGGTTCCGCCCCGTTCCGGGGGAACCTGCGGCCGGATACCGTAGACCGGGTGAGCGCCGAGTACCCCTCAATCCATACGTTCACCATCCAGTCTGCGTTCAAGTACGACTACCCGCTCGATGCTGTTCAGGCCGCAGTACGCCAGCTCGAGAACCGTGAGGTGGGCTCGCCCTTAGCCGTCGACGAAAAACGCTGCCAGGAGATCATGGCGAAATATACGCAGACTTACATTAGTGAACTTCACCCGCTTTCAGACATTGTCAACCGGATTGCTGCCTACATCCCAAGCCGGCGCAAACGCAGGCTCCATATCGGCCTGTTCGGCTATACCCGGAGCACCGGTGGCATTACACTGCCCCGGGCTATCACATTTACCGCTGCCATGTACTCGATCGGTGTTCCTCCGGAACTGCTTGGCCTGTCCGCGCTGGACCGAGACGACCTTGCCTTCGTGCGGCGGGTGTACGTAAACTTCGACCGGGATCTTCAGGACGCGATCCGGTATATGAACCCCGGGTCGCCGTACCTCTCGCCCGCCATGAAAGAGGCGGCAGAACGAATCTGCGGCAGCGTGGTCCATGACGGGCATCGTGAGATTACCGATGCCATACTGCTTGCACTCCGCGAGAACCGGACAAATGACCTCCAGTCCCGGATCCTACAGGCCGCAAATATACGGAAATTTCTGGGATAATTATCCAATCACAAAAAGGTATAGGTCTCAGGTGCGAGGGTCTGGAGATCGACCATCACGGCCTGCGCCGGGGTCGGGTTTACGTTCATCTGTTTCTGGAATGCGGTCTGGGATTGCCATGTGCCGGCATTGATCCCGAGTACCCCCCGGTACTGGGTAAGCCCCCGGATATGGACATGGCCCGTGTGGAGTATTTCCGGCAATGGGTCGATGATGAGACGGTCTGATTTTCCTGCAGCGATTGGGGTGCGCCTGCCGTACGCCGGAGCGAGGTGCCGTCGCTGGAGCATCTCCTCCATCATCTTCCCGCTCTGTTCATAGGACGCCCCCGGGATAAGCCCGATCATGTCATCGATCGACCGGCCGTGGTACATCAGTACCCGCACGCCCTGCAAATTCACCAGCGCCGGGTTCTCGACGAGCATGCAATTCCCGGGGAATTTTCTGGTGAACTGCTCCGGGATCACCGGCTGGGGCTCTGCACCCCGGACCACATCGTGGTTACCCGGCGCGACGATGATCTTGATCCGGTGCGGTATTGCGCTGATCATCTCGCCAAACGCGTCGTACTGTTCGTATATGTTTTTAATCGTCAGTTCCTGCTCCTGCCCCGGGAAGACTCCGATCCCATCCACGAGATCGCCTGCGATGAGGAGATACGAGGCATCGGACTCCCCGATCCAGTCGATAAACCGGTTCCAGCAGTCCGTAAGGAACGTATTGCTCCCCACGTGGACATCAGAGATAAAAACCGCCTTCCCCGGCTGTTCGCTTAAAAATGGTTTATTATCGATCCTGATATCGGGCCGGAACATCTGTTCAGCGAAAAAAAGACGGCCGTCGTTTGAGAGTTTGCCCTTGACCCCTATCACTTCGTCTGGGATCAGACGCTCTGCATCGGCAAAGACCGGCCTGTCCTTCCGGAACAGCACCGAAAGGTTTGCCTGGGTGTCCTCAATCTCGGCGATCCGGTGACCGTTTGTGGTGGTCTTGACATCAGACACCATGCCGATCACCGTGCACTCTTCCTGCCGGTACCGGGACGAACGGATGAGCCCTTCGATCGGCATCGTCCCCACGCACCGGCTCCGGATCATACCGCCGAGCCGGCTGTACCTGTCGCGGAAATAGTGGAGATAGTCTGCGGTACCGTTGATGCTTCCGGATGTACCCGGCTCCCGGAAACGATCTCGACAGAAGGGTCGGATAAAAAGCGCATACCGTCACGGGTTGCGTTCATGCCCGGGATATGTTTTGCCGAGACGACCACGGTATCTTCCGGGACACCGGCGATGATGCGGTCGATCAGCTCCGGGTTGTCCTGCTCCTGAATGTATCGCACCACATCGGGATGCACCTGGAGCCGGGTATCGAGGAACCGGAGCGTGATCTGCTGCGCATCGAGCATAAGATAGTATAAAGCTGTACCGGGAAAAAAGATGATGCTATTCTGCATTCGCCCGGTCAGGAGAGAACTCTTGATATCGTCATCCGCCAAATCCTGTTCACCTTACGGGCGCTCCCGGAAGAACTCCCGATACCATGCTTGATACGCTCCAGATGTTTGTGCTGGCATTTATCGTCGGCCTGACCGGCGCACTTGCACCGGGCCCTACGCTCGTAGCCACCATCAACGCATCGATGGCCGGCGGCTGGACAATAGGCCCGCGGGTTACCTTCGGGCATATGCTTTCTGAACTTATCGTCGTTATCCTGATTGTGGCCGGCCTCGGTACTGTCGCCCTGCAGTACACAACAGCAGTAGCGGTTATAGGTGGCGTGGCACTGATTCTGTTTGGTCTCTTCACGGTTGCCGGAAGCCGGCAGGTTTCTTTAGCGGGCAGCGAAGGCCGGGAGTCGGTCATCATAAAAAACCCGTACTTTGCTGGCTTTATGACTAGCGTCGCAAATCCGTATTTCTGGATCTGGTGGCTGACGGTCGGGGGCGCGATGGTGATCGCCGGGCTTGCCGGTGGGCTTTTTCTTGCCTGCGTCTTCATGGCCGGGCACTGGTGTGCCGATCTCGGGTGGTACACGGTAATCTCAACCGGCATATCAAAGGGAAAGACCCTCCTCTCCGACACCACATACCGGCGTATAATGCTTTCATGCGGACTCTTTCTTGTGATCTTTGGGAGTTATTACCTCCTGCGTATCGTTTATCCCTAAAGAGGGATGCGGACCGGAAAAGGGTGCGCTATATTAACAAAAAACGCCAATAGAGACCGCTAAGGAATGGCAGAAAAAGAAGAGTCTCGGGATATCCGCTCGATGATCAAGGCGTTCCGGACGAGTGAGCACTGGGCAGCTTCCCTTGCCCGCGATCTTCTCTGGGTCGTCGCAGTGGTCGGGTGCATAGCACTTGCCCTTTACCTGATCTGCGGGACATGGCCGGCAGTTGTTACCGTAGAATCGGGAAGCATGGAACCCCATATGAACATCGGGGATCTGGTCGTGGTGGTGCAGCAGGACCGGTTCGGGCCTGTCCAGACTTGGGATGAGGCCAAGGCGACGGGATATAAGAAGTTCGGCGACTACGGCGACGTGATCATCTACAGACCTGACGGCCAGACAGATTTCTGGGCCTCAATCGGCCTGCTGCCGCTCTCCAGCCAGCATCCGATCATCCACCGGGCCATGACCTGGGTCAACGCCGGCCAACCCGAACCGTCCTATCTCAATCCCTATGGGGGGGAAGTAACCCCGACTGAATATATTCCCCTTGCAACAAGCAACACCACTACGTTCGGGTACTACCTCCTTTACCCTGAAAATGCAACCCCCCCGGAAAATATCTCTGCAGACGCACGAGGTATAGGATTTTCCACAGTGGATACGAGATATTTCCTTCCCGATCAGTATGTAGTCAGCGATCAGGGGTACATCCGCTATTCTGACCCCACTATCCATGGTGGCTATATCACCAAGGGAGACAATAACCAGGTCAGCGATGAAGGCTATCTCACGATCAATAACAACCAGACCATCGAACCGGTGGAAAAAAACTGGGTCGTAGGAAAAGCCCTCTTCACGATTCCCCTTATTGGCCTGCTGCCGCTCCACATCTGGTGGGTCATCGTTGTTGTTATTGTGGCGATAGTTCTCTGGGACTGGTACGCGAAAAAGAAGGAAGAAGCCCCCGCCAGAAAGACCAGGAAATCAAAGCAAAAGAGCTCCCGATCAAAGAAATAATCTGACCCTCCTGCCGACGTGACGAGCATGGTTCCTGCACTTACTCCCCTCCTTCGCGATGTAGGGGCCGGTCACCGACTTACACCTGAAGAGGGTGAATTCCTCATGAAGACGACCGGCCGCGATGTCTTCCGGGTGACCGCCGCAGCCGACGAAATGCGCGAAAAAAAAGTCGGGGATGTCGTAACGTATGTCAGGAACCAGAACCTGCATGTGACCAACATCTGCAAGAACCTCTGCGGGTTCTGTGGTTTTGGGAAGAAAGCGACCGATCCCGAAGCCTATTGTCTCGATCGCGAGGAGATACAGGCCGGAGTCCAGCTTGCACAAAAACGCAAAGTTACCGAAGTCTGTTTCCTTTCCGGTGTTAACCCCGCGTTCGATCTCGAAAGCTATACAGGTCTTATCACCGCGGTTCATGAGATCGCCTCGGAGATCCACGTCCACGCATTCAGTCCCGACGAGGTGGCTCATGCGGCCCGGAAAGGCCGTTGCACGACGACAGAGGTTCTCGCGGCACTCAAGAATGCTGGCCTTGGATCCCTTCAGGGAACCGCAGCAGAGATCCTCATCGAACCGGTCCGAAAGGTGATCTGCCCCAAGAAAGTTTCCGGCGCTGAATGGACGAGGATCATCAGGGAGGCACATGCGTTAGGGATACGGACCTCTGCCACGATCATGTACGGCTCGTATGAAACAGCCCGTGACCAGGTGAATCACCTGGCGATCCTCCGGGAGATCCAAGATGAGACCCATGGGTTTACCGAGTTCATCCCCATGTCGTATATCCACGCCAACACCCCGCTTTACACGTCCGGCATCGCAAGAGCCGGGGCGACCGGGAGAGAAGACCTGTTAATGATCGCCGTTTCCCGGCTCTTTCTCGACAATTTTGACAATGTCCAGGTCTCGTGGGGCAAGCTCGGGCTTAAGATGACCCAGCTTGCACTCCTGTGCGGTGGCAATGATCTCGCCGGCACGATGTTTACCGATGAGGTCTCTGTAGATGCAGGGGCTGGCGATGCGAGCTACCTTGATCCTGCAGTCATGGAAAGGATGACAGCTGGATCTCGGCCGGACGCTCCGGCAGCGGACGACCCTCTATGAGCTGATGTGAGTAACAGAGGACCGGAGTCAGGTGGAAGGCGATCAGACTCTATCTTCAACTATCTGAATGAATTCCCCGGTCATGCATTGTCTCGGTGTTTTTCAGACGGAAGATAAACTCAGTACCGTTATCCGCCCGGACATTGATATCCGCCCTGAGCTGGTGGCAGGCAAGAAAGTTCACCAGTTTGAGGCCGAGTGATTTTGATTTCAGGGGATCGAATCCCTCCGGTAATCCGCGGCCGTTATCAGCCACGGTGAGGACGTCCGTCCCATCTTCGTGGGAAAGCGAGACCTGTATCGTACAGGGTTCCCCCCGTACAGCCATACAGTCAAACCCCGGCGGGAATGCGTACTTGAACGAGTTGGTTACCAGTTCGTTGATGATCAGGCCGGCAGGGGTAGCCCGGTCGATGTCGAGAGCCACTTCATGGACATCAACGGTGGTCCGGATCTTCCAATTCTCTGAGTACGTGCCGGCGATCTGGGTGACCAGGTTATTCAGGTATATCTCCATATTGACGTTTGAAAATTTTCCGGTCCGGTACAGGGTCTCATGGATCAGGGCCATGCTTCGGGCACGGTTCTGGAGGTCCTTCCGGAGAGCCGTGCCCTCTTCGGTCTTCTCATAGGAGCCATCAAGACTCAGAAGCGAAATGAACGCGGTTAGGTTATTCTTTACACGGTGATGTACCTCAGAGAGCAGGATCTCTTTCTCTTTGAGTGCCATGGTAAGCCGCGCTTCATTTTGCCGCAGTTTTTCCTGCGCGACGGTAATTGTTTCGTAGGCGGTTTTGAGTTCATCAAGATCGTGACTTTTGAGAGCCAGGCTCTCCTCAGCTCTTACGCGATCAGTGATATCGCTGATTGCCATGCGGATGACTGGTTCCGCATCCCCAATCTTGATCCGGATGCTTTCCAGCCTTGCATTGATAACTAAACCGTCACTTTTCCTGAGTCTCAACGCGCAAATCCGCTTGTCTTCGGTGCGCAGAACGCTGGCAAAATACTGGTTCCAAAGATCACGGTCATCGTCTGCGACAAATTTCCTGAACCGGCTTTTGATCAGTTTCCGTCGGTCAACCTCAAGGATTGTTGCCCCGGTGAGATTTCCTTCAATAATCACCGCATTTTTCGTGAGAGTCAGGTACCCGACTGGGGCAAATTCATACAGGTCGGCGTACTTGTCGCGAGATTCTTCAAGAGCGCATTGCGCTTCACGGAGGGCCTCATTCTGCATTTCCAGCTCAATCTGGTGGACATGAAGCTCATGTACTATCTCTGCAGAAGTGCTATCGGTGACCCCGGGGGAAACCGCCTGATGCTCTGCATAGCGCTTTTCCGCAGCCTGCCGTAGGTCTTGCTTGTTCTTGGTTTCCCCGGTTTTTGACCGCACTACGTCCTTCGCGGGGTGCCGGCCGCCAGTGTTATTGATAAGGCTCCTGCTCCCAGAGTGGACGTCCCCGGATTTTTTTATGTGCGCAGGTTTGGATTGTTTACCCTTTTTCGTTATCTATCATCTCGTGTGAATATATTAACGAACGATTAAAACTCATGTTATGGTGTAGAATGCGGGGGTAACGGGATAAACATATTGATAATGCGTAGCTAAACATGCAACCCGGATTATAAGTCGCCGGAATCTTTCATTACATAATGATCCTGAATTGTGATATTCAAGCTGAATGAACCTTTTCCGGGGCACCATATCAGGCAACCCGGGCTTTTTTGACTCCTACCTTCGTCGATTTATGGGTCGTAATGTCTTCCATTGCGAGGAGAATGAGACGGGACTCGCCACTGTCGCTGAGAATGCGGCGGCCATTCAGTAGCATTTTCCGTTTTCCAATACTAAGGAATTCATGGTCAACTTCTATGTTCTCAAAATTGGTTTTTTCGGGAAGGACAATTTCCAGCAGTTCACGGAGCTTTGGGATATTCCACTGCTGGTTGCCTCAGCTCGAAAAGAGTACGCCCGATCGTTTCTTCAGGCGCCATCCGGAACGTGGAGTAAAAGGACCGGCTCGCAGAGACGACCTTAAACTCAGGATCAAGTACGACGAGTGGTTCACGTATAGTATCGATGACGTTTTCTGCAAGCTCGCGGGCACGGCGGGTTTCTAACCCCATCGATTTTATTGCAGTGATATCGGTAAAGGTGATCACCACCCCTTCGATTACATTCTCTAAAGTACGGTAGGGGCTGAAGTGAGCGAGATACCACATGTTATCCGTGGTCTGTACCTCCTTTTCCCGGGGGACCATGGTATCCAGCACTTCCTGCGCATCGGTTACGATATCCCCGGAAATAAGAGTGGACTTGATGTCGGCGAGGGGACGCCCCACATCAGTGGCAACCAACCGGAAGACACGCACTGCCTCCCGGGTGAACCGTTTAACAGAAAGGTTCTCATCTAAAAATATCGTCCCTATGTTTGTGCTGTCAAGAAGGTTTTTCATATCGTTCTGAATGTCGGTGAGCTGTTCGATCTTTGCCTGCAGTTCCGCATTGACGGTTACAATCTCTTCATTGACGGACTGGAGTTCCTCCTTTGAGGTTTCGAGTTCCTCATTTGTGGATTGCAATTCTTCGTTTGTTGACTGGAGTTCTTCGTTTGTCGATTTGAGTTCTTCGTTTGCAGCCTGCATTTCGATCAGGTTTGCCTGCATATTCTCCTTTGTATACAAAAGCTCCTGCTCAAGCTCATCCACTCTCTTCGACTGCCCTATCCTTGCCGACGTCCTGCGGTGTGGGGATTTTTCCTTATCTTCCGGTTCTGCGTCCCCGAAACTCACGATCAGAATCTCTTTTGCAGTACCAGGGTCAGTGAGTGGACGGACTGTAACGTCGACATGATGCATCCCGCCGTTTATCCTGACCGGCAATCCCGGGGCGATCGCTTGGGTCTTATTCTTTACCGCGGTATGGATGGCTTTGCGCAATCCCAATTGCAGCCCTTCGCGGGCCATGTCTGTGACATTCAGATTCGCCTGGCCAGGGGCTGGGCGGAGATAATTTCCGGTGTCTCCGTGCACATAGAGTATGTTGCCCTCATCATCGACGATCACAGAGGGGGGTGCATAGGTCTGGAGGAGGATTCCCCGTGTAAGTTCGACAAAGTTTGTTTCCTTTGGTTTCGTGGCCAGATCCTGCTTGCCATACCCGGTTTGACCGGGAGTTATGGGGAAGTTGAAATGTTCTTCTGTGCGGGCAGGAAGGATTAATTTTCGGGCATGGTAGAACTTCCACTTCCTGTTGATCGGGGCAAAGAGATCGATGAACCGCCCGATACTCTCTGAGGGGCTGATAAAGAGGATGCCGCCGGGGTTCAGGGCATAGTGGAACACCGGGATCAATCGGTTCTGAAGTTCCGGTTCAAAGTAGATCATGAGATTACGGCAGCTGAGCAGGTCAAGCCGGGTGAACGGGGGGTCCTTCGTCACGTCCTGCACAGCAAAGACGACTATCTCCCGGATCTCTTTTTTTAT
This sequence comes from uncultured Methanoregulaceae archaeon, assembly GCA_963737635.1. Lineage (GTDB taxonomy): Archaea > Halobacteriota > Methanomicrobia > Methanomicrobiales > Methanospirillaceae > Methanoregula. The sequence goes on from CAVTTL010000001.1 coordinate 916,089, forward strand.
CTGGAAACCGGTCTCTTCCTTGGTAAAAAACCTCCTGAGCCGTTCCGGGGAGATATCGATCGAGATATTGGGAGGATACATTCCGCTCCGGGCAACCGCAATCGCGTCTTCGTTGATATCTGTGCTGTAGATCTGGACTTTAAACGGGTGCCGGGCAGTATCCAAACATTCCCGGAAGATCATGGCGATGGAGTATGCCTCTTCGCCGGTCGCACAACCGGCTACCCAGACCCTGAAAACATAGTTCTCAGGCTTGTTTTCTAAGAGCGGGGGGAGGATCTCGGTTTTCAGGATCTCGAAGGCTTCCGGGTCACGGAAGAAACTGGTTACATTAATGAGGAGTTCCTTGAAGAGGAGGCGAACCTCGGATGGGTTCTCGGCGAGGTACCGGGCATACGCATCAGGGTCATCAATGGTATGCATGCCCATGCGCCGTTCGATGCGGCGGCGGATCGTGGTCGGCTTGTACAAGGAAAAATCGTGACCGGTTTTTGTCCGGAGAACCATCAGAATTTTGGTAAAAGGGTGTTTTCCTTCCGGGGTGGGAAGAGGAGAGGGAATCTTGAGAGTCAGGTAATTATGAACGTAATCTGCAATTTCCTTGTATATCTTCTCTACCGGCAGAACAAACGTGGCGAGACCGCTCTGGATCGCACTCGTGGGCATACTATCGTATTTCGCTGTCGCAGGATCTTGTACAAATGAGACCCCACCGGCACCTTGCACCGCCCGAAGACCGAGGGTTCCATCAGTTCCGCTTCCTGAGAAGATTGCAGCTATAGCCTTCTCCCCGGCGTCTTCTGCGAGGGATCGCAGGAAAGTGTCGATCGGCATTCTCTGTCCCCGCAGCTGGCCAGGGACGCTGAGCTGGAGCGTTCCGTGGAAGATGGTCAAGTCCCGGTTCGGCGGGATAACATAGACATGGTCAGGCTCAACAATCATCTGGTTTCCGGCCTCAACGACCGGGATACTCGTGACCCGTTGCAGGATCTCCACAAGCATGCTCGCATGGTCAGGGTCGAGGTGGGATACCAGGATAAACGCCATGCCGCTGTTAGGAGGGATCTCCTTAAAAAAGACCTCGAACGCTTCGAGTCCACCGGCCGATGCACCGATTCCAATAGTGGGAAAACCGGTTTTCACATCAGGTTTCTTTACCACATCGGGGTGTTTCTTAGAGGTTCTGGCTTTTTTTGGTCCGGGGGTCTTCTTCGTCATAGTTATCTTCTCATCATCGCATCGTTCAACTTGCAAAAAGTTCCCATTTTTATACGATTTGTACCTGCAGGAATCATTGGATTTGCCCTTTACGGTATTGCATATACCGGGATTTCCCCAGCATTTTACTTAGGTGATTTCATAATGGGCACTATGTTTTTTAGGGATGATAATATATACGTCCGTTATGAATTCCCCAATTGATGAAAAATCGGTCACCAACAACAGACTGACGGCAGCTGTTTAATTGATCGTTTTTGAGGGAGTAAATCCCTCAATTGGCTTCTAGTATTAATAACTGAAAAAAAGTACAGCATCTTCGTACAGGTTCAATCACAGCAGTTCCAGCGCTTCCTTGCCGGTCATCCCGTTTTTGATCCCGCGACTCATCGCCCCACGGTTTGCCTCTTTTATAATACCGGTGAGGATATCGTTGGTGTTCACGATCGAGGGACCATTTGCGGGGCGGACTTTCGCTGCCGGGTAGCTGAACGAATCCAGTGCCGCCACATCAAATGCACCACACCCAACCATTCCTACATCGGTGACGACAGTAACAAGGTTCGCCGGCCCCAGAGGGATGACATACCCATCGGCGACCTTGTGCGACAAACGAACGGTGACTTTTTCCATAACGCTCTGAAATTGACGTTAGTGTCGCGGCGTTATAAGTATACTGGGGAAGAAAGGCAATACGATAGATTTTACGTTACGTATGACACAGTGTGACACACAGGACGAAAGGTGACGGCATGGACAGGGCTCTCTCAACTATCCTCTCTGATGCAGCAGGCGGGAACCGGATCAGCGAAAAGGATGCGATGCGCCTTTTTGCCACACAGGATCGCGATGTCTGGAAGATCGCCGCCGCCGCTGATGAAAAGCGGGAAAATATCGCCGGTGACGCCGTAACCTATGTCCGCAACCAGAACATCAATGTGACTAACATCTGCATCAATGCCTGTGGGTTCTGCGGTTTTTCCAAGAAGCCGGGTGACGAAGGATCCTATTTCCACAATGAAGAGGTAATCCGGGAGAAAGCCGCCCTTGCAAAGTCCCGCAATGTTACTGAAATCTGCACGGTCAGCGGCCTGCACCCGGCATTTATCGCGCAGTCCTATATCGACGTCTACCGCTGGATCAGCGAAGCTGCGCCGGGAGTGCATCTCCACGCGAGCAACCCGATGGAGGTCGCCTATGCCGCGAGAAAGAGCGGGATCGATACAAAAGCGGTACTCACCGCGATGAAAGGGGCGGGTCTTGCTTCTATGTGCGGGACAGCTGCTGAGATCCTCGTCGATCCTGTCCGCGAGAAAATCTGCCCGCAGAAGATTTCGACTGCGGAATGGGCGCGTATCATCCGGGAGGCGCACCACATGGGTATTCCCACGACTGCGACCATCATGTACGGTCACTGTGAGAGTAATGCGGACCGGATACGCCACCTCGCCATCCTCAGAGAGATCCAAGATGAGACCCACGGGTTTACAGAATTTGTCCCGCTTTCGTTCATCCACATGAATACACCAATCTTCCGGGAGGGGATAGCCCGGGCGGGAGCGACCGGCCGCGAAGATCTCCTGATGGTTGCGGTCGCGAGGCTCTTTCTGGACAATTTCAAAAATATTCAGGTCTCATGGGTCAAGGAAGGGATCAAGATGGCGCAGTTGGGCCTTCTCGCCGGCGCAAACGACCTTGGCGGCACGATGTTCGAAGAGAGTATCTCCAAAGGGGCCGGAGCATCCAACACCGATTACCTCGATCCGGCCGAGATGCAGCGGATTGCAGAAGACCTTAGGCGGACGCTCTGCCGGCGTACAACTCTCTATCAGCTGGTCTGATCTTACCTCTTTTGCCCGGTATTTTTATTCTGGTGGATTCAACCGGTAAATCGGTACCATGAGAAGAAAAGACCAGGAGATCACGGATCGCGGCATAATGGAATCGATCCTCAACAGTGCAGAGGTGTGCAGGATTGCACTAGCTGAGAAGAATGAACCTTACCTCGTGCCGGTCTGTTTTGCGTACAAGGACAATGCGATTTATTTCCACTCTGCACCGGCGGGAAAAAAGATCGATATGCTGACCAAAAACCCGCGCTGCTGTGTCGAGGTGGACAGCTCTTCCGGCCCAATCAAAAGAGACGATCCCTGCAGCTGGGAGATGCGATATATGAGTGTCATCTGTACCGGAAACGCCCGGATCCTCACCGGATATAAGGAAAAATGTGCAGCGATGAACTGTATTCTGCGGCATTATGGCAGCCCGGAACACCCGTTTTCAGAAAAAGAGATGGAAAGGGTTTGCCTGGTGAAGATCTCTCTTGACGGGATGACCGGGAAACACTACGGTTACTGAGGGCGGCTCTTTTCAATCGTGATGGGGGAGAAGCAGCTGGACGATCTTGTCTCCCCGCTCTTGTTGCATACGCCAGGCCTTTGTATTCTTCATACTATTCCCTCTTCCGTACCGGATTCCTTGCATCACAAGGAACGCCGGTCTGGCACAACCCGCATCCATAATCATCGATGCCAAACTGCTTTTTTACGTACGGACTGGTGATGCCCATCAGGTACGCATGGCATAATCCCTTGTCGTGTCCCTTTTCCGAGATTGCCCCCGCTGGGCAGCGCACGATACATTTTCCGCAGGTGTCGTGCGTGGAGTGCAAGCAATATGCATGAGGATCGGTATAAGGTCTGGGAGTTGGTGGAACCACGATACGCGCAATGACCGAGCCACAGCGCATGGCTTTGCCCTTTTGGGTGATCAGACCGTCGCAGAGGCCAAATGTTCCCAGCCCGGACACATACGCGGCATGTCGTTCGGACCAGACTGAAGCAAATCCGTACTTCGGTGACACGCCAACCGAAAAGAACGGTGTGTATTGGGGTGCGACTGCAGTATATCCTGCATTCTTCAAGAGATCAACGACGTACTGGGAGAGTATCCTATCAAACGTGGATCCGTAATGCTTCGCCCGTGCCCACCGTTCGGAAGGCAGTGAAGTTTCCCTTGCGTTATCCGAAATGGTCGCCGGGATATTGGGCAGGATCCAGCTGATCACTGTGAGATCTTCTGCCTTGGCATCGGTTTCCGGAAAAGATTTCCTGAATATTTCTATCGGCATCATGAAGGGAGATCCGATATCCTTTTGAAGGAACTCGTACAGCGGGTCCGCCCCGTTTGAGAACCCGATCAAGGGTTCATCGCAGGCCCGGTCATGCTCCGCATTCATGAGACTATTCTCAGGCGATGTCCGGCAGAACTCCCGGATGCTCCCGGTCAGCCAGACAGCGGGATTATTCCCGGTATCGTGGTTCTCAGATTTCAGCTTTCATAACTCCTTCACACTCATCGGGCACCCGCCCGTTCTGATACTATATTATTCATAGGTTCCGGCAGATAGGGCATGACTGTCACGTCGCGTCGTGGCTTGGAATAGTCGCATATTTTTTCTTTAAATGTTTTGGATACCAGATAGTGAAGATGATCCCGCACACAAGGACGATATAGGTTGTTACCTGTACGTTCCCCCGGATAGTTCCCGGGACAACGAGCATGATCGCGCTCAGTCCGAGATTTACCAAAAAAACCCCAGCCCATACACCCGTAATCAGGATATTAACCCGGATAAAGAAGGGATTCTCCCATAGTTTCTTATCAACCATTTCGCGTGCATACTGCAGGGTGAATGGCATACCAACCAGGATCGATCCGATCGTGACTGCTGCAAGCGCCGCATAGATAAGGACTCCCATATACGGGATAACTCCCACAATGCCAAAGATACCGATTGCGATCAGAGCGCACCCGAACAACACGAGGTTTGCCCATATCAGGATCATACCTTTGCGCAGATCTGTCCACCCGATAACGATGGTAGCAACGGTTGCTGCCGCAAGTGCCATTGTGACGCTGAAGACGGAACTCCCGGCAAGGACACCATAGATGATCAAAGGGACAAAACCAAGGAACAGGCCGGCATTTCTCATTATTCATCTCCGTAATCATGCATTCCGGAGCACGCTCTCAAACGGCTGGATCATATGGTGTTTTATATCGGCGAACACTTTTTTCCGGAAACCGGGGATTCGGGTAAGTGGGATGAGGATTGCATTAAATAATCGGGTCTTAAAGTCAGTCTGCGGAAAATCAAACATGCCGTGTTCTTTGAAGTACCGGTAATCTGCCTGGAATGCCAACCTTAAACTCCCGTAAATGCTATCACGGAATATTTTGTGGCCTCCGATCGCGTAGAAGGTATGCGGAGGTATGTAATCTATCTCTGCACATTGCAAAAGACGCGATGCCATGGCATCAAGCAGGGTATCAAGTTCCCTGGAACCTGAAACTTCGTCGGTAACAAATTGTCCATTACATCCGCCATTGTCGACCCACGCGGCAAGTGCCTCTTTCAGGTGAGGGATCTGGTGGAAGGGACCTGCGATTACAAACCCGATCTGTTTGCCTTTAAGACTTGGTGTATGCCCATTGAAAAAACTCCGGTCGAAAAACTGCTTCCACGTCGATGAAAGATACCGGTCGTGTACCGAGCCTGCCATAATAATGATATCAGCAGGCACGAGTTTGCTTTTGAAAAAGTCAACATATCCATCGTTATAGATGCAGGTGTTATCATACCCGCACTGGCAGCACCCGAGACAGCCTCCCTTTATATTCAGGTCATGGAGATTGATCAGCTCAACAGAACCGGAAAAATTCTCCGAAAGCCTGCCGGTCATCGTCGCGAGATTGGGTGAACTGCCATCGGAATCAGTGAGGATGGCAACCTTTTTTGCACCTGTTTTAACCGTTTTTTGCTGTGTACCTGGAACGTACGAAAAGACCGGCCAGACAAGGGGAGCGTTCTCCCGCTGGACCGGGATCTTTTCCTGAACTGCGGCAATGAGGAGAGACGCGAATTTCTCCAGACGCTTTTGCTCCTCGACCTTTAAGAGATCCCTCATCTCCGCGGAATAAAACCCGAGATATTTCATCCCGAGATCGTCACTGATGGCATGGATGTAGGCATGAGCGGTCTGGTCGAAGAAATGGATCGATGTTGAAAGAGATGCAGAGTATGCCCCGGCGAATGCATCCTGTGCTTTTCGCTCAAAGATGAGTTCGATAAACCGCTTGTACTGGGAGCAGACGACGAGGTAATAGAGAGGGAATGCCCAGAGGACAATATCTGCAGATCGGATGATTTCAAGAATGTTATTCCATGTCGCGGTATCCTTCTCAATCCTTTTGATCTCAGCTGCTACATTGAACACTTCATACGTATGGTCCGGGAATTTTTTCCGGATATAAGCAACATACTGCATTGTGACACTGACATCGCCTTTCGGGCTGCCATTCAACACAACAATTTTCATACCGTTATTCCCCAAATTCCGTCTCGGATTTTTTTCATGATTATTTATTCGTCGGGCTTACTTGCACTGTCAAGGATCTGCCGTGCGAATTCCTGGAGGGCATCTGCTTTCACAAGCGCTATGCCGCGTTCCACGTCACCGAGCACCAGAAGGATATCCCCCTGCTTGATGTCGAAAATCTCCCGGGCTTCCTTTGGAATGACAATCTGCCCCCGTTCACCGACTTTCACGCTGCCAAAGAGGTATTTGGTTTTCTCCTTCCGTGGTGCGATCATATCGCTTACAAGATCTTCTTCTCCACATTTCATATTTTTCATACTTATCATATTTGTATGATTAATTGTATTTATCATTTTCTTTGTAATAAATATAACAGGATGGAGAGATGTTGTACCTGGATCTCTCTGTCGATCAGGACGAAGTTTTCTTTTAAAATAGGTTTCCACTTTTGGAACGAGCGGCAAAAATCACCGAGGTAGTATTGAACAAATATCTATCTCTTTTACATTAAACGGATAAATCCGCGAAGAATATGTGTGCATATGGACAGGCAAAAATCGGGCTAACCTGAATTTTGCAATTTTAACATCAGGGACTATCTGTCAAATGGATAAAGCCCGGAAAAATAACGCACGGAAAAATGCCCAGGTTAAAAGAATTATAAAAATGATGGATCTTTATCCTACGATTTAATCGTGGTGGGGGAGCAGCAGCCGGACTATCTTGTCACCGGTCTTTTTGGCATGGGCAAGGGCTTTTTCATCGCTCATAATATCACCTTCGTCCGTTCCAATCCCGGTGACCGACCCCAGGGATGCAAATTCGTGGGCGTCAAGGAAGCCTTCTATCGTCTTAACTGCCCGTTCCGCACCAGCCGATGCGTTGACAGCTACTGCAATCCCCTTTCGGCCGGCTGAGCTTGCGCTCATGGTAAAGCGAGTACGTGCGGTCGATGAAATTCTTGAGCTGGCCGCAGACATCATAGTAATAGGTGGGTGACCCGATTACAAGCACCTCGCACTCAAGCATCTTCTCAGCAATGCTTCCCCAGTCGTCTCCTTCAAGAGCGCACCAGTTCTTTTCTCTGCACTTCCCACAACCGATGCAGGGAAGGATCTTCTTGCCGGCAAGGGAGACAAATTCTGTTTTGATTCCTCCATCTTTGCACTGCCCTAGGATCACCTGGATGAGCTGGGCCGTGTTTCCCTCTTTTCGCATGCTGCCCGATATCCCGAGAACTTTCATAGGTTACCCCTCCCTTTTGGGATAATGATAGTTTTGATTCCGGAAGTGAGCCCAAGGCCGGCACATGCCGCAATGATCTCCTGCCCGGGGTCCTCATCTCGGTACAGAAGATGGGACGGGCAGTCGCAGTCGCTGCACCCGAATCCTGGTACTTCAGGTCCACTAAGGGCTTCTGCAAGCCGGCATTCGAGCCGTTCTGTAGTCGGGGCGGATACCGCGTACGCGACAGCAAACCGGGGATCCGTGAGCAGGTAATCGATATGCCATTTCGGCCGCTTGTCCCGGTGCTCTGCGAGACTGAGGTGTCGTTCGAGCCGCACAAGCCCCCCGGGCCCGAGAGCAGATCCGACGTAGCAGTGCCACCCTTTCGCAAACGAAAGGGGACCAAGCGCCCCGACCCACACCGTGCAGGCAGGATTTTTTAAAACGAGACAGTAGATCCCTTTATCCATACCCGGCCTTCATGAGCTGCCGGGCCGCTTCGATGTGCCGTTTTCCGCCACAGTCCACTGGCTGGCCATGACCCGGATACAGGCCCTCTACATCAAGCTCCCCGAGCCGGTCGAGAGATTTTTCCAGTGCCTGCCTGCTTCCCCCGGGGAAATCGAACCGGCCGAACGCACCGTCAGTAAACACCGTATCGCCGCTGATGAGTACCTTGTCCGGCGCAGAGTAGAGGCAGATGCTCCCCGGGGTATGGCCCGGGGTATGGATGACCCGAAGGCCGCCGATAGTGTCGCCATCGTTGAGGATGATATCCGGTGCAATTCCGGGAGAACGGGAACCAAAGTGCATTGAAAGGCTTTTTGCATCCTCGACAAGCCCAGCGGCATCTTCATGGTGGATCGCGATCTTTGCCTTGCACATGTGGGCGATCTCTTTTACATGGGCGATATGGTCAAAGTGGCAGTGGGTCAGGACGATGGTATCGATCCCGGCCTTGTATTCCCTGATGGCCATCGGGAGAAGACCGGCGTCTACCAGGATATTTCCGAAAATATACGAGTTTGCAAACGCTCCCTGTTCGGGGATCCACCTGACCTTCATGCACAATAATAAAGCATCCCAACAGATGTTTGTTATGGATGTGCTAATCCGCAGCTGCTCTTCCGGTGTTCCCGAAAACGTCGCAGAAGTAGCACGGGCGGAGGGCATGGACCCTGAGAAGATGGCCCGGCGGATCGCTGCCGGGCGGATCGTGATCCCGGTAAACCCAAAGCGCCGGCACCGTTCCTGTGCCATCGGGCAGGGATGCACTGTCAAGGTAAATGTGAATGTAGGGACCTCCGGCACCAGGTGCGATCTCTCGCTCGAGGAGAAGAAGGCCCAGGCTGCGCTCGATAACGGTGCCGATGCAATCATGGATCTTTCGACCGGAGGTGATCTTGTCGCAATCCGGAAAAAGATGCTTGCTCTTGACACCATGATCGGGACAGTACCGGTCTACGAAGCAGTCCGACGGGCGGGAAACGCGGCCGATGTGGACAGCGACCTGCTTTTTAAGGTCATCCGGGAACATTGCGAACAGGGCGTGGATTTTCTAACGCTTCACTGCGGGGTAAACCGGCAGGCACTCGACGCCCTCCGGCATGATCCGCGCCTGATGGGAGTGGTAAGCCGGGGCGGAACCTTCCACTGCGCGATGATGATGCTCCGTGACGAGGAAAATCCGCTTTTTTCCGAATTCGATTATCTGTTAGAGATACTGGGGGAGTACGATGTCACGATCAGCCTTGGAGACGGGATGCGGCCTGGCTGTTTGCATGACGCAGGCAAACTCGCAAAATCCGTGGAGTACGTGACGCTCGGGACGCTTGCAAAACGTGCACTGGCAAAGGGCGTACAGCGGATGATCGAAGGGCCGGGCCATATGCCGTTCGACCAAGTGGGCTACAACGTGCGGATGATCAAGGAGATCACCGATCATGCACCTCTCTACCTGCTCGGGCCTATAGTGACTGACATTGCGCCGGGCTACGACCATGTAGTCGCGGCAATCGGTGGTGCGGAAGCCTGCCGGAACGGGGCAGATTTCCTCTGCATGGTCTCGCCAAGCGAACACCTCGCATTGCCGGATGTCGAAGATATCATCGAGGGAACCCGGGTTGCGAAGATCGCGGCACATGTGGGGGATATAGTCCGGCGCCACGAGGGATTCAGGATGGAGCGCGAGGTGCAGATGGCAGAGGCCCGGCACCGGCTTGATTGGGACGCCCAGTTTCGTCTTGCCCTGTACGGCGATCACGCACGGGTGATCCACTGCCGTGACGGGGAGACGGATACCTGCTCGATGTGCGGGGACTTCTGCGCGATCAAAATGGTTCGGGAACTGTTCGAAGGAAAGGATAATAATCGAAAGTAAAGGTCAGTATTGAAACTAGTCCTTTTTCTGGCCGGTTACCATTCCGACAATTTCTGCCCTGCTGACAGGTATCGTCCGGGAAAATCGTACCGGCTTTGAGATCAACAGGAACGTTACTACCGCTGTTCCTTCGATCGTCACTTCTATCCCTCCCTTGATGATCAGTGCTGCAAACGCTCCGGCAAGTGCTGTATTGTGCGATGTAACCAGGATTCGAATCACGGTTGAAGACCGGGCCGGGATCTTCGCGCTTCCGGTGTTTCCCGTCCCGATCTGAAGGTTATCGCCGTCTTTCAGGTACATGACGGTAAAAGGACATTCCTGTAAGTCAGCACCCAACGGGTTGGGATTCTCCACACGGATCACCACCTCGAGATCGAGAGTCGAGAATGAAACGTTCTGGATCGATACACCTTCGAGCGTTACGACAGGGTCGGCAAGGATAGACATCCTACAAACCTTGGGAACGTAACGGGATAATCCTGCCCACGCGGGTATTCCTGTGTCTTACTTCGCTGCCAGTTTCAGGATACGGATTGCGAGATGTGCCGCGTTGTCGCCATTGTCGACACCCACGCACGCGACCGGCACGCCCTTTGGCATCTGGACGATCGAAAGAAGGGCATCAAAGCCATTCAGGGTCCCGCTGACCGGTACTCCTATAACGGGCTTGTTGGTCTTTGATGCGATAACACCGGGCAGTGCCGCAGAGAGCCCGGCAATGGCGATATAGACCCTGCATGCAGAGTTTTTGATATAGGCATCCAGCTTATCCGGGTCGCGGTGGGCTGAGATTATCTCGTAGTCCCAGGAGATCCCGTGCTCATCGAGAACCTTCTTTGCCTTATCGGCAATCGCGGCATCGGAAGCCGATCCGCAGATGATTGCTACGTCTGTCATAAACGCCATCCAAACTTATATCCAGTATATATAAATATACTATTGGCAGATCCACATGGAAAAAGAACTACTCCTCATGCTGCCCGGCCCGGTCCCGATGCCGGAACGGGTCAGATTTGCTATGTCGCGCCAGGCGATCAACCACCGCAGTGCTGAATTCGGTGCAGTCTATGCAGACAGCGTGCGTATCTTAAAGTCTGCCTTTGGAACCGCAAACGACCTTTTTGTAATAAGCGGGTCCGGAACGGCCGGCATGGAGGCAGCAGTCTCGAACTTTTGCCGGGACAAGGAAATAGCCTGCCTCGTGAACGGCAAGTTCGGCGAACGGCTCTATAAGATCAGCCAGCGCTACGGGAAAGCCCACGAGATCACGTCCGAGTGGGGTACACCGCTCAATCTTGCAGCGCTCGAAGAACGGCTCGAAGCCGGCGCCCAGGCTGTTACCCTTGTACACAACGAAACCTCGGTCGGGATCAAGAACCCGGCGGCGGAGATCGGGAAACTCGCACACAAGCATGACGCGCTCTTTATCGTCGACGGGATCACATCCATCGGCGGCGATACGTTTGAAGCCGATGCCTGGGGTGTCGATGTCGCTATTGTCGGGTCCCAGAAATGTCTTGCCGCCCCGGCAGGCCTTGCTGCGGTTTCGGTGAGCGGCCGGGCGTGGGAGAGGCTCACTAAGAACCCACCGTACTACCTCGATCTTGCCGCATACAAAAAGAGCGCTGCCGGTAAACCGATGGAGACTCCGTATACCCCGGCCGTCCCACTGTTTTTTGCGCTTCGCGAAGCCTGCCTCCTCGTCGAAGAGGAAGGCCTTGCAAACCGTATTGCTCGCCACCAGAAGATGGCAAAAGCAGTCCGTGCAGCCGCACAGGCATGGGGCCTTCCTCTCTTCCCGAAGATCGATGGGAAGCACGAGTACGCTACGACCGTCACTGCAGTCTCGTATCCCGAGGGGGTCAAGGATGACGATGTCAGGGCAGCGATAAAGAAGATGGGCATTATCATCGCCGGTGGACAGGATCACCTCAAGGGAAAGATCTTCCGCATCGGGACCATGGGTGCCGTAGGGGCCCCCGAGCTCCTTGCCACCCTCGCCGCGACCCAGTACGGCCTCAAAAAAGCCGGTTACAAGGTAAAAGGCGATGGTGTCGGGGCAGCTGCTGAGGTGCTGGGATGAAGGTTGGTGTTGCCGACACCACCTTCTCACGCGTCAATATGGGAGCGATCGCCATAGACGAGCTCAAAAAGCATGCGAGCGTGGCGATCGAACGGGTGACCGTCCCGGGGATGAAGGACCTGCCGGTTGCCTGTAAGAAACTGATTGAGGAACGCAGGTGCGAGATCGTAATGGCGCTTGGGATGCCGGGCGGCAAGGAAAAGGACAAGCTCTGCGCCCATGAGGCGTCGCAGGGACTCATCCTCTGCCAGCTCATGACCAGCACCCATATTATCGAGGTTTTCGTGCACGAAGACGAGGCAAAAGACGACCGGGAACTCGCGTGGCTTGCCGAGCAGCGCACCCGGGAGCATGCGGTAAACGCAGTAAACCTCGTTCTTCACCCTGAAATCCTTGTAAAAGATGCCGGTACCGGCCAGCGCCAGGGTTTTCCCGACGCCGGGCCTGCCCGCCGGTAAGCCTATCTACAGATTTATGTGGATGCAAACAAGATGATCAACTATGTGTGACACAAAACCGATAAAACTGGGATTTGTTGTTGCGGAGTTCAACCGCGACATCACCTACATGATGGAGATCGAGGCGCGGGAACATGCCGCGTTTCTCGGTGCAGAAGTGACCGACTGCCTGTACGTGCCGGGTGCCTTTGACATGCCGCTTGCCATAAAAAAGATGCTCGCAGCAGGAAAAGTCGATGCGGTCGTTACCGTTGGCTGCGTCATCGAAGGGGCGACGCAGCACGATGAGATTGTCGTGCAGCATGCAGCCCGGAAAATCATCGACCTCTCACTTGAGTTCGGTAAGCCCGTAGCCCTTGGCATTTCCGGACCCGGCATGAGCCGGCTCGAGGCAAATGAGCGGATTGATTATGCGAAGCGCGCCGTGGAATCTGCCGTAAAAATGGTTAAAAGATTACAATGAGGCCTCTTTCGGAGAAGGTTGCGGCGATCGTCCCATCCGCGACTATCGAGATCTCCAACCGGGCAAAAAAGATGCAGCGGGAGGGGATTGATGTCATCAGCCTCTCGATCGGTGAGCCCGATTTTGATACCCCGAAACATATCCGGGATGCCTGCATCGATGCCCTGAACCGGGGAGAGACTCACTACGCACCCAGCAACGGTATTCCCGAACTGCTTACCGCGATCAGCCAAAAGATTACCGCCGAGAATAAGTTCCCCTGCAAGCCGAACCAGGTAATCGTTACCTGCGGGGCAAAGGACGCCATCTACGAAGGCATGGAAGCAATCCTGAATCCCGGCGACGAAGTTCTCCTTCTTACACCGGCATGGGTCTCGTACGAGCCTTGTGTCCAGATGGCTGGAGGTAAGGTTGTCAAGCATGCGGTCAACCAGAAGACCTTCCAGCTCGATGACTCCATCCTTGAGCGGGTCAATGCCTCTACCAAGATGATCATAGTTAACTCGCCATCGAACCCTTCAGGAGCTGTATTTGACCGGAAATCGATGAATCTTATCGCCGATCTCTGTGAGGATCACGATCTCTATGCGATGTCCGACGAGATCTACGAGAAACTGGTCTACGGAAAAGAGCATATCTCGCTTGCCAGTATCGATGATATGGCAGAGCGGACGATTACGATCAACGGCTTTTCCAAAGCCTATGCAATGACTGGCTGGCGGCTCGGGTACGCGGTGGCTCCATCAAAGATCATCAACGAGATGTCCAAGGTGCAGCAGCACTCAGTTTCCCAGGCAACCACGTTTGCCATGTGGGGTGCGGTCGCGGCTCTCAACGGGGACCAGCGCTGCGTCGAAGAGATGCGCACCGAGTTTGATCGGCGGCGTACCTATGTCATGCAAGAACTCGTCCGGATGGGTTACAAGACCGCACCGGCAGATGGTGCGTTCTATGCTTTCGTGAAAGTAGCCAGTGATGACATGGAAATTGCGACCCGGTGGCTTGAGAAGGGACATGTGGCAGCAACCCCGGGCAGCGCCTTTGATGCACCCGGCTGGATCCGGCTCTCGTATGCAGCCTCCATGGACCGGCTCAAAGAAGCGATGGACCGGATCAGAAACGCTGGTGGAAACTAAAATCCACCGCGTTGTCATATACTTTTTTTAAAATGATTAGGTCTCAGTGAGGCAGCTTCAAAATAATTATTTTTAGAGCCGGGCACGCCAGTGTGTCAGTTGATAGTACAGGTCGACAGGTACATTAACCTGATATGGTAATCTTTCACAAGATACCCACCATGGACGCGAAGCAGAAGCTCATTATAGCGATTCTCATGCTCGGTACGCTCATGGGATCGGTTGATTCCACCATCGTTATTCTCGCCTTTCCCACTATCACATCCTCCCTGCATGCAACCTTCATCGCCACCCTTTGGGTGATCCTGATCTACCTTCTGGTTGTCGCGGTCTGCACAACCCAGCTCGGCCGGATCGGCGATATCTATGGCAGGAGCCGGATGTTCAATGCCCGGCTTTGGGATCTTCACGGTCGGTTCACTTTTCTGCGGCCTCTCATCCAGTATCTCGTTGCTAATCGCCTCCCGGGTTGTTCAGGGCATCGGAGGAGCACTGATGCAGGCAAACAGCGGCGCCATCGTCGCTGATACGTTCCCGCCAAATGTGCGGGGAACGGCATTTGGCTATATCTCTCTTGGCTGGACAAGCGGGGCGATGCTCGGTATCGTCCTTGGCGGCCTCATCACGACCTATGTGGGCTGGGAATACATCTTTTTTATCAACGTTCCCATCGGTATTCTGGCTACCGTTCTCGGATTCCGGTACCTCACGGAGAATCCCCGGGTACATGCAAATCTGGATCTCCCGGGGATGATTCTCCTTGGTGGAGCACTTACTTCATTCTCTTTTTCCGGGGTAGACTTTGCAACCGAGGGAACGGCCCTCCCAAACATTGTCACATTCTGTCTCGGGATTGTTCTTATCGTTCTTTTCGTACTCTTCGAACGAAGTACTGCAAAGCCTATTATCGATTTTTCTGCATTACGCAACCGTATCCTCAGGTATTCCATGATGGCGGCCTTCTTCCTAAGCCTCGGGTACCTGTCCGTGGTATTTCTTATTACGATGTACCTCCAGGGGATCCGTGCCTTGTCCCCTCTTGACGCCGCACTCCTCCTTACCCCGGGATATGTCGTGGGCAGCTTCCTCTCCCCGTACATGGGCAGGCTCTCTGATCGGTACGGGGCGCGGATTCTTGCTACCTCCGGAACAGCGATGCTGATCCTTGCTACGCTCATCTACGTGACGTTCACCGTTGATACCCCCCTCTGGGAGGTACTGGTTGCATCGGGCATCTCCGGTCTCGGAACGGCGATGTTTTTCCCATCAAACAACAGTGCGGTCATGGCAAACACACCGGAGGGTTCCTATGGGGGGATATCCGGTATCCTCAGGACCGTACAGAATATCGGGATCCTGGGAAGTTTCGTCATTGCCATTACGGTCTCCGCGGCCGCAATACCCCGTGAAGTGGCGTTCGAGGTCTTCATCGGCACCACCAATCTCGTGGGCGGGGTCTCCTATGCGTTCATCAAGGGCATCGATGGTGCTCTTCTTGCATCGGTTCTCATTATCGGCATTGCCGGGGCGCTGTCGTGGATGAGAGGACACGAAATCCGGGAATCAGCGCTGTAAGAAGAAACAGGAATTCCTGTTCGAAAATCGTTTTACGCTCGTCAAATCGTGAGGGGGATCATTGTCCCTTTTTCCACCAGATCTTCGCAAACGTCGACTCGCCGGAGATAACAACATCATCGCCATCAGTGTGCAACAGTGACGCCAAGTACGTACCCAGCACCTGTTCCTGCGTCGGGGTCGCTGCATCAAACCTCTTACGGAAAAAGTCCGTCATCTCCCTGCGTGACGGGAACCGGTACTCCTTATCGAGCGGGAGCATCTCGACATTTGCATAGATCCCCATCTGGTACAACACATTCCAGAGGCAGTCCGCTTTCGGTCCAGGATAATAGGGTATTCCATGGAGCGGCATGACCAGATCGGCATACATCCGCTCCCAGAACGGCAAATCGACGAACCAGTACAAACATACCTCCCCACAGGAGGCCGTGTCCATCTTTAACACCGCCTCCCGGATATCGTGCATCGTGAGGGAAAGTGAGGCAATCACAAGGTCATAAGGCACGGAAAGGTCGCGGTCAAGATCCACGTCCTCCCATGTTTTTTCGATACAGGTAATGTTGGCGATCCCCGCTTTTCCTGCCTTTTCCTTCAGTGCGGCAATCATCCCGGCGCCGGGTTCTACTGCCGTAACATCCTTGACCTTGGCCGCAAGCGGGAGAGCAAGCGTCCCTGGCCCGGCGCCAATGTCAAGCACACGTGTAGTTTGGCTGACAGAAAGACCGTCAAGGGTCATCCTGATGCGTTTCTGGAACTCTCCATCAGAGCCTGCCGCGTACCGGTCCGCATTCTCCTTTTTGTCCCAATCGTGAGAGGTATCCCCCTTGATTCGTGCGGCGTCGTGCCAGACCTGCCGCGCCTTCCAGACCTCGTTCCAGTCCACATCGCTGCAATCACGAGGAAAAACAGGCCCCGGCATACAGGAAAAGGGTAGACGTGGCCGGTAATAGAAGTATGCCCAAGAGCCTTCTCTTTTTTTAGAATACCACCGGAAGCCATCCATAAAAATTCGCTTGTATAACGTATAATCGCAGACACCAAAACACAAAAGTGTTCCACAATGTATATATTTGTACAAAACAGAATATCCGGGCATGCAGACTAAGATCCTCCTTGATGAGGAGCAGATCCCCAGGAAATGGTATAACGTTCAGGCGGACCTGCCCACTCCTCTCGACCCCCCTCTTCATCCTGCCACCCACAAACCGGTCGGCCCGGATGATCTCAAGGCTATTTTCCCCATGGAACTCATCCGCCAGGAAGTCACGACAGACCGCTACGTGGACATACCAGAAGATGTGCGTGAGGTGCTCAGGCTCTGGAGACCGAGCCCCTTGTACCGCGCCCACCGGCTGGAAAAGTTCCTCAAGACACCGGCGAAGATCTATTATAAGTGGGAGGGTGTGAGCCCGGCCGGGAGCCACAAGACCAACACGTCTGTCCCGCAGGCCTACTATAACATGAAGGCAGGTATTGAGCGGATTGCCACTGAAACCGGAGCCGGGCAGTGGGGTTCAGCTCTTGCCTTTGCAACGATGCTCTACGATCTGGAATGCACCATCTACATGGTGCGGTCCAGTTACACCCAGAAACCGTACCGGAAATCAATGATGCATGTCTGGGGTGCGGAGTGTATTCCCAGCCCCAGCACAAAGACGAAGTCCGGGCAGGCAATCCTGGAAAAAGATCCTGAGACTCCCGGGGCACTTGGCATTGCCATCTCAGAAGCGGTTGAAGATGCAGCAACCCACGAAAACACTAACTATGCGCTGGGGTCGGTGCTGAACCACGTCTGTCTCCACCAGACCGTTATCGGGCAGGAATGCCGGGAGCAGCTTGCTCGTGTCGATGAATATCCGGACATAGTGATCGGGTGCGTGGGCGGCGGTTCCAACTTTGCCGGCATCTCGTTTCCGTTCGCCGGGGACAAGCTGAGCGGAAAACACAAGGATATCGATATTATCGGCGTCGAACCCGCCTCCTGCCCAACGCTGACAAAGGGACTGTATACGTACGACTTCGGCGATGTAGCCGGCCTCACACCCCTTCTCAAGATGTTCACGCTCGGCCATGATTTCATCCCGCCGGCCATGCATGCAGGGGGTCTTCGCTATCACGGTGATTCACCGATCGTTTCGCGCCTGGTGCACGATGGTGTAATGCGGGCGGTAGCCTACCACCAGAGTGAGGTATTCGACGCAGCCCAGACCTTTGCCCGGACTGAAGGAATCATCGTTGCGCCGGAGACCTCCCATGCCGTGAGGTCCGCCATCGACGAGGCTCTTGCCTGCAAAAAGACCGGTGAGGACAAGACCATCCTCTTTAACTGCTCCGGTCACGGCAACTTTGACATGACGGCCTACGATGCGTTCTATAGCGGCGAGCTGGTTGACTACGAATATCCGGACGAGCTGATTAAGCAGGCAATCGGCCGGATCCCAAAAATATCCTGAAATCTTCCTTTTTTATGCGTCGTATCGGTTTCCTCATCAACCCTGTTGCCGGTATGGGCGGATCGGTTGGACTCAAGGGAACTGACGGGAACGTTGACGAGGCACGCCGTCGCGGGGCAAGACCCCGGGCGCAGGAACGGGCGGCGATTACTCTTCGTCTGCTTTCATCCCACCAAGAAATCTTTTTCGTTACGTGTTCCGGGGAGATGGGGGCCTCAGCCTTACATGACTGCGGAGTGTCAAATTTCCGGATCGTTTACCAGTGCGAGAGAACCAGCACAGCCGACGATACAAAAAGAGCGGTGGCCGCGTTTCTCCGGGAAGGCGTTGACCTGATCCTGTTCTGTGGGGGGGATGGTACCGCCCGGGATGTTTTTACCGTCGCACAGCGAACGGTTCCGATCCTTGGGATCCCTGCCGGAGTAAAGATGTATTCTGCAGTATTTGCTCTCGACCCGGTGACCGCAGCAGCACTTGTTTCCGGCTCTTCCGACATGCAGGATGCAGAAGTGATGGACGTGGATGAGGAAGCGTACCGGAAAGGGGTGCTTGACACGCACCTGTTCGGGATTGCGCGTGTGCCTGCCCGTGCCCATATGACACAGGCCGCAAAACAGGTGTTCGAAGAAGCGGACGAAGACCGGGCAAAAGAGGAGATCGCACGTTTCCTGCAGGAAGTGATGATCCCCGGTGTGCTCTATATTGTCGGAGCAGGGACCACTACGGAAGCGATCGCGCGGCGTTTGGGAATCGCAAAAACCCTGCTCGGTGTGGATGTAATACGTGACGGGAACCTTGTAGCGGTGGACGCAGATGAAAAGACACTTCTCGATCTGGCCAGCCGGTATCCGGAAACCAGGATCATCATCAGCCCTATCGGTGCCCAGGGTTTTATCCTTGGCAGGGGAAACCAGCAGATCAGCCCGGCGGTGATCAGGACCGCAGGACCGCAGAACCTCATCGTAGTCGCTACGCCACACAAACTCCGGGAAACACCTTCGCTGTATATGGACTCCGGGGACCCGGCGCTTGACCGTGAGTTCGGGGAATCCATCCAGGTTATTTCAGGCTACCGGATCGCCCAAAGGAAAAAAATCTCGCGACCGGAATCATAAAAAAGGGATTGTTCATCTGTCTTACAGGATGGTTTTGCCGAGAGGTGCAACGGTCTTTTTGTACGTCTCGTTGAGCACCTGCGCAAGACCTGCGTAGATTGCAAGGAACCCGCAGAGGATCCCGACGTACCCCCCTATCACTGTAACGGTCCCGTTACCGGTAACCGCCCCGATTGCCAGCAGGAAGAACAGGATCGCGAGGGTGCCAAATACCGACTGGAGAGCGTAATTTGCCTTGAGCGTCCCGACAAACATGACAAGCGTGAAGATGCCCCACATCGCCAAGTAGGCTGCCATAGAGGTCCCATCCGGTGCATCGGCAAGCCCCATCTTCGGAAGTACCAGGAGAGCGACAAGCGTCAGCCAGAACGCCCCGTAGGAGGTAAACGCGGTTGCCCCGAACGTGTTGTTCTTCTTCCATTCCTCGATTCCGGCAATGATCTGGGCAAGGCCCCCGTAGAATAGCCCCATTGCAAGGATCACGGATCCGAACGCAAAAAAACCTGCATTATGCAGGTTCAAGAGTACGGTCGTCATGCCAAACCCGAGCAGACCAAGAGGTGCCGGGTTTGCGGTCATATCCAGATTTTTCACATTTGTTGCCTGTGGTGTCGTATCACTTTGCATTTAGTCACATCTTCATGTTTTTTTCCCGCTCATATGTTCAATTGTCGTTACCGGAATTCTTTTCGCATTCATTCTTCAAGCGTCGAGATATCCCCCGGATCCATCCCGAGCTCTTTTGCCTTCAGGACCCGGCGCATGATCTTGCCGCTACGGGTCTTGGGCAGTTTATCGACGTATTCGATTTCATGCGGTACCGCTATGGGACCAAGGGTCATGCGCACGTGGTACAGGAGGTCCTGGGTGAGTTTCTCGCTCGGTGTGTTCCCAAGCCTGAGGATGACAAATGCCTTGATGGCATTGCCTTTGATGGGATCGGGTTTCCCGATCACGGCAGCTTCGGCTATCGCGTGGTGGGAGACAAGTGCGCTTTCCACTTCCGCGGTGCCGATGTTATGCCCGGAGACGATGATGATATCGTCAGCCCTGCCGATGACCATGATATAGCCGTCCTGCCCTTTGACTGCAAGATCTTCTGCAGCATAGACCCCTTCGATGGTCTCCCAGTATTTCCGGTACCGTGCGTCATTTTTGTAGATCGTGCGCATCATGGACGGCCACGGTCTTTTGATTACGAGAAAACCTCCCTGGCCCGGGGGTGTGGAATTCCCTTTCTTGTCCGTGACATCTACCTCAACGCCCGGTATTGCTTTTCCTACAAATCCCGGACGCATCGGTTCCCCGACCATAGTCGTAATCATCTGCATACCGGTCTCTGTCTGCCACCAGGTATCCACGATCGGGCACCTGCTTTTACCGATCACCCGGTAATACCACTCGAACGCCTCTGGATTGAGCGGCTCCCCAACTGATCCGATGATCCGCAGGGAGCTAAGGTCGTATTTATTCGGCCACTCCTCCCCGACTTTCATGAACGTCCGGATTGCCGTTGGGGCCGTGTAGAATACCGAGATACGCTGTTCTTGGATAAGCTTCCACCAGCTGCCGGGATCAGGGTGATCCGGGGTGATCTCAGAGATAAACACGGTGGCTCCCACTGAGAGCGGGCCGTACACGATATAGGAATGGCCGGTGATCCAGCCGGGGTCTGCCGTGCACCAGTAGATGTCCCGCTCTTTGAGATCGAAGACAATCTTTGTCGAGTAATATGCCCCGACCATATACCCTCCGCATGTGTGGACGACCCCCTTAGGTGAACCGGTTGAACCACTCGTGTAGAGAATAAACAGTGGATCTTCGGCGTCCATTTTTTCAGGAGGGCAATCAGCCGGTACATCTTCCATGATACCATAGAAATCATGTTCCCGCCCCCGGATCTCAACCGGGGGTTCTTTTCGCCTCCGGTAGATAACGACATGCTCCACTGATGGTACATTGACGATGGACTCCTGGACGATAGTAATCAGGGGGATTGCCTTACCGCGCCGGATTGAAATATCTGCGGTTATCACTACTTTTGCCTCAGCCTCTTTGATCCGCATGTTCAGTGCGGTCGTCCCAAAACCCGCAAAAACGACGCAGTGTACGGCACCGATACGGGCGCAGGCAAGCATGGCGATCAGCTGCTCGGGTACCATGGGCATGTAGATACAGACCCTGTCACCCTTCTTCACGCCCAGATTCTTGAGGCCGTTTGCAAACTTCACGACTTCGCCAAGCAGCCGCTGGTAGGAGTACACCCGCTCTTTTCCTTCTTCCCCTCTCCAGATGAGGGCGACTTTGTTGCGGCGGTCACCGGCAACATGACGATCGAGACAGTTGGTGGTAATGTTGAGTTGTGCATTCACAAACCATCTGGCGTAGGGATACTTCCATTCGCAGACCTGGTCCCAAGGCCGGATCCATTCGAGCTCCTTTGCGATCTTGTCCCAGAACGCATCAGGATCCGAGAGGAACTGCTGGTAGGTCTTCCCATAGTCTCCTATCCACGACGAACGCTTGTACTCCGCATCTGGCGTGTAGTACTTTGCATTCTCGACGAGTTTGACATCGAATTCATCGGTCACATCTCATCCACTCCATATTCTACATAATTAATCATGTTAAATCTTAAAATACATTTTGGTTGAATGGGTTTCTCCCGACCAATGAGTTCATTTTCATATATTAAAATGTCCTCATATCGCCAAGTACAGTCTTCACTTCATAAATTGATAATGAAATTCGCGAAAAAAGACAAATACAAGAATCATTATCTATCGGAGTCTTTCAATATTGTATCAATGCTGGAACGCATAAAGGGGTGTATGCTCGGGGCGGCAGTGGGTGATGCCCTTGGCATGCCAAACGAAAGCACCACGCCCAGCCTTTCCAAGATGCGGTACGGGTTCCGCAAAGCATACAAGGGACATCCTAACGATGGCCTGATCCCCGGTCAGTATACTGACGATACCCAGACCATGCTCATCGTTGCCACACTCCTTGCCGACGGACGATATACCGACGAGCGGTACGGCCTTGCCTTAAAGGAGTTTTATGCCCGCGAGTTGCTCCGGTTCCCTGACGGTTCGGTAACTGCTGCCTGTGACCATATGGTTTCAGGTCAGGCACCTCCGTGCGGGGTAAAATCTACAACCGCTGGCTGTCTCCCCCCGGCACTCCCATTTGCCCTTGTTTATCCCGATATCCACGAGGGAATCGAACGAGCTGTGCGGGCGTGCTCGGTAACCCACACCCACCCCGCAGCCCATGCAGCGGTCTCCACGTTTTTGACGCTGCTGTATTGCTCCATCCATGAAATTTCCGACCCGGTCAAGACAGCTTGTCTGCAGGCCAACCGTGAGGATGAGGTGTTGGGTGGCAAGATCCATAACGCGATTAACCTTGAAAAAGAGGGTGTAGAGACGGAAACTGCCATTCTCAAAATTGGCAACGACGTGTCATTGTACCAGACGCTCCCCATCGCTTTTTTCCTGATCGGCAGGTACCAGCACCCTGCCGACCTCTTGACTGTCGCCGCAAATGTCGGTGGAAACACGGACACGATCGGTTTTCTCTGCGGGGCATACCTTGGGGCGAGCAAGGGCGCCAGTGCAATTCCGGAGGATCTCCTGAAGAGTCTTGAAGATCGCCAGCGTATCGAGATCCTCAGCCAGAGGCTCTTTGATATTTACACCCGGAAACTTGAATCCTGATTTCCATTATGAATTTAAGTAAAAACTATTTTTTGTGATCCTTCAATAATCTAAATGAAGCGATCAACAACAACCTTGAAAATTCGTCCTTCAATTTTTTATCGAATTTTATGATTTACGTATGAATGCTGTTGATTTATGCATGGCACTCAAGAAAGAGTCCAAAAAAAAGAAAATTAAGAGAGCTCATTAGCCCAGTGCTGCTGTAATACCTACAACACCTGACTGGATGATCAAGGCAACTGCGATGATGACGCCGGCAATTTCAAGCGCGACCGCGACATTGCCATTTTTAAGTTCTTCGAACGCCTTGATCTGCTTGGTGAGCCTGTCAAAGATGTTTATGGCAAGGTAGATGGAGCCGATTGCAAGGAGGACGCCCAGCACCAGCTGGACGATCGCGACAACGATCACAATCAGACCGTCAACTGATGTAAATCCAAGGGCTGAAGCCTTGCTGATGCCAACCGAAATACCGGTAACACCGGACTGAACAACAATCCCAATCGCGACAAAGATTGCAGCGACAATAATACCGAATGCAACATTACCCTTCGCAAGTTCCTTTTGCTCGTCAATGTCTCTGGTGACTTTGCCAAAGACAGAGAATCCGATATACAGTGCCACCACAGCAAAGATGACTGCTATGATCAACTGGATAATTCCAACAGCTACTGTTAAAAGATCCATAATCAAACCTCATTTTTAATATTTGATTGTAGGCTATGTGGTACATAAATATATCTAAGACAGGAGACGCTAAAAATTTTGGATTTTACGGCATTTTCACAATATTTTTGGAGAGCGCCGGCATTCCCGCAAAAGGTTAAGTTTTCAGGAATGGAAAGATTCATGTATGAAAGTTGCGATTGTCGGTGCATCCGGGTACGCCGGTGGCGAGCTGGTTCGTCTCCTGTACCATCATTCTTCTGCGGAAGTTGTCTGCGTCACGTCGCGGACACTCGCCGGGACGCCACTGGATGAGGTACACCCCCACCTTAAGGGATTTTCCTGTCTCAAATTCGAGAATCCCGCACCTGATGCCATTGATGTGGATGTTGCCCTCCTCGCTGTTCCGCACACAGCTGCCATGACGATCGCAGGAAAACTGCTCTCGCGGGGGATCCGGGTTGTCGACCTGAGCGCCGATTACCGCCTCCCAAAGCTAGTATTTGAGAAAGTATACGGCGTCACTCATGCGGATTATTTCTCTGCCCCGTACGGCATCCCCGAGCTGCACCGGAAGGAGTGCATCAACGCAAAGTTTGTCTCAAACCCCGGGTGTTTCCCCACCGGGGCAACGCTCGCCGCCGCACCGCTCGCACAGGCTGCACATACCATCATATTTGACTCGAAGACCGGTGTAAGCGGAGCTGGTGATAATCCTTCGGCAACGACGCACTATCCCAACATCGGGGATAACGTCAACCCGTACAAATGGACCAGCCACCGCCACCTTGCGGAGATGAAACAGGAACTGGCATTCCTTGGTTCGAAAGCGAAATGCTACTTCACGCCTCACCTTGTCCCGGTAAACCGCGGCATCCTCACGACTGCCCACATTCTCCTCAATGAACCCATGGAGACAAAAGAGGTCGAAAAGCTCTACCGGGATTTCTACAAGGATGAGTTTTTCGTCCGGTACCAGACGCCAATGCTCGCTGCTGTGCGCGGGAGCAATTTCTGCGACATCAAGGTCGAGAGCGAGGGCCTGCGGGTTGTGGCGATCTCCGCGATCGACAACCTCGTAAAAGGTGCAAGCGGACAGGCAATCCAGAATATGAACATCATGTGTGGGTTTAAAGAGACAGACGGCATTCTTGCAGCAGGGATGCTACCCTGAATAAGGTGATACCCGATGCTTGTTTCAGAAGCCATGACAAAAAATCCATTGACCTGCACTGTTGATACCCCGCTCCGCGATGCGGTGGCAATCCTGCGTAAGCACCATATCGGGGGATTGCCGGTACTGGAAGGTGATACCCTTGCCGGAATTCTTACGGAGTCCGATATCATCGCCCAGCTGGAGACTGAAAAGCTGTCTAATGATCTCTGGCTCCCGTCCCCCCTTGAGATCATCGAAGTCCCGATACGGGAATATGTTAACTGGGAGAAGACCAAGAATGCCCTGCGAAACATCGGGGATACACCGGTAAAAAAGGTGATGACCCACCGGGTGGTCACCGCAACCGGGGACATGGATATCGAGGCCGCTGCCGCCCTTATGCTCAAGGAGGGCATTGCCCGGCTGCCGGTTCTTAACGGGAAAAAACTTGTCGGTATTCTCACCCGTGCGGATATCGTCCAGGCAGTGGGCGCGTCTTATTCAACCTGATACATCAGACACTCAATAACAGCAACTCTCGGAGGATTACGAATATGGCCTATAAGAGTTTGTGTGCGGTAAAAGGAGTCACCGCAAACGGTATTAAGGAAGGAAAGTTCGGTCTCGCCCTTATCCGGGCAAGTGGAACAGCGGCAGGCGTGTTCACATCGAATCTTGCCAAGGCGGCACCGATTGAACTGATGCGAAAGCAGATTAAAAAAGGAAAACTGGACGCGGTGATCGCAAACAGCGGTTGCGCCAATGCCTATACCGGCAAGAGGGGATACGAAGACGCTGTTACCATGACAGACTATGCCGGATCCGCACTGGGCGTGGATGGTACCTCGGTCGGCGTGGCAAGCACCGGTGTTATCGGCAGGTACCTTGATCTGCCCTTAATCCGGCGCCAGTGCGCGGATGTTGCGCTCAACCTTACTTCAACGCCGGATGCAGAGGACCGGGCGGTCCGGGCGATCATGACCACGGATCTCCATCCCAAACATGCGCTGGTCGAAAAGGAAGGTTTCACCATCGGGGCGATTGCCAAAGGAAGCGGCATGATCGCACCCAACATGGGTACCATGCTCGCGTTCATCTATACTGATGCGGAGATTGGGGCAAAGCCTCTCAGGGAGACGCTCAGGCAGGCGACAGCCCGGACATTCAACCGTGTCGTTGTGGACGGCGACACGAGTACCAACGACATCGCACTCTGCATTGCAACTGGTGAATCCGGGAAAGTAAATCTCGGGGAATTCTCCACCGCGCTCGAGGCGTGCTGCCGCTCGCTTGCGCAGCAGATCGCAGCCGACGGCGAAGGTGCAAGCAAGCTGCTCGAAGTCACCGTCCGGGGCGCCCCAAAAGAGGAGGCTGCCGCAAAAGTGGCCCGGGTCGTGATCGAATCGCCGCTCGTGAAGACGGCGGTATACGGTGAGGACCCCAACTGGGGCCGGGTCATTGCTGCGGCAGGCCGCGCCGGCGTAAAATTTGACCCTAACGCGGTCTCCCTCTGGATCAGCGATGGGAACAACCAGTATCCCCTGGTAAAATCCGGCGAGATCATTGCCGATCTGACAAAGGCCAAGGCTGCGATGCACGGTGACAAGGTTATTTTCGTGCTCGATCTTGGGGCCGGAAAAGAAGAAGCCACAGCATGGGGCTGCGACCTCACGGAAAAGTATGTCGAGATCAACGGGAGGTACACAACATGATGAAACGCGAGGACGTCCTGATGGAAGCCCTTCCTTACATCCAGCAGTTCCACGGTAAAACGATCGTTATCAAGCTCGGGGGGCACGCGATGGTCGATCCGGTCGTCCTTGAAAACGCTATAAAGGACGCCGTCCTCCTCCATTATGTCGGGATCCACGTCGTGCTTGTCCATGGCGGGGGACCGGAAATCACCGAGAAGATGAAGGCCCTCGGAAAGGAATCGGTCTTTGTAGGGGGGCTTCGGGTCACCGATCAGGAAACGCTCGAGATCGCCCAGATGGTGCTCGTCGGTAAGATTAACAAGGGAATCATCTCCCTGATTGCAAAATGCGGTGCAAAAGGCGTGGGGCTCTCGGGAAGCGACGGGAACATTATTATCGCAAAGAAAATGGATCTCCAGAAGATCAACGTGGAGGGTGTGGAACAGGAAGTCGACCTTGGGCGTGTCGGTGAGATCGAATGGATCGATCCCGAGCTGCTCAATATCCTTCTTGAACGGGGGTATATCCCGGTTATCTCCCCGATTGCTATCGACCGGAATGGGGGGAATCTCAACATTAACGCAGATACCGCCGCAGGGGACATTGCTGTCGCACTCAAGGCATACAAGCTGATCAACATGACCGATGTCGACGGCGTGATGGATGCGAAGCGAACCCATGTTTTCCGTAAGCTCTCCATCAATGAGGCCCATTCTCTTCTTTCATCTGGCGCCATCGGCGAGGGAATGATCCCAAAAGTGACTTCGGTGATAAAAGCAGTGGAGAATGGTGTCCGCTATGCCCATATTATCAACGGCAACGTGGAGCACAACCTCATCCTCGAACTCTTCACCCATGAGGGTGTGGGGACAATGATCTCCCTCCAGTAGGTTTTTTTGCCGCTGCGGCAACATTCATGTGCCAAAAGATCAATATTCCAGCACAATAAGCGGACAGGTGTCACCGGATGGACAAGGTCATAAAATTCGTTATTGCACTGTTTGTGATTATCGCTCTTGGAAGCCTTGCGTATGTTCTTTTTTCCGCCCCGGCATCTTCTTCCGGTACGACCTCGGCCGCAAACGATACTATCGTCTATTATTTCTATGGCCAGGGATGCCCGCACTGCGCAAAGGTTGAGCCATTCATGGAGAATATGACAAAAGAATATCCTGATGTCGATATCCGGATGCTCGAAGTCTGGTATAACCAGACCAACCAGCAGATCTATGCTCAGGTGAATGCGCAAGCAGGCATCTCCACACCACCGGGAGTACCTGAAATTGTCATCGGCAAAACGGTCCTTGTTGGAGAAGTTGATATCCCTGCAAAACTCGAAGGATACCTCCAGGCCATCGAAAAAAAAAAGTAACCCCTGATTTGTCAGGAGCGAAAAACCAGTCCTCAATCTCATCCCTCGGAACAGATCTGAATCGCACGGTTGTCGGGTACTTTTTCTACGGCGACGGGTGCAGCCACTGCGATAATATAAAACCGTTTATTTCGGAAATACAATCCCGCTACCCGGATCTCGATCTCGAGCAGCTCGAGGTCTACCACAACGCCACCAACCAGGCCCTTTTCCTTGGGATGGATCAAAAGCTTGGCATACCTTCCGCAGGAGTCCCCACCATCATTATCGGCGACCATGTTCTCGTTGGCGAGGATCAGATCCGGAACCAGCTGGAGCAGGTAATTCAGGAGGAACAGGCATCTCCCGCAAGTGCGGCACAGGGAAATGTAACCTCAGCCAAAAACTGCCCGGTACCTTCACGACCCTGACCGTGCCACTGGTGATCTTCTGTGCAGGAATAGACAGCATTAACCCCTGTGCATTCTCGGTCCTGATCATTCTCCTGCTCTCCATCATCGCTCTCCAGACCCGCCGACAGGTGCTGATGGTAGGAATCACGTACATCGCCGCGGTTTTCTTGTTTTATTTCATCTCCGGTATCGGTGTCCTCTCCTTTGTGCATGTTTCCGGGGTTTCAAGCCTGATATCACAGGCAGCGGCGATTATTGCCATCGTCCTTGGTTTAGTTTATATCGTTGATGCAGCGGTGAAGAAGGAGGGATTTATCCTTGCCATTCCCGCCTCGAAAAAACCGGTAATCGAGCGCTATATCATGACTGCAACGCTTCCCGCTGCTTTTGTCCTTGGCGTCCTTGTGGGTATCTTTGAACTTCCCTGCACCGGGGGAATCTACCTGACTATTCTCAGCCTGATAAGTAATACCCTTACCCTTTCAGAAGGAATTCCCTACCTGCTCCTCTATAACTTTATCTTCGTCATGCCGCTCATCCTGATCCTTATTGCTGTTGTCGTAGGTATACCTCCCGAACGGGTCAATGCGTGGAGAATGGAGAACCGCCGGAAGCTCCGGTTTGTTATTGGCTTCGCTATGATTCTTGTTGGGATCTTCATCTTCTTTGGCCCCCTCTTCTTGTAAAAAATGCCGGGGAAATTCCCGTTTTTTCCGGATAAAAAAAACAGAGAATAAGGTTTGTAAATATTATTTACGGGCTGTTTTTTTTCGGCATGGGTTTTTCCAGGGCAGCCCGTTGTGCTTTCTCGTTCATGGCGATAAGGGTCTCAAATATTGCCTTGATCGGGACTGGATCGATATGGTTTGCCTTTGAGAGTTTCATCACGTATTCGAGTACGTCGAGTTTGCGCTGGTTGTCATGGACCGGTATTCCCCGCTCCTGTTTGATGGCGGCGATTTTTCCGGCAAGGCTCTGCCCGGTGTGCGATGAGGTGGATAATCTCCTCATCGATCTGGGTTATCTCCGCCCGGATCTCTTCAATTGTCATAGGGAAGTACATTGCAGGAAAAAGTGATAAACGTGATGATGCGCTGTGGTACCCTACACGAAAACACATATGACAGAAACGCACTATCTGATCCAGTGGTTTCATGCTTGGAAAAATTACACGGCGCGAGGAATATGATCTTTTTGCTGCATGGCTGGCAGTATCCCTTTCGTTTGCAATCATCAAACTGGCACCATACGGTGTTCTTGGTCCTATACAGCCCGTCGAACCGATGATTGCCCTGACTTATCTTGTTATTGCCCTTCTCACCGTGGGGATAGGTCTGGTGCTGCATGAACTGGCGCATAAATTCGCCGCCATAAAATACGGGTTCTGGGCTGAGTTCAGGAAAAGCAACTTCATGCTGCTCGTGGCAATTGCCCTTGCGGCGTTGGTGGGATTTGTGTTTGCTGCACCAGGCGCAACCGTGATCTCCAGCGTCAGGCCTGACGGAAGGCAGCTCAGCCGTGAAGAAAACGGGAAGATATCTGCAGCCGGGCCACTCACGAACCTCCTTCTCTGTATACCGTTTGCCTTCCTTCTTCTTGTCAGCGGAGGCCTCTCCCTCTCTCCGGGAAGCCTCCTCAGCCAGATTGGTATATTCGGGATCCAGATCAATGCCATGATCGCCGCATTCAACATGCTTCCGATCAGTATCCTTGATGGGAACAAGGTTTTGTCCTGGAACATACCTGTTTTCGTGATACTGCTCGGGGTGTCATTCAGCCTGCTTGTGAGCTCTTTTTATATCCTCTGATACATCTTTTTTTGTCTGCTTTTGCGTTTTTAGTTGCTTCCAATGATCTTCTCCAGGTCCCGCACGCTCTGCTGTCCCATTTCATACGCCTCTTTTAATGCGGTCGGGTGATTTTTGATACCGTTATAACCGTCCATGTTATTTGCAACGATATTGAGAGTATAGTCAAATCCCACATCATGGAAGAGGGCGGTAATCGCCGGGAATGCGCTGTCAAATACCTTAGTGGAGTTCTGCCCTGCAGTCGAAATGAACACACCCTTATGCGTCTTTGAGTGATTTTCTGAGAAGTCCAGTGTTTTTAGGATAAACTTCCGTGCCCAGAGATATTGCGCCCGGTCGATGAACCCTTTGAGTTGGGCGGTAATCCCCATGCTGTAGATGGGGGACGCGACAGCAACGCAATCGGCTGCCAATATCTTATCATATAAACCCGGGGCATCATCCTTCACGATACACTGGCCGGTCTTATGGCAGGCGTTGCATCCCCGGCAGGGAGAATAATTGAGCTCTTGGAGCACCACTTTTTCCACAGATGCCCCGGCGGCTTTGGCTCCTTCAAGGAAACTGTCAAGGAGGGTTTCAGTATTTCCGTGGCGGTGCGGACTTCCTGAAATACCGAGTACTTTTACGGTCATGTCTTTGGCCCTTCTGCCAGTCTTTTTTTCAGTTCAGCAATGACGGTCTTTCCCAGTTTTTCGGCATCGGAGCGGGCAGTGGGGTGGCTGTTGATCGCACCCTTCTCATCTACACCGTTTATCATGAGGTAGCTGATATCTGCGTCCCTGATATCGATCACATGGTAAAAACATTTGACCGACGGTACCGCCGCATCAAACACATTCGGCCACGTTTGTCCCGCGGTCGCAAGAAAGACCCCTAGGCGTTTGCCCTTTCTTTCCGGCGGGACAATCGGTAGTTTAAGAACATATTTCCGGGACCGGAAAACCTGTGCACGATCGACGAGAGCTTTTACCTGCGAGCAGAGCCCCATGCAAAAGATAGGGGATGAAAGAACGATACAATCTGCTTCGACAATCTTGTCATGCCAGATATCCATCCCATCGCGCTGGACGCACTTGTTGAGTTTTTCGCACGCGTTGCACCCCCGGCAGGGATTGATATTGGCCTCGGACAGCGGGACCTTCT
This sequence comes from uncultured Methanoregulaceae archaeon, assembly GCA_963737635.1. Classification (GTDB taxonomy): domain Archaea; phylum Halobacteriota; class Methanomicrobia; order Methanomicrobiales; family Methanospirillaceae; genus Methanoregula. Next base: position 947,543 of record CAVTTL010000001.1, read on the forward strand.
CGATAGTGACGTCCTGTTCTCCTGCCATGGATGCAAGCATCCAATCGAGCAGCGTCTCCGAATTGCCAAACCTGCGCGGGCTGCCGGCAAACGCGAGGATCTTTATAGGCATGGATGATGCTTGGATACGGATGGTGAAAAATCATTGGATATGGAATCTGCCACATACAGGAGCATATGCGATCCAATCGGATCAGCGTAGTAAATTGGACGAAAATCTCTGAAAAACAAAAAAATGATCTGACCTATCGCGGTATTATTTTTTCATGACTTCATCCAGCTGTGCCTTCCCGTAGACATACGCCGGCATCCCTGAAAGAAGGAAGGTAACCCGGAGTGCCTCTTCTACCTCAGCCTTAGTGACACCGAGGTTTGCAGCACCCATAAGTTGGGCACGGACGGCATGCTGGTCGCGAAGGGCCGCTGCTATTGCAATGGCAATCAGCTTCTTGGTCTTTTTCGTAAGCTTACCATCGTCCCAGATGTGGTCTTCCATCTTTATGACCAGCTTGTACATGTCGGGATCGCTTACGGTCAGTTCTCTGAAGAATTTGGGTACTTTCCCGATCTTCTTTTCCAGTCCGTCAAGTTCTTTTGTGGTTTTGCTTTTTGCAACAGGCTTTTTGACAACCATACTCATTCACTCACCAGTATCATTGGTTCCCCGCAGCAGACCAGTTCTCCGCCGCCGGCTTCTTTTACAACTACAATATTCCCGCAGATCTCACATTTGAAGACCTGCCCTTCTGCAGAAACATTCACCATGCTGAATCTTGTCCTCCGTCACGTTACGCTTACTGCAATACCGGCCCCCGGAAAACCTCTCAAAGGACCTCTCCGGGTATTCATAACTAGCAGTACAGATACCGGAAAAATAAGAAATTACTGAAAGCTCTTACCCCGTCGTGGGGGATTCTTGGCATCATCTGGAGTCTTAATATCCGGCCGTATATGGGTCATTGGAAAACACTGGTACTCCTCGCAGGAACAGGCCGGGCATTTACGGAGATCCTGTTCGCTCTTGTCCAAGGTCAGTTCCTTTCCGCAGTCAATACATACGTATTTTCCCGGTCCAACCTTCTGGCCTGCCGTATACGTCTTTTGTTCGGTCAGATATATCACCAGACTTCACTTTCATGTCAAAGATATTTATCAGTTGTGTTAGTAGCTTCTGTCAAGTCTTAGGAGGTGGAGAGTTCTCAGGAAACTGCCAAAAAACTCGGCACATATGTGGGGGAGGTGGATCCCTTTCCCTCCCAACACTTTTTCCCGGGTGGTACCGGGCCGACGGCTTAGCAAAAGGGGATAAGTTGTAAAGTCTCCTGAAACTATCGAAGTCTTTAAAAGTTAAGATTCTATAATCATCCACAAATGAATGTGGAGCCCAAATCGACACCTTTTGATCAGATACTCTTTTTGATCTTCATCGCCACGTTTGCAACGATGACGGTCTTCGAATTGGCCGGGCAGGCTTTCTATCCGTACCCTCCCGATTGGCGTTCGAACCTGATTACCAGCCTCTTTACAAGCGGGCTCGCTGTCATCATTGCCTACTTTCCCCTCAACGCCTACTATGCCAAGAGTGTTGAGGTACTCTCGGAGATAGAGAGACGCCGCTTGGTGGAAATAGAATTACGGGAGAGCGAGGAGAAGTTCCGGGGCATCTTTGATACGATAAATGACGGAATCCACATCCACGAGATTGAACCGGACGGGAAACCCGGAAAATTCATAGAAGTAAACGAAATCGCCTGCCGGATGCTGCAGTATACCCGTGAGGAACAGCTGGATCAGGGGCCCCTTGATATTGTCACCCAATACCATAGCCGGCCTTTCAAAGATATTATCGGGGAATTATCAACGACCGGTCATGCCATCTTCGAGACCGAGCACCGGAGAAAGGATGGGATCATTGTTCCTGTCGAGATCAATGCCCACGTGGTCAGTCTCCAGGGAAAAAAGGTAATGGCATCAGTAGTCCGGGATATCACCGAACGCAAGAAAGCCGAAGAAGCACTCCACGAAAGTGAGGAGAAGTTCCGGACGGTCGTTGAGAATACCTTGGACGGCATACTGATTGTTACCTTGACCGGGGTAATTATTTTTCGTAATCGGGCATTGGCGAACATTTTCGATATTAAGGGAGACTCGTACCAGCTCAGTCCGAAAAACGTCATGGAGTTCATCTCCCCAGGATCGAGATCTCAAGTCCTCCATGACTTCAGTCAGGTTGCGCAAGGGATTGATAGCTACCCCATGAATTACCAGGCTACAACAGCCGCAGGACGGCAGATCTGGGTTGAGAGCATCGGGAAGCGGATTCAGTTCCGGAATTCTCCTGCCATACTCATTTCGATCACGGATATTACCTCGAGGAAACTCATGGAAGATGCGATACTGCGGGCAAACAAGCAGCTCAACCTCCTTTCAAGCATCACCCGCCATGACATCAACAACCAGCTTCAGGCACTGAACGGGTCGGCCGAAATGTTACATATGAAAATGGTCGATTCCTCATTTGAAAACGATTTCTCCCGTATCATGGAGGCAATCGGCCGGATCACCGCCATGATCCAGTTCACCAAAGAATATGAGGAAATTGGTGTACGTGCTACGGTCTGGCAAAATCTTCAGACTCTGGTGAACAGCGCAGGAAAGAGTGCCACACTCGGACAGGTCACACTTAAAAACGATATTCCCGCAAATACGGAAGTGTTTGCCGATCCGCTGATCGTTAAGGTTTTTTTCAACTTGATAGATAATGCTCTGCGGCATGGAGGTAAAATCAGAACAATCCGGTTCTATCTCGAGGCACGCGATGAGAACTGGATCATTGTATGCGAAGACGATGGGGATGGTGTAGTCACTGAGGTGAAAGAGAGGATATTCTATCGAGGGTTCGGGAAGAACACTGGTTTTGGACTGGCCATTTCCAGGGAGATTCTTGATATCACAGGCATCACGATTCGTGAGACTGGTGAGCCGGGCAAAGGTGCTCGGTTCGATATGGTCGTGCCAAAAGAAGCATATCGTGTAGTCAATCTAACAGAGAGATAATTGACGAGAGCATTCCTGGTGCCAGTGGGGGCCCGCTGGCGTTGTTCCCCACTCTTGCCGAGCTTCTGCCGAGCGAGCTTCACGATTGCCTTGAAGCGAGGCTTCTATCAAGTTGCCGGGAGGCGAAGAGCGCTCGGGAAACGCTATTCAAATTTTGATAAATGAGATGAGCATCGCGAGATTATTTATATATAAAAAACGATATCCAAGTATGCGTTCGGAATTGGTTCCGCCGACAAATCCGAAAAACCGGGGAACGATCATAGATACTCCACTCAGTTCATTTAAACGAAAATTTATGGGTCTACCCTATGTTTTGTGGTTATCGAATAAACAGGATAAAGAAAAGAAATAATTTTTTACCATATTTCTGCGGAGTCAGCATCATATTCGCGTTTCTCTCCGTTAACTACAATCTGGTTGTATATCCGTTTAAGTCGTCATCAGAAGTTATTGGGCCTCTCTTTTCCAAATGCAAAACTATATCGGGTTTTTTCTCCTAATGCCGGTATGGTTTCAAAGGTCATCGGCCTCCTTGGCAGTCCTCTCCCCGAAGGCAACACGGCACAGCTGCTGGCGCGGGCTGTGCAGGGTGCCAAGGACGCCGGCTGTACCTGTGGAACTCATCCCGGTGACCGGCCTGGATTTCCAAGGCTGCCAGGAAATGTTTTTTTGTCGGGATCACGAGACCTGCATTCTCGACGATGCTATGCAGCAGATCTACCCGAAATTCGTAGATATGGACGGCCTGATTCTTGCAACCCCTGTAATGACAATGGGTATTCCCGGTACCCTCAAATCGTTTATGGACCGGTTCCAGGTCTTTTTCATGGCTAAGTATCAGCGGAACCAATCCCTCGTCTCCCCGGAACGAAAGGAGACGCGTGCTGGCCTTTTTATCTGCATCTCCGGCATGGACATCCCGGAAGTGTTCGTCGGCGCAAAACTAACAATACGGGCGTTCTTTGATATAATTGATTGTAAGTACCGGGACGAGCTGTTTATCAACGGTATGGACCGCATCAGGGATATCACGACACAACCGGATCTTCTCGAGTCGGCGTACAAAAAGGGATTTGCCCTTGGGAAATCACTTACTGCGCGTGAATAATCCCCAAGAGATCAGACCAGTCCTTTTTCTTTCATGCTGGAGAAGCCGGCCCGTGTGACGATGAGATGGTCGAGGAGCTGGATGCCGAGCAGAGCTCCAGCCTCATTGAGCTGCTGGGTGATGGCGATGTCCTGGGGGCTTGCTTCGAGGGTTCCTGAAGGATGGTTGTGCACACAGATGACTGATGCCGCCCGATCGGTAATTGGCCCGGCAAATACTTCCCGGGGATGGACAAGGCTGTGGTTGAGGATTCCAATAGTAACAACACGACTGCGGATCACTTCACCGGCTCCGGTCAGCGAGATGCAGATAAAATGCTCCTGCGGTTTTTCCCGGTAGGAACTCACCAGCGGCAGCACATCCTCCGGTTTCTGGATTTTTACCGTTCCGGTAGGTTCGTACCTCCGGCGCCCGAGTTCGAGGCAGGCCATGATCTGGGCCGCTTTTGTCGGTCCGGTACCTCCGATAGCAAGGAGCTCTTCATACCGGATCTGCCGGAAAGGATCCTCAAGCATCGAGGCAATGTCGCGGGCAATTACCCTGACGTCCCGGTTTTGCACGCCTCTCCCAATGATTGCTTCGATAAGCTCCGTGGTGGTGAGTGCACGTACACCTTTTTTTGCGATTTTTTCTCTCGGGCGGTCATATTCAGGGACATCTTTCATCTTTTTCATGGTACAACCCGGCCGGGTAAAAAGATCTATGAGCCTGCACTTTTTCACTCATGTGTATGTGTGGTGTTCCAAAATCTATAACCTCTTTTATAGTTCTTTCAGCAAGTTCCGGGTTCTCGTCGGCGTCTGGCTGTGCAGCATAAAGAATCTTTAAGTAAAAATCAAACTATACGTTCCCTTATGACAACCCAGAAGAATGCAATGGACGCATTTGCCGGAGAATCCCAGGCCAACAGGAAATACCTCGCGTTTTCTGAAAAAGCTGCTGCCGAAGGATTTACTAACATCGCCACACTTTACAAGGCGGCATCAGAGGCCGAGGCAATTCATGCGGCGAAGCTCTTGAAAGTTCTGGGTGCAGTTAATGTGACCGAGAAGAACCTTGAAGGGAGTATAGAAGGGGAGACGCATGAGTACACCTCCATGTATCCCGGATTTATTAGGGAGGCTGAGGTGGAGAAGAAGAGTGATGCAGTGCTTGCGTTCAGCCAGGCTATGAAGGCAGAAGAAGTCCATGCAGGACTGTACAAAAAAGCGCTTGCTGCCCTTAAAGCCGGTCACGATCTCGAGCGGGAAAAGATTTTCCTCTGTCCAGTCTGTGGCAATATCGAGATCGGAAAAGCTCCTGATAAGTGCCCGATTTGCGGGGTATTCGGGAAACAGTTCCGTGAAATTACGTTCTGATCCTTTTTTAGCGCCTGCCGACTTTTAGTCCTGACAAAGAAGTTATTTTTTTGTGCGTCGCATGTGGGCCCAGACGATAACTACAATAAGAGCGATCAACGTTACCCACGAAGCTGAATAAAACACGATGATCGGGTATTCAAGAATTGCTTTAGGCAGGGAAGACGCCGGATTCTCTTGTACTGCGCTGCAGGCAAAGGTAATAATCGTGCTTGCGGGGAACCGGCCCGGGCCGCCAAAATAGTGAACGAACACGGTGGCATTTCCGGACGCAATGGTCCCGGTTGCCGGAGCGTTATACGGGACCGGGAACGCGACAACACGTGTGAGCCGGGTATTCTGGTCTTTGAGCTCCACATACCATTCATCAGCATATACGTCGGGATAGGCATCCGCGGCACCCACCGTCAGCTGGGAACCGGGTGGAACTGCCACATGCCAGGTCCCCTGCTCGCTCTGGTTTGAAAAAGTCAACCTCTCAGTGGCCGTATCTCCGGTACCCAGCATGAGCGAGCCCGAGGTGAGAAATATCGGTGGAGTTCCGGTGGGAAGCGACAAAATGTCGGTACCGGCGGCAGCGGTACACTGGTACCGGTCATCCATCTCCTCCCCGTACGAAAGTGCCCTGTTGTAAATCCTAACTTCGTCTATTCCTCCGGTAAGGTAATCCGGGGAATTCTGATCGGGCGATTCAGCTGATCCTGCGTTAGCGCCGAGTAGGACTGCGTTGTCATCTGCGTACCGGATGGGGCCTGACGCATTCACCCGGTCGCGGAGAACACCGTCGAGATAAATGCTGGTGGTCTGGCCGTCATAGGTTCCGGTAACCTGGTGCCATTGAGCGGGAGCAATGTTTTCGTGAGGAATAACTACCGAAATACTTCTTGCGGGGGTGTCAAGGCCGAGTGTCCACAAGAGATCATTTCCCTCATCGAACCCAAGCCGGTATCCCCCTCCATTATTATACGTCGATATTAGTGTCTGGGGAGTCGTGTCGTTCACGTAGAACCAGAGAGATACGGTGATGGCATCCTCCGGATGATTTGCGGATGTATAAGGTATGGATATGTAACTCCCATTTCCGGCAAGTACCAATGCTTTCACGCATCCGCTGTTATCAACCCGGTATGCGTCCCCATGGATAGTCCCGGTATTCCCCTGCCCGGATGTGTCAAATGCGAGATTGCCACTCCCTTCGTTGAATGTGAGATACACTACCGGTCCGCTTTGGGTGGATGTAGTTCCCGATGCAGCGGTTGCATACGAGGTGCCGAGCAGCAGCACAATTATGATCCCCCAGAATAGGTCACGTCCGGTATGCATAATGCGGTCCTGTTCCTGAATGGGTATTAGGTTTTGCTGGAAAAGAAATTTGCGCTTAATGCCGCTTTCTTCTGAGTCTGTTGCAAATCTTTATATTTGTCGCAAACCTCTTCGCATTCATGAGGACGGTCACGGTATATTCCACCAAGAACTGCCCGTACTGCCGGATGGCAAAAGCGTTTCTTGAGAAGCAGGGGATCTTGTATACCTCCATTGACGTTGGTGCCGATGCAGCTGCGGCACAGAAGATGATCGCACTTTCGGGCCAGCGTGGTGTACCCGTTATTACCGTCGACGAAGAAGTCATTGTCGGCTATGATTCTCAGCGATTGAATGAACTGTTCGGTACCCACCCATCAGACCAGATCTATGATGTTGTTATCATAGGTGCGGGTCCGGCCGGGTTGACTGCCGGGGTATACTGCGCGCGCAAACTTTTAAAGACCCTCATCGTTTCGGAGAATATCGGCGGCCAGGCACTGGAGTCATGGGCGATCGAGAACTACATGGGCTACCGGATGGTCACCGGAGAAGACCTGATGAAAAAGTTCGAGGAGCAGGTGCGGACTCTCGATGTACGGCTGGAGCTGGATCGCGTGAGTGGGATCATGCCGGATCAGGATCTGTTTGCGGTCTCGACGGTATCCGGGATAACCGTAAAAGCGAAAAGCCTGATCCTGACCCAGGGAAAGCAACCGAGAAAACTCGGGGTTCAGGATGAGGGAAAGTATCTCGGGCGGGGACTCTCTATCTGCTCGACATGTGACGGTCCACTCTATAAGGGTAAAAAGGTCGCCGTAGTCGGTGGGGGTAATTCGGCGTTTCAGGCAGCGATCGAGCTGAGCGGGATTGCGACAGCGGTAAGCCTGATCGTCCGCAGCACGATTAAGGCGGATCCTCTCTATGTCAAAAAGGTAGAGGGAATAAAAAATATCACGGTGCACACCCATGCGCAGATTACCGCGCTCGCCGGTGAGCCGTTCCTCCAGCGTATCACGATAAAAGCAGAAGCGCAGGGCGAGCAGAGTATCGATGTGGACGGGGTTTTTATCGAGGTCGGCTGGACGCCGAACACAGATGCACTCGAGGGGCTTGTGGCTCTTAATGAGAACAAGGAAGTCGTGGTGGACGTCGACTGCCGGACGAGCCGGCCCGGGGTTTTTGCAGCCGGGGACGTTACCTCAGTCAGAAGCAAGCAGATTATTATAGCGGCCGGAGAAGGGGCAAAAGCGGCTCTTGAGGCATACGAGTACGTGATGAAACACGGCTGAAACGTTTTTGTCCGGCATCATTGGTAATGGGGATATGCCTGTTATCCGGCTGCCGGTTTTTTATTTTGCCGGTCCTTCTCCCGGTACCCTTCCAGCAGTACAGTCATGACGTTTTTCACCGGCTTTTTGGTATGGCTTGCGATATGGTACTCGCAGAACGGGCACGAGGTAATCACGATATCGGCCCCGGTCTTTTTTATCTCTTCTCCCCGGCGCCTGCCAGAGAGCTGCCGCCTCGTCAGGCACACCTGCCTTCACGCCACCCCCAGAGCCGCAACAGATAGATGGCATCTCGACGAGGTCGACGACCTGCCGGATCAACTGACGCGGCTCGTCCTGTATGCCCTGCCCCCGGAGCAGGTGGCAGGGGTCATGGTACGTAGCTTTCAAGGAGAGCCGTGCAGGACGTTCGATACTATAGTGCGTGAGCACCTCGTTGATGTCCATGACCTTAAACGGTGTTATGTAATCATGCTTGAGAGTCGAGCCGCAGCCGGCACACATGGTCATCACGGTATCGATCCCACAGAACGCATCGATGTTTCGTTTTTTGAGCGTATCAATGAACGCCAGCTGGCCAGTCCGAATGAGCGGTGAACCGCAGCACACCTGTTCCCTCGGGATGATTACGCGGATGCCATTCCTGCGGAGTACTTCCATGGCATCGAGCGCGGACTGCTGTTGGCGCAGATTGTACATGCAACCTACGAAGAAACCGACGGTTGCTTTTACCGGGCCGTACGGTTCGAGGACCTCAACGGTCTTTTCGAGGAACGATTCAGAGGTGCGGGGGACGCTCCTGCCGGTCTTTTCAATGAGTGCAGCGACCTCCTGGTGCCTGGGGAGTGTGAACCCCTGTTCGTTTGCGAGCGCCCGGAGTTTCTCAATCGCCTTTGCCGGGATCCTGATCTTCTTTGGGCAGACTGCGAAGCAGGCTTGGCAGCTCGTACAGGTAAAAAGGCCGTCCCTGACCGCATCTGGTACGCGATTGCCGGTGTCCCGGGGATCGAGTACAAGCCGCATATTCTGTCGCATCGCGGTAGGCCCCAGGAAACTGGTCACTTCCATGGCCGGGCAGACCGAAACACACGCCAGGCATTCAATACACTCCCGTAATGGTTTTATCTCGTCGATCTGAGCCTTTGTTGGCAGCTTTATGTCTTGACCGGGCGCCGGTGTGAGCGATGCGATCGCCTCAATTTTCGGGAGAAGGTCAACGACAAGGTCTTTTTTGACCGGGAGGTTTAACGGGGTGATCGTGATGCCGTCTGTTGCCTCCTTCATACACGCAAGAACCGGCTCGCCGTCGACCCGGACAGCACAGCTTCCACACTGCCCGGACCCGCAGCAGTACCGGTAGGAAAGCATAGGATCGATCTCGTCGTGAATTGTGTGCAGGACATGAAGGATCCGGGCTCCTTCATTAACTGGTACGGTATAGGATTCAAGGTGGGGCCGAGGATCTTTTTTCGGGTCAAAACGCTGGATCTTCACATGAACGCTTTTCATGCGGGTGCCTCGTGTTTGATGATACCCTCGCGGTCCTTGGAGATGTACGTGTGCCCGTAGGGAGAGTGTTTCGCATCCCAATCCTGCACAAGGTCCAAGCGCATGTCAGCACCCCGTGATTCCGGCCGGATAAGGGCCGAACGGCAGATGAGCACCGAAGTGAGACACATGTTCCGGACAATGCAGCATTCAGCGGGACCTGAGGAGCTGACCGCCCGGAGCGGGGCCTGAAGAAGACGTTCTGCCACGGCAAGCGCACCTCTGAGCCCGGCTTCGTCCCGGAATATACCGGCTCCCTGCCACATCGCGCACTGGAGCTCTTTTCGGACCTGTGCCGGGTTTTCATTGCCGGAGAAGAAGCTCGAAATACACGCCTGTACCCGGGATACCTGTGCGGGATCGATCCTTTTGGTCCGTTTCTCGTTCTGCCCGGCAAACGCCCCGGCGCGTTTCCCAAAGACCTGTGTTTCGGCAAGGGCATTGCCTCCCAAGCGGTTTGCCCCTTGCACGCCGCCGGCCGTTTCTCCACAGGCAAAGAGGCCGGGTACCGTGGTTTCGCACGTGGGGGTAATCTTCAGGCCGCCCATAATATGGTGGGCTGTCGGAGCGACTTCCATGGGCTGAGTCCGGATGTCTAGGCCAAAGGTCAAAAACTGCTCGAGCATCACCGGTAACCGGGTCTCGATCTGCTCTTTTGGGAGGTGCGTGACATCGAGATAGACCCCCCCATGGGATGTGCCCCGGCCGTTTGCAATCTCGGTTGCAATCGCCCGGGCCACGATGTCCCGGGTCGACAGCTCCATGCGTACCGGATCGTATCGCTCCATGAAACGCTCTCCGAGAACATTTTTCAGGATGCCGCCCTCTCCACGCACCGCTTCCGTAATAAGCCGCCCCCGGGCATCGTACGGGTAGACCGCACCGGTCGGGTGAAACTGCACCATCTCCATATCGATCAGTTCAGCTCCAGCGCGGTAGCCCATGGCAAAACCGTCACCGGTGCCGCTTGAGGAGTTCGTGGACACATCGTAGACCCGGGACCCTCCTCCGGTGGCGAGGATGGTGCTGTCGGCAGTTATGAAGGTCATCTCCCCGTTTTCATCGAGGGCAATAGCACCGATCACCCTGTCGCCTTCTTTGAGCAGATCTATCACGGTGACTTCTTCCATTTTTGTGGCACCGGAAGAATCAAGACGCTCGACCAGCGTCATCATCATCTCGTGGCCGTCCGGTCCCCGGCGTAGCAGGTCCGGGGGAACCGCTGGCCGCCAAACGGGCGCTGGGCTACTTCGCTCTCCCCGGAGAAATCGAAAACCGCTCCCCACCGGATCAGATCCTCGATGCGCTGCGGGGATTCCCGCACGAGGATCTTTACGAGATCGGGATCGTTAAGATACGCGCCTCCCCTGAGTGTATCTTCGTAATGGATCTCGCAGGAGTCCTCCTGCCGCAGCACCGCGTTATAGCCCCCTTCGGCCATGGGGGTACATCCGCCTTTTCCCGCGATGGTTTTTGAAACGAGAACAGTCTCCCCACACCGGGCTGCCTCGATTGCCGCCCGTACGCCAGCGCCGCCGCTACCGATTACGAGTACGTGGCAATCCACCACGTCGTCTGCACGCATATTATAATTCTGTGCGTCGTATAGTTACATAAATAAATGGTACAGCCGAGTGGACCAATATGAGATTTCTGATGAAATTTGGCGGGACGTCCGTCGCTGATGCACAGTGTATCAGGAGCGTCGTTGACATCCTCGAAGAACACCATAAAGCTGGCGATGAAATAGTGGTCGTGGTCTCCGCCCAGCGGGGCGTTACCGACCAGCTCATCGCTCTTGCGGAAAAACTCCCTGCGGCAAAAGACTGCTCTGAGGTTCCACCTCTTATCGCGCACCTGCGTGAACGGCACATGACCACACTTAAAGGGGCTGCACCGGATCACATCAGGGAGGTTGAGGAAGTCATCGAAAAGCGCCTCGCGAGCCTCCAGCACATCCTTTTTGCAATCTACAATCTCAGGGAGCTCACCCCCCGATCAAAGGATTACGTCATTTCGTACGGAGAGCGGCTGCTTGCGCCGGTACTAGGCGCAGCCCTACGCCAGCGGGACATCCCGTCGACCGTTCTTGACGGATGCGAGGCCGGTATCCTCACTACACCCCATCATGGCGAAGCGACCGCCCTCTCCCGGAGCGATGAACGCATTAAAAAGAAGATTGGGCCTCTTCTGAAAAAGGAGATCCCGGTCATTATGGGGTTTATGGGCTGTACGGAGGACGGGATTGTCACAACTCTCGGGCGGAGCGGTTCGGATTATTCTGCGTCCATTGTCGGCGCCGGTATCGATGCCGATGAGATTTGGATCTGGACCGATGTCGATGGGATCATGACCTCCGATCCGCGAGTGATCAACGATGCCCGGGTACTCAAAAGCGTATCGTACATCGAAGTTATGGAGCTCTCGTATTTTGGAGCAAAGGTTATGCACCCCCGGTCGATTGACCCGGCCATGAGAAAGAACATCCTTGTACGGGTGAAAAACACCTTCAATCCTTCTGCCCCGGGCACCCTGATCGTAAGGAATGGCCACCGCGACAGCCGGATCGTAAAAGCGCTCACATATATCGAGAAGGTCGCCTCGATCAATATCAACGGCGCCCAGATGATCGGAAGGCCGGGGGTAGCAAAGGCGATCTTCTCCGCACTTGCTGACCGGGAAGTGAACGTGATGATGATCTCCCAAGGCTCATCGGAAGCCAACATCTCGCTCATCGTTGACGAATCCCACCTTGACGCTGCAGTGGACGCGCTTGAATTTCTCGTAACTGACGGTATCGTACGGGAAGTGACCAGCAACAGGGACGTCTGTGCCGTCGCTGTAGTCGGGGCAGGAATGGCCGGCGCGGCAGGCACAGGTGGCCGGATCTTTACCGCACTCGGCCGTGCCGGTGTGAACGTGATGATGATTTCGCAGGGATCGAGCGAGGCGAACATCTCGTTTGTAGTCCGGCAGGAGGATGGTCCGCGGGCAGTCAGGGTGCTGCATGACGAATTCCGGCTCTCGGAGGAATGCAATTGACCACGAATGCGTACCGCGATGCGGGCGTCGATATTGATCTTGAAGCAACGGCAATTAAGGCACTAATCAAAAACCTGACATTCCGCAGGAAAGGCAATCATACGATGCTCGGGGACGTTGGTCACTTCGCCGGCCTGATCGATTTTGGCTCCGCAGCCCTTGCACTGGCGACCGATGGGGTAGGGACAAAGATGCTAGTGGCAGACAGGATGCAGGACTGGAGCACAGTCGGGATCGACTGCATCGCGATGAACGTGAACGATCTCTATGTGATGCACATGGAACCGATCGCATTTGTCGATTACATTGCGACCGATCAGCTTTCGATAGAAAAGATGGCACAGATCGGTCTTGGCCTCAACGAGGGAGCACGGCAGGCAAATATCGATATCGTGGGCGGGGAGACGGCATCGCTTCGGGGACTGGTAAACGGTCTCGATCTCGCCGGTACCTGTATCGGCGTACAGGAGAAAGACCGTATCGTTACCGGTACGAAAATCCGGCCCGGTGACAGAATTATCGGTGTACCGTCCACTGGTGTCCATAGCAACGGGCTCTCGCTTGCGAGGATGGTTGTGGAGAAATATGCGAATTACGATGAAAAACTCGGCAATGGAAAAACACTCGGCCACGAACTTCTTACCCCGACACGGATATACCATGAGAGCCTGAATGTTGCTGATACCTGTACGGTGCATGGTATGTGTCATATCACGGGGGGAGGATTGTTGAATTTCCTGCGACTGTGCCCCTACGGGTTCCGGTTTGACTCCCCTCTCCAGCCGCCTGAGATCTTCCGGTGGATACAGGAAACCGGCAACATATCTGACACCGAGATGTACCGGACCTTCAACATGGGGATGGGATATGCCTATATCGTGCCGTCGGCATCTGCGGACAACGTACTTAAAAAAGTGAAGGGTGCACGGATTGTCGGTGAGGTAACGGAAACACCCGGGGCTTGGCTTGGTGATGAACAGGTTACATAACTGCTGGCTTCACCATCAGCCGAAAAAAATAAAAAAATTTTGGATATGAAAGGGAAAATTGAAAACTCAAACGCCGTTCATAGTCCATAAAAACAGGGGTATCGCCTCAGCTGGTTCTTCTCTTTTTGATCGAATCGGGCAATTCCCGGAAATAAAAAAGCTCGGCCTCACTCCCCGCAGGCATCCGGTTCATCGGGCACATAGTCATTCTTCTGTGCCTTTTCCGAGACGATCAGACTATTTCCCATCGGGTCCTGAAGTATCACGGTTACAGGAAATCCGCCGACCTTGATGGATTCGATCTTTTCGAGAAGCACGCGCCCGTTTTCCCGTTCCTTTTCGTCGCCGTCTCTCACCGCGGTTTTAATGGCCTGTGCAATCCGGTCGAGCACTCCTTCCACATTCGTCACAAATCCTTCACAGGCCGGACCCGGATCTATACGGACGCCGAGCTCCGGGATCTCGAGACTCGCCGTCATGCTTCTCACCACACGAATGTCAAGATCTTCGCGTGCAGTTATGCGCATCTCGTATCGGACAGGATCAGCATTTTTGAGAAGCTGCGTATCGACAAAACGGTACCCGCACGAAGGGCAGGTGGCAGAGATAATCAGGATATCAGAAAAATAGGGAATATTTTCAGTCTGGTAGAGGTATTCTATCTCATTATTGCAGTATGGACATGGTCCCGGGACGATAGTGCGCACCGCTTCATGCCCCGATCTTATCGCGTGATATCTTAACGGACATGGGCGTCAGAACGACATACCGCTGGTCGCCAAGTCCGATAATATCTCCGTTGACGTCCTTTGCAACTTCCTTTAAGTCCTTTAAGACGCGCTCATACGAGATCTTGTCCATCTTCAGGCGGGAGATATCGACGATCACTATGTTCCCGTTGTAAACCTCGTCCTTGACCCGCGGGGTATCCTTGAGATCAGCGATCGTTGCAATCTTTACCAGAAGCGCCGGGGAATCCCTGCCATGCTCCTCGTAGGAACTGAGGTCCAGATCCATGTATTCATCATCGGAACTGGTGGAATTTTTCCCTAAAAGTGTGTCTATGATCTTAACCATAAAAAAACTGTACGAAGAAACTTATTTAATAGTATCGATGTTTAAGACAGAATTGGCCTAATTTTTCATCTTTGTTTCCCATTTCAGAAATGTTAAAATTCAAGATTCCAGAGTTCATCGCCGACATGGTGAAAATTCTTGCACATCTTCCCGGATGCGCTCGCCCGGATGGCGGGCCCGTCCATGAGCGCCACTCCAATCGCAAGAGGTTTTTTATGCCGTTCGTCAACAATCTGGACAGGCCCCCCTGCGATGACATCATCGCTGACTGCGACGATTCCCGGTCGCATTACATCTGCCCCGTTTACTACGTACGGAATCGCACCGGCGTCTACGGTGACCATTCGTTCGGGAAAGGGGCACTGCACTGCTCCACGCAACGTCGGAAAAACCCATGTGCTGGCATCCATCAGTAACGGTTTTTTGTTCACCAGATAGAGTGCAACAGCCGCATTTGTTTCAAGTATCTCGATCATTTCGGCATGGAAGAGCTTGGCAGACGGGCCAATCTGGAGAGCAAGCCGGTCAAGCAGGTCCTGTGCCTGACTTTTCCGGATAGAATGCCGTTTTTTTGCAATAATTTTTTTCATTGTCTTATTTCTACAATAGTTCTGGCAAAGGCTAAATTTTTTCCCGGCACTAGGAATTATTTTTCCTGAAACACCGACTACGGGGGTACCAGAAACCTTCTTGTCTTTGCAGATCTACGCTATGTTTAAGTAGAGTGCTCACGCACATATATTACCCCAGAGCGATGGTAACACAGGGGATATGTATGACCAAAAGACCGTTGGATATTTTGGATCTGGTGTTGAACCGCCAGCCCGTTATCGTCTCCCTGAAAGGTGGGAGAGAGATCCGGGGAGTTCTTCAGGGCTACGATGTTCACATGAATCTCGTCCTTGACAAGGCTGAAGAAACAGAGAACGGGCAGGTTGTAAAGGTAGGCACGCTTATCGTCCGTGGGGATAACGTGATCTATATCTCGCCATCGCTGGAATCATAAGGTGAAATACTATGTCTAAAGGTACACCGTCAATGGGTAAGATGAACAAGATGACCCATATCGCCTGCAGGCGCTGTGGTAAGATCTCGTTCCATGCTCAAAAGAAGGTCTGCTCTGCCTGTGGGTTTGGCAGAAGCACCAAGATGCAAAGCTTCAAGTGGAACACCAAAAGACCAAAAATCCCGACGCACTAGAGCAGTACCATGTGTGGTATCGTTGGCATCGTCGATGCTGGCGGTGTATCCATCCAGCTCTACTATGCCATGTATGCTCTCCAGCATCGTGGCCAGGAGAGCGCCGGAATATCCACGTTTGACGGGACAAGCCTGCGTAAATTCAAGGGGCAGGGTCTTGTCGCCGACGTTTTTTCACCCGCTGTTTTAAAAGATCTTAAAGGTACGGCCGGTATCGGCCATGTGCGTTATCCTACGACCGGTGCAAACCTGCCGGAGAATATCCAGCCCTTAAATTTCCAATTCCAGGATCATTTCATATCAGTCGCCCATAATGGGAACTTGGTCAATACTTGTGAGCTCCGGCGGGAGTATGAACAGGCGGGCCAGATCTTTACGACTACCACCGATACGGAGATCATAGCAAAAATCCTCATCGGGGAGATTAGCACTTCGGGGTGCGTTGAAGATGCAGTCCACCTCTGCATGAAAAGGATGGAGGGCTCCTACTCGGTGGCAATTATGATCGACGGGGTCATTTACGCGTTCCGCGATCCCCTTGGCATCAAGCCGTTCTGCCTCGGGAAGATCGAGAACGGGTACATCGTGGCTTCGGAGAGCGTTGCAATCGATGCACTCGGGGGACGGTTCCTCCGTGATGTAAAACCTGGCGAATTGATCCGGATGGATAATGAAGGGGTCCGCTGTACGCAGATTGCAGTTCCCGGCAGGCGCGCACATTGTATCTTCGAGTACATCTACTTCGCACGGGCAGATGCGATCATCGATGGAGTACTTGTGTATGATGTGCGGCGGACCATCGGCCAGAAACTTCACGAGGAAGCACCGGTTTCTGCCGATTCTGTCTGTTCGGTGCCTGATTCCGGAACAGCATACGCGATCGGGTATGCGGAACGATCCCGGATCCCGTTTGTCGAGAGTCTTATGAAGAACCGGTATATGGGCCGGACCTTTATTATGCCGACGCAGAAGGAGCGCGAGCGGGCAGTCAGGATCAAACTCAATCCCATCCCGGCTCATCTCCGGGGGAAGTCGGTGGTTCTCATAGATGACAGTATCGTACAGGGGAACGACATCAAAACGAATCATCGAGATGATGCGGGATGCGGGAGCCCGGGAGGTACATATGAGGATCGGATCACCGGCGATTAAGGCTCCCTGTTATCTTGGCGTGGATATGCCTACCAGAAAGGAGTTGATTGCAAGCGATAAAATGGAAGACGATGTCCGGAAATCTATAACTGCAACCTCGCTCCACCACATCTCGCTTGATGCTCTGGTAAAAGCAATCGGGTTTGATCACGATGATCTTTGCACTGGCTGCCTTACCGGCTGCTACCCGTTGCTTATCGATGGCGAAACCGCAAACCCCCGGCAAGTGGATTTTGTGGATGGGACATTCCAATCGAAACTCGAGTCTTTCGAAGCAGAGACCACATAATCTTTTTTATTTTTCATTCATTTTTTACGTTTAAGACTGGAATTGCCGCGGTACTATTTTTGCCATCAATGATAATTCGTTGTATGCAGACCGGCAATGGTTGTTGAGAGGTCTTAACGGGGGGATCATGGAACATATCAGGAAAGCTTTCGATGCGGTTGCAACGGAATATGATGCACAGCGTACATTTGTTATCCCTGATATGCGGAACTATTACGGGACTGCAGTCTGGGCTGCCGAAAATCCGGCCGATGCTCCGGCGATTCTCGATATTGGTGCCGGGACCGGCCTGCTGAGCGCCATGCTTCTAGAAAGATACCCATCGGCGACAATTACGTTACTGGATATTTCGGAGAAAATGCTTGCCGTCGCCCGTGAACGATTCCGTAACCGGGAAAATGTCTTTTTCCGGAGTGGGGATTATTCCAGGGCCGATCTTGGTGGACCGTATGATCTTGTCTGTTCGGCGCTTTCTATTCATCACCTCGATTCTCACGATAAGTGCCGCCTGTTCGGTCGGGTGTATCATGTTCTTGTGCCAGGCGGGTTGTTTGTTAACGCCGACCAAGCTGAAGGAGAGACCCCCTATTTCAGTAAAAAATACCTCGCATATTGGGACGAATTTTTAAAAAGCGGGCCGCTTACGGCTCCAGAGGTTGCCGAGATCCGCAAACGCCGGGATACCTTAGATAAAAACGAGAAACTCTCGGCACAGCTCCAGTGGCTTGCGAAGGCGGGTTTTTCCGATGTCGATGTTGTCTATAAGAACCGGACATTCATCGTCACGGTGGCACGGAAAGAATAATTGCTCCTACGCAATGACGCATTTTCATAAAAGAAGAGAAGTAGCGAGGGATGGATTTGAACCATCGATCTACGGGTTATGAGCCCGTCGGGATATCCTGACTACCCTACCTCGCTTCCTATTAATCAGGGTTATAATATAGATGGCAGGCGCAGATATACTTTACTCACCGGACAGTCGGGAAATCTGCCCTCTTCGTTAGATTCAATTAGCAGCGCTGTCTTATTCACAGATATGGATGATAATGAGCTTAACGAAATCCGCGAGAAACGAATGGCTGCACTCAAAGAGAAGATAGAATACCAGAGTGTCGCTGGTAGCGTTATCCAGATCGATCAACAGCATATTGACGACCTCCTGCAGAAACATCCGGCACTGGTTATCGATTTCTGGGCCGAGTGGTGCGGACCATGCCGGCGAGTCGGGCCTGCAATTGAAGAACTTGCACAGGAGTTCGCGGGGAAGGTCACGTTCGGGAAATGCAACACGGATGAGAATCAGCAGCTGGCGGTGCAGCTCAATATATCCGCTATCCCAAACATTGTCTTCTTCTCGCACGGGAAAATGGTAGACCGGGTAATCGGTGCGTACCCAAAGGAAGCGATCCGGGAAAAAGTCCTCCGGAATTTCCCTTAACCAGAACAGACCGGGACTGAGCCTTTTGTTAAAAATGTTATCAGTTATTCACAATAGGGATCGTTCGCCCATTCTTCGTAGACTTTCTTGACCGGCCTACCGCCACGGTGGCCGCCTCCGTGCGACCGGTGGCGGGACTCTGCATGTTCTTCCTCATCTTCTGCCGCGTCGAGATTGTCGCCCGCTGGCTCCTGTGGTCTCTGTTCTTGTGCCGGACGGGGTTGCGGGTTATGGCGGTCCTGCACGTGACGCTCCTTGTCCTGATGCAGGTGGGGCGGTTGTTCCTGATGCGTCTCCTCAGCCATGGGTATCAACTATCATACGGGTCAGAATACAGAAAAACTTATTGTTTCAGGCTCTCAGTTCATGGCCGTTCAATATTGTCCGGATAATCGATCCTCCCTGTCTGAATGGGTTCCGCATTTATTCACCGGCATAAAGGGTGCCTTCCTGGATTTCAATAATGATAGCACCAAGTTCCTCGACAACCTTGAGCAGGTCCGGACCAGCAACGATCGCCGGCCTTATATTTTCGAATTCACCAATTGAGAGAACCCAGGTATTCCCCCGGATCTCAAACCGCAACAGGTTCTTTTTCCAGAGAACTCCTGCAATGATCAGGATAATACCGGCAATGAGGCACGCAGTCCCGGCAACTTCAAAGAGTGTGTTCTTCGCCAAACCGATGACTGTGATCAGGATCCCTGCCAGGGTAAGGGCAATTCCGAAAATGACTGGTACGACACGGAACCGCGTCGATTGTACGACACCAATGCCCTTAATGTCTGCGATATTCACCTGCTGGTAGAGCGATTCTTTTTTTGGGTCAAAGAAACTCTTGATCGTAGAATAAGCGATGAACCGTTTGCTTGTTGCGGCAAGACCGATTTTGGCCCTCACCGGATAATACATCCGCAGGCCATCATATTCTTTGATTAACGTTTCATTCTGCGCAAATCCGATAAAATTCCGAATATCCGCCATGGCCGTACCCTTCCCTTACGATTCATTTGGTGAGCAATTATTACAAAATTGTGGTGACCAAACCCTCTTTTTCCTGCCGTTAGTGACCAGAACATAAAATGAACACCTAAATACATCAAGGTCTCATTCGTATCATCAGATCGTTTCTGCGACCATGTCCAACGTTACTACACTCCTTGACGCAAAAAGCGTACCCGAAGCAAACGCGGCACTTATCTGCCCATCCCGGAACGAGACCTACAGCTACAAAGAACTTCGTGAGGAGATGAACCGCGTTGGACATGGTTTGGCCGGTCTTGGCATAAGAAAAGGCGAGAGGGTCTGCATCTACCTTGATAGTTCTCCTGAATACCTTATCAGCTACTTTGCAATCTGGCGGATCGGATGCGTTGCGGTTCCCACAAATAGTGTGTACCAGGCTGAGGAACTGCTGCACGTAGTAACCGATGCCACTGCATGTGCAATCATTACCGATAAACGGGGTGTCCCTATCGTAACTGAGGTTCAAAAGAAGGCCCCCTTTCTGACACAGGTCATTTGTGTTACTGATGATGGCACACACTACGGCCCCGGAGTTGTTCCGTGGTCGTCATTTCCTGGCGCATCTTCGTCAATGCGGGCGGCCAACTGTGCGATGGACGATCTCTGCCATATCCAGTATACGGCCGGCACAACCGGCAAGCCCAAGGGTGCCATGCTCTCCCACGGCAACTGGATGACAGCGCTTGACGCCGAGCGGGAAGCCCTGCGGCTCAGGCCCGACGATGTATATCTCGGGATTTACCCGATGGGACATGTCGGGTTGTCCTGGGGTATTTCCGTCCTGCGCGCCGGTGGGACTTTTGTGATGATGGAGCGTTTCAATGCGCCCGAATATCTATCTCTTGCCCAAAAGTACAATGTAACGGTCCTTGCCGGCATGCCTCCGGTCATCCACACGCTCACGCACAGTGACCCGGGAACGGAGAGGTACCTTAGCACGGTCCGGGTCATCATATCGGGAGGGGGGCAGCTGCTACCTTCGGTATGGGAGGCTTTCGATAAACGATATCATATCCCTGTAGCGAATTCGTACGGTCTCTCAGAAACGATCGTGATCGGTTCGGGCACCACTACCTTACCCGAATACCCGGCACTCACCCGGAACTACCGAAGTGTGGGAGTTGCAGTGGGGTACACAGAAGTCAGAATCGTGGATGTGGACAATCCGGAAAAGGAGATGCCTCCTCTGGAGACCGGGGAGATCTCCCTCAGGGGGCCTTCCGTAGCGCAAGGGTACTGGAATCTTCCCGATGCAACAGCAGCAGTATTCCGGCATGACGGTTGGTTTCTGACTGGTGACATCGGGTACATGGACGCTGACGGTATTCTCTATATAACTGACCGGAAAAAAGACATGATTATAATGTCGGGGTGGAAAATTTACCCGACCGAAGTAGAAAATGTGATCGTTCGCCACCCATCCGTTGCAGATGTGGCAGTTTTTGGGATTCCCGATGAGAGAAGGGGGGAATCTCCGGTCGCCGCTGTTATCTTGAAAGCCGGGACTACCCTCTCGGAAGCAGAGTTGGGATCGTTCTGCCGCATGCACCTAGCCGGCTATAAGGTCCCCCGAAGGCTCATTATCGTGGATGAGCTTCCCCGGGTACATGGCTGGAAACTCCTGCGCCGCACCCTGAGGGAAGAATTCGGCGAAATGGGTTCCTGATTCTAAATACACCAACCATTTTGCGACAAAAATGCAGACATCTCCAAAAACCTTTTAAATATCCGTTTAAAAATATTAGCGGGAGCGTATAACTGTGGACACAAGAAGCCAGATCGTTGATATTCCCATCACTGGTAAACCAAAGAGGAGATCTACCGGTATTATCGGGCTCAACCTTCTTCTGGATGGAGGGTTTCCCTCAGGCTCTATTATCATGGTATACGGGACGCCCCTTTCCGGTGTCGATCTTGCGGCGGTACAGTTTTGGAAAGTGGAAGGCGAAGAGGGGACATACCTGATGAATGACGGAGATGTGGAGACCGGCATGCAGGATGCGTCAGATCTTCACCCCGAAATGTACCTCCCCCAGATGGTCGGTGGCAGGATCGTTATTGATTCCCTTTCAACCATCATCATCAAGTACGGGATTGATGCCGCGCTGAAATTGATGCGACAGGGACGTGAAACCATGCGGGACCGTGGTTCAAACCTGATGATTATTGTCTACACCAACGTCCATACTCCGGTCGAGATGACAAGGATCATGCGTGCAGCAGATATCGTACTTGAACTCAAAACAGAGATCCACCAGACTGAGATCGAGCGTTCGCTTGCTGTGCATAAGATCCGCGACGCCGCCGCACCCCAGCGCCTCCTGCCATTTATTATCACGGATCACGGGATCGAAGCATCGACAACATCAAGAGTTGTTTAGAAAAGATCTTCTGATTTTGGTTTGGGGATCGGTTTCAAAGAGCAAGCCGCACTTCTTTTGCCGCCTCAGCCATATTTTTCAGTTTCCAGAATGCGGACTCCCGGGATCGCATACGGAGGCCGCAGTCAGGATCGACAAGCATCGACCGGGCATCAAAGACCTCAACACCTTTCTCTATACGTTTTTTAATCTCTGAAACAGACTCCACGGTCTCCGCACTTGAATTGACACAGCCGTATCCGATCATCCTCCCGGCAAGGTCCCGGGATCCGAAGAGTTCGAGATTTGCGGGATTCTTCGAGAACTCGAAGTCCAGCACGTTTACATTAATCTTGAGGACATCGTCAATGACGTTTGCGAGGTTACCGCAGACATGCATGCAGGTTGGGATCTTTAAGGAGGTGGTAATCAGCTCGATTGCCTGTTTTCCTACGGCGAGGTCGGCCACGCCCGTGGAGAAGATAGGTTCATCGATCTGGATCAGAGTGGCCTTGGCCGCTTCAAGATAACGGGCCTCTACTGCCAGTGCGGCCGCGATATCGGGTACAAGTTCCTCCCGATCCCGGTACATTGGCGTGCTGATATGGAGGCCATGGGCGAGCGTAGACGGGCCGGTGATAATACCCTTGACATACGGAGATTTTGAACGGGCATATTTTACATCTGCAACCGTGATGGGCCCTGATGCTGGTTGGATCTTTCCGATAACGTCCTGGCCCTTGATTCCTGGCATTTTGCCGGAAAACATCCCGATCATGTCTCCCCGGACCTGGCCATCGGAGATAATGTCGATACCGGCGGCAATTTGGTCAGAGACTGCGGTCTCGACCGCAGGTCCCAAGGGATCAAAAAAAGATTTCAGGCCGGTACCTTTGACTACAGGGTAACTACCCACGACCGTCGTAGCAAGGACCTTGTTAATGAAATACGCTTTCATGGAACGAGCCGGTGCATGTCACGCGGGAATAGTACTGCTTCACGGACATTTGAAAGTCCGAGCATTGTCATGATAAGCCGTTCGGCACCAAGTCCCCACCCTGCGTGGGGCGGCATCCCATACCGGAACGGGCGAAGGTAGAACTCGAAGTTCTCGGGGTTGAGGCCCTTCTTTTGGATTTGCCGGACAAGAAGATCGTACTGGTGGATACGCTGGGCACCGCTTGAGAGCTCCATTCTCGGGTGCATCAGGTCGAATGCTTTACAAATAGACGGATCATCCTCATACGGCATCGCATAGTAAGGGCGGATCTCGGTCGGCCAATCGGTGATAAAATAATGGCTTCCCATCTCGTCCCCAATTGAATGTTCTGCAGCAGCAGAAATGTCGTCGCCGTACTTGATCGATTCGCTGCACGTCTTCTGTGCAATCTCGATCGCTTCGCGATATGGCAGCCGGGTGAACGGAGTTTTTGGCACCGCAAAGTCCGTGCATTCGAGGTTTGCCAGCTGGTCGCTGCAGCTCCTGTTCACGTACTCGTAGGTCTTGACGATAAGCTCCTCAAGAATTTTCATGACCTCATGATGATCCGCATAGGAGACCTCGATGTCGATGCTGGTCGCTTCGTTGAGATGCTTGGTTGTGTTGTGCTCCTCGGCACGGAAGATCGGCCCAATTTCGCAAACCTTCTCAAAACCACCTGCCATCATCATCTGTTTGTAAAGTTGCGGGCTCTGGTTAAGGAACGCCTCTTTATCGAAATATGCAATAGGAAAGAGTTCTGTCCCACCTTCGGTTGCGGCAGCGACAACCTTTGGGGTAGTGATGCCTATAAAACCTTCTTTGTGGAAGAAGGTGTTGACAGCGTGCATCGCGGCGCTACGAATCTGGAAGACAGCGGCGACCCTCGGCCGGCGCACATCAAGGAACCGGGCGTCAAGCCGGGTGTCGAGCTCTGCCCCAACTTTCTCTGAAACATCAAGCGGAAGGGGCGTTTCGGCAAGATTGATGATCTCAAAAGATTCCGGGATAAGTTCCCTTCCTCCCGGCGCCTTCTCCATTGCCTTTACTATCCCGGAAATCCGGACGACGGATTCCCTCGACACTTTTTTTGCAGCGGTGAGAACTGCTTCGGATGCCTTCTTTTTCGGGATGGTTACCTGGATGATCCCGGTTCTGTCGCGGATCAGAAAGAATGCGAGCCCCCCAAGGTCCCTGACCTCGTGGACCCATCCGCAAACTTCGGCATGGCCGGTATCAGGTATCACTGATTGTATAGGTACACGCATCAAAATCATAGTACAATGGTACGGGGGGGATAATGGATTTTATGGGAAGGATCAAGAACCGATCTCCTACGTAACCGGACCCGGGCAAGAATGATCCGATTATAGGTAACATGCACTCCCAGAACGATTCGGTGGCTTTTCATTCTTCCATCTGGATTTATCGCTAGATCCGCGAAATATATGATGGTATGATGGATCTATCCCCCCATACGTCCGGCCGCGGCGATGGCAGCATACCTGACAGAACGAAGATCCTGCTCGGTATCGTCGCCGGTATCATTATAATAGTCGCTATTGCCGCAATCCTGACCTTCACGATGACCGTCACCCCCAGTAGACTCTAGTGTAAGGCTTCCGTTTGAGACGCACTACGCGGTCTCCTTCCCGGACGGAAATGCGGTCACGATTGGCAGCAGCCACATAGCGGTTATGGCATACAACGGTTCAATCACCACCGATGTAGATGGCGATCGAGAGCAATTGGTCACCGGTCAGACACGGATCATCAGTCCCAGGCATGCGACGATCTCGATATTTGGGGTCCCGCTTTATAATACCGATTTCCAGATCACCCTGCAGTACCTGGGGTCGACTAGCCAAAAAGATAATTTCGATCTGACCGTAGCGACGTCGCAGAAGATACCGTCATTCCTTCTTGACCGTCTCCTTCCCTCTTCTGTGACTACCCATCAGATGTAATACCGTTTTTCCGTAAAACGAAGCGATAAAAGGGATATAATTTATTCTTTTTCGAGTTGCTTTTTTGCCTGTGTGAGATGCCGGATCTGATCATCGGAGAACACGGGGTACGAAAGGCTGAGCCCCCTAATTGCTGAAGTGACTGCTTCGGCAACAAAGGTGCGAGCCATCCACTTATGATCTGCAGGCACGATAAACCACGGTGCATACGCCGATGATGTCGCAGCGAGCATCTCTTCATATGCGGCCATATATTCATCCCAGTACTGCCTTTCTGCAACGTCGGAAAAGGAGAACTTCCAGTACTTTTCCTCATGGTTGAGCCGGTCGAGCAGCCGTCGTTTCTGCTCGTCCTTCGAGATATTAAGGAAGAATTTTAAGACAATGGTGCCGTTCCGGACGAGATGCTTCTCAAAGGCATTGATATCTTTATACCTTCCCTCCCAGAACCCTTTCACGCCCGGCCCGATTGCCTCGGGAAGTTCTTCCATGCGCTCCGGATGCACATGAACGACGAGGACGTCCTCATAATAGGAACGGTTGAATATGCCGATCATCCCACGCTCAGGGAGTACTTTTTCGTATCTCCATAAAAAATCGTGTGCATGATCCTCGGCCCCGGGTACTTTGAATGAATGAACGTCGCAGCCTTGGGGATTCACACCGGACATCACATGCCGGATTGTGCCGTCTTTTCCCGCGGTGTCCATTCCCTGAAGTACGATTAAGATACTGTACCTGTGGGATGCTGCGAGGAGCTCCTGCGCATCAGTAAGCTCTTGGCGATCTTTTGTCAGGAGATTTTTAAGGAAATCTTTTGTCTCTTCTTCACTTTTCGTTTTCAGGGACTCATGCTGCACCCAGCCCGTATCGTAATTTTTTAAATGGATCTTTTTTTTCGGCTCTGCAATGAACCTTTTCAGGTATTTTTTAAAGTCGGGTCCGTTAATGTCCATATCGTATGCCCGTTTCCATCTGTCCCTCTCATTGTTCAAATTTTCCGTTCGTACCAGCGTTACTCAAAAATGTGTCCGGTCAGAACCAGTAATTCTTTACAAAGACTTTTGTTTTTGAGACCCGGGCGGTATAGTGATGGAGTACCAGCGGGACGATAATGATCGTAATGACTGCACTTCCGACAAACCAGGGCAGGAATGCTGACATGAGATTGTTCCACCTGATGACCCCTCCCATCGCAAGCGAAAGCGAACCCCATGCTGCCCCGATAACGTTGTTGAGGATAACTCCGAACAGAATGAGATGGAAAAGATCGCGGCGTGATTCGATGCCTACATTCACGTCAAAGATGCGGAATGCGGCCAGCGGGATAAGCACCATCCAGAGACTGGCAAACGAGAAGTAGATCGCCACAGATGCAGGCATTCCGGAGACGAGCCCGGAACCAAAGAGGCCTCCAATATACGCGGCAATTCCTCCGTACATGCCAAACCAGAGCGTAAAGATCAACATGAACGCAGCACTAATCGGGATCAATGCGACTCCTGGTGAAAGAGAGGGACTGATGATATGGGAAATCAGGAGGGAAAACCATGCCAGCAATGTGTTGATGAAAATAAGCCCAATCACAAGGATGAGAAACGAATACGTCGGACGTGTAACAGTCTTCATAAATAACCACTATCCCCATATTATCATCACCCCTAAATAGAATTTATCCTCTCTTTCCTAGAGGGATTCCTGTAAACAGAGGATTTTATGGACGCGTATCGTAATCATTGGGTAATGCCGGGGGTCACGCAACGATGATGATAATAGGAATTGATCCCGGGCTTGCACGGCTTGGCTACGGGGTGATCAGGGTGGACCGGGGCATCGCCACACCGGTTTGTTACGGCTGTATGGAGAACCGGGCCGGGGCTCGCCCGGCAGAGCGCTTGCTGGAAATATACGACAGCCTTGTTTCCTTGTTCAATCGTTATCCCCCGGATGCCCTCGCGATGGAGAAGCTCTTTTTCTCAAAAAATATTACCTCTGCGATGGGAGTCAGCGAGGTACGGGGGATCATTTTTCTTGCCGCGGAGCAACGCCGGATACCTGTAACAGAGTATACCCCAAACCAAATCAAGCAAGCCATCACCGGATCGGGTCGTGCTGATAAGGTACAGATGCAGTACATGATTACCCGGCTTCTTCATCTTGACGAAGTGCCACAGCCGGATGACGCCGCAGACGCCCTTTCGATTGCCTTATGTCATATCCACGTCATGAGATAGTACTATGATCGCGCATCTGAACGGAACGCCGACCGCTACCGGCGACCGTTGGATTGTGTTGGAGGTTAATGATATCGGCTACCGGGTGCATATGCCGGAGCCAGAGGTATGCGAGCTCTCCCATGCTCCCGGCAAAGTAAAAATTCATACATACATGGCGGTGCGTGAGGACGCGATCACCCTATATGGGTTCCTGCACGAAAGTGAGCTCGAGCTCTTCACTGTCCTTATAGGTGTCTCCGGCATAGGGCCGCAAATCGCCCTTAACATCCTCTCCCAGATCTCTCTTGAGGATTTCGTTCTTGCCATTCTTTCCGGTGATGAAAAAAGTCTGGTAAGGATTTCGGGCATCGGACAAAAGGGCGCGCAGCGATTGATTCTCGAACTCCGGGACAAGATGAAAAAAGTTCAGGGATCTATGACTCAACCTCTGTCCGGAAAACAGGATCAAACTATCCGGGATGCGGCAAGTGCCCTCATTTCCCTTGGCTTTGCCGAGACTGCCTCGTACGAAGCGGTAAAAGTGGCAGCCCGGGGATTGACTTCCGCGTCTGTACAGGATGTCATCAAGGCCGCGCTCAAGCATCTTAAGGAGGCCGAACGAAGGTGAGCGAACGGGTCATCTCCCCGGAACCAGCTGCATGTGATTCTGACGAGATCACGTTACGGCCGGCAACACTTAATGCCTTTATCGGGCAGGAACCGGCAAAAGACGCGCTCCGGATCGCGATTGCGGCCGCCCAGCAGAGAGGCGAGCCGATCGACCATATCCTGTTTGCCGGGCCGCCGGGTCTTGGGAAGACAACTCTCGCGCATATCATCGCGCGAGAAATGGGAGCGGCGATACGAACCACAACAGGCCCGGTGCTTGAGAAACCCGGGGATATTGCAGCACTCGTTACCGCACTCCAAGAAGGCGATGTGCTCTTTATCGATGAGATCCACCGCATGAACCCGGTCGTCGAAGAGATCCTTTACCCGGCAATGGAGGACTTTTTTATCGATGTTATGATAGGTGAGGGGCCCAGCGCCCGATCAATCAAACTTACGCTCGAGCACTTCACATTGATCGGAGCGACAACCCGGCAGGGTCTTCTGAGTTCGCCATTCAGAGACAGGTTCGGGATCATCATTCGCCTGAACCTGTATTCTCCCGGGGATCTTGTCGAAATCGTAAAACGGAGTGCGACGATCCTCAATATCCCGATAACACCGGATGGTGCGGCCGCGATCGCTGCCCGGAGCAGGGGAACACCAAGGATCGGCAACCGGCTCCTGCGACGGGTGCGGGACTACGCCACGGTGAAAGGGAATGGGACAATAACTGCCGAAATTGCAGATGAAGGTCTCACTCTGCTCCAGATCGATGAACTGGGGCTTGACGATATCGATCGCCGTATCATATCGGTTATCGCGGACGATTTCGGTGGAGGCCCGGTCGGCGTAAAAACGATTGCAATCTCAGTAGGCGAAGAGGTCAGGACAATAGAAGAGGTCTACGAACCCTATCTTATCCAGATCGGGTTTGTGAAGCGCACCTCTCAGGGCCGGGAGACGACCCCCGCAGCACTTGCGCACCTTAAACTGAACCATACCCAGAAAACCCTCTTCTGAACGAAGAAAAGATTCATAGTTTTTTCCCGGGGCTCGTCTGACTCATCCAAAAGATCCGGAATTCGGGGTGCAGACTAAAAAATGCCAAAGGGCATTCCCTGAAGTCTCATTAATCCTGCTAAAGAATCCTTGCTGTCCGATTGGAATGGACATGCCACATCACGACCCTCATCAGGAAGGGGAAGATCAAGTACATGTACATTGAGGAGAACGGTGCACTAAGAAGGATAAGTGCCATCCCAACAACTGCCGCAAGGATGATGGGAACCCGATCCATAACTGCATCCAGCACACGATCAGGATGCACCGGCCCGGTGAGGAGCGCCGGGCGGTGGATGATGTACTGCCACTGGATCAGGAAGAGACAACTGAGGGCCAACATATTTGCATGGAAGATAAGAGGTGCAATTGGGACATGTGAATAAGATCCAGAGAGGTTGGTCGAAAATGGCACCAGCACCACAAATATCAGGATCAGAACATTGAGCCAGAGCACGATTTTATCGACAGAACGGAGGAAATGGAAGTGTTCGTGGTGTACGATCCAGAGACTTGCCAAGATAAAAAATGCGATAAGGAAACTGAGGAACTGCGGGAACATTGTGGCAAGATACGCGGGCAGCTCGGTAGCGGCCTCCGCTTTAGGAATGGCAGGTACATTAAGGCCGACCACAAGCAGGGTCATAGCAAAAGCAAATACCCCATCGACCAATGCCTCAAGCCGGCTTTTCGAGATCAAGGTATTGTCCAAAATTTCTTCTGACTCCATCAACCATCCTCAATAAATGGATTTTTGCATGTTTTACTTGTTTTCTTTTAATTTCGATTGGAATGTCTAGGTATGTTTTTTCCGGGATTATTTCACAATCCTGATTATGCACCGAAATGAAAAAGGTGGTTAAGTCTCGCAATGGGGAATCCGGTTCTTTTTACTAAAAAAGATTTTGAGAATTAGCAGGTATCGCGTTTCTTGATCATTTCCAGTGCTTCGAAGCCCTCGCGTCTCACGGAAACATTCTCGTCGGATAAAAGGCCGGTGAGGTGGTCAACCGCCTTCTGGTCACCAATTTCACCGAGGAGAAGAGCAGCCCGCTTCCGCACATCGCTCTGATCATCCTTGAGCACCATAATAAGCGGTGTCGTTGCCGGTTGCCCCAGCATCCAGAGTGCTTCCATGGCGCCTGTGCGTGTGCGCACATCGCCTTCACGGAAGACCTGCATGAGCGGAGCAATCGCAGGTACTCCCAGTGTTGCAAGTGCCTTGACAACTTCGATCCTGACTGCCCTGTCAGTATCTGCGAGCGACTCAATGAGTGCAGGAATTGCAGTCGTATTCCCGATCTGGCCGAGAACCGCCGCGGCCTCTTTGCGGATACCCGGGTTCTGGCTGGACAGGGCGGCGATTAATGGCTCGACGGAAATCTCCCCTATAGTGGTTAGGGCCAAGGCAGCCCTGCGGGAAACATCCTCATTTCTGTCGACGAGGGCCTGTATAAGGGGTGAAATCGCCGATTGACCTAGGGAGCAGAGTGTTGCCATTGCCGCCATCCGCACATGTTCCAAGGGATCGTTGAGGCTCTCAATCAGCGGAGCAACTGCACGCTGGTCACAAATCCTGCCTAGAGCGACAGCAGCCTCGTGCCGGACCCACGGGTCGGCATCTTTCAGGGTTTCAATCAGGTTTGGTACCGCCCGGGTCTCCCCCATGATCCCGAGGGCTTGGACGGCACCACGGCGGATAAAGGGATGGTTGTGCTTGAGCGATTGGATGAGCGGATTGACCGCCGGATCACCTATGAGCTGGAGTGCCCTGATGGTCTCCTGCCGGACATCTTCGCCCGGCTCGGTGAGTGCCCCGATCAGCGGTACGACCGCAGGTTCCCCTATTTTGCCCAGAGTATCGGCAGAGCCCCGCCTGATAATCCAGAACTCGTCTTTGAGGCCATTGATAAGCGGCTCGATAAATGGTTCCCCGAGATCTCCAACAGATCTGACGGCATTCCACCGAGTATCAAGATCACCGCTGGTCAGTGCCCTGAGGAAATTTTCATAGCGTTCCTTCTGGGCACGCAGCCGGGCCTCCTCCTCCTCACGGTTCCCGGACTTAAATACGTTGAGAATTTTTTTAATGATCGCCATGGATTTTCTCCCACGGGTTCATTGTTTGTATAAAATCCTTCAAATAGGTATCGGATGCCCGGGCTTTGCACGTAATGTCGATCCTGCACGTAAAGTATTGATCTTGCACGTAAAGTCCAGTTCTGGTAAGTCTACGAGAAAAAGAAGGAGGTTATTTGATTGACTTCAAGAGAGGATCATCTGCTCTATTAAGGTATAATTTTGCGGAGTTCCAGATCCCGTTAGATTTTGCTTCACGCATTCTTCGAGATTCCTCCGTATGGATCAACCTCATTGGCTTCGAGCAATTTATCCTGAAATCTCTATCCTTTGTTAATAGTTCCGGAGAGATCTTTTTAGGCAACCCCTCAATCGACGGGAATTCTCCGTGTTTTTTAATGAATGTTTTTAGATCTTCAAGATTCATTTCAATGCATTTTTCGATAATCGGAGTTTTCCCAAATTTTGCTTCAGGATTTTTGGGGGCTCCACGTCTTCCATATTTTTCAGAACCGCTAAGAAGACAACCGAATCCTTGAGTTGCATAATCCGTTAAATACAGTCCATACCATTTGGAGCGTGGGGTGATCACAGGGAGTTTGTATTCATGAGCAATATTCACGATATCATTTACAAACATTGCAAGCTGGGTTATCTTTCCCTTCTTTGCGGCATCCTCATACCCTTTGATTGTGACGGCAACACCACCGAATCTTCCAGTGTTTATACCCTCTTTTACCATCTGTAATACGGTAGGAACATCATTACCCTGTCCAGGTTCAACGATATTCCAATCTACGTAAAGGTGGTAGTATGGGAATATGTCCTTTGCCTCAGTAGCATCTGACGCCATTTTGCACGCGAGGGATGCAGCTCTATTAGCCATCTTTATCCGAGATAAAAATGTCCTACTACTCGATTTTAACAGAGGTGGAACTGGCGGAATTACTATGGCATTAGGCATTTTTTGGGCTTCTGTAACAACTCCAAAAATATATGGGAAATATGCATCGTTGATTCTGGAATCGAGCCAAGCCTCTTCAAGATGCGATGATTTTTCATCATCAGCATTTTCGGTCTTAATATCGAGGTCTGATAATATACTCCGCATTTGCTTTTCAACGAATGGCTGGAAAAAGGGATCAACCATTTCGATTGCGGCCTTTTGATTATCCTTTTTCAAATAATTATTAAATTTTCTTGCTTTGCCCCTATCACCTTTTAAGGCGTAGGACACAAGAGTTTTTGTCAGAGTATATCTGAATAATTCAGGAGGATCGTAGAACATCACCGGATGTTCTTTCACAAAGTTTAGTGCCGACTGCAATCCTCTAAATGCATCCCCTTCTCTGAAAAGGGGATTTTCGATTAATTTCGTCCATCGATACGCGGGAACCATCACAGGATTCCCGATGGGAAGAACTTTGCTGTTTTTTAATATTACCTCTATATCTTCATCGCCCTTAATTTCAGGGATAAATGAAGGTGCGGGGATTACAATATCCCCGATAAGGTAACTTGTTGTTCTTCCTGCTGGCTGATCAAATACAAGAAATTGCTTTTGTTCTTGCTTCATCATGTTCCTCCGTAATTTTCTTTTAACTCTTTCAAATCTTCTATAAATCGTTCCAATTGTTCAATTGGAACCATTATAGCGCCTTCTGAAGTCTCCCCCTCAAGAACAGAATATCTTTTTTCAAGAATGTGGAAAAAGATATTATCATTTTTTCCTTGGGCGATAGTACTTTCGAGGATTGTGTCTTTGCAATCCAGTCTTCTCTTTCCCAAGTGATGTAGTGGTTTTCCGTTATGATAGTACAGTATTATCTTGTGGTTCTTTTTCTGAGAGTAAACTTCCCTTAACCCGATTAGTTTATCGAGATGTTTTTTAATCGAGACGCGATTCAGGTGAGTAAGAGTAGATATTTCTTCGATGGTGAGCCCCGCTTTTCCGAATTCTCTAACGGCACGTCGAACCTTTTCTCTTGTGAAAGTCTCTCGAACTTCGGGACTGAGATGTTTCCAGTTTTCTGAATCAAAGTCAAAGTAGTCACTAGTGACCGGGTTATCCAATTCTTCCAAGTCGCTTAACCTAATTGACGGTACAACATTTTTCGAAATCATTGCCATCTCGAATAGATATTTGCATATGTTATATTTAAATTTTACTCGAATGGAGGGAAAATCAAAATAAATCCAGAGGTTTTATTTTAGTTTGTTCTCTTCTCTTTTTTCGGAGTATTCCAATATGGACTCTTACACTTCGGACAGACTTTGGGCTCGTCAGTGCCTCTGGCGATCCATTCGTGCCCACACCGTTCACACTGGTAACCATCGACTACGAGTTTCACTTTAGCCATGATGCATAATATGTTACTTTGTTAGTATATAATTATGTAAGATATTACCAACTAATCAACAAGTATATATGCAATGCTTACGTATATAGTAATATACCAACAAGGTAAGTTTAAGGAGTGAAAAAAGATGCAAACCAACAAACCCCTAACCACCAGCCGCGAAGAGAGGGGGCGAGCAATCGCAGAAAAGAGCGGTATGATTCAGAAAGTCAAAGACAACCAGTACAAGGTAAAGTCACAGTCTGGGAATGGTTCGTATGAGATCAAAATCGGCAAGAACGGAGCAGAATGTAGTTGCCCGGATTTCCAGAACCGGCACCAACCGTGCAAGCACATTCTAGGGCTTCGCTATTACCTCGAAGTGCAGAAAGATACGCCTCAGGGAACAGTCACCGAGAAGGTACGCTTAACATACTCTCAGGCATGGAGCGCGTACAACGCCGCACAGACTGAGGAGATCAAGATATTCGATGCTCTCCTGAAAGACTTGGTAAAAGCAATTCCTGAGCCCGAACAGAAGATGGGAAGACCACGCATACCGATAAGTGAAAATCTGTTCTGCGCCATTCAGAAGGTTTACAGCCAGTTATCCAGCCGTCGCGCTCACAGTCTGTTCCAGAACGCGGTAGAGAAGAATCAGATCGACCATGCGCCGTACTTCAATGCACCGTCGGCTCTCTTCAACAAACCCGAAATAACGCCCATTCTTCAGGAGTTAGTCACACTCTCAGCGTTACCCGTCGCTGAGCTGGAAACTGACTTCGCGGTAGATTCTACCGGGTTCAGGACGACAACTTTTAGTGAATACTGCGGGATGAAACACGGTCAGAAGAAGGCGCACCGGTGGATCAAGGCACACATGGCGACCGGCATTAAGACCAACATCGTTACCAGTATCGAAGTGACTTCTGAGAACTGCCACGACTCCCCGCAGTTCAAACCCCTCGTGAAAGACATTTCAAAGAACTTCGCTATCCGCGAGATTTCCGCCGACAAAGCATATTCATCGCGTGATAACTACGAAGCTGTAAATGAACTCGGCGGTACTGCTTATATCCCGTTCAAGAACCATGCAACCGGTAAGACACGTGGATCTCCCATCTGGAAGAAGATGTACCACTATTTCCAGCTCAACAAAGATGAGTTCATGGAGCACTATCACAAGCGGAGTAACACTGAGTCAACCAACGCGGCAATCAAGCGTAAGTTCGGAGAGACTCTGAAATCAAAGAACCATACTGCTCAGATCAATGAACTTCTGGCAAAGATCATCGCTTATAATCTGACGGTAGTAATCCACGAGATGTACGAGAACGGGATCACACCGGATTTCCTGCACGTAAAGTCCGGTGTCTGCACGTAATGTCGGGTCAAA
Source organism: uncultured Methanoregulaceae archaeon (assembly GCA_963737635.1). GTDB lineage: Archaea > Halobacteriota > Methanomicrobia > Methanomicrobiales > Methanospirillaceae > Methanoregula. The sequence goes on from CAVTTL010000001.1 coordinate 982,434, forward strand.
TCCCTACTTTACGTGCAAAGCCGGATGCCCGTGACATGGCCAAAACTCTTAATCAGAAAAAATAAACGGACGCTTCCTTTTCTGAGGCGTATTATACATTATTTAGTTTAAACAAGTTCAGATTATTATTTTTCTCAAAATTTCTGCGGTACACCTAATTGCTACCACCTGTTAGCGTTATTATAACCGAACTAGATGCTGTGTTCTGTGCATCAGCTACAACCATAGTATAAGTTCCAGTGGGTCTTGTCACATCGAACGTATATTTATACGACCAGGTATTGTCCGCATTCAAGGGGAGGGTCGCGATAAGTTGGCTAAGTTGACCATTAGTCGATTGTTGAGGAGTATATAATGTGAGGCTCACGCTTGTCGCACCCGTAGTACACAATCCGGTAAAAGTTACCGTTCCACCCTGGCTTAATTTAGATGTGCTTGGCACAATACTGATCGTCCCGCCGCCAACAACGGAGAATGTTGCAGTAGCCGAACTAATTTTCTGTGCATCGTAGGCAGTCATGGAATAAGTCCCCGAGATTACCCGGTTCCCGGGGTTCCATGTGTAACTCCATGAATTTGCCCCGTTTACTGCTACCTGAGCTACCTGCACGCCGTTCGTGTAGGCACCTGGCCCATAGAGCACCAGTAAAACGGTATTACTCCCCGAACAGGTACCGTAAAAAGTCTGTGTGCTACCTATTGTCATGACCGTTGTGCTCTGCTGAATCGTAACGGTGGGCTGGGATCCTGTTGTAGATGCCGGTGGCTGCGTCACTGTTCCTGCCTGCGTCTGGGCGGGCTGCACAGTCTGAGATGTAACCGGCGTGAGAGCGGCATAGTAATTGGCGGTTTCCGTGGTGACCGTGATATTGGTAATCCAGCTTTGGTAACCGGGATCACGGAATTCAAGTGTATGGGTCCCGGCCGATACACCGGAGAGGGTGCTAGGCGTCGTTCCCTGGTACATTTTGTCGAGATATATCTGGGCGCCTTGCGGTGAGCTTGAAAACTGGAGAGTACCTTTGCCTGATGTCTGGCTCGATGTGCACCCGGTAATAAGAATACAAGCGATTAGGGCTGAAATAATAAGAAGCCGCTTCATTCCGTTTCCCTTATACTGGAGAGGTTATCATGATTATCAATTAAAATACTTGTGCAATTGCTTCAGGATTACAGAAATACCCAAGGTCATTCCCGAAAAAAGGGCATTTCAAGTTGTGGGTGCCAGGGACAGGATGTGTTTTGCAAGTTCGATGCTTTTTTCTTCTCCGGTCATTAGCGTATCAAGGCGTATCGCGTCCTTTACCTCAACTGGATCGCGCACGTCATGAATGAAAAGATCGACCAGATCCTTGTAGCACGCCGCTGTCCCCGCCGAAGTCGGTTCAAAGCCCGACGCCTTCATAAGGGCAGCTGCCGGACCGCTCACCGGTGCATCCCCGATAAACGGGCTTACGGCAATAACAAATTTGTCCTTAAGGATATCCTTGAGGCCCCTGCATTCAAGAATGGGGGTAATGCTCGTGATCGGGTTTGACGGCCCGATGACCACGACATCGCTTGCCTCGACCGCCTGAATCACTTCTTCGGTACTTTCCGGGGGAGTTTTTGACCATCGCACGACATCGTCGATTCTGATCTGGCCTTTAGACCGGATCCAGTACTCCTGATAATGAATCAGGCCTAAGTCTGTTTTTACTTTTGTCGTAACTTCGGTATCGGACATCGGCAGGACGTTTTCCCTGACCCCGAAACGCTCGCAGAGGGTCCGGGTGACGTTTGTGAGCCTCGTCCCCTCCCGAAGCATGTTCCCCCGCGCGATATGCACTGCCCTATCCCGGTCGCCGATTGCTATGTACTCTCCAAGGCCCATATGGAGAATCTCATCGTGAGTGGTGAAGGTGTCGTTCCTTATCCCCCACCAAGTATCTGTGTTAAGTACCCCGGCAAAAAGGTACATGACGGTATCGACGTCAGGCGATATGTGGTTGCCGGATATCCAGATATCCTCCGCCGTGTTCACAACGACCGAGATCTCGTGCCGGTCCATCACTTTTTGCATTCCGCGCAATAGCTTGGGGGTACCGGTCCCACCAGAAAGGAACGTAATCATTACTCAATACTTTTATGCGATGTATATGAAGATTCTTTTAGTGAATTCCAAGATCATAAAAGATCCGGTCCATGGCTATGTGGAAGTGGATGAAGAGATCCTGCCGCTCCTTGATTCCCCCGCGATCCAACGTCTACGCTATATCCATCAACTCGGGTTTTCTTATCTTGTATATCCCGGTGCCAACCACACTCGTTTTGAACATTCGGTGGGCACAATGCACTTGGCCGGTGTTGCCTGCCGGCAATTCGGTCTTTCAAAGGAGGAGCGCCGGTTGGTGCTGGTCGCTGCGCTCCTGCATGATGTAGGGCACGGTCCGTTCTCGCATGCCAGCGAACCCCTCATGGAAGCATATCTGGGCCGGACCCACGATGATATTGCCGGGATTGTAGAGAAACAGTTCAAAACGTTGTTGGAACCGCTGGAAATAAGTCCTTCTGATGTGTGTGCGATCGTAAAGGGCAGTCACCGGCTCTCGGGTATCATTCACGGAGATCTCGATGTAGACCGGATGGACTACCTACTCCGTGACGCGTACTATAGCGGAGCTCCATACGGCACGGTGGATGCACATCGCCTAATCAGGAACATTCACCTGACGCCGGAAGGGATTGCTCTCGACGAGAACGGCCTCAACGCTGCAGAATCACTGCTCATCGCAAGGACATTGATGCGGCCAACCGTTTACTTCCACCATGTAAGCCGGATTGGCGAGTGCATGTTCCAGCTTGCAGTGTTGGATCATATAGCAACGTGCCCGGCGGCGGTTTCGAGCGTATCTTTGCATTCGACGACGGAGAATGCATGCATGAACTCAAAAACTCGAAAAGTCCTCTTGCCCGTGAGTTGGCAGATCGGCTCTGCGGCCGGCGGCTCTATAAACGGGCCGTGTATGCCGGGCAAGATCAGGTTAATGCAGCTGTGTTTCAGACTGGCTGGTCAGTTGAGCGAGGGCGAAAGGTCGCGGGAGAAATTGCTGATCTGGCGGGGTGCGTGGATGCCGATGTGCTGGTGGACGTCCCCCCGGTTCCGGGGACATGTCGCTCGAGGTCCAGGTAAAAAACCGGCATGCGCTCGTGGGTTTTTCTGAGTTATCTCCCCGTCTTGGAACACTCAACCAGACCCGGCGCGAGCAGTGGCGGCTGGGCGTGTATACCCTTCCCGAGTACCGCGATAAGGTTGCCGATGCCGCGGCGGAAATACTACACATCAAAAAGCCTACGCATCAAAACACTCTTTTCTAATTGTCAGATCCTCAGGTCAGGAGGGTTTTGCAGGTGAGGGCGTCGTGATAAAATAATAAACTCTAATAGGTGTCTTCTCCAAAACTATCTTTAATGAAACTCTATCTTATTCCCTGCTTGCTTCTGGTGATTCTAGGTGTTATAGGGGCGGGATGTACTCAAAGCAGTCTAACCGGGCAAGCCGGTCCTGTCACTCAGGGTACTTTCTACAGTGACGACAATGCCAACGACTGAAATTACGACGACACAGCCAACCCTTGCCCTTGGTGATCAATATCTCCAGAACTCCTATCCTTTCACCAACCAAAGTAATAAGTTCACCGAGCAGATCCGCATTGCCGACCCATCATGGGCAATTGCGTATACAATACAGCCCCTGAGTGAAAATCTGCAAAATTGCTGGTTTGAAATGACCGTGACCAATCTCGATACTCAGGAAAACCAGACTTTTAACTGGACATATCTTAATGAGACATACCAGCAATATCCCATGTATACGACGGGGCCTTACCAGATCCAGATGACAGGAAATCTTGTCATGGTAAAACTGGATGTGGCAAAGCGTCTTCCATGAGGTGAAATAAAATGGCTGATATTACCAGCGACTTAGTTGTTATTACCTGCGGTGTCATCATCGTTATTATCGTACTTGCGATCAGTTTCTTCAGGCTCCGCTCCGCCGAGCGCAGGATGCAGGAAAGCAACAACAAACTCAAGGCATACACGGATCTACTCAATGCCGTTACCGAAATCAATCTCTCCGGTGGTGACAGCTACAAGATGGATATAGCAAAAAAGAACCTGGCGCTCACTCTTAACCGGCTTAATCTCATTGCTAGTTCCGGTGTTCTTAAAGGTGTCAGCGACCTTTTGGATTTCTTTAACGAACACAAAGACAAGGAATTTGACACCCTCAGGCTCCACAATATCCTCAATACCATTGTCATCGAAGCCCGCCGGGATCTTAACCCGTCCCATGCACGCCGGGTGGAAGAGTCCCAGGTCAGGTACCGGTTTTTTGGTCCTGTCCGGAAATAACACCGTTTTTCGCCGGTTTCGACTATTGGTTTTTGCATAAACGCTTTTTACCTAGAGGCTCCGACATTGGTATCACAGGAGGGGACAAATGGTGCAAAGGGAAAAGGAGTACGTGGTCGGGGTGACGGGCGCAAGCGGGATCTGCTACGCCAGACGCCTGCTCGAGGTGTTATGTCGGGATGCCTGCGTGCATCTTATCATCTCTGATGTAGCGCAGGAGATTGCACATCATGAGAGGATCGATCTATCAGGTTTTGAAGCGACGTATCACGATGTCAGTGAGATCGGTGCGGGGATAGCCAGTGGATCTCACCGACACGATGGAATGGTCATTATTCCCTGTAGTGCAAAAACCCTCGCTGCGATAGCATCCGGCTATGCCGATAACCTGATCACCCGGACTGCCGATGTTTGCTTAAAAGAGCGCCGGAAATGCATCCTTGTCACCCGCGAGATGCCGCTCTCGCAGATTCATCTAAAAAATATGCTCGCGGCTCATGAAGCTGGCGCAACCATCATGCCGGCATGCCCTGGGTTCTACCAACATCCGGAGAAGATTGATGACCTCGTAGATATGGTAGTGGCCCGGGTACTCGATCATCTTGGGGTCGCCCACACACTTTCAGAACGCTGGAGTGGTTATGATGCGTGAGTTTATCGCAAAGATGCGCGATGAAGGGCTCGTTATCGATATCAACGAGCCGTGCTCTCCTGATATGCAGGCAGCAAAAATGGCCGCGGGAACGGACAAGATCCTGTTTTTCCACAATCTTGGCGGATCACGTGCGGTCATGAACCTGACTGCGGATCGGCACGCATTGTCCCTTTCGCTTGACTTAAACGAGAAAGATATGGTACAAAATCTTGCACATGCGACATTTGAAGGTACTATAGTCCGGGAAGGAACATTTGCGATGAAAAAGCCGGATCTTTCCTGTATCCCGGTCATGCACTTTTTCCCAAAAGATGCCGGCAGATACTTCACTGCCGGGATTGTCTTCTCGAAATGGGATGGTGTGGAAAACGCGTCCATCCACCGTATGCTGGTTCTTGACGATCACCGTGTTGCCGCCCGGCTCGTTGAAGGGCGGCATACCCATGTGATGCTCAAAAGAGCACTCGCCTGCGGTGAGCGCCTGCCAATTGCAGTGGCCATCGGTGTTCATCCGGCAGTAACGTTTGCAAAGCTGCACCCGTGTGCCGGACGGAAAAGAACTATCCTATGCGGCTGAACTGCTGGGAGGGACACTCCGGGTAAAAGAGTGCAGTAATGGCGTTCTTGTCCCCGCCGATGCCGAGATCGTTCTCGAAGGGTACATCGGTGCAGACGTAACAGACGAAGGGCCGTTTGTCGATATAACCGGTACCTATGATCCGGTCCGACGCCAACCGGTAATCGAGTTCACCGGTATGTACACTAAACCGGACTTTATCTATCACAGCATCCTTCCTGGAGGAGACGAGCATAAAATCCTAATGGGATGCCCGTACGAGCCCAAGATCTATCGCGCGGTTGCCGGCGTAACCGAAGTGAAAAATGTTGTACTTACTAAAGGAGGTTGTGGATATCTCCATGCAGTGATCCAAATAAAAAAGAGTACGCAGGGTGACGGGAAGAACGCAATCATGGCAGCTTTTGCCGCCCATACGTCGCTCAAACACGTGGTCGTTGTCGATGAAGATATTAACCCGTCGGATACCACCGACGTCGAATACGCTATTGCAACCAGGGTAAGCGGCGACGTGGATGTCATGGTTATCACCGGTGTCCGGGGGTCATCGCTTGATCCCTGCCAGAAGGAGGACGGCACTAACGTGAAAATCGGTGTCGATGCAACTATGGTATTGGGCCACGAGGACGAGTTCCGGCGTGCCACATGGTGACCGGCATGCACCTTGATCCCGAAGACGAGCAGATTCTTGCAGGTGAGCGGGGTGAGACCCGGCAGAAAATGCTTGAGCTACTTGTAGCTCTTGGGAAAGTGTTTGGCGCAGAGCAGCTGATCCCGATTAAGAGTGCGCAGGTAAGTGGGGCCTCCTATAAAACGATAGGAAAATACGGTCTCGAATGGCTTGCAAGCCTCGATGCAAAAGCGGTGGTCCCAGCAGTCCTCAACCCGATAGGCATGCCCCGGAGCCGGTGGGAAGAGATGGGGATTGCTCCGGATTTCGCAGAGAACCAGCAGGCCGTTGTGGCTGCCTATGAACGTCTGGGTATCCGGCTTGACTGTACCTGCACCCCCTACTACTTGTACAATACCCGGTATGGCGATCATCTTGCCTGGTCGGAATCGTCGGCGGTTAGTTATGCGAACTCCGTGATCGGGGCCCGGACCAACCGTGAGGGAGGCCCAAGCGCCCTTGCCGCGGCCCTTATCGGGAAGACTCCTTGTTATGGGTTACATCTCGCCAAAAACCGCGTGCCGCAGATAGTGATCAGTATCCACGACGACACTTCCGGGTGGGGCATCGCCGAATTCGGGGCACTCGGATACCATGCAGGAAAAATCGTGGGAAACCGGATCCCGTATTTTCGCGGCATCCACCCGGAACCCGACCAGCTCAAGGCGATCGGCGCCGCGATGGCGGCAACCGGGGCGGTGGCGTTATATCACGTTGAAGGCACTACCCCAGAGGCACAGAGAAACCGGTACGACCTTTCCGGCCTCGAAGTCATTCCGGTCGAAATGGCAGAGATATCACGTTTGTTCCTGGAGATTCCGGTTGATGCCGTTGCAATCGGCTGCCCACATTGCTCTGCCGCAGAACTACAAGAAATTGCCCGGCTCCTTACCGGGAAAACGGTCACAAAACCCCTCTATGTCTTTGCCGCTCAGGGTGTCATTGACCGGAATGCGGAGATCGTCGGTCCCATCGAAAAGAGTGGGGCCAGGGTTTTTGCCGATACCTGTATGGTCGTTTCACCGGTGATGGAACAGTATCATGGCATCATGGTCAACAGCGGCAAGGCCCTTGCCTACGTACCCAACATGTGCGGCGGACAGGCACGGATCGGGACACTTGAGGATTGTATACGGATGGCTACCGGGTAGTATCAGATTTGGGTAAACCCCCGGATTGCGGAGAGAAGATATGAACGTTTTTGTGATTCTTGGCCTTTTTGTCATCTTCTGTGCAGTCCTGCTCGTTCCTTTTGCAACGAGAAAAGTCGAAGAAAATCTTGAAATGTTCCTGTTCTGCTGCGGGATCCTTGCACTCACGCTATCTGGCTTTGCGACCATTCCCGGAGAACATACGGGCTGGAGCGTTGCAATTGTCATCGAAGCCCTTACCCGTCCTTTAAACATTGTATCGGTGGTGGGTGTCCCAATCGGGATTGTACAGATTGTTCTTTTTATGGGTCTCCTCATTTACTATTTCCATCACCACCTGGAGCGGGCGATGAATGTTCTTGCCAGTACGTTTTCCCTTGCGGTGATGGTGCCGGCTTTGATCATCATCCTTGGCCTCGTTTCCAGTATCATATCAGCGATTCTCGCAGCTATCGTCCTTGTGGAAGTTGTTAACGCCTTACCTCTGGTAAAAGAAGCGAAGACTGAGATCACAGTCATTGCCTGTTTTTCCATCGGCCTTGGTGCCGGTCTCACCCCGCTTGGCGAACCGCTCACCACGATCGTCATCTCCAAGCTCTCCGGCGACCCCTATCACGCCGGCTTCTCTTTCCTTGCCGACAGGCTTGGGATCTATATCGTGCCCGCCGTCATTTTCCTGGGTATTCTCGGGCTTTTTGCCCTAAAAAAACGGCAGGCGGACGAGACAGACCTGAAATGCGTTGTCGGGCGCGAGAATATTACTGACGTGATCATACGGGCGGGAAAAGTCTACCTTTTCATCATGGCCCTTATCTTCCTCGGCGAAGGGTTCAGTCCTCTCATCCTTGGCTACGTAGTCCTTATTCCGCCGGAAGCCCTCTACTGGGTCAACATGGTCTCCGCAGTGCTCGATAACGCGACCCTTGCCGCTGCCGAGATCAGCCCGGCACTCTCCTCGAGTCAGATCACCAGCGCCCTCATGGCACTGCTCATCTCGGGGGGGATGCTCATCCCGGGAAACATTCCCAATATCATCGCCGCCACAAAAACGGGGATCACAAGCCGGGAGTGGGCACGGCTTGGCGTCCCCTTGGGTCTCTTCCTAATGGCGATATTCTTCGTTCTCCTCTTCATTCCCTCCCTCCTGGGTTTTGCGTGACGAGCGACACAACTCTATCGAGACCTTAGTCCGGTAGCAACAACCATGAGCTGCGATGCATAATATGGTGTATACGGTGATCCCATGACCTCTGCTGACTATAATGGCAATAATGACACCATTGCGTTCCAGATCAGCCAACTCGATGACCCCGTGATCGACAACCGCCACCAAGCTATCCTTGCACTGGCTGATGCCGGGGAGGCAGCAGTAGAACTTCTAATACATTCGCTCGCCGATGCAGGTGACAACGATCACCGATGGTACCGGGCGATGGCTCTTGCAAAGGTAGGAGTGCCGGCGATCCCCCAGCTCATTGCGGCGATGGAAAAGAACCCGGACCGCGAATTCCGGCGCTATGCGGCGGCAGCTCTTGGCGAAATAGGAGAACCGGCAGTTGATCCGCTCATTTCTGCGATGGTAAGCGAAGACCGGGAACTGCGAGGCTTTCTGTCCCGGGCGCTTTGCCGGATCGGAAAACCTGCGGTGGAACCGCTTACCCGGCGGCTTTCTGATGCAAATGATATCCTCCGGTCATGCGCCACGCTCACGCTCTGGCAGATGGGTGAGACCGGCCTCCCCTCCATGATCGAGCAAATCCGGGACCACAAACAGCCCTGATATCCTCTTCTGAAAATCCCGGTTTAAGACAGGATACCACACTATAAATTTTCAGCCACCGGAGTGTACCACAATGCTTGTGCTCTCCCCTGAGATGGAAAAGTACGGGAATACCCTTATGGACGGGCTGAACCGGGCGATTGCACTTGCAAAGGAAGCGCGGTCCCGTGGTCTTGATCCAAGCCTCGATGTCGAAATTCCTATAGCAAGTGATCTCGCAGATCGAGTCGAAGCACTTCTTGGAATCAAGGGAGTAGCAGCAAGGATCCGGGAACTCGAATCGCAGATGTCCCGCGAGGAGGCGGCGCTCCGGATTGGTGACGATTTTGTTGCACGACGGTTCGGGGAGAAGAACAATGACGAGATCCTCGACCACTCCATACGTACCGCGATGGCCCTTCTGACCGAAGGTGTGGTCTCCGCCCCGACTGAAGGGATTGCAAAAGTCGGTGTTGGCAAAAACGATGATGGCAGCACCTACCTCAAAATTTATTACGCAGGACCTATCCGGAGCGCTGGCGGGACGGCACAGGCACTCTCAGTGCTCGTCGGTGACTATGTTCGGCAAAAACTCGGGATCGATCGCTATCGTCCCCGTCAGGTCGAGGTCGAGCGGTACATCGAGGAGATCCGCCAGTATAACTCCATCATGAACCTCCAGTACCTGCCAAGCGAAGCGGAGATCCGGTTGATTGTGGAGAACTGCCCGGTCTGCATCGACGGCGAAGCGACGGAAAAAGAGGAGGTCTCCGGGCACCGGAACCTTGATCGCGTCGAGACAAACGCCGTGAGAGGCGGAATGGCACTGGTCCTCGCAGAAGGTATCGCCGGGAAAGCCCGCAAGCTCAAGAGCAAAGTCGAGAAAATGAACATGGATGGGTGGGACTGGCTGGACAAGCTTATCGCCGGATCGGCCAAACCCGGGGCTGATGAAAATTTCCTTGGGGTCAAGCCTCTGGATAAATACCTCCGGGATCTTATTGGGGGAAGGCCGGTCTTTTCCTACCCGATGCGCAAAGGAGGATTCCGGCTCCGGTACGGCCGTTCGCGCAATACCGGCTTTGCGACTGCCGGGTTCAATCCGGCGACGCTTCATTTGCTGGGTGGATTTCTTGCGGTGGGCACCCAGATGAAACTTGAGCGTCCTGGTAAGGCCTGCGGTGTTGTCCCTGTTGATACCATCGAAGGGCCGACCGTGCGTTTGACCGGCGGCGAAGTTATCCGGGTGGATGATGAAAAGACCGCTCTTGCCGTCTTATCGAAAGTGGAGAGAATCCTCGATGTCGGTGAAATCCTGGTAGCGTATGGGGACTTTCTGGAGAACAACCACCCGCTGGTGCCCGCCGGATACTGCGAGGAATGGTGGCTGCTCGATCAGGGTCCGGGTACAAAACCTCCGCGTGACGAAACAGAAGCGCTTGCGGTTGCCGGGACAGGTGGATACCTTCACCCGGCCTATACCTGGTTCTGGGATGATATCTCTGCTGACCAGATCCAACTTCTCGTCGGTGCAGTTTCAGGTACCGGGAAAATCGACGACGGTGGGCTGGTCATCGCTCTTGACCCGAACGTAAAAGAGGCCCTCGAGACCTTGCTCATTCCTCACAAGGTGAGTGGGGGGATGATACGGATCCGGACATTCCGGGCGTTTATCGCCTGCCTCGGGCTTGATGAACACTTAAAAAGACGTGCTACCTGGACCACGGCACCTTCTGATGCTTTGCCGCTTGCCCTTGTTATGCACCTGAGCGGCCTGCGGCTCCGGTCACGCTCCGGGCTCCGGATAGGAGGCCGGATGGGCAGGCCCGGAAAGTCTAAGCCGCGCAAGATGAGCCCCCCGCCGCATGCGCTTTTTCCGCTCGGGGAATCCGGGGGTGCCCGGCGATCGTTTCAGGAAGCGTCGATCCACACCGAAGAATCGGACGCCCATGCGACCGAGATCGATTTCCAGAAAGAGGGTGGGATCATCGAGATCGAAGTCGGGCGCCGCCGGTGTTCCGGCTGTGGTGAGATCACCTACCTGAACCGGTGCCAGAAGTGCGGGAACCATACGACCCCGGTAAACACCTGCCCGAAATGCGGGCACGAGGTGGCGACCGAGCGTTGCCCGAAATGCGATGTCCCGGCTACCTGCAGCCAGAGGATCAGCCTGAACGTGAAAGCGGAGTATGCGCAGGCGATGGAGCGCCTCGGGATAAAAAGAGAGAGTATCGCGCTGGTCAAGGGGGTTAAGGGCGTTATTTCCCGGGAGAAGACGGTCGAAGCGATGGAGAAGGGCATCCTCCGCGCCCAGCAGGACATCTATGTTTTCAAGGACGGCACTACCCGGTTTGACATGATCGACCTTCCGCTCACCCACATCCGGCCGGACGAGATACGGGTTCCGGTTGAAAAGATGCGCGAGCTCGGGTACATAAAAGATATCAACGGCTACGATCTCCAGAACGGGAAACAGATTGTCGAGATGCACCCGCAGGATCTCCTTGTCTCGGACTCGTGTGCGGACTATATGGTGAAAGTCGCGCAGTTTATTGATGACGAGTTGACCCGGCTCTACGGCCTTCCTGCCTTCTACAATTTGAAGACCCGGGAGGATCTGGTTGGCCACCTTGTTATTGGTCTTGCTCCTCACACGAGCGCAGGGGTATTGGCCCGGATCATCGGGTTTACCCGGGCAAATGTCGGGTATGCCCACCCGTTCTTCCACGCGGCTAAGCGACGGAACTGCTTCTACGGCGATACCGAGATAGAAGTCTACGATGGAAAAACATGGTCGCGCCTGCCCATCCGAAAATTTGTGATGGAGAACTTCGATGTGAGCCAGCCCGGGCTCGACCGTCTGGGCACGTATTATTCAGACCCGGTGCGCCCGTACTTCACAAGAACCGTGGATACGTCGGGCATGATGCACCTGCGCAGGATCACCTCCGTCTCTATCCACCGGGCGCCGGCACACTTGATCCGGTTTGTTACCGCTAGGAACCGGCAGCTGACGGTCACCCCGGACCACGCGATGGTCGTCTGGGATACCGGGTACTTACGGAAGATAAAGGCGCTGGAAGTCAAGGTCGGGGATGCCGTACCAGTATACGAGGGCGGAGGGGTGATTGCCGACCGGATCAGCTCAGCTGAAACAGTTACCTCCCTTGAGGATCGGGTGTACTGCCTGACGGTGGCAGAGGATCATACCCTTGTTGCAAATGGCATTTTTACCGGCCAGTGCGACGGCGACGAGGACTGCATCATGCTTCTCATGGACGGTCTTTTAAACTTCTCCCGCTCGTTTTTGCCCCAGAACCGTGGCGGTACGATGGATGCGCCGCTTGTGCTCACCAGCCGCATTGACCCGGCAGAGATAGATAAGGAGTCCCTCAATGTGGATGTCGGGCCCGGTTACCCGCTCGAGCTTTACGAGGCCGGCCTTGTATATGCCAAGGCAAAAGATGTCGAGCCGCTCATCGACCGGGTCGAACGGAGATTGGGAACTCCTCAGCAGCTTGAAGGCTTTTTCTTCACGCACGATACCTCGGACATCTCGGCAGGGCCGCTCGAGTCCACCTACACCCAGCTCAAGACCATGAGCGAGAAACTCGAGGCAGAGCTTGACCTTGCTGAGAAGATCCGGGCGGTCGATGCCGACGATGTGGCGGAGCGTGTTCTCAATACGCATTTCATCCGCGACCTGATGGGAAACCTCTCCGCGTTCTCCAAGCAGAAGTTTCGGTGTACAAAATGTAATACCAGTTACCGCAGAATGCCTTTAGCCGGCAAGTGCACGAAGTTTAAGGGCAAAGGAATCTGCAACGGCAATATCATTCCGACAGTACATGAAGGCTCGGTCAAAAAGTATCTCGAAGTGTCCCGCAAGATGGTAGAAAAGTATAAGGTATCCGAATACACCCGCCAACGGGTTGAAGTGCTCGACCTTGCCATCGAGTCGACCTTTGGCGAGGAGAAGCAGGAACAGCTGGGCCTTGCAGATTTCATGTAATCGTGCGATCAGGTACCTTATTTATTTCTCACACCAACATAATCCAACACGGGAGCGAGGGTATCCAAGCTTGGCCAACGGAGGCAGACTCAAGATCTGTTCTTGAAGAAGTTCGCGGGTTCAAATCCCTCCCCTCGCATCAGGCCAAATAGTACCAGACTTTTCTTTCTCGGCTGACCGTTTTACACTCGGAACCGACACTTCGATCGATTAAGCGAATCAAGTGGATAAGGCGGAATAATTATCTCTGAACCGAGCAGTAAAAATCATTCGTAAATTATTAACCTTCTCATCTCTCTTTTCTATTAGATTTCTCAATAGTTCGACTGTCAATCTTTTCTCCGATTCAATACTTGCATTTGATTACCCCGGTATCTGATCAGAAAAAATAAAAAATCAATCCTAAAAAATCAATCCTGACAAAAAACCGGCTTTGTTTTCGAAAAAAAAGAGAAATTCGCCCCTATAAAATATAGAAAATTTTATATATGAAATAGTACCATATTTACCGTTTGGAGATATGAGGTATGCGGATATTTATCTTAATCTTTTTTATTATTGGCCTAATATGCCTTGTTGGCGGGGCTTTTGCAGATGACCTTTCCCAGTCTAATATCGGCTCCAGCCAAGTATGGGTGATCGCAAACGGCAATTCCCAGTCGACAATCACGGTAACGGCTTTGGATTCCAATGATGTGCCTCAATCCGGGATACCGGTAACCTTTTCTCTGGCGCCTAATTCTGCCGTTATGGGAACACTCAGCCAAACAAGCGCTCTGACCAATTCCATTGGCGTCGCGACAACTACGTTTACCGTCAATAAAACGAGCGGCAGTGCAACCATCAATGCAGCATTGAAGAATACGACTGGCGTCGTCACCAATCTCGTTTACGTTCAGCAAATCGATCACGATACCCCGTTCTACTATACAGTTACTTCACCATCTCAGGGATCGGTGGGTACTCTGACCTCTTTCAATATCTCCTATACTGACGAATGGGGCAATGTAATTGACCACCGCAATCCCGCCGATCTTAATAATATCTCGCTCCAAATCGGTTCTGTCTCTGGAAATGCTGCTTTTTTTATTAATGGATCCTACGTGACGACCACAACCCGGCAATTGAATAGTGTAACGGGATCGGTATCGGTTTCAGTATTACTCGATTACGTTGCAGGACAGAACAATATCGCCATACAACCCTTCGGTGCAATCCCGACTGTATACCCGTCCATTCTTGGTGTTGCAAATGGGATTCCCGCATCGATTACCCAAACTGTAAACCCCATTCCGCCGATGGTGCCAGCAGATGAAACTCATACCATTTCCATATTATACACTCTTTATGACAAATATGGCAACCCTACCATTGGCCAGAATCTCTCCGTTCAGACGAGTTTAGGCGAAAATTATCCGAATTTGGCGTCAAATAACTTCGGCCAGGTGGGATTGACGTACGGTCCGAAGGGTACTGCCGGAAACATTACCATTACGGCAACCGCCGCTAGCAATTCCTCGGTCACCTGCAACCAGACTGTGACATTTTATAGTACCGCACCTACTAACTGGGCGCTTGCCGCAGATCCTCAAACTATGCCCAGTTTTGACGTAAATAATAAGACCGTGGCAAATATAACGGCACAGGTCACCGATATCATGGGAAATCCTGTCTCCAACCAGACGGTGACGTTCAGTCTTGGTACGCCCTCTTATGACAAAAGTACTGATGTCATAACTTCTGCACCAACGCTTACCAGTACCAGTGCCGTGACCGATAACAACGGTAATGCCATCGTCCAGTTCATTCCGGGCGGTTTTACGACAAATTCGTCAAATGTGTACTATAATCCATCGGCTACCGGTAACTGTTCTGTAACCGCAATGTGGAATGGCACGCAGCAAAGCGTCCTTCTTACATGGAAAAACTATCCCTATCTCAGTGCCTTTACGAGCGTCTCCCCATCAACTGTCCCGGTCAACGGAACGGTTAACGTGACCGTTAAACTGACCGGGGACGGGTGGGCACTCACGACCAACCCAATCGACGTCGTCCTTCTTTTTGATCGATCCGGAAGTATGGGAGACGAGATGCCAGATCACAATACGGAGATAGTGGATGCGAGAAACGGTGCAAACACTTTTATCAGTCTGGTAAATTCTTCGGACGACCGGATGGCCGTAGTCTCATTCGCCGGCGATGACTCTGGCGCAAATGTTGATACCACGGTCAACCAAAACCTGACTGCCAATTCTGCAGCAGTTAAAACTGCAATTCAGGGTTTGAATCCCAACGGAGCTACCGGAACCCGGGATGGTCTCTACCAGGCTATCAACCTGATTTTAGCGAATCCGAATTCCAACCCTCGGGCGGTGCGAGCAATTATTCTCCTGACTGACGGGGATTACAACTGGCTGGGAGATTTCCTTGGCAGGGGAACCGGCTATTATCCCCCTCCCCCCACAGGATATACCGGGTACAGCCCACAAAATCTTGAACCGGAAGAATATTTATATTACCCCGGCTTGGGCGGTTCCCTTATACCTGTGGCCTATTTTACTGCCACGAACAGCAAGCTAACAGTCCAGTTCACGGATAAGTCGTTGGGCAACCCAACTTCATGGAACTGGAGCTTTGGTGATGGTTCTCTCGTCAACGCGACTATGCAGAATCCGGTCCATACCTATGCTTCCGGCACTAAAAATTATCAAGTTTCGGAAAAAGTGACCACTTCTGCAGGAAGTAATACAGCGACATCGAACTCAAATTATGTCCAAGTCTCGGGTTCGAGTTTAACTATAGCCGGTTCAAATGTACCATCAGTACCTCCGTATTATACTACGGCACCCGATGAACAACTTACCAACCAGAACCTGTCTGTCTACGCTTACAACAATGGTATCCGGGTCTATACGATTGGGTATGCCAATTCGTTTGATTCCCAGGCCGTTACCGATATGAACGTATTATCAAATGCGACCGGTGGCTTTTATGCACCGGCGCCTACCGCGGCCCAGCTCCAAACGATCTATACCCAGATTGCCGGGAACCTTCAGATTGCAGCCGGTGTGAACACCCAGATGACCATGAACTTCCAGAATGTGATGCTCAATAATGTTTCAGTGCCGAATGCTAACGCCTTTACCTATGTAGCTGCAAATCCCGGGTCTACGGATATCACGTGGCAGAACGGCGTGACGAACAATACGAACCAGATGGCTCAATGGCAAACTAACAAAACACTTATCTTTAATATCGGAACCATAAATCTCGGCCAGACTTGGCAGGCAGTATTCGAGCTCAATATAACACAAGCCGGTGATTTCCAGCTCTTTGGCAACCAGTCTGGAACCATCACGTTTAACAACGGAACGAGTTTTCTGCAACTTCCGGGTACATCTTTTACGGCGCTCGCTAATCTTACGAATGATGGTGCGACAGAACAATCAATTCTTCTCTCACCGATTCAAGCACCACAGTCCGAGATAGTCACCGATTTCATACCATTACAATGGAGTACGACTATGCCGGCAACAGCTACTGCACCCGACGAGGAACGTCTCTATTATTCGACCTCTGAACAGCCCGCCTCGACATGTGGCAATGCACCATGGGTAGGCCCCTTTGACACGCAGCAAGGCATTCCTATTGGTACTCTTTCGACCCAGAACTCGAGCCTTGATGTCCGCAGTCTACCCCCGGGCACTTACTATGTCTGCGTTGATGCCACGGCAGGCAATGCGTACCCCGCAACAGCTGAAACTATTTCTGGGGTAACAGTCAAAGAGTCAGGAAAAACGTACATTCAGCTCCAATGAACCATCGTTAAATCAGGTTCCTGATGGAATCTCTCCGGGTCGATGCTCCCGGATAATTCCGAATTTTCCCTAAAAATACTTCAGATCTCATTTTTAGACCAGAGCTGGAATTTCCAGATTTCAGCCCAATCCACCACTTTTATCGCGTAATGATATCTGGGCAACTGGCAGAAAGAGAAAGGCCCCGGTGCCAAAAGAGTTCTTGAAAAAATTCTATTGATTGTGAATAAACGGTAGTCTTTTGGGGCATGTTTTGAAAAATAAACCGACGACTTCATGCAAAAATAGTGGTTGTAGCGATATACTTGTGTCCCGGGAATTTACACAGAATTTACAACGATTTGGTATTGGTAGACCACAAGTGTACTAACAGGTGGGAACGCGTATCCATTACTTCCGGCGCTCATCCCCAGTGTGGTGGTGAAGTAATTTTGCCAGGCTGCAGAATAATCGACAGTTGAATTTGGAGTATATTCTACCGAGATTGTGTGTTGGGGTTGAAAATTATATACGGAGTAGTTGGTCTGGCCAAGGGCCATGTTCACCGTGCCGATACCACTGCGTGCCAGGACATTTGTGGTATTGAACCCGATCAGGTAAATGACAGCCGTGCTGGTCGGGCCATCGTAGAACCAGCGGGGTTCGGCAAGCATCGTGGAGCCATTTTCTGCGAGCATCCGCATGACCACAGCACCGTTTTCTAGTGAAATATCGGTATCGGCGCTGGTGGATTCATACCGCATATCTCCTGAATAGAACGGTTGACTCAGTCCTGAGAGTGGTTGACCATTGTCAAAAATGGTGAAATTTGAAGACGAAGTGCTGTAGCTCATATTGTACACGGTCAGAGCCCCTCCTCCTACATTGAGTGAGGTCTCAGTGTACGGTACCATGTTATAAGAGAGGCCCTTGAGATCATTTTGCAGCACGATCATGTTCTTTTCCATGATCCTCTCGTTTGCAGTGGACTGCTGCTGCATGAGCATCGGGTAACCGTACATTGTCACAAGCCCAATACCGGCTATAATGATAGTGAATATGAGTATGAAACCGATTGATTCAGATATACCATCATCGCTCATGTGTCCGTTGGTCTCAATAATACTCATAATTAAAACCCATTCGAATTGTATGTGATCATGTTTATCCCACCGCCGGTAGTATTCCCGTTGGCTGCTCCTTGTGGTGTAAGATCAATCTCGGCAAGGCTGATATTGCTCGAAATAGTATCCCGCCACACCACAATATCCTGATCGTTCGGATTGCTGCCCGGCTCAATATCTACAAAATAATTCAATCCTCCAACATCCTCTGGAATGGTGAAATAAGTCGAAAGTGTTCCGTTCTGCGGGGCAATACTGTATACATCGACCATCCGGGTTGATATACCGTTACCGATATCGGTAAACGCATAAAAGCTCAGGGTGTCGGCCGGTCCAGTCATGATATTAGTATTCACCAGCAACAGCATGACAACAAAGAGAACCATGAGGATACCGCTCACCATCACGTACTCGATAAGAGTCACTACTCCGGGTTCATTGTGACGGTCACGGCGACGCCCAAGTCTCATTGTATATCGTCACCCCGTTATTGTAATGCATGTTAATATAGGTGTAGTTGCCCTGCACGTAACTCGAATACGTCACTATAGCACCTTTTCGTGCCAGTTCAATGGCCACTGTATCGTTGTATACGACGAGAGGATCATTGACCGGGTCTTCGTAAACTGAGTTAATGATCGCTGCCCGCACGTCACGGATGTCATCCTTTGGAAAGTCCAGGACGCTTTCTGCAGTGGTCTGGCCAACGATTGTGGACTGGTTGAGGATCGTCGCCAGGAAGAAGAAACTAAAACTTACCACAAATCCCATGAGGATAATCCACTGTGCATCTTCATTCAATCCCGCCATAAGAGCACCTCCACGAGAACCACTCTATTTTCTTTCTTGTTATCTCCTTGCAACTGTTTGTTAATAACTACCCATTCTGTCACTCTTACCGGATGTTCGGTCCCGGTAAGATTACGGTTGGATGCAAGCGGGTAATTCCAGACGGTATTATCGGTCAGGTTATAGTAAGAAACCGTGGCACTGTAGTGCAGGTTATCTGTTTCTGATCCCGTCCTATTATTCGTCAGATTCGTGAAAATCGTGTTGAAGGTAGAGCCGCCATTTGGTTGTTCGATGATGGTCTGCAACGGGCTCTCCGACTGCAACCCATTAACCGGCATGTTCATCGCCCGTAATGAATCTGTCCCGAGTTGTTCAAGCTGCATATCCGTAATGTGGGCATCCCCGGGCGTATATACGGTAGTCGTACTCATCACCAGATAAGCGGTAAAAATCATGAGCAAACCCGCGGCAACGCCTTCAATCGTATATAACTGCCCACCATTATCTACCATACTGAAACCTCCATTACGCCACTTTGTAAACTGGGCTGAGTTACGTTTGCAGGATTGTAGTTATAACTGAACGGGGGGCTCATCGTATTATTAAGGTACCAATCTGGTTGGGAAAGTTGGAAGGCGAGCCTGACATACAGCTGGGTCGTCGTATCTTCCTGGTAAACGTTATTATTTCCCATCTGGTAAAAAAAACCCGGTGTGAACGTCAGAGACAGGTTACTGGTGACATTAACAGGAAGCGCAGAGATAGGTGTAGAATTACCATCAACATATAAATAAAAGGGTGGGGTGGTGGAAAGATTGCCTCCGTTGACACTGCTGGTGAAATTATCAAGAACTGAGAAGGCCGGGTAGGGGTACGGTTGTGATTGTTGTGCTCTAAGTATAGTGATAGCAGATACGTTGACAGTGGGATAATGCGGTGGTGGTCCTTGATCATAATTGGTATCATAAAGGGTACTCAGATTGGTAAGATTAACCGTAATCTGATCGTCCCACGGATCAATCTGGTACAGGGGATTGGTGCATGCAGGATTCGTGGCGTTAGCCAACAGGTCTGTGGAGTTTATCTGTATGGTGAAGAAATGGGTCGTGACGTTAGCTGTTGACTGGTATCTCTGTTGCACGTTTCCGCTGTCGATCGTGGCGTTACTCGGTACTTTCAATTCGACAACCCGCCGGACGTATCCATATCCGTCTGGCAGGACATCTCCGATTGATTCTGTTGCTGGGTTGCCGGCAAACTGAAGAGAGATATTAAATAAGTACGGGTAATTGCCAAAAACGGCCCGTGAACGATAATCTCCGGGATACATGAATTCCGTGCTGCAGAAAAACCGGTTTAATTTTTGCTGAGAAAGGATATTGGGGGTGTCTTTTGAGAGAGCGAGCCCAAACCGGATGCCATTCGTCTGTATATAGTAATCAGGATAGATGCCCGGGTTCTCCCAGGATACCGGCGCACCGGGATCTTCCACCAGAATGACACCGGTGCGGTACGCGACTGCATTATAATCGATGGTGCTACTCTGAAGACCAAGCAAAAGACTTGGAATCAGGCTGGCAACGTAGATAAAAGCAACCATAAATATGGTGAAACCGGCTAAGAAATCAAGAGAAAGATTCGCGGTATCATCCATCATGGAAAGAGATCAGAGCTCCGTTACTGCAGTGAAAATATGCATCATCCATGAACGTCCGTGCGTCGCTTTCCGGATAATAAATTCACCTCAAGAAGGAGAATCGAATGCATAAAATTCCTTAAAAGCGTATTAACGGGGCAAGAGATATAAATTTGGTTTTTTCTGGAATGCCACAGTGTAGTTTTTCCGGGAATTACTGTAACAGCCGGAGGAATTTATTGTGCGCCGGCCTACCCAGGAAAATCTGTAAAAAGAATTCTCGCGTCAAAAAACCGTCGTAGTTTCCATTTTTCGGACTTTACGGTACAGATCTTTGTGATCGGAATCTCGAGAATATCTTCAGCCCCGCACGCTTTGAGCTTTGGGATCAGCCCGTTGACCGCACTTTTCTGTACCACCGTCTGGACGCTGTAATAATCGAGACCGTGGAGCCGGCTTACGGTCGGCTTTTTCATGGCCGGGAGCGCCGAGACGATCTTCTCCAGCGCTGCTGTCGGCACATTCATCGTAAGGAGTACCTTATGCCGGGCTTCGAGCACCCCGAAAAGGAGGGTCGTAATCTCTTCTATCTCGCGCCTTTTTTCTGGATCTGCCCAAGCTGCATGGTTTGCGATAATCACCGTGTGTGATTCCATGATCTGCCCTATGATTTTAAGGCCGTTTTTCCGCAGGGTCGTCCCCGTTTCCGTGAGGTCGACAACCACGTCCATGAGATCGGGTACCTTTGCTTCCGAGGCCCCGTACGAGTGGAAGAGCTGGACAGGAATATTCTGATCGGCAAAATATTTTTTCGTGAGCTCCGGGTATTCCGTCGTCACCCGGCTGCCGGGCCGGATTTGCCCGGCTGCTTCTATGGGTTCGTCGCGATGGACAGCGATCACGATCTTCACGTTACCTTCCCCGGTTTTGCTATAGGAAAGAGCCGCCACCTCAACGACATCAGCACCAGTCTCCCTGACCCAGTCAAGCCCGGAGATACCGAGATCGAAATAGCCCTTGTCCACAAACGTTGGGATTTCCTGTGGTCGGAGGATTTTTACCTTGCCAATCCGGGTGTCATCAATCCGGGGATTATAGTCGCGGTCCGTACGCCTGACCTCAAGATCCGCTTCCTTGAAAAGCTGGAGCGTCTGCGCTTCGAGGCTGCCCTTCGGGAGTGCAAGGGTGATCATACCATATCACCAGCGACGGCAAAACCGATAAAGGTACAGGGTAATTGCTTGGAGGATTACCCAAACGGGTGGATGACAAGTCCGCTTAGGAGTTTGGGTTCAAACCATGTGGATTTGGGGGGCATGACGCCCCCGGCATCGGCAATCGAGAGAACCGTTTCTACCTGCACCGGCTGCATGGCAAACGCGAGCCGGTAGGTACCGGCATCTACGAGCCGTTCGATATCGGCAACCGGCCTCGCACCGCCAAGATACTGGAGCCGGGCATCGCCCCGGGGATCGGTAATGCCAAGCATCCCTTCGAGCACGAGCTTCTGGAGCAACGCGACATCGAGAACATCGAGCGGGTCTGCACCCGGATTGATCGGGCGCGTGCATTCGTACCATTTTTCTTCGAGGTAAAGGTGCATGACATGGTATTTTTCCGGGTGTGCTATGTGCGGCCTGATATTGTACCCGCACCCATCAACCGCCCCATACGGAGTCACCGTGTACCATTTCCTGAGTTCGTTAAGGAAAGTCTCTTGGTCAAATGTACCGATATCGGTCAAAAGCCGGCTGTAACCATGGATCCTTACTCTGTTGTGGGAAAAGAGCACACCCATGAACCGGCCAATCTCACCATCAGCAGGAAGACCGGACGCACGCATCCTGTCGGCCAGGTTGACTGCGGCTTTGGCCCGGTGGTGGCCGTCGGCAATATAGAGGCTGGCCACGTCCCGGAAACGGTGTTCAACCGCGTCGAGTGCTACCGTGTCGGTGATAGCAAAGATCTGGTGGATGCAGCCTTCCGGGGTATGAACCTCCGCATCCGGGGTTTTGTTTCCCGCTATCAGCGATTCGATGAATGAAAAGAGTGTACCGGGATCCCGGTAGAGGAGCACGACCGGGCCGTCGTGGGCCTTGACCGCGTCGATATGCCGGGTCCGGTCCTCCTCTTTGTCGTACCGGGTCAGCTCGTGGCGCCGGATCCTGCTCCTGCGATAATCTTCGGTGTCAAGGCAGCAGCATACGCCGACAAACGTTTCTCCGTTCTGCTGGATCCTGTATACATACATCGCGGGGCTTCTGTCCTTTTTCAACCGGCCATTTGCAAGAAACGCATGGAAATTGTCACGTGCCCGCTCATAGACCTTGGTATTATCCGGCGGAACGTCAGGGAGTTCCGCATCGGACCGGCTTACGGTCAGGAAACTCTCCGGGTTTGCTTTGATGATCGAACGCGCCTCGTCACCGGTCACAACATCGTACGGGACGGCTGCAATGGACTGGGCCTCACCCGGTGCGGGGCGCACCGCGGCAAAACGATAGACGGTTACCATGATACCAACCAGAGCCCCAAAAAAGGGCGACCTTTCTCATACATTTGGGCGAGGTCACATATATAATCAAAGACATCCTGTCCGGTAACACGAACCGGATACATCTTTAGCTGGGACGCAATGCTTATCGCACCGTGAGGTAACTGATGATACTACGAAAAAAGGACCTAGTTCATGATCCGTTCTCCCCCTCTTGCGGTCCCTCCGGCGGTCCCGTTTATCCGACGTGCCGTACCTGCCGACGTGCCGGCAATTGTTGTCATCGAGCAGGAGGCTTTTGCTGATCCGTGGGATGCAGGGATCTTCACTGAGGCCCTTTCCTATTACCCGACCACCTATTTTGTCGCGGTTTGCGAAGGAAAGATTGCCGGGTTTATCGTCGGGGCGCTTGAAGATACTGGGGAAAATATCTACGGTCATATCTGCAACTTTGCCGTAACTGCACCCTTCCAGCGCAAAGGGATAGGCCGGCAGCTCGTGCTCCGTCTCGAACACCAGTTTGCCGTGGAGAGCGCAAGCGGCTCCCAGCTTGAGGTCAGGGAATCAAATGTACCTGCTCAGAGGTTCTACCGGCGCCTCGGTTATGAGAATGTCTTCCAAGTCGGCGGCTATTACGCAAACGGCGAGGACGCGCTCGTAATGATGAAGTGGTTCCGGTTCTGAACAGCCAGCTTTATTCCCTAGTGATTTTCAAAAAAACTGGTATATCTTACCTTTTCTCTCCTCGTCCCAGTTCCTGGTGGGCGCGGGCGAGGTGCTGGGCGGCAAGCGCGCCGATGAGCGAAAGTTCACCGGCAAGAACGCCGGCCCCGATAATTTCCGCGAGTTTCTTTGCGTTCGCTCCCGGGGGAGTCCCGCCACCGGCAACGCCGAGGATTTTCAGGCACTCATTCTGGGTATCAACGCCAGTCCCGCCGCCAACCGTGCCCACCGGGAGCGAAGGGAGCGTGACTGCGACGTAAACTCCCGACTCGGTAGCATCAATCGTGGTCATGCAGGTGCTGCCATCGATCGCGTGAGCGGCATCCTGACCGCAGGCGATAAACATCGCAGCGACGATGTTCGCTGCATGGGCGTTGAACCCCATCGCGCCCGCCCGTGCCGAGCCGACGAAGTTCTTCCGGTAGTTCACTTCGATCATTGTCTGTGCATCGGTCTTGAGGACCATCCCAATCAGCTCGTGGGAGAGAGCGACACCAGCCACGACGCTGCGCCCCCTGCCCATGATACCGTTGATGGCTGCCGGTTTCTTGTCGGTACACATATTCCCCGAGAGTGCGATCAGACGGGCGCCGGTGGTTACCGCAATTTCATCAGCGATTTTCGCACTGGCGATGGTAACCATATTCATACCCATTGCATCTTTGGTGTCGAATTCGAGTCGGATAAAGACGCTCGTGCCCGCGATAAAGGGGACAAGGCCAGTCATCTTTCCATGTGAGGTAGTGGTCTGTGCTATCGCGGCAAGATCGTTCGTGTGGGCCTCTGCCCAATCGGCAATCTCTTTTGCATGACCGACGCTCTTTGCGGCAAAGACGGGGGCCCGGGTCATACCCTCGTGGAGGATACGCACTTCTGCTCCTCCGGCTTTTGTGATCGCGCCCGCCCCCCGGTTCGACTGAGGCCACCAATGCCCCTTCGGTGGTCGCGAGGGGCAGCCAGAACGACCCCTTCGCATACTCGCCGTTGATGGCAAGCGGCCCGGCAACTCCGACCGGTACCTGGACCGTACCGATCATATTTTCGCAGTTCCTGGTTGCCGCCCGGTCAACGTCTATCGAAAAGATCCCGATGTTTTCGAGCTTCGAGCTGGTTTCCTGTTCGATGAACTCCCGGCGCACCCTGACGGCATCGACCGGAGGGAGCTGTTTTTCAAGTTCGTAGAGCTTGATGGATCCATCCCTGAGTTTTGCCCTGATCTCTCCTTCGTTTCCGCGATCCGGTCCGTCCTTTGCACGACTCTTTTCCGGATCGCGGTGCCCGTCATCACCAGCCATGAATACCTGTTGTACGTATACTATTATCAGTGCAGTGGTTTTGCGTTCATGACGACTGAACAGTGGGGTATGCGGGTACCGGCAAAAAAAGGCGAAGAGATCCGCCAGGCACTCCTCCGCGAGGGTGAGCTCGATCTTACGCTCAAGGTACTGCATGATGGGGACTCTCTTATCTTCCCGGTAACTGTGGAACGCGAGGAAAGCGTACGGTATATTTTTGAGGAACAGCCCAATCGCATCGAACTTCCCCGTCACGAATTGGTTGGTGGGATTGCAATCATGCAGGAGAACGATCCCGCCGGGGCTGACGTGATCCTTGCATCCCGTCCCTCTTTACACACCGTACTTTTCCCGACGAGCGAAGTCTCCGGTGAGTACCGGACTCGCGAGTATGCGGTGCTTGCCGGGACACCTACAACACGTACAGACGTCGTCGAACACGGCTACCGGTTTGCAGTCGATCTTGCCGGCGCGTATTTTTCCGCCCGGCTCTCAACTGAGCGCCGGCGTATTGCGGGAAAAATGACTAATGGCGAACTGGTGCTCGATATGTTTGCGGGGGTGGGACCGTTTGCAGTCACGCTTTCGCCTCAGGCAGCACTTGTTGTGGCAGCAGACCTCAACCCCCATGCGGTCCTCCTGATGATCGAAAATTGCCGGAAGAACCGGGCAGCCAATGTCCTCCCCCTCCTTGCGGATGCCCGAAGGCTTGAGAGATTCCTGCCGTGGAAATTTGACCGGATCGTCATGAACCTCCCGCTTGCCGGGACTGCGTTTTTACCGGCAGCGTTCCGGCTTGCCCGGCCCGGCGGTATAATTCATTTCTATTCGCTGGTCTCACGCGAAGGCGAGCACCTTGACCGGATCTGCGAGCTGGGTGGCACGGGGATTACCGAACGCGTCGTGCGGTCATATTCGCCCGGCCAGTGGCACGCGGTGTACGACATCGTGGCAGGGAAAATCTGACGATTTCATGCCGGAACGGACGTAATTCCCGTTCCGTTTTTATTTCTGTTCCCTCGAGACCGGCCCGGCTCCAGCAGCATCCTCCTGACGGCTGAGTCCACCTTTCTTGAGGAAGTAATACCCGGAACAGAGTGCGAAGATGATGGCGGCTATCCCAAACATTTTCGCCGGATTTGTGCTCCCGGTATCAAGGAGGATGACACTACGGACGATCGCGATGATAGCGATCATGATCACTACTTCGACGTGGATCACCTTCTCGTTGACGTACGCCGATACGGTCGCCAGCAGCTCGACACCGATCAGGACAAGGAGGAAATACCCGAACAGGCCGAGGAGTTCGTTATTTTCCAGGAGAAGCGGGGAGTTGACGAAGAGCGAAACATAGAGGATATAAATCAGTTCCCCGATAGAGAAAGCGACGATGATCGCGAAAAGGGTAATAAGAATGAGATAAACCGCAGTCTCATATTTTTTTAAGATAGTGCTGGCGTCCATAGTAGCATGTAATAAAACAACGGATAAATAATCTATGGCGGCAAATTCTGGCTATTCCTGTTTTGTTGATCTTCTCCAAGCGCAGAGATGTTTTACCGATGACTAAGCACCAGTGATCCTGATCACCCCAACCTTTATTATTAGGTAAACCCTAACTAACAAGGATCGATCTATGGTGGACCGGCGGGAGCAGTTGTTCTCTGAGTTTGAAAAACTTATCAGGATCAGAAATGAGTGCTCCTGCAGGATCTTCTCCGAGTGCGGCCTGCCGGATATGACCGTCAGGCAGGTCGCTTATCTCAGAACCATCGATGGACAGGGAGATGTGACCTTTTCGCGGCTTGCGGAGATCACTCAAAACTCAAAACCGACGATCACCGAGATGATCAACCGGTTTGTCCGGATGGAGTGCGTGTACCGAGAATCCTGTCCCGAAGACAAAAGGATCCTGTACATCCACCTGACCGACAAAGGAAAAAAGATTGCACAGGCAGAACAAGCTGCACTGCGCCAGGTGATTGAACAAATGACGGATTCGCTTGATGAAAACGAATTGGATCTCCTGATCGAGATCCTGCAGAAGGTCGGTTAATTTTTTTGTCCCGGGCTTTAGTTAGGTAAAAGCAAACTAAATAAATGGAGTAACCATGCAATCGGAAAAAAAGGAAAAATCACCGGAAAAACTCGTCATACCCCTCTTTGAGATTGTCGCCTATCCCGGAAGCCGGACAAAGTTTCCGGTCGATAAGGCAACCGGCGAACTGCTGCTTGCATCCATGACAGATGCAGGCGGCTGGTACGCGATCGGCCTCACGGTAAAAAGCGGAACACGGCCTTCGGATCTGACTACAGAGTCGCTGTATAAAACCGGAAATCTGTTCCGGATCATGCATACGCAGCCGGCGGACGATGGATACCTGGTCTGCGCGGAAGTCGAAAAAAGGGTCAAAGTCGTTTCCCTTATTCCAAGGGAGGGACACTTCTTTGCAGCCCTCGAGCAGGTTCCTGATCTGCAGGATCTCGAAGCCGACTTAGAAGCCCGGATTCTCACCGACGTAAAAAACACCCTCCACGAGATCAGCCGTCGCTTTTCCGGCTCCGAACAGTTCACCCGGCCGATCGACCGGATGGACTCCATCGACCGGATCATGGGCTTTGTGATGCCCTTCCTACCTGCTAATCTTTCCGAGAAGCAGGAGCTGCTTGAGATCGCTTCTGTCAGGCAACGGTATATCACGTTCCTTGAGCTCCTCATAAAAACCAGGGAGAACATCAAGATCCGGATCGAGATGGCAGAAAAAATCTCGGACCGTGTGAGCAAGTCGAACCGGGAAGCGATGCTCCGGGAGCAGCTCAAGATGATCCAGGAAGAGCTTGGCGAGAGCGCCGGGGTACCGGCGATGCCGGGTATCGTGAGAAAGTCGAATCTTCGAAGATGCCGGATGATATACGTAAGAAGGCTCTTGCAGAGGTAAGGAAACTTGAGACCGGCGGAAGCCAGAACCACGAAAGCTCGGTGATCCGGAATTATCTCGATCTCCTGCTCGACCTGCCATGGGTCACTGAGGAGAAAAAGAGCATCGATATCGGGCAGGCCCGCCGCGTCCTCGAAAGCCATCATAACGGCCTTGAGAAAGTCAAGGAGCGGATCGTCCAGCATCTCGCAGTCATGAAACTCCGTCAGGAAAAACAAGGCTCGATCCTCCTCTTTGTCGGCCCGCCCGGCACCGGGAAAACGAGCCTTGGGAAAAGCATCGCCGAAGCTCTCGGGCGCAAGTACGTCCGAGTCAGCCTTGGCGGCGTCCGGGACGAGGCAGAGATCCGGGGCACCGGAGGACGTATGTCGGGGCACTGCCCGGAAGGATTATCCAGGGCATCCAGAAGGCCGGCACCAGAACCCGGTCTTCATTCTCGATGAGATCGACAAACTGGCCTCTTCGTATGCGGGCGATCCGGCAAGCGCCCTTCTCGAAGTCCTCGACCCGGAGCAGAACAATACCTTCTCCGACCACTACCTTGAAGTCCCTTATGATCTCTCCGAGGTGCTCTTTATTGCAACGGCCAATTCCCTTGCGACGATCCCGGCTCCTTTGCTCGATCGTATGGAGATGATCGAGATCTCGGGCTACACGAAGAACGAGAAGTTTGCCATTGCAAAAGACCACCTCATTCCCGAGGTATTACAGGAGCACGGTCTCGATGCGGACAAACTTCGTATCGAAGATGAGGCCCTGAAGCTGATCATCGAGAAGTACACCCGGGAGGCCGGTGTCCGGTGGCTCAAGAAACAGCTGGCGAAGATCTCACGGCATGTCTCGGAGAAAATTGTCTCCGGCACTGCTGAGCTGCCGTTTACCGTCACCCCGGACAATTTATCGGCCATTCTCGGAAAGGAGCAGATCCGGCAGGAAGTGGCCCGGAAAGAGCCTGTCCCTGGTGTCGTCACCGGCCTTGCGTGGACGCCGGTTGGCGGGGAGATCCTCTTTATCGAGGGAACGTTCATGCCCGGGACCGGTAAGCTCACCCTCACCGGCCAGCTGGGGGACGTGATGAAGGAATCGGCAACGATTTCATCAAGCCTCATCCGGTCCCGGCTTGCCGGCACGCAGAATGGGTTTAACTTTATCACAAGTGACATCCACATCCACGTGCCCTCGGGAGCAACCCCCAAAGACGGTCCATCGGCGGGCGTGACAATCTTCTCTGCACTTGCATCGCTGATCACCGGGAAGACTGTTGACCCGAACCTTGCGATGACCGGTGAGATTACCCTGAGTGGTTCAGTACTTCCGGTTGGCGGGATCAAGGAGAAGATCCTTGCCGCACACCGGGCGGGGATCAAAAAAGTGATCTTGCCAAAGGAGAACGAACGCGACCTTCAGGATGTGCCTGAGGATGTCCGTGGCGAATTGACGTTTGTCCCGGTTGGTACCATTGAGGAAGTTCTCAAAGAAGCGCTCAGTATCGAACTTCCCCGGGCCGTGACGGTGCATTCAGGGAACAGTTTTGTTCCTGCACAAAACGCGTGAACGCCGGTAGTGATTCGGCAACGATTGCACTGCCGGGGAGCTCCTGAACTGTGTACAGGATACCCAGAACGCAACTTTTTTTCTCTTCTTCACGATTTCCATCGTAAAGAATGGTCTACGATAAACATCCCGAATGTCCTATCCACCTGCCGGGGATCCTTTCGGTATCCACGAGGACATCAGGGACCTGTGGCCGCGGTTCGACATGTGTCCTGAACCCGAACGGCTGGCAATCGATATGCTAAACCGCATACCATGTAAGCTTTGACGCCAGTCCGGAGGACCGGGAACGCTCATAAGGTCCGGTGTCCTATGTCGTGTCATGGCCCGGATCCCGGCAACACTGCTTCCTGTAGGCGACGTGAAGCTTGGGTATCACGAGTTTGGAGCGGGGTACCCGGTGATTTTAATCAATGGGCTTGCCTCACCGATGGACACGTGGAACCCGCCGGTCCTTGAAACCATCTCCCGGCACTTCCGCGTCATTACCTTTGACAACCGGGGGACAGGGTATTCCGGGGTTTCGGACAAACCGTTCTCGGTTTCTCTCTTTGCCCGGGATACGGCCGCCTTGATGGACGCCCTTTGCATTTCCCGCGCTCATGTCCTTGGGTTTTCGATGGGGGCGTGCATTGCGCAGGAGATTGCGCTGCAATTCCCGGAGAAGATCGACCGGCTGGTCCTCGTCTCCGGGGACTGCGGAGGGTCCGAAGCCGTGAGGATGGGATCCGGGATTCTTGCCCGTCTCACGGACAAGAGCGGGACGATGCAGGAGGTGGCAGGGCGCATGTTTCCTCTGCTCTTCCCGGCTGATTGGCTTGCCACCCACGATCCCTTCCAATACTGCCCGGACGTGTACGAAACCACCGATGAAAAGAATTGTGCTCGCCAGGCTGCCGCCTTTTCTTCGTGGCCCGGATCCTTTTCCCGGCTCGGAAATATCCAGTCTCCCACGCTTATTCTTACTGGAGACGAAGATGTAGTGGTCCCGCCACAAAACGCAGTAATACTCAGCAGCCAGATTCCCGGAGCGAAGCTCGTCACGTTCTATGGCGGAGGACACGGGGTGATGTACCAGTTCCCGGACCGGTTCAGCAGAACCGTGCTCGCGTTTCTGGAAAGGTGAGGGATGGGGCAGTCGCGGAATTTTTCAAGGGGTCGCTTGGTGCCGGATATTGTTGGAGGGCTGCAGGGAAGTGGACAATCTCGTTTTATGTGAATAAAAAGATTACATATTAGTGCTCCAAATTTACCCCAATTTTTCAAGGAGTTTAATTCCTCGGCGATCCCGTAATGCCAACCCTTGTTCAACGAGTTCGTTAAGGGCATGCTTAAAATCAACATCGTTCTTGAGTGAAGTAATCGTAATAACCTCCTGCGTCGGAATCCAATACTCTTTTCCATATGCTTCATAGAGTTCTGTGTAGAGTTTTTTCGCATTATCAGAAAGCCGGTCGTAATATTTTGAAACCAACAAAGAATCCCCCATTCTGTATTTTGCTTTTCGGTGCATTTCTCTCCACAAATCCAATACTTCATTGACGTGTTTTACTGTGGTTTCAAGCGCTAGATTAAGACGGGTTATTGCTGCCGAAAGAGTCGGAATTGCATCTCCAAGATTTTGCCTATAGGGTACAATGCCGGATCTCCGGTACTCATCAGAAATCGCATAAACTGCATCTGTCACTGCTTTTTCCACACTTTTTAATGGATCAGGTTTGAGCATAAGGGAATCAAGAAGATAAGCTGTGGCGAATTTTTGATTGTCTTTAAGATCCTGTTTCAGGATTCCTACATTTCCTTTGATTGATACGTCATCAAGAACGATTGGGATATCCGCCATCATTTTTTCCGGGCGTAAGTACGCAAGATTTACTTCCTCACTCTGAAGCGGGGGGAGGATTTTCTCTTTTTCAGAAAGACAATAGTAATGTTTTGAAGTTTGTCGGAAAAACTCCAGGGGAATTATTTTCATCGTTTTTTTGAAGTTGTCCCACATACTTTTTTTGGAAAGAACTGCCGCATTCACACCCCCAAAAGTATCTGAAATTGGTGGAGATGAAAAAGTATACAATGCAGAACATGTAGCGATCCTTTCGGTAATATCATCTTTTCCTCGGTATGTTTGAGCGAAATAATTTATAATTTGGTCCCGGTCGATCAATTTTTTTCTTCTGAGGATCGGTTGATAATCAAAGGGTTTCCATCCTGAAACCCTCTTTAAAACATTTTTGTACCAACCATCCCAATTTTGTTGATATACAACATCTTCCGAACTGACTTCAACTTCAACGCACACATTATTGGACGGGGGGTCGCAGGCTTCAGCGAAATAATGCAAGTGTTTTGAAGCCTTGAAACATGGGGAAGGATTAAGTGAGAATAATCTGCCATCACCGGAAATATATTCAACAAATCCGGTATTAGGTCTATGAAAAATGAATTCCTTCTCGAATTCTGCAAATTCATATCCTCTTGACCGATCTTGTAAGGACATTCGAACCGAATTCTCCTGATATTTCGCTCCTATGCTTGCTCCTAGCTCATGAATGTCATAATCTTTATCATAAGAGTTTTGAAATTACTTTTTAAAAAAGGGATTTTGTACCAATTAGGAGGATCCAGTATGTCTACAATATCCACATATTAGAAAATCATGGGACTTCAATGTGAATCCTGTGGAAAAACATCCGAAGAGGAAGAGGCCGTTTTTTGCAAATATCGTGGATTCAGATATGAGAGATCCGAACTTGGGCTCTGTAGAAATCATTTTTCCGAGGAAAGATCTGACCTGATGGACCAAAAGATCTAAGGTACAGTGCCTCCTTATTTTGTTATGTTCAGTAACCGTAAGGAGGCAGAATAGTGTCAGCAAACCGGTATATCAGGTTTGTTGAATTATCATCCGGATTGATCCTCTACAACATCTCGAAAATTATTCTCGCGATCTTATCTAGATCTGTTACTGAGGAATTCTACAGAGCCCGAACTTGATGTGTTAAAAACATTCATAATTTCCTGAAAGAGAACCAGAAAAAAACAGAAAAATTACTCCACCGGCACAAACTTCGTGCCGTAGTGGATGATGCCGCTCTCGCCATCGGTGGCGATCTTGCGGAAAACACTCTTCACTTTCATTCCGATCTTCGCCTTCTCGGGATTGCATACGATCTGCGTCGTGATCTGCGGCCCCTCATCGAGCTTGACGATCGCGAGCACATATGGTGTCAGCATCGAGTACTGCTCGGCTGCCGTGTGGATCACGGTGAACGTGACGACCGTGCCGGAACCTGAGAACTTGTGATCGACAATTTTTCCTGCCCGGCGGCAATCGGGGCAGAAGGTCCGGGGCGGGAAGAAGTGCCTGCCGCATGTCTCGCATTTTGTTCCCACCATGTTGTACCGTTGGGGAAGATGTCTCCAGAACCGTGCTACCGTCATCTTATACCCTCCCGAGGATGTGAACCGCAACCGTCGCGCCGGTCCCGCCCACGTTGTGCGTCATGCCGATCTTTGCACATTCGATCTGGCGCCTGCCAGCCTCGCCGCGGAGCTGCTGGACGATCTCGTACACCTGCTTGATGCCGGTTGCTCCGACCGGATGGCCGCAGGCCTTGAGCCCACCGCTCGTGTTAACGGGGATCTTCCCGCCAAGAGTGGTTTCGCCGTCTGCGGTGAACTTGCCGGCCTCGCCTTTCTTGCAGAAGCCGAGATCCTCGATGGCGCAGATCTCCGCGATCGAGAAGCAGTCGTGCACTTCGACCATGTTGATGTCCTTATGCGAAAGGTGCGCCATCTTGAACGCACGCTGGCTGGCGGCAACCGTAGCATCGAGCGTCGAGATATCGCGCCGGTCATGCAGCGCGATCGTGTCGCTCGCCTGCGCACTTGCAAGCACCTTAATGGGTGTATCCGTGAACTCGCGGGCCCGGTCGAACGGCGCCACGATCACCGCGGCTGCCCCGTCGGTCACGGGCGAGCAGTCAAAGAGCCGCAGCGGCTCTGCGACCATTGTCGATTTCATTACGGTGTCAAGCGTAATCTCGCTCTGGAACTGTGCGATGGGGTTCCGGGCACCGTTGAAGTGGTTCTTTACCGCAACCTGCGCCAGCTGCTCGCGGGTCAGCGAGTACTTGTGCATGTAGTCGTTTGCGATCATAGCGTACAGGCCCGGGAACGTTGCACCCATGAAGCCTTCCCACTCACGGTCGGCCGCGCCGGTCAGCGTATCGGTACTCTCGTCTGATCCAACATCGGTCATCTTCTCGACGCCGGCTGCGACCACGATGTCCTCCATCCCGCTTGCGACCGCGATAACTGCCTGCCGGAACGCAAGTCCTCCCGATGCGCATGCCGCCTCGACACGGGTCGAGGGGATGTGCCGGGTCGCCATGCCGGCGTAGTCAGCGATCAGGGCACCGATGTGCTCCTGCCCGATGAACCGGCCTGCACTCATGTTCCCGACGTACATCGCGTCGATCTTCTCGCCCGAGAGCTGTGCGTCCTCGAGCGCAAGCGCCCCTGCCTCGACAAAGATGTCACGGAACGAGCTCTCCCACTTCTCGCCGAACTTCGTGCACCCGATCCCGATAACTGCTACGTCTCTCATGATTGCATCACGATCTTTCCCTTGTGTTTTGCGTACCGCGCATAGTCCAGGTAGATGGGGTCTTTGAGGAGTTGTTGCACCGAGGGTGCCGCATCGCGGCGGAAATCGCCAGAAGTGATCGCGTCAGTGACGGTAATGTCAAACGCGTCGCTGCCGGCACCGGAGCCGAAAGAGCACACGAAGATCCGGTCGCCCGGCTTTGCAATGTCCAGTGTTGCTGCAAGACCGATAGGAGATGCGCCCGAGTATGTGTTCCCGAGCCGGGGAACAACAAGACCGGGAGTGATCTGCTGGGTGGAAAAACCAAGATCCTTTGCCACCTTCTGCGGGAACTTCGCGTTGGGTTGGTGGAAGACCGCATAGGTGTAGTCCTTTGCGGTTGTGTGCATCTGCTCAAGGAGCAGCCGGCTTGCACCCTTCACGTGCTTGAAGTACCCGGGGTCTCCCGTGAACCTGCCGCCGTGGCGGGGGTAATCCTGCCCCTCACGTCGCCAGAAATCCGGTGTGTCTGTGGTAAACGAGCAGGTATGGTTGATCACTGCGATAGGGTCATCGTTTCCGATCACGTACGCCGCACCGCCGGCTGCTGCCGTGTATTCGAGGGCATCGCTGGGCGCACCTTGCGAGACATCGGCACCAATGGCAAGCCCGTACGGGATCATGTTGCTTTTTACCATACCCATGCATGTCTGGATCGCAGCCGTTCCCGCTTTGCAGGCAAACTCGTAGTCGGCCGCAGTCATGTACGGGGTTGCGCCTATCGCTTCCCCGACCGTGCAGGCAGTCGGCTTGACCGCGTACGGGTGCGACTCGCTGCCCACGTACACGGCGCCGATCTTTTCGGAATCGACGATCCTGCGTCTCAGGGCGTTTCGTGCTGCTTCAACCGCAATTGTTGCGGTGTCCTCATCAAGATCAGGGACAGACTTTTCAAACACGCCTAGTCCTCCCGTGATATCTGCAGCGTTTGCGCCCCAGACACGGGTGATCTCTTCAACTTTGATCCGGTATTTCGGTATATATGCACCGTAAGTAATGATGCCTACCATTCTTTCTCCCTCAGTGTACTCACGATCTTGTCTATTTCCATCTCTGTACAGAACACCGTGATGTGGTCCCGTTCCGCCATCTTTGCGACAAACGGGTGGACGTTCTCCGCGTCGATCCCCTGTAGGATAACGCACCGCGGCTTAAACGGTGTGACCCGGATTGCCACCATTGGCGACTTGCCGGTCGAAACGCTGGTGAAGATGAGCGCCCGTTCGGTACTCCAGCCGTAAATGCGGTTGAACTCCTCAGGCAGAGAGCTGGAGGATCGCATTGAGGCTGTCGACCACCGTATAGCCGAAAATGGTCTTGTCCGTGGGCCCGCACAGCAGGGTGCACCCGATAGTCCCGATAAATTCACTGAGAGCGACCGCGTTCGTGTACTCGTGGATATCGAGGATCACATCATCATCGACGCCTGAAAAGAGCATGGAGGAAAATTTGTGAATGTGTTTGCCGTCGCTCTCCTCATCGATAGAAAGGAGGGTGTCGACGATCTTGCCGACCACGGCAGTTCCGGGGCTTTTTCTTCTTCCGCTCTCGTAATCGCTGATCACGGAGGGGGAGACGCCCAGACGGTCTGAGAGAACGCCTGGCGCGATCTCGAAGTTCTGGCGCCATTTTCTCAGCGCAAGCCCCGGTGAGTCCGACAGCGTAATCTCGCCCGCCATCTTCTCAGCAAGCTGGTTGCGCAATACGGATTTCATGCTCAGTGAAGTTGACCCTGACAGTTAAATAATTAACGAACGTTCGTTCGACAACGAACGAAACATAGTGATATCCGACGACCGATGGAATGAAGGCAATCCATAAATAGTAAGCATCTCAATTTTGATAAACATGGTGCTGGCCGAAGACCTCGAATGCCTCAAGGTGATCGCCCTGATGGGCGGATGCCGTGGGCCGGTTTTTGTCTCGTCGCAGACGCTCGCGGACGCCCTTTTCGCAAGCCCGCAGACGGCGTCACGTCGGCTCAAAGCGCTCGAAAGCCAGCGGCTGATCACCCGGACCCTGAACCCGGATGGCCAGCATATCACTGTTACTAAAGAAGGCGAGGACGAGCTCAGGCGCGAGTACGCGGAGTACTGCCGCCTTTTTGCCCACGAGGGAGGTCATTATACCCTGTCGGGTGTGGTGGTCAGCGGGCTTGGCGAGGGCCGGTATTACATGAGCCTTGAAGGCGTACAAGAAGCAGTTCCTCCGGCATCTTGGTTTTGAACCGTATCCCGGGACGCTTAACCTCCGCCTCGCTGGATCAGATATCCCGACCCGGAAGAAGATCGAAGCAATGACCTGGATACCCATCCAGGGTTTCTCCGCCGAGGGCCGGACGTTTGGCGGGGTCCGGTGCCTGCCCTGCCGGATCAATGATATTGCCTGTGGGATCGTTGTACCCGGACGGAGCCATTATCCTGAGGATATCATCGAAGTTATCGCGCCGGTCGGGCTCCGTGATGCTCTGGGTGTAAAAGAGAGTGACCGGGTGAATGTTGAGGTGGCATATGATTGACGATGCGATTACTGCTCTTCGTGACGGAAAGTTTATCCTGCTATACGATTTCGATGACCGCGAGGGTGAGACGGATTTTGCGATCAGGTCGGATGCGGTGACCCCCCGCCATATTTTCCAGATGCGAAAGGATGGCGGTGGGCTAATCTGTACAGCCGTCGATCCGGTTGCTGCTGAAAGGCTCGGCCTGCCATTTGCAAGCGAAGCGCTCCGGGGCATGGAGGTGGCCGAGCGGCAGGGCGATATTCCGTACGACCGCAAAAACCATTCCTCATTCTCGCTCTGGGTCAACCACAAGAATACGTTCACCGGCATCACGGATCGGGACAGGGCGCTCACGATTACCGCGGTTGCCGAGCAGGTGAAAAAGTCGCTGAACGGTGGTGGGGCGCATTTCAGCCAGTTTTTCCGCACCCCGGGCCACTGCGCCCTTCTGCGCGCGGCCGATAACCTGCTC
The DNA here is from genome assembly GCA_963737635.1 of uncultured Methanoregulaceae archaeon. Taxonomy (GTDB): domain Archaea; phylum Halobacteriota; class Methanomicrobia; order Methanomicrobiales; family Methanospirillaceae; genus Methanoregula. The sequence continues at coordinate 1,019,630 of CAVTTL010000001.1, forward strand.
GACCAGAGACGCGGCCAGACCGAACTCTCGGTGGCAATTGCCCGAATGGCCAGCGTCACACCGTCGATTACCATCTGCGAGATGCTGGATGACGAATCCGGATATGCGCTTACTAAGGCCGGTGCAAAGGCCTATGCAAAGATGCATGGACTGGTCTTTGTTGAAGGCCGCGAAGTGCTGGATCGATGGGAAGCGGAGAAGAACCGGAAATAATCCACAAGGCCACGATTTTTTTACGAATTTCTGACGCCAATACAACACCACAGTCCAGGAAAACGGGAGGGGTACCTCAATCTAATGGAATAAATTTTTTCGAGAATGTGAAAATATAAAAACGTTCAGCCTTTTTCTGGTAAAATGAGATTTTTGCCTAGGATACGATAAATCACCGGTTCAGCGGTGGGCATATCAGCGGGTTCGTACCAAATTTCGATCACGTTCTCTCCGAGAACCGCACGCATGTTCAGGTTGGGTTTGCGCACCAACGTGAAGAGCGGTTTTGGGAGAAACCTTAGGAGATTCACGGTTCCAAACGCTGCTAGACAACAGGCAGTTTCCTCGGTAAAGGGCTCTGAAAGCAGGTACACTTTTTTGATCCTGCCGTCAGCGCAGTGCTTGAGTGCCCGTTCAGCGACAATGGGCATTTTCTGCCACCTCACAGATGTATTCTGCGGCCCGTATGCAGTCTTCTTGTGGAGTAAGTATGGACGGGCTTATTCGGATACAGCCGCGACCGGCGTCAATTTTTTCATGGATCAAAGGTGCACAGTGCAGACCGGTCCGGGTGATAATCCCGTACATGTTCCGGAGAATAAATCCCGCGTCCTCGTTCCCGAGGTCTCGCATATTAAAGGATATAACCGGGAGCTCAGGGACTGTATTGTATACCTCGATAGAATCAGTTTTGCAAAATTTTTGTAAAAATAATGCGTTCAGCGCATTGGTGCTCCGGGTAATGGCCCCAGCCCCGGTCTGCCCAAGAAATGTTATCCCTGCCATAAGCGAGATGAGACCGGGATAATTGTAGGTTCCGGCCTCAAATTTCTCCGGCATGCTCTCCGGCTGGAATGGGAACCGGGAATCCGTCCCGGTACCCCCTTGCCGGGTCGCGGCAACTCTTGCGGGGTCGCGGATATAAAAGCCACCTGTACCAGGAAAGCCGAAGAGGTATTTATGGCCGGTGAAAACAAATGCGTCGACCGGTTCGCGTGTGATATCGAGAGGAATTAATCCGGCAGTCTGGGCTCCGTCGACAACAAAAAATATTTCCCGCTCCTGCAGGAGCTTCCCTATCGCGGTAATATCCTGCACCGATCCAAGGACATTTGAACCATGTGTCATGACTACAAGCCGGGTATCCTCCATGACTGCATCAGATACTGCGGACGGTGCGATATGCGTTCCCGTGCAGGGAACAACAGTGATGTGGCACCGCCCTTCCGCTTCAAGGGTACGAAGTGGCCGGATCACGGAATTGTGATCCAGCTCCGTCATTATCACATGGAATGGATCGGCCTGCCTCTTTGCGAATCCCTGAATCAGCATATTGAGGGCGTCTGTCGCATTCGCGCAGAATACCAGAGAATCCGTTTCTGGCGCATGAAAATACCGGGCCACTGTCGTCCGTGCTTCGGAGACGCAGTCCGAAGAAAGTCTGCCTGCGGAACGACCCGCTTCTGAAAACGGCTGGGTTAGCGCTTCGTTCACCGCAGCGGGGACACCTGGCGGTTTCGGCCAGCTCGTCGCCGCGTTGTTAAGGTAAATGAGTGGAAGATCTTCGTTCATGCTGACTGTAAGTAATAATCTTATAAAGTATTTCTCCGGCAGCAAGATAGAAGGAATGTTCCTACTATCAAATATAAATATTTGTAATAACAACAGTGATCTGAAGAAAGGAGGAATGATGCAAAAGACACTGGATACTTCGGAGGCCTCCCCGGCACACCGGGAGTCGCCTGCCATGCGGCGGCTGTGGGCCGTATCGCGTAAACTGACGCTGCCTATCTAATCTTGGGCGGAATGACGAAGGGCTTGTGCGCATGATACGGGGCCGCAGAAGCGCGTGTTTTGCACCCCATCACCGGCGTATGAAGTTGGCAGTCCCGAACCAAGAGGTGGATACGGTAGTGGTAAATGAGGACCAGGATGCGTGTGTTCCTGTGTCCTCGTGACTGGATCCCTCCAGAGACGAAGAGAAGACACAAGGCGATCTTCTGCACGGACTGGAGGGTGGATAACGGGTCAAAGGACCAGAACGGTCGGCCCGCGACATTTACGAAAGAAATTCGGAGGTATCGTTCCATGAAACGACAGGTAGCAATTTACGGAAAAGGCGGTATAGGCAAATCGACAACAACACAGAACACGGTGGCGGCATTGGCTGAGGCGGGAAAGCATGTTATGGTCGTCGGATGCGACCCTAAAGCTGATTCGACCCGGCTTCTTCTGCACGGCCTGTGCCAGAAAACTGTCCTGGATACGTTGCGGGATGAAGGTGACGATATTGAGCTCGATGCCATCCTGAAACCCGGGTTTGGAAATACCCGGTGTGTAGAGTCGGGGGGCCCAGAACCCGGTGTCGGATGTGCCGGTCGCGGCATTATTACATCCATCAATCTTCTCGAACAGCTCGGGGCATATACTGAGGATCTCGACTATGTCTTCTACGATGTGCTCGGCGACGTCGTCTGTGGCGGATTCGCAATGCCGATTCGTGAGGGAAAAGCAGAGGAGATCTACATTGTCGCGTCTGGTGAACTGATGGCGCTTTACGCGGCAAACAACATCGCAAAAGGCATCCAGAAGTACGCGACGAACGGCAAGGTCCGGCTTGGCGGTATCATCTGTAACAGCCGGAAAGTTGACAATGAACGTCCCCTGCTTGAGGCTTTTGCCAAGGAACTTGGGTCTCAGCTCATCTACTTTGTCCCGCGTGATAACCTGGTCCAGAGAGCGGAGATCAACAAGAAAACGGTCATCGATTTCGATCCGACTTCGGGTCAGGCTAACGAATACCGAAACCTGGCGAAAGCCATTGATGAGAACAAGTTGTTCGTAATTCCAAAACCAATGAAACAGGAACGACTCGAAGAACTCATGATGCAGCATGGATTCCTCGATGCCATGTAACGTGCGGTAAACTGCATTTCGGATTGACAAAAAAAGGCGGACGTGAGGTAATGTTACTGATACGTGCAATTGTGCGACCGGAGAAGAAAGATGACGTGCTTGAGGAACTTTCTTCTGCTGGATTTAATGCAGCAACGATGGTTGATGTCGTGGGCCGCGGCAAACAGAAAGGGATTAAAATCGGTGGCTTGGTCTACGATGAGATCCCGAAGATCCTGATCCTTGTGGCTATCCAGGACGCGGACAAGGACCAGGTCATCAAAACCATTCTCAAGACTGCAAAGACTGGCAGTGAAGGGACGTTTGGCGATGGAAAGATCTTCGTTTCCCCCATCGAAGAAGTCTACACCATCTCGAAAAGTATCCAAGAGCTTTAGGTGGGACTGCTATGAAAGAGATTATGGCAGTAATCCGGATGAGGAGAACCGGCGCCACGAAAAAAGCGCTTATTGAGGCTGGTGTAGCCGGGTTTACGGCAGTAAAAGTATCCGGCAGAGGCAGGCTCGTCACCGATCCAGCGCAGATAGAGGAGTGCAAAATGAAACTCCTGTCGATGGGCGTCAATGATTTTGGCGGGGCGGAGGATACCGAAAAACTGGTAACGAGTTTCCTCGATGGTTCGAGGTTTTTTCCCCGCAGGCTTTTCACGATCCTTGCGCATGATGAGGATGTGCCCCGGATTATGGACGCAATAACACGTGCGAACAAAACCGAGTACGGCATCGGTGATGGCGTCATCTTCGTTATGCCTATCCTTGATGCAGTTCGTGTTCGCACCGGTGAATCGGGTGAGGCAGCGATTTGGTGAGGAGACATCAGATATGGCAGACACTGAAGGTACAATCGAAGAAATGATGATGCCGTACCCGGACACGGTAAAGAAAAACCGGAAGAAGCACCTCATTATCAAGGATGAGGAGGCTGCGTGTTGTCCCCAGATCGAAGCGAACACAAGAACCATTCCCGGCATCATATCACAACGCGGTTGTGCGTACGCTGGTTGCAAAGGTGTGGTTGTCGGGCCGATCAAAGACATGGTAACTATCACCCACGGACCGGTCGGCTGCGGGTATTACAGCTGGGGCACACGCCGGAACAAGGCACGGGCTGACGACACAACCCCCAAGGACAAAATATACAGCCAGCTATGCTTCACCACCGACATGCAGGAGCCGGATATCGTCTTTGGCGGCGAAAAGAAACTTGCACGGATGATAGATGAGGTTGTCGCTGCATTCCACCCGCGTGCAATCAATATCTGCGCAACGTGCCCGGTGGGTCTCATCGGTGACGATTTAGGTGCGGTTGCAAAAGCGGCAGAAGAGCGGCATGGCATCCAGGTGCTTGCGTATAATTGCGAGGGATACAAAGGTGTCAGCCAGTCGGCAGGGCACCACATTGCAAACAACAATGTGATGGAGAAAATTGTCGGCAAAGGAACAGAGCGAAAGCCCGGTAGGTTCGTCATCAATCTCCTTGGCGAGTACAATATCGGCGGCGACGGGTGGGAGCTTGAGCGGATCCTTAAGGAGATCGGCTATACCGTTAACTGTATCCTCACCGGGGATTCAAGTTATCTCGATATAAAAAATCTGCATCTCGCGGACTTAAACCTCGTCCAGTGCCATCGGTCGATAAACTATATCGCCGAGATGATGGAGGCAAAATACGGTACGCCATGGCTGAAGGTCAACTTCATTGGCATTGACGCGACGAACCAGTCGCTCCGTCAGCTCGCCCGATGTTTTGATGACCCAGATCTCGCCCGAAAGACCGAGGAGATTATTGAGCGGGAGACTGCCCGGGTTACCCCCATACTCGACCAGTACCGGAAGGTGTTGCAGGGCAAGACCGCCTTTGCAATTGTCGGCGGCTCCCGGAGTCACCACTATCAGTACCTCCTCCGTGACCTTGGTATGGAGATGATCATCGCCGGTTACGAGTTTGCCCACCGGGACGACTACGAAGGCCGGCAGGTAATCCCTACCATCAAGACCGATGCGGATAGTAAGAACATTCCCGAACTTCACCTCATCCCCGATGAAAAAATGTACAAGGAACCGCACGTCCACCTGAACCTGTCAAAAAAGAAGTTTGACGAACTAAACGCCGAAGTCCCGCTCAACTACTATGAGGGCATCTATCCGAACATGAAGAACGGGCATATTATCATCGATGATGCAAACCATCACGAGGTTGAGGTCCTGATACAGACCGCAAAACCCGACCTCTTCCTTTCCGGGGTCAGGGACAAGTATATCGTCCACAAGATGGGGGTTGCCTCAAAACAACTTCATGCCTATGACTACAGCGGCCCGTACGCGGGATACAACGGTGCGATCACCTTTGCCCGTGATGTCGCAAAAGCTCTCACGACCCCTGCATGGAAACTGATCACCCCTCCATGGGAGAAAGAAAAAGAAACACGGAGTGAGTCTCATGCTTGAATGTGTACCGGAAGAAACGGTCAGCCACACGACCGGGAAGATCAACCCGGCAAAAACCTGCCAGCCTATCGGTGCAATGTATGCGGCTCTCGGTATCCATGGATGCCTGCCGCACAGCCATGGCTCGCAGGGCTGCTGCGCATATCACCGCATGCACCTTACCCGGCACTTCCGCGACCCGGTGCTTGCGTCATCAAGTTCCTTTACGGAAGGAGCCTCCGTTTTTGGTGGGGCAGCGAACTTAAAGACCTCGATAAAAAATGTCTTTACGATCTACAATCCCGAGGTCATGGCAATTCATACCACCTGCCTCTCGGAGACAATCGGCGATGATATTCCAAACATCCTCAAACAGGCCGAGATTCCCGAAGGAAAAGTGGTTATCCACGCCAACACGCCAAGTTATGCGGGTTCGCATATCACGGGTTTCTCCAACATGTGCAAAGCGATGGTCTCCTATCTCGCCCAGTCCGATAGCGTGGACAAAAAAGAGCAGGCAAATGTCCTGCCGGGTTTTGTCAATCCCGGGGATATGCGGGAGATCCGACGCATCGTCTCGTCTCTCGGTATAAAACTGATCATGTTCCCGGACACCTCGGGGGTCCTTGACTCGCCCCTTACCAGCAGGTACCAGATGTATCCTGAAGGCGGGGCCACTGTTGCCGAGATCCGTGATTCAGGCAACTCTGTAGTCACGCTCGCGCTTGGTGCATTCGCGTCCCACGATGCTGCCGATATTCTCCAGGAAAAATGCGGCGTTACTGGCATCCCCTTGAAACTCCCCATCGGTCTCAAGGCGACGGATGACTTTATCATGGCGTTAAAAGACTGGTTCGGTAGTGAAGTTCCCGGGACCCTGACACTCGAACGCGGCCAGGTTATCGACACACTTATCGACACACATTTCCATTACCAGGGAAAGACGGTCGCAATCTTCGGCGATCCTGATCATGTGATTGCCATGACCGAATTCGCCCTCACGATGGGTATGATCCCCAAATACCTGCTCACTGGTACGCCCGGGAAGGAGTTCGAAGCGACCATAAATGCTATGCTCGACGAAGCAGGCATTCAGGAACGACGGGTGAAAGCAGAAGGGGATCTCTTCGATCTCCATCAGTGGATCCGGGAAGAAAAAGTGGATCTCATGATTGGCACAACATATGGGAAATACATTGCCCGTGCGGAGGACATCCCTCTTGTCAGGTTCGGTTTTCCCATTCTTGACCGGGCCGTTCACCCCCTCATGCCTGTGGTTGGCTACCGGGGCTGCCTGCGCCTGATCGAGCAGATCAGTAACGCACTTCTCGAGCGCCGGGATCGCGATGCGCTTGACGAGGATTTCGAATTGGTTCTGTAAACAAAGAGTATTTCCTTAAAGAAAAGAGGGTGAAGGAGATTATGGAAGATTCATGTTCGATCCCGGCAGGAGCGGTCGCGTGCATTGTCGAACGGCAGGATTCGATCCTGACCGCAGGCAAAAGCCGGGCCCGTATCCATTGTGCGGATGACAGTCTTGCCGGTTCGGTCAGCCAGCGGGCCTGTGTATTCTGCGGGGCCCGGGTGGTTTTGAACCCGGTGACCGATGCGGCTCATTTAGTCCATGGGCCTATCGGCTGCGCCACGTACACCATGGATATCCGGGGCAGCCTGTCCAGTGACTCCGAGCTGTACCGCAACAGCTTCTCAACAGACATGAAAGAAAGGGATGTGATCTTTGGTGGTGAGAAAAAACTTGCGGTTTGTATCGACGAAATAGCGGAAAAATACCACCCCCCGGCAATATTTGTCTATGCAACCTGCGTCTCGGGTATGATTGGCGACGATATAATCGCGGTCTGCAGAGCGGCGTCGGCACGGCATGGAATCGATGTGATCCCGGTCGAATCCAGCGGGTTTATTTCCGGCAACAAGGTCGTCGGCTACCGGGCCGCAGCTGAAGCTTTGCTCCGGCTCATTTGCCCAAAAGAGGGCCAAGTGATCGAAAAAACAAAAAAGATCAATTTCCTTGGTGAGTACAACCTCGGTGGAGAGAAGTGGGTGGTCGAACGGTACCTCAAAGAGATAGGCATTGAGATCAACGTCGCTTTCACCGGTGATTCGACCGTTGCAGCGCTCAAACGAGCACCCTCAGCATTCCTGAACTTGGTTCAGTGTACCGGTTCGATGCATTGGGTTGCAGCCAGCCTCGAACGATCGTTTGGTACCCCATATATGGATGTAAACTTTTTCGGGCCGGAGAATACAGCGGAGAGCCTGCGAAAAATCGCCGCATTCTATAACGACGAAAACATCACCCGCCGCACGGAAATCCTCATCGACCGGGAGATGGGCCGTATCCGCCCTGTACCTGGAGAAATACCGGAGCAAGCTTCGGGGAAAACGAGCGGCCATCTACGTGGGTGGTGCGTACAAGGCGATCGCCATCATCCGCCAGCTCCGGGGACTCGGCATGGAAATCGTGCTCTCCGGTACCCAGACCGGTAAACAGGATGAGTACGAGAGCATGGGCAGGATGCTCTCGGAAGGCACGATCATCATAGATGACGCAAACCCGGCCGAACTCGAAAAATTCCTGCTCGAAAAGAACGTGGATGTGATGATTGGTGGCGTAAAAGAGCGCGCGCTCGCATATAAACTCGGGATCGGTTTTGTCGACCACAACCATGACAGGAAAGACAGCCTTGCCGGGTTCGATGGCGCCGTCCGGTTTGCCCACGAAGTTTCTGTCACTACGTGTTCGCCAGTCTGGGAGCATATCAGGACCCCGGTCAGAGGAGGGATCCAGCTATGACGGGCATCAAGGTTGCAACCCTGCCTGCAATTCTTCCCCGGGCAAGACAGGTCAGCGAGAACCAGTGCCATATGTGTATGCCGATCGGGGCTGTCACCGCATTCAAGGGCATTGAGAACGCGATGGTCCTTGTGCACGGTTCACAGGGGTGCAGCACGTACATGCGACTTGCAAACATCGAGCATTACAACGAACCGGTCGATATCGCCTCGTCTTCGCTGAACGAGAAACAAACCATCTACGGTGGCGAAGCCAACCTCAGGAAAGCCATGGATAATGTTATCAGGGTATACCAACCGGAGGTGCTGGGTATCCTGACTACCTGCCTTTCCGAGACCATGGGAGAGGATCTTGAACGCATTGTCTCTTCATATGTGCAGGAGAAAAAAATCGCCGGCGTCGACATCATCCCGGTGAACACACCCAGTTACAGCGGAACGCATACCGAGGGGTTCTGGGCGGCGACCCGTGGTGTAATCTCATACTACGCCCGACCAACGCGGCCGCACCGGCGCATCAACGTCATCGTTCCGCACATCAGTCCGGCCGATATACGGGAGATCAGACGCATCCTCGACTGTACGGGACTCTCGTATACACTGGTACCGGACTATTCGATGACTCTTGACCGCCCCTACGGGGGAAGGTACCAGAAAATACCTTCAGGAGGAACGCCGGTAAAAGAGATCGCAGAAATGGCCGGGGCACCGGTGACCATCCAGTTCGGGACAACCTGCCCCGATACCCTGTCGCCAGGCTTGTACCTGGAACAGGCGTATGGAGTACCCCTCATCAATCTACCACTACCTATCGGCCTCAAAAACACGGATCTCTTTGTTGATACCGTCACAAAGATCAGTGGGCAGCCTATGCCGGATGAGCTTATACTCGAACGCGGCTGGCTTCTCGATGGCATGGCCGATTCGCATAAGTTCAACGCTGATGGGAGGCCGGTCATCTATGGTGAACCCGAGCTGGTGTACGCCTTTGCCACGCTTTGCGCAGAGAACGGAGCCCCGCCGGTAGTTATTGCTAGCGGCACACAAAACAGCCTGATTGCCGAACGACTCGCCTTGAGGATCGACTCGGCCGATGAAAAGCCGGTCCTCCTTGAAGGAGCCGATATTGCCGCAATCGAAGAAGCGGTGTTACGTGCCGGATCAAACATTGCAATAGGCCATTCCGGAGGAAAGTCGCTTTCCGAGCGCCACGGCATCCCGCTTGTCAGGGTTGGTTTTCCCGTCCACGACCGCACAGGAGGACAGCGGATCCTCTCGGCCGGATACCGGGGTACTCTTGCCTTTCTCGACCGGTTCACAAACACGCTTCTGGAAACCAAGTATGCCACGTACCGCAGGAAGATAAAAGAAGAACTCTGTATCACCGAAGGTGTCTGATTATGCAAAAACCCAAGCACCATATCTTTGTCTGTACCAGCTCCCGTGCGAACGGGCAGCAGAAAGGATTCTGCCACTCCAAAGAGGGCGTTGACATTATGTCAAAATTCATGGAAGAGATTGAAGAACGCGATATGGGTGGAGAGGTCTTCCTCTCCAATACAGGCTGTTTCGGGATCTGCGAAAAAGGCCCTGTCGTCGTCGTGTACCCGGACAATGTCTGGTACGGATCGGTCTCTCCAGATGACGTTCCCGTGATCCTCGACGAACACATTGAAGGGGGAAAAGTAGTGGACCGCCTGGTAATCTGAAAAGGATTGCGCAGGCTGGAAGTGAATGATGGCAGAAGAGATAGCAGCAATCCTTGGCGAAGATGGCGTGAGTTCCCCGTTGAACGAAAAGGGAACGGTTGTCGTATTTGTGCGCACAGAAGGGGCTTGGAAAAAAGATCGCGAGGTGTTGCTCGTCATCGACCCGGCAAAAGGCATCAAAGATATGCGGGAAAAAATGGCGGAACTCATACGATTTCTCGGTCCATGCCGGATTCTCATTACCGCGTCGGCCAGCGGAGCACTATATTTTGAGCTGGAGAAAGCCCGGTGCTCCATTTGGGAAATTTCCGGGAAGCCTCAGGAGTTTTTCAGCCAGGTTTGGGCGGAGGAAGAAAAAGAGAGATCAAAAGAAAGGATCCCTGCACAGACACCGGGAGTGTCCGGGATACCGGTACCTGTGGAAAAAACCCCGGGCACGTTCAGCATCTCGATAAAAGAAGTCCAAGGTAAGCGCCCGGATATATCAAGCAAGCAGGTGCTCCAACAGTTCATCCAGAGAGGGGGATTTCTGGTTCTTGATATCACCTGCTCCCATGTGCCACCCTGGATAGAAGTCGAGGCAGAGCGCCGTGGCTATATTCTTGAAACCGAACAGGTAGATAGCAACACCATGAAAGTCAGGCTGACGACATCTGCAAGTCGGTAAAATTATATAAATCAACATCATCAGAGGGTTAGAACGAAGAAACGAACAATCTCCAGTGCTTACGAAAAAGGAAGGGAAATTCATGAAGATGATTCAGGCAATAATAAGGTCCGAGAGACTGGACGGCGTTAAAAAGGCGCTCGAAGAGAAAGGCTTCATCGCCATGAGTATCATGGAAATCACCGGCAGGGGAGAACAGAAAGGCATCACCCTTGAATACCGGGGGGCAATGGTAGAAGTGGACACACTTCCCAAGATCATGCTCCAGATGGCTGTCGATGACGAGGATGTCGATCCTATCATTGCGATCATCCGGGCCGCAGGAAGGACGGGGAATTTTGGCGATGGAAAGATATTTGTCTGGCCGCTCGATCTGATGGCCAAGGTCCGGACTGATGAAGTATGGAGATGAAACCCGGGTTTTGTAAATAAAGGCAATACAGAAAATTTCTGGTAGTTTCATATAGGCACGGTGAGGTCCCAGCGATGCTCAAAGCAGGTGACATGGTTTGCGATTACAAAATCGTAGGATTACTGGGTCAGGGCGGGTTCAGCCAGATCTACAAGGCATATGCCCCCGATGGTACATTTGTGATCCTTAAGTTTCCGGATGTCTCCCTGCTTGGCGATCAGGCGACCTACGAACGTTTCCGGCGGGAGGTCGCTATCGGGCAGAAACTAAACCATCCCGCTATTCCGCGTGCAATCAGCTTTGTAGAGGGGTCCGATTCGGTCTTTCTCGTTATGGAATATATTGATGGGTCATCTCTGCGCACGTACCTCAGCGAAAAAGCACCTCTTCCCCTTAAGGAAGGGCTTTTTCTTGCAGACCAGCTTGCTGAGGCAATCGAGTATCTGCATTCTCACGGTGTCTATCACCGGGACCTTAAACCGGAGAATATTATTGTCGGACCCGATGATAAGATCCATATCCTCGATTTCGGGAGTGCGTTGCTCGAAGGTTCCCGCCGCGTGACTTGGAGGTGGGCATCAAATGCCTTTGGGACACCGGACTATATGGCACCTGAGCAGATTCAGGGAAAACGGGGGGATGCACGGACCGATGTGTACGCACTTGGGATGATCGTATATGAGATGCTGACCGGGACATTACCGTTCCAGGGAGACAATGTCCTCGCAGTCATGAACCAGCACCTGACCGGAGTCCCGGCTTCTCCCCGCGTGCTCATGCCTTCAATCCCTGAAAGCATCGAGGCAGTGATACTTAAGTCGATACGCCGCGATCCTGATGAGCGTTATCAGTCTGCGAGTGCTTTCCGGTATGATATGGAGCATTTTGTAGATCTCGATCTCTCACAATTCCATTGGGAACCTGAGGGGGCCGCCAGCGGAGGGGTACTCACCAATCGCCAGATCTGGCTGCGGACCATCTTGGTTGTTGTCGTTTTCCTGGCAATAGCGATACTACTTGTCCTCGCGGCATATCTGATGCATCATCACTAAAACCAAACTCGTAAAGTGTATTTTCAAAATTGAATCCTTCAAGCGATTCCAGCGGTTTTCCCGCACACTTTTTGGGATCAAAACCTGCGTATCAATTGGAAAGAATCTTTCATTTTATAAATTCTGTAAGGGTAACCCCGTCACATAAAATAATAGTTCCCGGACCCTATGTTTCACGCGGTCATTATACCAGCGCACTGTCGCCCTGTTCCCCGTTCCTCACCCGGATAGCGCTGACCATGGGGCAGACAAAGATCTTCCCGTCTCCATGGCGCCCCGTCTGGTTTACTGCAATAAGTGTCTTGATTACGGGAATCACATCGCCGTCGTTTGCGACGATAATCAGCATTCTTTGTGGCTGGAACCCGTATGCCCTCTCCTTTTCAGCAGGTTGGCTGCTGGTAGGAGCTGCCGACGCCGGAACGGCATCCTGCTGGAGTGGATGCCTGCCTGCATAAGGGTAGCGATCCCCCCCGGGAAGGCGGGGCAGGATCATTCCTTTCTGTAGACCTTTTCCTGTGACATGAAGGAACGTGAAGCCATGTACGCCGAGCTTCGTGAGGGCGGACTTGGTCTCTTCTGCTTTCTCATTTCTGATGATGGCGATGATCTTCTTCATATCGGAGTACCGGTATTAGCCGGAAGGCCCCGACCGTTCCTGCGGTTTTCAGCCGTTCTGATAGTATACGCGTCTTCAACGTAGGTTATAAAGATCTTGCCGTCCCCGACAGCCCCGTGACCGGGATTCTCTTTTTGCCAAGTTCTTGCCATGGTACTGATAATTTTCACGGCACGTGCGACATCGATATCCGGGAGTACGAGCATGAGCATTTCTTTTGGAATCTCAGAATAGTTGACGGAACCTGCCGTAATTCCTATCTCAGCTCCATGACCAGTCACGTGGAGACGTGTCATCGCGCTGATTCCGGTTTTCTCCAGTGCATCGATCACTTTTTGTGAATATTCCGCCGGATAATTGCCCAGATCATTTTCATAGATACATCACCACAACATTCAGAATGAAGCCGGGTATCTGTTTTCCGATGGCTGGATCACCGTACCAGGAATCGTGGGTTCCTTTAACGCTCTTTTTCATGTCTGCTGGTGAATAGAGACGGTTGCGGTTCATAAAGTACCAAATTACCTTTTTCCAAGGAGTGACCGCCATGAAAACGGAATGGTTGCTTGTTTTCCGATAATATCGATATGAAACATAATGCCAGTGATGTTGTCTGGTGCTCCCCGGCTCAGCGCAAGCCGGACCAGTTTTTCACATCCCCTGCTCATGTCATTCTCCTTTAAGGCGGACTGTATCTCCTCATCAGTAAGTTCTGACCATAAACCATCGCTGCAGAGAAGGTAAGTGTCGCCCTGCTGTACCTTCTGGTGGGTAATGTCGGCATTCATGAACGGTTCCCCGCCAACGGAACGGGTAAGCTGGTGGCGGCCCGGATGCTGTGAGGCCTGTTCAGAAGAGATCAGGTGAATCTGGAGCATGTCGCTTGCCATGGTGTGATCCCGGGTCAGTTGATCGATACGATCTTCTCTCATCCGGTAAAGGCGGCAGTCGCCAACATGGCCGATAACCAGTGAATCGTTGTCCAACACAGCGATGGTTAATGTGGTCTGCATTTTCCGGAACAACTCCGGATCGGTCTGGGCTACACAGAAAATTTTCTGGTTTGCATTTTGCATCGCCCGGCTGACTACACGGTCCGCCCCTCCTCCGTGCCATGTATGAAATTCCTCTTTTATAGCTTTGAGGGCCATCCTGCTTGCGATTGCACCGCCCCGGTGTCCGCCAAGGCCGTCAGCTACAGCAAAGACATACCGCGATGAGGACTCGGTATCGGTTTTTCCTTCGATAACGTGAGTAACCCAGTGGGCGTCTTCATTCTGGGATCTCGTCAGACCCTGATGGGTAATAGCCCGCCATGTAACGATTACGCCGACAAGATTTGGCGCCTTAACCGTAGGCACGATTACCGAATTTTCTCCCATGATGACCACATGATTCTATCTATGATTAAAAGATATGGATACCGGATCCGGCAGATACCTGCCAAGATATGTTACCGGTACCCTTTTTCTTTTTAACTCCAGGCTGTTGTTTTATCGTCTATTGCCAATGTCAAAAATTATGCATCATCCTGTTCCAGTCCGGTTGCCCGTGGCAGGTGTCCGGACATGATAGGTCGGCCCTGTTTTTTCGTGTTGGAAATGAACCAGATTGCCCCGGCTACCAGCCAAACTATGACCATCGCAATCGCAATCAGAGCATCAGTTGCTGAACTGCCTCCGGCACTGACACCGAGCCAGACAACCGCACCAAGCATGACGAAATTTGCCAAGAAACCGAGTAGTGGTACTATGCGGTGTTTCAGGAGGTTGGCATCAGAACGGTGGAAGAAGGCCCAGAGAGCAATGAGGTTTGTCAGGCCGTACAGGAGGAACGTGCCGGTGTTAGATGCAAGGGTAATCTGGGTCAGATTGTCTATGTTGAGGACTCCGTACGCGCCTAAAGCTGCAGATACAGCGACCAGGATCCAGATACCGTAATGCGGGGTGTCGTATTTACCATGCAGGATACCAAGCAGCGTAGGCATCTCTTCGTCTTTACCCATAGCGTAGGTAATCCGGACACCGGTGTTAAAGCATGCAAGGGTTGTCCCGATCAATGCGAGCACTACTGTTGCAGCCATAATTAAAACCAGCACAAATCCCGTGCCTCCTAGCATCTGGTCGCCGATTACCCGGATCATATCGCCGATAGGAGCTCCGGAAGCCGCCGCTGCTGTATAACCCGAGATTGCCGCTCCGGTTGCATCGGTTCCGGTTAGTTGTGGACCGACAAAATAATTTGCAGCGAAATACTCGAACAAATAGGCGAATGCACCCTGAATGATAAGAGAGAGAAGGATTGCTTTTTTAATATCCTGTTTTGGCCGGAGCGCTTCGGAACCTAGCGATGTCACCGACTCGAAACCCACCAACAGCAGAATTGCGATGGTCGACTGGAAGAGCAGGTTCGTGAAGTTGTGCGGTATAAGGATTGTTGAAACGGATGTGGCGTATACCAGATTGGGGTGAGTCTCTCGGTACAGAATTGCCAGTATCGAAAAACCGATAAGTGCCACCAACTGGATGGTGTTGATGACGATAGCAGTCATGGTCGAACCGGTTATTCCGCGGTATGCAATATAGCCGTTGAGAACGGCGAACAACACGGCAACAAGAATCTGTTCCGGGACTGACAGGGCAATCCCAAAGAGGCCGAAGATATAGACAATCAGGATAGCCGAAAAGGCCACCATGATACCCGGATAAATCCAGTAATACAGATGAGATATCCAGCCTACCAGAAATTTAACGATTCGTGCCCATTTGCGATGCTCTGCTTTTTCTTTCTCGAGAAACGAGGCTTCAGCATAATAATAGGACGAACCGGCGCCGGCTTTGGGATAGATGTTTGCCAGTTCTGCGTACGAGATTGCCGTCAAAAACGCAAGAACGAGTGCGGCTAAAAGGCCGGTCCACATCTCGCCCGCGGTCGTTACGCCACCGTTGGTTTGCGCGGCTTGTACCTGGAATGTGGTCCAGAGAAAGGCCCCCGGGGCAATCAACGCCATGGCATTGACCAAGAGCGAGGTGAGATTTAATGTACGTTTCATTGTTCCGGTTTTGGGAACAGTTGCCTGATTTCCTTCCTGTGATGATGTCATCTTAATGTATCTCCCTTGACAGGATAAGATTTTCAATTGAAGTATGGCTTTTCAGGAACGATCATCTGCTCATGAGCAACCATTGGAAAGTAGATTCCTTCTTAGCATAATAAATATATCTGTTCGAGCACAATTACTTGCATGCAAGAAAGAATCACATTTCTAGACAGGTATGTGAAAAGGAAATTGCGATCTTTGATCCGTATTCCAGCGGCATTGGTAACTAAACAGCCGGGCAGATTATACCCGTTTTAACTCATAGTGATCTATTGTAAGAATTGCAGACCGGAGTCGAGAAATATTGTATGACAAAAATACTAACTCGGATCCCCGATCATCTCGTTTATCTGGTATTAGCTACCGGGGCATTTTCCCTGCTTTTTCCCGGACCAGGTTCTTTGGTGGGATGGATCGTCACTCCCGTTCTTGCACTGATGGTCTTTTCCATCAGTTTGACCATAGACGTCAGGGATTTACTTCAGGTAACCAGGAATCCATTTACTATTGTATGGAGTGTGATCCTGCAATTTGTCGTTATGGCACTTTTTTCAATCCTACTTGGAAAAATATTTTTCTCCCACATGCCGGATTTGAATTCCGGGCAAGTACTTCTGGGGGCCCTCCCCGCTGACATCTCTGCCCCTCTCATGGTCTCCCTCGTGGGAGGCAATACGGCGCTGGGGATGACGATGCTGGTGACCGCTATGGTTCTGACGCCTTTTATTCTACCTAACATTCTCACATTGTTTGGCGGCATAACATTGCAGGTACCAACCATGTATCTTGAGGCTGAATTAGTGGGGATTATTATAATTCCTCTTATCCTTGGTCTCCTCTTAAACCACTACTCGGTAAAAATACGGGAAAAAAAGGATGCGTGGCCGGGGTGCGCCGCGCTGTGCTATGTCCTGCTTTTGTTTGCAGTCGTCTCATCCAACGCTGTTTCCATCATCTCATTGAGAGACTTTGCGGCAGTGATCCTTATCGTAGAATTATCGCTTAACCTCTTTGGATACGGTCTTGCCTATCTGACAAAGATCGTATTTAAACAAAAAAAGGAGACTTATCTATCTCTCTTGTTTATCGCCAGCACCAAGGAATTCGGGATCGCTCCTGCCGCTGTGGATACGATGGATTTAAACCGGGTAATTGTTATACCCTCGGCATTTTATGCAGTTGTCCAGATGATATCATCTCCTCTCATGGTTAAAGTGGTTAATTGCCTGAAGCCAGGTGAATCCGTGAAAGAGACGTCCACTCATATGTGAAGCTGTTTGCCGATATCCTGCCTTAGTTTTTTTCCGCCGGCGCCTTGTCCACACCTCGGCACACCTTTGGAGGAACGAGACATATGAGCTTATCCTGGCCATGCATTGTTTTTTTGTGGCGCTGCTATTCCATGAGTTCCGTTTTACCATCGATATAATTATCTTTATATCTGGTAGATCGCACATTCTTTCCATAAAATTTTTATAACAACAAATGACACGCAGCTAATGTGAATGCTTTGCTACTATCCAAAGCATCTCATGATGAAGGTGTATTCCATTGGGGCGTCGTCAGCTCTTTGGTCGATGATCAGGAAACAGATTAAGCCAGCCGTAATGATGTTTCTTTTACTCACGGTTCTCGTGGGCATTGTGTACCCTCTGGTTGTAACAGGTATCGCTCAGGTGATCTTCCCTGCACAGGCGAACGGGGATCTTATTGTTCATAATGGAAATATTGCGGGATCTTCTCTCATAGGCCAGCCTTTTTCGTCCCCGGATTATTTCTGGGGGCGCCTCTCCGCAACATCGCCGGTGCCCTACGACGCTGAAGCCTCAGGCGGTTCGAATTACGGTCCACAGAACCCGGCTCTTATTACAGAGGTACAGGGACGGATAGATGCCCTTCACACAGCTGACCCGAATAACACGCAACCAATCCCTGTCGATTTAGTGACATCGTCAGGGAGCGGGCTTGATCCGGATATTAGCCCAGCTGCGGCCTACTACCAGGTCCCAAGGGTTGCACGGGAGCGGAACCTTTCCGAAAGTGACGTTTCCATGCTTGTTGCGGCAAACACAGAGAACCCGGTGCTCGGGATCTTTGGCCAGCCGGTGGTAAATGTCCTGAACCTGAACCTGGCGCTCGATGATCTGAGTGCCCATACAATCCCGGTTCCGCAGGCGACAATACCCAGAAGCACGCCCGCGAACACGCTGTTTGGGATAACTATCACTGACTGGGCCTTCCTCATCCTGCTCGGTGTTATCCTCGCACTCCTTCTTGTTCCGGTTGGGGAGTTCATGTTCCGGGTTTACACGGGTAAGCCGACGTTCCTGTCCCCGGTGATCATGCCAATAGAAGGGTGGATCCTCCGGATATGCGGTGCCGGGAGCGATGAGGAGATGGACTGGAAGCAGTTTACCGTTGCGATGATGGTCTTTTCCGTCGTCGGGATTGCATTTGTCTTCTTTATCCAGGAGGTCCAGCAGTACCTCCCACTCAACCCGCTCAGTGCCGGCCCGGTTTCGTGGGATCTCTCACTCAACACCGCGGTCAGTTTTGCTACCAACACCAACTGGCAGTTCTATGTTCCGGAAACGACCGTCAGCTATCTGACACAGTTGGTAGGGCTTGCTGTACAGAACTTTATGTCTGCAGCGGTGGGTATGGCGGTGCTCGTTGCGTTCATTTACGGTTTCTCACGCAGGTCGACCCTTACCATCGGAAACTTCTGGGTGCTGCTCGTCCGCGGCATCTGGATTCTCCTGCCGCTCAGTTTTATCCTAGCCCTTCTCCTTGTATCACAGGGAACGCCCCAAACATTAGGTGGTCCGGTAACGGTCCCACTCCTCAATCCGGTGAATGATTCAAATGGGAATCTCGTCACCACGCAATCGATCTCGCTTGGGCCTGCGGCGTCACAGATCGCAATTAAAATGCTTGGTACAAATGGCGGGGGTTTCTTCAATGCAAACTCAGCGCATCCCTTTGAAAACCCGACGTGGTTCTCGGATTTGATCGAGATCGTCGCTATCCTCCTGATTCCGGTATCTCTCTGCTTCATGTTCGGTAAGATGATCGGATCGGTGAAGAAGGGAATTGCCATCCTGATCGCCATGACCCTGCTCTTTGTGCCGCTCCTGGGTCTTGGCATCTGGTCGGAGATCGGAGGCAACCCGGCCTTTGTCCCCCTCGGGATAGACCAGACGCCGTCCCATCTCCAGCCCGGCGGCAACATGGAAGGAAAGGAGGTACGCTTTGGCATTGTCCAGTCAGCAGCATTCTCCGTAATAACCACGGTAACCAGCTGCGGTGCAGTGAACTCGATGCACGATTCTTTCATGCCGCTTGGCGGTCTTGTCCAGATATTCGACATCCAGTTGGGTGAAATTGTCTATGGCGGTGTCGGATCAGGCTTGTACTGCATGTTCGTCTTTATCATCATCGCAATGTTTATTGCCGGGCTGATGGTCGGGCGGACACCTGAACTGTACGGCAAGAAGATCGAGCCGTACGAGATGAAGCTCTCTACTATCCACATCCTCATTCCCCTCTTTTTGATCCTGATCGGGACCGCGATCGCGGTTTCAATCACCCCGGGAACAGCCGCGGTCTTCAACCCGGGACCTCACGGGTTCTCTGAGATCCTGTACGCATTCAGCTCGGTCTCCCAGAACAACGGTAGTGCATTTGCCGGGTTGTCATCGAACCAGTTCTACAACATTTCCACGGCAGTCTGCATGTTTATCGGGCGTTATGCCATCGCTATCATCACACTCGCATTGGCCGGGGCATTTGTGACAAAGAAGATCGTGCCGGCAAGCGAGGGGACGCTGCAGGACCACCGGCCGCTCTTTATCATCTGGGTGGTCTTTACTATCCTCATCATCGGGGCACTCAGTTTCCTACCTGCGCTCTCCCTGGGGCCCATCGTTGAATTCCTGATTCAGATCGGAAGGGGTGTTATCCATGTCTGACCATTCAGGCCCGAAAATCCCGGCAACGGACCAGTACGCACTTTACCGGCGGGCAATTATCGATTCTTTCATTAAACTTGACCCGAGGACACTATACCACAACGTAGTGATGTTTACCGTTGAGATCGGCAGTGTTCTTACCACCCTGCTCTGGATCCAGGCGCTTCTGGGGCATGGCGAAGCACCGGCTGGGTTCATCGGTGCCGTTTCCCTCTGGCTCTGGTTCACGGTCCTCTTTGCAAACTTTGCCGAAGCGCTCGCGGAAGGCAGAGGCAAGGCACAGGCTGAAGCCCTGCGCAAAATGCGGCAGGATACCGCTGGAAAGAAACTGAAGTCCGGGTACACAATCGTAAAGGGAAAAGAGCCGGAGTCTTCGGACTATACGGTCGTCTCTTCATCCATCCTACGTAAAAATGATGTCTTCTATGTCAAGGCCGGTGACACGATCCCGGTGGATGGCGAGGTGATCGAAGGCATCGCATCCATAAACGAGAGTGCGATCACCGGTGAAAGTGCACCCGTCATCCGTGAATCCGGCGGCGATCGCAGCGCAGTCACTGGAGGTACAAGTATTCTTTCGGACTGGCTGATTGTCAAGGTGAGTGCGGACCCCGGCGAAGGTTTCCTCGATCACATGATCTGCCTTATCGAAGGGGCTAAACGACAGAAAACGCCCAACGAGATCGCGCTCAACATCCTCCTTGTCGGGCTGACAGCCATTTTTGTTATCGTATCCGCGACCCTCTATGCATTCTCGGCTTACAGTGTCCAGTCAGCCGGGGCCGGGACTACGGTCACGATCACGGTCCTTGTCGCCCTCTTTGTCTGCCTCGCACCGACTACGATTGGTGGTCTCCTCTCAGCGATCGGCATTGCGGGCATGGACCGGCTGATCCGCAGGAACGTGATCACGACTTCCGGGCGAGCCATTGAGGCCGCAGGCGATGTCGATGTCCTCCTCCTGGATAAGACCGGGACCATCACGCTCGGGAACCGACAGGCCGTGGAATTTATCCCGGTTGACGGAATGGAAGTTATGGATCTTGCGGAAAATGCCCAGCTTGCTTCTCTTGCCGATGAAACCCCTGAGGGCCGCAGTATCGTGATCCTCGCTAAAGACAAGTACGGCCTTCGAGGCAGGACGGTAGGAGATGGATCCGGTACCGAGATGCAGTTCATCCCGTTTTCCAGCCAGACCCGTATGAGCGGCGTTGATCATGGAGACATTTGTATCCGCAAAGGTGCAGCAGATGCGATGTTCAAATACATCGAAACAAATGGCCATACGGTATCGGAGAACCTCAAACTGGTAGTGGATATGATCTCACGGGCCGGAGGAACTCCGCTTGTTGTTGCAAAAAACGGGAAAGCTCTCGGCGTTATCCACTTAAAAGATATCGTGAAGGGTGGGATAAATGAACGGTTTGCCCAGCTGCGGAAGATGGGTATCAAAACGGTCATGATCACAGGCGACAACCATCTCACTGCAGCGACCATTGCCGCTGAAGCCGGCGTCGATGATTTCCTTGCGGAAGCCACCCCTGAAAGCAAGCTGAAACTGATCCGTGAATACCAGACCGGCGGGAGAATGGTTGCCATGACCGGTGATGGGACAAACGATGCCCCGGCGCTTGCCCAGGCAGATGTCGCCGTCGCCATGAACACCGGGACCCAGCCGGCCCGCGAAGCAGCAAACATGGTCGATCTTGATTCCAACCCGACAAAACTCATCGATATCGTCGAGATCGGAAAGCAGCTTCTGATGACCCGCGGGGCGCTGACCACGTTCTCTATTGCAAACGATATTGCGAAATATTTCGCTATCATCCCGGTCGCGTTCGCTTCAACCTACCCGGCCCTTGGGGCCATGAATATCCTTGGCCTGCATGATGGCATCTTGTCGGCGGTCATCTTCAACGCGATCATAATTGTTATTCTCATTCCCCTTGCCCTCCATGGCGTGAAGTACCGGGCGATGTCTGCTGAAGAATCACTGCGGAACAACATTCTCATTTACGGCGTTGGTGGGCTGATCGCTCCGTTTATTGGTATAAAAATTATCGATATGCTGCTCGTGTTTCTAGGGGTGTGAAAATATACGATATCACCTGTCTTTGCGCCAGAATCAGCCGGATCAGGATAACCTTCTCACACCCGTGAGAATTAAAGGGAGCGGTGCAGGAACCAGAAAAAATTTTTGTGTGTGTATTCTGGGAGATGGCCGAATTTTGGGGACGCTACTGATAGCAGCACAGACACTTCAGCACGTGACGTGCAATATAGCAACGTATGATCTGTGTTCTTTTTCCATGCTCTCCAGCACTTCAGGAGTCGGCCGAATAACCGTTTCGTATTCCGCGAGAATCTCCTTTGCTTCGTCTGTGACCGGGAGATCACCGTATTGTCCTGTTCCAATATACACGACCTCGGGTTTCTCTTCCTTAAGAAATGCGAGTTCATGATCGGCAAGTGGAGTATGCCCATACAGGTTCTTGAGTTTTTTAGATTTCTTTTTTGACCGTTTCTCTATGGATGTGTCCCGGTGGACGATGACATCGTGATCGTACCGGATATCGCCGATCTCCACCCAGCCGAACTTTGTCTTCATAATGGAACAGTTTGCTCTTGAGCGTTTGTACTGTACAGAATCATTTTGTACGATTCTAATAAAATCAATTAAGATGCCAGAAGTATAAAAATTCACATGAAACTTGCAACCGCAACTATCCTCATTATCGCGATTGTTTCATTGGTGATAGTCTCTGGTTGTACGAGCAGCCAGCCGGTAGACCAAGTAGCATCACAGCCGAACACCTCAACTACGCAATGCTCTTTAAACACATGCCCGGTTGCATCTACCCCTGCAGCCGAACCTGCATCGCCCCCGACGGGTGCGTCCTCTGATCCTATCATAGGAGACTGGCAGTTAAAGAACGCGCCGTATTCCTGTAGTGCAGTATTCTATGGCAGTGGAACCGGGCACCTTTCATGCAGCCTCTATTTGATGAGCCAGACGAAGAATTTCTCATGGAAGAACAACGGCACTCTTGACCCTTACAACACATCTTATATTATTACGCTTTCTGATGGAAGTGGGACGATAGCGCCTGCAGTGATGGGGCAGGATGGGCGCATCACCTCTGGTGTACTACCGACAGGATCTTACTTGATAAGAGAGGAATGATGGATACGGTTTACCTGTGGAATTCTCATGCGTTAACCAACTTTAAAGAAAATGACCTTGTCATACATTAATTTCAGTCTGGTATTCATACATCATGGTAAGGTAAGTGGATCATGAATCTCACCGAAACCCAAGAGCTGTTTACCTTATTCTTTGCAATTTATTTCGCTATGATAATAGATCGTTCCCATGAGATGTACAAACCATGGGATACATACAATGCCTGGAGAGGCAAATCTCATAACATCAGGCGTTTGCTGGCAGCATGGATTATTTTATTTGCCATACCCCTCGTGCATTTTGCGATCTTATTTACCCTTCTTGGATCAGTTGATGTTCCCTTCGATATGACACTCAGGGGAATTGCCAATGTTGTTTTGATCGGCTTCAGTTCGTTTTTCGAGTTTGGCTATTTCAGAATATACGAATCTTTTCTGCACAGATATCCATCATCGTTTTTCTCTGATGAGGACTTGACACAAATAGAGGGTTCAGGCAAGATTCGCCCGGATTTCAAGGCTCACTTTATCCCCGGAACTTTATACGTAGTCCTGTCTATTTTGGCTATGCTGGTCGCGATTTATTTCTAATACTAAATGATAGTTTAGCACCCGAACAGATCTGGTTTGGTGTCGTGGCCCAGAGAAATACCTCTCGACATTACTAGACCGGTATTTAAAGAAGTCTCGAAGATGCACCAGAACCATAAATGCATGGTCGTCCCATGGTACTGGCAGGAATATGCAGGTACCTTTACGTGAACTTACAGCCAGACTGGCCCGGTTCAGGGACAGGATGGATCGCTCCTGCCCTGACTGGGAGGTTGCAGCTATCTCGGAAAAGATTAACCTCTACTATTTTACCGGCACTATCCAGGACGGACTGCTTCTTGTGCCCCGGCAGGGAGATGCAGTCTTCTGGGTCCGGAAAAGTTACGAGCGGGCAGTGGCTGAGTCGGAGTTTCCTGATATCCGGCAGATGGCCAGCTACCGTGATGCCGCAGCTATCATAGGTCCGATGAAAAAACCGGTCTACCTGGAACTCGATTTTGTATCGATCGCTCAGTACGGGCGCATGCAGAAGCATTTCTGCTTTACCGGGCCATTGGGAGTTGATGCTCAGGTTGCTGCGGTCCGGTCGGTAAAAAGCCCGTACGAGCTCGCCCTTATGGAGCAGGCAGGGAAAATCCACCGGCATGTACTTGAAGACATCGCCCCGGATCTCCTGGTAGAAGGAATCGATGAGGTCTCGCTTGCATCCGATCTCTATTCTGTGATGGTCCGGGAAGGCCACCAGGGGATTATCCGGTTTGGCATGTTCAACGAAATGCTCCTTGGTCAGATCGGCTTTGGGACAAGTTCTATTGCACCTACCTGTGTGGATACCCCCGGGGGGATCTCCGGGATGTCCCCTGCGGTCCCAATGGCGGGGTGCCGGGAACGGAAACTTTCCAAAGGCGATCTTGTCGTCATCGATATCGGGTGCGGTGTTGAAGGATACCAGACCGACAAAACGATGACGTACATGTTCGGGAAAGCAATTCCCGATGCGGCCATCCGGGTCCACGAACAATGCGTCGCGGTACAAGACGAAGTAACTGAACTCCTGAAACCGGGCGCAATTCCCTCGGAGATCTATACAAGTGTCATGAACGGCCTCGCTCCTGAATTCAGAAAAGGGTTTATGGGATTCGGGCAGAATACGGTCAAATTCCTCGGCCATGGGATCGGCCTCTGGATTGATGAAAGTCCGGTCATCGCGAAGGGATTCGACGAACCATTAGAGGAAGGGATGGTCTTTGCTGTCGAACCAAAGAAGGGCATACCGAATGTCGGTCTTGTCGGCATCGAAAATACGTTTATCGTGACACATCAGGGAGGCCGATCCTTAACCGGGACCCATCGTGGGCTGATACCGATCTATTGAGGGCACGTTTTTTGGTAGTAAATCCGGCAGGAACGGCGATACCGGAATGCGAAGCTAAATCCACATCTATTTATCCCGTTATGCGCTACCGCTCATCATGATCGGCATCTCGACCTACTGTCTCCTTGACGAGCCGCTTCCTGTGGCACTGGACCGACTATCCGGTCTTACCGGTCTTATCGAGGTGATGGACGAGGGGCCCCATTTCGTGGACAACCCGGAACTCTTTGAAAGCTATTCCGGGGATTTCGTCCTGCATGCCCCATACCACGGTATGAATATCGCCTGCCTGTTCGAGGCTGTCCGAAGGGCAAGTGTCGAGGTGATGACCGATTGCTTCGCACAGGCCGCCGGGATCGGTGCTTCTGTGGTCCTCCATCCGGGGTATTTTGCCTGGGAACAGGAGCGCGAGCAGGCAAACCGGCAGTTTGAAAAATCTCTAGCCGCTCTTGACGGTGCCGCCCGCGAGTTCTCCGTTGAGTTCTCGTTTGAGAACATGGGAGACATGAATTATTTCAACCTGAGGACCCCGGAGGATCTTGGGATTATCCAAGATCACCATTTTACCCTCGATGTCGGTCACGCAAACCTTAACCAATGTCTGCCGGGATTTCTCGAAACCCACTTTGTGCATTTGCATCTCCATGACAATGACGGAAAGAGGGATACTCACAGCCCTGTGGGGGAGGGAAATATCGGTTTTCCCGCTGTGATGGCCGCGATGCGGCGGGAGAACTCAACCGCGATCGTCGAAGTGAAACGCTATGAAGGGGCCATAGCAAGCCTCCGGGCGCTTGAAAGGATGTGACAACTTTCGTGGCAGTATTTCGAAAATAAGTGTGGATACTACCGGAATCGCCGGGCCGTCCTGAAGAAAAAGAGTGGCTCGCTGGAGAAATCACATCTTGATCTGCGCCAGCGCATCGTAGACGATCTTCCGGTACACGGCCGGATCGAGAGTGGGGTAATGCTCTTTTGCCTTGAGGATATCCGGGTTCGTACCGGTGGCGAGTGCATCGAGCCGGTCGAGTGTGCGGGCTGCGGTGTCCACTACCCAAAGATCCCGGGTCTCCTTATCCACGGCCGTGATCGATTCGACCCGGACCGAGACGAGGTACGACCCATCCGGCTTCTGGTACAGGTTTGGTTTTCCCGTCACCGCGACAAACGCGGGCGTCTCGATCTTTGCTAGTTGCTGCATGGCCTCGGGCTGGTAGCTTCCAGCCATGATAAAGAACGTGCCGGTCGGATCGATCACCCGGCCCCGGTAGAAGATGTTCTGCTCGCCCTGCCGGGTCTTCTCGGTCAGCGTACCGGCAAGGAAGATCCGGTTGGAGCGTTCCCCGGTGGGCAGGAGCACGAACGTCGGGCTCTTTTCGTCTTCTCCGGTTTTAAACTGGTACCGGCATTCACGGAGCTCGCTTGCAAAGACCCGGCGTGCCGGCTCGCGCTCGAAACTGCCGTCACGACGACCCATTTCCGCTGCCCGGGAGCTCATAGTGCACCCCCGGCCCGGTTGAGCAGCTTTTGTATGTTCGCCACTCTCATAGTGCATCCACTCACAGCTGTTGACGAGCAGTCTGTTCTCGATCTCGCGGCCTTCGCAGGTCACGTACCGGCCGAGCACCTTATCCCGCATCTGTAAAAACACCTCGTCCATCCCAAGCGGGTTATTCTCTGCGATCTCCTTTGCCTGATCGAGGTTCATCCCGGTCAGTGCTTCGACAACATCGCGCTTCAGGAGGAGACTGTGTGTTTTCTCCCCATCGTCCAGCCATCCCTTGATCCGCAGGTCGTAGACAAAGTTTGGCTGGATCTCATGGATCGGGCAGTAGTTCTGCCGGGAAAGGGCGCGATTGCACCCCTCGACCGGGCACCGCTTGATGATCCCGGAGCCAGGCGCGACATGCACGATGGCTCCCCGGACCTCTGCATCGCCGCCGGTTGCAGTGACGATGTCCCCTTCCTCCTGCATAATGGTCGCGCCCGTGAGATTGAGCGAGAGCCGTTCGTTGAATTCGTCGACTTGCGCATAAAAGATTGAGTAAACCGAGCCTACTGCCAGTCTCTCTTTTCCCGGATCCTTCCAGATCACAAACTTGACCGTGGCGGTCTCATCACCGAGAAGGCCGGACTGGAGCATCCGGTCGTGGGTGGCCTCCCACTCCTGGATCACTTTCGCGCGGACACTCCCGATACCTGGCTTCTGATCCTTGATCGGTAACGGCGACGGGATCAAGGGATCATTCTTGTCAATCGCCGTGATCGTAGTCCCCGAATGCACCTTAAGGTTGGGGATGTTCTTGTATTCGTCCACTACAGCAGATTCGATGTGGTACCATGACCCCTCTTTCATCTTCGGTGCATTGGCTTTTGTCCAGACGACAAACCGGATCGCGCCGGATTCGTCGGCGATAATCCCGCTCTGGGCAATCGCCGGCGACGGGGGGGTGGCAAGGGAAACAACTTTTCCATCCAGATTTATCCAATCCCCGGGGCAGGCGTCTGCAATCGTCTTTTGCCCGGTCGCGCCACCCGTACCAGGTGATCCCTGCGGGCCTGCTGTCGGGATGTTGAACTCTTTTGCGAGCTCGTTTGAGACGCTGCGTTCCGCCTCGGCAGGCTGGACGCCGAATTCCTCGACGAGCCGGCGCAACTTGCCCTCAACCTTTTCACGGATGATCTCATGACCGCTTTTTTGGAACTTTCGGGAGATTCTCTCAGTAGCTTCGGAATAATCCATTCTTACATCTCCAGTCGTACTTAGGATAGAATAACGTGTTATAACAGGTACCGTGCGCTGCGAAAGTAATCATGCTTACGCATTTGAGCGCTATGGTGAGATTTATGTCCCCGTACGGGAATTAAGTGTAGTATGGCTGACTTAACCGCAGACTCTACAATCTACGATCTTCTCCAGGCGAAACCGGAATCGACCGAGGCACTCTTCAAGTTTGGCATGGGCTGTGTCGGATGTGCCATTGCCCGTGGCGAGACCATCCGTGAAGCTGCCGAAGCACATGGCATCCCACTCCCTGAGCTCTTAAAGGCTCTGGGGATTAAGGAATAACTTCCTTTTTTTGCATCTTCCGGTATCGAACCAGCTCTTCGAGCGGCGCGTCCGGATAGCGTTTTAAATAATCTGCAACTGCCGGTTCGTGCAGCAGGGCGCAGCGCGAGCAGTTCCAGATCCGGCCGTTTGTGGAGCTCGGAGACCATTCACCGAGCGTTTCATCTTTGCATGGGTAGAACGGGCAGTAGCAGAAGTCGCAGCGCTGCCCCGGGAAATGGCAGGGATAATAGGGGCAGTTAACCGGTGACCACTCAACCCAGTGCCCTCCTTCAAACCGGCTGTAGATAAAAAATGCCGGTCGTGTATGCTGCGCCCCTCCTTCGAAACGGCGGAGGGCCTCGGGTACCCCCCTGAGCACCGCGTCCCGCACCCGTTGTCCGGGTCCGGTGATCCGCCCGGCGTACCGGTGCTTTACTGCCCCTTCGCATGCAGCGATCACGGCATCAGTGGGAGTGCCGGAGACCTGCCCGAGAGCAAGCAGGGCCTCGGCCTTAGCCTCTGTCGCAACCATGATGGTTTCAAGCAGCGCGCTATCATCCATACCCTCACTGCTGCACGCGATGATGTTGATGGTCCCGGCGCCCGCTGGTTCCTGCCGGATCCCGGCAGTCACAAAGACGGTGATAAAATCGTACTGGAGCACGCACAAGTGATGGATCGGAACGGCAGTCAAAAGCCCCAGCACGTTTGGTCCAGTACCTGGCAGCAGCCGCGACAAGCTCGACCTCTTTTTCCGGTGCCGCATGGTCCCAGCCCGCGGGAACCGTGTGGTTGAAAAGGGTAGTAACATTCCGGATGCCGCCGGAGATCCCGGTGCTTGCGGCGCGGAATGCACCGCGAATAAAAAGGGAACCTGAATCGGTATAATATCTCATGCGACGGAGTATCGGATCCGGTCCTGAGCTCCTGCTGCTTGCCCGCGTTCCAGCCGGAAACGTCCTGCAGGTACCCGGTTACCCGGCTGATCTGGACGACGTCGTGGGAGCCGCATTCGGGACAGATGGGCTTACCGCAGAGCGGGCAGTACTCGATCCCGGAGATCATCTCATGGACGCAGTGGCAGTTGTCGAGGGGGCACATGATCTCAAGCTTGGTCTCCCCGCAGTTCGGGCAGGGGTTCTGGTCAACGATGAGATGGCATGTATGGCATTTGTATTTTCGCTCAGATTCAGGAATATCCTCGAGTTTCGTGTATTTTTCCGCCATTTTCCTTTGTTCTATGCTCCAATCCATACTACTACATTGCAGAAGTGCTTAATAAATTTATAAGATGCCTTCAAGGGGGTAATATCGCATTCGCGGTACGTACTGGCGCGCACCGGGTGATCGGGCTATAAAATAAGAGTTGTTTACTCTTTCACTCTCTTGCGGATACGGGCATAAGACTGGCTCGCGGCAGCAGGATCCGGTGCATCGTAGATGGACCGGCCTACGATAATTCCGTCGACAAGTGAAGCGATTGCATCGGCGTCCCCGCCCTGCGCGCCGATACCCGGGGAGAGAATTTTCCCGTCGCCGACAAACCCCCGCAGGACCCGCACCCTGTCTGGCCGGGTGGCTGGCGCGATGATCCCGTCAGCGCCAGCGATAATGGCATTTCCTGCGATCTGTTCTGCAACCCCGTGGGAGAAAAACTCATTCCCGCCCGGATGGCTCATCTCGGCGACCACATAACACGCTCCCCGGTGCGCCCGCGCTGAGGCGATGCATGCCTTTACCGAGTCTATGCCGGGAAAGCCGTGGCATATAATTCCGGAGAACCCGGCAGCAAACACCTGGTCGCAGATGAGCCGGTTTGTGTTGGGGATATCGGCGACCTTGAAGTCGGCGATAAGCGGCAGGCCGGTCTTCTCGAGTTCCCCGGCGATGGAGAGGCCTGCCGAAAGCACAAGGGGATAACCGATCTTGATCATATCAAGGTTCGGGGCGCAGGCATGAGCGATGGCAAGCGCCTTTTTCTTTTCCGTCACGTCCAACGCGAGGATGAGGTCAGGCATGGGACAACCGCTCCATTACGGCCGCGACGAGGACCGGTAACGTGATCGTAGCGTCACCGTACACGGTCACGGCCCGTGCTTCCTCGGTGATCTTGCCCCATGACCGGGCTTCGTCAAGCGTTGCGCCTGAAAGGCCGCCAAGGTCCGGCCTGTCGCCGGTCAGCTGGATCGCGTAATCGAAGCCGTTGGGGGTCATAAGCATGCTCTGGAGGATGAAGTTTTTGGGAACACCCCCGCCCACAAGTAAAGCGCCGGCTTTCTTTGTTGCAAAACAAGTGTCGAGGAGCGCAGGCATGTCGGCAAATGCGTCCACGGTCACCTTATTGGTCTGCGAAAAGAGCCAGTACTGGAGGCCGATCATCGAGTCCTGTACCGCCGGGCAGTAGACCGCGATCTCTTCTTTTGCGGCTGTGGCGAGGATACCGGTTTTCAGGTGCGAGCCGATATGGCGCAAGAGGCCTGAGATCGAGATGGTGCTCTTTGGCTCAAGTTCGCCGAACACGCCCTGCATGAAGGTCTCGAAGTGCTCGAAGGCTTCGTTTGGGAGATATACATCGTAGATACGGTTGATCTCGTCGTGCCGGAGCTCGATGTCGTTACAGAAGGCGGAACCATGGAAGTGCCGGCACCCGATTGCCTCGATGATGTCGTGCGTGAGATTTGCTCCGGTCGAGACAAGGATGTCGATGTGGCCGTCCCTGATGAGATCAGTAACGATCCCGCCCATCCCCGCCGGTACCATCGCGCCGGCAAGGCCGAAGAATTTGGTTGCGTCATCATCCTGCAGCATCTGCGCGTAGATCTCTGCCGCCTGGCAGAGCGAGCCGCCGTTGTACGCCCCGGCTTTTCCCATAGCAGCCACCAGTTCGCCAACCGTCATGGCCGGCCTGATATGCATCTGGGTAACCGGTTTATCGCACTGGTTTTTCATCGCACATTCCCTTACTGTTTGCTGCAATCCTATTGGTGCTTGAGGCTGATAACAGTGTTTGGAAAAGGACCTGTGACTACCGGTATCAGGAAGATATTTACCCAATAAGAATGGTCTTACATCTATGCAGGACGTTCGTTTGACGGTCAAGAAACGGGCATTTCCCAGTCGCGGCCGGGTACGCCTGAATTTAGCGATCCTCCCGGATCTCGGTATTGCCGATGGAGGACATGTGGATCTGGTCAATGAGAGCACCAAAAAATCGGTCAGCGTCATGGTAGTCGCCGATACCATGGTGCCATCCGGGCAGATCCGGATCAGTGAAGAGGACCTTAAAATCATTGGCATACATGAGGACGGAGAGGTCCTTGTCAGGAAAACACCGCCTCTCCAGGAAAAACTCTCAAAGGCAGCCGCAGAAGCCAATAAGACAATTTCGGCGGGTACACACAAACTTGACGAGGCGGCCAGAAAAACCACCGGCGAAGTAAAAAAAGAGACGAAGAAGGCCTCGGACCGCATCGAAAAGGCCGCGGCACAGACCGCAAAAGACGTAAAGAAAACCGTGAAGAAGGTAACCGGTAAAGGGGACGATCTCTGAATGTGCAGCCCGTGTGCAAGAGGGGATAAAAACACCCGGAATGGGAGGTATTGAGCATGGCAGACGCTGTCGTGACACCGGTTATCTCCGATACCGCGATCATCGGCATTTTAATCGTCCTTGAGCTTGGCAATCGTGTACTTCATCATCCGTGAAATACGGATCATGAAGACGACCAACCGGTCGATTGAACTGGATCTGGAACGGGACAAGCTCAAGATCCTCCAGCAGCACGAAGCGTCAAAGATCTTCCCGTTCACCCGGTTCTCTCATGAGCAGACGGCTGCGATAAAACAGGTCGAGGATGAGAACATGGTGATTGGGACAGATAATTTTGCAAAGGAAAATCTCCTTGACAAGCGGCTGACAAGGCTTGAAAGTATCGTAAAATCAAAGAAACTGGATCATCTCCTCACAAACGTCCAGGAACAGGAAAAGAAGGTGAAATGACGTATGTACCCGGTTATCAGCCAGAACCGGAACGAGACCGGGGATTCGTTCTGGGACCAGTTTGCGACAATCCCCGGGACAATCGAATCGCACGTACCGACGTTTGACAAATCGCTCGATTCATATTTCGACCAGCACTTTGCTGCCATCATTGAGGAATGGGAGCTCGTGACCGAGAACGATCTTGAGACACTTGCAAATCGGCTTACGCGCATTACCGATGAGATCAGCAGTCTCTATGCGGGAAAAGCCGCAATCGAAGCACGGGTACAGCGGCTGGATGACATGATCACGTCACTGGAGCGATCGGTATGATCGGCTTGGATTCGTATCTCAATGCCTATGTGGACCGCCGGATGAAATATGTCGTCGAAGAATGGGATCTCTCCACGAGGACCGATCTTGCGGATTTCACCGGCAGGCTGGAGGCGCTC
Source organism: uncultured Methanoregulaceae archaeon (assembly GCA_963737635.1). Lineage (GTDB taxonomy): Archaea > Halobacteriota > Methanomicrobia > Methanomicrobiales > Methanospirillaceae > Methanoregula. The sequence continues at coordinate 1,052,125 of CAVTTL010000001.1, forward strand.
GAACAGGAGATCCCCCGGCTCAAAGCCTTTGAACATGCCACCTCGCACAAACTCGCCGAACTGGAAACACGTGCAGGGAAACTGAAGAGGAGGACCTGATATGGATCTTCTTACCTTTATCCTCCTTGTCATTATCCTCTGTGTCATCATCTTCCTCGTGTATTATTTCTTCCGGGGTGCAAAAGGTGACATTGCCCTTTCCCGCCCGGTGGAGAGCCGGGTAGACGAGTACCTTGACCGCAGGTTCCAGAGCATGGTAGAGGAGTGGCAGCTGGTCAGCCGGCCACGGCTCGCGAAGTTCCAGGACCAGCGCATCCCGGAGATCGAACAGGACGAAGCACGCATTGCCGAACTCACGTCCTACGAGACCGGGATGAAGAATACCCTCGCATCGCTGGAGGCGCGCCTTGACGCTCTGGAAAAAGAACTGGCCGGCAAAGGAAACACCAAAAAATAAAGGATCTGCGGATCGTATCCGTGAACTCAGGAAAGAGATCACGGTGATGCGTAAGCAGGGGGAACCGCCGGTAAAGGATCTCCACAGTTTCGCCCAGTTCACGTGCGATCTCTGCAATACTCCCCACCCGATCTCGGAGCTCCGGCAGTGCGTGCTCTGCGGGCGCTGGGCATGCGAAACCTGCTGGAAGGACGAATATTATACCTGCCGGTCCTGCGCCGGGCTCCTGAAGATCAACCAGATCCGGGGAGACTAAAAAAACTCCTTTTTTTTGCATTTTCCCGGGTGTTCTTCAGCATTGCCCCAACCCATTTATCGCTGCCCGGTTCAATGATACAGTAGCATGGTTCTCCCGTTCAGTTTTGTCGATATACTACTGCATTTTGACAAGTACCTCCCGGTGATCCTCCAGCAGTACGGTCTGTGGACCTACGTGATCCTTTTCCTGATCCTCTTCTGCGAGACAGGCCTCGTGATTGCTCCCTACCTGCCGGGCGACTCGCTGCTGTTTGTCGCAGGGGCAGTTGCCGGTGCCGGGATGCTCAACATCTGGGTTCTGCTCGGGAGTCTCATCCTCGCATGCGTACTTGGGGATACCGTCAACTACTGGATCGGCTACACCTTCGAACTGAAAGTGCTTGAATGGAAATACTCCCTCGTCAAAAAAGAGCACCTCGAAGAAACGAAACAGTATTTTGACAAATATGGCGGTTTTACCATTGTTATAGCACGGTTTATGCCCTTTATCAGGACTTTTGCGCCATTCCTTGCTGGTGTGGGTAAGATGCGCTACTCTTGGTTCTTGGGATATAACATCCTTGGGGGCGTGATGTGGTCGTGCCTTTTCCTGCTCGCCGGTTATTTCGTGGGCAATCTCCCGATCGTGCAGCAGAATTTCACGCTCATCACGTATGGGATCATTGCGGTCTCGCTTATTGCGCTCGTCTCAGTCTTTGTCAAAATATACCGGTCCGTGAAGAAAGGAAAAGGGATCAAGGGAGCATAGTCCCATTCTTTTTTGTGAACTTCGGTGTTTTTAGCGCCTAGTTCAGCAATCTTCTTGTCCCGTTCGCTCCGAGTAGTACACCATGCAGAGACCCGATCCCGGCCCGGGCAAAGAGGCGATGCAGCCGTCTCCTGACGGGGCCGGGACGGTCTTTCTTTTCGATCTCTCTGAATGGCGGGGACAGCTCGCCCGGAGTATCGCCCGGAACAATATCGGCATGAGGAGCAGTGAGATTGCTCTGGCTGTCAACCGAATCCTGTTCCGGTTCTGTATTCTCGCCATCGCGGAAGATCGCGGCCTCATCACCCCGGGAAAACTCCGGTGGATCGCCGAGGCTGAGGAGAGCAATCTCCGGCTCGGGGAATTTTTTGCGGACACCGGCGATCCCTGGGCCGGGACTGATGGAACAAAAGACAGTAATCACCGGCACAAAGCCGTCCCGGGAATACCTCCTGTGATCGATGACGAGATCATCAGATCGATCGCCACCCGATTCTCCTCCGTGGATCGGCCATACGATTTTTCCCAAATCTCCCTTGAGGACGTTGCCGGGGTGATCGACCAGTATCTTGCCCGAACCATCAGGCGGTCTGCTGCTCACCAGGCGGTCGTTGTCGATCGGCCGGGTGCCGGGATCGGCGCTGCCGTGGACCCGGAGATCTTAACCTATGCAGCGACAAACACTCTTGCCGCCGCCCGGGCCAGCCGTCCTCCGGAAGAACTGCTCCCGCTGCGCATCCTCGACCCCGCGTGTGGTGCCGGTGCCCTGGTACTCCGGGCATTTCACAGTCTTGTCCGGGATGAGAAGCACACATTTGCTGAGAGAAAAGAGATCCTGGAGCACAGTCTCTTTGGCCTCGATATCGATTCTCATGCAGTAGCGGCTGCCCGAATACTGCTTTCCTTTGGTGCCTGTGAAGGAGAGGACATCAAGACGCTGTCGGGTGGTTTTTTCGCGGTGTTCAGCGATCTGCTCCACATACTGTCGGCCACTATCCGGTGCGGGAACGCGCTTGTTGGCCCGGAGATTGCAGATGATGAATCCTGGGCGTTCTGCCCGGCGCATGAACGCCACGCGATCCAGCCCTTCGATTGGCAGGAGGTCTTTTTTGAGATTTTTGCTCCCGGCGGGTTCGATGTCGTGATCTGTTGTCCTCCCGAATGCCCGGTACCAGAACGTGAATGGCTGCAGCGGTATTTCCAGCGACATTATGCTGTCTACGATGCCGGGACGAATCTCTCGGCGTTTTATATCGAAAAGGCACTCAGTCTCTTGCGTCCCCAGGGCGTCTTGGGTTTTGTGACCGGTGCCTGGTGGCTCCATGCAAAGGCCGGTGCACCGGTACGGGAGCTGCTCCTGACGCGGCAGATCGAGGAGATCCTGTTCTCCGGAGATAAAGAGGGCAGCTCCTGTTTTCTCCGATTGACAAATACTCTTCCCTCGCACCCGTTTGTGGTACGGCATGCCGAATCGGTTATGAGATCAGCGGAACCTGTGGGATTTCCTGTCGACCCCCATGAGCTGTCTGCCGGGGGCTGGACGTTTCGCGATACCCGCAGGGAACGGGTGTTTAAGAAGATTTCCTTGGCCGGGACCCCCCTTGAGACATCAGTTCTCGGCGGGATCCAGTATGATCAGGGAAATGAACTCCCTGAAGTACTTGTCATCGACGCTCTCCGGCGAAAACGGCTGGTTCGCGGGGAGAGCCGGTGCAAAACCCTGGTGCGCCCGTACATTTCCGGGGAGATGATCGGGAGGTACAGCATATCATCACCCCGGAAATACGGCATTTTTATCCCGCGGGGATGGACCGGCCGCCATGCTCCGGCGCCTGGTAAGGAGTGGCAGTGGTTCAAAAAACGCTGCCCGGGCATTGCCCGCTATCTTGAAGAGCATAAGGCAGTCCCCAACAACCGGTCGTCACCCGAGGAATATTGGTGGGAATGTACCGGCAGTCCGGATACACGGCAGGGGGAGAAAGCCCGGATTGTTTTTCCAGCCCACGTTTTTCCTCCTACGTTCACGATCGGAAGCGGCCGGGCATTGCTCGGCGGTCACACCGGGGTTATCGCCTCCGGGAGCCCGTACCTGCTTGGGCTCCTCAACAGCCGTCTCGCCGCATTCGTATTTGCCAGCCTTTCCCACAATCGCGATCGGTCCGGTGATGAATACTCGGGAATAGTTATCGGAGAGTTTCCGGTCTACACACCGGATTCTGGACGATCCCCTGGATAAGGCCCGGTATGATCGACTGGGGACACTGGTAACCGAGATGCTTGATCTGCACCGGCATCTCAGCCGCGCAACGACCGACAGGGAAAAACAGATTATCCGACAGGATATCGACTCTGTCGAAAAGCAGATAGATTCACTGGTCTATGGGATCTACGGGCTTTCGGTGAAGGATATTGCGGTTGTAGAATCATCCTTTGCAACGATGTAATCTCCCGGTGAAACACTTACGGAATCTCCGGTACTCCTCTGCACAGCGGTTTTGCGAGATGCCTTCGTGCCGTCGGGGGCACCTCATACCATCCGGTACTCAGCGTCCGGGGAATCTCGGTCACTTCTGTCTTTTTCTCGTGCGTCCCGCACTTCCGGCACTTGTAACCCTTATCTTTCCCGTCGCTCGTCATGCGCTTGCCGCAGACAATACACACCGGGGCCCTGGTGCGGAGATCCTGTGCAGCGGCAACCAGGCAGATCTTCTCCAGGTTGATGCTCCCTTTCTTGTAACTCCCGACCGCCACGATCCTGTCGCCCGGCACGAGTGCCCGCACGATTTCCCGGAAATTCTTGGTCGGCTCGTATGCCATGCACCGGACTTCTGAGGATCTATCCTCGATCGAGAACGAGACATGTCCTCCGGGGCCGGTCACCGGGCGGCCGGCGACCGTTCCCGGCACCCGGTACGAGAGCCCTTCGCGCAGGGACCCCCATGTCCCGGGAAGGAGGTGGGCGTCAGTCCCTTGGTTTGTCACCCAGATCTGTTCGAGCGCCGGTTTTTCCGATACAATCAGGGACCGGGCCATCATTACCCAGGAGGGACTCTCGCCCCGGATCCCAAAGAGGACCGGATCCGGTGTATGTGGCACGCAGACCACAACGTGGTTTGCAAGGTCAACGGTATCCCACGTGTGGGGGAACGTCGTCTCCTCTGCAACAAACAGGCTCTTTGGGTCTACGTCACGTGGGGTGCCCCACCGGGCCGGGTCGCGGTATGTAAGGATTTCGTACGTAACGTCGGAAAAGACACTGGAGACTGCCGCCGTCGCGCCGATAAGCCCGCGCCGGTTCTTCCAGCCCCGGTATCGGGCGCCTGATTTTTCAAGAATATTCACGGCCTCATCGATCTCGCAGAAGTCCGTTACTGCCTTCCGGTAAAAGGCCGGGTCCGGACGTGTCTCCGCTACCACGACCCCGGGATTCGTCTTCTCGCAGGAGAAATCGGCAAGCTCCTCCACGATCCCACACGCGAGAGAAAATGCCCGGTCCGGGTCTCCTTCCACATCCAAGGCGATCGCTGCGTTCCCCCGGGTCTTGAACGTCACATTCGGGTTGAGCCGGACGAGGCGTGCCTCCCGGATCCGCATATGGTTCTTGATCAGTCTCCGGGCGAGCACCGCGCCAAGATAGGTGGTGCACATCCCTGTCGGGGAGTCCGTATCATCGATGCCGATTAGCATGTCTATATTAATATATGGGCACGCTCCATCCATTTGTAACTGCATGTCTCAGGATCGCCAGCTCCAGCTGGTCACCAGTGTGATGATATCGGCGGGATTCGAAGTATCCGAGAAGTTTACCCTTCGTCCGAGAAGTTTCGATCTCATCGCACGCAACAACGGGACACTGCTTGTGATCAAAGTCGTGACGCATATCGACTCGGTGAGCGAAGAAGCGGCGTTCGATCTTGATGTGATCTCACATCATCTGGGTGGGGTGCCTCTTATTGTTGGTGAACGTGCCCGGGAGGCTGAGCTCGAACGGGGTGCGGTGTACGTTCGGTACGGCATCTATGCGATCAGCGTCTCGACTCTGTACGATTATTTTGTCGAGAAGATCCCCCCGCTCGTGTACGCGTCTCCCGGCGGTCTGTACGTGAATATCAACGGTGACGCCCTGCGGGAGCTCCGTGAGGGGCAGCGTATGTCGCTTGGCGATCTGGGGCAGGTGCTTGGGGTGTCCCGGCGCACGATCAGCAAGTACGAGGGCGGGATGGGCACGACGCTTGAAGTTGCTATCCGGATCGAGGAGTATTTCAATACTGGTGTGGTCGAGTCCATCGATATTGTCCGCCGCGAACCTGCCGAATCCGGGCATGAGGAGCCAAAGAGACGACAGGGCCCGGGTATTCCTATCGAATTCTTTGAGCAGGCTCGGGATGCAGCTTCACACGCTCCGGGGCGCACCGTTCCAGGCTCTCCTCACGTTCGACAAGCATACCATCCTTACGGGTTACGGCCCGGCGCAGAAAGTGGTCAAACGTGCCGCTCTTATCAGCAACCTCTCGAAGATCGCAAAGAAGCACGCGATGTGTATTATCACCGACTACCATCACGAAAAGAAGATCGGCCGGACGCTCGTGATCGGTGAGGAACGCCTCCACGATATCGCAGATGGTTTCGAACTCCTCGATATGTTGGGCGACTGATTTTTTTTAAGTCTAGTATACATTTTCAGATTTGCTGATCTCGCGTGTTCATCATCGCAGCAGTGCGATAAAAAAAGAAGATTATGCTTTTTTCATGAATTTGGGGGAATTTGCAAGAAATGTTAACGCTTTCTCTTTGTGGACGTATGCGGGGTACCATACGGTAAAGACGATAGCGATTACCATAAAGACCCATTTGAGATTGTCCAGAAATACAAGGCCGAGATCAGGTCGTAACACGAGAAAGCCGTCAATTGCAGCGCCGAGGGTAAAGGCAAGTGCCCATACCGCGGTTATGATATAATTTACCCGCATGAAGAGGGGGCTTTTCGCTCGTTCGGGATCAACCCCCTCTCGTGAATACTGGAGGGTGAAAGGGAAATGGAAAAGGATGGTAGCCCAGCAGACTACGGCGATTACCAGCATAGAAAGTGCCGCGAGGTATTTTGCGAGATAGTACTGATGCAATCCAATGATCGGGATAAAGAACGCGACGAAAAACACGAGCGTTACCACGGCCAGGATATATCCTTTGAGCAGTTGCCGGTAACTGAGAACAATAGTGAGCGCAATGGCGACAATAAAAGCAAGGGTCAGACTCATCAGGGGATTTCCAAGCGGAGCTTCAGCAATAAGTGCAAAGGCAATCCACGGAATGAACGCGGTAAAAAGCGATATCAGGTTCATGCCATACAGATAGAATTCGCGGATGGATAACTCTTTTGAAGTGTTTTTTCCCTTCTATTGGGAAATGAGCAGATTAAACGATTTTGGGAGAAAGTGTATAGCTAATCGTGACAGTGCCTGATTAATAGAGATGATAAAAATGGGATCGGTAGCATTCCTCAGTACGAGATCAGGATGAAGATCAAACCTTAATTAAGCCGGACGTTACTTCAACAACCCTGAAATAACGCCCATCCTTCATGAGTTAGTTACCCTATCCGCATTACCCGTCGCTGAAATGGAAACGGATTTCGCAATAGATTCCACAGGATTCAGGACAACAACTTTCAGCGAATACTGCGGGATGAAACACGGACAGAAGAAACAGCACAAATGGATCAAGGCGCATATGGCAACCGGTGTAAAGACCAACATCGTAACCGAAATTGTGATAACTGCCGATAATGTCCATGACACTAAACCATTCAGGACACTTCTGAACGGGACAGCAAAGAACTTCGATATCAAGGAGATATCAGCAGACAAAGCATACTCATCACGCGATAACCTCGCCGCAGTAAAAGAAATCGGCGCAAATGCTTACATCCCTTTCCTGAAAACTGCTACCGGTAAATCACACGGATCACCGCTTTGGAACAAGATGTACCACTACTTCAAAATGAACCAAGAAGAGTTCATGGAACACTACCATAAGAGGAGCAACATAGAAGCAACCAACGCGGCGATTAAAAGGAAGTTCGGAGAGACTTTGAAATCAAAGAACTCCGTTGCTCAGGTAAATGAATTGCTTGCGAAGATCATCGCTTACAATCTAACGGTAGTAATCCACGAGATGTACGAGAATGGAATCTCACCGGACTTCTTACAAATAAAAAGATCTTAGTAATTTTTACTTGTGGTTATATTTCGATAAATTTTCTTTTAATTCCGGATTTCCCCGAATTATAAGATTGTAAAGTGTTGTCCAATATTCTAGTTTCACTTCACTTCGACCAAACATATTCATTTTAACAAATTGTGATCCTTTTAAGGAAACATTCGCCATAATTTCTTCGTAAGTTATCGGATCAATGTGTATATTTTCTGTAATTCGTTCAATATCTGCAAAATAATCCGATTTTTGCTTTGTCCACTCTCCTGCACCCTCCAACTTCGCAGTGCTCGTAACTTTAAAAATAGATTTAATAGCCCCATGAGGTTTTGTGTAATAAAATAAAATTAAATCGTTTGGCTCTACGGTTTTACGGACACTCCATCCAGAATGTTTTTTAGCACTATCCAACTCCTTACGACGATCCTCATGTGCACCGCGTTTATCAATACCAACCGACATGATCCATATCTTTGACATATTTCGCTCCATGTGAAATATATCGCAATCGTTTTAATAATTGTTCGGATTTTGATCTCTGCACCTAAAGTCCGGTGTCTGCACCTAAAGTAGGGTCAAAAAGTGACTTTGGGTGCAAAGCCCCCCTCTAGAGGTTCTGGTGCGTCTGCGGTTGATCCACCGCGCTCGCGGTTGGTGGTGCGTGGCGGTTGGTAGGAACGCAGAGATTAGAAACCATCAAAGAATTGACTTTTTCTAAATCCGATGACACATCCATCTGGATATGTTCCATAGCGGCTGGTTCGATTGGATACTATTATCCGATTGCTATCTTCTAAAATCTTTAAACTTCTTGACCACATTTGAGGGAATGGGGTATGCTCAATACAAAATTCTTTTAATTGGGTTGTTGTTAGGGATCTTCCTATCAAAGATTTGTAAATAAATTCTGCCTCATCCTCAAATTTTGAATCCTCACAATAAGATACCAAGAAACTTTGACCGGCATCTGTTATATCGGAAAAACTAAAAGTTCCTCTCGGATCAACTTTGAGCATTGCTCTTTTCATATACGACAATCCATCAATGTGATTTGAGGCAAAAAATAGATGATAGGAGACATTATTCATTTTGTCAACCATTTCAAAGGATTTGACATATTTTGAAGCTGTTTTGAGTTGCATATGGTATAATTCAATTATTTTTGATAGGCGTTCATTGGGGTTTCTAAGTGGTCTAATGTTTCGCCATTCCGATGTTCCAAACAATCCATCAAATGTTTCCTCTCTTGGATCGTCCTTAGCTTGGATAAAACGATTAATTCCATTATAAGCGAAATTAATGAATACCTCACAGCTTCGGAATGCGAGAATTCTTTCGATTATGTAAAATGGCAATCCACTATATCCAAAAGGATCAATAAACGCAAATGTAGGAGCTGAGCTTTTACTCTCTTTATCGAGAGCCGCCAACAAAGCTTTCATTGCAGTTTCAAAATCCGCATGATATACATCCACCTTAACATTTTTTGGCAAATCTGGGAATCGCTTTTTTATTGTCCTTTCTAATATTTCCGCCCTTGTTGCGTCTTGTTCAATAAAAATAAAAACAAATTCTGTAGATCCATTGCATAATTCATGCGAATGCCCTAAAAGACATCTCAGTGCAACTAATGGTGAGCCATCCTCCCCATTTTCATATTTACCGGGACCGGCAAAACCATCGATATAAACAAGTCTTTTGTTATGAGCTTTTGATAAAATAGGATACCACGCTTTCAGGTATTCTTCTAAAATTCTATGTTTTGCCTCAGTATGTGGTTCTTTTATCCAAACGGCGGATTCCGGCATTATTATTTTATAAATTTCAATAGGATAATAAGTCTTTCTTGATGTAATGCGACTTTCCATATTTTTTTAACTTTGCCGTAACTTTAATCCTAAAATCTCGCCAATCAATGGTTTTTGCTTGGGCGTTATAATTTAATTTTCCCACTTTGTAAAAATCTACAAAATCTTTTGTTAAGTCGATCAATTTGAGAGTTTGCTCAGGTATCCAAACGGGTTCCAGTGATACATATGTCGGGATACCCATATCATGCGCTTTTTTCAAAGCCTCAATCCTTTCATTTGTTGGTGCTGCTCCACCCTCAATTTCCTTTCTGTATTCTTCATCTGTAAAAACTAACGTAGCACCATATTCACTTAATTCGGGGCTTTTCGACAGTAAATCAAAATCCCTTTCTGATCGTTTTCCGCCTTTGGTCAATATTGAAACTTTTAATTTATGTTGGTGTAATATCTGGATCGCTTGCCTACTGAGTTGTTGCTTAACATCCAGTGGTTGATATGGGTCTGTGGTGAAAGATAACAAAATCGTACGTTTTTCGCCAATGCTCTCTAAATAAGCAGCATCATCATAGAATTTATTAATAACTCCCGTTCTGGGAGTTGGTTTGTAAAAATTCTCTTTTGTCATATACAGGGTTGCAGGGGCGTAACAATACGAGCAACGGTGACTGCACCCCCGGTAAAGGTTTGCTGCTAATTCACAATATTCACGCGCTTTCCCTCGCGGTTCGTATATTATTGATGTTTTTAGCCGGTTTTCTTCTTTCGAAACCAACTGGCAGCTTTGCATTTTTATTCTCACCAATTAAAAAATCTATATGGATATGATACTATATTGATCTTCCGGTGCATGGGGTGAAAGTGTAAAAAGTCACTCGGTTTTAAGAGTGTTGTTTTTCGTTTCTTTTTCCTTTCGTGTTGTCCAAGCTTTCTTTGCGATTTCACTTCTTCTTTGTTGTTTTGTTTCTATCCATAACTTGATTGCTTCATGCAATGCGATTGAAAGGTTTCCCCGTTTCATTCCCAACTCTTTAGCAACCTCCGTTCTGAATTCATTTTCAAGGTCATCTGGAAGAATAACGTCAATTCTGCCCATAGGTTTTCACAAATAGTATAATGTCTCTCTCCGTTTATACACTTTTCCCCTTAACCACAATGGATAAATACTTTAACCACATATGTGGTTATGTGTATAAACCCGTCTGTGTGTTTAACCAATGAGATGATGAAAATGATACGGCAACTTACCAACCCACGAGAATTAAAAGCACTGGCAATGCTCAGCGAACCCGATACCGTACTCCAGACTGGCAAAGACGAGTGGGATGTTAGATCGCAGTCGAAAAACGCGTATTATCAGGTTGCCCGAAGTTACAAAGATCGGAATGCTCGTATGCGAGGACAGGCAACATGGACATGTTCATGTCCTGATTTCCAGACTCGCAACGTCATATGCAAACATCAGCACGCCGTGATGCTTTCCTTAAAGATTGCCGGTGATGTTCAAGAACAGAGTGCTCCAGCCGCCATTGCTGAGGCAGAACCAAAGATTACCTGCCCTTCATGCAAGAGCGAAAATATTAAGAAATGGGGAATCCGGAAGACCCGATATGGCACTACTCAGCGGTACGCGTGCCACGAATGCAATCATACTTTTGTCGTTGACAAGGGGTTTTGCCGGATGAAACATTCCCCTGAATCAATCACACTTACCCTGGATCTCTACTTCAAAGGATTGTCGGATCGGAAGATTGTGGATCACCTTAAACAATTCCACAATGTTACCGTCGTTCACACTACAGTTATTCGATGGATTCACAAATACCTGAAACTCCTGTCAACCTACGCTGAGAAGTATAAAGTCGATGCCGGGAATATCTGGCATTGCGATGAAACAACCGTTTTTATCAAGAAAGAAGGTGAAAAGAAGCACTATCAGTGGATATGGAATTTGATGGACGCAAAGACCCGCTATCTTCTGGCATGTCAGGTTACTGAGCACCGGTTCGTAAAGGATGCCCGAAAGCCCCTGAGCAAGGCAAAAGCGATGGCAAAGAATATACCGGATGCGATTGTGACGGATGGCCTACAAGCATACCGAGATGCAATTAAGGCTGAGTACTATGGGCTAGGGCGCATCCAGAACCCACACATCAGACTGAAGGACTTTGAAACCAAGCCGAACAACAACATTCTCGAACGGTTAAACGGCACGTTCCGAGAGCGCACAAAGGTAATGCGGAGCCTTGATAGCGCAATCGGTGCCGGAGAGTTTGCCGCTGGTATGCAGACGTATTACAACTATATCCGACCTCACATGGGGATCGACGGAATGACGCCGGCACAGATGGCAAATATCCCGATTAATCTGATGGGGAACCGATGGGAAACTATGATTGGGCTGGCGGTAAAATAGAATATTATCAATCTGTTTTTTGTTGGGATTTGAGTTTGTCCTTCACATATGCAAGTTCAATTAAATCGAGCATATCTCCCCGATCAGAGCTCAAAATAGGGAACGTTGAATATACTAACTGAATGAAGCGGTTCCAATCATATTGCTTTGTACTGTTAATCACAAAATCCAACATATTTTTTTCGTCTATCGGTATATTAATTGGATAGTTTTCGTTGGACAGTTTAATCAGTGTTTTTTTATGACCAAAAGAATTTTGAGTGTTTTCGATTTCGAAAATGGATGGGTTATCTTTTGCACAATTATAAATATCCCATACAAACGGCCCAAAATTATTAAATTCCCATTGGATACCAGTGATTTGTTTTTTATTTTTTAGGGCAAATTTCCAATCGGCAAGATACACAAGTTTTGTTAGACGCGCATTGGACAATTCAGATTTGTGGGGGTAATTTTTAAGAAGATAAACCAATACATCAACCAATTTGCTCATTATACATCCTGTTCTAAGTTCTCTTCTTCAGATTCCCAATTCTCACCTAAATATGGATTAGGGAGCTCTAACCTTAAAATTATTTCCTTACATATATTAATCTGTTCGGAGTCCCTGAATAAGCCTTCTAATTCTCTTTTTGTGAAACGGGTGTTTTTCGTAGACTCTACAATAAATATTGCCTTTGGGTGGTGGTTTTCTCCTATCCTATAACCATAAATTAGTGGGGGTTTCATTGAAAATAACTCAGCCACTTCACGAGGAATATGCTCTAAAGTCTCTAATGCAGTATAATATTCCTCTAAGGCTCGAATGGGATCTGGGTAAATTTTAAAGTATTCACCATCATTCCAAGCATGGCTTATTGCTCCCTGATCTGGGGGGTACTGATGTCTACGTACTGCATTATAGATAGGATTCGCTGAATATCGAGCGATAGGAAAGAATCCCGCTTCATCAAATACGTATAAGCTTATACGATCTGTTTTGTGAGTTGCGCCACCAAAATCGAGAATGCAATCTCCAATGTACCTATTTAGAAATTCAACAATTTCTTTGATGGTGTCCTGATGGAGTTCATCTTCTCCAGTAAGTCCATCAACCTGATCTTTTAAGTCTTGGTTTTCCTTTATTACATCCTTAAGTCTTTTTTTGTGCTTGTATGACAACCATACAATTGCAAGAGATAATACGATTAGAATAATGCCGCCAATTGCAATTTCAATATTAAAAACCGATGAAGTTGCCTTTGTAATGTCTGCCTTTGAGATATCTCTTATTAAGTCATAAAATATCGAGGAGAATACCGAGAAATAGATTCCGGTAATCGACGAAACTATTAGGACGGGTATTTCAGAATAATCCGTGAGCCATTCTTCGATTATTTTGATGTATTTCCAAACCATTTTTGAGGTTGTCCATATTTTTAAATTATATCGCAAATCTGAGTAGCTGTTGGGAATATAAAAAGAAAATGTATTGAAATCGGTTTCATATTGTATTAAAACACAATCGGTCATTCATAGCACCATCAAAAAAGTGCATTGTTGCCTTGATCGCGCGAAACCAACCGCGATGCACCAGTACAGGTGAAATGCACCAAACAACCGACAACGCACCAGCACCCCTCTAGAGAACCATTATATAGAACCACAAACCAATTTTAGTGCTAAAAGTGGTGAATTTTATGTCGCAACAACTTGGAGGACAACCAATTCTTATTCTTAAGGAAGGTACCAACCGTACCCGAGGCCGTGACGCCCAGGGTATGAACATCACCGCTGCAATGGCTGTTGCCAGTGCAGTAAGGACCACGCTCGGCCCCAAGGGTATGGACAAGATGCTTGTCGATACCATCGGCGATGTCGTGATTACGAATGATGGTGTCACCATCCTCAAGGAAATGGACATCGAGCACCCGGCCGCAAAGATGATGGTCGAGGTCGCAAAGACCCAGGATGACGAGGTCGGCGACGGAACTACCACTGCAGTCGTTATCGGTGGGGAACTCTTAAAGAAGGCCGAGGCACTCCTTGAACAGGACGTACACCCGACGGTTATCGCCCACGGCTACCGTATGGCGGCTGAGAAGGCGCAGGCGCTGCTCAAAGACATCGCGTTCGATGTCAAGTCCACCGACAAGGCACTCTTAAAGAACATCGCCGGCACCGCAATGACCGGCAAGGGCGCTGAGGCAAGCAAGGACAAGCTCTGTGACCTCGTGGTCAGGGCCGTCACCATGGTGACTGATGCTGACGGGACTGTCGATATCGACAACATCAAGGTCGAGAAGAAGACCGGCGGCAGCATCGAGGACTCCGAGATTGTTGAAGGAGTTCTCATCGACAAGGAGCGCGTGCACCCGTCAATGCCAAAGAAGGTCACCAACGCAAAGATCCTTCTTCTCAACGCAGCGGTCGAGTTCAAGAAGACCGAAGTCGACGCTGAGATCAATATAACCCACCCCGAGCAGTTACAGGCATTCCTCGACGAAGAGGAGCGCATGGTCAAGAATATTGTCGAAAAGATTGTCAAAAGCGGTGCAAACGTCCTCTTCTGCCAGAAGGGTATCGACGACATCGCACAGCACTACCTTGCAAAGGCCGGTATCTTCGCCGTCCGCCGTGTCAAGAAGAGCGACATGGAGAAGCTTGCCCGGGCAACCGGTGGCAGCCTCGTTTCAAGCATTGATGCGATCGGCAAGGAAGAACTCGGTCATGCCGGTGTTATCGAAGAGCGCAAGGTCTCCGGAGAGGAGATGACCTTTGTCGAGCAGTGCAAGAACCCGAAATCGGTCTCCATCATTGTCAAGGGCGGCACTGAGCATGTTGTCGACGAGCTCGAGCGCGCCATCCACGACGCACTCCGCGTTGTCGGCGTCGTTGTTGAGGACAAGAAGGTCGTCGCCGGCGGCGGTGCACCCGAGACCGAGCTCTCGCTCCGGCTCCGCGAGTACGCGGCAACGGTCGGTGGCAAGGAACAGCTCGCCATCGAGGCATTTGCAGTCGCGCTCGAGATCATCCCGCGAACCCTTGCAGAGAACGCAGGTCTCGATCCCATTGACATGCTGGTAGAGATCCGCTCAACCCATGAGAAGGGCAAGAAGAACTACGGTCTCAATGTCTTCGAAGGAAAAGCAGTCGATATGAAGGCAGCCGGTGTTGTTGAGCCCCTCCGTGTCAAGACCCAGGCAATCTCCTCAGCTGCAGAAGCCGCGATCATGATCCTCCGCATTGACGACGTGATCGCCTCTTCCAAGTCCCCCTCTCCGGCACCCGGTGCCGGTGGCATGCCGCCTGGAATGGGTGGCATGGGCGGAATGGGTGGCATGGGCGACTACTAACCCCTTTTAAAATCTCCCCTTTTTTAGTGTGGCGTTCTTCATTGTTTCCCATGCGGGAATCGTGCATTTCACGAGGCTGTCACGTAATAGTGCCTTGTTGTTCCTTTTGAAGCAATAACAGCAGAAAAGTAACATCCGGAGTTACAACAAAGCCCGGATAAAAACGATCTTCGGGGTTTTATGGCTCGCTAAAAGTACTGCCACAGCGGATAAAATCCAAAAAGAAGAGAATTTGAGGGAATTAATATGAGGCTGAGTTGGGGTTTGCCTGGACGATGATGGTTCCCGTGATGTTTGATTTATCCAATTGGTAAACAATTGTACCTGTCTGTTGTACGGTGAATGTATAGGTGAACCCCCCGGTCGGGACAATTGCACCGGAATTGAACACGCCACTGTAATTCCCGATCGTCATGATCGAGTGAGAGACGTTGTCATTGTTCACAAAGGTGATGCCGGTGCCGGGAAGGACACTGTCTACCAGGGGAGTGAAACCGGTGCTGGTGATGTGGACGGTGGTTACTTCGGATGCCGAAGTGGGTGTAGCCGCGGTTGCCACAGTAGTTACTACGGCAGTGACATTTGCTGCCGGTGCCGTCGTTACATTAGCAACCATCGTCACGTTGGTGACCGGTACCGTGGTTGCCACCGTAGTTGGAACAGAAGTGGCGACCGTGGTAACTACGGTAGTTGGGGCAGGTGTTTGCGTTGTAGTCTGTACTGAAGACGATGCGGGCTGAGTGCACCCGGTGACAGCCACCAGTGCAACAAGAAGGATAATAAATCCCATGAGCAGTTTCATATGGTGTACTCATGAACCCTTTATATTTTAATAAATTTGCTTTTTGAGGCAGAATCCTCTCGCAAAACCCAAACCGAACCTGAATTTTTATCCATACATTATACCGCCAGCGTAAACTCGCGATCTTCCAGCCCCTCCACGATCCAGCTGCGACAGGTTAATGATGCCCCGGATGCACAACACTCCAGCATGGACGACAAATTCATCAGCACGGATTACCGCACCGATTGTTACCACTGCCGGCAAATGGCAGACCAGCATATTCATGTTATGCCCAACCGGACTGATGTTACCTGTGGAAACTGCGGTGCCACCCGGGTCTTTATACCCCTCAATGAAGACGTGGACAAAGAGGGTGTTTTTGCAAAACCCGGGCACTGGCCGGTCTGGTCTCTTGCGCCGCAGGCCGTGTGCCGGAACTGCGGTGTCGACGGACTTCACGATCTGACGGTCAGCTGCCGCACTATAACGGTACGGTGCCGGAACTGCCGGTTCACCCACCTGTATCGGTTTAATCTCGAATACATGGCCGGGGACGCACCGGATGACAAACCGGCTGATGTCGTCTCCGGTCATGCTACCTGTCCGTAACGGAGCGGTAAGAAAAGAAGATTCTTACGCACAGTTCACGCACTCAAGGGCCGGGTACGTGTCTGCGTAACATTCAATGATATCGTTAAGCTTGGCTGAAAGTTTCTGGTTTTTGGTAAGGATGAAAAAGACCACTTCGGTGTCGGTGATAACGGCAGGAGTCATGCTAGTCCATTTTTCCAGCTCACCGGATATATTCCTGATAAAGTCCTCACGTTTTCCCCGGGGGAAATGCTGGTAGATCATCAGGAGCGAACCGGGGTCCATCCGGTTGCAGACCATTTTTATCTCCGAATAGAGCAGGTGTTTGCTGTCCGGGCTGTCGGTTCTGAGGCCGGTATCCGGATCGATGAAGATCAGGGAATTCGCGGGGAATTTATGGAACACGGACCGGAAATAGGTGTCCCGGTCATGGTTCGTGAACCTCTGCTTACCGGGGATGTCAATCAGGATCGTTTCATTCTCGAAATAGGTCGAGACACCGTTGATATACTCAAGATCGTTATCGATCTCCTGGAGCCTTGCGAGGTGTTCCCGGAGTTCCCGGTTCTGGCTGCCGGCTTTTCCGGATCGATACGCATCTTCAAGATCTTTTTGTGCCGCACGTTTCCGGTGTGCTTTTGCCTCAGTTCCGGTCAGCATCGGGACAAAGGTAAAACCTGCAACTTCGGGCAGGGATTTCATGATATGCCGAACCAGATCGAATTTGAAGAGATCCCGGGTATCTCCAAAGTTCCTGCCGTTCAAAGATATAATCCCCCTTGCAACCGTATATTAAGGCAATATATAAAAAAGGTTGCGAATTGTACCTGGCATCCGGAAGATCGTTTCTCTCACCGCCTGAATGCGGGCAACAGTTACGTCTTCCAGTAGAAGAAAAAAGAACGATAAGAAGAGGAAAGCGAAATCTAAAAATATACGGGGAGTTATTTTTCTTCCCGCACCATGGTGATGGCTTTTTTGGGGCACTCGTTGGCACAGATGCCACAGCCCTTGCAGAACCTGAGATCAACAGTAAGTTCCTCATCGATCGCGTTGTCGGGGCAGTACATCGAACAGAGTCCGCACGCGTTGCATTTCTCCTTGTCAACGACGGGCCTGAACACCCGCCACGACCCGGTCTGCCCGGCGGCTCCCTCGGTTGGCCGGCTCACCGCCAGTCTCTCGCGTTTTGCGCTGCTGCTCATGCGCTCATCTCCTTATACGCTGCATCCGCAGCCTTGACATTGCGTTCATCGGTAAACATCCCCCGTATTGCTGTCTTTGCCGATTCCGGCGAGATGATACCCATCTTTGCTAGTGCCCCAAGCACCGGTGTATTGAGGATGGGGCTTCCCGCGACCACGAGTTTTTCCCTAAGGGCGATTCCCGTCAGGTCGACGTTGAACGTGGTACATCCAGCAAACTCCGGGTTGTGGGCGCTGTTGATGAGTACCCGGCCGCCTTTTTTTAAGCCGTGCAGGACATCAACCGTCTCCATCACGCTTGCATCGAGCACCACCACAAGGTCCGGATCCCGGATCTGGCTGTAAACTTTGATGGGACGGTCATCGATCCGGACAAATGAGACGACCGGAGCCCCCCGGCGCTCTGCACCATAGAAGGGGCAGGCAGTTGCATACTTGCCGTCGTGGAGTGCAGCCGTTGCGAGGAGCCGGGCAGCAGTCACGCCACCTTGTCCGCCCCGGGAATGGATCCTGACCTCAAACATGGTCGTTCACTCCGAACCAGAACTCTTCTCCCATACGGCGCTCCCGGACAAAATCTGCCATGTCGTCGTAGGTCACTTCCTGCCCGCCGAGACCGGCGATTACGCTGTAAACCTCGCACTGGTTCTTTGCCATGATCTCGTGGGCAACAACACCGCCATAGCCAAACGAGTAGTCCCGGTCGATGACTACGACTTCTTTCCCGGCAAGGTCGAGCTGTGGGAACGGGCGGAACCAGCGCAGGCGCATTGAGCCGGCCTTTACGCCCTCTTTTCGCAGGATGTCTATGGTAACCTCAGCCTCTTTCCCGAGCGTGCCCATGGCAATAAGGATAACGTCAGCGTCCTCGCACCGGTAATCTTCGGTCGGGCCGTAGCTGCGGCCGAACCGGCCTGCAAAGTCCTTTTCGGTTGCTGCGATCACCTTGACCGAATCGCGCATCGAGCGTTCGATCTCCCACCTGAACCGGAAGTGCTGTTCTGGCCCGGTAAGCCCGCCATACCCGGCCGGGTTCTTCGTATCGATGGCATGGGGCAGGTGAAGCGGCGGGATGAAGTCCCCGGGCTCCACGGTGTCCAGCGGCTGCATGATATGGGAGAGAGAGAACCCGTCGAGGTTGACCATCACCGGCAGCAAAACATCGTTGTGCTCGGCGATCCGGAACGCCATCAAGGTAGTATCATACGCTTCCTGCACGGTCGAGACATATACCTGGAGCCAGCCGGTATCGCGTTCCTGCATTGCGTCAGTATGTTCTGCCCAGATGTTCCATCCGGGGCCAAGCGAGCGGTTCACGTTTGCCATTACGATCGGGAGGCGCGCTCCTGCGGCCCAGTTGGTCATCTCGTGCATGTAGAGCAGGCCGTGGGCGCTTGTCGCGGTAAACGTCCGCACGCCCGTAATGCTGGCACCGATACAGGCAGCCATTGCGGAATGCTCGCTCTCGACCGGGATGTAGCGGCTCTTCATCTGGCCGCTCGTTACGTAGTCTGCGATGGTCTCCACGATCTCGGTCTGGGGCGTGATGGGATAGGCCGCCACCACGACGGGTAGCGCCTGTTTGGCCGCCTCGGCAATAGCCTTATTTCCGGTCGCGATCTTTCTCATGGCTCTGCCTCCTCTGCGGCCAGTTTTTTGAGGTTTGCTGCGAGCTGCTGCCGGAGGATCTCAATTGTTTTTTTGTCAATGCCAGAGAACCGGCCCTGCGGGGCGAGGTATTCCTCGAGGGGGATCGGTTTTTTCATCGCTGCTTTCGAGGGTGCAGTAATGGAAAGTTTCCCGTTCTCGCGCTCGTAGAGCACCCACATGCCGGATTTGACCGCGAGTTTTCCTATCTCGATTGTCCTCTCGGTCGGATAGCGCCACCCGGGCGGACAGGGCGCAAGGATATGGAGGAAGGTCGGGCCCCGGAACGTCAGGGCTTTGGCCACTTTTTTGTAGATGTCCTGGGGGTACGCACTGCAGGAAGTGGCCATGTATTCGAGGTGATGGGCGGCGGCAATTGCGTCGATGTCTTTCTTCCCCACCGTCTTTCCCGTTGGCGTGGTGGTGGTCTTTGCACCAAGAGGGGTCGCTCCCGAGCGTTGCATACCGGTATTCCCGTACGCCTCGTTGTCGTAGCAGATATAGAGGAAATCGGTGCCCCGTTCAAAGGCACCCGACATAGACTGGATGCCGATGTCGAGGGTCCCGCCATCACCGGCGTACACGATCACGTGGGTCCTTTTGCCAAGAGCCTGGAATGCTTCGGACATGCCTGATGCACAGGCAGCAGCTGCGGCAAATGCGACGTTATGGACAGGCACGTTCATCGCGGTATTGGGGTAGATCCCCTGGATGACGCTCGTGCAGCACGCGGGAACAACAAGAACGGTATCCTGACCGGCAGCTTTTAACACGTAGCGCAGGATCAGCGACGAACTACACCCGGCGCAGGCAGATGTGCATTTTTTTAAGTATTCTTCTTTTGGGATTTCAGCGATGATCACCAACTCCTCTTGCCTAGCGTGATAAACGCGAAAAAGCGAATCTATCATTATTTATCATTCTGGGTGCAAAAAAAGGAAGTCTGTTTTACTCGATGCCGGTCTGTGGATTCGGGATGGCGATCACTTTCGCACCGCCCGGTCAGGCCTTTAAACAGTGCATTATGCAACTATGGTACAGGGAGGATCAAACCCCTAAAAGCACGTTCCCGGTGACCCGACCGGTATGTGGCTCCTCCCGGCCTCTCAAAAGAAAAACCCTTGAATGAAATCCCGGTTAGGACGCATAAGCGGACCCCTCTCATCCTGCTTGTGCCCCGACTCTTTTGTTTTTGACCTCCTTTCTTCGAAAAAGCAATATATTTTAGGAACATTTCTCTAATGTCTGCTATGGCTCTTCGATCCCTCAATCTTCCCGGAGTCGGTACAAAATACGAATTTGAGACTGACAAAGGCGATACGGTTGCGATTTTTTTCACCAAGACCGGATCCATCCAGATGTATACCCTCCAGAAAGGCTGCCACACGCCGAGTGCGGCCGAGATGACGCCGGTGGAAGCGCGGAGGCTGGGAAACATCCTGACCGGGGCAATTATTGAGGCAGATCAGGAAAGCGTGGAGATCGCGTTCTCGGCGCTTGCCGATCTCCGGGTCACCATTCACTCGTATATCATCCCCCGGGTTATTGCTGGAAAAACGATTGAAGATCTTCAGATCCGGGCAAAGACCGGGACTACCATTATCGCTGTCTCCAGGAATGACAGGAATATCATCAATCCCCCGCCATCGTTTGTCTTCGAGACAGGCGACGCGGTACTGGTGATTGGTGAATCAGACCAGCTCAAACTCTTCGAACACGAAATCATGGTGGATTGATGGAAGGCATCATCATCGCCCTTTTAGTCTGCCTCGTGCTCGCGCTGGTCAGCAAATACCTGACCATTCCGGCGATCCCGTTCTATATTATCGCCGGGGTCGTCCTCGGCCAGGCCGGGCTTGGGATCGTCGCGTCCGACCAGATCAGCAGTTTCTTCTCCAATATGGGGCTGATCTTCCTGCTCTTTTTTGTCGGCCTTGGTCTTAAGGTCGATAAAATTTCTGAGAACCAGAGGGAGGTGCTCACAAGTGGGATCATCGATCTCAACGTCAACATGCTCATCGGCTTTGTGGCTGCGTATCTCCTTGGCTTTTCCCTGGTTGAATCGCTCATTGTCGCTGCAGCGTTCTATCAGCTCCAGCACCGCAATGACAGTTACTTCTTTAATCGAGAACCGGAAGCTGATGATGAGGGAGTCGGAGACCATCATCTGGCTGATGGTCTTTGAGGATCTTGTGCTCATCGTCGTCCTCGCATTCCTTTCGGCCGGTAACGAGAACCTTCTTCTCTTTGCGGTGGAGATCCTCATCGGACTGGCCCTCGTTTATGCGCTTGCCCATTACGGGAAGGAATTTTTAGTTTCTATCCTCGATCGGGATGACGAGCTCCCGGTTCTTTTCACCTTCGTTGCGGTGGTTGCGACCGCGGGATTTGCCGTGACTGTCGGCGTTCCTGACACCCTGATGGTGATCGCGCTTGGGGCGGCATTTGCGACTACCGACCCGGATGAGTTCGAGCAGCACGCCCGCCCATTCAAGGACGTATTCCTGGTGATCTTCTTTGTCTTTTTCGGGATCACGATCAACCTTTCCGGGAGCGTCAGCTTTGGTGTGATCGCGATAATCTGTCTCCTTGCGATCGCAAGCAAGCTCATCTCCGGTGTGCTGACCGGGCTTGCACTGTATGGATCGGCACGATCCGGCCTTGAAATCTGGGCAAACACCATAGGCAGGGGTGAGTTCTCTATCGCGCTCGCCGCGCTGTACGGGTCTCCCCCGGTTGCTGTCACGATTGCTGTCCTGGTGATTGTAACCTCCCTGGTGGGTTCTTTTGCAGCGAAGTACTCGGGCTCCCTCACGCGGGGGTTTGCATCCCGGGGCCGTCGTCACGGCCCCCCTCCACACCGGGTGCATACGGGTCACTAGGCGCCGGCCAGCGTCCCTGTGGGACATTAGCTCTCCCTGTCCTCTCATTGCGCAGGGTACCTTCGGATCGATAAAATTTTCCTGTGTGGTGCCCTTTCTTTTGACAACACGGGTAATCTATGACAGAGTACCGGACAGGGTGCATGGTCTGTGGAAAGCCGCTCAGGTATCTTGAGTCTCCCGAGCGCCACGAATGTGCGTACTGCCACAGGGTTCAAGCAACCAATGCCCTGTGCGTCGATGGACACTTTGTCTGCGACCGCTGCCACAGTCTTGGCGCCGACGATGCAATTGAGCAGGTACTGCGTCCAGACAAAAGAGACCGACCCCGTCCGGATGGCAATCACCCTGATGCAGAATCCGGTGGTGAACATGCACGGCCCCGAGCATCACTTCCTTGTGCCTGCCGTGCTCCTTGCAGCGTACTGTAACGTTACCGGGCAACCGGATCGCAAGGCCAGGCTGATCGCAACAGCGCGGGAACGTTCCGGGATGATCCGGGGCGGTGCCTGCGGTTTTATGGGAGACTGCGGGGCGGCGGTAGGCACCGGGATCTTCATCTCACTGGTGACCGGCGCGACGCCGCTTTCGCACCGGGAGTGGCAGCAGGCAAACCTTGTGGTGGCAAAAAGCCTTGAAACGATCGCCATGCATGGCGGGCCGCGCTGCTGCAAGAGAAACACGTTTCTTGCGATACAGGGGGCTGTCGCCTTCGTACGGGATCATCTGGGGGTGACAATCCCGATCTCCGGGGCCGTCACCTGCCACTTTTACGGCATGAATAAGGAATGCCTGACCCGGGACTGCCCTTTTTATCCTGCCGGCTGATTTTTATTTCCCCGCGCTTCGATGATCCGCTCAACGATCAGGCGCGAGCTTGCAAGGTCCCCGTCTGCATATTTCCCAATCCTGACGACCTTGGCCTGAAGCCGCCGCTCTGCAAGCTCGCTTCGCAGTTTTTCCTCATCGAAATACTGGTTGAACCCGATGGTGATGATATCAGGGCGGATCTCCTCTATGGGGTGGAACATGTCGGTCCGGTCCCCAAGAATTGCGTGATCGACGGGCTTGAGCGCGGCGATCATCACGAGGCGCTGTTCTTCCGGGAGGACCGGGTGAGGCTTATGCTTCACGTTTGCATCCCTGGCTACGATCACGAAGAGCTCATCGCCCAGTTTCTTAGATTCGGAAAGGTAGTAGAGGTGCCCCGGGTGGAGGATGTCAAACGTCCCGGTGGCAACGACGCGCCGAACAGTCATGGGATTACCTCAAGATGGCAGGGCTCCCCCTCCGCATCAAAACATTGCCAATCGTCCTCACGGTACGGGGCACCGATGATGAGGTTGTACCTTCCTGCCCTGGGAAAGAAGTTCATGTCCGCATTGGATGGCCTGAGGACGCCGTTTGGGTGGGAGTGGGCGCTCCCCGCAAGGTGGGTGCCAAGCGGCATCATGTCAAAGAAGATGGAGGCAGATGCACTTCCGGTAATGGTGCCTGGAAGAAGGTTGAGTTCGCTGATTACACCATCCTCCTCTTTCAGGAGTGCGGCGAACTCCTTGGGGTGGTTATTCCTGCCCAGTTCGAGCAGCAGTGAGAGAAGATCTTTTTTGATTCCGCGGATGGTCATGGTCGCACACGAAAAAAGCGTTCCGGCGCTTGTACCGATCCATTCGTTCTGGTATGCAAAAAATGAATCGCAACATACTCGGAAGGGTTGGACCAGTCCTGATTCGCCCCTTTGGGCTTATTGACAACCCGGGAACGCTCTGGCTGCAGGGTTTGAACAGATCGTGGTCAAAAAAATATTCAGGAAGACGATCCTGTCTGGCTCCTGAACCATTTCAAGAAGGCCGCGATAAGATCGCTGTCCTTCTGGTCCTGTGCCTGGTTCGCGCTGCTTTCCTGCTGTAGACCTGCCCTATCGTTGTTCCCGTTCTGGTTCTGGCTTTCGTTTGCGGTGCTGTTATCGAGATGGTGCCAGGAATGGGTCATATTTCCGTTTACCGGTTCGGGTGCGGTAAGGTTCCCCCCGGGGCCGGTAACGTTTCCTCCGCCGGGCCAGCCCATGGTGGCTGCACCTTGTGCTGTCCAGTTGTTCTCATCGGTGGTATTGCCGTCAAACGGCGGGTGGTCAAACGCCATCGCGTCTGCAGTTGAATTATCCGGCCCATACCAGGTCATGTTACCTATAGGCGTCATGTTCATCGCCATCTGGCCTGTCATGTTTCCGAAGGTGCCTCCGGGCGGGCCCTGATGCCCACTCTGGCCATTATCGTTCGTTCCTTGGTTCGCATTCTGCCCGTTGGCTGGCATCAGATTCCCTTGGCCGCTACCTGCGTCCTGATTCGCGGGACCGCCCTGTGCCATTCTCTGCGTGAATCCTCCCTGACCAAGAGAGTTTCCTTGGCCGGGTCCCCCTCCGGGCCCTGCTGCTGCAGCCCCGGATACCATAAGCATGGCCGCACACAACAGGACCGAAAGAAGTCCAATCCTCTGTATTAGGTTCATCGTGTATGTCTCCCTAAGGCGAACCGCTTTTTCCCTGCGGTCTCCCTGCACGCCTTATTTTGTGGGAAGGGTATAAATTGGAATTACGCCCGGGGTCAAATACTTGCAAAAAATATGACAATGATTGTACTGGAAAGTTAACTATATCCGCCAAGCATTTCTCTCCCAAACAGGTAAGAACCCTGAAGTCCGGGAAAATCTCTCAAAAAATGTGGGCTTTCCTTTTCAGGGAAAGGATGGATCGGCAGCTTACTTCTTGCCGGTCACTTTGATAATGTGGTAACCGAACTGGGTCTTGACCGGTCCGATAACAGCGCCCTGTTCTGCGGGAAATGCTGCCTGCTCGAACTCCGGGACCATTTGTCCCTTGCCAAACCAGCCTAGGTCGCCCCCGTTCTTTTTTGAGGGGCAGGAAGAGAATCGCTTCGCAACTGCGGCAAAATCCTCACCTTCGTTGATCCGTTTTAAGAGCCTGTTTGCATCGTCCTCTTTCGTCACGAGGATATGGGATGCTCGTATCTGTGTAGTCATATATATTAATAGGGTTTTTCGGATAAAAGAGTTAAGAAAGAGAACAGACCGGTTAAAACTCGCCGTCCTGTTCGAAACTCCTACCGTACCGGATCGCAAGTTCTGCCTTGTAGAGTTCCCTGCCGAG
Source organism: uncultured Methanoregulaceae archaeon (assembly GCA_963737635.1). Taxonomy (GTDB): domain Archaea; phylum Halobacteriota; class Methanomicrobia; order Methanomicrobiales; family Methanospirillaceae; genus Methanoregula. Next base: position 1,077,635 of record CAVTTL010000001.1, read on the forward strand.
ATATCCGGCATGGTCGAGAAGCGAGATGTGATCTTCCGAAATCAGGGTAAAGAGAATATCCTGCCACCGGGTTCCCTTCACGGCTTTCCCTTGGATCTCTGCAACAATCTGATCACCTTCAATGCCGATCCGGAAGTTGCCCTTCGGGTCGTAGGCGATCTCATCGGGCATTGTTTTTGCGGTGGTTGCGGTCTCGTATTCCAGTGGCGGCTCGTGCCTCCGGCGCTTCTCCTTGAGCACCAGCAGATCGATCCCGAGGTCCTTTGCGTATGGCCGGTCCCGGGCAAGTATCATCATCTCCGTTGCCCTTCGCATCTCCTTTATCGAGCCATGGGTCTTGTCCGAGTGTTCGCTGGTGAAAATGATTGAGGCACCAACTTCCTGTGCCATACCGGCAAGGAGCGCATTTAAGCCGATAGAGTCTGCGTCAAGAAGCTCTGCCACGTTTCCCGCACCAAAGAACTGCGGGCAACCATAATCCCTGAACTGCGCGAGAGATGCAACAAGTCCTGAACCGACCGGCTGGAGAAGAGGATCTGCGATAATACAGATAATCCCGCGCGCCGGGCCCGGGCAATATTGGTTTTGAGGGTCTTCTGTCCGGGTACAACGACCGCTGCGGCCCCGGCCCGGCTTATCTCGTTACCGATATGGGGGATGTTTTTTTCCTGCAGTGAGAGTACAAGGTCGGCCCGGAAGAGCGCCGCTCGGATCAGCGCGGGGTCCTGCGTGTCCACAGCGAGCGGGCGGTCGAGATCTGCAAGTTCGTCGAAGATCCGTTTTACCTCTTCTGGTGTCGCGTCGAAACCAAAGCCAAGATCGACGATATCTGCTCCAGCCCGGAAATAGTGTTCTGCACGCGCCCGGATATCCTCTACCCGGTGAGCATCCATGATCTCGGCGAGCACTTTCATCCGTGAATTCCCGCCGATCTTCAAACCCCGGATCATAAACTCCGGCTCTGCCCTGTTTTCAGCTGCTGCCACCCGATCCATCGCGTCCTGTGCGTTTTTTGCGGCAAGGAAATCATCGGCAGGGATCGTGCGCGAGAGCTGGCCGGTTTTTATGAGCGGGAGAACCCATTCGAGGTCTGCAGCATGCCTGGGGCCTCGGTATATGGGCACCCCGGTATCGTGCTCGATCTGCTCAAACGGGACCGTGCACATCCCCGAGACTATTACGGCGTCATACGTGCCGTTTTGGATCAGGTTCCTGAGGGCGTGAGGCGTAAGAAACGAAGCTATCTTCCCGGTCACCACTACATCGGCGTCGAACCCGGCCGCTGCCCGGCGAACGGTCTCTGCAGTGGTGGCACCGGTAGGTAGGAGAATACGCATACGTTTTCTTAATACCAGTGAGATAAAAATACTATGATCAGATGCTGACCTGCGACCTGCATGTTCATACAAATTTTTCCAAGGATGGCGAGAGCAGTGTCGAAGAGATTCTCCGCCAGGCGGAGGCGGTCGGGCTCGACGTAATTGCCATCACGGACCACGATTGTATCGACGGGGCAAAAAAGGCACTCGCATACCCCACTTCGCTCCTTGTCATCCCCGGGATCGAGGTCTCGACTAAACAGGGACACCTGCTGGTGCTCGGGGTAACCGAAGTCATTCCTGCCGGTCTTGACGTTCAGGAGACCGTAAGGATCGCCCGGCGTATGGGGGCACTGGTGATCCTCCCCCACCCGTATCACGTATGGCGCCACGGTGTTGCCCGGAGGGTCCGGGCAGCGATGAACATCGTGGATGCAGTCGAAGCGTTCAACAGCCGTTATATCGTGGGGTCGGCAAACCGGAAGGCAGGCCGGATCGCGGCACGGTTAAACAAACCCTGTGTCGGGGGAAGTGATGCACACAATGCACGGTTCGTGGGCTTCGGCAGGACGTTTGTCGAGGCAGAGCCGGATATGCATGCCATCTTTGCTGCTATCCGGAAGGGGCAGGTTTCCTGTGGCGGGAGAAAGACGCCCCTTCGTACGTATACCCGCCAATCGCTGAATAACACATGGAGAAAGATCAAGAGGCTAACCCGGCGGTTCCGCGTCCGGTAAGGCTTGCATGCCGGGTCTCGTACCTGGGTACCCGGTTCTATGGCTCGCAGCAGCAGGAGTCCAGCTGTACGGTCGAAGGCGAATTCATCGCCGCGTGCCGGCGTCTCGACCTTTTTTCTGACTGGAGGTCTGCGGGTTTTTGTTCTGCGGGAAGGACTGATCGTGGAGTGCATGCATGTGGTCAGGTTGTTGCTTTTACCACGACCTGTCCCGATCGCGCCAGGCAGGCACTCAACAACCAGCTGCCGCCCGATATCTGGTGCACGGCCTCAGCGGAAGTGCCCGATACCTTCCATCCCCGGTACGATGCCCGGTCACGCACGTACCGGTATTATTATTCCAGTGAGATACGCGACCTGCAGGCAATGGAAGCGGCAGCCAGGGTGTTCCTTGGCGAGCACAACTTCTCAAACCTGTCCCGTGTTGGCGGTAAAAACCCGTGGCGGAAGATCCTTGGGGTCCGGACCGGGAATGACGGGCGTTTTGTGTATCTTGAAGTCACGGCGGAAAGTTTTCTCTGGCACCAGGTACGGTGCATGGCAACTGCGCTTTATTCAGTTGGGATAGGTGAGCTGGATACAGAAGAGATCCAGTTACTGCTCAACGAAACGACAAACCGGCCAATCCCGCCAGCTCCGGCGGAAGGGCTGGTGCTCTGGGACACGGATTGCGGGATCGCGTGGGAGCCGATCGAACAGAGCGATCGCAGCGCCACGTATTGTGCCGGACTCCAGCGGCACCACGCGCTTATGGAACAGATGTGCCAGGTGCTCAGGCCGGAAGACCTGAAGCGCTAGGCCGGGTTTTAAAATTCCCGGGCACAACCACTTGCGATCGCCGCTTCCTTCACAGCTCCCGCCACGGCTTTAACTACGTCCCGGTTCAGTACCCGGGGCAGGATACGATCCCGTCGGGGACGTTTTACGTACCCGGCAAGGGCATGGGCTGCGGCGATTTTCATTTCATCTGAGATCCGGGTCGCGCACACGTCCAGGGCGCCCCGGAAGATGCCAGGGAAGGCTAAGGCATAGTTGATCTGGTTAGGGTAGTCGCTCCGGGCTGTACCAACCACACCCGCCCCTGCCTGGAGGGCATCTTTTGGCAGGATCTCGGGAAGAGGGCTTGCCAGCGCAAAGATGATCGGATCGTCCGCCATTGTCCGGATCATGGCAGGCGTTACGATCCCTGGTACCGAGACGCCGATACAGGCATCTGCCCCCTCCATCGCGTCGGAAAGGGTGCCGGTACGGCCGACCCGGTTGGTCTCTTCGGCGATGATGAACTTGTACTTGTTTTTGTACAAACCCTCCCGCTCCCGGTGGATGATACCCTGTGTATCGCAGACGATGATGTCGTTCACACTGGGAAAAAGACCGGGGTCGTAGCCGATATGCCGGAGCATGCGGGTAATGGCAAAGCCTGCCGCTCCGGCTCCGCAGATAACGACATTCAAGTCTTCGAACCGCTTGTTTGTTACCCGGCACGCATTGAGCAGCGCTGCGAGGACTACTACCGCCGTCCCATGCTGGTCATCGTGCATCACCGGTATCCCGATCCCCTGCAGAGCCTCTTCGAGCTCGAAGCACTTGGGTGCTGCGATGTCCTCGAGCGCGATTCCGCCAAAGACCGGCGCGATGTTCCTGACATCATCTGCAAACTCGGTGTGGTAACTCTCAAAACAGACAGGGAATGCGTCGATACCGGCGAAGTTTCTTGAAGATAAGGGCTTTTCCCTCCATCACAGGAATGGCTGCATATCCCCCGATGTTCCCGAGTGAGAGCACACGGGAACCATCCGATACGATCGCGATGGTGTTGGCCTTAAGCGTGTACTTCCAGGCGAGTTTTGGGTCTTTTGCGATCTCTTTTGAGACCGCGCCGACACCGGGGGTATAGGCAAGAGAGAGGTCCCGCCGGTTTTTCAGCCTGACTTTTGAGTGCACCTCAATTTTCCCGCGGTATTTCTCGTGGAACGCGAGGGACTCTGCGTAGATGTTCAGCCGCTTTTTTCTCTGTCCGGTCATCAAGGCTTCACATCACTCATTCAATGGTGGCAGCGATGCATGATGAAACTTTTTGTGAGGATTTCTAGGAATGCTTTCGTGATGAGGCAGAGCGTCGGCAGGTCTTTATCTCGGCAGTCCCTTTCCGAAGATTTCATCGATCCACGAGCAGATCGCATCCCGCACTCTCCGGTAACCGTCGAGGATTTCCGTATCGGTTCCGGGGGTGAGGTGGGGATCGGGAAATCCGTGATGAATGGTTTTTTTCGCCGAGGGGACAACAGGGCAGACCGCCCGGGCATTATCACAAAGCGTGACGGCGAGATCCAAGGGGACGCCGTTAAACGTTTCGAGCGGTTTTGGCCGGTGACCTGAAATATCGATTCCAATCTCCTGCATCACTTGGATTGCACGGGAGCTTACCTGTCCTGAAGGACGAAACCCAGCCGAGAAGGCCTCGTAGCGGTCGCTATATTTGGCTTTAAGGTAACCTTCTGCCATCTGGGAACGAGCTGCGTTTGCGGTGCAGATGAAAAGGATGCGGGGCTTGCCGGTCATATATGTCAGCTTACGAATAATCGTACGCTGATCCTATACTTCTTTTCCCGTTAAAAAACCCGGTATTCTGGGTACACAGGAGTCCTCATGGATTGCCGGTCTTCCGGTTCTTGCAGATCCGTCTTCGGTAAGCTACCGTATTTTTGCTTTAGCGGTATAGTATTCGCTCAAGACTGCAGCGGCGGAAGGGTAGTGTTTTTGTCCATGGTTATACCCCCTCCTTATTGTCGCGAAAATGCCGCCGCAGCAGCGACAAAACGCCGGCAGAACGCATCGGAAAAATATGCATGGGTATATGCGCCGATTGCCGAATGTTCTGTCAGCCCATCGTTACCGTCCATGATGCCGGCTCCCTGCCCGAGCCGGATCGCAAAGTGTCCTCCAGGGTCGCATTCGATCCGCGAGTAATGGAACTCGTGACCTCTGACAGCCATGGTTCCTGTCCAGAGGCCGGCTCTCTTTTGGAACCTCCCGTGAACGTATCCGAGAGCTTGAAGTTTTTTTGTCATAACGACCCGGGCCGGCAATATGTCCAGCATCGTATGTTTTTTATCCGTTTCGAGGGATTTACAGAGGTACATGAGGCCGCCGCATTCCCCGTATACCGGCATACCTCCCATTATCCGGTCGCGGAGATAACGCCTAGACCGTGAGCGTGCAAGCGTTGCTGCATGGAGCTCGGGATACCCACCGCCGATATAGACGGCATCACATGCCGGCTGCACATCTGCGAGAGGTGAGAAATACCGGATCTCTGCCCCGGCACGAATGAGACGGTCCAGATTATCCTGGTAATAGAAACAGAATGCATCGTCATAGGCGACCCCGATGACCGCACGGGGATGAGGTGAAGGAGACCCCTGTGCGATGCCCTGCGGAACCTTAAGCGGCGGGGCAGCCTCAGCTACGGTGAGTATCTGATCAAGATCGCACGATTCCTGTATCAGGTGCCCAAAAGCCTTCATCGCCGGGGACTCATGCGCCATCAGGAGGCCGAGGTGCCTGCTCTTTACTTCACACTCCTGGTGCCGGGGCACCCATCCCAGTGCGGGCAGGACTTCTTCCTGCGCAATCATCGCCCGGTGCCGGTCGCTCCCGATCCGGTTGTAGATGATGCCGGCAATCATAACCCGGGGATCGAAGTCCTTAAAACCCCGGATTACCGCGTGGATACTGCGCGAGACCGCATGTGCATCGACAACCAAGATGACCGGGGCTTTCAGGATCCGGGCCACGTGAGCTGCACTTGCAATATCTGTTCCACCGGTGCCATCAAACATCCCCATGGCCCCTTCGATCACAGCAATATCCGCGCCTGCCGTTGCATCGGTAAAGGTCCGCAGGATCCCGGTCTCTCCCATCATACAAAAGTCGAGGTTCCTTGACGCCCTGCTGCAGATGAGTGTATGGTGGGAGGGATCGATAAAGTCCGGCCCGGTTTTGAACGGCTGGACGTCAAGGCCACGGGCCACGAGGGCAGCCATCAGCCCGCTTGCGATCGTCGTCTTGCCGCAACCGCTGTGCGTGCCGGCGATTACGACCCTGGGGATCTCTACTTGCATTATGATGGTGTTTGCCGGCCTCACGGGTATATCTTATTATGCATCCGGCATGGGTTCGGTGGCATGCGGGTTACGTGGTTATCTTCCTGGTAATTTGCTAAAAAAAAGAAGTTGTTTTCCGGTCATGAAGTTACGTTTGCGGCCTGGCACCCTTCTCCTCGGAAGAGTGCCCATTCCTCGCAGGTGGTGCCATTCGAGAACGTACACATGCCGTACTGGCTGCCGTCCGGGTTCGTTATGATCTGTGTTGTTCCCCCGATATTGCCACAGTTGACCGAAGCCGGGTTAGCCATACCGCTTGATCCGGTCTGTACAGCCTGAGGTGTCGTCGGGGCTGCAGCCAGGGTGGTTGTTGTCGGTACAGTTGAGGACGGCTGGGTACATCCGGCGATGATGATGCCGGCTGCTACACAGAGTCCAAGCACAAGAACTACAGAAGATCTCGATGTCATGATCCAAATCGGTAACCGTTTTAGCTGCAGGTATTAAAAAAGATTGTATTGAATTCCTGAATCTGCCCCGTTTTCCGAATTTTATCATCATTCAGGGGCTTTAGTTTTCTGCCGCGTCTCTCATTCCGGAGACATATCTCTTAAGAGCAGTTTCCATGCCATCGCGATCACTGAGATGTTGTTCGACGATGTCTACGATTGCGCTCCCGACAATTACTCCGTCGGCCCCGGCCAGCTTACAAGTCGTGACCTGTTTCGGTGTCGAGATCCCAAAACCAAGCGCGAGTGGGATATCCGTATGTTTCTTTACCCGGTGAAGGAGTGCCAGAGCCTCGGGAGATATGGTCTTTCTTGCGCCTGTGACACCAAGCACCGATACGAGGTAAAGATAGCCTCGCGCCCGCTGCACTATACTGTCCAGGCGTTGATCGGAGGTCGTCTGCGTAACGAGAAAAATCGGAGCAATCCTGTGTTGTGCGGCGATCTGGATGACCTCGCTGGATTCTTCGACCGGCATATCGGCTACAAGGATGCCATCGACACCTGCCTCGTGTGCCTCGCGGTAGAACCGGTCGATACCCCGGCGGTAGATCGTATTATAGTACGTAAGGAAGACGATAGGTACTTCGGAATACGCCCGGATCTCCCGGACGATTGCAAAGATCGTGTCGGGTGTGGTGCCGGCGGCAAGTGCCCGGTCATCAGCGCGCTGGATGGTAGGGCCATCAGCAACCGGGTCAGAGAATGGCACCCCGAGTTCGAGAATGTCTGTCCCGCCATCGATCAGCGCCTTTGCGATCCGGATGGAGGTCTCTTTGTCCGGGTCCCCGGCCACGGCAAAACCAATGAATTTGGTCGAACCTTTTTTCCGGAACACCTCATCGATACGCCCCATTATGCCACCTCCGGCGCGAAACCTGCAACGTCCTTATCTCCTCTGCCCGATAGGTTGATGATTACAACATCTCCCCGATCGAACCGGTCGGCGTTTTTGAGAACATAAGCGACAGCGTGGGACGACTCAAGTGCCGGGATAATTCCTTCTGTCCGGGATAGGTACCGGAAGGCATCCTGCACGTCCGGATCCCTGACTGCATGGTAGGAGACCCGGTGTGAGTCTTTCAGCATCGCGTGCTCAGGACCAACGCCCGGGTAATCGAGGCCAGCTGCGATACTGTGTGTGGGAAGTACCTGCCCGTCCCGGTTCTGCAACAGGTACGAGAGCGCACCGTGCAGAACGCCGGGGTCCCCGGCGCAGAGGGTTGCGGAATGCTCAGCCGTATCGAGTCCTTTGCCTGCCGCTTCGATCCCGATGAGCTCCACATCATCAGCGAGGAATGAATGGAAGATCCCGATTGCATTTGAGCCTCCGCCAACGCAGGCAACGATGGCATCCGGCATCTTTCGCTCTTTTCGCAGTACCTGCTCCCGCGCCTCACGTCCGATGATCGACTGGAAATCCCGCACGATGGTCGGGAAGGGGTGCGGGCCGACAACAGATCCGATCAGGTAATGCGTATCGTTCACATTTGCCACCCAGTCGCGGAGCGCTTCGTTGGTGGCGTCCTTGAGCGTCTTTGTTCCTGAGCAGACCGGGTGGACCGTTGCGCCCATCAGTTCCATGCGAAAAACGTTCAGGGCCTGGCGCTTCATGTCGATCTCTCCCATGAACACGTCAACGTTAAACCCGAGCGCAGCCCCGGCAATTGCCGTTGCGACTCCGTGCTGGCCGGCGCCGGTCTCAGCGATCAGCCTTTTTTTGCCCATGCGTTTTGCAAGGAGCGCTTGGCCGAGCGTGTTATTGAGTTTGTGCGATCCGCCGTGAACAAGATCCTCGCGTTTCAGGTAGACTGCTAAACCGAGGTCCCGGGACATGTTCCTGCAGAAGGTGAGCGGCGTCGGGCGTCCTGCGTATTCCGACTGGAAACCGGTAAGTTCTTCTTCGAATACCGGGTCCCGCGCTGCATCTGCATAAGCGTCTTCAAGTTCGATAAGTGCGTTCATGAGGGTTTCCGGCACGTATTGCCCGCCGTACTTCCCGAACCGTCCTTTTCCCTCCATGTTAGGCCTCCCTTGCGGCGGCTATGAATGTCGCGATTTTTTTATGCTCTTTTATTCCCGGTTTTTCTTCTACACCACTTGCAACGTCGACCGCGTAGGGCCGGATCTCCCGGATCGCGTCCCGAACATTTTCCGGGGTAAGCCCACCGGCGAGGATGACCGGCACTGCAGATTCCTTTACAACGTCCTTTGCAAACGTCCGGTCAAAATGCCGGCCGGCACCCATACTCTCATCAATAACAACGGCATCGCAACTCTTGGGGATTGCATCTCCACGGCCAATCACCCGGAGCACCCGGACTCCTGGCTTATCTGGGAAGGCAAACAGGTGCGAGATCTGGATCGCGTCCGGCGGAAGGGTGAGGATACGTTCCAGATCTGTTTCTGACTGCGTGTGCGTAACGATGATCCGGGTTACAAAGGGTCCGAGGCAACCGAATATTTCACGTGCCTTGGACTCATGTACCGAGCGCGGCGAAGACGGCGAGAACATAACGACTCCGATTGCATCGGCGCCGGCCTTTTCCGCGAATTGGGCATCTTCGATGCGGGTTATCCCGCAGATCTTTACGCGCATACGAATTCCTCCAGTTTTTTTCTAGGGTGAGCATGGGCCATGATCGAGGATCCAATCAGGAACGCATCGCAGTACGGCCTTATTTCCCGGACGTCGTCTGCCGATCTCATGCCGCTCTCCGATACGACGAGCCGGTTTTTCTCCCGGATCTTTGATGAAAGGTTCCGTGTTGTCGACCGGTCGATAATCATGGTAGAAAGATCCCGGTTGTTAATCCCGATCAGCTGTGCTTCTGTTGCAAGGGCGCAGCCGATCTCCTCCGCGGTGTGGACTTCCACGAGCGGTTCGAGGCCTGCATCGTACACGGCATCGACAAAATCCGGGAGCCTGTCGGAAAGTACGGCCGCAATGAGGAGTACCGCGTCAGCCCCCAGTGCTTTTGTCTCAGAGATCTGCCGCAGGTCGATGACAAAATCCTTCCGGAGCACCGGTACACAGACTGCCTTTTTGACCAGGGCGATATCGGCCCCCGAACCGCCAAAGAAGAACGGCTCGGTGAGGACGGAGATCCCGACACAGCCGCCGTCTGCAAGCACGCCAGCCATCATCGCCATGTCCACGTTCCGGCGAATCGTCCCACCTGATGGTGAGGTACACTTTATTTCGGCGATCACCGGGTTCTTCTTTTCCGCGAAACGGATTGCTGCTTCAAGACTTACATGGCCGAACCTTTCCGGCTCCGGGAAAGAATCAGGTAGTTTCTCCACCCGCTTTTTGGTGCGGCAGATAATTTCGTCAAGGATCATGATGCGCTCCGCGTCGCATGGATAAGTTCATCCAGTTTTTTCTGTGCATGTCCCGCGTCAATTGAGGCCGCAGCTTGCCGGATACCCTCCGCAAGAGTTGCGGCCCGGCCACCAATATAGATTGCAGCCCCGGCGTTCATGAGCACGATATCGCGTGCAGGACCTTTTTTCCCGGCAAGAATCGTGCGGATGATGCCTGCATTCTCTTCCGGGCCATCGCCGAGAAGATCAGCCGGCGCGCCCCGGGTAAAACCAAACATTTCCGGGGAAATGATGTATTTTGTGATCCGGCCGTCACCGAGCTCTGTCACATCCGTCTCTCCTGTGATCGTGATTTCGTCAAGTCCACTGCCGTGCACGACCATCGCCCGGGAGACCCCCAGAATACGCAAAACCTCAGCGACCGTCCCGGTGAGGTCTTTTGTATAGACGCCCAGCACCTGCGCGTTTGCTCCTGCAGGGTTTGCAAGTGGACCAAGGAGGTTAAAAACAGTCCGGCAGCCAATATCCTGCCGGGCTTTCATCACGTGTTTCATGGCCGGGTGGTGGTTGGGGGCAAAGAGAAAACAGATCCCGATATCCTGTACTATGTCCGCCTGCCGGCCCGGATTTACTCCAATAGTGACGCCAAGAGCGGAGAGTACATCTGCCGATCCGCACCGGCTGCTTACGCCCCGGTTGCCGTGTTTGACGACCGGAACGCCGGCCCCTGCGGCAACAAAAGCGGCGGCAGTACTGATATTGAAGGTCTGTGCCCCGTCACCTCCTGTGCCACAGGTATCGACCAGCGTCCCGGGAACCCGCGGCTTTATGCTGATCGCATGGTTCCGCATGACGCGGGCAAATGCTGCGATTTCTTCCGGTGTCTCGCCTTTCACGCGGAGTGCTGTCAGGAACCCTCCGATCTGGGCCGGCGTTGCCTTCCCTTCCATGATCTCATTCATGACTTTGGCCGCTTCGCCGGGTACAAGGTCCCGCCCTTCCACGACCGCTGCGATGGCATCCTTCATGATCATGCAGTCTCCTTCCGTTGTCCGAAGAGGAAATTTCTCATAAGCGCATCGCCATTGTGTGACAGGATGCTCTCCGGGTGGAACTGCACGCCTTCGATGGGAAATTTCGTATGCCGCACTCCCATGACAAAACCGTCATCAAGGCTTTCTGCGACGACTTCCAGTTCAGGAGGAAGCGTCTCCTTTTGCGCGACAAGGGAATGGTAGCGGGTGGCGGTAAACGGTGTCGGCAGGCCAGCATATACCCCCTTGCTGTCGTTTTTTATCTCAGAGGTCATCCCGTGCATCAGGTGCCCCGACCGGACGACCCGGCCGCCAAAAGCGGTGCAGATGGCTTGGTGCCCGAGGCAAACACCGAGAGTCGGGACGGTTTTACTCATCGTATTGAGGACTTCAAGGCAGACACCGGAGTCTTCCGGTGTGCCGGGCCCGGGCGAGAGAATGATCCGGTCGCAGCAGGTCTTTTCAAGCTTCGAAAGAGGTGTGTCGCAGGTAAACACTACGGGCCGGGCGCCGAGCTTTCCCACCTGCTGGTACAGGTTGAACGTGAAACTATCGTAACAGTCAACGATGAGTACGGTTGGGATATTCATGGTACTACCCCGGACTGTTCGATTGCCCTCATCATCGCGGCAGCCTTGTTCTCGGTCTCGGTCCACTCGTTCTCCGGCACCGAGTCAGCGACGATCCCGGCACCAGCCTGGATGTACGCCCGTGCGTTTTTGACACTCACAGTACGGATCGCGATGGCAAACTCGAGGTTCCGGTCAAAGCCAATATAGCCAACGGCACCGGCGTAGATCCCCCGTGCGTCCGGTTCGGTCTCGCTGATGATCTGCAGGGCCCGGATCTTCGGTGCACCCGAGACCGTTCCTGCCGGGAAGCAGGATTTGAGCGCATCGTAGCAGTCGAGGTGATCCATGAGCATACCGTGCACGGTCGAGACCATGTGCTGGACATGAGAGAACTTTTCTATACCCATGAATTCGGTGACATCGACCGACCCGAACTTGCAGACCCTGCCGATATCATTTCGTGCGAGATCGACAAGCATCGTGTGCTCGGCCCGCTCTTTTTTGTCGACCAGCAGTTCCTGTGCAAGCCGTTTGTCTTCGCTGCTGTCGAGGCCTCGGGGCCGGGTGCCGGCAATAGGGACGGTCGTCACTCGTCGTTTCTCCACCCGCACGAGCATCTCCGGGCTCGCTCCAATTACCTGCTCGTCCCCGAAATCAAGGTAGTACATGTATGGGCTCGGGTTAATCTTCCGCAAGGCAGCATAAATCGGGAACGGGTCTGAAGCCACCGCACACTCCATTCTTCGCGAAAGCACAGCCTGGAAGATGTCACCGGCCACGATATGGTCTTTTATCCCATTGACCGCTTGCATGAACGCTTCGCGGCCGGTGTTGTCCGTAACCCCGGGAGGTTTTCTGGCATTTTTATTTGTTTTTTGCGACGGTGTTTCCGGCGCTGCCGATGCGCCAGCAATAGATGCAATCCGGCCGGCAAGTTCAGCGATATGAGCGGTACAGCGCTGGTATTCAGCCGTCGGATCGGTATCGTAGGTCAGAAACGGGCTGGAGAAGACAAAAAGCCTGCGATCCCGGTGATCGAAGACAATACAGTCTTTGGTTAGCATGAAACGGGCATCGGGAGTCACCTGCGGGGAATGATTCCGGTGATCCGGTACCCGGTCGAAGAGCGCATGAACGATATCGTAGGAGAAGTACCCGACCATTCCTCCGAAGAACCGCGGGGCCCTGAGATTGACATAATGGAACCGTGAAAGGATAGACCGGATCCGGTCGACCGGGTTTGATCCTTCAGGTTCGCGGGCAATAGCGACAAACGCATCGCTTCCTGTGACAGATATGTCTTGGCCGAGGGTAATTACGCATGCAGGATCGAGCCCGACGTAAGAGTAACGGGCGATCTTTTCGCTTCCCTCCATGGATTCAAGAAGGAATCCGGTGCCTGTCCGGGTTTTCAAAAATACCTCAAGAGGCGAGCACTGCGGAAACGGGAGTTCGGCGCAGAGAGGGATCACCAGCGGCTTCGGCTGGTCGGTTACTGCAGTAAGGTATTCCTCTAGTCCGAGGTTAAGTTTAGTTTGCATAGTATCAGTTTCTTCTCTGTTACATCACCAGCAGCCGGATTTCGCGAAGACGGCTAAGGGAGGAACGTGTAGTGTTTTCTTCCCTGTAACCGCTAAATCCGATTTCTGAAGATTCATAAGGATTCTCAATTACAGATTTGATGCTTAGTTTTGGTTGTTATTGTACATATTTATACATTGTTGTTATATTATGGCAAAAGTCACAAAAACAGCTACCCACTTTGCGTCTCGACGTATGAAAGAAGGATATTGCCGGAACCCTGACAATCGAGTAAAGAGAAGAAAAAAGGAAGAGTTACTCTATTTTTATGCCACGGTTACGGAGTGCTTCTGCCTTCTTCTTCGAGCATTCCTCACATCGGAACTCAGGGGCTGCATCGTTGCTTTTATCGTAATCCCCGGATCGAACCAGCCGGTACCCCCGTGCAACCCTACCACAGTCCACACAAGTAATATTCTCTTTTACCTCCCACTGCGTCGCAAACGACTGGGATGTGAAGATGAACTGGTCCACCCAGAAGAAGATCAGGCCGCCAATAATGTTTGCAATAATAGCAGCGACGAGGTACCCCATCCCTGCAAGGAGGATGCCGACACCGGCAAGGATCGGCGTACTTGCCTGCCACCGGAGCAGGTAAAGTGCATACCGCTTGAAATTGATCCGCATACAGGAATCATTGGATCCGAGTATTAAAGGAATTGTGCAATTCCTTCGTGCAGTGGATGAGGACTATATACTCCGCCGACAAAATACTAATAATACACTTGATGTGAGTATCCATGTGGCCGAATAAGCAGCACTCGCTCGGGTGGGTTTTTGTTTCGCGGATGATTGGAATCATCTGTTTCCTGATCATCGTCGTGCTGGCAAATATCCTGACATTTTATGTGACAAATCCACTTTACCATGCGGGGGTTGATTTTCTTAACCTGAATTTCTGGCTGCTGATGCTCATCGGTATCATTATTTTTGTCGGCGACATTTTCGGGGCGTTTCCCTTCCCGCTGAACCTGCCAGCCCCGATCATAAAGGCAATTGGTAGCGTCTTTATCATCGCGTTCGTGCTCCGGGTTTTCGAATGGGTAGACACGGCAACCGGGAACAACATCTACCATTTCTTCTGGCTGCTTTCCTTTGTGATCGTCCCGATTGTCTTCATAATAGTACTTCTGGCGGGGTACTATGAAATAATCTGCGAACTTTGGGCAAAAGCCAGAATCCGTGACGAATCTGAAACAGTGGTCCACGCTGCTGACTCCACTCCCTTTATCCAGTCTTCAGCACCGAAATCGTGGGATGACGTGAGTGCAGAATTACGGATGATGCTGTACGAGATCATCCACCGGTTCAGGGAAGAGATCAGGAAACATTGAATCCGGTTGTAGAGTCTGGAGAATCTTGGGAATGGTATAATTATCTCTCTACCAATCCGGATTTTCCTCTCTGAATTTCTTTTCTTTTTCTGTGAGTTCTTCAGCGGAAAGGTGTGCAGGCATACAGATGCAGCGATGTTCGATAAAAATGCCTTTCCTGAAGCTTCCCTGTGATTCTCCGGTGCGACAGGCGCCATATATGTCAATGTCACAGTCGTGGTAGACCTGCGGGAGATTTTTTTCACGGGCACATGCCAGCGCTTCATGCCACGATGCAGCCATGATTGCACTATTGCAGGATCAGGTAATATAACCGAGTAATGAAGCACACGGTATAACCAGAATACTAAAAAAAGAACAAATTTAATGTAATTAGAACCGGGGTTTCCGGTGCTTTGGCAGGCAGTCCCTGCAGTAAACCGGCCTTCCCTCTGTTGGCTTGAAAGGAACTTCGCACTCTTTTCCACAGTCAGAACAGACTGTTTTTGTCATTTCTCTGGGACCGAAATTTCTCGGGCCACCAAATCCTTTTCTTTCCATTGTATTACTCATGCAGTTTATATCTGCACATATTCATCACACTATTCAGTATAAATACATCTGCATCGGATCACGATTTCCAGCCGATCCTACGTAATTTCAGGGAATAATCTCGCAACCATTGAATTTCTCATGGGCAAAATCCGAAAGGTGGATACGATTTGATGCTATAAGGGCCCGTACGCGGGGGAGAGCATCGGTGAGCGCTTCGTGCAGGTTTTTCACGGTTCCGCATACCAGCCGACGACCAGTCTGGTTCCATGGCTGCATTATGGCAGAGTAGAGGCAGCGCCCGCCGCAGAATGTGCTGATGGAACAGGTTGTACATTCGCCACTTACCGTAATCCGGGGCAGGTGCTGCGGATCTGCATTCCTGATATGGCCGACATAATAGGTTCTCATCCCGATCATTATCGGACACGGTGCGATGTTGCCATCAGTCATGATCGCATAATTTGCATGGCCTGCCCCACACCGAAGGAGGCTATCCCTCCCGTGCAGAAGATCTTCCATTGGATCGATGAAAGGGTACCAGCGCCTGACCCGGCTGCACTGCTCCATGTCATCGACCCAGGCATTGACAAGAGCACGGATGCCCGGATTATAATTTTTGTCTGCCCACTCTGCAAACTGGCGGCGGGAAAGATCCCGGGAGAAGTTTGCATCCATCTGCCAGTGAATTGAAGTAAAGGAGTATTCCGGATTTTCTGCAAGGTACCGGACCGCGTCGAAAATATCGGTGTGCTCGGTTACCGTCATCCGCGCGATCAGTTCGCCGCGATAGTCGTTTGACCGGATTTTTTTTACGTTCTCCATCACCCGGGAAAAAACGCCAGCTCCCCGGTTCTCATCGGTGAGGGTTTCGCGCCCGTCAAGCGAGACAAGGATCGTCGAGAACCGGTTAACGGTCTCCGGGGCAAGCCGGTCGAGAAGGATGCCGTTTGTCTGGATCATAAACTGTTGCACCGGCGCTTCACGGACAATCCGTTCGACCAGTGCTGCCCGAAGGAGTGGTTCGCCACCATAAAAAGTGAGAGTAGGTGCGGGGTCCCGTGCAAGGAACCGGTAGAGCAGCTCGGGATCGTAACTGAGGTCAGGTGAGAGATCTGCGTCAATCTCTATCTTCCCTGTTTCGGGAGCTGCCGCGTCTTCCACCTCAAATGCCTTTGCCCGGCAGTACCGGCAGCAAAGGTTGCAGTCATCAGTAAGGATGAGATGGAAGTACATGCAAAGATTCCTGTTATTGTGGGAAGCGAAAAACCATAAATTTGCATGCCTCCCGTGAAGAATTCGTTCTCATAAAGGGAATCTGTATTAAACCGGTGCCTTAACCAATAGATCAGGGAGGGTGATACCAATGCCAAAGCGTGAAACGGTTCCAGGATTCCGGTGGGATGCTGCTGATTATGCACAGAGTTCCCCGGCGCAGAAACAGTGGGCGCGAGAGCTGATCCAAAAAATTAACCTGTCCGGCAGCGAGAGGGTCCTTGATATCGGTTGCGGCGATGGTACGGTGACTGCCGCGATCGCAGAATGTGTTCCCGACGGCTCTGTTCTTGGCATCGATCATTCACCTGATATGATCAGGTTTGCGTCTGGACAATTCCCCAGTGATGCGTATCCCAACCTGTCGTTTGTGGAAGGGGACGCCCAGACCCTCGGGTTTCTTGAGGAATTTGACATCATCTTTTCAAACGCCGCACTCCACTGGGTATACGATCACGGCCCTGTCCTTTCCGGGATCGCCCGGGCGCTCAGGCACGGAGGACGCATGGTGGTTCAGATGGGGGGAAAAGGCAACGCAGCACAGATTTTCGAGGCTCTTGATATGCTCCTTACCGATAGCACGTGGGGTCGGTATTTTGAGGGATTTTCATTCCGTTACGGTTTCTTTGCCCCTCCGGAGTATCGGCTGTGGCTTGAAATGGCAGGTCTTGAGCCGATCTGTGTTGAGTTGATCCCGAAAGATATGATATACCCCGCCCGCGAAGGGTTTTGCCGGTGGCTCCGGACTACCTGGCTTCCGTACCTGGAGCAGGTACCTGAGGATCTTCGCCCGGAATTTGTCACGTCACTTGCTGATCAGGTTCTTGCATTGTACCCGCCGGATCCGGATGGCGCTGTTCACGTGAAGATGATGCGGCTTGAAGTTGAGGCAAGAAAATCCTCTTCGTCGGCGGAATGCTTTCGTAACGTATAAACGATCTCACCGGCAACTCACTCTTTAATTGCCGATGAGAACTTTGGAAGCGGCGTATACCGGGGATTTAATTCAGTGGGGAAAATGAGTAACTCAGAAAACGCATTGACCGGGCTCGGTATTATCGTGCTCCTCCTTGTGATCATCGTAATCGGTTATATCGTGTTGTCTCTCTCCGCCCCGAGCACCGTCTTGGGAAGAGGAGTGCTTCATACCTATGTGAGTGAAACCGGCAATCTGCTGCGCAGCGTCGGACCGGTGACTGTTTTTTCCGCGGAGAATGGGACACTTTCGGGTGTTGATGTCCGGTACCCGAATCCTGACCCGCATCGTATGGGATCGGCTGAACTGAACGTTGCTCTCTTTATCGGGAGTGTGGGGGGCATGGATTTCAGTAAGGTTCGTGTCGTCTGGATAAGTAACGGAATTGTTGAAACGATCCCACGAAATGATATGCATCCTCTTCTCTGCCCGGGCTGGACGATCGTCCACAAATATAATGAAATCCAGTTGAAGAGTGCGAAGGGGAATGATATCCTTGATCCAGGCGAACAGTTCGAAATCTTTGCATGCCCGTCAAACACTACTGCACCGTACCAGCAGTTTTCGCTGTTGATCTCCCCGCCGGGCACTATTGTCCTACCTGTGGTAAGTACCTCCGCTCCGTTCATGGTGCAGCCGATTGTGAGACTCATGTGACCTCCAAGACCCGGCTTCCCCTGCTGACCAAGCTTACCTGTTTCTGTAATACGGTGGTCTGATACCTCAGGAACGTCTTTGATTTTCAGGTGCCGCAGGTGAGTGCAGGGTACCGCGCTCTGGGGTCTTTTTTGCGCGACAGCATAATCGATGTGATAATGCATATTACACTTTAATACGGGGTTATTTCGGCAAACCGAGCAGAATAATGACTCTTTTAATCGGGGTTATTAGTGCGCCACAATGCCGAAAATACCAGTGATAATATGGCCGAATTTGATATTTCGACGTGCTTTCGACGGAAACCTTTTATATTATCAGGCGGCAACTCTCATTATCAAAACCCAAATGTGGTTTTGAGGTGTTTAAATGGGACAGAAAATTGGAAAAGAAAAGATCCAGCGTGAAAAGGGATTCCTGTACTTCATTGGCAAGGACGGATACGTCTGGGCAGCCCCGATGAAGCACAACAAGACCGGCAAAAAGAAGAAAGTCGGTACTGAAAAGATTGCCAAAGAAAAAGGCTTCATGTACTACATTGGCAAAGACGGATTCGTCGCAAAAGCCAAGATGAAAAACGCATAATCAATCATCTTTTATTCATTTGCAGCCAGGCACAATGCCGGAAAATCCGGTACTGTCTGGCTCCACATGGTATTTCCCGGACGGTAACGTCTCTCTTGGTTATCGGAACTATCCCATCGTCAGAAAGAGATCCTCTTTTAGATCTGGAAGCCGGCCAATGATTATAGAATGTTGTATAAACTATTGAGAAATCATTGGTTGCTATTTATACCCCTTTGTTTCCACTGGAAAACTCAAAAATTTAGTTCGAATTCTCAAAATTCTCTTTGTAAATGAAGATTACTAAAATCAAAAAAGAATGGATCTCCAACGGCAACAGCTACTTTTCCATTAGAAAATTCCTTCGATTATTTAACGAATACCTGTACTCTTCCGAGAAGCATGCCGTTTTATCCTGATTAATGAAGGCCCGGTTCAACCGATTCTGGACCGCATAATGGGCATAACTGGCCCGGGTACTCCCCCGAAGTACGCCGCCGGAGTGATTCAGGACGTGTTCGATGCCGGACTGGTCTAATCTCACGGCATTCACCCCCGTTCCTTGAGCTGTTCAGCAACGACCCTGAGAGCGAGGGGGTGTGTAGTTGAAGGATAGGGATCGGGTGAGTTCAAGGCGGGTTTGAGAAGAACAAGTTTTCCTTCCTGTAACCAAGAGCAGTTGTCCGTTGCGGTGAGAACGTGTTGCGGATGCAGGAGGAGAGAGGATCGTGAACGCCATCCGTTATGATGCCATTTACAAAGACCGGTTTCATGGACGGAATGTTTGGGACCGGTTATTAAAAAGAATACGCCAAGTCTGCCAACGATCTTCCAGGCAGGAATCGCAAAAACCTATGGGCCCGTCGTGATTCGAACACGAGATCTTCGCCGTGTGAAGGCGACGTCATAGCCAACTAGACCACGAGCCCTCATGCATCGACCGGGAATCGAACCCGGGCTATAGGCTTGGAAGGCCTAAGTCATACCTCTAGACCATCGATGCACTGCGCTCTACAATTTTGGTGGGGGGGTGTATTAAGGCTTGCTTCTCCCGCTTAAAAATCCAATCTCCGTTCTGCACAAGTTGCAGAAGGGAACGAGGGGAAAACGAGTGACATCCGTTACGAAAAAAATCGGGGATTAGTATATACGAAGCTCGACTGCGATCCTCTCCAGAGCAGCAACACGTTTCTCTAAGGGCGGGTGGGTGGAGAAGAGTTCCATAAGAGTGTTGCCCGAAAGGGCCGGGATGATAAAAAACGCATTTGCACCTTCCACTTTTGCTTTTGACTGAGGTGGGATAACTTCCATCCTGCCGCTGATTTTGTTGAGGGCTGAAATAAGAGCCTGAGGGTTTCTTGTAATAAGTGCGCTTCCCCGATCTGCAGCAAATTCCCGGTACCGGGAGAGTGCAAGCATCAAAAGCGTGCTGATAGCATAGACAATAATCGAGGCGATCCAGACAAGGATCCACCCGGCGCCATTATCACGGTTATTACCTCCGAAAAGTGCCGAGAAGAAGAAACTCTGCATAATCATCGAAGCGATCATCGCAACGAAGTCTTGCCATAGTCATTGTGAGAATGTCCCGGTTCTTCACATGTGAGAGTTCGTGGGCGAGCACAGCCTCCAGTTCATCTTTGGAGAGAAGGCGCATGATCGAATCGGTACAGCAGACTACTGCGTGTTTCGGGCTCCGCCCCGTTGCAAACGCGTTTGGTACGGGACTCTGCATGATAGCGATTTTTGGCATGGGCAGATCGGCCTCATGGCACAATTTCTCGACCGTATGGTGGAGTTCCGGATATTCGTCCTCGGCAATGATACGCGCATGTGTGCTCCACAGTACCAGTTTGTCCGAGAAAAAATACTGGATACTTGCCATTACAACCGCTAAACCGATAATAAACCAGATACTGACCCCGGGCAGGAATACCACAAGAATCGTCATGAACACGAGGTAGAGGATGAACAGTAAAAATCCTGTCAGGAGCACTCTAGTCGTTAAACCCCAGTCCCTTTTCCATTCCATAGATGAGTACATTTCCGCTGCCGCCACTCATAAATGAATCGAAAATGGCACCACTGGAAGATATTTGATCAGACCTCGCGGTTGGGTACTGGATCAAATGGGAATTATCCGGACAATCCTGCGCGCACAAGCAGAAACTATTTTTCGGCATAACGCCCGATGGGTACAACATGGACGAAGTCGATTCCGCAGCTCTGGCTGATGTGGCATACGGTATCTTCGATCACCTTCTCACCCGGAGACTCCAGACACAGGGAAAGTACCTCTATGCGCTTGTAGAGAGTGGTATCGACTTTACAAGAGACCTTACCGAAACGGTTGTACAGTTCACCGACGAATATCCGCAGCTGGCTGAGGCGCTCCTTGCACGGTTTGGTCCGGTTGATACGATTTACCGGATGCTCTGCGAAGGAGAAGGCGTCCTTCCGTCAAAAACGACGCAGATGTACTGGATTGTGCAGGATGCACCTGGTAGCGCACCTGAGGCAATCGAAGACGAGCACGCCGGCAAATGGCTGATCTTTCAGGATCCTGAGGCAGCGGATGTCTCATGGAAAAAAGTCCGTGATGCAACGGTAGCACATGAGCTGGGTATATCGGCGAAGGTAAGCACAGCAAAACCCAACCCGGACTCCCGGGACAGCCGCAGGGTCATTTATGTGTACACCAAGGATTGGGCGGACGAGCAGGATGTGATGCGGGTGCGGGAGAATCTTCGCAGGCTCGGCTTTGTCGACCGGATCGGGTACAAGCGCAATCTTGAGACGTTCGCCGGAGAGTATGCCCAGAAAGGCAAACGGGTCACGTATTACTCGGCATAAATTTTAGCAAATAACATAAAAAAACGATAGTATTGCAAGAAAAAAATTCAGTTTACGCTTTTCTCTCCTTGTTTTTCGGGCGCAGGTTTTTGTACCCGCACTTACGGCATGTCGTTGCGCGAATTGCATTGCGTGCATTGCAATGCATGCATATTTTCACATTGAGTAAACGAGCTTCGGCTTCTGGGAATTTTGCCATGGATAGATACTCCTGTCTGCCCTTATAACAATGTTCTTTGATCTTTTAACGGTTTGTATCTAATCTGGTGTCGGGACTCTGCCGAGCCATGAACCATTCACGGAATGCTAAAAGTGCGCGTGCACGGTGAGAGATGGCACTTTTCTCTTCAAGCGGGATTTCGGCAAGGGTCTTTCCGTCCACTTCGAAAATAGGGTCGTACCCGAACCCTTCGTTGCCCCGGGGTTTATCGATGATCCTGCCGCTTATCTCACCCGAAAAAACGACGATGCCTGTCTCATCTGCAAAAGCAATGGCTGTCGTGAAACAGGCATCGCGATCCGGAAGACTTTCCATGAGCCTGAGAATCCCCTTGTTACCGACAGTCTTGAGTACATAGGCTGCATATGGCCCCGGAAACCCATTAAGCGCGTCGATGGAGAGAGCCGTATCGTCTACGATGAGCGGAAGATGGAGTTGGTCATATGCGTACCTGGCCTTCTCACGGGCGATCTCTGTTACATCATCAGAGCGGAGCTCCGGGATATCGAGAGCAACATGGCTTACTTCAACAGTACTGCCAAAAAATGCCTCAACCTCATGTGCCTTGTTGACGTTGCTTGTAACCATAGTTAGGGTCCGGTTCATAGGTACCTCCCCCTGAGTTCAATTTCCCGTTCCCGGTCAAGAACCTCAGCCGCACCGGCGAAGGTCTCATTGTATCCCCGGACAAATGCATCCCTGAAAACTCCTGCCTCTTTTGGATGCGTGCTTTTGAGCGTCTGGAACATGACGTGAATGTCAACCCCTCTCTGCTCAACCTCCGAGGTTACCTGGGCGAGGCCGAAATCGATAAGCACACATCTGTCATCTGTATCGCGCAGTATCATGTTGCTGGTGGTAAGATCCCCATGCATGATGCCGGCCGTGTGGAGCCTGCCTACCATCTGTCCAGCCTCTTCGCAATGAGCTTCCGTAAGAGCATTGGTGAGAATTGGACCGGGTACCTCTTCCATTACGATGGAGTCGTGGGTAATATCGCTCATGACCGGAGTGGGAACGCCTCCCTTGCGGGCAGTATGGATAAGGCGGGCCTCAGCCCGGGTCCGTTCCGTGATCAGCTTCCTGTCAAGGGAAGAGATCCGGTACTGCTTGGGCAAGCGTTGCTTTATGGCGCACCCCTCCCTGAAAGTGACGACGGCCTCGGCGCCGCGTTTCTGCGCCGAAACACATTGTTGCCCACAATCCAGAACACACGTTATTTCATGTTTCCAAGTCACCTCAACTTCATCCGAGCGAAAAGATGGATTGACCTGCGAATCTTCGATGGCAAGCTGCTGGCCGCTTTCAAGCATCAGCTTACCTGTATAGGCAATCATGGCACCATTGTCCCCGAGATATTTCCGTTCCGGGACATAAAATCGTGCACCCCGCTCCTTGCACATGATCCGGAGCATCTCTTGCAGGCGCGCGTTTGCTCCCACGCCGCCGACAAGGAGAACCTCGCTTTTCCCGGTGAGTGAGAGAGCCCGCTCAGTAACTTCAACACACATGGCAAACGCAGTCTCCTGAAGGCTGCAACATACATCAGGGAGCGGTTTTTGCGCATCCTTTGCAGCCGAGACCAGTCCGGAGAAGGCAAGATCCATACCCTTGACGGTGTAAGGAAGTTCGAAATAATTTCCCTCTTTGGCCTGTGCTTCAATCAGCGGTCCTCCCGGATGAGGGAGATCTTTTGCCCGGGCGAACTTATCGAGAGCGTTTCCTATGCCTATATCGAGAGTTTCACCAAAGATACGGTATCGCCCATTGAGATACCCGATGACTTGGGTGTTAGCCCCACTCGCATACAGCACAATGGGGTCCCGGCAACCGGTTGCCCAGTTCCCGATCTCTACATGAGCAACGCAATGATTGACGCCGATAAGCGGGACGTTGAGCGCAAGTGCAAGCGACCGTGCGGCTGTCGCAACCGTTCTCAGGCAGGGACCAAGCCCTGGACCTTGCGAAAACGCAACTCCCGTTACCTTACTTGGCTCTTTAAGGACAGAACCGATCACTTCCCGCATTGCCGATGCATGGTGCTGTGCGGCCTCCCGTGGGTGAATCCCTCCGTGCCCGGGTGAGTAAGGGTGGGAACACAGCGCAAGAAGATCGCGATCAAAAAGAGCAGCACTGAGGTTCCACGCTGTCCCCTCAATGCCGAGTATCTGCCCAAATTCAGGCATCTGTGCTTATTTTTTGAATTCGGTATATCCGCACTTTCCGCAGGCAACCCGGTCCTTGTGGTCTGCCATCATGACTCCGGGACCACAGCGGGGACAGTATTTTTTGGCGGTAGTGACCTTGTCACCTTCGATCTTGAAAAACGCACTGCGCGCCGGCCCCTTTGCCGCTGCCTTCTTCGCTGCAGCCATGGTTATGCCGCTCCTTCTTCCTTAGGTTTGGGCATACCACGTGCCGAGAGGTACGGGCGTTCGGTCTTCTTCTTTGCATCCTCAGGTATCGGTACACACGCGCCTTACCGGTGATCACCGTCTTGCCAAAATTGCTCTTCAGGCTGTCAAGAACGACAAGCGGTTCTTTTGCATTGAGCAGGGCGCACAGTTTGCCGATAATCTGCATACGGGAGGGCGTAGCACCATCATATGTGAGAGTAAACTGGATCTCTCGCCGGGATAAAAGTTCATTCCTTTTATCGCTCTCGATTTTAACGTCCATCGATATCCTGTAATTATTGGAAACCGTGTTATTTAAAACCTGACCTTGCTATGGAAAACAGAAGAAAAACCCTTGAAATCAAAAAAGAATTTTTTCCTTGATTTTTTGGATCAGGATCCGATCTTAGTGAACTGACCAAGGAGATCTTTTGCTGCGATTTTTGCGTCATCATCGATCATGCGAAGCACGACCCCCTCATGCGGCTGTCCATAAAGTACAACAGATGCTAACGGTGCGGCAATGACTAGTGGGATAACTGCGAGATCTTCTTCACCGTCCACCATGATCGTAACCGGGGGATTATCAACTGCGTAGGTCAGTGCTTCGACCAGCTCGTCGGTGATAGTGCCCGGGGGATTTTTCACGTGGATACATTTTCCGGAAGATCTCCGGCATCGTGCTGCACGGTGAACGCATGGTATGGCCGTCCACTACCGCGATCGCTGGGGCAATCCCGTTTTTTTGCAGGGAATGGGTAACAACGTCACCCACCGAATAGACCGTACGCCCGGCAAGTTCCGGGAGTGCCGTACCAATATCCCGGTGAAGAATTCCGAAGGGATTCTTAAAGAGTTTGCGCGACTCTTTGGGAAGCACAAACATTCAGCGGACCTTCAGCGCATAGCGGCCCGGGAGCTTGATGTTCATCCGTTTTGCCACATCGGAATTTTCCGGGTCAATGATAACAAGATATCCGGACCAGTCGTCGCTTAAATTTGTTGTCCCGCAGATCACGCAGTTCTCGCCTTCTACGACTCGGTGGCAGTCACGACAGACTTTCCCTTGTTTTTTCTTATTCATCGGCGGCATGCTCTTTCCTCTTGCTCTTGGATTTTTCCGGTTTCTCTTTGGGGGTGCTCGTAGTACCAGCTGCCGCTTTCTCTTTCTCCTTTTCGATTTCTTCTTCGAGCCAGACTGCGGTGCCAAGGCCTGCCTGCCGCATGGTGAGACCTATTTTGCTGTCCCGGGGTTCGCGCTCATTCAATGAGAGGGTCACTACCCGCACCCTGACCGTGTCACCGACTCCGATAAAGCGCTTGGAATCCTGGCAAATGAGTCGGGCATTCTTTTCGTCGAAGTTAATATATTCGTCAGAGATCTGGCTCACGTGCAACATCGCATCGATTGGCCCGAGGCTCACAAATGCCCCGAAGCTGGTTGTTTCTACGACGAGACCTTCGATGACTTCCTGCAGGGCGAGCCTCAGCACGAGCCCCTCAAATTTTACATCGTAGTATACGCCGCCATCGCCGGGTACGATCTCACCATCACCGACGTGTTCAACCTTGGTCACGGCAATAAAAACCCCAAGTTCCTTGTCGATGCTTCCTTCAAGCTGTTCCTGAAGGACCTCTAGTATGACCTTGTCCAGTTTTTCACCCAGCCGGTTGGGTGGCACCCGGACCTTGTCTTCCAGTGTCATCTTGTAATACATAACCCACCTACC
This sequence comes from uncultured Methanoregulaceae archaeon, assembly GCA_963737635.1. Lineage (GTDB taxonomy): Archaea > Halobacteriota > Methanomicrobia > Methanomicrobiales > Methanospirillaceae > Methanoregula. The sequence continues at coordinate 1,103,355 of CAVTTL010000001.1, forward strand.
TTCGCAATATCTCGAGTTTTTTCTGTTTTCTCATGGATATAACTCCGATACCCTGTGCTAGCAGTGCATCCCTGACCCGTCGGTCATTGGTCGCTACCAGACCTCGGTTCTCCGTTGCCCACGCGATGACCTGTTCGTCAACAGGCATGGGGATGCTGCTGCCATCTGCAACTGTACACTGCTCTGCAAGCGCAAGGCCAAGTCGTGCGGCTGCGCCTTCACTACCCTTTGCCTGCGACAACCCGGTCAATTCCTGTATCACTCCCGGCAGCACCATTGGTTCAAAACCCCCTAGTAATTCGCGGATTTCACTGAACAGATCGATCCTGAACTGCGCCGGCATCATAAGTGCATTGGCGTCCAGCAGGACTTTTACTCGCTGAGGATACCCATCCCGATTAATCGCCAGCGTGCTCCCACCTGCCGGCTGATGGCGATCCGGGCTCCCTGCTCTGCACAGACCGGACGCTTCAGCTGTACTTCGACTGCTTCTTTTTTGGTACTCGTAACTACCCCAACGGTGACCGCTGTACCGACGGAAAGCATAAGCGGTTCGTTGTATTTTAGGGGTTCTATGACCAGTTCGCTCGTTGCTCCTACGACCCGTTCCATCAGGGTTACATGGCACTTGATTTTGTCCCATACCGGTGGGAGTTTGCCGACATGACCGACGACCTGACCGGCAAGGGCATCACTTTTTGTGAGCGCCGGGTCAAGTTTGGTTCCGATGCCAAGCAGACCGCCGGGTGCCGCTTCTTTTACCGTTTTTGTACCAGCGTTTATCGACGTAACCTCTGTGATGATCGGGATCCACTTGATCCTGTTCTCGATCTGTGTCTGGCGACCCGGCCGGATCTCAATGGGATCGCCGTCGCGGAGGATGCCCCGGATAAGAGACCCCCCGACGACGCCTCCCTTAACCTCCTTCCAGTTGCAACCAGGTTTATTGATGTCAAAGGATCGCGCAACCAGCATTACCGGTTCTGCCTTCGGATCGCGGACCGGTTCAGGAATTGTCATATCCAGTGCCTGTACCAGAGCGCCCATATTGATCCCTTTCTGGGCTGAAACCGGGATGATAGGGGCGTTTTCGGCAACGGTTCCCTTTACGAATGCTTTTATTTGCTGGTAATTTTCGACGGCTTCTTTCTGGGAGACCACATCAATTTTGTTCTGGACAATGACGATTTTTTTGATGCCGACAAGCCCCAAAGCCATGAGGTGCTCTTTTGTCTGGGGCTGCGGGCATTTTTCCGTAGTAGAAATGACAAGCATAGCTCCGTCCATCAGCGCGGAGCCCGACAGCATAGTCGCCATCAGGGTTTCGTGCCCGGGTGCATCCACAAAGGAGATAGACCGGAACGGTGTCCCCGCTTCTCCGCAGACCGGGCAGACCAGCGTTGTCGAGTAGGCATCCGGGCCTTCGCAATGCCCGCACTTGTAGAACGTTGCATCCGCATAACCCAACCGGATAGAAATACCCCGCCGTACTTCCTCGCTGTGCCGGTCTGTCCAGGTACCGGTAAGCGCATTAACGAGCGTGGTTTTCCCGTGGTCCACGTGGCCCACCACCCCGATGTTTACACTGGGGATTGTCACATCATGCAAATGAAATCGAACCTCCTTATCCTATATCTAATAGGCATACTTATACATAACCCGAAAATCTGGATTTTCCGGATCCCTATCCTCTTTATTAGGCCGGTAAAGAAAAATAGTAGGTTGTAATATTCCGTTTTTCGGGAAGATTGGATGTCGCCGGGGATTAACCCCCACCTTCGCAGCTCTGGTCAATGTTTTTCAGGGCTTCTTGGTACTCAAGTCCTGCAGCAAATTCCCGCTCACGCTGGATAATATCCTTTGCATCTTCCTTAATTGTAGGTGCAGATTGTTTTGCCTGTTCTGCGGGGATTAACTGGTCGGCACGATAGAGAAGATGCGTACTATCCAGTTCGACAAACTGGTTTCCCGACACCTGCTCGATCCGGACCACCGCCCCTGTGGTCCCGGTACGGGGGTACCTTACCCTCATGCCAAGAGTGATCTCTTCTGCAAGCATACAAGTGAATGAGTCCATTTCAATATAGAAAGATTACGTTCATCCCGAAGGAAAATGGTGTCCTGATTCCCTACACGTTATCCCGAACTGACCCCCCCCAAAACTGCGGATCTGGCGCTGCTGTAGGTGTCCTTTCAGAGAAGTCAAACCGGAAAAAGATTAATTGATAGTCAAACCCTGCATGACAGCCGATTCGGGCACGTCAAAAGTCGTGCTCGCTCCTTCGATCTGGTATTTCCCGGTCGCTTTTACATCATAGAGATTACCGGTTGTAGAGTAGGGGACGATAAATTCACCGTTGACGCTCTGCTGGCGGTAGGTGAAGTTCCTTCCGGTGTTTGTAACCAGCGGAATGTTGATGATACCGGTGCCCTTTATATGGGCCCCTTTGACGTATTCGAAAATCTTCACGTACTTAATATCGCTCGTGTTAGTGGTTAGTTCACTGGTTGGCGACTCATGGACGAGACGGTAATGTTGCAGGGCAGGAATAGCTACGGTCGGGTGGTCGATGGATGAACTGAGTACGGTGGCATGATAACCGGCTTGAGGATTCAGGTTGTATTGTGCGGCCCGGGCTGTCGCGGCAGATACGTTCATTACGGCAGCATTGGTCATAACAGGATACGGGTATTGCGTGACGCTCTCATCTGCATACTCCACATAGTATGCATCAGTTGGCGTAGCCATGGATCCATCAAAGTTATGGAGTCGTGAGATCATTGTCTCGTAGTACGCGTCTTCGTTGAGAAGAACAGGTTGGTAACCGCTGGACGCAGTCTGTCCGGGTACGAGCATGGTCATTTGGTATGGTGCGGCCGCAGCCGTTGCATTGAACCAGGTTGCCATAGCCCAGAATTTCCCGGTATCCATTTCGATATCGGTAATTACGAATCTGGTTCCGTCATGATCAAGGATAGTGTCGGCCGTGGGTTCGTCAGTTGCCATAAAATAAGCGGCAGCTCCATTAGATCCGCTGACTCCTGCCTGGAACGGGTTGGCGTTTGGAATGCGTTTTGCAATATACGTGATCATATGGCCGTAGTCCCACCAGGACATGACCCCGTAAGAGGTATTGGGATAGGTAAACGTGTTCCTGTTGTAGATGGTATAATAATCGACCCCAGGATCAGGTGTATTGTTTTCCATCCAGATCAGGGAATCCTTCCAGTCCTGGTTCATAAGGAGGGGGCTACCGGAGGCATTGAAGTAACTGTACGTTACAGAGGTATAGGCAAAAAGAATGCCAAGACCTGCTACGATGAAGACCAGTGCAATAATAGAGAATCGGGGATGAGCCGATCCCAGGTCTTTTTTCTGCTGTATTTTTTGTTTTTTCTTCTTTGCCGGTGACTCGTCAGGATGATCGGGTTCGTTTCTAGTACTATTGGTGCCGATCCCTAGAAGGCGGGTAATATCTCCCTTGCCCCATTCATAGACAAAACTCACGCAGATAGCCGAGAGCAATACGACATTAACGGCCAAGTAGTATTCGTACCTGATGTGTTGGCAGGTCGAGTAGAAAATGACAGCCGACCATACCAGCGTGAAGATTTCATGGGGGCGGTCCTCCTGAAAGACACTATAGAGGATAACCAGTATCCCGCCTACCATAAGAATAAGCCCATAGTTGAACGTTGCCCAGGCGGCTGCTATGGACCAGCCTCGGGCTTCCTCGACAGTATTGGTCACCGGTGCCTGTCCGAAAAACTCGACGGCAGCGCTGATAAGCTGATTGAAGAATTGTGGTGCTGCTACGTACAGAACTGCGGCACCGATAAGTGCGAGACCGATGAGCGATAAGGGATAATAATATTTTGGTTTTCCTTTGAGATACCGGGCCAACGAGTACAGCACTGCGGTTCCCGCTATAATCGCAAGATAAGCATAGACATGCCCCACAGAATAGGTTGCAAGATCAAGACTGGAGTTTTTAAATCCGAAGAGAAGAAGTCCGATGATTGCTACAGCAAAAATGATGGTATTTGCTACGAGAAGGTATTCACTTGGCTTGTTACGATAAACACAGACGATAAACTGGATAACCGTAAATATGACAACCATGAGGGCAAATACGATCATCGTCGGCATCAAAAGAAGGCCCAGCATGTATGCAACACCGGCGAAAATTGACAAGAGTGCTAGTCCCTTCCATGTTGCAAAGCTTTTCAGATCAATCTTAGTGTCTTTCTGCGAGATGAGGATGTACAAATATAAAAGACAGAACAAGGTCGAAAAGAGCACTTCCCCGATATGGTGATCGAAGTATCCGTACAGGGACCGGTAGAAAAACTGTCCTGAAACAATCGAGGTAAATCCTGCAGCAAGGAGTCCGGTTTTCCAGTCACCGCAGATCTTCCCGACGAAGTACATAAGGACAACGACCACTCCTGCCATGGCGACGGGTACAAGCAGGCAGACGCTGATAATTTCTGGGCGTGTTACGGCACCGGCAATCCAGCAGGCAAATCCGGAGATATAGATAAAGAGGGGGCCCCAGTAGACCGTGCTTCCGACAGGATACTGGGTCATCGGGTCAAACCAGGTATACGTAAAGTGGTTTGCGAGCAGTTGTTCAACCTGACGCAGGTTATAGAGTGGGTCGTCACTGCCCACCATTGAGAGAATATCTGTATGGCCCATGGATAGCATGGGCAGCAGGCGGATCCAGACTGCAAAGACTACAAAAAAAGCCACAAGCCCCGCAATTATCCAGTTCCGGCGGTTTTTCAAATCGAGCTGTACCATTAATATCTCCTTTCAGGGTACAAGGTCGTTTTTTGGGGCATTAATAATTTGGATGCCCCTTCAATCAAAGGCTTGAGAATACGGATTCAAACTGGCGGGCCTTCTCTTTCCAGCTGTAATTTCCAAGGTCAATATGAACGGTTACCGGTTTTTCCATCAGCGTTTTGACCTGGCTCACAAATTCATCCTGTGTCCTGTAAACGAAAAGGTTCGGGCCCCCGATGCGGGCAACATCCGGGATCGGACGCATTACGATTGGTTTCCCGCAGGCTGAGTATTCAAAGAACTTGTTGGGGAGGGCAATATCCACCCACTGCGGAGGTGAAAGGGGGATCGTACAGACATCCATGCAGGCAATGTACCTTGGTAATTCCGCGTAAGGTTTTGTACCGGTGAAGATAACCTGCCGGGAAACGCCGAGTGATTCGGCAAGCTGCCGGAGTTCTTTTTCGTAATCCGTAAAAAGCGATCCTCCGACAACAAGGAGGCGTGTTTTTTCCCGGTGTCGGATCAATGCGGGAAGGGCCCGGATCATTTCGTCTATCGCATACCAGCGTTCGATGCTTCCCGAAAAACCGATAACAAAATCATCATCCCCGATGCCCAGTTCCCGCCGTGTCTGTGTGCCGTCCTGCGGTACGAAAAGTTCTGTATCGACACCGTTTGTGATGAGCCCTGCAGAAAATCCAAGCCCTTTGAGTTTATCCACAAGCGAAGGGGATACGGTGGTGATCCTGTCGCTCCGGGCAAGATTTCTCCGGGTTATCTCCCAGACACTTCTCCTGACGCATCGGGCGATAACCTGGTTTTTGAGGTAGGCTGCGGCGGAATCCGGGAACCAATCCTTGAGATCAAAAACAACCGGTACTCCCTGACTCTTTGCCGCAGAAATGACCGCAGACCCGGCAAGGACTTGGGCCGCGACAACGACATCGATTTGTTTCTCCTTCAGGATCCTGTTGAAAATATAGTAATGGTACGGGGCGTTAAGCGTATAATGCAGGAGAGGATTTTTAATCGCAAACTGAGTCGCTTCCTCTACAATGAGCCGGGTGGGCCGGGTCTCGCCCCTGCTGACATGAAAATGTGCCACATGCACTTCATGACGCTTGGCAAGTTCCTCGAAGATATAGTGGTGCCGTGAAGGGACAGGATGGTGGATATAGTCCTGAGTAGAAACAAGGAGAATCTTCATGAGTACCTCTCGTATTCCGGACTTCCCGGTAGATGATAATTTTCTCCGCCGTTTATTTTCCTGCATCTTTTTTTGCAAGAGCCTGAGGTAGGTCGCGTATCTTTGCCGGTGCACCTACTGCAAGTTTGTGTGCCGGCACATCCCGGGTCACGATCGCTCCTGCCGCTATAAGGGCCCCTTCTCCGATATGGATGCCGGGGAGAATGGTCGCATTTGCCCCTATTGCTGCATGACTTTCTATTACCGGCCCTACAAGCCCGCCAATTCCTGAGGGAGGGTACCGGTCGTTGGTCAGGACAGCATTGGGCCCGATGAATATATGGTCTCCTATTGTAGTATTGGTAGGGATATAGACCATGCTCTGAAGATTCACGTTATTTCCAAGACAGGAGTTCCCTTCAATAATAACCCCGGTCCCAGCGGAAACATGGCTCCCCATCCGTGTTTTTTCCCGGATTATGACATTGTGCCCGGTCTGGAACCGATCCCCGATAATAACGTCGCAATAGATAATAGTACCCGACCTGAGCATAGCATCTTTTCCGAGGGTTACCCCGGCAAATCCGGTTTTTCCAATATACTCCCGCGAGGGAAATCCAAGAGTAACCGGTTCAAATACCTGCAGGCCGGCTCCTGTTTTATTGATCCCATATTCGATCATTCAACGGTCACACTCTTTGCAAGGTTTCTTGGTTTATCAATATCGCGACCCAGGACCACCGCGGTCCGGTACGCAAGGATCTGGAGGACTACGAGGCTGGTGAGTACCCAGGTGAAGGGGTGGGTCTTTGGCAGGGGGATAAACAAATCGACAATATCGCGCAGTTCCGGGTCACCTTCACTGCCGACTGCGATAACTGGTGCCCCACGGGCTTTGATCTCCTTGATATTGGAGACCATTACGCCGTACGTCTCTCCGGGCATACAAATGGCGATAACCGGTGTTTCCGGTGAAAGGAGGGCAAAAGGTCCGTGTTTTAACTCCCCTGCTGCGTACCCTTCGGCGTGTATATAGGAGATTTCCTTCATTTTGAGGGCGCCCTCCAGCGCAACAGGATAGAATGGGCCTCTTCCGATATAGAAAATACTCCTGGCATTCCTGCACAGCTCCACCGCACCCGACAGATCCATCAGGAGTACTTCTTCGATTGCCTGGTGGGCACGCTGGAGTACAGCTTCGTACCTGCCTTCACAGCGTGCATCAACAATCTGCATGAGAACGGCCATCTGGGCTATGAACGATTTTGTGGCTGCGACACTGATCTCGGGCCCGGCACGCATAAAGAGTGTAGCATCAGCGATCCTGCTCGCCGAACTTCCCAATACATTTGTTATTGCAAGGATCTTGCAATTGTGGACCCGTGCCAGCTTAAGTGCAGTCAGCGTGTCCGCAGTCTCTCCCGACTGAGTGATCCCAATCACAAGACCGTTGAGGGGCGGGTGGAAATACCTGAATTCCGAGGCGACATCCACACGTGCAGGTACCCCACATGACTCTTCAAGCAGATATTTGAAAATAAGACCGGCGTGGTATGATGAGCCGCAGGCAACAAGGGTCACTGAGGGGAAACGGTAGACGATTGACGGGAGGGTGCTTTTGTCTACTGCCCTCAGCGTGTTGAAGAATGCCTGAGGTTGCTCGTAGATCTCCTTGACCATGTAATGGGCAAACCCCCCTTTCCGGACTTCTTCGGGTGACCAGTCGATCAGTTCCACCGGCCTGTTCACAATCTGGTTATCATTATAAATTTCGACGCTGACTCTTGTCAGGAAAGCGATATCACCATCTTCGAGAAAAACGGCACGCTCCGTGTGGTCCAGCACCGGGGTCATATCTGATGCGGCGAAATATTCATTGTCACCGACACCCAAAACCAGCGGACTGCCGTTCCGGGCAGCGATCAGACAGTCAGCCCCTGTCGCAATGATGAGCAGTGCGTACGAACCCTTGATAAGCGGGAGTATATCCCGGACTGCGGCCAGCAGGTTTGCTGTTTTTGCATACTGCTCCTCGATAAGGTGGGCGACGACTTCTGTATCGGTCTCCGACCGGAAGACATGACCTCGTGCGGTGAGGGCTTTTTTTAACTCGGCGAAATTTTCGATGATCCCATTGTGAACAACAGCAAGGTGGTTAGTGCAGTCCGTGTGGGGATGAGCATTGACGTCATTTGGTACACCATGCGTTGCCCAGCGTGTGTGACCAATACCGAGGGTTCCCTGTAACCGGAGAGCACCGGAATATTCAGAAATCCGGCCCTTGTGCTTTTCGATCTCAAGATTGCATCCAACGGTGGCAATCCCAAACGAGTCATAACCGCGGTATTCGAGTTTTTTCAGGCCTTCGAGAATCAGGGGGGCTGCGTGCCTTCTCCCGATGTACCCGACAATCCCGCACACGTTATATCACCAGGGTCCCGTCGGGGATGATACGGGAATTCACGTCACGGTTCCCTTCGAGGGTGACATTATTGCCGATAATACCGTTCCGGAACCGGCCAAACGGACCGCAGGTGACATTATCGCCGAGAATAGCACCAAACTGTGACCGGATGGGAGTTCCCTCGATCTCGAGAAAGCCAGCTGCCGTTTCCGTCGATGTATGGTCGGCAAGTATGCAGCGTTCGCCAATAACAGAATCTACGATCCGGGAATGTGAGGCTATTGACGTATCATCCATCACGATTGTGTTCCCGATCAGGCTCAGCGGTTCTATTGTAACCCGGGATCCGATACTTGTGTTAGGAAGAATACAGCAGTTCGGCCCGATTGTGCAATCATTCCCAATGATAACCGGGCCTGAGATAACCGTATTCGGCCCAATAGTTGTTCCTTTCCCGATATGGACCGGCCCATGGATTGTGGCGTGTCGGCTGGATATCCCTTCCCGTGTAGCAGGGAGATGCCTGAGAAGGCGCTGGTTGAGCCGTATCAGGTCCCATGGATAAATTGCGTCCTGCCAGTCGTCCGCAGTGACGGCATAAAGGCCGGGGCCGCTATCTATCATGCACGCGACGGCTTCGGTTACATCATTTCCCCGGATGCAGCGGAAAAAGTCCGCAGATAATGAATATATGCCGGTACTTACGAGAAAACTCGGGGCATGATCTGGCTTCTCTACAATACAATTTACCTGACCGTCCCGTAGGGTGACCACGCCGAAATTGGAGGGGCTCGGATGTTCCTTTACCAGAACTGCGTTTTTGATATCCTTGATCTTTGCCACCGATTGTGTGTCGATATAATTGTCCCCAGGAAGGAGAAGGAAATCCCCTTTGATCCGGGACTCTGCCTGCTGGAGTGCGTGGGCCGTTCCGAGCTGTTTTTCCTGAACGACTACTTCAATGGGCAGATCGAGCTGGTTGAGGAACCGGGTCACCTGATCCTTACGGTATCCTACGACGACAATGATGTCACGAATACCATTTGTTATAAGTGCATCGATAGTATACGCGATAATCGGACGATTCGCCACCGGAATCATCGCTTTTGGCCGGCTCCACGTGAGAGGGCGGACCCGCCTTCCTTCTCCAGCCGCAAGAATAACTGCCTGCATACAATAACCTACCGAATAGTTGAGTTCTCGCCAAAATTTCCTTCAATATAAGAGTTGGGTGCAAATTGTGCGTTGCTGCCGATCACCGATCCGACGTTGATCGAGCAGTTGATCCCAAAGTTCTGCGTTGTCCCCGATTACGGCACCAAACTTGGTGTGCCGGGTATCCTTTCCTCCGGCCCTGACCGGGGCATGATCGTGCCTGAGGTTTGCAATCTTCGTTCCCGCGCCGAAGTTACACTCGCTCCCGATGACAGAATCACCGATGTAATTGAAGTGCGGGATCTTTGTCTTTGGCATCACGATGGAATTTTTAATTTCCGTACAGTGTCCAATGTGACATTCATCTCCTATACTTGTCGCGCCCCGGATATACGTGTGGGGGCCGATACGGCAATTATCGCCGATAATGCAGGGACCTTCGATGTATGTTCCAGATTTCACTAGGGTATCCTTTCCAATGATTACCGGACCTGACAGATGTACACCCTCCTCAACGGTTCCTGAGTTCATCGAAGAGATCTCTGCAAGAAAAGCTACATTCGCATCGAGCAGATCCCAAGGATACCCCATATCCATCCATGTCGAAAGGGAAACGGCCATGAGACGTTGATCGTTGATCAGGACGCTGAGGGCATCGGTGAGTTCGAGTTCGCCGCGTGAAGAGGGCCTGACCTGTGAAAGGAGGTCAAAAATATCCGGGGTAAAAAGGTATGCACCGGCGTTTATAATATTGGATTTGGGATGTTTTGATTTTTCTTCAAGAGCGGTGACCCGTTCGCATTCCACGAGGACGGCGCCGAAATCCCCGGGATGATCGGTTGTACTCGTGCCCATACAGGGAGCCGGCATCCGTATCATCCGGACGATATCGGCGCTTGTGAGGATCATGTCCCCGTTCATTGCAAGGAACGGGCCGGTGATGAGATCCCGTGCGGAGCGAAGAGCGTCTGCAGTTCCTGCCTGCTGCCGCTGCGGGGCATAAGTGATATGAATGCCAAGACGTGCCCCATCCCCAAAATGATTGCGGACTTCACGCTCACCGTATCCGACAACAAATATAAACTCGGTAATGCCGGCATCCCGAGCCGCGAGTACAAGATGTTCCATCATCGGGCGGTTAGCCACCGGGAGCATCACTTTCGGGCGCCGGGCGGTAAGGGGACGCATGCGTTTTCCTTCACCTGCTGCCAGCACAACGCACTGCATGAGTACACCTCATCCTGAATATTTAAGCAGTTTTCCCCTGCCGGACACGAGCTCTCGCCTGTTCCAGCAGTGCCTTTGCGGCCGGGAGAGTAGTCCCTTCGGTAGTGATCCTGATCTTAGGCTCAGTGCCACTGGCCCTTATGAGATACCACCCGTCTTCTCTTGCTACCCGGATCCCGTCCGTTGGATTAGATGCCCCAAGGCTGGTAACGATTTCTCGTGCCTTCTCGTGCGGGATTGATTCCCTGAGAACGGGATAAGCAGGCATGGCATCCAAACGCTCCGCGATGTTGCAGCCCGATGCAATCTCGCAGAAGAGGGCAGCAGCAAATGGACCATCCGGGCAGAGCGAATGGTGAGGGAAGATCCAGGCGCCGCTTGGCTCGCCCCCGAAATCTCCCCATGAGAGCAACTCCTCGGAGACGAAGGCATCCCCGACCGGCGTGCGATGTACTTCTGCAACCTCTTCGATGATCATAGAGGCGTCGCTGGTGGTGACCACTTTTTTCGCTCCAAGATGTTCGGCAAAGAGCAGGAGCAGATGATCACCATCGATATACCTGCCCTTGTTGTCAAATGCCATCATCCGGTCTGCATCGCCATCGTGGACAACTGCGCACGCTGCCCCGGTTTTCTTCACCATTTCGCCCACGTATCCAAGGTTTTCCCTGAGGGGTTCCGAGGGTCGTGCGAAGTGCCCGGCGGGGTTACAGTTCAGGCAAACGGTTTTTACGCCGATCTCGCCCAAGAGGTCCGGGGTAAGGACAGAGCCGGCACCGTTCCCGCAATCAATGACAACCGAAAGGCCAGGATCTATGGATACTGCATCGAGGATCGCTTTTTTATGGGGTACAAGAACATCAAAACGAGAGTCTGTACCCTGGTGCTGCCAGTCCGCCCAGTGAATCCCTTTGAGACATTCCTCTATCTCTTTCTGCTGGGACCGGGTGAATGAAGAGCCATCCGGGTTAAACAGTTTGATTCCATTGTACTCCTCGGGATTGTGGGAAGCGGTGATCACACACCCGGCCTTTGCGGTGCGGGCACTATATGCGACTGAGGGTGTGGGGGCAATCCCAGCGAAACGGGCGTGTCCACTTGCACCTTTTATACCGGCAATTATGGTCATCGCAAGAAGGGGGCTTGTGATCCGGGTATCGGTTCCTATTACGCAGTCGGGAAATCGTTCTCCCATGATGGCCCCGATGGCGAGTGCGGTTTCCACTAGCGACAGGTCAAACCGCTGACGGATCCCTGAAGATCCAAAAAGCATGCATGAGGATGGGCCTTTTGTATAAAAAGAGTTTTAGCCTCTATCGTGAGGGATCCGGGACAAAATCTGGTATCGGAAGGCCGTACGGGCACCAGTGCTCGCTCTGCTGGAGCCGGCAGACACCCGCTGTCGACGGCCCGAGAAATAAGAACCGTTTACGTTCTTTCCACGTATTCATGAGATCGCCCATCTCCGGGGAAATGATGCCCTCGTTATTGACAAGGATGGTATCCGCATCGCCAATGTTCGTGGTTAGGGAAATTTCATGCGACCATTCCAGTGCCGGCATGTTCCCGATACAAAATACCCGCTTCCCGGTGAGATTTTCCGTCAATTCCTGCAGACAGGCTTTGTGCGATGGCACCGGGCAGGCCCGCCGCACCCGTGAGATAGAGAAAAAAGCGGTGGCAACATTGATGATAGCGCACGCCGCACCGCGAACATTTGGTTTGTTGAGGGGTGTTCCGAACATGAACGAGATCTTTGTCATTGCACGGATCGGATCATCGGTCACAAATTCCGCAGTTCTTCCTCCGAATGATGCAATCATGCAGGCGCCCCGTTCAAACTGGCAGGTCTTCGCGTCGGGATCGACATCGAGACGGACGCCGGTTTCTTCACAACCGCTTCTCTCGAGAATCTCCTCGAGCCGGTTGACTGAGTCCGTAATAATATCCATTATCCCTCGTCTTCTTTTTGTATAAGTACGACACGAGCCGGCGCTCCGTCGAGGCCGGCGAGCCGCAATGGTAGGGCGGCCATATCACAGTCCCCTTCGCCAACTTCGGAAAGGTCAAGGAGTTCAATGATGATGCAGCCGCACCCGAGGAGTTCCCGGTGAACTGACCCATCGCAGACAAAGGCCTCGATGGAAAAGGAGTCTATACCAAGGCAGAGGGTGCCATGCGCTCTGAGCAGTTTCGCTGCATTCAGCGTGAGGTGAGGAAAATCCTCCCTGAAATGGGTTTCTTTCGAAAACATCGTTTTTAAGAGGATCCTTTTCGCTGTTCCAAGCCTGCCCTGTAGGTCTGCTGCCGTAATGGTACTGCCTGTGCCGGTCATGTCCAGCACCCGGCACCGGCCAATGAGATGATCGAGCGGGATGGTATCGATAGTATCACCGGTTTTTAGGTAATGGACCGGAGCGTCGATATGGGTGCCTGAATGACTGTTCATGCGCAAATCGCTGATCAGGTAGATCCCTGCATCCCTCTGGGAAAACTGCGGGGCCGGGTCCCCGGGAAAAGAGACCGTAGAGTCTGAAAGCGGACGCGTAATATCGAGAATTTTCATCGACTATTCCTCCTCCCACCCGTACTCTCCTATGAGCGGCACAAAACGGACACCGCCGTACTGAGCTTCCCTGAATTGGTCGCCGTGACGTTCGATCACTATGAGATCCTGAACAGATCGGCCTCCCACCGGCGCAACCAGCCTTCCCCCATCTGCGAGCTGGGTTTTGAGCGGGCCCGGTATTGCCGGGGTCGCAGCCGTAACGAGGATCCCGTTGTACGGGGCTGACGGAGGATAGCCAAGTGTTCCGTCGCCCAAAACGATCTCAACATTTTTTGCACTGACTGCCGCGAGGTTAGCACGTGCGTGTTCTGCTACTGTCTCGATGCGTTCAATTGTAATTACCTTTCGAACGATCATTGAGAGGATCGCCGCCTGATACCCGCTCCCCGCCCCAATCTCAAGTACAATATCTCCGGATGTCGGCCGGAGTAGTTCGGTCATAAGTGCTACGATATATGGCTGCGAAATAGTCTGCCCGCTTCCGATTGGCAGGGGTGCATCCGCATACGCTTCCCGGTCCCAGGGTGGCGGAATAAAAAGGTGGCGAGGAACCTCCCGCATCGCGGTGAGAACTCCCGGGTCGTGGATGCCCCGTGCCTCGATCTGCTGATCCACCATCTTGCGGCGTTCTTCCGATCGAGGGTATTGGAGCGTCATAGACGTGTGGAAAAACCTAGAACCCTGCCTTCTCTGCCACATCGATAGTGGCATCGATCTGTTTCTGGAGTGCGTCGGGAAGGCCGGCGATCTTAACATCGAGGAATCCCCGGATAATCGTTGCGGTCAGCTTCGTTTTCAGAGAGTCCCCGGGACATCAGGTACTCAATCTCTTCCTGTGCCAGCTTGCCGACTGCAGCTTCGTGGGAAAGCTCGGTTCCGACAACTCTCCCGTCAATTTCCGGAATGGCATAAATAGTACCGTCTTTGAGAATCAGGCCTTTGCATTCGAGATGTCCCCGGGTACCTGCGGTCATCCCCAGAATATGGCCACGTGATATTATGGTGCCGCCTTTTGTTATTGCACGGGTAACCAGTTCCGCGCTTGCACCTTTTCCCTGGAGGATCGCTCGCGAACCAATATCGAGATATGAGGTAGGGGATGCAATGGAAATTGTTGAGAACCTGGCAACTGAGTTCTCTCCCTTTAACGTTGCCGTCGGGTACATCTGGACTTTCTTGACCGGTTGCATACAGACGTAGTTTGACAGGAAAATCCCATTGTCTTCCACAATGGATGCACTTCGCGGGAAGACCTCGATATTTTCAGTCCAGGTGTGGATCATGGTGAAGCTGACTTTTGCGTTCTTTTTGACATAGAACTCCGATACGCCGTAGTGTGCTGCTCCCGGGCCAACATGCCCGCCACTTGTGCATCCTGAAATAATATGGAGCTCTGCTCCCTCTTCGGCTATTATGATATTGTGGACATGCTGGATCGTCTCGCGGCCGAGATAAAGGCAGGCCTGAATCGGGAGGATATTGCTGGTCCCCTTATGGGCAATGATCACGTAACCTTTCGGATCGTTCTGCGCTGCCACATACTTCGTTATCTCATCTTTATCCTTTGAGACTGCCTTCCAGACATACTCCTGCAGCCAGTCGTACTTTTCCATCGCTCTTTTAAAGGAGAGGACTTCAATTCCTTCCTCACGGCATTCAGCATGAACGACATCCTGGTTCATCTGGAGATAGCTGCCACAACGGTTTTCCATGGACAGCTCGATCCCTGACTCGACGAGCCGCTGCTTATCCTCGTTTGATAAACCTGGTGCATTCAGCTGTGACGACATTCCAGACACTCCTTATAGCCGCGTTGCTTGATGTCCTTGAGGATCTCCCGGGGGTTTCCGTGGCACTTGATCATACCGTCGCACATCACGTGCCCCTTGTCAGCATCAAGATAATCGAGAATGAATCCTGTGTGGGTGATCACAAGGCCGCTTTTTGCCCGTGTTCCCATCCTCTTCTCTTTTTCGAGCAGCGACCCGATAGCAGTTCCAATGAGTGAGATGTTTTCGAGATCGACGCCGCTTTCCGGTTCATCGAGCATTACAAAGGCCGGATTCTGGATCATCAACTGTAGCACCTCGCTTCTCTTGATCTCTCCTCCTGAGAACCCTTTGTTGATGTCCCGGTCAAGAAAGGCGCTCATGTGTACCGATTTGGCAAGGTCTTGGATATCGGTAGTACTGTTGTGGGAGATTGCCGTCAGGAGCTTACCCAGCTTAAGTCCGGAGATGGTGGGCGGCCGCTGGAAGAGCATCCCCATGCCACGTTTGGCACGTTCGTCGGAATGCATCGCAGTCACATCTTCTCCATTGAAGGTGATCTTCCCTTTGGTGATGGTATAGTTTGAAAAACCCATGAGCGTCATAAGAAGAGTGGTCTTCCCGGAGCCGTTTGGGCCCATGAGCACGTGAGTCTCCCCGGCCTCGATATGGAGGTCGATGCCGTGCAGTACCTCTTTATCACCGATGTCCACATGCAGATCGTCGATGTCCAGCATACGATTAACCGCATGAGTGTATGTCGATGTCTGCATTAAACGCTTTTCACAGTACCATGATGTCGTCATGGGTCAGCAGTAATAGGTGGTGTAAATATTACGACCTGAGTGCTAATGGAAAACCGGATATATGAATTCTTTAACTTCTCCGGTACACTGTACCCTAAGGCTGTGTGATCCGTGCGTCAGGAAAAAGTAAAGGATAAAGCCGGAAAGGCGAGGGTACGGAAGGGGTCGAAAGATGCAAAAGAAACCTTGCATTCCTGCGAAATCCCGGAGATAAAACCGTTTATCAATCGGATCATCTGTGGCGATGCTCTCACTGTTCTCTCCGGGCTGCCTTCAGAGAGCGTCGACCTTGTCATCACATCCCCTCCCTATAACTTCGGTCATACCTATGCACAGGATCCCCACGATGACACGCGTGAATGGAACGAATACTTTGGCACCCTCAACGCCATCTGGAAAGAGTGTGTCCGGGTGCTCGTACCCGGCGGGAGAATGGCCGTTAATGTCCAGCCGCTATTCTCGGATTATGTTCCAACCCACCATATCATATCGAACCAACTGTCCGGTCTCGGGCTGCTTTGGAAGGCGGAGTTTCTCTGGGAAAAAAACAACTACAACGCCAAGTATACCGCATGGGGGAGCTGGAAGTCGCCGTCAATGCCCTACATCAAATATACATGGGAGTTTGTCGAGATCTTTGACAAGGGAACCCACAAAAAAACGGGCCGCCGTGAAGATATCGATATCACCGCTGAGGAATTTAAGGAAGGGGTAATCGGCCGCTGGAAGATCACCCCTGAGCACCGGATGAAAGAATTTGATCATCCCGCGGTTTTTCCTGAGGAACTTCCCCGGAGGATCATGAAACTCTTCTCCTACAGAAACGATATCGTGCTCGATCCTTTCAATGGTGTGGGAACGACCACGCTTGCCGCAGCAAAATCCGGGCGAAGGTTTATCGGGATCGACATTTCCAAGCAGTACTGCGATATGGCGATACGGCGTCTGCAAGCGGTAACGGACAATCGCCAGCCGGAAGTTCACGAATCTGAAGAGTGAAATCCCGTTTTTCAGATGCTGGTAAGTCGAAAAAAAATTCATCCCGGCATGTTAGCTTTCACCCAGACATAGGTACCTTTCCGATCATATGCATGCGAAATGATGTAATTGTAGACCTCTGCATAGGAGTCGTATTGTGCCACCCGGTACTGATACGTTCCAAGCTCCGTGTCATAATCAGATACAAGGGAGTTGTGGGATGAAACCAGCGCATTGTATGCCCCAATATCTCCAGAGCTTCGTAAAGCGAGCATGCGTGCTTCGAGTTGACTGATCTGGCTCTGTTTTGCAGTCAGATCGGAGGCCAGCGGTTGTATCTGCGCGTTCATATCCTGCACTTTTTGTTCTGAAAGATTGGACATTTCATGGATGTACGCGGTTTCTGCACCGCTTGCGTACAGGGCAGTCCCGTTCCCGACCGGAATAACCAGTGGTTCAGAGATGAGAACAACACCCCCTTCAAGTTCATCGGGCGGTATGCCAACATAGGAGAGATTTGTCGTCTCGAGGTAGGTATACCCGGTATTTTTGTACAGTGAATCCGGGGACCCAACACCGACAGCCATGTGAGACTCAGGGGAAAATAAGAGGAGGGAAACCTTATACCCCTCGCGGGAGAGGAGACCGGCAAGGAGCACGCTTCTGTCTTCGCAGTTTCCGGCACCTTCAACAACTGTCTCAACTGGGTACTTGGTCGGATTGCCGGGCGTGGTCACATAGGTAAGGGACTGGGTATAGGCGGCAATCAGTTCGAGGTATTCGTCGCTTGAAAGTCCCTCATCGTCCCGGATCTTCCGGAACTGGCTGATGAGATCAGCGTACATCTGGTCCTGTGCCGGGTCGTTGACCATCTCAAGGTAACTATCAGTAACCCAGACATTCTCGGTTACATTTCCATAGATGGAGACAGATTTGTCCGTGGATTTTGCCCCGTTATAAACGGCCGCATCGACTGGGACTGAGATGGTGATCTGATTCTTCTCAAAGGAAAATGTATGGGTGGCTATAATAGGTGACGATTCCTCTGCTCCCACGACAATATGCGGGACATCCACTGCTTGTCTGGTATATAGGTAACCAGATGTTATGGCTACAGCGAGGAGGACGATTATGAAGACGATGAGGTATCTTTCTGTCCGGTGCATGACTGTTGTTCCATTAAACGAGATTTCCGATATCTCCGATGGCGCTTATTACGGCCTCAGGTATTACTTTACTTTTATCGAGCGCATCCTTACTGAACTTGCCGGTTCTGACAAGGATGCCCCGCATCCCTGCTGCCTTGGCACCACCGATATCGGTAAGGATGTCGTCACCTATCATCACGACATCCTTGGGCGCAAGTCTCATGTCGCGTAGTGCGAGATCAAAAAACTTCTTTGCAGGTTTGCCCACCACCGTTGCGGTCTTCCCGGTTGCAAACTCGAGAGCCATAACAAATGGCCCCGCTGAGAGGGAGAGCCCGTCAGGTGCCATCCAGTAGCGATCCCTTTCAAGTGCGATAATGTCAGCTCCTTCTATCAGGCAACGAAAGGCCAGGTTCATGTTCATATACGTGATCCCTTCTCCTGCATCACCGATTATTACATAGTCAACTGCCCTCGAACCGGCTTCGATACAAACGTCTGCAAAATCCTGTGAAGCGTCCTTGGTCGTAAGGAGATATGCCCGGTGTTTTCCGGTTTCTTCCATGTATTTTATCGCTGCAAGCGTCGGTGTGAAGAGTGAGTTTTCGGGAATACCAAACCCGAGCCTGTCCAGCCGGGCCGCGAGGGAAGCCCGGCACTTACGGGTCGAGTTGGAAACGCACCGGAACGGATAGCCCTGTGCTTTGAGCAGCTCTATTGCTTCAAGGGCCCCGGGAATTGCCATGTCTCCAGTGGTGAGTACGCCGTCAATGTCGATCAAAAAACCTTTCACATTTTCAAGGGTCATACCAGATCCCCGGCTATTTCCTTATGCCAGTTGGTACAGAAGGCTTCTGTGATAGCACAGGCGAGTCTGCCGGTTTCCCTCAATCCTTCTTCCGGTCTCTTCAAGCACTTTCAATCGGTCCGTCTTTGGGAGGTCCTCTGACCACTTTGCGATTACCGGTTCCGTCACTTCCGGATGGAACTGGATACCAAGTGCACGGCGGATTAAAAAGGCTTGGTTTGTGATGACGTCGCCATTGACGAGAAGTTGTGCCCCTTCGGGAAGGTCAAAAGTCTCCTTATGCCAATGGAAGACCTCAAATGACTTTGGAAAAATCTTTTGCCACGCCGGTGAGCACCCACAGATGGTCCGCCATCCCATCTCTTTTTCGTGTGCAAAAACCCTCTTCCCGCACGTTGCAGCGATCATCTGGGCGCCAAGGCATATCCCAAGTACCGTGCAATCGCGCCCGATCGCCTTTCTTACCAGTTTTTTTTCGGTGGAAAGAAAGGAAAACTCGCGTTCGTCATTGACGCTCATCTGGCCCCCCAAGATAATAAGCTTTTCCGGCGGATCGTCCGGGAGTTTGTCATCCCTATAAAGCCGGAGGATTTTGAAAGGTTCGTTGCGAGCATCTAAGTATTCAGTGATGCTGCCGGCAGGTTCGTTCTCTCCGTGCTGGAGGATCGTGATCATTAGAAAATGGTGTGCATAGCGTGATGATGAGCATTCGCATTACTTTCACCCCTCGCGGCCGGCCTTTAATTGTCTAAACTCCGGACTTCACTGTACAGGTTGCCGGTATGCAAGCAGAAAGCAGGATGGGGTCTCTCTGGCGGCAGCGGATGGACTCCATAAGGGAATATGAGGTCGTCCGCGATGGGAATATCTTTGGTGCCGGCCTTTCCGGCAGCTGTGTCTTTTCATCGGACTATGATAAAGCTCAAAATCTTATGAACGGGCTGATGACACGGTACGAAGGCGTTTCCTTTGATTCGCTCTTTCCCGGCCAAGAGATTATAAATGAGAATGGCAGTTTTATGGTCCTTGAAAGCCGCCATGACCTGCCGATAGTATCATTAGATACTGACCGCTTGGAACGGGAAATGCTTGGTGATCTCACGCTTGTCCGCGGTGTCGGGGCAGTGACGGAACAGCGCCTGAAGGCACGAGGCTACCGGACAATTTCTGATCTCTGCCAGCATCCGAAGTTCCGGCCCGTGGCCCGGCAGGTAATGGACCGGTTGGATCGGGCTGATCCGGCCGATATGATGGATTTTGTAAGCGGCCGGCATGAGAAATCACACCGTTTCGTTCTTGGCGCAGCCAGTTCATTTTCACCCGATAATTACGTGTTTCTGGATATCGAGACGCTCGGGCTCTTTTCCCGGCCGATTATCCTTTTTGGTATCGGTACCGTTGAGCAGAAGAGCCTCGTTGTCCGTCAGTTCCTGTTACGGGATATCGGTGAAGAGGCACCGGCACTGGCCGAGACCGCCGCCCAGTGCGTTGCAGGAAAGCGGGCGCTTGTCACCTTCAATGGAAAAGCGTTTGATCTGCCCTATGTGCAGGATCGTCTTGCCTATTACGGTCTTGGTGCAATCCCTCGTATCCCGCATTTTGATATGTTGCACTTCTCCCGGCGCCGGTGGAGAGATCAGCTTTCGTCCTGCCGTCTTTCCACACTTGAGTCTGCAATTCTTGGGATCAATCGGGCTGAAGATCTTCCCGGACAGATGGTGCCCGAATTTTATGAGACTTATTTAAGGACGCAGAATTGCGGCCCCCTTCTTCCTATCGTTGACCATAACTGCCAAGACGTAGTCTCGCTTGCACTTCTCTTCTTTTACCTGCTGGGGGAGAATTATGGCTGTCACTGACGTTATCCGGCTTCTTGGGACCAACCCGGTATACCGCAGCCGGGTCACCTGCAGGCAGGTTTTGGACCCGGTGTCGGCCCGGTACGGTACGTTAGACCGGCCGCTTCCACATGAACTTGCTGACTATCTTGCACACAATAACATCCAGCTGTACGCTCACCAGTGTGAAGCGATCAATGCGCTACGCGCCGGGAAAAACGTGATTATTACCACGCCAACAGCAAGCGGAAAAACCCTCGCGTTTAACATTCCGGTATTGGCAGGTCTTGTCGCAGATCCGGAAGCACGTGCGTTGTATCTGTATCCTACAAAAGCGCTCTCAAACGACCAGTACGCCACACTTGCGGCAATGGAAAAGTATACCGGTATCCCGGCAAGACCGGCAATCTACGATGGTGACACGCCGCAATCGAAACGCGCAGCAATCCGGGAACATGCCCGGATTGTCATCTCCAACCCTCACGAGCTCCATCAGGTACTGTCTTGGCATGCAAAATGGAGTCCCTTTTTCTCTCATCTGAAATTTGTCATTATAGATGAAGCTCACCGGTACAGAGGAATATTTGGCTCCCAGATCGCGTTTTTGATCCGGCGTCTCCTCCGGGTGGCCCGTTTTTACGGCTCTGACCCGCAGTTTGTCCTCTCGACAGCTACCCTTGCAAATCCTGAAGAGTTTGCCAGACGGCTCGTGGGTCAATCATTTGCGCTTGTAGATACGGACGCCTCCCCCCATGGAACACGTCATTTTGTACTCTACAACCCGTTCTATGATGGGATAGGGGAACGTTCCGCTCATCAGGAAACAAAGGATCTTCTCCTTTCCTGCGTGAAAGGGGATCTTCAGACGCTTTGCTTTACTGGTTCCAGGAAGATGGCGGAACTTGTTACGATTTGGGCCCAGGAGGATGCCCGCTGCACATCTGCACGTTTGGCCCAGTCGATCTCTGCATACCGCGCCGGCTATCTTCCCGAAGAGCGGCGCGTGATCGAGCGGCAGCTCAAAAACGGGGAGATTCGGGGCGTGGTGTCGACCAATGCGCTCGAACTCGGCATCGATATCGGCTCGCTTGATGCTGTGGTCATTGACGGTTACCCCGGCACAATGATGTCGGTCAGGCAACAGGCAGGGCGTGCCGGCCGTAAAGGTGGGGAATCACTTGCTGTGCTCGTAGCGCAGGCAAACCCCCTCGACCAGTACTTCATGCACCATCCGGACGCATTCTTCTCACGTTCTCACGAGCATGCTATCATTGATACGCAGAACCCTTACATCGTTTCAGGACACCTTCTTTGCGCTGCGGCAGAACTGCCGTTACGCGAAGAGACCGATGCCAGGGTGTTCGGGGAATCGTTTGCGCCCATTCTTGACGGGCTTGCGGAGAGCGGACTGCTCAAGAAGACACCCCGGGGATGGGTGTATGCCGGCCGTGGCCGGGCTGCCGATGCAGTAAGGCTCGATGGCATGGCAGCCGAGAGTTTCCGGATCCTGTCCAACGGCAAGGTGCTCGAGACCATGGATCGGGCGCAGGTATACCGTGAGGCACACAAAGGCGCGATCATGCTCCACCAAGGTGAGACCTACGTAGTAAATGAGATGGACCTTGAAACGCATACAGTCAGGGTGAGTGAGACCGAAGTGGATTATTATACCCAGCCGTTAAAAGAGGTCGATCTCCGCGTCATCGAAACCCTGGAAACCCGGGAAGTAAACGGCGTAAAATGCGCGTTTGGTGATGTGGAGGTTACTGAACAGTACACCGCCTACAAGATCAAGAGAGGCGATACGATTCTGGGTGTTGAACCTCTTTCCCTGCCACCGCTTACGTTCAGTACCAAAGCGTTCTGGCTTATCCTGCCCGATCCGATTGCGGCATCGGTGGGAATATCAGAACTTGATCTTGCTGGTGGCCTTCATGGTGCGGAACATGCACTCATTGCGCTCATGCCCCTTCATGTCATGTGCGATCGCTGGGATATCGGAGGCCTTTCCTGCCCCTCGTTTGGCGAGAATGGTGATCCGATGATCTTCGTGTATGACGGGTATGAAGGAGGGATCGGTCTTGCAGAAAAAGCGTTCACCCTTCTTCCCGCACTTTTTTCGAGTGCCTACGAGCTCGTCCGCGATTGTTCATGCCGGAAAGGCTGTCCCTCCTGCATCTACTCGCCTAAGTGCGGGAATGACAATGTCCCCCTCGACAAAGATGCGACAGTAACTATCCTTGCCGGTATCAGTAACAGTCCAGCAACAAGTGAGACAGCTGGGCACACAACTGTGCAGGAACCTGTTCCCCTCTGATGGCGTTCTCAATCCACAAGTACGACTCGTCTTTCGGGCTCCGGCACATCATCTTCGAAGATAAACAGATCATCGATTTTTGCATTCAGCGTCTTTGCGATATCGTGGGCGAGCCGGAGCGAGGGATTGTACTTCCCCTGTTCAAGAAATACGATCGTTTCACGCCGCACGCCTACCTTTTTTGCGAGGTCTTCCTGGGTAAGGGCGTACCGGGCCCGGTATTCCCTGATTCGGGTGATCATCCTATAACTCCGGGACTTCTAGTCTTTATTGATGTCACCCTGTCTATTGTAATACCAATACAGTAGTGTGGAACTCAGTATCATAGTAAAGAACATTACCATAATTGCTGAACCGGCATCCATAACAAGCACTTTCGAATAGATAAGGACCGAGAGAACAATGGCAAACGTGATGGAAAATGAAAACGCCTTCATATATGTATGACCCCGGATTTTCAGGGTCCGTTCATCTTCTATAACATCGGCTTTTTTCTCGTACCATGTTGTTATGAGCGAAAGTACAATTAACATAAGGCCCATTGGAATAAGAACACCAGAGAGCAGTACAATTTTCCGGAATTGGGGTATCCAGTCACAGATCAGGAGAAGGAGCACCCCCACGATTGTCATACATCCTCCGAATAACAGACTTCCTGCGAATCCAAGTTATCATCGCACGATATCCTACAATAATGTGGTATCTCTGTCTCATGAGAATTACCTCACATTTTGTTATATAATTCTAACAACTTTGAAAGTATTAAAGTTATTTATTTCTAACATTATGAGATTCACCCCATAAATATCGAGAACAAAGATTATGCCATTCCTGTACGCTTAAGTGGGATGGCGTTTCAGGTATGGTAACGTATGGCCCGGACCCCGCCGTTCAAGGAGATTATCGCCAGGTCACCGCAGGTTTTTATCATCGGTGTGTCTGGGGATAGCGGGTCGGGAAAAACGACCTTCACCAACGCAATCCGCCAAATCTTCGGGCCGGAGATGGTAGCCACTATCACCCTAGATGACTACCATAAATACAATCGGGAAGAGCGGCATCGCCTTAAGATAACCCCGCTGCACCCGGATGCAAATAATCTCGAGCAGCTTGAAGTGGATGTGGCTCGTCTTAAGGAAGGTAAGGCGATCGAAAAGCCGGTCTATAATCATGCGACCGGGACTTTTGATCCTCCGGGACTTTTTGCTTCAAAAAAAATTGTCATCCTCGAAGGGCTCCATACGCTTTTTACCCCAACACTTCGGGACCTCGTGGATTTCTCTGTTTTTGTCGATCCGGATCAAGAGGTCAAGTATGCATGGAAGGAGCAGCGCGATGTTGGGCAGCGGGGCTATTCATCTGTTGAGGTTGACGATGAGATCGGACAAAGAGAAGTAGATTATGCAGCGTATATCGAACCACAGCGTTGTTTTGCTGATGTGATCATCCGAATCGGATATTCGAAATACGGGCAAGAGATGGGGCCGGCAAAGAATGTCTATTCAATCTCACTTATGCAGAATCCGACGAACCAGACAATCGGCGACATCGAATTGTCCATCGATCTTACATCTCTTCTTGCGCTTCAGGAGAACAATTTTTGTATCGAGTTTTCGACCCGGAGAATCGAGTGCACCTTCCTGCGGGCCCTTACCTTTGACGGCGAGATGAATTATGATGCGGTGCGGAAGCTTGAGATCCTGATCGAACAACAGACCGGCGTTCACCCGATCGCTATGTTCGAGAACCGGAAGACCGTGAACGCGACTGATATCGTCCAACTTATTCTCTCATGGCGGATTATTAATCGTCGGATCTTCCTGCAGGATTCAGTCTGATCTGATAAAAAAGAACGATTATACCATTTCTGATCTGACCGTGAGGAAAACCGGTCCCCGGACATCTACTTTCTTCTTGGTATCCGTAATCGCCCGCATTGCGTACTCTTCTATTCTGAGATTGATGTCGCTGGGGTGCTTCGCCATCTTGACCTGCACGAGGGTTCCTTTACCGCACCGGGCCGCCTGCTCGACGCCAGCCGCGGCAAACGCTGAGGCGGCACCGAGATACGAGATACCGGTTGGGGCACCCTTTATGCGCACATCCTTCCATTTATCGATATCAGGCACCCCAAGAATATTTCCCTCATGGACGAAGATTTCGTTTCCACATGCCGGACCGCAGAGCTTTGCGTTCGCCTCAGTTTCCTCGACCGTTACTTTCACATGCGTGCCGTTCAGGGTACCCTCCCAGACGTCAAAAGAACAAGGGCCCTGTTCCGTGGCATGGGCTGATGCAACTTTGGCAATGGCTATCGCAATGGCCTTTCCCTCGACTGTAACAGGCTCTTCCTTAAGGTGCACGGCATGTGCGATCTCCCGATCTTCAGGCAGGCGGGGGAAAAACTGGGGATACGAGAGCTGCCGGACATCATTTGCATTATACGCGATCATCGCAAGTCGTTCGACACCAAGGCCGAGATTCATGACCGGAACTCCGATACCATACTCGCCAAGGGCAGAAGGAGAGTACATGCCAAATGTCGCCACCTCGACCCAGCCATGCACCGGGTGTTTTGCATAGACCTCGGTCTGCGAGTCCGGCATATAGTACTTGGAACGCTTATCATCGGGCTGGAACCGGAAGTCCTCGTACCCGAATGCGGAGAGGAGCGCTTCGCTCACAGCCTTTCCGTCTTCGTTAGTAACATCGTCTCCCGCCACAACGCAGGAAGCGGAGTGATATGTCATAAGCCGGGTTGGCCCCTCAGCCTGTTCGCGCCGGAAACAGCGATCGACCGAGAAGAACCGAATGGGAAGAGGTGCGCGTTCCCAGAGAGAGTCTAAGCGTCATGAACCAGCCACTGGTCATGTGGCTGCGGAGTGTGGTGCGCGATGACTCCGGCGCAAGAGCCTTGAATTCCGGAAAGACCGAATCTAGGATATGGACTACATTTCCGTCGTCAGTCTCGAGCACTCTTGCCAGTTCGTGAGTCAGCTCGTCGCCATCGATCTCCGATTTCTTATATGCATGGAGCGTCTCCCGGAGTTTCTCTTCAGTTGAGACCGGCATGATTTTTTTGAGGATCATATTTATCTGGTCGAGCTGGGTTCGTGCAATCCCTACGTTCGGGCGCGGGAGGCCGCCGAGATAAAAAACCCGGTCGAGCACGGCCATCGCCTCTGGACCGAACTGCCGGTAGATGTCACTTTCCTCCACGATAACCGGGTTCTCGCATTCATCGAAACCGAGAGAAAGGTAGATTTCGCGCAGCCGGTTGATGGTCGCAAAGATCGGGTGTTCCTGCGCTCGTGCGTACCGGAGGCGGGGGTAATTTCGGTCTCCCCCGGGTGGCGTAATTACGGAAGGGCCTTCATGCCATGCATCTTCGAAGTTCGTATGGGATTTTTCTTTCCAATCCTGTGGGTTGAATCTCATTTACACACGCTCCATGCAGATGACCCTGCTTAAGGGGTTTTCATCCCGGATTTTATAATCGCACGATGCAGCAATTCTTTCTGCAAAGGATCGTACCTGCACATGTTCCGGCATGTTATTGCGTTGCAAACGGTTTCTACTGTATCCCAGATACATGTATCCCTTTACTTCGACAAAAGTGGCCCCCGCGTCCTGGAGGAGCCGGGCGTACCCCTCCGGGTCAGTATCATTCAGGCCTGCAACAAGGGTGATCCGGACGGCCGACCTCTTCGTTGAGAGCTGCCCAAGGCTTTCTTTGATGTGGCCCCAGAACTCTTCTGCATCGCCCATAGGCCGGCAGGTTTTTTCGTAAATATTTCGATCCGGCGCATCGAGTGAAACGTACTGCTGGAAGGGCCGGCACCGGGCGAGCACACCGGGGTTGGTGCCATTGCTGACTACAAACGTGGTGTAATCGTTCTCATTGAACAGATCCACCAACTCCGGGAGCCGGCTGTACAATGTCGGTTCTCCCGAAAGGGAGATCGCTACATGCCGGGGGGCAAGCGCCTCCTGCCAGCGCTCTCCGGTTACGGTGTTGTCCAGTACCGCATTATACCCCGCCAGCGCTTTTTTCTGGAGCTTTTTTATTCCTTCAAGGATCGTCTTTGGTGGGCAGTCCTCTTCTTCTCTTATTTCGTGTTCAAACGAGCGCCAGCAAAAGAGGCAGCGCTGGTTGCAACGAAGTGTGGGGCTCATCTGGACGCAACGGTGGCTGTCGATCCCGTAGAACTGGTGCTTATAGCACATCTCCCCACCGGCGAGTGCCCGCTTGCACCAGAGGCAGGGCTTGAGGGCTGCAGATGAGGCAGGTGAAAAAAAGAGGTAGCCCTGTTTTTTCAGGGAGTCACATGGTGCGGATGGCATCGATCCCAAGTGTCTCAAGAGACTCTTGTAAGGTGTTCTGTACAGCTTTTACAAGCGTGAGCCGGCGATCCCTAATCTTTCCCTCGCTTTTCAGGACTGGCTCGTAGTGGTAGAACGTGTTGAACGTGTCGGCCAGTTCGTGAGCGTACGTAGCAAGCAGATGTGGACGGAGCTCAGCTACCACTTTCTCGATGACACCCGGGAATTTTGCGATCTTCTTTGCAAGCACGATCTCCTGCATGGTCTCAAGATCGTAGCACTCGGCAAAGGTGCCGGCCTTTTCGAGGATACTGCACGCCCGTGCGTGGGCGTACTGGATATAGGGGCCGCTCTGGCGCTCGAAGTCGAGAGCTTCCTTCCAGTCAAAGACTGTGCTTTTTTCAGGCGAGATCTTCACGATATCATAGCGGATACCAGCCCGGGCGACGGATGCCGCAATGTTTCTGCGGGTGATTTCATCGAGTTCTGGCCGCCGTATGGTTACTTCATCGAAAGCGCGCTTCGTTACCTCGGTGATCAGGTCGTCTGCAGATACAAACTTGCCCGCCCGGGTGCTCATCGATCCCTCAGGAAGCGAAACGAACTCGAAATGGACAATCTCCGGGACTTTTTCGCCGAGCAGTTTCATGGTGCACTGGAGCTGTGCCCCAATCAGTTTGTGATCAGAGCCGAGAACATCGATGACCCGGTCGAAGTTCGCGCTCTTCCAGGTATGGAAAGCGAGGTCACGGGCTGCATAGACCGATGTTCCGTCGCTCCTCCTGATCACGTACTTATTGGTGAACCCGAACTCTGCGAGGTCGAGTGCTAGGAGGGCTTCCTCATGCCGGGCCTGCGGGAATTTTGCGATCTTTTCGATGACCCGCTTGGTGTCCCCGTTCCTGACAAAGTCGCTCTCCCAGACGAACCTATCGTGCTTGACGTTGAGGTTCATCATCGTGACTGCAAAACCGTCAAGGCATCGGGAAACTTCCCTCCGGAACTTCCTTACGGTCTCCGGGTCCCCGGTTTCCACCAGTTGCATGAGGTTGTCGACCTGCTTTGTGATGTCGGGATCTTTTTCTATTTCCCGGTTGGCTGCGATGTAGATCCGGGCGATATGGGCATCCTCTTTTTCCCCCTCGTGTTGCGCATGTTCGAGGTGGTCGAAGCCCCAAACGACGATGGCGATCTGCCGGCCCATATCATTGACGTAGTACTGGACTTCAAGCCTGAATCCGGCCTTCCTGAATGCCCGGGCAAGCGTGTCGCCGATAATAGAGTTCCGGATATGGCCCACATGAAGAGGGCCGTTGGGGTTCGCACTGGTATGCTCAAGCACGACCCGGGTCTCCTTTTTCGGGAGCGAGCCGTAGCCGGGTTGTGTTGCTGCTTTAAGTGCGTCACTGACATAGGCGCTGCCAAGAATGAAGTTGATGTACGGCCCTTTCGCCTCAACCGTGATGCCTCGGGCGACGAGATCTTTGTTGTCCGCAAGCGCTGCCGCGATATCCTGCGCAATTTTTACCGGCGCTTGCTTTCTTGTTTTCGCCAGGGAAAAGGCTACAGTCGATGCAAGGTCTGCGTGCTCCCCGCCATCCGTGAGCTGGATATCTGTCAAACCTGTGCAATTGGCAAGTGCCTTTGCAATTACTGTCGTTGTGTCAAAAACCATCAGCATCCCGTCCTGTACCTGAGGATGGCAGCGATACCGCCAAATGCGGAATAGAGGATAGACCCCTCCTCAAAATCGTCTGAGATCAGCTCAACTTTTGCGCTGGAAAGATCGGCAAGTTTCGCGAGCTCGTCGATAATATCTATCTCTTCCTCAAGTACGAGGGGCGCGGTGCACTTCGGGCACGTGCCAAGTTCGATATCCCGGACAGTTGTTCCCACCGGCATACTCACCGTCCGCTCATCGGTATAGTCACAGCTCTGGCACTTTATTTTGAGCCGTGACTTCCGGAGGTTCGAGGAGAGAAGGAGTATATCGACCGCGCCGACTTCAAGATTTTTCCGGATGCTCTCCTCCCCGTAGGCGGCGAGGCCGTTATCTTTCACCAGTTCTTTTAAGAACCGGTCCATGAAGGCTTTCTCTTTTACAACCTCCATGCCAGAGAGTGCGTCCTTTGCGGCATCGACGAGTTCAGGGAGTCCATCCTCATTGGTATACGCGACATCGAAGAGGCCGATGATCTTTTTCTGGACTTCATGGTGGAGGTAGTTCCCCGCCTCGAACTCCTCTTTTGTCGGGCTCGGCCCACCGATCAAAAGACCCTTGAACCGCTCGAAGAAGTTCTTCTCGGCCAGAAAGATCGCGCTGGAACGCTCACCGACTTTCGTGTAGAATTCATTGATCGCTATCTCACGGAGCCTGCCAAACCGGGCCGCCGATTGGCCACCTTTGCGCTGCTTACCGGGTACCGTTGAGGTTGCACCACCGATTGCTTCGATCCGGTTGCCGCGCAGAAATCCCCAGTATGCCTCACGCCGGTCAATAACCAGAAGGCCGTAGACGTACTTCTCCTCGAGCATCTGCTTGAGGGGTTCGAGCTCGAACTTCGAGCTGCACCGATACATGTAAAGGTTGAGGGGCTCCGGGGGCTCGATAACGGTGCACTGGAGATCAGTGCGGTCACCGTAGAGCCTTACCGTACCGCAGAAGACTGCCATACCTTTCTCGGGCGGGCGCTTGTAGTACTTGAGTCGTGAGAGGATCGACGAGATGGCACTCTGGACGTTTGTTCTGGTCTGTTTGCTCTTGATGTTTGCGCACTGGCCAAACTCGTCCTTGAGCTGGCCTGTCACATCGTAGATCTGCTTGTCAGGGGGGATATAGAGCGTGATGAGCTCCGTTCCGTCCCCTTCCAGGGCCTCAAGTTTCTCGAGTGTTTTTTTGAACTCGTAGCGCTTGCGCGCTTCGTCCATCTCCACGGGTTCTGTCATGAGCGAAATTCAGCCTCTGTAATAAAGCTAGTACCTATTCACGTTTGTGTACCATAAATTTGCGCTAAGAGGGCCATAAGCCGGTTGTCGACATCCGGGTTGATTCCATGGTCTCCGTCAAATTCGATGAACGTTTTTGGCTGGTTTGCCGTTACAAAGAGAGCCTGCCCTTCCGCAAACGGGATAATCGGATCGGTCGCGTTGTGGAACATCCAGACCGGGCGCGGGGAGATCGTCGGCAGGTAGGTACTTGGCTCAAGTGATGCGGCAAACCGGAGTACGTCCCCGGATCCTCCCTGTGCAAGCACTGCCTCTTTAATTCCCCAGTCCGCGGTGGAGATCCCGATATATCCGGCAAAGTTTTTGTCAACACCGGCTGCAACCGCCGCGTACCGGCCGCCGTTACTGCCCCCGACAGCGTAGACCGGGACGCCAAACCGTGAGGCAAGCATGGCGCGAGCCGAAGAAATATCGCAGATAGTCAGGTAATATTCAGGCCATTCTTTGTTTTCGAACATTGCATAATCCGTATTCGGGTTGAACGGGTACCCTGCGGTTTCCCCGCCCCGGCCGCGGTAATCAAGGAACATAAAGGCATACCCGGCCGCGGCGTACTGGACCATCCGCTCCGTATGTCCCGTGATCTTCTCTCCGGCGCCGGGAGATACAGCAGCACGGCTTTTGGATCTTTCGGATAACTCAGGTACGTTACCACATCGCCCGTCTGAGTATTGAGGATAATTTTCGATTCGGTATAGGTTTCATTTGAAAAAATTACAGTTTCATTAGGGATAACCGGTGCGCACGTGACCGAAAGTATGCCATTACTATTTACTGAGTACGAAGGTGTTGTGGAATTTGTGCATCCTGCACAAAATGCGAGCACAATTAGACAAGCAAGGCCAGCAGCGATAAAAAAGCTCTCATGCTTATTTCTCCCTGCATCGCTGGATCAGGCAGATCGTCTTTGCATCACAGATAGTACCGTCTGCAACCATCGCGTCCATCTCTTCTCTGGTAACATTAATCACTTCGATCACTTCGTCAGCGTCTTTTTCAAATTCATGAGAGGGTGAGAGGTCTCTGGCCTCAAAGAGCCAAATCTTTTCATCGGTATAGCCAGGCGTTGTAAAGATAAAGCCCCGTGGGATGATGGTCCCTGCCGCAACGCCGGCTTCCTCGATGAGCTCCCGGTGAGCGGTCGCAAGTGGATTCTCCCCGTCTTCCATTGTCCCGGCTGGGGCCTCATATATGTACTGGCCGATTGCGTACCGGTACTGGCGCAGAAGCTTGTACCCGTCCGGTGTGACCGGCAGGATCGCGACTGCGCTGCCAGGGTGCACAGTTACCTTCTCGGCCTCAACACCATTTGGGAACCGCACATTCGACTTTTCGATCCACAGGCGCCTGCCGCGGAAGATCTCCATCAATCGGCCTCGTAATGGATTGGATCGGTCATGCCGAGCGCTGAGAATGCCGCGCGCCGGAAATGGCAGGAGCCGCAGGTCCCGCAAGCTCTCTCCTCATTCTGGTAGCACGACCACGTGTATTCGTACGGGATGTAAAGTTCTTTTCCCAACTTGAGGATGTCTGTCTTGGTCATGTGGATGAACGGGGTGAAAAGTTCAATGCGCGTTGTCTCCCTTGTCCCGAGCTCGATTACCCGCCGGAAAGCGTCGATAAATGCTGGCCGGCAGTCAGGGTACCCGGAATAATCGAGAGCCTGCACACCGATGAAAATCGCGTCCGCTTCGCGAGCCTCAGCAAAACTGGTGGCAATGGCAAGGAGGTTTGCGTTCCGGAACGGGACATAGGTGTTGGGTACATTTGTCCGGGCCGAGTCGAACCGATCGACCGGGATCGTCGCTTCGGTAAGGCTGCTTGCGCCGAACTGCCCGAAATATCGGAGATCGATCTCGACATAGTCCTTTCTACCAAGCAGCGCTGCGATCTTTTGTGCGCAGGCCCGTTCTTTTCTCTCGGTGCGCTGGCCGTAGTTAGCATGAAGAGCGAGAATATCGTAGCCTTTGCTCTTTGCATAATACGCAAGGGTCGTTGAATCCATGCCTCCCGAGAGAAGACAGACCGCTTTCATCATTTTACACCTATAATCTTATGGAGCTGGAGTTGAAACCGGACCTGCAGGCCATTTTCGAGTATATACCTGATAATTGGCTGGTAATCTGCACCCTCGACCGGGGAAAAGAAGATCTCCCCGGCAATCGGATAGCGCTCCATTACGTCCTTTGCATACCGGCAGTCCTCCTCATCCATGACCACGAACTTCACGCTGTCTTTTGGCCGGATGGCTGCAAGGAGCGCGAGATCGCTTATCTCACCTGACGAGGGACATTTGACATCCATGCAGATGGAGGCGTACGGCTGCAGATCCGTAAAGGCGATCGTACCATTGGTCTCGATTTCGATCGCTGTCCCGCGCTTGTGCATTGAGGAAAGAATACCTAAAAGGGCCACTTTCTGGAGCAATGGTTCGCCGCCGGTGATACAGACTAGGTGCGGATTCTTTCGCCAGCACTGTTCGAGCACTTCTTTACAGTCCATATCAGTTCCACCCTGCTGCGCGTATACTGTGTCGCACCAGCGGCATGAAAGATTGCATCCCGCAAGCCGGATAAAAAGACAGCGCCTGCCCTGATTGTGTCCCTCACCCTGGAGGCTTTCAAAAATTTCTGCGATCTTCATTCTGCGATCTCTGCATAACAATTCGGCGATTCCCAGACCCGGATTTTTATTACATGCGCTTCGATGTCTTGGGCGTGACAGATGCCATCAAGATCTTCCTTGAAAATCCTCGCGAGCAATTCGCTTGTTGGGTCACCCGGAGTTGTGAGTACGTGCTGGAACTTTTCGATACAGGCTGCCATGGGGTCGTCGCGATTAAGAATAATCTGGTGGTCGTACTTCCCGATAGCCTGCTTGATGATATTATAATCGAGCAGGATACCGGTCGTCGCGTCAGGTTCGCCTTCTATCCAGACTTCGACCTTCCAGCGGTGGCCATGGAGGTTTGCACATTTCCCTTTGTAATGGAGGAGCCGGTGGCTGGCATCGATCTGGACTTCCTTGTAAATCGCGACGGTCATTGCCCATAAGTTTGGCGTCGGGAGGATATAATATTATTATGAGTGAGGGATAATAGTGTAAGACAGGCAGGTGGATGCCACAATTTATAAATCGGTTCCCCGCTTTAGTATATATCTCAGTGTGGGGTATCGATAACCACAAAAACAACTGAAATGAGGCTCTTTAATGGGACAGGGTAAATTCGCAGCCAGAAAACTGGTTCGGGACTCAAAAAAATTCCGGTGGAGTGATAAGAACTACGCACGCCGCGAACTCAACCTCGATGTAAAGTCGGATCCGCTGGAAGGCGCTCCGCAGGCGAGGGGTATCGTGCTGGAGAAAGTCGGTGTTGAGGCAAAGCAGCCCAACTCGGCGATCCGGAAATGTGTGCGCGTCCAGCTCATCAAGAATGGTCGACAGGTCACCGCGTTTGCAGTCGGCGATGGTGCTATTAACTTCATCGATGAACACGATGAAGTTGAGATCGAGGGTATCGGTGGCCGGCTGGGTCGATCTATGGGAGATATCCCTGGCGTCCGGTACGTCGTAACGAGCGTGAACAATGTCTGCCTCCATGAAATGGTCATTGGCAGGAAAGAGAAACCGCGCAGGTGATTATGATGGCAGAAGCAGAAGTAAAAACCGAAGCGAAGCCCGAAGCAAAGAAGCTGCTCTTCAATAAGTGGGATGTGTCCGAAGTCAAGGTGACTGACCCGAGCCTCGTCAGGTACGTGAACCTCACCCCTCAGATCATCCCCCACTCCTGTGGTAAATTCTCGCGCCAGGAGTTCAATAAGGCCAATATGATGATTGTCGAGAGACTGATCAACAGCCTGATGCAGACCGAGAATAATACCGGCAAGAAGCAGCTGGCAATAAGGATCGTGCGGGATGCATTCGAGATCATCAACAAGAAGACGAAAAGAAACCCTGTTGAAGTCCTTGTCGAAGCGATTGGCAACACCGGTCCCCGGGAAGAGACCGTCCGGTTGAAGTACGGTGGTATCAACGTACCCAAATCTGTAGACACTGCCCCTCTGCGCCGGGTGGATTCCGCTATCGGTTTCATCGCGGAGGCAGTCTGGAAGTCCTCGCGCAAGAACAAGAAGCCCGCGAGTGCAATCCTTGCCGACGAACTGATTGCTGCCTCAAAAGGAGACGCGAAATGTTACTCGGTTGGGAAAAAAGAAGAAAAGGAACGGATTGCAAAATCCGCCAGGTAAAACA
Organism: uncultured Methanoregulaceae archaeon; assembly: GCA_963737635.1. Taxonomy (GTDB): domain Archaea; phylum Halobacteriota; class Methanomicrobia; order Methanomicrobiales; family Methanospirillaceae; genus Methanoregula. The sequence continues at coordinate 1,137,935 of CAVTTL010000001.1, forward strand.
TCTTTTTTGAGGTCATTTTCATGTCACGTGGCAAAAAAACGGTAGAGCGCGTAGTCGAGCTCATGAAGGATCCCAAGCACATCAGAAATATCGGTATCGTGGCGCACATCGACCATGGCAAGACCACCCTTTCCGATAACCTGCTTGCGGGTGCCGGTATAATTTCTGAGGAGCTTGCAGGCAAGCAGCTCTTTATGGATTCCGATGCAGAAGAGCAGGCCCGGGGTATTACCATTGATGCCTCTAACGTCTCGATGGTGCACGAGTATGAAGGTCAGGATTATCTGATCAATATGATCGATACGCCAGGCCACGTAGACTTCGGCGGTGATGTCACCCGTGCGATGCGTGCAGTCGATGGCGCTGTTGTGCTCGTTGATGCAGTCGAGGGCACGATGCCCCAGACTGAGACCGTGCTCCGGCAGGCATTAAAAGAGCAGGTCCGCCCGGTCCTCTTCATCAACAAGGTGGACCGGCTGAGTCAACGAGCTCAAGGTTGATGAGACCGAGATGCAGATCCGGCTGGGCAAAGTCATCGACAAGGTCAACAAGCTTATCAAGGGCATGAACGAGGAGTCCTACAACAACGGCTGGAAACTCGACGCCGCGCAGGGCACAGTTGCCTTCGGATCAGCGCTCTACAACTGGGCCATCTCGGTGCCGTACATGAAAAAGAGCGGCGTCTCCTTCAAGGATGTCTACGAGAAGTGCCGCTCGGGCGACATGAAGTACCTCGCGAAGCACAGCCCGCTCTACGAAGTCGTGCTCGACATGGTCGTGCACCACCTGCCAAACCCGCTCGAGGCCCAACCCCGGCGTGTCAACGTGATTTGGCACGGCGACAAAACTACGAAGGAAGGCAAAGCGATGCTTGCCTGCGACCCGACAGGCCCCGTAGCGATGATGGTCACCGATATCTCGTTCGACCCCCACGCGGGCGAAGTCGCCACCGGCCGTCTCTTTTCGGGCAGCCTCAAGCGCGGCGACGGGCTCTATGTGATGGGTTCCGCGAAAAAAGAGAACCGGCTCCAGCAGGTCGGTATTTTCATGGGCCCGAAGCGTGTCGAGGTCGAGGAGATTGTCGCAGGAAACATTGCGGCAGTCACTGGTCTTCGGGATGCGATGGTCGGCTCCACGGTTACTTCACTTCAGGACATGTTCCCGTTCGAGTCGCTCAAGCACTACTCGGAACCGGTCATGACCGTTGCGGTCGAGGCAAAGAACATGAAGGATCTGCCCAAACTCGTTGAAGTGCTGCGGCAGGTGGCAAAGGAAGACCCGACGCTCGGTATCGCGATCAATGAGGAGACGGGCGAGCACCTGATCTCTGGTATGGGCGAACTGCATCTCGAGATTGTCACGGGCCGTATTAAGCGTGACAAGGGTGTAGAAATCGTCACTTCCGAGCCGATCGTCGTGTACCGTGAGACGGTCACGGGAAAGGTGGAGTCGGTCGAAGGCAAGTCCCCGAACCGGCACAACCGGTTCTACTTCGACCTTGAACCCCTTCCGGATGAGATCGTCAACCTGATTAAAGCCGGTGAAATCTCGATGAACCAGCAGGCCATCGAACGCCGCGACGTGCTCCTGAAGGCCGGCATGGGCAAGGACGAGGCAAAGAACGTCAAGCATATCAAAGGCACGAACATGCTCATCGATATGACCAAAGGCGTCCAGTACCTCAACGAGACGATGGAACTGATCATCGAGGGTATCAGCGAGGCCCTTGCCGGTGGCCCGCTTGCCGATGAGCCGGTCCAGAACCTCAAGATGACACTGGTTGATGTCAAGCTGCACGAGGATGCGATTCACCGCGGTCCTGCCCAGGTCATCCCGGCGGTGCGTGGCGCGATTAAGGGCGGCATGCTCATAGCAGGCGACTCGTTATTGGAGCCTGTCCAGAAGATCCAGATCACCGTCCCGATGGATCAGATGGGTGCCGCGACCTCCCAGATCCAGGGCCGGCGCGGGCAGGTCTTTGACATGCAGAGCGAAGGAGACTCAATCACGGTCGTGGGCAAGGCTCCCGTTGCCGAACTCTTCGGGTTTGCCGGTGACATCCGGTCCGCGACTGAAGGTCGCGCGATGTGGAACACTGAGTTCTCGGGATTCGAACTGGTCCCCAACAACATGGTCAAGGAAGTTGTCATTGCAATTCGCAAGCGCAAGGGCTTAAAGGATCAGATGCCGACCCCGTCAGATTACCTCTCCGTGTAATTTTTTTTAAATCCAACCGTTTGGTGAATAGGGCGGGATATTTTTCGATCTCAATCAGATCATCAGGTTAAAAACCAGACCTAGTCCATCGCCCGGCTTTTAAAATTAATTTTTTTATGTCCTGATAGCAATTGCCGGATAGATAATTCTTTGATTTTATTACATCTGGTTGATTTGAAAAATCCAGTGGTAAAAAATTATGAATTCCCATTGAAGAATACTACAGTATCGGATATTTTTTCTTTATTTGCGAATAGATAATTATACAAGACCAAATTATATATCCAAAAGGGTTGTTATGAAAAAAAAGGTCCTCATTGTCGAAGATGATCAAGTAATCCAGCGGGTACTCGAATGGCGCCTCATTTCATTTGGATATATGGTCTGCGGGAAGGCAACGACCGCTGAAGATGCTTTCTCAGAGGTGAAGACTACCGAGCCTGACGTTATCCTTATGGATATCCATCTGAAGGGTCGTATCGACGGGATCGATGCAGCTCTTGCGATCAAAAAAATGTATCATCTCCCGGTTATCTTCCTTACTGCCCATTCAACAGAATCTGAGCTTACACGGGCAAAGACGGTTCCACCGGATGGCTACATTCTTAAGCCTTTCAATGACACGGATTTGTGGGTTGCTTTGGAGCTCGGTACTTGAAAATCGCGTTCAGAAATCATCAGATTTGATCGGATAACCTGAGCATTCTTTGAACCTCGGCTTGACGAATATCCCTGAAGTCTTTTCCGTATCTTAAAAATCCTTTTTTGTGCCTTAAAAAATTGGTAGCCCAAAAAAAATTATGGGCTTGCTTCTGGACTTCAACCAGAATTCACAATCCTCATCCTTGAGATATGGAGCTCCCCTTTGCCACGTGTGTTGTCCAGATGAGAAGAATAGTCCCTGCTGCTGCAATCACAGCTGCAACGATAAATCCGGCGCTGTACCCGACAAATGTCCAGATAAAGCCAATCATTACGCTCGACACAAGATCCCCGACACCGTTTACGGCTGCTAGTGCCCCATATCCAAGCCCACGTGACCCCTCTCCCACCATTTCCCCGGCAAGCGCCCCTTCCAGAGCGTCTTCTGCTGCGATAAACAATCCACACAGCCCAAACAGGATACCATAGGCAATAATGTTTGGTGGTGCAAGAACAAAGCCTATGAAACTCACCACTGCAATTGCATATCCTGCAATCAGGACTGACCTTCGGCCCACACGATCGCCCATCCAGCCAAGTGGGTAAGACGCCGCTGCATAAACGATATTGCGGATCAGGTAAAGGCCCGCGCCAGCTGCAGTTGCCATTACAAAACCAAGCGAAGGAGTAAGGGCGACAATCACGAAGGCAATGAGCAGCGTCTGGGAAAAATCAGCAATCCCGAAGACCAATACCGCGCAAAGAAATGCCTTGAACCGCGACGGCAGGCCACGGAGTGAAGGAATTAGCTCGCGAGGACGATTCTGCGGAGTGTTTCCCCTCTCCTTTAAAAACAGCCATATTGCAATAAATGCCAGAAATCCCGGGATCACGGCAAACCAGAATAGTGTCCGGATCGCAACTGTTGAGACGAGCACGAGCGCGATCGCCGGTCCGGCAATCGCCCCCAGCGTATCGCCGGCACGATGAAATCCGAATGCCTTACCGAGGTCTTTTTTTTCGACAGAATTAGCGAGAATTGCGTCCCGGGATGGTGCCCGGATCCCTTTACCGATCCAACCGATAACCCTCCCTGCAAGTACCATAAACCAAGAAGCGGCGACGGCAATAAATGCAGGAAATATGGCGGTTGCCACAGAACCGGCGAGAGCAAACTCGCGACGCTTGTCAAATTTGTCGGCAAAGTACCCCGAAAACAGTTTTACAAAACTAGATGCTCCGTCGCTTAATCCCTCGATAACACCGAGGGCATACACTGGAGCACCGAGGATAATCAAAAATGAGGGGAGCAGCACAGTGACGGTCTCGTAGCCGAGATCGCCAAAAAAACTCGCTAGGCCGGCACCGAGGACTGTGGAGTTCAACCATTGGGGCCATTTCATAGCAGATGTTATCGTCGGAATACAAAATAAAGGGATACACTGTAGAGATACATCGGCAATCCAGATCCGGTTTAGCCTGTACGAATGTTAATGCAGGAATTTTAATATCCAGATTTCAGCTAACTATCCGGTTCGATATCCGAACTCACGCCATTCTGGTAATATATATCGCGAACTGGTTTACTCTGTTATCAGCCTTGGACGCGTTTAAAAACACCAACCAGGCAGGAGATTCTCAATAGTATGACAAATCTTAGTGATGTTGTACGGCAGGTTGAAACCGCCCTGTGCGACCCCCTCTATCCTCCCACTACTCAAGAACGTGAAGCGTATGTCCGCATTCTTCTTCAGGTTTGTATTGGCGTAGTGGAGGCCAAAGGGAGCCGGTGACCGGTTGGTTTCATTGTTCCGACAGGCACCGTTTACCTGTTTCAACAAGGTACGTACAAGCACAGGTAATTATTCCTGCAATCCGGATTATTCCTCTATTGAACATTTCTTACCGCAGTTGCGTAAACCCTATAATATATCAGAATAAGAGAGAGGAACCGGCGTTATATCTATGACTATCCAGAGGAGTACCAGTTGCGATGAGATTACATCCGAAGAGGTTGCTTCGGGGGTCCGGGCACTTATGCCTGATATTATCGAGGATCTCAAATGTCTTATCCGTCACCCATCCGTAGCCTTTCCTGATTATTCCGAAGAACCGGTCATCACGATGGCAGATGCGACGGTTGCGGTGCTGAGGAAGTACGGGCTTCCTGATGCCCACCTTATAGATATCCCGGGGGGATATCCGGCGGTTTTCGCTGAAATCCCAGCTCCGCCCGGAATGCCGACCGTTCTGATGTACGCTCATTACGACGTCCAGCCAGCACGAAAAGAGGATGGCTGGGAGACCGATCCCTGGGAACCGGTGGAAAATGAAGGCCGTCTTTATGGACGCGGCGCGGCTGATGATAAATCGGGAATTATGCTCATCGCATCATCCATCGGAATTTTCCAGGGAAAACCTCCTGTGGGGGTGAAGATCCTTATAGAAGGTGAAGAAGAAACAACAAGTCACCTTGAGGATTTCGTTGCCGCATGCCCAGATCTTTTCTCATGTGATGCGTTTATCATTGCCGATAATGGCAACCTCTCTGTGGGAAAACCGGCGCTTACAACAACCCTCCGGGGGGAGGTTTCATGTATCGTTGAGATCAGAACACTCGACCATGCAGTACATTCCGGCATGTTTGGGGGAGCTGCACCTGACGCACTGGTTGTCATGATAAAGATCCTTGCCACGCTCCATGATGCCAAGGGCGATGTGGCTGTAAAGGGTCTCCGTTCGGATGCCTCCGGGTCGGAAGGATTTTCTGTTGAAAGCTACCGGGATAGTGCCGGGGTGCTTGACGGCGTAGACCTTATCGGTACTGGTCCGCTTGGTGATCGATTGTGGTCCCGGCCCTCGGTGACGGTGATCGGCATCGATGCGCCTTCAATAAAGGCAGCCGCAAATATCCTGATTCCTCAGGCAGCGGCGAAGATCAGCATGCGTATCGCCCCGGATGCGGACGCGGGGCACGAGCTGCAGGTTTTAATGGATCACCTTCGTGCAGCAGCACCGTGGAATGTCCATGTTGAGATTCGGGAAATTGGCTATTCGGCAGGTTTTACCTGCCCGACCGGTGGCCCCGGTTATATGGCGGCAAGAAGCGCACTGGAAACTGCCTTTAAACAACCCGTCTTCGAAAAGGGGACCGGCGGTTCGATCCCCTTGCTTCGGGTGCTGCACAATGCTGTGCCCCATGCTGAGTTCATCCTCTGGGGTGCCGAAGACGCTGCGGGTTCGCGCATCCATGGAACAAACGAAAGCGTGGATATCGGTGACCTCGAGAAAATTATTGTAGCCCAAAGCCTGTTCCTTTCGCTGCTTAAAAAGTGACGATAATCCTTCGTCTCAGGAAACTCGAGCGGGAAGCGCCTCTCAGTTTCAGGTAATCGGAGGTTCCGGTGCTTTATTCTAGGTGTACCGGAGCAGGAACAGGCCGTACACCACAAAGACAATGCCGATTATTACGGATGTGATCAGGGAATGGAATGACTGTGCCGGCACTGCGAATCCCCCGAGCGTAACGAGCGAAGTAAAATCAAAAAGGGCGTGAATACCGACAAGGGGCCAAATACTCCCCGTCCTGAGACGGAGTGCCGATAAGGTAATGCCTATGCCGAATGCAGCAATGCTATCAACGATCGCAAAAGTGGGATCCCATGTGCCACCAAGAGTATTGAGCAGATGAGGCGCTGCAAAGAAAAAGGAGCTGATCCCTACAGCACTGAGCACACCCGTAGGGAGGAGCGTGGTGAGGATCAGGCCGCGGAAATACGTTTCCTCTGCTAATCCTACTACGAGCGTAAGGACCGCAAACTCAAGGATACTCACAGGTGCAGTTACCCGGATCTCCCCGAAAAGAGACAAAAGAGCGATCGCACCAGGCAGAACGAAAAGGGGGACATCTGCCCAGCGGACTCCTGTGGTGTAGCCGGCTTTCTCCCGCCAGCCAAGATGCCAGACAAGAAAAATTCCGGTGAAGGCTAAAACTGAATCGCCGACTGCCACCTGGGTGAGTGTTCCCATCAAGAATATTTCGTTGATTGCTCCGATCCCAAGGACCACGCCAATGACGATCCCAAGGAAACCGGTGGCACTGATATATGGGTGTCCGGCCGTGAATCGTTGGAGTGTCATGAATAGCCGGTTCCTAATAATCTTTCAACTATAAAGGAGTTATTCGATATGCTCTCGTGAAAAGGTTGCGGGATGTGCTTGGGGTCGTACGGATTCGCGGCTCTTTTTGTCTCACTATACATCAGATTTTTCGCGCGCCCGGCCGATCCGGCCCTGTTCGAAAGCAGAATCTGTCAATAAAACAGCCGGATTATTCCTGCACTAAAACAGCTCCGATTGGCAGATGGGACAGTCCGGAACGATTACACCGTATGGCACAACCGCACGGACGACCGGAATTTACCGGGACGGTAACGACCCTTAAATGAATCGGGCGGGAATATTCGATCAGACGGCTCATGCCGGAACAGGGAGGAAAATGAGATGAACCCCAAAATTGGCGTGCTCCTCGCGCTGGTGGCGCTGGGACTGCTTTGCGCGATCGGGCCCGCCGCAGCGGACAGCACCACCAACACGCAGGGAATGCAGTACGATATTCAGCCGTACAACGGGCCCATTGGCCCGGACAGACTCGCTCTACGGTCTCAAAATCGCCTTTGAAAATCTCGGTGATGCATTCATTTTTAATCGAAGCGAACAGCTTCAACAAGAGATCAACCATTCTGATACCCGCCTTGGCGAGCTGGAAAGTGCGCTGGCCGCAAACAGGACCGATGCCGCTGACCGGGCACTGAACCAGTACTGGCAGGATATGAACCAGACTGAACAGACATTGTCTTGGTTCAATAATACCAGCTCAATGCCGGAATTTAATGGTACGTTTAATGGCACTGGCACAATGCCGGAGTTTAACGGGAACTATAACGGTACAGGGTACTCTGATAGGCTCAACTGGACCGGGTACACTCCGGCGCCCATTGACCCGGACCTTGTCCACGCACAACAGATGATCCTCCTGCACCAAGAAGTCCTTGAAAACCTCCTGAACTCGCATCCCGATAACCAGGGCCTCACGCAGGCGTATAATAAAAACCGGGATTTGGAGCAGAGGTTTGAGCAGAAGACCCAGCTGCAATTCGATCTCCTTCGTGATGCAGAGAACAGACCCATATTCCGTCCAGTACTCTTGAGTGCCATCGCCCAGAACCGGACTCTCCCGGTATATTCATGGAACAAGCCCGGCCCTGCCGCGAACAGGGTGGCTCCGATGGCAAGAAACCAGACTTGGGACACCTCCACGCATCCGGGAAACGGGCAGTATCACGGGCAGGTAAACCAGTCAGGGCAGGACCAGCAGCGGCAGGATCTCCAGGTAAACCCCGGCCATGACCAGAACCCCGCCAACAGGCAGAGGAACAGCAACGGGAATGAGAGCGACAATGCATATATCAACCGGAGCACTTATGGGAACCGGGATTTCCGGTTCTACAACCCGTAACACTGTTATTGGATTCGTAGCTGGCACTCCACTGCCGGTTGCGTATTTTTTAATACAGTGTGGAATAACGATCAACAAAAGGGTACATCATGGATACGCTGAAACGGTACGTGGCCACCATTATCATTCTGCTCCTGCTCTGTACCCTGCAGCTTGCAGAGGCTGCATCCACCCCGGAGTACGCAACAACCTATACGATCACCCTGCAACCAGATGGTTCAGCGCTCTGGTCCGTGGAGTACCGCACCCCTCTTGCAACCGGTGACGATCTCGATAATTTCCAAAACTACTCAACCGACTTAAACTCCATCTACCTTCCTCAGCTTGAAGACCTGATGCAGCATTCCGCCGCAGAGGCAGCTGCCGGTACTTCTCGGCCAATGGAAGCGGTCAATTTTTCCGGGAACACCGTCATCCAGTCATCCCCGACCGGAAAATTCGGGGTGGTGACGTACACGTTTACGTGGACGAACTTCTCCGTTCCCGGAGGGAGCCTCACTACTGGCGACGCATTTGCCGGCGGGCTGTACCTGGACAAAGATTCGACGCTGGTCATCCGGTACCCGAACGGCTATACGGTCACGTCCGCAGACCCTGCCCCTGACCAGCAGTCAGACAACAGCCTCGTATGGTACGGCGAGCGGGAGTTCGGTGCCGGGGAACCACAAGTTGTGCTCGCGGCACCGGCATTCCCGATGCTACCTCTCCTTATCTCCATTATAGTCGTTATCATCGGAGTAGTTGGGTTCATAGCATACCGGAAGTGGAGACCGGTATCTGGGCCGGAGGAAGCAGCTGGCGCGTCTGAAGATCCGCCACTCTCGCTGTCTGAATCAGATCTGGCGAGCCTCGAAGACCGGATCCTCCGGCTGCTAAGGGCGAACAATGGCGAACAGTTCCAGTCTGAGATTGTAAAAGAACTAGGTCTGCCAAAATCGACCGTGAGCTCCACACTCAACGATCTCCACCAACAGGGGATCATTCAGAAGATAAAAAAAGGCCGGGAAAACCTCATCCGGATCATTGGTGAGAGCAAGTAATTCCTGGTTGAGCGGCCGCGGTAGGTTTTGCAAGATACGGTACAGTCTCATTATTTCCCGAAATATTCCGTCACTTTTTTCAGATTATAGCGGATCGGCAGGTTCTGAGGACATTTCCCCTCGCATTCTCCGCATTCCTGGCAGCACGAAGCGTAATGGGGGATGCCATCGAAGAAACCCCCGAGGAACATTGAATAATGCTGCCGTGCATCCTCATCGTCCTCATAAATGTGCCCACGGTTGTACATCTCGAAGCACTCCGGGATGCTTACGCCGTGTGGGCAGGGTACACAGTACCTGCAGCCGGTGCAGGGGATGATGATCCGCTTTTGCAGCTCTTTTTTCACTTTCCCAAACAGGGAGAGCTCTTTTTTTGTAAGCGAATGAGGCAATCCGGTTTCTGCGAGAGTGACATTCTGCCTGACCTGCTCCGGGCGTGACATGCCGGAGAGAACGACCGTTACTTCCGGGTGGTTCCAGACCCAGCGGAGCGCCCATTCAGCGGGGTCGTGATGGGTTTCTGCCTTTTGCCAGATCTCCGAGATCCCTTTGAGATCTCTTGCGAGCAAACCGCCACGGATAGGTTCCATGACTACGATGCCCAATCCTTTCTTTGCCGCATATTCCAGCCCCTTTGTGCCAGCCTGGTACTGTTCATCCATGAAGTTGTACTGGATCTGGGTAAATGTCCAGTTGTAACTGTCCACGATCTCCTTGAAGAGCGCTGTATTGTCATGGAACGAAAAGCCGGCATACCGTATCCGACCGTCAGCGATGGCATCATCAAGAAACTCAGTGACATTGAGCCCAGAGAGATTCTCCCAAAACGGGCCGTTGAGCCCATGCACAAGATAGAAATCAATATGGTCTGTCCTGAGACGGCTGAGTTGTTCGTTGAGGTACTTATCCATATCCTGCCGTGAGCTGACAAGCCAGCTCGGAAGCTTTGTGGCAAGGCTCACCCTTTCGCGGTACCCTCCGGCAAGGACCCGGCCGACAAACGGTTCGCTTTCACCATTATGGTAGGGATAGGCAGTATCAACGTAATTTACACCGTGGTCGATTGCGTACCTGAGCATCCCGGTTGCCTGTTCTTCGTCAATCTGCCCGGCAGTGGTCACCGGGAACCGCATACATCCGAACCCGAGAATGGAAAGTTCCGGATCGGCCTTGTTCATTTTCCTGTAGAGCATTGTCTGTCACCAATATCAATAATCCAGAATGCAGGTGGGATATAGCATAAATTCTTGCATCGGCATCCGGCCCTGATTCGTAGCTGATTGTATTATTCGTAAATTTTATAGAGATCCACCCGGCAATGCACAAGTACGATTCAAAAATCTATGAAAATGGTGAGTAGTAATGGACAATCTGTTAAAGATTATTGAGGAGCGGTACCCGGTCAGAGGGGTTTTCCTACATAGATCGGTGTAGATACTAATTACACTTAAAAAAGAAGAGATCTATTAACATCGGCAGTAGATCTGATATTTTTAAGATATGAAATATTATTTATCAACTATTGAAAACATTAGTCTGGATCTTTTTTGAATGTCAAGTCAATCCAATTGATAATCTGATCCCTCAACTGACGGAATTCTCCGCGGATTTCTTCTTGGGATCCGGTAAATCCCGATGGATCTGGGAAATTCTGGTTAATCACTTCGTCCGCACCAGGGAAAAACGGGCAGACTTTGTTTGCCGCATCGCATACCGTTACTACTATCTGTATACCTTTTCCGAAGAATTCGTCGACAAGTTTTGACCTGTATCCGGAGATATCTATCCCGATCTCTTTCATCACTTCGATAGCCATTGGGTTGACCCGGGAAGCTTCAATCCCTCCGCTGAACACTTCATAGCGATCCCCGTATTTAGATCTCATGTATCCTTCTGCTATCTGAGATCGGGTGGCATTATGCATGCAAATAAAAAGGATTTTTTTCTTTTCTGGCATTGGTCATCACATCATATCACTGATGATTCTTTTCATAACGTGGGAGCCACATATTCTTAACGTGCCCCATCATAAATGCAAATCATTCTTGGCCATCATTATTTGGTAAATGTTTTTTCCCTGCGCAACCTTGGCCCATTGGATTCTTAAGGGATAGTTTATCTTTTCCAGACCTCCAAGCTCGACATGTTCCGGCCATGGTAAGTGATCTCGGATGCTGTGAATACCAGAACCACGAAATCTGGATTGTCCGCCGATTTGAAATACTGTTCAAACATCGGGTTCCAATATTTTTTCTTGGTAGGAATGTCCTCGTGGACCTTTCCCTTTGCCTTGATCTCTACATATGGGTCGGAGAACTCTTTTCCCGACCAGATTGAAATAGCAGCATCGGGGTTTTTTACAAGTTGTTCAACTTTCTTGGAACTCTTCATGGTTCCCCCGACGAGGGTCATGTCAGGAAAACCGGCCAGCACCATGAATCGCACTGCAGGCATTTTCCCATCAAGAGTGGCAACGGCTGCCGGGTGTTGTTCGCCTATTACTTCGAGGATATTCTCCTTGAGTGACATAGTGCCCTTATAAATATTTCATCTATGATAAAAGTTATGATAGAGGAAACATTTCTGTCTCTTTTTGTCATCATTCAGCCTACCCAGTGTTTCAAAATATGTTTCAAATTCTGATTTTCGGGAAAGGGTCTTTAAAAATTTCCTTTAATACGGGTCTGGTGAAGATTTCCTGTCATGAAGGATTTCCTCATGCTCTTTTGGGAGCGTTGAGGAGTACTCCCTGCATGGCAACAGAATTGACATCCGAGGATTGAGAGTATGGATCTTGTTACCTGTGAAAAAAATCCTGGTTATCCCGGAGATTTTCCACTCAGGGAAGAAAATGCACCGCTAGTAGAAACTCTGCAGTTGCTCGTTTTCGCTATTGAAAGGAAGTATTTTGCCATCGATCTCACGGAAGTAAGAGATATTGTCAGAGAAGCACGCATGAAACATCCGGATAGCGTCAAACCGTCAATAGTTAGAGGAATTATCCGGAGAAACCGGAGAAATACGATCGTTATTAATTTGAACCGCTGCCTCAGAATCCAGTGGGGATTTGACATCGATGAGAGGAACACTGGGATCCTCGTGCTCGATGAAAAAGTAGGGGATTCAACTCTGGGAATACTAGTAACCGGAATTTCGTCGATCGTGACCGTAAAATATTCCCGATTAAAGTCGGATCCAGTTCACGCAGGAAAAGACATTCTACCGATCCATGGTGTCATCAGAAAAACCGGATCCGGCATTTTCTCAGGAAATGGGAGCCCCATAATCTGGATAGATCTCCGGAGCCTGGTAAACAATTGCAGTTCTGGCGATCTCTTTGCCGACGGAGAGTCGGAGCTCGTGAGAATTGCAGATTTATAGAATCAAGATAAAATGGCGCTCTTTGCGTCACACCGGAAAAGGATCAGAGGAAACAATTGATGAACATGAGTCAGGAAATTGTAGAAGATAATCGATGTTAAAGAGACAAAAACAGGAAGTTTCAATGGCATAACAGGAATTGCTCTCAAAAATTATCCCGGAAATGTCAGGGTAGGATCATGATCGCAGTATCTTATATTGTAGCATTTATCGCAGGAATCGTCTCGTTTCTTGCGCCATGTGTTTTACCTTTAGTTCCCGGATTCCTCATCTATCTCGCAGGAACTTCCGCAAAGGAGGGATCCGGGAAGCGTTGGGACATTGTCCTCGCAAGTATCCTCTTTGTCGCCGGTTTCTCGCTTGTCTTCTCCCTCCTTGGAGTGCTCCTGAACACGATACTGACTTCAGTCTCAAATGGAGTGCAGCTCTGGTTGTCAAGAGCCGGGGGACTAATCATCATATTTTTTGGTCTTTATCTGGTCGGGTTGATCCGGATCAGCTGGCTTGAGCAGGAACATAAGTTCAGTGTTACCGGGATAAAATCGAAGTATCTTACATCTTTTGTTTTCGGGGTCGCATTTGCCGCCGGGTGGACCCCCTGCGTAGGTGCGGCACTTGGAGCGATCCTTGGTCTGGCAGCAACTCAGCCGACGCTTGCGTTCACACTTCTTCTCGTGTACTCGGCAGGTCTGGGTGTGCCATTCATCATCACCGGCCTGTTCGCTTCCCAAGCCGTAGGCTGGATCAAAAAATACTCACGTGTGCTTCAGTACGTCAATATCGTTTTCGGTATTCTGCTCATCATCATCGGCATTTTGATCTTTACCCAGACACTCTCACTCATTGCAAACCTGCCGGCACTCAACGGATACCTCCTCGGGAGTGGATAGATATGGAAAAAAGAACCCTTGCACTCATTGTGGCCCTTATTCTTATCGCCGCAGCAATTGTTGCTCTTTCCTCGCTTAGTCCGAACCGGACCTATACTGGTACGGCAGTTACGCCGGGAAACCGGACGGTAATTAACGAAGAAAAAGCAAAGATTTACCCTTACGCAAAAGAGATTGCCGAGCCATCAGGATTCGTGAACGTCGATAATATCACAATAGGAAGCCTGATAGGAAAGGATGTCATCCTTGTGGACTTCTGGACATATAGTTGCATTAATTGCCAGCGGACGATCCCGTACCTGGACCTCTGGTACGAAAAATACCATGATCAGGGTCTCGAGATCATCGGTGTCCATACACCGGAGTTCCAGTTCGAGCACGATATCAGCAACGTCAGGATGGCCGTCCAGAAATTTGGTATCCAGTACCCTGTCGTGCTTGACAACAACTATGCCACGTGGGACTCGTACGGGAACCAGTATTGGCCCGAGGATTATCTCATCGACATCGACGGTTTCATCGTGTATCATCATATCGGGGAAGGCGATTACAACGAGACCGAGGCAGAGATCCAGACCCTTTTGATGGAGAGGGCGGAGGCGCTCGGCATTAACGTGAGCATATCAAATACAACCGGGGTTCCGGTTAATGCAGTTTCGATAAACTTTTCAGACATCGGGAGCCCGGAAACTTACTTCGGTGCAGCAAGAAACCAATACCTGGCAAACGGGCAACCTTCCGTAACCGGGCTCCAGACGCTTGTGTTACCTTCGGCAATACAGCTCAACGCGCTGTACTTATCCGGGACGTGGAACTTTGCTGATCAGTATGCAGAAAATACTGGAAATGCACGTATCGTGTTCCAGTATAACGCAAAGAATGTATATTTCGTTGCCAATGCCGACAATGCCACCGACGTGAATGTCCTGTTGGATGGAAAACCAATTATTAACAATGCCGGCGCTGATGTCAGCAATAGTACCGTTACCATCAAAGTCGATCAGCTGTATTCTCTTGTTCAGGGTAGCGATTATGGGGTACATACTTTGGAACTCGACATTCCGGAACCAGGATTAAGAGCATACACGTTCACATTCGGATGATCGCAAGAAGTCTTGAGGAGGAGAACCATGGATGAAAAACAGGAGACTGGGAAAAAAACAGAAAAAGCGACATTTGCCGGTGGGTGCTTCTGGTGCATGCAGCCGCCTTTCAGGATTGCTGAAGGTGTGATCAGTGCGATTTCAGGCTATGCAGGTGGCACAAAAGAAAATCCCACGTACGAGGAGGTATCTTCCGGTACAACGGGACATGTCGAGGCAGTTCAGGTGACCTACGATGAAGAAAAAATATCGTATGACTCGCTGCTCGATATTTTCTGGAAACAGATAGACCCAACTGATCCTGCAGGCCAGTTCGCGGATAAAGGATCGCAATACAAGACAGTCATATTCTACCACGACGATGAACAAAAAAAGCTTGCAGAAGCATCAAAGAAGAAAATTGAAGCATCGGGAAAGTTTGCAAAACCCATTACCACAGAGATCCGGCCTTATACGAATTTCTACCCTGCCGAAGAGTACCATCAGGATTACGACCAGAAAAATCCGGGGCGTTACAGGGAATACAAAGTCCTTTCCGGCCGCGAATCGTTCATTAGTAAAATGTGGGAGACGCCACGTGTTGTCCGCGTCTATGCCACTCCGGGATGTACCGGCTGCCGTGCAGTCAAGGAGTACCTCAAATCTAAGAAAGTGGAATTCACCGAAATTGATATTGCAGCCGATGAAGAGGCAAGAAATATGGTGATTGAAAAAACCGGCCACATCGGATCCCCAATCGTCCAGATAGGTGAAACCTTCATCTTTGGGTTTGACAAGAGGAAAATGGATCAATTACTGCCGTGATCTCATTTTACCTAATTACGACCTTCCCCTATTTTCTGATGGAGGAATCATTTCAGTACATGTTTCAAAATCTGCTTTTTGAGGAAGATCCTTTAAAATTTCGTGGGAAATACCGAAACCGGATAGGACTATTCCTTTCATGATTAGTCCTCGAGAAAAAGGGAGGTATTGAACATGGAATCAGACAAATTCTACACGTTACCGAAGCTGCCTTATGACTATACAGCCTTGAAACCCTATATTTCTGAAGAACAACTAAAACTGCATCATCAGAAGCATCACCAGGCGTATGTCAACGGGGCAAATGCCATCTACGAGAAATTTGATAAAGCACGTAAAGAGAATTCAGACTTTGACGTTAAAGCGACATTCAAAGAGTTGTCATTCCATATAGGAGGATTTAAGCTCCACAATTTATTCTGGGAGAACCTTGCTCCCGCTGGGAAAGGCGGAGGCGGCGCTCCAAAAGGAGCACTTGGGGAAGCAATTAATACGGAGTTTGGGAAGTTCGACCGTTTCAAAAAAGAGTTTACTCAGGCCGCAGCAAGTGCCGAGGGATCAGGATGGGCCGCGCTGACGTTCTGCAGGAAAACCGGAAGGCCGCTTATAATGCAGATAGAGAAACACAATACCAATGTCTTCCCCGGTTTCGACATTATCATGGTCCTTGATGTCTGGGAGCATGCGTATTATCTCGATTATAAGAATGATCGGGCAAAATTTGTCGATGCATTCTGGAATATCGTAAACTGGGATGAAATCGGCAGGCGCTTTGACCAGGTACGGAAATGATAAAAACGCCGGGAAAGGTAATCCGGTGCAACAGGAAATCGGTACTGGTTCTTTATGATCAGATTGCCTGTAAAATAAGATCATAAATTATTTCAACGGGAACCTGCAACGCCATCGCCGGCCTTTTAGGTTATCGCCGAATACTGGTGAATTGAACTATGGCTGTGGAATATGATCTGATTGTTATCGGAACTGGTGCGGCTGGCGTATCAGCAGCTACTACAGCAGTGCATCTGGATGCAGCTCATGTAGCCGTTATTGAGCGAGGGCCTCTCTGGGGCACATGTGTCAATACCGGGTGTATCCCAAGCAAATTTCTCCTTACTTTGGCCGGTTACAACTATTACCGTGGACATGGGCATACTGGTGTCCATATGGAGAGTCAGCTCGATCTTAAACAGGTGCTCGAGGAAAAAAATGTACTCCAGAAAAAGCTGCGGGAGAAAAAACGAGACAACCTTTTCACCAGACTTGGCGTCGAGCTTATAGAAGGGGAAGCGAAATTTCTCTCACCTTCTGTATTGCAGGTAGGCGACAGAAAACTCACTGCACAGCGTTTTATCATCGCGACTGGTTCTTCGCCTGCAGTCCCACCCCTTGACGGTATCAGATCGGTCCCGCTCATGACAAGCACGGACGCTATGGACCAGGAACAGATTCCCTCAACACTTACCATAATCGGGGGAAGAGCACTCGGCCTTGAATTTGCCCAGCTGTATGCCCATTTGGGGACCCGTGTCACCCTTATCCAAAGAAGCCCCCGGATCATTCCTGAGGAAGATCCCGAGATCGCGGGCCTGATGACTGGCTATCTAACTCGTGAAGGGATTAATATCATCACTGGTGCGGAAATCAGGCGTATTGAACGAGCCGGGAGTGCGATTTCGGTTATTGTACGCGTTGGCGCAGAACAAAGGGTTATCTCTGGGGAACATCTCTTCCTTGCGACGGGACGTTCCCCGAATACAAAAGAACTCGACCCCGGATCTGCAGGAGTTGACACGAGAAAAGACGGGGCAGTTATTGTTGATACTACCTTGAAGACATCTGCTCCCCACATTTGGGCAGCTGGTGATGTGACCGGTGAACCGATGCTCGAAACAGCGGCAAAGTACGGCGGCGAAATCGCTGCATCAAATGCCCTGCGGGAATTGAAACGATCATACAATAGTGCGCTTCTCCCCAAGGGGATCTTCACCATGCCACAGGTTGCGAGCGTGGGAATGACTGAAGAGAGCGCCCGCAGAGCCGGCATGCAACCGGTATCACACAGCATCAGCACTGACTCGATGGCAAAGTTCTCGATAGATGGAGACACACGGGGCCTCGTAAAAATCGTTGCCGACCGGGCGACCCGGCGTATCTTGGGAGTTCACATCTGCGCTCCGCTTGCCACCGAAATGATCCAGGAAGGGGTCATTGCTGTTATGAGATACCTGACCGTGGATGATCTTGCGGGAACCCCTCACATCTTCCCAACAGCGACAGAAGCACTTGCCGTTTGTGCCCGCGGCTTGCGGGACCATACCGGATCGTATCCTGAATGTTGAGTATTTCCTGAAATAGGGCAGAATCATTTTTCAAATGATGTTCTATAATTTGGAAATTGTCAAAATAATTATCTGATGTTTGGACGCGACTACAGTGAAGT
This sequence comes from uncultured Methanoregulaceae archaeon, assembly GCA_963737635.1. Lineage (GTDB taxonomy): Archaea > Halobacteriota > Methanomicrobia > Methanomicrobiales > Methanospirillaceae > Methanoregula. The sequence goes on from CAVTTL010000001.1 coordinate 1,155,973, forward strand.
GGTTGTATGAAAGCGTGTCTTGTGCTCATGGCATTCTTGGTATTGATATCGATCCTTCTTGTCACTGGTTGCACCCAGAATCAAGCGTCCCAATCGGCAGCTCAGTCTGGTTCACCTCCGGCGTCGCAGCAGGCCACTCAGTCTGCTGATACCATTAAGGTTGCATCGTCTTCTCTGGGAAATATTCTCGTAGATGCACAGGGCAAGACCCTGTATTATTTTGCTCTTGACGTACCTGCAAGCGGTGCAAGCGTATGCAGTGGCTCATGTGCGGGTATCTGGCCGGTCTTCTATACCGGGGCGATTACCGTATCGCCGCCTCTAATGGCGTCCGACTTTTCGTCCTTCGTCCGGTCTGACGGCATGAACCAGACGACATACCGTGGATGGCCGCTCTATTACTTCCAAGGAGACAACAACCCCGGCGACATCTCTGGTGAGAATGTCACCCATAACTGGTTTGTAGTCAAACCGGATGAAACCGTAATGATCGCCCAGCGTAGTTCATTAGGTTTATTCCTCGTCGACAAGATGGGTAATACCCTGTATTACTTCGCAAAAGATACTCCGGGGATGAGTTCCTGTACAGGGGCATGCACGGGAAAATGGCCCCCATTCAATGCCGGGACGGTTAGTGCTCCATCAGGTACTAAACCCGGCAGATTTCAGTACAGTGACGAGATCAGATGGAACTAACCAGTCCGCGTTTATGGGAAGACCGCTGTATTATTTCTCCAACGATACTATGCCCGGGCAGACAAACGGCGAGGGGTTCAATAATCTCTGGTATGTTGCAAACGTTACCGGTTACGCTCCATCTGCACCCACACCAACACCTACACCGACCCCAACCCCCACACCAACCCCGACAACAGTGTCTTACGGTGGAGGAGGGGGCTATTAGAGAGGATCCGGTGTTAAACGGGGGCTGTATGAGTGTCTTATCTCCCTACAGGATGGGGGACCTCGTTCTTTCGAACCGGATGGTTATGGCACCGATGACCCGGTGTCGTGCTGGAAAAGGCAATATACCGGGTCCATTATCGGTTATCTATTATGAGCAGAGATCATCCGCAGGTCTCATTATTTCTGAAGGTTCACAGGTAAGCCCCCAAGGTGTTGGTTTCTACCGGACACCAGGAATTTATTCAACCGGACAAGTTGAAGGCTGGAAAAGTGTAACACGGGCGGTTCATCGCGCCGGGGGAAAGATCTTCCTCCAGCTCTGGCACGTTGGGCGTATGTCACACCCCGATTACCTGAACGGCGGGCTTCCGGTCGCCCCGTCAGCGCTTCCGGTCAACGAAGAGATCCATACTCCGGTTGGCAAGAAAATGATCCCGGTTCCCCGGGCACTCGAACCAAAGGAGATCCCGGAGATCGTACAGCAGTTCGGGAAAGGTGCCGCAAACGCGAAAGAAGCAGGTTTTGACGGTGTTGAAATCCATGGAGCAAATGGTTACCTGCTGGACCAGTTTCTCAGGGATGGTTCGAACCAAAGGACGGATAACTATGGGGGAACTCTTAAAAACCGGGCACGTTTACCGCTTGCGGTTGCTGAAGAAGTGGCAAGGGTGTGGGGCCCAAAAAGAGTTGGGTATAAAATCTCACCTCATTTTCTAAACCATGCCATGTCTGATACGAATCCCCGGGAGACCTTTGCTTACTTGGCACAGGAGCTGGGCAGGCTGGGTATAGGCTATATTCATCTTGTGGAGCCGATCGGGGGAAGGCTCGGGCAAATACAACCCGAGATGCAGATGGCCCCTCTAATCCGTAAAAAATTCGATGGCACGCTTATCCTTAACGGAGGCTATGATCTCAAAAGCAGCACTGAAGCAATTGAGAGCGGCCTTGCTGACCTGATCGCTTTCGGTGTCCTGTTCCTGGCAAACCCGGATCTTCCCGAGAGATTCGGGAAGAATACGTCTCTGAATCGCGAAGACATCTCAACATTTTATTCAGGTGAAGAGAAGGGATACACGGATTACCCGTCGCTCGGGTCGTAGAAGAAAATCAGGAACAAGGGTAGTCCTTAAAGGGTAGATTCACTCAAAAAAAGTTTTACGTCATTTTTTCCCGAGAAGTCCCTGAGCATACCGTTGTGCCATCTCGGACCCCTTCGTGCAATAGAACCTGTTTTTGAGCCCGATCTCGCTCGTAACCGGGCAGGTCGGGCAAATACAATCTTTCTCCTGGGAAATACAGACAAAACTCTTTCCTTCTGCACAAAAGAGTATTTCCTTGGCATTCTTCGCACATCCAGTGTATGTCGGGCATGAAGGACAGGTACACATCTTCTTGAACGTTTCCACTGCCTCCATCATCTGGGCAGGCGACATTCCTGCCATCGACTTCATCGCATCATCGAATTTGTCCATGATATTTCCCTCCGACTATCTATTCAATGGCAATTTTTCCCCCGGAATCTTTTGCTACCTTCTTGAGATGGATTTCCAGAACACCATTCTTGAACGTTGCAGAGGAAGCATTTTCTGTCACCGGTTTTGGGAGGGGAACGATCCGTGTCATCGATCCAAAACTGCGCTCACGCAGATAGTAGCCCTCGTTTTCCTCTTTTCTTTCCTCCCTGCGTTCGCAGGATATCTCAAGAGCTTGCGGAGTAACCAGATCTAGAGAAATATCCTTTTTGGCCAGTCCCGGGATCATATCGGCAGTCACGACAACTTCGTCGTCCTTTTCGGTGACATCTACATGCAAGTCTGTGCGCTGTGCAGGAAGCATCTTTGTCCCTGCTTCCGCGGTAGCGGGTAACAACGCCGCCGGGCCAGTATCGTACATCTGCCGCGACAAAGACTCCATATACTTCCGCATGTCTTCGAGTTCATCAAAGATCGATCTATAATACCATCGGACCATTATTCTCACCCCATTTTTTAGTGCGGATCCCAATCCGCAGAAGGTAAGGAATCATTGTTATCCCGATGTGTCCCCGGGTAACCTGCTATCCTTATCAGGTAGCATATTGTTGAAGAATATTTTATCAATTTAATCTGAAAACTCATATTTTGAAACATTTTTTGAAAAGAATAATACCGGTCGTTCGTGCCTGGATAGGCAACCCGAGCTGAGAATTATCTACGATTAGATCAACTGGTTAAATCTTCGGGTCTCAGCAACGAAAGGACAGCCTCAATATTGGAGATCTCGCGCTTGATGATTTCTTCATGAAAATAGTACCTCAGTTTTTGTTCGAATTTCAACCGGAAATTGTGGTTCCATCCGTGTCCCGGATCGGTACTGGTTCCTGATATAGAACTGGAACTCGTCAAGATCCTGGCGGGTGAGTTTGTCGATGAACATTGCCTGGTACTTATTCATCAGGTACTGTTTCGTATCTCCAAAAGGAATGTTTTCTTGTGCCATGTTATCCACGAAGTGTCATACCGACGATTTAATCCTGTGCAGATCGGGGTCAATCAGATAAATTGCCGGATTGTTAAGGAGATCAAGCACATTGATCTTCTGATCGATAAGCTCATCATAGGTGAAGAAATTGTTATTCTCATTTCCTGCACCGGACCAGAACACCTGGACACCATTTTGGTATTTTTTACTACTTTCAATCTGTTGCATTTTTTTCCTCTTCCTATCTCTCCTCTTCATGCCATTCCGGGAAATGAAGTCCCAATGGCAGACGCTTCTCTTCTGGACTATTTGCTCCGTGCCGGAATGCCGTTTTCAGATCGTCAGGTGAAGCATCCCATCTTACGCCAAGTACCTCGTAATAATCACCCTTCGCCATGGGTCGGGGAAACTATTATTTTTCATCATTCACTTTGAAATCCGCGTCGACAACCCGCTCGCCTCCCTGACCGCCTGGCTCTTCACCTGAGGATGCAGCCTGCGGGCCGGGCTGCTGCTGTGCTTGCCGGCGGGCGGTCTCCTGGTACGCGGCTGATCCCGCTTCCCCGAGAACCTTTTGGAGTTTTTCGGTTTCCGACTTTATTTTTGCAACATCCTTACCTTCCAGTGCCGCTTTGACAGCAGTTATTGCCCCGTTAAGCCGGTCCGTCACGTCAGCATCTAGTTTGTCGGCCAGGTCGACCTTCGTTTTTTCCGCAGTATACACTAAGGAATCGGCGGTATTGCGTGACTCAGACTCCTCTCTTATTGCCTTGTCCTGCTCCTCGTATTCTTTGGCATCGCTGACCATCTTTTTCACATCGCTGTCAGAAAGTTTCGTTGAAGCGGTAATGGTCATCTTCTGCTCTTTACCGGTGCCGAGATCTTTTGCCGAAACATTGAGGATACCGGAAGCATCGATATCGAACGTAACTTCGATCTGCGGAACGCCCCGGGGAGCCGGCGGAATGCCTACGAGGTTAAACTGGCCAAGGCTTACATTGTCTGCCGCCATCGCCCGTTCACCTTGGAGTACATGAATGGTAACCGAGGTCTGCATATCTGCTGCGGTAGAAAAGATCTGGCTCTTCTTCGTCGGGATCGTCGTATTCCTGTCGATTAGAGGGGTTCTTACACTCCCAAGCGTTTCAAGGCCTAGGGTCAAGGGTGTGACATCGAGGAGCACCATGTCCGTGATCTCTCCTCCAAGGATCGCCCCCTGAATCGCTGCACCCATGGCAACGCACTCCATCGGATCGATGCCTCGTACCATCTTATTGCCGACATGATCTTCGATGAATTTCTGGACGACCGGCATCCGGGTCGGTCCCCCGACAAGGATCACCTTCTGGATATTCCCTTTGGTCAGTTTCGCATCTTTCAATGCCTGGTCGAACGGGACGATACACCGTTTAATGATCGGTTCAATCAGCTGTTCGAGCTTGGCACGTGACAATTTGATGGAGAGATGCTTGGGGCCTGATTGTGTCGCAGAAACATAAGGAAGATTGATCTCAGTTTCGAGCACCGTCGAAAGCTCGATCTTTGCCTTCTCGGCTGCTTCTTTTACCCGGTTGATTGCCATCTTGTCGGTGCGTAGATCTATCCCTTCCTGCTTCTTGAACTCTGCCGCGATCCATTCGTAGATTGCATTGTCCATATCGGTACCGCCGAGCTGGGTATCACCAGATGTCGCGAGAACGGTAAATGTACCGCCGCCAAACTCCATGATGGTGACATCGAGGGTACCACCACCAAGATCGAATACGAGGATCTTATACTCGCCTCCTTTATCAAGCCCATAAGCCATGGATGCCGCTGTGGGCTCGTTGACAAGCCGCACGACTTCGAGACCGGCAATTTTTCCCGCATCCTTGGTCGCCGTCCTCTGGTTGTCGTTAAAGTAGGCAGGTACCGTAATTACTGCCTTCTTTACTGGTTCGCCCAAGAAGGCTTCCGCGTCTCTTTTTATCTTCTGCAGGAGAAATGCCGAGATCTGCTGGGGTGTATATTCCTTCCCGTAAATCTTGTAAATATGAGAGGTGCCGATCTTCCTTTTTGCCGCTGTTACCGTGCCGTCAGGGTTGCTTACGGTCTGCCTTCTGGCTGGTTCCCCCACAAGGAGCTGGCCGTCAGCGGTAAATGCGACATACGAAGGAAACATTTTCCCGGCAACAGTCGCTCCTTCTGCAGAAGGAATAATAGTCGGTTTGCCGCCAACCATTACTGCTGCTTCGCTGTTGGATGTTCCAAGGTCAATACCAATAATTTTTTCCTTACTCATTCTTCTCACCTTTGGGTTCCACTATGTGTTCTGCAATCTTTACTTTCGAAGGCCTGATCACTTTGGATTTCAACCGGTAACCTTTTCCCAGATCCTCAAGGATCGTGTTCTGCTCGCCGGAGCACTTCTCTGTGCATATGGCTTCATGGCACTGTGGATCGAATTTTTTTCCGATGCATTCTATAGGCTGCAGGCCATACGAGGATAGGACATTAATGAATTTTTTATAAATCATCTCCATTCCCTCCCTGTTTTTTTCCTGTTCGAGGCATGGAAATGCATGTTCGAAATCATCAAGGATCACGAGGAGATCCTCTATCAGGCGCTCATTTGCGAGCTCCGTGATCAGCTCTTTTTCTTTTGCTGAGAACCTGCGAAAATTCTCAAAATCGGCCTGAAGGTACCTAAGCTGGTTAAGTCGCTCCCCGGCAAAACGGGTCTGTTCCTCAAGTTCTTTTTTTAGTTGTCCGATCTCATCCATCGGATCACCTCTTTTTTTATCGCTCTCCGTATGCCTTTCAGTCAAACCGGGGATGGATCCAGTAACGCCGGATGAAATCGGAATATATACAGCTCTCTGAATGACAACGGTTACAACCATCTCCCGGACAATAAAATCCGCCAAGGTAAACTGTTGCAAAAGGGTATTTTTTAACGCATCCTTTGCCTTTGCACAAATTACCCCCGTTTTTCTCTATGCTCTCACCCGTTACACGCAATCTGCCTGCAGTTTCAAATACGGGAATCGATCTCACCCGTGAGCGCATTAATTAGGAGATATAATAGGATCTTTCTTAGAAACCAGATTTTGAAACAAAATTTGAAATATCAGGAGGATTTTTTTTAAGAAATCCAATCAGCAATATCCTGTTCGCAGGTCTTCTGGCCTGCCTCCCGTCATCGCAAACCTGTTTTCAACATCCTCCTGGAAATATCCCAGGTGAATTAAATCACGCTGTATCGCGACAAAAAACGAGGGATTCAAGGGAATGCCGGAGTAATCAGCAAGGAGATCGGCAAGAATCCCTGGCAATTCAACCCCTCTTTCACGATAAATCTGCTGTAACAGCATGAAAAATGCATTATTTACTGTATCATTTCCGTATAGATCAGGTTTATCGCGGGATAATCCCAATAGCCCGTCCCACATTTCGTAGATGCCATGTGCCCTGCAAAACTGCGAAAACTGTTCGGATGCCAAGTAGTCAAGAATACCCAGACGCCGTAAATGATCTGCCAACTGCCTGATTAATTTCCGCCAATCCTGTGGTATGGGTACACGATCTTCCCCGTGAAGGCCGCTTGATATCATAAATATGGACATTATGAATCAACTGCACACCTGAGCATAGGTACCCGCCATCCGGGTTGCAATAGGGCTCCAGAGGAACTGCCGGTCTACCTTAGTTCTTCCCCGTCTACCGAGTACCTGCGCATTGGTAGGATCGCGAATTAACGTGCCGATCCCCCATGCGAGTGATCCGGGTTCCGGCTGCACTTTGATCCCGTTCACGAACGTATCGATGTTTTCCGAAAGGCCCCCGACATCACAGGCAACGACTGGTTTCTCCGCGCTCCATGCTTCAAGGAGGACAAGTCCAAATGGTTCGTTCCTACTCGGGATAACGACCAGATCGCACGCATTCAGGAGACGGATGTATTCCGAGTCAGGGATGTACCCTACAAAATTGACCGGGAGATCCTTTGCCCGCTCCTGAAGGTACTGTCGCATCCCCCCGTCGCCGGCAACGATCACTTTTGCATCCCAGTGTTCACGGCATACCGACCGTAACGCCTCGATAAACAGATCAGGGCCTTTCTGGTATACCAGCCTGCCGACAAAGAGGATCAGCGGGGCATAAGGATGGATCCCATAACGCTGTTTAACCTCCCCGGGATCGATACTCGCTTGGTACTGCTGTGGCACGATACCATTTGGTACCACATCGCATTTCCAGTCAGGGACGTTATAGAGCTGCATTACCTCGTTCTTCATCACAGTCGAGACTGCGGTCACCCTTTTTGCCACCAGGCCACCATACCATTCCTTGCCGGAGATTGCGTTATACTCCCACCAGCCCCCAAATTGGTTGCCATTCCTGCCGTATTCCGTGGAATGGAACGTAAGAATAGTCTCCCGGTCCTGCAACCGGTGCAGCGCCTGGACTGGGTGCCAGTCATGGAAGTGTAGGATATCGAATTTTCCTTTCTGGTCGCACTGCCGGAACTGATCCACCATCTGGTTGCTCATGTCCTCGCAGTACTGAACGGTATTGTTGCCCTGTGGCCGGCAGTAATGGTACGACACGCCATTGATGGTCTGGTCCTGCATCCACCCGCGGGTGAAGAAGTGAATCTCATGATCCTTTGCAAGAGTCTCGGCAAGGTGGGTTGCCGCACTCGCGAGTCCCCCGACGCGCTCAGCATACAGGGACTCCCAACAGAAGAATGCTACGTTAAGCGACTCCATAACTGTTCCCTCCGCTCGTTCATGATCGTAATCAGTTCCTGCCGGTCCCGGCGCCCGCTAATATCCCCGGCCAGTTTCTGGTCTTGGAGCGTATGTTCGATCCATTGGGCAATATCGCCCCGCTCTTGGTGATAGATAATCGAATCCGCTGGCACTACTTGGAGCAGGTCGCAGAACTGGTCGAGACTGTAGGCGGCATACCCGACGTACCCCGAAGGTGAGGTGAAATGAAATGCCTCTTCCGGTGTCAGGGTCCGCAGGGTCTTTGCCGATCGTTTGTTTTTCATAAGCCGGATATTCCGGTTTTCGAAATCGGCAAGGATTGCCATGTAGGTCTTAAATGCGTCACCGGCCTCGTGGTGGCTGAAGTAGTTATGTACTTCACCGCAGGTTCCGTACTTGGAGGCCATATAATAGAAGTGGTCACTGGTCTGGAGGTACCGCCATATCGCCTTATCCTTGGCAAACGCGGCCGCCTTCTGGATCGCAGAATATGCCGTATGCTGACGCTCGTTGCCCATCCACGCAGATGCGTCCTTCTCGATATCGGCCCAGGATATAGTCTCCCGGACATCAATCGTACCGACCGGCAGATAACTCTCCAGTGCTTCAGTAGGCAGGATGGTCCGTACACCCCGCTTTTCCAGCTCTTCCGGAAGAAACGAGAGAAAATTGAGGATCCCGGTCTCTTTCCAGAAATGTTCCCCAAAGGTCTCGTAATCGATAAAAACGTTTACCAGATCACCGGATGTACCGCTTATCCATTCAGCATAGGTGTCTGCCGTCAGCGGGAACTTGTCCCACCCCCGGTTGCCAAACCGGAAAGCGATATCGTCAGAGACTTGGGTATCGCGGAGGAGGACCGGCATATCTTCACAACTATAGATGTGGTGCGGGCTGCGCCAGTTGAGAATCCGGTCCACACCTTCGGTGTAGACTCCAGTATACCCCATCTTTTTTACACAGGACGCGATGTTGTTATTAAACGTAAATTCAGTATTTTCAAAAACCACCGGACGGATCCTGAAAAGGTCATACATCAGGTCGGTATGCATGGTAGCCTGTTCCATAAACTCCGACTTATCCCCAAAGCAGCCTGCAATGCTATGGTAATAGGTCTGTCCCAGCAGCTCGGTATTCCGGTGCCGGGCTACCTGGTCGAAAAGGGCAAGGACATCCGGTTTCCATTTCTCCAGCTGCTCGATAAGCGTCCCGGAAAAAGAAAACGTACAGTGGAATCCTTCGTCGAGTTTTTCTAGGATGATCCGGGTGGCCGGCAGGTAACATTTTTCTGCAACCCTGTCCAGGACATCCCGGTTAATTTCATCGAAATAGAGCGCATCGAGATCCTTTTCCTTCTTCTTTGGATCCGGTGAGAAGTGCCGGTTCAGCCTGAATGGCTGGTGCACTTCAAATCCGATACAGATATCTGGCATTTATTCTCGTCCTCCAATCATGGTCTTGCCTACCGACTGTTTCCTGGATGGTTTCGGGGATGTACTTACCTATTCTCACACCCCTACACACCCTATCCCCCCATCATGTGGCCCTAGTGGTCGGGTGATAACAATCATCCTGCTTTCTCTCAGGAACAATAATAGACCCTTTCCCGAGTATCAGATTTTGAAACACGGGTTGAAACCAGAGCCCCCCCGATTAAAACTGAGTCAAAATACAATTCTAATACCCGAGGGACTCGCTGACAAGGACAAGGTTAATGCGCCCTTCCTGCTTCTCGTTTGCAAGAATCACGCATTTCCCGATCATACTGGGAGTACCATAGGCTTTCATAGCCCGGGTATTCTCAAGAGGGAAGACATATTTCCTGATCCGGTTTAGTGCGTCCTCGACCGTGGGGACAATTTTATTGACCCCTGCGACCAGAACAAGATGCCCCGCAGCAAAAGGCCACGCACCGACACGGCTTCCGCTGGCATCGCAAGCAACAATCTCACCTCTCTGGGAAATCGCATTCACTGACGAGATGAAATAATCGGCCGTAACGGATTTTCTCCGCAGCTCTGCACGTTTTACCGGATCATCCTCGGCAGTGATCTTCGTATGTAAAAGATTCCACCCACTCTTTCCTCCGGCAACATAATCCTCGAACCCGATCTCGATAAGGGTTGTCGAGGAACCGCTCATAACTTCAGCGTTAGGTGGGATAAGTTTCCGAACCGCTGCAAGCGCCTCGTCGCCATTTGCAGCATGGGAAACCTTTATCCCCCGTTTTTCTAGAGCCTTAATTGTTATAGCAACAACTTCCGGTGTCGGAAAAATGTTCCACGAATCCGCATCCACGGCACTTTCCGGGTAAAGGTTTACGGCGCTATACGGGGTAATTCTACTCATGTGCCCTCTTGTCGCCTTGTAGGTACAGGACACCAGACTTAACCGGATCGGCTTTCCGCCACCGCGGTCTCCTGTACCGAGCCCAACCGGTACTGGTATATAATCTGGCGCATATCCTGCAGGTTCATCTTCTCGATGAGGAGTTTCTTCTCCTTGAGTTTTTTTAACGCGTAACGCACCGTTCGTGGCGAGTAGTTCACTTTTCCGGCGATCTCCTTGTGAGTCATGGCACCACCGGTACCAAGAATCTCAAGGACGATTTTTTGTGACTGAGGTAATGATTTCATAATTCACTCCTTGGTTTATGCGAGGCATCAGCCGCAGCTGGTCCCGCAACTTTCACTCTGCCCGCTGTCTGCTGCATCCTTATCTGCTAAGATACGGGGAAGCGCTTTTTTTACAAAATCATCGATCGTTCCCATCTCTCCCCAGGATTCCGTCTCGTAATTCTCGGAATTATCCGGATTGGGCAGGATCAGCACATTGCCCTCCTCGCTCGGTCCGGAGACATACTTTTTCCCCCGGTGCAGGTTGTGTACACCTTCCGCACCGCCTTTGGGGATCCGTGCATAGATAATCCAGTAGGTCAGTTTATCTGTTGCACTAACATAGACCTCATAATCCTGCTCGAACTTTTTTAAGAGTTCCAGTGTTTTATCCTCCATGATCTCACCTGGTCCTAGTGCCTGCATCTCACGATGACAGATTCATTTTTTCGTTCTCTCTGGTTTTCTATCTTGATCCGGTTTGAATCACCGGACTCATTGGCGACCGGATTGACGCGATACAACGGCATTCCTTGTTTTTTTTGGAAAACTACCGGTTTTTTGGGGCGCCTTCCCTGCCTGCATGGAACTGGACAACAAAAAGGTATAGGTTCTTTCCCGAACAGCAATCTATGAAACAAATTTTGAAACATGAATCAGGAGGAATAAGATGCACCATTAAATACGTTAGACGGGTTGCTCAAGGATAAGTTCCAGGATACCGTCATGGAATTTTTTGGTACTGATCCGCGATCCTGCGGGAACAGTAATTTTTTTCATGACCCTCTCGTTTTCTTTTGGCACTGAAATGGTAAGCCGGGTCTTTTCCAGATCGATCCGGATCTTCTCCTCAGGAATTCCATGGAGCTGGCATATGATACGGATCGAGTTTTCGATCTTGGTGACCTGTGCGGGTGGCACAATAGTGTTTTTTTGGCGTTTTTGTGGTTTTTCCGGACTAGTCATAGCGTTTCCTCCAGACTCTTCATGAAAAAAAACGAGGAGGTCTAACCATTGTCTGGTATCGGGAGCAAGATCAAAAAGCGCCCGCAACAGTATCGGAATCCGGTTATACCGGGAGAAATAGGTATCTGGAGGTTACAGGTGTTGTTTCAAGATTTAGAACAGTATAAGACAGTAATTTCCTGCGCTTTCGCCGCGTAGGGCTAAAAAAATTATCCTTTTACCGGTGCAGCAGATTCTATCCCGATAATATGCTGGAATACAAACTTAAATTCATTTAGCCGCTGCCGGATGTATTTCTTTCCGATCTCCGTCGGGTAATATAGTCTTGGATTTACCGGACACTTTCATCTCGAGGTATCCCTTGCTCTGGAGCTCGTAGAGGAATGAATAGATCCGTGCCTGAGGAATGAGGACATTGTACCGATTATGGATCTCGTGGACGATATCGAATCCGGAGATCGGTTTTTCCAGAGTCGAAAGGATGACCGGTTCAAGAAGTTTTTTAACCACGTCTTCAATCGTGGATTGGGGTACAACACTGATAGCCTCTGCCGGGAACGAGTTATGGGTAAAGGAAATAGTCGTGTCCTTCCCGGTCGATATAATGATTTTTGCAATGCCTTCCGAGATCAGCCGGATCCGATCATGATCGAGATTTGCCATATTGACTGCGATGATGCCGGTGATTGGAACCCCGGCCTCTTTTTTTGCAAGGATCATATTCTTTACTTCTACGATATCATCAAATTCTTCTGTATCTGAAAAATCAAACACAACCTGGAGTTTTCCTTGCGCATTGTCGGCAGGAAGACTCGATGTGCATTTCTCCAGGATACGGGGCAGGAAAAAGAGTTCGCCCTTTTTTATGCGCCGGGTAAACAGCAGGCCTTTTGAGATCTCTTCAAGGAAATATTTCTGCAGGACAGACTGGTGATAGGCAAAGAAAAACCGCCCCCCTTTCTGGATACCGGCCTCGATGGCGAATTTGAATATTGGTTCTTTCACCGAGGGATCCACGTATAAAAAGAGGATAATCCCGGTAAAGATGTCCTTTAGAAGGACGGTCTTGATCTCGGGGAGCGCAAGGTATTCAGCGTCCGTCATGCCGGCGGCTTCAGGGTACTGCCCCAGGGTGGGGCGCAACCCGGGTTGCCTCTGCTTTCTTTTTCATTTCCTGTTCCGAAGCCCTCCGGAACAGGGCTATTTCAAGGGCAGCTTTTAACTCCAGTTCGTTAAAGGGTTTGACAATATACCCGTACGGCCGGACCTGCTTGGCCTTCTCGATAATTGCATCATCGGCGTACGACGTGATGAAAATCACCGGGATATCCAGTTCGTTTACAATCGTCCGAGCTGCTTCGACACCATTCACCTTCCCCGGCATAACAATATCCATCAGGATCAGATCAGGAGTAAGCCGCCTGGCTTTCTCGATCGCATCATCCCCGGATGCTGCCATCCCCACGACTGTATATCCCATCACGTGCAGCCGCTCTTCAAGCTGCATGGTGATGATCGCTTCATCGTCGACAACAAGAATTTTTGACATCCTATCACCTGCATGTTTCAAGGGGGAAATCGATATTCACGAGCGTACCCCGGTCGCTGCTTTCTATAGCGAGGCTCCCCTGAAGCTGCCGCACTAGGTTCCGGATCAACTTCAGCCCCAGACTCGAGGTGGTACCGGGATCCACGTCCGGGGGGATACCGGTCCCGTTATCCTGAATCGTGATATGGACCCGTCTCCCGTCCTGCTGTGCACGAACACGGATAGTCCCCTCTTTTCGCCCTTTAAAGGCATAGATAAACGAGTTTGACAGAATCTCGTTTAATGCCAGTGCACATGGTATAGCTAAGTCCACCGGGAGAGAAAACCCTTCCGCATCTACCTCGCAGCTGATCACAGGGCCGGACTTCCCGTAGATCCCGGAAAGATCATTTGTCATATCCTGTATCTGGGCACCCATATCGATCCGGCCGGACTGGTTGCTCTGGTACAGCCGGGTATGGATCTGGGCCATCGTCTTGATCTTCAGCATCATATCGGTCAGGATGCCAGTGGTCACCGGATCATGGGTTCGCGATCTGGTCATCTCGAGGAGGCCGGTTATAATCTGGAGGTTGTTTTTGACCCGGTGGTGGATCTCCCGGATCAGGCTGTCTTTTTCTGCGAGTGTGGAAAGTATCTTTTCATTGGCCCGTTTTGTTTCGGTTACATTTCGGAAATACCCTATAATCCCGTCGATTTCTCCCAGATTATTCATTTTGGGCACATACGATCCATCGAAGTAGTTTATCTCACCCCGGGCGCTCGCAATCGCTATTTCATTGGGAACTGCTATCCCGCTTTCCAGGACGCGCTTCTTGATCGTAGTCAGGGCATCTGCATCTTCCCGGGACGCAAGATCGTAATCGGTCTTCCCGATCATATCGTCCTCGGTGATATCCATCTGTGGATTTATGACCATGGTATATCGGAGATCGCTATCCTGCACCAGAATATGATCGGGAGTACTGGTGGCAATGATCCGGAATTTTTCAAGGCTTTCCTTCAAGGCCTCTTCGGCATTTCTCCTCTCGGTGATGTCACGGTAACTCCAGACCCGGCCAATAATGGCATCGCCAATTTTCTGAGGCCGTGAAAACCGCTCAAAGATCCGGCCATCTTGGAGCCTGACCATATCATAGCTCTCACGTCCCGGGTGACTGTACAGTTCATTCCTGCGATCGGTAAACTCCCGGATGTCTTCTACAAGCGGAAAAATATAGGCAAGCGCAGTCGCCTCACCCGCGGCCTCAAGTACATGTTCCGGGATCCCCCAAATCGCACAGAATTTCTTGTTGTAACTGGTAATTTGCCGGTCGCTATCCACTACGAGAATACCGTCAGCTGTGGAATCAAGGGCAGCCTGAAGCAGCGATGCAGTCTTCATCGCCATCTCTTCGGCACTTTTACGGCCCGTAATATCCTGGCCTTGGGCCATCGTGGAGATTATCGTGTCACCATCGGCATCATAGACGTTTGCTGAATTCCAGAGCACAATTTTTACGGCACCGGATACATGCCTGACCGGGATCTCCACCGACTCCCAGCGTTCCCCGCAGCTGGTCTTCCGGATCAGTTCCATGGACTCATCTTTGAATTTTTCCGGGAAGAGGGTATCAAGGGGTTTTCCTATCACCTCATCTGCGGCCATTCCGGTCAGGAACTCAAAGGCCTGATTAAACCGCAGGATTCTGAACCGGGTGTCCCACACGATGATGGGGGCATTGGCATAGGCGATCAAGTTCTCGAGGTACTGGCTTGTCCCCCTCAGGGTATCATCGGTTTTTTTCCGCGCCATCGCTATTGCAACCAGATCGGTTACGGCCTGCATCAGGTCTAATTCCTCAGCGGTAAACGTAGGCCTGTCTTTGGTCCCGAAAGAAAGCGTCCCAAGGGTAGTGCCCCGGTAGATGAGGGGATGGCATGCATACCCGGAAATCCCGAAGGAGCGGACGAGGCAGAGTGCATCTTCATCGGAGTTCTGGATATCGCACGCCACCACCCTTTTGCCCCCCTGGGCCACCCGGCCACAGACTGATTCACCGATATTGAGGGTGGAAAATTTGCCTACCTCTCCATCCGGGACACCGGCACTGGCGTTCAGCTTCATCCGCTGCCTGCTTTCGTCGATTAGATAATTATAAAAGATATCGCAGGAAAGGAAATGCATTACCCGTTCGCCGATGATCTGGACAACACGTTCAGGCTTCTCGGAACTCATCAGGAGCCGGGCAGAGTCTGCGAGAATCCTGAGTTTTTCCTTCTCTTTTTTTAGCCTCTCTTCCTGCTTCCTTCGTTCGGAGATATCCTGGAATGTCCCGATCACCGAAGAACGTGCCCCCTCCCGTACCGGGGAGAGCCCCCGAAGTTCAGTCCAGACCTTCTTTTTCGAGCCAGTGGTAATCAGGAACTCAAGTTTAAAAGGCTCTCCGGTGGCAAGGCATCGTTCAATGTTTTTCCGGATAATGGGCTGGTCATCCGGGGAAAAAAAGTCCAGCCCCTCAGAAAGGCCTAACTGGTAGTTGCAGGGAGTCTCGAAGATGTCGTACGCCCCGACCGTCCACTGGAGATAATTAGTATGCGGGTTTGCCTTCCACCCCCCAATCTTTGCGATCTTTTCAGTCTCCCGCAGGAACTGTTCGCTCTCGTGCAGGGCCCGTTTGTTTCTGGTAATTGTATCGATATCCTGCCGTAAGTTCTTTTCAACAGCCAGATGTTCCGAATTGTGGGCGCTGAGAGTCTGCATTCCTGCTGGCAAGTTCCTGTTCTGTCCGGTCAAGATAGAGGCCAATTTCTCCCGACAATCTGCCGACAATGATTGAAGTACCGGTGATGAAGATGACGAGGCCGGCTGAGATGATGACAGCGTTTGAGATGGCAAACCACCCGGAAATAAGATAAAAAAGAATTGTTTCACCCCCGGTTATGGCTAAGGAGAGCGGGACAAAGGTCCGCAACAGCCGTGCCCTGATGGAATTTCCCGTAAAAAAAGAAAGTGGTCTCGTTGCCGGGCCTGCAGCAAAAATAAGCCCCAAGCCGATTAAGAACGCGGCAAGGGCGGAGAGCATAGCAACCGGAATGACCGATGGTGAAATAATGAGGGGTGTCCCGAACAGGTAACTCAACGCGAGTGTGAAACCCGTAAGTATAAGAATGATCCCGGTAATCACAGAAATTTGCCGTGCCCGGGAGCGCGGTGACGACAGGAAGTCAGGATCGATGCAGAAAAACAGCCCGGCGGCCGCGATGACGATCAGTGCTGAAGCTACCGGGGAGATTGGCGATGACCGGGGCCCAAAGATCACCAAGCCTGCCGAAACAAACCATGATTCTAGGATAAACTGCTTTCCGTTCAGGTTTGATAGGATATTAAGAAGTTCTGCGACTGCGATAACGACAAGGACAAATCGCAAAAGAATAAGGGAAGCATGGCCGACCTTTCTTATTGACGTGTAGATAAGGACCCCGCCGAAAAAGATCCAGATAAAAGCAGCGCTTAATGCAATGGTTTTGCACCCTTGGCATACACTACTTATGGCAGTACTACCGGTTATATTCCCGGCAATTCCGGTGAGACAGGTCAGTATGGCAAGGAGACCAAAAGTCAAAGTCAGTCGTTTAAACAGAACTGCATCTGTCTCCATGCCGGGTACATACGCATCGCTTGACGGTACCTTCAGGAACATTACCTTGCTACCCCGGGAACATTTACCGTAATTCCGTATAGAATAGAACTCCGGTATCTTTATTTAAACATTATCAGATGTTTCAAAAAATGAGATCAAAGAACCGGCGTAAAACACTGGTGCTGGCATGCGGTCTCGCCGGGAAAGGACCGTGCCGGAACTACGACCTTCAAATATGACTCATGTGACATCCGCTGAAAGCTGGACAAGATTTTATCTTTATCTCCGATAAAGCAACGGATTGTCCGGTTTACCGGAAAAAAAAGTAGGAGGCACGTTAATGCACGAAGGAATGGATCCTGCAATGCAGCACGAAATGCAGATCATGACCGACATGTGGGACATGCTCAGCGATGACCAGAAAAGAACCCTCATGAAACGCATGCTTGATGGGAAGATCATGATGAAAGAGGAAATGATCAAGCACTTCCAATACAAGATGGAAACGATGAGGATGATCAAGAAGATGCTGGACGAGTGCTAGCGTTGTTGTTGTTTTCTCTCTTCATCTCTAACTGCCGTATACACGGCATCCATGAAAACCGACTCAGAATTTCACCTCGTAAAAACGGCCAGGCCGTTTTTACTATAGTATTTTATTTTTCGAAAAAAGCATTTACTACTTGAAGCATTCTTCTGCACAGTCAAGAAGGGACGGGTAGTATTTGGTGACGTACTCTTTGACCATGCGACGGGCAGAAAATGCTGCCGCATTGCTTTTGATGGATTCTTTCATCATCTTTACCCATCCATGGGGTATACCATCGATGGAGAAATTGTAATAAAGAGGTACAACCTGTTTTTCGAGGATGGTATAGAGTGCATTTGCATCGGCAGCATCCCGTGTTTCCGGAGACGGGTCGCCTTCGAAAGCCCAGCCGTTTTTTCCGTTGTAGCCCTCAATCCACCACCCGTCGAGGATACTCATGTTAAGCACCCCGTTCAATGACGCCTTCATGCCGCTCGTCCCGCACGCTTCCATGGGAGGTACCGGCGTGTTCATCCAGACATCCACGCCGTGCACCAGATACTGTGCCATCTGCTCCCCGTAGTCCTCGACAAATCCGATCCTTCCCCCGAACTCAGGCTTCCTGGCATATTGGTATATCCTTTGTAAGAGCATTTTGCCCTCATGATCGGCCGGGTGCGCTTTTCCTGAAAAAATAATCTGGACTGGTTGCCAGGGATTATTCAGAATGCGCCGGAGACGGGCCGTATCATGGAAAATAAGATCGGCGCGTTTATAGGTGGAAAACCGGCGGGCAAACCCAATCGTAAGAACCGATGGGTTAAGCATCAGGCACTCTGCAATCAGGTTATCGGGTTCGTTCAACTCTTTTTCCCACTTGATGCGTTTTCTCTCCCTGATCCGATTGAAGAGTTTTTGTTTGAGCCAGATATGCATCTTCCAGAGTTCCTTATCAGGGATCTCGTCAATGACCTGCCAGATATCCGGGTTATCGTGGTTCGTGTGCCAGTGGGGATCGATACAATCGAAATATTTTGAGTAGAGCGTATTCATCCGGGGGTTCAGCCACGTGAGTAAATGGACCCCGTTCGTAATGTGATCGATGGGAATATCCTTCTCTTCCAGATCAGGCCACAGGCAGCGCCACATGGCCCGGGCAACGTCGCCGTGCTTCTTTGATACCCCGTTATGGTACTGGGAAAGCTTGAGCGCAAACGCCGACATGTTGAACCCCCTGCCCGCCTCGCAGGGATGACGTCCCAACTCATAAAAGGTATCGGCATCGATCCCCAGCTGACCGTAATATTCCGAGAAATAATTGTCCATCAGTTCACGGGGAAAAATGTCATTCCCTGCAGGAACCGGCGTATGGGTCGTAAAGACTGCCATCCGTTTTACCTGTTCCATGGCAGCCGCAAAGGTCATGCCGGACGACACCCGCTCCCGGATTCCCTCAAGCTGCGCAAATGCCGGGTGCCCTTCGTTGAGGTGAACAGCGGAGTAGGTGATCCCCAGTTCGCCAAGCATCCTGCGCCCGCCGATCCCAAGAACGATCTCTTGTCTGAGCCGCTGTTCGGTCTGCTCGGCATACAGGCGGTGGGAGATGGTCCTGTTCTCGGGGACATTCTTTTGAATGTCTGTGTCGAGCAGATAGAGCGGGATCTTCCCCACGTTCACCTTCCATACCGCGGCATACATCTCGGGGGTGATGTAGGGTACCTTTATCACCATCTGGCTCCCGGAAGCGTCCAGGACCCGGGTGATGGGTGTAGCATCCCGGTTCAGCGTTTCCGTGATATTCTCCTGCCAGCCATCGGCATTGATATGCTGGTGGAGGTACCCCTCCGAGTAAGCAAATCCCACACCTACAATGGGCACCCCGAGATCGCTGCATTCCTTTAAATGATCGCCGGCAAGGAACCCGAGACCACCCGCATAAAAGGGGAGTGAGTGATGCAGGCCGTACTCGGCAGAGAAATAAGCGATGGTAAGAGGCCGGGTAGTTGCATAATGTTCCGCAAACCAGCCTCTGTGGTTTGCCATGTACTGGGAAAACCGGTTCATGATGATATCATACCGGCGCATATATTCCGGGTTTGTCAGGACGCCCTCGATGAATTCTGCCGGAATCTCCTGAAGCATTTTCACCGGATTATGGACGCTTTGTTTCCATGCCTGCTGGTTGATCTCCTTGAAGAGCACCCGGGCTTCGGGGTGCCAGCTCCACCAGAGATTGTATGCAAGGTCGATAAGACCGGACAACCGTTCCGGAACATGGGGGAATTTATCTTTCAGCTCATCCTTATGGTCTGGCATGAGGAGAAACCATCCTTAGTATACTTTTATTGAAGTATGGTTAATACTATGGGAATTGCACCGGCAGATTTATAACCTCTTCACAACCTATCCAGTCTTTTGTAAGGTGAGTTACTGTGAGTACCCTGGGACGAGCTATATGCGGTCGTGCAAAAACCCCGACCGGTTCCGGTGCTGACCGGGTTCAACGCCAATATCGACCGGGTTATTACGCTCACACCTCAATTGCTCAGCGTTCTCCGGGAGCATGCCGGGTCTAGCGCTTTCCTTTCGCGGCTGTACCATTCGCTGCGGTACTGTGCTGCCGATGAGATGGTGATCAGTGATCCGGCAGTTTTTTCCGGAATTGCATCGGCTCTCCCGGATGAAGCAGGAGCTCTCAATCTGGGTGGGCAGGCAGCACTTGCCGGGGTCCAGATGCAGAGGCTTGGGATGACGCCTGTCACTTGTGTCGTCCCGGGGAGCGGCCCCAGAACGCGGATGATGCTGAAGGAGAGCGGCGTCCTTCCCCTGACCTTCCCGGAATCTCACGATCACCCGGATATACTCCATCTCATCTTCGAACATGCCCCGGGTCTCGTGCCTCTGGCTCCCCGGGTTGTACCCCGGAGCAACCGGTTTATTGTTTCCCCGGAGCATGATCCGTCAACGGTACTCATTCCCAAGGAAAAGGAGGCCTCGTTCCTGGAACAGATCCGATCCTGTAAGCGTGCGTTTCTTTCCGGCTACCAGTTCCTGAGGGATGATGGGGAGTTTATTGCCGCCGCCTCCCAGCTGCAGGCAATACATAATGTCCACCCCCGGATGAGAACCCATGTGGAATGCGTTTCCGGGCTGCAACCCCGGGTCTTGTCCCTTATGCTTAAACACATCTTTCCGAATACGGACAGTATTGGGCTCAATGAGCAGGAACTGGACGCCTTTACCCGGGTGCTTGACCCGGGAAAGGCCGGAGGCATTTTTTTATCCCCGGCGGGGATTGTACGAGATGCCCTTGCCCTTGCGCATGCCACCGGGGTACCCAGGCTGCACCTGCACACGTTTGGGTATTATATTCTCATCCTGAAACCCGGGACCGGGGATCCGGAATTATCCAGGGATGCCCTTCTCTTTGCCGCACAAGAAGGTGCAAACGCAGCGGGGGAGGGCCGGCAGGTCTTGGCCCGGGAAGGCCTCCACGCATATGCCGATATCCGTACTGATTCAGGTTTGGATAAACCGCAGGGCGTTTTTACCGTTGGGGATCGGGTTGTGGTATTGGTCCCCACTCTTATTGCACAAAACGTCCGGAAAACAACCGGGCTTGGGGATATTCTTTCTTCCACTGCGTTTGTTACCGATCCCTTCTGACCGCAAAAAAAAGTTAAAACGACTCAATTCTGAGCATTTCTTGTCTCCAGTTTTAGCTCCTGCAATACTGTCCGTATATGGTTTTTAAGTAATTTTTCCCCCTCCTCGGAGATCAGCCAGTCTATCATATGATTTTTATAATAAATCTCATCCCTAAAAAACGATATCAGGGCAGCGGTGATTACGTCGTTTCTGGATGCGTACTCCCCGTTTTCAATAGCCTCATTGATCTTTTGCAGGAGATCATGCGGGCATTTATAGGACAGCTGCACCTTAGGCTTACCCTTGATCGAAGGCATTTACATAACAATGCAAGGTTTATTTAAACTATTTTTGTAATTCTAATGAGGTTCTAGAAAACTTTATATTGGAGCACATTTCCCATACTGTATCAACCATGTTTTGCAATACCTTTATCTCCACCTTTCAGGAATGCACCGTTCCCGGGAAATGTTTTTCCAGCACCGTCCGGCATACTTGTCCTTCCTATGATAAAATCCGTCCGGTTCCGTGACATTTTAACGATGAATAAAACCGGAAAAAACGAATGCTGACGCTGGACTTTATGGAGCGAACAGAGGGAGATTTCTGCGACGGAAACACCCTGCATGAACCATGCCAGGGTAATCCGAAACCCTGTTTATCCCCCCAGAAGAACCGTGCGATATCCATTTTGTATGTCGACGATGAAATCTCGATGCTTGGCATCACAAAACTGTATCTTGAGCGGAGCAGTGATTTCACCGTTGAAACGGTCGACTCCGCGCAGAATGCTCTCGAGATGCTCAAAGATCGCCAGTACGATGCCATCGTCTCTGATTACCAAATGCCGGCGATGAACGGCATTACCTTTTTAAAAACACTGAGATTCAGGGGAGATACCACTCCCTTTATCCTGTTTACCGGCCGGGGACGGGAGGAAATTGTTATCGAGGCACTCAACAGCGGTGCCGATTTTTATCTCCAAAAGGGAGGTGGCCCTTCGTCGATGTTTGTCGAACTGGCGCACAAGCTCAGTTTGATCGTGGAGCAGCGAAGAATAAAGACCGAGCTCTCTGAATCCCGTCGCAGGCTCGCCGACATTATCGAGTTCCTGCCGGATGCTGCTTTTGCCATAAATTCCGAAGGAAAGGTCATTGCATGGAACAAGGCAATCGAAGCAATGACCGGTGTACCTGCCGCTGATATGCTCGGGAAAGGCGATCATGAATACGCAATCCCATTCTACGGGGAACGGCTGCCGCTCCTGATCGACCTGATCTTAGGACCGCCGGAAAAAATGAGTGAAAAGTACTCCAATATTGTGCGTGACGGGGATATTCTTAGTGCAGAAAACAGCCTCGCCCATCCGAGAGGAATTGACCTTATCTTTACCGGAAAGGCGAGCCCCCTCTATAACCAGAAAGGAGAAGTGATCGGGGCGATCGAATCCATCCATGATATCACCCGGCAGCGAAAAGCCGAAGAAAAATTGAGGATTGCCCACAAAGACCTGAATGCTGCGTACGAACAGCTGACCACAACCGAAGAGGGAGCTGCGCCAGAATTATGATGAACTTGCCCGAAACCAGCGGGCTCTCGGGGAAAGCGAGAGAAAATACCGGCGTCTCGTTGAGGCGGCGAACGAGGGTATCTGGGTGGTCGACCGGGATATGAATACCACGTTCGTCAACCAGCGTTTTACCGATATGCTCGGTTATACCCGCGAGGAGATGGCAGGCCATAATGTGCTGGAGTATGTTATGAGCGAAGACCGCAGTTCCCTGGAGGCTCAGGTTGTCAACCGGAGAAATGGGTTTAAAAGCCGTTACGATTGCCGGTTCGTGCACCGCGACGGGAGGATCATCTGGTGTTTTCTCTCCAGTTCGCCCCTGCTCGACGAGTCCGGTTGCTTTCAGGGATCTTTTGGCATGGTGACAGACATCACCGAATGGAAAAAAGCAGAAGATGCCCTCAAACACGTCAACAAGAAGCTGATCCTGGTCAATCACGTAACCCAGCACGATACCCTGAATGCTCTTACCGGTATTTTCGGACTGGTTGATATGGTATCCTCAATTGAAGTCAAGGGTAAGCATGAGGCCGAGCTTGCACGTATCAGGGATCTTGCCCGGGTCATCCAGTGCCAGGTCGGCTTTATCAAGGATTACCAGGATGTGGGTGTTTATCCCCCGGCATGGCAGCGCATCCGCGACCCAATTTGTGCAGCGTTTGCAGTGCTCGGGAATATTACCCTGCAGGTTGAGGTGGCCGATATGGAGATTCTCGCTGATCTGCTCTTGGGAAAAGTCTTTTCTTCGCTTGCCGCATTTGCGGTGAGGCCCGGTGAAAGAATTACGAAGATCCGGTTTACTACGGTTGAATCTCCGAATAGCTTGAAAATTATCTATGAAGATAATGGGACCGCGGTCCCGGTGGAGGAAAAAGAGCAGATATTCAAGAGAGGCTATTACCAGAATACCGGTTTTGGTTTGTTTTTGTCCCGGGAGATCTTGGCGATAACCGGAATCACTATTCAGGAAACTGGTACGCCGGGAGAAGGGTCCCGGTTTGAGATTTCAGTGCCCAGAGAAAAGTTCCGGCCCGGTTTTGATGGGTAAGGAAAACGGCCAAACGCAGGGATGTGGCAGGCACGAGAACAAAAAAGGTTACGTACTTTACCGAAAAAGAGGAAGAATTAGCCGATCTTCTCATAACGATTGGTATAAAGAAAAATGTGGCAAAAGTGCTGGTATTTTTGGCAGATAGTCCCGAAACGACCAGCCGGGCCATTGAGCGCGGAACTGATCTTCGCCAACCGGAAGTGAATATTGTCATGCACTATCTTATGGATCAGGGCTGGATCGTGAGCCGCGAGAAGAAAGTGGAGAGCAAGGGACGCCCGTTAAAGATCTATGAGCTGGCAATGCCCTTCACTAGGATTATCGATCTCATCGATGAAGAGAAGAAGAAAGAGGCGACCAGCAAGCTCACAAAAATACGAAAATTGTGGGATTATGTCGACTGACGCCAGTGTAGAGACCTTAATTCATGATCTTTTAAGGGAGGTGCTCTCACGCTCCCCGTGCAGCATCAATACCTTCTTCCCGGCACAACACCCCGGATACCTCCCCGGACTTCCGATACGTCCCCGGCGTAGCGGGGGATCATATGGCAGTGGCAGTGCATAATGGACTGTCCCGCTGCTTCACCCACATTGAACCCGATATTGTAACCGGCAGGCCTGAAATGTTCCTCGATCACCTGTTTGCATTCATCGATGAGCTCAAGCGTTGCAAGACGCTCTTGGGATGTCAGTGAAAAGAAATCAGGTATATGCCGGAACGGGATCACCAGTAGGTGGCCTTTGCTGACCGGGAACCGGTCCCAGCGGGCATAACAGAGATCGTTTTTTGCGATAATGTCATCGGCAAAAGGATTACAGAACGGGCATTTCGGCTCCATGCATCAGGCCCCCGGACATTGGTGAGATACCGGCATCTTTCTCTCGGGCGCCCAATATACGCTTTCCTGCTGATTAGAGATGAACGCCATGGCTTCTATCAACAGGACCCGTATTTCATGGAGATCGTACGATGCCATAAATTGAGCTCTCCTGCAATGCTTTTCGTTCTTTCCTTTGAGGAATATATGTCGGTCTTCCTCCGCTGGCTGATTGTTCAATTCGACAGTATTAATTGCCCATGGCAGTAATCGATCCATAAGCTGATATGTCCCTTTGAGAAAGCCATCGCAGGAATGATCCATTGACTGTCCAGATCGATTTACCCCAAAAGAGCAATTCCTCCGCGGCCACCACATCATGCGGAAAGCTTACTTTTAAACACCTGACTATAGTTTTTGGGCTTTCGACGTTAGTCATAGGTGCACTCGGGATTTTTGCAGTACCGCTTGGTATTCCCCTGATTTTTGGTCCGAACCAAAGTTACCGGGTAGAAGCGTTAAGCGCAGCCCTGATCTGGATCTTTGTCGGTTCAGTTCTCACATATCACGCTGTAAGACCGCTGCAATGGACCCTGGGACTGGTCATACAGGCAATTCTGGTTCTCGTTGCGGCCGCTGAATCTCTCGAGTTCACCTGTAGTATCTTGGGAGGTCACTGTTTCATCGAGGCCCTTTTTGTCAGGGCAGGGACGGTAATCATGGGGCAGTTATCGTCCCCTATCTCCCCTGCAGCTGCCGGTCTTGCAGTTCCCGTGACCATTGCAGTGGTTTTCATTATCCGGGACCCGGTCCTTCTGCAAAGTCGATGAAGATTCGTGATGCGATCGGCATTCTTGGACTCTTGATCTCCATTATAAGCTTCACTTTTGTGATGAGCTATGCTTATGGTTCACCCCTGATCTATGGAACACAATTTATACCGATTGCATTCATGTCGGCACTTGCTGTATTCTTTGCCGGGGCCGCCCTTGTCGCCGCTGCCGGTCCGGAGGCATTCCCGATCAGGTTATTAATCGGTAAATCCATCAGGGCACGCCTCCTCCGGCTCTTTGTTCCGCTGGTTATCTGCATTATCTTTATCGAAAATGTTGTGTTTGTTGGACTGTCTTCGTGGTTCAATATCCACAATGCAATCCTCCTCTCGGTAAGCCTCGTTATTTTTATTGTCGTCACGGCTTTCGTAGTTACCAAAGTTTCTGCATCGATGGGAAAGAGACTTGAACATGCTGAGCAGGAGCTTGTCCGGAAAAACGAAGACCTGAACGCGCTCAATGAGGAACTTACAGTTGCCCAGGAAGAATTGCGCCAGAGTAACGATATGCTTCTGGCAAATGAACGCCAATTGGCGCAGAAAAACGAAGATTTAAACGCGCTCAATGAGGAACTCACGGTTGCCGAGGAAGAACTGCGCCAGAGCAACAATGAATTGATCCGGCGGGAGCAGGAAGTCAGCGCCGAGAAAGAACGGCTCTCATCCCTTATCAACAGCATCAGTGACGAGGTCTGGTTTGCGGATACCCGGCAGAGATTTACTCTCGCCAATGAGGCCGGCCTCAGGGAATTTGGCCTCAGTGCCGGTAACCATATCGACGTGGAAAAATTGGCAACAAATCTTGAAGTATTCCGCCTGGACGGCAGCCCCCGGCCTGTAGAGGAAGCCCCGCCGTTGCGTGCCCTGAAAGGGGAAGTGATAAAGAACCAGATAGAGATCGTTCGCACCCCAAGGCAGGGAGCGATGCGGTACCGGCAGGTGAGTTCCTCGCCGGTAAAGGATATTTCGGGAAACATTATCGGATCAGTATCGTTGGTAAGGGATATTACGGAGCAGAAGCAGGCTGAGGAGGAACTGAAGCGAATGAATGCAGATCTCTCGGTTGCTTATGAGGAAATCACGGCAAAAGAAGAAGAACTCCGCCAGAATTTCGAAGAACTGAGCCAGCGGGAGCAGGACCTCCACAAAGCGTTGACCGAAAAAGAGGTTCTTCTCTCTGAGATCCATCACCGGGTCAAGAATAACCTCACGGCATTTATCTCCCTCCTCTCCCTTGAAGGTTCAATAGAAGATTCGCCGGCCGGGAAAATGCTCAGGCAGGACCTGCAGAACCGTGCGAGGAGTATGGCCCTCATCCATGAGACCTTATACCGGACCAACAGGTTCGACGAAGTTGATCTTGGGGTGTACCTCGGAACACTGGTCAACCAGGTTGCGCAGATATTCAGGATGACCCGGCCGGTAAAAATGGTAGTTGACGTCCACGGTGTTATGCTGGACCTCCCCCGGGCCACCCCGGTGGGTCTGATCGTCAACGAATTGGTAACAAACTCTTTCAAGTACGCTTTTCCGGAGTCGTTCGATGTCCAGGCTGCCCGAGGGGCTCCCCCCACTATCTCGGTAACTCTGGTAAAAGATGATGGGTTCTATATCCTGACCGTAAAGGACAACGGGACTGGCCTTCCCCATGATCTTGATATTACAAAAACCAAGACCCTCGGGCTGAAGCTGGTGAACTTCCTTGCACGTCACCAGCTACGGGCGACAATTCAAACCAAAACACAAAACGGGACCGAATTCGTGTTCAGGTTCCGGGAGAACGATCTAAGTGAATAGGTCGTGTACATCCGTTCTGGTTGTAGAAGACGACGGTCTTATTGCGATGCACCTGAGCGAGGTATTGGAGAAGGCAGGTTATCACGTGAGTACCCCGGAATTTTCCGGGGAGAATGTGATAAACCGGCTCAAAACGGCACCTCATCCGGATGTCATACTGATGGATATAGGCCTTGGGGGAAATCTTAATGGAATTGAAACGACGCGGCAGATCCGCCAATTGTACGATATCCCTGTTATATTTCTGACCGCATATTCGGATGAAGCAAGGATTGCAGAAGCAAAGGAGATCTCTCCTTATGGGTATATCCTCAAACCGTGCATAGAACAGGATCTTGTGGCTGCAATTGAGCACGCATTGGGCCGGTAATCAACCGGTATGAGAACAGGTCTGGAGATCGCAAAGAGATAATCGCTTAAAGTTTCTATCTATCATCACCTGAAATTATCTGAAGAGTCGTCCACCACCGGACTCATCAAAATCCCCGGATCGCCAAAAAACCCCGGAATAACTGCGGAATTTTTCGCAGTCATGGTCGGATATTTATATTTCTCACATATACAATCTTTGTATGAATTACAAGGTAGTCATCATCCTTATCGTGTGCATCGCGGCAGTGGTTATTGCCGGGTGCACCAGCACTCAAAACAGCGTGGAGAGATCCACGATTATGCAAAGTTCCCCGGCATCTGTGGGAGGCAGTGGAGATTCGTATAGTTTTGTCCCAAGCGCGAAAACGGTCGAATCAGTGCCGATTGCACCACCGGTCCCTACATCCAATGGGCTGCCGGGCGAGGGAATCGATCAGAAGATCATCAAGACCGCGGACATCTCGCTTGAAGTAAGCAATGTCACCAGCGCTGCGGCAGCCATCGAACAGATGGGCACCGGGGCAGGAGGATACGTATCGACTACAAATATCGGGACGGACTATAACGGACAGCCCACCGGGACGGTCATTCTCCGGATCCCCGCCACCCAGTTCGACAGTACGCTATCAGGAGTACAAGGGATCGGGAAGGTACTCTCTCTCTCCACGCAGGGACAGGATGTTACCGAACAGTACGTCGATGTCCAGGCCCAGATCACCGCATACCAGAACCAGATTGCCCAGTACAATGTGATCATGAAGAACGCCACGAAGGTCGAAGACGTCCTTGCTATCCAGCAACAGATCGATGCCGTCCAGACCAATCTTGACCGGGTCACCGGGCAGATGAAGTACCTCAACAGCCAGATCGACTATTCGACTATCACCGTTTCGCTGCAGGAACCGGAACCGGTAGGCGGGCCACAGGGTCACGATTTCGTTACCGCTATAAACGAGGGGATCTCCGGCTTTTTCGGGGTCATCGACGCGATCATTATCTTCGTCATCAGCGTCCTGCCGCTGCTCATAATAGGCGGCGTAATATATGCTGGTTACCGGGTCTGGAAACACAAGCGGCCGGCACAACCAAAGACCAGTGAGCCTGAGCAGAAACAATAAAAAAACCCAATCTTCTTTTCTCGTTTTTCGCGACTCCGTTCCGCTCATGGATGACTAGACGCCCTTTCCTTTTGAGTAATCCACCGGGAAACCAGATTGCAACAATACGCTAAAACAGCTCTCCTCCCCCAGCTTATACTATAAACGCTCTAACCCGCAGGTTCGACTTGCTTACCCCGGGCATTTGTCCAATATATATCCCTTCCAGGAGAAACGACTGATCACAGCCCGAAAAGGGCCCGCACGCACAAACCCAGGAGATGGAAACTTTATGAAGGTAAGACCATTGTTTATTCCCTGCATCTGTGCAGTACTCCTCCTCGCGCTGGTGCTTCCCGCCGGTGCAGATGATACTTCGCAGGTAAATGTAACGCCCACTGTAACTGTAGCAGCCCCCCCTGGCTTTGACCCGATTGGCTCATTCATGGGCATCGTTGGCTTGCGGCAGGAAGACCATAACCTGACGCAGGATATCCATGCAAACGATCAGGATATCCACCAGAACTGGTGGGACAACCTCAATATCTTCCAGGATATCCTTGGTAACCGGACAGATGTCCGGGAAGACCAGCAGGCCGATCTCCAGAACCGGTCGGAAAACATCGGGTACCGCGAGGATATCCACGCCGATCACATGGACATGAGAAACGACTCGGGTAACCGGACCGCTGAAGAGCAGCAGATCGCCGGGGACCGTCAGGCCATCCATCAGGACTGGCAGGATATCAATGCAACTCATCAGGACATTCATGACGAGCGTAATGCAAGCCAGCAAGACTGGGCCAGCATCAATGCAAACCGGGAGCAGGATGCCTCCCTCCGGCAGGATAACGGTGCCGACAGGGAACAGGTACGGGATAACCGCCAGCAAATCCGCAATGACCGCGGGAATGCCAGCTCATCCTGAACTTTTTTCCTCCCTCCCTTTCAATGGCATCTGTTACACTCGGACAGGAACCTCAGGACAGTGAGTGATCTTTTCTTTAAAAAAAGAACAGGATCCGGCAAGGGCAGTTATATTACGGGTCTGGACAACAAATGATAACTGCGAATATTTTCGCAATTAAGACAATAATTATAGCCTTTTTCGGGTAATATTAGGATGATGATCATGAATCCAAGCACCATAAGTCTCTCCACTCTCTTCGCTGCACTAATCATACTCTTTCTTTGCGTATGCGGCTGCACGGGATCTTCCGGGCCACAGATTCAGCCGTTCCCCGCCACCACCTTAATGACCCCCGTGGTTACCCCAAGTATGCCAACCGTTAACACGACGGGACAAGTGCCAACGCCGGGCACTATCTGCAACTGTCCCATGGAACCCGCCTTGTCACCGGGAGTTACGCTGACGCCAAACCCCAACAACGGTCCCTGCCACTGCCCGTGACCGGCACCTATCTCCCTTGTGCCGGGGAGTGTCACGGTCGCTATGTTTATCGTCTTGCTCCGGCAAGGGCTGGATCATGCCACCGGCGCGTGAAATTTTCCGGATGTTCTCTTCCCGGGAAACTCTCGAAGGGGCCGGAGTCAGGCTCCACCGGGCGTTTGGCTATTCCCAGATTCCCCTTTTCGATCCGTTCCTAATGCTTGACGACTTCCGAGCTTGAGCGGCCGGAAGATTACTTGGCTGGTTTTCCCTGGCACCCGCACCGGGGGATCGAGACAGTGACGTACATGCTGGAAGGAAGAGTCGAGCATGGCGACAGCATGGGCCATGCAGGGAGCGTGGGGGCCGGGGACATCCAGTGGATGACTGCAGGCTCTGGGATCATCCACCAGGAGATGCCAAAACCGGCCGACGGCCGGATGGGTGGTTTCCAGCTCTGGGTCAACCTCCCGAAAAGCCACAAGATGATGGACCCGCGCTACCAAGAGATCCCGGCTCATGAGATCCCGAAGGTTACCCCAAGCGACGGCGCAGAAGTCCGGGTAATTAGCGGAACAGTCGGCGGTGTTACGGGTCCTGTACGAGATATTGTCGCAGATCCTGAGTACCTCGACGTGACGCTTGCGCCGGGCATCCCCTTTTCCCACCTTGTACGGCCCGGGTACAGGGCTGCGATCTATGTCATCGCCGGGTCGGGGGTCTTTGATCCCCACCCCACTACGGAGCTGAGTAATCGCACGATGGCTCTCTACGACGACAAAGGCACCTCGGTTGAAGTGAATGCCGGGGACCGAGGTACCCGGTTTTTGTACTTCTCCGGGAAACCGTTCCGTGAACCGGTTGCCTGGGGCGGCCCCATTGTGATGAACACCGAGGAAGAATTGCAGCGGGCATTCGCCGAATACAGGAACGGGACGTTCATCAAGAAAAAAGCATGAGCCCGGTAACCTGAATTCCTGTAATCCGGCTCAAGATCGCCCTTCGAACCGGTACATACCTTCCGGGACCGTCGCCTCGAACCGTGCTCCTTTGCCCGGCTCACCGGTCTCACGAATGGTGATGCCGGTAATCCCAAGGATTTCCCGGCAGAGGAATAACCCGTTTCCTGTCTCTTTTCCGGCACCTCTGGCAAAAATCTGATCTTTATCCCCTACGGGGATGCCTATCCCATCATCTTCAAAGACAAGAATCACGTTTTTTTCTGTCTGTTGGTACGACACATGGATCCGGGTTACATGCTTACCATGGCGGAGAGCATTTTCGATGAGATTAAAAAAGACTTTCTCGATGAGGTAATTAACATAAATCTCCAGGTTATCCGTATCGATCACGAAAGATACATCCCCGATTTCCATGGTTTTTAATACCGAAGAAATGGTAATTTTTATATTCTTCCACTGGGGCGGCCGTAAGCCAACATACTCGTAAATCCGGGTGAATACGATCTGGCGGTGGATGGTATCGGCAATAGTTTCCATTTTTTGAATCTGGCCTGCAATGTTTTCATCCCCCGATTGTTCTTTTAAGAGAGAGATATACCCTGCCAGCATAGAGAGCTGATTAAGAATATCATGCCGGGTTATACTGGTTAAAAGGCTTACTTCTTTATTTGCCTCATGCAACGCTTCTTCTGTCTTCTTGCGTTCGGTGATATCTGAGAGGAGGACAAGGATGGCCGAATCTCCGTTCCAGGTAATAAGGGTGGAGTTGATCTCCATCCAGTGTAGGGATCCCTCTTTAGAGACAATCCGGAACGTATAACTATCTGTCGGAATCTCTCCGGAAAGACGCCTTTTGAACTGTTCTGCAACAAATACGCGGTCATCGGGATGAACGAAATCTAGGAATACTTTTTGTGTAAGTTCCTCTGCTGCGTATCTGGTAATCTTCTCCAGTTTCGGATTTGCAAAGCAGATTCTGCCACCCTGGATTACGAAAATAGCCTCATTCGCATTCTCAACCAATGTCCGGTACCGGTCTTCACTCTCACAGAGCGCCTCCTCGGCGCGTTTCCGGTCGGTAATATCTGTCAACATAGCGAATGAACCGCAGAACTGCCTGTCTGTATCCAGGATAGGAGATGCAGAGACCATCATCCAGCATACACTCCCATCCTTATGCCGGAATCTGCGTTCATAGGTGTCGCTGAGTCCTTCCACTCTCTGTTGCACTTTGATAAGATGATCCTGGATATCTTCCGGGAACATAAATCTCGCGAAGTCATGGCCTACAATTTCTTCTGCAGAATAGCCAAAGATATCCACCAGTTTCCGATTGGCAAAGGTAACGGACCACGTTTTGTCCATCACGAGGATTCCCTCATTTGCAGTCTCGACAATCCGGCGGTATTTTTCTTCGCTCTCCCTCAGGGCCTCATCCGCATGGATTCGATCCTGAATCTGCCTTTGCAACGCTTCGTTGGTTATGACAAGTTCCTTGGTCCGCTCTTCGACGCGTTCTTCAAGCTCACGCTGGTATTTCTTTATATCGGTAGTATCTTCGAAAATGATAACGACAGCCCGCCCGCCTCCATCAAACACGAGTGGGAGGAATTTCACTTTGAAATAACGTAGTTCATCGCTTCCTTCGATTTGGATATCAAACGTACTTTCCGATCCATCGAGTGCCTGTTTGAGGGCATCAAAATGTTTATCGGTGAAAAAAGAGGCTAGAGACGAATGCTTTAATTGTCTCCCTTTAAGTTCCTCCTTTGACAATTTAAAAAAAGTAAGGAATGAATCATTGGCTTCCTGTATGAAAAGATCTTTATCCAGGATGAGAATGAGATCTGGTGTCAGGCTCAGGCAGATTGATCAACGGAAGCCGCTGGGTGAGATAGAACAGCTTTGCCGGGCCGAGAGTCCGCATATCAGCTTTTCCCGCTATTACGAGCATATTGAGATATTTCGCTGTTGTTGCCCGGCTCAGGGAGAGTATCTTTGAAACCTCTTCTATTGTCAGTCCTTTTGGATTTGTCTTTAAGAGGTCCCAGATGCGCTCCTGTTCATTTTCTTTTTCCATAGAATTCTTACCGTTTAGATGTTTGCACTTATTAATTTAAATATGTGTCATTAATACGAATCATAAGTACAAATCACTATTGAAAATCATAATAGTTTATCAAAAACAAGTACTACTATTGATTGTTATATGTAAATAACTTTAAATATCATTAGAAAGAACAGGAATTTGCAGCAAAAAAATCGGTAACGCAGAAAATCGGCAGAAGAGGGTGTGAATCTGAAATGACGTTTAACAAAGAAACTGGAAACCTCTCCAAAACCTTGTTGATCGAGAACAATCTGAGGGAGCATTTCGCTGTTCTTGATGAACTGGCACAGAAGTTCGATGATTACACTGCGATCCCTACAATTCCCGGTGAGCATTGACGGGGGAGTGCATGGTGCACTGATCACATGATCGAACGGGGGAACAGACTGTAGTTTGTCAATCAATGAACGCTGCACAGTATCGTAGAGGATTGAAACGATGGACACTGACACCAACACTTTCAAAGAAACCATCAGGATTGCCGATACAACGGCAAATCCGGCACCGCTTGGGTTACTGGCTTTTGGTATGACTACCGTGCTGCTGAACCTGCATAACGCCGGGTTCTTTGCGATGGGATCCGCGATCTTTGCGATGGGGATATTCTTCGGCGGGATTGCGCAGATCGTCGCAGGAATCATGGAATGGAAAAAGAACAACACCTTTGGAACGACTGCGTTCGTCTCGTATGGTTTTTTCTGGATCTCGCTCGTGGGCCTAATCCTCATGCCGGTATTCGGCTGGACAAGCCCGCTCCAGATGGAAGCGCTTGTATCGTTCCTTGCGATATGGGGATTATTCTCGTTTGTAATGTTTGTAATCACCTTCAGGCTGTCAAGAGCACTTCAGGTGGTTTTTGGAACACTGACACTATTATTTCTCCTTATGATCGTGGGAAACGCCGCCGGCAACAGTATGGTCCTCCAGATTGCGGGTATCGTTGGCATTATCTGCGGACTTTCGGCGATGTACGCGGGACTTG
This sequence comes from uncultured Methanoregulaceae archaeon, assembly GCA_963737635.1. Lineage (GTDB taxonomy): Archaea > Halobacteriota > Methanomicrobia > Methanomicrobiales > Methanospirillaceae > Methanoregula. Next base: position 1,190,009 of record CAVTTL010000001.1, read on the forward strand.
GACAGGTTATGAACGAAGTGTATAAAGTACAGGTTATCAGACTCGGGTGAACTACATGGTTGAATTACAAGACTTAACGGAAATGTTTGAAAAGAGTCCGCTGGCGCAAGCAGTTGTGGAACCTAATCTCAAATTCCTCATGGTAAATGACGCCTTCTGCAAGCTGGTCGGATACAACAGGGACCGTCTGCTGGCAATAAAATACTCAGATTTCCGGGCACAGGGAATGATGAAGTATCTCAAAGACTCCGGCGAATCAGTGAGTGACGCCGTTAACACCCGAAGGTTAACGTTAGGCCAGAGCACGTTTGAAACGCCATCGGGACTGCATATCGTTGCCCGCGGTAATGTACCGCTGCTGAATGATAAAGGGGACGTGAAATACGTCTATATCACGTACAGTGAAATCACCAAGATAGAAAAGAACCGGGAATACATGGAGCATGAGATTGACGAATTCGTCGCCGTCTATGATAAAATGGCAGCGGGTGACCTGACTGCAAGTCACGCTGTTGAAAAACCTAAGGATCCGGATCTCCAGGACACATTTGAGGTTCTGGCAAAACTCCGGGCTTCGGTCCGGCGGATCATCAGTAACCTTCAGGTAAACATAAAGGATGTTAATAACCGGATGCAGAACCTGACAGCGACAGCGGACAATGCGACCCAGAGTCTTGAAGAAGGGACCCAGGGATGCAAGCAAATCGCCAAGAATGCGACTAATGTCAGCAGCAATGCGGAAAAGGCAGCACAGGGTGTCGACCAGATTGCAAAAGCCATGCAGGACATGAGCGCAGCAGTCGAAGAGATCACCTCAAGTATGGAATCGGTCTCAAGCCTTTCCAAGCAGAGCGATGAACTCTCCAAGTCCGGTGCGGCACTCGCGGGTAAGGCGGAGAAGAGCATGGCTGAGATTTCAGAGTCCTCTGCAAAAGTCTACGATATCGTACTTGACGTAGAAAAGCAGATGGGTGAGATCTCAAAGATCGTTGTGCTCATCCGCGAACTGGCCAACCAGACAAACCTGCTGGCGCTCAATGCTGCGATCGAAGCGGCTCGTGCGGGCGATGCGGGGCGGGGTTTTGCAGTCGTCGCGACGGAAGTAAAATCCCTGGCGCAGGAATCTCGGAATTCTGCCGAGCGGATCGAGGAAATGATTGTCTCCCTCAAAAAGAGCACCCAGAACGCGTCAATTGCGATGAACGATGCAAAGGGGACGGTCGATCAGGGTTCAAAGATGGTGACCGAGACCCTGCAGTCATTTAACAAGATCGCGGCAGCTGTTGAGAAGGTGGCTGCGAGCGCTACCGAGGTGGCGGCAGCAACCGAAGAGCAGGCGGCTACAACCGAAGAGATAACGGCTAGTATCAGCGAAGTGGCAAGCCTGGTTGAGCAGACTGCAAGGGAGGCCAGTGATGCAGCGGCAGCAACTGAAGAATCCTCAAATGCTCTGGACGAGATCACCCGAATGGTAGGAAACGTACACAAGGTCGCTGTCGAAGCGATGGAAGCAAACAAGAAATTCAAGGTGGATTGAACGGGGTGCGTTACCATGGCGGCAAAATCAAGCATGCCAGAAGAGGCGCAGACTCAACATGAGGAAGATGACAGAAGGAAACGGCAGGGTAGCATCCAGATCGTCGAGTTCGTCCTTGGAACAGAACTCTTTGCTATCGACCTGTTCGATGTCAAGGAAGTCGTTGAATATACTACGATCACCAAACTTCCCAATGTGGCGGCGTATGTAAAAGGGATCATCGATCTCCGGGGAGAGATCACGACTATCATCGATCTCAAACACCGGCTCAACATCACTGACGGGAGGCAGGTTGCAGCAGAATCATCCCGGATCATCGGTACTCGACGACAAGATCACCGGCACCAAGATCGGAATCCTCGTCGATGATGTTACCTCGGTCTCGACATTTGAGGCAAATCAGGTCGACTATACCTCAGCTTCGGTGAGCAAAGTGGATACCGCGATCATCGGCATCATCAAACGAAAAGTGAAGGTCAAAGACAAAGAGAAGAACGAACTAATCATCTGGATTGATATCAAGCAGCTGCTCGGGGATATCGATACAGCAGTCTGATGCTATAATCTGACCGTTTACGATCTGATTTTCGGATGTGTCAGGGAAAATACCGTGGATGGGGGGAGAGGAAATAACATCCCCCTTTCATTTTAGGCAGAATCTGGTACCTGGAAGATTGCATTCATGATTTCCGTACTCTATGTGGATGACTGTTTGTCATTGCTGGACATCGTCTGCCGTTTCCTTGAGGAAAAGGGGGATGTGGTAGTTGAAACATCATTCACTACCGAAAAGGCCTCACGAATAATGGACCACATTTCCTTTGATGTCATTATCACTGATTATAATTCCAAGGAATCGTCGGGCATCGATCTTCTTCAAAAAACCCGGAATAAGGGAAGAATGACACCTTTCATCTTCTTTACCTTAGAGCGGGACCACGGTATGGAAGAAGACGCAGCACGGTACGGTCAGGTTGTGTTTGTCCCGAAGTTACCTTATTCCGGTTCGGGCTGTGATGAGCTTGAGAAAACCATCCGGACAATAGTTCCGGTACCCTATTTGGAAAACACACGCGAACAAAAGGATCGGATCAATTCAATGGGAGGAGAACCTCGATCATGATCCCGGTTCTCTATGTCGATGATGAGCCTGGCCTGCTTGAGATCAGCAAACTTTTCCTTGAGCGAAGCGGGCAGTTCTGTGTGGACACTATTGCCTCTGCTCCAGCCGCACTTGCCTTGTTGAAGACAAAGAACTACGATGCCATTATCTCCGACTATCAGATGCCGGAAATGGATGGGATCGAATTTTCAAAGAAGATAAGAACTTCGGGAAACACCATTCCGTTTATCCTTTTCACCGGACGAGGACGTGAAGAAGTGGTCATCCAAGCCCTAAACGAAGGGGCCGATTTTTACCTTCAGAAGGGCAATGACCCCAAATCACAATTCGCCGAGCTCGGGCACCAGATCCGCCAGGCTTGCCAGCAGAAAAGGGCAGAAGCAACCATTCGCGACCTCGAACGTCGTGAAGCGGATATCATTAACTTCCTGCCCGATGCTACGTTTGCCATAGATACAAAGGGAGTTGTTATCGCATGGAACCGTGCCATCGAAGAGATGACCGGTGTTTCGGCAGCGAAGATGGCGGGAAAAGGGGAGTACCAGTACGCCATCCCGTTCTACGGGAGCCGGCGTCCTGTGGTCGTCGACATGATCTTCAACTATGACGAGAAGGTTGCAGGGTATTACTCCAGTATGCTGCGTGAGGGAGAGACGTTCTCTGCAGAAACCCATTTTCGCCACCGGAATGGTCATCAGATCTGGGTCACTACCAAAGCAAGTCCACTCTACAACCGGGAAGGTGGTATTGTCGGTGCGATAGAGGTGATCCGGGATATCACCGAATGGAGAAGAGCAGAAGACGCTCTTAAGACCGCGAACCGCCAGCTCTCCCTGCTCACCAGCATCACCCGGCACGATATCAATAACCAGATGACGGAGCTTCTGGGGTACCTCCATGTTCTGGAAAAGAAACGGTGCGATCCCTCGTTCCATGAGTATTTCCAGAAAGCGGCACATGCAGCAAAGCGCATTTCCACCATTATCAGGTTTACCAACGCGTATGAAGCGATCGGTGTCAATGCCCCGGTCTGGCAGAACTGCCACACCCTTGTTGATACTGCAACAAAGCAATCCCTACTCGGACAAATTCTGGTGAAAAACGAATTTCCTGTCGGTGCTGAAGTGTTGGCCGACCCGCTGATCATTAACGTGTTTTGCAATCTGATAGACAATGCAGTCCGGCATAGCGCAAAGATCGCGACCATCCGGTTTTCCCTGCAGGCATCAGGTGATAATCATATCATCATCTGCGAAGACGATGGCGATGGTGTTGCTTGGCAGGAGAAGGAGAAAATCTTTGAGCGGGGGTTCGGGAAAAACACCGGGCTTGGACTATTTCTGTCCCGTGAGATCCTATCAATCACCGGCATTACCATCAGCGAAACTGGGGAATCTGGCAAAGGTGCACGGTTTGAGATGACCGTGCCAAAAGATGCGTACCGGCTTGCCAATGTACACTGTTAGGTTGAAATCATACTATTATCAAACGTGCAGATAGATGCGGACCAAGAACTGGGAAACGAAGTGCCGCACGCACTGCAACGACACTCCCCGGATACTTATGAACCCGGTCGAGACTTTGACTATTCTTTGGTAGTTTTTGACCGGTAACCTCATGAGAAATCTACACCGAAACGGTAAACAGTGCCCTGCGCACATCGTACCATAATGGCAGAAGAAAAGTACAAGATCGTCGTTTTTGGCGCGTTCGGGGCCGGCAAGTCAACATTGATCCAGACACTTGACCCGCAGGCAAAACATATCGAGGCCGAGTGTGCCGGGGGTACCACTACCATCGCGCTCGATTACGGCCGGGTCCAGATAGGTGAAAAACGGGTTTACCTATACGGGACCCCGGGACAGGAACGATTTGAGTTTGCCCGGGATATCATCGGTAAGGGCATGGACGGCGCGATCCTGCTCGTGGACGCGACCTCTCCGGTGGACGAGTTCGTAGAGCACCTCTTCACTTCGATTACGGTTGCCTGCATCCCTTTTATGATCCTGATGAACAAGTGCGATGAAGTAGGTGCACGGCCGGATGAGGTGAAGACGCATTTCACCGGTACGGTGGCATCTCTCATATCGGCGAAGGACAGGCGCGGGACACGGGACATGCTCGAACGATTCATCGGAACGCTCCGGCCGCACTCCGGGGAAAAATAGACTTGATGGAGGGCTGGAGGAGCTTCAGCGGTGGCTCTTCCTGCCCGGCCAGTTCTGGCCACTTTTAGGCTGCAGGGGCACAAACTTTGAGCCTTGCATCCGGATCCCGGTGACGATCGCGTGCCCGGCCGCATGCGCCTCATCTGTAGTCACCGCGACTACGTCCACCGCGTCCGCAAGTGGCCCGGCCCGCACCTTAGGCGCAAGGATCTCCTGTACCTGGAAGATCCCGGCAGGACTCGACATATGAATCACAAGGCCGATAGGTTTTTCGTCCCCTTTCCGGATCTCCACTTTTTCGATGGACAGCGCCGAGACTGAATGGATCGTGATGCTCCCGGATGCAAATGCGACCCGGCCCCTGCCCTTGGTCATGTCGGTCGAATCGGCGATGCAGACAAGTGCCGCTTCGATGGTGAGCGGCCGCGGTGTCCCGTGGTGGGAGTACATTGCGGAGAGGATGAACGACCGGATCGCTATTCGCTGTCCGGGATCGTCATAGATTTCAGGCAGGAGCCGGTCGAGGATTGGGAGCGCCACCACGACGCTCAGGTTTGCATGCTCCTCCCGGTGCACCGTGTTTCCGAGGTCATGGCAGAGCATGGCAGTCATGACCACGAGGGCAGCGTCGTCCAGGTCGCCAAACCCTCCGGCAACGATATCGGGACAGAACGGTGAACCCTCCAGCAGGTCGAGCATGGTAAGGGCTGACGCAGTGGCTACCGTGGCATGGGTCCGGCCATGATCGTTCATCCCCAGTTTTGTCGCAGCTACGTAGTTCGCCATGCGCCAGCATGCCTGAACTTCAAGAGAGCCAGTGAGGAGTTTCCACATCTTTCTGGCCCGGGGCCGGCAGGCAAGGTAGTGTTCTATAAGGGCAACGGCGTGGGTTTCGAGGTCAGTGTCCAACTCAGGTTTACGTTTTTTCATGGGTGGCTCCTGTACAGTATATCTTTCCTGCTCAGAAGAAAGGTGTTCCTTTGGAGGAAAACGATGTGTAGAGGACCGCCTGCCTTTAACATATATAATCCGGCGAGGCACAGCTCTACTAAGGAACCCGGGCATCCTGCACAGCTGCCCGGATATGCGTGATACTATGCCGGTCTGGTTTCAGAAAGTTGCCCTTGCATTCACTATCGGTGTGCTCGTCCTGGTAATCGCCCTCCCGGTCTTCCATATAGTAGGGAATCCTTCGAAACAGGACACCGTTGCACAGATGTATGTGTCCATGTTCCCGCAAGTCGGTGAGAACAATGCTGAAGCGCTGCTGGATTCCTTCATTACTGCACCTGACGGCAGCCTGACCCTGCTTCCGGCAAAGGATATCAGCGTCCGGGGATACCTCATCGGCACCACGGTCAGGATAATCTATCTGGGAGGACGGGACGATGCTCTCCTCTCTTCGATTGGCATCTTCATTCACAGATCCGGGGGACAGGTTCTTGAGCAGATGCACCCAAAACCCGAACTCGACGAGCAGTATACGTTCACGAATCTGGGGAACCCGGGTCCTGATGAGATCCTTGTCCTTGGAATCTTCACGGACCAGTCCCAGCAGGTCCTCCTGACGACTTCTGTATAACGGAACCAAGAAAATCTTTCGAAGGGGATATTATACCGGTCCTATGTTCTAAAACAATCAAAATCAGTAGTATATTCCAGCTTGAGTGGATGAGGTTTGAGTGCGTCTCCATCAGTTGGAGGATTATTGTACATCGAAATACTATTTTATCAATCACTGTGCCGGACTACCCAAGGAACGGTCACCCAAACATGAGTCCGCCAGACTCTTCCAGGTACACTTCGATATCTTTTTTGATGAACCTGTCATGGATACGGTTCGGGAACTCCTCCATCAGACGGTTGATGAGATCTATCGGATCGATTTTCAGGTCCATACCGGTTTTTTTGGCTTCCTCAACAATGAAAGGGCTTGAATTGAAGAGGTCGGACCCCGCGTTCAGAATGCAAAGGAAGCGTGCATTCAACGTGTAGAAAACCTCCAGGGTCTGTTTCGCACGCCGTACATTCTTCTCGGCCGATTTTTCTATACCACAGATGTTTGTTTTTGATGTATGGAAGATATCCGCTATCTGCTGCCGGGTCATCCCTTTCTTCCGGTATCTCATTACGTCTAATTGCCGGCGTGTAAGCAGGCTCTCTCCCATTCATTTTCACCCGAATATAAATTGATTATGTCGATAATATATTGAATATGTGTTTTACTCACACGCCAGCGAAGGAAGTCGGTGACAATAGTCGGCACCATTAAGTACCTTAGATCGAAGAATTCATTTCCATGGGGGATGCAGTGATGGCGAAGGCAGTAGTTACCATATCCCTCAGGGAGCGTTAAGAACATCAGAATTGTGCCGGCCCTTTTTTCCGATCCTTTTAAAATCATTCAGTGTTAATAATATTTATTAATAGAAAATATTTACCATCCACATAGCGCCGTATCTGGCCTTTTAGGTCGTCGGTACCGTCTATTTTGGTTAGGTTTTCTACAGAGCAATTCTTTTTTTAATCCGGCTTTGCCGACTTCTCGCAGAAATATCCTCAATGAAAGCCGGTGCCGGAATACACCCTGAATTACCGGATTTATCTATCCCTCCCATATTGCTCATATACATGAAATGCTAATATTCCATGACGAATATGAGAGATACTTCCGAGGTACTGGAACAACTGCGGGTCATGAGACACGAGTTAAAGGAGCAGTATCACGTAAGGAACATCGGTATCTTCGGATCGTACTCCCGGAAACTCCAGACCGAACAAAGTGATCTCGATCTCGTGGTTGAATTTGACCAACCGATAGGCATGATGGCATTCGTGCATTTAAAAAACCTGATCTCCGGCCGTCTTAATATCCCGGTCGATCTCGTGACTCCCGAGGGTCTCCATCCCCTGATCCGCGATCAGGTCATGCACGAGGTCGTGTATGTCTGAAAAGCGATCCTCCAGTCTCCTTTTATTTGATATTTACCAGTCCGTGGAAAAAATCGAAGTATTCACTCGGGATAGTTCTTTTGATCAGCTGATGACTGATGAACGGACAAAGGATGCTATTCTTCGCAATCTTCAGGTAATCGGGGAAGCATCCAAGAACCTTCCAGAATCCCTCATGACTGATCACCCGGAAGTGGACTGGAGCGGTCTTGCCGGGTCCGGGATATTGTCACACACCGGTATTTCCGTGTTGACTGGAATCTGCTTTGGATAAGTATTCGTGAAGAATTACCCGTTCTGAAAACCCAGATCCGGAACCTTATGAAAGAAGACGGGTGATAAATTACGGGCTCGCACATTGTGCCGGTGATGCACTCCCGACTCTGCCAGCGTGGAGTTTGATGGCGGCCCGGTATCTTTTACCGCTTGAAGAAACAGGTGTGCCTGAATCCCGGAAATCGGGCGTGAGATAGTGTTCATTCATCCCGCCCTCTTGGAATTGCTTTACGGACCGTGAGGATATGCCGGAGATCCTGCTTTTTTCCGGCACGATTTGGGACGTGTCGAGGCGGTCGACAGGTTTTTGAATTGTGTATTGATTTCGGGTTTTCCGAATCCCCGGTGGATGTATCCACGGTTCAAAAATTGAGAAAATGGCCTACTCTACGGTCGCCCGGAGGATGGTCATTTTTTCTTTCGGCCGGTCGTCGGGGTCAATCGTGGTTGTGCCGATCCGGTCGACTACGTCCATGCCTTCCACCACTTTTGCGAAGACCGGGTGCTTTGCGTCAAGGAAGTTGTTGTTGACGAGGTTGATAAAGAACTGTGAGCCTCCGGTATTGGGGCCTGCGTTTGCCATCGAAAGGGTACCCCGGTCGTTCCGGTTGTGACCGGAAAACTCATCCCGGATCATGTAGCCGGGCCCGCCCCTGCCGGTACCGGTGGGGTCACCTCCCTGGATCATAAACTCCGGGATCACGCGGTGGAAAATAACGCCATTATAGAAGCCTTTCTTTACGAGCGTTTCAAAATTTCCGGCAGTGACAGGCATATCCGGATCGAGTGCAACCGTAATAGTGCCCATGTTCGTTTCAAGCCGTACCCGTTTACCGGGTTCCTGTTCTGGTGTCATGATTGCAAGAAAAGTATAGCTTGTTGGAGGTATTCTTTTTTGTGCGGTGCAGGAGCTGGTCGCCTCGGACCTCAGACCATCTCCGCATGAAGAATCGTCACGTTGGTGAGCGGCCGGTTATTTGTATCGGTGGGCACTTGTGCGATGGCATTAACTACGTCCATGCCGGAGGTGACCGTCCCAAAGACCGGGAAGTTTGGATCGAGGTACGTGTTGTCAACGAGATTGATAAAAAACTGCGAGCCTCCGGTATTGGGGCCTGCGTTTGCCATCGCCACCGTACCCCGGGCATTGTGGTTGTGGCTGGTAAATTCGTCCGGAATGGCATAGCCGGGTCCGCCTTTGCCGGTACCGGTGGGGTCGCCACCTTGGATCATGAATCCGGGGATCACGCGGTGGAAGATAACTCCGTCATAGAATCCGCTTTTTACGAGTTTTTCAAAATTGCCGCTGGTGATCGGCATGTCAGAGTTGAGCGCGATGGTGATGTTTCCCATCGTTGTCTCGAGCAGGACGTGATCCTGTGCAGTCGATACACTTGCGCCTGAGCCTGTAGGAGACGCGGTGATTCCCGTTGACGTGGCGGCCGGGCTCTGGGTTGCGGTTCCTGCAGGCTGCGTGCACCCACAAACAAGGAGAAGGACACACACGAGAAGGAAAAGGGAGAGGGACGTTCGTGATAAAATCATGGAGTACCAGTTCTCTCCGGGACAAAAAAAAGTTTGTAAAAAAAAAAGAGATTTTTTCAGGATGCCTTTGGCGCATCGTCTCCGGTTTTCCGACTGAATACGTAGAGTGCAGAGAGTACGATGACGATGGAGACAATACCGGTCGCGATGATCCATTCGCCTTGGGTCGTCGAAGCCACATAATTGTCCTCTGATACGTCAAGACCGAGGATGGCGTACGTGTTTCCAGCAGAATCATCGATAGGCGCGTAAGCGGACATGAACGATCCCCACGAATCAGTATAGGGTACGGGTGAGGTGGTCGGGCCGGAGAGCGCTTCAAAGATCTGCATTTTGTCCGGGGAGGTATCCGCTTCGCCGATCCGGGCGGAACCCGACGGGTCCAGCGGATAGAGGTCATCAACTAAAAACGAGGCAGACATATCCGTGGTGTTCACTTCGATGATATAAGCGTTGAGAAGATTGTCGTTCATGCTGCGCATCGAACGCAGCTTTGCTGCAACTGCAAGGTACTGGGTCGTGTTTTCGTCGCCCGTTTTGAGACCGGTAAGCTCGCTTGCGCTGATCTGCGTGGCCATGACGCCGGCTGTGGACTTGAGTCCCGATTGTACGGCGTTCCTGAGCGCTGCATTCGAATTCTCGTACGCAAACGCGGTCAGCACCGAAATAATAACCACGGCAATGATTGCAGTGGCCACCAGTTTTGTCGAACGTGAACAGGTTTGGGCCATATCAGCATCGCCTCCTCAGGCACCCAGCCATCCCGAATGCTGCTACAAGCACGCAGAGTACCGCTGCAGGACCCGGTGCCGGGGTCTGGGTCGCAGTGGGGGTTGGGGCAGCAGCAAGTGCGAGAGCGAGCGGTGAAATCTGCCCTGAAATTACGGTTGTCGTTGTCGTGTAGTCCACGTAGCCTGGTGCCGATACCCGGACCAGGTGGTCTCCCGGCGAAAGGCCGGTCACGGTAAGCGGGGTGGAACCGCGGTACACGCCGTCGATGTACATAGCCGCATTTGTCGGGGATGATGCAACAGCCAGGCCCCCGGTGGCTGGAGCAATTGTCGGGGTTACGCCGATGGGTGTCAGGGAAGCGGAAACGGTATTTACGACGTTTGCCTGGATATAGACCGTATTGAGCCAGGCATTATACCCAGGTGCGGTCACCCTTAAAAGATGGTTACCCGTGGTGACACCATTGAGCGAGAGAGTCCCGGCAGAATTGACCACACCCGCCACATTACTGTCGAGATACACGGTTGCTCCCGGGACTGACGTAATAACGACCGTTCCTAATATCGCTGTCGACATCGTGATCGGCAGGTTCTGAGACTGGCCGCCAACTACCCAGATGTTTGTGGAATAATCGTTATACCTTGCGTATTTGAGTACGATCTGGTGGCTGCCCGGGTACAGCGTCAGGGTCAGGGGCGTCGTCCCGTAGTACCCGCCGTCGGCATATGCGCCTGCCTGGTTCGGGTTCGAAGTCACGTATACCAAGCCGGTCTGGCGCGGCTGGGGTGACTGCTGGAGCACCGGGTAATAGGGTGCCGTCTGCCCGGAGTACACGTAGACGACCGTGTTGTCAGGTGTATAACCGGAAAGGGTGGCTTTCATGGAATAGGTGCCCTGCGCAAGACCCGGGATGGTCAGCGGCGAGTACCCGTAGAAGTTCCCGTTGAGGTAGATCGCTGCCCCGGCCGGGCTGGACTGGGCATAAATCGCGCCGTTTGTCACCGGCGGGATAGTGGTTGGGATCGTCATAATCGGGTTGATGGTTGTGTAGACTGCGACATGCTGGCCGGGCGAGGGCATGGAGGAAAGAGGGCCTGACCAGGTCGTGTAGCCCGGTTGGGAAACCGTTATCGTCCTGACAGGAGCGCCTGTGGAGTATACTGCCACCGACAGAATGCCCCCGGCTGTTGTACCTTGGGCAACTCCATCGAAATAGACCGTGGACCCATCGACATTACAGTACACATCGATCCATCCCTGGTCTCCTCCCATCGCGGTGGTCGGAATCGTGATGGTCTGCTCGGTCGTGGGGATCGTTGTCGGTTCAGTGACGGTTGGCAAGAGGGTCTGATCCGTGGTGGTTTGCGTATCGGTTGTGCCGGCGCCGGCAGCGAGCGGGGCAAGGATACCTATGCAGAAGACGAGGATCAGTACAAGTACAAGCAGTTTCTTTATCATCGTATCTCATCCTGTGGTACAGTTCTGGAAGATACTCCTATATAAAAAGAGGATGTATATGTCACGCCAGAAAAAACCCGGCAACACCCTTCTCCCTATCGGTTGGTTTTCTCCGGGGATAATCTGTCAATAACCGTCGCGAGCCGGTGCATGCCTTCCGCGATCTTCTCCTCATTGGCATTCGAGAAGTTGAGCCGGATGATATCGGTACCGCCGCCATCGACAAAGAACGGCATCCCGGGCAGCACTGCAACGTTCTGCCGGATTCCTTCTTCAAAGACTCTCATTGCGTCCATGTCGGGAGGCAGCGTCGCGGTAAGGAACATCCCCCCATCGGGAGTCGTGTGGGAGAGGGCCGGCATCAGATCGTCGAAGAGATCGCACATCAGCCGGCATTGCCGGCTGTAGACTGCAATGATTTTCCGGATATGGCTGTCGAGATCGTTTGTAGTGAGGTACCGATGCAGGATCTGTTGGCAGAGGAAGTTTGAATGAAGGTCTGCGGCCTGCTTTGCGGTATTGAACGCTGCGAGGATCTCACCGGGAGCATATAGCCATCCGATCCGCATGCCTGGCGCAGTTATCTTGGAAAACGATCCTGAGATCACGGCATTTTCGGGGAGGAGGCGTTTTACCGGCGGCCGTGGTTTCCCATCAAAGAAGAGTTCCCCAAATGCATCGTCCTCATAAAAAACGGTGCCTGTACCGTCAATAATTTCGGCGATCTCCTTGCGCCTTTCCCGCGAGTACGTACGACCTGAAGGGTTCTGGGAGTTGGGAATGCCGTAGAAAAATTTCACCGGAGCGTCTTTCATCATTTTCCTGAAGACAACCGGATCCGGGCCCTCGCGGTCGAGCGGCACGGTGGTAAATTCCGGCTCGTAGAGCGAAAATGCTTCGATCGCCCCAAGGTACCCCGGTCGCTCCATGCCCACCCGATCGCCGGGATCAAGAAAGATCTTTGCGAAGAGATCGAGGCACTGCTGGGAGCCGTTGGTGATCTGGATCTCGTCGGCAGTGGCCGGAATGCCAAGACGCTGGCGGTAACGGTCCGCGATATACTCCCGCAGCGGCCGGTAGCCATCGGTCGTCGAGTACTGCAGGGCAGTCCTGGGATCGGTACTGAAGACGTCCCGGGCTGCGGCTGACAGCCCTTCTGTATCGATTAGTTCGGATGACGGCAGCCCACCGGCAAACGAAATGATGGAGGGGTCGGACGAGACCTTGAAGAGCTCCCCGAGGAACGATGCCGGGGCATGCTGGATGCGTCGGGCAAAGGCAAACGTCATGGTATTTACCTGAATAGGCGGACAGGTGGTACAAGTGTTGGCCGGTTCACGTACAAAAAGGCTATAGTTCCTGCTTTTATACCGGAAGGAGCCAGATGGGTGCCATATCTGTCACTGAGTATATTGTAGAAAATCCTGAAAAATAGGTATACATTTTTGCGGGAAGAAATCCCCGTTTGTGCGCACACGAAGTCACGCGGCGTCGGCTACGTCAATCCTGATGATATCGGATGAAAGTGACTGGATCGTGCGGTGCAGGTCAGCCTGCCAGGCCTGCTGCATCCGACCGATCGCCACTTTAAGCCGGGCGAGCGCTTCTCCTTTGTCCGCACCCTGGCAAATAGTCCCCGGGATCTCAACGCAGCGGGCGGTAAAACCACCTTCTTCGTTGGGCTCGAAGACGATTGTGTATTGCATGATCTCATATATTTTTTTGAGAGTATACAGTCTTTCCTGTCGGCAAAAGGTGCCTGAAAAGGGGTTTCCTTTTGGAGAGAGGTGGCCATGATCCCATTGACCCGGTTTAGTTCTTCTAACCCCAAGGTTCAATGGCGTTACCCGGGCAATCTTGGAAATATATACCTGCGGGCAGGCAACATCACGAGCAGATGAGTCTTGCAGGGACTGCAGGGCCATCATAAGGAAACAATGCCAAGGTGAAAAAAATGAATACCACAAAGACAATCCTCATCGGCAGCCTCTGTTTGATCTGCCTTGCTGCGGCGATCATGCCGGTTGCAGCCGATCCCGTAAGCGGGAATGCATGGAATACGAATCCGGAACATATCGCGGCGATGCAGGCCTATGTTGCTTATGCGGGAGCATTGGGACAGGCACAGATGGACGGGGCGATCGGATACTTCGGCACCATCGGCAACGGTGCCGGGACGAGTCAGCTTTCCTCGCTCGAATCGCAGTTTACCAGCACAGTCTCGTCGGTACAGTCAATGACCGCTGGCGACCAGATTGCAGCTGCAGAAACACAGATGAGTTCGGATCATAAGCAGTTTACGGCCGATGCAAAATCCTCGCTCAAGGAGTACAACGGTACTGGAAAAGCCCTTGAGGCAAGTATCAATGTCTCGGTCATGGCACAGTCCGCCACGATCCAGAGCCTGAAGAGCACGTGGTGGACGGACCGCCAGACCGCCCGGATGAATGAGTTTACCACAAACGACCAGCGCCGCAACGGCATTCTCTCGAATATGACGGCAAAGGGAATCGATGTCTCACAGGCCCAAGCGGTTGAAACCCAGATCCAACAGGAAGGAACCGTCCTTAATACGGCATTAACCAACCATGATGAGCAGGCAATCAAGGCCGCAAACCAGGATCTCGCAACGCTCAACCAACAGTTTGCCAGCATCGTGAAGATCTACCGGGCAGAGTACAGGCAGCACGCCACCCCGTCCACAACAGTTACTCCGGCCGCCACCGCGTAAGAGGCGTCCGGATCTTTTTTTAGAAAGATACCATAAATGGTTGAGATCTTGAATACGTTCTCCCTCATCCGTGATGCAATCGTTTCTAGGAGGAGGAAATCCGGTACTCCCCTTTTGGGACGAGGATCTCAAACCGTACGCCAGCACCCGGCGGCCCGGTCTCCGTTATACTAATTCCGGTGGTTTCGAGGATCTCCCGGATCAAAAAAAGACCAAGTCCGGTATTACGCCCGAAACTCCGGAGGAAGATCTTCTCTTTTTCCAATGGCGGGATCCCACAACCGTTATCGGTATAAGAGATCACAAGCCCGTTCTCCGTTTCAGCTGCGGAAAAGGATATTTTTGTTAGATGACCGCCATGCCGAAGGGAATTTTCCATAAGATTATAGTAGACTTTGCCTATCAGTGGATCAGCATAGATCGAAACACCGGTCTTCCCAGGGTCAAGGATGACACCCTCAAGGGGCAACTGGCGTGCCTCTCCGAGAATACCTTGCTGTACATCGAACCAGCCTGCGTTTGCAGTTCCCAGTTCCTCATAGTATCGGGTAAACTCAATCTGTCGTTCTATGGCGTCACTGCAGACTTTCAGTTTGCACATGTGACTCTGTAGCGACGGATCATCCGGGGCTTCGTTTTTTACCAGTTGCAAAAATCCGGCCAATCCTGTCAACTGGTTCTTGATATCGTGGCGGGTGATAGTTGAGAGAATGGAGAGTTTTTTATTGGTCTTCTGGAGGGCATCCTCCGCCAGCTTGCGGTCGTGGATGTCAACAAACATCGGAATGAAATAGAGAGGAGCGCTGTCTTCACTACGGATAAGACGGACTGACTGGCGCACCCAGATTCTATCCCCATTTTTCCGTACCAGATGCAGATCGCGTTCATCCACGTCAGCAGCGCCACTTTTGAGATCTTTTGCACAAGCGCTGATCTGGTCCATCTCCTCAGGGGTAACGATTGAGGTAATTGATAGGGAAAGAAGCTCGTCCGGGGTGTATCCGGTGATTGTGCACAGGGCGTTATTTACCCGGGAAAACCGGAGATCGGGTGAAAGGATTGCCGCTCCCACCGGGGATTGATCAAAGGTTCTCCTCAGCTTCTCTTCACCCTCGCGTAACTCTATCTCCATGTCATGTCGCCTCTCCACCTCTGCGGAGAGCAGTGTGGCGGTCTCATAATAGGAATTGAGGGGAAAATAGGCAATGATGACTGCAAGACCGCTGGTAAAGAGGCTGGTGATCAGGTTTGAACGCCAGTCAGGTGGGTACGGATTGAGGAACTGGCTCGCAAATTCGAATACAGTCATCACAGCGAATGTGACAAGGAAGATAAGAAAGAGCCTCTGATCGAACGGTGTATGATCTTCCCCTTTTTCCATTGTGGTATATTTATAAAATTTGATCCGTTAAAACCTTCGCCCACAGTCAAACTTGAACTGCGGCGCAGGGTACACAAGAAAAGCCCCGCCGTACAGTTGATGCAACTGCCATAAGATCTTCGCCTCAGAACGTTTCCCTTTTTTGGGGCGGCATCCCGGGTTGCCGTTCACTCCTTCTCGCCTTCTGCGATCCGGTCTACTGCAAGTTCACAGTAATGCGGATCGATCTCGATTCCGATCGCCCTGCGGTTGCACCGCGAGGCGGCAAGAAGCGTGCTCCCGCTCCCCATGAACGGGTCGAGCACGGTATCACCAACAAAGGAGAAAAGTTTCATGCAGCGCAGCGGAAGTTCGACGGGAAACGGGGCCGGGTGGCCGATCCTGGTCTTGCGCTCGCCATTAAAAGTCCACAGGCCATTGGTCCAGTCCTTGAATTCATCCGGCCTGATATCGGATTGCCGTGAGCCGCTTGTCTTTTTCCATACATCCCGGTACAAAACTACGATCAGCTCAACAGGAGCGATCACGTATGGCGCAGAGGCGCTCGCCCATGAGCCCCAGGCGGTACGGCGCGAGATATTGCCTTCGTTCCAGATAATGGTGGAATGATATGAAAACCCGCATTCTTTTGCTATCTCGGTGAGATCGGCACCAACACTCTGCTGGCCTCCCTTATTTTTGTCAAGCGGGATATTGAGGCAGAACCTGCCGTCGTTTCGCAGCCAGCAGTAACAGCGCTTCATCCAGCGCTTCGAGAAAGCGAGGTACTCATCATACGTGAGCCTGTCGTCGTGGGAATTATAACTGATATCGACATTATACGGTGGGGACGTAACCACGAGATCGATTTCCTGTGCCGGAATTGCATGAGTGGTAAAGATATCCTCGTTAATTATAGTGAGTTTTTCTGTCCGGAAAAATGCGTTCTGTCCCATGCGTTCCTTTTCCCTGCAGAAGCGTTGATCGTTGTACCTAAAGTAGTTCCCGGCCCGCGGCACCGGGATTTTTACCCTTAAAAGCTCCAATACTCCTCCATGCGCAATGCTTCCGGCCCGGCCTTTCACGTACCGCCCGATCGGGACCATCCACTCCCCCTTTACCGATATTGCAGGTATGCCTATTCAGCCTACCGGGGCCCGGGGTGTGCAGGGAACTATAGAACTCGATCCCGAGTTCTGCGAAGGGCTTGCTGACCTTGATGGTTTTTCCCGTATTATCCTGCTCTATGCCTTGCACCGGTGTACGGGGTATTCCCTTATGGTCACGCCGTTTCTTGATTCCACCCCGCGAGGCGTCTTTGCGACCCGGTCACCGAAACGCCCCAACGCGATCGGTCTTTCGGTTGTGAGGCTCTCCGGTATTGACAGGTGCGTTCTTTCTATCGAGGATATTGATATCCTCGACGGCACCCCGCTCCTGGACATTAAACCCTATGTATCCGGATTCGATGCGTATCCCGGTGAGCGCGGTGGCTGGCTTGAACATGTCGCACACAACGCCCGGTACAAGCGCGCCGACGACCGGTTCGGATAAACGTCGCAGTTTTGCGTAGAACTCTTAATAGCCTTTTGTGCCTGATGGTAGATCTGGCATGACAGAAAACGAGTCTTTCCGGGGTATCCCCGGTATTCTTCGCCCATTCAAGGAATACATCAAAAGCCTCAACCTCAACGAAGGTGACATGGTTGTCTACTACGGGTGTATCGGGACCTGCACACCTTTTGTGGAACTGCTTGCGGTTGCAATTCGGGGCCTGCACCTCCGGCAGGTATTTGTGCCCTTGCTCGATGAGACAAAAGCGCATTTGATCCATGACGTTCCGGATATCGGCATGCAGGCCTCAGGTGAACCGGTCGCTATAACCTGCCCCCGGGTCATGGTTATCATGGGAGGGCTCGCGATGCCCCTGATGCCTGTCACCAAAGAGCAGGTTCGCGATCTCGCCGCCCAACACCGCGGGGCAAAGGTGGTCGGGGTCTGTTTTCAGGATATGTTTGTAAGAGCTGGCTGGACCGGGACGGTGCCGTTTGATCTTGCCATCAGTGCGATGATCGATACGGTGACCGTAACCCGTCCGGAAAAGTGACTTTCCGGTTTATGTAATCCCACATACGTTCCCGGTGATCCTCAGGACGTACCGGGAAGATACGTCTTTTCTCCTTTCAGGGCATACAAGTATTTATGGCTTCTTTTGTCCACCGCATAGAAGTTCACTATAGCAAAGATCCCCGGGAAAAAATCCGCACGGATCGGATCCGGTCAGTCGGGTTTTCCATCGACGCACTGCAGTTCGTTGATGTTTATACCCTAGTAACCGTTAGCCGGGACCTGAGCCCGGACTGAACTTGCTGAGATCGGTGCCCGGCTCTCCAATCCCGTGGTGCAGGACTTTGTGGTGGATGAAGCGACCCGGCCCCTCTTCGATTACGCTATCGAAGTTGGGTTTTTACCCGGTGTGACCGATAACGTGGGTACAACCGCCCGCCAGACCGTTGAGGACTATCTCGGGGTGCCTTTTTGTGAGGGCGAGATGGTGGCTTCATCGGTCACTGTATCTTATTCGTGGCAGACTTGCGCCTGACGCACTTTCACAGACTTGCCTCGACACTTGCAAACCCGCTGATCAACCGGGTGAGCACCAAGACTAGGCAGGAGTATGGGGAAACGGGGATGAATCGGGTCGTCCCTCAGGTCAGGCTCCATGAAATCCCGGCTGCGGGCGACGTCGATCTTGCCATCCCGGCTGCGGAGCTTGCCCGGTTGGGAAAGGAAGGGATTTCCGATCTACGGACCGGCCAGCGCCGGGGGCCGCTCGCGCTCGATCTTGATCAGCTCCATACGATCCGCGATTATTTTGACCGGGCAGGACGAAAGCCGACTGATGTGGAACTTGAATCCCTTGCACAGACGTGGAGCGAGCACTGCAAGCACACGATCTTTGCTTCTCCCATGGATGATGACATCCCAAAAGGCCTTTATAAGACCTTCATACAGGCGGCGACAAATGAGATCCGGGCTGAGAAGGGTGAGCGCGATATCTGCATCACGGTTTTTACCGATAACTCCGGCGCAATTATCTTTGACGATCAGTACCTCGTGACCCACAAAGTCGAGACCCACAACTCTCCCTCTGCCCTTGACCCATTCGGCGGAGCGCTCACCGGGATCGTCGGCGTGAACCGCGATACGATTGGTTTTGGCCTCGGCGCAAAACCCTGCATCAATGTCTATGGTTTCTGTGTCGGTGATCCGGCGACAGGCCAGAAACTGTACCGGGGCAGGGACCGTGCAAATCCCATTTTCTCCCCCCGGCACGTCCTCGATGGCGTTGTGCGGGGTGTGGGAGTAGGTGGCAACTGTTCAGGCATCCCGACCCCACAGGGCTTCTGCTGGTTCGACAACCGCTACACGGGAAAACCACTTGTCTTTGCAGGTACTGTGGGTGTCATGCCCCGGGTGCACAATGGCAGAAACCTTTTTGAGAAAAAAGCGGAACCCGGTGACCTTATCGTGATGGTTGGCGGGCGGGTGGGAAAAGACGGCATTCATGGCGCCACATTCTCTTCCGAGGCCCTTGACCCGGAGAGCCCGGTTACTGCCGTGCAGATTGGCGACCCGATTACCCAGAAGAAATTCTCGGATGTCCTTGTCAAGGAAGCGCGGGACCTCGGCCTTTACCGGAGCATCACAGACAATGGCGCCGGGGGCCTGTCCTGCTCAGTTGCTGAGATGGCAAAAGAGTGCAACGGCTGCCATGTGGAGCTCGGCCGGGTCCCCCTGAAATACCCGGGTATGGCCCCGTGGGAGATCTGGATCTCAGAATCGCAGGAGCGCATGACGCTTGCCGTGCCACCTGAAAAGATCGAAGCATTCACCAGCCTTCTTGCGCTCCGGGACGTCGAGGCGACGGTGATAGGGCAGTTTACGGATACAGGGAGGTGCGTGGTGGAATACGATGGCAGGATCGTGATGGACATCGAGCTCGCGTTCCTGCATGACGGCCTGCCCCGGAAACAGCTCACAACAACACCGGTAAAGACGGAGAATCCCGGCCCAGTTCCGGTGTGCCCGGCCCGGCTCGATGATACCCTGATCGCAATGCTCGGGAGCAGGAACATCTGTTCCACTGAATTTGTCTCTATCCAGTATGACCATACCGTGCAGGGAGGCCACGTGCTTGGACCAGTGCAGGGAAAGGGCCGGGTGCAATCGGTGGCGACGCTCACCAAAGTCGTGCAAAGCTCCCATAAAGGCGTCGGGCTCTCCCAGGCACTTTTCCCTGCATACTCTGAGATCGATCCGTACTGTATGGCCGGGGCCGCCATCGATACGGCGATCCGGGGGCTTGTGTCTATCGGTGTTTCTACCGATTTCATCGCGCTCCTTGACAATTTCTGCTGGTGTTCTTCTGATGAGCCGGGGCGGCTCTGGCAGCTCAAGCAGGCCGCGAAAGGATGCTACGATTACGCTAAAGCCTTCGGGACACCCTTCATCTCCGGAAAAGACAGCATGTTCAATGATTTCTCGGGATATGACGGGGAAAACAACCGGGTTAAGATTTCTGTCCCTCCTACACTGCTGATCTCATCTATCGGCATTCATAAAGATGTTGCAAAGGCAGTCTCACTTGATGCAAAAGGAGCAGGAGATCTCGTTTATGTGATCGGGGAAACGAAGGAAGAGCTTGGTGGTTCGGAATATTATGCTCATCTCGGCACTTCCGGGAGCACTGTTCCCCGGCTTGACGCAGCGGCAGCACGGGCGCGCTATCTCAGACTTTCTGATGCGATCGCCCACGAACTGGTCGCTTCGGCATATCCGGTCAACCACGGGGGGTTAGGAGTGGCGCTTGCAAAGGCGGCGATTGCCGGCCGGCTCGGCATGGACCTCACCATTCCCGGCACCCTGCGCCCGGACTTTTTCCTCTTCTCCGAAACGCTTGGACGATTTGTCGTGACGGTGGCGCCGGACCACAAGCGGGCATTCGAACGGACCGCTGGGACCGATGCACTGCTGCTGGGAAAAACCGGGGAAGCCGGTTCCGGATCACCGGGCAGGCGCTCCTCGCGGATCAGGAGATTGCAAAACTGGAAGAGGCTTACAAAGCGCCTTTCAGGGGGTTCTGATATGCCATCTTCATCTACCCTCATCCCGGAGAAAGCCATTGTCATGAGCGGGTACGGCATCAACTCCGAGATGGAAACACGGGAGGCATTGCTCCGGGCCGGCATGGACGCAGATATCGTCCATATCAATGACCTGATAGCAGGACGACAGCATCTGGCTGATTACCGGCTCTTAGTGTTTCCCGGAGGCTTTTCCTATGGAGATGATACCGGTGCCGGAAACGCGTATGCAAACCGGGTAAGAAACAACCTTTGGGAAGAACTGTTGGAATTTTTGGATGGTGATAATCTCGTACTTGGGATCTGCAACGGCTTCCAGATCCTTGCAAACCTCGGTCTTGTCCCTGCCTTTGACCGGTCCTGCTCCCGTGATATTGCCCTGATGCCCAACCGGAGCGGGCGGCTCGAGTGCCGGTTTGTGACGATCCGTCCCGCCACCGACACGATCTGGACGCATGGGATTGTCAGACTCTGCTGCCCGGTATCCCACGGCGAAGGGAACCTTTCCTGCTCAGCGGAAACTCTCCAGCGGATCAAAAAACACCGGCAGGTTGCGTTTACCTATTGCCGGGAGGACATGAGCCCTGCCTGCGGAGAATACCCTTTTAATCCAAATGGATCAGTCGAGGACATTGCCGGTCTCACATCGACTGATGGGAAAGTCTTGGGCATGATGCCGCACCCCGAACGGGCAATCGAATTTACTAACCTCTATGACTGGCCGCTTCTCAAAGAACAAATGCGGCGAAGCGGGGAACGGGTCCCGGAAGAATCGCTCAACATGGTAATATTCAGAAATATCGTGGAATATTTCGCCTGAACTGGTGGGATTCCTCAAGCAGCGAAATCGGAGACAAGAAGCGCGCCACAGGAGCCTGCGTTCACTTCAAAAATTTGAACATTCCGCCTTTTTTTCCCTGTTTACCTTTGCGTCCGGGTCCCCCGCTCTCCGCAGGATCGGAACGGGCACGGCGTTCGGCGTCCTGCTTTAATTCTTCAGCAACAAGTGGCAGGTGGGAATACTTTTTCTGTGGCCCGGAGACCTTCGGCACTTGGTCCGGGACAGGCTTTTGGATCCGTACTGTTCCCTCGCCAATAGACTGGAGGTCGGTGTGGGGTTTCTGCTGGGGCGGCTGGGGCAGAGGTGTAGATATATCATAAACCGGATCCCCGTCGGTCCAAGGATCCCACTCAGCAGCAGGGTCGTCAGGTACCGGCAGGCGCCCTTTCCTGAGTTTTACAACGACTGGATCGGGTTCCGGTTTTGTCATGGATTGGGTGGGAGTGACACGGTTTTTTCCCGGGATCTGAGGGCCAAAGGTCGCACCGCACCGGGTACAGAATTTTGAGCGCGATGATGGTGCCGGATTGCCGCAGGAAGGGCAGACCGGTTTTGTCAGAGGTGCACCGCATTCATCGCAGAATTGAGCCTTCTTGTCCGAAACAATCGCCCCGCAGGAAGGGCAGACGGGCAGCCCTTGCGGTGTAACCGGCTCTTCGATGAGTGGCGCACCACACAGGTCGCAGAACCGCGAATTGCTATCCGGGGCAGGAGCGCCGCAGTTTCCGCATTTTCTGGTCATGTACTTCTTAGTGAGTACCTGCGTCTTTGGCATAAATACTGCGGTTTCGACGTTAACAGGAGGCTGTCGGACTAGATTTCATGCTGAAATAACCCTTATTCAAAATCGTAGCTCATAGTTAATATAAATCAGCCGGAGGTTTATACAACATATTCTGTCAGAAATGCCCTGCATTATTCTAAAGACATTTGCCTTGATCAACGGCCCGAGGAAAATGGATCTCTTTTTCCTGTTTAGGAGTCCATATACGGATATGGCACCAGTACCGGATGATGAGTTGATCCGGGAATACCCGGATATCCTGCAGGTACACGAAGTTGTTGGACTCTATACGATAACGGTCAGGGATGTAGAAGTTCCGCTCAAAATCAAGATCATGCGATCAGGGAGCGAATATTGGGGGATTGCAAACCTTGCCGTGCGGGAGAAGGGAGCGAAGGAATATTACCGGGATACAGGTATCTATTCTTCAAAGGAAGCCGCACTACATGGAGCTGTAACTGGATTTTTCCGGTATTTGACTCCGGGAGCCTCGATACGTGAGATCAAGAACTGGGGAATCTGAAGCGGACACGATCTCTTTTCTTCTATCCGTGGCTCGTTGCGTTTTGGAAAATCAGTTTAAAAAAAGTTAGATGTAGGGGGTCCGGAGAGACCTGCCAATACCAAAGGTCTTGCGGGCTTCGACCGTGTTCTTGTTCTTCGTGATCTTCTCGTTTGCGAGCTTGGTCACGAGTTCAAGGCCGGGCTTGACCTTCTCGATAGGCTGGATCTCAAAGAGACCTGCTTCCATTGCTTTTGCCCAGACTGCTTCACCGATCTTTGACCTGACAAAGACCGTGGACCAGCCATCGGGGCTGCCAACGGAACCGGTGGAGATATCGCCGAGGTTTGCAACGTAGTCAAGGCAAACGTGGCATCCGGGCTGCTCGTACTTGTGGGTCACCTTGAGCGGCAGCTGAACGACCTGTCCGCGCTTGCCGTAGACCCAAAATTTGCCCTTACCGATCTCCATCTTCTTGACCGACTCGAGCTTCATTGCAGCGTGATCTTCCACGAGCTGGAGGATGCTCTGGTACGGGAAGTTCTCCATGCAGAAGATACCGACAGCGAGTGCGACGGCAGCGCCGACATCACGTGCACCAATCGGGTAGAGCTGGAGTTTCCGGATTGCCTGCATCTGGCAGGGGGTTCCGACGATACCGACCTTGTCAAGGCCGAAGGTACGGGTTGCTTCCTTGATCATCGATACATTCGGGCTGATATTATATTTGGTGCCAGCCGCTGCAATCAGGTCAGCCTTGGTGTGAACGATCGCGGGAATAGGTCTCCAGGGCTCGATCATATCGAAGTTCGAGTTGTCCATCATGACCTTTGACGGGTTCTTTGCTGCGAATTCCTTGCTTGCAGCGACAATTGCGCCGTCAATGATACCTGCGTCAAGTGCGTAGCCGAAGAGGGATGTAACAATACCGCCATCCTGAGCGTGCTTGAGAACCTCCTTGTCGGTGCTCCGGGCTGAAACACATGTTTTGTATTTACCGAGTTCTGCTCCCATTTCAATCACCTTCACTGGAGTGCCGCCATGATGGCCTCGTTGATCGCCTCATAGTTGTCGACAACATCGAAGCTGTACCACTCCGTGGGCACTGGTTATAGCATGCTCCGCATTTTATGCACAGGTCACGCTCGCCCTGAGGCTTGCCATATTCCATTGTGATTGCATTGACCGGGCAGGCTGATGCGCAGCTTCCACAGCCCATGCAGAGGCTCTGGTCGATGACGTGGGTCATCAGGTCGCAGAAGCAGGCAGTCGATGAACCGCATGCAGCTCCTTGGACTGGCAGGTCCATGAGCGGCTTGAGAAATGCAGTTGCAAGATCTTTCTGTTCCTTGGTTCCTTTAAGGAGCAGGTATGCCATGACCGCGACGTTCCTGATCATCTGGGGGGTAGGCGCACATCCGGGGATGAACACATCAACCTTGATCAGTTCGTTGATCGGTATGAATGCCTCGTGGGCGGGCTGGTTCTGCTGGCCACCGCGGCAGAACCGCGTGATGTTGCCATAGCAGGCACATGCGCCAAGTGCCACGACAATGGTGGATTTCTCACGGGTTTCCTTGATCTCTTCTACTGCGAGTTTGTCGTTAATACAGACGGAACCCTCAACAAATGAGACATCGACTTTCTGGACGTGCCTGGCATCTGCAAGCGTTGGCATGTATTTCAGGTCGACGTATCTGTCGAGGAGCGTTAATAATCCGGCATAGTTGTCTGCAAGTGCCACAGTACAACCGGTGCACCCACTGACGTGAGTGTAACCTAATGTAATCTTATCAGCCACAGTCTTAACCTCCTTTTTTGTTTCTGCTGGTTTTACTGCAACGTCAGCTGATTTTGAAGGAGCCGCAGTTGGTTTTGGCGGTTCCGGGCTGGCGTTCTTCTTGAATACATTTGATAGTAGTCCCATAATCCACTCCAATCGTTTCGAGTATTACCTGGATTGCTTTCGGAATCGCGTTTTTCACATCTTCTGAAAGCCCCATATCAACATCAGCATCTCCTTTTTTCAGAACCTTTGACGGTTGGCATATAACAACTGTTGTGTCGATCTGATCTCTGATACGACAGAGCTGGTCGACCCCATCCCATGAATGCGGGTCAATGTATGCCCCTGGCTTCAGATCCTTCCCGGAGATTCTGGATATTGATCCTGGCTTCGCATTAAAATCTGCAATATCGACGACGATAAGTTTCTTCGTTACTTCGGGATTAAGGAAATTAAAAATATAGTGCGGGGCGCCTGCGCCACCGTCCTGTATTGTTACATTGTCGGGAAGTGTAATCTTCTCCATTTCCTCAATCACCGCTGGGCCAAACCCGTCATCGCCAAACAGGGGGTTTCCGCACCCCACTATTACGATCTCCGATTGCAGCATCAGGTTACACTCACTGGATGAGCTTCTGAGCCACTACCTTGTTGTCTTCGTCTAATACGATCATGTGGGTTGCACATGATACACAAGGGTCGTACCCGCGCATGATGACCTCAGCGAGCTGCCAGGGTGCACCGGTAAGGGCGGCACTGCAGGTCGCAAAGTTCCAGGTGGTCGGGACGAGCATGCTGAAGTACTGGACCTTCCAGTCCTTGACGCGTGCAATGTGGACATCGGTGCCACGGGGGGCTTCGTTGGATGCCCAGCCGAGCGAACCATCACCATCGGGGATGTAGTCTGCAACAACCTTGCCGTTCGTGTTCAGAGCGTCGATGCAGTCGATCATCTCGTACAGGCAGTCGGTGTATTCCATCTCACGGGCAATGTTCTGTCCGACTGTGCCTTTCTCGTCGTAGCCCTTGTAGGTTGCGAGACGGGCACGGGGGCCGACTTCAACCGGCTGGCCGTCGTACATCGGTATGCCAGTGCAGGCTTCCATCTGGGGGTTGACCTTGGTGCCGACCTTAGTGGTTCCACCGATGGGGTACCGGGGCTCCTCAAGTGACACTTCCATCTCACCCATGTACCAGTCCCATGGCCGGACTTCCTTGAACCGCTCGATGTCCCAAGTGGGGCATTCCTCAAGGCTTGAGCTGCCGTAGAATGCGTGGGTTGCCAGGTAGCCCTGGTTGTGGTAACCGAGGGTCTTGGGGAGTGCGACCTTCATGCCGCCAACGTCCACTGACTCGCGTGCCTGGTAGTTCCGGAGGATCGCGATCATGAGATCCATCTGGGCCTTTGCAAGGGGCAGGGCCTCCTTGGCGAGGTCGTACATCTTGATCTTTGCCTGCTCGGAACAGTTCCTGTACATACCACCGACACGGGTGTTTCTCGGGTGGATGCAGTCCCCGCCGGCAATCTGGCCGATGGTCTGACCGATCTCACGGAGACGCTGGATCCGCTTTGCAACGGTCCGGACGGGCTCTTCTGCCGTGAACGGGTTGATCTTGACCTCGGTGCCTGGTAAGTACAGGTCAGGGAGAATCAGAATGTCATGCAGTGCAATGCTGTGCAGCCGGTTTGCGAGCTGCAGGATGTGACGGAGCATCTTTGCGTCCTTTGGGATCTCGCACTTTATGGATGCTTCCATCGCTTCGGTAGCCGCAAGGTTGTGGGCAATCGGACAGATACCACAGACACGGGATGCGATCTTCGGCACCTGTTCGGGGGTCTTGCCAACGGCAAGCTTCTCGACGCCCCTCACCGGGGTAATGGAACACCAGTTACCCGTCTCAATGATACCTTGATCGTTAACCTTCAAGACAAGTTTTGAGTGTCCCTCATGTCTTGTGGTTGGGGAAATCTCTACAACTTTCGACAATATTATCGCCTCATGTTATGTTGCGTTGTTCGCGTTGCTGTACAAAATTACTCTATACATCTCTCATCTCTAGAGATAATTGACCGTACAAAGTACGTTCAACTCTATCTACAACGAGCCATTTTATAACGTTTATTGTTTTAATTTCCCGGTTTTCGAAGAAAAGAAAATAAGGAAAAATCGGTCATTAAAATAAAAACGGCGTGAAAATTACCGTTTTTTCTGCCGGCCGCGCAACAAGGCCAAAAAAAATTAACAATTAGGTTTTATTTTCGGGTCATTATTATTTTTCCATTTGTATTTTTAATCAGATGGCTTCCTTTCGCCATTGAGTTCATCCAGTAATTCCGCAAGCGTAGCCCTTCGTTCTGCATACGCATCATGCTGGTGGATACTTTCTTCATTGGTCTGCTTGATGGTGACCACAGCATCGCCCGGAAGATAATCAAATCCGGTCAGGACTTTTTTTGCCATTTCCCGTACACAGTCTTCCACAAACCGCGGATTTTTATGCGCGGCAAGTACCACCGCACTTTCGTCGCCGCGTTTGAGGAGCTCGTAGATACCGGCGCTCATGGACTCCTTGAGGATCCGTATAATTTTTTCAAGGTCAACATGTTGATCGTCGTCAGTCTCGATACAGAGGAATCCCCTGCCCCGCTGATTGTGGGTAGCCATCGGTACTTCGGCAAAAAACAGGTCGATAGTCTTCTGGTCGACGCCCAGATCTTCAAGGACATGGTTTGCCCGCTCTTTCATGATATTCTGTGCACAGGGACATGCTGTCATCCCCGTGACTTCGGCACCGATGCTTTTGCGGA
The DNA here is from genome assembly GCA_963737635.1 of uncultured Methanoregulaceae archaeon. Lineage (GTDB taxonomy): Archaea > Halobacteriota > Methanomicrobia > Methanomicrobiales > Methanospirillaceae > Methanoregula. The sequence goes on from CAVTTL010000001.1 coordinate 1,217,760, forward strand.
CAATCGGTTCTCGGAAGGTTCTTTTTGCAATTGCGCGTGCATGTACTTTAACTACTTCGTGGCAGGTCGTATGGCTTACCGGTGTCTCGCGCTTTACCATGAACTCGCTGCGCATAAGGACCTCAGTACGATCGGCATACTCGTGACGATCGAGCAGCTTACGGGCTACCGCGCTGCAAAGATTTTCGATCTCGCTGACTTTACCGTCTATTGCCTGTTGAAGAACCTCATCAATTACCTCAAAATTCCTTGACAGGTTGGCACCTTTCAGGCTGCCGGGCAGGTCAACATAAACATCGAAATTCGAGATAAAAACGACCGGTCTTTTGTCCGGGCGGGTGACTTCCACAAGTTTTTTTACATTTTTCACCCCGACCCGTGTCAGGTTGATTCTGACATCAGGTGATGTCGCCTGAACATCGGGCAGTTTCCCGCTGAACGGCTGGTCCGGGGCCTTATCGACTGCTACGTGATTAATAAGTCATCGCATCCCCTGCTGGTTGTGCAAGTGTGCTTTTTTAGTTTTTCCATATAATATTTATGTGCTTTGTTGCTGATATCAAAGGGATTACCCTATGATGAAAAAATATTATGAAACCGATGCCGATCTGTCGGTTCTGAAGGGCAAAAAGATCGCCGTGATCGGGTACGGTTCGCAGGGACGCGGGCAGTCGCTGAACTTACGGGACAGCGGCCTTGACGTGATCATCGGTCTGCGAAAAGGAAAGAGCTGGGACGCAGCAGTAAAGGACGGTATGACCGTCCTTTCTGTTGCTGAGGCGGCAAAGAAGGCGGATATTATCCAGATCCTCCTGCCGGATGAACTGCAGGCAGCCGTTTACAGGAACGAGATTATGCCCCACCTCACCGAGAACAAGGTCCTGATGTTCTCCCACGGATTCAATATTCATTTTGGCCAGATTCAGCCACCGGCAAATGTCGATGTGATCATGGTGGCACCCAAGGGTCCGGGCTTTATGGTTCGGCGGCAGTACGAGGAAGGCAAGGGGGTTCCCGCACTTATTGCTATCTATCAGGATCACACGGGGAAGGCGCACACGATCGCGCTTGCGTATGCCAAAGGTATCGGTGCGACGCGTGCAGTGGTCCTTGAGACCACCTTCCGCGAGGAGACCGAGACGGATCTCTTTGGGGAACAGGTGGTTCTCTGTGGCGGGACTGCGTCGCTTATCAAGGCCGGATTCGAGACGCTTGTCGATGCCGGCTATGCCCCCGAGATGGCATACCTTGAGGTCTGTCATGAGCTCAAGCTGATAGTCGACCTTATCTACGAAGGTGGCCTCACGAACATGCGCCAGTACGTGAGCAATACGGCGCAGTACGGGGACATGACAAGGGGTCCCCGGGTCATCGGGCCTGAAGCCTATGCCGCAATGGAAGAGATTCTTGGCGAGATCCAGAGTGGGGAGTTCGCCAAGGAATGGATGCTTGAAAATATGGTCAACCGCCCGGTCTTTACGGCGCTCACCAAAGCCGATGAGGAACATCTCCTCGAAGAGACCGGCAAAGAAGTCCGGGCCATGATGCCCCAATTCAGAAAATAACCCGATTCTTTTTTTCCCAATATGTTAATGAAAATCTACGTTGTATCTGTGGATCTTTCTAAAGCATATGAAAAGTTTTTGGGCATGAGGTACGTTCTACTTTGTATGAAAATCTGCATCATCTATCATTCGGAGACCGGCAATACCCGTCATGTCGCACAGCATATCGCGTCAGTAACTATCGACAGCCGCCTTGTCGAAGTAACTGACCGGAAAAAACATTCTGTCCTGACTCGTTTTCTTATGCAATGTCAGGCTGCGCGGAGTGAAAACAAGACCGAGATCGAGCCGTCGCACCTAGATGTACGGGAATACGATCTTCTGGTATTTGGATCCCCGGTCTGGGCATTCAAGCCAACACCAGCCATCCATACGATCATCAATGCGCTTGACAACTGCGAGAAGAAGCGGGCAGTCGCGTTTGTCACCTGTGGCGGCAGGCCCGGCGCGAGCGATGAGGTTTTTAAAAAATGGATCGAGAGCCGGGGGATGATCTTTGCGGGATTCAGGTCAATTAACCAGAAGGACATCGAGGACGATGCAGTAAATGCCGATATGGTAGCGTTCGTGACCGCGGCGGGACCAAAACTGGGCTGAGGGGATAGAGAAGAGGACAAGTTGTTTTCCAGTGCTGGGAAAGACTTTTGCACCCCCGCATCCTTTATATTATACTGGTATGACGGACTCTTACGATAATCTCTTAAAAAAAGCCTACTCCCATATATCCGAAAAAAGCGCATCTTCGGAACGTTTTGTAGTTCCTGAGGCTAAGGCATATATCGAGGGTAAGACTACAATCCTCGAAAATTTTGCCGAGATCGCCGACAAAGTCCGTCGCGACAAAGATCACTTGATGAAGTACATCCTCGGAGAGCTGGGTACATCAGGAAAGATCGATGGCACCCGGGCGATATTCAACGGGAAATTCGAAATCTCCCTGTTTCGTACGATCATTAAGAACTACGTCGACGATTATGTGATCTGTTCCGAGTGCGGGAAACCTGATACCCGGTTGGTCAAAGACGATCGGATCCTGCTCCTCCGCTGTGATGCCTGCGGTGGTCACCGCCCGGTCCGGAAACGAAAGGTAAGGACCGAACCGGTATCGGAGAACCTTGAAGAAGGTCAAGTCATGGACGTCGAGATCCAGTCTCTTTCGAAGCGTGGCGATGGCGTGGTAAAAATGGGGCGTTATATTATGTATGTCGCAAACGCAAAACCCGGCCAGAGCGTGAAGATCAAGATTTCCCGTATATCTGGTTCAATCGTCTTTACCGAAAGGGCCGAATAAATTCTCATACAGTCCTGCACCTGTCAACTCCGAGGCCATTCTTTTTTCTGACAGGTTTTCTTAATCTGCAGAAAAACCGGGTGCAGGACCGGGACAAACGTGTTACCTGATAAAAAAGTATTGAAACGGCGCGCTATGCCGAGAATCTTACTTTTGTTTTGAAATGCCTTTGATGAGTTCGTCGCAATTGCCAGAGAGTTTTTTGCAGGCTTTCTTTATAATAGTCAGGGGGTTTTTCTTTGTACTTTTTGTTGTGACCAGCAGTTCAGGGTCCGAGAACTGGAACTCTATGGTATATTTTGCGACATCAACGTCAGGGTCTGTCAGAATTTCCTCGACAAGGGCATTCATGAATGTGTGACCCTCACCCTGGATAGTGAGTCGTGCCCTGTCTTTTTCGAGTTCAAGTACTTTTACAATCATGCACCTATGTTTGGGAATCTGTGAACTATTAAAGTATGGGTTTAGGGCGGCATAGGACAACTTGAAAACACCTCAAGACAACGGAAAGTACCTTCTCTCAACTGAATGCAAAGACCTCGCCGTCATGTGCGAGGTGCGGGTACTCCCATGGCATCATATGGCTGATATGGATGCACCGGAACTCTTTGGGGTGCAGGCTTTCCGCAAGCGTGCAGGCATCGAGATAATTCATGTGCTTGGAAATCGACGTGTGTGAGGGAACGAGGGCGTCAAGGAGAAGGAGATCGAGGTTTTCGAGCAATGTGAGGCTTCGGTGCGGAATGTCCCGGTTTGTATCCGAAGTATACGCGACCCGCACCCCGCATGCCTCAAAAACAAATCCGCAGGTGTACGCCGGTGGGTGTTTTACAATAAACGGCGTGATCGTGATACCGAAGAGATCAAACGGTACATACGGTTCAACAGGATTTCGTTTGAAATCAAGGAACCGGAATATCTCCCCGCAGTACCGGAGCACCGGTTCAGCGGCGAAGACCGGTGGGACTTTCTGGATCCGGTAGAACTCGCCAAGACCCATGAAATGATCGTAGTGCCCATGGGTCCAGATTATAGCATCGATATGCGGTGAACCAGTCCGGAGAAGCTGCTGCCTGAGGTCCGGTGAGGTGTCGACAAGGATATGATAGCCTTCATGTTCCACAAGGATGGAGGTCCGTAACCGGCCGGTACCGGTTGTATGCGCATGCCTGCATTGGGGGCAGTCACACCCTACCTTTGGGGTCCCGATTGCATCCCCGGTGCCAAGCAGTAAAAACTTCATCTTACATCCAGTTCAGGTTCCGGATCGCCTCACGGTTCCTGATCATACGTATCCCGGTTTCGAGATCTTTATTGTTTATGGCTTCGCGTTTATCCATGAGTGCCGAGAGAAGGGCCTCTTTTACCATCATCCGGATATCTGCACCCGAGAACCCTTCCGTCATGGCTGCCATCTCCTGGTAATCGCAGGTACAGGCCATGGACGAGGTGACACTCTTTATGATTTCCCTGCGCATCTCTTCATTTGGCATGGAGAATTCCACAACCTCATCGAACCGTCGCCATGCAGCTTCATCGAGGAGTTGCGGGTGATTCGTCGCGCCAATTAAAAGGACGCCGTTTTTGACAAGGCTGATTCGGTCGATATTTTTTAAGAGTGCGTTGACCGCCCTCTTCATCGCGCCGTGGTCATCGGTAACACGGCTTTTTGCGACAAAATCGAACTCGTCGATAAAGAGAATAGAGGGAGAGAGCTTCTTTGCAAGCTCGAAGATCTTATCGATGTTTTTCGACGTCTCACCTAGGTACTGGGATGTAATCATCGAGAGCCTGACTTCAAGTACCGGCATATGCAGGGAGTGAGACATCGCAAGCGCAAGCGAAGTTTTCCCCGTACCGGGCGGACCGACGAACAGGAGTTTTCCCACTTCGTAAATACGGTGCCGGTTCAGGAAATCCCGGTGGTACAGCGCATGGTGGATCTTGTTGATAACTTCATTCTGTTCCGGTGAACAGACAAGATCATCCATACGCTGTTCGACTTCCTCAGGGGCGCTCAGAATGACAAGATCCAGGGCCCCCCGGAATTTCTCATCCTCACCAATCAACTTAGAAATTTTGGTTTCGAGACTGGCCTTGGTATCCTCGTAGGGCGGGTTTGCCTTACGCACTTCCTGGTAAGAAATTCCTGTGTTGTCGGTCGATTCGAAGAAAAAGGCCAGGGCCGGGTTCTGGAGAGCGAGCTGTTTTCCTCCTTGGGCCAGGAACCATTCTGCAGCCGGGCGAAGGGTCGTGACTTTCAGACGCTGTCCGAACTCTTCATAGCAGACAAACGGGTTCTTTGCAATTTTCTCATGGGCATCTGCGATGTTGAGCGCGCGTCTTACCAGACCGTCGCTGACGTAGACAGGACGCTTAATGCATTTGGTATCCCCGGAGCAGAAGATCTCCCGGCAAACCGGAGTCAGATCATTAAGATCAAGGGTAGGGTTCTGGTTGAATATTTCTGCAGTCAGCAGGACTTCCATGATTCGCAGGCTTTCCAAATCTCCGGACATGGTTGTAACCTTTATTATTTTACACCTGAATCTTTATACCTATCTTATCACCGGGTCGTAACGATGCAACCGTCAGCAGTTACGATCAGGGTATGTTCGTGCTGTGAGACGAGCGAGCCGGGAATGTCGGCAAGGACGGGGTACCCGTAGAGGGTCCCGGATCGCACGAGGCCGGGGAGCGTCAGGTCCATTTTTTTATCACTCAGCCAGCGCCGGGAGAACGGAAGCCCGTGGCGTTCCCGCACTTTTACCATGGCCGCGCGGGCAGAAGGGATACGGACCGGTTTTTCTGCGATCTGCGAGTAGATCTCGATCCGGGTCTTTTCCCCCACCCTCCCGCTTCCGGTCGTGGCGAATGGTTCTATTGCAAAGGCCGTGCCCTCCTCAAGCACCGAACCGCCGTTGATGGCGATGTTGGGAATGGTCGGGTCCCGGTGCTGTACATATTGGTCAAGGCCATGGCCGGTGAGGTTGGCGATGGGCCGGTATCCCCGGCTTGTAATCTCTTTCTCTACGACTGTCCCGATCTCTCCTGCGGTCACTCCCGGCCTGACCATGTGGATCGCCGCTTCGAGGGCCTCGCGGGACGCATCAAGGAGGAGCGCGTTGTTCCCGAGGTCGACCGTTGTAGCAGTGTCTGCGATATATCCGTCGATCTGCACCCCGAGATCGAGCTTGATCACGTCTCCCTTGGCAAAAACCCGCTCGTCACCCGGCGATGCCGTATCGTGCGCTGCATCTTCGTTTAAGGAGACATTGAGGGGGAAGGCAAGGTCGGCACCATTCTCCCGGACCCGGGCCTCCACGGACTCGACCAGCTCCAGAAAGGAGCGGCCTACCCGGATCTCCTGTGCGCTTTCCCTGAGGATCGCAGAGGCGAGTTTCCCTGCGGAAATATACTTATCCAGTATGTCGTCTTTCATCTTTTTCATACGATCAGCGACTCCTCAAATTTTGTGAAATCGGCAAAGCCTCGTGTACTGACCTCACCCATATTTTCGAGCCGCACACCACCTGTCCGGGATAATAAAGCCCGGGTTCGACCGTAACGACACATCCTGCTTCGAGCGCCGTTCCTGAAGGCCCTACTGTGGGTAGTTCATGGACCTGGAGCCCGACACCATGGCCGAGGTTATGGATGAACCCCCGGGTATCGCTCTCGTACCCCCGGCTTTTGAAATAATCTACGACAGCCTGATGTGCTTCCGCGCCTGCTACTCCGGCCTTTATATGTGAGATTCCGATCTGTTGGGCTTCGCGCACCGCTTCGTACATCTCGGCGATCTTCGGGTCCGGTTTTCCCTTTCGAGACCGTCCGGGTCATATCTGCGTAATAGCCCGTTGTCTCGTCCCGGGGAAACATGTCGATCACGATAGGCACATGAGGTTTCAGGGGTCCGCTTCCGATAATATGCGGGAATGCTGTATCCTCGCCACACGAGATGATCGTCTCCACCGCACGACAACCCTCGTCCATGAGATGTTTATGCATTGCAATTCGTACGAGTTCCGAAGTAAGTGGCGCACCATTATGGTACAGGAGGCCTTTCCGTATCGTTGCATGCCTGATAAGCGAAATTCCCATGTCCATTGCGTGTTCGGTTTTTTTCTGGACCTCCTGCATAAGCCGGATCTCTTCAGGTGTCTTTTTTGCCCGTACTTTCTCGACCGTCCCTTCGTCCACGATCACCTGGCCCTGCTCCTCAAGCCCTCTCATAAGCGCCGCAGGGAGTGAGGGTGAGACAAGCAGGATCTTTCCAGTTTGTCCCGCGATCATCTGTGCGATCGCTTTCCATGGGTTTTTCTCTTTTTTCATGATATCGGGGAGCCCTGCCTGCGTGCGTGTCATAACCGCAGCAACCGACTCGCGGGAAGCTCTCTCGGCTTCCATCTGGGGAACGATAATGGTGCCTGGCTGCCTGCGTCTCTTAAAAAAGACAAAGGAGTCATGCATCACGAACCTGGTGAGGTAGCGCATATCGGCATCCTCCCCGGTGGCATAGTGCACAAAGGCATCTGCCTCGCACTTTTTCATGGCAGCGTCCAGTGGATCCATTCCCGTACATCTATGCACTGAAACGTCAAGTACTTTTATTCCCACATTCAACGTACGAATGATGGACGAAACTGCAAAAGAACAGTTCAAGTGGAAATTCTACCGGCTGGCAGTCCAGCTCAACGCGATTGTCCTGCTTGTGGCGTTTTCGGTACTTTCGTATTTCCTTGTCCCAGCCCCGTACCGCCTTCCTGCTATACTCATAATGCTTGTCATCGCCCTCGTTCTTTCCTGGAACTTTGTCACCAGCTACCGTTTGACCAAGGCATGGCTTGATGAACATTGAAGTAAAGGTATATACCGGGGGAGCGGGGATAGTTCCGCGGCGATCGCATGCTCGAGAGGATGAAGGAGGAAATCGAACTCCTCAGCCGGCATATCGAAGTGGCCCGGACCGTGGCAGAGTACCAGCCGATCGGGATCATGAAACTTTCCGAGATCCTCGGTCTGCCGACCCACAGGATACGATATTCCCTCCACGTACTTGAGCAGCTTGGCTATATCCGCGCGTCACCGGAAGGAGCAGTTGCCACCGGGCAAACCCGGGAACTCTTCGCGCACTTAAACGAGGACCTGGACGATATTGTCCGTCTCGTAAACGCGATGAAAAGGCCCTGACCGGCAATTCCGCTGCAGCGTTCGCTTGCATGGTATCAGCTCAGTCATCCCTGCTGACCAGTCCGTCTCATCCCTTCCTTCGTTACCTTTAAAAAGGCCTACAAAGAATCTATAAAGGCGCAGGAAACTGTTGCCGCCATAACTCAGTTGGTAGAGTGGCTGGCTGTTAACCAGCATGTCACAGGTTCGAGTCCTGTTGGCGGCGCTTATGGGCCTGTAGCTCAGTTCCGGTTAGAGCGCCCGGCTCATAACCGGGCGGTCATGCGTTCGAATCGCATCAGGCCCATTCCTTTCCTAGCCTTTTCGTTAGATTTTATTCTTCGATCGTCACTTCTGTTTTCCGCAAACGTTTCGAAGTTGCCTTGAGGTTATTTGGCAAAGTTTCTATGGCTGGAGAAACCAGCAACCTCTATGGAATGCCCCGTGTGCGGTAGTGACTGCGTCCAATCGGCACCGGAGATAATCAGAGACCTTCATACAAGGTTCCTTCCCTGCCGGCGGTGCAGCATGCGGGTACTGGACAAACGTGCCCCTCTCTCTTCCCTTGAGTATACTCATCCCTGTTCCTGCGGGAAACGCTTCATCGATGACGTTTTCGCACACTTGTACGTGATCATGCGGGAAGAAGGCGATCTCACCCCCAACGACCCGCTTCTTTCGGTTGGGTCGCCGCTTATTCATCCCGGTATCGCAATGGACCGGCCCCCGTTTCTGCCGGTAAAATCCATGCTGTTGTTATCCGGACGAGTGCAGGAAAAAACCGCACGGCGGATTGTTGCCGAGGTTCCCGAGATCCGGGGCGTTGTAAAAACCGGCGCTTACATCCCCGGGCTTGTCTCACTCGATCCCGTGGTGGTTCCGCGGACCTATACGATCCTTGCCGGCTGCGATGTCAGGGCCGATATCTACCCTCTTGCCACCGGGCCTCTTGTCATATACAAGCAGCAGTCCCTTATCCATGTGGAGTTTCCGCGCGCAGGGTATCCCAAGCTGCGGTCGGTTGCCGCTCGGGTGGGAACCCCACCGGTCCCCTTTTTTGTGGATGCCTGCTCGGGGCCGGGAACGTTGGGCCTTGCGGCTGCATGTTCCGGCGTCCCGCATGTAGTCCTTAACGACGCATGGTACGCATCTGCGTTCTGGTCAGCGTTTAACCTTGATATCAATAAGGTATATCTTGACATTGATGCGGTACACATCCTCAGAACTCTTGATGTCATGGCCCATCAACCGGTTGCCCGCGATCCGGTGAAAATTGCCGAAACTTCAGGCCGACAGGTTATCGAGGTTTATCAGGGAGATCTCCGGCAGCTGTATCGTGTTATCCCCCGGAATACCCCCCCATTAACTGCCCTGGATATTTTTGACAAGGAGAAGAAGGCAGAAATCTCACATCTGATCAACGAGTGGCGCGTACGCATGGGTGGGGAAGCGTTTATCCCCTGAACCGCGTTCTGGGAGGCACCGTATTTGAGTTATATCCGAGGGAGATCCGGGTCTGAATATAACAAGGATTTATTGACCGGCAGACAAAGTTATATGGGGACTAGCCCGGGTGGCTCGGCGTCACTTGTAACCCGAAACCGTCGGTACGCGGGGGGCGAAGTTTGACGAAGGCTGCAACGATCTGCTGGAGCCTGTGTATTCTGACGTTGAAACCTCGTCCCATGAGGTCGATGGCCGGGAATCAAAATTCCGGAGGGAATGGCGACCTGTTGCTGCGGGTACCGGTTCAGGCCCGGAAGGGAGCAGACTTACCGCAGACATCCGGCGCCCATGGGGTAACGGGGCGGAGGATGGGTACTTTGGTAAAAGCAGTAACGTACAGTCGACTGATAACACGTCCCCACTTCTTGTGATACCATGGCTAAAGTCACCATTATAGGTGCAACCGGCAATGTCGGTATGTTCGCTGCTTATGCAATTTCTGTCGATCCTCATGTCCATGAGATCCTGTTGTACGGCCGTGAAGGGCGTGAGGCTTTTTTAAAAGGGATTGCCCAGGATTTTGCTGATTCCTTTGCAGCCCGGGGGACAAATATCAAGGTCACCTGTACAACCAATCTTAAGGATGTTGCTGGTTCGGATATTGTCGTCATAACAGCGGGCACTCCTCGCGGACCGGGCCAGGATCGTCTTGATTTGGCTCTCGGGAATGCGCGGGTCATCGCTCCGATTGCCCGGACTATCGGTACGGTTGCACCGGATACCAAGATTATCATGGTCACAAATCCTGTCGACGTGATGACCTGTGTTGCCCTGAAATATTCCGGGCTCAAGCCAAACCAGGTCTTTGGCCTTGGCACCCATCTCGACTCGATGCGGTTAAAATCGCTGATCGCGACCTATTTCAAAGTACACGTCAGCGAGGTACACACCCGTATTATCGGCGAACATGGGGAGAGCATGGTGCCGCTCTGGTCTGCAACCACCATAGGTGGGATCAAGATTTCCAACCTGCCAGCGTTTGCACACCTCCCTGTACAGGACTTCATCAATTCGGTGAAATCCAGCGGCGAGCAGATCATCAAAAACAAGGGATCGACAGTCTACGGTCCCGGCGAGGCAATCGCAACGCTGGTGAAAACAGTTCTCGGCGATGAAAACCGGATCCTTACGGTATCCTCATACGTGAAAAGTGAAGTCCACGGAATCGGCGGGGTCTGTATTGGCGTACCTGCCCGGATCAACCGGAACGGCGCGTTCCCGGTTACCATAACGATCGACGAATCCGAGGTCATTGCCTACCGGGAATCCGTTGAGAAGATCCGCGCAACAATCCACCAGATCGTCGGTCAGCTCGGGAACGAAAAAGATCTTGATGCAGCCCCAAAAAAGGGCCGAAAAACCCGCGTGTAAAATCGTTTCCGAAAGATCTGCCGGATAATAAAAAGCGGGAATAAGGATAGAAAAAATCTACGTGAGTGTCACTTCAATAATCTCTGCCCGCTCGACACCGGGGATGGTATTCAGTTTCCCCTCGATAGCATCTGTCTCGCCACCGGCATCGTTGACAATCACTGCAAGCTTAAGTGCTTTGAGCCCAAAGCCGATCGGCTCTTCTTTGATATCCTGAATGCCAGGCAGTTTCTCTTTGAGCGCGATTTTAAGTTTTCCCAGGTCGATTTCCGGTGATTCCGGCATGACCCTGATAATCACGGCAACGCTTCCCATGCCTCACGGTCCCCCGAATCCGCATTTCGGGCAGATGTAAGGAATACTCTGTTCCCTGCACCGGTAACACCGGGTGATCTCGACACCACACGCTGGGCACGCAAAGACGGTTGAGCCCTCTTCTGCAAGCGGGGCGCTGCAGGATGTACATTTTTTATCTGTCATTCTCTCGCTCCTGTAAGGATTCCTATAGTATCTCTTTTAGTACCTTTAAAAGGTTGTACCAATGACGGTGCCGCGAACGGGCAGTCCTTCCAGCCACCGGCTGATTCCGCGTGTGTCGGTTCCATTGAGGATAAACGTTCTGATCCGGTGTTCAAGCACATAAGGAATAAAGAAAGGATCGAGGATATCAGTGGCCACGGTGTTGTCTACACGGGTCACCAGCTTCCCCTTATGAGTGATGCCATCTACGGATTTGAGCACCAAAAGATCGCCACCGACCTTACTGGCTACCCATGCTGCGATGGTATCGGACGTGACATCCCATGAATGGGGCAGGGGATCGTAGCGGCGCATGGCACAATAGGGAAGGATGACACACGTCTGTCCCGGGCGCGCAACCCTCGTCGTCGTTTTCATACCCAGCGCAGCGAGTGTCCACCCATACTGGTCCATGGCAGCACACGCCATCCAGTGGGCTGCGTCAGGGTCAGTGCGAGGCCCGGAATGTCGTACCACGTCGGCGAATGTCCCTCCCCCGGGTACGATTAAGAGGGGGCGGGCAGCAGAGCGAAGAACCGGGATGATCTCGGGACTGTGGGTTGCAAGGCTGCCTCCTAGTTTCACAACCGTGACAGGGGCTCCTTCTGTATTCTTGCCGCAGTGCTTTTGCCCTCTCATCTTCCAAGCATTCTTCCCCCTTATTATATAAAGGGCGGATATAACGCTTTTCTACCTCGCTCTTCTAAGGAAAGTCAGGTATCAATGGAGCACTCTGGCTGGCAGGAATTCACAATAAAAACAGAAAACAAGCGATCAGAACTGGCGATTTGCGGGAATTCGGGATTTTTTAGAATTTTTTGAGTGCACACTGGCAGACATCACAGAGATTGATGTCACTTTCTCCGGTTATTACTGCAAGTGCCCAGCGATCAATTATCGCATCGAGTTCGGAGGACAGTTCAATTGCTCCGTATCCTCTTTTTCTGCTCATGTACTGGGATACCGCTGCGCGGGTGACGCCCAGTCTCTTGGCTGCATCGCTCTGGCTGAGGCCCTGGTTGTTGACAAGCCGGGAGACCATCTCCGCTCTCATTGGCGGCAGGAGGTTCCGTACCATGGTGTCGCAGTGCATGAGCGTGCAGGTGTGCTTTGTCATACGAGCGCCGGTTGAGATTCAGGGGAGATAATTGGCCTGTTCTGGTAGATAATCTGCCGCGCATCCCGGAAGTTGAACTTCTCGATTATGAGGTGGCGCTCTTTGAGTTTCTTCAATGCATACCGTACGGTCCGCGGGGCGAGCCGGCTTTTTTTAACCAGATCCTTGTGGGTCATGGCTCCACCGCTACCGAGTATCTCCAGTACCGTCCGTGAGGATGGTGGTAAGGGTTGCTGATACATGATAGAAATGTTAACAGTGTTAACATATCAACTTGTCGGTGACCGTCCCGGTTTGTGATTTTACGTAGATCGCCGAGGCCAGTCAGTAATTCAGGCATCACGGTGGAAAAAATAACTCTCCTCAGGCCCACCGTAAGCTAGAGGGGAAAATTAACATTGTGACCGGGCTTGGACACAAAGGGGGAGGTTATCCCCCATGAAACCTATTTCAGGATCTCCAACGTTGCCGGGAAATTCCTGACAGTATGAGTGAGTGCCCCAAGACTGATCAGATCGGCACCGGTCCGCGCATAATCCCTGATGGTCCGTGCCGTAATACCACCAGAAAGTTCGATAGTAACCCGGTCCCGGAGACCGGCCTTTTCAAGATCCTTGATGGTCTTTTGGACGTCGTCCGGGGTCATGTTATCGAAGAGCAGGATATCGGCACCCACCTGTGCAGCCACAAGTGCATCGTTGGCCGTCTCCACTTCGATCTCGATCTTCCGGTAAGAACTTGCTGCCTTAGCCCGTCTGATCGCTTCGCTCACCGGCACGAGAACGAGGTGGTTATCCTTGATAAGCACGCCGTCGCTCAGACCGGACCGGTGGGGATCGCCTCCCCCGAGTGTGACTGCTTTTTTATCCAACCGCCGCAGGCCCGGGCAGGTCTTTCGCGTTCCTGCCACGTGACAGCAGGGATTTTCGGCGTGTACCAGATCCCTCATTTTTCTTGTCTGGGTAGCAATTCCGCTCATCCTGCCGATGATATTAAGCGCAGTGCGTTCCACAAGCAGGATATTCTTTGCCGGGCCAGAGAGCGAGAGAATGATATCCCCGATCTTTACGACATCCCCGTCAGCGAGCTCCTGTTTTACGTCAACAGTGAAATGCGAAAAAAGGGCCCCGGCTTCCGCAAGGCCGGCAACGATACCGTCTTCCTCGGCCCGGATGACCGCCCGGCAGCATATCCCGGGAATAATGGATTCCGAAGTCACATCACCGGACGGTGCATCCTCATCGATGAACTTCAACAGATATTCCAGCGGCACCATACTATTGTCCCTCACACTTCATGTCCCGATAACAAGCGGGCTGTCGAGATTTTTTAAGAGTGACAGGATGGAAAGCGCTGCAAGATAACTCGTCAGCCGGGTTCTCGGGGCTGGGAAGATTGGTCACCCGGATATAGGTCTCGCCGAAATCGCCTTCGATAAAGAGTTCGTGGGTATTTTTGTCCGCTGCGGGATCTACCCAGAGTTCCACGTCCGCATCCTGACCTGCGGCAAGGCCCATGGCAACAGCGACGTTCACATTCTTGGGATACGATTTGATACATTCGTGCGCTTTACCGGAGAAGATCTGCTGTCTTGTGGTTGCGGCAAGGCCCAGCGACTGCGGGCTTTTGGTGGTTTTCAAGAGCAATTTCGTTACTGGGGAGATCTGCCCGATCTTCAGGTTGTCCAGCCCGAATATTGCCCCGCTTGGGACATAGATCTTTGTCCCGGTTTTTCGAGCGATAGCTACGAGGTGGCCCCGGAAGACCGGATCGGTGAGCGCTCCGACGCTCATTATCACGAGGTTCTTCTTGTGCAGGAGGATCTCCTGTGCATGCGCCCGTGCCGCGCCAACTGACGCTGCCTCGACAACAATATCGATATCCGCATTAAGGAACGCCCCAAAATCGTTGTATGCCTCTCCATGGCAGATGCCGGCAATCTCCCCGGCTCGCTCGGGAATGGAATCATAGACTGCCGGGATCGTAAAACCTTCTGCATGCCGGGCGATGATATGCCCGATGTTGCCGCAGCCCAGCAATCCTATCCGTATCATGGTAAACACATTATGGTTGTCATGGATTAATGATTATCCTCAGGAACACACCCGAAGAAAAATGGCTTTATTCGCAAAAAAACGACTTTTAACTGCTCCGGGCCAAAAAAGATATGGAGAAATAATGGAACCGAGCCGATCCGGTGATCCCAGCCATGATCCGGTAGCCGTATTTGCTGCGCTTGCAAAAAAACGGGTCTATATCGAGACATACGGGTGCCGCTTTAATTTTGGTGACACGGCAAATCTCGTAGAAGTGCTCAGACAGTACGGAAGTACCTTTGTCGCATCACCGGACGATGCAGATGCGGTCGTTGTCAATACCTGCACGGTTGTCGGCCCTACCGAGCGCCGGATGCTCAGGCGGCTTATCGCATTGCGGGAAAAACCGCTCTTTGTCACCGGATGCATGCCCCTTGTCCAGCGGGAGGCGATCCTTGCGGTCTGTTCGCCGGTGATCATTCTTCCGGATGAGATCCGCGAAGCGTACCGGTCTGTACTGACTGTTACGCCGGGAAGTGTGGGAATCGTCCAGATCGCGCAAGGCTGCCTCGGGCGATGCACGTACTGCATTACGCGCATGGCGCGGGGGACGCTTGCAAGTTTTCCCGAGGACGAGATCCGTGAAAAAATACAGGCATTCACCAAGACAGGTACCTACGAGGTCCAGCTGACCGCTCAGGATGTTAGCGCATGGGGGCGGGATACAGGGCAATCGCTGCCTGACCTTCTTTATGGCCTTTGTGACCTCCAGGGAAACTACTGTATCCGCGTCGGGATGATGAACCCGGCGACTGTACGCGGCATCCTTGACGAACTGGTGAATGCTTTTGACAGCGACCGGCTCTTCAGATTCGTACACCTGCCGGTGCAGTCGGGCTCAGATCGTATTCTCGAACAGATGGGACGGGATTACACGGTGCGGGAGTTTGAAGAGATAGTATCTGCTTTTCGCAGGAGATACCCCGGGATTACTATCGCAACCGACGTCATCGTCGGGTTTCCCGGAGAAACTGACGACGATTTTTCCCGATCTCTTGCCCTCATTGGGCGGATAAAACCTGCCAAAGTCAATGTTACACGGTACTCATCTCGGCCGTTCACCGGGCCGTTTGCTGAAAAAGACTTCCCGGACGCGGTAAAAAAAGACCGCTCCCGGCTCCTCAGTGCATTCGCTGAAGAACAATATTCAACGCTCAACCGTCCGCTCCTTGGGACGACTGTTTCCTGCGTTGTTACTGAGAAACTCCGCCCCGGCTCGGTCATGGCAAGGACCGCCTCCTACCAGGGTGTGGCCGTCAGAGAAGATCTACCGGTTGGGACTCCGGTAAAGGTCTATCTTAAAAAAGACCGGAAATATTTTTTTATAGGGGATCTCGTTTCCATCGTTCCGCCATGAGTGTAACGGCCGGAACGAGTGATTTTATAGCCGGAACATAAACTATTCTTGTTTTGCGCCGGATGGCGGATAACGGTGATACCTATGGATGAGATCGAAGCCGGGTTTAAAAAGATCATGGAAAAGATTGACGATATGAAAAAAACGGAGGCCCGGTTATCGGAAGAGGTAAAGACCCATGATGGTGAACTTCTGGGGCGCATGGCAGCTATGGCAAAACCGGTAGTGAAATCGGTCGGCCTCAACCTGCTCAAGATCGGAAAGCAGGACACCAAAAATGAGCTCTACGATGCGAATTACTACACGGAGAAGATGATCATCCTCGGGAAAAGTGATCCGGCCCCGTTCCGCCCTGACGACCCGGCAAAAAAGATCACCGACCAGTTCTGTGTCCTCACGGAAAGGGGCAAACTGTTTGAATTGATGTACAGTTCAGACGGTTTTATCACGGACTCCTACCTCAACCCCATCGATCCCAAATCCGCGATAGAAGGCTATGGGTACGATGTCATGTTCATGTTGTTCCAAGGAATGCATGACTACATGAAATCGGAGCAGGATCTTATATCGGCACTTGAAAAAGTAATCGGGTTTATCTTTGCGACGAATTGTAAGGCATGACGGTGATATTTCAAAACAAGAGTATGGGCCCGATGCGATTCGAACGCATGACCTCCCGGTTATCAGCCGGGCGCACCACCGGGCTATGCTACGGGCCCCGGAGGATTACCTGAAATTTACCTTATTAGTTATTCCACCAGAGTTTTTATAGGTTGTGAATGCCCGGGCAGACAGGATAATGCTATAGGGCTCCGTATCAAAAATACCTGTACGGATTTGGGATCATGGAACGACACTATCTCCTCGGAAATGAAGCTATCGCCCACGCATGTCTTGAATCGGGCATCGGTTTTGTAAGCGGGTACCCTGGCACCCCATCATCGGAGGTGATCGATGTGTTGCGTGTACAAAGGGATCCAGCGTATCATGTAGAATGGTCGGTAAATGAGAAAGTCGCCCTCGAAAACGCCCTTGCTGCTGCATGGTGCGGGATTCGGGCGATCTGCACCATGAAACATGTCGGTCTCAATGTCGCTGCAGACCCACTGATGACGAGCGCTTACACCGGGGTGACAGGAGGTCTTGTGGTCATGAGTGCGGACGATCCGTTCGCCCACAGTTCCCAGAACGAACAGGATAGCCGGTGCTATGCCCATTTCGCCTGTCTTCCCTGCCTCGATCCCTCCGGGGTTCAGGAGGCTCACGACATGGTTGCCACGGCATTTGAAATCTCCGAGGAATTCAGGCTGCCAGTGCTGTTCCGCCCCACGACCCGGATATGCCATTCTAAAGGCGATATTGAACTCGGGACGGTTGTCAGGAACACTAAGACCGGGGAATTTCACAAGGATCCAAAACAATATGTCGTAATCCCAGCCCATACCCGGATCCTCCACAAAAAACTCAACGAGAAGCAACCTGCCCTCAAAAAGCGTCTGGTGGAGAGGGGGCTCAACCATTATACCCTCGGGGGAAAGACTGCCATTATCGCAAGCGGTATCGGTGTATCTTATGTGCAGGAACTCCTGCCACCGGGCGTCTCGTTCATGAAGATAGGGGCGTACCCGGTGGACGAAGAATGGCTCGGGAAATTTGCACAACAGCATGAAAAGATACTGGTGATCGAAGAACTCGCACCAGTAGTCGAGGAAGCCGTGAGGCAGGTTGCCGGGTGCGTGCCAGTGTTTGGTAAGATCAACGGGTACGCCCCGTACGAAGGGGAACTTTCCCCGGCCGTTGTTGCGCTCATCATGACTAAATCTGGCTTCCTTGAGAAGAACCCTTTTACAGCACATGAGCCCTTCCAGAATCTCCCCCAGCGCCCACCTATCCTCTGCGCAGGCTGCCATCACCGGGCTGCATTCTATGCCATGAAAAAAGTGTTTGGGGAGTCCGCGATCTATCCCAGTGACATCGGGTGCTACACGCTGGGACTTCAGCTCGGCGCCGTGGATACCACCATCTGCATGGGTGCCTCAATAACCATCGGCAGCGGTATTGCAAATTGCGGCGAATCCCGGGATGTAGTCTGCTCTATTGGCGACTCGACCTTCCTTCATACCGGTATTCAGGGACTGATGAATGCGGTATACAACGGTGCGAATATGACTGTGGTCATTCTGGATAACCGGATCACGGCAATGACCGGCCACCAGCCCAACCCTAACACCGGGATAACGGCGGATGGTGTCGAGACACCTCCGGTCTCTCTTGATGCAGTCTGCCGCTCCTGCGGAGTGACATTTGTGGAAACGGTCGATCCCTATGATATGACCGGTATGCTCCGGGTGCTGGAGGCTGCAAAAGCAAAGAAGGGTGTCAAGGTTATCATCGCAAAGCAGATGTGCGTCATCGTGGCCCGCCGTGCAGGGGTAAAGCGGGGCGTTTATATGGTAAACTTTGAGACCTGTACCGGCTGCGGTACCTGTGTCCGGTTTGGCTGTCCCGCAATCGAGCTCGTTGACAAGAAAGCCCGTATCACTGAGCTGTGCAGTGGATGTGCGGTCTGCGCCCGGATCTGTCCGGTGGGTGCGGTATCCCGGGAGGCAAAGGAATGACAAAAAGTTTCGATATCCTGATCGTAGGAATCGGCGGACAGGGAACGATCCTTGCCTCCAATATCCTCGGAGAGGCCTGCCTTAGTGAAGGCCGACACGTGAAAGGTGCAGAGACACACGGGATGGCGCAGCGCGGAGGATCAGTTGAGACCCACATCAGGATTGACGGGCTGTACGGTCCTCTGATTGTGCCGGGTACTGCCGATCTCCTGATCTCCTTTGACCTGCTTGAAGCGCTCCGGTACTCCCATTACCTTAAAACCGGTGGGAAGATGGTAGTCAACCGGCACATGGTCCTTCCTACATCGGTCTTCGCACAAAAGAGCCCGGCGCCAACTGAAGACGAGATTGTCGAGCAGCTTGCGCGGTTTGATCCCTGCCTCATCGATGCAGATAAGATCGCCACAGAAGCGGGCAGCATTCTTGCCCAGAACGTGGTGGTCCTCGGTGCGGCCTCATCGTCGATCCCTTTAAAAGCTGAATCTCTTCTTACTGCCATTAAAAAACTTGTTCCGCCGAGAACTGTTGAAACGAATACAAAAGCTTTCGAGATGGGACAAGCGTTTGGCAGGATGTGCTAATGGGTTCTCTTGGGGCATTCGAGCCGGACACCCTGTATGAAGGGGACGCGCTTGCGCTCATGGAACAGCTCCCGGAGAAGACAATCGACCTCATCGTCACCGATCCCCCCTTCGCTATCAATTTTAAAGCACAGCGGCTCAATTATAACCGGACCAGCAGCAACGTTATCGGAGGCTACCGGGAGGTCCCTCCGGAAGAGTACCGGGACTTCACGCAGCAGTGGATCGCCGAGGCAGCCCGGGTGCTATCACCCTCCGGAAGCATGTATGTTTTCTCCGGCTGGAACCGGCTCCGTGACATTCTTGAAGCTATCGATGCGGCAGGGCTCACGACTATAAACCACCTGATCTGGAAGTACCAATTCGGGGTTTTTACTAAGAACCGGTACGTCACCAGCCATTATCACATCCTCTACGTCGTAAAAGACCCAAAAAACTATACGTTCAACAAAATTGACCACTATCCAGAGGATGTCTGGGTGATCAACCGCAAATACTGGAAAGGAAAGAAAAAGACGCCGACGAAACTTCCGCAGGAACTGGTACAGAAGATTATCCGGTATTCGAGCAATTCCGGGGATCTGATCTTCGATCCTTTCCTTGGCTCGGGTACCGTTGCAGTAGTCGCACAGCAGGAAGGCCGGCATTTCCTTGGTTTTGAGATCGTCCCTGAATATGTTGCCTTTGCCCGGGACAGCCTGACGAACCGGTAGATCCATAACCTTCCTGTTCCGGGAAGTGATCCCGTGCCGGGTGTTTTGGCTTATAGTACAAAAACGTCTCAGGAAAATGATAACGCTGAGGGGGGGAATTGAACCCCCGAGGCACTTTCGCACCACAGGCTTTCCAGGCCTGCGCCCTACCGCTAGACTACCTCAGCAAAAAGTGTATCCCATGTATTTGCCGGGCATTTTTTTAATGCTATCCTTTCATGAGGCGTGTTTCGGTGCGCAGCCTTTTTTCCAGCCTTTCGGGTACGTACCCGGGGCAAGAAAAACCGCGGTCATAGCGATGAACAGGCCGGGTGTTCCGGGTTTCCATGAGGCTGAAGGAGCGAGCGCTTTTCCAAGACCGATAAATTCCCGTTTCCCTGAGAGAACGGCAACAATCTGATCTTTCCTGAATTCACCACAGCTGACAACACCGACCCCTGCCAGCACCGCGCCGTGGCAGAGGGCGTCGATCGCGGTATCCCGCACGACAACAGTCGGGATATCGGGTACAGCCGCATCCACCGAAACGATCATCGCGTCAAGTGCGGCCCGGTTCCCGGCTGCCGCAGCACAACATGCATCTTGAAGATCGTGAAGCGTATGCATTGTCCTCTCATCAAAAGCACCCGACCGGGTACGCCGGAGTTCCTGCATGTGCGCTCCGGTTCCAAGCGCCAGGCCCATGTGGTGGCAGAGGGAGCGGATGTAGGTGCCGGCATCACACCTGACTTTCATAAGTACCAGTTTTCCATCGACGCCTAGGATATCCAGTTGCTGGATGGTCCGAATACGAAGCAGGCGTTTTACTGCGCTTCTCCGGGGCGGGCGCTGGTAGATCCGGCCCGTAAATTCCGCTGCCACCGCATCAATTTGCTGCCTGTCGACCACCTTGTGCAATCGCATCAGGCACACATACTCTTTATCGTGTTTTAAGAGTAGCGGGGCGAGGCGCACAGCATTCCCGAGCATAACCAGGAGAATGCCTGAAACCTGGGGGTCAAGTGTTCCTGCATGGCCCACCTTGCAGCCGAGTATATTTCCCACCCACGCCGCTACCTGGTGACTCGAGGGTCCCCGGGGCTTATCGATCACGAT
This sequence comes from uncultured Methanoregulaceae archaeon, assembly GCA_963737635.1. Classification (GTDB taxonomy): domain Archaea; phylum Halobacteriota; class Methanomicrobia; order Methanomicrobiales; family Methanospirillaceae; genus Methanoregula. The sequence continues at coordinate 1,238,761 of CAVTTL010000001.1, forward strand.
GATTCCAACCCCAAACCGGGGGAGATTAGCAGGGGCAGGTTCCAGATCCTGACATTCTTGTGCTGAGTTCATCGTACTACCCGTATCCGATCCCGGTATTCGTTTAACGCTGCAAGTGTTCCTTCAAGAGAACCGTCCCCCACAATCGCCGGGAAGGCTCCCATGCGCATCATCGCACCTGCAGTAATCTCCCCGATTGCCATCACCAGCAGATCCGGGCGCGGAGTCCAGATTGCCTTTGCATAGGACATCGCGCTGGTAAAAAGGAGAGCCTCTGCCCCGCCAAGATCCAGCGGTTCGTTCGTGGGTACAAGCCGGTAACACCGGAACTCCCGGGCGGCACCTCCTGCATGCGAAATCGCGTCAATAAGAGGAGCGTTTGGGACATCAGCCCTGGGGAGACCGATGGTCTTTCCTTGAATCCAGTCCCCCAGGTACGGGACAAAGTCGCGGGAATAGAAGCTGGGAAGGGTCTCGCTGGCAATCCCGCACCGTTCAAGCTCCCGTGCTGTTTCGGGCCCAATCGCGATGACCCGAGGGGGGTTTTTGAGAAGAGGGGCGATGATTTTCGCCGGGAGGGCACTGGTAAAAAAAAGGCAGTCGAATTCACCGCGGCCAACAGCCTCCGCAAATGCCGACACGACCTCATGGTGAATCTCAGAGCGAAGCGGGTGGACGCTGTAGCACGCATGCCCGAACGCTGCGCACCGGGCTTTATCCCGTTCTTCCTTTCCTGCGAGACGGGTGACTGCGATCTTCATTAAGAAATCATCACCCCGGAATAATAAGAGGGTATGTATTCTGGTTGATGTACGCTCCTTATTTCGATCGTTTCCGGATAATTCCCTGAATGCGGATTAGGGTCAATTTAGCACTGCATGCAGCCACACTCAGTTTTCCGTGAGCCATTCTTTTTTTTAGCCGGGCGCCCTTAATCTGTATCATGCAGTCCTGCTGGTTTGGGGATGTGGAGGATGGAACGTGCACCCCTTTTATCGGTGATGCCGCCGCATACGCCCATAGGGTCCGGGAGATCCGTACCAGCATGGACATCGTTGTTCTGCCAGACTGGCGCCAGGCAGTTACCTGCGGGGTCTGCCGCGACCGCGGGGAGTACCTATCTCTGCTCCAGAAAGTGTGTATCGCGGGATCGGAGCAGGCGGTCAGGGAACAGTATGCGGCAAAAGACGTGGAACTGCTCCAGATGGTCAGGACGCTTGACGAAATGGATACAGTGATCAACGTTCTCTCAGAACGGGTGGCTGACTGGTACCAGATCCGGCACCCTTCGTTCTCCCGCAAGTACCGCAGGACACCGGCGCATATGCTGGTCAAATCAATCAGTGAGCGGAACCGGGGAGGAGCACTTGGAAAAGTCGCCGCAGGAATCACCGGCCTTGCCGAAACAAGGACCGCACTTGCAAAAGAGGTATCAGCCCGGGCATGCGAAGTGATGCCAAACACGAGTACGCTCATCGGCGGGCTTGTTGCCGCCCGGCTCCTCTCTCACGCAGGAGGCTTAAAGGAACTTTCCCGTATGCCCGCGAGTACCGATCCAGGTGCTTGGGGCCCGGACCGCACTTTTCATGCATATCCGGACCCAGGCACCATCACCCAAGCACGGGATCATTTTCCAGCACCGGCGGGTACATAACGCTCCCCGCGAGGTGAGAGGAAAAGTCGCCCGGGTTCTTGCAGGAAAACTGGCGATTGCCGCCCGGCTGGATTTTTACCGGGGCTGTGCGGTCCCGGCCTTCCTTGACGATGCCCAGACACGTATCGATGTGGCTGGAACACTGAAGGGAGATGATCGGTCGTGATCTATAGAGGCGATGTCCTGGTCTCGAAGGGTGAAGGAGGGGTCTATAATGAACGGATGCTTGACGGGTACCGGGTCTGGGACCCATACCGGAGCAAGCTTGCTGCCCTCTATCTCGTAGGCACCGGCATCGATCTCAACGCGGAGATGAAAGTACTCTACCTCGGCGCGGCTAACGGAACCACTGTATCGCATGTTGCCGATTATGTGGAGGTGGTGTATTCCGTGGAATTTGCCCCGCGGCCGATGCAGGACCTGCTTGAAGTGGCACGTCGGCGTAAAAACGTTATACCCATTATGGCAGACGCGTCGTGCCCGGAGCACTATGCACCGCTTGTGGAAACGGTGGATCTCCTCTACCAGGATGTGGCCCAGCCTGACCAGGCAGCAATCGCCATCAGGAACTGCGTATTTCTTAAAACCGGTGGCCAGCTTATCCTTATGCTCAAGACCCGGAGTGTGGATATAAGGAAAGAACCGGCAGTGGTCTTCCAGGATACGCTCGATATCCTCATGTCTGCTGGCATCACAGTACGTGAGAGTACATGGCTCGCACCGTACCATCAGGATCACGCTGCAATCGTGTGTACTCTCGAGCACCCGGTGTAAGGAAATTACCATGCCAGATAATATCCGTGTTTATTCTGCAGGCCCTCTGACTCTTATCGCGCTGATTGCGGTGATCGGGCTTATCGTCATCGTCATACCGCTGCTGTTTCTCGGTCTTGCCGGGAAAGCCATTACCAGTCTTGTCGGGCTCTCGTGGCTCACGGCGACTGCCCTTGTCATCCTGATCCTGCTGTGCAGTTTTGTGGACCTCCCGGTCTGGAAAGTCCGGCGGGAGACGATACGGGTACCCCACAGCGATACGGGGCAGTTTCCCGATGCATTTACACGATGTGAAAGCGGGGGTCTCTGGGAGACCACCATTGCGGTTAATCTGGGTGGAGCGATTATTCCCCTTGCCCTGTCATTTTATCTTCTGAACCGTGCGTCGCAGGTGATGAGCGGGGAGACGCTGTACCTGAGGGTTCTCGCCGGTATTTTGGTGGTCGCTGCAATGGCGTATGTGACGACCCGGGCAATGGTTGGCGTGGGGATACGGACACCGCTCTTTATTCCAGGCCTCACGGCACTTCTCTGCGGCGTCATTCTTGCCGGCGGCCTCGGTCTTTCAGCCGGGGTTATCGCATTTGTCAGCGTGACCATCGGTACCCTGCTCGGCGCAAACATTGCACACCTTTCCCATATAGGCGACCTTGAAGTGCCGAAGATCAGTATCGGCGGTGCGGGGACTTTTGGCGCAATCTTTATCGGCTGTCTTCTTTCAGCACTTATCGCGTAGGGTAAGATCTTCTGGTTCCGGCATTCCGGGCAAAGGTTGGAATTGTTGTAAAATCTCCACCTGCAGGACCAAGTCATGCGGAGTTTTGAAAATAACGCACCAAAAGAGTAGCCCGGAGCAGATTCGAACTGCTGTCGCGAGATCCAGAGTCTCGCATGATTGACCGCTACACTACCGGGCTATATTGCCTCATTCTTTTTGAGGCTGGAGCCTAATTAAAGTGACGGCTTTTATGGATTGGCGGACTGGTGCATCAGGCTTTTTTTGAACGGTCGCAACGCCCGCAGGCTTGGCAGACTTCCTGTATTGGCTGGATATATTCGCCCTTCCCGCAGAACGGTTCGATGTCGTGCATATCCCTGACATAATAAATGTGCGGGACAAGTGAAATATGGGTATAGGTGCCGCACGGTACGCCGAGCCGATCCGCTATGGACTTCTGGAGCTGGACAAGCGCATACATGTTTGCCCCGGCTGCGGTGAGCATATCATTACTCCGGAAGATCACCCTCATTGCCAGTTTCCTGTCGCGGAGCACACACTGCACGAGCTGGAGGCAGGGACAATCATCAAGTTTTTCATCAATCACCGGGTTCCAGGTGATAGCAATCGCCCGCCGGGTCTCGGGAGATTGCAGGAGCTTGTTTGCTATGTACTCGATCTGATCAATGTGAACCGGAATCCTGTCAACAGAAAGCCGTTCACCCCAGTCAAAGAGCCTGCCGTGATAATCGTATTCAAAGGAAGCATGTGATCCATGCAGGAGATCACTCGCATACTGTTCGACAAACTTCTGCTGGAACCGGGAATGGGAGCTCACCATCGGCCCGGCGAGCGGGGTATCGACTTGGAGGGCGACCTCTTCAAATTCGACGGTAGCTTCATCATCTTCGGTCTGGAGAACCCGGCCCTTTTCTAGGATCATCTTTACGACCAGTTCGTGTGCCCGCCCGATCGAAGGGGCCCTGATGACTCTCATGACACATGGGTTGGCGCCGGTATCATATATGTGTTAATAAGAGGCCGTACGATCATGGATTTCCCCCTCTTTCCAGATGCGGCCACCATGCGGGAAGAATTCTTCCCGGATTGTAATCGCCGTCTCAATAGGATACCGGGACCTGACATTATCTCATTTACGAGTACGCTGAGTACGTACATTGTATAGGCAGCATTCGATCCTCGATCTTATAGTAGTGTACTATATACTTCCCGATATCGCATACACTTATCGAAAGCAGATATAACTCGTACAGGCTCGTGCGCGAATCCGGCCGAACCTATAAAGAAATCAGATGCCTCAGGCTGGCACCTCCCTATGCTGAAAGGATGCCACAAAAACTCATTAAATCAGGTGAAATTGAAAAAGAGGGTATTTCAGGCCCTGAAATGGGAAGCAAACCCAACCACAAAGGATATATTAGCTCTTTTACAAATATTCCTCCATATTCCGTTTAAACGGAGTATGGGGCTCGCAGAATCGTTATTCGGCAAATGTCGAAACGGTTCTCCGGCTTGAAATGTATGATGTAATAACTTTGGAGGAAAATGCATGACTAAGCGATTAACGATTGCACTTATTGCACTCGTCGCGTTGGTGCTTGTCGCAGTATTGCCAGTATCGGCAACTTACTACGATATCAACAACACGATCAATCAGGGCGCAGTAGTGTATATTGGAGAACAGCAACTGAATGTTACCAATGCCACGGGTCCGATATACACCCATGGTGATACCGCCATTGGCTGGTGGTCACCGGCCGCAATCGTAGGCTACTACGGCACCGACGGTCTCTATTCCGTTGAGTTCCATCACCAACAGTTCGTACTATATCTCCTCGGCTTCTTTTGGCGCCTATACTGGACCTTGGTACGGCGTTACTTCTACTAGCGTAGGCGACACCGTTACTGGTGCAGTCTTCAACGTCCAGGATCCGAGCGTCAGTGTTGATGTATGGGATGAAACCACCGCAACCGCCGTAACCGGCGGCACTGCTATCCAGGGTGACAACCTTACCTTCCGTATCAACACGAACCTGCAGAGTGCACTCGACCCGACCAAGCGTAGTCAGGATGTTATTCCTGGCGCCGCCCAAATCGGTAACATAGATATCAAGGTACACGGTTCTACCGGAAACACGTATACTTCGCTGTTTAACACCACCTTAGCAAATGGAGATTCAAATACCGCGAGCATTACCTCGCAGAATGTGAGCTCAGCACTGTGGTTCTGGGGTACAGTTGGCGGAGCAGTTCCAGTTACCTCCGGCGCGGGCTTTAACATCAACTATGTATGGAATTCCGCCGCAACCGATTCAAGCGGTCAGCTGGCCTACCCAGCTGGTGTGTACACTGTTGTCGCCCAGTCCAGACTTAACGGGATGTACGATAACTACCTGAACGGTGGCGCAACCTATACCGGTAAGACGGTAAGCCAGCCCGCAACAGTTACCCTATCGTCCAACACGGTCGCGATCTCGGCCAACGTCAACTCCGTTGTCCGCAGCAAGGCGTTCTCAGTTACGATCACGGGCAAGCCCTATGGTATCTACCACCTGTGGATCAAGGGAACCAGCACCATGAATGGTAACTACGACAACCAGCCGCCGTACATCACCGCGAACCAGGCAAACGTCGTATTTGACCCGATCAACACGACCAGCATTCCCGCGGCTAACAACCCGTACAACCCGGTCGCCGACAACGGTGCCTACGTAACCCAGTACGGTGTCTCTATCTGGAACGACGTTGCCCACGGCAATGATATTGGATCATTCCAAAACCCAGCAACGGCCTCCGGTGTCGACGCAACTGCAATCGGCAACGGTACGTTTGAATACGCCAACGTGTCTCTCGACCAGACCGGTACGAGAACGGTTCAGTGGTCGACGACCAACTGGACAAAGGCTCAGCAGTACACCATCCGTGTCGAGCAGGACTTCGGAACCTCCGCGAACCACAACTACAAGTATGATGAGGTTAACGTGCAGGTCCAGAAGGGTGCAGTCACTATCGTTGCCGCCGGCTCACAGAGCTACTACCTCGGCGAAGAGGTACAGTTCTCCGGTACCAACACCGAATCCCAGACCACCTACCTGTTCATCGTTGGTCCCAACCTGGCCACCAATGGTGCCCAAATCGGGATGAACGCTCCAGCACAGTATCCAGTTACCAACAACAATCCAGGCACGTTCCAGCAGGTTAACGTCCTCGGTGACAACACCTGGTCATGGGAGTGGGGTACCAGTAACGTCGCTCTCGACGCAGGTACCTATACTGTCTATGCTGTCAGCGAACCCAACGATGCGAATAACTTAGCTAATGTGGCATACGGCACGGTCTCGATCATCCTTAAGGCACCGTTCGTCAGCGCGACTGCATCACAGTCCACCGTTGCCCAGGGTGACCCGATCTACATTACCGGTACCGCACAGGGCCAGCCCTCAAAGGGAGTCCAGATCTGGATCCTCGGTAAGAACTTCGCTTACGTAGGATCCCAGTCCGTGAACAGCGATTCGTCGTTCTCGTATGAAGTTGAAGGAGCAACCACCGCAGGCTTGGCTACCGGCCAGTACTTCGTCGTTGTCCAGCACCCCATGGAGAACGGTGTGTTCGATGTTCAGGCAGTTCCGCCACCGCAGAACACCATCTCTGGCCAGTCAAGTGCAGGTCAGACCTCGATCGTCTACACCGACAGCCCGAACAATCCGGGTTACTTCCCGAGTTCGGCAAATAATCTTGTTGGTTTCAATGGTACCGTTGACTTCTCACTTACTGGTAGCGGCGCCCTGCAGGGATCCAACGCTGCAGAGGCACTGGTACAGGCTATCAACAGTCCGAATGTCGATGATACCTACACCAAGCTCCAGTTCCTGGTAGAGACGCCGACCATCACCATCGACCCGATTGGTGACAGGTCTGTTGGTGACAAGTTCACCATCACCGGCGAGACGAACCTCGCTGTAGGTGACAACGTCCTCTTCACGATCTATTCATCATCATTCCAGCCGACTGATAAGACCCAGAGCGGAGAGTTCAGCGGCGCATCCGGCACTGTGGCAGTTACCCAGGGCACTAACGGACTGAACGCGGTCTCGTTCGATGTCGATGCTTCGACATTCAAACCGGACGAGTACCTCGTAACAGCATCTTCCGTTGGTCTCCCCATCTCAAGTCAGGCAACGGGTACTGCACTGTTCAACGTTCTTGAGCCAGGCACCACCACGGTAGCCCCGACCTCCGTTGCAACAGTCATGACCACGGCCGCTCCGACCATGGTTCCAACCCAGATGGCAACCACTGTAGCACCCACCAAGACCCCGACACAGCCCGGGTTTGGTGCACTCGTTGCAGTGATTGGTCTCGGTGCAGTTGCGTTCCTCGTCGTGCGCAGGCACTGAACTAACATCTAAATTTTTTCTTTTTTTGTCTGGTTCAACCAGAAGTTCCAATTCAGTCAAATATCCGCATTCACCGGCGGTATGTACCGGTAATGTCAACCGCATTTCATGGAAATCTCTACGTTAGTTCTCGCTCTTTTTCGAATGCGTGTTTTAACGCATTGCTTGTCGCATTGTCCGGGTTTTCTCCAAGAGCGTCCCCCAACGTAAAAGAGAATAAGATTTTTCGATCCCGGTATGGGTCCCGGGACGATTTTTTATGATGAACCGTCCTATCTTCCAGTAACAGGGGCATATTCTCCCGATGAGGGAATTCCTGGTGCGTGGCGATTCTGTATGAAACTTACCGTAAAAATTCTGGATATCGCAGCTCAGACGCGGAATACTGCTCAACCGTCTCGATGCACGAAGTATCGGTGTACTGGATGGCGATCGGGTACAGATCATCAGCCCGAAAAATGGGGTTGCCGTCACCGCTGTTGTGGCTACGACTTCCACTCTTGAAGGGCAGGGAAGTGTCGGCGTTTTCCGGAGTACGAACCAGCGGCTGAACCTTGCCAACGGTGAGAGTGCTGAAATACGGGAGGCTGACCGGCCTGCCTCGCTCGATTTTATCAAAAAGAAGATGGATGGGGGGCGCCTTTCAAAAGACGAGACCCTGACGATTATAAAAGACGTGGTCAATGATGACATCTCCCCTGCCGAACTTACTGCATTCATAACCGCATCGTATATCAATCCCCTCGACATGGATGAAGTGGAACATCTCACCCGGGCCATGGTCGAGACGGGAGAACAGATAAAATTTGCATCGCGCCCCATAGTCGACAAGCACTCCATCGGAGGAGTTCCGGGTAACAAGATCTCCCTTCTGGTAGTTCCCATTATTGCCGCAAGCGGCCTCAAAATCCCCAAGACCAGTTCGCGTGCCATCACCGGTGCCGGGGGAACTGCTGATCTCATGGAAGTCCTTGCCAATGTTGAATTCTCCGCACACGAAGTTCAGGAGATGACCGAGAACGTTGGAGGAACTATTGTCTGGGGCGGTGCCACCAATATCGCTCCGGCAGATGACCGTATCATCCTCCAGGAATACCCGTTCAAAATCGACGCCCGTGGCCAGATGCTTGCAAGTGTTATGGCTAAAAAGTTTGCTGTTGGTGCAAACCTGGTGGTCATTGATATCCCGGTGGGCAACCACACCAAGGTACCAACAGTGCAGGATGGCAGGAAACTCGCTCGCGAGTTCATCGAACTCGGCGAACGCCTCGGCATGAAAGTTGAATGTGCCCTGACCTACGGTGATATTCCGGTCGGCCATAGTATCGGTCCCAATCTTGAAGTCAAAGAAGCTCTCCGTGTGCTCGAAGGTGCAACCGAGCCCAACTCGTTTATCCAGAAGAGCGTATCGCTCGCCGGGATCGCCCTTGAGATGTCCGGCAAAGCAGCCCGGGGGACCGGTGCTCAGATGGCACAGGAAATCCTTTCAAAGGGAAAAGCGCTCGAGAAATTCAGGCAGATCATCGAGATCCAAGGGGGCAATCCGAAGGTCAGATCGGAGGATATCATGCCCGGCGAACACCAGTTTGTGGTTAATGCACCAGCATCCGGCTATATCATTGAGATGAACAACGTGTCCCTGATCACCCTTGCGCGGATTGCAGGGGCTCCTCATGACCGGGGGGCCGGCATCCTGCTTCACGCAAAAAAAGGAAAACTTATCAAGGCAGGTGAACCTCTTTTTACGATCTACGCCGACAGGGAGTGGCGGCTCCAGAAGGCAGTTGAAGAGGGGCGCCATCTCGTACCGGTGATAGTAGAAGGAATGCTCCTGGACCGGGTACCTTCCCTGTCTGAACTCTGATGATGAGGAGATATCAAGAACCGATGGGATAAAATACGAGCAGGAGAGGATAATTTACTATGTATCCATCTCGTTTTCGTTTCCTTTTTGCGCTGCTCTGCGTTCTCGCTTTCTGCAGCGCAGTACAGGCGACGAACCTGCTGATCACGGTGCAGGACAGTCTAGACAACACAACCATTTCCCACGCCACGGTTTACCTAGACGGGACCAATGTCGGTCTGACTAACAACGCTGGTCAGTTCCTGCTCCAGTCGGGCCAAGGAGATCTCGACCTCATTATTACCATGGATGGTTATAATGACTGGACGGGAACCGTGGGTGGAAATGTCACAAACCTTTCAGTAACATTGACCCGCAAAACCCTGTACCTGAATGTCTCTCTCTTTGATTCCAATACGCTCGAACCGGTATCCGGGGCGAACTTATTTTTAACATCTGAAAACTCCACCCAGGACGCTACTTCAGATACAACGGGTTCTGCAACATTCGGTGTAACCGCCTATACCTATTATACCCTCAATATCACGGCAGCAAACTACCAGCCCCGAAGCGCGACGATTGAGATCGCCGCAGAAAACCAGAATGTTCAGTACTGGCTGTTGTCTGAAAACCAGTATTCTTTTGTTGTCAAGGATCAGAACAGCTTTGCTCCGGTAGCCGGTGCAAGCATCAGCGTTAATTCGGTGCTCTTGGGAATGACCGATTCACGCGGTATCCTGATTGCGCCTATAACCCGGAACACTCCGGTTACAATTCAGATAACCAAGACGGGGTACCAAACAGAAAATCAGGTGCTCACTATCAGTACAAATGAAGCAGTGGACTCTATTAGCCTCACTCCGGTTCCGGTCAGCGGCTCTATTTTAGTGTTCGATCAGCAGAACCAGCCCATCAGTGGTGCCGATGTCTCTCTTAACGGCACGGTCGTGGCTACCACAACGCAATATGGCCGTGCTATGCTCCAGAACCTCATTCCCGGCGACTATGCCATCGTGGTGAGCAAGACCGGTTACACACCGGTAAGCGAGCAGATCGATATCGTTAATGAGTCCAGTGAATTCCCGCTGGTTCTCTCACTGGCTTCGGTGGAACAGACCCTCTTTGTTCAGGATTCCGATCAGAAAAACATTGCCGGAGCCACCGTTCTTCTAAACGGTGCTGTTGCAGGAACCACCGATCCTCATGGCGAGCTGGACACTCAACTCACCTATAACACATCCTATAATATCACGGTGACCCAGGATGGATACCTGCCCCAGATGGTCCAGCAGGAAGTTCCTGTCGGGAATACCACGAGTCCTCTTACCATCACACTTCAAAAGAATACAGACTGGGGATTTGTGACTCTTGTCGGAGTCGGTATCCTGATCGTGCTCTTCATATATGCAGTCATCCGGCTGGCAGGGCGCAGGAACCGGCATCATGTAGTAAAGCGAAACGAAATCTGACGGATACGCGATACAAATCTTATTTTTTTCTAGAAAAGAGCATGGGTCACCGGTACAACAATGCACGCGTCCCGAAATAGGATATTTCCCCGGACACGGTAACCGGTTCTACCAAAAACGGACCCAGCGGGAATCGAACCCGCGTCCTTGGGTTCGAAGCCCAAGAGGATGTCCTCTACCCCATGGATCCTTCCCAACCTATTTCCATCAAAAGATATTAAGCATTCTCTACCGATAGAGTACTGAATGATACTGTCTGCCCAGGAGATTACCCGCCGGCTTTGCAGCAAAAAAGCACAGGAAACGTTAAAAATCGATCCCTATGCACCGGAATGTCAGCAGCCAGCATCCTATGATCTTCGTGCTGCCGAAGATGGCCTTCTTGCCCGGGGCATGTGTACGCTCGTACCGAGTATGGAATGGGTCGAGCTCCCCCGGATGTTGCCGGCACACTTCGCTGCCGGTCTTCGTTTGGCCGGAGAGGGGTATTAATGGGTGCGGGTTTTATTGACCCGGGATTCCGGGGCCAGCTGACTCTCTGCCTGACAAATATGGGACCACATGATATCGAGCTCCACCGGTCTGAACGTCTAGTACAAATGATCCTGCACGAAGTAAAGAACGGAAATGAACGATATAACGGGAGATATCAGGACAGCACCGGGGCGGTAGGGGCAAAAGAGTCATGATACGTACGGAACGAAAGTATATCGAGATCCTGCGCATCTTAAAGGAGCACCGTGATCCAGTCGGTGCGAAGCGGCTTTCGGAACTGATGGCAGAACGCGGTTTTGTTCTGAGCGACCGGGCAGTTCAGTATTATCTCAGTTACTTGGACTCGATGGGTTTTACCGAGAAGATAGGGAATCAGGGCCGGATCCTGACACCCGCCGGTGTCCTCGAGACTGATAATGCCCTTGTTGATGACCGGATCGGATTTATTATCTCCAAACTTGAACGCCTTGCGTACCGGAGTACGTTTGATCCCGTAACCGGGACGGGAGATGTGGCGTACAATCTTTCCTTTATCCGTAAGGAAGATCTCGACCGTGCACTCCCGGCATTTGATGAAGTTATCCGGGCCGGGTGCGGGTTCTTTAACGCTTACAGAATTCTCGATCAGGATCCCCGGGTGCCTCAGAATTGTGTCGGAGTAGTCACCCTGTGTAGTATCACCATGGACGGCGTTTTCCAGAGGAATGGTATTCCCGTGAGGATGGCGTATGGTGGGAGGCTGGAGATCGAGAATAACATACCCCGGCGATTCCACGACCTGATAGGATACCGTGGAACGACTATCGATCCTCTCGAACTTTTCATCTCATCGGGCCTGACCTCGATCCACGACTTTGCCAGAACCAAGACCGGTATCGCTCTTGCAAACGTCCGCGAAGTCCCCGATTCTGCACGCAGTGAGGTGGAAGAAACGATCCGGAAGATGAACGATTGTGGTTTTGTCTATCCGGTTACGATGGGTAACCAGGTATTCAACCTACCGGACAATCCCTATCGTCTCTCAATTGTCGCGTACAGCGGGCTCAACCATATCGGAAACTGTGTTGAACAGGGCATTTCTATCCGGACTGAGATCGGAGCCGGGAACATTCCCTTCTCAAAAGTGGCAGAGAGCAATCGCTGATTTAGAACTATTCATCGTCCTGTATCGACATTTTTCCGCTTCTCTTCTTAGAAAGCGGGGAGACATTCCTCTGCTCTTCGGAAGCGTCCTCTTCTTCTGAGTCGGTCTTGGCTTTTTTTGTTCTGATCTCCGTATGAAGAAGTGCCCCGTCTTTTACCCGCAGGGGCTCTTTAAGCGAGACAGATTTTCCCAGGAATATATCATCACGTGCCGGCTGGAGACGATTCCTGATACCGAGTTTCACCTCTTCTTGAGACGGGGTTATTGAGGATCTTTTCAGTTCTATGGCAGGTTCAAGTTCTTCCTGGCGCGAAGGGCCTTTAGGAGTGGCGGACTCCTGGTACACAAATTCCCTACCGGTCCCTGTCTCTTTTTTCCTTTGCCGGATAATTGTTTTCTCGGTCTTTGCTGGCGCCGGTTCGGAAGGAGAGGTCGGCCTCTGAACTGGTGTCCTTGAAGTAACTCTTGCAATAATAGTTTTTGTTTCCGGCTGTTTGGCGATCCGGGACTGCACCGGGAATGCCTGAGTATTCCTGTCGTAAGAAATCGCGGATTTTATGATTTCCTTGCGTTCCTGCAGATCCCGCTCAATTGCCAGGTGATCCGGGTTTCTTTCTTTTACATAGACGTGTTTCAGTGGAAGGTTTCCTTCATAGCCCGATTCGAGCGATCTCCTCGCCGGTCGCCGTATTTCCTGTCCGGACGGCACGATACTCTGCTCTTTCGTTTGCCGGGGATAGACATCCTCCTCACGCTTTTCCGGAGACGCGATCAGCGGCTCTCTTTGTGAGATAACCTGTCTGCCGAGGAATTTGTGTTCCTCAGGACGGGAATGGATCTTTGTCGCCGAACTCCTCGTTTCTTCGAGAATGCGTGGCCGCACAACATCCTTGCGCGAATCGTCAGGTTCCATGGAATGGGTTGCCCGGATCGATGCCGGGAGAATATCCGGGTACTGGTCGGCCTCATAATCAGAGGAATGGAGCGAACTTCTCTTTTTGGGATTCTTCTCTGGGATATTGATCATAACATCCCTGAGCTTTGTTCCGCTTGGAGCCGCCTTATTCTCAGGTTCACCGGAGTTTCGGATTTGTCCCTCTGGCTGGAGATTGAGTGACGATAAGGATTCCCGAGGGACACCACCCCGGCTCTGATCCCGGATCTCCCGGATCTCGGTGATCCTAGGGATGTTTTCAAGTCCGCTCAAGACCACGATAATTGCCACGTTTTCCGAGTTGGTGACCGGATAATCCCCGGATCTCATCTCCATACCTGCTATACTGCGGTCGATCCATTTACGGACCGTCATGAACCCTTTCATCGATATCTCGTGAGAAGGACCAGCCACGAGAATCAACGCCTTTGCGGCGCTGGTCATATCGCAGGGAATTGAGACCTCCTGGTAGATGGCTTTTTTTGCAAGATCGATAATCCGTTCTGCACTCTTCCTCTGTTCCGCGGAAGTATCTGGCGTGTGTAATCGCGAGAGAAATGCGAGTGGGCTCTGGGACAGGTGCTCCACGGCATACCCGATTGAGATAAAACCCATCCCATTAATGGTGTTAAGCACTTCGCTTGAATCCATCACGACTTCAGCGAGATCGATGCCTCCATCTGCCCGGAACTCCCCGGCCCGCAGGATGAGGCTTATCCTCCGGATTATGCTCTGGTTCAGGAGTTTATAGGTGATCTCCTGGGCAGAGGGTTTTGGCTTGTTCCTTCCCAGTCCAAAGAGTCCGGGCCCCTTAGAGAGATCTTCGAGCAGCTGATCACGCCGGGCCGCGATCTTTTTTAACCAGGTCTCGTTATCAAACAGGATTGTCCCGTCGAGCAGGGGAGTGATGTTATCGACATCGTCTGCTGCTTTCGCCGACCTCCTTTCTCCCTCAGAAAGGGCAGGCAAGGTAACCAGGCCAAATATCGGCTCGGTCGTTGAAGCCTTCAGAGCGTATATAAGCTGCGGCACCGCATCCGTCATTCTGCCGCCCATACCTAAACAGAGCAGGATCGCGTCGGTTTCACATCTCTCCATATTTTGGATGCGTGACATAATCCCTGCCGTATCAATGGTTACGGGCCGGGAAGAGCCGGACCCCTGGCGAGAAATATCTGGTTCAAATTCGGTAAAATCGATCTTAGCCCGTTCGGGGAGCACTCGCAGCTGTGCCAGTGCATCGCTATCAATATCGACAGCGAGCGCCTGAACACAGGTGACCTTACTGCTTTTCCTGTCATTGGCATAAAGGGCCTCCGCTATCCGGCAGCCGGCGCCTCCCATGCCAATTGCAAGTACTCTCATGATCTCTCTTCAGGGAACCGGATAGGTACCCTTTAAACAACTGATTAATTATTCTCTCCTGAAGTTCAATATCTTATAGGATATACCATTTAAAAATGTGTACCGGTGATTTCCGGTCAGATCTCCGCTGATAACGAGCTAGGCTTCCCCGGCAGTTGGGCTGGCAAAGCCGTAATCGCGGTTTGAATATCGCCATCATCCTGCGTTTTTCCCGGATTGGTCCCCCATTTCCGGACCATAATTCTGAAATGTCCTGTATCGGGCGCGAATCCGTGTCGCATATCCCCCGGGCCCAGCGTTAAATGATAATTTATTTAAATGGGCGGACGGTAATACTCCATGAGGTGAACAAGCCTTGACATATGGAATTGAATTTGTACCCGGGAATGTCAATGTAAAGCAGGTTGTAAACTTCTGCAGACTTGCTGAATCCAAGGATATTGACTATGCATGGATAACCAACCACTATAACAACCGCCACTGCTATGCAGTCCTCGCGGCAGTAGCACAGGCGACCACCACCCTGAAGATGGGCCCGGGCATCATGAACTCGTTTACTGACACCCCGGCTGCAATGGCCTCGTTTATGTGCACTCTCAACGAAATCTCCGATGGACGTGCGGTGCTGGGTATCGGACCCGGTGACCTTTCTACCCTTCCGAAGATTGCAATCCAGCCCGAGAAACCCGTTGCCCGGCTCGAAGAAGCAATCACGCAGATCCGTAAGCTCTGTGCCGGAGAAGAAATTAAAAAGTCTGGCATGAAGTTCTTTGATTACGACGGTGCGAAGCTGACTGGTGTCACGCTCCCCGGCAAGAAGAGTATTCCGGTGTACGTTGGTGCACAGGGTCCCAAGGTTCTTGAACTCGCCGGAAAAGTCGGTGATGGTGCCCTCATTAATGCATCCAACCCCAAGGACTTCCAGGTTGCCATTCCGATCATCAAGAAGGCGTGTGATGCAGCCGGAAAGAAGAGCTTCGACATCGGTGCATATACCGCCATGTCCATTGACAAGAGTGAAAAGAAGGCACGCAATGCAGCAAAGATCGTCGCCGCCTTCATTGCAGCAGGTTCTCCGCCGGAACTCCTGACCCGCCACGGTCTTGACCTCAACAATGTCGCCAAGATCAAGGCAGCACTCGGCAAGTTCGACTTCAAAACGGTTGGAGAGCTTGTGGGAGACAAGGAGATCGATGCGTTCACCATTGCAGGTACTCCTGAAATGGTCAAGGCAAAGTGCGACGACCTTACAAAGGCCGGCGTTACCCAGATCATCTTTGGTTCACCACTCGGTCCCGACATGACTACATCTATCCGCCTCCTCGGCAAGTATATCGTTTGAGCAGATCGCGATTCTGCCGCAAAATACCCGCCGAAACAAGCCCCAAATGGGGCCTGTTGGCAGATAGTAAATCTTTTTTTTCCCCTTTTCCTTTCGATGGTGTTCCCTGTCAGACCGGTTGTTTTATAGTATCTCGTCCCGATAGAACGTGGCGTGCAAATGTCTATGTGGTCCCCGGAAGCACTCTATTCAGGAGAGGGACATGTTTACCGTAACTGACGTTGCCACCGGACAGGGAACATTACAGTACCGTGAAGAAAACCTGACCGGGCTAAGATGTAGGATCAGTCCCGAAAGGCTCAAGCGACGCATCGATCAGCCTCTTTCCCTTTCCGGAGAATCTGCCGGCTGTCCGTTCTGCCCGGAAAATGTCTTTTCCGTTACCCCGACCTTTCCGGATGGATCCCGCATTGTACGTGGGGAAAGTGTGACGTTTCCCAACATGTTCCCGTTTGCTGCATGGCACACAGTGACGGTGATCACGAGAGATCATATAGTGTCTTCCTTTACCCGGCAGCAAATTGCTGATGCTCTCCATGCACAGACCGAATCACTCCTTCGGTATAACGGGTATCCCAGCATCAACTGGAATTACCTGCCTTCCGCAGGGGCAAGTATTATCCATCCCCATATGCAGGGAGTTGCCGATCCGCGGCCCTCATGGTTGGCGGAGCGGTACCTCGCAGCCAGTAAAGAGTTTTCTGGAGGGACCAAAAGACGGTACTGGGATGCCGTGCGGGAGCAGGAAAGGTCATCGGACCGGTATCTCTTTGGTGATGAGATTCTCTGGTCTGCCCACGCGGTACCACTCGGCGAACGCGAGGTGCGAGGGATCCTGCCGGTCAGCCGGCTGGATGAGCTGGAAAACTATATTGAACCTCTTGCAGAAGGAATTCTTGAAATACTTGCACTCTACCAGAAACTGGGAACATATGCATTCAATATGGCCATCTTCTTTAGCAGGGAAAAAACAGACGATTTCTCTGCATTCTGCTCTCTGATCTCCCGGATCAACCCAAACCCCCTGTCAACGAGCGATTCGGCATTCATGGAACGTCTCCATAACGAACCTGTGATCCTGACCCTGCCCGAAGATCTCGGGCGGTACTACCGGAATGAAGGCCGGTGACCTCGTCGAAGAGTACGAAACGTAGCAAAAAAAAAGAAAAAAAAGTGAAAAAATTTACTCGAATTTTGCAACGAGTTTGGTCTTGCGGACGAGCGTGCCATCCTTCTTGTGGGGCTGGCGCAGGATGCTGTCGCCTGCTTTCTCAAGCTCGCGGGCCTCGTCGCAGAGGACTGCTGCGGTTCTCATCATTTCGTGAGCGCTTGCAACGATTGGGATGTATTTCTCCCATTCCTTGGTCATGAAGCAGCCCTTGACGTTCTGGCCTGCAACAGCAATGGCAATCTCGTGGGCAGCGCGTGCCTTTGCCAGCGCGAAGGGGTTGGTGAACTCGCCGTCGACCGCCTTATCGGTGGTCATGATGATCTTCGGGAGCTCGATTTCAGTGCCCTTTTTGCCGGCTTTGACTTGGTCGATGACCTTGTCGAGAGCGATTTGGAGTTTGCGGAATGCACCGGTGATTGCCAGAACTTTGACGAGATTACCGTTGTAGTCGGCCATCTCGATGGGGTCGAGGAATTCGCGGCGTGCACCGATCATGGAGTCGGCCTTCATGATGATATAGCCGAACTTGGTGTCAGCCTTGACGCCTTCCCATTCCTTCTTCGTGGTTACATCATCAGTGATGATGACCGTCGGGATACCTGCTGCAGCGAGCTGTTCGCGGGCGCCGGTCGGGCCGGGGAGAACACCGTTGGGGGAGACTACAATACAGAAGTCCGGTTTGTATGCCTTCAGGTTGGAAACGACACGGTCAACATCTGCCGGCTCGAGTTTTGTACCACTGGTCGCCATGAATGTCTGCATGTCTTCACGGTCTGCTCTCTCGTCAAGAAGCAGCTCTGCCATTACACCACTTGCAATATTGCCTAACTTGGCAACTCCTACTTTAACAACCATTGAAATTCACCTCTATTTGTTTTATAACACGATATTATGACCTAGTGTTCTTATAAAGATTTTGAAATCAATTTTCACGCCGGATGCGCGGTTCTTTTCATGGTTTACGTCCGAACCTGTGACTTATGCGGTAAAAAAATATGTTCCGGAGGATATTGAAAATCTGCAGCATGTGTATCTTTGCGGATGACGCGATGTTAACGAAAAGTGTTTAAGTTCCCGGAATGGAATGGATAGTATGAAAGATGGTCTTCTCACCGACAGGCAGATGGAGGTACTTCGGTACCGGAAACAGGGAATGACCCAGCAGCAGATCGCAGACATCATCAGCACGTCCAAGGCGAATGTCTGTACGATTGAAAAATCTGCGATGGAAAATATCCGGCGGGCAAAAGAGACGCTTGAATTTTTGTATACCCTTGATGCTACACATCTTTGCACCATTCCTTCAGGAACAGACCTGTTCGAAGTGCCGGGTATGATCTTTGCCGAAGCTGAAAAAGCCAAGATCAAGGTAAAATATGATACGATATCCCTTATTAACCGGCTCCGGGAAGCGCGACCCCAAGCGTACAAGGCCCGGTGCATCTGTGAAGATGTGCAGATCTATATCACAGATGAAGGGGAGATCTATTTCGGATAAATGCGCTATGCCGTTCGTTATTCCTGAACGACCCGGATGTTAAGGGACCGTAAGGAATACCGTGCCACGGAACACTGGCATAAATATATATGCCCTTTTAATCAATAGTTACGGAAGCCGATATGGGAGTATCCCTGCCGTACCTGTCTGTGAGACACATATGGCACCGGCGGAAATCATGCCCGAGACGACACCGGGAATGGTTTTGCCGTGGGTATTTCCCGATTGGTGACCTCCTCGTCTACGAGGAGGGTCCCGAGAAGGAGTTGTGATCCGTCACAACGGGCTGACAGAGTTGGATCTGACCGTGACGTACAGGTGGACGTTTCCGTAACGGCCTGTTCCCCTGACTGATATCAGGGGATGCGTCAATGTCAGGGTCTTCTTTCGCGAGAAAAACACCGGGAACTAACTGGAGTGCAGAATATCTTCATTCCCGCTCTCCGGGTTCCTGGCCGACCGGTTCACAGGCAAGGCATACCACCGCGATATGCGGATGGCATATGCGTCGTGCCGGTGACACCGGATCGCGTGTTGGCTTACCGGACAGGCAAGTGATAACACTTCAGTCTCGGATTCATCTCTCTAGTTCGTGTCAAGTATAACCCAAAACACGAATGCAAAGGAATGATTGACACATGCCAAAAATAAACAGACCACGCCGAGGCTCACTGGCGTTCAGCCCACGAAAACGTGCACAGAGCCCCATACCCAAATACAAGTCTTGGCCACAGCGCACCGGCGCACCCGCGCTGCTGGGCTTCGCCGGCTACAAAGTGGGGATGACGCATGTCCTTATGGTCGATGACCACAAGGACAGCCCGACAGAGGGCAAAGAGATCATGGTACCGGTTACGATCATTGAAATCCCAACCATGAAAGTTGCTGCCATACGGGCATATTCGCAGGATACCTACGGCCGACACGCATTGACTGAGATCTGGGCAGAGCCGTTGGATGAACAGCTTTCCCGCCGTGTAACCATGCCTAAGAATTACGACAGTACAGCTGCGAAGAAGAAATGTGCAGATGCGCTGGCAGCAGGGCTGGTGGCCGAGATCTACGCGCTTGCATACACCCAACCGGCAACTATGAGCGGTGTACCAAAGAAGGTGCCCGATCTCATGGAGATCAAGATATCTGGTGGGGATGTTGCAAAGCAGTACGAGTATGCTCTTGGGCTGCTCGGAAACGAAGCCCGGCTCAACAATGTGATAGAGATCGGCGCGTATGCTGATATCACGGCCATCACTATAGGTAAGGGCACACAGGGTCCGGTCAAGCGCTGGGGAGTCATGCTCCGCAAGAGAAAGCACTCGGTTGGCGGAAAAGAGCGTCATGTCGGTACTCTTGGACCCTGGAATCCCCACCACGTCCGCTGGGAAGTTCCCCAGAGCGGCCAGATGGGTTACCAGCAGCGCACCGAGTTCAACAAGCGCATTTTAAAGATCGGTGAAAACGGTGCGGAGATCACGCCGGCAGGAGGCTTCCTTAACTACGGCGTTGTCAGGAACGCGTATGTCGTTATCAAGGGGTCCATCCCCGGTCCGGCAAAGCGTCTTATCCGTATACGCCCGGCAATTCGTCAGGGAGAACATGTTATTCGCGCGCCCGCGATCCAGTTTGTGAGCGTCCAGAGCAAACAGGGGTGATCAAGAGATGAAAGCACAGGTTAAGACAATCGAAGGCGGCGTGGCAAAGGATATCGAACTCCCGGCCATGTTTTCCGAGGAATACCGCCCGGACCTGATCAAGAAGGCAGTGATGGCACTCCAGAGCACCCGGCGCCAGCCGCATGGTTCGTACCCGTTTGCCGGTATCTGTTCCTCCGCGGTCGGGTGGGGAAGTGGCAGGGGTGCATCGCATGTCCCCCGTCTCAAGAATGGTTCCCGTGCAGCTAAAGTCCCGCAGGCAAAAGGCGGGCGAGAAGCACATCCGCCGGTTACCGCAAAGGTGCTGATAAAAGAGATCAACACAAAAGAAAAACAGAAAGCATTCCGATCTGCTGTTGCAGCAAGCATCCGTGCTGATCTCATAAGCAGCCGGGGACATACGTTTGAAGGAAATGTTCCCCTGATC
Organism: uncultured Methanoregulaceae archaeon; assembly: GCA_963737635.1. Taxonomy (GTDB): domain Archaea; phylum Halobacteriota; class Methanomicrobia; order Methanomicrobiales; family Methanospirillaceae; genus Methanoregula. The sequence continues at coordinate 1,259,665 of CAVTTL010000001.1, forward strand.
TTTGAGGACAAGTTCGAGACCCTCGGACGAACGCAGGATGTCATCTCCGCACTGACGAACCTCGGCGTATACAGCGATGTCGAGCGTGCAAAAGACAGCCGCAAGGTTCGAGCAGGCAGGGGCAAGCTTCGTGGTCGCAGGTACAGGCAGAGGAAGAGTCTGCTTATTGTTACCTCTGGCCCCGAGTTCCGCGCTGCCCGCAATCTTGCTGGAGTGGATGTTGTGACTGTCGACCAGCTCAATGTCGAGCACCTCGCTCCGGGCACGCAGGCAGGTCGCCTGACTGTCTGGACCGAAAGTGCCGTCACACGACTGGAGGGAAGGTAAATGTCTATCTTAAAATACCCGTTTGTCACAGAAAAGGCCATGGTGCTTCTGGAAAACGAGAACAAACTCCAGTTCATTGTCGATAATAAGGCCACCAAACATGACATCAAGCGCGGGATCGAGAAGGCATTTGACCAGAAGGTAAAGCACGTCTGCACGCTTATGTCCATGCACGGCGAGAAGAAGGCCGTTGTGAGTTTCGAGAACGAAAAGGCCGCTGAGGAGATCCTGAGCCGGCTTGGCATTATGTAGGTGGGAAACATGGGACATCGAATTACTACACAGAACCGGGGCAGGGGAGGCCCGACCTATCGCGCCCCATCCCACCGGTATAAGGCTGAGTTGAAGCATATCGGAGACAGCACAAAGAAGATCACCGGCGCGATCATCGATATCGAGCACGACCCAGCGAGAAACGCCCCAATAGCCCTTGTGCAGCTTGAGGACGGTTCCAAGGTTTATATGCTGGTAACCGAAGGAATCGGTATCGGCGAGACCGTTGCCTGGGGAGTTGATGTCGAAGTCAAGAACGGGAACACACTCCCCCTCCAGAGCATCCCGACCGGGGCCTTCATCTGCAACATCGAATCACGCCCCAATGACGGCGGCAAGTTCGTTCGTTCAAGCGGGGTCCAGGCTGTTGTCGTCGACAAGATCGGCGAGCGTGTCGGTGTCAGGATGCCAAGTGGCAAGACCAAGTGGTTCAACGCGCGTTGCCGTGCCACCATTGGCATCGTCGCCGGTGGGGGACGCGTAGAAAAGCCGTTTGTAAAAGCCGGCAATAAATCCCATAAGATGAAGAACACCGCGTCCAACTGGCCGCGTGTCCGTGGTGTTGCCATGAACGTCATTGATCATCCGTTCGGCGGCGGTGGCCACCAACACACGGGTCGCCCCAAGACCATTGCCCGGGGTACATCTCCCGGCAGGACAGTCGGACATGTGGCAGCACGCCAGACAGGTAAGAGCAGGAAGTGAACGGTATGGCAGCACCAAAAAAGACCCAAAAGAGAATGCCCAGAAGGCGTGAAGAGTTTACCTACCGTGGGTATAAGATTGACGAGCTCAAGGCGATGGGATTAAGCGAACTCATTCCCCTGATGCCAGCCCGTGCACGCCGCAAATTCAACCGCGGGCTCAACCGCGGCGAAGAGACGTTGCTTGCAAAGATCCGGGGTGGGGATGAGAAGGTCAGAACCCACCTACGTGAAATGATTGTTATGCCCGAGATGATTGGAAAGAGTATTGAGATTTACAACGGCAAGGAATTCCAGAAAGTCGAGTTCCAGCCGGAGGCAGTTTTCCACTACCTCGGTGAATTTGCACTCACCAGAAAGAGGGTTACCCATGGTTCCGCCGGTATCGGTGCAACAAGGGGCAGTAAATACGTACCGCTGAAGTGATGGAAATGGCACGCATTGCATATTCAAAGAAGATCGAAGGCGATAATATCGCCAGGGGTAAAGCAAACGAGCTTTCCGTCTCTCCAAAGCACTCGATCGAGATCGCGGATTTCATACGGCATCAGCGCGTCAACGACGCGCTCAGCTATCTTGCCGATGTCGTCGCGCTCAAGAAAGCCATCCCGTTCCGGCATTTTAACCGGAATGTCGCGCACAAGCGCGGCCTCCCCGGCAACTGGGATGCAGGACGCTACCCGGTCAAGGCCTCCAAGGCTTATATCAGGATTCTCGAATCGATCAAGAAGAACGCGGAATATACCGGGCTTGACACGGAAAATCTAGAGATTATCCATGTCTCGGCAAACCGCGGGCGCGCCCAAAAGGCATTTTTCCCGCGAGCTGATGGGACGTGCATCTCCTAAAGCCCGCGAAACCGTGAATATCGAGATTGTGGTTCGGGAAGTGGCATAACATGGCCGTTGAAAGGAAATTTATTTCGGAAGGTGTCCGTAAAGCCCGTGTTGAGAAATACCTGACAAAAGAGCTCAAGCGCGCAGGGTTCGGCGGCATGGATATTGCCCGCACGCCCCTTGGGACACAGGTTACCATCTTTGCAGAAAAGCCGGGTATTGTTATCGGCAAGGGCGGCAAGCTCGTCCACCAGCTGACACAGAACCTTGCCCAGAACTATGGCGTTGAGTCTCCGCAGATTGAGGTTCAGCAGGTTCAGAACCCCAGCTTCAACGCCCAAATCATGGCAGAGAGGCTGGCAAATGCGCTCGAACGTGGCTGGTATTTCAGAAAAGCAGGCTCCAGTATCCTGCGCCGGGTCATGGATTCCGGTGCACTGGGCTGCGAGGTTATCATTGCTGGCAAGTTGACTGGCGCACGTGCCCGTACCCAGAAGTTCACCGAAGGCTACATCAAGCATTGCGGTGAACCGAGCAACACTATCGTCGAGAAAGGCTATGCAATTGCCATCAAGAAACTCGGCGTGATTGGCGTGCAGGTAAAGATTGTGCCGGCCGATGCAAAGATGCCCGACCACTTTGCGATCATCGAACAGGTAAAGAAGCATCCAGCGCCCACAGCGACGGTCACCGCTATCGGTGATGTTGATAACGATGAACCGGCCCTTCCTGACGAGAATATCGACGAAGAGGTGTAATACATGGCAATCTTACGGGCACATGACGTCGGGCAGCTCACCGATGTCGAACTTCAGGAACAGATGGACAAACTCCGGATGGAACTTGTCCAGCACTATGGAAAAGTCAGTGCCGGCGGCGCAACTGAGAACCCTGGGCATATCCGGGAACTCCGGCGGTACCGTAGCCCGCCTGATGACCGAGAAGAACCGCAGGAGCCGCGTATGATCTCCTGCCAGAACGTTACGAGGCATGAACTGATCGGCCTTGACGTTCTGGTAGCTGGAGCTGCAAACCCGTCTCACCGCGGGGTAAGCGGAAACATCATCGATGAGACAAGGAATCTCGTTGCTATAAAGACGCACGCCGGAATAAAGAAGGTCCCAAAAGCCGGGACCACGTTCCGGTTTTGTCTTCCAGACAACACCCTTGTTGAGATTAATGGTTCCGTACTAATACTGGCTCCAGAAAAGAGGCTCAGGCGAGCATAAACAAGAGAGGATACCATAATGGCACAAAACATTGGATTGAACGTCCAGGCCCCCGAACAGGAGTGCAAGGATGTTAATTGTCCGTTCCACGGCACTTTACCGGTACGCGGCCAGGTGATTACCGGTAAAGTCGTGAGCGACAAAATGATGGGTACGGTCGTAGTTGCCCGGGATTACCTGCACTACGTCCGGAAATATAACCGGTACGAGAAGCGCATCTCGAAGCTTCATGCCCACAACCCGCCCTGCATTCAGGCAAAGGTTGGAGATCTCGTGAAGATCGCTGAGTGCAGACCGCTGTCGAAGAGCACTACGTATGTCGTCGTCGAGGTGCAACAGCCATGAAGGCAAAGCAGTCCAAGACGCCAAGAGCGCTTGCGACGGGAACTAAGCTGACCTGCGCCGATAATACCGGGGCACGCGTCGTGCAAATCGTCTCTGTCTTCGGCTACCATGGTGTGCGCCGGCGCCAGCCCAAGATGGGACTTGGCGACATCGCGACGGTAACCGTGAAGAAGGGGACACCTGATATGCGCAAGAAGCTGGTGCGGGCAGTAGTTATCCGCCAGAAAAAAGAGATGCGCCGCCCCAACGGGCTCCGTGTCTCCTTCGATGACAACGCGGTTGTCGTTGTTGATGAGAAGAACGAGCCAAAAGGGACCGAGATCAAGGGACCTGTTGCCCGTGAAGTGGCAGAGCGGTACCCCGAGCTCGGCTCGATGGCGACGATCATTGTGTGAGGTGCTCGGGTATGGTCAGAATTGAAAGTTCACAACCGCGCAAGCAGAGAAAAGCGCGATATGATGCACCTTCGCACATGAAGTCCAAGTTCCTCAGCGCGCCGCTCTCGGCAGCGCTCAGGGAAACATATGCGAAAAAGACGGTTCGGGTAATTAAGGGTGATACAGTCAAGGTCACCCGCGGCGATCACACCGGGGAAGAGGGACTCGTCGATGGGATCGACACCCGCAATGTGAAGCTCATCGTCCATGGTGTCTCGTCCACCAAGGTTGACGGCACCGAAGTCCCGCGCCCTGTTGATGCATCAAAAGTGGAGATCACCAAACTCAAGCTCGATGACAAGCGCCGCGTCGAAAAACTCGGGGAGAAGGAATAATGTCAGATCATCTTAAAAGGCTCAACGCGCCGGATTCGTGGCACATCACCAAGAAGACCACGAAGTTTGTTGCAAAGACGGCGCCCGGCCCACACAATGCAAATGCAATGCCTGTTGCTGTCTGGCTCAGGGATCAGCAGGGCCTTGCCCGCACCATGAAGGAAGTCAAGCAGATCCTCAAGCAGAAGGACGTCATCATCAACGGAAGGCCCTGCCGGGATCCCAAGATGGGGATCGGCATTTTCGACGTGATCGCTCTTCCCCGTGTTGGCAAGTACTACCGGATGCTCCGGGATCTCAAAGGCCGGCACAAGACCGTTGAGATCGATGCAGATGCGGCCCAGAAAAGGCTCACCAAGATCCAGAACAAGACGACTATTACCGGAGGTAAAGTCCAGTTAAATCTCCGGTACGGTGCAAACGTCATAGCTGACAACACCTACAAGTCAAACGACTCCATCGTCATCTCCCTCAAGCCCGAAGACCGGTTCAAGATCCTTGAACACTACCCATTTGCCGCTGGCAACATGGCGACGATCATCGGGGGCCGACATTCCGGTAAAGTAGCGCGGATCGTCGAGATCATCAAGACCTCTGGCAGCGTCCCCAACAAGATTATCCTTGAGGACGAAAAAACCCGGGAGCGGTTCGACACTATCACACCCTATGTCTACATGATTGGAAAAGAGACCGTATCAAAAGCGAGTGGGGGATTGAGCAGTGACCGCAATGCGCGATATCCACATCGATAAGGTTGTGGTTCATATGGGCGTTGGCGAAAGTGGTGAAAAACTTGTCAAGGCCGAAAATATCATGAAGACGATCACTCACCAGACCCCGATCCGCAGCGTTGCAAAGATGACGCAGCCGGCGTTCTCCATCAGGAAAGGTGCACCGATCGGCTGCAAGGTCACGCTCCGGGGAAAACCGGCGGAAGACTTTATCAAAACCGCCTTAACCATCGTGAACAAAACGGTCTTTGAGAGCCAGTTTGATAAGAGCGGAAACTTCTCATTCGGTGTCGAAGAGCACACGGATTTCCCCGGAATGTCCTATGATCCTCAGATCGGGATCTTCGGGATGGATATTAACGTCGTGCTCGAGAGAAACGGCATCAGGATTGCCCGCCGCAAAATGCAGCAGAAGAAGCTTCCCGAAAAACAGCGCGTTAAAAAGGAGGACGCAATTGCGTACCTCAGGAAAGAATATGCCGTGGAGGTGCGGTGATGGGTGGCGAAAGAAAGAAGATCTACGGTCGCGGCGCAAACGAGTGCAAGATGTGCGGGCGCAAGCAGGGGCTTGTCCGCCGGTACCATATCATGTTCTGCCGGCAATGCTTCCGTGAATGGGCACAGAAGATGGGCTTTAAGAAGATGAACTGAGGAGTGACTGCACCATGACACGATTAAATACTATTGCAGACGGGATGAGTGCGTTAAAGAACGCAGGTGACACCGGCAAGTCCGAGTGCATTATCGAACCCGCAAGTAAGCTCCTCGGCGCAATGCTGCGCATTATGCAGGACGCCGGTGACATTGCCGGTTTTGAGTTTATTGAGGATGGCCGCGGCGGTCAGCTCAAAGTGCATCTTACCGGGAAGATCAACAAATGCGGAGCGATATCACCGCGTTTCTCGGTCCAGCTGGCTGAGATGGAATACTGGGAGAAGCAGTACCTGCCCGGCAAGAACTTCGGGCTCATGATCCTTTCCACCTCACATGGCGTTATGTCGCATGTGCAGGCACGTAACGAAGGCATCGGCGGAGAACTGCTCGGGTACGTCTACTAGAGGGTGCGAATTATGGCAAGCGTAAGAAAAGTCAGGATTCCCGATGGCGTCAAGGTGAAGCTTGAGGGAACGCAGCTCTCAGTCACGGGTCCAAAGGGCCAGCTCGTCCGCAGCGTCAGATTCCCACAGGTCAATGTGACCTGTGATGGCAAGGAAATTGTGATTGCGACCGAATCAAGCCGCAAAGAGATCAATGCGATGGTCGGGACGTATGAAGCACATGCCAAGAACATGTGCCGTGGCGTCACGGAAGGATTCGAATACCGGATGAAGGTTGTCTACAGCCACTTTCCGATCCAGCTCAAGCTTCAGGGACAGCGGCTTGAGATTGCCAATTTCCTTGGCGAGAAAAAGGCCCGGTACGCCGATATCGCTACCGGTGTCACCGCAAAGGTGGCAAACGACGAAGTGATCCTTACAGGTATCGACCGCGAACAAGTCGGAAATACTGCGGCAAATATTGAACACGCCACCCATATCCGTTACCGGGACCCCCGGGTCTTTCAGGACGGTATATACATGGTACAGAGGGGCTGAACTGAGCAATGACAACTGAAACCAAGCGACTGATCCGTGTGCGCACAGAGAAGGGTGCCGTCTTCAAGCGCGACGGGTTTGGCAAGAAGAGACAGCTCTCCGATTCATGGAGAAAGCCCCGCGGACAGCACAACAAACAGCGGGAGCAGAAAAAGGCAAAGGGAAACCTCCCTAAGCCCGGCTTCGGCAGCCCGGTTGCGGTGCGCGGCATGCACCCCAGCGGGTTCTTTGAAGTGCTAGTGTTCACGGAAAAAGATCTCGAAAAACTTGACGCGAAGATCCAGGCGATCCGGATATCAGCCGGCGTCGGGGCACGCAAGCGCAAAATCCTTCAGGAGAAGGCTGTAGCGTCAGGTTTCAAGATCCTTAATACCCATGTGATCAAGGAGCGTGTTGCAGAAGAGGCCGAGACCTCCACCACGCCGGAAAAAGAGGCAAAGGCCAAGAAAGCCACAAAGGAAACTAAGAAAGAAGCACCGGCAAAGAAAACCGCCTCAAAGGCAGAAAATGCCAAAAAGAAAGGAACAATGGAGAAAAAGCCGGTGAAAGCTGCCGCCTCCAAGTCCAAACCTGAATCTAAGGAAACCCCAAAGAAAGAAGAAAAAGCAGCAAAGCCAAAGGCAAAAAGCGCGGTAAAGGTTCCTGCACAGAAATCTGCTCCGGCAAAATCTGAAAAGAAACAGGCGGTAGCTGTTGAGAAACCCAAAGCAGAGAATGCCAAAGCAAAGAAAAAATCCTCATCCGGGGTGAAGAAGAATGACTGATGTCGCCATCCAGAGACGGATCGCTGCATCGATCTTAAAGTGCGGTGTCAACCGTGTCTGGTTCGATCCCGAACGCCTTTCTGACATCGAGAACGCCATCTCCCGCGAGGACCTGCGCGGACTTATCACTGACGGTGCGATCAAGGCACACCAGAAGAAAGGGGTAAGCCGCGGCCGGGCACGCGTGCGCACCGCGCAGCGGGCGTATGGTCACCGCAAGGGTGTAGGGAAACGGAAAGGCGCTCTTGGCGCGCGAACACCGAGCAAGCGGGCATGGATCCAGAAGATCCGCGCGATCAGAAAAGCCTTGGTCGCGCTCCGTGAGGCAGGTACTATTGACCGGCATCTTTACCGGGTTATTTACCGTAAAGCGGCCGGTGGGCAGTTCCGGAGTGTCGCACATATGAAAGCACAGATGGAAATCATTGCCGGGAGGATGAAGTAACATGGCGACCGGAGCAAGATATTTCGTCGCCTTCCGGCGACGCAGAGAAGGCAGGACCGATTATTACCAGAGAACGAAGCTTGTTGTCGCCGATGCACCGCGCATGGTCGTGCGCAGGACAAACCGCCACATTATCGTGCAGATGGTTACTGCCGAGATGGACGGCGACAAGACGCTGGTATCGGCCAATTCTGCCGAACTTGAAAAATATGGATACACCGGGTCAACTGCCAACACGCCTGCAGCATACCTGACGGGCCTTCTTTTTGCCGCAAAAGCAAAGAAAGCAGGGCAGGACCGTGCAATCCTCGATATAGGGCTCAACCGGGCCACACCTGGTGCACGGGTCTTTGCCGCGCTCAAGGGTGCAGTCGATGCAGGCCTTGAGATCCCGTATGGTGAAGGGATCGTTCCTTCCGAGGAAAGGCTCAAAGGTGAGCATATCGCGGCCCATAACAAGAATGCCGGCGATATCGTCAAGAATGTCGAGCAGGTGGCAGCCGCCATAAAAAAGGAGCTGGTGTAAATGGCATACGAAAAGGCAGAATGGCGCCCGGTCACCGGTCTTGGCAAGCAGGTCGCTTCAGGAGAGATCAAGAGTATCGATCAGGTCCTTGAGAGCGGCAGGCCTATCAAGGAACCCGAGATCGTCGATATGTTCCTCCCCGATCTCGAAGACGAGGTTCTCGATATCGCCATGATGCAGAGAATGACCGACTCGGGCCGCCGTGTCCAGTTCCGTGCCGTCGTGATTGTCGGCAATAGGAACGGGTATATCGGCTTTGGCCAGGGAAAAGATGTTCAAGTCGGTGACGCTATCAAGAAAGCGATCACCAAAGCAAAGATGAACCTTGTCAAGGTGCGCCGCGGGTGCGGCAGCTGGGAATGCGGATGTAATGTTACGCACTCTATTCCGATGCAGGTTGAAGGAACGGCTGGCAGCGTCCGGGTCACCCTCAAGCCCGCACCTCAGGGAATCGGTCTTGTTACCGGTGATATCAGCAAAAAAGTGCTCGAACTCGCCGGGATAAAGGATGTCTGGACGTTTGCACGTGGACAGACACGCACGACGATCAATTTCGCAAAAGCGACATTCAACGCGTTAAAAGAGACCAACATGATCCGTACCGGGAGGTCGGAGTAAATGTACGCGGTTGTGCAGGTCCGCGGCGTTGTTAACACACGCCGGGACATCAAAGACACCTTAAAGATGCTCCGTCTGCACCACATTAACCACTGCGTGCTCGTGGCAGATACACCCGAGAACCTCGGGATGATCCGGAAAGTAAAGGATTATGTTGCCTATGGTGAAGTGGATGCAGCAACTCTCGAAACCTTGCTCAAGACCCGTGGGCGCGTTATCGGAGATGATCCCTTAACAGATGACTACATCAAGTCCAATTCGACGTTCAGCAGCATCATCGAATTTGCACAGGCACTAGCTAAGGGAGAGTCCAGAGCTTCGTGACATCCCGGGCCTCAAGCCGGTTCTCCGGCTTCACCCGCCACGAAAAGGATACAAGACTACAAAGCGTACATTCGTACAAGGTGGAGCGCTTGGCTATTATGGTCAAGAGATCAATACTCTTCTCTACAAGATGAGGTGAAGAGATGCCGACCAACAAACGTTCAAAATACAGAGGATCGCGGACATGCGGCGGAGGTACCCATAAAAACCGCCGGGGTGCAGGAAATCGTGGTGGCAGGGGTCGCGCAGGTATCAACGCCCACCACTTTGTCAAGTGGTATAAAGAGATGGGAGGACCTGTCTTTGGTAAGGACGGGTTCTTCCATAACCCGGCAGTTATGGTTCCCGCCATGGATGTGGGGATTATCGACCAGATTGTACCCTCGCTTCTCGCTCAGGGAATTGCAAAACAGGAAGGAGATGCAATCATCGTAAACGCTGCCGATCTCGGGATCGAGAAGATACTGGGCAGCGGCAAGGTCAACCGGAAACTCAACATTTCCGCAGCATCATTCTCGGCACAGGCAAAGGCAAAGATCGAAAAGACTGGTGGAAAGGCGCAAGTCGTCTCACCAATCTGATTTTTTTGGTGAAATAATGGGTGACCTGCTGGATCGAATGGAACCCCTTCTTGTTGCGATGCCCGCGGTCAAGAGCCCTGAGGGGCATGTCCATTTCAAGAATAAGCTGAATGTGGACACTGGGAATTTTAATTCTGTATTTTGCGCTTACGAACATTCCGGTATTTGGTCTCAATTCCGGTGGACAGGACGTATTCAATTATTACCGTGCCCTGCTCGGTGGGGCGTATGGGTCAATTGTTCACCTCGGTATCGGACCCATCGTCACCGCTTCCATCGTACTCCAGCTTTTAAAGGGTGCCGATATCCTTCATATTGATACGAGTGAGACTCGCGGTCAGGTCATGTACATGGGGCTCCAGAAGATCCTCATTCTCGTCATGATCGTGATCGAGGCTGCCCCCAACATTATCGGTGGGTTCATGCAACCCGATCCAACCGTTGCGGCACAGTTCTTCGGTGGCAACCTTTTCGCTGTATCGCTGTTAATCTTCCTCCAGATTTGTATCGGCGGTGTGCTGATCTTTTTGATGGATGAGGTAGTCACCAAGTGGGGTATAGGTTCCGGGGTCGGACTCTTTATTATCGCCGGTATATCCCAGGCCCTTGTGAACGGGTTTATCAACTGGACCGCAGTCAGCGATCCCTATCCGATTGGATTTTTCCCGCGACTCTTCGCGGTCGTGCTTGACGGTGCGAATTTCATCCAGTATTTCGGTACGAATCTCCTCGCTTTTGCCACCACTATCGTCATATTTCTGATTATCGTATACGTGGAATCCACCCGCATCGAAATTCCTCTTGCCCATGCCCAAGTGAGAGGAGCACGGGCGCGGTTCCCGGTCAAACTGATCTACGCCAGTGTTCTTCCGATGATCCTGGTACGAGTGCTCCAGGCTAATATCCAGATGGTCGGCATGTTCCTGTCTAACGTAGGTATTACCATCCTGGGAAAATTCAACGGACAGACTCCTCAATCCGGCCTGATGTACTTCTTGGCACCCATCAACGGACCCACCGACTGGATGTGGTGGGTGACTGATCTCGGGCATGCACCATGGGAAGTTCTCCTCCGGATGGGCATCGATACCACGTTCATGGTGGTAGGCGGGGCTATCTTCGCGCTCTTCTGGATCAAGACCGCTGGTCTCGATTCAAAAGACGTGGCCCGGCAGATCCAGATGTCCGGCATGTCGATTCCCGGATACCGGAGGAATCCACAAGTGCTGGAGAAATATCTGGACCGGTATATCCCCCGCGTTACTATCATCGGTGGGGTGTTTATCGGTATACTCAGTGTAGTCGCGAATCTCTTTGGTGTCATCGGAGCTGTAAGTGGTACGGGGTTGTTACTGACCGTGAGTATCACCTATAGGCTGTATGAAGAGATCGCAAGCCAGCAGATCATGGAGATGTATCCGTTCATGCGGACGTTCTTTGGCAAAGAATGATTGATGAAGGGTCGGGAATGGCAGGAAAAAAGGTCATTATCACGGGTGTGCCGGGTGTCGGAAAGACAACGGTAATCAACGAGGCATTGAGCAAGCTCAAAAGCGAAGGTGTGGAATACCAGCCTATCAATTTTGGTTCCTTCATGTTCGAAGTAGCTAAGAGCGAGGGACTCGTGGAAAACCGTGATCAGATGCGATCACTTGACCGGGCAGATCAGAAGCGGCTCCAGCAGCGTGCGGCGCAAGCGATTGCACAGATCCCCGGTAATGTCTTGATTGATACGCATGCATCGGTGAAAACCCCCAGAGGATACCTCGCAGGTCTTCCTGAATGGGTCCTCCGAGAGATTATGCCCGATGCGATCGTCCTTGTTGAAACGGATAATGACCAGATCCTCATGCGGCGTATAACCGATGAAACAAGAATCCGGGATAAGGAAGGCTGGCGCGCAATTGCCGAGCACCAGGAGTTCAACCGATCCATTGCCGCTGCCTATGCCATGATGACCGGATGTACCATCAAGATCATCACTAACGCCGATCACCTGCTGGATTTCGCCGCCGCGGAGCTGGCGACCGTCCTCAGGTAATCCTTTGAAAGGTGGGTCCATGGACTTTGGAAAATTCTGGGAAAAGTACGGGTTATACGTCGCGCTCCTCTTCATGTTCGTGATGATGTGGACGTATACGGTTCCTTGGCTTCGTACGGATGTCGGAAAGGGGATCGACGGGGTATTTTCCCCTCTGGTTACCCAGTTCGGGATCCCGTTTTTCATCTTGATTGTGATCCTCTCCGCCTTGACCGGGTTGTATTCCTCCGTTATCCAGAAGTACACAATCGATTACGAACGGATGACGGAGGTCCAGGACCGGATGAAGGACTTCCAGAAAGAGTACCGTGAAGCGATGTTATCTCAGGATGAAAAAAGGATCAAGAAACTGGATGTAAGAAAAGAGCGCATGATGCGCGAACAGCTCGAACTTTCCCAGCAGCAGTTCAAGCCTATGGGATATATCCTCATCCTCACGGTCCCTATTTTTTTCTGGCTTTTGTACCGACTGAGCGAGATCAACAATACTATTACCTTCCCGTATTATGGGACCCTGAGCCTGACGACTCCCGTTATCTGGGTCATTCCTGCATGGATGGCCTGGTACATGATCTGTTCCATCACGATCAGTCAGGTAATCAGGAAAGCCCTCAATATCGGGGGGATCTGATGAGGATTACCGTGAGCGGGCTTCCCGGTAGCGGGACCACCTCACTCTCACGGTATCTTTCAGAGCACCACGGTTTTACCATGATCTCGGCGGGTGAAGTGTTCCGCCAGTGCGCAAAAGAGCACAACATGGAACTTGCCGAATTCGGCAGGCTTGCCGAGAAGAACCCGGCCTATGACAAAATGATCGACACCCGGCAAAAAGAGATCGCCGAGGAAAAAGACAATATCATCGTTGAGGGCCGGCTTTCGGGCTGGATGGTGGAAAAAGCGGATCTGAAGATCTGGCTCTTTGCCCCTATTGGCTGTCGGCTTGAACGAATCGTGTTCCGCGATCAGATCGCTGACATAGAGACTGCAAAAGCGATCACTCTCGAGCGCGAGCACTGCGAAGCGGTGCGGTACCGCCAGTACTATGATATTGATATCAACAACCTTTCTATTTACCATTTAATCCTGAACTCGGAGCATTGGGGGATCAAGGAGCTCGGGATGATTGTCGATACTGCTGTTGACCAGGCGCAGGTAGATCGCGGAAAGGCCGCATAGCTGGTCATCTGATGGCAGTGAAATCCAGGTACCAGCACTATCCGAATCTTCTTTTCTTTTGCCGTCTTTTTATCCGGGGGGACGTATAGTGAACGTGAATGATATCCACATCGCGATCGTCAGTTCATGGGATGAAGAAGAGATAGTAGCACTATACCGCGCCGGTGGCTGGTGGGAAGATTCGTTCGATCCTGCCGGTATTCCCGCGCTTATCAGAGGAAGTTTTGCCTTCGTGGTTGCGGCAGACACAAAAACCGGCCAGGCGGTCGGTATGGGTCGGGCCCTTTCAGATGGGGTATCGGATGCATACATCCAGGATCTTGTAGTGCTCCCCGGTACCGGGGGAGAGACCTGGGAACCGCAATCGCCTCCCTGCTTATTGCGCGATGCCGGGATGCGGGCGTCTCCTGGATTGCCCTCATTGCCGAGCCAGGCTCAGAAAAATTCTATCTCCCTCTGGGATTTGCCCGGATGGAGGGGTATGTTCCCCTGATTTACCGCGGTGAATCCTGATGTTAAAGCAGGAAGATTTCAAGCCGGTGACGCTTGCTGACCGGGAGTTTTTCGAGCATCATTACTCGTTGTACCCGCAGACCCATAGTGACAACACGTTCACGAACATGGTCAGCTGGAACCAGATTGCCCAGTACCGATACGCTTACGTAAACGGCAACGTGATTCTCGCTAGTACTATTGCCGGGGTTACGAGGTTCCGCCCGCCTATCGGCCCCCGGGATCCTGGTCTTATGAAAGATCTTATTCGCTTTGCACTGGAGATTGGAGACGATTCCCCGCTCGTCCTCATCGATCCGGAAACGGTCCGCTGGATCCAGGAGATCGATCCCACACTTACTCTTATCCCGGACCGGAACCACTTCGAGTGACGTATACCTCGCGTCCGACCTTGCAGAGCTCCCAGGAAAGAACTATCTCAAGATCCGCAGCCAGCTCAATAAATTCAGGAAGAACTGCTCCCACACGGTCGAGCCAATTACCGCAGAAAACCGGGAGGAAGTGATGGAGTTCTTAGTGAAGTGGTGCGAGTGGAAGGGGTGCGAGAACGATCTCGTGCTCGCTCACGAGAAAGACGCTGTCTTTTTTGCAATCGAACATTTCACCGAACTACCCCTGCGAGGCCTGATGATCAGGGTCAATTCCCAGGTCGCAGCGATCTCTCTCTTCGAGCGGCTCAATAAGGATATGGCCCTTGTCCATTTTGAAAAAGGACTTCCCGACTGTGAAGGAATTTACAAGGCAATCAATCAAGAGACCGCGGCTCTGCTGGTTGGAGATGTGACGTATATCAACCGGGAAAGCGATCTCGGCGTACATGGGCTCCGGGAGGCAAAGATGCGGTACCACCCGCATCACATGGTCGAAGTCTGGTCGCTCAAAAGGCAGACCTGACGTCGATTAGATTCTCTGATTTTTCCAAGGGTCTTTTATTTCCGAAAAAGATTCTGCTCCTTGCGTGCCACCAGAAATGTCCGGATGTCAGACAAGGGGGAGCGCAATTAGTATTGGAAAAGAGACGAAAGCGAGAAAAATACCGGTTTAAGCCGGGAGATGCAACCCCAGTGTTCCCATTATCCCGGAGAAGATGAACTTTACTGCAATAGCGGCGACGAACATACCGAGGACTCTTCCCATGACATCCGTAACAACAGATCCGAGAAGGTTTTGGATGCCTGCAGAGAAATACAGGATTATCCAAGAAGCGACGAGAGAAAGAGTAATCGCTATAAACGGGATGAATATTCCATAGTCATTGGAGAGGAGCATAACGGTCGTGATCGCACCGGGACCGCAGAGAATGGGTGTCCCGATCACCACACCGGCTGCCGTTGGAGTCTCGTTTTTGGACTTGCATATATCAAGCCCGAGGGCCATCTGCATACCCAGAAGGAACAGCACGACTCCGCCGGCGATCTGGAATGTCGAGAGGGTGAGGCCAAGTATATTGAAAATCGTGGTATTGAAGATAAGGAAGATATACATCAATGCCCCGGCAACTGCGACCGCGATGACTGCCTGCCTGTGGATCTCCCGCGATGACTGCCCTTTTGTCATACCCGCAAAGATCGGGACAGACAGGATCGGATCGAGGATAATAAAAAGCGCCGCAAACGCATAGATTAATCCTGAAATAAAGTCCGCCATATCAATACTTCTGATCATGCGCAGTGAAGACGGATAAATTCGCGGGTTTTGCGCTCGTTGTCTTGATTACCGGGATCAAATCCAGGATTACCGGTACGTTGGAAGAGACGGTAATTTCAGCGAGCCGATTGCACACTACATAATATATAAGAGCCGGTAGTGGCCATCATCCGTTAGAGCGGGTGAGTACCGGGTAGGATGAAAAAGCCCGGATCATCCGGTCCGGAGAACACTTATGCCAGAAACGAGGAAAGTTTCCGGATCTTCCGGAACCAGAGCTGCACAACGGGTACGGAATCCGGCAACGTCCCCTGCGCGATCGAAAAAAACGGTGACGAAGAAAACGGCGGCACCGGCAAAGAAAATGTCGGGAATGAAAAAAGAAAAGAGCATTCCGGCCTCAAAAGGCAAGGCGGCCGGGAAAAAAGCCGGATCCCCTACAAAGAAGGTACCGACTTACAAGCTGAAGCGGTACCGCTGCCGCCTTTGCGGTTATGTCTACTCACCGCTCCGCGGAGAACCACACAATGGCATACCGGCGGGAACCCCCTTTGAAGACCTACCCGAAGATTATGTCTGCCCGGTCTGTGGCTACCAAGGACGAGGCAAGATTGGCAAATGGGGATTTGACGAATGGGCGCCTACGAAATACATATGTTCGATCTGCGGGTATGTGTACGACGAGAAACGTGGCGAACCCCACCGGGGCATAAAAGCCGGGACAAAATTTGATGATCTTCCTGAGGACTACAAATGTCCCGTCTGCGCCCAGGATCCAAATATCAATGTCCAGTTCGGGAAGGTGTTTAAACAGGGATTCGAACCGCTTGATATCCCGTGAGCTCGCGAAGAAACCTCATCACTTCCCTTATTTTTAAAATGGCCGGTGCCCTCAAGACGTAAACGGCGTAACTTAATACCTTATACATCCATGCTGAATGTGCACGCTACGCATATGATCTCATCTGCTGATGGTACGGGGGTGTGAGATGCACAAGAGCCAGGATCCGGTGATGGAGCAGAAACGCGATGTGCTCGCCCGGTTCCTCGGCGTGGATAAAACTGCCCTTCGTATCTCAAACGGCCACTTATACGGTTTTAAGGCTTTTTTCCACGGCAACGATGAAGCATATCTTGTTCTTTCCGACGCGGAGGCGACACAGGCAGCAGAGAATGCTGTCCAGGAAAAACTCTGGCTGATCGGTCTTGAATCCCTTTTTGCCTATTTTGATATCAGTTCTTCTCCCGCTGACCTTCTGGGGAAGATCAAAACAAAGGAAATCCGTCAGGCGAACGAAGAGATCAAAAAACTGATCCATCACACATGCGGGATGGAGCCGCTCAGAAAACGGATGCTCTCCTTTGGCAACCGAAAGAACCTGCTGGCAGACTATGATCAGGCCGAGCACTACCGGGATGGTTTCTTCATTTACCGCCTGTACTGACAGGAATCTCCTTTCTTCCGGCGTGCATTTGTTATTTACAAAATATTGCCGGGACGGATCTCTTCACTGGGTTCATCTCGTGTTGCTATGTTGAAATCCAGGATTTCTTTAGTTCTGCCTGTTTTTCCTACCCTTAAATAATCGTTTTACCGGCTGACCTGTCTGGTTATACCGCCGCAATGAATATACCTTCCGGCAGTTTATATCCTGTGATGACCCTCAGACGCCTGGTATTATCCTCCAAATGTGGATGTGTCCTCATCTTGGTGCTCTGTCTTCTATCCTGTGTGCCGGTGACCGGTGCCAGTGCCACCGATATATCTTATACCAGCGGTCCCGCGGTGCAGAATGTGACGTTGTCCCATGCCGCAGTGCAATTGGCACAGATTCCGCCCCCGACATTCGCGGTCGCTCCCCCTGAGCAGCCGACCGCCCCTACGCCACCGTATGAATCCGCCCCGGTATCAGCAGAAACAACTCCTGCCACTGCAATGCAGCCCTTATCTTCTTGCATCGCGGTGCTGGGGGTCGCTACAGTGATCCAGTACCGGTCTACTCATCAATAACGGCTTTTTTATTTCCATCGGGCATGCCGTTCTCTACCCGGGCAATTTATTACGGATGGGGCGTATTTTTGTACGATGAGATATGGACGCTACGGCAATGCTTGAGGTGGCGCATCACCTTGCCCGGGTCGGACGGTATGACGAAGCTCTTGCCGAGTACGACAAAGTGCTGGCGATCGACGCGAAGAACACTACAGTGCTCGAACAGAAAGGCGAAGTCTTTTACGCTCTCGGGAGGCATGAGGATGCCCTTGCCTGCTATGGCCGTGCACTTGAGATTAATCCTCACCTCCTGACGACTTGGTACGAGAAGGGATATACCCTGCGCAAGATCGGCAGGTACGAGGAATCGATCGCCTGTTTCGACCGTGCCCTACTCTTGGACCCGGACTATACCCCTGCCCTTGCAAACAGGGGTTATGCATTAAACGCACTAGGGAGGTACGAAGATGCTATCGCATGCTTCAACCGCATCCTAGAAACCGGCCCGAATAACATCCGGGTGATGACCGCAAAAGGGATTGCCCTGCTGGGCCTCGGGCGAAAAGAGGAAGCACTTGCTATTTTCGATCAAGCGCTCAGCCTCAATCCGATTAACTCCTTTGTGTGGCAGCACCGGGCCGAGGTCCTGCGTTGTCTGGGGCGCAGTTCTGATGCCGAAGAGAGTCTTCGGCACGTGTCTGGGTTATAGTGCCGTAAGCTCGAAGGAATAGAATACTGCACAAAGAAAAGATCTTTTTTTTTCGATTGCCCCCAAGGGTAAAAAAAATTAGATGAGTTTAAAGATGGGGTGGCTTTCTGATTTGCACTCGACGCCGAGCTGGCGGGTTGCCTCAAGGACGGTGATGTCTGTGTAGGCTTGTGCGGTGATCATTGCTTCGACGTTCTCAATCGGTCCGTACATAATCAGGTCGGCACCAAGGGTGCTTGCAATCATGTTGCAGCCGATATCGGGTGCGGACCATGCGGCCTGCTTGATACCCTCTATACCACCGAGGTAGTGGTGGGCCATCTGTTCGAGCAGGATATCCTTACCCTTATAGCCTTCTGCAAGGACGGAGGGGGTCTTGCTGGTGCCTTTCCAGCGCTTGAGCCACGTCCAGGAGACCGTCATGTTGTGGTACGCACCACCTGTCGGGTACCCGTGGATGGCTTTGCAGGCGAGGATCTCACGGTATGAGCCACCGGAGCCAAGGCCGAGCGGGGTTGCTGCAGTGTCCAGAATCGGGCGGGTAATTCCGCAGTATTCTGCAATCTCCAGCATTCCTTTAGTCTGGCCTGCGACGCCGCCTTCGACAAGCACTTTCTCACGGCCCGCAACTGACGGGTCTGCCGGGTTGAAAGCGAGCACAATCGCTGCGTCTACGTCACTGTTCTTTAAGGCCTCGATGCTTTCGGGTAGGATTGATCCGTTGATCGAGTTGTAGATCGCACGGTGTGCAAGCCCGACATCGGTCACGTACTTGCATGCATGGGCAAGCGCCTTCGGGACCGAGGAGTCCATCAGGAACGCAGTCTTGTTGTCGATACTGTCGAACCAGCTGAAATAACTCTCGAATGCCTCCCCGTATTCCGCAATGATCTGGATGAAATGCGGAATTCCGGTCATATCAGAGAGTACCTGACAGCGGTTCCAGAGTGCTTCTGCCTTTGCTTTGTCAATCTTTCCGGTCTTGTCGTCTAGCACGCACTCGTGCTTGTTGTAGAAGATTGAAGCACCCAATACGGTCGGGTATTCGCCAGGCTGTCCACCAATTTTGGTGCCGTTGAAGTCCCAGACCTTCTGTTCTTTCTCAAACTTGAACATGTTTATTACACCTCATTACACCAATGCCATCAATTTCTGGAGCATGAACAGCAGCATGACAAATACGATCAAGCCTGCGACGAGGCCGTATAGTATGCCGATATCCCTCCCGATCTTTCTTCCAACACGCTGTGCCACTTCAGCATCCACGAACTCGAGTTTCTTCTCGATCTTGTCGAGTCTCTTCTCGATCTCGAGGAACTGGGGGTTTGCCCCTGCTGCTGCGACTTCAGCGCCACCGCCGGCTGCTTCCTTAACTTCGACGACGATGGGGTCGCCAGCGAACGCGCCGGGGTCTTTGGCCTTGAGTTCGTTGATTTTGGCCTTGATGGCGGCAAGGTCCTCGGTCTCCATGATATTGACGACGGTAATCTGCTCCTGGAAGCGCTTGATCGCCGCATCATTGAGATTTTCAATGAAGGGGATAGCGCCTTCAGCGCCGACAATCCTGCCGTCCTTGACGCCGCCTTTATGGAGAGCGACCATGGACTGGCCGGAGAGGTGGCCCTTGACTTCGGTACCACAGAGGATCATGAACCTGATGTTGGGGTTGGCGATGTAATTGGCGATGACCTTTTCAAGACCGAGGTTTTCGGTCTTACAGGAACCGCACATCGCTGCGCCCGCATCACAGATACCCTGTTCATCGAGGTGGGAACCCATGGTGATAACAGCGACGCAGCTGTTTGCATCTCCTGAGTGGAAGTCGCCTTTAACGAGCGGCCATCCACTTGCCGGTGATTTCTTATCTGCCATTTGTCTTCACCTCAGATCAGTAATGCTGGCACCACAATCAGGATCAACGCTATAAGTAGTCCCGCGACAAACGCGACGAGCCCGTTTGTAGAAACTGCTGACTCGATCTTGTTTGTACGTGCAAGGATCTGTGACTTGTAGCGGACGTTCTCGACCATGTTGTCGATTGCGACCATCCTGACTGGTCCTGCAGCTTTTGCTTCTTCTGCCATCTCCTTCACCCCATCCACATGAATCCGATCAGGGCAAACGAGATGATCAGGCCGATCATCAGCCCTTCGATCTTCCCCGCATAGACACCAGCGGCAAACTTATCGCGGTATCCGATGTCCGTGACCATCTTTTCGATGACTTTGATGCGTGCGGTGATAAGTGCCATCTCGCCGGAGATCGGGCGTACTTCCCCGCCTGCCTCTTCAGCGCCACCGCCGGCTGCTTCCTTAACTTCGACGACGATGGGGTCGCCAGCGAACGCGCCGGGGTCTTTGGCCTTGAGTTCGTTGATTTTGGCCTTGATGGCGGCAAGGTCCTCGGTCTCCATGATATTGACGACGGTAATCTGCTCCTGGAAGCGCTTGATCGCCGCATCATTGAGATTTTCAATGAAGGGGATAGCGCCTTCAGCGCCGACAATCCTGCCGTCCTTGACGCCGCCTTTATGGAGAGCGACCATGGACTGGCCGGAGAGGTGGCCCTTGACTTCGGTACCACAGAGGATCATGAACCTGATGTTGGGGTTGGCGATGTAATTGGCGATGACCTTTTCAAGACCGAGGTTTTCGGTCTTACAGGAACCGCACATCGCTGCGCCCGCATCACAGATACCCTGTTCATCGAGGTGGGAACCCATGGTGATAACAGCGACGCAGCTGTTTGCATCTCCTGAGTGGAAGTCGCCTTTAACGAGCGGCCATCCACTTGCCGGTGATTTCTTATCTGCCATATCAGCCCACCTTGATCAGCTGCAATGCAATGACTCCTGCAACGAGTAATCCGATGGCAAGCCCGTACCAGAAGGCACTGATGCTGCCACCGATAGTAAGGGTCTTCTCGCGGCCCGGGAAGGATGCAACATAGTTTCCTTCGCCGGAAAGCATGTTGACCAGATCATCTGCCGATGCCTCGAGTATTGCTACCTTGTCTGCAACCGGGGAAAGCGATTCTCCGGCAGTCGTGATAATACCTACAACGGGGTCAGCAACCAAGCCGAATTCCGGGAGAACAATAACGTATGCCATGGTTAGTGTCCCTCCACATCAGGAATCGGTTTTGAGTCAAGCCATGCGTATGCATCGCGCTTCGAGAGCTTGATGTACTCACAGTAGGTGTATACCCATCCGATGATTGCAATGACCAGCGATATAACTGCCGATCCGGCGCTGACGAGCGCAAACGACATAATTGCTGCGACGATCATGCTCAGGAACCCGCATTCTGCGGTGAGCATAAGCATCCGGTCCTGTTTCCAGCCGGGTCCCAGGCACGCGTTGAACGGATGCTGGATCGCAATTGCCCCGAGCAGGAATGCAACGCCCGTGAGACCGCCGCCAATGAATGAGACCTGGTAACTGGCCATGGAAATACCCATGAGCGCAACGGTACCGGAGCTCAGCGTAGTGAACGTGAAGTCTGCCGGTAATGAGGACTGCAAGGCCCATCAGCGTGAGTGCACCGACAACGGCAAGCTCGGTCAGAGCCTGGATCATTACCGGAATCTTCATGTTGAGGACTTCATTTGCAAGATATCCAAGGATAAGCCCAATGACGGCTGCAAGGATGAGCGCAACGATAGGTGCTGCAATGCCGAACTTGGTTGCAAGGAGCATCGCAATGACACCGGAACCGAATGCAATCATACCTGCTGAGGGTACACCGGTACCGATACCGTAACTGCACAGTACCTTGATAGTGTGGCTCCCCCAGATAAGGGCAGCAACTGCGGCGAGGCCGCCGAAGAACGAGAACATCTCGGTGCCGGTCAGCACATTGAGATAGGAGAGGTACAGGCACACGATCGTACAGATTATTCCTGCGATCATGATCTTTGTGTGCGGGACGCCTCCTTCGATTACTTCAACTTTTACGGTCATTTCAACACCTCAGATCGTGACGATCAGGATCGCCACAAGACCGCAGAGCGCCGACGCGACCGCGGATGCAACGATTGCCCGTGGCCAGCGCTTGAACTTGGGGTCGTGGGGGCCCTCGATGGTTCCCGTGATGTTGTAGGCTGTCAGCACGGCATTGACAAGGAACATACCTATAGCAAAGATTCCTGCGGTTGAAACTGCAATCGGAAGGATCTGCGCAGCGGTTGCACCTATAAGGTTCGGAAGTGTTGCCTGGTACAGGTTGAGAAGCTCGATATAGATAAGCGTACCTCCTGCACCGCCGAGAATACCCCCGGTGACACCGCCCACAAACGAGACGAATGGAAGACCATGCCCCTCAGTACCCTGCGATTTGAATTCAGGCTGGGAGTCCCCGGTGATCGGGTCCTTTAGTACCTTGCCTGAAGCTGCCGGGATACCCATGCCAAAGACATAGACGAAGTTGACCATCATGCAAGTGACAGCCATCATCATCCCGCCGCCGATGCCGCCGGTAATGACCGCGATAACAAGTCCCTGGCTGGCGGCCCATGCGCCACCGAAGAGACCGGCAAGACCTGCACCGGCTGCGAGCATAGCGACACCGGTTGCGATACCGGGTGCTTGGCCCATTGCCGCGGGTGCACCGCCGACCGGCACGAAGTGGACGCCGAATCCGATCAGGACACCGCCGATGACTACGCCGATCAGGGCCATGAAGCCGAGTGTCGGGGAGACAAAGTAGCCAATCCCGAGAAGAATGATAAGCAGGATCACACCCACTGCCATCGCAGTGGGATTCATTGCCGAGCCCGCGGCTGGCTTCGCTGCAACTGCGGTCATGGTGCTGCCTCCTTTACCGGAACCGTATAGGGTCCATAGTTCTTGCGTGCCCAGACCTCGATGTACCGGTCAATGACCGTGAAGACAAGGATGATCAGGATACCGATGACGATTGCACCCCAGCCAGCTCCGATCTTATCGAAGAGGATGGAGCGCCAGAGTTCAAGGAATACGATCAGGCCAAAGCAAAGGCCCGATGCGGGACCGCCGAACTTTGCGGTGAAGAATCCGTTATCGATCGAGTTGCGTTCTCCGGCTTCAGCATACCGGACGATGTTTCCTGATGCTGAGATCGGGACACCGGCACCGAACTTCTGGTTCTGGTACTGGCGTTCCTTGCCGTAGTACGGGTTGCCCGTTGCAGACCCTGCTGCTCCAAGGGCGATTCCCCAGATGAACCCGAGCAGCGGCAGCGGGAATGGGTGTCCCAGTGCGACGTTGATCAGGTAACAGATGGTGACGGTACAGAAAATTGCTACAAAGGCATGAGCCATGGCAACCGTCGTCATGGACTTTAAGATGTCCACGTAGACCGGCTGGCCGAACTTGGCGAGACTTGCTGTCCTGCCCAGGTATGCAGTTGTCGCATAGACGCCCTGAACGAAGACTGCAAGAAGAGAGCCCAAGACAATTGCGAGGACCGCGTTGAACTGCATGGCCAGAAATGCCCATGCAAGTCCTGCGCCAAGAGCACACCACAAACCATACGCCGGGGGTTCTCCGGCAACCGCCTTATTGAAGATGCGGTGCACGAATCCCATCTGCGGAGCGAGCTGAACCTGCGAGTTGGGGTCTCCCTGCGACCCGATGTTGGATTCAGTATCTTCCGCTGAACCGGCTACGGTGGCAAGGGCTCCTGCCAGTGCAGTAATTCCAATGCCAAATACAATATTATCTACCATTTAGCCTCCTCCCTGCGTGCTTTTACACGAGAGTATTCAAAATGCAATGCCACGCACATCGAGTTAAACTCTTTGTGGTCAGTGTAAAATTAGTGAGATCTTGATTAAAAGGTTTCGAAATCATGTTCGGGAAAACGGAGTGTTTAAAGCCTGAATTATAAAACTGGGGCGTATAACGGATTATTTTGACATGTAAACTTTCGTTAATGAAAGATAGGTTGCGTTCGGGGCAAGCAATCTTGTGCTAGCCGTCATAGGGGCCGGGTGAGCACCGGAGTTTCATCGAATCTAAACTATTTATTGATAGTTCATCAATCACTCTGTCTCTAGAATTCAGGTACTGATATGGTCACAGTTGGTCCCTGATTTTTCCATCTCGGAAAAAAATCCCCTATCAACCGCCAACTTATCAGAACCCTCAGTCCTTACCGCTAAATACCGCTAAGACTCTATCTCTTCTCATGCCAAACATCTTGCACTTCATGGTCCCGGCCGACAACGTGGACCGGGCACGGCACTTCTACACCGCCCTCCTTGGCTGGACGATCGAACCTGTCGTCCCCACCCCCGATCCTGGTGGGATAGCTGCGATGCAGTACCATGCGATCACGACTGGCTCTACCGAGCCAGGCACGCTGAACTCTGGGGGTCTATATAAACGGCACCTGAGCGAACCAATCCTGGATTTCGTGCAGATCGAAGATATCGACGCTGTGCTCTCAAAGGTGGAGGATCTCGGCGGGAAGATCATGATGCCGAAGACCGTCATCCCCGGCGTAGGACACACAGCAATGATCCTCGACTCCGAAGGAAACATGATCGGCTTTTTGATGCCGGAAAAGGCGTGAGGGTGGCGGGGGTCGCCCTCCCTTCAGCCCGGATCCTGCCGGTGCGTTTTCCGCGTCCCGGTCGCGAAAATACCTGTTTAAAACCGTTTGAGTTCCCGAATCATAAGAAAGCGTATATCCCGGGATAAAGAGAGTAACAATACGTGGCATAAACCACAATCAACGAAAAGGAAGTGATTACTACGTCAGTGAAGATAACCAAGGCAGCCGCCGCGAAGAAGGCGTCGGCAAACGCGAAGTCCGCTGCCGGTGACAAGAACACCAGCGCAAAGAGCGCGTAAACCCCCTAACAATCTCTATTTTTTACCTATTGATTTTTCACCCCGTCAAGTTGTTTCCCGGTATGATCGTGCCTGTTCTCTGCAAAACTCTTGATAGATCTTTCTGACGCACTTTTCGATCTTCGGCATTTCGATGCCATTCGCCATCGTGACGTGAGCATCCCCCGGAGAACGATAACTCCCGCCGTGCCCCGGAGAGGCCATGAGAGGGGAAATCCTCGTCGGAGTAATGAAAAAATCTGAATGATGAGAGAATTTACGGTTTACCGCATTGCGTTCTTCCGCATCAGCGCCATGACGACGGGCTTTGCGGGTTTCTGCGGCTTGTCTTGTGACGACATCCCGAAGCCGCCCATCTCCATCGGGGGTGTGTCGAACATTTCCTTATTGAGCCGGCCGCTGATCTCATCGAAGATCCGGGTATAAGCCACGCAGTGCGTATCGACACCCTCGATCCTCCCCGGCGTTGGCGCCATCGCGTTGTATGGGCACCCGCCCCGGCAATACTTGATATGTTTGCATTTGCCGCACGCCGTATCCACGTAATCCCTGAAGGCGAGCATCAGTTTTCCCGCCGGAGACTCCATCAGCGTCTCGATTGAAGGGTGATCCGCAACATTCCCCATCACGTATTCCGGCATCCCGACAAATCGGTAACAGGGATAGATACTCCCATCTGGCCCCACGGCAAAGGTGCTTCCCATGCAGTCCACATACGTGCAAACGCTGCCCCGCCGGGTAAACACGCACCGGCAGAGGTCGTTGATGTTCATCACCTCAATCTCGCCCATGTGGCCGAGCGCCTCGTCGAGGAGATACACCAGCAGTTCGCCGTACTCCGCTGGTTCGAGTGCCCATTCCTTCGGGTTCTCGGAACGGAGCGACGGGAGAGCCGGGTGCAATTTCAGGGTAAAGCCCTTATAGAGGAAGAACCGGAAGATCTCCTCCTTCTTCTTCACCGATCTGCTCGTGAAAGTACAAATGAAACGCACGTCGAGGCCATGGGCTTTTGCGATTTCGTAGCCCTTCATGGTTTTCTGGTAATACCCGTTCCCCCGCTGCGAATCGGTTATTTCCTCGGGCCCGTCGATGCTCGACCCAATTGGCACACGGTACGCCGCTAGGGCATCTGCGATCTCCGGTGTCATTCGCCAGAGATTGGTCTGCATCGCGAACTCCGGGTGCATCCGGGCGAGCCCTTTCGAAAGAAGCGGTAATGCTTGCTGGTAGAACTCAGCTCCGGCAAGCAGCGGTTCCCCGCCGTGGAAAGTAAACGTCACCCTGTCATTCGGGATATCCTTCAGCCACGCCACGATCTCCTTTATCGTATCCACGGTCATGACCGGCGACCCTTCTTCCGAGCTCCAGCAGTACTTGCACTTCGAAGGGCAGCCTAGCGTTGGGATGATCATCACGTGGAACGGGTTTTTCATTAGTTTTTTTTCCTTTCATCAGAGCATAATGGTTTTCATATACGTTAGGCCTGCACATGATCGATAGGAAATCCTGATAAAAGAGGGATGGGCCCTGCCTGAGTGGGTCTCTTTGGTGCCATGGAGGCGCACATCAAGCAACGCTCTTTTGCCCGGATGTATACGATTTTAAGGGTTATTTTGAACCGGCAGCTCCGATGACTATAGGCAGTGCAGTAATGATCTCGGGGAGCATCTCGGCAGGGAAACCCATCACCAGCTCGTCATCTGCGATACCGGAGTATCTGCGCGATCCATCGCAGCCCAGCGAGAAGTTCGGCCGCCCGGAAAGATAGGTCTGTGCCGTCGCATCCGCACAGACCGACTGGATGCCGGAGAACTCCGCACAGATCCTTCCGCCGAGCCTGAAGAGGCTGCTCTGGGCGAGCTTGAGCATATTGCGGGGTGTGGTGATAATCAGGATGACCTGAGGGGAAAAAGGCGTTTTCTCCAAGGGGGCATAGAGCGTGGCGTATGTTTCGCGCGTATCGAGATGCGGAACCTTCTCAATCGTCCGCTTGCAAGCAGCATCGCTATCGAATTTTCCCAGCTTGAAATAGAACTCCCCTTTTTTGAGGGTGGGTGTTATCTCTTTTAACCCCAGCGACCACGCCCCCCCGTTGCATTCGTGCCGTTCGGCGGGAGCGTAGAATATCTTTCCCTCGGTTCTTGCCAGGTTCACCATAGAACAATGCCGGATGGTCTTATCGAGTTCCACCATCCCGGCCGGGATATCCGCTTTTGTGGGCGCGAACCTGATGGCAACTGGCGATCCTTTCAGGCCCAGTATTTTTTTCAGCGTTTCTGCGGCCTCTAAGAAATTTACCGGTATCTTTGTCTGCTCATTGCTCATGTTGTTACCTCATCCTCCTTAGTTCGCGGGGGTAATTACCCATATGAGCGGAACCATAAAAAGATGATGAAAAGGTCAGAAGCGATCAAAAATGCGGTGCCACTTAGGAGTGGCGATTTTACAAATGCGGAATTAAAAAAAAGAAAAAATTTGTTGGGGACGATCGTGCTTACCTTGCGGGGATGATCAGCGAGCGCTCGCCGGCGGGCATGAACTCGCGGATTGCGCCCTTTGCGAACTCGCGGCGTGGTTCGGAGAAGTCGAACTTGAGCGACGGGTCTGCGAACGTGATCTTCATGAGCGGGGACAGGGTCCAGGCATCTTGGCGTCCATAGTGGGCGGCCGCAGCAATTGCGGCGTATTCTCCCTGGTGTCCGACATTCATTGCGTAGTTCGGGTAGTTCGGGCCGCGAAGTTCCCCGATACAGCCCTCGTCGGGCCGGACGGACATACAGTTCGCGGAACCGCACTGGTCCTGCAGGTCGTAGCCGAAGAAGCCGAGACGTGACCAGCCTTCCTTGTGCATGAGCATCGACATGTACCAACCGTTCAGGCCTGCATTGGAGTTTGCCGTTCCAAGTGAAGCGGAGATACCTGATGCCGCGGCAAGGACGGATGCACGCTGGGAACCGCCGAAGTGGTCCTCGAGTGCAGTCGGGTACTGCTCGTACTGCTCCATACCGTAGAGCGTGACTTCAGATGCAATGTCGCTGACTGCTTCCTGGGTCTGTTTTGCCTTTCCGATACCGCCGTGGTTCTTCTTGACGTAGTCAAGACCGTAGTAGCAGTAGTCGTCGAGGATGTTGTCGGTATATGCAGCGGTTGCATACTGGGTGAATCCGACACCGCCGGACATATAAGATCCGAGCCAGATCTGGTCGAAGAGCATGGTACCTGCACCGACGACTTCAAGGGATGCCTTGACGGGGTCGTTGGGGTACTTGCGGTCTGCCTGGATCATGTCGGCGAAATGTCCGAACTTGATGCCACCTGGCTCGTTCGGGCCACGTGCACGGCGGGCGGGCAGGATATCTGCCATCTGGATGACGCCGGCGTGCTTAGCTGCGAATGCGAGGTCGGCGACTGCTGCCTCGCCGGCGCACATCTTGTACGCTCCGATGAAGGACATACCGATCTGCATGGCGGACCACCGGGAGGTTGTTCCTCCGTCGCAGGTCCTGCTGACTGTAGTCGGGATGTGGACAGCCTGCCACATGGACTTGCCGACTGCTGCCTTGAGTGCTGCTGCCTGCTTTGCCGGGAAGAGCTTGTCGAGGTTTAAGACGAACTGGGATTCGAGGTCGTCCGCCATCTCATCATCGCCGGTGAAGACCTTGACGTAGCAGTCATCGACGAGTGCCGGGTGAGTCTCGACCATGTGTTCCTGCACGACGGCTGCGCCGGGCATCGCGTGGTTGAGCACGTGGAGGTACTCGTTGATGGTTTCAGGAGTAACTTCTTTCCCGAGACGCTTCTGGAGGGTACCGTGGGCGAGGTCGAGGCCGACGATGATCGTCCGGCGGATGTCGTCCCACATCTGCTGCATTGCAGCGTTGTTGACAAAGTGAAGGTCATCGCCCTCTACAAAGACACCGGTGCCGGAGACCTCGTAGGTCATCAGCTGGCGCTGGCCGAGAGGAATACCGCCACAGTGGCAGCGCTTGGGGTCGTACATGGAGATGCCGCGGTCCATCTCGGCCTTCTTACCGGCCTTGAGGAACTCCATCTTGCGCGGGGACTGCTCGAGACCTTCGCGGGCGAACACCGTTGAGGTTGCCTGGGGGTCTTCTGCGAACTTCTCCTTCATTGCCTTCAGGAAGAGCTTCTGGGTCCTTTCGATTTTTGCCTTTGCCATATCTTATCACTCCTTTGGCATGAAGCCGTATTTTACCCTCAGCGCGTGGATGCGCTGGATGTATTCAATGTATTCTGCGTCTTCACGGAATCCGGTACCGACAAGCGAGTGGAACATGGTGGTGTGTGCCTTGAGCCACTTCTCGTCCATAGCCTTGCCGACCTTGACTTCGGAGTCAAGGGGAACGCCGACTTGGTCTTTGACGTACTTGATCTGTCCCGACTTCTTGTCCATGACAAAGCGCTGGAGCATATCGAACATCATCCCATTCTCATCGAGACGGAGGGAGTGTCCGTGCACGGTACAGCCGCGGATGCCGGTGAGTGCTGCATCGAAGAGACTCGGTGTTGACGAGTTCTTTTGCATACTTCTCGAGATCTCTCTCACGGCATTCGATGATCTGACGGCCTGACAGCGTACCCGGGTCGATACCACGGTAGCGGTATGCCTCGAGCCAGCTTCTCTGGTAGGGCTGGCAGGGTGCATTGTACATCGAGTCGGTAAACTGGATGTAGCGGACGCGGTCGCCGGCTTTTGCGCCGTCGGTCGGGGTCACGAGCTTGCGGATCGGACATGCCGGTTCCTGTTGCTCGGAGAGTGGCGGGTGGGCAGATGGATATGCTGCACCAGGTGCCTTGTGTCCCATGACGAGGACGATGTCCTTGTCCGTTACATCGCGAAGCTTTTCCAGCTTGTGGGTTGGGTCCAGCTGCTTGCGCCTGTTTTCGGCGATATGCGTCTGGCCGGGACAATACTGGGGTTTGTATGCCATTGTTTAATCACTCCAATGTTGTTTCCTTCTTTTTCACGATTCTCATGACAGATGAAATGACTTCCGCCATCTTCTCTCGCGTGGGGGTCTGACCCCGGGTTACGCCGCTGACTATAGCCATCACCGTGCCTTTCGTCCGGATCCGGTCTGTCGGGGGCATCACTACCGCGGTCTTCACGCCCTCTTTTGCGAGATCTTCATAATCAATCGGGGACTGGGAGACGACAATTGCCTTCACGTCACAATTCTCAAGGATAAACCGGACCTTGTGCACGACATGGGATCGGACGTTCCCATGGTGAAGTATAGCGACTTTGTGTCTCTCAATCTGCGCAATTTCCTTATCTGTAAGCCCGAAGTAGGCGCCGATGACCCCGCCGGGAATATTGGGAGCGTCCGGGGGGACGCCGCTGCCGGCGTTCAGTACAAGGGTGCTGATGCTGTATTCGACGCCCTGCTGTCGCAGCCCTGAGGTGATATCGCACACCGGTTTGGTGACGTGGCGGCGTCCGGGGGACATCCCGACCACGATCACGTCCGGGTACCGGCATTCGGAGATGGTGCCTCTCTGGGCTATCCCGCCTCCTTTACCCATGCCCATCGCCTCTCGGCAATCCACAACTTGGGTTACTCGTCCTATCGGCATTATTTAATTCCCTGAATGATGGTGGGCCTGGACTTGCTGCTTGGATCAGCAAGGCCGAGGATCGATTTGTCCGCATCCGGCCCGTACTTGCAATAATCAACGAGCGACGGCTCGGTCTTCATGAATTTCCCTTCCTGTATCCGGAATGAAAAACAGGTGAAGACCTGTTCGCATGCGGCCTTCAGTGCGGGAATAACATCACGGCTTTCAATCTCGAGAAGTACCGTACCCACGTGAACCTGCAGATCCACTTCCTGGTCACCCACATGAATTGTCTTCCTCATTGAATGAGGATTGGCAAGTCCTTTAGCGGGGCCGTAAGTTATGGTAACCGGAAGGCGTGGTCCGTTGAGAACCATGCGGCGGATACCAGGGATCTCAATAATCTTGTTCAGTAGGTGCTCGGTCGTCTCTGGATTAAGCAGCCGCTCAGTGACTATCCTGCACTGGGGGAACGTGGCTTCAGTCATTTGTATCCGGGAGGGTTTATACACCCTTTGCGATCGTCTGGATCGGCTTCTTGAACGAGTCAAGCTGCCCGAAGGTGTCCTGGTAAACCTTTGAGGTAGCCTCGGGGCCGAACATCTGGGTGCCTGCATCCAGTGCGCATGCTGCTACGATACAGGGCATACCGACACCGGCTGCATGACGGGTAACGACGTGGTTACCGTTGAATCCACCGGGGCCACCGCCACCATAGATTGAGTGGCTGAAGAACGAGAACCCAACTGCAACACCCATCGCACGGCCGAAGTCAGAGCCGGGGAGACCGGTCTCATGCTCAAGCAGGTCGTTGAAGTAGAGCAGGGTTGCGGATACTGCCTGGGCGAACCGTCCGGCACCACAGTTAACCATGGTTGCCGCGAGGGTGCCTGCAGATGCGTACGCGTTCCACATCATCGGATCCTTGGTCTCGTAGAAGACGTAGCCGCTCTTGCCCTTCTTGCCTGCCTTGATGACTTTGTCGTCAATGGCACGCTCGACAAGGCTCTGCACGACAGTACCCGATGGTACCGGTCTTGCCGTTCTTCTTAACGAGGTCGTAGACAATGTTGTTTGCGTTTAAGCCCTGGTATGCGTAGAGCAGAAGCTGGGCGCGCTCGAACGGGCCGATTGCTGCACCCATTTCAAACTCTCCAGCCTGCTCGAAGGTAGCACAGAGTGCTGCACCCTGCATTGCATTCCGGTGGGTTATCATGACCGCGTGGTTTGCCGGGATGTTGCGCAGTGCATAGCCGAGGCCTTCGTTGTTCTGCGGGATGGACAGGATAGAAACGACGTTTCCGCCCTGCATATCCATCGTCTGTGGGTAGGTACCCCAGACTGCACCCTTGACGTAGGAACCATCGAACATACCGACCTTGTACTGGTCGATCAGTGCGTAGGTGGTTGCCGCTGCAACGCATGTGGATGTTGCATCGTAGGTTGCTGCTGCGTCCAGCCGGGCGCTCGGGACCTCGACAAGGAGCATCTTGCCGCCGCCGATCTTGGTGATCTTGGTGTTGTCGCCTTCAGTGACTTGGATCATGTCCTTGATCTTGGCAGAGATAGCGTCAGCATCCTTGACAACGCTGCAGTTCATGCTGCGGCCGAGGATCTGGTTGGACTTGCCGCCCATCTTACCGGTCTTGAGTGCTTCCTCAATACCGGCGAGGTTGACTGCCACGGTCCTCTTGGTGAGGTCGATGATACCGGCTGCACCTTTGTTGACCAGCGGGCTGATCTTGTCAATGGTGACATTGCTCTTTAAGAGCTTACCCTCATCGTCGTAGAGGTCGATTGCATCTTTATATTTTGCCATGTAATTTCCTCCAAATCTGGTTGTAACTGCTGTACCGTACGATATCTGAACACTGGTAGTCACTAACAGGAATCACTGATAATGAATGAGAGTCACTATTGCACGTCCCCTAAATCGGGACATTGATTAATTCCCAATTTCTCCTTATAAGCGTTCCGATTTTATCTCGAAAGATTGTTTTATACAAATGCAAAAATATTACATAAACATGAAGGAATGTTCAAATATTACATATATCTGCCCTTTCTTTGTTTTACGCAGTGTGATTTTTTTTGAGAAAAGTGCTATTTTTTCTTATGTAAAATAAGAAAAACGCATATTTTCCTGTGCGCTTCTTATAAAAAAATATTGGTTCTGACAGGTTTTTTGCAAAGGCACTTATTTGTTTTCCGTAAGTGGGCTTGGTCCGAGTTCTCTTACGGTATCAACGACGTTTGTAACAACTTTTGCCCATTTTGCACCTTCCGATGCAGAGACAAAGGTCATCCGGAAGCGCCGGTCGTCAAGACCGATACTCTTCATAAGTCTCTTGACCATGAACATCCTCTTTGCCGCCTTGTAGTTGCCTTCAAGGTAGTGGCAGTCCCCGAAGTGGCACCCGGAGACAAGAACGCCATCAGCCCCATCGGCAAACGCTTTGAGGACGAAGAGAGAATCGAGACGGCCCGTGCACATGACACGGACGATCCTGATGTCCGGAGGGTACTGGATACGACCCCCGCCGGCGAGATCGGCCCCTGCATAGGAACACCAATTGCAGACCATACCGAGGATCTTAGGTTGCCAGAATCCGGGGCCTCTTTCTGGGATTTTGAAGTCACCTGGTGCTGACATTTATTGCTCACCTCCGAGAAGGAATGCATCGATTTGGGCAACAACCTGAGGTGTCGTAAAGTGGTTCATCCAGATTGCGCCACCGGGACAGAAGCCGCCGCAGGTACCGCAACCCTTGCACTTGGCCTCGGTAACCTGCATGACCGTCTTTCCTTCCTTCTCTACGAGAGAAAGGGCGGTGTAGGGGCAGAGGTTTACGCACATGCCGCAACCGGCACACTTCTCCTCGATACAGGTGGCGAAGTACGGTTCAAGTTCGACCTCTCCGTTGTGGATCGGAATGCTTGCCGCAGAGGCAGCGCCTTCTGCAGATGCTACCGTGTCTGGGATATCCCTTGGACCCTGACAGACACCGGCAAGGAAAACACCGGCAGTAGTAGTTCCGCACGGATTGAGCTTCGGGTGGGCTTCTTGGAGCCAGCCGTCGCCAGGTACAGGAAACGCCGAATAGTCTCCGTGTCCTTTCTGTGTCTGCTTTTGGCTGGATTGCTGCTGCAAGTACGACAAGATCGACTTCCATATCGACCGGGCGGTCAAGCAGGGTATCGTCGGCGTGGACATGGAGGTTCTTGGTCTTGTAATCCTCGAGGATGTTTGCCACGCGCCCGCGGATAAATTTCGCTCCTTCATCCTGGATGCGGTAGTAGAACTCCTCGTATGCCTTACCGAATGACCGGATATCCATATAGAAGATGTAGGGTATGCACCCGGGGATTTTCTCGGTGATCTGGTGCGCGTGCTTTAAGGAATACATGCAACAGAACCGGGAACAATAGGGTTTACCGATACCGGTGTTGTCACGGGACCCGGCGCAGAGCACGAAGGCCACACGCTTGGGCGTTTCGCCATCGCTTGGGCGGACAAGGTGGCCGCCGGTTGGGCCGGATGCGCAGATGAGCCGCTCGAACTCGAGGCTGGTAATCACGTTCTCGTACCGCTTGTATCCCCATTCCTCTT
The DNA here is from genome assembly GCA_963737635.1 of uncultured Methanoregulaceae archaeon. Lineage (GTDB taxonomy): Archaea > Halobacteriota > Methanomicrobia > Methanomicrobiales > Methanospirillaceae > Methanoregula. The sequence goes on from CAVTTL010000001.1 coordinate 1,293,843, forward strand.
TCTTTTCGATGGGGAAAATATCATAGCCTGTGGCGAGGATTGCCGTTCCTACCTTGACTTTGATGAGCTCGTCCTTGGACTCGAGATCGATTGCTCTCTTTTCAGGACCGCATGCAGTCACGCACAACCCGCACTTGATACAGGTGTCGAAATCAATCGTGTAGATCAACGGGACAACCTGCGGGTGGTAGATGTAGATGGCCTTTCTCGGCTTCATCCCGATCTCGAATACGTTGGGCTTGATGACCGGGCAGACCGCGTCACAGTCACCGCAACCGTTACAGCCGCCTCCGACAATCCCGCGTGCTTCTGCCTCCTTCGGGGTCAGTACACCGCGGGCCTTCTTGCGGAGGGTTACATCGAAGTTCCCGATGTATCCTTCCACATTATCAACTTCGGAGTAGGTCATCAGCTCAATGTTCTGGCTCCTGCCGACGTCCACCATCTTTGGTGTCAGGATGCACTGTGAACAGTCGAGGGTTGGGAACGTCTTGTCGAGCTGGGACATCCTGCCGCCAATAGTTGGCGCTGATTCGATGAGGTAGGTCTTAATCCCTGCTGCTGCAAGATCGAGCGCTGCCTGCATACCGGCGATCCCTGCACCGACAACCATTGCAGCCTTCTCGACCGGCACGGACTTCGGGAAGAGATCTTGGAGGAGTGCTGCCTTTGCAACAGCAATACGGACTGCATCCTTTGCCTTCTCCGTTGCACCAACACGGTCGTGCATGTGCACCCATGAGTTCTGGTCACGGATGTTTGCCATCTCGAACCGGAACGGGTTTAATCCGCCTTCCTTTGTTGCCATCCTGAATGTCGGCTCGTGGAGACGCGGCGTGCATGCTGCGACGACAACACCTGTCAGTTTCTGGTCTTTGATTGCTTTTTCAATCTTGCCTTGGCCGGGTGTCGAGCACATGTACTGGTAATCGTCTGCCCATGCAACTTCGGGGAGCGTTTTTGCGTATTCCTCGACTTCTTTGATATCGAGCGAACCGGCAATGTTAGTACCGCAATGGCAGATGAAGACCCCGATGCGTGGTTTCTGCGTGGTGGTAGCACCGGGCGCTGCTCCTGCTTTTACTTCCGGTGCAAGGGCCTGTTTCTTGACTTCCTCTTTCACGGGAGCCTCCTTTTTAGTATCCTGCTTCTTGGTTTCGGTCTTTTTGGTAGTTGCTTTCTTCTTTTCAACCATCTTTCCCACCTCACAGCACCTTCTGCAGGAATGATTCGCAGCTGATTCCGTGCAGGTCAAGTCCGAGATCCTGAGGGCTCATGCCCTGTGCAAGGCCAAGGAGCTCGGCAAAGTGCAACACCGGTAAATTATAGCTGACGCCGAACTTTTCCTTGATCTCAATCTGGCCGCGGTCGAACTGAAGCTGGCAGAATGGGCAGATATCGGTTAGCGCATCCACTCCTGCCTCTTTGAGGTTGATCAGCTTATCGTTGGTAATATCCAGCGAATGGACGATATCGTATCCGCGGACACCGCCACCGGCACCACAACACTGCATCTTATTGCGGTACTCAACCGGTGTTGCACCAAGAGCTGCGACTAACTCTTCCATCCAGCTCGGGTGCTCGGTGTTCAGCATGACTTCCTTCTCAAATTCACGATCCTTGTGGGGTTTGGTGAGGTGACAGCCGTAATGGACGGCGATGCGGGAACCAGTAAGGGGACTTACTACGGTGTCTTTAATCTTCGCGACACCGGCGAACTTGTCATTGTAGAGAATCTCAGCGAGGTGATAGACATTGATAGTGCCCTTGAACTCCATATCGACTTCTTTAAGCACTTCGTTGACGCCATCACGGAGATCCTGGTTGTGTTTGAGCTTGTGGTTGACTTCCCAGATCGATTTGTAGCAACCATTGCAGACTAGTGCGATATCGGTTTTCATCTGTTCGGCGAGCACAAGATTGCGTGCTGCCATTGCATAGAAAACGTTCATATCGATGGAACCAAATGCACCGGGGGCCGGGCAGCAACTTGCTCCCTTAAGGGGAACGAGATCGATGCCGAGTTTCTTGCAACCTTTGATAGATGCGGATTCCACACCCGGGTACCGGTTTGGTGCAATGCAGCCAAGGTAGAACGCGAACGTGTGGTTTGCTTTGGATTCTGACATGCTCTCTTATCCCTCCCGTTCCTTGACAATCCTGTCGGCATTCTCTTTGAGATGGTAGTGGTCGATGATCTTCCTGATGGCCGGCATATATTCGGGGTACATGTGGGTGGTCGGTGGGTCACGCGTGAGTCCGAGTCTCTCTCGGGCTGCACGGTTGACATCATTGTTGGGCACACCGTGACCGGAGCTGTAGATCGCCTGCACGGTCTTGAGGAAGTTCACCGGTATAATATCGTGGGTGAATGCCATGTTTCTCATAGCCATAATCACATCAGTGGGTGCAATGTCACGCGGGCACCGGTCGGTGCAGCTGTAACAGGTGGTGCACAGCCAGAGATCGGGATCGGTAAGCGCCTCGTTCTCGAACCCGAGGACAGACTCTCCGCATAAACTTGCGGATCCGGTAGGTGCTTCTGGGTGCTGAGGGGCACGAGCCGGTGCAGGTACCACATTGGTAGCACATATGGGCAATGGTGCGTGAAATACCCTCGACTCTCTTAGTAAAGTCAGGAACCGAGTCTTCACGGAAATACCGCTGATCGTGGAGTTTTTTCTCCATCGCTTCCGGGTAACCTTTTGTTCTTGCCATGCTCGTCCTCCCTCACGCCTTCTCCATCATTTTTAGTCCGACCTGTCCGGTAATATTTTCCTTTACCTTTGAGGTTCTTCTCGTGCAGAGTTTCTCCTTGATCTTCCTGAAGAGGTCCGTCTCCGTTCCTTTCATCCGGAGGCCGGTCCGCTGGAGCACGATGATATCTTCACCGGGACAGGCATCAACACAGGCACCGCAGAGAATACAGTAATCCTTGTTGACTGCGATGGTAGCCTCGATGTTGTGTCCCATCTCGGCTGCCGGCTTCTCGCTTGGGAGATAAATCGCATTTGCCGGGCAGATTTCCACACAGGTGGAACAACCACCGGGGCACTTTTCGGCATGGAACTCAATATCGCCTTCAAAGAGCTTCTCAACAACAATTGCCTCAGTCGGGCAATTGCGTGCACACCAGGTACAGGTGCAGCAGTTGTCCTGTATAATGCTGACCTTACCGCTTATCTTATCGGAAATTACCTCGCGTTCAACGGTGATGCATTCTTCAGGGCAGGCTTCTACGCATACCTTGCATGCGTCACATTTGGTCTCGTCCCAGATTACATCGCCTTCAACTTTGCCGACCTCAGCCGTAAATTCCTTGTGCTTGACTTTTATAGCAGGACAGAGTGCACCACATATACCACACAAGGTGCATTTCTCCTTGTCCACTGTGAAAGTAGTCTTTGCCGTGAGTGCGGTCTGGCGATCCTTTGCGCCTGCAATCGGCCCTTTATAAGTACCTTCATAAGCGGGAACATTCCTGTCGATTGCATCACGCGGGCAGACCGATTCGCAGATCGTGCACCTCACGCATTTTTCGTCATCGATCTCTGCCTTCATGTCATACTGCGGGAATCCCTCTTTTTCAATAATGGGAAGCCGCTCCTGATTGTCGACTTTCAGAGTCAATGCATTGAACGGGCACATGATCACACAGACACCGCAGTACGAGCACTTGGTCTCGTCTACATCGATTGGTGTCGCATAGTTAATGGCACCCCGGCGGGCTGCACCGACAAGTCCGAGGACAATAGCCTCCTCAGGACAGGACTCGACACAGATACCGCATCCTGTGCAGGTCTCTGAATTCAGAATCAGGTTGTTCACGCTCTGAAGGAGACGCTGCTCCATCACAACGTTGACACCATCCCTTTTTTTGGAAAACTTTGGAAACAATGCCATGAAATAACCCTCACGCTGTTCCTCTATTGCACCTTTGCCTTTGCTCTGGTTTCCCAGGGCCCTGTCAGCCTGATAATATCATGCGGACACGTCTGGACGCATTCACCGCACACGGCGGGTAGGAGCATACTCTTGAAGTCCGGGATTATCATCACTCCATCCCGGTCTGTGCAGATATTTTTGGTTGACTCCGGAACTACCGTGTGAAGTTCCAGCGCGTCCACAGGACATGCAACAACACCACTGCTACAGCCGGTGCAATGGCCGAAATTGATCTGCACTGCAAATGCCATGTGTTCACGCACCAGCTATGATCGATTTCAAAATCGATTATTAAAAGAGTGGTGGAAGTATCTAGATAAAGGTTCTGAAATATGTCGTGCCAAAACAGCAATTTTATTCATTTTTTTTAATTTTTATTTATATGCTCCGAGCTAGTGTTAATCACAAATACTATACTTTTTAATGATATTCCACTGCGCTCTTAGAATCTCTACGATCAAATGAGAAAATTTATTCGGTAATATCATGGTACTTCTGGTATACCTGAGGTTATGTTAGTATGGAAATTAATGGCGTGACAATTGACAACACCTATGCAGAGGCATTCCCCACCTGGGTCTGCCGGGTTATAATCACCGCAGTGACAAAAGACTGGGCACTCAAGGCAGCAACCGAGGCAACCGGCTTTGCTACTTCCGCGATCGGCTGCCCGTGCGAAGCGGGTATCGAGACCATCCTTTCCGGCAGCGAGACCCCCGATGGAAGACCCGGGGTTGCAATCCTTATCTGCGCAAGCAAAAAGAAACTCAAGGAGCAGGTTGTGGAGCGTCTTGCCGAATGCGTGCTGACCGCACCTACAACGGCAGTCTTCAGTGGTATCACCGATGCCGAGGAGAAAATTCCGGTGAAGCTACATTTCTTCGGCGACGGGTATGAGTACCAGAAGGAAGTGGGCGGCAGGAAGTGCTGGGTCATTCCGATCATGAACGGCGAATATGTCGGGGAAGAGGAATTCGGTATCGTAAAAGGTGTCGCCGGCGGTAACTTCTTTATCATGGGAGAGAACCAGATGGCAGCGCTCGTAGCCGCCCAAGCTGCGGTAGATGCCATTGCCGAAGTTAAGGGCGTTATCACGAGTTTCCCCGGCGGGATCGTGGCAAGTGGCTCCAAAGTCGGCAGCCTGAAGTATAAATTCATGACGGCATCCACGAACGAGAAATACTGTCCTACGCTCCGCGAAAAAGTGGCAGACAGCAAGGTTCCGGCGGGTGTAAAGGCGGTCTATGAAATCGTTATCGATGGTATTGACGAGAAGAGCGTTGCCGCTGCAATGGGAGCCGGGATCAAGGCAGCAGGTACAGGTGCCAGGAGTTAAGTTCATATCTGCGGGTAACTTTGGCGGTAGTCTCGGCCCGTTCAAGATCGAACTTGCAAAAGTTCTCTAGTTCTTTTTTTTTACAAAATTTTTCTCTCATGGAATCTTATAAATAGTGTTATTGCCGATTTAGTTGTTAACGAAAATTTCGGCGATAATATGATTACACTCACCCCCGACGACGTGAAACAGCGGTTTGGCCCGCTCTTCTCGAAGAAATTCTTGGTGATGGTAGACGAAACAACAGGACTTGCAGAGATCCTCGAGAAATGCCATGCCCGCGGGACGATAGAGTGGGACGCCATGAACCGATCCCGGGCCGGTGGTGCGGTGAAAGCGTGTGCTGTAGAGGGGTGCATGATGACGATACAGGCTCGCCTCGGCAGATATCCGGTCAATTTCGGTCCAGCCGCTGATACGATAGGTGGGCAGGCATTGGAAGCGGTTGAAGTGAACGGTGACGAGGTAATCACAACATGGGCAGGTATAGCTGGTGCTGGTGTCGGTATTGCCGCGTGTCTCCCTCAGGCACCCGGGGTTATCCGGGCGGAATACCCGTTAGAAGAAGATCTCAGGATTGGAGGTGCCCGGACCAACCATGTGAGGATAGTCTCGCCGAAGTACGAAAAGGTCTGCTTTGGTATTGACGATACGGATACAAAACAAGAGGGCGCCACGTGGGTGATGGCACTCAAGTGTGCAGAGGCCTGTCATGTCCCGGGAGTGGAATTTCTTGGTATGCGCCTTATCCAGCTCAATCCGGCGGTTCCCGACAAAACAACAAACTGTGTCGGTTCAGCGCTCAATTTTGCCGCCCGTTCCGGAAGCATCGAAGCACTTCGCGAGTTCGTCAGCACATTTGTAGGGAAACATACCTTCTCAAAGGACACCGGTATCGCATTTGCCCGGGGCATTGGAGCGATAAAGGAGTCTCGGGTGCTCAAGGCGATCAAAACCGAGATCGTACCGCTCGAAGAGGCTGAATCCGAGGCCCAGCGGCTGGGTATCGAGTTCCTCGACACTAACGGGAGAAAGGGGAGGATCGGTGCACTAGGTGCCGTGATCTGGGCGAATCGTGGCATCGAAGCGGCAGGTTTGTATGGCGAGCATCTCTGAACCATATGTCATAAAATATCCGCAGATTGTGGCGGTTGCAGACGAGAGCGGCAGTAAAGTCGAGTTAATTGAATTCTTTGACTGTTTAGGTGGCGCGATGTGGACACAGCACCATTATGCCAAAAGCCCGCTCGTCGAAAATGTACGATGCGTAGGGGCAACAACCCGTTTCCTGCTCCATCCCGGTCTTGTGGATCTCGCACTTGAAGGATCCCGGTTCCCCGCCGGAATATCAGGTGTCTCAGTCACTGGCGACGAGATTGCCGTGACATACATCGGCATGGGCGGCGGAGGCGTAGGCGCGACATCCTGCCGTGCAGCTGCACGGGGCGTGCTGCGAGATCACTGCGATCCGGCAGGTGGGGGAAAAGTGGCAGGTGCAACACTTTGGCTGCCCCGGCGGCAGCGTGTGCTGATCGGGGTGGATGACACCGACACCGCAGAAGAGGGTGCGACCTGGACCCTCGTCCATAACATCGCAAAGGCAGTGGAAGATGAATACACCGCATATCTGTCGCACACGATAGTCCAGCTCTTCCCGGTTGCGTACCGGACAAAGAACTGCGTGAGCCTTGTTGCTGAATTTGGCACGACTCAACCGGAACGCCTTGTTGGGGAGTTTTACGAGCTGCTCCGGAAATATACCCTCTCTGAGAAGACCGGCATGGCAGTCTATACCGGCTTTGCTCCATCAAAAGAGCTCCTGGATTATGCAAGCAAAGTAAAACGAGGGGAAGTAACGCCGGATCTTGTGAATACCATTAACGATCCCCAGCTCCGCATTGTTATGAACGGCCGGGGGATTACCGGGGCAGTGGCGGCACTGCCGTTCTCTACCCGTTACGAGGAGGCGCTGGAACTATGCAGTGGGAAGAACTGAAGTCCCGGCTGCTTGAATGCGGTTCGGCCCGGCTCGGTGGGGAAACAGCGGACGATTTTATTGCGAAATCTACCGCTGGCCCAGGTGCCGGGGGAAAAGGTTCGGTCTTCTTTGCCATGGGCAGCCACCGGGTCAAACTCGCAATCAATCCTGCATCCTCCGTTGAGATTGTCCATCGGGGCGGTGGTGTCGCCGATCTGTATTTTGACGGCCGACAGATCCCCGGACGGCTCCTCCTGCCGGGGCTTCACTGCCCGGATCAGGCATTTATCACGGTAACGGAGAGTTGCATCTTCTCGTGCCGCTATTGTTCGGTTCCCCGGATCTCCGGGAAACGGAAGACTGTCGAGGAGATTATGGCACTCGTTGAATCGGTCCGGCACCGTGTCAATGCTCTCTCTCTGACAAGTGGTGTCTTGGGGAGCATCGATGAGGAGGAAGCTTATGTCTGTGAGGTTATCGATCACCTGAGGTTCTTCGAACTCCCTATGGGGGTCTCCATTTACCCGACCGAACAGACCCCGGACAAGCTCCATGCTCTCGGCGTTGATGAGGTAAAATTCAATATCGAGGCAGCGACGCCGGAACTTTTTGCAGAAATGTGTCCCGGCCTTGACTATGATCTCCTCTGGCGGGTCCTTGACCGTTCAGTGGATCTCTTCGGGAGAGGCCGGGTTTTTTCTAATGTCATTGTGGGGCTTGGTGAGACCGATGCAGAGATGGAGACCTGTATCAACCGGCTCGCATCCCACAGCGTTATACCAGTACTCCGGCCGCTTAACCCGGTGGCAGGGTGTGCCGGCGGATCCCGGCCGTCCGCAGAACGGCTGAGGAAACTATTTGCCCTCCACCGGGAGGCCCTTTCCCGCGAAGGACTGGATACCGCCGGTGCTCTTACGATGTGTACGACTTGCGGGGGCTGCGATCTCGTACCAGGGAGGGATGAATGAAAGGTGTTGAGGCGCTGGCGGCTGCCATATGTGCGGGTACTGATCGCCGATATACGGTCCCGGGTTTCCCGGTAACCGAGCTTGGCACATTCACCCGGGCGGAGATGGTCATAAACGAGAAGACCGCACTTGAATATGCACTGGGAGATTCCCTTTCCGGTCAACGTGCAGCGGTCATTATAAAAAATGTTGGAGTAAACGCCTGCGCAGACCCTCTGGCCCAGGCTTCCGTACAGGGACTACGGGGAGGTGTTCTCCTTGTCGTGGGTGATGATCCCGACGCAAAAGGTTCCCAGACGGCACAGGACTCCCGTTATTACGGAGAACTGGCGGAACTTCCGGTGATCGAACCTGATACGACAACCTGCTTCACTGGCGTTGAAACGGCACTTACCGCTTCGGAAACATTTTCCCGCGTCGCTATGCTCCGGCTTACACCGCAGCTGCTGGACGCTGACGTCACCGGGGTGCCCATCCCCCGGAACCAAGGTAGCGGAAAGCTTGCCGATCCGGCCTGGACCATGCACGGCAGGGTAACTGCGGCCGAAGAAATCTACCGGACGATGTTTGTGTGGTCGGAGATATCACCCCAAAACCAGTGGAAAGACGGCACACTTGGCGCCGGTTCTGCACCGGGGAATTCCCGGCTTGTGACGGTCAATCCGGTTCCCTCCCGTGCTGCAGGATTCCCATCGGTAAACGAGTACGGGAGGTCCTTTATCCGGGATCACCGTACCCTAGTACCACCAGAACCGCAGGAACAGCCGGAATCCTATAAAAATCGGGGATTTAGCAGGACATTCTGCTCTGCATGCCCGTACCGGACCCTGCTTAACATTATCAGGGAAAAGGATATGCACCTGATATGCGACGCGGGGTGCTCGGTCTTTGGTATGAACCCGCCGTATAGTCTGGGCGTTGCCAGCTATGGTATGGGTTCGAGTATTGCGGTTGCCGCACGAAGCACGCATGTAGCGCTGATCGGGGACTACGCGCTGCTTCACTCGGGCCTCAACGCCCTTATCGACGTGTATGAAAAGAGACACCCACTCCTGTGTATTGTCATGAAAAATCACTGCGCAGCAATGACCGGGTGTCAGCCGGTGAGTGATCCGGTTCCTTATATCCGGTGGGCCGACCCGGTAGTCTGCCCTGCAGAAGATGAATGCCGCCTCCGCGAAATTATCCGGTACCCAGATGCGCCCTTAACGGTCGTAGTGGAAGCGGAATGCCCCAAGGGAGCACGCCATGAAACCGTGGAATGTTGAGATCTGTGACGTAACGCTCAGAGACGGAGAACAGACGCCCGGTGTGTCGTTCTCCTGCGAAGAAAAAGTGGACATCGCCCGGACCTTGGATTGTGTCGGCGTGGAAGTGATCGAGGCCGGGTTTCCGGCAGTCTCCGAAAACGAGAAACAGTGTGTAAAGACCATCGCAAACCTCGGGCTCGATGCACGGATATGCGGTTTTGCCCGGGCACGGAAAGAGGATATTACGGCGGCAATAGACTGCGGTGTCGATATGGTATCCATCTTTATCCCCACATCGGATCTCCATGTAAAGGTCAAATTCAGGAAACCACGTGAACAGGTGCTCGAAGATGCCCTTGCCATGATAGATTTCGCCCGGGATCAGGGGGTTGCCGTGAGGTTTGCTGCGGAGGATGCATCGCGGACCGATCCGGTCTTCCTCAAGGAAGTATACCGGCGTGCGTCGGACCACGGGGCAGTCCTGCTCAGTTTCGCCGATACCGTGGGATGCTTGATCCCGGATGAGATGCGCACGATCATGGCTGATCTGGTCTCTTCGGTCGATCAGCCGTTTTGTGCCCATTGCCACAACGATATGGGCTGCGCCGTTGCAAACACCATCACTGCGGCACAGGCTGGGGCGTTCCAGCTCCACACGACGGTCAATGGGATCGGTGAACGTTCAGGCAATGCCTCACTGGAAGAGGTGCTGGTTATCCTGCGAACCAAAGGCGGCATCGACCGGTATGATCTCTCGTACCTTTCCACACTCTCAAGAAAAGTAGAAAAGTATTCCGGTATTGCGCTCCCGAAGAACAAGCCGGTAACCGGAGAACTTGCATTTTCTCACGAAAGCGGCATCCACATCGCCGCTATTCTCGAAGATCCTGCCACGTATGAGTACTTCCCTCCGGACCTTGTGGGCGGGGAGCGGCACTTCATCCTTGGAAAGCACACCGGAAGAAAAGCGCTCGAACATGTCATCGCATCACTTGGCCAGGACCTCTCCGGGGCCCAGATCTGCCGGGTTCTTGATCTTGTTAAAGAACATTCCGAACAGAAATGCAGCATCACGCCCGAGGTATTGCAGAAGCTGATCCAGAAGGCACAGAGGGAGATGGTATGAGCACGCTGTCAGAACGTATCCTGGGTGCAGCTGCAGGGGAATATGTCGACCGGAAGGTTGACAGGGCATATGCCCATGATGGCACCGGTGTCCTTACCTTGGAAGCCTGGAAAGACATGGGCGGAGACCGGTTGGGAAAAGATACCGGATATTATATCCAGTTCGATCATATAGCCCCGGCCAACAATAGCACGACCGCGACCCTCCAGCACGAGCTCAGGGATTTTGCGAAACGTTCGTTTATGCAGTTCTCCGATATCGGCTGCGGCATCTGCCACCAGCTGATGGGCGAGGGTATCGTCCTGCCCGGGGAGATTGTCGTCGGCGCAGATTCGCACAGTGTTACGCTCGGGGCATTTGGAGCGTTTGCGACCGGTATGGGCGCCACCGACATGGCTGCGATCTGGCTGACTGGGGAGACTTGGTTCCGGGTTCCCGAATCTGTGGGCATTCACCTGAGCGGAAGGTTCACTGGTGCTGCGGAAGCAAAGGATCTTGCGCTGGCCTACGTAGGAAAACTCGGCACGGACGGTGCAACCTATCAGGCACTGGAGTTTGTAGGCGAAGGCACGCACTATCTTTCGATGGACGAACGCCTCGTACTTGCAAATCTTTCTGTCGAAGCCGGGGCAAAGGCAGGGCTCTTCTACGCGGATGATGTGACGGTCCGCTACCTGAAGGAGCATGGGCATGACGTCGCGTTTCAGGAATACGAATCCTGTACATACCGGCAGGAACTCGATCTCGATCTTGCAGATATCGTGCCGCTCGTTGCGGTGCCCCACCGGGTGGACACGGTAAAGCCCGTGGATGCGGTTGCCGGCTTACCGCTTGACCAGGTCTTTGTTGGCACCTGCACTAACGGCCGGTATTCCGATCTCGCCCGGTTTGCCCGGATGATTAAGGGCAGGAAAGTGGCCGTACGGACCATCGTGGTTCCGGCATCAGCTTCGGTTCTTGAAAAGGCAATCCGGACCGGGGTGCTTACCGATATTGTCGGGGCCGGGTGCACTCTCGGGACGCCCGGGTGTGGTCCCTGTCTCGGGTACCATATGGGGGTACTCGGTGAAGGGGAAGTCTGCCTCTCGACAGCCAACCGGAATTTCAGGAACCGTATGGGTATCGGCGGGGAAATCTACCTTGGTTCTGTCGCTACTGCCGCAGCAAGTGCTCTCGCAGGTGAAATTGCATCGCCGGAGGCCGGATAATGAAGGGCAAAGGAACCGCCGTATGCCTCCCGGCAGATATCGATACCGATGTCATTATCGCCGGCCGGTACTTGCGGACGAAGGATCAGGGAGTCTGGGCAACCCATGTGTTCGAGGATCTCGATCCTTCGCTTGCCCCCCGTCTCAAAGGAGCTGTTATTGTCGCCGGCAAAAATTTCGGGTGCGGCTCTTCGCGGGAGCAGGCGACCATTGCCCTCAGGGAGGCAGGGATTGTTGCTGTCATTGCCCCGTCGTTTGCACGGATATTCTTCCGGAACGCGATCAATATCGGCCTTCCGCTCATCGAATCAGATCTGGCCTGTGCGGAAGGCAGCAGGGTAACATTTGACCTGTCAGGTGGTTGGGTGGAGACTGGCGGGAAAAGGCACGAAATCCGTTCGTTGTCTCCCCGGATGCAGGAAATCCTGGACGCGGGGGGCCTCGTTGAATATTGGAGGGCTCACCGATGATCTTTCCGGACCATTGCAAGTATGTGGGGATTGCTTCGACCCGACCCTGCGGAGATCGGGTCTATACCCTGAGCCGGTATCTCCTGTGTGAGACAGAGCGGGGGTATGAACTCCGGGAAGTTATCCTTGATCATACCGGAAAAAACGTTATGAGGAAAATTATCTCCTCCAGAGTACTTGCAACTCCGGCGGAGTTTTACTGTTACCCTGAAAAAGTGCAGCTTAACGACAGGGCGAGACTCGTACGGCTCGCATCTGAAAGCGGGTACCGGTGCACGGTCTTTACCGGTCTCGAGGAAAACATGACGTTTGTCCTCGATCCCGATCTGTCAGGATTCCTTACAGTGCACGTCTATGATGTCATACCACCCCGTCCGACCCTTTCGGCGAGCCTGAAAGAAATGGAGGCGATCGGTCTCTTCGGGGAACTTTCGGTGGTCTTCGACCATCATATCCGGGACATTACTGTGGTGCCTGCGGATGTCTATCCATGCCGGGCTGCAGGATATACGAGGACGCTGGACGCCGATCCCCTGCATGGTGGCGAACGGGTGGCCGGGTGCCTTACGGCGAAACAATTCTGTACTGAGTGCTATGGGACGGATTTTGTGCTCGAGACTATCTGCCCCCTTGAACAAGTTGCAGAAGAGCCCTTTATTGCCCGGTGCTGCCGGTCTGAGCGGGAGGGCGTAGGTACCTGGAACGGCAGGTTCGGGGCGATTGTCCACTGGGGTGCAGATCCGGCAAAGATTGCCCGGTCAGTCCAGGAACTGGTCAGGCAGTGGAGGGCAAGATGACGCGGATCGCGGTTGTTGAAGGCGACGGGATAGGTCATGAGGTGATTCCGGTTGCCCAGAAAGCGCTAGCGTTGCTCCACCCTGAGTATGATTATTTTCCGGTCGAGGTCGGGTACGGCCGGTGGGAGCAGACCGGCTGCCCCTGTGCGGACAACGATATTTCCATGCTCAAAACAGCTGATGCTATCCTGTTTGGTGCCATTACCACCCCCCCGATGAAAGACTACCAGAGTGTCGTTTTGCGGATCCGTAAGGCACTCGACCTGTTTGCAAACCTGCGGCCAGTCCGGGGCGACGGGTTTGATTTCATGATCGTCAGGGAAAATACGGAAGGACTCTACTCGGGGATCGAGGAGCTCAGCAACGACCGTGCGACAACACTCCGGCTGGTGACCCGGCCGGGGACCGAGCGAATTGCACGGGCGGCGATCCGGCGTGCGCAGCAGCGGCGGGGAAAACTAACGATAGGCCACAAGGCAAACGTCCTCAAATCGGATGTCTTCTTTCGGGACATCTGTGTAGCTGAGGCAAAAAAGGCCGGCGTTTCTTACAGTGATAAGTTCATCGATTCGCTTAGTCTCGATGTCCTCCAGCATCCGGAAGTATATGATGTCATTGTAACCACGAATATCTTTGGCGATATCCTATCAGACGTTTCCTCGTATCTTGTTGGGGGCCTGGGCCTTGTGCCAAGTGCAAATATCGGGGATCGGTACGCCCTGTTTGAACCGGTACATGGGAGCGCCCCGGATATTGCCGGTAAAAACATTGCAAATCCTGTAGCAGCCCTGCGGAGTGCTGCGATGCTTCTCGCCCATCTTGGAGATAAAGAGGGTTCTCAGCGGATAGAATTGGCTATATGCGAAGTACTCGCGACCGGTATCCGGACCCGGGATATTGGGGGATCAGCCGGAACCCGCGAGTTCGGTGATGCGGTCACGAGAGTCCTTGGCTGGCAGGGATAGATTGGCCTAACACATCACCTGCTTTTCTTCTTATTCCGGGAGCCCTCTTCTTGTCGTGGAATCCGCCAGGAGATGGAAGAGATACCCAAGCGCGCAACAGGAGAGACCGAAAATAAGGGCTTTGCTTGATACAGATGGTAAAGGTAGCAGACCGATTGTAGCACAAAGGCCAAAGATTCCCACAGTACATTTCAATGCCCGTTTGCTGTGAAAGATCCTCCTGTGTTTGGAACTCGTCGGTGGTTCCAGAATATCCGGCATGATCGAACCGATTGTAACAGCAAGAAATCCGAGAATGAAAAAATCCACGGTAATAGTACGTATGCAATTAAGCAGGTATGCATATACCAAAAATGCCACTGCCCCTATTATGAGATGAACACCTTTTCTCATTGAGGAAATCGTTAGAAAAATACCGTATAAATACCAGCCATGAACGGTGAAAGTGTTAGCTGTCAATTCTTTTGGATCATTTAGCCACTTCGGATCGTTAGAATCTTTTTAACCGGTCTTGAATAGGGCATAATTTAACAGGATATATTACCGGCAACATTTGTATAAACCTATATGCGGTTTAAACGAGATTACCTGGTGTGGGGCACTTTTAGAGAGAGGTCCTCGTATGAAACGGGGCTCATCTTACGATCCGATATCCGGCCCGCTCAAAAACTTCTGCAACGGAGGTTTCCCATACTGCCTCATCAGGAATTATTGCACCTGCGATCCCGTCCTGCCAAAGCCTTCGAAGATCTAGGTTCATAGTAGAAAAAAATCTCGAGCCATCCTGCACCCGACCCTTGTAATCGCCATCCGGACTTAGAACAAGGAGACGAAAACAGATGTAAATCCTGCAGAGATCGGGACGGGTATGGTGAATAGTACAGAGTGCTTTTTTATTCTTGTCTGACCGAAGAAAAGGACAGGCCTCAGGTTGCAATGTTTTGAGATCCCGCGTGCGGAAAAGTACCTGTTTATCATGGTCAACCGTGACCTCCATCTCATTACCGGTGGCGGTAAACCGGATCCGGAACTTCAGTGTCCCGGTCTCCTCTTCAATACGGATAAGCTCCCCCATTGAACCACAGCATTTTCCGCATTGCTGGCACCGGAATGTCACAAGTGAACCTCTCTACCTGCTATGTGGTTGCGATCGGGATTAAAGTGACGCAGAAGTCTACAGGCCTTTTCCCCATGTTCATGGTGTATGCAATAAAACGGTCACTATCCTAAGGTCTATTATCCTAAACCCTGATTACAAGGTGTGGGAGGCGTTCTTCTTGATGAATAATGCAGATGCAGGGAACAGAAACGGAAAAATTCCAATCTTTAACCCGGAAAAAAATGAAGTCGAATATGTTACTCCAATTGAAAAATCCGATGCAGAATGGCAGGCTCAGCTGACCCCCCGGCAGTTTGCCGTGGCACGAAAGCAGGATACCGAGTACCCCTTTACCGGCAAGTACCATGACTGCAAGGCGCATGGTATCTACCATTGCGTCTGTTGCGGGACTGCACTTTTCCTTTCAGAGGCCAAGTTTGACTCAGGTACCGGCTGGCCGAGTTTTACTGCGCCGATCTCATCGTTCAATGTCACAACCCGGACGGATACATCTCAGCAGATGTTCCGGACTGAAGTCCTCTGCGCCCGGTGCGGGGCCCATCTCGGACATGTTTTTGATGATGGCCCTCCCCCCACAGGAAAACGCTACTGCATGAACTCAGAATCTCTCGTGCTTCAGCAAATTCCAGGATGAAGAGGGTTTGAGCCTGCCCATCTCGGAGAGATCGATGGATACCTGAAAAGGACACGAGGTATTTATCTTGTTTTTCCACTATAATGGATGAATGAAGATTATGGAAAAAAAGGACGATCTTGAGGCAATAGAACGCATCATCGGATATCATTTTTTTGAGCGACAGCATCTTATCCGTGCGCTGACGCATCCCGCGTATGCAAATGAATTGATCCAGAAAAATCAGGTCTGCCTGACTCAGGAGGCGTATAGTACTCTAGGGGATGCCATCCTCAAGACCAGCCTGATTTTGTTTTTAATGGAAAAAGGATTGCAGGAAAAGGGTTCGATAACCCAGGCAAAGGAAAAACTTGAGGATAATCCCAGTCTTGCAAAGATCGGCAGGCGCCTGAAGATCAAAAGGTTTATCCGGCTCGGCCGCGGGGAAAAGGATCTCTGGCAATCCGGAGAAGAGACTCTCCTTGCTGACACCATAGAGGCGATCATCGGTGCGATATTCCTTGACAGCGATGCAGGTTTTGGTGTAGTCCGGCAATGTATCGGAACTTGGTTTGAGCCCGAGCTGGCTCAGATCCGGTTGAAAGAAACGCCAAAAAAGAAAATTAAATCTCCCATTCCCTCAAGTCCCCGGCGAAGAACACGATCCAGATGAACGACCCGGTTGTTTTCATGTGCCGGTGACTTCCGCAAGGCGAACACTCATATATCGGACGCTTGTATTCTGGAGTACAGGTGACATGATGGAACCGCAGCCTATGATCCGGACTGGAGATCCGGCACAGAATTTCTCGCTCAAGGATCACAACGATACGACTTTCGATCTGTTCGAACAATCGGGAAAATGGGTTCTTCTCTCGTTCCATCCGCTCGCGTGGACTCCCGTTTGTACCGGCCAGATGAAGTCCCTTGAGGAGAACTATGATGTTCTAAAATCGCTGAACACAACAGCAGTCGGGATCAGTGTCGATTCGGTTCCGTGCAAGAAAGCATGGGCCCAGAATATTGGGATCACCCACACACCTCTCTTGTGCGATTTCTGGCCTCATGGCGGTCTTGCAATGGCGTACGGGATCTTTCGGAATGCAAATGGGTTCTCGGAGAGGGCAAATATTCTCATTGACGAGAACCAGCGGGTTAAATTTGTAAAGATTTACCCGGTCCACAGTCTTCCCGATATCAAGGAAATTATTGAGTTTTTGCACAAGCAGAAGCCGGCTTGATATACCTTTTCGACCGATGGTGGGCTCTCTCCGCGGAAGGGTATTCGGAGCCATAACTGGCATCGGTATCGCCATGATCGTGCTGATCCTGGTAAAACGGCACTCTCCTTTTTTCAGCGGGGAGCGTGAGCTGCCACGGCTCAACGAAAAAGCCGCGAGAGATGGGGTTTTCCGGAACTTTTAGGGCCGGGGCTGCTGCTGGGTCGCACAGTGGAACGTCCCGAACCCTTCGACCATCGCACGGGCTCTTATCCCAAGGACCGTCCGTTCCGGGAAGAGTCCCCGGATAATCCGGAGCGCTTCCTCGTCATGCGGATCATCAAATACCGGAACAATAACCACGGTATTCCCGATATAGAAGTTGGTATAACTTGCAGGGTACCGTTCATCTCCACTTATGACGGGAGCTGGCATGGGGAGTTTTATAACCTTGAATGGTTTTTCCTCCTGGTCGGTTACAGAGCTCAGGATCTCATAATTTTCTTTCAGGGCAGCGTAATTTTCGTCGGCAGGGTTTTCTTCATATGCACAGACGATCATGGAGGGTGCGACAAACCGTGCTATATCATCGATATGGCCATCCGTATCATCGCCGGACACGCCCCGATTGAGCCAGATAATTTTTACTACTCCCAGGTATTCCTTAAGATAATTCTCGATCTCATCCTTTGCGAGACGGGGGTTCCGGTTCGGGTTGAGAAGGCAGGCGCGGGTAGTCAGCACTGTTCCCCTGCCGTTGGTATCAATCGATCCCCCTTCCAGAATAATTCCTGGCTTAAATATGGGTAGATCAAGCCACCTGTTCATGTCGTTGGGGATATGCCCATCGGCGATCTGATCCTCATATTTTTCACCCCACGCATTGAATTCCCAATGAACCATCGCCGATTGTCTAATGGCCGGGTTCACCACAAATGTCGGGCCATAATCCCGAATCCATATGTCGGAATAGGGGATTGTCCGTATCGTAACCCGGGACAGGTCGATACCTTCGCTTTTCAAGCGTGTTTTTACCCTCCTGTTTATGGAAGTACTGGGCACGAACATTTCGACGCGTTCCGAAGGAACGATCGCTGCAATGAACCTGATATATGTCTCCTCTACCATCCTGAGATTGGGAAAGGTGTTTTTGTTGTGCGGCCATGACAACCAGACCGCATCATGGTGTTCCCACTCAGCGGGCATGAAAAAGCCCAGCTTTCTTGGGGTGTCTCCTGCTCGGGGAATCGCTGCTGTGGCATCGTGTTCAGGCGCCCGTGCACAAACAGAGCCATAGGTGTCCGGGCGTCGGTTCCTGAAAAATCCCCATGAATCACGGATTGTTGAATTTGTCCCAAGATCGATCTGTGCCGTGACTGTTTCATCGGCGTCACCTGCCCGGACGAGCAGTTTCCCAAACGCGTCACAGATAAACGATCCCCCGAAAAACCGGATATTGCCCTCCTGACCTGTCCGGTTGACGGCAGCGATATGTACACTGTTGGCGATGGCATGGCTGCGCTGGATGAGCTCCCAGGCTTCCTGCCAGTCTCCTTCGGAAGGTGGGTCTGTGCAAGGATTCCCGATTGCAGTCGGATAGAATATGATCTCCGCCCCGTCGAGGGCGACGCACCGCGCTGCTTCGGGAAACCATTGGTCGTAACAGATGAGAATGGCGATTTTCCCATATCCGGTATCGTGCACGGTATAGTGATCTCCGGGATAAAAGTAGCCTTTTTCAAAAAATTTCGGGTCTTGGGGGATGTGAACCTTGTGGTAAGATCGACGGAGATTCCCATCGGTGTCGATCACGACCGCTGCATTATAGAACTGCCCCGAGGAAGATCGTTCAAAGATCGGGACGATGATAACTACCGCATACTGGCGGGCGAGCCGGGCAAATGCCTGCGTCGATTCCCCGGGAATATGTTCGGCATAGTGCTCTACAGGTGTCCCTATCTGCTGAGGGAAATACTGGGTACGGAACAATTCAGGAAGACAGATGAGCTGTGCTCCGTTCCGTGCAGCATTTTCAACCCGCGTAAGCGCCGTTTTGAGGTTCTTGTCCGGGTCCGGTCCGACCTCCATCTGGATAAGGGCGACGGTTCGTATGGTGTGATTCATACACGAATACTCTTGCTTTAGAGGTTATTTCTCCATAAATATCATGTTATCCAAATCGGATCTGTTTTCATGATATGGAGAAGATGAAAACGAAGAAGACCTTTTATAATTTCTTCCCCGGAAAAGCGATGCATTATTTCATTATTCGCCGGGCTCTGGTACGGGATTTATAGATGAATGGTCGGCATCATTTTTCTTGGTACGGTGATTCCTCGCATCGAGCCATTCGGAGAACTGACCCATGAGGGAGAGTACCGCCGGCATAATGAAAATGGCGCCGAGGAGTGAGAATCCCACGGCAATGAGGGTACAGACGCCGAAGTTACTCGTGATGGGGAAGCTGGCAAGGCAGAGAGCGGAGAACCCAAAGAAGGTCGCGAGACCGGAGACGGTAATAGCGGTGCCAATTCTTTTCACACTCTCCTGGATGGCGGCAATATGATCGTGCAGGCGCTCTTCCTCTTCGCTGTAGCGTTCCATCACGAGGATAGTGTATTCAGCCGCGACCCCGATCGTCATGGAGCCGAGAGTTGCGGTCAGCGGGGAGTAAGCGATACCGAGAATATACATCATTACCGAGTTCCAGCCGACGATAAAGACGATGGGTATCAGCGGGGATATCGCGTGGATGTGCCGGTAGACCAGGGCAAGGAAGATAAAGATCAGGGCGAATCCGAGATAAGTCATCTCGTCCTTGGATGAGGTCAACCCCCCGATGAGGGCGGTCATGATATCGAATGACCCGACAGGCTGAATGGAGATACCGATGGGAGGCTGGAGAAAGGCGATATCGCTCACCATGACTTTCTTGAGATCTTCTTCCTGCGGGATCTGGAGATTAGCCATACCGAACTCTACGACGCCACGTGTCGAACCGCTGAGGTACTGGTCTTTCACGCTGGCGGGTATTTTGTCAAGCGCTACGTCCACCTGATTCTGGGTCTGGGGCATCACACCGCCGTTGTAAGCCATGATGTACGTCACGATGCTTGTTGCCGAGGTAATTTGGGAATGGTGGCCGAGCTCATAATCCTGGAATGTTTTGATCCATTGCAAGGTGTCAAGGTCGGTAACCCTGCTCCCTTGGATATAGAAGTCTGCTGTCGTTGTGGACCCGAGGACCCGGGTGACTTTATCCATCTGGATCTTTGCCGGCATATTGCTGGGGACAAAGTTGTTCTGGTTCGCTTCGATGGGGATGAGCGGGTCGATCTGAAACCCGATCACGGCAATGAGGGCTGCAATCAGGAGGATCGGGACCGGGTTTTTGGCGATCTTGATGGAAGTATCGGTGAGGAACTGGCCGTAGGACCAGGATTTCTTCTGGGGTGTCGGGAGCGTATCGCAGGCCTCCTCGCCGACGGCGTAGCAGACCTCAGGGGTCTGTGGTTTGGGCTTATAGCGGATAATATGGGCAACGGCCGGTATACCTACGAGCGAGACGCAGTAGCAACTCATGATCCCGATCATGGCCACAAGGCCGAATGACTGGATCATGGGGACCGTGGAGATAAACATCGCCGCAAATCCTAGGGAGGTGGCGAGCATAGCGTACATCACGGCCGGCCCGGTCTTTGTGATGGTCGTATAGACTGCGTCATCAAGCGAGCCTTTGCGGGACTCCTCGTCAAGCCGTGCGTGGAACTGGATCGCGTAATCGATGCCAAGCCCGATCATGACCGGGAACGCCCCCATCACCGCCATGTTGAGCTGGATGCCGGCAAGACCCATCAGGCCAAGAGCAGTGCTGAGGCCCAGTCCCACGAAGACCACTGGAAGAAACCGGTAGCTGACGTAGGAGAAGAGAAGGCCCATGACGATTATCATCAGGATCATGGCGGCCCCGATCAGGATACCCATCTGGGAACCCATCGCCGCTTTCATCTGCGCAGTAAATGCCGGACTTCCGGAGACTTCGACCGTCACGCCAGCTGGTGGGTCCGACTGGTCGACTGCCAGCTGCACAGCGTCCAAGACCGAAGCCTCGGTGGCATCTGAAAGGCCGGGATCCAAGGGGAACTGCATCAGGCTGAGCACATTGGATGGTACTATCGTTGTCTTGGTGGCGGCCGGGATCTCGTTGACGAGTGTATCAATCTCACCTTTTGACTGGGGCAGGACGCCGTTGTTCTCGCTTTTGAGGACATCCACGATGCTTGATGCGCCGGCAATGTGTTGCTGCTGACGGATGTCTGATTCGAGCCGGTTCATATAGGTGAGCACGGCGGGGCTCAATGGGTCGCTTGTCTCGATGATCAGAATGATAGAATCTTGGTTGAATGTGTTGGTAAATTCATTATTGACGACGCCTTCCGGTGAATTCTTGTTCATATAGGTGTCATTGCCAGTCTGCATGGTGATCATGGTCATGCCGACAAGGGCGATGATAAATATCACTCCAATGAGGGCAACGACCAGTTTCGGCCGGCGGTTGACAAGGTGAGCAATGGCACTAAAGATCTGATCGATCATGACAGTCCTGTCGTTAGGGGTTTAACTGGTGATTCTGAATATGGCATTCTTTTCACGCTTTATGTGGATCGTCCTACAGGCATCACTGCAGGGAGCTAACCTGGGTTAAAAAGGTTTACCGTGGTTTGAAGCGTTTGACGTAGATCACGTAACCGGCGATAGCGAGCACTATGAGGACGATAGCGATAAGGCCCGGGAGTCCGATCAGGGAGACGACGGTTTTAGTCGGTACCACTTCGACGTTAACCTTGAGGGGGTCGGAGGTGAACTGGTTATCGAGTGCATCGCGGTAGAGAACCTCGGAGTCCAGGCCGTATTCTTTCACGGTTGCATCCGGGTCGACAGAGACGGCAAAGGAAGCGGTGCGGATATCGCCCGGCGCCATCGTGCCCAGGAAGGCGGTATCGTCGTTGCTGGTAAAGGGGTCGACAGCACTGATCCGTGCCTCGGCGTTATAGGCAGTAATGCCGCCGGTATTCTGGAACTGGACGGTAATGACGGCGTTAGCGCCGGGAGTAACGTTTGCCGCGATGGGGGTAACTGCAAAGTCGACTTTCTGGCCGACCGGGACCCCGATGGTCTCGATAGGCGAATCCACGTAGTCCCCTTCGTAATTCTTGTAGTAGACCAGTACGTCGAGGGGGTAGGTCTTCTGCTGGGCGTCGCTAGCTACCTGGGCCCGGAACGTGCAGTTGGCCACCGCCCCGACCGGGAAATCGCCGACATAGAAACTACCGTCGGTGGGGGTGACCGGGCTCTGGCCGTTCTGCTGGATCCGGATCACGGCGTTCTGGCCGTCGTCAGACCCGACATTCTTGACCGTTAAGAAAATATATCCTTCGATCCCGGCGTTCAGGCCTTCGGTCTGCACGCTGGGAACCGCGATCTGGACTTCGGGCTTAATCGTGATAGGGATGTCGATGGTCTCGTTGACGTTCTTGTACTGGTAGTTCAGGGTCTCGGTGCCTTCCTGGTTGGCCTGGTACAGGTACGTGTAATTCAGGACGACCGGGATCTGGTAGGTCCCTGCCGAGGCATACTGGTTGACCGTAATATGGAAGGTGGCGGTGGCGCTCGAACTTGCCGGGAGGTCCCCGACTATCTGGGGTGAGGCTTTGACCACCAGCGGGGCGTCCCCGGCGTCCAGCGTCGCGGTCAGCTGTTTTGCCGTGTTGGAGAGATCGCTCGGGCTGATGATGCCGGACTCGACGATCATAAACTGGTTGAGCCCGGTGTTCCCGATGACGACCTGGAGGTTCACATCGTCTCCCGGCGAAAACTCGTTGGTGCCGGCGATGTGCGCGTCCAACTGGGGGCTCCCGGCCATGATCTGGGTCCCGGCCATCACCGGCGATACGGCACAGAGTGCCAGTACGATAGAAATAAGGCACAGGAGCCGCGGCAGGCTGGTCCGATGCCTAAAAATACTCTGTACTGCCCCGGCATTATCCCCGTTTGCGGGGGGTAGAGATCGACTCCTCTTATCCATGCAGATCCTCGAAAAAGTTGTATAAAGTTGAGTACAGGTTGAAATCCATATCATATATATCCCGATCATGTTTTTTCGTTCGATTGTCGTCATCATGCAATTTTACCCTCGTTTCCCCTGTGTTTCGCGATACATATGTTTCCCATAATCATTCCAGAGTCCTCCTGAATGTGACAATACCGAGGATGATCATGACCGATGAGAAGATCAAAAGCGCAATAAGATCAGTCCCGATCACATTGAGCCCCTGGTTCCTCAGGATGATGCTCCTCAATGCGTGGATACCGTAATATTCCGGATTAATAACCGTAATCCAACGCAACCACACCGGCATACCTATGACCGGGTAAAATGCGCCTGAGGTCATGAATAGCATGAGGTTGAAAAATGCAATTACCGAGGAGTACTCCTGTTGCGATGAGAAACGGGAGGCAAAAGAGACGACGAGGCTTGTTACCCCCATACAGGCAATAAGGATGACGATGAGGACAAGTAAAAAGTCTTGGAAACTCTGGAGGGCGATGCCCGTGATCAGGAGATCTATCCAGAATATCGTAAACCCGGCGATAAAAGCCCTGACAGTTCCACTTGAAATGATCCCCATAACGATACTCGATCGTTTCACCGGAGTGACCAGGTAGCCTTCGTGAATGCCGTTCTCCCGATCTTTGATAAGCGCAATCCCGCCACCGAACATGGTGGAAGTGAAGATGGCCATCATGATCACACCAACACCAAAGAACTGGAGATAGGTAATATTCCCATAGATTTTATCGACAATGACCGGGTTGTTTGCTCCAAGGGCCAGCAGGATCTGGTTTACCGCTGCTTCGACCAGCGGAGGAGTTACGGAATCCGAGCTGTCAACGTAGAGCCTTACGGCATTATTGTTTGATACTGATGAAGGAAATACAATAACCGCCGAGATTTTTCCATTCTCCAAGTCTTGTTTGGCCTGTACTTCATCGGTGTAAGTGATGACATCCAGCTGTTTTTCTGCATCATTCTGGCTGCCTTGGCTGATATGGTTAAGCTGGTATGCGGCGTTTGTGAAGAGCGGAGTATCGTTGTAAGGTGGGACTTCCTGGACGACACCGACCGGGATGTGACTGATGGTTCCCCCGATCACGTTCCCGAAGACTATCAGGTACATGATGGGCATAAAAAGCGTCATCATGATGATGAACGGATTGCTCAGGAACTTCTTGAAGTCCCGTTTGAAGATAGCAAGGGGCCCCCGCATCACGATGACCGTCTCCTGCCTGGGCCGGGCGCATCGTTCCCGTCCCCATTGCCACTGTCCAATCCCTTGCCAGTCAGATAGATGAAGATGTCCTCAAGTGAGGGGGATCGTATAGAGATGGAGATAATGGGAATCTGAAATTTATCAAATACGGCAAGGATGGAGGGGATTACCTGGCTGCCATTCGTTGCCGAGATCATTACTTTATGCTCGACAACCGACACCGCGTTGACAAGATTGACGTTATGGATCGCCTCTTCTGCTAAGGGATACATCCGGTCAACGCCGATCTCGATAAGGTCACCTGCCGGGATCAGTTTCCGGAGGTTCTCCAGAGTATCAAGGGCAATAAGTTTGCCCCGTTCCACAAAAGCGATCCGGCCACAGAGTTTTTCCGCCTCGTCCATGTAGTGGGTGGTGAGAATGATCGTCGTATGTTCCTTGTTGAGCATCACGATCTGCTGCCAAACTTCCCTGCGCGCCTCAGGGTCGAGGCCAATAGTAGGTTCGTCCAAGAAAAGGATGAGCGGACGGTGGATGAACGCCCGGACGATCTCGAGCTTGCGCTTCATGCCTCCCGAGAACGTGCCTACCGGCATGTACGCCCGGTCAGAGAGGCCGGCCATTTTCAGGAGTTCCCAGATCCGGTCCGGGAGGATGCTATCCGGGACGTTTTCGAGTTTTCCGTAGAATTCGAGGTTGTCGTAGGCAGTCAGTTCGGAATCGCTGGTGTAGTTCTGTGAGCAAACACCTATGATTTCCCGGATCTTCTCCGGATCTTTGGTAATATCGTAATTGTTGACGAATGCCTGTCCCGACGTTGGTGAGAGCAGGGTCGTAAGGATCCTGATAAGCGTGCTCTTTCCTGCACCATTTGCGCCGAGGAGTCCGAATATTTCCCCGTGTTTAACTTCAAAAGAGACATCGTTTACGGCAATCACGGTTTTTGTTTTGCTCGCAAAGACCTTGGAGAGATGCTCGATCCTTATGATCGCCGTCTCGTCATTACCGTCCCATCCACTTTGAACCACCGGTAAAGAACCAGATACAGTCCCTGCAGGCATTAGACCGATCGTATCATCATGCCGGCTATCATGTCCAAGGACTATTTCATGACCAAACAGACGCATGCTTCTTACCCCGACTGGAGTTTTGAGAGGATCTGGTATGCATCTTCCAATGCTATACACAGCTTCCCGATATCAGTGTCGTTAAGACCTGCAAGGTTCTCCTTGAGATCCTTCCTGTACCAGTTAATCGATTGCCGGAGATATTTTTTTCCTTTCTCGGTAATCGCAAGGTTAATCACCCGGCGATCGGTGGGATCCGGATGGCGTTCCGCGAGACCATCAGTGATCATCAGGTCGGCAAGCCGGGTCATGTAAGGCCGGGAGATATAGAGGCAGCTCCCAATCTCTGACATAGGCATCGTTTTGTGTTTCATAAGTATGCCAAGAGTATGGAGCTGGGCTATCTGTATTCCGGTGATTGAGGGCCTGTGCCGGATGACGTTCTTGTAGTAGAGGGGAATAAGTGCAAGAAGTGCATCGGCAGCGCGGTCCCGCATATCTTCAGCCATTTTAAGTTCAGGAATTAGTTTTGAAACTTAATAGTTAAATAAGTAAACTATTCCGGAAGTGATTCGTTCGCAAAGACCGGGTCGTTCTCATGTGATGCATTCCTCGTTTAACGGGAGACTGGGGGAGGGTACATATGAAACGCAATACTACCAGAGGTATCATGCAATATCGCTTGTCACAAACAGGGACGCGATCAGAACTGCCCCGAATGCGGCGATCACAAGACCTGCGAGACGGTTGATCAGGTGCAGGCGCTCACATGTCAGGTAACCCCGCATAGAACCCAGTGTCCCGCAGAGGAATATCCACCACCCCATCTCCCCAAGGAAAACGCCGATGACAAAGATCGCAGGGGCGACCCAGGTATTTCCGCTAATCACCACCCCAAAGTCCGGGATAATCATGGCAAAGAAGAGAATGGTTAGGGGGTTTGCCAGTGCAATGGCAAGCATCGTAGAATAATCGGCAATATAGGACTCGCTTTGGGGAGCCGTTGTTGCCTGAGGGGGCGGGGAAAAGAAGATGCGTATTCCCACTGCAATAAGCGCAAGCCCGCCAAACAACCGGAAGAACTGCTGGCGGGCGAACAGGAAATCGGAGATGAGTGCGAGGCCAAATGCAGTCACTGCCGCATAAAACGCATCGGCAGTCGCTACGCCAAGCCCCGAGCTGATACCATGCGTGCGTCCATACGCTAGAGAGCGCTGGATACACACAAATGCTATCGGGCCGACCGGCGCTGCTAATACGATACCGATGATGACACCATTGATAAAGAGTCCAGTATCCATTGCTCGCCGTTCCCGGTGCGCCTATTGATGACGTGTCCTCCATTCAGTCAGGATCAGCGCAGAGAATTTCTGCGATGAGCGAGCTGACACGCCAAGGAACTGGTGTATTTGATCCTTCCTTAGGCGCATGTACCGTTATTTGTTGCATGCCCGGTATCATCAATCTGTCACTTTATAGATGTCGCTTTATCAATATCCCCTGTGGGATTAATAGAAGATGACGGGAATGGGTTATTTATGGACTTCCATTCATGAGAAAACGCCATGCAAGTCCGGCAATACAGATCACGGAACAAATCACAACTAGTGAGATATTAAATACTTTTTCACTCCCGGTCATGTCTGCCCAGCTGGATCGTTGCTTCTTTAGCAGATACCCGATAAACAGACCGATTGCGGTACCCGCCATGAGCCCGATCACCGTAACCATACCGATGGACAGAAAATCATCAGTCATCGAATCTCTCCATCGTTGGTTTGCGCTGCCGGGATATAAAGCACCGCGCGTCGCCGTTAATCTTAGCCTGCAGTGATTACGGTCTTTTCTACAGCCACGACCAATATAAGGTTTTATCGTGCTTCGGACACAATAATACAGCCATATCGCGAATCTTTCCGCAGGAGCGTAGGGTATGATTTCACTCCGGTTTTACCGCATCTATGATATCGGGCGGGAGATCGATATCGACTGGCTCGAGAAGTCTCTTGCCCGGAATTATTTCACGGCCCGGTCGAGTTTTGTCCGGGTCAAGCCCAAATCCATCATGATCGAATCGTCCCCGATCCTGATCCGTATGCTGCCAATTACGGTGGAGCGGGAAGGACGCTCGTTTGAATTCTCCGCGGTTGCCCGGGTTTATGATATCGGGGTCATCAGCCTCTGTTTCATTCACGAGAACCCGGAGGCAGATCATGACAAGCTCGAATACCTTGCGTTCCTGTTCGCCGGCCAGGAAGGGCTTTCGGATTTCTTCCTCCAGTATCTTTCTACGCTGGGTGAGATCATCAAGCCGCATATCAAAAATTTTGCCATCGATCCGGACTTCTACGAGGACTACACGATTTATGTGACCGATCGGCGGGACGATTCAATCGATCCGGTGCCCCTTCTTCTTGGAGACCGGACCTGTGTATCCCCCCAGATCCGCGAAGACATCATAAAAAATTCTCTCAGTTATTCCGATGAGGACCTGGCGGTGATTTCGTGGGATTCTGCGCTCTTATGCGGTCCCGAGAGCCCGACAGATCTTATCGATCTTATCGAGTTTGCAAACGTGCAGGTGCTCGAACTGAGATACTATGACCGGGAGCTTACCCGCGAGATGGCGCGGATGTATGACGATATCGAGCATGCGGACCGGTTGTCTTGGTTCAGCCGGAGCCGCAAGTACCACTCCATTATGAAACACCAGATGAAGACGTCCGCGGAGATCTCGGAGACGATTGAAAAGGTTGATAACCTGATCAAAGTGACCGAGGATATCTATTACGCCCGTGTCTATTCGGCCGCATTAAAGATCCTCCGCAGTGGTCAGTGGAGCGAGAGCGTTAGTAGGAAAATTAATGTGATCCGCGAGAACTATTCGATGCTTTCTGATGAAGTTAGGATCGAGCACTCAAATTTCCTTGAGTGGGTGGTGATCCTCCTGATCGCATTCGAGATTTCTGTAATGCTTTGGGAGCGTGCGTGGTCCTTGTGACGGAAGCACGTTTTCATATGAAAAGCAGGCTGGAATGTGACAACTCGTCGGCCTGAGAGATTTAAAACGCCGAGAAAAAAGAATTACAGGTAACGGTTCTTCCGCAGCCAGTCTACCTGAGGCGGCAGGTACCGGTAGATAATATCGCACTTATCGTCTTGGAAACTCCACGGGACAATAATCAGGGTGTCCCCTTCGCGGATCCAGACGCGTTTTTTAATCTTGCCTTTAATTCGTCCCATACGGGTGACCCCGTCGAAACATCGTACCCGTATGTGGTTTGCACCCATCATCAGGTCGGCGGAACCAAACATTTCATTATTCCATTTCTTGGGAAGCCTGACCCGGACAAAAGGTGTACCATCGGGATTAAAACCTTCAGGTTCCCCAGTTTCACCACTACCGCCTTTTTTCTTTGCATTATCGGTGATGCCAACAACTCCTCATATATAAATGGCGTTGAGAATAATTAACGTATCCATCCGTACACCCTCTAATACTGGTGCAGATTCATACCTGTATTTCTGAATGTTTTTCCTTATTGCTTTTAGCCGCCTTCCGGCTCATCAGGGCCAAAAAGTGTCTGCTGCCGTGAATCCTGCCGTTTCAAGCATGAGAGCCGCAGGCCGATGCGCCTTATTTTCGTTCCATTGAAGAGTTCGCGGAGAAGTTCTTGTGAACCCCCCCGGATCGTTTCCTTATCATCATGATAATGAATCAGAGTCTTTGCTTTTGTTTTTGTTACAAATCCTTCGGATCGGATTCTGACGGTGATGGTTTTGAAATAAAGGTTTTCTTTAGCAAGGGACTGGTACGCCTCTTCTATGAGGTCTTCCATAGTGGCGACAATCTCACCGGGATCCCGAGTATCCTGTTTAAAGGTGGTCTCTTTTGAGAGAGATTTTATATCGCCACGCTCAACAACTTCGTCCCCGTCAGCGCCGAGAGCAGCTTCGTGTAGCACTACCGCTGCTCGCCCGAAGTGCCCGAGAAGCCTCTGAATATCGTATGTGGCAAGTTCACCGATGGTATGTATCCTCAGTGTCTCCAGTTCTTTCTCAGTTTTACTCCCTATCCCTGGGATCTTACGGACCGGCAGGGGTGCAAGAAATGAAGGAACATCTGCGGGTTTCACGACGGTCAGGCCATCGGGTTTTTTGAAATCCGAGGCCATTTTTGCAACAATCTTCGTCGGAGCAAGACCGAGCGAACAGGTGATCCCGCACCGGCCGCGGATCTCCTTTTTCAGGTATTCTGCTAGTTTCTGCGACTCAAAAAAACTACCGGCAGGACTCAGATCCAAAAATGCCTCGTCAATGCTCACCTGCTCGAACCGGAACTCCGTTGATCTAAGAATTACCATGATCTCTTCAGATACCTCTACATAGCGGGACATGTGAGGACGAAGAAAGACCGCTTCAGGACAGAGCCGGTATGCCTGAGATATGGGCATTGCAGACTTGATACCGTACTTCCGTGCCTCGTATGAGCAGGTGGCAACAACGCCCCTCCCGGTACCCCCCTGAGGATCGGCACCAACCACAACGGGTTTTCCGGCATGGCATGGGTGATCGTGCATCTCGACGGCTGCATAGAAACAGTCCATATCGGCATGCAGGATAATTCTGCAAGGGTTAACAGGTGTATCACCTGTCGTTACCCCGGTCATTATCCTTCCTTGTGATATCCTTCCTGTCATGTGTGGATATCGGTCACCTGCTCAGGCCTCTAGCCGTAAACTCCCTTTTCTCTGAAAAACCGGTGAAATCACTTAGGGTACATTGCCGCTGCTTCAGGCTTTCTTGGAGCAGAGTGGTTTCAGTGATAAATCTCTGCAAAGGGAGGGTAAATGTGGCAGAGACATGTGCAAGTGCAGATTTGAGGTCTTCGAATTCTCTGAACGGTTCATGCATTGCACTCCTGACATTCTCCCGTACATTAAACACACCCATAGGTACATAACCGGGTAACGCCTCGCGCAATATAATGGCGCCAGCCTGCCGGTGCTCCCGAGCTAATGCTTCAAGTACTGCCATCTTGCAGGAATAATAGCACCCGCCAAGGGACGAATAACCCTCCTTCCCCTTATTTCTCTCGTAATCCGAAAAGACATATTCCTCGTTTCCGAGCACATGAAGGAATGCTTCTGTCCACTCATACTGCCAGCCGGTTGGCATCAGGAGGACTGCATACCGATTATGCAGGCTGGCGAATTCGTACATTCTCAGGGTATCGATCACCGGGCACTTTTTTACCTCCGTCAGGAGCCGGTCGCCGATCATAGTGTCACATGCGGTTATCGACCACCGCGTTGGAACAAGACGGCGTCGGGGGCCTCTCCCCATCGTCCCAGCGGAAAATGCCTTCTGGATAGTTGAGAATGCAAGATCCGAACGGTGTAAATCGAGAACAGCATTGCGGGCCGTCAGATCGGTATCATAAAAGACTTTTTCGAGAGATGGATTCCAGCGTCCTGCCTCGATCTCCAAACGTTCAAGCGGTGCACTTGGCCCAAACGGGGTATGCTCTTCTGAAAAAGTGAGGCCCACTGGGGGGGTTTCGAATGCGGCCTCGCTTTCAATGGAACCTTCGGCAAGGACGATTTCCTGAAGTTTTTCTACAAACCGGTTATCGAGATCGAGGGCATTGGTCATATGCTTACCCCGGACAAGGTTCATCCGGTACCCGATGATCTCTTCCTGGGTCAGGTGGCCACAAATCCACTCCTCAGGCCTGTCCATGATCCCGGTGTCACCATGCACCGGTGCAATCATCGGACCGGCAAGTATATCCGGGTAGTTCCAGCTGCCGATAAAGACCGAGGGCGGGGAGCTGCCGGTCATCTCCTTTCCCACTTCCACCGATTTCATCTGGGCCGTTGCCGCGGTCAGCTGCCTGAGATATGCCCCTTTCCCGAGGATCATGCTATATGAGAGATCGGGAGTATGAATATTAAAGAGAGAGGGTGTGCGGGGAGAAAGTGAAACACGGGCCCCGCTTTACCGTGGTGCCGGAAAAGAACCGTTGGGTAGTAATCGGTATTGCAGAAATTGTCGGCATTCTCTTGTATCTGGCTTGAAATGGAGATTTTTGAGACAGCCTCTTCGTTCTCAAATCCTATAACCAATTATATTAAACAGGTACTGACATGATCCCGGTTTCTGTCGCGCTTGCTGCTTTCATATGCTATGTCCTTGTCAACATCATTGTTTTCAATCTGTATGCGTATGACAAACATACCGCTCGCACTGGTGAGTGGAGGCTTACCGAACGCCTTCTTATTACAGCTGCGTTATTCGGGCCGTTTGGTGCATATGTAGCAATGCACCTATTCCGTCACAAAATCAGGAAACTGAAATTCTACCTGATACCGCTATTCATGATCATTCATATTGCTGGAATACTCTATGTGGCGGCCATTCTTGTTCACCCCCCTCTATCCGATCTTGCTCAACGAACCCTGATCCTTTAATACCGGGGCAGGTCATACTTCCTTGAATGCGAACCAACAGGCACCAGTATTTCCTTGACCTCGCCCAGCGGTGCGCCAACCAGGGCACCTGTCTGCGACGCAACTTCGGCGCGATTATTGTCGACGAATACAATACGATCGTATCCACCGGCTATACCGGCGCCCCACGTAAGCAGATGGACTGCACCGAACTCAGGCACTGCTGGAGAAAAGAGCATAACATCCCCTCAGGTTCCAACTACGAACGGTGCAGAAGCGTACACGCGGAGATGAATGCGCTGCTCCAGGCAGGGAAACTGGCCCGCGGTTGTACTCTCTATCTCGCCGGTTTCGATGTTGGTACAGGTGAACTCACGCAGATATGGCCGTGTTTCTTGTGCTCCAAGATGATCGTCAACAGCGGGATTGCCCGGGTCGTTATGCGGACGACACCTTCGGAGTTCAAAGAGATGGATCCAATGGTGCTCTACCAGATGCGGAGCCGGGAATCACTCGGGGACGATTCCGCGTCATAACCTTCAGCATGTACTCTACAGTTGATGTATGAAGTAACCGACAGATACACGCTCCCACAAAAACTATGCCTCCACGAGCCCCACATTTTTCATATCCATGCCTGCCCGATCCGTTCCCGTGGTACTTGTTCACGGTTGGAAGAGCCATCCCGGCATATGGAACCGGCTCACCCCGCGGCTCAATGAGACGGGCATTCCTTACTGGAGCTTTGACTTCACATCCCTTGACGGAGCGTCTATGGAAGAGATTGCAGGAGCTCTGGGAAGATTTATTGCAACAAAGCGGGAAGAGCAAGACTACAATGGCAGCGTTGATGTAGTGTGCCATTCCATTGGCTCCTGCATCGCCCGCTACCTATTCGAAGTAACGGATGGTCACACCCGGCACGAACAGGTGCGCCAGCTCATCGCCATTGGCCCGCCCAACAACGGCTCTTCTCTTGCCGAACTTTTCTGCGACCCGGTAGTCGGGCCGGCAATAACCGAGAGGTTATGCGGCACCTTCGTTCCCCAGAATTTTGATCCTGTCGCAGATGTCATTGTTCAGGCCTGTCGTCCGGGGAGCGCAACGATGACGGCCCTTCGCGAGGCAGGTATCCGCCCTGATATCCGGTACCGGCTCCTCTGCGCGGAAAATATCATTCGCACTTCCTCCTTTTTCCCCTGTTTTGGGGGAAAGACCTATGAGCTACAGCCAGATGGGAGATGGGTTATGACGTACTTCGGTGACGGCATCGTGCCTCATGCAGACTCGGTTCTTCCCGGCGCGACTCTGGATATTCTCCCGGCTAAGCCAGCATCGCTCGAAAATGATGCCCGGCAATACTGTCATATTCATCTGCCCCGTGCTCCCGAAGTTGTGAACCGCGTCGTTGATTTCCTGCATCATTGCCCGGTCACTCAGGGTTAATGAGATAACTGTACTAATGAGAAGGATGGCCCTTTGCGACTGTCGGTGCAGGTTGTTTTTATGTAGCTCTCTTTGCCTCGTTATAGAGGGAGACCAGAGAGATACTAGTCAGATTAAGCGTGGTTGCCGCATACCATAGGAACGTTTCGTTGGGACTCAGCTTCATGATCCAGCCCGACCACAGCATCAGGCAGATGATCGAAAAGGAGAGCAGGGTGTCTCCCGCAAGAAAGACCATAGGCCGGTGTGCAAGCCTCCCTAACTCAGCAAGGGTGCAGTATTCCAGCGGAGTGGGAATATGCAGGAGATCGCCAGCAGCCCGTATGGCGTTCATGGTAAAATCGATAGCTGCCCATGCAACCACCAGCCACCCAAAACCTGACAGGAGTGGATTTGAAGGCGTCCCGGCCTGGATAGCCGCAATACCAAAGAGCCCCTTGAAGGTACAGAACGGGAGTCCGATTGTAAGGGTAAGAAAGAAGGGCCGGACAAAAAATTTCTGGATGCGGTCGGCTGGGCTCGGGTCCTTCATGTACCGTTCCGGGGTCTGTTCTGGTGGCATGGGTGTGCAAAGATAGGACTTCGGTGACCAAAGCCTGCAGGAACCTAGTGCAGGTTTACGGCATATCAGGGCCGGGGGTACTGTTTTGTTTCTGTGACCGTTATGTCGGGAAAGAATAAGAAAGATTTTGGTGCATGGCAAAAGGAAAATATCCCGTTATGCACTATTTAACCGCGAGTCCGCTATCCCCTGCACAATGCATTCCTTTATCTCCCCGAAGCGATGAACCCTTGACCATGTCACCAGTACACCCGTCAGGATCCGGACCAAGGAAAAGCCGCTTTGCAAGCCCGGACAGGAACCGCCATGCGGAAAACCACGAGCATCACGCGATGGCCACTCCAGATGTCCATCCCCCACACCACCCCCAGAAAAAAGAAGAACTTCCACCTCGGCATCATCCCCATACCGGACCAGAAAACAAAGATTTGAACGTGGATCACGGTACTCATGAGGATCGGCCGCGCCCCGGAAAGATTGCAAAGAAGGAAGAACCTTCCGTATCAAATAAAAAATCTCGATGATCCTATCGGTGTGACTACATTTCATGCGCTACTGATTTTGACCCAAGGAAGCCGCGGAAGGGACGGAGTGAGAACTTAATATTTCGAAACAGCAAATTACAAAAGAGACGATTTATCCACGCCGAACTACAAAGATCGCTGCACCGAGGGCAATAATAATAGCTGAAGGTTCCAAAGGCACCGTTGTTGTGGTTGCTGGTACGGTGAATAGTATCGTGACCTGAGTTGTTTCCGGCGGTATGGGAACGGGACTCTGTGTCGGAATGGTTGTTGGTGGGAATGTGGGTCGTGTGGGCCGGGTTACAATCGAGGTGATCGATACCGAACCTTTGGTCACTTCCGTGTCACCACGCTGAACGAGGAGCGTCCCATTATTGGGTGATGTGGGGTTTTCGATACGGACGGAATACGAGCGGACGGCTGTGTTTACAGATGTCCCAAATCCCACGACTGCATGCCCTGAATCATCAGTCGTGACCAACGCATAATAACTGGTGTCTGATATAAGTGACGATGATGGCGCCACATCATCGAGGATCGTCCTCCCATTGCCGTTAGAATATTTATAGGATCCAATCGTGTAAGGTCCTCCCGCCGGATCCTGCTGAACGTTCAACTGGTTGGGGACAATAAAAGGTGGCTGATTGTATGCATTTCCCGATAGCGACCAGGTACCCGTCAGCCAGACATAATATGCGGTATTTGGGTTTCCTGTTATATCGACGGTAAACTGTTGTCCCTGATTAATTGGGGAGCCGGAAAGATCAGAGATGGTATATTCTGCTGCTACTGAGGTGCTCAGAAGAGATGTGCTGCAGGCGCACAGGATGAGAACAAAGATTGCAGATTTTATGTACATTCCAGTCTCACTGTACTAGTTTTCACACCAAGATGACGTTTTTTTCTGTTGAGGATAAACTTATGCGTTATGATGTCCTCATAAACCGTTTTTTTACAAAGAGTCTGGTTTCATTGTAGAGGAAGAGTTTCGTTTTTCCCCACAACACAATAGCTGATCTTTAAACGTTCCCTGCTCGTATCCGGGATCATATGCATGCAATAGAGGTTTCGCACCTGACCAAGAAATTTGGCGCCCTGACCGCGTTGAATGACATAAATTTCTCGGTTGACGTGGGGGAAACATTTGGTTTCCTTGGCCCGAACGGTGCGGGAAAGACTACGATGATCCGGATTCTCACAGGCATCTCCTATCCAACTTCAGGAGCGGCATCCATATTCGGCCACGATATCTGCTGCGATACGATTGCGGCACGGCAGTCCATGGGAATCGTTTCTGAGACTTCGAATGTCTACGATGACCTGACCGCCTGGCAGAACATGATCTTTTCTGCAGAACTCTATCATGTACGCCGGGAGGTCCGGGAGAAAAAAGCAACGGAACTTCTTACCACCTTTGGTCTCTACGAGCGTCGCAATGACAAGGCGCATGGTTTTTCCAAAGGCATGAAACGGCGGCTGACCATTGCCATGGGTCTGGTCAACAGCCCTCAACTGCTCTTTCTCGATGAACCGACTTCGGGTCTCGATGTCCAGAGCAATCTCGTCATTCGTGATGTAATCACTGACCTTATCCATCAGGGAGTTACCGTTTTTCTGACCACCCATAATATCGAGGAGGCGAATATGATGTGCGACCGGGTGGCGATCGTCAACCGGGGAACAATTGCTGCAATCGACGCACCGGAACGGCTCAAGGAAACAATCCAGAGCGTGCAGTCGATAGTGGTTTCTTTTGATCATACATCAGTGCACCAGATTGATGAAGTTCGTCGTCTTTCGATGGTCAACGATGCCATAAAAGAAGGGGACAAGTTCCGGCTTTATACGGAAGATCCTGCAACGGTGATCGAATCGGTGATGGAGTATGCCCGGGCTCAAAATCTCCGGGTGATCAGTATATCGACACTGGGCCCGAGCCTTGAGGATGTTTTCATCAAATTGACTGGCCTGCAGAGAACAGGGGGGATGATCCATGCCATCGATTGAAGGGAAAGAAAAAACTTCTGCATGGTTTGGGCGGCTCGGCCACGAATTATCAGCTGCATGGGCGATCTCGCGCAAGGACATGATCACGTACTACATCAAGCCAAATATCATCGTTTCGGGGATTCTTTTTCCGCTTTTTATGTTTCTCGCATTTGCTATCGGAAAAAATGCCCCTCCCGGCACCCTTATCCCGGGCCTCATCGCTATCACACTACTCTTCTCGGCTTCTTCGATCGAACCGGTTTCGATTCCCATCGAACGGCGGGTAAAAACATTCGATCGGCTCCTCTCCGCACCCATCTCGCTTCATTCATTGGTTTTTGGTGAGAGCATGAGCGGTTTTCTCTACAGTCTTGGTATTGCCTGTCTCCCTCTTGTTATCGGAATTGTTCTTTTTGGGACACCGATCGAGCATGCACCAGTACTTGTTATTGCGATGGCGCTGACTGCGTTCTGTTTTGCAACACTCGGAACCCTGTTCGCCGCCTACCCAACGGAAAATGTTGGGGAGGTCATGTCCATGCTCAACACAGTCCGGCTGCCGCTTATCTTTATATCCGGCGTCTTTATCCCTATATCGGAAATTCCGCAGATAGGCCAGAGTATCGCGCTTTTCTCACCTCTGACGTATGGAAACGATATGATTACCTATGCATATACCGGTATATCGCTGTATTCACCCGTTGGGGATATCCTCGCATTGCTGCTCTTCATTTTGATCTTCCAGTTCGTAGCAAACCGGCTATATAAGAAATTCAATGAATGAGAAAGCAGATCGGCTGGATTTAGATCAGAAAATAAAAAACAGGCAAATGAACCCCAGATTTTATTATTTTAATTAATTAAAATCGCGGGCTTGACAAAAAAAGCGGATGTTTTCCAGATCCAAGAGATAACCTGCTCTCATGCGTACGGCAGGTGTTGCACAACAGTCTGGAGAATAGCGATTATCAGATTCAGTAACCAGTTCCAGTCGAACATCCTGTCACCTCCGTTTTTTGGGTATAAGTGAGAATGTAGAATTATAGCATTTATACTATGCGATTTTTATCCGGGAAGGATAAAGGCGATATTTTCAAAATTACTACTATAATTATGATAAAATGCAAAAAATCTGTCGGATTAAAATTATACTATCAGGTACTGGCAGGATCCCTACGAATGGCACAAAACCGGAATACTGCGAAGTTGATCGGAACCGGTATAGAATAACATGATGAACCAAAAATAGTTCGCGATACAATTACATTTTTGATTGGTCGAAAGTAATATTTGCTCCTGCCGGGACCTTTGTCTTCTTCCTTTTCGCGTCGGGAAAAACTTCTTTGGATTTTTCCTTTATGGCCTTCCGGCCCGCACCGGCAACTTTTGCTGTCTCCTCTTCGGCATAGATGCCAAGGAAACAATCTACCGGGTTTTTCCCGCCCTGACACAGATCATTCTTTTTGTCTTCACATTCGCTGCATGTAGGAACATGAGACGGGAGAAGATGAGGGAAGTGGATCTTCCAGAGTTCCGGATCGATCTTTCCTTCTTCGAGGAATTTTTTCACATGCCGTGGCGTATACTTCATCACTGATCTTATTGTACTGATGATTTCTTATCTGTATCTCAGACTCAAAATTTGGATACTTCTGCGGCATTATTTTATTGCATTCTCATGGGGAAGAGAAATTCAAAAAAAGGTTCCCATCAACATAAAAACCGAAAGATTTGCTTGGGCCTGGGCAAGATCTTTTGTACTTTTCTCGATAACCGGATGGAACTTGGCCCGGCTTTTGAGGATCTTCTGCTGGGTTGAGTACAGTTTTTCGATGCCGGTTAAGATTTCACGTTCAACCGGCCGGATTTTTGGCTGGAACGTATGGATCAGGCCCTGAATATCTGACGCGGAGGCGTATGTATCCTCATCAAAGACGAACCTGCCCTCCTGCTGTTTTCTCCATTTCATCAGATCACTTTTCAAAACTGTGTCCAAACCCGGTATATTCGTGATTTTCTGCGGGATGATGTCTGCCGCAGTCTCTATACCAAACGACCGGAGTGCGGCCTTCTGGTTCTCGCTGAGCCTGGGTGATGTGCAGGTTTCGATAAAACAGTTCTCCAGGAATTTCTTCTGTTGTTTATCCCTTGAAGTATGCTGGATGCTGACCAATGCGTTCTTGTATTCACGCTCAATCGTCTCATATTTTTCTTTGGAAGCCGTAAGTGCCTTTAGCCGGTTGATAAATTCTGTATCTCCAGCTTCGGCTTTCCATTTTTTATCCCAGAGCTGCCAGCTGTACCGGGCGTCCTCGAACGCTTTTTTCCGGCGTTTCTTTTCCGTCTTGTCCCTGCCCGGAACTATCTGGAGAAGCCCTGCGATACCAACCGGTACAAGGTTGATACTGTCTTTGAGGCTATAGGACCCACCACTCTCCGTTAATAACCGGAGCATCAGGATAGCGCTGGTAACCAGAAGCAGGGCTTGGGCAGGCTCTGCGTACCTTTCCCATCCTGACCGCCCGTGCGATCTCCCGGGAGAGTGGCGCGGGAAGACAGTGGTACTTCCGCGGGTTGATCTCGGGGATGGGTCCCGGCGGTTTAATAGCAAGAACCTTCTGCCATTCTGAGGCGACATCGATCCTCGAGATCGCATCCGAACTCAGGAACAAGAGGACTCCGGAACTATTTTCCAAGCTGCACCACGGACAGGAGGAAAGGCCGGTATAATAGGTGTGCATGGATTCGGTCGTGCACTTTTTGAGTCTTTTTTCTAGTGCATCAAGCACATTCCACCAGTCATTTGCGCTCGGGCGCCCCCAGGATTGGGTCCCGGATTCTGTGAATGCCTGCTCAAAAAGGCTGGAAATCTCACTAGGAACCACTGATAGTCCGACCGAGTTTGGCGGTGGCGCCATTGCCCTGAGTGCTGCGTTCCTGCCAAATGCAAACCGGTGCTCGGCAATTGCCCGTTCGATCGGCATATCATCATTTCCCTTGTAAACCCCGGAGAACGGATGTCTGCCCATAAAGAGCAAAAGGAAGATGAGGATCGCCAGCCCGAAGTTATCATGATTCTGCGTGCGCAGTATCTTAAAATCCTTTGACTTCTGGAGCTCGGGTGGCGTGAACTGGGCGACCCCCACTTCACAGAAATAAGTCCTGTCATTGGTCTGTACCTGAAACGAGTCGCAATCGATCAGCCTTACGCATGCCTTTTTCGTGACAAGGATGTTTCCTTCATTAACGTCCCCAACGACGTACCCGTACTTATGAATAATGTAGAACGCGGCAGCGAGGTTTTTTGCCGTCCTCACCAGAAATTTCCAGTCTGCGTTCGGGAAGGACTCCTTCCGGTGCGAAGGGCCGTATACCCGGTGGATCGGTTCGCAATCGGTGATCCTCGGCATAATAAATCCGCATACCGGGCCATTTTTACCATCACGGAGCAGGTCGAGAGGCCATGCAGCAAATTCCTTTAACTCTTCGTTGCAGCCACTTACCATCAGACTGAGTTTTTCCTGTCGCTCCCCGGTGAGCGGCTTGTGGTAGATTTTGGCCAATACGTCCCTGCGGTGGGGCGCGATCTCGTAGACATCCCCTTCACCACCGCTTCCCACTTTTTTCCCAAGACTGACATGGGCATCCCTGCTGTCGAAAAGGTTGTAGTACGGCGATGGACTCATTGCTTTTCAGCTCACGGGGATTTCACGGCAAGGATCAGAGTCTTGTCGTCATCGCTTCGCGCATTCACGTCATCCCGGGAAAGCAACACGCTCAGGTGTGTGATGAGATTCCCACATCCGTTCTCAGGTTCATTCCTGAGTGCTGCAAACAGGGGCCGGAAAAACCCCTCGTGCACAGTGCGGCTGGAAAAAGAGAGTACCAGGTTCTGGAGACCGTCGGTAAAGAGGGCAAGCTCTTCCGGGGGATTATCCTTGCGATCTATTTTGATATGCTCCAGAAAATCATCATCGGTAATAAAACATGTCGTATTCGCATATTCACCCTGTTCCGGCCAGAAGACCGTGCGGTAACCGCCTTTTTCGCCCATCACAATACAACCGTCCCCGATCTGGAAAGAGAGTGTATGATCGTTTGCAACTACAACGCCGATCAGCGTGCAGGCATAGTCTTTTACCCGCTGGCCCTCTTCTTTGGCCCGGGCGACGATCGCTTCCCGGGACATAGAAATCCAAGCCTTGATGTCGTCGTTTGCGATGGACGAAAAATGTTCCTCCTTTCTGATAGTGGAAAGGATCTGAAGGTACATTGATTCGCAGACGATCTCTGCACCATTCCCCCCATGGGTCGTACTACCTGCGCCATCGGCGGCAAGGCCGATAAAAAAATTCCGGTCCGAGACCCGGATGGCCCCGGTCCGGTGATAATCCTGCCCCGGCTCGTTCCGGTCGCTGTGCGATTTTCCCGTAACCGACAAAGAGAGGTGTTTCCAGGTCATATCTCGCTCCACCCTGACGGTGGAGAGAGCAGGATCCTGTCTCCTGGATTGCTTCGTGAAGCTGATTTCATGGAATTGGAGAGCCACTGGAAGAATTCCCTGAATTTAAGGCCCTGGAGTTTGAGCGGCTGCCGGACTGAGATCTGCCGGAGTACAGACATATCTGCATTCTGGACACCGACCGCAAAGAAGGCAAACGACTTCGAACTTTCGCCTTCCCTTACCGCTGCGGCAGCACGCTGCCATTCGTCTGTCGGGGAACCGTCAGTAATGAGAAAGATCCATGGCCGGTAGAAGGAGATTCCGTTAGCCCGGTATTCCTCTTTGCGCTTCTTCACCAAATCGATTCCTTTCAGGATTGCCTCACCAAGCGGTGTATCCCCTTCGGCTTCAAGCGTAGGATCGAGGAAGAAATCCGCAGTATTGAACTCAGAGATGACCCTGACTGGCCCAAAGGAGACCAGCGCCACTTCAACCCTTTTTACTGCAAGAGAATCGCTCTGAAGTTCCTCGTAAAAGGATCGCAGGCCGGTATTGAGTTCTGCGATTGCCTTTCCCGCCATGGAACCGGATGTATCCAGCAACAGGAGGCAGGGACACCGGGGTTCTGGGTT
The DNA here is from genome assembly GCA_963737635.1 of uncultured Methanoregulaceae archaeon. GTDB lineage: Archaea > Halobacteriota > Methanomicrobia > Methanomicrobiales > Methanospirillaceae > Methanoregula. The sequence goes on from CAVTTL010000001.1 coordinate 1,335,286, forward strand.
TTCTGCGAAGGTAACGGATCCCAGCGGCTGCTGGTCATACATCGTGTCGTCACTCATCTGGTCTCTCCTGTATTCACTTATCATATCAACGACTAACTGTATATCTTTGTTGAGGCTGACATGCCCTGATGGTTTCGTATAGCGGTCAGCAATTTTCTTTCTGATGAAGATTGCGTTTCTTGGAAAATATCCCGAACACTAAAAAACTCTATGTCCTTTCGCGGGATCAACTTCGAAAAATTTCTGCCAAGGATCTGCCCGAAAAGAGAGGAAGGTTAATACTTTCGGTACAGGGCAATGCCGGCGACGACCCCGCAGCCGATGAGTGCGGAGAGCACGTCATATCCGGGCGACTTGGGGGTTGGTGTTGCCGTGGCAATAGCCTGTTGTTGTGCAAGCCAAGAGTTTACCGAGCCAGTAGTGGATGTAGCGCCAATCGCAAAGGTAGGTGCCGTTGTCGGCAACGACGTAGGAATGGTTGTCGCCCCTCCAGCGCCTACAGTTATGGTCTGAGTAGCGATATTTGTGCTGGTGCCCTCGGAGTTAGTAACCGTAAGGGTGACCGTATAGGTTCCTGCATTCTGGTACGTTTTGGATGGATTTTGCAGATTACTCGTACCCCCGTCTCCGAATGTCCATGCCCATGAAGTGGGTGACCCGGTTGATTCATCCGTAAACTGGACGTTAAGAGGAGGATTGCCTGAGGTGGGCGATTCCTCAAAGGCAGCGACCGGTATTGTTGGTCCGATGACGATATATCCTGTCATCGTCGTTGTGTTGCTCCCAAGCGAATTTTCTTCTGTCAGAGATACGGAATAGGTTCCGTTGTTTATGTATGTGTTGGTCGGATTTTCCAAAGTGCTGGTATTACCATCCCCGAAATTCCAGCTCCAGGATGCCGGGTTCCCGGTTGATTCGTCAGTGAATTGGACGGTAAGGGGTGCTGTACCGGACATCGGTGAACCATAAAATATCGGTAGTGGAACTGTCGTTGCTGCCGCGGCGAAGGTGTATTTGTCACCGGCGACTGCTGAGGATGTGCCGCTGGGTGTCGTAACTATTACGTCAACCGTTCCAGCTGCTTCAGCCGGAGTAGTTGCGGTAATTTCTGTATCACTAACAACGGTGAAGCTGGTTGCCTCTGTGCCGCCTACGGTCACTGCAGTCGCCCCGGTGAAGCCTGTCCCGGTTATAGTTATTGTGGTGCCGGTGGAAACCGGGCCGTATGTCGGTGAGACACTCGTTACTGCTGGGACTGTAGAGGTTGTCGTTGCCCCCGCATTCACAGTTATAGTTGTGGTCTGAGTGCTAGGTACTACTGGGAAGAACGCCGCCATCTCCGATTGTGAGGTACACGGAATAGGTTCCAGCGGTCGTGTATGTGTATGACGGACTCTCATTACTAGCCGTATTTCCGCTGTTCGTACCTCCGTCACCGAATGACCAATCCCATGTGGTTGGGGATCCGGTGGATGTATCCATAAACTGCACAGTGAGAGGGGCAGTACCTGAGGTGGGCGACGCTGTGAATGAAGCAACTAATGGTGTGGCAGTAGTTGTAGCGGTTGTAGTCGCTGCTATTGGCGCATTCACCGTAATGGTCTGGGTAGCGGTATTGGTGCTACTGCCCGCGGAGTTAGTCGCGATGAGAGATGCACTATAGGATCCTGCATAGTTGTACGTGTACGATGGGCTCTGAATTGTACTCTTATTTCCGTCTCCAAATGCCCAGCTCCATGATATAGGAGAATTCGTGGATTGATCCGTGAACTGTACAGTAAGCGGTGCAGTACCCGAGATTGGCGTCGCCGCGAATACTGCAGTGGGTACGTTTAGTACCGGTGTGCTATCTGCAACGACTGGGACAACAACGCAGGCGATACAGACTAGCAGAATGCATCCCACAATGACGATGCACCTGGAATTCAAGGGACTTCCTCCTTAAGATTACCATTTATTGGCTGCTTCTCGATCAGGCAGGTCATAGAACTCATTATTCCCAAGAGCGATAGCATATTCACCCAGTGCAGCTGAGGGATTTTCGCTTACAGCTTTGCTGACCGCATTGTAAGTGTAGGTAACTATCGCACTTTTTGTAAAATAAAGGTTACATTTTGTAGTATAAACATTCTACTGAGTGTTTACTGACTTACCTTATCCCCGGCCGACCCCCTTTAGGCTAGTTCTCGTGCATTGGAACGGTCAGACCTAGCGATTATTTCTTGATTTACCTTATCGCATGTTCTTTGACGGCGTTCGTTGGCTGCCGGAACCCGCGGGGATTTCAAGAAAATCCAGCAGTGCCTTGTTGAGTTGCCCGGCATGGGTCCAGTTCAGGCCGTGTGGCCCGCCCTCCACAACCACAAGCCGGCTTCCCGGGATTGCTTCGTGAGTTCGTTTTCCTGTAACTTCAAAAGGACAGATCCGATCGGAATCGCCATGGACAATAAGCGTTGGTATCGTAATCTTCGAAAGATCATTCCGGAAATCGGTCAGCCATGCTGTTACACAATCTAAAGTACCCATCGGGGATGCAGTGACTGCAGTATACCAGCTGAGCCGGAGAGCTTCATCAGTGACGAGCTTCCCACCAAAAATGTCAGCGTTATAGAAATTATGGAAAAACTGGGTCAGGAATGACGGGCGATCCCCGACTATCCCCTGCTTGATCCCCTCAAAGACGCTTTCATCGACCCCCTCAGGATTGTCACGGGCTTTTACCAGATACGGCGGGATCGCGGAGATAAACACCGCTTTACTTACGCGCCGGGAGCCCATGGTGCCAAGATACCGGGCAACCTCACCGCCTCCCATGGAAAACCCGACCAATGCTACATCGTTCAGGTTGAGTGTCGTCATCAGCTTATCAAGGTCTTGCGCGAGAGTGTCATAATCATAGCCCTTCACTGGTTTACTGGATCGACCAAACCCTCTCCTGTCGTACGAAATGACCCTATACCCTGCGTTAAGCAAGACAGGTACCTGCTTTTCCCAGGATGCCCCGGAAAGCGGCCACCCATGGATCAGAACCACCGGTGTTCCTTTTCCATGATCCTCATAATAGAGATCGATCTCTCCTGAATTTTCTTTCCCGACAGTAATATACGGCATCTTTCATCTCCTTTCAATGATGTACCTGCCTCATGTTGCATCTTCAATAAATTGATTTACACAATTTCCATTTTGAGAAACACTATTTGCAACTTTCAGAAAAATCCGTGCCTTTGATCTGGCGATGATTGAAACGGGTACAGCCTCGGTCTGCAGCTGGCCGATTTTCTTCCTTATTTAGGCTCATTTTGTTCATTTATATTTGTATAATGAATATTATGTCAATCCGGCAAAATCACCATCCTTTTATACCCCTTTGTTTCCATTGGAAAAAAAGCAAATATTGCTTTGTTTTAATTATTAAACGCAAATCATAGACTATTTTAAAGAGTCTTGATGGAGATTTACCTAAACCTATAAAAGAGGAAACGAATACTAATCGTTTGTGCAAATATATCCAATAGTCATTATAATAAATTTGGGTTAACTGCAGGGCGCTTCTTTGCAATAAAAAATGAAATGATTGCATGTCAACGAGAAAACACGGTTTTTTTTCTTATTATTGGCTATACATTGCGATGTCCTATCCAAAGATTAACAAAAAAGCCCGGCTCAGGTTCTCCTGAGAAAGCATCATTATGAAATATCCCTTCCTCATATCGATCCCGCATGGAGGTGTTGAGATCCCGGAGGAGGTCGCTGGCCGATTCGCTCTTTCGGTACAGGAGATATCATGGTACTGTGATCCCGCCACCCGGACTCTCTTTGATTTCGGTCAGTTTGTGGAGGCTTTGATAGATACCGAGGTCTCCCGGATGGTTATCGATCTTAACCGTCCTCCGCTGCCACTCCCCCCCCGGGACCCGGATGGGGTCATCAAAGTAAGGACTGTCGATGGCCGCCAGGTCTACAGGCCCGGACAACTGCCTGACATCTCCCTGATTCACAGGCTGATGCTGAAATGGTATTTCCCTTATCACCAAAGCATCGATGAGCTTATCGACAAAAATTCTGTGCGCATCGCGTTTGACTGCCATTCGATGTTACCCTATGGATCGGCAGAACAGAATGATGCCGGTAAACGCAGGCCCCTGATCTGCCTTGGGAACTACGGTGACGAGAACGGCCAGGCAAAGCTTGGAAGCCTTACTACCTGTCCCTCGGAATGGATCGCGCGTCTTGCAGATGCATTTAGGGAGGAGTTCCGCGGAACCGGTGAAGTGGCAATTAACACCCCATTCTCAGGAGGATTTATTTCAAACGCCCATTACTGGCGTAAAGGCATCCCCTGGATCCAGATAGAGATAAACCGGGCACTCTACGAATATGAAGCTCCTCTTGCCCAGCAACCTGCAGTAATAGAAGGCCAGATTCCTGAATTACGCTGTAAGATCGGGGAGATCCTGACCCGGTTCTGGGATGGAATTTCAGACGAGTGACTTGTGAAGAGAGCGCCCGTGATTGATGCAGCTTTATAAGACGATTTTCATGCGCGAGTCTTTTCCCGGGATTTTTTCCTTAATCTCCAAAATGAATCATCGGAAGCGCGGAAATACGGGAAACAAGATTTTGATCGCGGTCATGAAGGGAGGATTTGCCCGGCTAAAAAACTGGTGATCAGATCATTGGCAATTCGGCTGAATTGGATAGGTATGGAATTATGTCGGTACACCGGGCGAATATGGTAATTGTTGCTGGTCCGGGGCACTTTTTTGAACAATTAATATTAAGAATTAAACCATGTACTATTTTTTATAAATCGGGCGATTATTTGTTGGAAATTTACGAAAAAACCGGAAATCCGGGGGCTGGAAGATATAGAATTAAATGGGATCAGGTGAGAACAATCGTTAATGATTTCCCTGCTCTATGTCGATGACGAGCCAGCACTGCTGGATCTGTGCCGGCTTTTTTTAGAGCAGGAAGAAGACCTATCTGTCTCTACGGTATCGTCTGTTGGCGAAGCTCTTACCCGGATCGCCACAGGGAAGTTTGATGCCATTATATCTGATTACCAGATGCCCGAGATTGATGGCATTACGTTCCTTCGTAACGTACGCCAGAAGTATCCCGACATGCCATTTATCCTGTTTTCCGGCAGGGGTCGGGAAGAAGTCGTGATCGAGGCAATCAACGGTGGCGCGGATTCCTATGTCCAGAAAGGAGGAGATCCGGAATCACAGTTCAAGGAGTTATCTCATCGTGTCCGTCAGATCGTCCGGCGGAGAAAAGCTGAAACCGAACTGCGACTGATGAAGTTTTCTGTCGATCATGCGTCTGAGGGAATCGTCTGGATGCACATGAACGGTGAAATTACCTATTACAACGATGCTATATGCACTATGCTTGGCTATACATCGCAGGAGTTTTCCCGGCTCACAGTTTCAGATATCAAGCAGAGTTTTTCCCCTCATTCTCTTTCATCAGAATGGAATAAACTGCTCACCTGTAAATGCGCCACCGTAGAAGAAATTCTCGTAAAAAAAGATGGATCGTTTCTTCCGGTCGAACTGGTGCTCAACTATAATGAACAGGGATCGGAATCGTTGATCTTCGCATTTGTCCGGGACATCAGCGAGCGGCGGCGTTCTGAGCAGGAGCTCAAAGAAGCATTCCACCAGTTGATGCTGACTGAGGACGGGCTGCAACAGCAGTTTGTGGAACTCAAAAAAAGCGACGATGCGATGTGGGCGATAGGCCAGCGGTACGAGATGCTTTCAGAACAAAGCGATGTCTGGATCTGGGAGAGTACTGCTGACGGCAGGCTCACCAGCTCGAGCGCTCAGGTCCACGATCTTCTTGGTTACAGACCGAGTGAACTGGCGGGAAAAACATTTGCAGAGCTCCTAGTCCCGGCCGATGCAGCCCGGGCCGCTGCCGAACTTGCCGAAGTCATGATAAAAAAAGAGGCGTTCCATTCACTTCTCCTGCGGGTAGCACACCGCGACGGACGGGAGATTATGCTTGAGCTTACCGGAATGCCCATTCTTTCCCGGAATAGAGTTTTTTCAGGATTTTACGGTATCGCCCGTGATTTTTCCTGTGAAACGTTTTCCGTAACGTCCCATCCTTTGCATATACCCGGCTACAGACTCCCTGCTGGAACAGGCAGGCGACGCGATCTTTATTGCCGATGCACGGACCGGTGTGCTCATTGATGCAAACCAGAAAGCTCTTCACCTGGTGAACCGGACGCTCCCCGAACTCCTTGCAATGCAGGAATCCGCGCTTTACCCTGGAGGCGGAGAAGTGGATCAGGCAGATCAGATCCGGCCAGGTCACGATGAAGAGTCAGGAATTTCTGAAGAGGTGATCGTTGACCGGGATGGAAATCGTATACCGGTGATCGTAAGCACCAAAATGCTTCTGATAGGTGACCGGCGAGCTTCGCATTGGGATATATCACGATATATCGGATCTCCGGGCCATCCGGGAGACCCTTCGGGAGAAGACTGGCGAGCTTGACCGTTTTTTCACTACCGGTCCCGATTTGCTTTGCATCTTGGATACCGGAGGCAGATTTTTACGGCTCAATCCTGCCGGTGAAGCCCTTCTCGGCTGTGGAATCCGAACGCAGGACGTCCTGTCGCTTGTCGAGATCGTGCATACCGATGATCGCGCAGCCACCCGTACAACACTCCACCGCATGGGTCGGGGAGGAAAGCTGTCACTTTTGTCAACCGGATTATGTACCCTGGTGGTTCCTTCCGGTGGATCGAATGGCGGGCGTTCATGTCGGGAAGGAAACAGATCTATGCGATTGCACGGGACCTGACTGATCAGAAAAAGGTGGAAGAAGCCCTTGCTCTGGCAAACCGTAAACTCAACCTGCTCACCGATCTTACCGGTCATGATATCAGGAACAAATTAACTGTGCTGATGGGATATTTCGATCTCTTCCAAAACTGCCCGGGCGAACCGTACTTTTCAATGTATACGGAAAAGATCAATGAAACGATCGCTGCTATTTCCGCCCAAGTGGAATTTACCCGGATCTATCAGAACCTCGGAATGTCAGCCCCAGGATGGACCAATGTTCACAATCTGTTCTGTAAAATCTGCCGGCAGCTGGAGATATCTTCCGGTTCTGTTGCTTCGATTCCTGATGGGTGGGAGATCTTTACCGATCCGCTGATCGATCGGGTCTTTTACACTCTTGTAGATAACGCATTCCACTATGGCACGACACTTACGGAAATCCGCCGCACTGCATACGAAACTCCGAAAGGTCTTGTTGTAGTTATCGAGGACAACGGTATCGGGATCGCGCGGGAAGACAAGGAACGGATATTCAAGAAAGAATGCGAGAGATCTTCCGGCCACAGCCACAATCTTTTTCTGGCCCGTGAGATCCTTTCCATCACGGGTATCGTGATCCGGGAGACCGGAAGGGCAGGAAGAGGGGCACGTTTTGAGATGCTTGTGCCAAAAAAGGCGTACAGGATCTTTGTGCCTGTGCCGGACCAGTCTAACGGGCACGTGCAAGCCCCAGACTTTATCACCCCTACTCACCATAACCACACATCATGATCCGTGAAACATCTCAGGAATTCCTGGACACGCTCAAATCCTATGTCCCCGATCCCAAGAGGCCGGTCGGTTTAGCCCGACAGGAATTCTCGGATTTTTTTACGGAATTCCAGTATGAGGAACGACCGGCGACAGAACAGGTTGCGATTAGGGACGATCTGCGGGGTGTATGGTGTTCAGTGCCCGAGGCAGCACCGGATCGGACCCTCCTTTTCTTCCATGGCGGTTTTTTCTCTGCGGGATCCACCTCGGATCATCTAGGATTCTGCGCCGAGATTGCCAAGGCCACTCAGTCCCGGGTCTTTTCTGTCGATTACCGCTTGGCGCCTGAGCATCCCTTCCCAGCGCAGGTTGAAGATGCGTTTGCCGCGTACCGCTATCTTTTAAGCCACGACTGCCTGCCGCACCGGATTATTCCCATTGGCATATCTTCCGGGGGGACTCTTGTACTCAACCTCCTGATTTCACTCCGCGATCAGCGCCAGATTATGCCCCCAGCTGCCGTTTGCATGTCACCAATGGTTGACCTTTCGTTCGGCGGTGATTCGATAACTACAAATCAGGACAGCGACTGGCTTACTCCGGCCCGGTTCGATTCGATACGAACGCACTATCTTGCAGGCACCGATCCTGAAGATTCACGGGCTTCCCCGGTCCATGCCAATCTGTCGGGCCTGCCCCGTCTCTATATCCAGGCTGGCTCCAGTGAGCTCATGTATGATGATATTTCCGCATTTGCAAAGAAAGCCAAATGGGCGGGGGTTCAGATCAGATTCGAGATCTGGGAGGGCATGTTTCATTTCTGGCAGATTTTCGGCAGGCAGGTACCTGAGGCCCGTAATGCGGTTGCCCGTGCGGGAGCCTTTGTACAGGAGACGTTCGGACGATAAATCTGGTCCCGGCTGAGATGTAAATCTTCGTTCTTCCGAAGTATCTGGAGATTTTTATTTTCACCGGATGCGCGATGGATGCGGCAGGACAGGCTTAAACATCTTTTGCACGCAGCGCAAGCCGAGAGCCCCTGAAAAGGTAAAAAAAACATTCATCCCATAAGAATTCCAATAAAGAACTATGATAGATCGGATTATTCGTAGTTTCGAATTGGTAAAGGCGAGCTGGCGGATCCTGATGGAGGATAAGAAACTCCTTGCATTCCCCATAATCTCCGGTATTGTAACGCTGCTCGTCATCGCAACATTTATCCCTGTTATATTCTTTTCGAACGGTTTGTTTTCATTTAACACGAATACCCTCGGTGGAATCGGTTTTCTTTTCCTCTTTTATCTCGTCAGTTACTTTGTTGTAATCTTCTTTAACGTAGGTCTGATCAGCTGTGTTAACGCAAAGCTGAACGGAAAAGATATGACGGTCAAAGAGGGGCTCTCAGCCGCCACTCGCCACCTCGGCTCAATCATTGCCTGGGCGGTCGTGGCTGCCACAGTTGGTCTCATCCTGCGCATGATCGAAGACCGGTCCGGGTTCCTTGGCCAGATCGCCGCCTCGATTATCGGCGGTGCGTGGAGCCTGGTCACCCTTTTTGTTGTACCGGTACTCGCTTTCGAGGACAAAGGTGTCTTTGAAGCAATGAAGGAATCGCTGGAACTTTTCAAAAAGACCTGGGGAGAGAGCGTTATCGGAACGATCTCGATCTCTCTCATCTTTGCTGTTATCGGCTTTGTGGGCCTCCTTCTTGTAATCGGCACACTTTTCGTCGGTAATACGACGCTCTTTTTGGCTGCTCTTGCGCTCTTCATTGTGCTCGTTGCCGTTCTTGCAATCCTCGCATCTGCGATGCAGGGAATTTTCACCGTAGCGTTGTATACGTATGCAAAAACCGGCTCAGCACCGGGTATTTTTCCTCCCGGTATAGTTGAAAGTGCGTTTACCCCGTCAAACCGACAGCAGTTCGGCCCGGGAAACATCTGATTACTCTTATTTTTTTGATTTTACCAGGATCCGCATTATTACCGATTTTCAGGACGCACTAATAACTGAGCTGGCATTTTTCGAAATTTCCGTCCGTGTAGACCATGATAGTGACGGGTGCGCCCTTCCTGTGCTGTCGCATGCGACTGTCGTAGATTTTCTGGACGTGTCGGAGCCCGTGCCGGGCAAACCATTCCTGCACGCATTCTAAAAATGCGATCTGGTGAGTGAGGAAGGCATGTTCATATTCCATTGTTTCCCGGGCAATAGCAAGACTTTCATCGTCTGTGATCTTTATATCGTATTCCCCATGCTTGTCAAGACCGGAGATCTGGCGCCAGTCCACGTTTCCTCTTTCATCAGGTTCCCGGTGGAGCATGTAAGGGTAGATCCGGCAGATCGCAAACCTGTTCTCATATATCCTGCACCTACCGTTTTCAAGGAACCAACACGATCCTACGGCGTCATTCTTTACCTTCAGTGCATAGCCGGACACATAGAATATGCCGTTCTGGTCGCAGAACTCGGGATTCGGAGCCGGTTCGAGTGCTTCGGGATCGATTTCACGAACTATAACTACATCCCGGTCGAGAAGGAAAACATGGCCGTTGAATGCACGTGTGCAGCATTTTGCGCAAGCAGTGCACCGGAACCCGACATCCCGTATTACACCGGGAAGATGATGTATCGGATACTCAAAAAGGGCATTTTCCTCCTGCATCAGGGCAGCGATACGGTAGGGAATGGGGGTAAGAGAAACGATAACCACCGCTATGTACGGGATAGGGCGTCAACAAATATTGCCTTTGTGCCATCTCCTGTAAGGAGGGGAATGATCCTCATGAATATCCGAAAACGGTTAAAAACTACAAAACGGGAAATGTTTGAAACCGGGCGAATAAAATATTCCTTTTATCTTGAATAGTTTTCCCGGATAAAATTTTTGTTGGGGTTTTCAGAGTACGGTTCGCAGCAATGCAATGTTTTTTTCCAGTTTTGCAAGAATTTTCTCGCCAGAACGGTTCTGCGGGATCTTTTCTTCAGTAAAACTTTTACTGAGACCGTATTTCACAAAAATTTCACCTTCCGTGCTGAGATAAATATTGTTCAGTATCTGCTGATCACGCAACCGGTCAAAATCAGTGATTCCTTTCTGCGAAAGCATTTCGCGAATCCGTTTCACCTTTCCGCGCTCATATGCACTCAGGTTTTTTGAGCCTTTTGGTCGTCCTCGTGGCATATACAAAAAGTTTTGTCTGGATCTATATATATGGATAGGATCGTTGGCATGATTGAGACCATGATTGATATATAATTGAAAGATAATCCGGGAATATAAGGATTCGCAAAATCGCTTTCAAACGAAGAATTTCCCCAAAAAAATGGAATATTCGTGGAGATTTGTCCGGATTTTGAATACAAAAAGATACGCGCGGAAAAAATGAAAAAAAAAAGCGACAAAAATTACAGCACCGATTTTATGAACCCACCATAATGGGTGTTTGCTTTTCTGGGGCCTTTTTCTGCACTGCCGGTTTCTGGAGATGAGCCTGATGTGAAGGTTCTTTTGCTTTCTCTTCGTGATGCCCAGTCATTATCCTGCTCTGGTGTGCGAGCGCTGAAAGAATCTGCCGGCTGACTTCAAGATTTTCCTTGGTGAGTGCGGCTATATCCGCCATAATTTTTGTCTGATCGGCGATAAGCGCTTGGATCTCATGAGAATTTGTCGCACCGGTATCAGCCTGCGGAAGGGTCAGTTGTCGTTTCTTTGCAAATTCGCTCCGGCGCTTCCATATCTTGCTGATACTGTCAAGGCCTTTTTTTGTATCCGGGAATACTTTGAGGTACTGCTCATAAAATTCATGGCTGTCCCTGCACGTGAGGACGAGATCGATCTCTGCCTCCTCAACTACTTGGTATTTTCGGGCTGGAGTTTTCTGCATAACTATACACTTCTAAGTCTACCATGCGGGAAAAAAGAATTGTGGTTCATGCGTATCTTTGCTCATCACAAATAACGAAAGCAAAACCGTATTTGGTTTTTTTGTTTTCTGCGAACAGGATATATCATTGGATGTTGCCATCGATCATTTTCACCCTGCCCACCCCTCTGCATAAAAGGCTGGTACTTCACCATTCTTTATGGCGTTTGAAGATGCCCTCGTTTATGTCGTCATAGCACTAGTCGCCGGGTTTCTGTTAGGCTGGTTATTTGTGAAGGCGCAGATTTCCGCTATTGAGCAACGATACCGGGCGGATCTTGAACGGTGGAAAGCCGAATCTGCCGCAGAGATACGGAAAGACTCGGTCAACCGGTCCCGTTCTACCTTGAAAGGAAAAATTGCCGAACAGATGGCTCCCCTGCTGCCGGAGTTTGCATATCTTCCCGCAGATGCCCGGTTCATCGGGTCCCCGGTCGATTACATTGTCTTCGATGGCCTTTCAACAGTTGCCGATGAAAAAGGATCCGCTATCAGTATCGTATTCATGGACGTGAAGCATGGGAGCGCCACGCTTTCCCGGACACAGCGGATAATAAAGAAAGCGGTAGAGGAAAAAGCTGTTTCATGGCAGACTCTTCATCTTGAAGACCACTGATGGGTAGTGCTGGATAAGACCCAGCGCGTCCGTTAGATAAATCTACTTTCCCTTGGAAAATTGAACGGCACCGGAAAGATGCAGAGGCAAAAAGACCATGTTCTGTTGATTTAACTACTGAGTTCTCACGTATTGAGGGTTAAAAATCGAGAAAAAATTAGTAGGCCCTAAAAGGCACAAACTCGTCGATGATCTTGACCCGGTCTCCTTGGGGGGTAACCACCCAGACTTCCGCCCTATCATTGTTACCGGTCGTGCCCGGGAGACTGACGGTAGTCTGACCTATATAGAGGGGTTGTGTCATATTGCCGGTCTCTACTATACCATCGGAACGAGTAAGCATAACGTCGATTTCAGGAATTAAATTCTGGCCCATGCCACCTTCGAATGTGAAAATTACCTGCGGATTTATTGCCTTTCCATTACTTTGTACCTGAACCGTCACATCCCAATTAGGTTGTACCGTCTGGGTTGGCCCCGGTGTTGCGGGCACAAAGGTAGTTGGTACGGCAGTAGCCGAGGTAACTGGAACAACTGTGGTTTGTTGCGTCGTTGGAACCGGTGTTGCCTGCTGGGTTGCGGGTTGAGTACACCCGGCAAAGAAAAGGAAAAGCACAAGGAATGCAATACCGCCAAGGAGTAAATTCATTTTCATGCAGGAGGTTTCACCTTGTGAAGTATTTAGGGTTGTGTGTGGGAACAGGGAAAACCATTTTTTAATCTGGAAGATTCCGCTGAGTCAGTCGAGCCATTTGTTCACGGACTGGCAGTACGTGTACATATCTTTGATATCGATCGTTTTCGGCGATAAAAGGATTTTTAATTATAGGCTAGAGAGTGATTTCACTCATGACGCCCTTGAGCTGGTTCGATCCCGGTAGGTTGGCCCCGGATCGTGCGCTCCTTCATGATTGTGTAAACCTCTTCTGCGCAGTCACGGGGCACCTCAACAAAAGAGTACGTATCGAGGATCCTTATTGCCCCGATGGACTTACCTGGGATACCCGTTTCACCGGCAATTGCACCAACAATGTCCTTTGGGGCGACATTATGGTCGCGGCCGAGACCCAAAAAGAACCTTACCATACCGGGTTCTGCTCCGGTATCGCCGAAATCAACCGGGGTACTGCGGTCCTTGTGGGAATCCGCACCCTGTTCCATACGCATTTTCAAAAGAGCAGCGGCGATTTCAAGCGTGGAAAGATCGCCTTCCTGTTCGATCATCCGTGCATACTGCTCAATACCGCCTTTTCTGACAGTCTCGTGGACCTCGTCGATTATCGTCCGGGTCCTTGACTCCATCACATCGTTTGCGGTGGGGAGCGCTTTTTTTGGGATCTGGACTTTTATGTATTTCTGGATCTCCCGGAAGCTTGGTGTAGTCGCGGGGCGTAACAAACATGATTGCCCGACCGCTTTTGCCTGCCCGTCCAGTCCTGCCGATACGGTGGACATAGTACTCAACGTCCTGCGGGACGTCGTAGTTAATCACCATATCCACATCCTCGACATCTATCCCGCGCGCGGCAACATCTGTTGCGATGAGGATATCAATACTGCCTTTCCGGAAACCGCTCATGACCCGGTCCCGCTGGGACTGTTTCATATCTCCATGGAGCTCCTCGGCGCGGTAACCCCGTGCCCGGATGTGGCCGGCAAGGTCTTCTGCGCCCCTCTTAGTATTGCAGAAGATGATAGTAAGCTCCGGGTCGACGACATCGATTACCCGGCAGAGAGACTCGAGCTTGTCCCGGTCCCTCACTTCGATATAGGATTGTTCGATAGCAGGAACGGTGAGTTCTTGGTACTCAACCCGGACAAACTCAGGCCGGTTCTGGAATCTTTTTGAGATCTCGATGATGGGCTGGGGCATCGTCGCGGAGAAAAGGAGTGTCTGCCTCTTCTGGGGAATGCGTTTGAGGATATACTCAATGTCATCCCGGAACCCCATATCCAGCATCTGGTCAGCCTCGTCGAGCACTACCCTGGAGACATTGTCGAGCGAGAGGGTCCGGCGCCTGAGATGGTCCATCACGCGCCCAGGCGTCCCGATAACGACGTGGACGCCATGGGCAAGGGCTTTGAGCTGGCGTTCTATGGGCTGACCGCCATAGACCGGGAGAACGGAAATTTTCGGAAGATAGGTAAGGAGATGGGAGAACTCCTCGGCAATTTGGATAGCGAGTTCCCGTGTCGGGCACAGGACAATAGCCTGCACGACCCGTTGCGAAGCGTCGATGTTTTCGATAACAGGAATGCCAAATGCTGATGTCTTCCCGGTACCTGTCTGTGCCTGCGCGGTCACGTCCCGGCCGGACTGGATAAGGGGAATGGCAAGCGCTTGGATGGGGGTAGGCTCTTCAAAGCCCATGTTTTCGATGGCTTTCTCGATCTCTTTTGAAAGCGAAAGATCGGAAAACTGCAATCTTGAATTCATATCGCACGACTATTTGACGCTCAGGCTCATAAGATGTACCTTATCTCATAGTTTCCCCGGGACTACTAATAGTATTATCAACGGGGCGATGCTACCGGGAATTGTCAGGGAACACCATGAAAGTCATCGCATTTAATGGGAGCGCCCGCAAGGACGGTAATACCGCGATCCTTGTACGGACACTGTTTAAAGAGCTCGAAAAAGGAGGCATCAAGACCGAGCTTGTGCAGCTTGCAGGCAAGAAACTGCACGGGTGCACTGCCTGCATGAAGTGCATGGAGAATCGGGATCGCCGCTGTGTGATCGACGATTTTGCAAACGACTGCATCAAAAAGATGGACGAAGCTGACGGGATCATTCTTGCCTCGCCGACATATTTCTCTGATGTAACTGCGGAAATGAAGGCACTGATCGACCGGTCTGGTTTTGTTGCCATGGCAAACGATTCGATGTTCCGGCGCAAAGTGGGGGCCGCGGTTGTGGCAGTGCGCCGGGGCGGGGCAATCCATACATTCGATACGATCAATCATTTCTTCTTCATCAGCCAGATGGTCGTCCCGGGATCATGCTACTGGAACGTTGGAATCGGGCTTGCGCCGGGCGACGTGGATCATGATGAGGAAGGGCTCAACACCATGAAAGTGCTGGGCGAGAACATGGCATGGGTCATGAAAAAACTCAAGAAGTAATTTTTTTCATTCCTGGCACCGAGGAGACTTCGGGGCATTCATTCTTTCAAGCATTCAAGTGTGCTTGTATCCTCTTCAATCCTGCTGTGGTGCCGGCTGTAAAGGACGTAGATCACGAGGCCGACGGCAAGCCAGAGTACGAATCTCAGGTGGGTCACGAGCGGCAGTGCAACGATCAGTAAACCGCAGGAGAGGATGCAAAAAACCGGCACAAAGGGGACAAACGGGCACCTGAACGGCCGGGGTAGCGATGGTTGCGTGTGACGGAGGACGATTATGCCAAGCGAGACAATCATGAATGCAGCAAGCGTTCCGATGTTGACAAGCTCGGCGATGGCAGTTAGCGGGAGAAAGCCGGCGATGAGCGCGATGACGGCACCGACAAGGATAGTGACCTTGGCCGGGGTCCGGTAAACGGGATGGATCTGCCGGAAGATCCCAGGGAGCAGGCCGTCCCTTGACATGGCAAAGAAGATGCGGGTCTGCCCGTACAGGAGCACAATGATAACGGAGGTGATCCCGCAGATTGCCCCGACCGAGATCAGCGCGGATCCCCACGAGATCCCAATCTGTTCAAGGGCAAAAGCAACCGGGGCACTCGTCCCCGCAAAGAGTGTGTAAGGAACGATCCCGGTGAGAACTGCGGAGACGGCAATATAGAGCACGGTCGCGATTGCAAGCGATGAAAGAATGCCAAGAGGTACGTCCCTTTGCGGGTTTTTGACTTCTTCTGCTGCAGTCGAGACTGCATCGAAACCGATATAGGCAAAAAAGACGATCGCTGCCCCAGTAAGGACACCGCTCCAGCCAAACGGCATAAATGGTACCCAGTTAACCGGCCGGATATGTCCGAAGGCGAGGTACAGGAAGAGAAGGATCACGCCAAGCTTTATCGCGACAATCACCGTGTTGACACGGGCACTCTCCCGTACTCCGATGATGAGCAGAACGCTTACTAAAAGGACGATGATCATTGCCGGGAGATTGACCCGTCCCCCGCTTGTACCGGGTGGGTTTATGAATGCAGCGGGTATTATGATCCCTGCACCTGCCATGAGGCTTGTGGCATACCCGGACCCACCGACCGCCACAGCTGCAATGGAAACCCCGTATTCGAGGATCAGGTCCCAACCGATGATCCAGGCCCAAATCTCACCGAGCGATGCATAGCTGTACGTATACGCGCTTCCGGCGACAGGAACCATCGCGGCAAACTCCGCGTACGAGAGGGCGGCAAATGCACAAACGATGCCGGCGATGATAAAAGAGATGACAAGTGCCGGCCCGGAATAGTTCGCTGCCACCAAACCGGTAATGACAAAGATACCGGTACCGATAATGGCACCGATACCCATGAGCGTCAGATCGAGCGGCGAGAGGACCTTCTTAAACGCGTGCTCGCCACCGGTACACTCCATGAGCTTGTCGACGGTTTTGGTCCGGAAGGCCCGGGTATTTTTTGGGATGAGTGCCCTGAGGTTCATGAGTATGCCATCATTATTTTATAGCAGTTGATCAGGAATACTCTCACACCTCAATCGTTGTCCCATCCTCAGATATCACTAAGCCCGGGCATTCCTTTTCAAACTGTCCCTTCAGGGCCCGGCGTTCTTCAAGGGTATGGTACACCTCTGCCCCGAAATGCGTTAGTGCAAGGCGTTTTGCCTTGGCCACTT
Organism: uncultured Methanoregulaceae archaeon; assembly: GCA_963737635.1. Lineage (GTDB taxonomy): Archaea > Halobacteriota > Methanomicrobia > Methanomicrobiales > Methanospirillaceae > Methanoregula. Next base: position 1,352,193 of record CAVTTL010000001.1, read on the forward strand.
CGGCGATATGGATCGCATCTTCGGGATTCAGGTGCTGCCAGTCCGGGCTTTTCTGCCCGGGCTTTAGCCCGCACTCGGTGATGAGAAGATCGGCGCCGCGGGCAAGAGTGATTGCGTTGTCGCAGATGCCGGTGTCGGTGCAGTAGGTAACGATCTTACCGTCAATCTCGAACCTGAACCCCCGGCAAGGAACGGGATGGACCAGCGGCAGGGAAGTGATCTTAAAAGGAAGTTCATGGACGCCGTCGGTGAGTTCCTTCACTGTGACCGCGAAGGGGACTTTGTCAAGCGGCACCGTGTAAGGATCGCGGACAAGCCCTGCAAGATCTGCCTTTGTGCCGACCTGTCCGCAAATTGTCAGCCCTTTCCTGAACCGGAACTTCACCAGCGTGTGGAGCCCTTCGGTATGGTCGAGGTGGAAATGACTGATGAACAGGAAGACCGGCTTATCCTGCGAAATATACCGGTTAGCCTTTGCGATACCGTTTCCAGCATCAAGGATGATATTGCAATCCTGTGCCGAAATCAGGGCCGAGACCGTGTTCCCGGTGGCGGAGTCGTACCAGCCGTTTGTTCCAAGAAAGGTAACCTTCATACCCGGAACTTGGCCTTCTTTCATCATCAAGGTGCAGGTACCTGGGAGATTGCTGTGAGGGACTAACCCGTTCTCGCGCTTTTCCTGTGAGATCGATCACAATCTCCATGTACCAGGGCGCCGCAATGGTAATCAGATGCAGGTAATTCCCGCACCGGAGCGTGGCCGCCTATGGCACCGGTAAGAGTCGGCGTACATGTCTCAATCGCCGGTTCGCTCGATCTTGCCGTCGACCGGGCAAAGGATGCCGGCTGCGATGTCTTCCAAATGTTCTCGCGCAACCCCCGGGGATGGGGGTTCAAGCCGCTCGCTGACGATGACTGCACCCTTTTCAAGCAGAAAATCAAGACGACCGGTCTTCTCCCGGTCGATCATATGCCCTACCTCCCCAACTTCGCATCCCCGAAGTCCGAGAATTGGGATAAATCGGTGCAGACCCTTCAGGCTGAACTCGATCGATGCGGGCGCCTCGGCATTCCGTATCTTGTCACCCATCTTGGCCATCACCTCGGGGACGGGATCGCGGGAGGAAGAGCGCGGGTGATAAAAGCAGTAAACACAGCGCTTGAAACATCAGATAATGACGTAATGCTGTTACTTGAAAATACCGCCGGCGAGAAGAACAGTGTCGGTAGCAGTTTCGAGCATATTCAGGCGATCATCAACGGGATTGAAAAAAGCGACCGGGTTGGCATATGTTTCGATACCTGCCACGCATTCGCCGCTGGGTACGAGCTGCGCACCGAGGATGGTCTTGCTGCCACCCTTGTACAATTGGACAAGACCCTGGGTATCGATCGGCTCAAGGTCATCCATGTCAATGACACCAAAGGCGATCTTGGGAGCGGCCTTGACCGGCACGAGCATATCGGTATGGGGTTCATCGGCGAAGATGGCTTTCGTCGCATCCTTCACAACCCGGTCTTCTCCCGACTCCCGCTCATCTGCGAAACGCCGGTAGATGACCGAAGAGACGACCGGGGCAATATTCAGGCAGTGCGGGACCTTGCCCGATAATTTTTTTTAATATCGCCGGATATGAGTGATGCGCTCTTCACTTACCGGTTGTTCGTAGTACTCCGGTGAATAGATTCGCTCTTCCACGACTCCTGCTGCCTCTTCGAGGTTTTTGGTCATTGCCAGGCATTCAGAACCGTGCGCTCCATTAACTTTAACCTGTATTCTTCCTTCCTTATCGATCACGATCTCCATTTCCTGCATTTCCATGATTTTTTCCTCCTTTTGTCAAGTCAATTGGTGCACCGGTGCATCTTTTCTCATGAGCGTACCGGTCACGAGGTCGCGGGCCGTGACGCGCAGTTTTCTTTCCCGGTCGAGCGTGAACGTCAGCTCGAACCGCGGTTCGCCTCTCATCGCCGGCGGATCGGCGATGAGTAATGTAGGCGCCTGTGTGTTTACCAGGATCGGCCTGCTACCGATGCCGGAATCTCCTTGGGGCCCGACAAGACGAACTCCACCGGCAGTGTCCGAGACGAGCTCAAGTGAAAGCGCATGCGCATCCGGCGAGCTCCTGATCTCGTACACAGGGATCCCGAGCCGGGTCTGGCCATCGTAGGCGGCACTGATGGTGACGCGGGCGACTTGGCCTGCGCTCGGGTAGGGGGCCCCGGAACGCACAAGGAACCGGTACCGGTGCTCCCGGCTTTTTGAGTCCCAGTACCGGAGCGCATAATCGTTTTTGATTTGGGAAGGTAAAATTGTACGAGGCAGAAAAAGTGCAGTTCCGCGGGCAATGGCATCGAACGGATGATCGGACAGTACAGGTATTCCCGCGTATTTTTTTTTCACGATATTCTGGACGGCAGGTATCGCACAACCACGGCCGGTCATCAGGATCGCGACAGGCAGTATCTCTCCGTATCCGTGGGAGGTGGCAGCTGCCCGCGCACAGGTGATAGTACAATCCAGGATTGACTCAACCCCATGCTCCTTTAGGATCCGGCCAACATCATCCCGGGAAACTCTGACCGGGACCGTTGTTCCGGAAGGCGGATCTTCAATCTGGATGATAGCATTGTCTTCAGATGTCAGTTGTCCGTACAGCTCCCCGATCCTGTCATTAATCCCATCACGTAACCTCTTGTTTTTTACTCCGGTGAACTTTCTGTTGTTCCGGGCGAGTACATCCTGCGCAATCCAGCCATCGACTGCTTTACATCCTGTATTATCGGAAGCAGTACCAATCACCTGCGGTCCCCTGTCCGGTGCATCATCGAAAAGTACGAAGCGTGCGGTGAAGTCTGTCTCATCCCAGCAGATAATGAGATATACATGCCCTGCTTCCGGAGATACCCCGTACCCGGCAACGATGGCAGCCGGTTCGGTGAGCGTGTGCCAGGACCTGATGCCTTGAGCATGAGCAATACCTCCAAGCCATTCGGTGTACCATCCCGGCGCGTCCGTGGGAATGGCAAAGACCGCCGATGAACACCCGGGATACTCCCGCGTCGCCCGGGCTATAACGGCAGCAAGGAAATCCGCTGCTGCATCGTGGAATGTGATCCAACGGTCCGCACCGATCGGGATCCGCACCGGGCTTTCCTCCAGCAGGTATCTCCGGATCCATCGCGCGGTTGCGGGATGATCGGCATTTCCCGCACGCACCACTTCGTCGCCGATGGTCTGGCCCCCATCCTGATCATAATGGATCAATACTGGCACTATGTGGACCGATCTGCCGGTTCCCGCGCCGGGTACTTCCTGCGACAAGCCGGGAAACTTCTGGGTGTTATACTTGCCATCGTTCCGTATTGAAATGCCGATAACTAGCGAACCGACCCCGAAGTCTATCCCAAGGCGAACTGCCGGTCTGGGGGATTGTGCGTACCTGCCCACCATGGTCACCCGGCAATCTGGATATCGTACATTCCGGCGTCCCGGTATGTCGGGCAGAGTTCAATCTCGTTTTGGAATCTGATGGATAACAGATTACAGAGAAATCTCCACTGGTTCGTCGTGGCATTCGTGCCGGTTGCCTGCTCCTGTTCCCGTGCGAGAGCAAGGTCAGCAAGGGTAGTCTGTGAAAGGGGCCGCATAAAGGGAACCCGGAAAACATGGATCATCCCATCTATGCCGCTGGTGACAATGCAGTCTCCACTCTTTATGGCAGCGATTCCGGTGACTGCACCTGCGTGAGCCGGGATGGTCCGGATCAGGAAGTGCCCGTAGAGAGCATAGAACGCAAGGGCGCCATGGTTATATCCTGCCGCTATTGCGAGCCCGTCATCAGTGAACGTGAGGGTAGTCGGCCTTCCCGGGATCTGCGGGATCGTCCCGGCGGCGGTTCCTTCAGGTAGATGGTATAGCCGTATTACGGGATCGGCACCCGCTGCGGCAAGGAAGGTACCATCCCGGGAAATAGCGCAGGCGCTCACTTCATGTTTGGCATCCCGGAGAACGATACTTTTCTTTTCCCCGTTAAGCTGCCAGATCCTGAGGGTCGTGTCGTTACTCCCGGTCACAAAAAGGCGTCCTTGTGGGTCAATGCAGCAGCAGGTTATATTGCTCGAATGACCGAGCAGCGTAGCTATCGGTTTCCCACCGGATATACCCCGGATCCTCACTGCTCCGTCCCAGCCGCAGGATATGAATGTCTCTGTATCCGGTAAGAAAGCAAGGCACCTAGCGGTGGTTGTAAGACTTTCGCATGTGGCAACAAGGCCGCCTTTTGCAAGGTCCCAGATACGGAGACTTCTGTCTTTCCCGGCACAGGCAAAATATTCCCTGTCAGGGCTGACCGCAAGTGCCCTGACTGACGGCGTGTACACATCAATAGATCTGACAAGGGTGCCGTCTTCCCGGGAGAAAATGCAAACCCTGCCGTCCGTAGTCCCGGCGACTATTCCGTTGCCAGCCGCGCCGGATGTGAGGGAAAAGGCGGTTACCGCACCGGCCGGCGCCGGAGTGTACGGAGCAGTTCACCGGAGGGAATGCTTCGGAGGGTGACGGTGCCATCCCCTCCCGCGCTGGCAAGCAGTTTTCCGTCAGGAGAGATGACACAGGCAGTAACTGTTTGTCTATATCCCCGGAATTCTTTTATCCGCAGCCTTTCAGGAACGCTGAAAAAGTATATGGTGCCCTCGTTGCAACCGGCAATCGCCAAAATGCCGTCAGGTGTAAAGGCACAGCATGTCGGAAGGCGGTTGTAAAAGGGGAGTTCTGCTGTCGGGTTCTTCTCTGTCCAGTTCCAGAACCGGAGTACGTGATCATTGCTACCGATTGCGGCCCTGCGGTTTTCTGCCGATATCGCGTGGCAGCTGGGATGACCGGAGAACGTGGTGAATGTTCTCACGGTGATGCCGCTGTTTCCGTCTTTAAGTACGGGGAGGAAACGTTCATACACCACGAAAAGTCTGATCGGCCTGTTCTGTGTACGCGAGAGCCCGGATTGCGTCACCCGTGCCCGATACGGTCCATGTCTCCACTCCGCTTACAGTGTCTTGGCAGCGGATGGTCCCGTCAGCATAACCACAAGCAATGCTCTTACCCCCATGGGCAGGGGAAATGGCAACGACCCGGGAAGGGTGCCCCTGAACTGCCAGCAGCGTTTTACCTGTCCGGCACGCGATGCGGATCGTCTTTCCGCTACTATCCCCGGCAATAATCTCCTCGCCGTTACCTGACATTGCCACACAGGAAATGGAATGGTCTTTATCAGCGTACGACCAGACTGTGTTTCCTTGGGGAATGCCGTAGCAGGTGAGCGTGCCGTCGTTCCCTCCGGAGATGATGTAAGAATTGTCAGGTGTGATCGCAAGAAAACCGATGGGTCCGGCGTTTGTGGTGATGGACGTAATGAGCCGGGCTGATGAGACCTGCCAGATTTCCATCTTCCCGTCGCTGTCAGCCGGCTGCGAGGAGTGTGCCGTCGCGGGAGAATGCAAGATTCAGGCACTGGCTATCCTGATTTCCCATTGATACGAGGGGTTTTTCTGACATTGGGGGGATCCACGCTTCCGGCGAGCTCGCGGATCAATTCCTCAAAGACTTGGCCTTCATCACCACCCGGTCTCCAGCCAGCGATCTTCATGGAGTTCAGTGCCGCGATTGCAAGTGACAGTGGCGCACAAACGACCAGCTGCCACAAGACATCCCATGCCCGATCTTCGGTCAGGCCTGAGATGACCGCCTCCCACTCGCCATACGACCATCTACGGGCACCACGTGCCGGATCCGTTCCCATCAGTGCACATGCAAGAATCCCGCCCATGCCGGTACCGGAGGAATAGTGGAGCGCCCGGGTTTTGATCCTGTCCGGTGCTGCGGCATACCCGCGGGCGAGAAAAGGATGATAGGGGTCAGGATCAAGTCGGCACAATGCCTCATGCTGTCCGGTAATATACAAGAAGAGCGCCCGCAATCCCGGCTCCGAGGGAGTATATCCTCTGTCTGTTGCAATTTTTTCAAGTAACGGATCCTGATGGATCAACACCTCGTTACAGAACACATCGATTGCGTCCGGTGATGAAAGGGCGCCCAAGGTATTGAACGCGATCTCCTGTGAATACGCATATGAGTCCGCTCTGGCAAGAGCGGTGAGTTCGCGGACTGCCTCTAGGTTCCCGCTCTTTACCTTATCAATAACGCCGCTCAACCGCCGGTACAATAAGGGGCCGATAACCGGAAATGTGGGGGCGATCTTCATAAAGGTTCACGAGCGCCTGCGTCGAATGTCTCCAGCACAATGGTTTTCCCATTCCCTGAATGTCGCGCGGCTGCCCGCGATGCAGACTGCGCCCGCCCCTCGGCGAGCCAGGCCCGGAGTACCGCCACCGTCTCCCGCTGCGAGACGGAAAGAGGCACCTGCGTCTTTATGCAGCAGAGGATATCAGCGGTCGTGACCCGGCGCATGTTTTCGCTGAACGCTTGGTACATTGCGTCGATGATTGTCTGTTCGATCTCGGCTCCGACATATCCTTCGCTCTCCTGTGCAAGGATATCAAGGTCGAACTCCGTGGGGACACACTTGCGTTTCTTGAGGTGTACAGCGAAGATCTCGCGCCGTTCTTCAAGGGTGGGCAGGTCGAGGAAGAAGATCTCGTCGAAACGCCCCTTCCTCAGTAGTTCCGGTGGAAGGGCGGCGATATTGTTCGCCGTCGCTACCACGAAGCAGGGGGAAGTCTTGTCCTGCATCCATGTGAGGAGATGGGCAAAGACCCGCTGGCTCGTGCCGGCATCCCCGCTGCCAAACGCGAACGCTTTCTCGATCTCGTCCACCCAGAGAATGCATGGGCTGATCGTCTCGGCAAGCGACAGCGCGCGGCGTGTTCTCTCCTCGGATTCACCGACAAGGCTGCCAAAGAGCGCCCCCACGTCGAGCCTGAGCAGGGGCAGGTGCCAGAGATCCGCAATCATCTTTGCGGTGAGGCTTTTACCCGTGCCCGGGATGCCGATCAGCGCGATGCCTTTGGGTACCGGGAGTCCGAAGTCTCGGGCATCCTGCGTGAACGCCCGCTCGCGCAGGAAAAGCCAGTCCTTGAGAACCGCGAGGCCTCCGACGTTCTCCAGGGTCTCAGTATAACTGTAAAACTCCAGCGCGTCCGAGGCGCTCAGGATGTCTTTCTTGTCTGCGATGATCGCATCGATGTCCCGGTCATCCAGGGTACCGTGGGTGACGATCGCCTTTGAGAATGCCCGGCGTGCCTGATTGAGGGTCATGCCAAGGGCTGCCTGAATGATCTTTTCACGACCGGCAGGCGAAAGCGAACAGGTGATACCGCTTGTGGCGAGCAGGGTGTTGAGGTCTGCAGAGAGCTCGGCCGCTGTGGGTGGAGGGAAATGCACAATTACTGCCTCGTCCCGGATTTCTTCCGGTACCCGGGTGGTCGGTGTCAGGATCACGATCGTGCGCCGGTTGTACCGGAAAGCCTGGGAGAAATTACGGATGCGTCGTTTCACCTGGGGGTTGTTCCAGGTACTCGTGGAAATCCTTGAGGATAATAACGGCATCGTCGCCCGTCTTGACGATGTTGTCAAGCGCCGCGAGCGGATCCCGCGACTGGTTCAGGAAATTCTTATTGCCGGCGATGACAGAAAATCCGTCAACGCTGTCCCACGCAATGCACTGGCGGGGAGGATCCCAGCTCTCGCAGACGTTCTGGATTTGTGATACCACTCGTTCTTCTTCCGGGGTGATCACGACGATCAGGGTGACCCGGGCCCGAAGCGAGACGTTGAGCCTGCGGGAGAAATCGGGTTCGGCAAGATTCATAGCCTATTTCCACCTCCTGACAACGATGCGCACGGTTCCGTCAATCTCTTCGGTCTCGGAGACAAGGTCAAAGCCATTCGCAGCAGTCTGTTTGAGTACCATTTTTCTAGCGTATTCTTTCTGGATTGTTTCCGCCTGTTGTTTCAATTCTTCGGCAATCTTTTTCTCGTTTTTTCCTGAAATTCCCCACCAGTCCGCGACAAGGTCGTACGTGCCGTCAGGGTTCTTGACAAAGCCAAGCCCGTACGCTTTGTTTGTTTTCGCGGCTATGTCCACGTTGTGTTGGCCGTGATATCCTTTGATTGTGGTATTGTTTTCAACTGTGTAGCCGAGTTCCTGTAGGCATTGGATCAGTGCCTCGTGATGCCTGAATGTCGTCTTGATACGGCTGAAATGCGAGATGGTGTCATCCCCCCCGGAAGCAGGAGGCGAGCTGCCGAATCATATGTTTACAGGGAAAACCGGTGATCGTAGCAATACCGCCGGGTGCAATAGAAAATTCAACCGTTTCACCGTGCGCTTGAGTGCACACATCACCGCGGATGTTTCCGGTCAGCGGAATAATCTGCTGGTTTGACGACCCGATGTACGGGCTATCGCAGGGCAGGATGTTTACATACGGGCCGGCGATGAGAAGATCCGTGATCTCCAAGAGCCGGTGCCAAGCAGGATCAGTGCTCGATGTAAGTTGTTCGTACGTGTATCCCGTATATGTCACGACCGTTCGCCTTGCTCTCCGGATCCGCTCTCCCACATATGCAAGTGCATCTGCCTGTGCGAAGGGCTCTCCTCCGGAGAACGTGGCGCCATCGATATCTTTGATGCCAAGGATCCGCCGGTGATCTCGTCAGCAGAAACCATATGGACAGGAGAAGACGACCAGAGTGCCGGGTTGAAACACTCTTTACACCGGATCGGGCACCCCTGCACCCAGATGACGGCCCGGATGCCGGGACCGTTTGCGGTTGACCTCGCAAGAAAACCCGCGAGGTTGAGTTCTCTCCTGCGTCGGCATCCGTGATCGTTCATCTGATGCACCATCATTTTTCCGCCACTACGTCTTGGCTGCTGAAATGATTTCCGGTTTGTGTGATCGGTGTATCTTATAGTATCACCTAACTATTCCCGGAATGAAAATTACCCTTGGGGACGTGCAAATTAGCATACTTATGAGATACAATCTGACTATACAGGTTCGATTTTTACCTTTTAATAAGCACTGTTCCGGAGTTTTGGAATTCATAAGGATTTCGATCAGGAAATGCAGGGATGCGCGCAGGATCAGATCCCGTTTTCCCGCTCTCTTATAACCATTCGGTAACAATAGATCCGGCAGTGAAGGCGACATTTGATGGCACTTCGGTGCTGATCGGTAGAGACGGGCGGGTGTTGTACGACCAGAGTGGATACGGGCGTCCCGAAGGCGAAGGGGTACGCCTTGCACCGCAGGAAGCATTGTACCTGTTGCACCGCCAGAAGATCGAAGTCGATGACTATACGTTCGATACCCTTCTTTCCGAATACGCGGACCAGCCCAACTTCCTGCGCAGGTTTCTTGTGTACCGCGATCTACGGGAACGCGGGTATGTCGTCCAGACCGGTCCCCATGATTACCGGGTATTCCGGCGCGGCGAAAAACCGGGGACCGGGGAATCGCTCTACCTCGTCCGCGTCCTCTCGGAACGCGATCCGATCCGGTTTACCAAGTTGATTGAGGAAGTGGTCACGGCAAGAAATATGCGCAAGCAGTATGTCCTCGCGGTTGTCGACGATGAAGAAGAACTGACCTATTACGAGATCAAGCTCCAGAAACTGACCGGCTCCGAACTTCCTGCACCTGAAACCGGCACCTGCGATGCAGTGCTGGTAGGCAAGTCTGCGATGATCCGGGTACCCCCGCAGTCCGATCTGGAAAAGGCCGGCTTTGGGAAACGGTTAGACGAGGAGCGGCTCATGCTCTCGCCGGTCGAGCTCCTGTACCTTGCAGGGAGGGGGCTCGTCCGCATTACAAAAGACGGCACTTCTCTGACCGTGGAAGAATTTTTTGCAGCCGCTAAAGAAAGCGACCAGGAACTTGCCGCAAAAGACAAGGTTTATACCGAGCTGCGCCGGCATGATTTCATTCCCCGGACCGGCTACAAGTTTGGCCATCATTTCCGGGTGTACTGCGGAAAGAATGTGCACTCGGATATGCTGGTACATGCAATAGAAAAAGAGGCCGTACTTCCCATGAGTGTCATCTCCCGATCGGTTAGGATGGCGCACAGTGTCAAAAAGAAGATGTTGTTTGGCTGTGTACATATCACCGGAATCCAGTTCGTCGAATTCGCGCGGATAAAACTTTGAAATCTCTCTCAAAATTTCCCCTAATCTAGTCCTGTGAGTGAACCCGGTATGCCAGAATCTTCGATCAATCCATGGTCAAGCACCCCCTCTCTCGACATTGAAAAGACATTTGCCGAGTTTGGCATCGACCCGATCGCCCCGGTGCTTTCCGAATTGCCCGAGATCCCGTACTTCATGCGACGCGGTATTGTGGTAGGTCAGCGTGACTACCTCCCGATAGCCCGCGCGATACGGAACCACACGCCGTTTCATCTCCTGACCGGGTTTATGCCAAGCGGCCACCCGCATCTCGGTCACCTCATGCTTATGAAGGAAGTGGTCTGGCATGTGCAGCAGAGTGCAAACGGGTACGTGACGATTGCCGACCGGGAAGCCTATGCGGTGAGGGGCCTTTCCTGGGAAAAATGCCGGGAATATGGGAAAGAGTACCTTTCCTGCCTCTATGCTCTGGGTTTCAAGGGAGAGACCTATTTCCAGAGCAAAAACGACCGGCTCAAGGACCTTGCGTTCGAGGCAGCGACAAAAGTGAATTTTTCCGAACTTACCGCAATCTATGGGTTTTCTCCGGAGACAGCGCTTGCCCATGCGGATAGCGTCGTTACTCAGGTGGCAGATATCCTGTTCCCGCAGGTCGAGAGAGAACCGGCCCCGACGTTAGTCCCGGTGGGAATTGATCAGGACCCCCATATCCGGCTAACCCGGGGGATCGCCCACAAGTTCCGGATGTTCACGGTCGAGGAGCGCGATGGGTACATCAGCGTGCGGTCGAAGAATGCCCCCGAAGCGGCGCTGGACGCGATCAAAAAGGCGTTTCCCCATGCGAAAAAATACGAAGGCCACGTAGACATCAAGGAGGCAGAATGCGCCGATGTCAGTGCAAAGGCCAGGGAGATTGAGCGAGCCTGTGGCGGGTATGCATTCTATACACCCTCATCCACGTATCACATCTTCCTGCCCGGCCTTACCGGTGGCAAGATGTCATCCAGTATTCCCGAGAGCCTGATTACCTTTTTCGAGCCGGAGGCGGCGGTGCGAAAAAAAGTGATGAGCGGTCTTACCGGTGGCAGGATGACGCTTGAAGAGCAGCGACGGCTTGGCGGTGAACCGGAAAAGTGCACGCTCTTCCTGCTCAACATGTTCCATATGGTGACCGACGATGCAAAACTTGCGGAGCTTCGGCGCAAGTGCCGGACGGGCGAGATCACCTGCGGGCAGTGCAAGAAGGAGACCGCAGACCGAGTCGTGGCATTTTTAAAAGACTTCAAGGAGAAGATAGACGTGGCAGCAGAGACAATCGAGGTATGAGGGGCGATGGCAGAACTGACGTTAAACGAGAAGAGACTACTTGGGGCACTTGCAAAGGAGACGGCGACGGACGCAGGACACCTTGCTTCAGTTCTTAATGCCACTCCGGAAGCAGTCGTACAGTGGGCGCACCTTGCCGAAGACAAAGGGCTTGCAAAGGTCGAGCGGATTGTAGAGAAAAAAATTATGCCGACAGCCGAAGGTGAACAGTATGTCTCATCGAACCTCCCTGAGACCCAGATTTTAGCAGTGATACACCCAGGCGCGATACTCGCGGATCTTCAGGGACATCCTGCATTCAAAATAGGTTTCGGCCAATTGCGAAAAAAAGGACTCATCCATGTTGATGGGTCAACGGTAATAAAAAATGAAACGAAGTCGACCAACGCGGAAGAATTTGCACTGCGCAATCCGGTTTCCGGTGAACAGAATACAAGAGAACTGATCAAGCGCGGGATCCTCGTAGAATCCGAGACGGTCCGGTATGCCATTTCCATTACTCTTGAGGGGATCGCTCTTGTAACTCAGGGCCTTGATCTCCGCGAAGAGATCGGCACCCTGATCCGGGACCAGATCCTTTCCGGTGCTTGGAAGACGGCAAATCTGCGTAAGTATGATGTCAAAAAACTGCCAAAAACCGTTTACCCGGGAAAATCCCACCCGTACCAGAGGCTCATAGACGAGATGCGCCAGATCCTTCTGGAGATGGGTTTTACCGAGATGCACGGGGAGATTGTGCAGAGCGCATTCTGGAACTTCGACGCGCTCTTCCAGCCTCAGGATCACCCGGCCCGTGAAATGCAGGATACTTTTTACCTCAAAGAGGAAGTACCGCTTCCTCAAGGCTGGGAGTGCCTCCGCGACATGCACGAGCATGGCGGGAACACCTCTTCGACCGGCTGGGGCGGCAAATGGAACCCAAAAAAGGCGCAGCAATGCGTGCTCCGGACCCATACTACAAGCCTTTCGATCCAGTATCTTGCCGCGCACCCGGAGCCGCCGGTTAAGGCGTTCTGTATCGGAAGGGTCTACCGCCGCGAAGCAATCGATCCCACCCACACGCCGGAGTTCGAACAGCTCGAAGGGATCGTTATGGACAAAGGCGTGACATTCCGACACCTGCTCGGCTTTTTGAAAGAATTCTACCAGAGAATGGGATTTTCGGACGTGCGGTTCCGGCCCGGTTTTTTCCCGTACACGGAGCCCTCGGTAGAACCCGAGATCTGGGTTGACAGTCTTGGCTGGGTTGAGATGGGTGGTGCCGGTGTTTTCCGGCAGGAAGTCACCGATCCGTGGGGTGTGAAGTGCCCGGTACTCGCGTGGGGCCTTGGGGTAAGCCGGGTCGCGATGTTGCGTCTGGGCTTAAAGGACCTGCGGCAGTTGTACCAGAGCGACCTCGAATGGATCAGGAATAGCCCCGTGCGTGCCCCGGGAGCATCCGGGAGGAAGGCATAGCATGGCGATCATCAGCCTTTCTTACAAGTACCTCGAACGACTGACTGGCACGGATCGGGAGACCATTTTAGAGCGTCTGCCGATGATCGGTTCCGAAATCGAACGTTTAGAGGAAGATCATGCGGATGTCGAGTTCTTCCCCAACCGCCCCGATCTCTTCTCAGTAGAAGGCGCTGCCCGGGCAATGCGGGGATTCCTCGGCATCGAGACCGGTCTCCCGGAATATGCAGTCAAACCCTCCGGGATCAGCTTCACGGTCGACCCCAATCTGAAAAATATCCGGCCATTCCTCGCGTCAGCTGTTATCCGGAACGTCACTTTCGATGACGAATCCATCCTCTCGGTTATGGCGCTTCAGGAAGCCCTCCACTGGGCTGTGGGACGGGGCCGGAGCAAGGTTGCTATCGGTATCCACGACCTCGACACCGTTACACCACCGTTCCATTATACTGCCTCGCCACGAAGCAGGAGATTTGTCCCGCTCGATTTTACCGAAGAGCTCACGCTTGATGGCATCCTTGCCGAGCACCCGAAAGGCCGAGATTATGCAAAGATCGTGAAGGATTTCCCGCTCTTCCCCCTGATTGTTGATGCTGAGGAGAACGTCTGCTCTTTCCCACCGATCATCAACGGTGAACGGACCCGGGTGACGACCGGGACAAAAAACATTCTCCTCGATGTCACGGGTACCGACCAGCGGGCGGTCAGCGTCGCGGCAAATATTATCAGTACCGCCATGGTAGAAGCCGGCGCAACCCTCGAAAGCGTAGAGATTGATGGTACAGAATCTCCCGATCTCACCCCGGCAGAACGCACGGTCAGCGTCCGGGAATGCTGCGATCTCATCGGCGTCGATCTGACCGCCCCGCAGATGGCAGAACTACTTGAAAGGATGCGGTTTGGCGCACGACCGGCAGGATCCGATCGTGTCCGTGTACAGGTGCCCTGTTACCGGGCTGATATCATGCACGACTGGGATCTCTTCGAGGATGTTGCCATTGCCTACGGATATGAGAACTTCGCCGTGGAGGTTCCCCCCACGTTCTCGATTGGAACACAACACCCGGTAAGCACAATTGCAGCTCAGGTTCGCATGATCCTCGCGGGACTCGGGTACCTGGAGATGATGCCTTTTACGCTGACAAATGAACGGGTACTCTGCGATTACCTGCAGCGCCCCCGCTCCTCTTCAACACTCCACCTCATGCACCCGATCAGCGAAGAGTATACCATCGTGAGAACGGAGATTTTACCGCTCCTTCTCGAGATGCTGCAGGTCAACCGGCACCGTGAGCTCCCGCAGCGGATCTTTGCGACCGGAGATGTTCTTTCCGATCTCAGGACAACGCAGCGGCTGGCCGCGGTAAGCACCCATACAACCGCGGACTTCTCAGAAGCCTATGCCCACGCAGATGCCGTCCTTCGTGAGCTTGGGATCGCGTATTGCGCTGAAGTCTCCGCTGATGCAGCCTTCATTGAGGGAAGGCGGGCGGATATTATTGTCGAAGGAAAAAGAGTAGGGATATTCGGCGAGATCCATCCTGCTGTTCTGACAGCATTCGAGCTGGAACAACCGATCGCAGCATTTGAGCTCGATCTCAGAGCCGTACCGGGATACCCTTCCCTTTAAGATACTCTTTTACATCGCGAACGGTAAATTCACCGTAGTGAAAGACGCTTGCCGCGAGGCAGGCATCTGCTTTTCCCCGGGTAAAACCATCATAAAAATGTTCGAGCGTCCCAACGCCGCCGCTTGCAATCACCGGGATGCGTGCCGATTCCGAAATTGCCCGGGTGATCGCAATGTCGAACCCGTTTTTCGTGCCGTCAGTCTCCATGCTGGTAAGAAGGATCTCCCCGGCACCACGCTCTTCGACATCTTTTGCCCAGCGCACCGCGTCTATCCCCGTCGGTTTGCTTCCGCCATAGATGACTACTTCGTACCAGCAGGTGCTGCCATCACATAGTTTCACCGGCACTGCCTCCGGGTTTGGCGTGAAATTCCGGCGGACATCCATTGCGACCACGATACACTGGGTCCCAAACGATTCTGCGCCCTTTGTGATCAGGATCGGATCCTGCACGGCGCTCGTGTTCAGGCTCACCTTGTCGGCACCGGCCCTGAGGATCTGCTGGATGTCGTCGAGTGACCGCAGTCCGCCCCCGACCGTGAGCGGGAGGAAGAGCTGATCGGCTGCACGTTTGATGAGCTCGACGATAATCCCGCGTTTCTCCTTGGAAGCGGTGATATCCAAGAATACGACCTCGTCGGCACCTTGCTCGTTGTAGCGCTCAGCAAGTTCCACCGGGTCGCCGGCGTCCCTGAGACCAAGGAAGTTTGTCCCTTTTACCACCCGCCCATCCTTTAAGTCGAGGCAGGGGATGATCCGTCGCGTGAGCACCATTTCATTTTTGTTTTCTTCCGCAAGTGCTATCTACCTATCTGCCAGCCCCCTTTTTTCGCGGGAAGTTTAAGTGCGTTCGTCACCTTATGTACCGGGTACGTGATTGAACAGTACCTGCCGCGGGCGAGGTACGATACAGGTGTTTTTCATGAGTACCGGGAAGTTGAAGATTGACTGGGCGGCACAGTATATGCCCGTGCTTGCCACCATTAGGAAACAGTTTGAGAAGGAGAAGCCCTTCAAGGGCATGACCATCGGTATGGCTCTCCATGTGGAGGCAAAGACCGCAAACCTTGTCCAGACGCTTGCGGCGGGTGGCGCAAAAGTCTATATTACCGGCTGTAACCCGCTCTCGACACAGGACGATGTGGCGACGGCGTTAAATGAAGTAAAAAATGTCCACTGCTACGCGAAGCGCGGGTGCACGGTCGAGGAGTACTACGCCGCGATCGAACAGGTGCTTGACGCCGCACCATCGATAACCATCGATGACGGCATGGATCTCATCCATTACCTCCACACTAAACGCCGTGACATGCTCAAGAAAGTGATCGGCGGCTGTGAGGAAACAACGACCGGTATCCACCGGCTCCGGGCGATGGCGGCAGAGAAAAAACTTGAGTTCCCCGTTATCGCGGTCAACGACACACCGATGAAACGGTTCTTCGACAACGTACACGGGACCGGGGAGAGCGTACTCTCCGCGATCATGATCACTACAAACACCCTTATTGCCGGCAAGTACTTCGTGGTTGCCGGGTACGGCTACTGCGGTAGGGGCCTCGCGAGCAAAGCCCATGGCCTCGGCGCCAAGGTCGTCGTTACCGAAGTTGATCCCCGCCGGGCTCTAGAGGCGCACATGGACGGGTACCATGTCATGACGATGGACCAGGCTGTAGAGATTGGCGACATCTTTGTCACGACCACCGGCAACACCAGCGTAATCGGGAAAAATCATTTCGGGAAACTCAAAGCAGGTGCGATCCTTGCAAATGCCGGCCACTTTAACGTTGAAATCGACATTGCGTGGCTTGCAAAACATGCAGACTCGACTGTCGAACGTGACGGGATCACGACCTATATCCTCAAGGGAAAACCGGTCCATGTGCTTGCCGAGGGAAGGCTCGTGAACCTTGCCACGCCAAAGGGCATGGGCCACCCGGTTGAGGTCATGGACCTGAGTTTCGCACTGCAGGCGCTTTGCACCCGGTATATCGCGGAACACGGTCATTCCCTTAAAGGCGGTGTCTACGAAGTCCCCCAGGAGATCGACGAACAGGTCGCCCGCCTCAAACTTGCGTCGCTTGGTCTTACCATCGATGAGCTGAGCGCGGCCCAGAAGAAATACCAGTGCAGCTGGGATATCGGAACCTAACCTTTCCGATCCTATTCGTTTTTAATTCTAATTTCCAGACGCTCGGTCCATCTGTCTACCGGGCTTTTTCCTCCGGAGCATCCGTACTTACTTTTTTACCCACATTCCATTGTTCGTAGATAACGATCAATGCCCCGGCGGCAAAAAGGGGAACAGCAAGCCAGAACTGGCTGCCGAGTGGATCGGAAAAGACGAAAAGTGAGGCAATGCAGCCGATGAACGGTGCAGCTGCGTAAATGGCTCCTGCCCTAGCGGCACCCATATCCCGCAGTGCAACAATAAACAGAATGAGACCAAGCCCGAAGGAAACGAATCCGGTGAGGATGGCAAGGACGATCAGGTTTGCTGCCGGCAAGGGCTCACCGAGGAGAATCACAAGCACCGCCGCGATGCTCCCGCCAAAGATCACCTTGCAGAGCGCGATAAGGCCGGGAGGGTAGGCAGAAATATGCGCCATACAGTTGTTGTCTATTCCCCAGAAAAAACCAGAGATGATAATGCCGAGTGCTCCAAGAGAGAACCCAAGGGCGCTTTCACCATTCCAGCCAAGAATGATGCTGCCGGCAAAAATAAGGATAAGGGCGAGGCCCATCGTTTTATCGGCCGGTTCACGGAACACCCAGAACGCAAGCAAGACGGTTGCCACGATCTCGAAATTTAAGAGAAGTGCCGCGGTCGCCGCCGGTGTAACAGTGAGCGCGAAGCACTGGGTAACAGGGGCCACAAAACCGCCGATGACAACTGTTCCCGCCAGAAGGTACAGTTCCTTTCTGCCTGCACGCGGCTGCCCGGTAGTAAAACGCGGGCCGCTTACCACTCGCCAGCAGAGGACCCCGGCGCCGGACCCCAGAGAGAGCAGTGCGATAAGGAGCAGGGGGGCCATCCCATCGACTAGAATTTTCAGAAGCGGTGTCGCTGTCCCGAAGAGAATGGTCGCGCACGCCAGTGCAGCGATCGCTTTTGGCAGTTTGGGAAAGTGGACGTCCATGGTATCAGGCTCTTTGAGAATATGTGCAGAGAAATCTCCTATTTGGGATGAATCAGGTCTTTGACCCTTCCCGCGCCGCGTAAAGATATTCCTGGGCAATTCCGCAGTACGCGCCGAAATGTTTCCTGGCAAACGTCCGGATCCCATCGTACTCCCGTCCAGTCAAGGGAGCGTCCGGGTTAAGTGTGGTGAGATAGTGCGCCCCCATTATCCGCCGGATCCAGACATCAACCGGGAATGCCTCGAACTTCTGGAACGCAAAGAGCAGGACGCAGTCCGCCGCCTTTGGGCCGATACCGGAGAATTTCATGATCTGCCCGGCGCGCCTCCTCGTACGGCAGCGCGGCGACGTCTTTTGCCCAGTTTTTTTGTGCCGCAACGTCACGGGCTGTGTCAAAGACGTATGGCATGCGGTACCCGAGCCTGCATTCTGCGAGAGCGGATGATCCCCCGGAGCAGGAGATCCTTGACGGTTCAGGAAATGAAAAAAAAGTCGTATCACCCTCATCAATTTCATCACCGAACTTCTCAGCGATCAAGGCGATCCGCCGGCGGATCATAGGTATATTGGAATTGGTGGCGCAGATGTAGGAGCAGAGACATTCCCACGCCGGTCTGCCGGTACGAGGCGCAGGCCCCGGCACCGTTCGATAGCCTCATGGATGAATGGATCAGTGTCAATCGATAGAAGTATTGCGCCCAGATCAAGGTCGAGTGAGAAATAATGCTGGATAAACGTCTTATCGGCGCCCTCAAAGGTCAGGGTCGCACCCTTCTGTTGGCACCGGATTACCCGGTCGCCCACGACTCCGCACCAGCTGCCATCCGGCAGACGGTCCCAGCGAAAGGCCTGCCCACACCCGAGCGTCTGGTCAAGTGAGAACGGCTGGTTATGGCGAAGCACGATCTGTGGCATCTTGAACTGTCCCGGTCAGTTATCTGCTTTTAACCTTTTTAGATTAGAGCGGACGATTAATAATGTGAATTCTATGTATGACAAGCCTATTTTGAGATCGCACACCTTTTTATTTTCGCGATGGGACGGATAGCCTTTTAATATATCGATTAACAGTTCTTTCATGGAATTAACAGAAACCCTCAAGGCCTTTATTGAAGAAGGCGGAGACTGGGAACGCAAACAGACCACGCTTCCCGGTGTCTCCATTATCCGGCTTCCGGCGACAAAAAACCGTCCGGCTTCACTTGCGATCGATATTAACCCGCTTGGTGAACATGGTCTCCCCATGAAGAAAAAAGGAATCATGATCATGAATGCCGCCGAGCTCGCAGCATTCAGAGCAATCTTCAATAATGAAAAAACCGATGGCCTTTTGAAGGCACTCGAAGAAGTCCTCCCCGAGCGTAAATCAGCAGCAAAAACCAAAAAAGCGGACGTTGTCCAGATCTAGGACGTAAAAGACAGCACAATCCCGTTGGACTTTCGGAGTGATGCGTATTAAAATAATTCACATCGTCCCTCTTTTTCTTCTCGTCCTTACGCTCGCGGGTGCCGGGTGTCTTGGAACAAAAGCCCTTCCGGTCAACAAGACTGCACCCCCCTCTGTTCTTGTCGATTACCACCGGACCGGGGGCACTGACGGTGTCAATGATCGTCTGGTGATCTTTACTAACGGCGTTGCGGTGATCTCCGGGGAGTCCACCAATACCGAGATTTCACTCAATGCGACCGATCTCGCACTTCTTTCCGTGCTGTTCAACGAGTCCCAGTTCTCAGATCTCCAGGCCAACTACCCGGCTCCCTACCAAAGGTCGAATCTTATGACGTATACGGTCAGTTACCGTGGAAAGACGGTGACAGCCGAGGAATCGGACATCCCGCCGTCATTCGAGACGATAGTCGAGAAACTGGACCAGATCCTTGAGAGTGCCGGTACGCAAAAAATCGTTTATCCGACTCTCGGGATCGCACGTTAGTTATTCGTCAGTACCCCATGGAGGTACCCTCGGGCGGTGTGCAGTACCACTGCTGATACAACCTCCCCCGATTATAGCGCAATGCGGTCAGGAATAAAAGCCTGCATTTCGCAATCAGGTACAATGAAACTATTCTTAAAAGATATGCGTCAATCATGCCCTTTTCGCTATCTTCGCTATTACCTTGCCGGTGAGACTCCTTTCAAGTGATATGGCATGGTTGTCGCACATCTCATGACAGCAATAACAGCGTATGCAATTCTTATAGGTTATCTGGGGCTTTTTACCAACTATAGCGATGGTCGTTTTCGGGCAGCTCTGCACGCATTTCATGCAGCCGATACAGGTGTTGGGGTCAATCTTAGGCCATGGTGGATATGCCTTTGCAACGGCAAAAAACATACGAAGCACTATTCTGCGTTTCAGGTCCGTTCGATCGCTCTCTTTACCAATGCCGGAAAACGTGGAAGGGTGCTTAAAGTCTCTGACTATGAGCGCCGCAGGGTCATCTCCTAGAACGGTAACGTCACTGAGGTCCTTCCTGAGATAACCCCGCTCGACGGCCGCCTTGACCGTGCCGATATCCATCGGGTCAAAGGACATCAGTCGCGCCGTCACGACATCGATAGCGCTATAGTCTCCCGAGGCCATCACAGCACCTATCTTTCGCGGTGTCCCGGTATGCGGTCCATCGCCTTCCATACCGACAACTGCATCCATGACCTGCAGCTTCGGCTTGACGACCTCGTTGAGGTCTATGATCATGCGGCAGAAATCGTCCGAGGAGGGCATTTTCCCGTGGTAGAGCGGCTTTTCAAATCCGGGTATGACCCCGAACAGGTTTTTTGCAGCGCCACTAAGATAGGTCAATGAATGCGTCTTTGCTTTGGAGACAACGACCACGGCGTCCGCATCCAGTGCCGGGTTGATGATCGAAAACCGCTTCGCCATTTTACCGTCAGGAGCAGGCACTTCACGGCACCCCGTGTCGTAGTTCAGCGATATGTCAAGTTCCTCGGAAATTTTATCGTATCCCGAGGCAGCGTAGCTTTTTCTCAGGGTAGTTTCGGTATAGGGCAGGCCTGAGCCGGGGCTATCACCCATGATCACCTTGCACCCGTGGCCCTTCAATATGCGGGCGACCGCATAAACGACTTCTGGATGCGTAGTCACGCACGTCTCGGGTGCTGAACCCAGCAGCAGGTTGAACTTGAGGAAAACGGTCTGGCCGGGGGACACAAACCTACCTATGCCCCCGATCAAGTCGATCGATCGTTCCACGGCAAGGTATGTTTTTTCCCGATTATAGTCTTCGCATCGTACCAGTGAGACTGGTTTTAAGCCGGTAGTATCGCTCATGTTAAGACCATCGCAACTGACATGTTGTCAGTAACGACACAAATAGATATCGTTCGACCGAAAATCTATGGCGATGATCGAAAAGATCCCTTAAGAGCACCGAGCGTTTTCTCCATCATCGCCCGTAAAGCATCAATTTTTTTCCGGCGTATCTTCCGGGTCGCGTGTATTCTTGAGCTCGCGATTCAGGTACAGGCTGACAAAGAAAAGCATCTCTGCGGTCTCGTCAGGATACTCCGTTTCGAAATGACCCTCCGCTATACCCTGCCGAACGATTTGCCGTACGAGGTGGAGGATCTTTTTCTTCAGGTCCTTTACGTACTCCTCCCGTCCGCTGATAGACTTATCAACGGATGCACCTTTGCCGAGCCCCATCTTTTTGCGGGAAAGATCGATTAAGGCATCGGATATCAGCAGCAGCTTCCGGGGTGCATTCAGCGCCGGGTCGTCCGCCACCCGGACAACATATTCGCCGAGGTGATCTAAGTACCGATCAATGATGGCCCGGACCAGATCGTCCTTGGAGCGGAAATAGTAGTAAAAGGTGCCCTGCGCGATGCGTGCTTCGCGTATGATATCGCTGGGGGAAGTGTGATCGCACCCTTTTTGGGTGAAGATCGTTTCGGCGATGTCCATCAGCTCATTCCTGCGCACTTCAGGGCTTTTCTTGATCCTAGCCATGATCCCCCGTTAAAAGAACTATTGACAAGTAGTCAGTAAAGTTGTATAATCATTTTCCAGAAAAGCGTACGTTTCCGGAAGCGATACCGGCTATCTCTGGGGGGACCCGGTAATGTGTTCTTCCCGGAGAAAAGGGTTATTTGTTCTCGTACATGCACGACTGCACGTCGTGCCCGAGTTTCCCGATCGCATCGGCACGGCACCGCTGGCAGTGCCGCATCTGTTTTACATACTTCCCACAGGCATCCTGCATCTTCCTTTTCATCTCGGGTGTTGGCGGGGCGATGTCGGCGAACTTATACTGGGCGATAAGCGGAATAAGGTTAAAAGTGTAGACCCCCATCTCCCCGACCTTCTTTGCAATGTCCAGGATATGATCTTCGTTGATCCCCGGAATATAGACGGTATTTATCTTGACGATCATGTGCCGTGCCACCGCCATCTCGATGCCTTTGAGCTGTTGCGAGAGGAGCAGTTTTGCGGCTTCAATTCCGGTGTACCGCTTTCCTTTATAGTCGACGAACTGGTAGATCTTCGCCCCGATCTCCGGGTCGATGGCGTTGAGCGTAACGGTTATATTACCCACATCGTACTTCTGGAGCAGATCGATTGTGTCCGGGAGGAGCAGGCCGTTTGTACTGATGCACTTGATAACCCCTGGGTACTCTTCATGGAGCCTGCGGAGCGTCTCGAAGGTCTCCTCATTTGCGAGCGGGTCCCCGGGACCTGCAATGCCTATGACCTTGATATAGTCGTATTTTTCGGTGACCTTTTTTACCATGTCCATAGCTTCGTCCGGTTTGAGGACCCGGGTAGTCACACCGGGCCTGCTTTCGTTAACGCAGTCAAAATCCCGGATACAGTAGTTACACTGGATATTGCACTTGGGTGCCACAGGAATGTGGCAGCGCCCGAAAGCATGGCATGCCTTTTCGGAAAAACAGGGGTGCTCCTGGATTTTTCGCATCTGTGCAGGGTCCCACTGTACTTTCCTCCCCGCCACTTCTGCGGTCTTTATTTCGTCGGACATAGGCAACTACGTTTTAGATGAGTTTTCCATCTATAAATAAAGTTCAATAGGGGTTATTTACCCCGGCCGACAAGATAGTACAAGTCAGCAGCTGATTCTAAACAGAGGGTCAGATTTGGGATAGTTCCTCATCATGAGGTACCGATCGAGAGAATACTAAGAAAAAGTTGGGATTGACGATATAGACCGGAAACGTACCAAAAAGCGTCTTTTTTTCGACCTGGTAGATCTGTGCTTCGAGCAGGAGTTCGGCCGCCCTCTGCAGAGCGGAAATTCTGATATCTTCTACAGGTCCCGCGGCACCGGAAAACCGGTCGTGTTTTCCTGTGATCTCGATCTGGCGCACGAGGCACTCGGTTTTATCTTTTGTGAACCGGCTCAGCAGATCCCGGCTGGTAATGCCATGAATATAGCGGATTATAAAGTACAGGGTGGCAATTATCACGGCGATGGCAAGAAAAACATTCCCCAGATCCTTTAACTCCGAGACTGAGAGGATATTGCTGAAGGTCATGCCCGGGAGCAGGATGATGGTCGAGACAATACCGACAAGGGCGAGCACCGCTCCCGCGAGGAACAGGAAAGAGACCACCTGCTCCGGGACTTTCTTTTTGATCAGGTGTTTTTTCATCCCGGAAACGTCGGAGAAAAAATCTATGGTATAGGGCTCCAGTCTCCAGACCAGGAAATAGAAGAGGATGATCGCAACTGATTCAAAGAGAATAAGCTCGGTGTGAGAGGGCGTAAGTACCCCGGAAAGAGCCATATCGATCACCAGGATGATATCGATGGTAAAGATCAGGGCAAACCCGTAAAAGAGCGGACGGCAGTTAATAAAAAATGCATTGAGAAAGACGCGGGTGAACCTTTTTGTGCTCGTGATAATGCCGGTCGCACGCAGTCCGGCGAGATACTTGGAGATCTCTGTCTGTTGCAGGGAAGTATCCTGTAGGTTATGAGGGATAAGCAGGGTGATGAAATAGAACATAAACAGGAAGAAACTGGCGGAGATAAAGAGCAGGGGATACACCGGATTGTAGAAGAAGACGAAGATGTTTATCAGGATTGCAACACCGAGAACAACCTGGGTGACCCTGCCCGAAGTACCCATTGCGTAGAGGCACCGGTGCCGCTGCCGTTCGTCGCGGATCTCTGCCTGGAGCGTTTTATGCAGGGATGAAAAAGCTCCTGAAATTGAGAGGGGACCCTTTCTGTCCATGGCGATCTTTTCCGGAAACTGCCGGATCAGGTGATGCTTTTTAGATCGTTTCTTTAAGTACTTATCTGAGAGGCAAGGGTATATTGTTTCCCGGCGAATTGTAGTACGAGGATTATGAAAAAATCTGAGAAAGTGAAAGGCAAGGAGAATGTGGCTGCACAAAAACAGCAGTATAAAACGGTGGGAATCATTGCGGTTGTGGTAATCGTCGTCATTTGTGCCGCAGTGTATATCTTCGTCTCCACCCAGTCAGCTGGAGCGGCAGTCGGGGATACCGTTAGTGTTACGTACACCGGGATGTTTGATAACAAGACGGTTTTCGACTCGAATGTAAATTCAACCCCGCTGACCTTCACGATTGGAGGTGGCCAGATGATTGCCGGTTTTGATGCCGCTGTCCGGGGAATGAAAGTGAACGGGGAAAGGATTGTTACCATACCGGATGCCTATACCTATAACCCGCAGCTTGTTGCGATAGTCCCCCTGAGCCAGTTTCCGGCAAATCAGACACTCACACCTGGAGAAAAAATGTACGAACGGTCACAGGACGGTAGTGCAAGGATTGTTACCATCGTCAATGTCACCTCCGCAGGAGTGGCCATAGATGCAAATAACCCGCTCGTGGGTCAGAACCTCACCTTTGATATTAAGCTCCTGAGTATTACGAAGGGAAGTACCCAAAGCGCTGTGGCCGCGCTACCTACTTCCTGAACCTTTTTTAGAGCTTTTTCACACAGTACCGGAGATTGTTACTTCCGCGAATTTGCAAAAAACGATGGGCCCGGCCGGATTCGAACCGGCGACCTCCGCCGTGTAAGGGCGACGTCATACCGCTAGACCACGAGCCCGATAACCTACTTATGTCAGATTTAAACCTATTAAAACCGTCTGTATATGTTCATGAAAATTGGCTTTGGCACATCCGATAATGTAACCGAACCGAAAAATTGTGGTGAATTTATTCTTTCTTGAGTTTGATATCGATGCCGTACTTTTCGGCATTTTTGTCAGCCATTGTCTGGATCGCAGCGATTTCGACGTCCTGTCGTTTTGGCTTGAACAGGTGGCGGAACCTCTTCTGGGTCTTGAGGTACTCCTCAACCGGTTTCCTGATTACTTTTTTGACCTTGGTCACTTTTCCCTCTACCATCTCATAGTTTACCCAGAGCCCGGTCTCGATAGCAAGCTTGGCGATCGCGAGCGTCTGTTCGCCTTCAAATCCCCAGCCGGTGCAGCAGGGTACGTGGATTTGCACATACGTCGGCCCGGTCGTATTGATCGCTTTCTCTATCTTCTGGACCAGATCGTTTGGATATGCAATTGATGCTGTCGCTACATAGGGTGAGCCGTGGGCTGCAAGGATCGCCGGCATGTCTTTTTTAGGCCGCTTGTTCCCAAACGACTGTGATCCGGCCGGGCTTGTGGTCGTGCTGGCATCGTAGGGAGTAGCCCCGGACCGCTGGATACCGGTGTTCATGTAGGCCTCATTATCGTAGCAGATGTAGGTGATATCGTGGCCGCGTTCAAACGCCCCGCTGATGCAGATCATCCCGATATCGAAGGTCGCCCCGTCGCCCGCCATTACAATAACGTTCTCTTTTCTTCCCTGCTTTTTGAGTGCCGATTCAATACCGGAAGCGACCGCTGAAGCATTCTCGAAGAGCGAGTGGATCCACGGCACTTTCCATGCCGTTTCGGGATACGGAGTGGAGAATACTTCCATACAACCGGTCGAAGAGACCACGATCGTATCGGTGCCCGCAGCCTTGAGCATCAGCCGGGCCGCAAGAGCCGCCCCGCATCCCCCGCAGGCACGGTGCCCGCAGTCGAAGAGTTCACAGGATTTATCTGCCATGATCAGAGCACCTCTTTACGCAGGCCCACAAAAATACCGCCCTGTCCCTTCCCGGCAAGGGTGACGACTTCCCGGATATCGTTCTTCCTCACATCCCTTCCGCCAAGACCGATGACGTAATCGTAGATAAGAACCCCGGACCCGTAGAGGGCGTCCTTGACTTCTAATGCGACCGCGCCTTTCGCGCCAAGGGAGATGTTTTTATCAAGCACCGCAACCCGTTGTGCGCCTGTCAGTGCCTTTGCCACTTCTTCTGAGGGGAACGGGCGGAACACCCGGATCTTTAACAGACCTACCTTCACCCCTTCGGCCCGCAGATCGTCAATCGTGTCTTTGATGGTGCCGCAGATCGACCCCATCGCGACGATCACGGTCTCTGCATCCTCGATCCGGTAACCCTCGACCATTGCGCTGTAGTCCCGGCCAAACAGCTTCTTAAACTCTGCGCCGGCGGTCTGGATCACGGACTTTGCATCCTTGAGGGCCTTATCGGTCTCGTACCGGAATTCGAGGTAATAATCGGGAGTTGCATACATCCCGAAACTTATCGGATCGGCAGCGTCAAGCCGTTCCTTGGGGGCAAACTTCGGGAGATACGTGTCGGCATCTTCCTGCGAGATCATGTCCACCGGCTCATAGGTATGGGAGAGGATGAACCCGTCAAAACAGACCATAGCCGGGAGCAGGACTGTCGGGTCCTCCGCCACCCGGTAGGCAATATAATGGAGATCGGTTGCCTCCTGGTTATCTTCCGCATAAAACTGGAGCCAGCCGGAGTCGCGCAGAGCAATGGAGTCCTGCTGGTCGTTCCAGATGGAGAGCGGTGCCCCCAGTGCACGGTTGGCAATGGTCATGACAATGGGCAGGCGCATCCCGGCAACGTTGAAACAGACCTCGAACATCAGCGCAAGCCCCTGGGAGGTGGTCGCAGAGTAGGTCCTCGACCCCGCGGCACTAGCCCCAAGGCAGGCGGAGAGTGCGGAGAATTCGCTGTCGACTGTGAGGTAGTCGGCATCCAGTTTCCCGTTAGCCACCATATCAGCAAGCGCTTCGACGATATGTGTCTGGGGAGTGATCGGGTACGCGGAAACGACCTGCGGACGGCAGAGCCGCACGGCCTCGGCGACTGCGTGCGAGCCTTCGGTGATTTCAAGCATCTACTTCTCCTCCTGTATCATGGTGATCGCTTTTTTCGGGCACTCCTCTGCGCACATGCCACAGCCCTTACAATAGGCATAATCGGGGTCGAAGAAACCCTCGGCGTCTTCCGCGATGCATCCCTCGGGGCAGATGATCTGGCATGTACCGCACTTGGAGCACTTTTCATGATCGAAGACCGGTTTGAAGACCCGCCATGACCCGGTCTTGTTGTCCCGCCCTTTTCCGGGACGGGCACGACACCCTACCGCGAGCGCCATTATGCAGCCGCCCCCTTAACACTCTCGAACGCCTGGCGGGCGGCCTCGATATTCTTCTCTGCCAGTTCTTTTGGGAACCGGTGGAAGAGCGCATTTTTGAGCGCGTCAAACTTGATCTCCCCGGTTGCGGCAGCAAATGCTCCCATGAGAGTGGTGTTTGTGATGGGAAGGCCGATCACCTTGAGGGCGACGGAGGTCGCATCGATGGTGATCAGTTTAACGCCCTCGGGGATCTTGTAATCCGGTGCCTTCTCAGTATTGACAATAACGATCCCGCCCTTCTTTACCCCAGAAAAAACATTCACGTCTTTTATGAGCGTGCTATCCTGGACGATAATATAATCCGGCTCGTAGACCTGGCTCCGCAGCCG
The DNA here is from genome assembly GCA_963737635.1 of uncultured Methanoregulaceae archaeon. Lineage (GTDB taxonomy): Archaea > Halobacteriota > Methanomicrobia > Methanomicrobiales > Methanospirillaceae > Methanoregula. The sequence continues at coordinate 1,379,761 of CAVTTL010000001.1, forward strand.
GATCTTCCGGTCATCGAACCGTACGAATGCCTGGACCGGAGCGCCGCGCCGTTCGACCCCGAACGCCGGAAACGCCTGTGAAAAAACGCCTCCTTCGAATGCAGCAACAGCAATGAGTTCCGCAGCGGTGACCGATCCCTGGCCCCCTCTGCCGTGGATACGTAGTTCTCTCAAAGGAAAAATCCCCCAGCAATGTTACTTGATAAATAACGAACCAGTTATGTAAAGTATCGTGACTTTACACACGGTAGTTCATCCCACTCTACCTCAAGATTTTGCAGAGTACTATGGCCATTTATCATTATTAATTATGTTGATCTCTCTCTAAAACTGAAAGGGGGCTTTCATGCACAGCATCCTGCCCAAAACAGAGCGAGGAGCCCCCGTTACTCATCTTCAACTACCAGCACCCCCCATTCATGTGTTATCCCCGGTATTTTTCAAACGGAAGATAAACTCAGTGCCTTTATCTGCCCGGACTTGGAGCTCCGCCAGGAGCTGGTGGCGGGTGAGGAAGTTCACCAGCTTGAGGCGGAACGATTTTGTTTTTTCATTAACCACTATACGTCTAAAGATCTACACCGAGACCAAGAATAGTCTCTGCCCCGGAAAAGACGTCGCGGGCAAGTCGTGCCAGACCCTGGGACGCACACCATTCATCGTACACGGCCACATCGGTGCCAAGGAGCGATTCCACTTCGGGGGCGATAAGAGGGGCAAGCGTACCGGCAAGCGCAACCCGCGCGCGTGGGTTGAGCAGCAGGAGGGCGGCGCACTCCATGGCCGAAAACATGGCGACGGTCCTTACGCGGAGAGTATCTTCGTCGGGAAGAGTATAGTCCACCCCGGCCCGCTGGAACGCCTCGTTTGCGGTGCATTTCCCCTCGTCGATCCGGCGGATGGCATCGACGTCGAGCGCACCATGCCGGGTGCCGGGGGCAAAGATGCAGGCGTCAAAAGCACCGATCAGTCGTCCTGCCGATACCAGAAGGGTCACGGTGTTGGAACTTGCATCGGAGACCACGACATCGTCACCCAGATCGTTGCAGACCTCAAATGCGATCCCTATCTTCTCCGGGCTGGACTGGTGGGAGTAGACTTTGAACCGGGGATCGGTCGGGGAACCCCGGTGCAGGCCGGGAATGACAACGGCGGGAATACCGCTTTTTTTGATCTCGTCAAAGACCTTTGTTCCCCCGCCGATATGTTTGCCTGCCCCCTCGCGGCTGACAACTCCCCGGTTTGTTACCTTCTCAATCCGTGTGATCTTTGAGAAGTTGTCGCCCATCGAATACGACAGGGCGATGCCTTCGATCTCGTCAGGCGGGCAGAGACGGTCGAGGTCAGCACAGGTAAACCCGGTAGCCTCTTCACGCGACAGTTTGAACCGGTCTTTTTCTGATGCAAAACGTATGGCTGTCGTGCCGTGGTCAATCCCGATGAACATAGCAGTAATCCTATAGCATGGGTTACATAATAGGTATTGATGTTTGTCGTAGTGACCGGCGGCGCCGGTTTCATAGGCTCCCATCTGGTTGACACGCTCGTTGCAGAGGGCAACGAAGTGCTCGTCATCGATTCTCTCTGCGCCGGGCGCCGCGAGACGATCGCCCGGCATATCGACGATTACAAGGTCAGGTTTGTCCAGTTCGACCTGCTTGATGATGGCTGGCAGGAACACCTCGAAGGGGCAGACCGGCTTTTCCATCTTGCAGCGGATCCGGATGTCCGGCAGAGCGCGATCAGCCCAGACCCTACCATGCAGAATAATATCATGGCCACCTATCGGGTGCTCGAAGCGATGCGCCTGCACGCCGTCCCGGAACTGGTGTTCACCTCAACCTCTACAGTCTATGGCGATGCAAAAGTCATCCCTACTCCGGAGGATTACGCTCCGATGCTTCCCATTTCAGTCTATGGGGCGAGCAAGCTTGCCTGCGAGGCGCTGATCTCTTCGTACTGCCACTCCTTTGGCATGAAATCATGGATATACCGGTTTGCAAATATCGTTGGCGAGCGCAGTGGTCATGGCGTAATCACGGATTTTGTACGAAAACTCAAAGAAAACCCGGCAGAGCTTGAGATTCTCGGGGATGGGAAACAGGTCAAGTCCTACCTCGAAGTTCATGAATGTGTTGCCGCCATGCTCTTTGCGTTACGGTCGCGGGACACGGTCAACATCTTCAATATCGGCTCTGAGGACTGGATTGACGTACGGAGTATAGCGGAGATCGTGGCCGAGGAAATGCAGCTCCCTGATGTAAAATTCCGGTTTACGGGAGGCGAACGCGGCTGGGTGGGCGATGTGCCCCGGATGCAGTTATCCATTGATCGGATCAAAAGCCGGCGCTGGAAGCCTGAGCTCGGATCGCGGGAGAGTGTCAGGCTTGCGACACGCGATCTCCTCAAAGCGTTGTGAAGGGGTTTTTATGAAATGCATCCTGATTCTCGGGGATGGCATGGCTGACGAGCCGATCCCGCATCTTGAAGGAAAAACCCCTCTTGAATATGCACAGACGCCGCACCTGGACCAGATGGTCCAGGAGGGCGCGTGTGGCATGCTCCGCACGATTCCTGAAGGTTTCGAGCCGGGAAGCGATATTGCGAATATGTCTATTCTCGGCTACGCCCCGGAGAAGTATTATACCGGCAGGGGGCCGCTTGAGGCGCTGAGTATGGGAATCGATCTCGCACCTTCCGATGTCGCCTACCGGTGCAACATCGTGACGGTTAAAGATGAGATAATGGCAGATTTTTCCGCGGGCCATATCTCCAGTGCCGAAGGTGCCGCACTCCTTGCGGCGCTTGCCCCCCATGTGCCTGACGTTGTCGTAAAAGCCGGGGTCAGCTACCGCAACCTTCTGCTCGTTCCTCACGGTTCAGTGGCGGATTCGACGGCGCCGCACGATATCGTGGGGCAGTCAATCGCCGGGTACCTGCCCCGGAACGGGGATGCAGAGCTTCTCATTTCCTGTATGGAAACGAGCCGCAACGTGTTCAGGGGGCATCCGGTGAACGTGGCTCGGGTAAAGGCGGGCAAACCCCCGGCGACGCAGATCTGGCCGTGGAGCGGAGGACGGCGCCCGGCATTTCCCCCGTTCTCCCAAAAATACCACCGTACCGGAGGCATGATATCGGCAGTCGATCTCCTCAACGGCCTCGCCCGGTGTGCAGGGATGGAAGTCATCACGGTCCCCGGCGCCACGGGATATTTCGATACGGATTACCTGGCAAAGGCCCGGTATGCTCTTGAGGCGATCAAGCATCTCGATTTTGTGTATGTCCATATCGAGGCCCCGGATGAGGCCGGGCACCTTGGCAGTATCGAGGAAAAAGTCCGGGCCATTGAGAACGTGGATAACGTCGTGGGCGCAATCCGGGAGGCATTTGACGGTATCGTCGCCGTCCTTCCGGATCACCCGACGCCGATCCGGATCAAGACGCATTCCCGAGAACCGGTGCCCTTTGCGGTGACCGGGAAGGGTACTGACGGGTGTATGCGTTTCACTGAGAAAGAAGCACGGTCCGGGCTGTTTGGGACAAAAGAAGCGACAGACTTCCTGTCGTTTTTATTTTCCTGAATTTTTGATGGAGTGTGGCATTAGTCCCCTGCAGCATCACCGTTTTACCCAAAAAAATGTTCATCGGGACACAAATATCCCATCGGTTTGACTTCCAAAAAAACCGCAGTTATGACAAGGTTTATGCAAAAATCTGCTCCATATAGCCACTGTTGGATTTCATGAAAGCATTTGTTCTCTGCCCCGGTATCTGTATTCTCCTCCTGATCGCTGCTATAACGGTGGCAGGATGCATCTCAAACGAAAAATTACCGGGAACTCCCCCGGCTGTGACAGAGATTTCCTCGACAATAACCGGGGAACCCTCTGCAAACACGACCTCATGCCCGATTCCCTCGTTATCTTTCAATGATACCCAGGAAAAAACAATAATACGGTACGGTTTCAGCCTGACAAACGCCAGCCCTGACTACCAGATACCCTATGGATCCATCATCTACCATGCACCAGACGGGACCACGAGGGTTTTTGATCAGGATGGGAGACAGCTGCTTATTGCCAATGATTCTGACAGCATGTCCCCCACACCCGGTGGCTATAAACCTGCCACCCGGGTTCTTGGCACCCCGAACGGGGCTCTCATTATGGGTGGGGGAAACATGACCCACATATATCTTAACGGAACGTGCATCGCGACCGTTATAGATGCAACCGCTGCTCCCACGTCAGCAGATCACTCCTGATTTTACCACGGAGAATCTTAAAGAGGCTGTGGGGACAATACTGGATATCTCAACGAGAATACTGCACGAGGACTGTATATCATGAGCACAATACCCCCATTTAAGATCAAGCTCTATGCGGATGGTGCCGATCTCGACGGCATGATCGAGGAGTACAAAAAAGGGATCGCAAGCGGTTTTACGACCAACCCGACCCTTATGAAAAAAGCCGGGGTCAAAAGTTACGAAGATTTCGCAAAGGCTGCCCTCAAAGCGATTCCGGACCTCCCCATCTCATTCGAAGTTTTTTCTGATGACCTGCCCGGGATGGAACGCGAAGCCCGGAAGATCGCTGGCTGGGGAAAGAACGTCTATATCAAGATCCCGGTGACCAACACCAAAGGCGAAAGCACAGCACCGCTCGTGAAAAAACTCTCCCACGACGGTTTGAAACTGAATGTTACCGCTATCCTGACCCTCGACCAGGTAAAGACCGTGGCAAAGGCCCTTTCCCCGGATACTCCGAGCATCGTTTCGGTGTTTGCCGGTCGTATCGCGGATACCGGAAGAGACCCGATGCCGATCATGAAAGATGCCGTGAAGATCCTCAAGCCCTTGCCGAAAACTGAACTGCTCTGGGCAAGCACCCGCGAGCTGCTGAACCTCATCCAGACTGAGTCCTGCGGCTGTCACATCATCACGATCACGAATGATATCTTAAAGAAGGTCCCGCAGGTGGGTAAAGATCTCAGCCAGTTGTCACTCGAGACCGTGCAGATGTTTTACTCCGATGCGCAGAGTGCCGGATATAAAATTTAATTGAAAACTTGAAACTTTTTTAAGGAATACATTGGATGACGTTGATCTTGTAGATGGTTTATGTGCTGATTTAATTCGCATGGTCTTTGACACATAAACCCAAGTAAGAATTTAGGACAAATGGATTTCACTATTTTTAAAACTCGCCAATCTCTGTCTAGCTAGATTCAAGTACTGGTGCAATCTTACATCAACAAACATCATTACCATTGACAATGCTACCACATACATCAAATAAATGGGGATGCCTGCCGTTCTTCCGATTGGTAATAGAGGGAATTGTACTAAAAAAACATAAAAACTGAGTTCCCCGAAATACGAGATAATTCCTGTTTTATCTATGTATTTTGGATACCACGATTGTTTAACGATAAAGATGCCCAAGCCGAAATAAAAAAGATCATCTAATGGAAACCAAAATACACCCATAGCATCCAGAATTCCAGTAAGAATGTGTGTATTTATATAATATGTTGAACATGCACTAATAACAAAAAGGCATGCCAATGTCACGTATGGGTTACTATTAATTGCACGGCTAAGGAACGGGTAAATGAGATAATATAAAACGAAGATCCCTATGCACCACCCGGCATTATTTAATGGCCCTCCCAGTTTCCGTTTCCCGTGAAAGCATTAAACCCGGAAAACTGCCAGAATAAATTCCCAAGGTTAGTGTTGTTAGAATATAGAAGTAACATTGCTCCCAATAAAAGACTCATCCAATATGCAGGAAAAATTCGCAACAACCTACGGATTTCAAAACGGATGTACGATATACTTGAATCTATATGTGATTTATTTAGTTCCAATACCGCTCCACTGACGAATAAAAATATCTGAACCCCGATAATTCCCATCCCAAGATAAACTAATTCGCCAAGCCAAATGTCGGGCCCATCGCGAACGCCGAAGATATTAATATAGATATGACACGCAACTACGAGGCATATTGCCAAAATACGCAGAAAATCAAAAAAAATTAATCTTGGTTTAGATGACATGATATCTTCAAAATTTTCACAAGCACAAGAAAATGCTGCGCAATCGCAAACTGGTAGAATTTAATCTATATGTTGTCCAGAACATAATACTAATTGGTTGATATTTCTCCAGACCTCTCTCACACTTCAAAATAACTCGAAATAATGTTTTACGGCACTATAGAAAAAGGTAGCGTACTCGAAGTGCCATAAATGTGAATTGGAAGTAATGATGAATACAGGGTATCCTCACTTTTTACAGCACATCGTATGCGCCACTCTTATACTAAGGCGGACTTCCTTTAAGGGCTATTTACCATCTGCGTTCGTTGATTCATATGTACTTCGAAAAAGTTCTGGTTGGTTCTGCGTGTGATATCCCGAAAACATTTCTACCTTCACTCTACCAAAGAATACTCGAAAAGTGCCACCGCATTTTCTTTCTATAATGCTTGATTCCTCGAATGGTATGCATCTACAAAACCATATAATTACTAATTTCCATAAACACGATCTTAGTTATCACTGTTAATGGTCATACGAGAAATGCTAATGAAAAAGTTTCGTTTTTCCAAAGGATCTGTTATGTCCCCTTTTTCAAGATCTAAATTACCAAATTTTATTATGTTCATACCTGGTTTTATTTCAAATGTTGCCACAACTGTTTGTTGATTATTCAAATGAATTATTATAGGTGTCTGTGGGTCTCCTTCGATCATTGATAATTGGATTGTATTTATTTTATCCCGTACGGTATTTTGTTCACTTGGAATTGCAACAAATGATATGTTGACATTAATATCCGATTGAAATTTTGAAAAAATAATTAAATTGAAGTCTTCTCCCAACCAATTCCAATAACCTGTCTGTTCCGACCCATCCAATCCTTCTGGGTTATTAATATACACAATTAAATTCTGATATAAATTTGGTGAAGTAATTTTGGGATAGTCATCCCCAATTGAAATTTTCACAGCCGATTGTGGGAATTTTGCAGGATCATTAAAGGAATAATTACTATTATCCAATGTGACATCACCTATTTGATTATTAATAAAAAAGATATTGTCCTGCCGGCCATGATATGCCAACCATGCTAACGTATCTGGATTGGGTTCAGAGAGAATAAAATCTAGATTCTTAGTATTTTCTAAATAATTATATGTATTTTGCATTTTTTCTGAATTTGACCACGTCACTGCACTCCTCCCTCCGCCAGATATTGAAAATGAGGCTAAATAGAAGGTAATTGAAACAAATGCTATTAATGTACCAATTAAAAGTATTTTTGGCAATGCTAACAATATTTTCTTCAGTAAAGTATTCTGAATTGAAATATGGAAGATACTTTTAAAATTATATGAAGGAGAATCCGACAATAAAATCCACAATCCTAGTACAAGAATCGGGGAAATTGACGTTAACATTTTAAAAAATGGATAGGGATAGGGATTCGGCATAGAAATAAAAACTATTGGAAAAAGAGAAAGGAAAAGAAGTTGTAATGATACAATATCCTTTTGTTTTCTAAAGAGGTTTATAAGACCTAAATAAGATAATATCATGAAAAAAATTGAAACCAATAAAATTATCGCTATTATTAAATCATCGTTAAGGGTAAATGCTTTATATCCGAACCATAAAAAACCCAAGCCGTCAATTTTCAAAGCAAATGGGTAAATAGAATCAAGGATCCCCGGGGGTGCATGCACAATTGCATTAATAAAAATAATACTCCTTTCAACATAACCAAAGTTTATTAAAAATCCCAAAATCAAAACAACAGATATTTTTTTGATCGAAGATTTAAAGGATCCGGTTTGAATGACATAACCGATCAGACCTATAATTGATACTAGGATAAATATCAATGTAAATTCTGTATAAATGGAATGTATTCCAGCAAAAATTACAATTCCAATTAATACATATTTTATGTCATTTTGTTTTAGAAGATTCTCTATCACTATTGGCCATAATAGAAGAAATGGAATAATCATCGATTGAGCTAAAAAATTTTGAAGTTGAACCAGCGCGAACCCAGGAAGACAAGATGCTGCAATTGCCGAACCGTATTGCGCCCATTCATTTTTAATAAATCTTTTTGAAAGCAAATAAGCCGATAGAGAGGTCAAAAATGGACTTAATAATGAAATTGTACCATAAAGAGATTTTGCATTAGATTGTCCTAAAACTGAGAAATAGCCTTGTAATATCGACACACCTATCCGAACATCTTTCAATCCAATTGCTCGAACGAGATATGGGATATTTTGAACATCCATAAAAGTTGTGCTAAATGGTTTATCGATTAAAAATTGAGCAATGGCAACGTAATTATATTGATCTATCCAACCGTACCCAATATAATTTTCAGCCCCAAGCAACCAATATCCAAAGCCTTGGACTATAATTACAATAAATCCCAGCAAGAATATATTTTTGGGGAAGTCAGGTATATCTTTCCGAGATCTCTGGTAAATATAACAAAAAATAACAAAAAAAAGAATAAAAAAAGGAAATGCTGATAAAGATAATGGAATATCGAGATATACCAAACTTTGTAAAATTATAATCGTAATCGATATACCGAGAAACGGAGCAAATATCCAAAAATAGGTCTCCTTACTTTTCTGTGGTATAATAAAATGAGCCAAAACGATTCCTGGTATCAAAATCCCAATTAAACTGATTATTAATAACAAAGATGAAATAAGTATGTTATATATTATTGACAAGAAATTCCCCGTCGTTACAGTGTACATATTAGGGCAGGTATTGTTAAAAAGTTTGGGTATTGTATAACCGTGAATTTTAAGGGATAAAGTTATATAGTGTGATTTAACCAAGACGGTTTTCAAATTGTAAATCGTTGGTATAATGTAAATTCAAGGTTTGTTCCCAATCTCAAGTCATCATGATTCGGGAACATATTAACTGTAGTGGCATGTCAATTGCGAAGTTCCCTAAGCGTCTTACTGGAAAGATTCATTTTTGATCGCTAGACCGGATTATACATTATTTGAAAACGAATTTTTTATTGATAGTATATCCCCAGATAAAACTGATAACAATCTGAACCACTTTTGCTATGATGGGATTCATGTGAAGGAATTCCACGCAAATGATGAGAATTAGATTGTTAAAAATATAGGTCACAATTACAACGGATACAAATTTCGTAAAGAGAATGGCATTTTTTTCGCATTGATAGCGAAAAGTCCAATTTTTCTGGAGATAATAAACCGCAAGAGTGCCTATGGAAAAGGAAATCGCATTCGAGACAAGAAAATTGAGAGATGTAAAACTAATGAGGAGAGAATACAACCCAAAATCAATGCATGCGCCGATACCCCCGGCAATCCCATATTTGCAAAACTGACGGAAGGTGTTTTTGAATACATCCATCTTCTTATTCTCCAGATTATTCTGCTGTGAGAGAAACAATAACTAATCCCAAATGTCTAGGTTTTCTTTTTTAATGTAATTAAACACCGGATTCCCCGGGGATACCGAATCATTCTTCCCAAGTTCAGTTCGAGTCTCATAAGAAAATAAAGAGCTTCGTTCATGACCGGTCCGCCTAACTGGATTAAATTTTTCACGGAATTCTGCGTTTCTAATTCAGTTTGTTTTGTCTTTTGCCTGTTCCGCAATTTCACGAAACGAAATGCCGGGTAAACAAAGAATCCCAGATGCGAGGCACTCTGCACGGCAAATCCGGCATTTTCAGCTTTTTGGGACAACTTATCCAGTGCATATCTCCGGAAATGTTTGAGTTGTTTATCATAAAAATCATACAAGTTGGGGCTGGCAGGTACTTCTATAATTGCATACCCGCCGGGTTTCAGGATCCGGTAAATCTGCCGTAACGCAGCGGAATCATCTTCAATGTGTTCGAGAACATTCAGCGCAACGACAACGTCCATGCAATTATCCGGCAGAGGACAATTGACCAGATCAAACTGTATCAATGGGATGTCGGGATGGTGTTCAGCAATTTTTCCCAATGGTTCCAGGATACAATCGGACCCTAGAATAAATGTCCCGGGAAAGGCATTTTTAATGTCCCGAAGCAGGTAACCGGATGATGACCCGATTTCCAGCACTGCACTGTCTGCTGTCAGGTGTTTTCCCACTTCCCGGCAGGCGTGAAGACGTGAGGCACGATCGATGTAATGATTTCCTTGATCTGCCTCTTTCTCGTGGAAATCCGTGAGATCCGGAGTCCATCCGGCATTGCATGTGGTATATTGTAAGACGGATTTGTTTTCAGAGCCGATCTGGAATCCATTTCCCGTCCAGACCGGATCATCATGGTATCCGGGGGGGACGGGAAATTTGAATCCCATCAGAGATTCTCCGTTTTTTCAACGATGTAGAGAGGGCGCTGTTTCACTTCTTCGTAAATACGCCCGACATACTCTCCCATGATCCCCAGCGAAAGGAGCTGGACACCCGAAAGGAACGTAATAAGAACAATTGTCCACGTCAGACCCGGGGTCATTTCAGCCTGCAGTATCACTTTTTCAAAGAGAATCCAGAATCCCAGCAGAAACGCACCTACTGCAATGATTCCGCCTAATATTGTAGCGACTTGCAAGGGACGAATCGAAAATCCTACAATACCGTTGAACGCGATCTTGAGTGAGCCCAGGTACCGGTTATAATTGGATATTCCAGATGCCCGTTCGTCTCGGTCATATTCAATAAATGTCTGTTTGAACCCGACAAATGAAACCATGCCTCGCAGGAAACCGTGAGACTCATGCAGTTTTTTCAGTTCATCGATGACGCAGCGATCCATCAACCGGAAATCCCCGGTATCTGCCGGGATCGAGACATCCGAAATTTTATTGATCACGAGATAACCGATATGCGAAATCCATGTTTTGAAAAATGTTTCACCTTGTCGGGATCGTCTCTTTGCATAAACAACCTTGTAACCCTCGCGCCATTTTTCCAGCATCGGCTCAATCAATTCAGGAGGGTCTTGCAGATCCACATCAATAACTACGCAGACATCTCCTTTACAGAAATGGATGCCGGCGAGCGTTGCGGCGGGCTGGCCAAACCTCCGGCTGAATCGGATGAGACGGATATTTTCGTTCCGTTTGATCTCGTCCAAAATGATTTTTTCGGTGTTGTCCGGGGAAGGATCGAGACAGAAGAGGATTTCATAGGGACAGCGGAGTTTTGTTAATATAGATTCCATTCTTTGCAAAAATGGTTTGATATTTGTTTCTTCACGATAAACCGGGACAACCACGGATATGATTGGATTGGCCAATATTTTGTTCATTTACATCTCCTGCCCAATACTTTTACTGATTGTGATATTCTCAAAATTATAATCTAAAAACCGTTGATCATTCGTTCCAGGTAATTGCGGGGGCAATTTTGGCTCAAACGCTAAAATATGTTTTCCTTTTGAAAGATATATATTATTAATCTCACAATGAACACTAGGACAATCCATAATTTTGTTATCATCAAGTAAAACGGATAAACTATTTTCTGGATTTAATGGAGCATAAATCAATTTCACATCAATGTATTGATCCTCATCATTATTTAGGATTAGTGACGGTGTCTCATTATTCGAACCTGTCCATCTCCACACGGAATTTTGGTTTGATTCAAGACCATACCATCCTTTATTTAACGAGACATCGAGCGAAACATTTTTTTTCATAAGATAATAGCCATTGTTAATTAAAATTTTATCGCTGTCATTAGTAAAATTTAATATTGAAATAATATCTGAAGTGGATGTTTCCATTAAGGTCCATTGACCAATTTGAGGGGAAGCTGCAAAGTAAGTAGGAGTTTTCAGAAATAATGTTTTTTTATCAAAAAGGAAGTAATATATCCACATTTGATTGCTGAAAGATGTATCCTGAACATTTATCGAGGTCACATTCTCTAAATTAGTATTATTCTGGAGATCGATTGTATCCTGTTTGATGGAACCAGAATTACTTGTACTGACAAAAATCATTGCTGATGCAGAAAGAACATTTCCTAATATTAATAAACATAGCAACGCATAAACCGCGATTTTTTTCCTGAAACTAGTTTTCGAATTATCTGAAAAATAACAATTAAAAAAATATAGCCCCGTAAGTAAAATTATTGGAATAAAATACGTTATCAATTTATAGGCTTTATACCCATCCCCAGAGAATGTGGGGGAGAGGAGAAAGTTTTCAATAATAAGATACCAATAGAAAACAAAAACCAAGATAAGGTATGAACCGAAAATAAAGAATAATTTGCGCTCTTTTTTAAAAAGATAATAAATTGAACCAATAAATAAGACGATTATGGGCATTGATAATAAAATTCTAATAAGGATTGGGGAGGATTGCATCCAGATATTACTTCCAACCAATCCAAAAATCCAGTCCGGAGATAATACTGGCATATTCCAACCTGCTACGGCATTATTAAAATCGATTAGAAATCGAATTCTTTCGATAAATGAAACTGGTGCGATTAAGAATGTGAAAAAAAGTGTAATTGAGCTATAAATTATTGATTGAATGACAAAAGATTTCGATCGAGAATAGATATAAAAGGAAATAATGAATAATACCCAAGGGATGAAAAATAATGGTAAAAGGACACTATAACTCATAAGTAGTCCAAAACAAAATAAAATATTTAAAGGCAAAAAGGGGATATAATCTGAAAATTTATTGAATTTAGCAATGGGATAATATGATGTAAAAAATAAACCTAAGGCGAATCCCATTCCAACAATCTGACCTAAAAATCCATTATAAATTATATATAATAACTGAATGTTGATTCCAATCAATAAAGTGATGAGAAGTGCGATTTTTTTGGAATACCCAAAAATTTCTATACCTATTAAAAATATTATCGGGAGACTAAAAATAAAGAATAGGTAAATTACAAGATTTTGGATTTGATATGTTTGAATTGAAAAAAGTGAGCTTGGTAACGCAGTTGATAAAAATGCTGAAAAAAATTGAGTGCTAAGCATTGAAGCAAATCGTGGTGTTACTTCCTGAACAAAAGGTACTGGGGATTGTAAATTTGAAGAAAGCGTAAGATATTTCGCTGTCGTCGCATAGTCTATAATATCATTATTGCCAAGTGTAATTGTATTTGTAATTCCATCAATTTTTGAATAATATGGAAAGGAAATTGCCAAAAATATAATTATGCAGAGGAAGATTAAATGTAGATTTTCTTTTTTAAATGGAAATAACGTTGTAAGAACACGGTCTTTTTTTATAATAATGGCTAACATTAGGAAAAATAAGGGTGGAATTAACAAGATTCCAGAATATGCATTTGTTCCCCAAGGGCTGTATTCAAAAAAATACCAACTGCAACAACTTAAATATGCAAGACCGACAAAAGGAGAAAAATAGAAAGAATATTTTTCAAAATTTTTTGGGCAGATTAGTACTGTGAAACCAATGCCAGAATAAATATAAAATAATAAAATAAGTATGGTATACAAAAAAAACTCAAACATAAAGGTCATGATCAGGTTATCGTTTGACAATATAAAATATGAGGATTTTAATTCTGAATAATCACGTTTCTGAAGAAAGGTCCGCGCTAGGGTTTCCGCTTCGAGATCATCCACGATCTCGACAAAGATCATACCATTGCGACAGACCCGAATACCGGTTGCTTCTTAGTTCTCCTCACGTGAAGTGCCCAATTCTCGAATTGTTTTTTCACCTGTGTCCTATTGACCACAGAGATATGTTTCATCCATTTAAACAATATGAGAGACGATCACTGGAACATCTTTGGTAGGACAGTTTTACCATTGTCAGAGCTCTCATAATCCTCTGGTGGCCAACGGATATTCGGGTAGTGTGTTCTGACTGCTTCGTTCCAAGAGAGACCCCTGGAGAATCTCTTTCCGTTGAGCCCGGATCAAATGAAGAGGAGTGAGTTCAAACTGGCTTTTGAACAGCAACTATTCCTGTTATCGAGCATGTAGACCTATTTTGACATGCATTTTGGGCATTAGATTTTGACCGGTTTTCCTCTTGTAGTCCGCCAAGTCGGTGTAAAATAGTACTATATTCAATATAATTCGGGGAATCCCATAAGGCCAGCAAATACCGACTTTACGTAAAGAAGATTAAATGGCAATCATTCTCCATGAGGATTGGGGTCAAGGTGTTCTGCAGACCAAAATTATTTTTCCAAATAAAAGCAAACTCGACCATTATAGTTTAAATCCTTTAATTGAGCGAAATAAAATTCAATAAGTTCATGATTTCCACTTCTAAATTGTGCCCATTCTTCAAAAGAGTAATTTACCATACTTGGAAAAAGAAATGGCTTTATTTTCATTTCATGAAAACCACATTCCTGGGAAATTTGAAAGATTTCTTCCAAAATTACATCACGTTCAATCCAATCCGGACCCAATTGTTCTCTGAATTTAGCAAGAAATTCGAGAGTTTCTTTACTAGTTGAGTGTTTTGCTCCGGGCTCGACAAAAATTGCCCGACCCCCGGGTATTAGTACTCTGAACATTTCATTCAGAGTTTTTGAGTAATCCCTCATGTGATGTAATGAATCAAAACAGATTATGTTAGAAAAACTCTGTTTCAAAAATGACAAATGACTTCCATCGCAGAGTACAAAATTAATAAAATTCAGATTTAACCGTTTATCTATAGAAAATCTTTGTTTGCCAACCGATGCAAAATTTTTGAATATGTCACACGCTACGACATCAAATCCCATTCTGTTGAGCCATTCTGATATCCAGCCAGTTCCAGATGCAAAATCAAGAATTTTATTGTTTGCTGGATTCTTTTTGATACAGGAAAAAGTGAGGCCCAGATCAAATAAAAGTCGCGATTCATCACGCCCCACCATAAAGGGTTCGTTTAATGCGGGATTATTCTCATATTTTTCGCCCATGGTGACCTCAACTAACGCAATTATACTCCCTGCTTCGGGGGGATAAATATTGTCGTGCAACCCCGGTTCTTAAGTTTTTGGACGACCTGCGACCCAAGAAACCCGGCGCTTCCGCGACAAGAACAGATTTCTCACTCCAGAATGACATGTAGTACACCTTGAGAGATCGTATTTAAGCACACTGAAGATGGAAATCTCATAATCATTTCACTATAAACCCGAACTTTTAATTATTTGGAATAGAGATCCTCATAAATTTTGAGTGTTGCCCGGGCTGTTTTCTCCCAGCGAAACTCTCTGGCCCGGTCGATTCCTTTCCGGGATAACTCTTTCCGGAGGCTGTCATTTCCTATAACTTCAAGGAGAAGCGTCGTGAGTTGCCCGACATCGGTGGGATTGAAGAGGAGTGCAGCATCCCCACTAATCTCCGGCATCGACGACGTGTTTGAAGTGATTACGGGTGCCCCGCAGGACATCGCCTCCAGAATAGGAAGCCCGAAGCCTTCGTATAATGAGGGATATACAAACGCCGCCGCCGCAGAATACAATGCCGGAAGATCCTGCTCATCAACATAGCCGATACGCCGGATCTGATCGGAAGCCTGGGATTCGATCAATGCATCGATGTCAGAATTCAACCAGCCTTTTCCTCCAGCTACCACAAGAGGGCACCGCTTTTTGACATTTTCGGGCAAATTTACATAAGCCCGGATAAGAGTTCCGATATTTTTTCTCGGCTCATATGAACCTACGGTGAAGATAAAATTCCGTGGAATCCCGTACTTCTCAAGTACCCGGTTCTGTTCCGCAGTTCCACGGGGTGCAAAAATATCTTTTGCGGCCAGATGAGTCACGATGATCTTATCCGGCTCTACCTCAAAATATTTTACCAGTTCCTGTTTTCCATGATTCGAAATGGCGATGATGCAATCTGCAGATTTGACTGCTCCAAGAGTACCCTCAAGGCAGTGCTTCCGATTAGCCTCAGTATGGCACTCGGGCAGGGTCAAGAAGCTGATATCGTAAATAGTGATGACGAGTTTGCCATAATGATCCTTCGGAGCGCAGAATGTCGTTGAATGAAGGATATCAACATTGCCAAGGATCCATTTTCTAGGAATCGGGGAATGCCAGAGCCCATCAATTATTCTTTTGGGAATTTTTTCATAGCGCAGATGAAAATTTTTCTGGTGTGGTGCGACGGCATCTTTAAAGTTTGGGTGATATATGTGGTAAAAAAAAGGATAAAGCAGATACTGGTTGGTTTTATCGATTTTTGCAAGAGCGTCAACCAGATTGGCAGTGTAATACCCGACCCCAACTTTTTCTCCAACGGTCAGGCTGATGTCGATGCCGATTTTCATAGGTACTCACGAGCTTCGGTAATGAAAAAGAGAATCAACATACCATTTTTTCCATCTTCTGAACTCTGAAAACGGGATTGCATGATTATACTCTAAAAATTTCAATGCGGTCATCAGTGTCAGTCCCGCTATAAAGAGAGCGTTCTTCGGCTTGGTATTCCGGGAAATCTGACGATCCATATACATATGCGCATATGCATAAATCCATGTCGAAGGAATGTTTCCCGTACCGTAGTGTTTCCTGATCACATTGAGGATCTCTTCATGGGCTTCAAGCCGCTTCGACATAGTCTTTGTTTCCTGGTACAAACGTGAATTTGCGAGGTAGTCACTGATATACCCAAGAGTTCCATAGTGTTTTGCTATGCGGATCCAATAATCGTAATCCATAGCATAATGGAGGTTATCATCAAATAAACCGATCTTTTCAATGACATCCCGTTTCCAGAATGTCGTCGGCTGGCAGATATAACAGGTCTCAGCGAGGTGCCGGAAATCAAAGGGTTCTGTGGGATACCGTTCGATTATTTTCCCCTCTGCGGTTATATGATATCCTTCCCCGTACACACATGAATCCTGGTTTTCAGAAGTAAGATAACGAACTGCACGTGTCACCGCACCGGGGAGATAGGTGTCGTCAGAATTGAGATATGCTAAGATCTCACCTTTTGCGAGCCTGAGACCTTTATTGATGGCGTCGGTCTGACCCTTGTCTTTCTCTGAAAACCAAGTAACACGTTCTTCATATTTCCTGAGTATTTCGAGCGTCTGATCAGTAGAGCCACCGTCCATGACAATATACTCAATGTTGGGGTAATCTTGGTTTAAAACGCTCAATATGGTCTCTTCAATAAACCGGCCTTGATTATAGGAAGGAGTTACTATCGTGACGAGCGGCAATTCCTGAGTAATCATCAGATTGTTTTTTTGATAAACTGCTTTGCTTTTGATGAACTGCGTTGCTGTTGCAGTATTATCTATTAACATGAGTGAATCTAGTATAACCGATATCTCCCGTTCATCGTTATTGATTGCCAGTTTTCTGGGGACATACAATCTATTGGGAATGATTTCAACGCTATATTCCGAATCCTTTTCTCCAAGAGCCGGAAATTCAAACTCAAAGGAATATTTCCCCAATGCCGGGATCAGGATTTTGGTTTTTTTCTTTTTATTGAGTACAACCGTCATTTTCATCGGGTACCGTACTGGGAGCCCGCCTATAAGATCCATCTGTACGGAACGGAATATCTTTTTTGGGCCCCGATACCTGAAAGCTACCCGGGAGATCCAGCCGTCAGGATAGAGCCCGTCAAAGACCCCTTCCTCCCTTTTGGGATATGCGATCTCAACTTTTTTTGCTTTAGCATATGCAGAAACAAAAAGATCAAGATGCATGCGTGCAACTTTGTCGTAGGTATAGTTGGTTGCCCGGGTTTTTCCAATCAGAATAAGTTTTTCGCGTAATGCATCGTCATCGATGATCCTGTACATCGCATCGCATATGCTCTGGGGATCACTTGGATCGAATAGATACGCAGCGTCTCCTGTCACTTCGGGAATACTCGTGGAATTTGACGCGATAATGGGACACCCTGTTGCCATTGCTTCTAAAAGAGGGATCCCGAAACCTTCGAAAAGGGAAGGGAAGACAAGGGCTTTTGCATTTTTATAAAGATTCGGCATATCGTCCCTATCGATGTAGTCTAAGATGTGGATGACATCATTTAACCGATACCGGGAGATCAGGTCATGAATCTCCTTGTTCCCCCGGAGATCACTCCCGGTAAGAACGAGATGAACCGAATCGCCATAGGTTTTCCGGTACAAATTAAATGCCATAATCAATGTCTGATGATTTTTGTGAGGCCATGCATTCGCAGGGTACAACAAATAGTTACCGGGAAGATCGTATTTCTCTCTAGTGTCATATTTTGGCTCTGATGCTTGTGCGAAATTATCACCAGCTGCCAAGTGGATTACTGCAATTTTCTCCGGAATAATTCCCAGTTTCTCAATAAAACTTTGTTTCGAGAATTCAGAGATGGTAATAATATCCATTGCCTGTTCACAGGATGGCCGGATATACCCTCTTCTAAGCGCTAATTCCTCATGAGAAAAATAGTCCGGATAATATTCATGCTGAAGATCCGGAATGGTTACGATTCCCGGTATTTCAAGGGGCCGGGGATCAAGACTTAAAAAGGGACAAAACCACAAATCAAACTGGTATTTTTTAATAAGTTCCTGTAAAGAATCTCCTGAAAAATGTTTACCGGAAATACGGCGATGGAATGATGAAGAAATCCGGGTGAATATCCCACAATCATCGTGAATAGCAATTTTTGTACAATTCGGGGCTGAATACTTCAGCGAATAATCATTGTATGGTGCAGTGATCAGGTAATAGCGATTAATAGTATCGATACGAAAAAGATGCTCCAGTAAATTTCGCAGGTATACCTCCATCCCCCCGTTTTTCCCAGGACGCAATGGTAATAGGTTAATGCCGATTTTCATAAGTATCCACAAGGATTAGTTTACTCAGGACCGTTATTGGCGAGTAATTGATCCAAGGTCCGTATTTTATTATCTGATATATCTAATACAGGCAGATCTTTGATCAAATTAAGTCTTCTATCACCGGAAACATAGGACAATTGGCCCTCGACATCACGCGATTCCCGGTATTTACTGGTGAAATAACCCTCTTTTGCAGTTAATTCTTTAAAACCCGAAGCCAGATCTTTTCGAATAAAAAAGGCGTTATTTCCTGCAGTATTTGAACTGATAAAAACATACCCTTTCTGTTGGGCCAACATGCACAAGGCAGGTAAGGAAGCTCCCCAGTACAGATTTGAAAAATGTGCTCTGGTTCGATCGAAATCCGAAGTATAGGGTATAGTTATTGCATGGGTGCATCCAAAAACGCTATTATATTCACAAATTACGATTCTTGGGGATATTGCTGTAATCGCTTGCCAGACCCAATAATCATTTCCATCAATATCTATGCTCAATAAGCCAATATCTCCGGATATCCCGGCCTCTTTAAATATCTCATTAATATTCTCTGTGGTTATAAAATTACACAGAGCTGTTAAATCATATTTCCAGAATATCGAGTCTTGTTTAATTTCATCGATCGCACTCTTAGAGGAATCAACAATCAGCCCACTCCAATTATTATTCATCAATAAAAAACGCGTGTTTGATTCTTTATAATTTTCAACGCCAAATTCAACGAAATATTTGTTTTCCAAGGTAATTTTATTAATAATCCATTGAATGATTCCGTCTTCTCCCCATTGAGAAAAAACAGACAGTTCTGCATCAATTGGGGAAATTATCTGAGT
Organism: uncultured Methanoregulaceae archaeon; assembly: GCA_963737635.1. GTDB lineage: Archaea > Halobacteriota > Methanomicrobia > Methanomicrobiales > Methanospirillaceae > Methanoregula. Next base: position 1,399,457 of record CAVTTL010000001.1, read on the forward strand.
ATTGTCTCTTGTTTTAAGGATATATTGACTAAGTAGAAATTTTGAGGATTGGTCAAATTGATCTAGTTGTATCCTTATATTAGACTCAAGTTGAGTTGATGAGGAGATGATATCATTTTGGATCTTCCTTTCAGATGCACTGATTATTTCGTTAATGTGCTTTTTTGTGGCGGTTTCAGATGCACTGATTATTTCGTTAATATGTTTTTTTATGGCAGTTTCAGATCCACCGATTATTTCATTAATATGCTTTTCTGAGGCTATTTGCTCTTGTTTAAGTCTATCCACTAATTGGTTAAAGAAAGCATGAGAGACCGGAAGTATCTTGGCTAGCCAGCTGCGTGTCAATATGAGTATAATTTATGGAGTCTTTGATATATACTTTAAGTTAAAAAAGAAGCCAATGTTGATCAATGATAAATGAAATTTTCGTTCAATGTCAAGTCAATATATATATTGTATGTATTCTCAAGTTCATTAAAATCATGCGGAATTAAGTTAATCAGGGGGAATATTGAATTATTACCTTCGGGTTCATATTAAAAATTCCAGAATAAAGAATAGCTTGGGAATTGGGTATCACTTTGAGTAATTGAATATCTTGAATAAACAATAAATACTCTTCAAATGTTCCAATCCCATTTCCTATATTTGTTACACCCACGGAAAGAGGATACTCACCTGATGCCAGAGGCACATTAAAATCAAAAATAATTGTTGCGATCTGATTTGCCAAGAGCTTTGAAGGTTTTAACTGCATTGAATCCGTTTCAACTTGGAAAATTCTTTGACCCAGATAATTGCGGACGATAAATCCAAAATGTGGTTCGATCAGATCTTTCTTAGAGATCACTTCAAAAAATATCCTGATGTTTTGTTCACTTTCAACAAATGAGATTTCCTCGTCATTTTCATTCAGGATTTTAAATGAGCGTAATTCGACTTCACCGGTGTTTAATCCCGATTTTCCTTTATTTTTTTCCGAATTCTCTTTTATGATTGATAACTCAGATTCTCCTTTGTGGATTTGTTTGACTATCGTATTTTCATAGAAGTCGACAACTGATTTGGTTTCACCGTACTCTATTGCATGACCATGGTTCAGCAGGAGAGTACGATCACAGAGCATTCGTACCGCATTCATATCGTGCGACACGAACACGATCGATCCCCCACTTGCCCGGAACTCTTGGATCTTCCGCATGCATTTCTGCTGGAAATAGGCATCCCCGACCGCCAGTGCTTCATCGACAAGGAAGCACGTCGGATTTGCGTGAATGGCAATCGAGAATGCGAGTCGCATAACCATCCCGGAAGAGTAGGTCTTGATTGGCTCGTTGATGAAGTCCCCTAACTCGGAAAAATCGATGATCGTCTGCTTCTTTTTGTTGATCTCGTCTTTGGTCATCCCTATGAGGGTGCCGTTCATGTAAATATTTTCAAGGCCGGTCATCTCGTAGTTGAACCCGGTGCCAAGTTCGAGAAGGCCGGTCACTTTACCGTCGACATGGATCGTTCCCTTGTCCGGGATCACAATGCCGGAGAGGATCTTCAGGAGCGTGGACTTGCCGGCACCGTTCTGTCCGATGATACCGAGAGTTTCGCCGTTCTTTACTTCAAAGGAGATGTTGTCGAGCGCCACAAAGTCCTTGTGGTACTTTCTCCGGTAGACAATTTCCCGAAGTCTGTCGGCTGGCGAATGGTAGAGCTTGAACTGCTTTGAGATCCCTTCGACTCGTATCATGGACGCGTGTACCGTAGTTGATTCGCAGATGCATTAAAAATATCGAACACGGGGGACGAGACCTGCAATATCGAACAAGGATGCAGCCATGATCAAAAGAAATACAGACAAATTCCAAAACTTAAAAAGAGGAATTTCTGGACTACGCGCTTTCCGGGTACTCGATTTCGCATACCGGGTAATTCCGGTCTTTTGAGTCACTTCTCCGTTCATTACATAATTCAGAAACCATGTGATGAGTTGTGGCATCCCTTTCTCCTTATCAGTAAGGTAATCCAGTACAGTGTCTCTTAAAGTCGTGCCCCGTATGCTACCTCTAATCAATGGATGTAAATTCAATGATCATTTAATTAGATTAAGATGATCAAGATAAAATCGCGTTTGTTATTTTTTGATTTGCTTCGGATAGGGTGTATCGCAGCGATAGTTTGTGATCATCTTATCCATCTCGGTTGTATAACCTTGCCGGGGTATCTTGAATTTCTCGGCGTTGTTCGACCCTACTTTGGGGGGGCATTTTGGTTATCACTTGGAAACTTAGGTGTATATGGTCTTATTTTTGTGAGCGGGGCTGTTCTTGCATTCACACATCCAAAGGTGGATAATTTATTTGAATTTTTCAAGAGACGATTAATACGGCTGTATCCAGTGGTTTGGATGAGTCTTGTCGTTGCATTATTAATAACGCCCACTTTGATCACTTCAGTCACTGTACGTAACTGGATCCTTAGCATAATTGGAATGACAATTTACGCCGGGGAGTGGGGCGGACCGATTAATCCCATCTTGTGGTTCATCGGCCTTATCGTCGCTCTTTATCTGCTCTACCCATTTATAGCAAGATTCATCGATAAGTCACCACATGTCGCGATGGGGGCCATGATTCTAATCTCTGTGCTCTCGACGTTTGTTATTGTTTATTTCAACTTAGATCCATCGATTAATGGGCCTCAATGCATGCCGAGATGGTTGTTCCTTTGCAACCTCATGGAATTCGGTTTCGGAGTTTATATCGTGAAAATGGGGATATATCCAAAAATAACGTATACAAACCCCGCTATAAGCTATCTTGCAGAATTATCTTTTTGTATATTTTTATTCGAATACATTTTAATTGGAATCGGGCTCGTCAATTTAGGTTTATATTTTTTCATGCTTTTTGTTATCAGTGCAGCTGCATTGAATATCGACAAGCAGATTCAGCAAAAATTCAAACACTATTTTAAGGTCTCTGAGGGATGAATGATCGAAAGACCTCTACTTCCTCATGAGCTGAGGATGCTACGCATTTCTGTTGGCGTTTCTTCTGCACGATGGAAAATATCGATCACTTGTATCGGTAAGGAACCGATCTAACTCATGGGCCTAACGTACGGTCCAGCGATTTTTCCGGGTCTATGATCAGATGAAATCCCGGATATCCTTTTCGAGTTTTTTGAAGATCGCGTAATCCAGAACGATCAGCACCATACTTGCGCCGAGAACAATCGAGAGATAAAAGAACGAGGGCATCTGCTGGTAGACGAAAATATCATGGTATGCCGACACAACGGCAGTCATAGGGTTCCAGATCAAAATTCGCTGTACAACTGCAGGAAGAATATTAAAAACGTACACGATGGGCGTAAACCAGAACCAGATCAGGAGCGCGATCGTAACAACCTCCTTGAGGTCCCGGAGAAAGACCACAAACATCGCCAGAAAAAATCCCAGCGCATAGGCAAACACCTGCTGTATCAGATAGATGACCGGGATCAGCAGCAGGTACCAGGAAAGAGGAACCCGGAAAAAAAGAATGATCAAAAAGAATATCACAAAGGTTACGACGAACGTGATCGTTTCCGATATCACAATAAAGAGGGGGAGCGTGGGAAGGTCCATGTGGATCTTTGCGATGATATTTTTCTTGTCCAGAAAGACCGTTGAGGACCGGGTGACCGTGTTGGTAAATGCAGTCCAGGGAATAAGACCAGAAACGAGGTAGACCCCGTAGCCCCAGATCGAGGTATTACCTGCCAGCCTCGCCCCCATCAGGCTCCCGAAGACGACCATGTAGATGAAGATGTTGACCAAGGGGTAGATGAACGACCAGACAAACCCGAGCACTGAGCCTGAGTACCGCTCGATAAAATCCCGTTTTGCAAGTTCAAGAATCAGGCTGAAATTCATGGGGGTGTCCCTCTCTTTTGCAGGGATTGTATCCGGATGGATCGGATGTACGGGATGTTCAATCTTTCTTAATTTTGCCGGTCTTGAGTATCCCTGATCGCTTCCCGGATTCTCCCGGCAAACACCGGAATATCGAACTGCTCCGCACGTTCGCGGCAGGCATCCCGGAAATACTCTCCATCCCTCTCGGAGATTTCTCGTATGCCTTCGATGATTCCCTCAGGAGTTGCCTCAACCAGCCTCCCGGTCATCGTGTCTACTACGGACTCGAGGAAACCGCCTTCCCGTGGCGCAACCACCGGTTTTCCCGCAGCCATCGCTTCGAGAGGGGTCATCCCGAAATCCTCATCCATTGCAGTACAAATGAGGCCTTTGCACCGTGAATACAGGTCGATCAGCTCCTCATCGGAGACCGATCCAAGCAGCTCGACGTTCACCGGGAGATGGGCAAGATATCCAAGGTTCTTTGCAGCGTGATCCCCCGGACTGTATCCTCCGACAATTTTAAGATGTTCATCAGGGAGCCTCCGGAATACTTCTATCTGGAGGGGAATTCTCTTCTCGGGGTACAGCCGGTTGACCGAGAGCCAGTATGCGGTTTCATTACTGTAACGGAACTTTTTTGCATCGACCGGGGGGTAAATAACCATCGCATCGCGGTGATAAAATATGGCGATTCGCTTTTTTGTATTTTCGCTGTTGGTTACAATTCTATCAATCCGACGTACAGATCTTCCATCAAACCATGAATGCAGGGAGATCCAGATCTTTGCAACGATACGGTGCACCGGCGTTTTCTGATTTTTAAGGAAATACGCTTTCAGATCATAAAAAACCCGGACAGGTGTGTGACAGTACCACATGTTCGGATGGTGATTGCGGGAGGCATAATGTGCCCAGTTCCCGCTGAAGATGAAAAAATCGTACTCCGGAAAACGGGATAACGCGAACTTGAACGATGCATGAATCTGTTTGAAGGGGGGTGTCTGGATAACATTTCCTAAACTGATCACCCTGACATCGTCGAATCCCATACAGTGAATGGATTCCCGGTTTACATCTGAAGTAATAATATCTGCACCCAGTTCACGCGCAAGGATCAATACGAGACGTTCCCCCCCGCCAATCGCACCAAAATAATCGTGGAAGATCGCAACTCTCATGGCCGTTCAGCTGGTTTTTACCTTAGTTTCTTCCGTGAGCACGCGCTGATCCCAGTAATCGTAGAGAGACAACAGACTCTGCTCGAAGGGTATCGCCGGTCCCCAGCCCAGATCCCGCCGTATCTTATCGTTACTGCCGATAATACGGGGATTGTCGATCGGACGGATCTGCGCCTGCTCCTCGTGCACGCTGACGTTCAACCCTTTAAGATCCGCAAGCAGGGCCACGATCTCCCCTATGGTCCGGCCCGTACCGCTGCATATGTTATAGACCTCCCCGCGTTTTCCTTTCGAAAGAAGGAGAACATAGGCGGCGACGACATCGTGCACATCGACGAAATCGCGCACAATAGACCCATTGCCAATATGGATCACGGGATCCTGGAGGCCGTGGGCAATTCTCGCAAACTGCCGGGCGATAGCGCTTACTACAAACCGGTCGCTCTGGCCCGGGCCGCAGTGGTTGAACGATCGCGTGCAGCAGATGTCAAGGCCGTACCCTTCAGCATAAATTTTCGCGAGCTGCTCCTGGGCCACCCGCGCAACCGCATAGGGATTTGCCGGATGCTGGGGGGTAGTTTCGGTTAATGGCAGGTCAGCGGCAGCGACAATCCCGTACTGTTCGGACGACCCGATCGAGAGCACCCGCGCACCGTTGTCGTTCTGCCGGACAGTATCAATGATATTTAAAAAAATATTGGTGTTGTTCATGAACGAAAAGACCGGCGTCTTCCAGCTCTCGGCAACGGAGCTTTGGGCCGCCAGGTGGAGAATATACTCCGGTTGAATCTCTTCAAGAAGCGATTTGATGGTAGGAATATCGAGCAGGTCTGCCTGGTGGAAATGGGAGCCGTTGCGCAGGCTCAGGCCACGGGGTACAAAATCCCATGCCGGTTTTGAGCGGCTGATGCCGTGGATCTCAAACCCGTTCGTATGATCTTCCAGGTAGGAGACAAGATGCCCCCCGACAAAACCGCTGATACCGGTAATCAAGAGTCTTTTCATATTGGTCTCCTTTTCGCGCCGCATGAGAAAACGGATGTAACGCCGAAATAACCCCGGTATTTTCCCGTATCTTATCTATTCGTCATTTCACTCACATGAACATTCGCGTCACTTTTTCCAGTCTCCCCGATCCTTTGTTCCCCTCTTTTCCTATGGATTTATTGAACAAAACAGCCATTATTTTCATACCTCTTTCAATCGTATACAGGACACACACATGGACACCTCAAGCGGATTCCCGGTCGACGTCTCAGTCATTATGCCCGCTCTGGATGAAGAGCAGACGATCGGCGAGTGTATCCGCAAGATTCAGTCAGTGTTCCAATCAAACGCTATAAGCGGCGAGATCATCGTTGCCGATGCCTCAACGGACAGGACAACGGCGATCGCGGAGTCGCTTGGCGCGCGTGTCGTTAAACCGGGGAAACTCGGGTATGGCAACGCGTACCTCGCCGCGTTCAAAGAAGCGCGCGGCCGGTATATCGTTATGGGCGATGCCGATAACACCTACGATTTTTCGGAGATGCCACAACTCCTCGCGCCACTGAGGGACGGTGCCGATTTCGTTATCGGTTCCCGGTTCACCGGGAGTATCCATGCAGGTGCGATGACCTCACTCCACCGGTACATCGGTAACCCGCTGCTCACCTGGATGATCAATACGATCTTCCGTACCCGTTTCACTGACACGCACAGTGGGTTTCGCGCGATCACCCGCGATGCGCTGGACCGGCTCAACCTGGCAACCGGGGGCATGGAGTTTGCGTCAGAAATGCTCGTTATGGCCTCAAAAGAAGGCCTGAAGATCGTAGAAGTTCCGGTCAGTTATTATCCCCGGAAAACGCCCTCAAAACTGCACAGTTTTGCCGATGGCTGGCGCCACATCAGGTTCGTGCTGCTCATGAAACCCCTCCCGTTTCTTGCCATACCGGGCCTGTTGTTCTCGCTGGTCGGGCTGCTTTTGATGACCTTTTTTGCTCTCGAGGGCAATGTTGAGTCTTCCCACCTCCACATCTTCATCGTCGGCGCCATTATGATCATGGGTGGTTTACAGGTCATCATTACCGCATTTTTGATGAAGACGTATTCGGTCATCCATGGATACGAGACCAAAGCGGGTATCATCACGCTTGTTATGCAGTATAGCACCCTGGAAAAATTTCTCGTGCTTGGCATCATCCTTATCCTGGGGGGTGTCATCCTTGGCCTCAATATCCTGATCCAGTGGATTTCGGTCAGTTTTGGCGTGCTCTCCGAGATATCCACCGCTATTATTGCCCTTGTCCTGATCGTCACCGGGATGCAGGTCTTTCTCTTTGCCATCTTCCAGAGCATGATGCTCTTAAACGAGAACACCAGCCATGCCTGAAGGGGACCGGATGAAGATCGCGTTTGTGTACGATGTCATCTACCCGTACGTGAAAGGCGGCGTGGAAAAACGGGTGTGGGAGCTTGCGGTGCGGCTTACCCGGCGGGGCCACGAAGTACACCTTTTCGGGATGAAATTCTGGGACGGGGATGATATCCTTATTCACGAGGGTGTGATCCTGCACGGAGTCTGCCCGGCACGTCCCCTCTATGCCGGGGGCAGAAGGACCGTAGGGGAAGCGATCCATTTCAGCCTCCGGCTCATCCCGCACCTGGGAAGGTACCGGTTCGACATAATCGACTGCCAGCAGTTTCCCTTTTTCTCATGCCTCACGGCAAAAGCACTCACCGTTTTCAAAAAAACGCCGCTCGTTATTACCTGGCACGAGGTCTGGGGCGATTACTGGTACGTGTATCTGGGCCGGTGCGGGGCGTTTGGCAAGTACATCGAACGTCTCGTGTCCCGGATCACGCCACATGTGATCGCGGTTTCAACGACCACCAAAGAACAGCTCGGTACTCCTAGGTGGCCCGGAAACTATCAGGATCCTACCCAATGGGGTGGATAGGAACCGCATCGCCGCAATTTCCCCCGCAGCCGACCGATCGGATCTCATCTTTGCCGGACGCTTGATCCGGGAAAAGCATGCAGACCTGCTGGTCCGGGCGTTTGCACTCCTGTCAAAAGAGCAACCGGCGCTCACGCTTCAGATCATTGGTGACGGGCCGGAACGGGAGCCGCTTCTGCAGCTCGTCCAGGAATGCGGTATCGGGGACCGGGTCATTGTCCGGGGTTTTGAAGCGCGGCACGACGACCTGATCGCGCGGATGAAGGCATCAAACGTCTGTGTCCTGCCCTCCACCCGGGAGGGATTCGGGATCACTGCTCTCGAAGCGCTTGCCTGCGGGCTCCCGGTTGTCACCATCGATCACCCGGCAAACGCGATACGGGATCTCATCACGGATAAAAATGGTTTTCTCTCTGCCCTTTCCGCAGAAGATCTTGCCGACAAGATGCGCAAAGCGCTCGCTCACCACGAGGAGATGCGAGAGGCATGTGCCGCAACTGCGGCAGCATATGACTGGGATCGTGTCGCAGCAGAGTGTGTGGAGTATTACCAATCGGTGAATGCAAAAAAAGAGTGATTTCAGGAAACCTGGTTGCCCTGGATCACATCGTCCTCGGTCACGTTGATATACCGGGTGGTCCCGTCAATATGGTACGGCCCGGTTGCCCTGACGTCGTACGGTGAGCCTGACGTGGGATAGGGTACGTCAAACATCCCGTTCTCGCTTGCCTGCCGGTAGACAAACATCCGTCCCGTGTTGGTAACGACCGGAACCTCGATGATTCCGTCACCGGTAATGGGTGCCCCTTTGACGTACTCAAAAACCTTAACCGTTTTTATATTGGGGAGGGTGACGGTTTTCGATTCCGGAAATGCCGTAATGGTTGCATTACCCGGCGATTCGTGAACAAGCCGGTAATGTTCCAGGGCTGGAACGGTTGCGACCGGCGCGTTCGGCAGACTGGAGTAAAGGCCGGCATAGTTCGATGCGGAGAGTGACTGACCCTCCGGTACGAGCGTGAGATTGCCCGTACCATTGGAAATGTCGACCGGTACATCACCGGAAATCACCCTCGCGTACCCGTTTACATCGCCGGCAGACTCTCCGGGGGCCGGCACCTGTCGGATCTGGTACTGGACGTATTCCACGTTCGTGGGCGTGGTCATAGACCCGTCAAAGTTGTAAAGCCGGGAGATCGTGGTCTGGAAATACCCGTTGTTAAACCGGTGGACTGTGTCCAGGACGTTGGTGTTACCGGGCTCCGGGAGCACAAACCACGTGATATAAGGCGAAATATCGGTTGAGCCGTCCGCCCAGGGCACAAGGTTGGTGAACGTATCCACCGCGAGGTTTGAATCGACGACGACATACCGACCCCCTAGTCCGGCAAGGATGGCATCTGCCTGCGACTCGTTCTGCCGAAGGAAATACGCGGCAGCCCCGTTGTTTCCGGCAAGGTTGTCCTGGAACGGGTTTGTGATCGGGATCCGGTGCGCGAAGAACGTGATCCAGTTGCCTGCATCCCACGATGCCATGACCCCGTAGGAGGCGTTGGGGTACACGTATCCGGAAGACGGGTATTCACCGAAATAATCGACGCCGGTGGCAGGTGTCGAATTGCCAAGCCAGGTGACCGATTCGATCCAGTCCGGTGACAGTTCATGATCCGGGGTAGAACGTCCCAATTCAAGATCCTTGTAGACGGAAACGCCGATAAGACCAACCGTAAGGAGAAGAACCAGTGCCAGGCAGAGGATCTTAATCTTTCCAGGGATTTTCCTGGTCTCCTCCCGGGATTGGGGTGATTTCTTTTTTCTGCCTTTGCGGTCGGGAGAACCTGCAGGTTTTTCCGGGGCGTTTCTCTCACTATCAGGTTCTGCGGTTGGAACCGGGACAAACCGGGTCACTATTGATGAGATTTGTGCACGCACTCCGGCATCCTGCCAATGGAAGGTCTCTGTGATACAGATGGCACTCAAAAGAACGATGTTGACCGTACTGTAGTAGTCGAACCGCTGGTACTGGATGGTAAGGAGGAGCACTACGACCGACCAGATCAAAAGAAAGATCCATTCGGCCTTTGGTTTTTTTATGATGGAATACCCAAGCACCAGGAATCCGCCTGCTGTGAGGAAGAGGGCAAGCCCGAAGAAGTCCCATGCCACCGGCAGGGTAAGGGGGAGTGTCTCTACAACCCCCACCGAAAACTGCATGGAGCCAAAAATGAGATCGTAGGCCTGCTGCCCTATCGCGGTAAACGGTGGGTACAGGAAAAGTGCTATAATCCCGGCCCCTGCGAGAATCACGAGGCTGAGCAGGTACGGGAGTTTCTTTTTGCAAAATATATGGGAAAGTGCAAAAAGCGCGATGGTTTCAGCGAGCAGTGCGAGGTGGATGTATACCAGTCCGGGCGAATACTGCGTGATCGAGAGCCCGGTCGCATGAAACCCAAAAAGGACGAGAAGTGCGGCCGAAAGTAAAAGGAAGATCCCGTTCGCAATCAGCAGGTCGCCGGACGAACGGCCGGTGCAGTGATCAAGGATGCACTGTACCAGCGTGTAGATGCCGATCACCACGAGCATCAGGATTACGGTCGGGGATGCGAGAAGCGCGCAAAAAAAGCAGACCCCGGCAAGGGCGGCAAGCAGGATCGGCATATACAACGTACGGAGGTTTTTCCTGTCAATGTCCTGTTTTCGTGCATATACGATCGAGGAGAGGTAGAGCAGCACAAAAATCGTGCTGATGAACGTTTCAGCGATGTGGTGGCTGATCAGGCCGTACGATGAGAGAAAGAAATAGTGATAGGATACGACAGCGACAAGCCCGGCAGCAACAAGCCCGGTCTGCCAGTCCCGGATCGTTTTTCCCGTGTAGTACATAACCGGGACCATGAGGGCAGCCATGATCGGTGAGACAAAACCGGCCACAGAAACGATGGAAGCATGCGAAGTGGCCCCGGTGATCAGGCAGAGGACTGCAACGGTAAAGGGATATAGCGGCCCCCAGTCGATAAATTTCCCAGTCGGATAGGCAGTCATCGGGTCATACCAGTTGTACTGAGGGAAATGGTGCACCATTACTTCGATTTGGCGCAGGGTATACCAACCGTCCGTGTCAAAGGTATACAAAAAACCGGTATCCTTGATAAACAATGCAGGAATGAGCCGGAGAAAAAGGGCAACTGCCATAAAAATGAGCAGAATGAGTACAAGACCGGTTCGTGATTTCCAGTTCGGTATAGTGAGACGCATGGGATTCCTTTAGGCGCATTCTTTCTGTGCGGGTTCACATCGGTTTAATTGTCCGGATCGTTCTCTCATTGTAACACCATATATATTGTGAAACGATAGTGCCTGGCTTGGAATGAGATCTCTTAAAACCGGAAACCAGATTTGTCTAAACTATCCGAAGAACAACGGGGCAGGAATTCCAATTCGATTGATTCTTTAAAGCAAATGTGGCATCAGTCCCCTGCATCATCATGAATCAGTGGGGGTAACTTTCATCACTTGCCACGGAATGTTTAAATATTTTTAATCTTTATACTATATAAAACTTATCGTAAAATGGGGCTTTGAGTTCTGTCAAGTCTTCGGATTGTTAAATTCGGAACTGCCGGCAACTTGACAAAACCCGAGTAAAGGATAGGACAAAAAGAGATACCGGCTGAAAAAATTATGCTTCCTTTTGCACCAACCGGCTCCCGAGCTCGGTACGCTTTTTTGCACTCTTTCGGGAATATCTTCCTACGCCGTTCCTTCCGCACTTCAGGATCGGCATAGTCGAAGACGACCTTCGTATAGTCCTTGAACTGGAGTGTCTCGAAGGAGAAGAGAGATTCGGAGTGCCCGAACGTGCGAGTGAGGTGGGCTTCGTTCTCATTGGTGTGGACAGTGTACTGATAATCCTTCATATGCTGTTCCGAGAGATTCATCGTGTAAATGAACGCGGTTCGGATCTTCCTCCCGAAGAGAGATGACGGGATTTTTGTGTAGGCAAGGTATGGGAAGAGGAGCCGTTCCATGAAACAACGCATCTCCCCTGTCACGGTCCCGAAATATATCGGCGATCCGAGGATGAGGGCGTCCGCATCGTGTATCCTGTCGAGGAGGGGGGTCAGCCCATCCTGTCTTGCACATTTCCCGTAACTCTTCCCGCCCCTGAGCTTGCAGGCAAAGCAGCTTGCGCATCCCTTGAAGTCAATATCGTAGAGATGGATCAATTCAGTTTCCGCACCTGCGGACCGTGCTCCGGAAAGGGCATGTTCAAGCAGAGTTGCCGTATTCCACGTCTTCCGTGGACTCCCATTAATAGCAATTACTTTTGTCATAGTTCCCTTACCAGGTTAACGGCACCGTGATTTCCTCACACGATTTCCAATTTCGGTGCCCATGGCTACTAAAGCTGCGATCACATCTTTCTGGTCCTCAACCTGCTGGATTTTTATTGAGGCACGTACGGCATCCGGCCCGTACTTCCTTATGACCCCGCTCAGGGGGCAATCTAATCCGGGACCGCACACGACACAGGGCACATTTCCCAAAACCCCGACAGCACCGACAACATCCATGCCTTCTGTCATCATAAAATGTTTTACCGAAGAGATTGCATGTTCCATCGACGGGGACAGCACGGCATTTTCCGGAGGATGAGCACTTGTAACGATGATTCCCCCGGGCTTACCTCTCAAGAACCCATGTTTATGCCTCAGGCACCATAACCTTTCGAGGAAGGATTTCGTCCGTCCATCAAGATATCCGTAAGGCGGATATGCGGCAACAATAAGGGCATCGGCATACCGGATTTTTTGTGCCAGGGCTGTAGCATCATCTTTAAGGATGCAGACGTTTGTCTCTTCACATCCAAGACATGCCCTGCACGCTTGGTAGGTGTAATCGGATAATTTGATGAACTCTGTTTCCTCCCCGGCTGCGTCAAGAGCAATGCGTAGTGCCCGATCAGTATTGCTGTTCGGGACAGGAGATCCCGAAATACCAATTATGGTCATGTTCGTTTTTCCTCATATGCTTTAAAGAAGCTTCTTTCCGGCATTCGGACCCGGCTGGCATTCGAAGACATCGGTGATCTTTACGATAATGAGAGAACGTGCAGGCGCGGCCGGATTCTTTTTGTTCATTTTTACCTTCATTTCGTCGAAATCCTTGCCGCTGGTCTTGACCGTCGCATGACCCTTGATCTGGAAGCAGCCCTTGATCTCAGGACCCCAGATATAGAGCGCAATCTTCGGGTTTACCTTAAGATTTTCAAGCGACTTGTTCATGAAATTGTCCGTGATCCAGATGGTATCGTCGCTCACGAGTTCGACCATTTTGATGGGAATAACGTTTGGTTCACCGTCTTTTGATGCGGTCGCAACCGGGAAGATATTCATCTTGCCAAACGCTTCTTTCATTTCTGCAGTTAGTTGTGCCATAATAAAATCTCCGCTCATTGATTATGTCCGAGAGATTACAACCCGGCCCGCTCGACAATAACGTCAGCCACAGCCTTTGCGCTCTTGAACGGGAAATCTGATGCCTTCAGGAGTTTTCCTGCCTCACCTGCGGTCATCTTCAGGTCTCCAACTTGGCAAGTTGTGTTTGCACCGTCTGGGAACGCCGAGATTAGGTCTTTTGGAGTTTTGACTGGGAACTTCGCGCCTTTGAGTGCGCCGGTAATCTGTGCGTGGATCTGATTCTTTACCGACGGCTCATTATTTATCATGCTGGAGATCTCGCCGGCTGCTTTGCCGATCGAGCAATCTGCATTGTGGGTTCCGCACCCGAAACATGCGCCCTTGATCGCTTTGAGAGATTCTTCAGCCTTTGCCATCGATACTTCGGTTCCTGTACAATTCCATGTAGGCATTTTTTTCACCATCCACAGATGCTCATGTTACAAATATATACTTGAGCGTCATGAAAATATACAAATCATTTTTGGTACAGAAAAATGACCCTCACGGTCATAAGCATTCCAATCAAATACGAGAGGAGAGTATGGGAACAGTACCGGGGGCAATGACGGAGATTCGCGAGCTAAAGACGGAGATCACAGGTCTGCGCACGGATCTGAAGCGGTTCATCGAGCAGGCGAACCAGCAGCATCTGGAGGTAATACTTGGAGACGTTAAGAAAGAGTACGCCGGGGTGTTTGCAGATCACCAGATTGGTACTGCGAAGGCCGATCTGTCTGCCCGCATGGTAGAGGATTGTGCTAAGCGGAAGACCTGTTACGGGGTATTCATGGAGTTCCTGGAGAATTCTGCCCAGCATATCACAGACGGAAATATCTCTGACGAGTTGATCCAGTCGTACCGGGAGCGGATGAAAACACTCCGGAATAAGGGGCCGTACGATCAGTGTGATACCTGTTTTTCTGAGGTTGGCAGACTTTTCGAAAAACAGGTTGCATTAATGAAGACACTCGGCATCTACCAGAAGAGTCCCGATACCTCGGATTTGGTGGCGGAAATACCTGATCAGATAGTGGTAAATGACCTCCTTGAACCGGTGGCGAACATCCAGCGGTTCCAGATAGTTAAGTCGCTTACATCCGGGACCCGAACATTCTCGGATATCTCCCAGTTGACCGGCCTGAAAGGCGGGAACCTCCTCTTCCACATCAAGAAGCTAACGGAATCCGGCATGATTCTCCAACGTCACGAGCGGGGAGATTACATCATTACGGATAAGGGATTTAAGACGCTAACGGCGATTGCACAGCGGTACCAGCTGGTGAATCAATAAACTGGTGACGTGGACCGGGCTGATACACCTACGATAAATCATTGCACAGATCGCGGGGCGGCATTTATCGGAATCACTTTTATTAGATTGCATATTACCTGCGAAAGTAGGTCTATAGATCTCCTCTAAAAAGACGAATGCGCTTGCTAAAAAGGCTAAATTTTGGTCGGAAATACATAGTTACCCCCACTAAAAGCATATGGGGTAACTTTCATCATCTGCCAAGAAATGGTTAAATCTTGTTCATTAATGTCTTTTTGCTGGAACAGTGTACACGGGAGCCTGTAATTATACTTACATTAATAAGACGGGAGCCGTATCTACCAGATTGTGAACAGACCATGGCCAAGAAAATCCTCACCACGGATCAGGGTGTCCCGGTAGCCGACAACCAGAGCTCGCTCACTGCCGGGCAGCGTGGGCCGGTCCTTCTGCAGGACGTCCACTTTATTGAAAAACTGGCGCACTTTGATCGGGAACGGATCCCCGAACGCGTCGTGCATGCCAAGGGTGCCGGCGCCCACGGGTATTTCCAGGTATACAAGAGCATGGCAGAGTATACCAAAGCGAAGTTTCTGCAGGATCCGCAGAAGAAGACACCGGTCTTTGTGCGGTTCTCGACCGTTGTCGGGGCACGGGGTTCCGCAGACACGGCACGGGATCCCCGGGGATTTGCCACAAAGTTCTACACAGAGGATGGCAATTACGATCTCGTAGGAAACAACCTGCCGGTCTTTTTCATCCGTGACGCGATCAAATTCCCCGATATGGTACATGCATTCAAGCCAGCCCCGGATACCGGTTATCCCACGAGTTCATCAGCCAACAGCAGGTTCTGGGACTTCATATCCCTGCACCCGGAGTCCACTCATATGATGACTTGGCTCTTCTCTGACCGGGGTACGGTCAAGAGCTACCGGAAGATGGAGGGATTTGGCGTCAACACCTATATCTGGGTGAATATGAAGGGAACGGGCCGGTTCGTGAAATTCCACTGGAAACCGGTCTGCCGGTATCGAGACCATCGACCGGCACGAGGCAACAAAACTTGCCGGAGAGGATCCGGACATTGCCACCCGGGACTTGCACGAATGGATCGCATCGGGAAAGACCGCTGAGTTCGAGCTGAACGTCCAGCTCATGGAATTCGAGGATGAGTCCAGGCTCGACTTCGATCCTCTCGATGCAACCAAGACATGGCCCGAGGACAGGTATCCCCTCATGAAGGTGGGAAAGATGGTGCTTGACAGGAACCCGGAAAACTTCTTTTCCGAGACCGAGCAGGCCGCGTTCTGCCCTGCTTCCCTTGTTCCGGGCGTTGAACCGTCAGCTGATAAGCTCCTCCAGGGCCGGCTTTTTTCCTATGCTGATACCCAGCGGCATCGTCTCGGCCCCAATTATCTCCAGATCCCCATCAACAGCCCAAAGGTCGAAGTGAACAGTAACCAGCGCGACGGGTTCATGCAGTCCGGCGCCGGCCATACCGGCACCGTCAACTTCGAGCCAAACAGCCTTGGGGGCGGGGAACCCCAGCAGTCCGGTGAGCCGATTTATGGGGGACGCCCATTTGCCGGGAGTTTTGTCAGGGAAAAGATTGCAAAGGCAAATGACTTCCAGCAGCCCGGGGAGCGGTATCGTTCATTGTCAAAGACCGAACAGGATCATCTAGTAGACAATATTGTCGATTCATTGGGACATGCAAACAAGGAGATCCAAAAACGGATGGTGGATAACCTCACTAAGGCTGATAAGGAACTCGGGCAGAGGGTGGGAAAGGGGCTGAATCTTTGAACGGTGCCGCAGGTGCGCCGCGGATCATCTCGTGGAACATTACACTGCAATGCCCCCTGAAGTGTCCACACTGCTACGTAGATGCCGGTCAAGAAGCAGCCGATGTGCTTTCCACGCAGGAAGCATACGCTGTCATTGACCAGATCCGGCTGACCGGGACGCCGGTGGTTGTGCTGAGTGGAGGTGAGCCCCTGATGCGTGATGATCTCTGTACTATAGCACGGTATGGAACGGATAGAGGGCTCCGGATGGTGATGGGCACCAGCGGGTATTTCCTTGACCGGAAGATGGCAGCGCAACTCCGGGAAGCAGGGGTCCGTGCAGCGGCTGTCAGCATCGACTCTGCAAATCCGGCGGTCCACGATTCATTTCGGGGTGTCAGCGGTGCGTGGGAGAAAGCCATTGCCGCGATACGAAACTGCCGTGATGAAGGAATGGGTGTCCAGATCAACATGACGGTCATGCAGCCTTCTTCCGGGGAAATAGAATCCGTCGTAGAACTCGGGAAGGATTTAGGTGTTCGGGATTACCAGATCTTTTTTCCCATTCCGACCGGGCGGGCGTACGGGGCAGGGTCGGTGAATGCGGGGGAGTATGAGGAGGTAATCCGGGAGGTGCTTGTGAAGTACGGGAATAGTGATGTGAACCTCCGTCCGACCTGCGCCCCCCAGTTTCGCAGGATCGCCGAGGATCTTGGGATCAGCAACCCGGCATGGGGGAGGGGGTGTATTGCCGGGATCAGGTACTGCCGCATCTATGCAAACGGCGATGTTACGCCATGTCCTTACCTGCCAGTGAGTGCAGGTAATGTGCGGACGAAGTCGTTTGCCGCGATCTGGCATGACGCTCCGCTTTTCCATGCGCTCCGGGACCCGGACCTGCTGACGGGAAAATGCGGACGGTGTTCCTACAAGCTCTCCTGTGGCGGCTGCAGGGCCCGGGCTTACCGGGGAGCGGAGGCTTTCTCTCCTCGCTGGTGCGATGGCCTCGAACGACCTGCGACTGCCACGGGAGAGCTCTGTGCCGAGGACCCGTGGTGCCGGTATGAACGAAGAGGTACTTCATGAACGATGCAACGCATGCCGATACCCTCGATCTCGATATTCTCAATGCTGTCCAGCAGGATATTCCGTGTGTTCCCCGCCCGTGGGCAGCGATCGCGTCCCGGCTTGGCATTCCGGAATCGGAACTGCTCGAACGGCTGGGCCAGCTTTGCCGCGCCGGGATCGTCCGGGGTATCTCGCCCATCATCGAGTCCGGGCCGCTTGGCCTTACCGCCGCGACGCTGGTGGCACTTCCTATCCCCGAAGAGAGGATCCGGGAAGTGGCAGACTTCATCAGCCGGTATCCGGAAGTGTCACATAATTTCCGGCGGAACCACCGGTATTCTCTCTGGTTCACGCTATCAGCAAAAGATGAAGAGGCACTTCGTAAGATCCTTGATGAAATGCTCCTCCAGACAGGGTTTGCCGAGGATGATATCCTCAATCTGCCAACCATTCGGAAGATCAAAATCGATGTCCGGTTCCCGCTTGCCACAAATCACCGGGGAGGATCAGATGGACCAGCGTGACCTGCAGATCCTTGCCGAACTCGAAAACGGGCTACCGCTCGTTCCCGAACCTTTTGAGGAGATAGGTAAACGGCTTGGGATGACTGGAGAAGAAGTTCTGGGAAGGCTAGAGGGTCTGCGGGGTGCCGGTATCATCCGGCGGTTCCGTGCACGCATCAACCAGCGACAGCTCTGGCATCACCGCAAATGCCCTTGTTGCATGGGACTGCAATGGAAAGTCTGCCGGTGAAACCGGCAGACTACTGGCATCTTTTTCCGCCGTCACCCACTGCTACGAGCGAAAGCCTGTACCCGGCCGCTGGGAGTATTCCCTCTATACGGTGCACCACGGTTTCTCGCGTAAGGAAGTTCGGGATGAGGTCCGAAAGATAGCGAAGGAAACAGGTCTGTCTGATTATCTCATCCTTTTCAGTACCGTTGAGTTCAAACGCGTCCCGAATGTCCGCATCCGGGAGAATAGGGGTGGCAAGTGAACCGTATAACCCAGTGTCTCCATGGAAAGGGGACTGTAAGTGCTGTGATGAAACACCGTCACGGAAAAGAGGAAGTCCCCGGCAGGTACCTCGCATTCTCCGGAATGCGCAGGCCGGTCGTTTTCTGGAATCTCACCGATCGTTGCAATCTTTCCTGCACCCACTGTTACAGCCGGTCGGAACCGGGGAGCCCGACCGGGGAAGAACTGACGACCGCCGAAGCATTGGCATTCATTGACGATCTGGCGGTGTCCGGCGTCCCACTAGTCATTTTCACCGGCGGTGAACCCCTCCTTCGCGCCGACCTGTGGGAACTGGCGGATTATTGCAGGAGCAAACGGATCAAGACTGCGCTAAGCACCAACGGTTCTCTCATTACTGCTGATGTTGCACAAAAAATTAAAGCATGCGGGATCGAGTATGCGGGAATCTCGCTTGACGGGGCAACGGCATTAATTCACGACCGTTTCCGAAATTCCCCGGGGGCCTTTGACCGGGCTATTGCAGCATTCGCGTGCTGCCAAGAGGCCGGGGTGCGGTGCGGGGTCCGGGTAACCCTGACAAAAGAGAATCAGGACGATCTTGGCTCCTTAATCGATCTTGCAAGGAAGATAGGGGCCTCACGGTTCTGCCTGTACTGGCTTGTTCCCTGCGGAAGGGCGAGCGATGCCTATGACCGACTCCAACTTACGGCGCTTAACGTGATGCGAGCCCTTACCCTTCTCTACCGGAAGGCACAGGCGATCCCGGCTGAGGAGATGGAGTTTTTAACGGTCGATGCACCGCAGGATTGTATCCATCTTCTGCATTCCATGGAACACGATGAATCGCCGGATCTTTCTGATGCCTGGGATCTCCTTGAATCGCTTAATGGGGGGTGCAGTGCCGGAGATCGGGTGGCAAACGTCGATCCCCGGGGGAATGTGTATCCCTGCCAGTTTGCCCGCTCTCCCGCGTTCCTTATCGGTAACGTCCGCAGCCGGCGTTTTTCAGAACTCTGGAACGATAATACCAGTCTGGTACTTGCCCGGTTCCGTACAAGACCCCCCGCGGTAACTGGCAAATGCGAGGATTGCAGGTATCTTCGGCTCTGCGGTGGAGGGTGCCGGGTGCGGGCGTACGCACGGAGCGGGAACTTTTTCGGGGAAGATCCATTTTGTTATGTGAGCGGGCATGACACAAGTCCACCCGTGTAAGCATCGCCGCATATTCTTTTTTGAGGTAGTTTTGAAAGTTTGAGCATGGGTATTTGAGATTAGCTGGTCTTTTCAGCTGCAACTGTGACCGAAAAGGATCATTATAATGGGTTCAGAAGGGCAGAAGATGTGACTCATGTTGAGAGGGAGGTGCTTACATTGTTTACCCTATACCGATCACCAGAGCTGTTATCATTTGCCACGTAGATGGAGTACTACACGATGAAAAAGAACCTGCTGATGTGGGACGAGTCGTTGTTCCGGGATCCTGATGTATTTGAGATCGATTACCTCCCTGAACAGTTTGAGTTCCGTGACACCCAGATGCGCGAACTCGCTTTCCAGATCCGCCCCGGTCTCCGGGGGGGAAGACCCCTTAACACCATCTGCAAGGGTTTGCCCGGTTCCGGCAAAACGACAAGTATTAAAAAACTCTTCCAGGAGATAGAAGAGACGACGAAAAAACTAGTGCCGGTACTTGTTAATTGCCAGATCGATAACACCAAGTTTGCTATTCTCTCCCAGATCTACCGGAAACTCTCCGGCCATCTTCCGCCTTCTTCGGGGACTTCGTTTAAACAGGTTTTTGACGCGGTTGCCCGTATCCTTCAGAAAGAGGAGTATGTTCTGCTTGTGGCACTTGACGACGCCAATTATCTCCTCTACGAAAATGAACTCAACAAAGTACTTTACACACTTCTGCGGGCTCACGAGTCATATGAGGGTGTCCGCATCGGTGTTGTTGTAATTGTCAGCGACCCGGATGTTGATCTTTCTCGTGCGGTAGATGCTAGGGTCGCATCGGTTTTCAGGCCTACAGAGATCTATTTCCCTCCGTACGGGAATGCAGAAGTGCAGGATATAATGAAAGCCCGGGCGATGCAGGGTTTCTTTAATGGGGTCTTAAGTGATGAGATGCTGGATCTCGTAGTCGAACAGACCCAGAAAAGCGGCGACCTGAGGGTGGGTATCGATCTCCTCAAACGGGCAGCACTCAATGCGGAACGAGCCGCACGGAGAAGTATCGAACGCGAGGATATCTGTGGCGCGTATGCAGTTTCAAAGTACCTTCACCTCGAATATACGGTGAGAACCCTCAAGGAAGAGGAGCGTAAGATCCTCGGGGCACTTGCAACGGCAAGTGCTACGGGAGCCGAAATGAACGCCGGGGATGTCTATAAATCCATAAAGGAGCAGGTGCCCATCGGGTACACTCGCTTTTACGAGATCGTCAAAAAGATGGATGCGATGAGGCTGGTTAATCTCCAGTACCGCGACGGTAAAGGCAGGACCCGGGTGATCACGCTCCGGTACGAACCGGCCAAGGTGCTTGAATATCTTTTATAAGGTCGACAGAATATTTTCAAAAATCTTATCTATTTGCGTACCCTCTTCTTATGATACAGGGGTTTTTCTATGTTAAGTGTTAACGAACTGGCACTTGAAATATTCGACAACCTCGCCGATCTGGCTGAGGAGTTCAATGCAGCATACCATGAGCTCGATAATGGCGCACGTATCGTCGATTGTGGTGTAAGTACCCGGGGTGGGTACGCAGCGGGACGCGCATTTACCGAGATCTGCATGGGCGGTCTGGGAGAGGTTAACTTCAGGATGGGACAAATAAAAGAATTCCCCCAGCCTTTCATCGATGTGAATACCGATTTTCCCTCGATTGCCTGTCTTGGGGCCCAGAAGGCTGGTTGGACCGTTAAGGTGGGAAATTACTTTGCGATGGGCAGCGGCCCGGCCCGGGCGCTCTCCCTCAAGCCGAAACACACGTTTGAAGTGATCGACTATGAGGACGACTATGACTGCGCAGTGATCTGTCTTGAGTCCGATCACCTGCCAAACGGTGAGGTTATGGAAAAGATTGCCGAGGAATGCCATGTCGATGTGGCAAATACCTGTGCAGTGGTCGCACCTACTTCGTCGATTGTCGGATCGATCCAGGTGTCGGGGCGCTGCGTGGAGACTGCGATCTACAAGTTAAACGAACTCGGGTTTGACACAAGGAAGATAACCTCTGCGATCGGAACGGCGCCGATTCCGCCGGTCAGGGGAGCAAAACGCGCGATGGGAGTTACCAACGATGCGACTATCTATCACGGCCAGATCCAGCTCACGATGAATGCCCCGGAGATCAAAGATTATCTCGAAAAGATCCCGAGCAGCAAGTCCAAAGGCTACGGCAAGCCGTTCAACGATATATTCAAGGAAGCAGGGAATGACTTCTACAAGATCGATACCTCCCTCTTCTCGCCGGCAGAAGTTGTCATCAATGAGCTCTCCGATGGGAGCGTCTATCATGTCGGCGCAGTGAATAATGATGTGACCTTGAAGTCATTCGGGCTGCAGTAATTTCCCTTTTTTTGTCGGACCTTGTTCTCCACGACATTGAAAATTCAAGACTACTTAAGGGGCTCAGCTGCTTTTACCACTTCACCCAGAATCCTTTGAACTCTCCGGTAGCTTCACCCTCTGCTATCTGCAGCTCTTCGACACGGATTACCTTATCAGCCCGGGCCCACACAGTCCTGATGAAATCATCAAGTGCCGTAGGAGACCCTTCGGCTATTATGTAAACAGAACCATCGCGCATGTTCTGTACCGAACCGTGCAGGCCAAGCCGGTGAGCGCAGTCCGATACATATTGCCGGTACCCCACACCCTGAACTGTACCGGTTGCTACCGCGGTAACCCGTCTCATCATTCCTGAGCTGGAAGACCATTGTTTTAAGTCTTCCCGTTTTTGTTCAGGTAAATTGTCAGACTCCGCGAAAAAATCGCCGAACCGTGTTACCAAAGAAAAACTGAACGTATATTGGTTATGATTCCGTTCTTATTCCGGAGGTTTTTTTATCAACAAGAATGGCATCAGCAGGATTATAGCGAGGATGATCATGAACTCCGCAAAAAGGTAAAGGAGATCTTCCCGGGCCTGATCGTAGAACCGGAGGTTGAACGACATTGCATCATTCCACGTTACCTGCGTGGAATTATCCGGAAACCGGGTAACGTTGGCTCCGGGACTTAATCCGGCAAGAAGTGGGTTACGCACATCGTACTCGCCGGGCAGGGTCACGGTCACGTTGTAAGGGGAAAAGAATGAACCTTGGATCTGATTGTCTTGGAGAGGAGCAATGTAAGAGATGGTATAGTTGCCCTTAGCGAACGTTATTACTGAGGGGGCATTCCACTGGGTACTCCAGTTAAAATCCACCGCCGTGCCGTTCTCTGCAATCAGAGTAACATTGGTGACGGTGACGGGGATATTCTCACCCACCAGATCGGTATTGGCAAATTGGTAGTTTGATGAATCCGCGACGTCAACCTGAGCGGCATATGAGGTAGCGTTGGGCAGCACCAAGTAGGTGGCATTAAGTGCCAAGGCTGAAGGAGCCACTACGAACGCAATTATAAATGCAGCGCAGAGAGCAGCGATGGCAGGTCTGCGTCGATTTCCACAGGGGGTTCGCATTGTTTGATCACCGTATCCGGGTCCTTTAAAAGGTGGCCGGTCACTACACATACGATCTTCTCATCGCGATCGATTGCTCCGATCTCGCAGAGCTTGCGGATACCGGCTACTGAAGCCGCAGATGCCGGCTCTACACCAATGCCTTCCTTGCGGGCAAGATCGCGCTGCATCGCAAGGATCTCCTCATCGGTTACTGATTCTGCGGTTCCGCCGGTCTTTCGGATCGCTACCAGCGCTTTCTCGGCGTTCACTGGGGCACCGATCCGGATCGCCGATGCGATAGTCTCAGGATGCTCTTCGGTCAAGACGGATGGTAGGTTTTCTTTTACTGCTCTGACTATAGGGCTTGCGCCGGCAGCCTGAATGCCGGTCATTTTTGGCAGCCGGTCGATGAAACCAAGCGCTTCGAGTTCCAGCAGCCCTTTATAGACTGCGGAGATGTTGCCCGCATTTCCTACCGGGAGAACAAAACGGTCGGGGACACTTCCCATCTGGTCGATAGCCTCAAACCCGATCGTTTTCTGGCCTTCCAGCCGGTAGGGGTTAATAGAGTTCAAGAGATATAACCCGTGTGTAAGGCAGAGATCGTGAACCATCTCAAGCGCACGATCGAAATTCCCCCGGATTGAAATGACTTTTGCACCGTGCATCAGGGCTTGTGCCACCTTGCCAAGCGCCACGTGACCCGCCGGAAGGAGTACTACCGCAGGTATTCCGGCCTTTGCTGCATATACCGCGAGGCTTGCTGAAGTATTCCCCGTGCTTGCGCAGGCAACGCTTTTCTTATTGAGCTGGAGTGCCATCGAGACACCCACCGTCATCCCGCGGTCCTTAAAAGAACCCGAGGGATTCATGCCTTCATGCTTGGCATAGAGATACTTAAGGCCCATCTCGTCCCCGAGGCGTTTTAAGTGATAGAGTGGAGTACCCCCTTCGCACAGGGATACCGGCTCGATATGAACCGGCAGAATCTCCTTATAGCGCCAGACTGAGAGCGGTCGGGCATCCCAGGTTGCACGCTTTACGTTAATTGTATCGAGGGGATATTTCACCGCGAGCAGGTGGCCGCATTTTTTACAGTTATAGAGGATCTCGTCAGCGGGATACGTCGTACCGCAGTGAACGCACACGAGATGGTACATGTTCATCTATTGGTTTTCCGGGTACATATAGGCAAGCGTTAAAAGTGAAATGTCATTCCTGACCTATTCCAGGAGGGAGATGTACAGAGAGTCCTTTCGGTCATTTTCAACAGGAAAGTCCCGACGGAGAAGTTCTACCATATCGGGATCGATCTCGTAATATAAAAGTTCGGTATCTTTACCTGCTCTGGCAATAATCATTCCGAGGGGGTCAGCGGTCATAGACGCTCCGGAGTACTGGTCGACCGGATTTGTGCCGGTGGCGTTTACACCAGCGACATACATCTGGTTCTCCGCCGCCCGGGACTGGATAAAGAGTTCCCAGAAGCGAAGCCGGCTCTCCGGCCAAGCCGCAGGGATAATAACTGCGTGTACGCCTTTCTTCCGGTACAACCGGAAAATCTCCGGGAAACGGAGATCGTAACAGATTGCAAGGCCAAAGCGCACACCTTCGACAGTAAAAGTCGCAAGCCCGGTGCCCGGGGTAAATGCCAAGTCTTCATGTTCAGGTCTGAAAAGGTGGATCTTCGCGTACGCGGCAAGAATCTCACCGTTGCGACCGATGGCAATGGCGGTGTTCCGCGGTTTGGGAACGAACGCTTCGCGAAAGGATCCTACTACTGCAATCGAGTTCTTTTTTGCCATTCTTTGAAGCGAGGTTACTATCGTTCCAGTAATGTCTTCAATATTTTTTATCGAAACCGGATCCCAGCAGGTTGAAAATTGTTCGGGAAAAGAGATAAGTGCGGCCCCGGATTGGGCGGCATCATACACAATTTCTTCAGTTTTTTCAAGGGTCTGTTCCGGTGATTCCCATACGCCACTGATCTGGGCGCTGCAGCATCGCATCGGTCACCCAAAACTAAATTTTGGCGTCCTGCCCGCTTTTCCTGTCGACATACAGGATTATCACAGCACCCATAACGACGAGTACGATTGCCGTGAGCAGGAGAAACCGAACCATGGAATGGAGAACACCGAGTAGCGCAGCGGCCAAGATAAGTCCCGCCGCGACTATACTGCAACCGACGAGTATCACACCAACTGTCGCTATGTCCCAATCAGCCATTATGACCCTCCCATCAGCGGAAACGCAATTTTTATCCCCGTAATTACAAACTGAACAGCAATGGCAATAAGCAATATCCCCATCAACCGGTTGATAACCCGGTACTGCCGCTGGCCGATTTTGCGTATGATATAATCAGCGTACATCATCATAAAATAGGTGATCACGATCGCTATGCAAATCGATACAAAAATTACAAGCCATGCAATTGTGGACATTCCTGAGGCCTCATTGGTAAGCACGATTGTAGTGGTAATCGCCCCGGGGCCAGCAATCATGGGGATGGCGAGCGGCATAACCGCAACATCTTCGTTGTCCCGCGATTCATATTTCTCGGTGGCTGTAAGCTTGGTTCGTGAAGTCTTTGCGTAGACCATCTCCATACCGATCCCAAAAAGGAGGATGCCCCCGGCGATCCGAAATGCTTCAAGAGTGATCCCTAGGATCTGAAGGATCACTGTCCCGGCAATCCCCGCAACAATGAGGATGACAAGCGCGAAGGTGCAGGCATCCCTGACAATCTGCTCTTTTAACGGCTTTTCAAGTTTCTCCGTAAGGGCAATATAGGTTAGAGTTGCTCCCAGAGGATTTACAATGATAATAATGGAAGAAAGGCTTAGCAAGGAGAAACTGAGCAAGTCGCTGGCCATGAAGAAAAAACAGTTCTTATCGATAATAGAGATTACGGTAAAAAGAGACTAGTATTCATATAACATGGATTCATCAATCCGGGTATATGCGAATTGTTCAGTAGGTTTGAAATGAATACCAATCTCCCTAGTGGCACTCTCCGGGGAATCGGAGGCGTGGATCACGTTCCTGCCGATATCGATTCCGAAATCACCCCTGATCGTTCCGGGTGCTGCTTCCTGCGGGTTTGTTGCGCCGATTAACTTACGGACGATCGCGACAGCATTCCTGCCTTCCCAGATCATCAGAAAGCAGGGGCCTCCCATAATATAAGTTTTCAGGGATGGGAAGAATGCCTTCGAAAGATGTTCCCGGTACTGTTCGGTGACCCTTGTCTCGGGCAGCACCTCGATACGGGCTGCCACCAGTTTGAGGCCCTTTCTCTCGAGCCGGGAAACGATCTCGCCAACAAGACCGCGCTGGACACCGTCAGGCTTGATCATCACGAAGGTACGGTCCATACGGGAGATCACTCCTTGTTCGAACTCTTCTGCCCTGCAGCCGTCCACTCAACCCGGCGGGGAACCCTGCCCAGTTTGTGGTTATTCTGGCACTTGGTGCTGCAGAAATAAAAGATCGTGCCATCTTTTTTGATAAACATCTTGCCGGTGCCCGGCTCGAGTTGTGTACCGCAAAAACTGCAGATATGCTGTTCAACCATCTGGTTCACCGCCTCGATAGTTTCTTTGCCTCGCGTTCGGTCTCAAGGAGCATGATAATATCTCCTTCCCGGATTGGTCCGACCGTATTGCGGGTGATAATGCGTCCTTTGTTATTGCCATCAAGGATCCGGCACTTGACTTGCATCGCTTCCCCGTGCATACCGGTGGAACCGACAACCTCAATGACTTCTGCGGGCGTTGCGTCGTCAGCCATGATCGCCCCTTATGCCTTTAATGCAACCAGCTGCTTTGCGAGATCCTCGATCACTTCTTTTGCCTTGCCGGGCTTGACAATTGCTGCAGCAGCAGAACCGACGTCAAGGCCGCTGGCGGCACCGATATCGTTTTGTTTGTTTATGAAGATGTAGGGGATCTTTTTCTCATCGCATAAGGGAGCCAGATGCATAACGATCTCTGCGGGTTCAACGTCAGATCCAATTAAAACAAGCAGTGCGGCGCTGCGCTCTATGGCTTTTGTTGCCTCGTTTGAACCTTTTTTGATCTTCCCGGTGTCTCTTGCAACTTCAAGGGCTTCAAGCGCCTTGTTCTGGAGCTCCTCAGGAGCCTCGGTTTTTACGTATCCTTTTGCCATAACTCACCTCATTCAGGAGCCAGTTTGCCCCTTCATTACTCATCAGTCAGCAGTGATGCAGCCATATCATTTCATCAAGAGGAGAAATAAAGGTTTGTGAGCAGTAAAGATATCAACAAGGCTGGGTATCTCACAGATCCATGGACAGTTTGCGCGCATCACTCTGCAATGCGGTAGATGGTGGTGCCCTGCCCGGAGTACACCTGTTCAAGCCCGGTTGCAGGGAGGCTTACATTATATGTCTCCCTCTCTAAATCACCTACGTAGAGAAGAGTGGCATTGTATTTTTTCATAAGGGAAACTGTCTGATCTGGATTTTCATAGATTGACTTGACATCTGCAGGCCGGGCGCCGTACCAGCCTGTGGTATCCCCCCGCCACATATACTCGTGGAATGGCTCACCAAGGATTGTGGGGATCCCGGTGAACGACGAGATCCGGGAATAATAGGTATAGTCTCCTCCCACAGCTTCGACAATGTGTTCATCCCCAGTCAGGTTCCTGAGGTATGCGACTCCACCGGCATCACCCGGATGTGTTGTATCCAGATATGCAAGCCCATCAAGCGTCCGGCCCCCATAGTTAAGATCAAGAGGAACGATAAAAGGTACGATAAAGAGAAAACCCACAATAAGGACGGCAAGTACAGCACTTTTTTTGGCAGGAATGACGGGAATACGATTTGGTTTAGTAAACCGTATCCCCACCATTGTAAAAGAGCTGATACCGAGGATGATCCATGCGGGCAGGTAACACTTGAAGACGGTGTTCATCCGGAAATACGTATCTCCCATATTGTCCTTAAGATAAAACAGTTCCACAGAAATAAGGATCAAAAGCCCGAATATAGCGAGAAGATCGGGAATGCTGTGCTTCTTTTTTGCGATGAAATAGATAAGAGGGACGGTAGCAATTGCAGCCGCAAAATACCCGGTAATGATAAAGGGGACCGCAACAAGCAAAAGGTACGGTCGCTCCCGGATATCTTTTATGAGAAGCAACAGGAAAATAGCGATAAACCAGCCGTTAGCAAGCAGGAACTGGAAGGGATCGGATGGCGTTTTTACAATCCCAATACCACCGGTACTCGTTTTGAGCATCACGTAAAAGGGAAGGTAAATCAGAATGGAAAGAGGAGGAATCGCGATAAGGTGGCCCCATGATGAAATTCCTTGACCGTTTTTCCAGCTTCGCAGGATGATTAACACGGCAACGACGACCGTAATCGGGGCGTAGATAAGAACGTCCCATGTGTTGATCAAAGGCATGGAACCAAGGCTGAGTGCAGCAAGACCACAGACCAGCCATTTACTTCGGGCCTCGAGAGACTCCCAGTATTTGTACAGGTAGATGAGCAGGAAGATCAACAATGTCTGGTTAAAAATCGAGATAACGTGGGCGTGGAGATCTCCCCAGGTAAATGAGAAGAGTGGATATTCGTTTATGGTATTGGTGATTGTGCGGGTACTATTCCAGAGCGCGGAATTGAGCCCGTTTCCGAGTATGAGCTGGTAAAAAAACGAAGGGTTGGGTATAAAGAAGAGAAGCAGCGGCAGCCAGCGGAACCGGTCGAGCAGCAGGGTACCGATTGCATAGACCGTTACAGCCGCAACACCAAGGACTGTCGGCAGGGATAGATTAAACGCAATGTTTGAGGAAACCCCGCTTACGATGCCAAGACCGCCAAAAATCCAGTACCCCAGATAATAATACACATCCATGGTGCCCCCGGCAAACCAAGGGTCAAGCGGCGGCACGACCGGGCTTCGCATTATGGATGCAAGAAACGCGTGGTCCATGAACTTCTCTGCATAGGAGATCGTCGGGTTGACAAATCTGACCGTGAGCATTAAGAAGAAAAAGATCAGGAAAATGAGTTCCCAACGCCACTCTTTCTTCAATTCGTTCCATGTGTAATCACGCCGGTACGCGTGATATCCAAAAAGCAGGATAAAAGGTACAAGCCCGAGCTGTACAGGAAGAGCAACGAGACCACAATACCAGGTAAGGATTGTAAAGATAAGGAGTGATGCAGCAAAAGAGGTTGGGAACGCATATTGTTTCAGACATTTTTTCAGGGAGGGATAGAGCGCAAGCTGTAAAAAGGTTATAACCAGCAGCCAGCTTGCGACTGATATAATCTGGAAATCAGGTGTCAGATTTTTTTCCTCCCACCAATTTCGAGGAAATTGCCGCTTTAATAGTCGGGATCACCCAGTCACCAAGATAGTAGATTGAAACTACTCCCCCGGCAAGTGTGACCAAATTCTTGATCAGATCATCTATTGTGGCAATCAGGAGCGCTTCAACCCAGGCGATTCCGGCGATCTCGTAAAAGGTAGTCGCCATGATAAATTCATAAGGTCCGATTCCACCTGGTGTTATTGGAACCGCTTTTACTAGATTACCCAAAACGACCGCAAGAACAATAACTACGAACGGGATCTGTTGCTCAAACATCATCGCTACCGAGCAAGTGACAAGGATATCGATGATCCAGATAACGATGGATGAGATGCCGATAGTAAAAAGTGAGCGCAGGGAAAGTGATGCTCTCCTGATCTCATCGAGTACGGTCAGGATCCACTTCACATACTTATTCGTCGTGGTGAGTCTTCCGACAAATATCAGGAAGGCAAAGAAAGCAAATCCGGTAGCAAGGATGCAAATGAGGATAATGACGTATATCTTGAGATCCTTTGGGAGATTGGGGAGGAATAAAAGGGAGGCCGCTCCAAGCAGGGCAATGGCAATGATATCAAAGACCCGTTCAACTATGATCGAGGATAATCCCTCCGAGATTGTTATCTTGTATTCGTGATTCAGGATGGGGATCCTGACAAAATCTCCCAGTCGTGCTGGGACAACGAAATTGTATGTTTGGCTTACAAAGACGCATGCCATCGAGAAGGTGACACCGGCCCGGTAATTAAGGCCGATAAGGATCCGGTTGTACCGCCATCCGCGCAACCACCATGCGCTAAGGCAGACTATTACGGCTATTCCCAGATAGATCGGAATGAGGTGCTGGAGCGCGGTGAGCAGGTCACTCCGGACCCGGTAAAGCATATATGCCATAATCCCGACAGCGATCAGACTGGGGATCAGGAACGCACTAATTTTTCGGTACATGAATCTGCCACCAAAGACGCAGGATGGATAATCCCATCTCGAATATATCCTTTATCCTAACGGTTGTTCCTCTACCAGCCCGCCACCTGACGGGAAACTCCGTGATTGTATACCCTTTCCGCTGTGCTCGAACAAGGAGTTCGGTATCCCAGAACCAGTGGTTCGACCGTATCGTAGGAAGAACAAGGAGGATTTTTGTCCTGTTAAACGCCTTGAATCCGCACTGGTGATCGTAGAGCTTGCTGCCAAGGACAAACCGGACAAGGAAATTGTACGATCGGCTTGCAATTTCACGGCCCTCGGTTCTTCGTATATCGCTTTCCGGGAGGAGACGGGACCCCGTGGAAATATCAGCACCTTTACGTATTCCATCAATGAGCTCCGGGAGGTGCTGCATATCGGTCGCAAGATCAACATCATAGTAACAGACGATAGAGCCTTGTGCTTGTCTTATTGCCCGGTTGAGTGCTTTTCCTCGCCCCTGACGTTTATTGCAATGGAGGAGTTTCACGTGAGTTGATTTTGTTTCGTACTCCCGGACCAGATCCGCACTTCCATCGGTACTTCCATCTTCAGCTACTATCACCTCGAAATTTTCCGTAATGTTGGAGAGTACTTTAAGGGATTCCGGAATTGCACGTTCGAGTGCAGACCGGTCATTAAATACCGGAATAATCGCAGTTACTTCGGGTACTACCGTCAATCTACTTTCTCCCTAATATACTTGGCAATCCGATTGCCCGCCCTAACTGAACCCTCCATGCTTCTTTCAGGATAGTTATCCTCGGAAAACATCCCGGCGAGATAGATGCCATGTTTTTCGTAAGCGGGAATCTGCGAGCGATAACCGGTTGTGTAGATTGGTCCGGCCCAAGGGTCAACGGTTATCCGGCTCCAGTGGATCTCCTGTTCCTGAAGACCAAACCGTGAACAGAAATCTTCTCTCATTTTCTGGTCAAGCCGTGCTGGAACAGGACCGCTGAAATATGAAGCTGAAATAGACGATATGCTCCCCGTATTGTTCCCTCGGAATGAAATTAGTATGTGCCACAACAGCCCCGTATGGCCCTTCGGCTTTCATATTGATCCAATATACTCCTTTGCAGACGTCACGTTCGATTCCCATGGTCATGCAGGCGGCACCCTGATAGGGGATATCCGGCATCGTAAGCCCGGATATTCTCCCTACTTCTGCCGGTGGGATGGTGGACAGGATCACGTCCACGCTCTCACCGTTAATCTCCCATTGGCTGCCATTTTTTGAAAGTGAGGTAACTGGTGTCTGCAGGTTAATTATGCCCTCCTTGGTCAATATAGATTTTTCAAGCCTGTCGATGATCTGGTGAAAGCCTCCGTTCAGGTATCCAAGATGCTCGCCGGAAACGCCCCTGTTTGATCTGATGGCAATACGACTGATAAGCCAAGCTGCGGATACTTTGCTCCGGTTCTTCCCGAATTTACTCCTCAACAGGGGTTCAAAGAATGAGGCATATATGCGGGGGCCGAGATGTTGGAGGATATACGTCTCGGCCGGGATGTCGTCCAGAGACAGCGGATCTGTTTTTTTAGCTTGCAGAGTCAGCAGGGCAAGTCTCGCTTTATCTATGAGCGAAAGTTCCGGCCAGCGCAGGATTTGCAACGGGGTTGTAAGCGGATAGAGGGTTTCCCCGGAAAAGTAACCGGTGCTTCCTTCCCGCCATTCAAGTTTATCCCACAATCCGAGTTCCTGTATGAGGGCAAAAAGTTGCGAATCCCCGGCGAAACAATGATGGTAGTACCGTTCAATCCAATAATTATCGATGTGATAGGATGCGAGGCATCCGCCCAGATAAGGCATCTTCTCGAAGAGTACTACTTCATGATCTCCGGCTAATGCATGGGCGGCGACAAGCCCACACATACCCCCGCCGAGTATGCCAATTTTCATGGTATGCTAGATATTATTTGTCCGGCATCAAATGAAAAAGGCTCCGTATCGGCCAAGGAAAGACGCGACGAAACGCGACGGAAGTTTGTAAGAAAGTTTTTGTATTGTCGAAATTAAAGTTCTTAAAACAAAGGACTTAAAAGAATTAAAAGAGAATATCTATCCGTCAGCCCATTGGATGGTGTAACCAGATGAGGGTATTTTTCATTGGTTTTGGTCAAGCGGGGGGCAAAATTGTCGACATGTTCATTGAACAGGACAAGAAGCTCGGAACCAATAGTTTCCGGGGTATTGCCGTTAATACCGCAAGGACCGATCTGATGGGGCTTAAGCACATTGAATTGAAAGATCGAATCCTCATTGGGCAGACACTGGTAAAAGGTCACGGTGTGGGTACCGATAACGTGACCGGGGCAAGAGTTACCGCCGACGAAATCGACAGTGTTATTAATGCGGTTGATTCGCGGGGAACCCACGATATTGATGCGTTTGTAATTGTAGCCGGGCTTGGCGGGGGAACCGGTTCAGGCGGCTCTCCGGTGCTTGCACGCCATCTTAAGCGAATTTATCGGGAGCCGGTCTACGCACTGGGTATAATTCCGGCACCGGAAGAGGGTCGGCTCTATTCCTATAATGCTGCACGCAGTTTGACAACGCTGGTAAACGAGGCGGATAATACTTTTATTTTTGATAACAGCGCATGGAAGAATGAAGGAGAGAGTGTCAAAAGCGCATTCCAACGGCTCAATAACGAAGTTGTTCGGAGATTTGCAATCCTCTTCCGTGCAGGTGAGGTGGGCCGGATGGGTGTTGGTGAGATGGTTGTGGACTCAAGCGAGATTATCAACACCCTCAGAGGAGGTGGCATTACTTCCGTGGGTTATGCCGTCAGTGAAGTGATCAGCGCACGCACCAAACAGCAGCGGGGAATATTTGGGGGTATCAGGGAAAACATCAAGGATACCTTCGGGGGTAAAAAGGAGGCAAATGAGGAAGTGCTTTTAGGGGAGGACCGATCAGCAAAGATAGTCGGTCTTGTCCGGCGAGCTATGCTTGGCCGCCTTACTTTGCCTTGTGATTATTCCACCGCCGAACGAGCGCTGGTTCTTATCGCAGGACCTCCGGATGAAATGGATCGAAAGGGTGTCGAAAAAGCCAAGAGCTGGGTTGAGGAGAACATAGCAGGCGTTGAAGTGAGAGGAGGGGATTATCCGGTAAATAGTGAATACGTTGCGGCAGTTGTAATGCTGGCCACTGTTGGCAATGCTCCCCGTATCAAAGAACTTCTTGATATTGCAAAGGAAACAAAAGAAGAGGTTATTAAATCCAAGGAGAAGAAATCGAATATGTTTGAGGAAGGTATCGAACCGTTGTTCGAATGAGGTTGATGATGAAGGGATTGAAACGGTTAATTTTAATTATATCTCTGTTGGTACTCATCGTGCCAGCAGTCTCAGTAGCATTTACAGTGAATTCGATGGTGATAAACCCAAATAGCGGGGCACTGTCTCCAGGAACCTCCGTAGATCTTTCTTACACTGTTCAGGAACCCAGCGGGGAATCGACAATGAACAATCTGGTGATGACGACCGCCCTGACAAAACCCCAATGGTCGTATATTATTTATGTGAACGGAAACCCGACTGCGCCCACCCAGTCTCAGTCTGAAACTGTCGACATCAGTAGTTTTTTACTGGAATACAAATCCAGTGACGATGTTTCAGTTGGAGTGACATTGTCAGGTGCTACACCTGCAGCAACACAGACTGCGAACCAGACCTTAGTCCAGATTTGGGAGGAAGATTCTAACGGTAATCAGCTTGCAACACCTTACGTAGTATCGGCCTTAGTGGTCAATCCTGGCGATATTACGACTGCGGTCGCCAACGCGAATGCCCAGCTCAGCCAGCTGAAAACCGACATCGACGAAAAATCGGCGTTGGGTGTCGATACATCCGCAGCAGAAGCGCAATATAACACTGCCACGAGTCAGATCTCTCAGGCCCAAGCTCTTCCCACAGCTCAATACAGTCAGGCATTAAGCGATATCTCTACGGCGACATCTACCATCTCTAATGGAGAGACTCTCCTTGATAAATCTTGGGCAGAAGCGGAGATCACTACTGCTCAAGGACCGGTAAATAATGTCGATGGGTTGATCGCCTTTTTCCAAGGCAACTCAAGTACTGCGAATGACGCCAGATTGTCAACGATTATCAATGAACGGGAAATAGCAGTGAGTTACATATCATCGGCAAATGATTTCATCAGCAGTGGTAACTATGCATCAGCACGATCAAAAGCTGAACAGGCATACACCGAGGGAAATCAATCCTATAATGATGCACTTTCTTTCCAAGCCTCAATATCCCAAAATCCTCTTGCCGGGATCATTTCAGCCATTAGCTCAATCTTCAGTTCCGGTATCCTGTTTATTGGTGCAGGCGTCGTAGTTGTTGTGTTAATTATCGTTGGTGTAATCATCTATCGCAAACGCTCCCGATGGGATGAGCTTGGCTAAACTTATCTTTTTTTAATTCTGAACTCTCTCTAAAACAAGAAAAGAGTAAACATCTGAATTTTAAATATTAGCACCAAATAAAAACATAAATGTGTTTTTTGTAATGCATTCTAATGCTGATTCCTTTCCTAAACTGTGAGGGTGAGAGAATCGATACAAATGCATACCCGGATCAGGTGCTTAATTTTATAATAAGAGCCCGAGAATCCTGATATCCGGCTTAAAATATAGTATTATGTTATTCCATAAATTCGTATATTCATGTTAAAACACACAAATATTAGTTGCCGAGACTCGAATCTGGAGTTCCTTAAGAAAAATTATTCTCTAATGTTTCAGAGTGAACACATCGAGATTAATACTCCCCATAATCCCATCCCGGTGGAAATAATAATCTAACAGTCTGTTCTGGTTATCATAGAATGAGAACCAGTAATCCAGTTTATATGTCGTTTTATTATATCCTGGTATTGAATCATAACTTTCTGTATCGTGAAGAATGATAGCGTCCGGATTATTCTTCGTGAGAATGCTTATATCCTCTTTTTGGCCATAGAATGTGATCTTATCCCATCGATCGCCCCGGTAATACCACGGCAATGGCCAATAATCCTGCGATGCAAGAACAACATGACTTGAATTATCTATGATACCCATAACATTTCTGAGATCTTCTGAATTCTGGACTTGGACAATAGGTTCATTTACATCTGCAGGAATGAATGCGACGTGCCACGTCATCAGAATCAAAAACAGACATCCGATAAGAGCAAATGCGGCCTTTTGCCAGTTCAATTTGTAGACGGCGACAAAACACATCGGAAGCAGCTGATGAATGATAAGCCATGGCACTTTTTCACCAACATAAGCATAAAATGCCATGGTAAGGAGCATCCAGTAGATACAGAATTGGAAGAAGAGATCCGATTTTTCATTGTGGGCAATTTTCGATTTTCTGAGTTGGTTCAGACTTGTTTCAGCAAGATCTTTTGTTGACAGTGCGAAGCGACGGGTTGACAGCCAGTTTTTCAGACGTTTAGCAGTAAGGAAGAGATTACTATCTTCGAAAATAAATTGAAGTATCCCAAGGATAGCCAGAAGGAAGATCGGAACCTCATACAACAGATACAATGGGATATAGAAATAAAATGGACCTCCAAGACGCTGTTCATTCGACATTGCGACCCAGTGATCAACTGCCTGATACCATCCGGTTGTGTTTACCTGGAAATTTTGCCCAACCAATGTCTCCGGGTGCACACCAAATGCTGAATAGAAAGCGATCAGGATTGCGAATACCACCAATAACCAGATAATAAGATCATTTTTCCATTGTGGGGGCAAATTGATACGTTTTTTCCATACCGCATACCCAAAAAATGAGATAAAAATCAACAGTATAAATGGCATTTCTTCCTTGCAACACAGTGCCCCACCAGCTGCAATTGCCGCGATAATGACATACCGGAGTTGCCCCCGTTCAAAATAATAGAGAAGGGCAACGAGAAGGAGCAACGTGAAAAAAAGCATGAAAATATCATGACGAAGAAAACGGGAGAAATACACCATATCCGGGGAAACAGAAAGGAATAGTGCAACAATCAGGGTCTGCGCTCTCGTGATATACCCAAGCCGGTAAATAAAGTAGACGGGAGGTACGAGCATCGTACCAAATAATGCCGGAAGCAATCGCGCTACGAGATCGGATGCACCAAAGAGCGAAAACATTCCGGCGGTAACGTAGTAGAGGAATGGACCGTGGTAACTGGGATCGTAGACCCACGTTCCTTTTGTAAGGAGGTTATACGAAAACCATGAATGTATGGCTTCATCGTGATGGAACAATTTAAGATCCGGATGCCAGAATCGCAGGATAATAGCAAGCAGAAAGATTAAAAGAAATACTCTTTCAAAAGTAAAAATTCGTTTTATTTTATCTGAAAAAAAAGCGGCCTTTTCCACGTTGCCGCACCTTCAGCTTTCTAATACAATTTCAATTCCGATATCTTTTGGCACCTGAATCCGCATCAACTGGCGGAGTGCACGCTCATCTGCATCGATGTCAATGAGTCTTTTATGCACTCGCATCTGCCAGCGATCAAAGGTCGCGGTTCCTTCTCCGTCAGGACTTTTGCGGATTGGCACAACAAGCCGTTTTGTCGGAAGTGGGATGGGTCCAGCCAGATTTACTCCTGTGCGTTCGGCTATCTCACGGATTCTGTCACAGACTGTCTCTACCTTGTTAAAATCTGTTCCTGTCAGGCGAATTCTGGCTTTTTGCATAGCGATCACCAAAAAATATTATCTCATCTGCTTCGGCTGAATCGCAATGCACATACCGGCGGCGATCGTTGCTCCCATATCACGGACAGCAAACCTGCCCAGCTGCGGAAGTTCCTTAACGTTCTCAATGACCATGGGTTTTGTCGGCTTGATCTGGACGATCGCCGCATCACCGGTCTTTAAGAATGTGGGGTTCTCTTCCTTGGTCTGACCAGAGCGCGGGTCGAGTTTTTTCTTGAGCTCGATGAATGTGCACGCAGTTTGGGTAGTGTGGCAGTGGAAGACCGGCGTATAACCGACGGTGATCGCACTTGGGTGCTGGAGCACGACAACCTGCGCAGTAAATTCATCTGCAACTGTCGGTGGCTGCTCGGTAGGACCACACACATCTCCACGGCGGATGTCACCCTTTGCAATTCCACGGACGTTAAACCCGATGTTGTCACCGGGGACAGCCTGCGGAATTTCTTCATGGTGCATTTCGATGGACTTGATTTCGCCATCCTTGTTTGCCGGGCATAAACGAAACCTTCATGCCTTTCTTCATAATCCCGGTTTCGACACGGCCGACTGGTACCGTTCCGATACCGCTGATGCTGTAGACATCCTGAATAGGCAGGCGAAGCGGCTTGTCCGTCGGTTTCGACGGCTCTTTGAATGTGTCAAGAGCAGGAATCAGGGCGGGACCTTTATACCACGGGGTTTCCGGGCTGATTACCTTGATATTGATACCCTGAAGCGAACTGATCGGAATAAAAAGGGTTTCTTCAGGTTTGTATCCAACCATCTTGATAAGGTCAGAGAGATCTTTTTTGACTTCGTTATACCGCTTCT
Source organism: uncultured Methanoregulaceae archaeon (assembly GCA_963737635.1). GTDB lineage: Archaea > Halobacteriota > Methanomicrobia > Methanomicrobiales > Methanospirillaceae > Methanoregula. The sequence continues at coordinate 1,437,594 of CAVTTL010000001.1, forward strand.
CATCGTATTTTACTGCATCCATTTTGTTGATTGCAATGATGATCTGCGTAATACCGAGGGTGCGGGCAAGGAATACATGTTCCTTGGTCTGCTCCATGACACCATCGGGAGCTGCCACGACAAGAATTGCAGCGTCAGCCTGCGATGCACCGGTGATCATGTTCTTCACGAAGTCTCTGTGTCCCGGACAGTCGACAACGGTGAAGTAAAACTTGGGGGTGTCGAACCGCTTGTGTGCGATATCAATGGTAATACCTCTCTCACGCTCTTCCTTGAGGTTATCCATGACCCATGCAAATTCGAAAGTCGCCTTACCCTTCGATTCAGCCTCCTTACGGTAGGCTTCGATGATATGTGCAGGTACTGCACCTGTCTCGAACATCATCCGACCGACAGTAGTTGACTTTCCGTGATCGATGTGTCCGATGACAGCCAGATTCATATGGGGCTTATCAGATGCCATTAATTGTTCCTCCCAAATAGGGTTATCCGCATACCGTCTGTCTATGCGAGTATTACATATATGAGACGCATCTATATAAAGTATTTCGATTCCCTCTAACCTTTTTCAGGTGAGAATTCATATCGATATTCTCTTATCTTTTGTTGATTATTTTCTTTTATGAAGACACTACAGTTTCAGCGGGATACTTCAAAAAACCGGGTCGGTGTAGAATGTGCCACGGGTAACGTATCCGTATACAGTGCCTGCGCTTACTGCAGGCACTGTCAAGGCGTTCGTGTGGGTAACCGTCTGGCTCCATCCCCTCAGATAAAAGCGCTTAACGACTTGCGTCATCTCGGTGTCTCCGATGAAACACTTATGAATGCTGCAATGATGTTCAATGCTTTGGTTCGGGACGGTTCTGCTATAGAATGCGACGACGACAAAAACGAAGGTTTTCAGAAATTATATTGAATGCCATTTGAAGGAACGATTCCAGAAATATCCTTTTTGTATTTTTATCTGCGGTTTTTCAAAGTTGCTGATCATTCGGATCCTTATAACAGCCCTCTTTTCATGAGGAGGAAAATACGCGAAGTTATAGAAGTGCCAATGCAACAATAACGAGCGCCCGGGTAATTTCATTAGCAGCACCGACGACATCCCCATTAATGCCACCAAATATTTTTTTGGATATGACAAGGAGAGTGAAAGGACACAGGATCATGATTATCCCTGAGATCGCCAGCTGGAAAGGGGATACCGGGAGGAAAATAAGGGGAATGCACAGAAGGAGCGACAGAAAGGGGAAATATGGCTTTGCAAACTGATGGAGATAACTATGCATTCCCTCTTTGAAGGGTGTCCCATATACAGTTAGGAAAACCATCGAGAATTTCGCACAAACTTCTCCCATGATCAGCGCAGCAATAAGGGATGAGGCTGCCTGGAGGCCGGCAAAAAGCAGAAGAGTGATAATGAGTCCGGTTGCTATTCCTCCGGCACCCACGTAACGATCAGTAAGTGCACATATTCTTTTCTCCTGATTTCCCTGTGCCATCAAACCGTCGCCAAAATCGAGCAGGCCGTCGAAGTGATGAGCACCGGACAGGACGATGACTCCTGCAACAGCAATAGCGGCGGCCAGTATCTTATCGGTAATAAAAAATATGGGAATTGCGACCAGAAATGCAATAATATACCCCGCGATCGGGTAAAGCCAAGAATATCGCGCAAAATGATCAAAATCCTGCGGCTTTCCCAATGGGAGTATGGTAGTGAACTGCAAGAGTGACAAAACGGATTTCATACGCATTCACTATACAGGCGAGATGTACACCCTGCAATCAAACCCGCGACGGCGTCGTCAAGAAAGGGGCCAAGGGTTCCAAGGATACCAGGTTTTTTCTGGTCGTACCGGGTAAACTCGAACCGCGCATATGTTCCGCCAATGCATTCAGCAATCGCCATGCCAATAATCTCATCGCTTAATAAGAAAACCGGATCTTCGGCGATCTCGGAATTTTTGCGTTTTTCATAGAGCTCTTCTTCAAGCAGAACTGCGCTCAGGAGCAGAGAAGAGACATTGGGGTCCTGAAGACATTTCTGTATTTTTCTTCTGATATTTTCAGAAGCTGACTCTTCAGACATCCCGTGGGAAACGTAAAGGCCCATCGCCGCGTCGACCATGGCATCGAGAGTAATTCCTTTTTTTTCCAATCGATCTTCGATCTCAAACATTTCAAAAATTTAATGGGGGACTCTCCTATTATAGGGTTATGAAACAATGTGCCGATATATTCAAAGCCCATGGGCAAAAGATGATTATAACCTGAGTATACATGCCATTTCTTGTCGGAACGCCAGAACTCCGTTGTGAAAAACCCGTTTTCTGTATAATCCTTGGAAACACCCTGATCTCTACTATTCCCGGCATATCAGGTGCGGGCCCGACACCTGAAAAAACACTCCTGACTCCAAACTTGGACGCCGAACTTGTTATGACCGGTCGCATCACCAGCCTGCCTATCAAGCCCAATACACCAACCGGTTGCCCTACACCAGCCTTTATTACGCGTGCGATGATGGAGCTGACCGGTATCCCCCCTCTTTTTATCAATGCCGGGCTTAAATACCCACTTACTGTTCCATATCTCGATGCCTTGGGGGAGGTTGGGAACGATCCGCGGATCGGCGATGCTGTGCCGCTTGCAAAAAAACTCTTTTCCCATGGGCAGGAGATCGGAAAACTCCTTTCGCGATCAGGAGACTTGCTTGTTTTAGGTGAATGTGTGCCCGGCGGAACGACGACCGCACTCTGTGTCCTCCGTGCTCTAGGATACCCAGCTATCGTCAGTAGTAGTTTCGTCCGGAACCCTGTTGACCAGAAAGAGGCGATCTGTCAGGAAGTGTTAACCGGTATTCCCTATGAGATGCTACAGGACCCCCTTGAAATAATCAAACATGTCGGAGATCCGATGATTCCGGTTGCGGCGGGTATTGCCCACACGTACACCGGTTCGCTTGTACTTGCCGGGGGAACCCAGATGCTCGCAGTATGTGCCGTGATCAAAGCGATGAATGGACCCATCCCTGCAATTGCGACGACGGCATTTGTCCGCGACGACCGCACCGCAAACGTGAAGGAACTTGCTGCGATGATAGGAGTATCGATGTATTATGTTGACCCGGGATTTGGCGAACTTGGCCATGAGGGTCTTGCCCGTTACTGCACAGGAGAGGTAAAAGAAGGGACCGGCGCCGGGGGAGCAATGTTCATGGCGTCTCTCATGGGTTTTACGCCGGAACAGGTGCAGAAGAAAATTTTTGAGACGATTCAAGCGCACAGCTGAACAGGCTTAATAATCCTTTTATCATAAAGATCTGTAACAATGCTTCCCATCTGCGTAGTCAACAATTATGGGCAGTTTAACCATCTTATCCACCGGGCCTTGAGAGATCTGGATATCGAAGTGATGCTCATTCCTAATACAACCCCCGGAGAGGACGTCGCCGCCGGGTATCGGGGAATTATCCTTGGAGGCGGGCCTGCGATAGAGCGTGCCGGGGCATGTGATGAGTACCTGGATCTCGGGTTACCAGTTCTGGGGATCTGCCTTGGTCTTCATATCATAGCAAAAAAATTTGGCGGGGAGATTCATCCGGGAAAGTCCGGGGGATATGGATCGGTTGAGGTTGCCATTCGTGATCATGATGATATCCTTACAGGATATCCTGAAAAAATTCCGGTCTGGGCATCGCATGCCGATGAAGTCAGCAAAATGCCGGAGGGATTTACCCTCCTTGCCAGTTCCGGTATCTGTGAGGTGGAGGCCATTGCGTGCCCCCGGAAAAAGATTTACGGGCTCCAGTGGCATCCTGAGGTCAGCCATACGGCGGATGGGAAACGGATTTACCAGAATTTTGACGCGATCTGTAGAGAATAGGGCGTCCTCCTTTTGCCGAATGAGTCCGAAGCGCCACTTTTTTTAGGAGTAAAGCAGAATTGAAGATATGTTAACCGACTTAAGAATGCGGCATGGGATGGTGATCATATGTTTATGTCTCCTCGCTATTCCGGTAATGGCAGGGGCGTACACAACCATCCAGCAAGGTGGTACGGTTTACATTGGTGAACAGAGTCTCGATGTTACTGCAGCTCTTGGAGGCGATTCCGAAATCGGCTGGTGGGCATCCGGTGCTGCTATTGCTACCAGTTCACCGGATTACCAGATGCCGGTATCCACTCCTTCGAATTTTTATGTATCACCTTCACCATTTGGACAATACATCGGTACGTGGTACCGGCTTAATGCCCAAGGAAAGCCGGATGGCACGGCATTCATCGTAGCTGATCCATCATTGGCCATTAGGGTGGTTGATACAACGATCAATCTTGATGTGACCAATAAATGGATACCGCGTGGAGATCAGGCTGCATTTAGAATAGATACCAATCTGAATCAGATATTTTCTCGGGGCAGTTCCTCGACCGAAGGTATTACTATTTACGTCCAACCCCCAACAGGGGGGACATATTCCGCACTCATCGATAGTTCAGGAACATTGCATTCACTTGATAATCTCGTTATTACAGTTCCTTCGTATCAGACACCTTGGAGCTGGGATACCGGTAATTCCCAGTATGCCGCAGGAACGTATGTCATCTGGGCGAAGTGCGATATAAACGGCATGTACGATAATTATGGGATACCCGGTAAAACGATAAGCCAGCAGACCACTCTTCTCGATCAGGAACAGAATCCGCTGATCTCGGTAAACGTACCCACAACGATAGCAACAACTCAGGGTATCCTGTACAAACGACCTATTCTCTCACTCCCACGACTTTGAGTACTTATGTGCCCACCGTAACAGCTACACCGTCGGCAACACCTAGTACTCCGGTCCCCACTGTGACGACAACCACCGTTCCTACAGTCACCACGTCAATTAGTCCTGTAGAAACAACTCCTTCGAAATCTGCTGGTTTTGGTGCGACCTTGGCACTAGTGTCGGTCTGTGCTGCATTGGCTTTAATTATCCTCAAAAGACCGCAGTAATCAATTCCCATTCCATAACCTTTTTATCCGCCGTTTCTCCATATCCGGTGTATGAATGTCGTAACCGCGGTCATCAAAGGACGGCACAGCGTTCGGAAATTCAAGCCCGATCCGATCGATGAATCTTTTATTCATGACGCCATCGAATGTGCGGTTCATGCCCCGACAGCCATGAATCTGCAACCGTGGCTTATTGGTACCGTACGGTCGAAAGAATTGCTTGAAAAAATCGCAGCTCTCACCGATCATGGAAAATTCGTAGCAGATGCCGCAGTCTGTTTCGCAATTTTTGGCGAACGCAATGCAAAATATTATCTGGAAGATTGTTGCGCAGCGACAGAAAATCTTATTCTTGGTCTCCAGGCCTATGGGGTAGGCACCTGCTGGGTGGCTGGCGATAAAAAAGAGTATGCGGAAGAGTCTACGAAAGATCCTGAATGTTCCAGAGAAATTCACTCTGGTCGCGCTGGTTCCCGCGGGATTACCTCTGGAAATCATTCCTGCCCCAAAGAAAGAGACAAAGAATGTGATATTTTCTGATATTTTCAGGAAAAATTAATTTCAGCAAATCTTTTTTGTTTATTCTCCTGCTGATCCGCGACGGATCTGTTCCCGCAATGATTAAACATCCCTCACATCCCATCATAACTCATGAAAAAAGTAGTCCTGCAGGTTGCGCTGGATCTCCTCGAACTTAATCGGGCTGTGCAAATCGCAAAAGAGGCACTCGCCGGTGGAGCGGACTGGATTGAAGCCGGTACACCGCTTATCAAGAGCGAGGGAATGCAGGCTATTCGAACTCTACGTGAGCAGTTCCCGACTGCGGTTGTTGTGGCAGATATGAAAATTGCTGATACGGGAACTATGGAGGTTGAGATGGCTGCAAAGGCCGGGGCTAGTATAGTCTGTATTCTTGCCGATGCCGATGATGCAGTCATCTCAGAAGCGGTCCGGGCGAGCCGGTTATACGGAACCCGGCTGATGGCAGATCTTATCAATGTCCAGAACCCTGTGAAACGTGCCAAGGAACTGGAATCTCTCGGGGTGGACATCATTGCCGCCCATATTGGTATCGATCAGCAGATGATCGGAAAAAACTCACTGGATCTTCTCCGAGCCCTTCAAGGAGAAATTCATATACCCCTCGCGGTAGCCGGTGGGCTCGATGCAGCTACCGCGGGGGATGCGGTGAAACAGGGTGCTGATATCGTAATTGTCGGTGGGTGGATTGTCCGTTCTGCCGATGTCACAGGTTCGACTCAAGTGATCCGCAAATCTCTTGATTCGCCATCACTAGCAACGCCGGAAAAAAGAATACCGGTGATGAAATCCATTCGCTCCTGATGCAGGTTTCCACACCTAACATTAGTGATGCGATGCACCGGAAAGGGGCACTTCCGGGACTCGTCTCGCTCTGTGGCAATGTAAAAATGGCAGGGAAGGCAATAACCGTTCGCACCGTTGCCGGAGATTGGGCAAAACCCGTTGAAGCAATTGAAATTGCCGATCGTGGCAGTGTCCTTGTGATCAATAATGATAACTGCGTCGACGTGGCCCCGTGGGGAGAACTCGCAACGTTAAGCTGTATCCAAAAGGGCATTGCCGGTGTTGTGATCGATGGGGCTGTTCGGGATATTGATGACATCCGCATGATGAAGTTTCCCCTGTTTGCTCGTGCTGTCGTGCCTAATGCAGGAGAACCCAAGGGATTTGGAGAGATCAATGCGGAGATCCGGTGTTGTGGGCAGACTATTCGTCCCGGTGATTGGATTGTCGGGGATGAAAGTGGTGTTGTAGCGATTCCTAGTGAGCGTGCCTATGAAGTTGCTCGCCGGGCACTTGAAGTCAAAAAAACTGAAGCAAGGATTCGTGAAGAGATCCGCCGGGGCAGTACATTATCTGAAGTATCAGAACTGATAAAATGGGAAAAGAAATGATACTGGATCTAATGAAAGACTGAATACTCCAACAGGGATGCCCCGGATGACAGTATTTTTTCGATTGCATCATCTATCTGATCTACGCGAAGGATGAGGACTGCGGCTTTTTTCCCCGAATAGGCATAGGAATATTCAATGTTTATGTCGGCGTCACCCAGAACTTTTGCGATCTCAAAAAGCCCCCCGGGCTGGTCTTTCATCTGGACAGCGATTACGTCGGTAAAGGCCACATTAAAACCAAGCGATGACAGTTTTTCATATGCCTTTTCAGGACGATCAACCAATGCCCGGATTACGCCAAATCCATTTGCTTCAGCAATACTGAACGCAAGGATATTGATCTTCTCCTCTCCCAAAGCGTGGGCCACAGATGCCAGCCTGCCAGGGCGGTTTTCCGAAAAGATCGAGATCTGTTTAATGACGTACTTTTTCCTGTCCATCTTATAGCACCCTCTTATCGATCACTTTCTTTGACTTACCTTCAAACCGTGGTAATGATCCCGGCTCTACAAGTTCAACGTCCACAGCAACATTCAACGCATTCCTGAGCCGGTGTTCAACATTCTGTCGGATCTGCATGAGGTCAGTAATCTTGTCGCTGAAAGATTCTTTTGTTAATTCGATCCTCACAAGGATGTCATCTAATGTTCCCGAACGGTCGACGACGATCTGGAAATGCTGGCCGACCTCAGGAATTGTCATAAGGGTGTATTCTACTTGTGAAGGGAATACATTAATCCCACGGATGATCAGCATATCGTCTACTCTTCCCTGAATCCGTTTGATTCGCGGGCTTGTCCTGCCACATGGGCATGTGTCCTCGTCGACAGATGAGATGTCTCCGATGCGGTAACGGATCATGGGGAGAGCTTCCTTCTGGAGCATCGTGATGGTTAATTCGCCTTTCTCCCCGGGACCGAGTTGCTCACCGGTCTTTGGATCGATTGCTTCTACATAGGCAATATCTGACCAGATATGAAAACCGTTTTGTTCAGAGCACTCGGTAAACATTGGCCCGGAGAGTTCGCTTGTTCCATAAATATCGTAAGCTTTGATGCCCAGCCAGTTTTCTATTCTGGTACGCATTCCTTCAGTCCAGGGCTCGGCGCCAAGAATTCCTGCTTTAAGACGGGTCTCCTTTTTAATGTCGATGCCCATCTTTTCTGCAACTTCCCCAATATGGAGAAGATAGGAAGGAGTGCAGGCAATTGCAGTCGCTCCGAGATCCTGCATTAATTCAATCTGGCGCTCGGTGTTCCCGACACTTGTCGGAAGCACAGTTGCCCCAATCCGCTCTGCCCCGTAGTGCATACCGAGGCCACCGGTAAATAAACCGTACCCATAACTGACCTGGATGACGTCACCCCTCCCAAGGCCAATTGAGGTGAGTCCCCGGGCGAGCGAAGAGGTCCAAAGATCCAGATCCTTTTGGGTGTATCCGACCACAGTTGGTTTACCGGTCGTTCCGGAGGAAACATGGTATCGTACAGGCTCATCCTGGGGGGCTGTAAATATCTTGTTTGGATAATTGTCCCGGAGATCCCCTTTGAACATGAAGGGGAGTTTTTTGATATCAGATAAATCCTTTATATTATCGGGATGGATTTGCTGCGCTTTCATACGATCGTGATAAAACGACGAAAAACTGTAGAGTCTGCATACGAGACTTTTTAATAATTTATATTGGATCTTCCGGAGATCTGCCTCCGGCATCTCTTCTATTCTCGGATCCCAGGTACCTGCATCAGATGTCTCCCCGTCGATCGATTACCCGTTTGGCTTTTCCTTCAAATCTGGGTAGCGAACCCGGTTCTACCAGTCTGACCGTTGTACGCAATTCAAGGGTATCATGCAGTTCCTTGACCACGGTTTTCTGGATTCTGGCAAGATCTGCCAGTTCTCCACTAAAATAGTTTCTATTGATCTCAACTTCTACAGTCATCTCATCAAGGTGATTAATTCTGTCTATATAGACCATAAACTGATTGCCAACTTCCGGAATCCGAAGCAACACGTGCTCTATCTGGGATGGAAAGACATTGATACCCCGGATAATCAGCATATCGTCGCTTCTTCCGCTTAGGCGTGCAATCTTTTTACCCCTGCTGCAGAGACACCCGTCTTCCATAAGCATGGTAACATCACCGGTTCTGTAACGTACGAGTGGCATTGCCTCCTTTACCAGCGGTGTTATGACCATTTCGCCTCGTTCGCCATCGGAAAGGCATTCTCCGGTCTTTGGATCGATAATTTCTACAAGGTAGCTGTCATGCCAGATATGCAGGCCATCACGTTCGGGACATTCAAAGGCAACCCCGGGTCCAAAAAGCTCGCTCATACCATACGAATCATATGCCGTAAGACCGAGTCGATCTTCAAGGGTCGTCCTCATCGTAGCTGACCAGGGCTCAGCACCGAAAATACCCGTTTTCAGACTTGTGAGCGGCTCGCCCATCTCTTCAGCAACTTCTGACAGGTGCATCGCATAACTTGGTGTGCAATGAATAGCAGTAACTCCAAAATCGCGGATCATTTCGATCTGGCGTCGAGTATTTCCCGTCGCACTTGGGATGACCGTCATCCCTATCAGTTCTGCTCCGTAGTGAAAGCCTAATCCCCCGGTGAACATCCCGTAATTGACCATATTCTGGAAAATATCGTTTTCACCGATTCCGATCATGGTCATATTGCGGGCGATAAGATTTGCCCAGGTATCGAGATCCTTGCGGGTATATCCTACGACGGTAGGTTTCCCGGTAGTCCCAGATGTCGTATGGATACGCACAATTTTTTGCATAGGAACTGCAAAAAATCCGAAAGGATAGCCATCCCGGAGATCCTGTTTTTTAGTAAAGGGTAGTTTTTGGACGTCTTCGAGAGTTTCTATGTCAGCCGCAGATATCCCGGCGCCCTCGAACTGTTTCCGGTAAAATTCAACCTGTTTTACTGCGTGAAGAGTTTTTTTTAACCGCTTCAGCTGAAGAACTTTAAGTTCAGCAGGTTTTAGTGTTTCCACTTTTTTATCCCAGAACATCCGCTTCACCTGTTATGCTATTGCATGACATATAGAATCTAATCTCCTTTATACCTCATCGTTCGTGGCCGCCACCATCATCACGGAGTATATCGCTTCAGGAAATGCCAAAGCGATGCTTTAATCAGGAGGCAAAGGGCACTATGTAAATTACATTATAGCTTTTTCATGCGGCTTCTATGTCACGAGCGATTCCTTGGTTGGCGGTGTATGGGTTTGGCGCTCATATTAAGTCCACACAAAAAAAATTAATTATACTCAACAAAGGAACTGTCGAAGAATACCCGCTTGATGAAATAAAGAATCTTCTCATTGTTGGTGGACATAACTTCAACTCGACAACCATTTCTCATCTTCTGAAAAATGGGTCGTATGTTTCGTTTTTTGAGCCTGACGGGACTCCCGTTGGAATTTTGCAGCCTTTCGGAAACTCTCCTGATAAAATAATACAGCATCTTCAGGAGGACTTACCCCGTTACCGGTTCGCGACGACAATTGCGCAGGCCTCTCTTAAATCCCGGCTTATTGCGATCGAAAGACTTCAGGAGCAGCGGGGATCAGATATTTTGTACGAGGGAGAATTGCAGATTTTGCATGCCGCATTCAATGATCTCGAGTACCTTGTGAAACTAGATGAAATTCGTCGGCTGTCTGATCTGACGACGAATATGTATTATGAGATATTGTCGAGAGACATACCAAAATGTTTTGATTTCAGGAGAAGGACGGTACGCCCGCAGTGCGATCCGATCAATGCTATTTTCTCTTTTGGCTATGCGATGCTTTTTGGAAATTGTGGTGTCTCCGTTATTGGAGCCCGCCTAAACCCCGATCTCGGTCTCCTGCATGAAGGACCGGGATCGCTTGTTCGGGATTTTATCGGACCTTTTAAAGCTGAAATGATTGATCCTGTCGTATGCAGTATCGCCCGGGAAACATTGAAACCCGGGGACTTTGAACAAACGTCTTCCCGATGCATGCTTTCCGATGCGCTCATTAAAAATCTGATAGCGAATTTTAAAAAATCGATCGATAATCAAAAACTTGACCGGCAAGTGAATAATTTTTTAAGGGCAATTCAAAAAATGGAATCTTTTACAATAATGTACTGACTCTTCCGTTGCTCTTTATGATAGAGAATTCAGAGTAAATCCGTGTCGGGGTTTCTGTAATCTGTATATCTCGTATCACTGCCCGGGGGCAACTGTAGAGCATCGAAATAAATTTCTCAAGAATTATTGGGTCGGCTGTCGCAAAAATCTGTACTTTTCCATCCGCAAGATTCATCACTGTACCAGTAACATTCAAATCCATTGCGATTTTCCTTGCACAGGCGCGAAACCCCACCTTCTGGACCCTTCCCGTAATAATAATCTCGAAGGTTTTCATTCAGGCTCTTCTCCCTGCATTAATCTGATGACCAGTCCTAATTCATTAAATACCTCATCTCGAAGAATGGACTGTCTTATGTTTGTTGCAGCATCTATTGCATTATCAAGTATATCTTGTGCAACGCTTTCATAGCCTGCAGAATACATTTTTATTGCCATATCACATCGCACATACGCCCTTTTTGAAAGAGGTCTGATTATATCCGATTCTTTTATTGCGTTATTGAGCATTCTTTTTGCTATTTTTTGGTCTGAATTATCCCGGGAATGGATAGAAAGCCTACAATAAACAAGTGCCCTCTTCCCCCGATCAGTCATCGAACGAACCGTTTGTTCAAGGGCTATAATCTGGCCGGGAGATGCGCCTTCATTAATAATCCGCGTCAGGAGTCCCATAATTTTTGTATGGGGTATGTTTTTTTCTGGCGCATCGTTATAGCCGATTTGGGTCAAACGGTGCTGCCGTAGATCATCATCTTCTATTTGTGCCAGAATATCGGCCGATTTTTTCATATACTCTACGTTTCCCTGTTCTCTGAAGAAATTCGTAAATATTCTCGCAATTTCATCATGTATTGAATCGGCAATATGCTGGATGTTTATCGTTCTTGATAATTTTTCTGCTTTGTCCAACAAATTTAGGGCAAATTCATCCTCACCATTCTGTACTGCCAGGGGCACTATTTTTAAAATAAGCAGCGACTTATCATATGGCGATTCAATTTTCTCAATTGCTTCTGAAATATGACGGAGGGTGTTTTTCCCCTGGTTTTCCCGTTCCAGTGCGTATGCAGAAATAAGTGCTTTAACATATTCTATAGGGTCAGAGACATTCGCAATTACTTCTAATATAAGATCCATCCGCATTTTCTCCGGAAGGAGATTGTCCAGCCCGACAATAGCTGAAACAATTTGTCGACGTACTGCGGTATTCTGATCGGGTTCAACATGATGGAGTTTATCCAACCCTTCATTTAAGCAGAGTTTCGCTTTTTCCGGGTTGATGTTACGGTACCTGGTAGTCAAATCTGCGAGAATCAAAATCTTCTGGTATACAGTCGGAAGGCTCGTGACCGATAAATATACTTCATCTAGGATTTTTCGGCCAAGTTCCTCATCGTTTATCCTGGTGGCTGAATCTGCCAAGGAACACAATCCTCTGAGTCGAATAAATGGATCGTGGGTCAAATCGAGGAGATGATGAATCAGGCTAATGATTTCAGGCGTTGATCGCATATGGTACCGATTCTGAAGAATATAGGCCAGTACCTCATAGGGATCCGCCGAGTCCGGATAAATGATATCCTCATTGAGTTTTGCGATAATCCGCAGCATCATAGCATTGCGTTCGAGAGGATCTTCTATTTCAATTGAATACAGAGCCAAAGGAAGAATGTAATCTCTTCCATCGCTCTTTTTTGACGAGAGTATGATATCAATCATTCCAGCAATTTTCAGAGAAATCTGGGACTTTTTCACTTCAGCTTTTAATAGATTCAGACTTTTCTCAAAAGGTCTTAAAAGAAGGTTATTATCGACATGGCTGCTCTGTATCGGCGTGAAATCTGGTATGAGATCGCAACCTATCCTGACAAACGATTCGGCGATACGTTCACAGATCTGCAATCGCAAGGAAGGATCTTCTATATCTTTTGCAATTCGGTATGCTTCATCAAGGGCGTCAGGATCTTTTTTACTAACCGCATATTTAATCACCCCTTCGGTTATGTTTTTAATCGCATAGGCTACAAGATCCGGGTCCAAAAAGGAACTGCTCCATAGTCGCATCCTCAAAAGAAGATCAAGATCCCCTTGGGTTGCAGCGAGAAGAGCAGCATCGTCAATAATGCTACTCAGAGTCGAAGATCGGATTGCCTGTCCCTCAATAAGGCAGGTAATCCCGACTGCCTGCTGAAGTGAATCACGGTTTCCGGTTTTAACCCCGATTTCAGCAAGTTTCATCACAACGGTCGAAATTGCTTGCTCCCTGAGTGATGGAATCCGAATTAATTTTGAGAGATCTACTAGAATAGCAGAGTCACATGAATCAAGAAATCCTCGATTTGTCAAGGTTATAATAAAATCTAGGATAATGTTATCATATCCGCTATACAGGGTCAGGAGCTGTTTTAACGAACCGTTGTGTTTTACAATCTCTTCCAGCGGTGTAGCATGACCTATTTGGTGAACTGCAAGGGATATGGCATTTGTGATAACCTCGGGTTCATTTCTTTCAAGCATTGCCCCGAATTGCGAAGTGCCTTGATCGTGTACTATTCCCTCTTCGATTAATTTTGCAAAGCAGGTGCAATAATGAGGTGAAATTTCCTGAGGCGGCTTAATTCGTGAAAATAATTTGGTGGCACTGTCAAAATCTCCCAAGAGCAGCATGATCTGAGAAAATTGCAAAAAAATTTCTATAGCCTCATTACGGTCACATGATTTTTCAATAAAAGGTATCAGATTCGCCAGTACCTGAGCAGAGTGTGCGTGCCGAGAAACAGCAATCCCTGCCCGGACGATATCCCTTATGGGGTACTTCTCTATTAAGGGGAGATCCTCGAGAAGATTCATTGCAGTTTTAAGATACCACGGTTCACCGGATCGTTCAGCTTTTCTTAAGAAGGTTCTGTACTAAAAGTTCTCTTGTAAATGGCAGTTTTTCACCAAGAAAAATAAGATCCTCATTGATTTGATTTTTATTTTTTACCTTATCAAGAAGATGTTCCATTAACGTATAGACCAATTCTCCCTGTATATTTTTAGGAAGTTTTTCGAAATGGACAACTAACAAATGGATGTCCAATAGATCTTTTTCAAAGAGTGAGTTCATTCCCTTTCTAATAATAGTGGTAATGCACTCCCTTCTTCGGAGCTTCTGGTAAATCGCTGTCGTAATTTGAATGCTTTCGATAAAAAGATTGAAATCTCCTTTTTTAATTGCAATAGTCGCTGCTGCCTGTGCTATCTCTGCATGTAATTCCGCTCGTTTAGATACATCATTAATTGCGCCTACGAGGTCCTGGACTTGGAAAAGAAGCGCAATATTGTCGCTTTGAACGGTCCATTTGGTGATTCTGGATGCAGATTCGATAATACAATCTGACCGGTATTTCCTGAAAGAAATTTTATTCAGAACTACCAAACCGAGTTCAATATTTGCCTGTCTTGATTCGGAAATGCCTGCTGATATGAGTTCCTGAACAATAAAAACAACTATCTTCGATTGCAAACTTTTTTTCCCCAGTTTTTCCGAGAGGACAAAAAGAACATCAAACCATTTCTCATTTCCAGTCTCAATATAATGTTTTAAAACCAAAGAGAAAAGATCTTCAGCGCTTTCCGGTGGAATGGTACGAATTGCCACCAGCGATTCAGGAGTATTATTCTGAAATGCGAACTCAACGATGACCGAATTTATGGTCATTTGTACTAATGCCCGGGCTTTTTTCTCTTTAAAACATGATGAATCGGTCACAATTGAACCAATTCCTTCCCAGTCTTTCATTACGAGTGCCTGTCGTATTTTTTCACTGACTGGTAAGGATATCATGAAACAAAGTTTTCATTAACTCAAATAGTATATATTTTTTGTGTTTTTGAAAAAATCCTGAAATACTTCCATTTTCGGAATTATATGGAAATTTCAGCAAAATTCACGGTTAAATGAGTAGCATTTCAATTTTTTTATCTATTTAAATTTCCATTAACAATTTTTTATATTTATGGCATCAAAAAAATTACCCTATTAATGGGACAGATTTCCAAGTATTTCAGAAACCGATTCTTTTATTTCCTCATAAAAGGCGAGACCTGTTTTATGATCATCAGAGTCTACCATGATGCGAATAAGCGGTTCTGTCCCGGAAGCCGGATTAACGCCCATGCATTTTCCTTTTTAATTTTCAAACCATCGATTTGGTCAATAGAATCATTTGCATATTTTTTATCAAGCTCTTCAATGAGCTCGTGTCCATAGGATGTCGATAATTTCTCTTTTATCATATGCCGTTTCGGCAATTGTCCGATAAGAGATGACAGATTCTGGCCTGTGGTTGCGAGAATCGAGACCATGGTGGCAGCGGCCATCCCCCCATCACGGCAGAACTGGTGATTCGGGAAGATCAGACCCCCATTCCCCTCACCACCGAATATTACCTTATTCCCGGATTCTTCAAGTTCACGCATGGTTCTGGCGACATAAATGCTTCCAACCGGAGTGTATTGAACAGTACATCCCGCTTTATTGGCCACCATTTCAACTAACAGGGAGGTACTTACCGGTGTGACAATTGTCCCCGTTGCGTTCCTGCATATATATTGTATAACCAGCGCAAATTCCTGGTTTTCTTCCACAAAGACCCCTTTGTCATCAATAAAAACGGCCCGGTCAGCATCCCCGTCGTGAGCTACGCCGAATGCAGCGTTATTTGCCAAAACCAGTGCTGCAAGCCCTTTGAGACCATCCGGGGAAGGTTCCGGCAGACGTCCCGGAAACGTTCCGTCCATAATCCCGTTGATGGTCAGTACCCTGCACCCCAGCGCCTGCAAAATTGCCGGCGTTGTCTGGCATGCCGGACCGGAGCCCGGATCAACTACGACGGTCATTCCGTTCCCGGGTTTTTCTGGAAACTGGCTGGCAATTGCATGTATATACTCTTCGATAAGGTGGAATGCTACAATTTCCAATCCAACCTGATCCCACGGTTTGACCGGTAATGAACGATCTGATAGAAGGCCCTCGAGATTGACAGTTTCTTCATCTCCCATCTCTGTCCCGTCCGGTTCGATAATTTTCACCCCATTATATTCCGGGGGATTGTGAGACGCCGTGATCATCGCCCCTCCGTCATAGTGTTCTTTTACAATGTACTGAAGTGCCGGAGTCGGAAGCACTCCGCACTCGATAACATCGCAACCGGTAGCAAGAAGGCCTGCTTTGAGCGCACTGATAAGAACTGGTCCAGTAGTACGGGTATCGCGGCCGACTGCAATGCGCCCTGGCCTCATAGTGCCAAGCGCTTTGCCTATATGAAGCGCAAGCTCCGGGGTCATCTCTTTTCCTGCTATTCCCCTTACGCCATTTGTCCCGAACAGCTGTTTTTTAATCTTCTTTATTGCCATTTTCGTTAAGATCTATCGGTTTTTTTTATTTTAATAGTCTTTGAACTGTGAGAGGGAAGACATAACTTGATCAACTGTCGGATTTCGCAAAATACAAGTTTCAATAGATAAATCACCTATAACGATCTTCGGGAAATCACGTGCTTTGAATCCTTCAATCACTGCAAAATCTATCCTTGTCTGTTTGAAAAAAGAAAGGATTTCATCGAGATCAATCGTCCGGACTGTGATGACAGACTTACCGCTATCGATACCAGCCGAAATATCGGCACCATTTTCAAAAAATACGGTTGTATCCTTTCCTGCTTCCTGATGGTAGTCATGATCTCTCATATGCTTGATGACCCCCACACGTCCTTGAGATTTAAGTGCAGGGATAAGGTTCCTGATAAATGTGGTCTTTCCTGAATCCGCAAGCCCGACAACCTGGATAATTTTCATATTTTTATCATTTCCCCTGCTTATCGGATAGGTTCGCTTTATCCACATGCATATTATTTTCCGCCGAACCGGATTTACCTGTTGATATGGCCGGTCTAGGAGATTCTATATGTGAAGATTCCGATGAAGGGGATATTTCGTCAGGATCGGGATTCTGAAGAAGATTGTGTGCTTTTTCTGCTGAGATATCCAGCTTATCTTCGAAAGGAGAATTGAGACCCGGGGATCGTTCTTCTTCATTGAATTGTTTTGAAGAGGTTGTTTCATCTATTGTGTTGTTCTCTGTCCTTGTCGTAAGTATTGTTTTTGCTGTCTCACCAACACTTCGCATCACCCGGGTGATGCGGTCTTCGATATCGATCTCTTCGTCAATATCAATAGTTGTCCCCTCAACTTCCAATAAAAAGCGCGATACCTCGCTTGCTTCAAAAAGAAGATCATCGAGTTCATCGGTCGTAAAAAATCCACACATCGCGCCATAGAAAAAGGTAGCACTTGCTTTTCGTACCTTCTTCTTAAATGAATGGCGTGCCTGATTAACAGCCTGAGGTGAATAGGTATCTTCCATAAATGGAACGAGTTCCGGTAAGTGTTTTCCGATAAAAGTCATTTCTGCACCACCGGATGTTCGGAAATCTGTGCATAAGCGGGCAAGTGCCCATTCTCTAGCTGTTATATATGTGCGTTTGCGCAGGAATTGGTTGACTTTACGATATGTAGCGCCATCGACTTTTTTAAATTTTTTATATTTGTTAAGTTCATTTTGGCTATGATCGTCCATGAAAACCTCTCTTTACTGTGGATATTGACGAAGAAAACGACTCCAGTTATAATTAGTCCCTTTTGTATATAGCGGTATATGGTTTATGCATTAAGAAATCAACCTATATCCACAACGAAAGACGATTATTTCGATTAATATTTCTGAGTCTAGCAAAAGAGTCCTGACGAATCTATGGAAAATGAACTTCTGGCTCTGTAGAAATCCTTTTTCCAAGGAATGAGTCGACTTAGTTGACCGAAAGATCTAAGGTACAGTGCCCCCTTATTTTGTTATGTTCAGTAACCATAAGGAGGCAAAGTAATGTCGACAAACCGGTATATCAGGTTCGTTGAATTATCGTCCGGATTAATCCGGGATTCCCGAATTCCATTGTTTTCATCGAAATTCTCAAAAAGAACCTATAATCAGCACCAATTACTCACTCTTCTCCTCCTGAAAGAGTACCCGGGTGAAGATTACTGGTCCACGGTAGAGCTTACTGAGATCATGGACTCCCTCCGGGAAAAGATCCATCTCAGTGAAGTGCCCCATTTCACGACGATCTATAAGTTCTATCAACGGATCCGATCCTCAACGTTTACCAGGTTACTCAACCGGATCATTAAGCTGTTCTACGATTGGGGCGAGAAAATCGATTGTACCGCAATCGATTTTTCCGGTTTTACGAGCTCATACGCCAGCTCTTATTATTCCTGGAGAACCGGAAAAACACGAAAACGATTCCTGAAACTATCAATATCCGTCGATACCGATCAACAGGTGATCACCGGGTTCAAGATCTCTCAGCAACCGGTTCATGACATCCCTCACGCGGAAAAACTCCTTGTCCAATGTCATCGAACGAGGAAATCGGATATCTACGTCCTCGATAAAGGGTATGACTCGGAAGATATTCACCGGTTGATCCGGGGTGACCTGAATGCCTATTCTCTTATCCCCGTCAGAACCAGAAAACGGAAACGAATCTCCGGGTTCTACCGACGGGAACTCAATCGCTTCTTCGATGAGGAAAAATATCATCAACGAAACAAGGTCGAAACCGTTTTTCTCAGTCCTGAAAAGAAAATTCGGGGAATCCCTGAAAGCTCGGAAATTCCAAGCACAGATCAAAGAACTCAAAATCAAATTGATTCTCTACAACATCTCTAAATTTATTCTCGCGATCTTTATTCTCATTCATTACTGATGTTTTCTACAGAGCCGAACTTCTTAGTGTTATTCAATTCTGATGACTGCAAAGATGGTTATTTTGACTGTTGGTTTATCCTCTGAAAAGTTTGCACGTTACAATCAGAATTTCAGAGTCCTCATTAAAACAGGTTTTTGATCTTTTATAAGAAAAATATGTTAACAATCAGTTATTTGTTATTCGTTTGATTATTTTCGCCCATTATCTCCCGGATATAGTGTTTCATCCCAGTCACTGAAGTGGTATCGGTCTCTTTAGGAATGGACGATTCGCTCGAACTTTTAATATTTATAGCCTTATCACTGGTAATTTTCGGACGTGTGTTGCTATTTTGCTCTATGAAGTCTTCTAATGCCGAACGAGGTATACGCCAAGCGCGATAAGAGATTTTTGTGCCCGAAAGTCTTCCCGTTCGAAGCCATTGATGAACTGTCTTTTGGTGAACTCCAAGAATTTCTGCAACTTCTTTTGTATTGAGAAACTGAGTGTCCGTAGTCATAACTTATTACCAATGATTCCCATTACTGCCCTAATAATTCTTTGGGTACTTATCTCCTTTTAATCTCCTTATTGGTATCTTTAGGGAATTTCTTCTGACTCCTATGGACTCATGGTATTTTCCTTGTTAAAGTATGATAACTTTTCATTAGATAACTGAGAAACACATCTTTAGATCCATCGAACATTTTTGGTAATTTCTCATCAGTTTCGCTGTTCTCTTTTTTCCCAGTTTTAGGCTAAATAACCATCTTTTATGTATAGCATCATATGGTTTATAATTCAGAAAAACCCGCCATAGAAGGGTTGAATTTTGCAAAGATTCTCGTTCATTAAGTAAAAATCAGAGTTCAACCCAATGTTGTTGTTATCCCTGCAGATCGTTCAAAATTTAAAATCTGGGATTATGTAAGTGAGATTATCAGATCTTTTATTTTCGGAGAGAATTACTCCCGATCTTTAAAGTGCAGCTATATTTGGAAAAATTAGGGAAATTTTGGAATGTATCGACGAGGATAATTTGGAATTTTTGGAAAATCCAGATTTTAGACAATGCTTTTACAATCTCTCCAGTTTGTATTGTATACCTTAAATATAGCTGATCCACATGTCACTAGGGATAGCGGGATCCCTACTGAGGCTTCTAGATGGGTGCTAATGTCTGCCACAACCATCTCAAGGAAGAAAAATCATATTTAAGGTGGAATTTCCTGTGGAATATTTTCGAAATTTTCAGATGTGGCTGTTGGCTACCTGGTCGTTCCTACAGAGATCCAAGTCTTCAAGGCAATTGGGGATTCCAATGGGGCGATCACCGAAGTAACGAAATATATAAATTCATTTCGTGCCTGAGATGTTATATTCGAAATTATCAAAAAGCTCGATAAAAAGAGTAAATGGATTTTAAAGTTTAAAGAATTGCATAGCGAATTACGATTTGGCAGAAGTCAAAATAGGCAGAGTGGGCTGATAATTAAAAATTCTTGAAAAAATTTGGTAATGTATTAATGAAAAAGATAATGATAAAACCGAATGATGATTCCCTTTTTCGTATCGGTGTAAAAAATGGAAATTTCACTATCTCCTAAAAGCGGCAATAGTTCGTAGAGTAGTGATTTATGAATGAAAAAAATTTATTGTTTCTTAAAAAAGGACTTCGTTGGACACTTTGGATTATTTGGATAATCTATGGCTTATTAAATGTTCTTGACATCATTACGACTTTTATTGGAGGGCAAATGGGTGGGTATGAGCACTCTCCACTCTTATCACCGTATATTGGAAATCCGATTCTTCTTATTGGAATCAAAATTGTCTATTTTATCCTTCCATTTTTGTGTATTGAATCTGTGATTTTTATTCTCGATAGGTTCCCTTATAATAAAAACTATTCAACTTTTAAAAAAACGGTTTACTATGCCTTTTACTGTATTGTTTACGTGACATTTATCGTTGCATTAATTTGGATCATTTTGTTTTACTTAATAGTCCAAGATAATAATATACAATTTATCTTATTTCATCGCTCTTTTCTGTGATTAGAACATTCACGAGAGGTGAGCGACGTGACTGTAAGTGAACCGAAGTTATCGAGACAGTCAAATTCTCCACCCGTCCGGTTTGATGCGCTTGGTTTGCCAGGATGATCCTCCTCCCAAGCCAACCCGCCCGGATTGAATTACACTCTTGGAGATTCTTTCAAAACATCGTGTAGAGAATGCATTATCCACTGACGGATATTGCTCTAATTGCCTTATTGGATTTGTTGTGAAGACTTTATTAACTAAAGAGCCCCCAAGAAAGAAAATGAACTTATTAATTCAGCGGTGAGGGATACAATTATCCATAACTACGTGAGATTTGCCAATAGAACGCTTCTATGAGGCTTTGAATGCCGTGAAATGTTAAAGAAACTTAACATTGCTCTAAAAATATGCTATTGTCTGCGTTTTGAAATATTCTGTGACAAACTTATAAAATGGCGGGTCAATGAATGAAATATAAAGGGCCACGCTCTGCCGCCGGGCCACATCTGTGTTCAATTTATAGTGTGATATCTGTTGAAGCAGAGTGAAATGCCGGGCAGAAGAACCTATTCTGCCAATCTGGAAAAATTTTTTGTATTTGTCGCAGAATAGGTATTCTGCGAAGTACAGGCGTAAAATTGCAATTTGGACGTGAAACAAAGAGATTCTTGGGCATTTCCATTGAAAAAACGGTTCTAATTTTGAGAATAATCTTCCCTAAAGGTTCACCCAAATCGACCCTCCAAATTGGATTCAATATGTTCGCATATAGACTATAGACAACATTATCATGCTTTTTTTTTGGCGTCTGTACGGAATATATTCTGCGCAAACCTTTATTAATTTGAGATAAGAATGATTAGAGCATGGATAGCGGGTATTTTTCGGATTGGCTCAAAAGTTACCGGAATTACCTGCGGATGCGCAACTATTCTTCCCGGACACTTGATAGTTACGAACAGGTGATTAAGCACTTCGGATATTATGTCTGGCTTCGCCGGCATACAGAAGTGACTAAACTTGTGTTCTTCTGGAAGGATTTCGAGAATGCCCGGCTTGATACAGGGGTAGATGTACCTCCGACGATGGTAACCGATTTTCTCTCCTTTGTTTCAACGATGAGGACCTATAAACCTAAAACGTTTCATCGGATCATCTCGACACTTAGCTCATTTTATCGTTTCCTGTTTACCCAAGGTGCTGTTATAATAAATCCCCTGAGTGGCATTGAACGTCCCCGCATCAAGCAACAAGAGATAAAATATCTCAAACACAACCAGGTTCTCCGTCTGATCGATTCGATCGAGGATCCAAGGGACAAACTGATTGTAAGAACGATCTACTCCACGGGTGTCCGGGTATCTGAGCTCTGTAACATGAATATCGAAGACATCGATTTTGACGAACATACCATCCGGATTCGTGGGAAAGGGGATAAGATACGGATCGTATTCGTTGATGATGAGACACTCTCCGGAATTCTGGCTTTTATTGGTAACCGGATTGAAGGTCCCCTTTTTATCGGTCAGCAGGGCAAGCATATTTCACCGAGGGCGATTCAGCATATTTTCAAACATTATGCCCCTCCTGGTATCACACCCCACAAGATACGTCACAGTTATGCAAGTGAGTTGTACCGGCGATCAAAGAACCTCCGTGTAGTGCAGGAGAACCTGGGCCATACCTCCATAAAGACAACGGAAATATATCTCCATACTGATATTGACGAACGCCGGCAAGTCTACCAGCAGTTCTTCCCTCTCTCCGGCGATAACGAAACTTCGTGACGATTTTGCTGCACTATTTGTGGACTGGGTGTCTTCTCCAGCATAAGTCCCGTTTTTTCATGAGGGAAAGATCCCGGGTGGACAATACGTCCTTCCCTTTACTCTTTTAGAGATTTTTTTATAATCCTCCAATTCAGTCTCTTTTTTGATATTTGGGTTTAAATCTCGGTTTTTTCACTTATCTTTGGAAGGGATATGCAGATCATATAAACCGTATAATGCTATATACTAAATCAGTCCTTTGTGCTATCAGATTTTTCGAATAGTTATTCATGCTAGGGCAGATCTGAAGGAAATTAAGACCGTTTTCTCCCCATATTCTTCATCCATAGTCCCGGAAAGAGAGAATTTGCATCCTGTTTTCGCGTTTTGGAAAATGGTAAAATACTTCATTTTCATTCCGGAAAAATCCGGAATTTCCACTTTTTTCCGAAAATCAATGGGAATGATTAGGTATGTATTGCCGTCATGAACAATGTTGTTTTTTAATTTTCCCTTTCCAAAAATTTCCCATTTTTCCCAGTTATTCGAACAGGAAAACCGTTTATCATTTTTCAACGACACGGACTCTCTAGCAATACCCATAACATCTTCATGATTCCCTGCCTCAGAACCAAAACACTCTTGCTTATTATGGATATCAATGCTTTTTTGAGATCAGAGAATGATATAACAGGGACATAGCCACGAAATCTGAATACGGCTAGATGAGTGGTCAAGTTGTCGAGGACCCCCGTAGTGTAGCGGTCAATCATGCAGGACTTTGGATCCGGCGACACCAGTTCGAATCTGGTCGGGGGTATCTATTCTCAGAAAAGCAAACCCATTTTTATATCCGGGTTACGCATATCCCGGATTATTGAGCGATCTCACACATTCAGCAATGGCAGCGGAACAGATCCCGGATAAGATCCGGGATCTCCGAAGGCCGTGATGCAACGGGAATATCCATCTTTTTGAGCTGGGCAATCTTGGATCGTGCGTCGCTCTCTCCGCCTTCCACGATCGCACCCGCATGGCCCATTCGTTTATCCGGCGGCGCTGAGACCCCGGCGATATAGGCAACAAGAGGCACGTCCGTGTGCCGGGCTCCTTCTGCCTCAAGATTTCCGCCAACCTCGCCGATCAAGACGACAGCCTTCGTCTCCGGGTCTTCTGCAAACCGTTCCAGTACGTCACTGAAAGTCTGGCCGATTACCGGATCACCGCCAATACCCACGACCGTGCTCTGCCCGATCCCTGCCCGTGTGAGTTCGTCGACGACTTCATAGGTAAGCGTCCCGCTCCGGGAGATCACCCCGACATGACCCCGCAAGAAGAGCCCGGAAGGCATGATCCCCATCTTTACTCCACCGGGTGAGAGCAGGCCCGGACAGTTGGGGCCGATAACCGAACAACCCTGCGTCTCCGCAAAGGCAATTGCTCTCATGGCGTCATGCACCGGCACATGCTCGGTAATCGCGACGACCAGTTCGAGACCGGCGTCTGCTGCCTCCATAATAGAATCTGCCGCAGCACCTCCCGGAACAAAGACAACACCCGCGGTCGCGTCCTGCTCCCTGAGAGCATCTTTTACCGTGTTGTATACCGGGACGCCATGGACGGTCTGGCCGCCTTTTTTTGGCGTAACTCCTGCGACAACCCCACGCCCACCGACCTGCCGGGCATACTCGTTCATCAGGCCAATGTGATACTCGCCCTGCCGGCCGGTTGCCCCGGTTACTATAATTCCGGTCTTCTTATCTCCGTAGATCATCCGGCCACCTCCACGGCTTTTTTTACGACAAGATCCATAGTATCGAGCATCTCGTACCCTTTTTCTGAGAGAAGTTTTCGTCCCTCATCGGCATTTGTTCCGGCGATCCGCACGATCACCGGGACGGGAACACCGGCGGCTATGATACCCTTTGCAACCTCGTCGCACCGGGTGATGCCACCCAGAAGGTTAACCACAATGACCCTGACTGAAGGAACACCGGAGACAAGGCGGACCGCATGCATTACGCGTTCGCTGTCCGCTCCTCCACCTACATCGAGGAAATCCGCTGCTTGGCCGCCGTAGTACTCAATGAGGTCCAGGGTTGACATCGTAAGGCCGGCCCCGTTCCCTATGACACCTATGGTGCCCTCGAGTTCCACAAACGAAAAGCCATGTTTCTCTGCCTCTCTTTCACGTTCGGTCAGGTCTCGATTGATGGCAATACCCTGGCGGCCGAGGCTATTATCATCAACAATCAGCTTTGCATCGGCTGCATAGACACCGCCCGGTGTCGTAACCAGCGGATTTATTTCAGCGAGAAGGGCGTCCTTGTTGCAGAATACGTGGTACAGCCGGTTGACCGTTTTCTGGATCTCGGCCGGGGCGTCACCGCAGAGTTCACGCAGGAGAAAGTTCGGTATATCGGAGAGGAGAGGGCAGAAACTGACCGAGCGGATGGCATCTTTCTTCTTGTGGGCAGTCTCTTCGATGTCTATGCCCCCGGTCTCGGCAAAGAGGATCACGGGTTGTTTCTTTATCCGGTCAATCGTGATGCTCACGTAATATTCATGCTGGATATCGAGGCGTTCCTCGATGAGCACCCGCTGGACCGGTAGCCCCTTGATCGTCGTGTTGAAGAGCTGGCGGGCGGTCTCGATAACCGTATCGCGGTCGGCCATCAGGACACCCCCGGCCTTTCCCCTGCCGCCGACATCCACCTGCGCCTTGACGACGACTTTTTCAGCGATTGCATCCATATGGAGGAGGATCTCCTCATGCTTTCCCACAAGGATACCAGTTGGCACCTTGATGCCCTCTTGGGCAAAGAGCTGTTTTGCCTCGTATTCCAGTAGTTTCATGACTGTTTTTCCCCTCCTGCAAGTGCAATCCCGAGTTCCATGGCTTTTGTGTTGAGCTCTTCAGTGCCTTTTGGTACCGAATCGAGAATGGCCTTTTTAAGCGCCTCTTCGCTGACCACATGGGTGTAGCCAACGAGTGCCCCGAGCATTACGATATTTGCGACGATGTCCCGGCCGAGGGTCTTCCTGGCCACCGCCGTTGCCGGGATCTCGTAAAACATGCAATCTGGGCGTGAATGAACGAGCGTGGAGTCGAGGAGCATTACCGCGTCAAGTTGGGCTGCAGCGCCATATTTCTCGAAACCCTCTTGGGACATGATGACAAAGATATCCGGATTTGCGACCTTAGGATACAGGATCTCTTCATCGTCAATGATTACTGCGCTCATGGACGCTCCGCCCCGGGCTTCGGGTCCGTAGACTTGGGTCTGCACGGCGAACGTATGGTCGTACATCACGGCGGCACGACCTAGGATGACTGCGGAGAGGATGATTCCCTGCCCGCCAAATCCGGAGAATCTGACCTCACGTCTCACGGCTTCGCCTCCGCCGGTGGTATTCCCATTGCAGGCCGGTTGCGGCGCATCAGTTCTCCCACCACATATGCATCATCCGGGATTTTCTCGCCCTGTTCGAGCATTCGGTCCCGCTTTGCCTTCAAAAGCGAGTGCGATTTGAGGTACTCTATCTGGTCGGCAACCTGCCGGAACTTGTTCCGGCGACCAAAGTTTGTCGGGCACTGGGACAGTGCTTCAATAAAGGAGAACCCTTGGGTCTCAAGACCGGTTTTTACCGCCCGTTCGAGTTCCTTCACATGGTAGGAAGTCCACCGGGCAACGTAGTTTGCCCCCGCTGCAATGGCGAGCTCCGAGAGATCGAAAGCCGGCTCGGTACAGCCAAATGGCGTCGTTGTCGAAATGCAGCCCCGGGGAGTTGTCGGACTGCCCTGCCCTCCGGTCATACCATAGATCTGGTTGTTCATGCAGATGACGGTGAGATCAATATTCCGGCGGCAAGCGTGGATAAAGTGGTTGCCCCCGATCGCCGCGAGATCCCCGTCCCCGGTAAAGACAATGACATGGAGTTTCGGGTTTGCCATCTTAACTCCGGTCGCAAAGGCAAGCGCCCGTCCATGTGTCGTATGGAGCGAATCGGTGACAATGTAGCCAGGAGCTCTCGAGGAACATCCGATGCCGGAGACAAAGACAGTGTCTTCTTTTGTCCAGTCCATTGAATCGACGGCGGCAAGCGTGCAATTGATGATCGTGCCGTTCCCGCAGCCTACACAGTAGATGTGGGGAAGCCGGTCCTGCCGGAACCAATCTTCGAAGCTCATGGTCCAGCCTCAAGGATACCCAAAAGTTCAGTTGGCGTATGCAGATCCCCGCCGAGTTTAGGGACTAACGTTACCGGAACATTTGTGTGTCTTTCAATCTCTCTTGCGATCTGGCCGAGGTTGAGTTCGGGTACGATAAAGTGTCGGACATACCTGAAGATGGCGAGGGCATGGGAGGGGAACGGCCAGACCGTACGGATCCGTAAAAAGCCGATCTTATCCGGGTGATCGTGGAGTACCTGCTGGACGGTGCGGACAGGCGCGCCATACGCGATAAAGACCTGTTCTGCATCAGGATTGATCACGTCGAAATCCGCGAGTGTTTCGGTCGCCGATTCGATCTTGTCTACGAGCCTTTTTACGAGCGTCGCGTGCAGGCCGGGATTTGTTGCACACGGATAGCCCCGTTCATCATGGGTGAGTCCGGTCACGTGCGTTCCGTAACCTTTACCGAATTCGGGGAACCCGGGAATGAGGCCTTCTCCCGGTTTAAACGGTGGGGTGCCGGGCACAAAGGTCGGGCGCCCGGTGCGCTCAACCGTATCCGGCACGAGAATGCGCTCCCGCATGTGCCCGATCACCTCATCGGCCATTAAAAAGACCGGTACCCGATAGCGATCAGCGAGATTGAACGCCTTTACAGTAAGATCGTACATTTCCTGGACGCTTGCAGGGCAGAGCGCGATTACCGCGTAGTCGCCATGCGACCCGAACCGGCACTGCAGCATGTCCCCCTGTGCCGCCATAGTCGGCTGGCCGGTAGAAGGGCCTCCCCGCTGTACATTCACGATAACGCAGGGGGTCTCGGTCATCGCCGCGTACCCGATATTTTCCATCATCAGGGAAAAACCCGGGCCGCTCGTCGCGGTCATCGCCCGGGCCCCGGTCCAGGCCGCACCGATGACGGAGGCGATGCTTGCCAGCTCGTCTTCCATCTGGATGAAGACCCCACCCTTTTTGGGGAGCTTCACCGCCATATGCTCGGCGATTTCTGTCGAGGGAGTAATAGGGTATCCCCCAAAGAAGCGGCAGCCCGCCGCAAGAGCCCCTTCTGCAGACGCGATATTTCCCTGCCAGAATTCAGTCCGTGTCAATATTCAATCGCCACCTTGAGGGGTTCGTACGGCTCCTCCTCCACCCAGTGAATAGCCTGGTCGGGGCAGGTGAGCTGGCAGACGCCGCAGAGCTGCCGTCTGTAGAAATGGCGGAGCCGGCAGTTGGTGCAGCGTTCCGGCCGGTCGAGTTCGGGCACTACAATCCCTCGCCGATTCGGGTTTTTTCCCTCTTTAAAAATGCGGTACGGGCAGACCTTTACACAGAGATTGCAGCCCTTGCATCGGGTCTCGTCTATGGCGAGTTTCATGGGATGTGTCCTATGTATGTAGCCGTTGAGGTGAAAAAAACTTATTCGTCAGAGCATTCCCGCAGCTGCCCGGTCGTGAATACCCGGGATGCATTCTCCAGCACGGCCTCGAAAAGATCATTACCGTGTGCATCGATACCGACTACGAGCGGCAGCTGTTCGAGCTCAATGACCCAGACCGCTTCTGCCATGCCAAGATCCGGAAAATAAACTCCTTTGAGCGTCATATGCGACGCAGCAAGCGCCGCACAGCCCCCGGTAAAGGCAAAATAGACACCTCGTTTCCGCAGTTGCTCACGCACGGTGCGGTCCATGCCTCCTTTACCTATCAATGCCCGGACTCCGCTCTCAAGCAGGAAGCCGGTGAGAGCATTCATCCGTGCGGAGGTGGTCGGGCCTGCTGCCACGATCCTGTCGTCTTTTATCACTGGTCCACAATGGTAAATCACAGCTCCTTCGGGATCAAACGGGATGCCCTCTTTTTTCATGCGAAGATGAGCTTCGTCTCGCGCAGTGTACACCAAACCTGAGAGTTCAACCCGGTCGCCTGCGTGGAGGGTGAGGATTTCGTCCCCCAGAGGAGTCTTTAGCTGGATCACCAGTCCACCTCTACGGTTGCATGGCGGTTTGCCCAGCATTGTACATTCACGGCGACAGGGAGTGAGGCGGTATGGCACGACGCGGTCTTTACCTTGACCGCAAGCGCGGTGATGTTCCCGCCAAGCCCCATCGGCCCGATTCCGAGCCGGTTCACTGCGTTGCAGAGCTTCTGTTCGAACGCATTCATCTGGTCCACAGGTTGGAGCAGTGCTTCCTTTGCAAGCGCCGGGGCACTGTCGAAGGTCCCCCCGATCCCGACACCCAGCACAACTGGTGGGCAGGGCCGTCCTTCGGCAGCCAGCATGGTCTGGACAACGACCTCCTCGATTTTCTTTTTCTGCGACGGGAGGAGCATCACCACCCGGGAAACGTTCTCTGCCCCGGCACCTTTGGGCAGCACGGTTACCAGGAATCGCTCCCCGGGTCGCACATGAACCGCAGGCACCCCGGTACCGGTATTATTTCCCGAATTGTGCCGGGTGAGGGGATCGACGACATTGGGGCGCAACGGGACTTCAATCGTTGCCCGTCGGATACCGTCTGCGATGGCGTCAAAAAGAACCTGTGAGAACGGCACTTCCGGAGGCAGCGTAAGGTAGACGATCGGTACACCGGTATCCTGACAGAGTGGGACACCGAGGCACTCAGCAGCAGAGATATTCTTTGTTATATTTTCATATTCCCCCGCAGCCACTTCATTGGTCTCGCAGGCAGCAGCTTGAGCAAGAGATTTTTTTACATCCGCGGGCAGGTATATGACCGCATTCCGCATGGCCCTGCACGTCGCTTTTGCCAGTGCTTCCCGCAGATGCTCCGGTTCCCTTTGCTGCATTCAACCATAGTTAGGCGGCAGGGAAGTTATATACTGTGCGACTGGGCATGCCGGTGCAACGGGTGATCTACCGATCTTTCGCGAAGAACAAAAAGCAAAAAAAAGTGGATTAACAGACGATATCGGATCTGAAAAAAGACAGAAAACCGGGGATGCCGGTTACTTCTTGTCCTTGCCACCCTTTGCCGGGGCAGCCTTTCCGCCTTTCGCAGCCTCAGCACCCTTTGCTGCAGGCTCTGCCTTGGTGGGTTCAGCACCCTTGTGCGCACCACCCTTGTGGTCTGCGCCCTTTGCACCCTTTGCCGCCGGTTCTGCCGCCGGTTCTGCTGCCACCGCTTCAGTTTCTGCCTTAACCGGTGCTGCAATCTTATCGCCGGCAATCTTGGGTGCCGCAACGATCCTGCCGCTGACCTTAATGGTGTGGACTTTGAGATGGGACGGGGTCGGGAGCTTGTGGGCTCCGTTCCTCATCGCTGCCTTGATCTTGTCTAGGTACTGGGCGGTAGAGTAGACCGTGAAGATGATCTGGCCTGCTTCTACCCGCGCCGCAGTCCCTACTGCTTTGCCGAAAGCAAGGCGCATCCCTTCAGATACACGGTCTGCCCCTGCACCGGTTGCCTGCTTGTTCTCCCGGAGCACATGGTGCGGGAAAACGCGAACCTTGAAATGGAAGTTCGTTCTCCCGACATCCTTGAGCAGCTTCCTGTTGATCGAAATACGGGATGCCTCAAGAGCGCTGTGCCGGATCTGGCAGGTTTCTTCAACGATCAGGTCAATCTCAGTCGGGAACTCTTGGGAAAGGTTTCCCATCTCGAACTGTACGATCTTATTGCCGGGAACCCCACCCATGTACTCACGCCGTGTATAGGCCTTCTTTGCAAGGTTCCTGTACATCTTCCCCGGTTTTCTTACCATTGCGTCCTTCTCCTAGTGTATGAATCGTAAAAGCAGGCACGAAAACACACGATATTATGAGGCTATCGTGCCGGCACACTTCACAAACTGCTTTTATAAAATAGAGATTGAGGCTATTAAACCTTACTGGACGAGATCTGACTCTTCCCGGATCACATCGAGCAGGTGGCGCCGGATCTGGCCGAATTCTTCACTGGTACGGTCCCGGGGACGGGCGCCCGGTATGGCAACAATCTCCTTGATCTTCCCGGGGCGGTGTGTCAGGACGATGATCCGGTCTGCAAGGAATACTGCTTCGTCGACGCTGTGGGTGACAAAGAGGATCGTCTTCTTCGTCTTCTCCCAGATCCGGAGTAGTTCGTTCTGCATCCGGTTGCGTGTCTGGGCATCGAGAGCGCCAAACGGCTCATCCATGAGAAGAATGGACGGCTCGATCGCGAGTGCCCGTGCTACTGCCACTCTCTGGCGCATCCCCCCGGAGAGTTCATAGGGGTACCGGTGCTCAAACCCTTTAAGGCCCACTAGATTGAGATACTTTTCCGTAGCAGAAGTCCGATCTGGATTGCCCAGTCCCCGTAATTCAAGCCCAAACGCTATGTTCTCTTCAACGGTCCGCCACGGGTAAAGAGAGTATTCCTGGAAGATCATTGCCATCTTGGGGCTTGGTCGGGTAACTGGCTCCCCGTCGACAGATACCAATCCGGATGATGCAGATTCAAGCCCAGCAATAATACGAAGTATGGTGGTCTTGCCACATCCTGACGGTCCGAGGATACAGATGAACTCTTCGTGATCAACGGAGAACGAGATACGGGAGAGTGCTTCGATTGTTTCTCCGTTACCTGAAGAAAAGGTCCTTGAAACATCACTGACCGTCAGCGTCATCGCTCCAGCCCCCTCCACCCGAACCAGCGTTTTTCAGCCGCCTTGAACCCTTGGTCAATAGCAAGGCCGATGAGACCAATCACGATGATTCCGGCAATGATTACATTGGTCTGCCCCAGATTGTAGGCGTACATGATCAGGTATCCGAGACCTGACGTCGGGCCCGGCAGGATCTCAGCAGCGACGACGCACATCCATGCAATTCCAAAGCCCACCCTGAGGCCGGTCCAGATGGTCGGGGCGGCCCCTGGCACTACCACTTTGATGAGGATCTGGCGTTCGTTTGCCCCAAGTGTTGTACCCACCTCGATCCAGGTATTCTTGACACCCCGTACGCCATCGACCGTATTGAGCAGGATCGGGAACACAGCCCCGATAAAGATGATAAAGACGATAGAAACAATTCCGATCTTGAACCACGCAAGTGCGAGAGGTACCCATGCGAGGGGAGGCACCGGGCGGAGGAGTTCAAGGGTGATATCGAAAAAATCGTTGAGAACCGCAAATCTGCCCATCCCGATCCCAAGAGGGATGGCAACAGCAGCAGCAAGTGCAAAGCCGAACACTACCCGCTCTATACTGACTGTGGCGTTCTCCACCAAGCTTCCTGTGCCAAGAATATCTGAAAACGGGCTGAGCAGTACCCGGAATGACCGTCTCAGGTTTTGGCAGGAAAAAAGGGTTGTTGACGATGATTGCCGCAATCTCCCATCCGAGGATGATGAGGACAGGCAATACCAGTCCGAGACGCCGTGTCATTGTTCCTGATAATAATGACGCGCAAACCTCATCAAACCTTCACATCGGTGACGGTAAACCCGCTGCTCTGGAGGGCATACCGGAGCATGACGTCCTGGATCGAGCCTTTTCCCGGTGCTGCAATCACCAGCGGTTTACCGGCATCGGATCGCTCTTTAGCCCATGTGGCAAAACTCTGCCAATCGGTGGCAGGTGCACCTTTTGTTACGACAAGACCGCTTCCCAAATTGTCGATTGGGTAAGCGATGGTGACCGGCGTACCTATATCGATGGCGTTAATCGCTGGTGGGACACCCACATAGGACATCTGGATTGAGTTTGTCGCAGCGAGCTGCATCAGGTTTGGCCCTGCATTTGCCGGGACAAGGTTGACGGTGGCGACTTTCTGGCCGTTTACGAGGAAGTCAGCGACATCCGGTTTTGCTTTTGTTGGATCCTCGGGCTTGAGGGCAATACCGTATGTGGCATTAAAGTACTGCCAATCCTTGACCGCGACAAAGAGTGCGGAATGATCCACTGCCATCAGGTACCCGACGCTTACCGGGCTCTTCAGGGGTGCAGGTGTGGTAATGTTCTTCGAGGTGATGATGGCTTGTGCGTTCTGGTACGGCTGGAAGTTATAGAGTACGGAATCGGGGTTGGAACTGTTCTTGACAAAACCCTTGACGGATCCAATGCCGATGAGAGCCTGCACAAAATCCGTAGTACTTGCCTTCCACGAATCCGATGGATTGTTAGTGAACTCTATAGTCGGTATTGCGTTGGTGACAACGGTCACTGAGGATACGCTCACGTTTCCGTACGTGAAATTCTGTTTTCCCGCAAGCCAGTCGGCAGCGATCCCGGCAGATTCCTGTGGGTGGTCGTTGATATATTGCGTAGCGGCGAGATTGAGTGCGGAGAAGTCGTTGACGAAATCCGGATTCTGGGCGTAGAAGTCATTTCTTACCACAAAGACATTCTGCGGGTGATTACTCCATTCACCGGCAGGTGGAAGATCCTTTGAATAGACCGCGACTTGGCCGATGTTACTTTCCACTCCTGCCTCAACTACTGGCTGCCATGCGATATACCCGTCGATCTGGCTGGTTGCAAGAAGGGGCGGCATCGGGCCGACACCGGCGGTCTCAATGATACCTACCGTCCCGTTGGGTGCCGCCGCGGATGCCGGGGATGCAGCGCTTTGCGAGGAACCGGCAGACTGGGTGCAGCCGGTTACGAGCAATACAAGAATAAGAGCAAACGCAAGAAAGGCGATTGCCGTGATCTTCATGGCTTTCATACGCACGAGTTATCCGGGAGATAATAAAAAAGTGTGCGATTCAGGCAATTTTTTTGTCTGTTTGGATAAAAAATCTCATAAAAAACGACAACTGGATAATTTTATGTTTTAATTGTCCAACAATCATATTTTTCGGTACATTAGTGGCAATGTTTTCTCTCATTTTGACCCAATTGTAGTTTTATTATGCTTTCTACTGACCCAGTCGACCGCCTCATGCGAGCTGCCCTCACCTCTGACGAAGTATTTGTTACGACGCTGAATGATATTTTGAAAAATGATCTCCGGATCAGTGTCCGGGACCTTGCAGAACACTGCGGGATTGCCCAGAGCTCTCTTTATAAAATCCTGCATGGGAGACGCTTGCCCAACCTCTCGACTCTGAGGGAGATCGTACGTGCCCTGCGCCAGTTCTATCACATCGGTGACGAGAACTTTATCGGCCTTATCGCCGCCCGGCCCGTACTTGAGAGCGTGGAGGAATGCCTTGCTGATGTGGACGGCCATCGTATGCGGGTCCGGGAATACCCGGTTCACACGATGGAGGATGCGATCGTCGCCGCAGTTCGTGCAGAACGAGAAGGGGCGATCGCGATCGTCTGCGCTCCTATAGTCTCCAGTATCATCGAGCAGCTGGTCCACGTGCCGGTAGCAACGATCATCCCCCGGGAATCAGTCCAGCAAGCGATCGAACTTGCCGCCCGGAAGGCGTGGATTTAATCGATCCGCGCACACACATGAATGTACATTAATATGGTGAGGGAAAACGGATGCGGACCGATGTTGTGAGACTTGGACGCCTTTCTGGGGAGAGGACGGGAGAGATGATGCGCTTTCTCTCGTCGATGCGATCCGACCGCTGTATTGCTGATGCCGACGTGCTGGTGGATATCGCCCATGTGCTGATGCTCGAACGACAGAAGATTATCAGCACCGACATCGCAAAGCAGCTCATGCCGGCACTGCTTGAGCTCAACAGCGAAGGAGTCCCTGAAGAAGTCTTTGACGACCGGTTCGAGGACGTTCATGCCGGGATCGAATCCCTTTTAATCGAAGCCATTGGTTCCGATGTTGGCGGCCGCATGCATATGGGCCGATCGCGCAACGATGAAGTGGCAACCTGCATCCGTCTCAAGCTGCGCGAAGACCTACTCAAGCAGATGGGGGCACTTTTAAAAGTCCGCGAAGTTCTCATCGCGCTTGCCGAGCAGCACCGGGAATCGATCATGCCCGGCTTTACCCACCTGCAGCACGCCCAGCCCACTACCCTCGCCCATCACCTCCTTGCCTACGAGCAGCAGTTCTCCCGGGATTTTGACCGGCTGCATGACGCGTATGCCCGGGTCAACCTCTGCCCGCTTGGGGCTGCCGCGTTTGCATCCACCGGGTACCCCATCGACCGCGAATTTACCGCAAAACTGCTCGGGTTTGACGGCCCGGTCGTAAATACCATGGATGCCGTTGCGACCCGGGACTTTGCCCTTGAAACCCTTGCCGATCTCTCCATCCTGATGGCAAACGTGAGCCGGCTCTGCGAGGAGCTGGTCATCTGGAGCACCTCGTTTGTGAAATTTGTCACGCTTGATGACGCGTTCTGCTCAACTTCGTCCATCATGCCACAGAAGAAGAACCCGGACACCGCTGAGATCATGCGGGCAAAGACCGGATCGGTCTTCGGGGCTTATACCGGGGCGCTTATGACGGTCAAAGGCCTTCCCATGAGCTATAATCGTGACCTCCAGGAACTCACTCCTAACATATGGCGCGGGATGCGGGACGCAAAAGAGAGCCTGCGTCTCCTCATCGATATGCTCTCCAGCGCTACGTTCGACACCGGGCGCATGAAAGAGGAGGCCGGTAAAGGGTTCTCGACCGCAACCGATCTTGCCGATACGCTCGTGCGGGATTACGGTCTTGCCTTCCGCGTAGCCCATAACATCGTGGGTCGGGCAGTCCAGAAGGGAAACCTTACCCTTGAGAATCTTGAGACGGCGGCAAAGGAGCTCGATCTCGGGATCTCCCTTTCAGATAAGGGGCTTACACAGGACCAGATCGATGCTGCGCTCGATGTGACAAACTCTGTCGGTACACGAAAGGCGACTGGGGGACCGGCGCCGTTTGCAACGAAGATCGCGATTGCGGACCGGAAAAAACAGCTCGATACGGACTCAGCGTTCATCGACGACCGGCTGGCAAAAATCTCAAAAACAAAAGAAGACCTGATCTCTGATGCACGGAGGCTGGTAGTATAACCGCATTATTTTCTTCGGGGGATCAGGTCACCTGCACGTACGGCAACAGGACACTTTCCGGGACCTACATTACCGATCGCGACGGCATGGCGGTTGTGAAACTTTCAAGCGGTTATAATATCGGCGTGGAGAAAGCGTGCTGCACACTTGTATGCAGTGTCCCGGCCCCCGCCTCCCGCCAGGTGCCGATCCGGCAGGACCAGGATCTTCCCGAACTTGCCATCATCTCTACCGGCGGCACAATTGCAAGCCGGATCGATTACCGGACCGGGGCCGTAACCAGCCAGTTCGATGCGGATGATATTCTCATCGCGATCCCGGTTCTTGCCGAGATCGGCCGCTACCGCACGAAACAGCTCTACACCATCCTCTCCGAAAACATGACTCCGGCGATCTGGCAGGAGCTTGCAAAGGCAATTTATGATGAAATAAAGCACGGCGTCACAGGTGTCATTGTTACACATGGCACAGATACGATGGCCTACAGCGCAGCTGCCATCAGTTTCATGATCGACACTCCTGTTCCGATTGTCTTTGTCGGGTCCCAGCGTTCGGCCGACCGGCCGTCCAGCGACAATGCGATGAATGCGGTCTGTGCAGCACGTGTGGCAGAGAGTGATCTGGGTGAAGTGGTCGTCGTTATGCACGGGACGACGAATGATGACTCCTGTGCCATCCACCGGGGCACCCGTGTGCGAAAGATGCACACTTCCCGGCGCGATGCGTTCAAAAGTATCGGTATTCCCCCGGTCGGGGCGGTGGATTATGCAACCCGCATAGTAACCCTGACCGACATGGCAGTCCGCAGGGGCACGCATAAACTAGCCCTGCACGACAAACTCGAACCACATTGCGGCCTTGTCCAGTTCTATCCCGGCATGTCCCCGGATCTCCTGAACCTCTACGAGGGATACAAGGGGCTTATTCTCTCAGGTACTGGTCTTGGGCACGTGAGCACGGCGCTGATCCCGCAGATACAACACCTGATTGCCAGTGGCACACAGGTAGTCATGACCTCGCAGTGCATGAACGGCCGGGTCTGTGACCGGGTCTATGATACGGGACGCGACCTTCTGGCCGCCGGCGTCATCGAAGGCGGCGATATGCTTCCCGAAGTAGCACTCGTTAAGCAGATGTGGGTGCTCGGCAATGAGAAAGACCCGGAGAAAGCAGCGGTGCTGATGAAGAGTGATCTCAAAGGTGAGTGTATGCAGAGGAGCGCCCATGGCTTATAAGACCGTGGGACTTATGGCTGGTATCGAGATCCACCAGCAGCTCGATACCAAGGAGAAGCTCTTCTGCCACTGCCCGACGACGCTCATGAATAACGCTGAGCATACCGGGGAGTTCTTCCGGTACCTGCGGGCGACAGAGAGTGAGATGGGTGAGATTGACCGGGCCGCACAGGAAGAGATGAAACGGGTGCGCAAGTTCCAGTATTATACCTACGGAACCACCTGTCTCGTCGAGAACGATGAGGAGCCGCCCGCGCCACTCAACGAAGAAGCGCTCACCATTGGCCTCACTATTGCAAAGACGTTTAGTATGACGCCGATCCCGCAGGTGCACACGATGCGCAAGCTCGTGATCGACGGCTCCAATACGAGCGGGTTCCAGCGCACGGCCCTTGTGGCAATCAACGGCGCCCTCCCGAATGGTGGGATCATCGAGACGATCTGTATCGAGGAGGAAGCGGCGCAAAGAGTCAAGGACGATATCTTCTCCCTTGACCGTCTCGGTATCCCGCTTGTCGAGATAACGACCTCGCCGTGCATGCATACCCCGGAGGACGTCCAGCAGGTTGCCGAGTATATCGGCATGGTGCTCCGGTCGACCGGCGCAGTCAAGCGTGGCCTCGGGACGATACGGCAGGATGTCAATATCTCAATCAAAGACGGTGCCCGTGTCGAGATAAAAGGTGTACAGGAACTCGACCTTATTGCGGAAGTCGTCCGCCGGGAAGTCCAGCGGCAACAGAGCCTGCTTGCAATTCACGCGGAGCTTGTCAAACGTAACGTCAGCGTCGGCATGGAGCAGATCGATATCACGGATCTCTTTAAAGAGACTAAGTCTGCGATCCTCAAAAAGGCAAAGAAGATCTATGCCCTTGTCCTACCGGGTTTCGCCGGGCTTGTCGGCCGCGAGATCCAGCCCGGCCGCCGGCTCGGGAGCGAGATGTCGGATTATGCAAAGAAGTGCGGAGTTGGTGGGATCTTCCACACCGACGAACTCCCGGCGTACGGTGTCACCGCAGACGAGGTCGCATGCCTCCGCGAGTTTGTCCATGCACAAGAACAGGACTGCGTGATCCTTATTGCCGGCGCAAACGAAAAGCAGGCGGGCTGTGCCTGGAACCAAGTGCACAATCGGGCGAAGATCGCCCTGTCGGACAAGCCCGTTCCCGAAGAGACCCGGAAGATGCTTGAAGAGGGCAGTACGGCATATATGCGCCCTCTCCCCGGGGCGGAGCGGATGTATCCCGAGACCGATGTCCTACCAGTACGGATTGACGAATGCCGGTGGAATGCGGTGACCGTGCCGGAGCTTTTAACCGTCAAAGCCGAGCGGTTCGCAAAGGAACTCGGGCTTGACCCAGCCGTCGCCCGGCAGATGGCATTCTCCGAGTACCGCCCCCTTTTCGAGCAGGCGCTTACCGCAGGGGTCAAGGCAAACCTCGCGTCCCGCGCGCTGCTGGCGACCATAAAGGAAATCCGTCGGGACGGCGTGAACACCGACGTGATTCCGGACGATGCGATCCTCTCCGTTCTCAAGGCAGTTGAGAATGGCACCGCGGCAAAGGAGGCAATCCCGGAGATCCTCACGGCAATTGCCGGGGGAAGCACGGCTGAACAGGCAATGGCCAAACTTGCCCCTGCTGTCTCCCGTGACGAGCTTGAAACAGTGATCAGGAAGATTGTTGATGAGCGTGCGGAGTTTGTGGCCCAGAAACAGAAGGCTGCTCTTGGCCCCCTCATGGGGGTCGTGATGCAGGAAGTCCGGGGTTCTGTGGACGGGAAAGTTGTAAGCGAGCTGCTCAAAAAAGAGATCGAAAAGGCGCTGGGGCGGAAGTGAAAAGCGGCTTTTGTCCCTCTTTTCTTGTTGAACCGTAATTTAGTCCACATATGCCATTTGATTTTCGATGTGACTGAACCGTGCCGGCTCACCTATCCCGGAGTCCCGAACGTGAACTTGCTCTGCCCGTGGTAATTCCAGAGAAACGCACAACAGGTCGCAAAGATCTTGGCTATGATAGGAGTAAGGGAAAAGAAGGTTACGCTGAGCCAGACAATCCCGAGGTTGACTATCAGGCAGGAGACCGAGATCGCCGCAAAGGTCGCAAACTGAGTGGTGGTCTTCCGGCTCATGTCGTGGAAGGTGATGTACCTGTTCGCGGTGTAACTGACGACGATCCCGCAACAGTACGAGAACGTGGCTGCGTACAGGTACCAGACCCCAAGCCACGTGGTACAGCAGGTACATCAGTCCGATATCCACCAGTGATGAGAAGACGCCGACACAAAAGAACGGGACAATCCGCGATTTGAAGTGCCCTGCAATCTGTCTGTCCATGTTCCTGTACTCCGCTCCCGGCTCGTGCACCGTGGTCCTGATCATTAGACCGTTCCAAGACAATCGTACAGGGTATTATCTATCACTCCTTGGACTCCCGTCATTCCGGAGAGAGTGCTTACATTGACAGTTCTGAACTGGTTGCCCTGTGGAGATAGGAAGCCTGATCCTGCCGGAGCAGACATCCCGGTCTGGTTTTCCAGGCTGCCGGTCGAGCCACCCCACTCGGAGGCGGGGACTGCCGTGCAGTGGGTACTTACCCAGCTGAGGATCTCACTGTTTCCTCCGCCACCGGTTCCACCTGTCTCGAAATACCGGACCTTGCCTTTCCGGATGTAGTCCTGAAGGGTAGTCACATTCAGGACTTGGTCGCTGCCCGTGAATCCCCCGAGGCACATGACCGGTTCTCCGGTCTCGATGATCAGGTCCGCCCCGGCTTGGGCGTTCGGGACCGCGATTATCCATGTCTCATTTGTGGTATGAGTAAGCAGGAATTCCGCAAGCTGGCTGGTTGACGCATCTCCCCCTCCCATACCCTGCGGCCCTTCGCTCATAGCAGAAACCCCGGATGTCTGGTTACCTGGGAATCCTCCTGCGGTATTCATGCCGGAAATTCCGGGAGCGCTCATGTCGCCACGGAATCTCTGCGGACCTGCCGTCGGGATGTTACCCCCGTTCCCGTTCATAATTGGCGTAAAGGACCAGACTAAGGGGGCGATAAAGAGGATGCCGATTGCGATTATGATGATGTGCGTCCTGTGGTTTACCAAGGTTGCAGTCTTCCGTACCCGCATCCAGACAAGGAGCCCAGTACATGCAAGAGTCCCGAAAAGGACGAGAGGGATCAAGGGACCTGACCATTCCGCATCATAGGAAAGGAACAGGGTCTGGAGGAGGCCGGTTATGAGGATCGCGACGACAACGAGCCAGCCTGTCCAGCTGCCGGTAACGTATTTCTGGTACAGCCCGGCCGCCCCAATCCCGATAAGCCCTGCAATTGGAGGGGCGATTGTTGCTATATAGTAGTCGTGCCAGAACCCGGTGGTGAAACTGAAGTAGAGGAGGCCGGGAATAAGCCAGAGCAGCATCGCGATGAGAGTGAGCCCTTTCTCGCTCGTATACCCAGCCTCGGCAAGTCCTTTGCGGGAGAAAGCATTCGGTCTCCGTACCCAGGCGAGGACTCCGATGAGGGCGAATGCAAGGAGCCAGGAGATCTCTCCTGCAAGTCCTTCGCCAAAGACCCGGAAAATGCTCGGGCTTCCGCCACTGTTCATTCCTCCGCCTCCGTTCATACCGCCGTTGCCCGGAGCAGATCCGCCCATGAATCCGGATGATCCTGCGTGCTGTTGTCCTTCGCCGGAAGATGCCATCCCGCCCGGGCCACCCGGCGGAGCTCCCGAGATGCTGCCTTGGCTGCCACCTGGTCCCGGGAATGAGGAACCGGCCTGGCCTGCCGCCATTCCGCTGCTGTTCTGTCCCTGCCCTGGCTGCCCACCTGCAGAAGTACCTGGTCCTCCGCCCGTGTCTTCTATCCCGAGACGGTGGAGGCCGTTATAATCAATGATGAGGCCAAGCACCGTGTTGTCCCCGCTGCCACCGATATACGGACGCTGATCTGCAGGGATCATGTCCACCGCGACTGCCCACGAGAGGGAGACTGCAAGGAGCACGGCTAGTGCAAAGACAAGATGGAGAACCCGCTTTTTTATCGGGATCCCCGTGCCGAGAAGGTAGATGGCAAGGATCGCCGGGACGACGATGAACGCCTGGATCATCTTGATGTTAAAGCCGATCCCGACAAGGATGACGGAGCCAAGGAGCCAAGGCAGCGATCGTTCCCGCGCAGCCCGGAGACCGGCCCAGAGCGCAAGGAGGAGGACAAAGATCAGCTGGGTGTCCATGGTCCCGTTCCGGGAGATCGCAACGAAAATCGGTGTCACAGCAAGGGCAAGGGCTGCTACAAGCCCCGCTGGCTTCCCAAACGGCCGGGACACAATAATGTAGACGAGGAAGACTGAGCCGATCCCAGCGAGTGCTTGGGGAAGGACGAGGACCCAACCGCTGAATCCTAGCACTGCAGCAAAAGCCGCCTGGACCCAGAGGCCGACCGGAGGTTTGTCAATCGTTATAAACCCGGCAGGATCGAAGGAGTTAAAGAAGGCGATGCCCGGGTTTACGAGCATGCTTTTTGCAGCGGCGGCATAGTACGTATTCGTGATTCCTTGGTTCCAGATATTCCAGATATTGAGGAACGCGGAAAGAAGGAGGATCCCGCAGAGCAGGCACTCGGCCCGGTACCGGCTCAGGAATGCGGGAACTCTCATACAAGCCGCCGCTCGATCAACGCAATCATGCGGGAGATCTCTTTCGCATTTTCCCTGCTGTGTTCCACCGCATCCTGTTCTATGTCAGAAAGTAACTCATGAATTCTCTCGATCTCTTCTAATGTAACAATAAACCACTTCTGCCCGGATCGCGTAGATGGCATCATTTCCCGGCACCCCCATCTGTCTGGTGGATACACTCATTTGCGATGGATATATTAGTCACATGGTACCGGTGAGAACAAGTCCCCGGACCGGATATATTGAACCACACTGGATCATATATCGCATCCCGGCCTGCAACCGCTCGTTCTCTTCTATCCTGTACGCATTTTCCGCACAAATCCATTCGGAAACAACAAAAATGCCAACTTATTTTATTCACTGCACTGATAGTATGGTAAAGCGTACCAGCCGCTCCTGTGTGCGCCTGAACAATCGGGGGTCTTTGATGGTAGCAGACAAAAAAACGGTAAGCGTCTCAACAGATCCGGAATTCATACAGGAACTATCCGAATATCTCGAAGTCCTTTCAAACCCGGTGCGGCTCAAAATTCTCAAGGTCATTGAACGGGAACCAAAGGAGATCACCGAGATCTCCTCCCGCATCAATACCAGCTATGCGAATACCAAAAAACACATAGACCAGCTGGTCCACATCGGCCTTGTGAAAAAAGAGGCTGGCTTTGGGAGGGAGACCGTAAAGGGGATTCACCCGGTCTGGAAATTCTCTCTTGCTGAAGGCGGTCTCGAAATGCTCATCAAGAATCTGGGGGTCTTTTCCCGGGTGAATATTCCTATGGGCTTTGGCGAGATCCAAAAAAGACTTGAATCGGTGCGGGCAGCCATCATAAAAGAGGCCGGCGCACACAACCCGGCACTCCATCTCCTGAGCGGGAGTCAGGCAGGCCAGACATTCCTGCTCAAAAAAGATC
The DNA here is from genome assembly GCA_963737635.1 of uncultured Methanoregulaceae archaeon. Taxonomy (GTDB): domain Archaea; phylum Halobacteriota; class Methanomicrobia; order Methanomicrobiales; family Methanospirillaceae; genus Methanoregula. The sequence goes on from CAVTTL010000001.1 coordinate 1,480,206, forward strand.
ATATCGCTGTAGGCCGGGCAGATCCTGATAATCCTTCGCGCAGCGGCGAGAGCGATATCTTTCTTCCCGAAGATTATGTCATGGTCACCCGGATCACAAAACCGCATGCAGTCATTTCCCGATCGGCGGAAGGCTGGCATGTCGAAGATCGCGGCAGCTCAGGAGGCACCTATATAAATAGTGAACTTATCTCCCCTCTGCACAAAACAATTCTTAAAGACGGGGATGTCATCGATTTCGCGTTAGGTGAGAGCGCGGCCCGGTTCCTTTTTATCTCAGGGAGTTGATGAGGTTTGAAGGAAGCCGGGGCTGCGCGCACGAGGAAGTGAGGATCTGTCATATGCCGGAGACAAAACACATCGCCATTTTTTTAGGGCTCCTTCTTGTTGTACTTCTTGCGGTTGCACCGGTATCGGCGAAAGTCGTCACATACAATGGCATCGGTAACGCCGGGACGATTCAAGACGTAATCAATAACGCAAGTAACGGCGACAGCATCTTCCTTGCCGGTGGAACATATAATGGGAATATCGTTATCGACCGCTCCCTTGTATTTGGTGCACTCGATTCCACCAATCCGCCGCGTATCGTTACAAGCGGGTCCGGTGCCGGGATTACACTCTCCGCTGACGGCATCACTATAAACGGCGTGACCATTCTGGGCAACGCCTCCACCGGCCTTTTAGTACTCTCGAACAACAACCGGATCAGCGCTACTACGATCGCGGGGCATAACACCGGCGTCAGCTTGAAATCGGCGTCCGATAACGTCCTCTCGGGAGACACGATCGCGGGAAACAGCGTCGGTATCGACGTGGATCGTATGTCCCGTTCCAATACGTTTTTTTTCAACGATTTCAATAATACGCTTGATGCCGTCAGTCAGGCAGAAGATAACTCCTGGTTCTCGGCTGGCCAGGAATACCTGTACCATGGGAAGAATTATTCCGGGCCCCTCGGGAACTACTGGCAGGGAGCCGGTGTGACCAATAACGACGGCGACGGGATTGGGAATGCGCCGTATACGCTTGCGCCGGCAGGCCAGAATTATCCCGGTGCCATCGCGGTAACCGATCCGGCACCGCTGATCAGTTCCCTGTCGGCATATACGATCACCACGTCTGCACCATTCACTAATACCACCGTCGCAGGTAATCTGCCCCAGCCGGGGGGATTTGCATCCTCCCCGCACCAGGGCGATATCCAATCTGCAGTAACTTCAGGATCAGCTTCGTCGCCGTTTTCCGATTTTCCATCCGGGATAACCCCGCAGGGCGGGCCCCCCAACCCGGTAATTGGGATCCTCATCCAGTTCTGGTGGCTGATCCCGGTTGCTCTTGTGATCTCCGCTGCGTGCGGCATCTGGTATGAACGATCCCGCAGGCGGAGGTGGGATCTTTCTCTGGCACCTGATCCTGTCCGGGCGTCACCGAATGCAACGGTCGTCTCAAAACCCTCCGGAACAGTGTCATCGGAACAGCCCGGGCATGAGTATATGGTCCGCCTGCCTGCCGCACTTGAGAAGAAATACCCGGGTGCAGAATATATCGCGGAAGGCGGGGTTTCGCGGGTATTCAGGGTATGGGACAAGAAGAACAATCGCGATGCGGCAGTGAAAATCCCGATCCGGTTCGATGAAGTAACCGGGACCCAGTTCACGAAGGAACTAACCGTGTGGGAGGGGCTCCATCACCAAAATATCGTGGAACTGTATGCGGCAAACATCTTCCCCCTGCCATTTATCGAGATGGAATATGTCGCCTCATCCCTTGCGGAGATGCATTTTCCTCTCGATGAAAAGAAGGCTGTTGCCATCCTCACCGGGATTGCTGAAGGACTGCGGTACGCCCACGACCAAGGGATCGTCCACCGGGATATCAAGCCGGGCAACATCCTGGTTGCACCTGATGGGAGGCCGAAGATCACTGACTGGGGTCTCTCAAAGGCACAGGGCACAAAACAGTCAGGCCTCATCGGTTTCTCCTTGGAATACGCGGCACCCGAGCAGCTGGCGCCCAATCTCTACGGAGAGCCGGGGCCATGGACTGATATCTACCAGCTGGGCGTCCTCTTCTACGAAATGCTGACCGGGCACGTACCTTTTACCGGGGACGGCATGGGAGAGGTTACCCACGCGATCCTGCACGATGACCCGGTACCGGCGTTAACCGGTGGCAGGGACGCGAATGCCATCAACGCAATCATCGCAAAGTGTCTCCAAAAACGCCCTCAGGACCGGTACGCCTCGGTCAGAGATCTTATAGAAGACCTCCACCAGCTCGACCAGAAAGAGTGAGTCGGCAGGCTTGATAAAAAGATGAAGAGATCCTAAATGAGGCCTGCCGCTTCTTAAATCTTCTTTATCCTTATTGCGATCCCGGGGTACCGGATGGCATGCTTCCCGACGGAGGTGTACCCGAAGGTGCCGTACCGTTCATCATGCCTCCCTGAGGTGAACCTGAGGGTGCCGTACCATTCATCATTCCACCCGGAGGTGTACCTGAAGGAGCTGTACCATTCATCATTCCACCCGGAGATGTGCCTGAAGGCGCCGTGCCGTTTGCCTGTTCACTTGCCTGTGAACCGGAAGATACGGCACTTCCCGACTGTCCACCTGTCTGCTGGGAAGTACTTGTGGAACCGGAAGATACTGCGTTTCCCGACTGTTCACCTGTCTGCTGGGAAGTACTTGTCGAGCTCTGTGTACAGCCTGCAATCAGGATCCCTGCGATGAGGAGTGCCGATGCAATCAGCATAAGTATACTGCTTTTTTTCATAGAATGAATCACCTGAAACTCCGGGTGTCTCCCCTTGTAAGGGCATCCCGTATCTCGTGTGCAAATCCTGCTTTTCGTCTTTGACGATCTCCTTTGAAAGGGAGATCAATCACTCCCATCATCACCATGGCGTGTATTATATTCGCTGCATGGAGGGAGTGATATCCTTCATTGAATGGCGATGAATTGAACCGGCAGGTAAACACTATGCCCGCGGGTCTTCTTCGTGTTGACTTTATTACAGTTCCTTTCTGCCGAAGTTGTGCGGACCCCGCGGGGGCCGTTTCAGGAATATCCATGCCACTATACCGATCACCATGAGTACCAATACGCCGACAATCGTGAGGCCCGATGACCCCCCGGAAGCGGGTGCTGCTTTAGCTCCGGCCGATGGTGTAAAGGTCGTCGCACTCGTGACAATGGTCGGTGAAGGGGCGGAAGTTACGCTGCTGAGCGTCTGAAGCGTTGTGGTCGTCGTTGATCCTGTGACCGTGATATATGTGGTCCGTGTCACCTCATTACTGCCCCCGGCATTGGCTGCCGTGAGCTTGACGGTGTAGGTACCGCTGGTGGAATACGTATGGGACGGATTTTGCAATGTCGACGATTCTCCGTCCCCAAAGGACCATAACCATGAAGTCGGCGAGTTTTCAGAAGTATCCGTGAACAGGACGGTAAGAGGAACCGCTCCCTGCGTCACATCAGCGGTAAAAGACACCCCTGGAGGGGTTACCTCATTAGCCACCGTGATTAGATCCGATTCGGTCGTCACATTGCTTCCCGCCGAATTATACGCTGTCAGTTCGACGGTATATATGCCGGTTCCTGTATAGGTATGTGTCGCGTTCTGTGTGGTCGAAGTATAACCATCACCAAAGGACCAGTACCATTCGGTCGGGGAATTTGTTGAAGTATCGGTGAAGTTGACCGTGAGTGGCTCAGGTCCGCTGGTAATATTGGTCACAAATGACGCAACGGGGACGGCAAGATCGATACTAATATAGTCGGTTTTGGTCACCGTGTTGCTGCCGGCCTCATTGGTTGCCGTAAGCGTCACCGTATAGGTCCCGGCAGCGGTATACGTGTGAGACGGGTTCTGCGAAGTTGATGAACCACCGTCGCCAAAGGACCAGACCCAGGATGTCGGTGAGTTTGTCGAAGAGTCCACGAACTGGATCGTCAATGGTACCGTTCCGGATGTTTCTACCGCTACGAATGCTGCGACCGGTACAGTGGCAACCTTCGTCACCGTAATCGCGCTGGACTCCGAGATCGTATTACTGCCAGCGTCGTTGGTCGCTGTAAGCGTTACCGTATAGGTCCCGGTACTGGTATATGTGTGAGACGGATTCTGTGAAGTTGATGAACCACCGTCGCCAAAGGACCAGACCCAGGATGTCGGTGAGTTTGTCGAAGAGTCTACGAACTGGACCGAGAGCGGTGCACTGCCGGATGTTATATTCGCAACAAAAGCTGCGACAGGGGCGGAACCCGATTTACTGACGGTGATGTACCCGCTTTCAGTGACCGTGCTACTGCCTGCAGCGTTGGTCGCTGTCAGGGTAACGGTGTAGGTGCCCGCAGTCGTATAGGTATGTGAGGGACTTTCTGTCGTTGAGGTGCTTCCATCGCCAAAGGACCACATCCACGATGTCGGTGAATTTGTAGATTCATCGATGAAGAGCACGTTAAATGGCGCTATTCCGGTGGTTGCATTCGATACAAACGCTGCCACCGGCGTGGATGTTGCAGATACCGGCAGGATAAATACCAGCGTGGCAAGAAGAAGGCTCAACCCCACCAAGAGGGAGATTTTTTTCATGATATACCTCCACAACGGTGCGGATGGGGATATGCAGCATAAAGCGGGAATTTCATGATTACACCTTTAGGGTACCCGATTCCTCCCTCGTTATTTATTTTGAGAATATGAGAATGGTCAAATATTGACTCAAAAGAGAAATTATCAAACCACTTGGTTGTGGATATCCGCGCGCTCTTTAACCGGTATCTTTTCCGTGCCATTCTGGTATACAACTATAACGAAAAAAGAGGGTAGAAAAGGGATCCATGATCCCTTTTTCGCGATCCGGAAAACCCGATGGCACTGCAGATTGTGCCCCCATCGGGCTCATGACCGGTGACCGATTATTGTATCAGCGGAGTTCTGGAAAAATATCGGGTTCTACGGATGATAGGAAGTGTCGTTCCTTTTTGCGGATGGTACCACAATACCTCGTCGGGTTTTTCTGCCTTTCCTGATTACGTGTTCCTGATCTCCCTCGTTCTCACGGTGGGTATGTTGCCTCATTTCATCCATGAATCAGCTGCAGTGCCGGACACGTGGTGTTGGCAGGTTCTCTCTCTTTTTCCTTCCAACTGAGACGCTTTTCCCCGTGCCGGGGTACGATGCTGGGTTCGTTCCTGGTCGCTTTTTTGTTTACCTTTCACCTCCCACCGGTGAGTACTTTTTTTCCGGCACTCACCACGCGTGCCTATAGACCCGGGTCGTTTTATATTCCCTTCATCGGCAAAGTGAAATTATGTCCCCTTTTCTAAGATTGATTCAACCTGCAGGTGTAAGATATCCGCGTTGTAAACTGCTGTTAAAAAAAGTGGAAAGACCTGCCCCCTTAAAAAAAATTAACGGGATTTGGGTCCTTTCTTTTCTTTTTTTTGCTTTATCCGGGTCAGGCTTGGCACAACTATTTTGTTCACAACCCGCTGGAAATAATATTTCATCAGTACGGACATGGTACGCCATACGCCTCCCGACGGCAGGATGGTAGTGCTGCCATAGAGTCACTCACTCCTCAGCGCATCGATCGGATCCATGTTCGACGCCCTCCATGCCGGGTATACCCCGGAGATAACACAGACCACTACGCCGATGAGCATGGCTGCCGGGACATACAGGATACTGGCCGGCTGGAAGAAATACGCTGTCGTGCCGATCATGGCATCTACAACAGAGTATCCTATGATCACGCTGCTGACCCCACCGATACCAGCGCCAAGGAGACCCAGGATAAATGCCTCGTACACGAACATACGGCGAACTTCGCCTTTTTCCGTCCCGATGGAAAGCAGGATACCAATCTCCTGTATCCTCTCGCTGACCGACATCATCATCACGTTAAAGATGCTCACCGCAGCAACAAGGAGCGAGATCCCACCGATAGCCATAATAAAGGTGGTCACCGTGCTCAGTGTGGATGTCTCGGTTTCCAGCTGTGTGGTGGCGTCGGTAATCCTGACCGCAGGGGTCTTTGCATTCGTGTTGATCTTTGCATCAAGTGCGCTTTCAATGTCACCGATGTTGTCAACGTTATTGACGATGACATTAACTTGGCTCCACTCATTTTTCCCGCCATACTGGTCGGTATACCACTGGCTGTTCACCACGATCCCGTTATCCGTTGAGACACCATCAGCTACGGTTCCCCGCGGTTGAAGAACACCGGCAATGCGGAGCTCGGGCCGGGACGAGGATGAGAACGATCCTATCCTGATACGGGTGCCAACCTTGAGGTTAAAGTTTTGTGCGATATCTGCCCCGACCAGGACTTCGTCGACCCCAAGATCGGTTGTCCCGTTACCATAGGTCTGGTTCAGTTTGAGGAACTTTGAGATGTCGCTTGGGTCGATACCATAGATTGAACCCCTGCCGGCAACTGAACTGATCGTGAATTCACCGTTGGTTGAATAGATAGGGATAATGGTCCCGTTAGATCCCACAACCGAGGTGATCTTCGTGAGCTCGCTTTTGGTAACCCCTGAAGACGAAGATGAAGACGGGGTGAACCCGGGTGGGCCCATCCTGACCGTATCCGATGAAATAACGATAGTATTGGCGCTTGCGGAGAGCTGGTCCTTTACCTCTAATTGCATATTGGTGCCCAGCATCCCCATAGCCGCAATAGCGACAACACCGATTACAATACCGATCGCAGCAAGCATCGATCGCAGGAAGTTCAGCCGGACGCTCCTGAGCGAGAGGTTAAAGAAGATATCCCCTTTAATCATGATTCTGCAATCCTCCCATCCACCAGCCTGATAGTGCGGTGGGCATACTCTGCGATCTTCGGATCGTGGGTTACCAGAATGACGGTCTTTCCATCCTTGTGCAGGCCGCAGAGGATATCCATGATCTGGTACCCGGTCTTGCTGTCAAGGTTCCCGGTCGGCTCATCACAGAGGAGGATCTTCGGATCATTGACCAGTGCCCGGGCAATAGCCACGCGCTGTTGCTGCCCGCCTGAGAGTTGGGTGGGCCGGTGTTCACTCATGTCCCGGTTAATACCCACCTGTTCGAGGAGGGCTGATGCCTTGCCCGGTGGTGTCCCGTTTCTTGTACTTCAGAATGAGCGGGTACTCCACGTTCTCGTATGCCGAGAGAAGAGGGATCAGGTAGAATTTCTGGAAGATATACCCGATTGTATCCCTGCGCATGTGAGTCCGCTCAAGGTTTGACATGTCAGCCACGTCCCTTCCCGAAATAAACAATTTTCCCGACGTAGGGACATCAAGGATCCCCAGCTGGTTCATCATAGTCGATTTGCCGGAACCGGACGGCCCCATAATGGCGACAAAATCGTTCTCCCGTATGTCAAGGGAGACATGATCGAGAGCGGTAAAGTCCCCGCTCTCCAAGTGATACGTTTTTGTCACGTCGATAAGCTGAATAATGGGGGTATCGGTCATATCCGATCCCTCACTGTTGTTGTTTTTTCAGCTTAGTGGAGATCCATTTCCGCTTTTTCCACAGGACAATGCCGGCTACAAGGATGATCGCGGCTCCTATGACCGGATAGAACGAACTAATCCCGGCGCCTTTGCCGCTGGTAAAAAGCGACAGGGTACTGCTGCTGCTGCTGCCTCCGGGCCCTCCCATTTCACCACCGGGGCCGCCACCCATACCGCCGGGGCCTGTCATTGAACTGGCAGAACTGGATGAAGTCTTTGACGTGCTGCTGGTCGTTGAACTGCCGGTTCCCGTGCTCGCGGCGAGATTGAGTGTCTTTGTGATATTGTAGTCATTACCATCGGCGTCCTTCCAGCTGATAATGACTGGTACGGAAGAGAGATCGCTTGCGGTAAAGGTTAGCTCGAAGCTCCCGGAGTCGTCCGAAGCGATACTTCCAATGGCATACTCGGGATAGGTCCCCGTACCGGTTGCCGGCGATCCAACATTCACGACCACGCCATAGGCATCGGTAATACCGGCATTGGTGATATCACCGGTGATATCATAATCCGAACCTGAAGTCGTGAGGGCAACATCGTTGAGGACAGGTACTGCGGCCGTTTTGTCCTGTCCCATGTTGATCGGTAACACTACGTCAGTGTAATGGGTATTGTCGCCGTTCTGGTAACTGATATTGAAGGTGAGGTTCGATGCCTGGTGGGGGGTAATACCGAAAGTAACGTCCGTAGAACTGGAGGAACCGATGGTGGAGACAAGTTCGGTGGATGGGTCGGCATCAATGCCCGATCCCTCTGGGGTGACAACGACATTGTTGATCTCCCCGCACCGGGTATTCATGAGCGTGAGCGTCACGTTCTGCTCGGCTTCTGGCGCAAACGAGGTCGGTTTTGACGTGACTGCTGCCGTGAGGCTGTTGGAACTTACCTCGATCTTTATGGGATAATCTATGGCGTTACCATTCTGGGTGTTGAGGGTAAAGAGCGCATAGTAGCACCCGTCCGGGGGTTTTACCTGGAAACGGAGTGAGTACGAGATGGTCGATCCGGCACCAACGAAACTCATCCCCTCCCAGGCGTTCTGCTCCAAGACATTGATATGGGAACTAATGAGATCCGGATGGGAAAGCCCGATGGCCGATGTCCCGCTGTTGGTGAGGGTGACCGTAACTGTACCTTCATCGCCGGGGAAATACGACGATGTATCCATGGTCACGTTTGTGACCGTGACCAGTGCTGCCTGATCGATCGTCGAAGCCGACGACGATGATGAACTGCTCGTGGAACTGCTCGTAGTGCTGGAAGTACTGCTCGTCGTGTCATCAGCATAGGCCGCTGACACCAGCAGAAGTACCAGAATACAACTAAAAATACACCATTTTATCTTCATGTTTTCTCCATTTTATCGCAATTTCCTGACTGCATTACTTCAAGGGAGTTTATTCCGGGTGTGCGACTCCGGGGCAAAGGCCACGTGAACATTCCTGCCCTCGCTGTGCCGGCAACCAAATCAGCCGCTAAAAATCCCCTCCCAAAGAGATTACGCGTATTTCCATGCAGAACGAGGATGATATATTGACAGCATCTGTGGCGGCGAATTATGTACAAAAACAGGATATCCTTAACTCAGGAGTTCATGATATCGCACTTCTGTCGTCTGAACGGAAGGGCCTCAGTTCTCCGGAATAAAAGGGCAGGATAAAGGCTGATTAGAAGTTAAGCCCGGAATCAATTTTTTCCTTGAGGCGTTTGCCGTGTGAGCCATTCCAGTACAGTTTCCTGCAGTGTTCGCACCAGAAAAACGTATATCCGGCCCGGTCACGCGGCGCATATTCGGCAGACTGGATCTCGTCTTCGGTTGCCTCCCGGAGCAGGGAGTTGCAGATCGAGCACCGGCTCATAGGGAGACGCCGTTCGACGAGGCCGAGATCAGCAAGCTGTCGCACCTGCACGAGCACATCGCCGTCCGTGACCAGCACCGCCAGATCGCCCCCTCTCCGGGTCAGCTCGTGGTCCCGGGTCAGGAGGATCCGGTGTTCGTTCCTGGCAAGGGTGAGCAGCTGGGTATCCTCGTCCGCATTCCCGCTCCGGAACCCGTTTGCACTGATCGTGTCGTACCCCATAAACCGGAGATACCGGGTAAGGGTGCCAAGCATCCTGTCAGCAATAAAGCGGGTTTCAGGAGGCATGGCGCACGATCTCGATAGTCTCGCCACAGGATGTGCACTGCCGGTCGTCAAGACCGGTAATACGGCTCGAGAAACCCCGGCGTTCAATGAGCATCGCGCCGCAGGCCGGGCAATACGTGTTCTCGCACGTATGGTGTGCGATGTTTCCAAGATAGGGGAACCGGAGGCCGAGTTCTTTTGCCCGGGTACAGATCTTCTCGAGAAGAGCAACCGGGGTCGCACCTCGGTTTGTCATCCGGTAATCCGGGTGGAACGCGGAGAAATGCATAGGCGTCTGCGGGCCGAGGTGCTCGATCACCCAGCGGATGAGGGATTCCTGTTCTTCCATGCTGTCGTTGAGGCCCGGAATGACAAGCGTCACGGTCTCAATGTGCATACCGAGCTCCCGGGCGCGTATGGTCGCATCCAGCACCGGCTGGAGGTGCCCACCGCAAACCTTCTTGTAGAAATCGTCGGTGAACGCCTTGAGATCCACCCGGAACGCGGCAAGCATGGGGGCCAGTTCTGTTATGGCCTCCTCGGTGATGTAGCCATTTGTCACGTAAATCGTCCCAAGGCCCCGCGCCCGGGCAAGAGTACCCATATCGAGCGTATACTCGTGCCAGATGGTCGGTTCGTTATAGGTCCAGGAGATGCTCGCGCTGCCGCTTGCGAGGGCACGATTTATCCCCTCTTCCGGTGTTATCGTGAAAAGGTTGGCGCTATTCCGGTCTGCCTGCGAGATATGCCAGTTCTGGCAGTGCTCGCACCGGAAGTTGCATCCCACGCCTCCCAGAGAATACGAGAGCGTGCACGGAAGGTAATGGAAGAGCGGTTTTTTCTCGATGGGATCGACAGCCTCTGCGCTCACGAGGCCATAGGTAGAGGCATACAGCGTCCCGCCTTCGTTCTGTCGCACCCCGCAGATCCCGTGCTTTCCCTCAGCTATCGTACAGCGGTGATTGCACAGCGAGCACTGCACCACCTTGTTTTCTTTCTTCGCGTACTGAAGTGCTTCGTGCATAACCGGTCTCCGTTATTTCCCCGGTTCTCCAGGTACTTCCCCCCGGATGCATCATCGTCAATTTCAAGGACAAACGATCCCCGGTATTTGCAGTTCTTGCAGAGGTACACCTGCCCCATATATCCCCCGGCTACCGGAAAAATCTCCCGGCTCTTGCAGACAGGACAGCACAACATGTCGCCACTTCCTTAGGACAACTCTATATGAGCATCCTGTACAAAAACTAGTGCAATGAGCACAGTCGTTATCTCGCTTGGCGGCTCGATCCTGATCCCGGAACTGGAGAATAACCGGATACGGGCCTATCTTCCGGTCCTGGAAACGATTGCCGCATGCCACCGGCTTTTCGTCGTTGTCGGAGGCGGGGGCGGGGCCCGGGACTACATCGCGCTCGCCCGGAATCTGGGCATCGATGAGGGCACTGCAGATGAGATCGGCATTCTGGTAACCAGGCTCAACGCGACGCTCCTGATTGCCGCCCTTGGAGAATCTGCCTACCCTAAGGTCGCAGAGAGCCATTCCGAGGCAAAGAAATTTGCCGAGTCCAAAAAGATCGTTGTTATGGGTGGGATCACCCCGGGCCAGACCACCGATGCTGTCGCCGCAGTCCTCGCAGAACGGGTCCATGCCGATGTATTTGTCAACGTAACCTCGGTTAACGGCATCTATGACAAGGACCCCAAACAGTTTCCCGGGGCAAAACATTTCCGGACGCTCACACCGCAGCAGTTGATCGGGATTGTCGGCAAAGGCGGTCTTGGAGCCGGATCGCATAACGTCCTCGATATCATCGCCGCCCGTGTCGTGGAACGCAGCCGTATCCCTCTTGTCGTACTTGATGGGACACGACCCGAGAACCTTTCCGACGCACTCCTTGCCGGGAAGTGTGACGGATCTATCGTGAGCGGGACAAAAAAGAAGATCCTTCCTCTCTGACTTTTTTGGGACCGGTAAACGGCAGGTATTTTTAGCGGCCACGGACAATATTGTAGGACGCGGGGTAGTAGGGTAGCCTGGTCCATCCTAGAGCGTTTGGGACGCTTTGACGGCGGTTCGAATCCGCCCTACCCCATGAAGATATGAATGCACAGGCAGCCCGCCGGATCTATGCTCTTTTGGTAAAACAGTATCCCGATGCCCGCGAGTCGCCAGCAACGGTCGCCCGGGGAACACCATTTGAAGTGCTCATTTTAACGATACTCTCCGCCCAGACAACCGACCGGGCCGTACTCCTGGTAAAAGATCCGCTTTTTTCAGCCTACCCGACTCCGGTGGCCCTTGCCCGGGCAGAAATAGCCGGTGTCGAACCTATTATCCACAGCCTCGGGTTCTACCATGCAAAGGCCCGTCATATCATTGCGGCGGCAAAAGCCGTCATTGCCGACTTTGGCGGACAGGTGCCGGATACTATGGAAGATCTGCTTTCCATTCCCGGTGTCGGCAGGAAGACGGCAAATATCGTGCTGTACCATGGTTTTGGGAAGAACCATGGCATTGCCGTGGACACCCATGTACGCAGGCTCGCTCAGAGAATTGGGTTTTCTGATACGAATGATGTCAAAGTGATTGAGCATGACCTCATGGCTGTGTTTCCCAAGGAAGAATGGGGCGATCTCACGGACGTATTAATCGCGCACGGACGGGTGTGCTGCACCGCAAAAAAACCACAATGCCCGGTCTGCGTAATAAAAACGCTCTGCAGGTATTACCTGACAACATTCAAAAAGGCAGATAAAGAGGTGTAACTGCCTCTCTCTTTTTCAGCTTACACCCGTTTAATACCCGACAAAGATCCGGATAACCTGGAACGTACCGTACCCGATTAACGCGCTGATAGGTATCGTAAGGATCCACGCGATCATGATGCTTCGCGCGACGCCCCACTTGACGGTGCTTGCTCCCATGGTAGATCCGACGCCCATGATGGACGAACAAATAACGTGGGTCGTACTCACTGGGATCCCAGCGGCTGATGCACCGAGAATCGTTGCGGCCCCGGCTGTTTCGGCGGCAAAGCCGTTCACCGGGCGCAGTTTGGTGATTTTATACCCCATGGTCCGCACAATCCGCCATCCCCCTGCAAGGGTTCCCAGAGCGATTGTCGTATAACAGATGATGATTACCCAGAACGGCACTGGCAGGCGACTTAAATTCGCATTCGCACCGTAATACCCGATGGAGAAAAGGAGCGGGACAATGATCCCCATCGTTTTCTGGGCATCGTTTGTCCCGTGGCTGAAACTGTATGCTGCCGCGGAACAGAGCTGAAGCCGTTTGAAATGTCCCTCTGCTGTTGGTTTATTGGATCCCCGGGTCAACCAGAGGATCGCGGCCATAAACAGGAACCCGCAGATAAGACCGATCAGCGGCGAGAGCACCATAAAGAGTGCGACCTGCCCGACAGTCGACCACTTGATGACAGCGATCCCGGCTGCCGAGATACCAGCCCCGGCAAGGCCCCCGATAAGCGCATGAGACGATGACGTAGGCAGGCCAAAGAACCAGGTGATCAGGTTCCAGTCTGATAGCCCCGGCAAGGGCGGCGAGAACGATGTACGGAATGATGAGGTCCCCGACAACGTCGAGGTTTACGATACTTGCAATCGTGTCTGCAACTGCCACGCCAAACCCGAATGCCGCAAGGAAATTGAAGAAAGCCGCAAAAACCACCGCGTTCCGGGGCGAGAGGACTTTTGTGGACACCACGGTCGAGATTGAATTAGCCGAATCATGGAAGCCGTTCGTGAAATCGAAAACGAGCGCAATGATAATGATCGCGCCAATGAGGATCAAGGGAGGTGCGATCATGCGACCCCTCCCCGCACTATCTGAATCACCGGAAACCGCCTCACGAGTGCCGGATGGCTATGTCGGAGAGCACGTTTGCCACGTCCTCGCAGTAATCGGTTGCCGTTTCGAGGTTCTCGTAGATATCCTTGAGTTTAATGATCGCTATCGCGTCATTGGTCTTGAAGAGGTCGGTCACCGCATGGGCGAGCACGTCGTCGGCGAGATTCTCAAGCCTGTTTACCTCGATGCAGCGTTCCTCGACGTACCGCGGATCTTTGATCGAACGGATGCCCTTGACCGCGCCTTCGATCTCGATGGCTGAGAGGTGGATCAGTTTTGAGAGTTCCACCATGTGGGCATCGGTGTTATCGATACCATAGTAGTACATCTTCTCTGCCGAGCTGTCAATATTATCCATAACATCGTCGAGCGCCGATGCGAGCTTCGAAATCTCCTCCGGGTCGAGTGGTGTGATAAAAGTCCGGTTCAGCTGCTCGTAGATGCTGTGCGTGATCTGGTCGCCCCTGTGTTCGAGCAGTTCGATCGCATGCCGTTTCTCCTTGACATTGGTAAAATCCTCGCTCAGCGTCACCAGCTGGTACGCCGCTTCCCGTACCGTTGCGGCCTGGTGTTCAAACATCTCGAAAAATATCTTGTCCTGCGGTATCAGTAATTCCCGTAAGCCCATACACAAACCTACTGGTAATCAGCGTAGCAACCTGAAAAATATAGCGAAATATTGTGCTCACATGAGATGCGTTACGGCAAGGGAAACTATGAGGTATCCGGCCCACGCGACAACTGCAGCAAGTGGTATAGTGATCACCCATGCAGTCATCATTTCGCGCACAATCTTCCAGTGGACCGCGTTTTTCCCCGGGTGACCCCCACGCCAACGATGGCCCCACTTATGATATGGTTTGACGAGACCGGAATACCATGCGTTGTGACAAATGCAAGGGTTGCGCTGCCGGACGTCCCCGCACAGAATCCCTGGTATGGCCGGATCTTCGTGATCCCCTTTGCCATACGGTCTACCACTTTCCAGCCGCCAAAACAGGTACCCAGGCCTATCGCTATTGCCGAGAGTAGGATCACCCACGTAGGTACGGCAAAGGTGGAAAGGATGCTGGCGGATACGAGGAGCGCCGTAATCGCACCGACCGCATGCATCCCGTCGTTTGCCCCATGGCCGGTGGCCTGGAAGAGACAGGCGGCGATCTGGAGCGGCGTAAAGATCCGCTTCATCCGGTTCTGACGCGAATTTTTGAAAAGCTGCGAGACCAGTACATCGAAAAGAAACGCGATGACTGCTCCAAGAACCGGTGAGATGAAAATGAAGAGGACAACTGCCAGCAGACCGGTAATATTGAGCACCCCAAAGATTATCGTGATGGGGATGGCAAGGGCTGCCCCACAGACTGCTCCCACAAGAATGGCGAGCCTTATATCACCATGAAGAGCCGCGGTGATACCTGTCACGGTTACGATCCCGAGAACAGCACCAAGAATGGCCCAGCCGAATACCTGGGCGAGGATGTTCCAACCCGGGTAAATTATCGCGGAAAATCCGAATGCGGCAATGCTTGACCCTATGAGGCCCCCGATGAGTGCATGGCTGCTGGAAAGAGGAATGCCTATTCGGGTGGCACAGAAAACCAGTAACGTAGAGGCAAGCATGGCAATGATGATCGTCTCCGGGGTATACATGGCAGGATGAACAATGGCGGTACCGATAGTTGCCGCGACGGCAGTCGTGAAGACAAAAGGACCTGCCATGTTGCAGACACCTGTCAGGAAGACTGCCTTTGCCGGTGATAGCGCCCTGGTCGCAACAACGGTTGCAATTCCCTGGGCTGAATCGGTGAGCCCATTGAAAAAATTCAGTACAAGGGCGACAACAATGCCAAATATGATGAGGGGATCGTAGCCGGTCATGTATGGCTCATCGAAATATCCGAGAGGGCATGGGCGACATCGTTACATTTCTCCATGACCCGTGCCAGCCCTTCGTAGATATCCTTGAGTTTGATGATGAGGAGGAGATCCTGGGCCTTGAACAGTTCGAGCACGGCCCGCGAAAGGAGTTCTCCGGAGAGATTATAGAGACGGTTGATCTCGGTCGCGTGTGCCCGGACGTCGTCGGGCCTTTTCAATGTCGAAAGAGCGTCAAGTGCCGATGTAATCTCGTTTCCCGCCATTACGATCAGGTACGAATATTCCTTGAGGACATCGTTTGACTGCTGGATACCGTAGTTAGCCAGCTGGTGGGTCACCCAGTCCAGCCGGTCCAGAACGTCATCAAATGCAGGCGCAAGCCGGGCGATTTCATCAGGTTCAAGGGGGGTGATCAGGGATTCGTTGAGATGCTCGTAGATCTGACGGGTTATTTCGTCTCCTAGGTGTTCGATCTGGCGCACCTTGTGCGCTTTTTCTGTGCCGTTCGGGAGCTCATGGGTGATCTCGTTTAAAGTCGTCGCAGCCTCGTTGATCTTCTGGGCCATCTCTTTAAAGAGAGTAAAAAAGATCTTGTCCTGGGGAAGGATAAGGTCGCTGATTCGCATGATCTCAAGTGGTACGCAGGTGTTTGTAGTATAAATAATATACGAGAAAACTGGCCGGATTTCGCCGTTGCACTCTACGATTTCATAAAAACGAAAATAGTGCGTTCTCGGATAAGTCACACAACACTTCTAGAAAACAAAAGATGGACTGGGCGGGAATTGAACCCGCGGCCTCTCCCATGCCAAGGGAGCGTAATACCACTTTACCACCAGCCCGCTTTAACATAGTTGCACGGCATAGGTAAAAAGAATTGGGTGAAAAGCTTGTGCTATTCCTGCTGGGCAGCAGGCGTTTTTTTCTGCGAGCCGTTTTTCCGGTTCTTTTTTCCGGTTCCATTTTTATCCCCGGCGGCTTCTGCAGAGTGTTTTATCCATGCAAGGACTCGTTTCCGTGCCTCCTGCATGTCAGATTGCTGAACGATCCGGCCGTCTACGATATACGTCCTGATGAGCGGAACCGCGTTTGCGGGAGGGGCCTGACTGATGGGAAGAGTCCGGTGTTTCTCGCAGACCAGCTCGTAGACCTGCTTTATCCCACTCTTCTTTCCCCGTTTTGCCTTTGGTTTTTTTTCAATCTCCACAATATCCATGGCAAAATCGACTACAGGAGCGTTTGCAATTGCACCCCCGATCCCAAAGGCGTCGACGCAGTCCCGGTACGCGATCACATCCTCTCGCGTCACACCGCCCGATAGGAAGATCTTTACCTGGGAATAGCCATGCGAGTCCAGCTCCCAACGGACTTCTTCAACAATCGAGCGCATGTTTCCCCGGCGGGACCGGGGCGTATCGAGCCTCACTGCCGTCGCGCCGCATCCGGCCGCATGTAGTGACTCGGTCTTCTCGTCGCAGTACGTATCGCAGAGCATGATACGGGGGACATCGGCCGGGGCATAGCGGTCAAAGGCGCACCACGCGTCTTCCGGGGCGGGAAAGCACATTATCATTGCATGGGGCATGGTACCGACGATGGGCATACCGGCGGGCGCGCAGATATTGGAGACGCCGTCGACACCACCAATCCAGGCTGCCCGCTCTATCATCGTCGCAATTGCCGGGTGCTGCCGCCGGGAACCAAAGGAATAAACGGGCCTGCCTTTCGTTTCGCACATGATATGGGCGGTCGCCGATGCGATCCCGGAGGCGTGGCACAGGAATCCGAGGATCGCCGTCTCGTACCGGCAGAAGTCCCGGTAGTGCCCGGTGATGCGGAGAACCGGTTCCCCCGGGTAAAAGAGAGTTCCCTCCGGCATTGCGTCGACCGTTACCGGAACACCGGAAAGGAGTGCCAAGACATCGGACAAACCGCAGACGATTCCCCAGCTGTCCGGAAGCGCAGCAGCGGTCACCTCCATGGATACGAGCGGGTTGACCTTCTCTTTTTCCAGGACCTCTTCGGTGCGGATAAAATAGATGTCAGTGCACCCTCCCTGTTTTATCGTTTCGTCACTGACGGTATCGAACATGCCCATGGGAAGATATTGGGGCAGGGATATTTTACGTTTAGTGGTTGTTCGAAAACCTGCGCTAGGTATTAGTGCCGGGGCACACAATCTTTTGGCGAAGATTCATGGCCCTGCTCTCACCTCTCCACAGGATTTCCGGTAACATGTCAGGGGGCTGCACCTGATGCTTGGCATTATCGGCGGGACAAGCCTGCTCTTTTCAACCCTGCCGGAGCTTAAAAAGGAAAGCGTGGCCACGCCATACGGCGCAGCTGATCTCCTCTGCGGCGATATCGTGATCCTGATGCGCCACCAGCACGGCCGGCCACCGCACCGGATCAATTTCCGTGCAAACCTCGCTTCCATGGCGATTGCCGGCGTTGACCGGATCGTCGCATTCGGGTCATCGGGATCGCTCAAAAAAGAGATCCCGCCCGGCACCCTCCTCATCCCGACAGATTATGTCAGCCTGACCGATATCCCCTCCATCCACGACCACGCGATAGAGCATGTCCGGCCGGAACTTCCGCGGGCATTTGCGGAGAAACTCTCCGCGGTTGTTCCAGAAGCACGGCTCGGTGGTGTCTATGTACAGACCCGGGGGCCGAGGATCGAGACGGTCGCCGAGGTGAAGGCACTTGCCGGGATTGCCGATGTGGTAGGCATGACGGTTGCCTCGGAAGCGACGCTTGCCTGTGAACTCGGTATGGACTTTGCTGCGCTCTGTGCGATTGACAATTACGCAAACGGTCTTGGGGATGAGGTGCTCACCTACGATCATATCCTCTCCACCGCAAAGACGTATGGTCACCGGACCGAAGAGATTATCGGATCGATCGTCCGGCAGATGGGATAAGAGGGGGAAAACGGGCATGACAACAAAAGAAACGGCAGATATTTTCGGAAAGAACAAGTCGGTGCTTATCACCAACGTGATCGACCACACCGGGCCGGTAGATATCTTTGTCGACGCGGCCGAGACAATCACCGATATCGGGCGTGGGATCCGGAGACGGCACCGGGGCGAAGCGGAATTTATCCTTGATGGGGAAGGGGCGCTCGCGCTTCCGGGCCTTGCAAATACGCACACGCATGCGGCAATGACACTCCTGCGGGGGTACGCAGACGATATGATCCTGCAGGACTGGCTCAGCCAGAAGATCTGGCCACTCGAAGCGCACCTGACCGGGGAAGATGTGTACTGGGGAACGAAGCTTGCCTGCCTCGAGATGATCCGGACCGGAACCACGGCATTTAATGACATGTATTTCTTTATGGAAGACGCCGCCCGGGCGGTGGACGAGGCCGGTATCCGCGCCCTCCTCTGCTACGGGTTCATCGACCTTGGTGATGCAGGAAAACGGGAGCATGAGTGTCGGGCAACGGAAGCGCTGGTCGCACATATCAGGAACATGAACAATTCCCGGATCCGTGCCGCTGCCGGGCCGCACGCACCATATACGGTCTCTCCCGAAGGGCTGAAGTGGTGCGCGGTGTTTTCCCGCGAGCAGCAGATCCCCCTTCACATTCATCTGTCCGAGACTGAAAAAGAGGTGGCTGTCTGCGTCGCTCAACATGGCAAGCGGCCGGCTGCACTGTTGGACGAGTGCGGCATCCTGACCCCCCGGACCATTGCAGCACACGGATGCTGGCTCGACGATGACGAGTGCAAACTTCTTGGGAAAAGGGGTGTGCATATCTCCCACAACCCGGCAAGCAACATGAAGCTTGCCACTCACCGGGCGCTGCCGTACCCCCAGCTTGCAGCGGCCGGGGCAAATGTCTGTATCGGGACAGACGGGTGCGCCTCGAACAATAATCTCGACCTTTTCGAGGAGGTAAAGACTGCCGCCCTGTTGCAGAAATTCTTCTGGAACGATCCGACGATCCTTCCGGCACCGGAAGCACTCGCGATGGCAACTACAAACGGAGCAAAGGCACTGGGCTTTGGCACCGGCACCCTGATCGAAGGGGCACCGGCGGATATCATCCTTGTATCCACCCGGATCCCCTGTAATACGCCATTACACAATGCCGCTTCAAACCTGGTCTATTCCTGCAGCGGGGCAGCCGTAGAAACCACCATCTGCAGCGGCCGGGTGCTGATGTTCGACCGCGAGGTCCCGGGCGAGGCAGAGATCCTGAAAAACGCAGCGCATGCGGCTGCAGATCTTGTGAAACGTGCGCAGGCACCGGCGTGAAGCACCGGGAGCATATCCGACACATCTTTACCATTTCATACTGAATTTGTGAGGTATGACATGTTGCGAGAACCACCCGGACCATGCACACCAGAAAACCTGCCGGGTCTGTAAATCCGAGTACTGCCATGAATGCCATCCCTCCCACTTTGGGATCTGCGAGAAGTGCGCTTACAAAATCCTGATCGCACTTGTCGTCGTGATGGTTATCGTGTCGTATATGGTCTGGTTCGGCGTATTTTAACCGGGCGAACTTTTTTTGTGTAATAACAAAGGTATTTGCCCGGAGACGTTGGAAAAAGAGATGTTTTTTGCCCTGACCGTTATGTCTGTAACAAAAACAATCTGTCCTTTCACCGGAGGATTGGACTGTGTCCACGGTTGATTCTTCCGTTAATGATGCCACACAGCAGGATCCGGCTATCTGCCGCACGCCGGCACTTCCGGTCACCGGCACGGAAAAACGGATCGTTCTCCTGATCGCTATCCTTTCCGGTTTTCTCACACCGTTTGATGGATCGGCAGTCAATATCGCGCTTCCCACGATCGGCTCCGCATTCCACATGGACGCGATCTCCCTCTCGTGGGTGGCTACTGCATATCTTCTTGCATCCGCATTGTTCCTTGTCCCGTTCGGGAAGATTGCAGACATCTGGGGAAGGAAAAAGATCTACCTGTGGGGGATCTGCGTCTTTGGCGCGGCGTCGTTTGTGATGACGCTTGTCGCGACAGAACAGCAGATGATTTTTGTCCGGGTCATTCAAGGGATCGGCGCTGCCATGATATTTGGCACCGCGATTGCCATCCTGACGGCCGTTTTTCCCCCGGGAGAACGGGGAAAGGCGCTTGGGATCTATATAACCTCGGTGTACCTGGGACTCTCACTGGGGCCTTTCTTCGGGGGCGCCCTGACTGATATCTTCGGCTGGCGCAGCATCTTCTACATCAACGTGCCCATTGCTATCGTTGCCGCAATCCTCATCCTCTGGAAGCTGCGGGGAGAATGGGCGGAATGCGTGGGCGAGAAATTCGACATAACCGGTTCGCTCATCTACAGTGTCGCGCTGGTCGCGCTCATGTACGGGTTCTCCGTACTTCCGGATATTTCCGGGGGCGTGTTTGTGGTTGCCGGCATTGTCCTGATCGGTGTTTTTGTCTGGTTCGAGCAACGCCTTGAATTCCCGGTCCTGAACATGCAGCTCTTCTTTAAGAGCCGGGTCTTTGCGTTTTCCAATATCGCCGCCCTGATCAACTATTCCGCCACCTATGCGGTCTCGTTCCTGCTCAGTCTCGATCTCCAGTACACCAAGGGATTTTCGGCTGAATACGCCGGTTTTATCCTCATTGCCGCCCCGTTTTTCCAGATGATCGTATCCCCCTTTGCTGGCAAGCTTTCGGACCGTTACGATTCCCTGATCCTCTCATCCCTCGGGATGGGACTGACCGCGTTTGGCCTTTTCCTGTTCATCTTCCTCAATGAAACAACACCGCTTTGGTATATCATCGTCGTGCTTGTCATCCTTGGTGTCGGCTTTGGGCTCTTTTCGTCCCCGAATATCAACGCCATCATGAGTGCCGTGGACAAGAAGTACTACGGTGTTGCATCAGGAATTAACTCAACCATGCGGCTGCTGGGGCAGATGCTCTCGATGGGTATTGCCATGATGATCTTTGCCATTGTCATCGGGCAGGTTGAGATTACCCCTGCAAATTACTCACAGTTCACGCAAAGCCTGCACTGGGCATTTATCCTCTTTACGGTGATGTGCGTGGCCGGGATCTTTGCCTCCCTTGCCCGGGGAAAGAGAAATGAGCAAAAAAGTGAATGATTAGAAAGGGAAGATCTCACCTTTCAATCCATATTAGACCTTTCTTAAAGAAATGATGTGAGATTCAAAATGTAATCGCAGAGCGTGGGAGCGTTATCTATGTTTGGAATGAATCCGGTGGCACAGTCAACTCAAACCGTGCGCCTTTACCCGGTTCTCCGGTCTCCCGGATGGTTATGCCAGTCATGTCAAGGATTTCCTTTGCCAGGAAAAGTCCCATACCAGTGTTCTTGCCAAATCCTTGATTAAAGATCCGTTCTTTCTGCTCTGCAATGACGCCGTCACCGTCATCTTCGCAGACGATGACATAATTGCTATTGCCGCGCTCTACGAAGAACCGGATAGTGGTGATCTTCCCGCCGTACCGCACTGCGTTATCCATGAGGTTATAGAAGACCTTCACGATGAGAGGGTCCGCAAACACCTCCGAGCTGAAAGGAATATCGTTCTTCACCACGATCTGGCCGAGCGAGGCTTGTTGTGCCGCAGTTTCTACAAGTGTGTGGCAATTTTGCCAGAGTGGGGCTTTGACGCCGATCGATTCGTATTCTTTGGTAAACTGGATCATGGCATTAATGCGCTGAATGGCAGTGGTAAGCTTCTTGAACTGTTGAATGGCGTGGGGATCCTGCTGCTGTTCTTGGAGCAGCGTAATATATGCATCCAGAATGGTGAGCTGGTTATTGATATCGTGGCGCGTGATGCCGGAGAGGAGGTTGAGCTTCCTGTTCGCCTTATCGAGTGCATCTCCTGACAGTTTGCGTTCAGAAATATCCTCGATCTGGGCAGCAAAATAACGGAGGGTGCCTTTTTCATCGCGGATCGTGCTGATCCGGACCGATCCCCAGCGGATGCTGCCGTCTTTCCTGATATACCGTTTTTCCGTACCGTATACCGGAATCGTTCCTGCTATCAGTTCTTCAATATGCCACCTATCACTGGTAAGATGATCCGGATGCACGATATCGTTAAAAGACATCTTCAGCAGTTCTTTTTCTGAATAGCCGGTAAAATCTACCCATGCCGGGTTGACCGAAAAAAACCGGAAATCGGGTGTGGCAAGAACCATGCCAAGGGGACTGTTCTCGAATATCTTTCGGTACCGTTCTTCGCTCTCATGCAATGCCTCATCAGCCTGTTTTCTTTCAGTAACATCGCGGACGATCCCAATCGCACCGCTGATCATACCATGGGAATCGTAGTTAGGAGAGTAAATGCTTTTTACCCATCCTTTTTTACCGGTGGACGGAATGAAAAATTCGAAATCGGACGACTCTGTAATAATTCCGGACAAAGCCTTTTTCATCAACACATCATAGCTCGTCTCTTTAAGGAAGGGAAATACCTCAAGCATGATTCTACCCTGGACCTCTGCTGCTTTCAGGCCAGTGAGGTCTTCCATGAATGGGTTCCAGAGCGTGATCTGCAGATCCCGGTCATATACGATGATCCCCTCTTTTGCCTCAGCAATAACCGTTTTCAGGATTTCCTGGGATTCTTCCTTCTGGCCCTCAGCCGTTCGCCGCTTCACCGCCATCCGGATCTTATGGGCAAGCTCGGCAAACTGTGATTTTGTTTCCCCGCCTTTCTGGACGTAGGAGTCAGCTCCTTTATCGATCGCAAGGATGACTACCTCCTCTCTTCCCCGGCCGGTGAACAAAATGAAAGGAATCGGTCCAAACCGGTTCCGCACTTCGATGAGGAACTGGATGCCGTCCATACCAGGCATCTGGTAATCGGAGATAACGGCATCGAAATGTTCCTTTTCCAGCAGCTGTATCGCTTCTGAAGCGCTCTGTGCGGTCGTTACCTCAAAATCCCCGGATCTTTCAAGGAATAGTGTGCTGATGTCAAGAAAAGTGGATTCATCATCAACACAGAGAACCCGGATTGCCCCTGCCATCATACACTCCCTGCAACTCGCCATGCTCCTTTTGGAACCACCATTTCGAATCGTGCACCTTTACCTGGTTCGCCTGTCTCTCTGATAGTTATACCAGTAATTGAGAGGATCTCCCGGGAGAGGTAAAGTCCAAGTCCGGAATTATTTCCAAATCCTTTATCGAAAATCTGCTCTTTCTCCTCAACAGGTATACCCTTACCATCGTCCTCGCATATGATCACAGAAGTATCACCGGATTCCTCTGCAGAGAACCGGATAGTGGTGATCTTCCCGCCGTACCGCACGGCGTTATCCATCAGGTTGTAAAAAACTTTGACGATGAGAGAACCCGCGAATACTTCCGCTCCGGCAGGAAGATCGTTTTTCACCGCGACGTGGCCGAGCGGAACCTGCTGTGCCGCAATGTCTGCGAGTGAGCGGGAGTTTTGCCAGACCGGTGTTGTGATACCGATCGAATCGGATCCTTTGGTGAACTGGATTAGGGAAGAGATGCGCTGTGCAGCTGCTGAAGCCTTCCCGGCATATCCACTGAGCCTCGGATCGGGCTGCGTATCTTCGAGAAGGGTGAGGCATCCCTGCAGCGCTGTAAGCTGGTTATTGATATCATGCCCGGTAATGCTGGAGAGCAGGTTAAACTTCATATGTACCTGCCGAAGAGCATCTTCCGCCCGTTTTCTCTCGGTAACGTCCTGAATGATACCAATTACTCCAATGATTTTGCCATGAGTATCGTAATTTGGCGAATAGACCCCTTTAACCCAGCCTTTATTTCCTGTGGATGAAATAAAAAATTCATAGTCTGACGATTCCGCGGGAGTGCCTGCAAGTGCCTGATTTAGGAGAAGATCGATCCCGTTCTGCTTATGGAAGGGAAATAGTTCAAGTGCATTTTTTCCCTGTACCTCTGCCGCTTTCAAGCCGGTGAGATCTTCCATGAAACGGTTCCAGAGCGTGATCCTCATATTCCTGTCATAGATAATGATCCCCTCTTTTGCATCAGCGATCACCGTTCGCAGGAATTTTTCGGATTCCGAGATCTGGTTCTCAGCAGTCCGTCGCGTTACCGCAATCCGGATCTTGTGGGCAAGCTCGGCAAACTGCGCTTTCGTTTCTCCTCCTTTTTGAACATAGAAGTCGGCTCCATTATCGATCGCAAGAATGACTACCTCTTCTCTTCCCCGTCCGGTAAACAAAATAAACGGAATCTCTCCAAGGCGCTTCCTCACTTCCACGAGGAACTGAATGCCATCTGTACCGGGCATCTGGTAATCGGAGATAATGGCATCAAAATGGCTCTTTTCGAGTAACTGCAGTCCGTCAGAGGCGCTCAGTGCAGTTGTTACCACAAATTCTCCGGATTTTTCGAGAAATACTGTACAGATATCAAGGAGTGTGGCTTCGTCATCAACACAGAGGACGTGATATTTTGCGGTTTTCTTACTATGAGCCGGCATCGCTAGTCTTCCCTTCTGGATTAATAGTCTTTGATCGTTTTCCATCAGTTGTAGTACCCTGGCATTTACCTGTAGGAAACGGAAAACCCCATACATTATGGAGGAAATCAGCCGATAAGCTGCTGTGGGGTCATGATAAGGTGCTGCCCCGGGTGATCTCCTCGGCCACTCAAGATTGGTATATGTACTCTCGCCCTCCCCGTAAATATATATTTTTCTTGAGAACTCTAGATAAAAGGAAAAAATATATTTTCCAAGAATAGTGCATCAATAAAACTAAAAAAAAGCCGGTCGGGATCATTTCCCGCAGATTCCGATGCAGAATGCACCATTGGCGAAAAATTACGCGGTCTTGATATTTTCCGCTGCTTCAAGGCCGAGTTTCTTTATAGACTCATCCCGCATCACAAATTTCTGGATCTTGCCGGTCACGCTCATGGGGAAATCGTCCACGAAAAGAACATAGCGCGGGATCTTGAAGTGGGCGATCTTTCCTTTGCAGAAGTCTTTTACGTCCTGCTCGGTCATGGTCAGACCCGGTTTCATCTTCACCCATGCGCACAGCTCCTCGCCATACTTAATATCCGGCACTCCAACCACGTACACATCCGCGATCTTCTCGTTGTGGTGGAGGAACTCCTCGATCTCCCTCGGATAGATATTTTCGCCGCCCCGGATGACCATGTCCTTTAACCGGCCGACGATCTTGAAATATCCCTCTTCGTCCATCGTGGCGAGGTCTCCGGTATGGTTCCAGTGGTCCTTGTCAAGCGTGGCATGGGTCGCCGACGGGTTGTTGTAATAGCATTTCATCACGCAGTACCCGCGGGCACAGATCTCGCCGATCTCTCCCGTTGGCACAATCTTACCCGTCTTTGGGTCGACGATCTTGAGTTCGGTGTGGGGGAACGCCCGGCCGATCGTGGTGACGCGGCGCTCGACCGGGTCCTTGGTAGTCGTCATCGTAACGCCCGGTGAGGTCTCGGTCTGGCCGTACACGATCACGATCTCGCTCATGTGCATCTTGGTATTGACTTCCTTCATCACTTCGATCGGGCAAGGGGAGCCGGCCATGATGCCGGTCCGGAGGGATGTGAGGTTGTACTTCGGGAAATTGGGATGGGTGAGCTCGGAAATAAACATCGTGGGAACGCCATGAACCGCGGTGCAGCATTCCTTCTCTACGGTCCTTAAGACCTCCTCCGCATCGAAGGTGGGAGCGGGAAGCACCATGGTCGAGCCGTGGGTGGCGCAGGCCATGTTGGAGAGGACCATGCCGAAGCAGTGATAGAAGGGCACCGGGATACAGAGCCGGTCTTTCTCCGTAAATCCCATCCCCTCGCCGATGATATAGCCGTTGTTGAGGACGCCGTGATGGGTGAGCACGACGCCTTTGGGAAAGCCGGTGGTGCCGCTGGTGTACTGGATGTTGATGGGGTCGTCAAAGGAAAGGGCTTCTCCCCGCTCCTGGACTTCGTCCATGGTGATCTCCCCTGCTTTTTTCATGAGTTCGTCCCACGTGAACATACCGTTGTACGGGATTTCGCCCATGAAAATGACGTTTCTCAAAAACGGGAACTTCTCCGAGGATATCCGTCCAGGCTTCTGTTCCCATGCCTCAGGGCAGGCCTCAAAGAACATCCCGACGTAATCCGAGGTCTTGAACCGGCCCTGCAGGATGAGGGTCTGGATCTCGGACTGCTTAAGGACGTACTCGAGCTCATACGTGCGATAGGCAGGGTTAATGTTGACCATGATCGCCCCGATCTTTGCAGTGGCAAACTGGATCACGATCCAGTCGGCATGGTTCATCGCCCAGATGCCGACCCGGTCGCCTTTTTCCACTCCCATGCCCATGAGGCCCCGAGCCACCAGGTTGATCCGTTCGAGGAATTCCCGGTAGGTCCAGCGTATGTTCTCGTGGACCGAGACGATCGCCTCGTTGTCCGGGTATCTGGCCGCGATATGATCGATCATCTCACCCATCGTCATTCCCAGCAGGGGAAATTCCGATGTCCCGCACGTATAACTGCCCTTTTCCATCGTAAAAGTATGGAGTAATGGCAGGATATATCATTAATGCATTCGATCCCGGCGGCATGCCCGGGCTGACCCGTGCATTCTTATAAGGAAAACCATTAAATTTCGTCAACGCGACTTTGTATAGTCAAGGGAGCATTGAGGCTTTCCTGACGTATGAGGGGTTGTGGCCAAGCCCGGAATGGCGACGGGCTCCAGCGGTCTTTGCGTTCTTTCGTGCTCGCAGATGATGAACAATGGGTCTCCTGAGAGATTCGATGATGACCCGTTGGAGCACTGATGCATGTCGGAGAGACCCGTCGATCGTGAGTTCAAATCTCACCAACCCCACGTTTTCTCGTATGTTCTTCTCACGAGCGAAGCGTACTGCCACAGATCTTTTATGAACCGGCGTACCAATCCATTACCACGGGTCACGAGACTGCATGTAGTCGATGCCTTCACCGGTTCCCCGTTTCACGGAAATTCTGCCGGTGTCTGCGTCCTTGACGGCCCGGCCGATCCCGGGTGGATGCAGCAGGTTGCCGCCGAACTGAAACATTCGGAGACAGCGTTTCTCCGTCCCGGCTCCGGTACATGGAACCTGCGGTGGTTACCCCGGAACAGGAAGGTGATCTCTGCGGCCATGCAACGCTTGCCGCAGCCTTCGTGCTCTGGGAGACCAACCGAGTGGCGCAGGCAGACTGCTATAACCTTTGAAACACTCTCCGGGAAGCTTTCCGCCTCCCGGGAAGGAAAATGGATCCTGCTTGACTTCCCCGCCGATCCTGCCCGGGAGATCCCACCGGTGCCCGGGCTCGAACAGGCGCTGGGAGCGGCACCGGCCTTTGTCGGGAAGGATCGTTTTGACCTGCTCGTTGAGCTTCCAACCGCATCGGACGTATGTGATTGTGAACCTGATCTGGCTGCCCTTGCCGCGATTCCCGTGCGGGGCGTCATCGTCGCCGCAGCCTCAGATCTCAGGGACGTCGATTTTGTCTTCCGGTTTTTTGCACCCGCTGTTGGCGTCCCGGAAGACCCGGTGACCGGTTCTGCCCACTGCTGCCTCGGGCCGTACTGGGGAGAGAAACTGGGAAAGACCGAACTTCCCGGGTTCCAGTGTTCTGCCCGGGGAGGGACGGTGAACGTCAGCTCGCCGGCGACCGGGTGATCCTGTGCGGGCATGCGGTACGGGTCTTCTCCGGGCAGCTGCTGGTGTAAAATCGCCGGTTGCTGGGGCATTTTCCGCGTAATCTTATCATGGTTGACGGTCACATAAGTAACCGGAGATAAGAGATTCGCATGTATCTTGTCGGAGAAGCACTCATCGGCGAAGGCGCGGAACTTGCGCACATCGACCTGTTGCTGGGAAACAAGGAAGGCCCGATTGGATCCGCTTTTGCAAACGCGGTATCCCAGTTGTCTATGGGGCACACCCCGCTTTTAGCGGTCGTCCGCCCGAACCTGCTCACCAAGCCCGCTACCGTGATTATTCCGAAGGTAACGTTAAAAGGCATGGAGCAGGTCAACGAGATGTTCGGACCTGTCCAGGCAGCAGTCGCAAAGGCAGTTGCCGACAGCCTTGAGGAAGGTGTTTTTGCAAATGTCGATATCGAGGATATCGCCATTATTGCATCGGCATTTGTTCACCCGGACGCGAAGGACTACAACCGGATCTACCGGTACAACTACGGCGCGACCAAGCTTGCCCTCCGTCGGGCGCTTGATAAGTTCCCGGACGAGAAGACCCTTGTGTACGAGAAGGACCGGGCAGCGCATGGTATCATGGGATTCAAGGTGCAGCGCCTCTGGGACCCGCCGTACCTGCAGGTGGCGATGGACCTCGTGGATATGGTTAAAGTCGCCCAAGTCTTGAAGGAAGTGCCGCAGAACGATCACGTGATCATCGAGGCAGGAACGCCGCTTATCAAGAAGTTCGGGCTTTCCGTCATCGGCGAGATCCGGAAGCTGCGCCCCAATGCGTTTATTATCGCTGACCTGAAGATCCTCGATACCGGCAACCTTGAAGCACGGATGGCGGCCGACGCAACCGCAGATGCGGTTGTGGTCTCGGGCCTTGCCCCGACCTCTACTATTGAGAAGGCGATCGCAGAGGCGAAGAAGGTCGGTATCTACTCGATCATTGATATGCTTAACGTACAGAACCCGGCAAAACTCATCGAGAAGCTGAAAGTGAAACCGGATATTGTTGAACTCCACCGGGCGATTGACACCGAGGACACTGCCCACGCGTGGGGCGATATTGCCGCGATGAAGAAAGCAGCGGGCGGGAAACTGCTCGTTGCAACCGCCGGCGGTATCCGGGTCGATGTCATCAAGGACGCTCTCAAGGCTGGTGCGGATATTCTTGTGGTTGGTCGGGGTATTACGGCAAGCAAGGACATCGAGCATGCGACCGATGAATTCCTTGACCAGCTCAACCGGGAAGAGATCGACCAGTTCCGGATTATGACTGATTTCTAAATACAGCAGAATTACTCTTTTTTTAGGATGCAATTAAGTTAGAAGCCCGGTCGGCGCACTATGCATTGATGTTCGAGGCACCCCTATCAGTGAAGATCATAAAACAGATGATGATGGCTGTTCATCAGTTGAAATTTAGCTGTGTTTGGCGAGTAATATCGTCAATTTTTTATTGTGAATTGAACAGTCATAAATATGGAGAAAATTGACGCAGAACGATTTTTCAGCAGTATCCTCAATATTCAAATTTCAACGAATTAAAAAATGCAGAAATTTGATAATGCCAATTACTTATCAAAAAGCATTTTCAGATGATCAAATGATATCCAAAAATACGTCATCTGATTACAATGTCAATTGCTTATTTTATTCGGACAATCAAGAAATTCTTTGGCAATTTTTAAAGGAATCTTATATTCCCGATTATGAAAAAATGGCTCAGTTTGGAACAATTGTAGTATCATCAATTTCTGCTTTAATTAAACTTTATGAGATATTGAAAGATAAAAAACCACATGGAATATTTAAAGTTGAAATCGTTAGATTACTTAATAAACATCAGTTTTATGAAATACAGGGATTTGAAGGAGAAATTGGTGATTTTGAAAAAATGATTGAATAACTAAACCAAGTCATATTTTCGTTCGGCCGGGCATCAACTGAAAGAATACGATGCATTAGCTCAGTCACACCTGCAGCGATTATCCGGTCTGCCAGAGAGTCTTTTACGATGCGCAGATCTGCGCAAGATCGTGTACTACCCTACCGTAGAACCCCCAAAAACCCGCGGTTGCATCTCTTTTTAGGAGAATACGTCTGGAGATACAATCATCGATCAGATCCAGAAAGGATAAAAATGCAGAGAATCATTCAACTGTTAGAGAAAATTAGGTGTTAAACTGGTAGTTTACCCTTCAATTATAATAAAATGTTCAAATCCACCTGAACAAAAGATCAATGAAACATTATATCCTGCATCCAAGGCATATTCTGAAAGGCAAGAAAATGAGCGAAATTGACTGGGACACGCCGGATATTGCGGTGCGGTACGACAAGAATTGCGATCACCAGTACCTGAAAGGGCAGTCACTGGTGGAAATGATGGGGATTTCCAACGGCGATACCGTTCTCGATGTAGGATGTGGGACCGGCCGGCAGGCCGTCTATGTCTCTGGGATTATCGGATCATCCGGACGGCTCACAGGCATCGATCCTTCTTCGCATCGCATTGAACTTGCTCAAGAAAAATTCGCCAGAGATCCAAAAGGGAATGCCAGGTTTCTGGTGGGACAGGCGGAAGACCTGAGTAGCGTACCGCTCAGTCAATTGACCACGCATATTTCTGTTCCTCATTCCACTGGATTGATGACAAACCGCGGGCACTTAGGGAGATATTCCGGGTGCTGAAACCGGGTGGAAAGGTGGGGATGACCACGCTCGACCGGGACAGCCCGCATATCATGAGGGGGATCGTGGATACCATTCTGGAGAAATATCAGGTGAAACGGACATATGAACGACAGGGTGGTAAGAAACGAGTCACCGCACCGGAACTCCGCGATCTTCTGTCGGGCGCCGGTTTTACCGATATTATCATTGAGCCACGAAACGTTCCCCGGCAGTATGGCTCACCGGAGGATGTCCTGAACCACCTTGGGATGCAAGGTGGGCCGGACTATCTGTTGAAGGGTCTCCCTGAAGATACCCGGCAAAAGATCATGGTCGAGATTACCGGTGAACTCAGAAAGAGACAGGGGCCGGACGGTATGGGGTTTGGGAATGTTACGCTGTTTGCGGTAGCGACAAAGCCAAAAGAAAATCTATGAAAAGGAAGTCTCATTTTTTGTTATTAAAAAAAGGGTGAGTCGATACGCGAGATCCCGTTTATTTATTCGAATCGCCTTTACTGTCAATAAGATTGATGAGATCGTGCAGTGGCTTAGTGCCTGATCCCACAACGATGCCTGATATTAATGCATCCCAGAAATGGCCACTTCCTAGTATAAAGGGGACAAAGTCAATGCCAAGTACCTGCAGTAAGCCGACAGTGAGATAACATACGAAAATCCCAACGCCAGAGGCGATGCACCATAATGAAACAGCTCTCGCTTTGTTTTTTGGACTTTTGGCGTCATCGTCATTGTTGCCACCCAAAATCTGGGAATTACTGAAGGGTTCGATCAAACGTTCAATAAACTGTGCTAGCACATAGAAGACAGCGAAGATACTGATTCCGCTGGCAGCAGTACCAGCAGCTGAATTTGTAGTGGAATTAGATGAGCTGCTCGTAAAATTAAACGCGGGTGAAGAACTATTTATGAACGATCCCACGCCTAAATAACATAATCCGATGACGATACCGATAAAAACGACAATGAATATGAATCCAATGAGATAGATCCAAAAATTGCTTTTAGAAAAGCTTACGTTTGTTGTGGATCCTGCCTTCACATTCACCATTCTTGGAACCGAGGGAACACCGTCCTGACAGATTAAAATGGAATGTTTACCTTCATCGACATCCAGCGTTGTGTTTGTTTGTTCCGTCATTTCCTTACAATCCAGAAAGATATTAGCCTTATCTGGGACTGACTCTACGCTAATTTTACCTTTTTGTGGTTGACCTGGACTCATATGCCTACCCCGTAACCCAAAGGTATTACGTAAACACTACAAACCCCCTCTAATATATATGTATCTATTTTAATCTCTTTTATTATTCAGATATTTATCGAATTAAATCCCAGACTCATAAAAATATGAGAATCTTATTTCTGTTGCGTTGTCGGGACGCCACAGTTGCGGGGGGCATAGCTGAATCCCTTGGTAGTGTTCAGATGAACTCGCTTTTTAAAACAAATATTAGGAGGCAAAATCGGTGGTTAAAATGGGACTATAACCTTAATTTTTTCGGATTATGACTGATTTTCACTCTGGAAATACTTTTCTTCCTTCCCACCGGACATATCATTATTATTTTAGTGTGAATCAGCCATGACCGTTATTTCTGATCATCTACAGGGCAGCCGAAGAACCGGTTTCAGGCAACGCGAGACATCCTGTCAGGAGGGTCACCATGTCAGCGTCTGATCTCCTTTTCGTCCCCATCTGGGTAGGATTCTATGTTTACTGGCTGGTCTCGGCGTACAAGACCCGCTCCCCGGTGAAAAGGAAGCAGTCGCGTATCTCATATTTATCTTACGGGGTCCTCTGGGTCGCCATCTGGGTTTTGGTCGTCAGCTGGTTTGCACCCGATCTCTTGGGTGACCGTATCGTTCCTGTCGGCATAGGGTTTACTATAGCCGGCCTGCTCATCACCTTTGTCGGCCTCGGCTTTGCTATCTGGGCCCGGGTCCACCTGGGAAAAAACTGGAGCGGGATGCCCACGATCCGGCAGGAGCATACCCTTACCCGCACGGGGCCGTACCGATTTGTACGCCATCCCATCTATTCGGGGCTCATTCTTGCCCTCTTTGGGACCGCAATCGGTATTGGGTACTTCTGGGTCTTCTCCAGTGTCCTCCTCGTCTTCGTTCTGTTCGTGATAAAATTCCGGATGGAAGAACAGTTCCTCGAGGAGGAATTCGGCGAGGAGTACGCCAAATACAAAAGAGAAGTCAAGGCGCTCATACCATACGTGATATGAAGGGGCGGGGCTTTGAAAAAAGAATTACCGGATCTTAGGAATCGAACACAGGTTGCCGCACGAATTGATGCTGTACGACAGGAGGATGGTCTCATCGTCAAGATCTTTTTCACCGATGCCGATCCTGCTTAGCTTGTCACGGATTAATTTTATCTTTTTTTCAGTATTTTGCATAAGACAATATATCATTGGCGGGTGACACGATAAAGGGATGTATGGCAGAAGGAGTTTACGTTTTTGATTCTGTTTTCCGCACTGGGGCATCTGGGTTTGATAATGGATCTTTAAGTTTATCCTGTATCAGGTGTATAGTTGATAATCCGGGAAGAGTATGGACAAGAAATTAGTAATCGATACTCTCGGCTGGGGTCTCCTCCTCTGGTTCATTGGCTATGTTCTCGGCATTATCCTGTTCTTTGTTCTCCCGGTTTCGTTGATTGGCTGGGCAATCCTGCCGATAGGGGTCATCATCACCTTCTGGGTCTTGTTCAAAAAAGTGAAACGTGAAGATTTCCGGTATTATGTTATTCTGGCCCTCACCTGGACCGCGATTGCTCTTATCTGCGATTATGTGTTTATCGTCTGGGCACTGAAACCGGCTGATGGATACTACAAGCCGGATGTGTACGTGTATTATGCACTGATATTCGTCATGCCGCTTATCGCCGGCTGGTGGAAAAATCATGCAAACAGCAAAATGTGACGGTAATCTCATTGCGCCCTGCGGGATGAACTGTGGTATCTGTAAGGTGCATTTACGCCGGAATAATTCTTGTCCCGGGTGAAATTCGGTAACACTCGACTAGCCCAAAAGCCGGGTGCAGTGCTGGTTGCTACTGTGTCCAATGGCTCTTCTCTCTCTTTATAACGGTGCCACAGAGACATTCATGACTGTCAGGTTAAAGGATTCATGTGTGACCGCATAATCCGGCCGGTAGTTGAACACATAGTCGTCCATCTCGAGCATAAATCCCGAAATGCCATGGGGGGTGATCGTCACCGTTTCGTAGGCCGTCGCCCGTGGCAGGCTTGGGGGATAGGCCCCGATTATTTCGCCTCTCATGACAACCTGCAGCGGATAGGAAGAGAGGGATTGGATGACTCCCGAGATTGTAATGTTTCCTTTAGTAATAACTCCCTGGTCATCGAAAGAAAGCGGAAAGATCTGGGTACCTACGCCGTAGACGTAGATGGAAGACATCGTAGGGGACGGGATGGGTTTTGTCGTCAGCGTCGCGATCGGCTCTGGTACTGGGGTTGCCGTAACAGTCGTGGCGGATGGTTGTGGTGGAGGTGTGATATTCTCGGTAACGGGCGAAGGTGTTGGTGTTGTGGTGACAACCACCGGGGAGACCGTCGGTGGGCTTGTGGTATTTCCGGCGGGTTGTGAAGAGGTACACCCGGCCGAAAGAATGACTAGGATAATGAGTACCCCGGGAAGAAGCCACATCTTTTTCTGGTCCATGATATCCTCTTAAGTCCTTCCGGAGGGAAAACCGTTGTGGCCGTGATATGTTTCAGGATCGCTCAAGCCTTGGAAAAGGACCCATGAAAAACGTGAATTGCGATTCAAGCAGAAAAATCCCGCAGAACAAAAGAACCGGTCTCGTGCTAACAGCTAAAGACATATAAAATCAGGTAACGTATGCTTTACAATGCCACCCTATATGATGTATCACACGCATTCGTTTACCGGGGCCATTCTGATGATCGCAATCTGGGTCGTCCAGCTGCTCATCGCGTTTCTCATCTACCGGGATGCAAAAGAACAGAAGATGCTTGCCCCCGTCTGGACCGTTCTTGCCATCCTCCCCATCTTCGGGTACCTAGTCGATGTGCTCTATCTGATTATCCGGGAACTCAGGCCCTCCCGGAAGATCGAAAACCCGCCTGCATCTTTGTAAATCAAAGGAAGCAGACCGGACTTTACCCCTATTTTATCTGAGTCTCTTTACTTTCATCATCGCGATAATGCCGGCTACTGAAGGGAGTGCAGTACTGACAAGCGCTCCCCGCCACCCAATAACCGGCACAAGAATTTCGGTAACCACGGGTGCGCAAAGAGCGGTGAGCCCGACCATCAGATTCAGGATGCCGGATGCAGGACCGGGCATATTCCGGGCCGATGATCTCCCGCGGCGAGGCAAAGACCATTGCCGGCGTCATCCCCCACACGATCCCAAGGACGATAAAAAAGAATACCCATAGCAGGAGATCCCGGCCAAGGAAGAATATCACCGGGCAGAGCAGGAGACCCGCCCCCATCGATACAAGGATGAAGATCTTCCGCGTTCGGTATCTGTCCGACACCATACCAGTGATAGGCGCTGCCCAGATGATCATCGAGACCGGGAGGATCGCGAGTACGGATGCCGTAAAGAGATTAAATCCGAGAACCGTGGTGAAATAGGCGGGTGCAAGTGAGGTAACTCCGAGCAGGTAATAGTTGAGTGCGAACCACGCGACTGCGATGAGCCATACTTCGCGATCGAGAAATGCAGACCTGAGGCAGTCATGGCGAAGGCAGACCGCACGCTCATCGGCGAAATGCCCTTTGTCCCACACGCCGGCGTCCGCCGGTTGTTTTGCAAGAATCGTCCAGAGAACCAGGGATGTGACCGCAAAGATAACGGAGAACCACAGGACAGAGATCCAGCCGTATGAAGCGATAAGGGCCGGCGCAAGTACGAAGACGAGCAATCCTGAAAGCGGGAGTGTTGTCGACCAGATCCCTGTTGCAAGGCCCATCTCGGTCTTCCGGAACCAGACAGAGAAAGCACTTACCGGCCATGTGAATGCCATCCCAAAGCCCAGGCCCGCGATGAACCGGCCGACGAAGATTCCCCAAAAGGTCGGGAACCCTGCTGTGATGACGGCGCCAATAAGAATAGTTCCAAGACAGACCATTCCCGCCAATTTCCAGCTGAGCCGGGGAGAGAGAATCGCAAACGGGATTGCCATGACCGAGATGCCGATGCCAAAACTGGTCAGTGCAGCAAACCCCACGTCAGCGAATGATATGCCAAGGAACGCAGTCAGGGCGGGGAAAAGCGGCGGCATTACAAAGAGTGCTATAGGGCCGGTCATACCGGCAAAAAATGCAGCGAAGAGAATTACCCACCGGTACCAGTGATTTCCGATGTCCGGCGTAGATGTCCCCTGTTTATGCACGGTCGTCGTACCATTTATATCTTGGTTTGGTGCATGTCGTTAAACCTACGGGAGAAAAGGGGTAAACAAGGGGCAGGAGGGCCAACCCGAGACTGTCTGATTTTTGTATGTCTCTAAAAAAAGAAAGGGCGGAATTACTGGCTTTTTCTCTGGTTTTCCGTTCTGACGATGAGAGCGCCCACGCCGAGGAGTGCACCAATAGTTACGATGACCGGCAGCGGCGTGTGCGTTGTAGGCGCCGGTGCAGGAACAAGACTGGCATGGATCGCAACAGTTTGGCCGCTTGACGGCCATTGAGTCACGGCGCCGGTATAGGGAATGTATCCGGTATTCTCGACCCGGTAGGTCTGGACAGGTGTCGCGGTAGTATAAACGGTCACGAAGAGGACACCGTTGGTGATATTTCCTTCATAGGTATTATCGAAATACACCTGAGCACCTTCCACATTGCCATAGACCGCAATGATTCCTTGTCCGGAGCCGATGGGCGGCGGCGACGGATAGAAGGTTGGCGTGTAGAACGAGGTGTGGCCTGCACTGACTGTTATCCGCTGGGTATCATCGGAGTAGCCGTTCAAGGTTGCTTTCATCACGTAGGTGGCCGGGGCAAGGTTCGTGATGGTAACTGGCGAAACGCCGTAATACTGGCTGTTCAGGTACATGGAAGCGCCGTCCGGTGTGGACTGCGCAAAGATCGCTCCCACCGGCGACGGGTTGGGCGAGGGTTGGAGGGCCGGGTAGTACCCCGCTGTCTGGCCCGATGAAACGGTAACCAGCTGTGTCGTGGAGCTATAGCCATTCAGGGCGGCCATCACCGAATAGGTGCCGGGGTTGAGGTTGTGAACGGTGATCGGCGTGGTCCCGTAATAGACGCCGCTGACATAAATGCTTGCCCCGGCCGGCGTGGACTGCACAAATATTGCCCCGGGGGCTACCGGCGGGTTCGGTGAAGGCCGGAGTGATGGGTAATACCCGGTAGTCTGGCCCGGGTACACCGTGACCGTCCGCATATCAGAATAATAGCCGCCCAGGACCGCCATCACCGAATAGGTGCCGGGGAAGAGGCTGTTGACGGTAACCGGAGAGTTCCCGTTGACTGTTACCGTTGACGTAGATCGTGGCGCCGGCAGGAACGGACTGTGCAAAGATTACGCCGTTATTCATCACCTGGCCGTTTACTGTGATAAGATCGGTCTTGGTAATAGCATCCGAACCGTTCAAATTGCTGACCGTCAGCGTTACGGTGTAGGTGCCCGGGTCGGTGTACGTGTGTGTTGGGTTCCCGACTGTTGCGGTGGAACCGTCGCCGAAATCCCAGTACCACATGGTGGGGCTATTGAGTGACGTATCGGTGAAGCTGACTGAGAGCGGCCCGGAACCTTGAGTCGGGGAGGCAGTAAAATCGGCTACAGGTGCATACGGACCCGGCATTGGTGAAGTCGTTTCCTCAGTGGTTGGCATGAGCGTCGGCTGCTCAGTTGGCGAAGTTGTTTCCTCAGTAGGATTGAGTGTCGGCTGCTCAGTTGGTGAAGTTGTCTCCTCAGTAGGGTTGAGCGTAGGTTGTTCAGTCGGTTGAGTTGTTTCCTCAGTAGGATTGAGCGTCGGTTCCTCGGTCGGGTACGTGACGGGTTCCATCGTCGTTTCTGTGGTCGTTTCTTCTTGGGCTCTGAGAAGCGGCAGGCCTTGTGAAATAACGGTCTGTCCAGTCGAGCCAGTGTTCGCTATACTCGTATCGCTCATCTGTGTCTCCGCCGATACTACGGACAGGCAGAGCAGGCAAAGCACGAGTGCCAGGAAAAGTACCATCACTTTTTTCATTGTTACATCTCTTTTGTATCACGTGTCTGCAATCCCGCTCCTATATATCCTGCGATAAAAAAATCTCCGGGCACCCTGCGACATAGAATTGCACGCATTTTAGGCAGGATATACACACCCGGTAAGAAGGTCTTATGCGGGAGAGGCGCAGATATAAGGATACACGAGAACAGTCGTGTGCGGAAACGCTATCATGACCGATACCGGACGAGAAGATCTTAAGGAAAAAGTCCTGTCTATCAACGACCTCGTCGCGTACCAACCCGGCACGGTCGCAAGCCGGATGATCGTCTTTAAAAAAGCCGGCACGATCACGGTTTTCACCTTTGATGCAGGAGAAGGGCTCTCAGAACATACCGCCCCCTACGACGCAGTGCTCATGGTGACCGAAGGTTCTGCCGAGGTGCAGATTGCGGGAACGCCGTACACCGTCAAGACCGGCGATATGATCATCCTGCCGGCAAACAAGCCACACGCGGTCTTCGCACACGAACGGTTCCGGATGATCCTGACGATGATCCGCGAGTAAAACCCCTGACAGGTCTTTTCCTCTTTACCTGCCGGTCACTCAATAAGGGTGATGATTGTTACGGGACAGAGGTCTGCCGCATCCCGTGCACAGCTGATGCTGTCGGGAAGCGTAATGCTTTTTGCCGGATCGTTGTCTTTCTGGAATGCGGAAACGATCTGGCTGAATGAATCCTTCTCATTCTGGACAAAGAGCACCGGGCATGCATCCCAGCACGAACCACAGCTCACGCACTGCATCCGGTCAATGGTTACCTTCATACGATCTCCTGCATCCGTACTCAGGCTTCGCATGGGGTTTCCTAGCGCAATAAATATTCCAGTCGTACCTAGTATCGACTCCATAAACGTTATTACCACCAAAAGAAAGACGGGAGGGCAAAGAAATCCCCCTTGTACTGGAGGGTAATTTCTTGCCTGAACCGGAGAAGAAGAACGCAGAACTCAAAATTGCCGGAATGCATTGCGCTACCTGTGCGGTTAGCGTGGAAGAAGCGCTTGCCCACGTAAAAGACGTCTCAAAGGCGCAGGTGAATTTCGGGAACGAGACTGCCCGGGTCGAGTTCGATCCGTTGAAGGTCTCCATCAGGGATCTCGAAAAGGCTGTACGCGATGCAGGTTACGATGTGGCCAACCGGGAGGTGGTAATCCGGGTTGGCGGTATGATGTGCGCCACCTGCGTCGAGACCATCGAAGCTGCGCTCCGGGCGCTGCCCGGGATTGTTACCGTGACCGTGAACCTCGGGACTGAGCAGGCGTACGTCACCTATAACCCGTCACTGTCCTCGGTCGCCGACATGAAGCAGGCAATCGAGGATGCCGGATACCAGTACCTCGGTATTGCCGGGGAACTCAGCGACGAGGCCGAAAAGGCTGCGCGGGAGTCAGACCTCCACGACAAGCTGATGCGGTTTTCTGTCGGGTTTGCAGTTGCCATCCCGCTCATGGTTCTCATGTGGGTGCCGCTTGGGATACCCATACAGCTGATGGCCTACGGCATGCTTGTTGTTTCCACGCCGGTCTTTGTGTATGTCGCCTCTCCCATTTTCAGGGCAGCATGGGTATCACTCAAAAACAGGATCCTCTCCATGGACGTCATGTACGCTATGGGGACCGGGGTGGCGTTTATCGCAAGCGTGATGGGTACGTTCTCGATCGTGCTTACGACAGAGTACATGTTCTACGATACTGCGATCATGCTCGCTGCGTTCCTTATGCTCGGCCGCTATCTTGAGGCCCGGGCCAAAGGCAGGACTTCGGATGCGATCCGGAAACTGGCCGGGCTCCAGGCAAAAACCGCGACGATTATTCAGGAAGGAAAAGAGGTCGAGGTAGCGATTGCGGATCTTGTGGTCGGGGACGTTGTTATCGTTAAGCCCGGAAGCAGGATCCCGGTCGATGGTGTGGTTGTCGCCGGTGAGAGTTACGTGGACGAGGCAATGATTACCGGAGAACCCATCCCGCCCCTGAGGGCGAAAGGGAGCCGGGTTGTC
Organism: uncultured Methanoregulaceae archaeon; assembly: GCA_963737635.1. Taxonomy (GTDB): domain Archaea; phylum Halobacteriota; class Methanomicrobia; order Methanomicrobiales; family Methanospirillaceae; genus Methanoregula. Next base: position 1,520,224 of record CAVTTL010000001.1, read on the forward strand.
GGCGGCACGATCAGCACGAACGGCGTCCTCTCGGTAAAAGCGGCAAAGATCGGCCGCGATACGGTGCTCGCGCAGATCATTCAGCTTGTAGACGAGGCGCAAGGGTCAAAACCGCCCGTGCAGCGCATCGCTGATGTCGCAGTCATGTATTTTATCCCGGCGGTCCTGGTGATCGCAGCGTCGGCATTTATCGCGTGGTACTTCGTCCTCCACGCGACTTTGCTCCTCGCTCTTACAGCGCTCATATCGGTACTCGTGGTCGCCTGCCCCTGTGCGCTTGGCCTTGCTACACCGACGGCGGTTACAGTAGGAGTTGGGCGGGGTGCGGAGATGGGGATCCTGATACGGAGCGGCGAATCACTAGAGGCCGCTGCTTACGTAACGACCGTTATCTTTGATAAGACCGGGACGCTGACGAAAGGACGGCCGGAAGTGACCGATCTGGTGGCAACCGGTCTCACGGAAGGTACGCTTCTTGCCCTTGCCGCAGCAGTTGAGAAAAATTCCTCTCACCCACTCGCGCAGGCCATTGTTCGGGCCGCAGAAAAGCGGGGTACTGTCCTGGAACCGGCAGAGACGTTCGATACTCTGGTAGGAAAAGGTGTTGTCGCTGAGGTGCTGGGCGAGCAGGTGCTGGTGGGCAACCGTTCGCTCATGCAGGATTACGGTATCACCGTCCCGGCCGGCTTCGATGAACGGATCACCGCATTAGAACAAGACGCGAAGACCGTTGTTTTAGTCGCTTCGGACAACGGGATGGTCGGGGTGATCGCGATCGCGGACACCCTCAAGGAGACCAGCGCAGAAGCAGTCCGCCGTTTCAGGGAACACGGAATTGCCACGCTGATGGTGACCGGTGACAACCGGCGCACGGCGGAGACCATAGCACGGACGCTTGGTATCGATCGGGTAGTCGCCGAAGTCCTCCCGGATCAGAAGGCGGCAGAGGTAAAAGCCCTGCAGGAAAAGGGGGAAGTCGTGGCATTCGTCGGTGACGGGATCAACGATGCCCCGGCGCTTGCACAGGCCGATGTCGGGATCGCTCTTGGGAGCGGAACGGATATTGCCATTGAGAGCGGCGGGATCGTGCTTGTCCGGGACGACCCGGTCGATGCGGTCGCGGCACTTGAACTTGCCAAAAAAGTGATGGGCAGGATCCGGGGTAACATCTTCTGGGCCTTTGCCTACAACGCCGCCCTGATCCCGGTGGGTGCCGGCGTCCTCTATCCGTTCCTCGGTTTCATGTTCCGGCCGGAACTTGCGGCCCTTGCGATGGCTGCGAGTTCGGTCACCGTTGTGACCCTCTCGCTTCTTCTCAAAGGATATATACCGGAAGCAAAGAAAGGAGAACAACGGAGTTGAGATAATGGCAATTGATCCGATCTGCGGGATGACCGTCGATGAAAAGACGGCAAAGTTCACCAGCGAGTACAAGGAGAAGAAGTACTATTTCTGCGCCCCGGGCTGCAAGAAGAAATTCGACGCCGATCCTGCAAAGTACGCGTGACTGCAGAAAAGAAAAACCGGGCACACTCTTCCGTGTGACTCCCCGGATCTTTCCCGTTTTTCGTATTTTCCCTGCTTTTGAATAACCTTGATATACAACTGGCGGCAACGTGTTTACCTGCTAGTCTCACCGGATATACCGAGAAACCCGAGGCGCTCGCATGGCGTTTTTTATTATCAGCCCTGATCTCTATAACTGGGTCATCCTGCCGACCCTGATCTTCCTTGCGCAGATCGCAAACGTCTGCATGGAGACGCTGCGCATCGTCTTTCTCTCCAAGGGGATCAAGTACCTTGCCCCGGTCATTGCATTTTTTGAGATCATCATTTGGTTGCTTGCCATAGTCGGCGTGATGAGCAATCTGTCCAATGTCGCAAATTTCTTTGCGTATGCCTTTGGGTTTGCGCTGGGGACATACGTTGGCCTTGAAATAGAGGAGAAACTCTCGATTGGCATGGTTATCATGCGCATCATCACCACCAATGAGACCCGTGCGGGGATCGCCGGGTTTTTGCAAACCGAACAGTATGGGACCACGGTTCTCGAAGCACAGGGATCACGTGGCGGCGTGACGATGATCATTTCCCTCGTAAACCGGGACGACGTACCCCGGATCACCCGGTATATCGAAGAGACAAACCCGGATGCATTTTTCTCCATTGAAGACGTGCGGTATGTCAATCAGGGAGTCTTCCGGCCAAGAAAACGCAACCTCTTTGCCGGCTTTTTACATACCTTGGCAAGGCCGCGGAAGAAGGCTTAAACATCCCGGGATTTCTCAGCCCGGATACAGTATGGGTGTATTATCCGAACGTTTTTCCCTGCTTACACTCTAACTACGCAACAGACGCGAAAGCATATGCGACGTTGTAGTGGTTTTCCCGGCAGGGACGGTTGAGGGGCCATGAAAACGAATATGCCCCTTGCAAAGCCGATTCGCATGTTCATCAACGAGACTGAGCATATGCTGGGTACCGAGATTACCCTGCTACGTAAACCGGATACCCCCCCGGGGGGGACGCTCCTCGATGAATATACCTATAACCTCGACAAGAACATCATCATCTTTCCTGCAAATTATATCGGCTTATTAAAGGATTTTGTCATCGTAAAACAGTGCACGTACCTGCGCATCAAGGGGGCGGCAGCAAAAAAATCCGGGTACCGGATCCTCTCGTATACATCCGATTCGGTTTACAGCGGCCTGCGGCAGATCTACCTCGATGCGCTCAAGGATGAGGCAAAGAAGGAAAAAAAGCTCCCGGTCAACAAACTCATCGATATGCTGTTTATTCTGTACCGGCAGTTCCTTGAGGATATTAACGAACTTCCCTGGAACCCTATCGTCAATGCCCGGATTTATCACTGCATGGAGCAGCTCAGAAAGACCCAGCTTTATATCCTCTTAAAAGACGGCAAGCAGGATATGGACGAAATGACGGATATGATGGATATCATCCCCCGGCGCTATTTTGTCCTTGATAAATCCATGTTCTATGCCCGGGACCTCTATCTTGCAAAAATTCTCCCGGCTCGACAAGCTCATGCCGGTGGTTAATATCCCCCAGATGAAGAAATTCGACCATCTCGAAGTAAAGGAGATGCTCACGACCCGCTGGACGCATACAGCCTGGTACCAGTCCAAAGTTTTTGGTGATGCGATGCTCACGATCATGGAAAAGCATCTGACCGTGGACTGGGGCGCTGCCCCCTCCCTCGATTATTATGCAGACCTCTACCGGGTCGGAGTCGACCTGACAAACACCCTGCTCACCTTTATGACGATGAAGGACTGGTTTATCTGGGAGAAACCCCAACACCTGATTGATGCAGAAAAGTATGCAGCCACGTATGAGAAAGCGGCCTTGAAAAAGATCTTTGGAGATCTGATTGAAGACTCGTTATGATGAATATTCGTAAAAAAACACGGGTACTAATCCCGGGAGATGCGGGATGGCTTCGGTGAGTGAAGCAGGTCGTCTCCTGAAACGGGCAGAACAGTATGTCCGGCATACTAGGTACAAGGATGCTATTGCCGTGTACGACGAGGCAATCCGGCTTGAACCGAAAAACGCCGAGGGTTGGTGTGGGCGGGCATCGGCAAAGATAGAGATGGAACTGTTTGCAGAAGCGATCGCGGACTGCGATCAGGCGCTTGCCATCAACCCAAATTACGCTGATGCCTGGTCGAAAAAAGGGCTTGCGCTGTTCCAGCTTGAACAATATGTACCGGCGCTCACAGCAGCGACCCGGGCAGTTGCCCTCAACGCTAACGATGCGACTGCATGGTACGTTAAGGGGATCTGTCTTGAAGAGACCGGGAAGAGCGAAGAAGCAGAGATGGCCTATGCGAAGTCGCTCGAATTGGAGATCCTCCTGGATATAAAGGAAGAGAAAAATCGCGTCCGAAAATAAAGGCAGGACTGCAACCGGTGCGGCAGGAAGTCCAGCTCCCGCCTCTTCACCAGGAGGTTTTTTCCGCTAAACAAATCGCCACCGAACTCTTCCGTAAAACAGGGATATACCTTTTTCAAAACCATTTGGCAGATAGAAGGATCGGAATCCTGCCTTTTTGCTGCTAGTTTATGTCATCTTCGATATCCTTATAAAAAGAGAAACTAATCACATCGCATTACGGAAGGTTTTGTATGTTATCCAAAACGATGGAAGAATCCCTGAACCGCCAAATCAACCGCGAACTGTATTCTTCGTATCTCTATCTCGCGATGTCTGCATGGTTCGAGTCTATAAACTTCAAGGGATTTGCCGGGTGGATGATGGTCCAGGCAAACGAAGAGCGGGCCCATGGCATGAAACTTTATGATTATATCATTGCACGGCAGGGAAAGGTCGTTCTTGACACCATCGAAGCCCCAAAGGCAAAATGGTCGTCCACCGGTAAGGTTTTCGAAGAGGTGTATGCGCACGAGCAGAAGGTGACCGGCATGATACATGGACTTGTAGATCTTGCCATAAAGGAAAAAGACCACGCGACCTTCGAGATGCTCCAGTGGTTCGTAAAAGAACAGGTCGAAGAAGAGGCAAACGCTGCCTTGATTGTCGAAAAGATCAAAGTTGTCGGGGATGTCCCGGGCCACCTTTTCTGTCTCGATCACGAGCTTTCAAAACGGAAATAACTATACCTCCTTTTTTTATCTTTTGCAGTCGTATAAAACAAGACAACGGTCTGATATGCTTTCTGTGCTCATCATAGACGATGAGGAAGAAGTCCTCAATGTTACGCGGTTGTTCCTCGAGCGGTTCGGCGATATGGAGGTCCAGACCTCCCGCTCGGCCAAAGAGTCTCTCGCCCTTTTAAATAACCAGACCTTCGATGCCCTCATTGTCGATTACGATATGCCGGAAATAAACGGGATCGAGTTTTTGAAGATCCTCAGGTCCAAAGGCGATGCGACCCCGGTGATTATCTTTACCGGTGTTGGAAGGGAGTACGCTGCCATCGAAGCGCTCAACAACGGTGCGAACTTTTACTTAAAAAAAAGCGAGGAGATCCGGCCGCAGTTCCGGGAGATGGTGCATATGATCCGGCGGGCTGTCGAAGGAAAAATGGTCGGCAGGGGCATCGGAACCGCCCAGAAGATCCTCAACGATGTGGTGCACTTTTTCTCCGACCCGGCTTTTGCGATAGACCGTGACGGAAAAGTGATCGCCTGGAACAAGGGTATGGCAAACCTTTCCGGGGTCGGGGCAGCGGATATGATGGGAAAAAAAGACCATGAGTATGCAGTGCCTTTTTTTGGGCGGAAGGTGCCGTTGCTCGTGGATATGGTCTTTGAAGATTCTACCGTCATCGAGAGGAACAATTATTCGGTCATTGCAAAGGAGGACAGAGAGATTACTGCATGGACAAAAGCGCCCGGTACCGATGGCGATGAGCGTATCCTGTGGATGAAAGCGACTCCCCTGTATGACGGGCGCGGGATCTTTATCGGTATTATCGGGGCCATGCGAGATATCACCCATACGGTAGGAACCGATCTTCTGCTCCAGCAGGCATCGGATGCGTCCGGAAAGATGGAAAAGCCCGGGGCTCCTCCAAGTGGCCGGGGAAAGATGTTTGACCGGCTGCTTGGCAAGTCAAAGTCGCATTATCAGGATGGTCTCCGGCTCTACTACCGGGAAGGGAAGTACGAAGATGCGATTGCCGCCTTTGACCGGACGCTTGAGATCGATCCCTCGCATGCCTTTGCGTGGCACGACCGCGGCGTATGCCTTCAGGCCCTTGAGAAAAACGAAGAGGCACTCGAATCTATAACAAAAGCGCTTGAACTTGCGCCTGCCGATGAGGAAATCCTCTATACCTGTGGTACGACGCTCCAGAAACTGGGGATTCTCAGGGACGATCGCAGGATCCTCTCGGCCGCAGTGGATACCTACAACCGACTGGTGGAAAAGAACCCTTCGCATGCCGATGTCTGGAATAACATGGGTATCTGCGTCCAGGTGATGGGACGTGACGACCTGTCACGCCAGTACTTCGAGCGGGCACGGGATCTCAAGCGGTACAACAAGGACAGGAGCCGGAAGCGTAATCTCGATACTATTGTCTGACCGCAAAGAACTTTAGATAGGTGACGCGACAATGATCCTCCGGGGATGATCCGGAAATGAAAAGTACGGTATGGCTCGCCAGTCTCCGGGCACGTTCGGGAGATGAAAGTACCGAAGCAAAGGTACGAAAACTCTTCGAAGTAGCTGGTTTTTCATCCTGTGTCCATGCACGGGATCGTACAGCAATCAAGCTGCATTTCGGGGAGAAAGGCAACGATTCATTCATCAGCCCGGTCTATGTCCGGCAGGTGGTGGAAAAAGTAAAAGAGGCGAGCGCCCTGCCCTTTGTTACGGATACGAATACGCTGTACCTCGGAAGCCGTTCGAATGCAGTCGACCATATCACGACCGCGGTACACCACGGGTTTGACTACGCGGTAATCGGGGCGCCGGTTATCATTGCCGACGGTCTTAGCGGGAAGAATGTCGCCCATGTTGCGATCAATAAAAAACATTTCAAAACGGTCACGATCGCCGGTGATATCGTAGCTGCGGAGAGCATGATCGTGATGACCCATTTCAAGGGGCACGAGGTAGCCGGTTTTGGCGGAGCGCTCAAGAACCTCGCGATGGGTTGTGCACCCCCGCAAGGGAAACGGGCGCAGCACCAGGCAAAGCCTTTTTCAATCCGCGACAATTGCACTGGGTGCGGGCGGTGCGTTGAGGCCTGCCCGAAATCGGCAATCACGCTGGTGAGTGAGAAATCCTGTATCGACAAAAACCTCTGTATCGGCTGCTTTGAATGCATGACGGTCTGCCCGTCCCATGCGATCGATATCGATTGGGCGACCGAGATCCCTCTCTTCACCGAACGCATGATCGAGTACGCGTACGGGGCAGTGCGAGGCAAGACCGGCAGGGTTGGCTATATCAGTTTTCTCACCCGGATAACCCCGGACTGCGACTGCGTGCCGTGGAGCGATGCGTCGATAGTCCCGGATATCGGTATCCTTGCTTCAAAGGACCCGGTAGCGATCGATGCGGCGGCCTGCGATCTCGTCAACCAACAGCCGGGATTCGCGGAATCGTTCCTTTCCCGTCATCGCAGCCCGGGCGAAGACAAGTTTACCGGGATGCGGCCGAATACGGACGGCCCGCGGCAGCTGCAATATGCCGAAGAACTCGGCATGGGTACCCGTGATTATGAGCTAATCAGGTTTTGATCTGCTATCCGGGTGCAGGAATGGTAAGACTCTGGGCGGTCAGAAAGGGCCGATCAGGTCACCACTTCCCAAATACTATAAAATACTCAGAAACACTGCGTAGATCCCAATCTGGATAAGCGTCAGCGGTACCCCAACCTTGGCAAAATCCACAAAGGTGAGGATCTCTCCGCGTGCTTCGGCCTGCTGGATGATAATCACGTTGCTCGCTGCACCAAGAATTGTGAAGTTGCCGGAGATCGTGCTCCCGGCAGCAAGCGCCATGAGCCGGGCGGTCCCGCCCCCGGCCTGCAGGATGAGCGGCTGGAACAGCGCGACAAAGGGAACGTTCGAGATGAACTGGCTGATGATAACGCTGGTTCCGAGGATCGCCGGGACTGAGGTTACTCCTGCGACGCCGGCAAGTGCCTGGAAAAAACCGGTCTGCCAGACGGCGGCCATCAACACAAACATCGCAGCAAAAAAGATGAGCGTTCTCCAGTCGATGGACCTGAGCACCGCGAACCTCTGCGTTGAGAAGAGGAGGACAGGGAGAGCGGCGGCAAGCCCGATCAGAGGCAGAGGAACGGCAAACACGCCGGTGATAAGTGACGAGATAATATTGGCAAGAGAAAGACCGATGAGGATTGCAAGAGAGCACTGGACGATCCGGGTGAGGGCAGGATCGGGCAGGTTTTCCGGAGCCGGCTTGCAGATAAACGCCGGTGTCCACTCTTTCCGGTAGTACAGGAAAAGCACGAGCCACGCTGCACCAAGGCTTGCGAGCGTCGGAAGAAGGAGCGATGTGGCAAACGTGACAAAAGGTGTATTCATCCCGCTGTTAACGGCAATAAGCAGGTTCTGTGGATTCCCGATCGGGCTTGCCACGCTGCCGGTCGTGATTGCAAATGCAAGGGTAAGAAGCATCAGTTTTACCGGGATGCGGCACCGGATCGCAAGCCCCAGTACAAGAGGGGTGCCGATGATCGCAAGCGTATCGTTCATGAGCAGTGCAGAAAGTACGCCGAACCCGAAAAGTACCAAAAAGACAATCTCTCCGGGGGTATGTGCATGGCGGAAGAGGCGGTGGGCGAACGTATCGAGATAGCCGCTCCGGTAGAGCGTTTCCCCTACAACAAACATGCAGAACAGAAAGACCATCACATCGGGATTGATTGCAGCGAGGGCATCGGATAGTGCGATCTGGTCCAGGAGAAGGACTGCGATCGCTCCACCGAGCATGATCTGCCAGATCCGAAGCGGGAACCGAACCGTCTGCCTTACAGCGATGAGGAGAAAAACCGCTGCAAGGACAATGATTGCGATATACGTAGGAGATCATTTCCAGATACCGCTTGATGAGTCTTAGCATCCGGATGAACCGCTGCTGGTAAACAGAAGAAAGGAGAACGAATCAAAATACCTTGTTAATGCCGTTTAACCGTCCAGTGCACGATGATCCCATCATCCATACGGGTAACATCCGCGAGTTCGAGCCGGGCAAAATCGGCCTCGCGCACCCAGCCCGGGCCATCTGCAAGAGTCGGTGCATCCTCCCCACCGATGATCATGCTCCCGATATACGTGTAGATCTCGTCTACGAGGCCGGTTTGGAGCAGCCCGGCGATCAGCGTTCCTCCGCCTTCAACCATCAGGTGCCGGATACCCATCGTGCCGAGTTTGTCAAGTACCCGATGGAGATCCACCGAGGTTTCCCCGGCGACAATGACGGTTGCCTTTGTCCGGAGCGCGCTGACCCGATCCGGATCCGCCCGCTCTGCCACAGCGATCACGCGCGTGCCCTCTCCTTTGGTGAGAACTGCAGCATCCGGGGGCGTCCGCGCATCACTGTCAATAACAATCCGGACCGGGTGCTCCGGTCTTCCACTGCGCTGCCGTTCGCGTTTGTAGTCCGGGTTCTTTATCGTAAGCGAAGGATCGTCGGCAATGATGGTGCCTATGCCAACCATAACCGCATCGCAACCAGCCTTGAGCCGGTCAACACGGGCAAAATCCTCCGTGCCTGAGATCTTCACTTGCCGGCGTTCATGGGTCGACAGTTTTCCGTCCGCACTCATCGCCACGTTGACTACTACAGAGGGGCGCATATCAATACTATTCTTGCTGTGGTAATTTTATATCCTTTAGCACACCCGGAGGCGCCGGAATATACACTCCGTTCCTGTATCATCGAAAATGGGTGCGATCCGTGAATATTTACGCAAAGAATGTCCAAACTGGCCGTACCAAAGGGCTGCCGTATGTTTCTTATCGAGATAAAAAACTTAAGTAAACGATTCGGGAATCTCGCTGCAGTGGACAACCTCAGCCTTGATATCGGAGAAGGAGAGGTCTTTGGCCTACTTGGCCCTAACGGGGCGGGAAAAACAACGACTCTCCTTATGCTGACCACCCTCGTCCGGCCAACTTCGGGTACAGCGATCGTGAATGGTTTTGATATCGTTACGCAGCCTGACTTGGTGAGAAAGTCGATAGGTATTGTCTTCCAGGATCCAAGCTCAGACGAGACTCTTACCGGATACGAAAACCTGGAACTGCACGGCTTGCTCTACGATATGCCCTTCGATCTCCGTAAAAAGCGTATATCTGAAGTCCTTGACCTTGTCGATCTTACGGGCAGAAAGGATGACGTAGTAAAGAAGTACTCCGGGGGGATGAGGCGGAGGCTCGAGCTGGCACGTGGCCTGATGCACCATCCGAAGATCCTTTTTCTCGATGAGCCGACGCTTGGGCTCGATCCCCAGACCCGTGAGCATATCTGGGAATACGTGAAGAAACTGGCAAAAGAGAAGAATATCACGATCATTATCACCACCCACTACATGGACGAAGCAGACCGTCTCTGCAACCGGATTGCAATTGTGGACACCGGAAAAATTGCGGTTCTTGGTCCACCGGCACAGCTTAAACAAGAGCTGGGTGGGGATATCATCCTCCTGAAAGCAAAGAGCTGCGACGTGGAAGCCCTTAAAAAACTAACATTTGTAAAAAGTGTCCTGTCTCATGCGGACGGGATTAGCATCACGGTGCAGGATGCAGGCAGGCACCTACAGGAGATCCTCATCAGGGCTGGTCCTGTGGATTTTGTCGAAGTGAGACCGATAACCTTGGAAGATGTGTTCCTGCACCATACGGGAAGAGCGATCCGGGAAGGAACACCGGAAGGCAGCTGGGCAGAAAAAGCGATGCAGGCAGGATCGAGACGATGAGCGATCTTCGGGGGATATACGCGCTCTGGTACCGGGAATTCAAGGTCTTTTCGCGTGAGCGGTCCCGGCTTGTGGCATCCATAGCAAGTCCTGTCCTGTGGCTCCTGATAATCGGTGGCGGCCTCGGGTCGGTACTCTCGTTTGGCGGAATCAATTTCCTCAGTTTCCTCTTTCCCGGGATACTCCTTCAGACAGCGCTCTTCTCTGCAGTCTTTTTTGGCGTGTATATCGTGTGGGATAAGAGGATCGATTTTCTTAAGGAGGTGCTGGTCTCCCCCTTGTCGCGGACCTCCATTTTCGTGGGGAAAATCCTTGGTGGATCCACTGATACCATCATCCAGATTGCAATCTTGTTCGTGTTCGGGTACCTGTTTTCCACTCTGGGTATTATCGTGGACATCACGTTTTCATTGGTAACGGTGACCATTTCACTCGTCTTCCTTCTCGTTACAACGGTCGGGCTTGTCAGTATTGGCCTTATCCTCGGCTCCCAGATGGAGAGCCCGGAAGGGTTCCAGCTGGTCAGCAGTTTTCTTGTGACCCCCATGTTCTTCCTCTCGGGCGCCCTTTTTCCTATCAATAACCTCCCCGGGTGGCTCACACCGTTTGTATTGGCTAACCCGGCCACCTATGCGGTCGACGGCCTCCGCGGGACCTTGTTCGGATTGCACCAGTTCGCCATTGGTCTTGATTTCCTCATTGTCTGTATTTTTTCCGGGGTCATGATTCTGATCGGGACGTACTCTTTCAAATATATGCGGCTTTGATCCGGAGAACCGGTGAGAAATTATTAAAAGTGCACGACAATCAGGAATTTTCACCAAAATAAATTTCCCCGGAGTAATCTACGTATTTCTTGATCGTGCTCTAAATGAGCTATTTTATCAATAGTTTTTTGCTCTCATCAGCTATCTTTGTATTATTAAACGATCTCAAATATATTCAAAACCTCTGGAAATTATCTTTTTTTTAAGTGTTGGAGCATTTGTTGAAGCTGATTTTTCAGATACATGAAACGTTATTTTTTGTAGAGGAGATACTGAAGGAGGTTTACATGAATTTCTCCCAAATGTATTTATGTATTTGACTCATTTTTTTTATTTAAGAGAATAATATGGCAATCTCCTCTACAGACAATTTACGAAAATTGCTTGGGAATATTAAATCTCTTGGTTTTCTTGATAGATTATTTGGCTGGAGCCAAATCGAGGAATTAAATTCTGTAGCCTATACAGAATTTCAGATTATAATCAACGAATTGGAGGCGGTATATGTACAAAATAATCAGGCCCAGATCCAGATTCGTCAGATATATAATGACTTAGAGAACCAAAAAAACCAGTATTTCCAATTAAAAACAGATAATGACGCACTAAGAAATTCCACAGGAAATATTTATGATGTGTTAATGAACCGGGAAAATGAACTTGGTGCACTCAAAGAATCAGAACTGCGAAATGTTAAGCGGCTTATTGAATTAGAAAAAGAATGCGAGCGGCTGAGAGCAATAATAGATCAATATATCCAATTATTTCAGGAAAAGGAAAATGAATTGAATATATTAAAAGAAGCTGATTCAAAAAATACTCAAAGGATTATAGAACTGAATAGAGAGTCTGATAAGTTACAATCTGCAATTGAGCAATTTACCCAAACATTACATTTGAAAAGCTCCGATCTTGACACGTTAAAAGAATCAGATTCTAAAAGCACTAAAAGAATTGTACGAAGTCACGTAATGACCAGGAATTCCGAAAATTCCAGCGAAAAACGCATCCTTCTGGTTGAAGACGATTCAAATTTCTCAAAAATGCTTGAGGACTTGCTGAAGGAAATCGGCTATACGGTGGTCGGGATCGCCGTGAGCGGCGAGGAGGCGATCGCCATGGCCGGTGGGGAGAGTCGGCTGGACGTAATCCTTATTGACATCCACATTGAGGGGGAAATGGACGGCATCGAGACAGCGCGAGAGATCAAGGGGCTGTACGGCACTCCTACCATTTTTATGACTGCTCAAGCGGATGACGAGACCATCCGGCGGGTTGTGATGATGACAGAGTCCGAGGGTTATCTGGTCAAGCCTATCAACCGACAGGAACTCTTTGCGAATATCGAGATTGCCATCCAAAAAAAGCGCAAGAATGATGCATTCATAGAGCGGCGGGCTGCAACAAACTAGGATGGCTGTTGCACGTGCCTGCCTATATTACAGGTCTTCTCTTCGAAGCTTGGCGGCTTGCAAGGCTCCGCCAAGTTATCGGGAGCTGCGGCATTCGCGAGCAACGTGAATAATATCGAACACCTTTTTACAGATCTTCATTCAGGAGAGACGGCACGCACATTTCGGAACTATAATCTCGAACCGGGCGCCTTTGCCCAGCTCACCGGTCTCCCGCATGGTCATGCCGGTAATGGTGAGAATCTCCCGGCAAAGGAATAATCCAAGCCCGGTATTTTTCCCAAATCCTTTCTCAAATATTTTATCTTTCTCATCATCCGGGAATACCGGAGCCGTTGTCCTCCCATACCACCACCAGCCCTTCGTTTGATTGACGGGACGATACCTTGATCTCTGTTACCTTCTGGCCGTGCCGGATGGAATTATCCAAGAGATTGAAGAACACTTTTTCAAGCATCGGATCTGCGTATAGTTCAACTCCCCGGAGATCTACGGTAAGTGTGATAGAGTCCGGGATGCGTAAATACCTGATGAGTTTGTCCGGTTCCTGCCATTTTGGTTCGGAGATCCCGATATTCTGGTAGGTCTGGGTATCCGTGATCAGGCACTGAATCGCTATTGAAGTATCTTCCAGTTCGCTGATATAATGTGCCAACGCGGGATTCGGAAATTTCATGCGCAGTATACCAAGGTATCCAATGAGAGCGGAGACCTTGTTGAGGATATCGTGCCGGGTAATGCTGGTCATCAGGTTGAGCCGGATGTTTGCCTGCCGTAGCGCCTCCTCCACCAGTTTGCGTTCAGTGATATCTGAGAAGACTGTGGCAAACTGGTTTTTCTTGGGGGAATATACCGAGATCCGGAAATATTTCTGAAGCGAGGGGAAATACGTTTCAAAGGTTTCCGGTTTACCGGTGTCTGCGACCCGTGCATATACGTCGAGATTTTGGGGCTCTGTTGTGTTGTACGCTTCCCGGCTGGTCTTTCCGATCACTGAGGTACGGCTGATACCAAGCTGGCGTTCGAACGAACCATTAACCTCGAGGATCCGGTAGTCTGATACTTTTTTATTACCATCAAAAATGATCTCGTGCAAGGCCAAACCATCGTCCGTATTGTTGAAGGGGAGGAGGAGCTGTTCCCTCTCCAGCAGGGTGTCTTCGACCAGCTCGCGTTCTGTAATATTCCGGATCGACAGAAGATCTGCAGTTTTGCCCTTATACACGATAGCCTTGCCAATACTCTCCACGTGGATTTTTTTCCCTTGTGCCGATATGATCGAATAGTGGGCAAGGCAGGCGTCGTGTCCTTGGGAGAGCTGCATAAGGTCCCTTGCTGCATCTTCCCGGGATTCCGGGGCGATAAAGTCTATAACTTTCCTACCGACCAATGAGTCATAGTCATTGGCCTCAATTGTCCGGACCGCCGCATCGTTTGCGAAAAGAATCATTCCCTCTAAATCAATTATCAGGATGGCTTCGGGTGAATGCTTTACAAGCGACCTGAACTTCTCCTCACTGTCCAGAAGCATTTTTTCGGCCGTTTTTCTCTCGGTAATATCGAGTAAAACACCTGAGTATACCAGTTCATTTCCATGTACTACTGGACTTACTTTGCTGCAAAACCAGATAGTCTCCCCCGAGGGTTTTACGAATCTGCCCTCAAAATTCCAGGACTCAGCCTTCTTCTGGCTATCATTGACTGATTCGATGAACCGGTCCCGGTCATCCGGATGAACGTGGCCGGTAAACCACCGAAAGAAATCCTTATTCGAATTGTCGAACCCAAAAATGATTTCAGCGGCATGTTCATTGACAAAATGGACACCCCTCTCGCCGTTGGGACGGATATCAGTACTGGAAGATAACCCCGGGAACCATCGACTGTGATCTCTTCGATCTTCTGCCAGAGATCCCTTAGTTCGTCCCGTGTGGTGGGAAGTTGATCATTCATTGCCCGGAGCGAGAGTTCGATCTGTTTACGCTCAGTGATATCCTGGATTACTCCAAAAACCACCCGGTGTTCTGCGTCATAAGCCGCTACAGAATGGATATCCCGCACTGCCCAGTCATTCACGCGCTGGATTTTATATTCCAGATTGTAGGGTTTACCTTGCGTTATCAGAGATTGAAGGGTCTCGTCCAGAGCTTGGCGGTATTCCGGCAACGTGATTTGCTGAGCTGCTTTTGTTGATATTAGAAGGTTTTTCGTGCCGTAAATTGCTCCCGCACCATCAGAGCATATCATAGTTCCGGAATCCAGGTCGAGCTGCCAGTGGCCGAAATGTGCTATCATTTCCGCTCGTTGCAAACGGACTTCACTTTCCTGTAGCGCTTTCTCAGCGGTTCTCTGAGGAGTAATGTCACAAATCGATTCAATCGCACCGACAATATTTCCCTTATTGTCCTGAATAGGGGAGACTTTACAGGATAGAATCCTGGAGAGCCCCATCAGCTTCGTGAATCGCGTCTCTGCTCTCATAACGTTCCCTTCCTCTTTCAGAAGGCGCGAATAGCGGTTTTCAATATCCGCATCGGAATTGAAGACCAGATCAATGAGGATAGGACAACGTTCTCCATAGAGAGGTAGAGCATATTCATAGTTATCCTTGCCGAGCATATCGATAGCTGAAATACCGGTCATCTCTTCGATCGCTTTATTCCATGCGATTATGATCCCCTGTTTATCGATGGCAAAGGTAGCATCCGGCAGGAAGGTGAAAAGGTCGTAGGCCCATTGATTGTAATTTATTCGGGCCTGCTCGCTGTTATTTCGTTGCACGGCCATTCTGATCTTATGTTCGAGCTCGGCAAGCTGCGATCGTGCATCTTCGCCTTTCTGAATATAAAAATCCACACCGGTGTCAATCGCTTGGATGACCACATCCTCTCGTCCTCTACCGGTGAATAGGATGAAAGGCAAATCGCCGAACTTCGATCGGACGATCTTAAGGAATTCGATGCCATTTATCCCTGGCATCTGGAAATCTGATACTACGGCATTGTATGCCTTGTTCATCAGGGCGTCAAGTCCGTCCTGTGCTGATATTTTAGTATCGACTGAGAATTCTCCCCTTAACTCTAGATACAACTTTGTAATCTCAAGAAGGTTTGCTTCATCATCGACATAAAGAACTGATAACATGCCCCATTCCTTATTCTTGCTGCGCCTATAGATTATAGGGATCAACTATGTAATAAATCAATTTATTTCGGTGAAATCCAATAGATAATATAATAAATATATATGCAGATACCGTATGGTTCTGCTGGCAAAATTCTTCGCAGATATCATAGACTTCATTGAGAAAGAGACGGGAAAAGAGCCCCAAATAAGTATCGTAACAAATAAATCAACAACAAAAATTGTCGCAAACCCCGAGAATTGTGTACCTTTTCCATTCTGCTCCTCCGACCGGAATCCATCGTTTATTGCTGCATTTTCGCGTACCGGTATGCCACCGTGGGGACCATAATCTCGAAGCGGGCACCGTTGCCCGGCTCACCGGTTTCCCGCATGGTCATACCCGAAATGGTGAGAATCTCCCGGCAAAGGAATAATCCAAGCCCGGTATTTTTCCCATATCCTTTCTCAAAAATTTTATCTTTCTCTTCATCCGGGATGCCAATGCCGTTATCCTCCCATACAACACTCAAACCTTCATCTGATTGACGGGACGAGACCCCAATCTCTGTTACCTTCTGACCGTGCCGGATGGAATTATCCAGGAAATTGAAGAACACCTTTTCAAGCATCGGGTCTGCGTAAAGTTCAACTCCCCGGAGATCCACGGTGAGCGTAACAGAGTCCGGGACGTGTAAATGGCTGACGAGTTTGTCTATATCCTGCCATTTTGGTTCGGAGATCCCCAGATTCTGGTAGTTCTGGGTATCCGTGATCAGGTGTTGAATTGCGGTAGTGAGATCTTCGAGTTTGCTCAGATAGTAGGTCAACGCAGGATTCGGGAATTTAATGCGTAGGATATCGATGTAACCGAGTACGGCAGAGACATTGTTGAGGATATCGTGACGGGTGATGTTGGTCATCAGGTTGAGTTGGCGATTTGCCTGAAGCAACGCAGCCACCGCCTGTTTACTTTCTGTGATATCTGAGAAGACTGCGGCAACCTGGTTTTTCTTGGGGGAATATACCGAGATCCGGAAATATTTCTGAAGCGAGGGGAAATGAGTTTCGAAGATTTCCGGTTTACCGGTGTCTGCGACCCGTGCATATACGTCGAGATTTTGGGACTCTGTTGTGTTGTACACTTCCCGGCTGGTCTTTCCAATCACTAATGCACGGCTGATACTGAGCTGGCGTTCGAACGAATCATTAATCTCGAGGATCCGATAATCTGATGCCTTTTTGTCATCGTCAAAGATAATCTCGTACAGGGCTATTCCCTCTTCCATATTTTCGAAGAGAGGGAGGAGTTTTTCCTCACTTTCTTTGAGGGCTTTTTCAATCCGCCTACTTTCTGTAATATCCCGGATAGATAAGAGATCCGCGATTTTTCCCTCATACGCAATGACCGTTCCGGTGCTTTCTATTTGGATTCTTTTTCCTCGTGCTGATATGAGCGAATAGTGTGCGGGGCAGGTGCCGGATTCCTGGGATGCCTGTGTAAATTCTCTTGCCAGATCTTCCTGTGATTCCAAGGCGATAAATTCCATAACATTCTTGCCAAGCAATGAGAATCTATCCCCTGCCTCAATTATCCGGACCGCCGCATTGTTTGCAAATAAAATCGTTCCCTCGTAATCGACTATAAGGATGGATTCGTGTAAATGGTCTGCAAGAGACCTGAATTTCTCCTCACTGTCCAGAAGCATTTTTTCGGCCGTTTTTCTCTTGGTAATATCGAGTAAAACACCTGAGTATACCAGTTCATCTCCATGCACTACCGGGCTCGCCATGCCACAGAACCAGATGGTCTCCCCATAGGGTTTAACGAACCGGCCCTCAAAATGCCAGGATGCAGTCTTTCTTCTGGCTATCATTGACCGACTCGATGAACCGATCCCGGTCATCCGGGTGAACGCGTCCAGTAAACCACCGGAAGAAATCCTTATCCGTGTGATCGAATCCAAAAATGGTTTCGCTAACGTGTTCATTGATAAAATAGACGACCCTCTTCCCATTGGAACGGACATAGTACTGGTAGACAACCCCGGGAAGCAAGGCAGTTATTTCTTCAATCTTCTGCTGCCCACAGTCTATTAGGTCTTCCGGTGCCGGGGAATTTACCCTCTGTATACTGGAGTCGCTCTCCCGGATTGCGATCTCCGTGGTTTTCTGCAAGGTGATGTCGCGAATCGATTCAATCGCACCGACAATATTTCTTTTATTGTCCCGGAGAGGGATGGCCATGCAGGAGAGTGTGCGGGGAAGACTCTGTGGCCGTGCTACTTGTAACTCGGCTATAATGACGTCGTCCGCCATTCTCACGAGGTGGGGATAGCGTTGTTCACTCGTTGCGTCTGAATTGAAAACCAAGTCGATAAGGGCAGGATAATGTTCCCCGTGGAGTACCCGGGCATATTCATGGTGATTTTTACCGAGCATATCGATGGCTGCAACACCGGTCATCTCTTCGATCGCCTTGTTCCATGCGATTATGATCCCCTGTTTATCGATGGCAAAAGTGGCATCCGGCAGGAAGTTGATAATTTCATAGATCTGGGGATCGAGATTTATCCGGATATCTTTTTTGTATTTTCGCTGCACGGCCAGTTTGATTTTATTTTCAAGCTTGGCAAATTGTGATCGTGCATCTTCGCCTTTCTGAATATAGAAATCCACATCGTTTTCAATTGCCTGGACCGCCACTTCTTCTCGTCCTTTACCGGTGAACAGAATAAAGGGCAGATCGCTAAACTTCGACCGGATATTCTTAAGGAATTCGATGCCATCCATTCCCGGCATTTGGAAATCCGATATTACGGCATCGTATGCCTGATTCTTCAGGATATCGAGGCCATCCTGTGCCGATATTTTAGTATCGACTGAGAATTCTCCATTGAACTCTAAAAATAATTTTGTAAGCTCAAGAAGATTTGATTCGTCGTCGACATAAAGAACTGATAACATGTCACTTTCCCTGTCGGTATTGTGTTGCAATATCATACGATCAAATATTTAATAAATCAATTGATCCTGTTCTGGAATCAATATCAATTGTATAATATATAGTAAACTATAGTCCCCCGAAAAGCAGAACTGCATTGAATCGATTCTTTTTAAAAATTACCTATGAGATGAATCTGTTTTATTGTTTTAGTTGTGCTCAATCTCTTTGACCTGAGATGAACATTCAGGAGAGGCTAAAACGATAAAATTTTCAAGGCAGTGAATTGCTCATCTCTCTCAAAAAAGAAATCAAATATCTTGTATCGTAGACTCATCGCCGATCGAATCTATATTGATTTTCCAGAATCAATATATCTTATGATTTGAAGGTTATAGTTGATGACATCGCTTTAATCCACGATTTGTTCTCCCATCTTCCGTTTCTGGACAGTCTGGCGGATCTGATGTGCCAACTTAGTGAACTGCATCTTTGCATCCCCTCCTTTCTGGAAGTAAAGGTCTACGCCGGCATTAAGTGCCTCAGTCCCGATCTCTTCCCGCCCCTTCACGGTAAACATAATGAACGGAACGGTATCTCCAGAGGCCCGAATTTTTTTCAGGAATTCAATCCCGTCCATCCCGGGCATCTGATAGTCTGAGATGATCGCATCGTACTGGGTCTTTCTCAGTATGCCGATGGCTTTCTGTGCCGAATCCACGGTTTCGACGCTGAAATCACCTGATCGCTCTAAATAGATCTTAGTGATATCCAGAAATGCAGGTTCATCATCAACGTACAGGGCTCTAATCAGAATAGCTCACGTCCGAATCCTCCGGTACCCCTACTTTCCGCTGTAGTCACCGGACCTTGCCTATGAACAATATTCACAATTTTTGCTGCCTAAACCAGCTCATCTGGATTTTCTATTGTTGATCTTAATGATCCCGTTTCCAATTCAAGTTGATCCGATAAGTACAATCTTACTTCTATGTTGTTATAAAGACTTTTACTTTACTAAAACCATGTGAACCTTATTTTTTGTGATGAAGTCGAGCGGATTAATTTCTGCAAAGGCGTCCATTCATCCCAGATCCTCTTCATTTGCCCCTCTGATAGCGTCGTTTGCTTTTGGATTGCCCCATTGGTACGTGCGGAAGGTATCTTCATGAGCCGGGCTGCTGATGTCTGGTGGGACCTGCGGGTGCGAGCACCGGCCTGTAGTAGCATCGCGACGATCCGGCCGGCTTTCCCGGTTTCTTTTATGGCCAATCTGAAAAAAAGAATCTATAGGGGGCGACCGGTTATTTTCTGACTAGATCATTACTTCGCTGCAGAAAAGAGCGGGATGATCTTTCCCGCCATCTCATCTGTTATAAAAAATACTAGCGTATCTCCCACTTTCAGTTGCAGGGCTGGGTCAGGTTGGGAAAAACGCATTGAGCCCCGGCGGAACCCGAATTCCCTGATGCCAAACCGGTCTTTCAGGCCCATTTCGGCGATAGTCTTTCCCTCTGCCACCGACCCGGCTTCCACCTGTACTGTATGAATATGCGTCGCTCTAAAAAGAGTCTCGAAATTCTGGATCTTTCGGTGCTCGTTTGGGTCAGTGCACCGGGTAAAGAGGGCAGCGCCTAGGCGTTTTGCCCGTTTAATGATCCTCGCGACTTCTTCGTCCGGGATCTTGTACCGTTTCAGGGCGCGGGTAAATATTTCAAGAGCAGATTCAAATTCCTCAGAAATGACCTCATCTGCACCGAGATCGAGGAGATTCTGGGCATTCCTGACGTGCCTCGTTCGTGCAAGGATATGCACACCGGGCGAGAGTTGCCGTGCTGCATGGATGATGCGGGGGATTGCCTCTTCCTCTGAGACTGCTATTACGAGCGTCCGTGCCTGCTGGATCTCGGCATGTTTGAGTATCTCCACCTGTACGGCATCTCCAAAGATGAAGTTAGGCCGGTACTGGGATCGCTCCTGTCGGATGATCTCGGGATTGAGTTCGATGACCATATAGGGTATGCCGGCAAGGGTTGCCGCCCGGGCCACGCTTTTCCCGGTAATCCCATATCCTGCGATTACGATATGGTTCGTGAGCCCCGTCTCTGGTACAATCTCATCCGGACCACGTGATCTTTCCCGACTTATCCTCGTCGGGAAGAGCCGGTAAAGCAGATCGACAACTGCCGGTGATGAGCGCATGGCGAATGGTGCAAATGCCATCGTCACAATAGCCCCGGCAAGGAAAATCTGGTAGGATGAAACCTCTATGATCCCGGCATCGAGGCCACTTTTTGCGAGCACGAAAGAAAATTCTCCGATCTGGGCAAGCGCAAGGCCGCAGAAGACTGCAATCCGTGCCGGCATCCCAAGCACAGCCGCGGAGAAGGCACCGGTCACGATTTTTACACAGAAGATTAACAGAATAATCAGCGCAACATAGCCAAAGTTATTGAGAACTGTCCCCGTGTCTAAGAGCATCCCTATCGAGAGGAAGAAAATAGCCGCAAAGACATCCCGGAATGGGATGATATGACCTAATGCATCGATATTGTAATCCGACTCCCCGATGATCAGACCAGCGATAAATGCTCCTAGCGTGAACGAGAGTCCGGCTTCGCTGGTCAGCCAAGCAATAATGATGCAGATACCAGCAATGGTAAATAGGAAGAGTTCGCGGCTCCGTTCTTTCGCCACTCTGAAGAGTAAACGCGGGATGACCCAGTACCCAAGGACAATGATTACGAGAATGATCAGGGCAATTTTTATTACCTGATAAGGAAGGTTAACAAGGTCAAACCCTCCTTGGTTCCCGGCGAGGATCGGTAATACAAGAATCATCGGAATGATTGCGAGATCTTGGAAGATGAGGATTCCCAGAAGCGTCCTACCTTGGATTGTGTCTACCTCACCCTTTTCCTGAAGGATCTTCATCACGATGGCCGTACTCGAAAGCGAGACGATAAAGCCGAAGATCAGTGCCTCATTAAACGGCATCTGGAATGCAAGGGCAATCAGAGTAATTGCGACAACCGTCGTGGTGATCTGGACAAGACCCCCGATTATGACTGCACGCCACGAACGAAGAAATGACTGGAACGAGAATTCCAGACCGATAGTGAAGAGCAGCAGGACGATGCCAATCTCACCGATCGTGTTGATGAGGGACTGGTCCGTGATGAGCCCAAACCCGAATGGCCCGGTGAGCATCCCGATCACAAGGAAACTCACGATACTGGGCAGACCGAACCGGTGGCCGAAGTAAAGCAGGATAATAGAAAGTATGATTACACTTACGGCAGCAAGCATAGGGTCCATAGATAACACCAGGGGCTAGGTGAAACGAGGTATATAGGTCTCCATCGTAAGAACAATTATAGGTTCCGAAGAGTCTAAAAACTGCAAAAAATAGCTTCATGCCCCAGCCCGGATTTGAACCGGGGACAACCAGATCTTCAGTCTGGCGCTCTCCCAGTCTGAGCTACTAGGGCAGGAGTACAATTGTTGGCACTGGTGATTAATAAATGATACGCACGGGAAGGAATGTCTATGAGGTCTCCTATTTATGTCCCGCCATGCCAGTATTAACCAATGCCCCCAACACCTGCGTGCGATGATGGTGCCGGCCTCGCCCATGCCCTTGCCTCACGCACCGCCCATGTCGTTCACCTGACTCATAACGATTTTGATGCGGTCGGAGCAGATGCGATCCACAGGATGAAGTTTGGAAAAGACGGCGTATTCACGGTCTGGAGTTCGGTTGGGAAATTTTCGAGCCTTTTCTCCCTGATTGCGTCCTGCCCCGGGAAAGGAGACCTGCTTTCTGTATCGGACCTGAGCTGCCAGCGGGACATGGAGTCCGTGACTGCAAGGGCGCGGTTGAACGGCTGGGTGATTGAATGGCGGGATCATCATCGCTGGCGGGAGGAGGAAATTGCGGGGATCAGAAGAGAGGTTTCTCTCCTCCATGTTGACACCGGGGTCTGTGCGACCGGGATAGTTGCACGTGATCTTTTACCGGGGAACCCGGTAGCAGGCTGAGGTTGCCCGGGTGGTCTGCGATTACGATCTCTGGAAGCATGCCGATCCCCGGTCTGCAGTCTTGGGTCAAGTGCTCCAGAGAAAGAAAAACCGGGAGCATGTTCGCGACTGCCTCGTTGCAGGGATCTTCTCAGACTCATTTATAGAAGCCGAGTACGCGGAGATCAAAGCCGATATGGGTGCCATAATGGAGCGGAGTCTGTCTCACGCAACCTTCCGGGAAAAAAAGTACCGGATTGTCTTTGCCCCGCTCTACGGGTACCCAAGCGAGACTGCGCATTTTATCAGGCATGCAAAGGATACCGAGATCGAAGTGATCATCGCAAAAGACGGGAAGTTTTCGATCCGGTCGGTGCCGCCAATCAGTCACCTGATTGCCCGGGAGTTTGGCGGCGGTGGGCACCCGAACGCTGCGGGAGGAAGTTTCTCCTTTACGGTCGTCGAGCGTTTCACTTGGTGGCTGTTTAAGAAGAGCCGTCATTTTGACGAGCTGGTGAAGATCGCCGAATCGTTATGAACTCGCCACTATCTGTCTGGAAAATTACCTGGCAATAATAAATCATTTTACGATTCTTCTGGCAACTGCCTGACCGGGTGGTATCGTCGTTATGGGGTAACCGTCTTCCTTTGATACCGCGAGAAGGCAACAAACCTTTATATCTAAAATTGTAATGAATACCTGACATACTATGAAGCTCAGCTATCTTCTCTTAGGATGCATCCTTATTGTCTTGTTAGCGGTCATCCCGGCACAGGCTTTCACCGCAAAGACGCTCACCATAACCCTGAATGGGAATGGGGATGCACAGGCCGATATGCAGTACGACCTCTCGTTTATGGAACAGGCAGCTATCTATCTCCACGCCGCAAATCCCTCTACCGTGCTTCAGAACGCCTTGCAGGAAAATCTCAATCGGCCGGTCACGGTGGTCAGTGCGGACATGTCGTCAGCGAATGTGATTATCTCATCCTTTGGCACTGTTACGCAGTCCGGTAATGCAACCACGGTAACTACCCCGGCTTTCTCATTTGCAGACGCCCAGCAAGCGATACAGAATGAATGGTATGCACCGTTTATTTCTGCAAATTTTGCTCCCCAGACAACCACGATTGTGTTTCCGGATGGGTACCAGACGAGCTTCAATAGCCAGATCAGCATCCCCTCCGTATCCCATACCATTTCATAAATCCACTTCATGAGATGCCCGATCCGGGCAAAATCTTTTTTTAGCACTCCTCATTACGGATTATACCCTTCACAACCGTCGAAACGATCGCATATGAAAAAATTTATCTTCCGGCACGAGGGAACGGAATCATGGTAGTATATGACCCTGAATGAAATTCCGGTTGAAAATATCACCGGTATCAAGTGGGGATCTCTTGCCCTTCTGGGGATCCTCTCGGTGATATTTGGGCTCCTTATTGTTCTTTTCCCAAAAATCTCCGCCGCTGTGTTGGTCGAACTCATCGGGATCCTGATCCTTCTTCTCTCATTTGCCGCAGTTATGCTGTCGGCGTTATCTCCCGGTGGTTGGAAAAACTCAGTACTCCTCGCAGTGCTTGGAATTATTGGGTTTTTCTTTGGCATCGCTACGATCATCCATCCCCTCATCATGGGGCTGGTAATCTTTTTGATTGCCGGTATCGCCCTTTTCCTCGGTGGTCTTATCGGTCTTGTGTTCGCGTTTGGTGAACCACATGAGATGCATCGCGGGCTCTTTTTCCTGCAGGGCATTCTCGCAATCATTATCGGCCTTCTTATCTGTGTTTTTCCAGCCCTCGGTATAGCCCTGATGGTTCTCTGGATCGGCATAATCCTGATCGTTTACGGTTTGATCAGCATTGCCTTAGGGTATTGTATCCGTTCCCGTCTTGTAATCCGGCCACGATAAATCCATTTTTGCCGGTGAGGTTTACTTTTCGTCGTGAAAAACGGGTTTGAATGTATTTTCCGGCGGTTCTGCCTAACACCGGTTGAAGCCCCTTCCCGTTTGTTAGACGGGTTGGCAGGCCCGGGTAAAAAGAGAATGTTAAGAAACGACCGAGAATGATGCAGGCAGGTCTAGTCCAGCGGAATGGTCTCGAGTTGGGATACGAGCTCCCAGATCCGTGTCCGTGCATGAATGGGCATATTAGGATCGTTTGAGATTTCATCGATTTTTGAGATTGCTTCTGCAACGCGCAGCCCCATCGCCTTAGTGGTATTGGAGAGCAGCGCCCGGGTTTCATCGGCAACGCGCCGGATGTTCCGAGGTATTGTGCTGTCTTCCTGGATGTGCTGCAACATCAGGATACAGTTTTCCATCGTTTTTTCGGGGTTTGGCATGGTATCACCTACCGCGTACCTGTAGTTAATACGTATAACTCGCATATATAGTT
Organism: uncultured Methanoregulaceae archaeon; assembly: GCA_963737635.1. Classification (GTDB taxonomy): domain Archaea; phylum Halobacteriota; class Methanomicrobia; order Methanomicrobiales; family Methanospirillaceae; genus Methanoregula. The sequence continues at coordinate 1,545,344 of CAVTTL010000001.1, forward strand.
TGAATATTAACCTGACGGTGACGTATGGCCGAAAAGAAAGATGATGAGATCATGGCGGAGTATCTCCTCAAAGGCGGGAAGATGCTTGAAAAGTCTTGCCCCACCTGCGGCTGCCCGCTTTTTGAATACAAAAAAAAGACGTTCTGCGTGGTCTGCGCCGAAAAGAAACCGGAGCCTGTAACAAAGGTGGAACCCCCGGTCGCAGTCTCTCCCGGAGAGCTCCTGCGGGTGCAGGATGAATCCCCATCCCGGGTTCATTCCTCACCATCACCGGAGATAGAGATGTTGGTCCGCGAATTGTCTGGTACTATCCTCGTACTTTGCCAGCGCATCAAAAACGATGACGATCCTGATCACTGTCTCATATTCATGGATGCCGCAAAAATAGGGACAGAAGCGCTCGTCAATCTGCGTCAGTCTATAAGGCCGGCGGCAGATATCATACAATTTTTGTGCGGTCTTTTCCCCGATTCCTTTGACCGAAACAAGATCTGAAAGTTCTGCGCTCGCGATAGTCTGGATCGAACCAAAGTGCGTAAGGAGAAGCCGGGCATTTTTCATGCCAATTTCGGGAAACGCGGAGATGATATACTCCTGCTCTTCTTTGATCGACGTAAACGACTTGCGGGGATGGAATTTGCGTTCGCCACGCTCTGCCTCCTCCCTTTTTGCAAGGACAAAGAGCATCCGGGCGGTCTCCGTCTCATCCCGGGTAAAAAGAAGCGATAGGCCCATATCTATCGCGAGTGCCGCGAGTACACCCCGGAGTGCATTCGGGTTCATGTCTCTCTGGGTATAAATATCGCCGCCTTCGATCATCATGACCGGCCGGGTACCGCTTCGGCAAGAGCCTTTGCCTGCCCAAGAAGATCCCGGTTGATAAGGGTATCGACAAAATCGCGGGCTGTCTTACGTTCGACCAAGATACGATCGCCAATTGCATAGTCTCCCTGAGGCAGACGTTCGAGCCGGATTGCCGCCCCCATTCCAGACAACTCCTCGACAACCTTCGAAGAGGTTTCCCTGTCATCGATCCGGATTGCAGGGCCCCGAGGGGTGAATTCCTCGATGAGTGCCTGATCTGTCACTGCGGGTTGTGAGTGGGGAATTGAAGACCTGCTCATCTGTTGTATGTTCTTTTGCATCCTGCGCTCCTTGGACTGGCTCACAAACCGGTACACATCGTCCGACGTTCCCTTTGTCGCCAGCACTACTACCCTCCCCGCAGCAGAACGACCAGTCCGCCCTTTGCGCTGGATGGACCGGATCTCGGATGGCACTGGCTCATAAAAGATCACCAGATCGGTGGAAGGGACGTCAAGGCCCTCTTCCCCGACGGAGGTCGCAATAAGAACCTGAAATGCCCCTTCCCGGAACCGGGTAAGAGCCGCAATCTGTTTTTTTTGTGAGAGTCCTTTCTCCGAGTCCTTTGTAGCCTGGCCGACAAATCGCTCACAGGAGATACCATTTTCGGAAAGATAATCTACGAGGAGCTGCACGGTATCCCGAAAGGTCGCAAATATAATAATACGGCTGTCAGGATGGCATTCAAGTTGCTTGCGTACAATGCTAAGAACGACAGAGGGCTTGGGATGGAGTTCTGTGGTCCAGCCCCGTGTCTGGTCGAAGAGCAGGTGAAAACCCGGATCCTTGATCAGCCTTTGGCTGGCTTTGCTCCCTCCTGGCCCCGTTCCTTCGGCGACCAGTTTCGCGATATACCCCCGGAACACTTCACTTCCCTGCGATTCAGCAAGATTTACGGCATGTTTGAGTTTCATGCACTCTGCATAAACTGAGGCAGCCGAGTACCCCGCCGGATCCCGGTTCTGGATCCTCAGCTGGATCTGGGTGTTGATACCGTTGAGTTCTTTCATAGAAAGGCGGTCCCTCTTTGGGACTACAAAGCCAAGCGAGGCAAGGAGGGCCAGTCGGTCGTCAATAAGGGTTTGAATTGCATGGATGGTCTGCCTGAGTTCGGCAGGAAGATCAACCGGGTAGATCTCGACATCACGCTCGTGGATATAGGGACTTACATCCGGATCGCTCTCTGTCCGGTTTTCTATCTGGGTGATACCAAGGTTCGCACAAACCTCCTGGACCTTTTCCGGTGCGCCTCCAGGCGATGCAGTCATGGCAAGTACCAAGGGTTTATCTGCAGTATCATGATACCGCTGGGCAAGGAAGACATATGCGTAATTTCCTACCGCCCGATGGCATTCATCAACAATCAGGAGTGTCACGTTCTGTAACGTATAGCGCCCCGCGATAAGATCGTTTTTGACAACCTGTGGTGTGGCAAAGGTTACCTGTGCATGTTCCCAGTCCGCGGTACGTTCAGCGGCCGGAGAATCCCCGGTGAACATCGCAAACGGCGGGACTTCAGGGCCGGCGGGACTTTTTGCGACCAGATATTTCTCGAAAAAACGGAGATGCTGCTCCACAAGTGGCTTTGTGGGAGCGAGCATCAGTACTCGCCCCCTTTCGTTGAAGAGCCGGGATGCAGCAACAATAAGGGCGATAGCAGTCTTCCCAAGCCCTGTTGGGAGGATCACCATCGTATTCGCATCCAGCGCCTTCATCGCAATCGCAAGCTGGTACTCCCGCGACTCGATGCTTTCGGGACGAATGAGAGGATGGCTTATGCAGCTCATAGGTGTTGTCTGGTTATATTTCAGCCGGAGTGTCTTTTAAAGTCCGGTGAATTTCACATTCCCATTTACAAGAGCCGGGATGGTCGCGGGGAGTCTGTCAACTGCAATCCGTACTTGGCTCATGCTGTCCCGGTCCCGGAGTGTGACTGTGCCGGTCTCTTTTGTCTCATAGTCTACTGTAACCGCGAACGGCGTGCCGATCTCATCCTGCCGGCGATATCTGCGGCCAATCGCGCCGGAATCGTCGTATTCCGCGAGGATACCCTGTTTCTGGAGGGTAGCTGTGATCTCGTGGGAAATGGTGTCAAGACCGTCTCGGGCCATGAGCGGGAAGACTGCGACCTGCACAGGAGCGACTTTCGGGGAAAGCCGGAGCACCGGTACGTTTCTCGCCATCTGCAGTATCCTCATCATATGCCTGTTCAAGTACTGCATAGCACATTCGATCGATCCCGTATGAAGGTTCGATTACGTGGGGCACGATCTCCTCGCCCCTGATATCAACAGTCTCGTCCCGGATCTCGAAAAGATCAGGTGGTATGTGAATTGTCTCACCATCTACCGTTACATCTGCGCCATCAGCTGTCGGTGTCGCTGTTTCAAGGGCGGCAAAGATGATCTTTGCTTTTTGCCGGTATTGCTTACCGAGCACCCCCATATTCGGGATGATACGCCGGCGTTGGACCTTCTTTGGCGTATCGTACTGGATGAATACCGTCATAGCAGTACCGCTCTGCTGTGCGTGGGCATTGAGATCGTAATTTGTCCGGTCAGCTATCCCAACGGTCTCAACCCAGCCGAAGCGCTCCGAGTACACCTCTGCATCCCAACAATCGGTTGCATAGTGGGCCCGTTCATCGGGGAGGTGCTGGCGGAACCGGAGCCGGTCGGGTCGAATCCCCACCGTTACAAGCAGTTCGTGGGTGAGAGCAACATAGTAGGCTACATATTCATTTGCGATAATACCGCCATTCACCGCTTCGCACATCGTCATCTCCACCGCAGGCTCGCACTTCTGCTGATGGGTATACGTTAACAGGGGCATACGATAGTCCGCGTATCTCCGAAACATCGGATGATGGTTTTTTTCGGACGGGTGGACGAAGATCTCAGCCTCCGCCTGGGTGAATTCACGGAGACGGATCATGCCCTGACGGGGTGAGATCTCGTTCCGGTAGGATTTGCCGATTTGCACTGCGCCGAAGGGAAGCTCGTCCCGGTAGAACCTGAGCAGCCGGGCAAAGTCTACAAACATGCCCTGTGCCGTCTCAGGCCCGGAGGTAACCGACTCTCTGGGACCCGGGACCGATCGTCGTCGAAAACATCAGGTTAAAGTTGTAGACCTCAACGGTTTTGAGTTTCTCTCCGCAGGCAGGACATGTACATTCTGCTATTGCTGCGGCGAGGGTCTTGTTATTCATCATCGCCGCCCCGCTCACACCGCCGCCCTCTGCCACGTGATCTGCCCGCAGGTACTCCCTGCAGTGCGGGCACTGGCACATCTTGTCAGAGAACCCTTTAACATGGCCGGAAGCAATAAAGACCGCTTCCTGTGCAATCGTAGGGCACTCGATCTCGTAGTATCCCTCTTGAACAACGTAGAAATGGCGCCAGATATTCTCGATGCGTCGTTTCATCATCGCGCCAAGCGGTCCGTAATCAATAAAGCCGGCCACCGCCCCATAACATTCCGAGGTGGGCCAGATAAAACCCCGGCGCTTGGCCAGATCCATTACATTTTCGAAAACATCACTCATGCAGGATCCCTGGTACTTCGTCTCTTATACAGTTGCACGACTCCCGACAAAAAGGCTCGTGTCCGGTTCCTGTTTCCGTTCCTTTATTATAGCACATGCAGCTTTGTGCTGGTGTAAGAAGGTGACATCCTATTTCCGCGGGGATTCATGCTATTGCGAAAATGCTATCCAGACTTAAATAAAAGGTTTCTGGTCAAAAGAACTGTAAAGATAGGATTAAATAGTTGACGAAGTATTGTATATCCTAATCCCAAGATGGGGTATCCAATGACGGAAGACAAACGAAAAACACAGTTGCTGGAACTTTTCAGCACCATGTCTGGTAAGACAAAGATTGTCGAGCCGATGAAAAATATTCATGGCACCCTTAGGGATAGCGATGCGATTGAACGTGAAGTAGCGCTGGTAATGCGGGAGATTATTGAACAGGGAATCTTCAAGACGTCGCTCAAACCGATCCAGCTTGCCAAGCTTGTTACCTCATTTTATGCAGGAAAAAACGACACAGAAATAGCCCGCGAGCTCGGCGATGAGAAGCTTAGTAAGACCGTGGCACGGGCACGGGTCAGGCTTAAGCTTTTCCGGGATCTTGATTTCAGGATGCCGTTTGACAAGGTAAAGATGGAAGAACTGGTTGCATCGGGAAAGACCATGAAGGAAGTTTCTGATGAACTTGGAGTAAGCCCATCTACGCTTCGGGAATACCGGCACGTGATTGAAGAACAGGAAGACCCCACCATCGACCCCTATATCCACCGGATCCGGGATGTCATGGAAGATCGCGATCTCTCCGAGCAGATGACCCGGAGCGCCACGGCAGATAACTTGGGCGAATCCATCGACATTACCGAAGCCGAAATGATCGATGTGACATAAAAACCGTTTTTCATATCGGATACTTTTTTTAACTTCTCCCTCGTCACCGGTTTCTATAATAATATTCATCCCTGCATAATCCCCATCAGCATATATGCAGCTTACTTGGCTTGGTCATGCTTGTGTCCTCCTTACCGGTACGAAAAAAATCCTGATTGATCCGTTCGTTCCGGAGGGCAGTACTGCCCGGATGAACCCTGACCTTGTGCTTGTCACTCACGGACATTCTGACCATCTCGGTGAAACCGTCGCCCTCAAGAAAACGACAGTTTCTACCGGGGAGATTGCCCAGTATCTCGTATCAAAGGGAGTTCCCGCTGAGGGAATGAACATCGGAGGAACGATCAGTCTTGATGGTGTTACCGTCACCATGACACCTGCATTGCATTCATCCCGGATCGATGATCCGACCACGGCAGTAAATCCGGGAATGGCCTCGGGTTTTGTCGTCACTATGGATGGTGTTTCGGTGTACCATGCAGGTGATACAGCCCTTTTTTCCGATATGAAATTGATCGGTGATCTTTACCATCCCGATATCGCCCTTCTCCCCATTGGCGGGAGGTACACGATGGGTCCCAGAGAGGCCATGATCGCGGCACAGTTGGTCGGGGCAAAGATCGTACTACCTATTCACTACAATACGTGGGAGAAGATCGCGGCAGACCCGGTGGCGTTCAAAACATCTATCGAACGGACAACAAATCTCGCGGTAAAGATCCTCCGGCCTGGCGAGAGCATTGAGATTACACCCCCATCATAAAGAATTCATCGTAACGAATGCGTCTCCTACAAATCCTCTCTTCAGGAAGGTCCAATCTTAGATTTTCCGTTGCCTGATCCCAGAATACCTGCTATGGGCATTTCAAGAGTTTTTTATGCCTTAAGTGAGAACTACACTCGATATATATGAAAGAACACCGGCCGCGGCATCAGGAGGTCGATCTCAGAACCATCGCATGGCACGCGATGGAAAAATACGGTTTTGAACCCCGGTTTTCCCCGCAGGTGATGGATGAGGTCAACGGGATGAAGGAGCGGACCTTCTCCACTATACCTAAGGACACCCGCGACCTCCGCTCGCTCCTGTGGTCGTCCATAGACAACTACGACTCACAGGATCTTGATCAGCTGGAATACTGCGAGCGCAAACCCGACGGAACGACCCGGGTTATGATCGCTATAGCTGATGTCGACTCCTATGTGGAAAAGCAATCTCCCACCGATGAATATGCGGCGCATAATGGGACATCTGTATATACAGGGATAGTCACATTTCCTATGCTTCCCGATCGGCTCTCTCATGGGATCACCTCTCTTTTGCAGGGTAAAGATCGTCTTGCTGTTATCATTGAATTTTTGATAAAACGTGATGGAAGTTTCATTCCGGGTGAAGTGTACCGGGCACTGGTATGCAATAAGGCAAAACTGGTGTACGAAAATGTGGGAGAGTGGCTGGAAGGCACCGGTCTCATCCCGACCGGTATACAGGATATCACGGGCCTCGAAGAACAGATCCGGATCCAGAACGACGCAGCTCAGCTTCTGCGGAAATACCGCCGCGAACTGGGAGCGCTCGAATTTGACACCTTGGAGGCCGAGGTGGTTGTAGAAAACGGTGAGGTGCAGGGGCTCGTATCCCGAACACCTAATCCTGCACGGGCGTTAATCGAAGAATTCATGGTTGCGGCGAATGGAACAATGGTTGCCCGGCTGGGAGAAGCCGGGGTCCCCATGATCCAGAGAGTGGTAAAAACCCCAAAGAACTGGGCTGGGATCATACTTACGGCAGCGTCGCATGGGGAGACTCTGCCGGAGAAGCCGGATGCAAAAGCACTTGCGCAGTTCCTTACAAAAGAAAAAACTGCCGATCCTCTTCATTTCCCCGATCTTTCCCTTACCCTCATAAAACTGCTCGGACCCGGTGAATACACGATGCTTGAACCCGGCGCTACGCCGACCGGTCATTTTGCCCTTGCCGTCATCGATTATACCCATGCGACGGCACCGAACCGGCGCTACGTAGATATAATCAACCAGCGCCTGATAAAAGCCATCCTGACGGGGACTCCCGGACCCTATTCTTCCCGAGATCTTCTGGAACAGACTATATGGCTGACTGATCGCGAGAAAGCATCAAAGAAGGTCAAACGTTTCATGAGGAAGGCCGTTGCGGCTGTGCTACTAGAAGATTGTATTGGCAAAACGTTCGATGCCCTTGTAACCGGGGCAGCAGACAAAGGGACATATGTAAGACTCCTTACCCCCCAGCCGAAGGCCGGGTGGTCAAAGGGGAGCAGGGCCTTAGCGTTGGCCAGAAAGTGCGGGTTCGTCTCTTAAAAACCGACCCTTATAACGGCTTTATTGATTTTGAGTGCATCAGCCGGGAAAAAATGGTCTGAAAGAATCTATCGTCACCTTGTCCTCTTTTTAATTCTGTGACATTCCTGTTGATAAGGAGGGGAGGGAGACCTCTTTTGGCAGCAATTCCTTAAAGGTCTCTGCCTCTCGAGTATCGTTTGTCGCCGGATCTCCCTCTTCGGTGAAGCACCAGTGCAATGACCACAAGTACCACGATCACGACGGCAATCAAAGGCAGCGTCCATGAAGGAGAAGTTCCTGAGGGTGCCGGGGTAGTAACAGCAGGCGCCTGAGTTTCCGTCGTCGTAGGCGTAATCGGTTGGGCTGAAGTTGTAACTTGGGTTGGCATGGTAGTTACAAAAGTCGGCGAAACAATCATGTAGCTCGGCACGGTCGTGGTATTGCTGCCGCCGGAATTTGTTGCGGTCAGGCTGACCGTGTACGTGCCACTTTGGGTGTAAATATGTATGGGGTTCTGTTCGTTACTTTGGGTTCCGTCGCCAAAGAACCACTGCCAGATGTCCGGAGAATTGGTCGAGGTGTCCCTGAACTGGACGGTCAGCGGAACAGTTCCCGATTGAATATCTGAGCTGAAAGGAGCTAACCGGTGGGGATTGGGCATTGGTCACCGTAATATATGCCGGCATGGTTGTGATGTTACTTCCTGCACTGTTCGAAACGCCAAGCGAGACAACGTAGGATCCGACACCGGTGAACGTATGTACCGGGTTTTGACTGTTGGCTGTGTCGCCATCACCAAAGGTCCAGTACCATCCGGTAGGGGTGTTGTTGGAGGTATCGGTGAACTGGACACTCAATGGATTTGAACCAGAAGTTACGTTTGAGGTAAATGATGCAAGGGGAATCGCGGCGTTCACGGTAATATATCCCGGCTGGGTTATTGTGTTGCTGCCCATATCGTTGGATGCAGTGAGGGTGACTGCATAGTTTCCTGCCGCCGTGTAGGTATGTACCGGATCCTGAAGTGTGGATGTTGCCCCGTCTCCAAAAGACCAGACCCATGAAATTGGGGAATTGGTTGAGGCATCAACGAATTGAACTGTGAGTGGTTCATATCCTGATGTTACTGTGGATTTAAACAATGCAGTCGGGATCATCGTCACTTGGGTTGCGGTAATATAGTTATTCAGAGATGTGGTATTACTCCCCGCTGAGTTTGTAGCCGTAAGCGTGACAGTGTACAGGCCTTGGGTCGTATAGGTATGTATGGGTTCGGGACTCGTAGACGTTCCTCCGTCCCCGAAGGACCAGACCCATGAACTTGGAGAGTTGGTCGAAGAATCGAGGAATTGAACGGAGAGCGGCACTATTCCCGAGGTGATATTCGCCATGAATGAGACGACTGGCACCGATGTCGCCTTTGTTACGGATATATATCCTGACTCAGTGACTGTGTTACTGCCCGCCGAATTTGTTGCAATAAGCGTAACCGTGTAGGCCCCGGCAGTCGTGTAGGTATGCGTTGGATTCTGACTCGTGGAAATACCGCCGTCACCAAATAACCAGGTCCATGAAGTTGGCGTGTTCAGAGAGGAGTCCACGAATTGTACAGTAAGCGGGACGGTTCCAGAGCTAGTATTCGATATAAACGATGCCTCAGGTACAGCTCCCAAGACCGGGCTAATGAGAATCGCACCAGAAACAAGGATAAGAAATAGCCAGACCACAGATTTTGTTTTCATATCGAATCATCCGGTTTTTTTCGATAAGGATGCGATGAGGCATTCCTGCGAGATATATGCCCTCTCGTTCCTTTATAACAATGCTTTTATCCCTTCCTATTAATGCTTGCTCTATTGGTTATGATACTGGATGGTTTCTTTATTTTCCTTGGATTTTAGGAATTTATTTCATATACACCGCACTTTCTACGAGTTTTTTCCAGTAGTTATCACAGTCCTCTTTACAATACCCCCCCGCTATTATCTGGTCCGGGTCGAATTGAGATAATGCAAGACCGATTCCTCCGTTGTTGGGCTCCATGATGATCCATTGGTGAATATTATACATTTCTGAAAGATCGATTGCCATTTCAAGGTTTTTTGTACTAACCGCTATCCGACGCTGGTATTCCATAAGCGGCATAAAATCCTTTTTCTTTGGTGCCGGTGCAAAAAAGAAGACTTTCTTCCCTGCAAGTATTGAAATTTCCTGCTCGTCGACTGTATCGCAGATAAGCACATGTCCCCCGATGCCCGCGTCTCGCATTTCCCGCATTATGGTACGGTACGCCGCTGTGATCGCATCGGACCACTCACCGGAGTCACCATAATAGTCGTCCGTGAAACCGAGGGACTGGGGGGCCGGGAGAGCACACCACACGTCTTTTTTCTGCGTAGCAAGCAGGATAGCATCCTCAATCAACGTACTGGTATCTACATGGATCTCCCCGATAACTGTGTCCCGGTTTGCATTTAAACCGATGAGACTTTCGCGAACCCGTTCATGATAGAAGAGACCGCCCGCACAAGGAACAGTGATACCGGCTGAAAGTTCTTGTGCAAGCAACACGTCGAGCCAATACGCACGAAGATCTACTGCAATTCCCCGGTGATCTGCCACCCAACCGGCAAGCGTGGCAAGATCCGGTATGCCGGGTTCACCGCCGAGCGCCTGAGTTGTAAGAGACATCACCTTTTGCATGGTACATGAATTATTACGTATTGCATGCTAAAAAGTACCTGAATGACTCAACCTCCGCTGCTGGTCACTTGCGGGCTCCCCTACACAAACGGGCCCTGTCATCTCGGGCATCTGCGCACGTACGTCCCCGCCGACTGTTACGTTCGCTATATGCGGCGGACGGGTAAAGAAGTCGTGTTTGTATCGGGATCGGACAACCATGGGACGCCCATCGTGGTTTCTGCTGAAGAGAAGGGGATTTCCCCCCGTGCACTTTCCGAGCAATACCACCGGCATTTCGATGAGACGTTTAAAAGGATCGGCGTTAATTTCGATTATTTTGGGATGACCGATGCCCCGGTTAATCATCGCCGGACCCAGGAGATCGTCAAGCGTCTGGAAAAAAACGGATATGTATATAAACAAATCGTCCATCAGGCGTATTGCCCGAAGTGCAGGCGGTTCCTCCCGGATCGTTATGTCGAGGGCACCTGCCCCTACTGCGGCAAACAGGCTCGTGGGGACGAGTGTGATCAAGGCTGTGGGAAACATCTCGAACCAGGGGAGATCAAAGATCCGGTATGCAAAGTCTGTGGAACACAAGCCGAGTTCCGGGATCAGGAACATTTTTTCTTCAGGCTATCCGCATTCAGGGAGTATCTCCTCCAGTTTCTTGACCGGCTCCACGGCACCAGCAACGCAAAAAACTATGCCCTCGGTTGGATCAGGGATGAATTACACGACTGGTGTATCACCCGCACCCTTGAGTGGGGCGTGAAGTTCCCCGGTCGCGATGATCTCGTTGTATACGTCTGGGTTGATGCTCCGATTGGTTACATTGCATTCACTGAAGAGTGGGCAGCAAGGACCGGCAAAAACTGGAAGGAATACTGGTGCGGGGATAACCGCGTCACCCATTTCATTGGTGGGGATATCATCTATCACCATTGCATTTTCTGGCCGGGCCTCCTGAAAGGTGCCGGATACGGTGAACCGTATGCGGTAGTCGCAAGCGGGATGGTTAAAGTAGATGACCATAAGTTCTCCAAATCCCGGGGTTATGTAGTCTGGACCAACGAAGATTACCTTGATAAAGGTCTTCCTGCAGATTACCTCAGATATTATCTGCTCGCATACACGAGTCATACCAAGGAACTCAACTTTTCATGGAAGGTATTTGGAGAAAGGATTAATAATGAAGTTGTTAATATTCTTGGCAACTTCATGTATCGCACGCTCTTTTTTGCGTATAAGGAGTTTGGAGGTATACCTGCCGGGGCAGTTGATCCGGTTACCTCTGTTGAAATCGAAAAATGCCTGGTGGACGTAGATCGCCAGATGAAGGAATATGAGTTCAAGAGTGCAGTCGATACAATTATGACGCTCGCGGCTTTCGGGAATTCGTATATCCAGACCAATGAGCCGTGGAAATTGATCAAAACCGACCGTACTGCAGCGGCGCAGGTAATGAAAAACAGCATCCAGATTGTAAAAGCTCTGGCACTTCTGATTGAGCCGGTAATGCCATCAAAGGCACAGGAATGCTGGGCGCAGCTTGGATATTCTGACTTGATTGCAACCCATAGAATTGATGAGGCAACTTGCACGATCACCGAAAAAGACCTTGCAGCACCGGCTCCATTGTTTGGCCGGCTTGAGGAAAACCAGATAACCGAGCTGGACGCAGTGCTCCAGCAGCGTGTTATGGAGGCGAATAAAAAAATGGAGAAGGCACCGTCGATTTCGATCGAGGATTTCAATAAGGTTGAGATGATGACCGGGAAAGTGCTCGCGGCCGAGGCAATTCCAAAGTCAAGCAAACTCCTGAAACTCAGAGTGGACACCGGGGGAGAAATTCGGCAGATCGTGAGCGGTATCGCGCAGTTCTATAAACCCGAAGAGCTGGTAGGAAAAAATGTTGTCGTTCTCACAAATCTGGCACCAGCAAAAATCTTTGGCGTGGAGAGTAATGGCATGATCCTCGCAGCCGGTGATGCAGCATCACTTCTGGTACCGGAGAAATCGGTTGAACCCGGGACAAAGATTCGTTAAATCTTTTTTCAGCTGACTGTCGAAGCCTTTTGACTGGTACGAGGAAAAGCGACGCGCCGGATCCAGTTATTTCAACCCCTTATATCTCCCTTTAGGCACCACAATTTCAAAGCGCAATCCGTGTCCGCGCTCCCCTGTTTCTGTGATGATGATGCCGGTAAAGCCGAGCAGCTCGCGGATCAAGAAGAGACCGACAATATTTTCGTGGCTGTATTCAACTTCAAAGATGTGCTCTTTCTCGCCCACCGGCAGACCTGAACTGTCATCCTCATAGATCAACGTAAGATTCCCGTTGTCCTGTCGGGCAGTCATCCGAATTGTCGAAAGTGCCGGTCCGCCAAGACGGAATGAAAGGGACAGGAGGCTAAAGAAGATTCGGGGGAGTAAAGGATCGGCCAAGATCTCTATTTCACCGACTCCGGCGCTGATATCAACCGTATGTTCGGGAAGCATCTGGATCGCTTCTGCAAATACCTGATTCACTGACTGCCATCTGGGTGAGATGACACCGGGGTCCTGGAGGGCACGTTCGAACGCGATCCGGTTCTTTATGGATTCTACCGATCCAATGGTCTTGTCAAAGAACATCTGCATCGCTTCGTGAGTGGTTTTCAGCTGGGCCCTTTCAAGGTAAGTCATGATGATCGCCAGCTGATCGAGGATATCACTTCGCGTAATGCTGAATATCAGGTCCTTTTTGAGTGTGATCGCTTCATCTGTCACGTCATCTGCAATACCGAGCATGTATCGTACGGATTTCTTCGAATCATAGATCGGTACGATAATCATATGGATCACACGCTTTTCGCCTTTTTTTGACGTGATCTTCTTATATTTGATCTCTACGCGTGACGCGAGCGCTTCCGCATCCTCTCTTTTAATCTGTGCGGCCATTGTTGGCGGGAATATTTCTTCATCGGTTTTTCCAATTACATCCCTTGCCGGTCGCTCGAAGATTTCCTCACTCGCCCGGTTCCAGAAGATGTAGGTTTCGGTATCTGTCTTTTTAAGAAAAATCCCCACGGGTATTTGATCTATGAGATCCCTGTGGAATATTTCTTCATCATTGATCCTCTTTGTTGCGGATTTAAGGGAATCCACCATTCTGTTGATACTCTTTTCAAGGATCATAAATTCCCGGGCATCTGTGGTGCCGATGCGGTGGTCAAAATCCCCGCCTGAAATAACATCCGCGTCATGGGCTATGTTTTCTATTGGTTGAGTCATACGGCGGGAAAGTACAAAGGCAAGGATGCATCCAATCCCAAGGGCACATATGCCGAATACGAGATGGATGAAGACAAGGTGATTAAGTTCATCCTGAACCCGCCCAGTGTCATACGTGATCATTACAATTCTACTCATGTCGGAGCCATACTGGGGATTATAGAGATCGACAAAAAGATACCGCGTTTCCGTGTGATTTGTCGGGTCATCTTTTTCCATGCTCGTCCGGCTTGTAATTACCTGCGCGAGAATTGTTTCTGTACTATTGTCCGGCAGGCTGTCATCATTAGTGTCATGGCCCATCGTGTCAAAGATGCTATAGTGATTAATAAAGGGGTTAAAGGAAACAAACCTACCAATGTTGTCTCTATCATCAAGCCTGAGGTTAGTAGAATTGAAAGAAGGTGGAGAATATCCAAGTTCCATCACATATTGGTGATCCGGTGTTGACTCGTAGGCATACTTTCGGAATTTGCCTGTATTTGGTATCTCCCTTACAACACGATCGGGGAAGAAACCTTGCGATAACCTGACCTTTGTCAGGTATGTGTAAAAATAGGGGATGTTCCGGAAATCTTCCCCTTTTTCCGGAGGATAGGTCGTATAAACAATGACTCCGGATTTATTGATTATATAAATATCATAACCTTCTCCCAGCGACTCTTTCACCTTTGTCAGGTTCATATCTGCCGGGTTTTCCCCGGAACTGTTGTATTCGGTAAAGAGCGTACCAAAACCGCCCATCATCTGTCGGTTGAGCTGATCATCCAGAATCGTGGTTGCCAGATCATCCAGTCGTAATGCTGCAGTGACGCTGTCTTCTGTCTGATTTTGAAAGACTGTAAATTCAGAGTCGATGTTGTTTTTGAGATTAATATAATCGTAGACCGTCATGAGGCTGACAAGAAAAATGACTAGGATGATCATGGAAATGAGGAGCGATTGGGAAAAAGAGCGGTTTGTTGCAGGAGTCGGTTTTCCGGGTTCCATGGATGTCGTCCTGGAGGCAGGGATTCGTAATCTGAAAAGGTATCAATAAATGAATCGCTCATCAGATGTGATAAAGATACGTAATTGATATTTCGGGACCGGAGGATTAAAGTAAAAAGGGGCAATCCCTTACTTACTGCAAAAAATTCAAGCCTTTGAGGTCGGGATGGTACTAAATTATTGATGGATACATATCAGGATAATTATTTTAACGCCGCTTCCATCGCTTCTTTGACGTGTTCATCGATCTCGTTGGCAAGAGCCTCCTTGATGGCTGCCAGTACCTTCTTTCCACCGATTGCAGACAGCGCTTTTGTTGTCATTATCCGTACTACCGGGTTATCGTCTTTTAAGAGAATTATCAACGGATCGACCGCTGAGGAATCCCCTAGCCCCGTCAGACCCTTCGCTGCCATATATCTCACGTGATCGCGGCTGTCCTGAAGCCCCTGAACGAGAGGTTTTATGGCCTTCTCATCGGCGAGTTTCCCGAGGGCTTCTGCTGCACGGTATCGGGTCTCCCATTTGGGATCTTTCATTGCGCCAGCGAGCGGTTCTATTGCAGCCTTACCTGTAGCAACAAGCGCAAGCATTGCCTGTTCCCGTACGGATTTGTCCACATCTCCGAGTGCTTCAATTAAGGGTCTGATGGCCTGGGGAGTTTTTGCATTTCCCAGCTGGTACGCAGCGTACCTTCTGAAGGCGGGCTCAGTATTGTTATGCAACGTACTGATCAGGATGTCAATACCTTGTTTCTCAAGATTCTCCCACCCGTCTGGGATGGGGGGCGCGTTTGTATCTGTCATGATGTGACCTCAGTGACTACTATGCTCATGTAAAGATTAAAAACGATTTCTTCCAGTGGGAATCTAATGATGGAGAAATAATGGAAACTGCATAAATACGAAAATGATGGCGGATTTGAAATAAGTCGTTCTCGTCCCTGTGTTGTTTGTAAAAAAGGAAGAAACCAGCGCGGTCAAACGGAAGCCGAAACGGTCACTTGTCCATATGACGCGCTTGTGGCGTTAGAGGCAAGATCCTTACCATTCTCATAAATGCCCACGGTCAGCGGATACTTGGAATTGGTAGTATCGTCTGCCTTCTGGAAGGTTGCTGTCACCATGCCGGTTGCGTTTACGATTTGGTATACCTGGGCTCCCGAAGTTAGGTTCACGTTCGTAGTAATCCCACCGGTACTATACGAACCGTTGAAACCACCAAGATAATTGGCGCTGACATACACACCTGTCGTCGGAACAGTAACTGGTGCCTGTGTTGGGACCGTAACTGGGGTGGTTGAACTACTTGTTGATGTGGTTGTAGTCACAGGGATAGTTGTTGTCGTCGCGATAGTGGATGGACCAGTACCCTGCGATCCCGACAATTTCATTTTTGGAAGGACGACAACACCTACTGCTGCGACGAGAATGATTACGATGATACAAGTCACCAGAATAATTTTTCTCTTGTTTGAGGGTTTCTTTGGCGGACGTGGGACAGCTGTAGGCATAGATGAAGGGACGAGTGGGGTAGGTGGCAGGTCTTTTGGAGAGAAGAGTTTTGGCATGAACCGTTTCTTTGTTGAAGGGGCTGCCGGGAGGACCGCAGGCATAGTTGTTGAGATTGGCACTTCCGGTTTCAGTGACGTAGGTTCAGAAGATTTGGGGTGGAACGCTTCCGGCATCGATGGAGCAACGGTGGCGCCCGGCGGGGTTGTTGTCGCCTGGGTTTTGTCTCCGACGAGCTTCTCTTTTTGGGGAATAGGTTCTGGAATAAATGATGGCGGAGCTGAAACCGGCACCTGAGGAATCCCACCCAGAGGCACAATACGCGTCCCGCAGGTGTTGCAGAATCCGGATCCCTCAGGCACTTTCGTGCCGCACCGGGTGCAATACGTGCCAAGAACCGTTTCCGGGACGGATGTCGGTGCGGGAGTGGACACCACGGGCTGTAATGATTCAGGATGATTCTCCATGATTTTCTTTTCAGGCTTGGAAAATTCAAGCGGGCGTTTTGGAGGGACCGGGCTTGTCAGTGCAGCTGCTTTATCCCGCCCTACGGGCTGGTTTTCGATTCCAGGGATTACTTTCCGGATTACCTGCTCAAACGAGGGCGTAAGATGTGTCCGGATCTGGCTAACCCATTCATCCCGTTCCTTCGCACGATTTCCCCCGCCCTCCCGGGAGAAAGTGAGCACCATTTGTCGCGCTCCACCCGATTTTGTTATAACTCCTAACGTTACGACAAGATCCCTGATAGCGTTCTCTCCGGGTTCAATAGACTGAATGGTGGCAAGCGGAATCTCCTTTGGCGGCAGGAGGTTTTTTAATCTGTCAATAAGGATAATTCGTTTGTTAGTGAGGATCGCTTCAAAAGAGATCGATTTTACATGGACCCCTTGGGTTCGGATAAGTATCTGCTCATCACTCTGGAGCTCTGGATCGTCCATTTTTTACCACCCACTATACTTTCAACCGTGGGATGTTTGCCGAGAAAAAGATATTTGTCGCTCCAAACTCTGAAATGACAACAACTGCTTCTCTCTTGTCGGGGAAAAGCCATCGAATCGGGCATAGCGGGCAAGCTCCTGTTCTGGCGGAATCAGATGAATGCGGTAATCAACATCAAACATCGCAATACTACCTGAATGATTGTTGATCGGTAATTCCCGGCAAGCATATTATCTGCTATTGTCAATCGTACATTATGCGTACGGCATCTGCTGTCCTCGGGACGATTCTTGTGGCAGTGCTGCTCAGTGCCGGTTGCCTTTCTGCAATTTTCCCGTATCCTTCGGCATCTGCACCAGTCGAGACACCTACTGTAACTCCAGTGCCGACAACAGAAAACCCTTTTTCAACGGTCCCTGTATCGCAGATGGCACTCCAGCCATCAGATATGCCGTCGGATTATATCCTTAGGGATCGATCAGACATTTCCTACTTGGAGATGGATCAGATATCCCACACTCTTGGTTGGAAAGCCGGATATACCGTCTCCTATTACCGGTTGAACCCGCAACAATACGATTTGACCGAAGTAAGTCAAGTCATTGATCTTTACCCCCTTGCAAACATGAACGAAGTATTCAACGTTGAAGAGGATGCGATTACTTCCCTAGAAAACGGCACAACCCAGATTTACCAACTTCCCTGTCCAAATATGGGTGAACAAACCTATGCGTATCGCGAAACTGATTCCCGGAATTCTCCGTTAACAACGACATATTCGATTATCTTTGTCAACAAGGATATTTATGAAAAATTGACAATGAGCGGAACAACAACGGATTTTGAAACATTAAAAGAACTGGCCCAGATCTCAGGCAGATAAGATCCAATAGAAGTTCGAAATGTCAGGTGTATATGCCGACCACGGATTTCCGCATCATCCCTTTAGATAGTACGGATGTGTTCAAGGATTGCAGGAGGAAATGCTAATGACGTTTACTTGCCGGCAATGCGGATCCTGCTGTATGTATCTTGGTGATTATATTATCATTGTTCACCAGACCGGCCCCTTTGAGTTTGCATGTGAATCTGTGTCTACCGGGACCCAATTCACTGCATGCGTGGATGAGGATAAGCGAAAGATATTTTGTGATTGGTCCTTTCCCAATGAGCATCCTCATGCCTGTCGTTTTCTCCGTCCTGAAGGTAATCTTCTGCGATGTACTATTCACAGGGACAGTCCGGGACCATGCAAATTCTACCGCTGTGTCCTCATGCGGATCGTGGATTCAGGAGGAGCTGTCCTTGGTTTGGTAACCGGAACGCTTAACTTGCACTCAGATGATCCCAGACTACGAGCAATCTGGGAAGAGGCGAAAAAAAGTATCCCGGAATCCTCTCCCGATGCCGAAGAACGTCTCTGTCGCTATCTCACTGAGCGCGGGTACCATATGAGATAAAGGAAAAACCCTTCTTTAGTCCCACCCTGATTTTCCCTGTCTTCATATGATGGGCCTCTTATTCTTGTTGATATTGAACAAGTATTTGCTCGAAAGATCTATATTAGAGCGATATACGGATCAGCGGGACAAGTGGATTTAATGAGTGTTTCTCATGTCGTTATGGATATATTAAAAAACATAAAAAAGAATAATCGTCTGTACTGGTGTTCTTAGGGATCTTCCCTGTTCATGAGATGAACCGGACGCAGGATTACTGTGTCCAAGAGAAAAAAGAACTCTGACCAACCATTTTAAATTTACCGGTAAATGAGCTCAGCTCTTGATTATTACAATGAAGGAATTGCTCGGGGAAGGGAGGGCAGGCACGACGAGGCCCTCCGCTTATTCACCCTTTCACTCACCATAAACCCGTTACTTGCAACTGCGTGGGCTGGTCGGGGTTTCGCGTTAGGGAAAATGGGACGGTTCGAAGAAGAGATCGAATGTTGCGATCAAGCGATTAGTATTGATCCTGCGTGTATAGGTGCCTGGAATTACAAAGCCTTTGCGCTGGGGAAACTTGGCAGGTTAGAGGAAAAAATTACCTGCTGTGATCGGGCACTCGCACTCGATCCAAACAATTCAGCTGCATGGAATAACAAAGGTGTCGCTCTTGGGATGCTGGGAAGATATGATGCAGAGATCCGGTGTTGCGACCGTGCGCTTCAGTTACGAAGCCGGTATCTCTCGGCGTGGGTAAACAAGGGTTATGCACTTGGGAAACTGAAACGATACGATGAGGAGATTTCCTGTTATGACAGGGCCCTAAAAATTTACCCTTTCTATTTCTCTGCACTTTATAATCGTGGAATTGCCTTTATTAACCAAAAAAGGTATCAAGATGCGCTTGAAACTTTGGATTGTGCGCTTGGTATCAATCCCCTTCACCCGCAGACACTTTACCGGAAAGGTCTGGCACTCTCAAAGATAGGCTCACATGAAGAGGCAATTCACTGCCTTGAGCAAGCGCTTTCGATCGATCCTACAATGGCCGATGCTTGGGTAGTTTTGAGCAACTCCTGCTTTGCGCTGGGGAGGCTTGAAGATTCGGCCCGCGCTTTTGACCAGGCCTATTATATCGATATTCATGATGTGCGGACCGGAATGGTGAAAGGACTTTCTCTATTCAAGGCAAAAAAATTTGACGACGCCCTCCATTCTTTCTCTGAAGTGCTCGGTATCCTGCGCCGGTAGCATCTGTTTTTGGAAAGGGCATAATGGAGGTATTTATGGCTCAGGGACGAATACGGATACATGGATGTTGAGGAATATGCCAGAAGACATCTTGCAGCCGGTGAAGACGAAGATACTGTTGTACAACATCTCATCGAATATATTTCGGAAATAAAACAAGCCCCACTTTCGTATAAGAATGCCTTTGCGCGGGCAGTTGTAAAAGAAGTCAAAAACACACAGGGGCTATCCGGGGATTTTTTCTCGTTCGAACCTGCACGAGTCAAGATGGGAGAGTTCGGCGTCGGTTCCCGGGGAAAAGGTGATTTTTTTGCTCACCGGGAGATCGCCCGAATCATCGGAAAGACACGGGCCTCGGTTGGAGTAGACGAGATGGACGATGCAGGAGTTGTCAGAGCTTGTGGGGAGTACATGGTCTGCACCGTTGACGGGATGCATTCACGGCTCTCTGATTACCCATATCTTGCCGGTTTTCATGTGACCCGTGCTACGCTGCGGGATCTCTATGTGATGGGTGCAACACCGGTTATGCTCTTTTCTGACATCCATGTAGCCGATGATGGGGATGTGGCAAAAATATTCGATTATACGGCAGGGATAACGACTGTAGGTGAAATGATGGATGTGCCTCTCGTCACCGGTTCCACACTCCGTATCGGCGGAGATATGGTTCTGGGCAACCGGCTGACTGGTTGCGTCGGGGCAGTCGGCGTGGCTCGTCATCTGACGGCCCGGAAATCGACCCAGCCTGGCGACGTGCTGCTGATGACCGAAGGTGCAGGAGGCGGGACGATTGCGACAGCTGCTATCTATTCCGGGTTTCCTGATGTCGTCGAAGAGACAATCAACCTCAATTTTCTTATTACCTCTGAGGCCCTCATCAAAAACCCGGTCTTCGATCAGATCCACTCTATGACCGATGTGACTAACGGAGGCCTCCGGGGGGACATCTTCGAAATGGCAGAGACTGCCCGGTGCCGGATGGTGGTGAGAGAAGAAGATACGCTCCCCCTCGTTAATCCAAAAGTGCGAAAGATGCTTGAGGTACTTGAGATCGATTACCTCGGTGTTTCTCTCGATGCACTCCTTATAGTAGCCCCGGAATCGTTTGCAGCTGAGATTATTCGGGTCATCCAATCGACCGGCGTAAACTGTCGTGAAATTGGAATGGTGGAAAAAGGAAAACCGGCATCAGTGCTGGTGACTAATGGAAAGGAACATGATTTCCAGCCCCGTTTCCGTGAGTCTGCATATACCCCTGTTAAAAAAGTAGTTGACGCAGAGGCGACGGATTTCGAGGAGATGAAAAAGGGGGTTCTGCGGGCATCTCAAGCTGCAATCGCAAAAAAGGAACGGGTGCTTGCGCGGTTGAGGGAAAAAGGGAAATCCGTATAAAAAAATTTGATATTCTGAAGTGAACTGAAGGAATGCAATAATGCAGTTTTGAAAAGGATTATATGGTTACTTCTCTAAAACCTCATTAAATCCTTGCTGACTCGCCTGGGCTTTCTCAATGCAGTGCTGATGCCAGATTTTCAGGGCGAGAAGCGTACATGCAATTTCGAATTTTTCCCAGTCAATTACCGATGCATCATCAGGGGATTGGGGATGCCAGCTGAACCCCCCCAGAGTCTTTGTGTTTCTCCTGATCGGAATGCGTAATAATTCATCATAATTCCTTGAATTATGATCCTGCCGGTCTATATCAGGTTTTTCAAAGGCTAATTGGGAAATTGAGGAGGGCTTATCCAATGTTTTTGTTCTGTTATCCATTCCGTCCGGCATTTGTGTCTCACGCCAGCAATACGAACAACGGAATCCCTCCATATCCGGGATATATATGTCCAAAATGCATTCATCGGAATTGAGAAGCGGATGCATATGCTCCAAGGCCCAAGGTATCAGTATTGTGCATGATTCCCTCTCGTAAACCTGAAGCCGGGTTAACAGTTCCCGCAAATACGTATCCCATGCCGAAGGTACATTGTGTGAAGAAGCCGTTTCCGCACGTTTGGGTTTTGTGTTACGGAGCACACCTATCACTGCCCCTGAGTCCATATAGGGAATCCATCCTAGGTGAAATGAATAGTTCACGGTATTTTCTGTTTCCCTACCTACCAGCATGATTTCGAGAGGTGGTGC
Organism: uncultured Methanoregulaceae archaeon; assembly: GCA_963737635.1. Classification (GTDB taxonomy): domain Archaea; phylum Halobacteriota; class Methanomicrobia; order Methanomicrobiales; family Methanospirillaceae; genus Methanoregula. The sequence continues at coordinate 1,567,192 of CAVTTL010000001.1, forward strand.
GTTCAAACAGAGTCCTTTTCTGAGGGTTGAAATATATTTTTCGAGCGCAAGAACGGAGGATGCCTGAAAAAACCGTTTGATATTGCGCCCTTTTATTGAATCAAGCGGTCTTCCGAAAAGCCTCGAAAATGACTGGCTTGCATGGACAATATGCATATCCTGTAAAATAATAATACAGTCATCGGTCGGAAGAGCGCTCTCATCAGGAGCTGGGATAGGCATCATTCCTCGATCCTGCGGTGCCTTTTTTCCACGAGTGTTTCGAATACACAGCTACAAGTGGTTCCATTCCTTGGAGTGGAATAGGAAACGCCCGGTATGCAAGCATCATGGCCTTGTTAGTATCATCCGTTTTTCTTATTTCATAAAGGGACTGTAAGGATCCCGATGCCGTTTTTATCCCTGAAAGCCACTGAAGGAATTGCTCCGATTCAAGAACTGCCGATATCTCTTGGGGGAAAGGCATATCGTCTGTTTGTTCAGGATTAAGACTGAAAATCGAATTTTTCTGATAAATTTTGTCAAAAATGAAGACCGAACGCGAAGTATCAAGAATAAGAATGAATTCTTGCATATCGTCTTCATGATGGCCGGACACATCTTTTGGAGGAAGGTAAAATTTTTTTGCCATCCCATGATGAATCATCGCAACACTGCCCCCCAGTATCATTCCTTCGAGATACTTTGAGAGTGTGTTTCGTGAAATGCCCGTTATCCGGGCCAGACCGGCGATTGAAATTGGCTTTTTGGTCTCTTTTAAGACGGATGTTATGGTTTCGCGTATTTCGGATGATACTACCATTGAATTTTGACTATATATAACTAGTATTTAATGGTATTTTCATTGCTGTGCAATTTCTTTGAATTTATCTTCTCTTGATAATGATCTCATTTCTATCAAAAAAGATTCCCTATACTAGTATATGGTTTAGGCATGACGACGAAAATGAATAATTGCACCGGATTGTGAAGGAAAAAGTAGTGAAGCGCATGATTTCTGTTGCCTACATCAATGATGATCATACCATGCTGGAATATGGCAGACAATATCTTGAATACCTTGGCAGTTATTCAGTCGAAATATTCGATAGCCTGAAGTATACTTCAGAATGGTTTCCTTATCATTCCTATGATGTTATAATATTCAGGGATTACAGTGCCGGCCTGAACGTCTTAGAAACGATCTTATCCGTTCTTCCGAATGGTGATTCAACACCAATTATTATCCTGAAAGACTTACTTCAGCCCCATCCGGTTCCTGAAGTTCATACGACCTCCCCAACTGTAATCATGCTCAAGACCCACAAAGATCTTCCTGTTTTCTTCTTTGAACTGCACCAGCTGATAGAACAGGTTGTAGGCAAACGAAAAATAACTGAGAGTATAAAATCCCTCGATATCCTCTTCAAAGACTCCAAGATTGTGCCGGATAAGACTTTTGAAGAAAATATCACAACCGTCGTTGAAACCTGCGGCAGATCCCTATCAGCAGTTTTAGTCGCATATCATCAGAGCTCCGATACAACACAACCTCCGGTTGCAGTATGGTATGCCGGGGAGCTACCTCTTCACTTTGCATCGGCTGCTCATGCCTCGATACCTACCAGATCCCAAAAAATCAAAAAGGGACGAATATCATCAGGATGGACCTGTTCACCAGATGGCAGGATCGAATGGGCCGGAAAAGAGGGGACATTCTCTGTTGTCATGTATCCCGTCCGCCGGCATGAGTGCCAAAAAGGTGTTCTTAGTCTTGTTTTCCTTTCGAACTACCTGCCTGCCGATCATGAACTTCTGATGGTAGAGACATTTGCGGATATGATTTCTTGGCATGAGGAGATAGCACCCCAGTTTCGGAGGGAAGCGAATGCGTGATATGACCCAATATGGACAATCCGAATGTGGGATAGCCGGTAACGACGACACAAAAGAGACTGCAAAAACACAATATATCTTGCGATGCCGGATGACTACGGGGAGGGATAAATATTGAATATAATAACAGATAGCGGGAAAAATCAGGTAATGCAACTCAATATTGGGTCTAGGGAGTGTCTCAATAAGGGCAGTTCCTGCCTTCCGAAGTATGAAGGCGATAATACTTCATCGTTTCCGTCCCAGTCCCGGTTGAGTACAGCAAGTAATGCGATGCCCGGGGGCATTTCCCGCGTGCTGTACGTTGATGATGAACCCGCCCTGCTTGACCTGACCCGGGAGTATCTGGAGAAAACCGGCGAATTTAAGGTTGATACAGTGCCCTCAGCTCATAATGCGACTGAAGCGCTCAAAGAAGAGCCCTATGATGTCGTTGTCTCAGATTACCAGATGCCTGAGATGAATGGAATATCTTTCCTGAAACAACTCCGTCACCAGGGAAACACTATCCCATTCATTATTTTTACCGGAAGGGGCCAGGAAGACGTTGTTATCGAGGCACTCAACGCAGGCGCGGATTTCTACATCCAGAAAGGGGAAGACCCAAAGGTTCAGTTTGCCGATCTTGGGAATAAGATCCGGCAGGCGGTGAGGAGGAGTACAGCGGAACGCTCCCTCAGGGAGAGTGAAGAAAGATTCCGGAATGTGGTTGAAGACCAGACTGAGCTCATATCACGATTCAGACCTGACGGAACATTCCTCTTCGTCAACGACGCATTCTGTCGGTATTTCAATGTACTGCGGGAACATATTCTCGGCCACAGGTTCGAAATACAGATTCCTTCTGAAGATTGTGCCATGGTGGAAACCCATCTCAAATCGCTGACCCGGGAGCACCCAGTTGCAACTATCGAGCACCGGGTTATCATGCCTGATGGATTCCTACGGTGGCAACAAAGGAATGACCGGGGTATTTTCGACAATAACGGCGTCCTGATCGAATACCAGTCGGTCGGAAGAGACATAACTGATCTGAAACTTGCAGAAGAATCCCTGAAAACATCGCTCAAAGAGAAAAATATGCTTCTCCGGGAGATTCATCACCGGGTCAAGAACAACATGCAGGTCGTTATCGGCTTGCTCCAGTTTCAGGCATCGACCGTCTCGTCACCTGAGATAGCGCGAATCGTCCTTGATACCGAAACCCGTATCCGATCAATGGTCCTTATCCATGAGCGGCTCTATAATTCCAACGATTTCGTTAATATTCCCCTCGAGTCGTATATACGGGATCTCATTGACAGTCTTATCTATACTTACAGGACGAAAACGGCTATTAAATTTGAATATAATATTGAAAATATTCAGATAGATCAGCCAAAGCTGATTCATCTGGGGCTTCTCATCACAGAAGTTGTATCCAATTCACTGAAACACGCCTTTCCCGACCGGGATACAGGCACGATTATCCTGTCGTTCAGCCGGAAAGAAAACAATTACCTGACCCTTTCTATCCATGACGACGGCATCGGCATTCCTGATTCCTGCGTGCGGGAAAAACCCACCACGATGGGTCTGCAGCTTATCTATTTGCTCGGCCGCGACCAGCTGAATGGGTCGATCCTGATTGAAAGAAACAATGGGACAACGTTTACCTTTACCTTTAACCCGGCACTGACAGAGGAAGTATGACGGTACTGGAGCCCTTCCCGCAAGTCATGCCATATGATGACACTGTTTACCAAATGGTGTTTGAAGTGTCACGGGATGCAATCCTATCCATCGAACCGCCGTCTTGGAATATTACGGCATGCAATAGAGCATCGGTAAAGTTATTTCAGGCATCTGGTAAAGAGGAATTACTCTCAAAAAATCTCCTGCAACTCTCCCCGAAGTACCAACCGGACGGACAACTGTCCGCTAAGAAAGCCACTGCGATAATTGAGAAAACAATCGAGGAAAAACAGACTTGTTTTCCCTTGGAGATGTATACGTTTTACGGGCCAGGAATTCCCCGCATCCATCATTATTACTTGCATTGAGGTAAAAGGGCAGACACTTTTTTGGGCCACAATTGATGATGTGACTGAAGCTGAGCGTCTCAAAGATACGCAAGAGGCAACCCAGCAGGAGCTTATTGCGACTGAAGAGGAATTACGGGCCAGGTACAATGAGCTGAAGCGTATTGAAAACGACCTACGTGCATCAGAAGCGAAATATCGAACACTCACCGAAAATACTCACGATATAATTTATTCCGCTGACCCAAAGGGCGTAGTGACTTACATCGGACCTCAGGTCGCCAGGTACGGATTTACGCCGGAAGATTTTGTTTCCCATAATCTCAGAGAATTCATCTTCGAAGAAGATCTGGAGAAAATTCTCGAGGAAGCCAAAAAGACCGTTTTTGCCGGGCAACCGGTAAGAACAGCCTTCCGGACGAGGGATCACGCGGGAAATATTATCTGGCTTGAGGATAACAGTTCGATTTTGACAGATCCCCGCGGAACGGTGGTTGCAAGGACCGGGGTTCTCCGTGATATAACGGAACAAAAAGTGAATGAAGAGCGGTTAAGGAAGAGCGAAGAATTGTATTATTCACTTGCAGAAGCTTCGCAGGACTTAATTTATATCATCAATGCCGATGACCGGATCGAATACGCCAACAGCTGCGCAGTCGCTGCATTCGGGAGAACCTACGATGAACACATTGACGAGGATCGGGGCGAAATCTTCTCTTCGGGAATTAACCTGATACAGCCGGAACACCTGCTCCAGGTATTTACGACGGGTAAACCTAGGCGGCTCGAAAGCCAGATCCCTCTTCATGGAGTGACGCGGTGGTTTGATCATGTACTTAATCCATTAAAAGACCCGGATGGGACGGTGAGAGCAGTTCTTTGCATATCGCGTGACATCACCGATATTAAACAGATAGAAGAAGCTCTGAAAACGTCGCTGGAAGCAAAGGAAGCACTCTTGCGGGAGATCCATCACCGTGTCAAGAACAACATGCAGGTCATTATCGGCCTGCTTCACTTTCAGGCATCGACTGTCTCGTCTCCTGAGATCGCACGAATCGTCCTTGATACCGAGACCCGTATCCGATCAATGGTCCTTATTCACGAGCGGCTCTATAAATCAGACGATTTTATCAATGTCAGCCTGGAGACCTATTTAAAGGATCTCGTTAACAGCCTGATTCATGCATACGGGACAAAAACGTACATCAATATTGAATATTCCATTGATAAAATCCAAATTGACCAGTCCACCCTGCTTCACTTGGGACTGCTCATAACCGAAGTCATATCCAATTCCATCAGGCATGCCTTTCCCGGCCGAAGCGTTGGAACCATAGCCGTGTCATTCCACAGGCGGGAAAACAACTGCCTCATCCTTTCCATTCGTGACGATGGGATCGGAATTCCCGATTCCTGCCTGAAAGGAGAGGCATCGACTGTTGGCCTAGCGCTCATCTACTTGCTTGGCCATGATCAGCTTGACGGGGAAATCCTGATCGAACGTGACAAAGGAACCACGTTTACCTTTAAGTTTCATTATTCATCACCAAAGGAGGAAAAATGATGGCTCAGGAAAAAATTCTGATTGTTGAAGATGAAGTCATAACGGCAAAGATTCTCGAGGACATGCTCACTTCTCTTGGGTATAAGGTGGTAGCGCGGGTAAAAACCGGAGAAAACGCCATAAAAACTGCGGGTAAGTATCAACCGGATTTTGTCCTGATGGATATCGTACTTGAGGGGATGATGGATGGCATTGATGCTGCCGCTGAAATTAAGAAGCAGTTTGGCATTCCGGTTATTTACCTGACAGCATTCTCCGATGATGCTACCATAGGCCGCGCAAAAGAGACAGATCCGTACGGGTACCTGGTGAAACCTTTTGTCAAAGAGACTATTCATTCAACGATCCAGATTGCCGCTGCGAAAAAATTATTTGATGACCGTATACGGACATCATCAGTCTGGCTCAACCGTACAATACAGATATTGGACCGAGGGATCGTAACCATAGATCGTGGCGGAAGAACGATCCTGATCAATGCCTATGCAGAGCAGTTGACTGGCTGGAATATTCGCGACGCCTACATGAAACAGCTTGAGGATGTCTTGCAGTTCTATGATGCAGTCACCGATCAACCTTTTATTCTCCACATTACACCGACACTTAATAAAGGGGTCGTCTCGGTCTTCCCGTCAGATGTGTATATTCTTTCCCGGAATGGGGGCCGGCAGTTATTGAAGGACTGCGTGCTCTCCCCGGTGATTGACACGAAGGGTGTAATAATTGGTGCGCTGATCGCGTTTTCTGCCGTGGATGACAGTCGTGCCAAAGGAGAAATAACCAATACATATCTGAAGATTGCCCAGAAAGAGCCGACGCCCGATATGAGTAATCAGAAACAAACAGCTGGACCGGCGAATTTGAAATCGCAGTCTTCGGAACGAATGAACAAGATCCTCGAAGAGATCAGCGACCTTATGCATCTCGAACAGGCGAATACGCTTTCTGTCATGGGAAAATTCGACGAAGCAATTCTAGAATACCAGAAAGCGCTAAAGATCAGGTCCAGTAATTTCCAAGCATGGCATAATAGTGGGGTTATTCTTGAGAAAATCGGGAGAAATGAAGAAGCTCTGGGTGCTTTCAACAAGGCGCTTGAGATCAATCCCCGCTCTCATGAAACGCTCCGTCATAAAGGAGAGCTTCTCAAGAAATTAGGTAGGGTCGACGAATCGCAACAGGTTTTTGAACAACTGGAACTGTACACGAGGTAATTTCCTGGTCTTCTGTCCTCCTCAGCTTCCCGGCCATTGAAAAGAGTGGTCGTTGTAGCTGGTGAAAAAAAGATTTCCCTGCGGAATATAAGGAGAACTGCACGTGATGATGGAAGGAAAGAAGCGATGAGGTGCATGATTTTCGGTTGCATATATCAATGACAGCCATGCCCTACCGACATATAGCAGGCAATATCCCGGATGTTCCGGAATGCCTGACTGGAACATATAAGGAGCTGAAATCTACTCCGGACAGGTGCAGATGTGGGGAAAAGGGTACCGTATTTTAAGTATATTTACTATCAGCTGCATTCTTGCGATTCTGGTACTTCCCGGGATCAGTTCGGGAGCTATCAAAATTGGAACGAAAACTTATACGACGCTTGAAGATGCCATAGCTGCAGCAAATCCCAGCCAGACATTACTTTTAATCAGTGACACCCCGGTGACCCTGACTCCTGGTAATATTACTGCAATTGGTAAAACTCTGACTATACAACAAAATAATACCGTTCCGTATAAAATTCTCCTGAATGGTACGATTGCATTCAATGGAACTATTAAAAGCTATACCTTAAATCCAGGCGTCAACCTCACATTAGCAACATCATATGCATTAATTTTTAGCTCACGATCCTACTGGACCCGCGATATTCCAGAATGATTCTCTTATTGAAATCACCGGAAATTCGAATTCATTTTCTGTCAATGAACCTCATCCTGATTTGCTCCCAGGAGCATTTTCCGGTACGGGAGTAAATCTTACAGGAAATAGCAATTCTCTCAATTCTTGGATTGGCGAGATCGACTCCCGTACTTCCAATTTATCGGTAGTGTTCAACTTAGCAGGCTCATACAACAGTATCAGTGATTCTTTGTCTTGTCCGCTGATTACCAACGCCAGTGGGGGTATCGGACTCAAGGTTATTGGCAATTTTAATGGGGCGTCCGGAACGCCTTCTGCTAGTGGAAATCAGGAAAATCCAGTGACTTTTCTCCCGGAAATTTCCCCGCCTATCTATATCGCCACAAATCAAATGAGCGCTCCAGGTGGGAGAATCTATATTGCTCCATCAGCAAATGGGAATGTTATCGAGGATGATAGTTTCGATCTGACCGCTCAACCAACTGTTTATCTCTCGAACGGAACTGCAAACACACCGACGACATCCTGGTATTTCTTCAACAGTTCATGGTCGCCGTCCGGTGGAAACAGAAACGTCAGTATCTATTCCTCTTCACCATGGATTTTCCCTCTCGCGGGAAACATCAGCCTCGTTGCAGGTTTTTCTAATGTTACAGGGCAATCGACGGATATTATCCAAAATAACTCCTTGTCCTTGGATACTTCAACCGATGCGACATCCGGTGAATCATCAGGGAGTCTCCTGACAAATGATACCAGCTCCCTGAACTTCAGCTCGATTTCTGCAGTTGTCCCAGTTGGCATGGCAATGGGAAACAATACATATCTCGATGTGTATGGCAATACTGTATCTACCCTCGGATCTCTTGGTTACGTAACCATCCTTGACTTCGACCCCTATCATTCCCTCCCCGGTGAAAACTTCAATGAGACACAGACGACCAACTGGGGTTCGATATCGGACTTCAGGACAGTCCCTAATCTTACATTCGTCGTTGAAAATCCAACCACGCATGCGTTGCTCGGGAATGTCAGTTACGATCAGAATCTTAGTCTTTTAGCTCAGGGAATAGATTCAGGCCTTTCCATATTTGGGAACAATTTCGATATTTCTTCGACTGGAAATAGCACCAATTTTACCATGACAAACACGACCCTTAATCTGACCTTCAACTCATCGGCCACCCTAACGATGTACCCCAATAACTTCCCATTTGCAAGTTCTGGGAACATAACGATTGTTGCAACTACCGATGCGGGATCAGCAACTACGATTTTCGATAAAGGTGCCTTGCTTAACCAAGGTGCTGGTTTTGTTGCTCCTTCCCAGACACCTACTGTTGTAGCGGATACCAGCATAACCCTCCCGATCCTTCAGTTCAGTAAGTTCGATTTCTTTGAAACGGATCCGGTCGCATCTTTTACGAGTAGTACCACATTCGGTTATGAACCTCTTGCAGTTCAGTTTAATGATACTTCAACTTTCAACCCGACTGGATGGAACTGGTCGTTCGGGGACGGCACCTGGTTCAATACGACCGATACCACCCAAAGAAATGTAACTCATATTTTCGGTTCAGCAGGTAGTTTTCCCGTATTTCTAACCGCCTCAGATGTCGGTGGATCCAATATAACCTCACCAATCTACATCAACGTCTCAGCATCTCTGCCGATCCCTGTATTTACCGGCACGCCGACATTCGGCTACGAGCCCCTGAATGTCCAGTTTAATGACAGCACGCCATCGACCGGCATTCTGTATTGGAACTGGTCGTTTGGGGATAACAACTGGTTCAACACTACGGACAGCACGCTTCGGAATATTTCGCATCCCTATTCCTCCGTCGGAAGCTACACGGTTAACCTGAGCATTACAAACCAGTCCGGACTGAGCTCCCCTGCGATCGTCAGTAACACGACGTCAATAGCGAATTATATTAATGTCTCATCCCCTCCACCAATACCATCGTTTACCAGTAATACCACGTTCGGGTATGTGCCACTCGGAGTCCAGTTCAACGATACGACAGTTTCAATGAATATCCTGTATTGGAACTGGTCGTTCGGTGATAATACCTGGTTCAATACCACGGTCAGCGCGCTTCGGAATATTTCGCATCCCTATTCCTCCATCGGAAGTTACACGGTGAACCTGAGCATCACGAATTCAACCGGCCTCAGCGTCCCGGCAACAAATACCAACACGACGTCAATAGCGAATTATATTAATGTCTCATCCCCTCCGCCAATACCATCGTTTACCAGTAATACGACGTCCGGGTATGTACCGCTTGGGATCCAGTTCAATGATACGACGGTTTCAACGAATATCCAGTACTGGAACTGGTCATTCGGTGATAACACGTGGTTCAATACCACTGATGATATGCTTCGGAATGCGACGCACCAGTATGTATCTTCAGGAAGTTACACGGTGAACCTGAGCGTCACGAATTTAACCGGCCTTAGCTTTCCGGCAACAAATACCAACACAACGTCGATTGCGAATTATATTGATGCCTTATCACTTCCAATTCCTGATTTCACGGGATCGCCGAGGAGTGGAAATGCAACCCTGAATGTCCAGTTCAACGATACGTCAACACCCTTGGGCATTATCTTATGGAACTGGTCGTTCGGCGACAATACATGGTTTAACACTACGAACAGCATACTCCGGAACGCCACCCATACGTACCAGATTGAAGGGGCATATACCGTAAACCTGTCATTGACCAACTCATCGGGAACAAATACCACATATCAGCCCGGATACATCGTTGTGTACCCACCCCTTCCCATACCAGCTTTCATAGGATCACCGACAAGCGGAAGTATCCCGCTATTCGTGCAGTTCAACGATACCTCCCCCTCCCCCGGTATCACCATCTGGAACTGGTCGTTCGGTGACAATACGTGGTTTAACACGACCGATAGTACGGCTAGGAACGCATCGCATACATATTCGGCAATCGGCTCCTTTACCGTGAACTTGACCATCACTAATACTACCGGCGTAAACACCACCAGCATGTCGGGTTACATCCGAACTACGCCGCCCCCCCCCTCCCCTCATTTACCGCTTCACCGGTAGCGGGTGCCACTCCGCTTTTAGTCCAGTTCAACGATACGTCAACATCACTAGGCATTACATTGTGGAACTGGTCATTTGGCGACAATAGCTGGTTTAATACGACCGATGCCACCCAAAGAAATGCTTCTCACACCTATGTCTCCGGAGGAACCTTTACCGTGAGCCTGTCGTTGACCAATTCGTCCGGGACAAACACTACGTCGATACCGGGCTACATCAGCGTTACGGCACTGCCCTCCAGCGTCAGTTTTACTGCGTCACCGACATCTGGTTCAATACCTCTCTTTGTCCGGTTCACTGATACGTCGACATCCCTTGGCATTACGGTATGGAACTGGTCGCTCGGGGACAATACCTGGTTCAATACGACCGATGCCACCCAAAGAAATGCCATTCATACCTATGTCAGTGCCGGCAGTTATACGGTGAACCTCACGATAACCAATACTTCTGGAACGGATACCGCCTCAAGTTTCAATCTCATCACTGCAACCATTCCGACGGTGACGACAACTTCCGGGAGAAGCGGTCGCGGAGCTACTACCGCAACCTTTTTGTATGCGATCCAGCAGGCACCAACATCATCCATTACCCCGGCCACCACCCCGGTTACCCCTGCAAGTACCACGCCGGTGGAAATTTCCTCTAACCCCGGGCTGACCTCAACAATAAACATTGTACCCGATGGTATCAGGTTCCCACCTGCAACAGACGGAGTGCAACAATTCTTGCTCAACCGGATGACTGCTGAACATGCCGGTTACACAGTCGAGAGCACGAAAGACAGCGTAACCGCGACTGGGTCTGACGATATTTTTGTTATTAATGGGGTTAATATCATGGAGAATCCTCCCGGCTTCATCACGGGTTCTGTCCAGAATGTCAATTTTGTCCTCCAACCTGCTCCTGCAGCTCTTAGTATTGGGAAAGTTTCAGTTATTGCCGGGGCATCGCTGCCAACGCTTCCGGAAAATGGAGCTGATATCAGCATAACCGTATCCGATCTTGTTCCAGATGAAACGATGAGCGCATTCCGTGGCGTTGCTGCACAGCAGGGCCAGACGATTACATCGGTGGGTTATACGGCTGCATTCCGAAAGGAAGGAATAACGGCCACCGGTCCGGGAGACATCCGGATGACCAGCCCGGCTGGCTGGGTAAACCAGCATGGGGGTATCCCTTCCGTCAGCATAGTTCATATCGGCGATGACAACTCAGCTGAAATTCTCAACACTAATTATGCCGGAACCGACTCTTCGGGAAATCTTATATTCGAAGCTGATTCGCCCAGTGGGCTTTCCACATTCGGCTTGGTCACCCTGAAAAACCAGTCTCTCTCAGTCCCGGCCGAAACGCAGAATTTGGGACAGATCGGAAATCGCGTTGGGACATACTCGTCGGCTCTTTCTGTTGTCACCGAAAATATTCTTGTCATCGCTGCTGTTCTTCTTTGTCTTGTTGTAATTGTTGCAGCTTTATGGTTGCGCCGGAGAAAATACGACTGGTTATTCATGAAGTAAGGTTATCGTAAAAACAGCACAAAGCATGTCTGACTAATCCGGGATCTTGTGGACTGGATCTCCAGTCCGGCCTCTTACTTTTCGCATCCAGTTTCCGGTAACCGACAATCCCTTTACCACATGTCATAATTGAGGTGAAATCACCGGTGCAAGCTTTCTCCGCAGCTGGTTCAGCATCTCTTCCCGTGATTTAATCTCCCTGTTGACAGTATCAATATCTCCGGTTAATCCGTCCTGAACCGACTCCGTTGCTGAATGATCGGCACGAAGTATCCCAAGGAGACTTCCTATCAACTTCGACTCTCTTGCGCAGTCGGGCATATTCGCATACCATCTCTTTTTCATATCCGGCCCTCGTCGCAGCGCGAATATCCTGCTTGATTAACTCTCTGCGTTTCAGCACATACTCAATTTCGCTATACAGTTCCTGTGCATTGACCGGTTTGAGGATATAATCATCGATGCACAACCCATACCTGCGTGCCTGCGCCGGGGTAGGTGCAAAACCAGTCAGCATGAGCACCGGGATCTTCTTTGTCAAGGGGTTTTTCTTGATCTCTTCGAGAGTCTCCCACCCGTCCATGGGGTACATCTTGACGTCAAGCAGGATAAGATCGGGACGTTTCCACCATGCCTTTAAGATTGAAAGGCATTCTTGGCCGCTGAACGCCCGGAGCGTGACATACCCTTTTTTCTCAAGCAGGAGTGAGAACACTTCCACGATATCTTTCTCGTCATCGACAATGAGAATTTTTTCAGGCAGGTGACGGAAGGACAGGGTGTAATATGCCAATCCGGATATGCCTATGATAATAATTCCCGATATCAGAAGAATTACGGCGGTGAACCCGGAATTTTGAGATCCAGCTTGATTTTGGACGACCTGCATATCAGGATCTTCGGGGTAGATCTGCTGAAATGCAGATATAGCCGGAGAAAGATCGACGGTAACAAGGGTATCCCCGGTTGCAGTATCCTCAAGGAAGACGTACCGGAGATCCGGAGTGAAAGGGACGATCACACCGAAGTTTCCATTTTGGGAATATTGGCTGCTTCCACTAAAGACCTGCCCCGACGTTTCGGTGCTGATTGCCTCTCCTACCTGGGTACTGGGATCCCTGATGGAAAATTCATTAATGATCCTGTTCTGCCCATCGAGAAGCAGACCCTTAATACTGCCGGTTTGGATATTGAGGTTGGGCGGAATCCCGTACTGTATTTCAGAAGAGACCTCTTTTATCCCCGTACCACTATAGGAAAAGCTGATAACGACAATCTTCTGGTAGGAATTTGCTTGGGCGACTGCCGGATACACAAGTAAAAGCGAGAGCAGAAGGATGAGTCCGGCAAATTTCTTCACATCCATAGTTCACCGTTTCATGATTGGTCAGGAGATACTCTAGTCAGTACATACAATATTCTTTTAGTCGAGGCATTCCCGAAGGTTCCATCATATCCATCGTGCATGATATCCGGGTCAGGGTCCCATCGCCAGAACTCCTTGGTGCATACGCTTGGCTCACCAGACGAAATCTGTCTGCAGACGTCGGGGTTCCAGGAATTTGCAATAGCATAGTCCTTACAGTTCCCAAGGGAGCTCCAGACATTTGGATCGGGATCATTCTGGGCATAATAGGTATCTCCACAATACGTATCGATAAGACCATACAGACCGTGACCAATCTCGTGCATGGCAAGGAAAGGCATATTCGCTGAAATCTTGAGGTATACCCTGCCCAACCCATTTGGGTTTGTGCATCCTATCGGCGGGCTGGGAGGTCCCGCATACCTACCACTAACTGAAGGGTAAAGAATAATGGTCAGATCACTAAAGGTGACTTCATCCCAGTAGGTTTCCGGGATCGTTCCTGCACAGCCGTTAAATGCATCCCCGTAAGTCTTACCATCCCAGAAATAGTAAAAATTGAACCGTTTCTCGTAATCTTCAGGAAGGGGATAAGAGGGCGAGGTGATCACCGGATATTGAAGAAACGTAGTGGCGATGAATTGGCGTACATCCGCCTCAAACTGCTGTTGTCCTCCGGGATATCCCCCCATCTGTATTGTGGCATTTTCCGTATAGTTAAACGATGTATCCGATGGCAGGAAAACGATATTTATTCTCGATGCCGGAGGACCGTTTATTTCTATCGGAATTATATCGGAAGGGGCAAGGCTTATGATCACCTCGCCAGCCCTATTCAGGTCTGACTGGACAGTTTTATCCAGATAACCATCTTTTGCGGCCCGGATTGTGCTGATATTCGATCCGGAACCGGTAATCGGAAGAATAAAAGTTCCGTTATTAGAAGATGTGCCTACAAAAAGACCATTGATATATAGTGAGACTCCGGAGAGAGGAGCTCCGCTTTTTAAATTGGTGATTACGATCCAGACATACGGGCCGAGAGGTATAGCTGGACCTTCCTGGACCGGTATGACAGATCCGGCGATGGTCCGGTTCACAACTGGCTGGGCAATGCCAGCATCCTGGCTTGAGACATTAGGTACTATGCCTGATGCCCGTGAATTTCCAAACGAAATATTGAGTAAAAAAAGAATACCCGAAGTGACGATAAATAGTATTCCTACACAGAAGAACGCAACGGATCCCCATCGGAATAAAGTTTTCCTGTCCATCTGTCTTCGTCCAGATCCATGTTCTTAAATTGAGAAAAAAAAATTTATTCTCTGTAAAAGTCTCTTTCTGCGATTTTCTCGTTTGGAATTTTATTCTTAAATGCTCTATGCAGTTGCTGAGCATCTTACATCATTATTTATATGGATTTTTTTTGTTTTAAGATATTATAGGCGATTGCTGAGCATTTTCCGTTCTTTTATCATTATGCCTTGCCATCAAACACATACGATCGCTTGGATCGAATGATGTGATGACTCATGAAAGCAAGATTATTGATTATTGTTGGCCTTATGATCATGGCCGTAGCGTTGACGGTTGCGCCAGTGATGGCATTATCGACAGGAACAACTTCTATAACGGGAAATCCGCAGTCGTATGTTTCGATCACTCTGAGTAATACTTCGGTATATCTACCATTAGACCCGTCAAATTCTCCCGCTACTAACTCTTCTATGGGTATAACAGTCTTGACCAATATTCCATTCAGCATTACTGTTGCAGATAGTACCGGGCGCTCTACAGGACAAGGGTTTTTGGGAAATTACACGAGCGGCGTATATGATGCGTCTCCATTGAATACGGACTTAGGCTCACCTATCCAACTAACCGGAACCACTAACACCACTACAACTGCAGATTCGATTACCCCGCCAATAACTACTGGCTCACCACAGACATTCTTTACAGGATCTTCATACGTCACCAACCAGGTTCTTGCAACCGAGTTCACTCAGCCGGTTGCATATACTGATCCGGTGTTACCACTGGATTCCACGTATAGAATTGATTTGACGTTCAGCATCGGAGCGACATGAGTGATTAAGGTTCTGAATTACTTTTCATTTTTATATCGCATCCCTATGAGTGATAATTATGATGGCAAATTTTCAGGGATTTCTAGTGATACTTTTCGCGGTTTCTGCTACCGCTGCGATTTTGGGTCTTGTTTTGCCGGTTGGGGCCGCAACGATTACTCTATCGGTTGACGGAAACATCCAGAACTGGACGCTTATACCGGGAAGTACAAATGAAAATTCCACCGCGGTGACCCTGAATGTTTCCTGCGACAGTTCTTCATGGACGGTCAGCGTCGTGGACAATCTCGATGATGATAAACCCGCTGCTGGTGCCGGAAGAATGGCAGAATACAACACAACTACCGGTTATGTCAATAGCGGAAGTATTCTCGGAGCGAATTTGACCGTGGAGGGAGGATCCGCTGTGAACATGACTAATACAACGGCAACTCTAGGCCCCACCGATCAGGTTATAGAAACGGGAAATAATATCGTCACCAATGTACAGGTGCCGGTTGCTATGAGCCAACAGGTTGCTACGACGGATCTTCATTTAACAAATGGCGATGAATATCGTGTTGTCATAACGTTCGTAGGGGGGACATCATGATGTACAGGCGAAAATTATACATAATCGCAGTTTCATTTTCCTTTATCAAGTCTTCGATGTGAGGTGTGATATGACATATATGCAACAACGATTCTGGTCGACAAGGATCGCACTTTCGGCTATCGTAATTCTTTTGCTTCTCTGCATAGCACCAACAGCCGCTCTCGGCGTACTGGGTGCAAAGTACACCGGGAGTATTGCTCCCGGTGGAAAGGATACTCACGTGATGACCATCGAAATCGGGGCAGATGAATCGCCTACCGATGTTATGGTGGAAGTTGCGGGATTCGGGCAGAATGCCAACGGAATTTATGTACCGCTGGATCCGGCGACTGACGTAAGCCCGTATTCAGCCCGGAGTTTTATCACTCTTGATAATACTACGCTTCACCTCGAGCCAGGTACGGAGCAAAGTGTAACGGCGACAATCTCTCTTCCACAGGATACCGGCCCGGCGGCCGGTACGCGATCCTCTATGTCCGTTCAATCCCGGGTGCAGGTCAATCCCTTGCAACGGCAGTAGTCGTTCCCATGTTCATTACTGTCGCTGGGACGAAGCCAACAGAAACCGGTAGTATTACACAGATAGGCACGGGAACGGTCGCTATCGGCCAGCCGATCACAATTACGACGACCTTCAAAAATACCGGCAATTATCATTATTATTCTGCAAGTGACGAAGTGACCGTGAGTGATTCGAATGGAATCATCGTTGCAAATACATCGACGACACCGATGGCCTATGCGATCATCCCTGGCAACACAGTGCAGTTTGTCACGCAGCCTCAGGTAAAAAACCTGCAGGCAGGGACCTACACGGTAAATTCGACAGTTCTTCTGAACGGCCAGGTATTGGATCAAAAGAGTACGACATTTACTGTTACTGCGACTGTACCGCCTACAACCGAATCGGGGGAAGCGGTGAGCCCAGTGGGCCAGGTCACCTCAGCGGGTGCAGGATCTCCCACTAGTGTACCGACGAAGGCATCCATGCCCTCTGTGCTGAGTATTGTAGCCTTGGCTGCTACAGCAATTATTGTAGGCGGTGCGGTCAGGCAGAGGAAATGACCTCCAAAAAAATACCTCTTGTTTTTATTATCATTTGCTGCTGTTTTTTTACGGTATCGGTTCTTTTGTCAAATTCTGCTGGTGCTCTGGATTCCGTGACGGTGGGAATAACCGGCCGTATCCCGCTGGTTACATACAACATCTCAGTCATCGGTATCGATACCGGCAATGCCACTGTCACGTGGAGCACGAACGGGAATGCCAACAGCACAGTGCTGTATGGCACGACAACGAGTTACGGATCCTCCAGCACTGACGATGTCATGACAGAGGACCACACGATATCCCTGCACAGTTTGACACCCGGCACGATATACCATTACCAGATGGTATCGGTCGACCTGAGCGGTAACCAAGCCATAAGTGCTGATCAGGTGTTCACTACAGCCAACATTTCGCAAGGGACCGTGGTAACTACGACCACTACGTCGACGACGTTTTCTGGGACGACGATCCAGACGGTTGGCGGGGTTCAGCAGGTCAGTCTCAATGAATCGACCATTCAAGGAACAATCCAGGTTTCCGGAAACACCGTAAACATCCAAAATCCGGGTAACGGCTGGGCTACAATGCAATATGTCGGTTCAGCGGTCACGGATCTTAACGGTAATATCAGCACGGGACAGATCCAGAGTGTGAGCATGGTGAGCGACCCGGTCACAGCGTCCCTTGGCAGTACCATTGGTACGGTCAGCACTCAGATCAATATAGGGCTGACTCAGATCGTACCTGATCTAACTATTCAGCAGAGCATTATCGAGGGAGCGAGTCCTACCGTTTCAGATGCCTTCCAGATCGCGGCAGCGAACAATAATCTCAATGTGCAGGCCATTGCCTATACGGTACAGTTCCAGAATACGGCCCAGTTAGACGCCAACCTGAATTCTGCTGGGGTTGAACTGAATATGAGTGTCGACAATGCATGGGTGGCCGAAAATGCGAATGGCAGTGTGAATAATGTAAAGATCTTCCGTTTTGGAGATGATGGGACAGAGGAAGTCCTCAGTACGACGTATCTTGGCAGTCAGGGCACCACCGATTATTTCCAAGCCTGTCTCACCTCACGGGATTTCCACGTTCGGTATTGCGGCCGTGGCCTCCAGTAGCACAACCGGCAGCAGTTCCAGTAGCGGGACGAATGGTGGTAATTCGGGCTCTTCCGGATCAGGTCGATCACAGGCACCCTCGGCAGTCCAGCCCGTGGCCCCGGCGCAGGTTGCACCCGCGCCCCAGGTTCAGCCACGACTCGGACCTCCGCAGAATGCACCCACGACAACACAGTCACTGGTTGTTGCCGGATTAACCACAACAACCGGACTATCTGGAATTCAGGTCTTCGCATTCAACACTACGCTGGCGGCCCAATCCGGTGTTTCAGCAACTGTCGAGAATGCCACTGTTATTATCAACCAGCCCGGTCTTATCCTGACTATTGTCACAAACGGAACCCTCTCTATCGAGAACGGAGAAATCTCGGGCACCGTCCAATCTGTTGGCATAAACACGACGCCATCAGATACTATCCTGAGTTTTGGGCGGGTTTCAGTATCGATCAATGCTTCGCTTGCCACTATTCCGGAAAATGCAGCGATTACAACTACCGTCTCAGAAGTGGTGAGTTCTGACGTCAAGAGCGCATTCCAGCGGGCAGCGAAGGACAATAACCGGCAGATCGAAGCGATTGCCTACGTTTTGAACATTGAAAAAACCAACTTTGAAGCGACAGGTCCGGCTACGGTGACCATGACTATAATTCCTGACTGGGTTACGAACCATGGCGGCATTGGATCGATAGCAATTGTGCGGATAGGTGATGATCAGACCGTCGAAATGCTTGCCACTTCCTTTATCGGGACGGATGTGCAGGGATCCCTTGTCTTCGATGGCTATTCTCCGCATGGTTTATCTGTATTTGGTCTTACTGCCGTGACAATCGCACGTCAGCCGCAACAATCGGCCACATCTGAGTCACTCCTGCAAGCGGAATTCGGAGAAATGGGCGCGGTTCTTGGAGGAATCACCGGATTGATCAAGAACAATTATGCCATCATACTTGTTGTGGGTCTTATTACGGCGGGTATCCTAGCCTATGTTGTCTGGCGTATACGCAGACGAACGTGATAGAGATCTGGCCCCCTCTCCCCTCTTCTCCTATATACTTTTGTCGTCACAAACAGGCTTCGATCTCGTTTTTTATACGATCAGCGGTGATCCTCCCGATCTTGGTGAGCTTCCCGTTTACGAGAACCATCGGAAGGGGAGGATATTCGTTTTCAAGTATTGTGCGTACGTGATCGGGAACACTATCATCGATGAGGGTAAGTTTCATCCCGACCTGGTTGCCATACGTTTCCTGTACCTTTGTTTTGAGTGCTTCAAACGCCTGTACCAGTTTTCCTGAGGGATAGCATTTAGACAATCCGCAGGTCCGGTTTGCATCGCAGGGAAACGGGGAACATTCAGAAGATTTCAACCCGACAATCTCGACAAGTACAGGTATATTCATGTACGATAGATTGGTGCTGTACGGTATTTTTAGTATTGGGACGGAGAATTCCCTGGAAGGAAGGTTTTATCATTCGAATTAGCGATCGTCGCTTCAAAGATTAAACCCAAAGAAAATCATACGCACAATAAGAGAAAAAAAATGCCGACGGATCCTGACAAATCAGATGAACTTCTCAAACCTTTCTTTTGCGGCCTTGCAAATCGGGCACAAGTCAGGCGGCTGCTCACGTGCACAGAGATAGCCGCACACTTTGCAACGCCAGATTGGAAGCGGAAAGAGTGGTGAATCTTGTGCGGTAGTAAACCGGACAATACTTTTTCCCCGTTGGGAACGAGGCGGGCGACGCTCCGGTACCGGGACCGCCTTCCGGGTTCCATTGGCAATTGCTTCGTTTACATATAAGGCACAATAACAGGCACCATATTCTGCCAGATCCTGGTCCCGGTAATCACAGGGGCATATAATGTCAAGATCCTCTTCCTTTTTACCGGAAGCGAGACGGCAGGGACAGGCACCGTAACCGTATCGTTTTTCGTTTTTCAAAAGCCCATGAATAAGATTTTTGGTAAAATCAATATCCGGGTTAAGCCTATAACCACTTTTTCCAGTATCGTCCTTGAGTGTCGTGTATGCGACTTCGACGGAGTTTTCCGTAATCTCGGGGACATTCATGCTGTTAGTGCCTCCCGGATCTCGTGCTCACGGAACCCTACGATTGTGCGTTTGTTATCGATCACAAGTGTGGGAAAGGACCCTCGGGGATTCCATCGTTCGAGCTTGTCCATCGCCTCATCCTGTTCTTTTCCTTCGAGCAAGTCGACATAATCGTAATCAAACGCGATCCCGAGTTCTTCCAACAGAACCTTTGTCTTATGGCACCACTGGCATGTCGAAAGTGCATACAGCATGACAGAACCCCGGTTTTTTCCGTTAACGTGTGTTGACGTTACAAAACACTTCCCGTGAAAAAAGTGCGGCCGGGTACTATATAAAAATGGGGATGCGGACGATCCGATTTCAGAGTGAACCATCCCGAGCCGGCGGCCTCGATAAGAAATGCCTCCGCATGGTTCTTCTTACGTTCTGGTAGGGCATTGCAGCAGACTCCTTGCATAACGGCTCATTCATGAATAAATATCGACCAGTAGGGCGTTTCTATCCTTTGCATTATCGTTAATAACTAACCCGGCACATTAAGTATGGAAATCATGAAGGCGGTTCTGGGATTTGAGGACGGTGATTTTGTCGTCGGTGAAGGATTCGGGGTGGAAGGTGAATGTGCAGGTGAACTGGTGTTTAATACCCAGATGACCGGTTACATGGAATCCCTCACTGATCCAAGTTATTTCGGTCAGATCCTGATGTTCACGTTCCCCCAGATTGGAAATTATGGCGTGGATACCCGGAATTTCCAGAACCCGCGCGTATGTGCGCTGGGTTGTATTGCTAAAGAGATCTGCGAGAAACCTGAATATGAACCAACCATCAGAACGTTTTTTGAAAAACACGGTCTTCTGGGAATGACCGGTGTCGATACCCGCGCCCTGACGATCAAGGCCCGGGTTCACGGCACGATGCGCGCAGCTCTTGTTGTGGGAAGTGACGATGGGGCGTACGCGGTAACACTTGCAAAAAAATCCCCGACAATATGTGATATCGTCCCCATCCCTGAAGTCTCGTGCAAGGAACCGTACCATATTCCCGGCAGCGGGAAACGAATTGCCGTCATCGACCTCGGAATTAAGAAGAATATGCTTACCAGCCTTTCGAAGCGGAATGGGGATCTGTATGTTTTTCCGTACAATGCCATGTCCGATCAGGTCCGAGCCTGCAATCCGGATGCTCTCTTCATAAGTAACGGGCCGGGTGACCCAAAACAGGCCCCGGATGCGATACACTGCATCCAAGACCTTCTTGGCGAACTGCCCATTTTTGGGATCTGTATGGGAAACCAATTATCCGCTCTCGCACTTGGCGGGGATACTTATAAACTTAAGTTCGGTCACCGAGGGGCAAACCAGCCGGTACGGTATGAAGATGGCCGAATCTTTATCACCACCCAGAATCACGGTTTTGCTGTTGACGCGGATTCCCTGCCGGAAGGGTGCCGGGTGACCTATTCGAACGTCAATGATGGTACTGTCGAGGGATTTGAGAATAAAGATTTGTGCCTGACAACGGTACAATTCCACCCGGAAGCCAACGGGGGCCCCAGGGATACGGAGGCGCATTTCTTTGACGCGCTCTTCCGGAGGCTGGAATAAATGCCCCGGCGAAATGACATCCGGAAGGTTCTGATCATTGGCTCGGGACCGATCCAGATTGGCCAGGCAGCGGAGTTTGATTTCTCCGGCTCCCAAGCCTGCCAATCCCTCAAAGAAGAGGGCATTGAAGTGGTGCTGGTTAACTCAAACCCGGCAACGATCATGACCGATCCGGACATGGCAGACGAGATCTATATCGAGCCATTACGGGCTGATATCATTGCCCGGATCATCGAAAAAGAGCGACCGGATGGCATCCTCTCCGGCATGGGTGGCCAGACCGCTCTCAATCTTACCGCAGAGCTTGCGGAAATGGGCGCCCTTAAAGGGGTAGAAATTCTCGGCACTCCGCTCGAAGCGATCTACAAAGGTGAAGACCGGGAGAAATTCCGGGATCTTATGAATGAGATCGGCGAACCCGTTCCTATGAGCATGGTAATCAATACGCTGGGTCAGATTGATGAAGCGATTGCAAAAATCGGCCTGCCAGCAGTCGTGCGCCCCGCATACACCTTGGGGGGTGCCGGGGGAGGGATTGGCCGGACCCGGGAGGAACTGACACGGATCGTTGAACTGGGGCTCTCGCGATCCCGGATCCACCAGGTTCTCATCGAACAGAGCGTGACGGGCTGGAAGGAGCTTGAGTTCGAAGTGATGCGTGACTCTGCAGACACCTGTATTATCGTCTGCAGTATGGAAAATGTTGATCCGATGGGTATCCACACCGGCGAGAGCGTCGTAGTTGCGCCCATCCTGACGCTGCGTGATGATGAGTTCCAGATGATGCGCAGTGCCGCCATCCATATAATCAGGGCTCTCGATGTACAGGGCGGTTGTAATATCCAATTCGCATTCAAGAACGGTGAGTACCGGGTCATTGAAGTCAATCCCCGGGTCTCCCGGTCTTCTGCTCTAGCTTCAAAAGCTACCGGCTATCCCATTGCACGCGTCGCAGCAAAAATTGCAATTGGTTTGCGTTTAGATGAGATCCAGAATTCGGTGACCGGGTGCACTGCGGCGTCGTTCGAACCAACCCTTGACTATATCGTGGTAAAAGTACCCCGCTGGCCGTTCGACAAGTTCAAGGGAGCAGACCGGACGCTCACCACGTCCATGAAAAGTACTGGTGAAGTGATGGCGATCGGGAGGACGCTAGAGGAGGCGTTCATGAAGGCAAAACGGTCGATCGACACCGACGTCCGCACGCATACGAGCCAGAGCGAGATCCGGATGATCCTCTCCCGCCCGACCGATGAGCGTTTCCACTGCCTTTTCGATGCATTCCGTCAGGGCTTCAGCGTTGACGAAATTTCACACCTGACTTCAATTGTGCCCTTCTTTCTCGAGAAGATTAGAAACATTGTAGATCTGGAAAAACGCCTTGCCGCAGGCAGCAAGGACGAAGATATCTTCCTTGCAAAGACTTATGGGTTCACGAACACCGAAATATCTGCACTCACCGGCAAAGGAACGGATATGATCGAAGAGCTTGTGGGAGCCCCGGTCTACAAGATGGTGGATACCTGTGCGGCGGAGTTCCCTGCCTGCACGCCCTATTTTTACTCGACATGGGAAGCCACCAGTGAGATTGTCCCGGACAAAAAGCAGAAAATACTCATACTCGGTTCGGGTCCCATAAGGATTGGTCAGGGCATCGAATTTGATTATTGCACGGTACACGCAGTAAAAGCGCTGCGGGAAGAAGGTGTCGAAGTCCATATCGTTAACAATAACCCTGAGACCGTATCCACGGACTTCGATACCTCGGATCGCCTTTTCTTTGAGCCGATGCAGCTCGAGGATGTAGCCAATATCCTCATGACCGACGAATATTATGGTGTGATGGTTCAGTTTGGCGGCCAGAACGCGGTTAATCTTGCGGTCCCTCTCGAAAAGGAGATAAAACGGCGTCATCTTCCCACAAAAATTCTTGGTACAACCCCGGATGCAATGGACATTGCCGAAGACCGTGACCGTTTCAGCATGCTTTTAAACACGCAGAAAATTCCCAGTCCTGCAAACAGTTCTGCCTATTCAGAAGCGGAAGCAAGGGAAAAGGCCGAGAAAATCGGTTACCCGGTCCTTGTCCGTCCGTCCTATGTTCTTGGAGGGAGGGCAATGGAGATTGTCCATGACACGGTAGAACTCGAGACCTACATGAAAGAAGCCGTCCGGGTAAGCCAGCATCACCCGGTACTGATCGACTCGTACCTCAGAAATGCTGTCGAGCTCGATATCGATGCAGTATGTGATGGCGAAGAGGTGCTTATTGGAGGGATCATGGAACACATCGAGCAGGCCGGTATCCATTCAGGCGATTCTGCATGCGTCATACCTCCCCAGTCTCTCTCGCCTGATATCATTGCAACGGTCCGGGAATACACCAAAAGAATTGCCCTCAGCCTTGGTGTTGTCGGGCTTGTCAACATTCAGATGGCAGTAAAAGACAATGTTGTTTATATCCTTGAGGCCAACCCCCGGGCGAGCCGCACGGTCCCGTTTGTCTCAAAGGCAACAGGTCTTCCCATCGCAAAGATTGCGGCCAAAGTGATGATCGGAAAGAAACTGCGGGATCTCGGGTTCCATGAAAGAAAGATCGACCATGTGGCCGTAAAGGAAGTGCTCCTGCCCTTCAACAAACTAGCTGGGGTCGACACGATCCTCGGGCCTGAGATGAAAAGTACCGGGGAAGTGATGGGGATCGATTACGATTTCGGGCTTGCCTTTTATAAGGCGTGTATCTCGGCAGATAACGAGCTGCCTCTCGAGGGAAATGTCTTTATCTCGGTGAATATCGGCCAGAAAGACGAGGTGATCCCTATTGCCCGGCGCTTGCGGGATCTCGGTCTTACCCTGTACGGTACAGAAGGTACTGTGGACTACCTCCATGAGGCATGTGTGGAAGCGCACCTTGTCCGGAAAGTGCAGGAGGGTTCCCCCAATGTGCTGGATATGATGCATCATGGCGAGATACGGCTTATCATAAATACGCCCCAGGACCGCCAATCCCGCCAGGACCATTACCAGATCATGCGTGCGGCGATCGATTTCAGCATTCCTTACATTACGACCCTTCAGGCAGCGCGGGCAGCGGCACTTGCTATCGATGCGATCAAACACGAAAAGATGACGCTCGAGCCAATCAGCCATTATCTCAAATAATTCCGGCGTGTGGGCGTGTTTCCTTTTTTTAACTGAGCGATAAGAAAAAGCGCTGGCGTTTCTGAAGAGGGGCTTAAACCCGTATTAAGATAGAATATCCTTATATACCGAGATAACAAAAAAAACATGCATGAAGAAAGTATTTGTTGTTCTTGTAGTCCTGTTTATCGGGATCCTGTTTGCGGGATGCGCATCCCAGTCACCAGCACCGGTAGCCACACCGACGCCGACTCCAGTACCCACCTCGGTGGTAACCGCCGTTCCAACCGTCATGCCGACCCCGGTTGTTACCTCTAATATGACAGCAAACATGACTGCCAATGTAACCGCCAATATGACAGCTAATGTAACTGCCAATGTAACCGCTGTCCCAAAGGTGCAAATGATTACCTTTACCAAGAGTCTGACCATAACCCCGATCGGGACAATCTATGTGCCCGTTGGAACAACGGTTTCTTGGTGTAATAAAGATCCCTATAAGCCCCACGGCATAAAGTCCCTTACGAATGTTGCCGGTTTCAATTTCGGGTCTGTAGTGATCCCCTATGGTAAGTCCTATAACGTAACTTTCACCCAGAAAGGAGCGTACGATTATACGACTCTATTCCAACCTCAAGTTACCTTGAAAATCATTGTAAGCTAAAAGAATGATATTTCGCGTTCAGGGAATTTTCCTGAACAATCCATTTTTGTTCTTTGTTATATCCCTGCCTGTTTTATGCTGGATTATCCGGTCATCGTGATCATCCCAAATATATGGTGAGACATCTAACCTGATACTCTGACAAAACGGAAGTATCCATCATGGGAAAAGGTACTGTCGTACTCGCATATTCCGGGGGGCTTGACACCTCCATTTGTATCCCCCTGCTAAAGGAACGGTATGCCTACAACCGCGTAGTTACGGTCGTCGTCAATGTCGGCCAGAGGGACGAGGAGATTGAGGAAGCCACAAAAAAAGGCCAAAATCTCGCTGATCGCCATTATACTATCGATGTGCGGGAGAGATTTGTTGCCGAGCATATCCTTCCTGCGATCAAAGCAAACGGATCCTACGAGGGCTATCCTATGGGAACCTCGCTCGCCCGGCCCCTGATTGCAGAAGAGGTGGTCAGGATTGCCAGAAAAGAAAAGGCCACTGCTGTAGCCCATGGCTGTACAGGAAAAGGAAACGATCAGCTCCGGTTTGATTTTATTATCCGCTCAGCCGGCCTCGATGTCGTTGCCCCTATCCGTGAGCATAACCTCACCCGTGACTGGGAGATTGAATACGCAAAAGAACACCGTATTCCGGTGCCCGTTAAAAAAGGAAAGCCATGGAGCGTTGACGAGAATTGCTGGAGCCGAAGTATAGAAGGCGGCCGACTTGAAGATCCGGCTTTCTATCCACCTGAGGAGATCTATGTCTGGACTATTTCTCCTGAAAAAGCCCCGGTAAAACCGGAGAAAATCACCCTGACGTTTTCCCGCGGGGTACCGGTTGCCTTAAACGGGAAAAAACTCTCCAGCTACAACCTGATCCAGAGACTGAATGCCCTTGCCGGAAAGCACGGAATCGGCAGAAATGACATGATCGAGGATCGTATCCTAGGTCTCAAGGCCCGGGAGAACTATGAGCACCCGGCTGCAACGGTAATTCTTGCCGCACACCGGGATCTCGAGAGTCTTGTCCTTACCCGGCAGGAGCTTGCATTCAAGCGGATTGTCGACGATAAGTGGTCAGAACTGGCATATATGGGGCTCGTCTACGAACCACTCTATACGGCACTAAATGCGTTTATCGATACCACTCAGGAAAGGGTAAATGGCCGGGTCGATCTTGAACTCTTCAAGGGAAGTGTCCGGGTCCTTGGCCGCAGCTCCCCTCAGGCAATATACTCCGGGGATCTTGTCTCTTTCGACAGTGCCTCCATCGACCAGTGCCATGCAATCGGTGTCTCCCAGTACTTCGGGATGCAGGCGCGTCTGGTTCATGCCATGAATGAGAAGACTAAGAAGAACGCCCGCAAATAATACCGTCCCGGTCCTGACCAGGCCCTCTCCCCTTTTATCAACCACTTCCTCGCGGTATCCGGGTTTATGCTGCTCCTCATCTGCATAAAAAAGAAACATATATCCTGTAACAACCAAATCGTTAGAATATGTGCGCCAGTTTTTTAAACCGGTGGGGAAAACCGCGACCCCATATCGTTGAAAGCCCTCCACCACCCTCAATTGCGCACGGTGCGGGAATGCAGATCCCTGAATACAAGAACCAGCCCTATTTTATCGTTGCTTCCGTTGAGATGGGTAATACAACTACCAAGTGTATCCTTACCGGTGTGAGCCTAGAAACCGGTAAATCGTACGTTATCAACAAGACGGTGAGCATGAGCCGGGATATACGTCCGCCAAAGCCCGGGGAGGAAGTCTTCGGTGAGACACTTGACGGGACAAAACTCTCGCGACTGGCAGTCACCGAGCTGGTGCGGGATACCTTAATCCAGTGCCACCAAGAGGCACGCCTTGACATCAAGACAGATCTCGATTTTGTCGTCAGAAGCACCGGTGTGGTGGCAGAGATGGAATCCCCGGATCAGATCGGGGATTTTGTTATCGCCCTCGCAAACGGCTGCCTGATCGCTGGTGTCCCTCCCAAAAAGATGACACCGCCCATGACCAAAGCAAACCAGGCCGAAAAACTCCAGCCGTTCAGCTTCGCCGACAAAGTTGTTTTTATTGGAGCAGTTGCCGGGGTGATCCCACCGGTGGGTTCAACCGGGGTCGAGATGGTTGCAAACGAGATGGAGGGTGAACTTGCGATGGCCGGGATCAAGGAAGGCGCAAAGTGGACGCCAGTCGATTTCCGGAATCCCTGTGTATCAGTGGATTTCGGGACGACGCTTGACGGGAGGATCACCAGTGACGTTAAGCCGGATGATCCAAACCCGTTTGCAAAGACCATCGGCAATTTCTGCGGTCTTGCCGGGGCAATTCCTGACGCGATCGTCCGGGTACCGGTCTTGTCCAGGCGCGGACCGGCACCGCTCTTGACATCTTTGGCGAGCACAGTGTTGCCGGCGGATTTTTCTCCGGGAGTAACCGAAAGGTTGTAGAGGATTTAGTCAACAGGTGCCACGAACATATTGATATCAGGATTGTACCACCGGACCGGGACCGGTTTGGGCGTGTGCCGGTCAATGCGAAGCTGGCAAAAGAGTCCAAGGTAGCGATGATTGGATGTGACTGTGGGAGCAATAGCAGCGATCTCGACAAGCTGATCGAGATCGGTGCAGAAATCCATAAAAAATACAATCTTTCAGTTCTCAATGATGTGGTCGACAGGGTTTGTGCGAGAATGGCCCTGAGGCTTATCGATGTTGCCGTTGAAGAACATCTGGTCCCAAGAAACGCCTCGATCGGTTTTACCGGCAGGGCGGCGATCTCCGGACGAAAACCCGAGTATATCCTGGAAGGAATTATAGAGCGCAACCTCTTTGACGACCCAAATGACCATCTCGTCTTCGTCGATGACGGCCTTGCCCGGGGGGCAGCTCTGATGGGGCGGTGTATGAACTCGCTTGGAAAACCCAAAAATCCCATTGGGGGGGTAAGGGGCGGGCCCTGTATTATGAGCCGGAGAATCAAAATCGGTAAGTAAGGATAGATCCATTATGTCAGACCAACCAGTAACCGATCAGAATCGTGAAAGCCAGAATCCCGAAGAATCGCTCTGTGATGTCCTGATTCCCCCGGGGGTCCCGCGCTCCATTATCCTGGATATAGCAAAAAAGTTTGACGTCGAGGTTGTAGAACGCAAACAGAAACTATATTTTGCCAATATGGAAGGGGATGAGAGAGAACTTCTTGCGTTCCGTGGCAGGCGCGATGTGGCAGAACAGGTTGAAAAGTATATGATCGATGAGGTTCGCAAGTTTATCGGGGAATAAGAGCGTTTCTCTGTCGATATCCGACCCTATTTTTTAAGGAGTTTTACCAGTAATGCTTTTTGGGCATGGAGCCGGTTTTCGGCCTCGTCCCACACAAGGCTTTGCGGGCCGTCAAGTACGTCCCCGGTAATTTCCTCGCCCCGGTGGGCGGGCAGGCAATGGAGCACCCGGACGTCCGGAGCGGCATGTCGAAGTAACGAATCGTTTACCGTAAACGTGTGGAACGCAGCAAGCCTTTTTTCCCGCTCTTTCTCATCGCCCATCGAGACCCACGTGTCGGTGACAATCACATGCGCATCCTTCACTGCCTCTGCCGGAGATGAAGTCATCTTAACGTTCCCTCCAAGTTTACGTGCGCGGTCGAGGATCTCCGGTGCCACCTCATATCCTTTCGGGCTTGCCACCGTAACAGCCATACCGGTGAGAGCAGATGAGAGGACAAGAGATCTGCAGACGTTATTTCCGTCTCCTACCCACGCGACGCCGAGATCCCTGACATCCCCAAAATGCTCGCGTATGGTCAGGATATCCGCAAGGAGCTGGCAGGGATGTTCGCGATCGGAGAGCCCGTTGATGACCGGTATCGTGGCATGCTCCGCCAGTTCTTCAATTGTACAGTGGCGGTACGCACGGATCATCACCGCAGATACATAGCGGGACGCGACCCGTGCAGTGTCGCGGATCTCCTCTCCCCTCCCTATCTGGAGATCCTTTGCGTTTAAAAAGAGCGCATGGCCGCCGAGTTCGTGCATGCCCACCTCAAACGAGATATGTGTCCGGGTAGAGGACTTTTCGAAGATCATGGCAAGTGACATGCCCCGGAGTAACTCATGGGGCACCCCCGCCCTCTTCTGGCGTTTGAGGCGCTCTGCGTCGGAAAGGATCTCGCCGAGCTCTGTTTTGGTGATGTCCAGAATGGAAAGAAAATCTTTCTTCATCGCAGTTCCTTCATGTGGGCGATCCGCCGATCGAGCAGCGCCTGTGTCCCGATGTCGCTCCGGTGGTAGACATTTCCCTTCACTGCCGATGCGGCCTGCTCTGCAATGAGTTCTGCCGTTGCAAGGGTATCTGCTTTTCCCACAAAAGCAAGTGTCCGCGAGGTGAGGGTAAAGAGCCTGCCGTCCCGCTCCTCGACGTTTGCATAATAGAGGATCGCGTCGCCTTCCTTACCGGTGACCAGTGGTTTGCCGGTAAGTGGCGCTGCCGGATATCCCTCAGGCACAAGGTACTTGCACACGGTTGCCGCGCACTCAAATGCCACCTTGGATGCCGAAAGAGTACCCTCCGTAATTCCGGTAACCACATCAGTAAAATCGGAAGAGAGGAGCGTAAGCACATTCATCGCTTCAGGATCCCCAAACCGGGCATTGAATTCTATCACTTTGGGACCCTCAGCAGTATTCATGAACTGGCCGTACAGGACCCCTTTGTAAGGAAACCCCTCTTGTGCCATTGCAGCGACTACTGAGGCCATGATTGTAAGAGCGGCGGTGTGATCTTTCCCACTCACGAAAGGGAGCATATGGTCCGGCATCGTGTACGAACCCATCCCGCCGGTGTTTGGCCCGGTGTCTCCTTCAAATGCTCTTTTGTGATCCTGCACGAGCGGCATAGGGACGATATGGAAACCGTCGACAAATGCCTGAAGCGTGAATTCTTCACCTTTCAACCGTTCTTCGAGAACAACTCCGCCGTCAATCTCCTTAATATATGCTATGGCCCCGGCACGGTCCACCTGTTCTCCCATGATCCGGACGCCTTTCCCTCCGGTCAGGCCGATCGGCTTAACGGCCAGATCGCCGTCATGATCCTTGACAAACGCGATTGCTCCTGACGTATCATTGAAGACCCGGTAGGTGGGGTTCCCTCCTATATTATGATGCGTCATAAGGTTCCGGCAGAACGCCTTATCTGTTTCAATGCGGGCGGCCATCTTTGTCGGGCCCACGCATTCCACTCCCGAGGCAGAAAGTCGGTCAACCACACCGGCCTCGAGAGGTGCTTCGGGGCCTATAAATGCATGAGTGACGCCGGTCTCCCCGGCAAACGCCGAAATCCGGGCCAGATCCGTTTCCGGCGCAAGGCAGATCTTCCGGGAGATGCGGGCAATGCCGGGGTTCTTTCGTGACATTACAGAATAGATCTCATTCTCGCCGGTGCGGGAAAGTGCAGACGCGATCGCATGTTCCCGTCCTCCGCCACCGATAACGAGAATCTTCATGATCCATCACATGGGTTCTTTTGTTAAAAATGGTTTATGTTTGGTGTGCGCTTTCTTCAGAGGATCTCGCTGACCTTCACAAGCGGAAAGAGATCGATCGCATGCTCTTTTAAAGCTGCTGCTGCGCCCTGCTCACGGTCGACAACAGTGACAACCCGGTCAGCGTGCGCACCGGCGTCCCGGAGCACTGAAATACCATATAATGCCGATCCCCCGGATGTAGTGACATCTTCGACAAGGAGGACCACCTTTTCTTTGACCTCGCCGATGATCAGATTTTTCTTGCCGTGGTCTTTCTCTTCTGACCGGATAATAGCAAAGGGTTTTTTCGCAGCGAGCGCGGTTGCGACTGCCAGCGGTACTCCTCCGACGGCCACACCTGCCACCACATCAAATTCGTATCGTTCTGCGATCTCGTGTGCTATCGCCGAGAGGAATTCGGGGTGCGTTACCGCCGTTTTTACATCGACATAATACCGGCTTTTTGCACCAGACGATAAGGTAAAGTCGCCAAATTCGATGGCTTTGTGCCTGATAAGAAGATCTGCGAGCGCATTCACGGAAATTCACCAAGGCTCTTTCTTAACCCGGATCTGGAACCCGATAATATTGACCACACGATGAAGGATGGGTGTCAGGACCAGAATAACCACCAGGATTGGCAGCGTTATGTTTGTAAGGAGCCATGACGGATCAAAGACAGCTATTAGGATAAAGGCGCCAACGACCAGATCATACTGATCTGCAACCGGCCACGACGCCCCTCGATCTTTCCCCAGCCGCCTCTTGATAAAACTCTTTCCCATATCGCCGAGGAGTGCCCCAAATGCCAGGATCACAATGGAAGCTCCCGTCTGTTGTGGGAGAAACGTCCACCCATACGTGATGGTAAGCCAGATCTGCGCTGCCCCGGCGGCGATACCGGCACATACTCCGCATACGAGACCACGGTACGTTTTGCCGTCGCCAAGGATCCTGCGGCCGTCAGAGTACGTTTTGTTAAGATCTATAGGCATCCCGCCGCCACAGAGCGCTGCGACAGGATTTGGGACATAGGCAGGGACCATGATCCAGAACGCGGAAAGTAGTATCGAAAGCAACGTTATTATGAATGACTCAGCACTAATAATGTAGCACTCCAATACCTCTAATAAAGAGCAGACAAAAAGATTAAGGTTACTCAAAATGCCAAAGATTGTCGTGTCCTTGGTGCATCGGGTGAATATATGGTGATCAAAAAAACACGCAGCCTTTGCCCCGTCTGTGGGTCAGTTCTCGAAGCGGAGATTGTCGAGGAAGAGGGGAAGATCTGGCTTGTGCGGACATGCCCCGAGCACGGGCGTTTCCGGCATATTTATTGGTCGGATCCGGAGATGTACCACCGGTTCGAACGCTATGATGCGATTGGTCGTGGTGTGACAAATCCCCAGAATCCTGTAACGTCAGATACCTGTCCGACTGCCTGTGG
Source organism: uncultured Methanoregulaceae archaeon (assembly GCA_963737635.1). Lineage (GTDB taxonomy): Archaea > Halobacteriota > Methanomicrobia > Methanomicrobiales > Methanospirillaceae > Methanoregula. Next base: position 1,599,798 of record CAVTTL010000001.1, read on the forward strand.
TCTCTGCAGTAACCACCACTCGGGAACGCTGCTTGCAAATATCGACCTGACCAACCGGTGCAATCTCGACTGCGATTTCTGTTTTGCCAATGCCCGCGCATGCGGGTTCGTATACGAACCCACGTTCGACGAGATTGTTAACATGATGCAGGTGCTCCGGAACGAAAAGCCGGTTCCGGCACCTGCCGTGCAGTTCTCCGGGGGAGAACCTACCATGCGGGACGACCTTGTCGCGCTCGTCAAAAAGGCAAAAGAAGTGGGATTCCCCCAGGTCCAGATCGCAACAAACGGCGTTAGACTAGCAAATAACCTGACCCTTGCCCAAGAACTCAAGGACGCCGGTCTTTCGACAGTCTATCTCCACTTTGACGGTGTTACACCTGCAACCAATCCCTTTTTGAAGATTCACTTAAAAGCACTGGAAAACCTTGGCAAAGCCGGTCTTGGTGTGGTACTGGTGCCGACCATCATCAACGGCAGGAATAATAACGAAGTCGGCGAAATCCTGAAATTTGCCGCAGATCACATCTCGACGGTACGAGGCGTGAATTTCCAGCCGGTGGCATTTACCGGTGCAGCCAAGGATGAAGATATTGAAAAGGAGCGCATTACGATCCCGGAGCTTCTTGAGGACATCGAGACACAGACCGGCGGCGTCCTGAAGAAGACCGATTTTTACCCGGTACCCTGTGTGCTTCCTTTTTCGGATCTGGTTGAGGCTTACACCGGACGCCCTCAGGTGCGGTTCACCGCTCACCAGCACTGCGGTGCCGCGACCTATGTCTTTGTCACCAAGGAGGGTATGGTACCGGTGACCCGGATGGTAGATGTAGAGAGCCTCTTTGCGGCAATAGACCAGATGGCAAACAAACTCAAGAAGGGCGGGACTATCAACAAGTATGCCACTCTTCTCGAAGGCGTAAAGGAGCTTCATGCCTCGTTCAAGAAAGGCGATAAGGGGAGCACGGCGGAGTTCTGGAAATTGATCGGAAAAACGCTTATCAGCCAGAACTTCGACGCCTTACGGGAATTCCACTGGAACGCGCTTTTCATCGGAACAATGCATTTCATGGACAAGTATAATTACGATATTGAGCGTGTCCAGAGGTGCTGCATTCATTACGCGACACCGGATGGCAGACTAATTCCGTTCTGTACCTACAACAGCGGTCCGGTCTACCGCGAGCAGGTCTGGAAAAAATATGCAGAAGAGCACCAGTAATTTTTTTAAGGGTATTTTGACCTGCTGGGTCCGGGGCGGATCACTTCCGCCATCATAAAAGAATGCGATTCTCACAAAAATGGCAATTCCATACCTGATGCCTGCCGCATCGCGATCGATGCAATTGCCAGATCCTGGATGGCAAGACCGGTCGAATCAAAGACTGTGATTTCGTCGGGGCTTTCGCGTTTTCGTTTGCCGATCACCACTTCCCCCAGGGTGCCGGCAATCATCCACGGCTGGTAGATTCCCTTGCTGATCGGGACATTTATCTCTCCCGAATGGAACGCCTGCGCCGGGTCATCGACAAAAACCCGGGCCCGGTGCAGGATTGCTGGATCGAGTTCCTGTTTCCCGGGGGCATCGGCGCCAATGGCATTGATATGGGTGCCCGGGTGAATCCATTCGCTTTTGACGATCGGGATCCGGGACGGCGTCGTGGTGACAAGAACATCACAGTCGCAGACGTTTTCGAGAGACTGGCTCTCTGCTGAAAGGGGGGTAAGACGTGCGGCAAATGCCTCGGCATGTGTCTGGTTCCGGTCCCATACCCGGACGCCTGAAATGGACACTTCGTGTGCGGTAGCCCGCACCTGCGCCTCTGCCTGCCGGCCGGTGCCGACAACCCCGAGCACGCACTCTTTTTTGGGTGCCAGATATTTTGCCGCAATTGCCCCGGCTGCCCCGGTCCGCATATCCGTCAGACGGGTCGCGTTAAGGATAGCCATGGGCATCCCGGTCGCCACATCAAGAATAATAGTGAGCGCCATTACCGTCGGAAGCCCGACTTTTGGGTTATCCGGGTGGACGTTGACGATCTTTACCCCAGCCATACCGAGCGAGGGAAGGTACCCGGCATTGTCCGGAAATCCCCGGCGGGCAGGGTAATATAGACTTTCGGCGGCATCTGCACAAGTCCTTTCCCGTGATCGGCAAATGCAGCTTCGATAACCCGGTTGACATCACCGATGTTGAGATCCCGATCCGGATCAGGGAAATATCGCATACAGGATTGATTTACCTGTTCGGATTTAGCGTTTTGCCCCGGAAGAGAAAGCCCGGAAAGGCATTTACTACGATGATTTTAAAACGGCGGGGCAGATTCTTATTCGCCCGAGCACGTGAAATAAAAAAGCATTCGCCACTTCAGGCGTATTCCATTTCCTTGAGGGTTTTTTCTGCCAGATCTTTCATCCGTGCCGAAATCCGGGACGACGAGGTATAATCGATCTCTTTCATCGCGTTTGCGATCTCGTTACCGAGCACGAAGATGGCATATTTATGCTCAAGTTTGCTCTTATGCATCTGGGACGGGGTAATCTTCAAGGCACCATACTGGGAAAACTTGAGATCAGGATTGGCCTCTTCAAAATAGTCCTTGACCTCGTAAAGGATTTTATGCAGGCTGATAAGCTCCTCCTTGTGCAAAAGTACCACTCCAGAGTGTAACATGTGCACACCCTGCATAAATAAATTTGTGAGGCCTTACCTTTACGAGCTCATTTTCATTAATCGGATGTTTAACGGCCTTTTTATAATTCCTTTGAAATCTTTAGCGGCAACATATTCGAGCCCTTTCCAGACCAGCCGGTCGAGCAGTTTCTGGTCGACGGTACGATCGACAACGACACCGGCGGCTGGCTCGTCCAGCGTCTCCACCGCTTTTTCAATCTCTTCGGACCGGATCTCCCGGATTACCCCCATGTCCTCATTCAGGAACCGGGCGACACTTTTGCCTTTTACGTCCTCCATATGATCGCGGATGGTAACCGGGGCTTTTAGCGTGCTCTCTTTTTGCTTCTTCTGTCCGGTCCCGCCCCTGCCCATATCGCCGCGCTCATCTGACCCTTGGCGTGATGGTCTGGCGAGATCTGCCGGAAGTTCAGCGGTATCCTCAAAATACTGATCGCGGACGTATTCGACCGGGACCTTGTTGCGCAGCGTTTTTATAACCTCTTTTTTGGTCATGTCCTCTACGCTCTTTCCCCGTGGGGAAAATGCAACGTAATCGATGTCTGCCACCTGGAGCAGTTCCCGGAGGATCAGTTCTCCCCCCCGGTCGCCATCGAAAAATGCGGTCGTGGTCTTCTTCTCCGTGAGCTCAACGATCGATTTGGGGATATTGGTACCTTCTACTGCTACGGCGTTCTTGATGCCGTACCTGAGAAGGTTAATGACATCCGCCCGGCCTTCGACAATGATGATTGCATCCGATTCAAGGACATTAGGGCCTGCCGGCATTTTCTCGTCACCAATCGTCCCGATCTTCTCGACCCGTATGGTCTGGCGGACATCGTCGAGCAGCTCATCGCTGTCAATGGTGCCGTCATCGAAGCGCTCGATGAGGATTTCCTTGGCACGCTCGACGATCTTCTTTCTCTTGCTGACCCGGATGTCCTCGACCATGTTCACGGTTACATGAGCCACACAGGGTCCTACGCGGTCGATAGTCTCAAGCGATGCTGCAAGAATAGCCGTCTCTGCCCGGTCAAGGGAGGTGGAGATCAGGATCTCTCCACTCGTCTCGCCTTTCTTGCTGGTTATCTGGACATCGATCCTGCCGACACGTCCCGTCCTCTGGAGATCCCGCAGGTCAAGGTCTTCGCCGAGTAACCCTTCAGTCTGCCCGAATATGGCACCGACTACGTCAGGTTTCTCGACCACCCCCTCTGCAGTGAGGCTGATGTGAATAAGGTACTTGGTAGTATCCGGTGAATACACGTAAACGCACCCCCATGTATCATGCGATAGATGAAATGCCTGATCATAGGTATAACATATATATATTACGTGGAATTACTTAAAGTGTAGCTTCGGAGACTTCTGATAACCCTTTAAAAGACTGCCTGTCTTTCCCGGGCATCTGGCTTTACATCAGCGATTATTTCCTGTCTTTTTCTGATAGAATTTGGATAAGCTGAGCCTTTGTGACACCCACGATCTTCACCCTTTTCTGGGAGGAGGTAAGCCCGGAGACCAGAGAAACCTCAGAGACCGGCAACCCTATTATCGAGCTGATGAGTTCAATAACCGCTTTATTTGCTTTCCCGTCTATGGCAGGGGCAGTGACGCGGCATCCGATCGCTTTTCTCCATTCGTTATACCCGGCAGGAAAGAGATCGCGTTTTGCACCGGGGGAAACCTCGATGGAAAGAAGAGTACCGTTACGATCGTCGAGAAGTGCACCTGCCATCGTAGACATAATGCCTCTTTTTGTAAAGGAAGTGTCGCCCGGCTTAAACGCACACGGATCATGAGTGGCTGCTGCCGTTCTTCACCGGTGGATAAAACCCTCGGCCGGGCGATGCCTGTCGCGCACCCGGGTTGTCCCATGGATCATTTCCAGGCGCTTGCCAATCGATCACCCGGGGACCTATGGGCGCGCTGTATCGGCACCCTTTCTTATCTGTCGTTCAAGGGTCTTTAGCGTTTCGTGCGGGACGGAGAACCTGTTCACTAATCCGGTGCCCCTCATGGGTGCGGAACATATCCTTTTCCGGCAAACCAGACCGGAGGCACCCGGGAAAATTCCCCGTCCTGGTACACAACAGTGCCACCCCGGATAACCGTTGTGGGGAAAACCGCGCGGTATCCTTCAAACGGCGTCCAGCCGCACTTGCTGTGGAGCAGTTCCGGCTCCACGGTTACCTCATCATGTGGGTACAGCGCAAAATCCGCCCGGTCACCGGGCGCAAAACCTGACGGCGGAATACCGATGAGATTCGCCGGGGCGGTTGCGGTTTTATGGATCAGATCGGCGAGGGTGATCTTCTTGTCAAGAACTTCGGCCATAAGCAGGGGGATCATGGTCTCTACCCCCGGAACTCCTGCGGGTGCCTGGGGGAACGGGAGTCCTTTTTCCGCCTTTGTGTGGGGCGCATGATCGGATGCGATGATATCAATACGGTCCCAGTGCGTCCAGAGTTTTTTTCTTTCTCGCTCGCTCCTGACCGGGGGATTCACCTTGCACCGGGGATCATCGTCCCGGATCTTTTCGCGGGAGAGGAAGAGATGATGGGGCGTTACTTCTACGGTTCCTTGTACAGCCTCGAGAGCCGCGGCGGTGCTCATGTGACAGAAATGAACCCGGCACCCGTCAGGATTACCTGCCTGTACGGCGATCACCGCCTCCCTTTCGCGGTCCGGTGACCGCAGGGCATCGTGAGCGGCAAGACCCGTGTCCTCTCCAGAGGTGATCCCTTCGGCATGAATCGTGGCAAGGCCCCCAAGAGCCCGGATGCACCCGAGTGCCCGGGAGAGTGCTGCGCTATCCAATGCCTCGCCGTAACTCGAAGGGGCACAAAAGATCTCGCCAAAAGCCATTGCCCCGCTCGCCCACATCGCTTCTATCGGCGTATCCGGGGTCACGCCACTGTTTATCGCGAAACTGCAGAGGGAATGCTCCTGTGCTTCACGGACCCGGGCCGAAAATGCGTCAGGAGTGGTGAGTGGCGGGACCGTGTTGGGTTGGTCAACGACGACAGTCACCCCCCCGGCAAGAGCGCTTTTGCTCCCGGTCTTCCAGTCCTCTTTTGCCGACTGGCTCCTGCCTCTCATATGGACGTGAACATCGACGGCTGCAGGGAGGACAAAAAGGCCGGTGCAGTTTATTCTCAGGTCGGCCGGTGACCCTGTACCGGTATGGATGACGCGGCCGTCCCGGATCGTGATATCTGCACTGCGTCCTTCTGTGAGCTGGACATTTGCGAGAACGAGGTCAGGACGACGCTGCATGCAGATATGATCGGCACCGGATCATATAGTCATGCTGTTTTTTTGCGAAAGACCGGCTGGCACACCATTGTACATACAATGTTTTTTCTGCTGCGTCCGGGAATACTATTCTAGTGCGCTGGAAAAACAGGGACGCTCTGATATCGAAATGAGTGCAGTGGACTCAGCGCCACGGGGGAGATTATGGATAAGATCATCAAAATCGCTCTGGGACTCTTCATCATCATTCTGGTATTATTCGTTGCCTTTGTTTCCTATTTCTCGTATGTGGACACGGCATACCGGAATTCGCTTACCGGGACCTATCAGTATACCTGTACCATTTCGACTGACGACCTGCTGTCAAATGTAACCCTTTTCTTACCGGTTCCCGCAAATTCTGGTGGGAACTCACCGGTGGTTGCCCAGATCAGCAGCCAGGAGATTTCCGGGGTTCCTGCAGATTGGAACCTGACGCTGTATGGTACTGGTAAGGCGACGCTTCTGAAAGTTTCTGCCAGAAAGATCGGGCAGCCTGCCATCAACGGGAGCACACAGACGACCGTTATCACGCTCGGCGTGAATGTGTCAGCACCCGCCTATATCGACACGGGTTCGCCGGTTGAACATGCGGCCATATTCCGCCCGGTCCAGGGGCTTCATGCGGTCTCCTGTCCATCCGGTGATATACAACCCGGTAGCACACCGGTATGTTACCAGTATACCACCAGCACTTATGCCGATTATACTGCTCCAGCTTCTGCAACCGTGAGCATCAGTGCGAGCATCTCCGGGACAAATGCATGGACGATCTTTAAACCGGAATCCAACGAGTACCAGAACCAGATCACTATGCTGACGCTGCATGGCGGCTACCATGGATGGGTGACTACTCTTGGCTGGATTGAATCCGGCATCGGCTCGTACGATATGCCCTCAGTATCATAATTTTTTCGCTACACCGGTAATTCTTGAGACACGTCAATATGTTGTTTGAAAGGGGTATTTCTGATTCGCATGGATAAAAATTCTGATTCTCGAACCGGTGGAAAACGCCGGGGCGATATATCCCCCGGCTGCATTGTCGATATAATCCTCAAGGAAGACCAGCGTACAGGAAAAGTGACACGAGGTACCGTGAAGGATATCCTGACAAATTCCGCAGTACATCCCCACGGTATCAAGGTCCGGCTCCGGGACGGACGCGTAGGACGCGTTGCCCGCATCCTTGGCACTGAGTCATCAGGAGATGGGGAATAAGAACTGCCCATTGCAAAATATCGCGAAAACAGGGGCTATGCGAAGGATGAGAGCTTGCCGGTAGTTCCCGGCTTGAAAAGTATGAGGTAATGACGTTGCAGGAAAACGAATGCGTACGCGATTAACGATTGCACTTATTGCACTCGTCGCGTTGGTGCTTGTCGCAGTACTGCCTCTCAAATTGTGGTGGGTAAATGCTTGATACGGTAACGTCGCGTTGGTGCTTGTCGCAGTACTGCCGGTATCGGCAACTTACTACGATATCAACAACACGATCAATCAGGGCGCAGTAGTGTATATTGGAGAACAGCAACTGAATGTTACCAATGCCATGGGTCCGATATACACCCATGGTGATACCGCCATTGGCTGGTGGTCACCGGCCGCAGTCGTAGGCACTACGGCACCGACGGTCTCTATTCCGTTGAGTTCCATCACCAACAGTTCGTACTATATCTCCTCGGCTTCTTTTGGCGCCTATACTGGACCTTGGTACGGCGTTACTTCTACTAGCGTAGGCGACACCGTTACTGGTGCAGTCTTCAACGTCCAGGATCCGAGCGTCAGTGTTGATGTATGGGATGAAACCACCGCAACCGCCGTAACCGGCGGCACTGCTATCCAGGGTGACAACCTTACCTTCCGTATCAACACGAACCTGCAGAGTGCACTCGACCCGACCAAGCGTAGTCAGGATGTTATTCCTGGCGCCGCCCAAATCGGTAACATAGATATCAAGGTACACAGTACCTACCGGAAACACGTATACTTCGCTGTTTAACACCACCTTAGCAAATGGAGCTTCAAATACCGCGAGCATTACCTCGCAGAATGTGAGCTCAGCACTGTGGTTCTGGGGTACAGTTGGCGGAGCAGTTCCAGTTACCTCCGGCGCGGGCTTTAACATCAACTATGTATGGAATTCCGCCGCAACCGATTCAAGCGGTCAGCTGGCCTACCCAGCTGGTGTGTACACTGTTGTCGCCCAGTCCAGACTTAACGGGATGTACGATAACTACCTGAACGGTGGCGCAACCTATACCGGTAAGACGGTAAGCCAGCCCGCAACAGTTACCCTATCGTCCAACACGGTCGCGATCTCGGCCAACGTCAACTCCGTTGTCCGCAGCAAGGCGTTCTCAGTTACGATCACGGGCAAGCCCTATGGTATCTACCACCTGTGGATCAAGGGAACCAGCACCATGAATGGTAACTACGACAACCAGCCGCCGTACATCACCGCGAACCAGGCAAACGTCGTATTTGACCCGATCAACACGACCAGCATTCCCGCGGCTAACAACCCGTACAACCCGGTCGCCGACAACGGTGCCTACGTAACCCAGTACGGTGTCTCTATCTGGAACGACGTTGCCCACGGCAATGATATTGGATCATTCCAAAACCCAGCAACGGCCTCCGGTGTCGACGCAACTGCAATCGGCAACGGTACGTTTGAATACGCCAACGTGTCTCTCGACCAGACCGGTACGAGAACGGTTCAGTGGTCGACGACCAACTGGACAAAGGCTCAGCAGTACACCATCCGTGTCGAGCAGGACTTCGGAACCTCCGCGAACCACAACTACAAGTATGATGAGGTTAACGTGCAGGTCCAGAAGGGTGCAGTCACTATCGTTGCCGCCGGCTCACAGAGCTACTACCTCGGCGAAGAGGTACAGTTCTCCGGTACCAACACCGAATCCCAGACCACCTACCTGTTCATCGTTGGTCCCAACCTGGCCACCAATGGTGCCCAAATCGGGATGAACGCTCCAGCACAGTATCCAGTTACCAACAACAATCCAGGCACGTTCCAGCAGGTTAACGTCCTCGGTGACAACACCTGGTCATGGGAGTGGGGTACCAGTAACGTCGCTCTCGACGCAGGTACCTATACTGTCTATGCTGTCAGCGAACCCAACGATGCGAATAACTTAGCTAATGTGGCATACGGCACGGTCTCGATCATCCTTAAGGCACCGTTCGTCAGCGCAACCGCTTCCCCGTCCACTATCGCCCAGGGTGACGACTTATACATTACCGGCACAGCAGAAGGGAATCCATCGCAGGGCGTCCAGGTCTGGATCTTCGGTAAAAACTTTGCATCGGTCAACCGGCAGTCCGTGGCATCAGATGGATCGTTCTCGTACGAAATAGAAGGAGCAGTCACTTCGGACCTGAGCTAACGGCCAGTACTTCGTCGTCGTCCAGCACCCCATGGAGAACGGTGTGTTCGATGTTCAGGCAGTTCCGCCACCGCAGAACGCAGACACCGGCCAGACCTCGGTTGTCTACACCGACAACCCCATCAGCCCGGGACAATTCCCGAGCGCAGACTCTGACGGTGATATGGAACTGCACAACTGTACCACAGACTTCGCCCTTTTCGGTCCTGGCGCCCTGCAGGGACCCAACGCTGCACAGGCACTGGTACAGGCGCTCAGTAGCGCGAATGTTGACGATACCTACACCACGCTCCCGTTCCGGGTAGAGACGCCGTACATCACCATCAACCCGATCGGCGACCACCGGGTTGGCGACACGTTCACCATCACCGGCGAGACAAACCTTGCGGTAGATGACAACGTCCTCTTTACGATCTATTCATCGTCATTCGTGCCGACCGACACGAACAAGACCGAGGATGACGAATTCAGCGGTGCATCCGGCACGGTGGCAGTTACCCCGGGTTCCCATAGACTGAACCAGGTCTCGTTCGATGTCGATGCATCCACGTTCGAGCCGGACGAGTATCTCGTAACCGCCAAAGCAGTGGATGACCCCACCACAAACGGGACGGCACTGTTCAATATTCTCGAAGCAAACGCCACGGCTGCACCGATAACGTCCCCGGTACCATCTGTCCCGGCCGGCACCGATCCGGTCGCTGCACTGCCTGGTACGATGGTGCCAGTCACCACGGCCATCCCTTCCCCGACACAGCCGGGGTTTGGCGGGGTTGTGGCGGTTGGTGCGATAGGGATCTGCGGTATGGTAGGTGTGGACCGGAAGAAAAGGATATAAATTTTCGGGAGTTAAGGTTCTCACTTTATGATGTTCAAGAGCCGGTTGAAGTTCAGACGGATTCCTTGCTACATACGTTCAACAAGCCACCTCTATGACCGATAGACAGAGGTGCGTTATAAAAAAAAGGTCAGAAAAAATCAGAAATCGTCTTCTTTCAGGTCTGCGACCACAATACAGTGATGGATCACCCCAACGGTGAGATCATCATGCAGCGGGGACCGCAAGATGCTCCGGGTTTCCTTCTTTTTTCATGATCACATGACTGCCGGTTTTGGTCTTTCTCAAGACGATCCAGCCCTTACGGCGGAGAACCTTGATCATCTCCAGCCCGGAGATTACGGGATGTTTCATGCGACAACCTGAATCTCCTTAACGTGCTGGAGGGATTTTGCGGCCTCCTGGGTTCTGACTTCAAGGTATTCGGGGATCAGCTCTTTCATACTCTGGAGAGCCTCCTCCTCCGTGTTCCCCTGAGCCATGCAGCCCGGCATCCCCGGGACAAAGACGGAGAACCTCCCATCGTCTTCCCGGACTACCTGCACCGTGATTTTCATTACCATGCGTTTACACCTGCCTGTTTATCTGTTTTATGCAAAGGGATCTCCGCCAGCCGCTTCCCACGGCAGCGGGAACGCAGAGCACGACACCCCGGACGACTCAGGCCGGGATTTAGCGGGGTTGTGGCGGTTGGTGCGATAGGGATCTGCAGTATGGTAGGTGTGGACCGGAAGAGGGGGCAGTAATTTTTCAGACTTGGGGGTCTCGGCAGTTATACGAACCGGATGATGTCCCGGAACCAGAAAGCCCAACCGGGTTTTCGAATGTTATTTTGCGTTTACCGTTGATCACCCATTCTTGTTGATTATATTAAATCAACCGCCGCCGCAAACGGATCCCTATGTGGCAAAATAATTTATATTACTATAGCCTTTTTAAAAAACATGTATCAGATATCCCCACGTGATTTTTCTGAATTAAATAAGGCCTTTAGCAACGAGATTGAGAAGGTTTTATTAAAATTTGTTCACGATGGAAAAATGAAAGTAATTCCCGATGAAAAACCATCAAAATCCCTTGCCGGCGGTGGGAAACAGAAAAGAGGAAGGCCGCGCACGATCAAAACTGACGAAAAAATCGAACAGAAAGAGAAGAGGCCCCGGGGCAGACCACGCAAAATCAAAACTAATGAGATAAAACCTGCCGATGGTCCCAAACGCAAGCGCGGAAGGCCAAAAAAAGTAGTAACGCCGGAAACTGAATAAATCTCTCTTTTTCGTCGGTTCATGTGACGATGATCATTTTTTCATGAATGGGTATTTTGTTTAATCCTGTTTGGTAAGCCCATCAAAGAGAATCTGGCCGTTGTCAAGGATATCCTGACCAATGCCCTGACACATCCCCACAGTGTCTGGGTCCGGCTCATGGACACGGGGGACGAGTGGCCCGCATTATTGGGACCGAGTCCTCCGGGCACTGATACCCCGAATTAACCGGCATGATTCCCGTATTAATGGAGACTGAAACGAGGCAGAATCTGGAAATGCGGCGTGAAAACCCTGAAAGTACCCTGAATTTCTGAGCGCCATAACGGGTGAATGAATTGCACTCCGGATTCACCTGAGATCAGAGATGGGATGGCGCTTCGCCTTTTCGAAAACACTGCCCTCACGGTGGCAGAGACGAAATAAACCGGGACCAGGCGGTCTTTGTTCATCACAGAGCTATAAAAGCACCGCGAATCTGTGCGGTCGGGTAAAAAAAGCGGTTGGCGTGGCCACTTCCGACCTGTTCCCGGACAATTTCCCGGCACGTTTGGAGAATCTTTTTTAGCCTCCGGGGTCAACATCTGTGAGTACCTAAAAATGTTACCGATATTTACACATATTTGCAGATATTACCCGATATTAACCAATATGAGGTCAGGTGCAGGATGAAAAAACCTCAGAGGCCGCCGGTTTTTAGCACATCGTGGCCGCCCTATCATGAGAGCTATAATGACCTTACCTCCCGGGTGAACCAGCAAAATGAAGAAGCGCAGGAAATACGCAGGCTGATCCGGAAATGCAACGAGCAGGCGTATATCCACTGGGACGACCTCCGGCGAAAGAAACTCCCGTACGATCCCATCACGTTCTGGTACGTGATACGCACCATCCGCGGCGCAAAGTACCGCGAACTCAGGATTGGTAGTGAGATTTTCCTCTTCTCTACCCCGGAAAAATTCCAGAAACCGCTCCATCTCATCGACAAGGCATCTCCCGCATCGTTCGATTGGCTTTTCGGGGAATTCCCAAGCGAGAAAAACAAGAAACAATGCCTCATCAACTCCCTGATGGAAGAGGCCATTGCTTCCAGCCAGCTCGAAGGAGCGGCGACACCCCGGCCTGAGGCAAAGAAGATCCTGCGGGAAGGCAGGAAGCCGAAGGATACGTCTGAGCGGATGATCGTCAACACCTACCGTACGATCCTCCGTCTCAAGGAGCTGCGGGACCAGCCGTTGTCCCGCGAACTCATCCGTGAGATCCACCACGGGATCACAAAGGGGACGCTGGAGAGCGAGGACGACGGGACAGACTTCCGCACCTGCAATGATATCGTCGTTGGCACGGCTGACCCGACGGAGATCTATGACTTCCCCCCGGATTGTGCACAGATCCCGGCAATGATCGATGACCTCATCACCTTCGCGAATGAAGATGACGAGTTCATCCACCCGGTCGTTAAAGCGATTATCCTTCACTTCCTCATCGGGTACATCCACCCGTTCAGTGACGGCAATGGCAGGACGGCCCGGGCGCTCTTCTCCTGGTTCTGTCTCAAACACCACTACGATCTGCTGGAGTATCTCCCGCTCTCGCGGCACGTTGTCCATGCTCCGGCCCAGTACCTACGGGCATACCAGCTGACCGGGACCGACAGCAACGACATGACCTATTTCATCGATTTCCATATCCCTGTCATCAGCCGGGCGCTGGAAGACCTCAGACAGTACCTTATCCGCAGGAACGAGGAAGAAGCAGAATCCCTGGGTCTTGTTGAGCAGATTCCTGCACTCTCCTTCAGGCAGGCGGACATTCTCCGGGCATTCATCCGGCACCCGACACGGCCCTATACGACCAGTGAGATTGCCGGTACGTACAAAGTCTCGTTACCTACCGCACGAACCGATCTTCTTTTCCTGTGGGAGATGGGGAAGCTGAAGAAATACCAGGATGGGAAACGGCAGGTTTTCGTGGTTAAAAACGATTTCTCCAGCACCTGAGTGTTAATCAGAGAGAGGGATGCCCCTGCGTTGAAGAGATTGGCGTACTGGAATCACGGAAAATCGGACGCGAGAACGTGTTCATTCATCCCGCTCTCCTGAAGTGGTTCTGATACGTTGGCGTTTGACAGGGTGTTTTTAGCGAGGTGAAAAATCAGCGATCAACCGTTAACGTATCAGGATCCATCTGCGGGACGTTTATATATTCGACATTAAAGTGTTCCGAGATGTCATTTCCGTTAAGTCCCGTTGATGCACCAGCACCACCGGAGTGCATTATGGATGTTTCAGTGTCGGGTTCAGCTCAGACGCATTTGCGTATGCCGCATTGGCCTCTGCACTTCTTCCCAGCGCCTCCAGGGCATTTGCTTCATTGTAATATGCGATGGAACGCAGAGTGGGCAGGTTCCCGGGAGTGTTGATCGCCACATTTGCTGCGGCAATCGCCTCATCATAGCGGCCCAGTTCCACGAGGATCCCCGCCCGGTTGGCTTGAATAATGGGTATGAGAGAACTGACGTTATCTGCAAGTGCCGCATCGGCAGCGTTCAGTGCATCCTGATAATCCCCGGCGTTTGCCAGATCGACGCTCTCGGTGTACAGTGCACCGGCCGAATGGAAGGATGCTGATGTACCTGTCGAGTTTGACGTTGGAATTCGTGTTGGTGTTGAGGTCTGAAGCACTGTCGTACAAACGATCTGTGGTGGAGGTGATGATATTACCGTAGTTACCTGAGGGATAACGTTCGCAGATCCCGTGCGCGTACATCCAGCGGCACATAGTACCCCAATGCAGATAATGAGGAGGAGGAAGACTACACGCCCCTGCATATCTGCCTAATTATATCAGGATACGATATTATTTTCGATATTGTTTTCTAGGTTTTGCTGGATAAGGTTCTGTTAACTTGTTGAGGGATCGCATATTTTTTCAGAGGTGAGAAAGTTGATGATCCCAGTCCAAGTTACCAGAGCCATGTCAGCCAGTCTATCCAAGTATCTTTCCGATATCCGGAATAAAAAACGTGACAACACCGGTAATCAGCACTACCACTCCTGCAATGGTAAAAAATAGACTCATCACAAAATATGCCGGTGCCCGGAAAATTACCCATCCTATACACACTAACGCCAGACCGACGACGATTGCTACCTGTCTCTTACAGACCATAACTACGTGCGCCCCCTTCTTTAGAAAGGTCTAAGCGATGTGCTAGTATTAATATAAGCATACATTGATGCAACCGGGCAATTGCATTATTGCCAGGACTGCCAAAAAAATTCGAAAAATGAAAGAGAAGCGGCTAAAAAAAATTCCTATCGGAGAATAGTTACTCCCAGAATCCCTGGGAGGGAATACAGTCACCCGTAGGTGTACTATCAAACTCCTTCTCGAATCCCTTGTACCGGTAGTAGACTATAGAAACCAGCCAGGAGAGCACGAAAAGGGCCACGATCCCAAAGCCTAAAGTCTCGAAGTCGAGAGCGTTCAACCCGTCCCAGAAGGACCCGGTCCAGTTGAATTCCGTAGAAAGAACCTGAATGAGTTCGATGCCACCGATGACGAATGCCACCATAACCGACATGATGGTGATTGTCAGGTTATAGTATACCTTGCGTATAGGGTGCTGGAAAGCCCAGCCATAGGCCAGACGCATACTTATACCGTCTGTTGAATCGGTAATAATCATACCACACGCAAAAGCAAACGGCAGGGTAAGAATCGCCCATAACGGTACATTGGACGCAACACCAGCACCAACGCTGACACCGATAAGCATAGTCTCGGTTGCTGTGTCAAAGCCCAGACCAAACAAGAATCCCACGACAAACATCTGGTAGGGTTTTTCAATTACCTTGAAGAGCCAGCCGAAGTGAGTGTTCATGAACCCCTTTTTGCTCAGCTCGCAGTCAAGATCGGCCTGGCTGATCGTGCCATTCTTCAGGCCCTTGAAGATCTTATAGGTATCCATGACAATGATGACGTTGATAAATCCAATGATGAATAGGAATACTCCCGAGATTAGGGTACTGAGAGCATCAGTGCCAGTCTCAATAGCAGTGCCCAAGATGGCCTTTGCAGCGAAAACCAATGCAAGGACCATGAGGGCCACTACCACCGAATGACCGATGGAGAACCACGTGCCCACCGTTATCGGGCGTTTGCCCTCCTGCAGCAACTTACGGGTGGTATTGTCGATGGCAGCAATGTGATCAGCGTCAACGCCATGGCGGAGACCAAGAACAAAGGACATGACCCCAAACCCTCCTAAAACGAGATAGATCTGTCCTATATAGGATGTCAGAATGAATGCAATCACACTGAGAACCGTGAGGGTGACATAGAGCGCAAATATAGTGAGTTTTTCTTTTCGGTTCAGACTAATTATAGAATGATAAAAGCTTTGCTTTTTCTTGGCAATGTCTTCAACCATTTTTACTCAATCAATTTTACTTGATAAAAGTAAATAAAACCTTCTATTAAAACGGTAACTCATTCTTCGTGTCGATAATTTTAGAACATTTTGATAAAGAAACTTTTCAGGCATTGCGTCGGGACTTATATCGGCTCACAGGAGTAAAACCGGGAAAACTAAAGAACACAGAACCGTGGGGAAAATCTGGCGGGGCAGCCAGATATACAAAATACTCCGGGAAAAATAAACCGGTATGAGGATACTCCGAAAGAATAATCAGCTCCCGGTCGTCACTCTTTTTCCTGGTACATAAGACGCCGGAGCTGATGCAGACTGACTCAGGATACAAAGGGACCCCTACCCTTCCTTATGCGGAGCAAGGGCGATGTCTCGCGCTTCCAGATTCTTGTAGAGATTGCCGAACGCCAGCCGGCTGTACGCCAGCTGGAGATTGCCGACAAGATTGGCATGACACCGCAGGCAGTCTCTGAATATATCCGCGATCTGGTTGACGAGGGTATGGTAGCCGTGAGCGGCCGGAGCAATTATGCGGTCACCAAGACCGGGATGGCATGGGTCATGGAGAATGCAGCTACCCTGGAATTATATGTCCGGCATATCCGGCGCGATATCATCAAGCATGTCTCGGTATGGACTGCAATTGCTGCCGATGACATGAATAAGGGGGATATCGCCGGTCTTTATATGAAGGACGGATATCTCTATGCGGGGAAGAACCCGACGTCGGCGACAGCAACGGTCTATGCGGATGCAAAGAAGAACGATGACGTGGGAATTTTCGATGTGAATGGGATAATCGAACATCAAGAGGGGGTTATCCACGTCTGCATAGTGCCCCGGATCCAGCGCGGGGGTTCAAAAAATGTCAGGAAGGATAAACTCAAAAAGATCGTTGGAATGGCCGGGTTAACCGCGGCTGTCGGGGTCGAAGCATCAGTTGCACTGAAATCCATTGGCAGGACCCCCGATCTTTTTTTTGGATCGGCCGAAGGTGTCATCGATGCCGCATACCACGGAATCACCTGTGCGATTGTTATCGTTGACGAAGAGTCCCCGAATTTTGTCAAGAGACTGGAGAACACCCCGCTTGAGCACAAGATCCACAATTTGATCATATCCGAAGATTAATGATCATCGTATAGTGACGAATGGTTCTGTCGGCTCTGTTAACTTGTTAGGGGACTATCAACTTTCCAATTCCTGATAACATATCCAATCCCTCACTAATGTAACAGAACCCAGGTCCCGTTATGTGACCCTGAACCTTTGACCTGGCTTGGCTACCCTCGCCCTTACTTTTCTCACCGGGATATAGCCTACAAACCTTGATCAAGACCCTCAACCCTCCTAAAACCAGCGCGCTATTTCTCATAGAAGGTATCATTCCTCCTGCACATCAAAGATGAGATACGTGGCATTAATTACTGACGCGAATCGTCCTCGCTTTTACGTCTGCTTGAACATCTGCTTTGCCATAGCCACCCTCTCCTCAAAGCCGGGTCCTTCAAGTTCTTGCACAACGGATTCGAGCACTACCGGTATGTCGATGTGCTGGGGGCATTTTTCAGCACACTGCCCGCACTGGACGCACAGGGATGCAAACTCCGGCGTCCCGAGTGCGACAGCGCCGCCCAGCCGTGCAGCGTACATGAATTTTTCCCCATCGGGGTTGTCAGCCAGGGTCAGGTTGTTGTAGTGCTCGAAGCACAGCGGGATGTTGACTCCGGACGGGCAGGGCATACAGTATTGGCAGCCGGTACAGCCGACTTTCATCAGCTCGCGATATTTCTTCTCTACCCTTTTCACCAGCTGCAGTTCGGCTTTTGTCAGGGAACCCGGGTACGCCTCACCGGCTACCCGTAGGTTCTCCTCAATTTGTGTCTCCTCATTCATGCCGGAGAGGACAACCGTAACCTCCGGATGGTCCCAGATCCAGCGGAGCGCCCATTCTGCAGCGGTTCTCTTTTTCGGAGATTCGTCCCAGATCTTTTGCACCGCTGCAGGCACGGTCCTTGTCAGGTTCCCTCCCCGGAGGGGCTCCATGATGACGACGCCAAGACCTTTTGAGGCGGCATATTCCAGGCCGGCCGTACCTGCCTGGTTCTTCTCGTCTAAGTAGTTGTACTGGATCTGGCAGAAGTCCCAGTCATAGGCGTCCACGATCCGGCTGAAATCTGTTGCTGCACCGTGGAAGGAGAACCCGGTGTTCCTGATGCGACCGTCGGCTTTGGCTTTGGTGAGGAACTCGGTCACACCCAGATTCTTCACGGTATCCCACAGTTCACCGACGAGCGCATGGACAAGGTAATAGTCAATGTGATCGGTCTGGAGCTTCTCCAGCTGGGCATTGAGGAACGTATCCATATCCTCACGCTTTTCGATAAGCCAGGAAGGGAGTTTTGTTGCGAGTTTTACTTTTTCGCGGTACCCGTCGGCAAGGGCACGGCCCACGAACGGCTCGCTCGCGCCCATGTGATAGGGCCAGGCGGTATCAACATAGTTTACGCCATGGTCGATTGCGTAACGTACCTGCTTCTTTGCCCGTTCTTCATCGATCGAGCCATCCTCTTTGACGGGGAGACGCATACACCCGAATCCCAGGATGGAAAGTTCGTCTCTGTTCTTTGGCATTTTCCTGTATAACATGGTCATTCACCTTTTTCGTTCAACCCGATTTGTTATTTTTTCCGACTATTCCGATGTCCTTCAGCCATCCGGCTACCTGATCATGTGCATTTTTAACATCGCCGCCCCGGATGGCAAGACCTTCAAGGACGGTTGATTGTGGGCATGTTTTTCTGATATCCGTAACAGTCCGACCCAAGCCGCTTCCCTCGTGCGTGCAGAACGGGATGATCGTTTTTCCAGAAAGATCATATTCTTCCAGAAACGTAAACACCGGCATCGGCATTGTTCCCCACCAGTTGGGGTAACCGAGGAACACACCATCATGCGACGCCATGGTTTCCACATGGCCGGTAAGCTTCGGCCTGGCACTAGTGCGAAGTTCCTCTTTTGCGACATCGGTGGTTTCTGTATACTCTTTGGGATATGCCTTCACCGGTTCGATGTGAAACAGATCACCACCGGTCATTTCCTGGAGCATCTTTGCGACGACTTCAGTGTTGCCGACCGGGAGGTTTACGATATTCCCGCCGACATAATTGTTTCCTGCACGCGAAAAATACGCGATCAGGCATTTTGCATTATTTACGTTCATTTTCCCCCTTTTCATTCAACGGTGGTTTAATCCATTAATCGATTCTCCGATATTCTTCATCCGTTACGGGTTCCAGCCATTCCGCGTCCCCTTTTTGCGAATTAGGCATTATCGCAATATGAGTAAACCAGTTATCCGGCGCAGCACCATGCCAGTGTTTCACCTTGGGAGGAACTGCTACAACATCACCTTTTCGAATAACCTGCACTGGCTTACCCTCTTCCTGGGAATATCCTTTGCCGTTCGTGACTAACAGGATCTGCCCGCCGGGATGTTTGTGCCAGTTGTTTCGTGCACCTGGGTTCAAACGTTACATTGCCAATGGGACAATGGAACGTGCTGTCATCCTTGACCAGCATACCCAACCAAGCGGTTCCGATGAAATGCTCATTTGCGATCTGCTCTCCAGCAATCTTCGTCCCTTTGGGAAAGATTGCATCTTCAGGTAGTTTTTTTGCGGCCATACTGTCCTCCTTTAATCCCGGATAAAGTTCGTGAAAACGGTTTCTTCCCGCACCGGGAGCTGTACACCGGCCTTAATACCTGCTTCCTTGCACTTCAGGAAGAACACCATGTTCCTTGCAAGGATGCGCATGGTCTGCAGGCCTTCTTTGTCCTTCTCCACATCTTCCGGCTTTACCCCGTGAACCATGTTCCAGTACCGGGACGAGACAACGGGCATCTCCGAGATGGTGAAATACTTGTTGAGCTGGTCAAAGGTGGCAGTCGTCCCTGCCCTCCGTGCGGACACCACTGCGGCTGCCGGTTTCAGGTAGAACACCTGCCGGCCTGCCAGCATGTTGGTATAAAAGGCGCGGTCCATGAAGGAGGTCATTGCACCGGATGCTGCGGCGATAATGTACCGGAGACCCGAAGATGAATCCGTCAGCACCCTCCGCAAGATCGAGGAACTCGTTGACTGTGTCGTCAAACATGCAGCGCCTGTTCTTGGCACATGACTTGCAGGCAGTACAGCCGGCAAGCGGCTTTATGCCGATCCAGAAAATTTCCGTTTCGATACCCTCTTTCTTCAGGGTTTTTGCAACTTCAGAAAGAGCAGTCCATGTGCAGCCCTTCTTATGTGGGCTTCCGTTTACGAGTAATACTTTCATTTTTACACTCCTTTAACTTCTGAAACCTGAACGTCACCCTGCATAGTGCGGGGCAGTACGATTAACACTATTACTATCACAAGTGCGAAGGCAAGCATCACTGTACCGGCGGTGAGCGATGCCAGAGTGAAAAGTGCAATCCCGATAACAAACATACGGCGGCGGCCAAGAATGTCCCCGGACCGTGCACCAAGAAGGAGCAAACCCCCAAACGTGAGCAGATAGGCATTCTGCACCCAGGAGAGTCCGGTATCTGTAAAGCCAAGAGTTGTGTGCATCTCCGGTAAGGCGGTAATGACGATGGCTATGTCGAGGACGATCATCAGATAGCCGGCAAGGATAAGCGCGAGAACCACATTGGGATGAGAACGGTTTTTGACCTCGGTAGCCGGGATAGCTGATGCTGTCTCCATCGATCTCTTCCACGTCACAAACCGTGCTGCACCATCTTTCATTGATTTCTTCCTTCACGTGATTCAGACAGTATCGTCCGTGTTACTATAGTATATATCAAGAATGTATGACATAAATAGTGGGTACAAACAAAGATGTGACATACTTACAGGTTTGATACTAATGGAAACCACGCCGAAAAAATACAAATACAGCTGGCCCATTGAGGCAACCCTGGATGTGATCGGGGGTAAATGGAAACCGCTGGTCATCTACACGCTTAAGGACGGGACGCTGCGGTTCAACCAGATCGTCGACAAGGTCCAGCCAAGGATCACCCAGAGGATGCTGACAAAAGAACTTCGTGAACTTGAACGAGATGGTCTCGTTATTAGAAAAGTTTACGCCCAGGTACCGCCGAAAGTGGAATATTCACTCACGGAAACAGGATTGTCCCTCATCCCTATTCTTGACGAGCTCTGTGACTGGGGATCCAAACATATGGGGGACGATATTGAGTTCAAGTGTGAAGAATAAAGAATATAGATGGGAGCGTACCCGGTGCCGGACCGAGTGAACAAGCCGGACGCGAGAACGTGTTTATTCATCCCGCTCTCCTGAAGGTACTTTCCGAGCCGTGAATATGTCGAAAATGGTTGTTTTTTTCGACACGTTTTGGTGATGTGTCGATCCGTTCGACATATTTTCCGTGCTCGCGATCAGCTGTTTTTGAGAGTCTGATACGTTGGCGGTTGACAGGGTGTTTTTAGCGAGGTGAAAAATCAGCGATCAACCGTTAACGTATCAGGACCGGCACGCGTATGAAGATCCTCTTTGATGAGGAGTGCCACCAGTTCATTGATTGAATTTTGTTCCATATGGTTCATTTTTGAACCAATCCACACTAAGGACTGTGGTTTGGAGAGTCCAGAAACAGAAAACGTGCGAGGGATGGAAGCGTACCCAAGAACTCCTACGAGATCAGGCCCTCAATATTCTAAAATATAGCGCACTCGTTGTTTTGGCAGAATTGGATACGATCTCAATACGAGAGGCAGTACAGATTTTTCAAACTGCGACTGTTTCGACACGGACACGGCTGATAATAACCTCATCTTCTACCGGTATCTCTTCATGATCTTCCTTCAAACAGGAGAGGTGAAGTCCGATTGCCTCTTTGGTATTCGCGATCGTCTCTTCCACGGTCTCACCCTGCGAGAAACATCCCGGGAGAGCCGGAACTTCGGCCCAGAATCCGCCCTCTTCTGCCTTATGGATCAGGATTGTATATTCCATATAAACCTCTTACCATAATTGTTCAAATTCCTTGTCGGAAAATCCTGCCTTCTTTATCAATGATCAGATCAGGTTTTGGAATTTTTTCCGGAATTTCTCCGTTTTCTCCGTTGTCAGCCGGTCAATGACATCAAGGACTTCGGCATTGAACGATTCAGCCGTTTGAATAAGTGCAACCACATCGTCGCGGACCGGTGTAGAGGTAACATAATACTGTTTGTCAATCCTCTCAGTCTTTGCATATTCCAGATCGGTATTGTTAATGGCGAAAACCTCCTGAAGCAGGATTATTGCAGCGGTATGATTCTCGCATTTGATTCCCGTGGCGAAGAAAAGCGCCAGGACAGCGTAGTACATGCTGTAATAGGCCATTGACACAGACTGCTCGAAAAGATCGTTCTCAAGCAGCAGTCTCGCTGATATAAAATGACTTTCAGACTTCCTCAGGTAGGCAATTTTCATTTCTTCGCTGGGAGCAACCAACTGGAGAATGCCCTCCTTATGCAGTTTCTTTAAAAAACCCGTTCTTGTCAAAGTACACCTCAACGCCCCTGATGATAACATGGTCTTTCATTATTTCCCGGATGAGCAGGTCTCTTGTGTCAAACACCCCGATCTTCACACTCAGTGACGAGTGCTTCTGCTCAAGTTGTCTCTTCTTTTGTGAATCAGATGTTTCGATGTAGATATCGATATCACTTCCCTTTGTTGCAAGGCCTTTTGCGTAGCTTCCATACAGGATGGCAAGAGGGACCTCCGGCATGTCTTGGATAGCCTGAAAAACTCCCCGCAAAACCGGGTATGTGCTCACGATTGAGGACAGTTTATAGATTTCAGCAATCATTGCAGCATTCCTCCCCTCAATCGTTCTCTTGAGAGTAAAAACTTTGTTTTTCCCTTCAAAACGGAAATCAACGATGTTGTTTTCCGTGAGATCGCGGAGTTTTCGCAGGACCGTGGCATGATTGCTCCTGAGCTTATCGGCAATGGCACGCGTATGAAGATCCTCTTTGATGAGGAGTGCCACGATTTCATTGATTAAATTTTGTTCCATATGGTTCATTTTTGAACCAATCTACAATAAAGATTGTGGTTTGGAGAGTCCAGAAACAGAAAACGTGCGAAGGATGGAAGCGTACCCAAGAACTCCTACGAGATCAGGCCCTCAACCTAACGCCTTTGACCTGGCTTGGCTACCCTCGCCCATTACTTTCATCTTTCCTACGCCGTGAGATACAGAGTACAAACCTTATTCAAAACTCTCAGACCATAACGAGATTCTGCGCTGGGCTCTCGGGAAGATAAGAATTCTGGGGAATACTATAATTTTGCCCAAACACAATGTGTTATTGAAACAAGCAGTGCCGGGTCTCACCGACTGTGGGGATCCAAAACGAGTATTGGCGGAGCAGCTTATGGCATTTGATCGACGCGTACCCTACAACGACCTTCCGCCTCTTCCTCCAGCCATCGATTTGGAATCAAAAACAATACTCAAAAAATGCGTCAGCGCCCACCGGGCTCTTGCGTCACTAAAATATGCCGGGAACCTGATTCCCAATCAGGCTATTCTCATCAATGCCATTCCCTTGCAGGAAGCGAAAGCAAGTTCCGAGATCGAGAATATTGTGACAACAGGTGATCAGCTTTACCAAGCCTCGGTATTGCCCGGGACCGTAATCGATCCGCAGACAAAAGAGGTTCTTCGCTACCGAACGGCCCTCCGCCGAGGCTATGACCGTCTAAAGACGCGATCCATCTCAATGAGTCTGCTCCGGGAAGTTTGTGAAGCCCTCCTCGGCCACGAAGTGCAGTACCGCTCATCATCCGGGACGCAGATAACGAACAAGACGATAGGCGAAGTCGTTTACACACCCCCGGATGGTGACGAGATCCTGCGGGAAAAACTGGATCAATTGGAGAACTTCATTCACCTTCGCGATGAAAATCTGCTCGATCCGCTTGTCCGTCTGGCTCTCATCCATTACCAATTCGAAGCTATCCACCCATTCGAGGACGGCAATGGCAGGACAGGACGGATCCTCAACATCCTTTATCTTGTCGAACAAGGACTTCTCGATATTCCCGTCCTATATCTCAGCCGGTACATCATCAACCACAAGGGCGATTATTACACGTTGTTGCGGGCCGTCACGGAGGAGCAGGAATGGGATGCGTGGGTACAATTCATGCTTTCGGCAGTTGAGGAGACGTCGGCGGGAACATCAAAGCGCGTCCTTGCAATCCGCAAACTCCTTGACGAAACGACGGCCCTCTGCCGCGAAAATCTTCCTCGCCAGATCTATTCCCGGGAGCTTGTCGAGATGATCTTCGTCCAGCCCTATAGTAAAATCTCATACGTGGTAGATGCGGGGATCGCCAAACGGCAGACTGCCGCCGAATATCTGCAAAAGCTTGAAGAGATTGGCGTACTGGAATCGCGGAAAGTCGGACGCGAGAAAGTGTTTATTCATCCCGCTCTCTTGAAGTTACTTTCCGAGCCGTGAATATATGTCGAAAATGTTTGTTTTTTTCGACACGTTTTGGTGATATGTCGATCCGTTCGACATATTGTCCGTGCTCGCGATCAGCTGTTTTTGATACTACGGATAAACCGGTTCAGGAAAAAGGGCTCTATTAAGTCCAATAAACGGAAAAATGCGAGGGATGGGAGTTGAACCCATGAATCCCTGCGGAACTGGATCTTAAGTCCAGCCGAGTTGGCCACTTTCGTACCCTCGCGCTCTATAGTATTTCGTGTGTACCATAAAAAGAATCGTGGCCTGAGAATCACGGATCTGCACAACCCATTCCCTACAAGTACCACGCCTTTTATGCATTGCCGGTACCATACTGTATCCGACAGATGACCTCCTTTACCTGTACAGGCTGGGTCGAACGGGACGGTACCCGGCTTTCCTTAGCAGAGGTTGAGAAGATCCTAAAAGCAGACCCGGAGCAGATCCGCACGTTCGGTGGCGAGTTTGCCCTCTCGTTTGACGGTTGCCACGCCCGGGACCATTTTGGCATCATCCCGGGCCTGGGCCCCAAAGGTGCACTTGTCTGCAACGGACAGGTCAAGTTTTCCATCGAACCAGACCCGGCACCCTGCACTCTGGAAGAATCCATAATCAAATCAGTCCGGCTCAGGAGCGACGAAGGTGTAACCGCACTCTCAGGTGGAGTGGACTCAAGCCTTGTCGCCGCGCTGGCAGGAAGGGAATGCGTGGCCGTTGGTCTTTCAGGTTCGCATGATCTCGAACGAGTTAAGCACGCAGCAAAACTCCTCGGCCTTTCCTGCACCGAAGTGGAGATAACCCCGGATGAGATCGAAGCCGCGCTTCCCAGAGTCATTGCTGCGATCCCGAAAAAAGACCCGGTCAACACAAGTATTGCCGTAACCATGTATTTCGTCGCGCAGTGGGCAGGAGAGCACGGGTACCAGCGCATCCTTGCCGGTCAGGGAGCGGACGAGCTCTTCGGCGGGTATGCCCGGTACCTCTCCACCCCAACGCTGGAAGAGGATCTTGCCCGGGACGTTGCCGGGCTGGAACAGCAGGCAGACCGGGACCAGGCGGTCGCTGCGCTTCATGGCACGTACCTCTCCATGCCCTACCTGGACATCCGGGTTATGCGCGCTGCATGTGCGATCCCGGCCCATGAGAAGGTCTGTAACGGGCAAAGAAAAATCCCGCTCCGGGTCATTGCAGAGCGCCATATCCCGCCAGAACTGGCAGGATACAAGAAAAAAGCCATGCAGTACGGAAGCGGGGTCTGGGTAACACTAAAAAAGATTGCCCGTAAAAATGGTTATAAAACGTCCGTGCAAGATTACATAGACCACATCGGACGGGTGCACCATGATCACTGAAAAAGACGTGGAACATATCGGGGAACTTGCGGATATCGGCATCGATACAACAGAACTGGCCACCTTTACCGGCCAGTTCAATGCCATCGTGGAATATTTTGACGTACTCGACCGGGTAAAGGGCGATACAGCGGTCACACGAGATCTCTATAATATCCTCAGGGAGGACGAAGTCGAACCCTCGCTTTCGCAGGAAGAGGTGACCCGGAATGCCGGTGCACAGGAAGACGGGTATATCAAGGCACCCCGGGTGATGTAGTGGCAACGCACACGATCCATTTCGAGCCAGACGACCGGTACAACGCATTCCTCACTACCTGTGCCACCCCCACCCACGGCGAGGGAAAACTGGCCGGGATCGCCATAGCGGTCAAGGACAATATCTCAACAAAAGACATCGAGACCACCTGCGCCTCGAAGATCCTCAAAGGCTATATCCCCCCGTACGATGCCCATGCGGTCAGCCTCATCAAAAATGCCGGCGCAGCAATCGCCGGAAAGACCAACATGGACGAGTTCGGGATGGGGACGAGCACCGAGAACTCGGCATTTGGTCCCACCCTCAACCCCCGCGATACGAACCGGGTGCCCGGGGGATCCTCAGGAGGGAGCGCGGCGGCGGTAGCATCAGGTATGGTGCGGATGGCCCTTGGTACCGATACCGGGGGCTCGATCCGGTGTCCGGCTGCGTTCTGCGGGATTGTCGGGCTCAAGCCCACGTACGGGAGAGTCTCCCGGTACGGACTCATAGCCTATGCAAATTCGCTCGAAACGATCGGGCCCATGGCACAGAACGTCACCGATGTCTCGCTCCTGATGTCAGTGATCGCCGGGCACGACAAAAGAGATACCACGTCCTATGACCGACCCTACAGCCACACCCCGTCCGCAGATATCAAGGGCCTGCGTATTGGTATCCCCAAGGAATATTTCGGAGAAGGTGTCGACCCTGAGGTCGCAGCCATCGTCCGGCGAGCAATAGGAAAGCTCGAAGAGCTCGGCGCGGTCACCGTTCCCTGCAGTATCCCCTCGATGGCATACGCACTCGCTGCCTATTACGTAATCTGCACCAGCGAGGCCAGTTCCAACCTCGCCCGGTTCGACGGTGTACGGTACGGCCCTGCGGTCGACACCAAAAAGTCGTGGCATGCGGCATACCAGGATGCACGGAAACAGGGCTTCGGGCCTGAAGTCAGGCGCCGGATCATGCTTGGGACATTCGCGCTCTCGTCCGGGTATTACGGTAAGTATTATGCGAAGGCGCAGATTGCCCGGGAAAATGTCAGGAAGGACTTTGCCCGTCTCCTGAACGAGGTCGATGTGCTCTGCGGCCCGACGATGCCCACCATCGCGTTTAAACTCGGAGAGAAGAGCGTGCCGCTCTCCATGTACCTCTCCGATATCCTCACGGTGCCGGTGAACCTTGCCGGTATCCCGGCCATCTCGGTGCCCTGCGGGAAGGTGCAGGGGATGCCGGTCGGGCTCCAGATCATGGGCAGGCCGTTCGAGGATGAGCGGGTCGTCGACGTCGCGTATGCCTACGAGCAGGCGGTGAACCCATGATCGACGCAGATGTCATCGTCGGCCTCGAAGTCCACTGCCAGCTCGACACAAAGAGCAAGCTCTTCTGCGGCTGTTCCACCGATTACCGGGACGACGGGCCCAACACCCACGTCTGCCCGGTCTGCCTCGGGCTGCCTGGGACGATGCCGGCGCTCAACAAACGCGCGATCGAATACGCGATGAAGGTGGCAAAAGCGCTCAACTGCACGGTCGTGCCGGAGTCTGAATTTGCGCGGAAGAACTACTTCTATCCCGATCTGGACAAGGCCTACCAGATCACCCAGTACGACAAGCCGCTTGCCGAAGGCGGCTATGTCGAGATCGAAGGGGACGACGGCAAAGAGCGCAGGATCCAGCTCACCCGGATTCACGTGGAGGAAGACCCGGGCCGCCTCGTCCATAGGGGAAATGCCGAGCGTGGCCGGTATTCCCTGGTCGATTACAACCGTGCCGGCGTTCCGCTCATCGAGATCGTCTCGGAGCCGGAGATGCGATCGCCAAAAGAGGCGAGGAAGTTCCTGAACAAGCTCCGGGCCACCCTCGAATATCTCGGCGTCTTTGATTCGGATAAAGAAGGATCGTTGCGGGTCGATGCCAACATCTCGCTCCGGGGCAGCAACCGCGTGGAGATCAAGAACATCACGTCGTATAAAGGCGTCGAGAAGGCACTTACCTTTGAGGTTACCCGGCAGAAAAACCACATACGGCGCGGCCTTGTCGTCGAACGGGAGACCCGGCACTATCTCGAGGCCCGGGGCATCACCCAGTCGGCCCGATCGAAAAGAGCTGGAGAACGATTACCGGTACTTCCCGGAGCCGGATCTCCGGCCCCTCCGGGTCCAGTCCTGGCTCAAGGATATCGCGCTCCCCGAACTGCCCGACGCCCGGCGCGAGCGTTTTGTTGCCCAGTACAGCTGTTCGCTGAACCATGCGCGGACGCTCACCGGCGAGCTGAAGATGGCGAACTTCTTTGAAGGGGTGGTCTCGGGGAACCAGGGACCGTGCACTTTGGCCGCGACCTGGATCGCCGATACGCTCACCGGCGAACTCAATTACCGGGACATGGGGATCGACGCGGTTGATCCCGCACGGTTCGGTGAACTATTGATTCTCCTCCAGAAGGGGACCATTACGGACAAAAGCGGTATTGAAGTCCTCCGGGTCATGCTCGATGAGCAACACAAAGGAGAAACGGTTGAGACACCTGAGGCAATCGTTGCCCGGTTAAATCTCGCAAAGACGGCCGGCGACGACGGTGCCATTCGTGCAGCCATTACGGAAGTAATTACGGAAAACCCAAAGGCGGTCGAGGACTATAGGGCCGGAAAGAGCGGGGCCATCAATTTCCTGGTTGGCCAGGTCATGAAAAAGACCCGGGGCCGTGCCGATCCCGGCGAGCTCAACCGGCTCATGATAGCGGCTCTGGAGAAATGCGGAGCAGTGATCTGACGTGCACCTGATCGTCGCGGAAAAGAACATCTCGGCGCACCGGATCGCCCAGATCCTCGCCGAAGGTCACAAAGTCGTGGAGAAGAAAGACGCCGGGGTCTCGACGTATAGTTTCGGCGACACAACCACGGTGGGTCTCCGCGGCCATGTCGTTGAGGTTGACTTTGAACCCGGTTACGAGAACTGGCGTTCCGAGAAGTATACCCCAAGGAGCCTGATCGATGCAAAGACGATCAAGGTGCCAACCGAGAAGAGGATCGTGTCCCTTCTCCAGAAACTCTCTCGTCACGCCGATCTTGTCACCATTGCAACCGATTTCGATACCGAAGGAGAACTGATCGGGAAAGAGGCATACGAGCTGGTCCGGGCGGTCAACAAGAATGTGAAGGTTGACCGGGCGCGGTTCTCTGCTATCACGCCGCAGGAAATACGGATGGCATTTTCCCATACGACTGATCTTGATTTCGCGCTTGCCGCGGCAGGCGAAGCACGGCAGTCGATCGATCTGATGTGGGGGGCATCGCTGACCCGGTTTATCTCCCTTGCTGCGCGCCGGGGTGGCAATAATATCCTCTCGGTGGGCCGGGTGCAGAGCCCCACGCTCTCCATGATCGTCGATCGCGAAAAAGAGATCGAGAAGTTTGTCCCGGAGACGTACTGGCAGCTGGGCCTGCTGACCGAAAAGGCCGGCGAGCAGATCGAAGCCCGGCACACGAATGGCAGGTTTAAGGAGCAGGCAGCCGCAGAACGTGCCCGCGACCATACAAAAGAGCCGCTCGTCGTGACCGAGGTCAGGGAAGGAACCAAGCAGGACCGGTCCCCCTCGCCGTTTGACACGACAACTTATATCGTTGCAGCGGCCCGGCTTGGTTTTTCTGCCGCGAATGCGATGCGGATTGCTGAAGACCTGTACATGAACGGGTACATCTCGTACCCGAGGACAGACAATACCGTCTACCCCGCGTCGCTTGACTTGAACGGCGTGCTTGCCACGATCAGGAATTCGCCGTTTAAAAAAGACGTGGAATGGATCATCACCAATCGGAGGAAAGAACCGACCCGGGGCAAGAAGTCTTCCACCGATCACCCGCCGATCCATCCCACCGGAGTTGCGACCCGGGAAGGGATCGGGGACGATGCGTTCCGGATCTACGAACTGGTACTCCGGCGCTTCCTCGCGACCCTTGCCCCGGACGCGTTCTGGCAGACCCTGAAAGTGAACTTTGATGCCGGCGGCGAGACCTATACCACGACCGGCGGGCGGCTGGTCGAACCGGGCTGGCATGCGGTCTACCCGTTCTCGGAAGCAAAGGAGACCATCCTCCCGACGTTTGTCACCGGTGAGAACCTGCCGATACGAAAAGTCAGCCTCGATGAAAAAGAGACCATGCCCCCGGCCCGGTACACCCAGAGCAAGCTCATCCAGAGAATGGAGGAACTCGGGCTTGGCACCAAGAGCACGAGGCACGAAGTGATCGCAAAACTGGTCTCCCGCAAGTACGTCGAAGGAAACCCGATGCGCCCGACTCTTGTGGGCCGCGTGGTGACCGAATCGCTCGAGCATAATGCCGATACGATCACCAAACCCGGCATGACCCAGACGATCGAAGAGCACATGCAGCAGATAAAAGAGAGCAAGCGTACCCGCGACGACGTGATTGCAGAATCGCGCGGTATGCTGCATGCGGCGTTCGAGCAACTCGAGGCAAACGAGAAAGTCATCGGGGATGACATCCGGGAACGCACTGCAGAAGAGCCGAATCTCGGCCGGTGCCCGGCCTGCGGGGGAATGCTTGCGATCAAGCACCTGCGGGGTTCGACCCAGTTTATCGGCTGTTCCCGGTATCCTGAATGCACCTTTAATATCGGGCTTCCGGTCACCCAGTGGGGCTGGGCCGTACGGACCGACGATATCTGCGACAAACACCACCTCCATTTCGTGCGTCTCGTGCGAAAGGGCGCCAGGCCGTGGGATATCGGCTGTCCGCTCTGCCACCATATCAGCTCGAACGCAGAATCGCTCACCGAGATCCCCTCCATGGATGAGACACTGCTCGAAAAAGCCCGGGCCCATCATATCTACACGGTCGCCGAGATCGCCCGTCGCGATCCTGAATCGCTGGCAACCGTGCTTGGCCTGACCCTGGAAAAAACGCAGAAACTCAAAAATGAGGCGGGTGCCGTGCTCGAAAAACTGCGCCGGCGTTCAGAGTGCCGCAAGTTCATGAGAAACCACCTGATCCCGCGAAAAGGGCGCAGTTACGCGAAGATCATGAGCGCCTTAAAGGAGTCCGGGGTAACCGATCTGGCAAGCCTCGCGAAAGCGAGCGCCTCCACGCTTGAAAAGGCCGGCATCGGCGAGAACGAGGCCCGCGATGTTCTCACCGAGGCCCGGATCACCTACCACAGCCAGGTCTTAAAAGAGATCGGCATTCCCGCGGTAAGCCTGAAAAAGTACATCGCAGCGGGCGTTACCAGCCCGGAAGATTTTGTATCAGCCGGTCCGGAAAACTGAGTAAATTGACGGGCATGAGCGCCGGCACCGTGAACCGGCACCTGGCTCTGGTGTGCGAATACCTGCACCGGCCAGTTCCGGTAACCGTGCCGAAAAAACGACTGGAAAAGGGGCGAAAAGAATTGCTCTCGATCAGGGGTATGACCGGGACCACAGCCGATACATTCGCCGGAGCCGGGGTCATTAACGGCGAGAGCCTGCTTGCCGCAGATGCGCATAGTCTTTCGAGCGCCACCGGGATCGATGAAGAGAAGATCCGGACGTTCCAGGTTCTCCTGCGAAAAAAGCAGGAGAATGCCATTATACAAATCTGACAATCACTTCAGGACCAGTTCGATAGCGACCCTGAGGTCGTTATCGTCGAACGGTTTGATGATAAACCCGTCAGGCTTGGTTTCCCGCGCCCGTTCCAGGGTCGGACCGTCGGAGTGGGAGGTAACGTAGATCACCGGGATACCAAACCTCTTCTTAATCATCTTCGCGGCTTCGATACCGTCGATATCTCCTTTGAGGTTGATATCCATTAAGACGACATCCGGCTTGGTCTTTTCCACCAGCTCCACGGCATCAGCGCCGGTTACCGCCCGCCCGCAGACCCGGTATCCCAGGTTGTGTAACCGCCAGTCGGCGATCTTTGCTATAATATCGTCGTCCTCTACCAGAAGAACCGCTTTGTCGGTCATAGCACTGCCTTAATAATATGTACATGTATATCCGGGTCATGAACCTATGGTTATCCCTCCGGTCACGGGTCATCGGTACCCACAGAAACCGGGCATCTTTTCTGGCGGTGGTAAACGCCCGGAGCGCTGGTTTATGGGGGATAAACGACATATGATGATGACATGAAGTGGAAAGACTGGGTACACGTGACCAAACTCGATCCTGACAAACAACTCAGGCCCGGTGACATCGACGCCATTGCGACAAGCGGTACCGATGCCCTTATGCTCTCGGGTACCCTGAACGTGACCAAAGAGAACCTGCTGTGCCTCCAGAAGCAGATCGCCATGTATGATCTTCCGCTGGTGATGGAGCCTGCAGGCCCCGAGGCCGTGCTCTTCGACGGTATAGAATATGTCTTTGTGCCAAGCGTGATGAACACCACCGACGTGCAGTGGATTGTCGGCAAACACCGGTTCTGGGTCCAGCAGCAGGACGGCAGCATACCGTGGGACGTCGTGGTCCCGGAGGCGTATATTGTCCTCAACCCCGACTCTTCGGTAGGCCGGGTGACAAAAGCCCTCTGCGATCTTACCCCTGCCGAGGTTGCTGCGTATACCGCGGTCGCCGACCGGTACTTCCATTTCCCGATCGTGTATATCGAATATTCGGGGACGTATGGCGATCCCGCCGTGCTAAAAGCTGCATCCGAGGCTGTCGACTGCTCGATCCTCTATTATGGCGGGGGGATCAATTCGGCAGAAAAGGCGGCTGAGATGGGGAAGTATGCCGATACGATCGTGGTAGGAAACGCGGTGTACGACCAGGGCGCTGCCGTTCTCAAAGCGACGGTGGACGCCGTCCAGTAACGTTTTTTATGCCCGAGATCGACATCGTGCTCGTGGCCCCTCTCTACGAAGGAAACGTAGGGTTTGCCGCCCGGGTGATGAAGAATTTCGGGTTTACCCGGATGGTGCTTGTCGACCCCTGCACGCTTGGGGAAGAGGCCAAAGGCAGGGCCTCCCATGCGCAGGACGTTTTAAAACATGCCGAGATCTGCACCATCGAGGATGTATTTTCCCGGAGCAGCATCGTGGTCGCCACGACCGGGCAGGTGAGCAAATCGGTCTGTACGCCGATGCGGATGCCGTTTTATTCGCCTCGCGAGCTGCGCGAGCGCATCGGCACGCTGGAGGGAAGAGTGTCGATCCTTTTTGGCCGGGAGAACTGGGGGCTCAATAACGACGAAGTGAAACGCAGCGATATGATCTGTACCATCCCGACCGCGCCGGATTACCCGATCATGAACCTCTCCCATGCAGTCGGCATTGTCTGCTACGAGCTGCAAACCTTCCCCCCGCCGAGTACCGGCTCGCTTCTCCCTCTGAATTGGGACACCTGTACCGGCACCTTGACCGGTTCCTGGACTCCGTGCACCACCCGCCGTTCAAGCGCGAGAACACGATGATCATGATCCGCCGTATTCTCGGGAGGGCCGGCCTGACGACCCGGGAGGCAAGCACGGTCCACGGCCTGCTGCGCCGGACCGAGTGGCATGTCGATCCCGATGCGCTTGACCGGGAAAAAGAGGCGCAGCGGAAGCACAAGAACCAGCACCACGAGCTGGATCACCCGGATTCTGATACCGGGGAACTATAGGTAGGTTAAAACCGGTTTCTTGTTGTATTGCAAACGGTGAAACTCTTTTTGGAAAATTCCGGTGTTTATATAGCCATCCGCGAATATCTGGCATTCATGCCAAACATTGCGTATTTCGAAATCCCTGCAAACGACGTTGAGCGCGCAAAACACTTCTACCATTCACTGCTTGGATGGAAGATCGAACCGACCAGGAACCCTATGGATCCGGCGATGAAAGAATCGATGCAGTACCAGGATATCGTCACCGGGAAAGAGGAGAAGGGCACGCTCACGATGGGCGGGTTGTACAAACGGCAGATGTCTGAGAATATCATCAATTACGTACTGGTCGACGACGTAGACAAGGTACTTACCAAGGTAGAAAAACTCGGCGGTATGGTGATCGTTCCCAAAAAAGAGATCAAGACGGTCGGGGATGTTGCCATTATCCTGGACACTGAGGGAAATGCTATCGGTCTCTGGAAAGCTGCAGCAATGTAACGTGAAAAAATTCAAAAAACCAATTAAAAATTCATTAAACCTGTTTAATTGCCATTTTTTTAAAAGAGGAATGTTTATTTACTATAAGTAGAACCTATTAATCAGGAGTGGGGCGATAACCCTGGTAAATCAAGAACAGGTTGATAATATCCTTAATGGGACATCCGGTGACGATTCCGGGGCCAAGCTCAAGAGCCTGGAGCAGGAAGTCGACCTTATAAAAACATCCATCAAGCGGCTCCTGATGGATCTCCGGGAACGGATGAATGGTCTCGAAAATTCGTTTTCCCTGGCCGGTTCAGGCATGGCAGGGGACCCGGCATTCAACGCGGCGGATATCGAAGAAGCCCGAAGATCTGCACTGGAAGCGAAGGAAGCGGCTCTTGATGCGAAGGAATCGCAGATGGAGGCAATGAATGCAAAAGCGGATGCGGAAACCCGGACTGACGCTCTCAACGATCAGCCCGAACCTGAAGCCCTTCCTGTCGACGAAAATAAGAAAGTCATTGACGAGCAGATGCTTGCACGGCTGAAATCCCAGATTGCCAGTGCACAAGCGGCGGGATCCTTGTCAAACAGTCATGCAGCCGAGAAACTAAGGCTCCATAAGGTCTACCACCTCTACGGATGGACCCACGAATCGGTCAGGAAATTCGGTCACGACCGGCTGGAGATTATGCTCGAATCCTACCGGACGATGGGTTATATATCCCAATCATCTGTTGACGAAATACGGGTGATAGCGCGTCTGATGCCGGGGAACCTCGGTGAAGAAAACGAACTGGGTCCTGACGAATTCGTATCGGTACTGTATGCCCTCAACCGGATACTGGCGCCAAACGATGTTTCCCTTGACCGCGATATGATCGAGGTCATGATGGAGCATCGCCAGAAGAAGACCGATCGTAACGATCTCCCCGATTTCTCTTTTGGCGAGATACAAAAGTCATCGCAGGGTAAATCGAAAGCCGATGAATGGATGAACCCCCTGGATAGGATATGATCTATGGTTGCCGTGAGCTGTAACGTATAGATCCGGCAGGTGGTTCACATGGCAATGATGAGTGATCTGATGGGAGGCGAGGACAAGGATATCCTCTCCACCGGTAACAGCGAACTTGACAAGAAAATAGCAGACGGTCTTCCGCTGGGGTCGTTGACCCTTATCGAGGGGGAGAACGATACCGGCAAAAGCGTGCTCACCCAGCAGATCATCTGGGGGGCCATGAAACAGGGTATGTCTGTTGACCTGTTTACCACGGAAAACACCAGCAAGAGTTTTCTCAAGCAGATGGAGTCTATGAGCCTTGACATCTCGGATTATTTTGCCTGGGGCTATCTCAAGGTCTTCCCCCTTCATGTCGTCGGTTTTGAATGGAAAAAGGAGGAGATGGAAGGTATCCTGGCAAAGCTGATTCACCATATCCGGAACAGCAAATCCCAGGTTGCTATTATCGACTCACTGACACTTTTTACGGAATATGCAGAGTCCGACTCCATTCTGACGTTCTTCACGAACTGCAAATCCCTTGTGGATAACGGTAAAACGGTCCTCGTTACCCTCCACACGTATGCCTTTGAGGAAGATACGCTTATCCGGATCCGGTCCATCTGCGATGCCCATCTCAACATGAAAAAATCCCTTGTCGGTGACAAATATCTGATGGTCATGGAAGTGGTAAAAGTCCGTGGCGCCCGGAAGACGACCGGAAACCTCGTCAGCTTCGAAGTCCATCCGGGCTACGGTATGAAGATCATTCCGATGAGTTTTGCGCGGATCTGAACAGCTCTCCCTTCCTTTTTCCAGTAATCTTCTCAAAACCCGGGGCTGGTCAATCCCGACAAAACGGGCGGAAGCACGATGTGGTCCTCTTACTTGAGATCGTCTAAGATATTCTGATACGCATTAGCCTGGGCCATCGAGGCACTCATAATTTTAGCCGTAATGGGCACGGTGAGGGCAGGATTGATCAGCATCGCCCGGTCATAACACTGGATCGCTTCTTTGTAACTGTCCGTATCCTGGATTGAATTGCCTGACTGGTCAGAACCGGAAGAGGAATAGTTGCCAAGGTTCTGGGCCTGATCCTTAAGGTTCTGCAGCTGGGCCATGGAAGAGAGCATCAACGTGTCTCCTTTCATGACCAGCGTATTTGCATCATTGGGGTTTTGTGCCAATACCTGATCGTAGTATGTCACCGCGTCACTGTAGTCTCCCTGGCTGGTGAGGATTAGGCCCTTTCTCTGGAGGGCGACAGTGTCGTTATTATTGGCGGCAAGAACCGTATCAAAAACCTGGTTAGCTGCGTCGGTCTGCCCGTTTCGGATATCGGTATCCCCTATTCTTTTCAGGATATCCGGATCATTGGGGACATCTGCATTTGCCCGTTCATACCAGTACAGTGATAATCCGGACTGGTTCGATGAGGTAAGTACATCCCCGATTGCCACACTTGCTTTGGCGTCATACCGGCTGAAATTCGTGACCGGATCGGATGCACGGTCATACCAGGTACCGGTACCACGTCGGTTGACCGATGATGGGGAGCACATCGCTGATCGTCGCATCACCCTGAACATCACGAGGTACGGCATGAGCGATCGGATCATAGACGAAAGGAAGAATAAACCAGCCAATGAAAAGAACGAGAGCGATAAGAACGAGAATCCACTTGATCTGCATATCCTAAAACGTCTCTTCATCCGGGCTAAAATATGCTTTGACTCATTGGTTTGTCAAACATATGTCAATTGTCTACAAGGTTATTTACTAAAACTTTTTTACTTATATTGTCCAATATGCAATGGGTGTTAACTTATGGGTCTGAACAACATCGACACCAAACAGGTAGTGGATTATAAAAAGGAGATCCAGAAAAAGCCGGCTGATGCACAATTCACGGCAAAGATCGAGGGAGACTGGCTCTTTGAGGAAGGGGGACCTCAGTTCCGGTCTGTCGTCAAAGTCAAGGATGGCACCTACGCTATGGAAGCAAGCCACCCGAACTTCGCCGGCCCCGGTGTACGCCCCGGGCCGATGGCGTTTGGGCTCTTCTGGTTTGCTGCCTGTTACTCGAGCACCTTTGTTACTGAAGCCGCACTGCGCAACATCCGGCTCACTTCGGTCAAGACCCGGGTCGAGGCGGATCTCGATTACACCGCCCAGTTTGATCTCGGTAAGACTCCCCTTGTCAACGAGTTCCGGGTCTTCCTCGACGTTCAAGGCGACCTGACCGATGCGCAGGCGCAAGACCTCAAGGAGTATTCCCTGGGGCATTGCATGGGCATGTTCACCATCCGGAATGCAGTCAGGCTCAAAGCAGAAGTCAGGAAAAGGTAACGATAGTAGATAAGGTGGGTTTCAAATTATGTCAGATTACACAACAATGTGGGAGTCACTGGGTCTTGATCTGAAGAACCATGACGCACTTCTCGCGGTTCTCGGAAAAACCTATACGGACGTCTTCCTCTCACAAAAGAACCGCCCCGAGGGGATGAAGTACTTCGATTTTGTCATGAGCGAAGTCCATGGACTCCGTATCAAGGAGATTATGGATGCCAAAGAACAGGGACGCGTGGTGATCGGTTCGTACTGCGTTTTTGTCCCGGAAGAGCTGGTCCTTGCGGTTGACGGTGTAGCGGTCGGCTTATGCGCCGGCGCAGAGTTCAATTTCGAAGGCGCCGAAACGCTTCTACCAAGGAACACCTGCTCGCTTATCAAATCCGCTTTCGGGTTCAAGCTCGGGAAAGTATGCCCCTACCTGGAGTCCTGCAACGTTGTCGTGGGAGAGAATACCTGCGACGGTAAGAAAAAAGCCTATGAGATACTGGGTCCGCTCGTCAATGACCTGTACATCATGGATCTCCCCCAGACAAAATCCGGTATGGGGAAAGCCTTACTCAAGGAGGAATACCGCAAGTTCATCGCCAAACTGGAAGAAGTAAGCGGAAAGAAGATAACTGTTGCATCGCTGAAAAAGGCGGTTGAACTTGTCAATGCAAAACGAAAGGCAGTCAAGAGACTTGCTGCGCTTCGCGCTGCCGATCCGGCGCCGATATCGGGACTTGACTCCCTGCTGGTAAACCAGGTCTTTTTCCATGACGACCCGGTGCGGTTTACCGACTCGGTCAACAAACTCTGTGACGAGCTGGAGCTCCGGGTGAAAAACCACACCGGCGTGTTTCCTAAGGGCACAACCCGTGTCGTGGTTTCAGGATGCCCCATGGCCGTCCCGAACTGGAAACTGCCTCTGCTTATCGAAACAAGCAATGCGGTGATCGTCGGCGAGGAGTCATGCGTGGGAGAACGGGGCACCCGGTGGCTGACGGAAGTAAAGGGGAATACGGTGGAAGAACTTCTTGATGCCATCACTGACCGGTATTTCAATATCGACTGCGCCGTATTTACGCCGAACCCGTCACGGGTCGACTACGTAAAAGAGATGACCAAAAAACTCCACGCACAGGGGGTCATCCACTACAGCCTGCAGTTCTGCCAGCCCTATATCATGGAGAGCGGTCCGGTGGAAAAGGAGCTGGAAACGTCAGGGATACCGACCCTGCGCCTGGAAACCGATTACAGCCAGGAAGATGCCGGGCAGCTCAAGACAAGGATTGAAGCATTCGTCGAGCGCCTGAAGAAAAAATGAGATACGCCGGTATTGACCTCGGATCGCGTACGATCAAGCTTGCCGTGCTGGAAAACGGCAACCTCGTTTTTTCCCGCAAGGTTGTTACCTCTCACGATCCCCTTCTGACGGCGCGGGACCTTATGGCAGGCGCGGCGTTTGACCGCATCACCGCGACCGGCTACGGGCGGCACCTGATCAAAGGGCATCTTACCTGTCCGGTGATCAGCGAGATATCGGCCTTTGTCCTTGGCGCCCGTTTTTTTTCGACTGACTGCGATGCCATTCTCGATATCGGCGGCCAAGACACCAAGGCAATTTCCCTGGACGACCACGGCAATTTATGCAAATTCGAGATGAACGACCGGTGTGCCGCAGGGACCGGCCGGTTTCTTGAGGTCATGGCGACCGTGCTCGGTTTTACGCTGGAAGAATTCTCGGCGGCGGCTCTCTCTGCCAAACGAGCAGAAAAGATCAACAGTATGTGCACCGTGTTTGCGGAATCTGAGATTGTCTCTCTCATTTCCCAAGGGGCGGACCGGAATGACGTTGCGCTCGGTATCCACAAAGCCATTGTAAGCCGTTCAGCGGGGCTCCTCAAACGGGTTGCACCAACGGGAAAGATATTTTTTGCCGGTGGTGTTGCGTTGAACGACTGCGTGAGATGTCTTCTCGAAAAAGAGATGGGTATGCCGGTTTTTGTACCGCCCGATCCGCAAATGGTCGGTGCGATTGGCGCCGCGTTGAGCGCATCAGAAGACAAACGGTAGTTGAACAAATGAGAAACAAATAAAATTTTTTTTAGAAAACAGGCTCAATAATATCCGTATTTTTTATGAGCCTGTTCAATCGAAAGAATTTCTTGGACAATTACTCGTTTTTCTTCTTTATCGATATCATAGTACACCGTGTAACTTCGGGAAATGTGAAGACGGTAGATAACAACACCCCCCTTTAAAACCATTTTTTCCTTATCCCCACGTGTCCCCGGATAAGGCTCCTGTTCCAGTCTATCCAGTGCGGTTTTGATGATCCGACGTGTTTTGTCTGGCAGACGGTTTATATCGTCAGATAGTCCCTGCCAGAGGATCAGTTTAAAGGTCAATCCTTAATCTCCGAAAGAGGGACATATTCGTCAGCCTTGCGGCTGTGCCACATCTTAACATCTTCTTCAAGTCGCCTCTTTTTACGCTCCTCGATCATATCTGCGAGGAGCTCCGCATAGGTCTGACCTGCCGATCGCATCTCTGAAAGCTCCTTCCACACCGGTTCAGTAACCGGTATCCGCTTTACCGCTTGCATGATCATATTGTAAGTGCTGTAAATATGAATAATTAATGGTCTGTTTGTACCTGCGCCTGCTTAATAGCCTTCAGCCTTAAAAGAACAATACTCTCTGGTGGTTCGCAACAATACCTGTTGGTGGGTAGAAGAGAAGGTTTCCGAGATCTGCAATACCGATGGGGATGACACCGGTCAGTTTCGGATTTTTACGTATGTTCCTCGCGGCAAGGGATGGGGTGAATGCGAAAAACTGGAGGTTTTCGCTGCCTGATGCAGCGTCTATGGCTGCCTGCAGGTTGAACCATTCCGGCGTGTTGTTGCCCGTCTGCACCCCGGAAAGGACATACACGCCGTCTTCAATGAAGATAACGCGGGTCTGGATCTCCTTTGCTGCACACGCGATGGCAAATGCAAGGGCGCCGGACGTATATTCCGATCCATACGGGTGCCGGGTGACAAGAATAGTCACCGGAGGGACACGCCACTTCTCATCAAAACCAAGCGTAGGCCGTATAGTCTCTTTTTTCACGGAGATAATGGCACAATTCTCAGAAAGGATGATATGGTTGCTCCGGAACTGTGATGCAATATCCTTTAATTCCCGGATCTTCACCGGCCTGATAGTACACGCCGGAACAAGTCCCCCTTTCCCGTCGCTGGCGCAGTATCCCCGTTTTGCTGCGCACCGGGCACTGGCGGTAATCTGGCCGTGAAGGCCCCGTTTTCCTGCTTTGTCCTCAAGGTTTTTCAGTTCATCGCCGATATTTTCTGCATCCAGTGGGTTCTGGCCCTGGTGCCCGATATGGATCCCGTCAAGGTAACAGTAGAGATCCCACGAGGTGTGGGATTCAAGCGCTGCATCCAGGCAATGAAGCAGGATTTCAGATGAACGGTTCATATACGGGGAGGCCATATGGAGATACCCGATGGTGCTTGGGATCGGCTGTTCATGCTGGCGGGCATATTTCATGACGTCTTTCCAGAATGACGGCTTCCCGTTGAGTGCGAGACTGTTATGGGTGATCACCAGGTCGGGATTTTTCATCTTCAGGCGTTCGGCCGTAATGCCCCGGAGCGCGAGTTCTTCCTGATCGCAGACAATTTTTATCGAAGGCAGGGAAAGGAAATTTTCCCATATTTCGATCATCTGCGGGTTCTGGAGACTATACAAGGCGTCACCAGTCAGAAAAAAGACAAATGCCGCGTCGCGTTCCTTGCTGGTATGGAGGAAACTCTGGGGGTTAAGGTTTAAAAAATAAAATTTCAGCAGTTCTTCTAGCCAGCCAAGCCGCTCCGGGGTAAGAGAGTCCCTCAAAAGAAAAAAATGTGCGGTCATGCAGGGATACTGATGATTTGACTATATCGGCATATATCTATTATGATATCCCGACCATTTTTATTGATCATTCTCAGTATTACTGGGTAATTTGGCCGAAATTTCTCTTACCTCCTTTCCCAACCTCCATAGTCACTGAGGTTCTGATATATTTGTGATTGAGGGGGGGATTTTTTTGGAGAAGAAAAATCAGAGAGTAACCGTCAATGTACCAGCATCTGCCAATGTATCAGAACCCCTCTGCCGTACCAAAAACAGAATATTTATTTTCTCTGAACTGAACCATTACATCATCTGAACAGGCGGAATCTTTACGCGGACATCGTCCTGCGTGTCAATCCAGAACTCCCGTGTCCGGAATCAGGCGATCC
This sequence comes from uncultured Methanoregulaceae archaeon, assembly GCA_963737635.1. GTDB lineage: Archaea > Halobacteriota > Methanomicrobia > Methanomicrobiales > Methanospirillaceae > Methanoregula. Next base: position 1,641,566 of record CAVTTL010000001.1, read on the forward strand.
ATGCGGAAAAAACCTGCAACATCAGTGGAAAGGTCAAAAAAAAATCAATGTTCGCGGTCAGAAGCCGACAATCAGTTCAGGTTTGCGAATACCTACAACCGCAGTCTTCTGGAGGCGAGCCTTGACCCTCTTGTCACCATCAGCCCGGAAGGAACAATAAACGATGTAAATGAAGCTGCTGTGAGAGCAACCGGTTTTTCCCGGAAGGAACTCATTGGCACCGATTTTTCGGATTATTTCACCGAGCCTGAGAAAGCAAAAGTGGGGTACGAGACGGTATTCCGGGACGGGTCAGTAACCGATTACGAACTCCAGATCCGACACCGGAACGGTACCCTTACCCACGTTCTCTACAATGCATCAGTCTTCAAAGACAATGCCGGAAACATTGCCGGTGTCTTTGCGGCTGCCCGTGATATTACCGAACGCAAGAAAGCAGAAGAAGAGATCAAGCGGGCGAGCACATACAACCGAAGCCTTCTCGAAGCAAGTCTTGACCCTCTCGTCACCATCAGCCCGAATGGAACGATCAGCGATGTAAATGAAGCGGCTGTGAGAGCAACCGGTTTTTCCCGGAAGGAACTCATCGGCACCGATTTTTCGAATTATTTCACCGAGCCTGAGAAAGCAAAGGCAGGGTACGAGACGGTATTCCGAGATGGCTCCGTAACCGACTACAGCCTTGAGATCCGGCACCGGAACGGGAAGATAACCCCCGTTTTGTACAATGCCACCGTCTACCGGGATGCACAGGGAAAGGTCACCGGAGTCTTTGCCGCCGCACGGGACATCACTGAGCGGAAACGCGCTGAAGACGCCCTGCTGAAAGCCTATAACGAGCTGGACGACCGTGTCAAAGAGCGGACCATCGAACTGCAGGAAGCCAATGCCAGCCTTGAAAAGGAGATCGCGGAACGCAAGGCAACCGCTGATGAACTCAGAAAGAAGAGCAAGGAACTCGAACGGTCAAACCTCGAACTCCAGCAGTTTGCCTATATCGCCTCCCACGATTTGCAGGAACCCTTAAGGGCGATCTCAGGCTTCACCGAGTTGCTGGAGAAGCGATATAAAGGCCAGATCGATGAACGGGCCGACAAGTACATTAAATTCATCGTCGACGGGACCAGGCAGATGAACCAGGTCATCCATGACCTGCTGGCGTACTCACGAGTACAGACCAAAGCTCATGAGTTTGAATTCATCGACGTGAACCAGTCCCTTAAACAGGCACTGCTCAACCTCCAGACATCGATACGGGATGAAAATGCAGTCATCAGGACAGATACCCTCCCGAGCGTTTACGCCGACGGTATCCAGATCACCCAGCTTTTCCAGAACCTGATCGGCAATGCCCTCAAATTCCAGAAGCCAGGCAATCAGCCGGAGATCAGCATATCCGTGCACAAGTCCGGCGATATGTGGAAATTCTCGGTGACGGACAACGGAATCGGTATCGACCCCCAGTATTCCGAACGGATCTTCAAAATCTTCCAGCGCCTGCATGCAAAAGGTGAGTACGAGGGGACCGGCATCGGACTTGCAATCTGCAAGAGAATCGTCGAACGACACGGGGGAGAGATCATGGTCCGGTCAAAACCGGGCGCAGGTTCGACCTTCTCCTTTACCCTGCCTTCCAGAAAGGAGGAAAAACCATGAATGGATCAAGCGTATCATCGAATTTACTCCGCCCGGTAGAGATTCTGCTGGTCGAAGACAGCCCTGCTGATGTCGCATTGACGCAGGAGGCCCTGATGGACAGCAAACTGAAAAACAACCTGCACGTGGTGAGCGACGGCGAAGCCGCAATGACGTTCCTCAGGCGCTCCGGCACCTATGCATCGGCACCACGACCGGATCTCATCCTTCTTGATCTCAACCTCCCCAAAAAGAACGGCCGGGAGGTACTCGCAGAGCTCAAGTCGGATCCCTCCCTTCGGCTCATCCCGGTCGTTATTATGACCGTATCACAGGATGAGCAGGACATCTTAGAATCGTACAAACTCAATGCGAACTGCTACATACGGAAACCGGTGAACTTCGAAGAATTTATCCAGATTGTGAAATCTATCGAGCATTTCTGGTTCTCTATCGTAACCCTTCCACCCGCTCCAGGTACTTGAGAACGATGAAGATTCTGACCATCGAAGATAACCTTGCTGATGTTGAGATCCTCCGAGAGCTCCTGATCGACACTCATGTTTCATCGTGCGAACTGGTAAGCGCGCGAACCTTGGCTGAGGGCATGTCGCTTTTTGCCGGTGGAGATATTGACTTCGTTATTCTCGATCTTGGGTTGCCGGATAGCCAGGGAATCGATACCCTCCGTTCGGTCCGGACCCGATTTCCCTTCCTGCCCATCGTAGTCCTCACCGGATTCGACGACGATGAGACCGGGATACTCGCTGTCCGTGAAGGAGCACAGGATTACCTCGTGAAGGGGCAGATTACCAGTCCCTCGCTCATGCGCTCCATCCGGTATGCACATGAGCGGAAGCGGACCGAGCAGGAACTCGTCCGGAAGAATAACGATCTCGATATGATGAACGAGGAACTCCGGCAGAATCTCGACGAACTTACGAAAAAAGAACAGGAACTGCGGGAGAGCGAGGGCCAGTTGAAAAAAGGGAACGAAAAACTTGCACTTCTTGCCGAATCTGCACAGGTTCTCCTCACAAGCGGAACGCCAGAACACATAGTCCAGACCATAAGCGAAAAGATCATGCAATACCTGGATTGCCAGGTGTTTTTCAACTACATCATCGAGGAAGGAAAAAAGAACATGCAGCTGAATGCCTATGCCGGAATCCCTGAGGCAACCGCACGGGAGATCCGGAGACTCGATTTTGGCATCGCTGTATGCGGATGTGTGGCAAGGGACGAGGTACCTATCATCGCCGAAGATATCTCCCACACACCGGATGTACGTACCGATCTTGTCCATTCGTTTGGTATTACTGCCTATGCATGCCATCCGCTCATCTATCAGGGCCGCACTATCGGGACACTCTCCTTTGGTACATCCACCCGGCCGCGATTTTCAGAAGAAGATATTGAGTTTATACGGGCAATCACCGATCTTGTTGCCACCGCCATGGCGCGAAAAAAAGTAGAACGGGAATTAATCCGGAAAAATGAAGATCTCAGCGCCGCCTATGAAAAAATCGCCTCAACGGGAGAGGAACTCCGGCAGAACGTTGAAGAACTCAGCCTCCGCGAGCGGGAACTGATCAAAAGCGAAGCTGATCTTAAGGAAGCCCTTTCAGAAAAAGAGGTTCTCCTATCCGAGATCCATCACCGGGTCAAGAACAACCTGACCGCGTTTATCTCGTTACTCAGCCTTGAAGGGTCCTATGAGGATTCTGAAGGAGGAAGGGCACTCCGGGAGGATCTCCAGAACCGGGCCCGGAGCATGGCTCTAATCCACGAGACCCTGTACCGGACCGGGAAATTCTCTGAAGTGAATATGGAGGCCTACCTTACCCCCCTCGTCGGCCAGATTGCCGCCTCGTATACGAAAGATTCGAAAGTCCTGACGATCGTTGATGCCCGAAGTATGGTTCTTGATCTCTCCCGGGCCACCACAGCAGGCCTGATCGTCAATGAACTGGTGACAAACTCGTTCAAATACGCATTCCCTCCGGAGTTCGATTGTATGGCGGTACGGGGTGGGCCTCCTACAATCCGGGTCTCATTTTCTCATAATGATGGGATTGACGTATTGTCTGTTGCTGATAACGGACATGGATTACCTTTGGGATTCGATCCCTTTGCAACACAATCGCTCGGTCTCAAGCTGGTGAACTTCCTCGCCCGGCACCAGCTCCGGGCGGATATCGATATCCGGGAGGATAGAGGCACTGAGTTTATCTTCCGGCTGAAAAATGACGAAGGTAACGCGTGACCGAGGAAATAATTCAGATTGGTTCTGATACGTTGGCGGTTGATTTGTCTTTTTTGCCGAGGTAAAAGATCAGCGATCAACTGCGAACGTATCGGGACCCCGCCGGTGAATAATCATCCCCTCTCAGGTATCGCTTCTCTTTAGGAGGATATTCCTGGTGTGGAGGGAGGTTAAGCATGCGTGTTTTTATCGACCAGTTCCCCAAAATCTATTGCCGTAGCACCTGATGTGCACTCTTTCCCGTGGATCCGCACCACTTCGAGCATTTTCTTAAGCATAGCGGGATAGATAGCGCCCACAATCTCGAAGACTGGTTTTCCACCGCAAAAAATGTTGAATGTCGGTGTCTGCCTGATCCCGTAACGCTCGACAATCGGCATGTTTGTGAGCACATTGAGATGACCGAATAGTATCGTTTCATGAAAATCTCTGGCGTAGTTCACCACATAGGGCTCAATCTGTCGGCAGAAGGGACACGAGGGGGAATAGAACATAACTGCGACAGGCTTCGTTTGTTTTTCAACGATTTCCTCCCACGTGGCGTCCGTCAGTTCAACCAGAAGATCCTTCTCTTGCGGGATGTCCGGACTCTCCTGCTTTAACGGCTCTGTCATCATCGGTTCCGGGGCATTTCCGAATGTCGCATCGATCCACCGGGTGATCTCGTCCCTCACACGACGGAAACCGGCCCAGATTTCCTCATCTGTCCCGGTGAATGCAGCAGGATCTGAAAAACCCTGGTGGATCTCTTCTTTTGCCCCCGGGAAAAAAGGGCATGCGGCCTTCGCGGAATCGCAGACCGTGACAACAATATCAATATCGGTGCCGTAGAACTCATCGATGAGTTTCGATCGTTGCCCGGAGATATCGATCCCGATCTCTTTCATCACCGCAATTGCCTTCGGATGGACCTGACCTTTTTCTGTCCCACCACTGAATACATCGTACCGGTCACCATACTTCGCCTTCATATACCCCTCCGCCATCTGGGAACGGATGGCATTATGGGTGCAGATAAACAGGATCTTCTTTTTCATAATGGGACAATCTCCTCCTCATCGCAGAGATGGGCTGCATGCATTATCACTGTTTCCACTATACCATTTCGTTTTCAGCCACAACGCAACGTTCACGAGCCCGATAAGCACTGGTACTTCCACGAGCGGCCCGATCACTGTCGCAAATGCTGCCGGGGATGCGATACCAAAGACCGCGATAGCAACTGCGATCGCGAGCTCGAAATTATTAGAAGCGGCTGTAAACGAAAGCGTAGCTGACTTCTGATAATCGACACCGAGACGGTGGGCCATCCAGAAACTTGCAAAGAACATAATCACGAAGTAACAGAGAAGCGGGATCGCAACCCGCACAACGTCGAATGGTACGTTGATGATATACCCACCCTTGAGGGAGAACATCACAATGATCGTAAAGAGCAGGGCAATGAGCGTGATAGGGGAAATCTTCGGGATAAAAACCTGTTCGTACCACGCCTTTGATTTCAACCTGAGAAGGGCGTATCGGGTGATCATGCCGGCGAGGAACGGGAAGCCGAGGTAAACAAAGACGCTTTCGGCAATCTGGACTATTGTTATAGAAACTGCCGAACCAGCCCCGATGCCTAGAATTGGCGGCAGAAACGTGATGAAGAACCATGCGTAGACCGAGTAGAAGAAAACCTGAAAGATCGAGTTCAGGCCCACAATCGCGGCGCAGTATTCACAGTCTCCAAGTGCGAGATCGTTCCAGACAATTACCATCGCGATGCACCGGGCAATACCGACCATAATCAGGCCGTACATGAGAAATGGCTGATCGCGGAGGAAGATGACGGCAAGGATAAACATCAACACTGGCCCGACGACCCAGTTCTGGACGAGCGAGAGTCCAAGAACCTTTGTGTCCCGGAATACTGTGTGCAGTTCCTCGTACCGCACTTTTGCCAGTGGCGGGTACATCATCAGGATCAGGCCGATAGCGATCGGTATCGACGTGGTCCCAACCGAAAGGCCGGTGATAAGGACCGGTACCCGGGGGAGAAATAGCCGATGGCAATCCCCACTGCCATGGCAAGGAAGATCCACAGCGTTAAGTATCGGTCGATTACAGAAAGGCGTTTGACTGGTTTATCCATCGGCACCACTCAAAGGATTTTTTCCAGAATATCCGCGGCATCCCGTACAAGTTCCGGACATTTCGTTACAAACAATTTCTTAGCGCGTGCCTGTGCAAATTCTTCCGGGTTACTCAAGTTATACCCAAGCAGCTCCGAACAGTTAATCGAGCCGTTCTTCCGGGTAAATTCCTGGATAAATTGCTGCACGAGCGCGTAGGTTTTATCCCGGGCAGCATTGTCTTTTGGTGTCACTTTGCCGTATTTGAGCCCGATGACCATAATCGCCCCGGAGACCGCACCGCAGATATTTCCTGATCGCGAGACCCCGGCACCAAATCCGCAGGATATCTTGTAGGCCGTAGTCTTGTCCAGACCCAGTTCTTCAGCGAAACTGCTCAGTACTGCCGACGAACAGGAAAACCCACTGATAAATGAGGCATATGCCGCATCTGCTTTTGAGATTGCAGTCATTTTCGATCGCACTCTTGGTTATCTGACCCGCACGAACACGGGTCTTCTTTGGTCTGACCGCAGCAGGAATGCTCCGGGCCCCCGCAGCTGCACTCGCCGCTGTCCATATCTTTTCCCCGGAGTGCCGCGTTTATCATGGCCCAGGCGCACCCCACACCGCTCTGGACTTCGATTGCCTGCACCGGGCAGTTGAGCGCACATGCACCGCACTCCATGCATCCTGATGACCGGGCGAGTTCGGCCCGGTGTTCCCCTTCGACAAATACACCGTGGGGGCAGACCTGCGTGCAGCGCCGGCAATTGATACACCGTTCCGGGAAATACCGGAGCGTGTTCCCGGTATAGGCGTCAAACATCAGGCCACCCCCATAAGACGGAGGACACCCAGCATAATCCCAAGGACGGTCCCGGCCCCGGCCATCAGCACCATCACCGGCACGTACCGGAAGATCTCCTTTTTCACGCCAGTCCGGGAGGTGAACGTGGTCGAGCCCGTAAAGTTAAGGGCGAGGTATGCCGTTACGGCTGGCATAACGAGAAGCGGTACAAGAACAGCGATGACCTGTCCGATGCCGGACACTCCGGGGGCGAGCGCAAAGAATGCTGCAAAGGGGATTGCGACGATTAAACCGAGGATGATGCCTTTTGTGGAAAAATCCCGGGTCGGGATACCAGGCAGCAGGGCCGGGAAGAGAACGGTCCCCGCGAGGACTGCGGTGATCGCAGCAAGCGCGGCCACCGGCCCGGCAAGGACGTACAGCGCCACTGCCGCTACCATCGTGGGCAGGAGAACATGAACCAGTTCCACGGGTGCAAGAACAAGCCGGTCGGTAAGCGCAAACCTGACGGTCCGCATCTCCCGCGTTGCTGTGTGCGCAACAAGATAAGCCGGGAGGTCCCTGGCCCGGACCGGGCCGTACTCGACCGAGAACCCGGACCGGTGTAATACCTCGTGTGCAGCGACACCTGGCGCCCCGAGCTGGGGAAGGATGATCCTGCGGTGCGAGACAATGCCGGAGAGCCCGGTCACTTCAATCCGCCGGACCAGTTCATCGGTTCCGAAGGTACCTTTGCCCGCAGCGCACCAGACGTTGATTCCTTTGGTATCCAGCACGAGGATATACGCTTCGACGCTGGTAAGTGCTGAACGGAGCGCATCAAAGCTCAGCGTGTAATTCGCTGACGCGAAGACCGGTGAATCTGCTGTCGGGTTACCAAGCCGGTACAAGCCCGGGGTGACGATATGGCCTGTACGGTTGATTCCCCACCGGGCAAGAAAATGATCCCACCGGTTTTCGAAGGTGATAACATCAGTGGTGGTACGGATGACTGATTCCTGTTCTGCCATGGTATTTCCTATCATTTCAAATTTTGTTGAAATATCTGGGCCGGTGAAACGTATATACGTTGGCATTTCATATTATTTTGAAATGAAACTATCTGATCGTTCCTGTTGCGGCTTGAAAAGTCCCGGAACCAAAAAAAAGCAGCCCCGAAACCCGATGTCGGCCTTGATGCCATCGATCGTCTGGGAGGTGTTGACGTTCTTTCCCGGCAGATTCCAGAAGAAAAGGATCTTGTTGAGCAGGCTAAAAGATACCATGCCCTTTCCGATCCCCTCCGGCTCACGATCCTTTATCTCCTCAACGACCAGTCCCTCTGTGTCTGTGTCATCAACCGGTTCATGCGGATCGCCGATTCAAAACTTTCGTATCATCTTTCCGTTCTCAAGGAAGGCGGGCTTATCGAAGGGGAGTGCCGGGGGAACTGGATCTACTATTCACTGACAGATACGGGTCGGCAATATATCCGGTAGGAATGACCTGAAAAACGCGGAAAGGTATTTTTCCGGAATATTTTCGATACGAGGATTAAGAATCGTTGTTACGCTGCCGCTTGTTACTCGGAACTGATACCCATCTGCTCGCGGACTTCATCGATGTGGAGAACCATGTCGAATGCAGGACCGGTCAGGCAGTATCCCTGGCGATCAATAGCATATACCGGGAATTTTACCAGTTCCGGGGGCACCGGCTGTGAGGTCAGTTTCTTGAAATTGATAAGATCCCGCATGTTGAGCCCGATTTTATCGCAGATCTCCTTGAGTTCTGCAATCCAGCGCTTGAGATCCCGTACATCGGCCCCATCCCATTTGAAGATCTGGTAAATTTTCATATAGGCATCCCGCTCGAGGATGATATGGGTGGAGGTCTTATCGGATTTGAGATAAAAGTCAAGAAACGTACGTACGTCCTTTAAAATCTGTGCATTTTCGTACGCTACTGCTCTGCATTCCTTGATTGATTCACTGAGGTCGCCGGCGTCTTTGGTCTCTCCCAGTTTTGCAATCTCAAGGGAAAGCTCTTTGAGATTTTCCTCAACGTCCTTGAGTTCATTTATCATATCTTCGAATTTCTGGTTAAGCTCCACGCCGAAAAAAGCCTCCATGTATTCGGAATGCTTCACCATGGTACATACTTCGTCACGGAGTGTAATAATCATTTGTACTTTACCTGTTTTGGGCACAGTAGTAACCTCTATCCGTTGCTGCGTCGTAGCACTAGTTCAGTTATGCCACAGAGAAGAGCTCAGATCGATCAGTCACTCTACACCAAGGGCGGGATTATCACGGAATGTGATCCTGACTTCTGTATCGTCCGGCTCCGCATGCCGGCCGGTATGATCACCCCTGCCCAGATGCAGGGGCTTGGGGAGATTGCCCATCGTTACGGGGTAAAAGATCTCCATCTTACCACCCGGCAGACGGTGGAGTTACCTCACGTGGATCCGCGGATGCTCGAGGAGCTGGTAAAGGACCTGGAAAAGAATGGTACACCCTTGGGCGCTGAACGCGAGGAAGTCGTCAACGTAACCGCGTGCCTGGGGACGAGGCATTGCAAATTCGGCATCATCGACAGTGTGGGTCTGGCCCAGGAGATCGACAAACGTTTTTTCGGCAGGGAACTGCCGGTAAAAGTGAGAATTGCCATTTCGTCCTGTCCTAACGGCTGCGAGAGCGAGCGCCTCAACGAGATCGGTATTACCGGCACGCGGCGCCCGGTCCGGGATCCCGGCCTCTGTACCGGCTGTGGAACCTGTACCCATTACTGCCGGGAGAAGGCAATCGAAGTCACCGATGGTATCGTTGTTCTCCACAAGGATCTCTGCATGGAATGCGGTTTCTGCATCCTTCCCTGCCCGTTCAAGTCTGATATCTGCCGAAGATCCGGAGTACCGGATAACCTTAGGCGGTCGCCGGGGCAGGCACCCGAAAGTTGGGCGTTATCTGATCACGGTTAAGACACAGGATGATGCGATCCGGGTCGTGGACAGGATTATCTATTGGATCTACCGCCAGGCATCGAGTGGGGCGATGCTTCCCGAGCAGCTCGACGATCTTGAGTTTGACGAGTTCAAGAAGACCATTTCGAAAATGCTTGAAGGGTAAATACCGTCTCTCTTTTTGCAGATCCGGCATACCTTTATCTTCCTGTGGGCAAAACGGTCGGCAACCACAACTAACCCGGTTGTGCGTGGAGTTTGTGTGCAATGAGTATTGTCTGGGACAGATTTGTTTCGAACGGGATCCGGGAACTGGGGTACGATATCGAGAGTAAGCAGCTGATTGTGGTCTTACCGGGTGGGGTAAGAAGGTATTATGCGCCGGTACTCTATGAGGTATACAGTGCCATCCGGCATGCAACATTCCCTGAGCGGCTGTACCGGGAGACCATCGAAGGGAAGGTCCCCCGCATAGAAGTGGCAGGATACCAGTAAGGCAGGAACGATAGCCCCTGGCACCGCCCGTATTAACTATAGCAATAGTGAACGAAGGCGGGTAACGGGATCGAATGCACTTCAATCATGAGAAAAAAGGGATGCAGATAACTGCTACTTTAGTAGCTGATCGTCCGCATAGCGGTAAGGGTGTCGGGGACAACCTTCCGGTAGTATGACTTGGGGTACCCGCAGGTCGGGCATCTCCAGTCGGCCGGGAGGGCGGAGAAGTCCGTGCCGGCCTTGATCGGCTGGGCTGCCATGACCTTGCCCTCATACTCTTCCAGTCTGTCCGTGTTGACCAGAATCGTGTTGTTGAATGCCTTTGTCTCTCCGACTGCCGGGTCATAGATATGACCGCACATCATGCACCTGTATTTGTCCATTGGAACAGCCTCGAAATGATATATTTCTATATAGGAATTTACGCCTTATTAGCATTATTGTATTTGATCCCTTTTTTAAATGGTACCCGGGGAGAGTGGCGCAAGGCTCGGCTCGAAAAAAAAGGCGCAAACAAAGCCATTAAGGCACGCCGGTAAGAGGTATGTAGGCAGGCGGTTGCTGCAATTTCGTGAGGTGGCTGATCGTGCGTATTCTTAAGTCGGTGCAATCGAAGGTCTGCGTGGATGGTTCGCTGATGAAAGAGTACCAGCTTGACGAACCACTGACATCAGACTTCCTTGTTTTTCTTGAAGGTTTTGGAACCGTGCGATCCTTTTCACACCTGCGGCGCCCGTACTTCTCGTTTGAGAAAGACCGGTTCATCTCGATTAAGGGTTTTGTGGGAGACGCAAACGTCGAAGTCAGGTACAGGAAAGAGTTTGCCGATCTCACTGCCGACTTTTTCCACCTTCTCCTGTATTATTACCGGGAGGGTCCGGCAGGCCTCGCAACACTGTCAGGGATCGCAACATCTATCAGCGCGAAGATGGATGCCCGTCGGGGTGTATCAAAGGCTTCCTGTGATTAACGCGGGTTCTGTCACGTCGTCACCAGGCCCGGAGTACTTCCCCAAACATAACGTTTATATTACAAAATGTAATATATACTTTACATATTGTGCGGGAGCTTTTCCTGCACCAAAAACCTATCCACAGGAGATGATATCCATGAAATTACCAAACATAAGTTTCCGATCAGCCGCATTCATTGTAATCGGCGTAATGATGATCGGCCTCCTCTTGAGCCCGGTGAGCGCGGCTTCCGGGTTCTTCTCGTTCGGCAACACGACCAGCAATCCTTCCGTTGACCATCACCACGCGTTCAACAGCACGCAGATGACGGCACAGGTCCAGGGATTCCTTACGAACCTTTCAGCGCAGGGAGTGGATGTAAGCACGGCACAGGCTGACCTCTCCTCAGGCAATATGACCGCCGTTTTCCAGTGGCTTATGGCCTATCACCAGGCCAACCCGGGCTCCGCGATGATTGGCGCCCACCAGCATGCGTTCAACAGTACCATGATGACCACCCGGCTTCAGTCGGCAGTCACAAAACTTGGCCAGAATGGCGTTGACGTGAGCCAGGTACAGGCAGATCTTTCATCAGGGAACCTGACCGCAACAATGCAGTGGATGGCAGCCTACCACAAGGCACATCCGTCCCAGAAAGGCAACACGACTGCCATGCAGGGCTTCAACAGCACCCAAAGGAACCAGAATGGTGGGATGCGCCATGCGGGTTTCGGTAACACAACTGCTTGGCATGGTTTCAACGGTACCCAAAGGAACCAGAATGGTAGGATACACCAGGCAGGTTCCGGTAACCAGTCTGCATGGAACAAATGGTTCGTGGCCACCCCTACGCAGGGTTCCTGAACACATATCGTTCGACGTTAAAGGCATAAGAGATCGGGTTTACCCACTACAACGTGTGAATGTGGGGTCGGCAGGTTCCGGGTAAACTGCCGGCTCTGAACTATTTTTTAGACTGGATGGTTCCTGATGCATCTTTGAGACTCTCTACATATTAGAAATTTTTCCTGTCGGTCTAACAGAGAGAACAGGGATCAAACGAGGTGCTTATAGAGTTACATTGTTAATATTCACACAGGAAACGGAAATGCAGCCTTTCACGATCATTGTTGAAAAACACCCCGACGGATTTGTCGCTTATCCTGTTGGGATGAAAGGAGTGGTCGTGGGTGAAGGAAACACGTACAATGAAGCGATAGCGGATGTAACTTCCGCAATCCGATTCCATATTGAAACATTCGGCAAGGATGCTTTTTCTGATGACGATGTCATCGAGACGCAACTTGCCGAGGTTGCATTGTAAATGAAGCTCTCCCATGATGCACCAAAACAAAGAGTAATCAAAACATTTCTGGCATTGGGATTCCGGTTGGTCCGGGTCGGGAACCATATAGCGATGGAACGGGACGATCCCGACGGCACAAAGACGCCGCTTACTATGCCGAACCATGAGACAATAAAAGGCTCAACTCTGCGGACTATCTGTATCCAGCCCGGTATTTCCCGCGATGCATTTCTGATCGAGTACGAAAAAAAGTAATGAAATACTGCCCCGTTTTGCAGACGGGTGATGGAAGATCAGATGATCGCCGCTCTGGCGGGCTGCTCGTCCGGCGCTGGTGGATCCGCAAACAGAACCCGGCCTTGTTCCGGGAATACGATTAATTCTTTTTTTCGGTTTGTCACCCGGCCGCATTCGGGAGCCGGATCCAGGTGAATTGCAGGAACTTCTAAAAAAATAAGAGGATGCGGTCCGGCAAACAAAAACCATATACATCCCGGGATCCCATCATTCTTCAACTCAAAAGAGCGGGATATCAGGATGAAACGATCGGAACTGGTGCAGCAAAAACGGGGGGAGATCGCGGAGATTGCACGCCGCCATGGTGTGACCAGTATCCGCCTTTTCGGTTCCGCTGCACGCGGAGATGACAGGCCGGACAGCGATATCGATTTTCTCATCGAGGCCGGACCTGTTCATTCCCCCTGGTTCCCGGGAGGTCTCGTTTCCGATCTGGAGGAACTCTTAGGCTGCCGGGTGGATGTTGTGGAGACCACAAGTATTTCCATGAACCTTCGCCAGCGGATCCTCCAGGAGTCAATTCCGTTATGAAGGATGACCGGGTCTACTTGGAGTTTATTCTGGAATCGCTTGGCGAGATCCGTGAATATACCCGGCAGGGTTCAGTTGCATTTCTCGATGACCGGAGAACACAGCTTGCCGTACTCCGGCTGCTTCAGGTTATGGCAGAATCAACCCAGCGCCTCTCTCCGGAAATCTGCGAATCCTGTCCGGAAATCCCGTGGAAAAATATTGCCGGCCTCCGGAATGTTCTTGTCCATGCGTACATGAATATCGATCCGCACCGTATCTGGGAGATCGTTGAACACGATATCCCTCCCTTTGAGGAACAGATCCGGCTACTGGCCGCCCGGAAAAAGAAAGAGTAGTGAAGATCGCCCTGATCGCCGCTCTGGCGGGCTGCTCGTCCGGCGCTGGTGGATCTGCAAACAGAACCCGGCCTCGTTCCGGGAATACGACTGAGAGAATAACCCGTCAGAACGTACTATCAAAAATTCTCAAATTAAAAAAAAAGATTATTTTTTCATGAAAAGCTTGCCGTATACAGTCTCGCCCTTCTTCTTGGGGTGGCGCTCGCCGAGGTCCCCGATATATTCGTCAAACTTTGCCTTGGTGCCGTCGACGTCGAGGTCGACCTCGCCGACCTTCTTGTAGCCGGGCATCATGACATTGATCGAGCCGAATACATAGATCTCGCCTTTCACGAGCTGCCCACCGACGCGGCGGTTTGCGTTGCCCTTGAGGATGATCTTGCCCCCTTCCATGTGGGTACCGAGGTGGATATCGACATTGCCTTCGATGATCATCGGTACCGCCGGTCATGAAGCTTAGCGACATCAGAACCAGCGTTTCCTTTCACACGGAGGACGCCACCTGACATCCCTCGCCAGTCGCCACGGTATGCGGCGCCGAGATAGTTGCCGGCGTTGCCTTCAATAGTAAATTCCCCGCCTTTCAGGGCAAGACCGCAGAACGAGTGGACGTTTCCCTTGACGAGGAGCTTGCCTCCGCTCATCCAGCTGCCGGTGTACATATCGCAGTCGGAGTTGACTACCATCTCACCGGCGGTCATTTTGGCGCCGATGTACTTCATCTTGGAGCAGTCGCCGTTCACGACGATCTTTGTATCGGCTGCCGTTGCCCCGGCGTCGCCTGCAATCGTAAAGTAATCCCCCAGGGTGGACATCTCCTTGCCCTGGTATGCCGGGAGTTTTGCGATCTGGTCAGCAGTCTTGCCCGGCTAAGGTGTCGGGATTCAGGCTCTCGCATTCAAGATAGAGCTCCGGCACTTTCTTTACAGTCAGTGTAATCGTGTCCATTCCTTTTCACCTCACTGAACCGCATCCACGGTAAGAATATGCTGGTGCGGTGCATAACTTTCGGGAACGGGGTAGTTGTTCTCGTTGAGACTGTAGTATTTGAGGAACTTTTCCCGTATATCGTGCATGACCTGCTTGTTCTCATTGACCTTGGCATCCACCCAGAAGGTGTGCTTGTTGCCCATGTCAACGATCTTGCCTTCTTCAACACAGATCTTCCCGTCCTTGAAGAGATACGCCACGTTTGCAAACGCTTTCTCAATTTCAGGGCCGGTAGAGGGGAACGCGTCCGGGTCGATGTTGTAGATCGCAATATCTGCATTCATTCCGGGTGCAAGGCCACCGTAGTCCTTGGAAAGGCCGAGTGCTCGTGCCGGGCCGGCGCGGGTCATCTGGGACAGCTCGTAGAGCGTGATTTCACGGTCGATGTTTGCGAGGTTTGTTGCACTGATGACCTTATCGGCTTTTTTGAACGAGTTGAGCAGATCGTCACGGACCTTCTTGGACATCAGCCAAGAGTAGACACGCGGGTAGCGGGTGAACGGTCCTGCGTTCGGGTGATCTGTGGTGATGAAGCAGCGCATCGGGTCTTTTGCATAGAGTGGAATTTCAAGCCCGACTGCCCACTGGGAGCAGAATACCGGGTTGCTAGGATCGTAGATGAATGGCACAACGCCCGCCCCGGTCTCCAGTTCAACATCAACATTGAACCACTTGAGGTGGTTGATGCTATGGAGGTGGTGCTCAAACGGACCATCCGCAGTCATCGTGGTGGTCTCGTCAAGCGTCACGTTACCGGTATCTATGGTGAGGTTCTTCTGCTTGTTGACGTAGTCCATGACTTCCTTTGCACCGGACTCGAAGTCACCCCAGTTCGTTCCTTTATATGAGTGGAACTGGAGGTGGGTGGAGTGCAGAACCTGCTCGCGCCCGAACTTGTTCGTGGTCTTCATCCCTTCTGCGAGAGCCAATGATTCGATCGTGGTCTTATAGTTGCCAGGGTTACCGAGGTCGTTCTGGTGGAGGTGCATCGAATGGGGCAGGCCAAGATACTCGTTAGCCGCTATCAGGCCCTTGATGATCTCCGCCGGGGTGATATCGAAGTACGGGACCGGGTCGTGGATGGTGAGACAGTTGAGTCCCCATGCCCAGGCTTCTGTGCCGCCGGGGTTAACCACCTTGACACCATACCCTTTGGTCTGGCGCAGAATCCATGCAATATATGCCGCCGTGTTCTCGATCTCCTGGTTCTTCAGGTATTCGAGGATAAACCAGTTGTTCCCGAAGACGGGAAGGGCTGCTTCATCGATGATCGGCGTGTCGTGGATCTCCTCGTGCACGTGGCGGGCGTACATGGGGGGCATCGCTGCTTCCATGACAAAGGTGAACCCCATCCGTGCGTATGCGTAACCGGTCTTGAAGACCGTCGGAATAGACTTGCCGCCTTCAATACGAGTAATCCCGGGAACCTTGTGGGAGTCGAAATGCTTGTCTTCAGGGCGGTACCAGCGTCCGGCATTAACCTTTGGGCCTGCCACGTGAGAGTGGATATCGAGAGCCCCGGCCATGACCGTCTTGCCTTTGGCATCGATTACCTTTGCTGAAGACCCGACTTTATCAACGATCTTCCCGTCCTTGACGGAGATATCCTTCTTGTCTCCTTTGATGCCCTGCACCGCGTCAAAGACGTGTCCGTTCTTGATAATATATTCTGACATTTACGCTCCTCCTTGGGCAAGGAGTTCATCAACACGGTGGTTGATCTTGGTCAGGAGTTCCTCGTCGGTCAACACGCCTTCCGGTGGGTCCACTACTTTGCGTGTCTCGATAGGGACGTTGTCCATACGATAGGCACAACCTCCTGTCTCCACGCCCACCATAGCGACCGGGATGTGGATATCGGAGATCTCGGTCGTGCAGTTAATGTGCGGGTCTACGGTGACAGTCGGCTTCTTGGAACTGCTGATCATCGCATCGACCGGGAAGTGTGCACCGGGGTCAGTCGCGATGTAGAAACAGGCTTCGACCTCGTTCCGGTTGAGGAGATCGACCGAGGTCGTCTCTCCGGTCTGGTGCCGGGCCTGATCCCTCCGTGAGAGGTCCACCGCGTAGGGGAACCCGTACTGCCAGCCGAGAACCTGGCCGGAACCAGTAACGTTCCAGTGACCCCTCATGGCCATGATCGCGCATTTCGTGAAGTCGTTCAGGTCACGGGTCAGGTTGATCGCGATATCGATATTGTGGTTCCTGCCCATCGTGTGGGTAAGGCCCATACCAAAGAAGATGATCACGAACCGGCCCTGTTTGAGATCTTCTGCGATCTCGTAGATCTTTTCTTTTGGGACGCCGCCGACCGTGTCGGGGAGCGTTTCACCGCGGGCTGCGGTCCTGAGCGCATTGAGCAGTTCATAGTCATAGCCCTGCTGGATCTGGATGAACTCGTCGGCAACCTTTGCAGTATCGGTGTACCGGCAATCAACGCAATAGATCTTCCGGCCCTTGTGCCCCTTGACGGTAAAAAAACCACGTGGGAAGATCGAGTACCGTGACATATGACGGGGGTGGGCGTGTGCCGGGTTGCATCCCCAGAAGATAACACGATCCGCACGGTTCTTGACCTCACCAAGGGTACACGTCGGGACACCGACATCCTCGATAGCGATCAGGGAAGAGCCGTGGCAGACCGTTGCACAGTTATCGACAATAGCGCCGACTTTTTCTGCAATTTCGTGGCCGATGCTCATGGCCTGGCAGCTGGTGGATGCCCAGCCGTACATGAGCGTCTTTCGAGACTTCACCAGCATATGTGCAGTCCAGTCGATCGCCTCATCGTAGGTGATCTCCTTATAGGTTCCGTCAGCCTGGCGCATCCGCGGGCGCTTGACCCGGCCCGGGAGCCGCTGGTGGTTGAACTTCTCGGCGCCGATAGCACACGCGTTCTTGACCCCGAGGATCGTCTTGTTGTCATCGGATACCGTAATGCGGACATCGTCGCACAGCGTCCCGCAGAACGGACAGATAACATCAGTTACTTCTTTTGGCATCCGTCATCACTTCCTGATAAGTCCGCAGGCATCCTGCAGAATTTCTATTGCTCCCATGATACGTTCGCTTGCGGCAATCTCTATATCGGCCGGGAATCCCTTGAAACAGGGCTCGCCCGTAGAGAATGTATATGCCGGTACAATACGGTTAGCCCATGGTCCCATCGGGATGTGGGCAAGGCCCGGGACCAGATCCTCGCGGGTCTCGACTGCCTTTAAAATGACGCTTCCAACCGAACTGGTGACCCGTACATTGGTGTTCTTCCACACCCCGAGTCTTTTGAAATCATCCGGGTGCAACTGGATAATGGTGCAGGCATCAAAGTACTTCTGGGAAGTCTTGCCCGCTTCCATGCCGACGCCCTGCTGGATCGTGCGGCAGGTGATAATATTAAGGGTAATCTTTTTCTCAACCATAATATCTCTCACACGTACGGTCAGACGTTGACCATCGACTCTCTCGTACCTTTGCCAGAGAGCTGTATCACATCATACGGGCATGCTTCCACGCATACGCCGCATCCTGCACACAATTCTTTCTTGAAATCGATACTTACTGATATACCGTCTTGGACCTGGTAGATCTTCTCATTAGTTACCGGATCAAGGGTGTACAGTTCCAGTGCATCTACCGGGCATGCAGCGACACAATTTCCGCAGCCCGTACACCGGTTCACATTGACATGTACTGAAAATGCCATGCTTAATCACACACACAAAACAATTACGGGAATCAAATTCCTTAATTCAAGAGTTATCTAGAAAGAGTAATTAAACATTGTTATGTCTGCAAACGGTCAAGCAGAACATTTTAACGATACATTAAAATTTTTTAGAGTGCTTAACTCACGACATATTTTCTCTCTCGATGTTGACCTACGATGTGAATGAATTTTGCATTTTCTGGCATTTTTTGACTTACTCCAGAATATTGTTTTCATTAAATAATTATCATTTTTCCTTCTTGCAAACAAACAGACAAAAAAAGGGTCAACGCGCGAAAAAGCCTCTCTATGACAGCAAAGATCTCAATAGCTTCTGCACCCGGTGATCTGATGCAAAAAAGAGGAGAGAAGTTCACAGCCTGTACGTTGTTCCAACCGTATTGAGGATGCAGGTCCCCGGCATTGCCGAAATGAACCGGTTGATCGCATCCCAGCCGGTACAATGCATAGGCACGATATAGGCCGGATCAATCTGTCTCATCGCCTCGATCGTCGGCGCGATGACCGGCGCAAAGAGTGGCCCGGTCAGGTGGAATCCGCCAAGAACCGCAAACACGCGATCGACACCGGTGATCTTCTGGGCATACCGGACGGTATTGATGATTCCGGCGTGAGCACAACCGCTGACAACCACCAGGCCCTTGTCTTTGATATTGATGACCAGCGCCTGATCGTCGAGGATTTTATCCGGGGTCCACTGGTTATCTATCCAGGCCTCCATACCGGGGAACCCTTTCTCAAACGGCACGGTCCGTTCGATCTCACCGGTGACGAGTACGTGGCCGGATGCAAGAAGCGATGGCCCGGCATGCTCGCGGATGTCGGCCTTGTCCTGTTTTAAAGAGACCGCATCGAGCTTGGGGAGATTGACCGGCTCTTTACCCCGGCTGGTAAGTCTGCGGCTCAGGAATGCATCCGGGTGGACGATGAGCGGGACCTGGTGGCTGGCCACCTGGAGCAGCGATGGGAGTCCCCCGGTATGATCGAAATGACCATGACTCAAGACAACCGCCTCTGCTCGACCGGGTTCAATACCCAGCTGCCGGGCGTTGTGGAGCATGCACCCGCACGAGAGACCTGTATCCAAAAGGATGTCATGTTCCTTCCCGTTTGAAAATAGTTTGAGGTAACAGGAAAAGCCATGTTCGGCCAGAAGGGGACGGTCCAGCGCGAACGGCGGTCGCAGGTCAACGGAGGTTTGTGGGGGAACGAAGATGTCGATGTAATTGTCCACCAGTACCGTTATCTCAGCCCGGTCAGCTTCGTGAAGCTGGGGGGAATCGGTTTTCATAGCAGCTAATCTTGTCTGGAACTGATTGAATAGGTTTTCATCCGGCTTAGAAAAACAGAATCCGCGTTGGGCGACATCTGCCAGATTCATCCGGTGGATCAAACAGGAGTGTACTAAATGCCAGAAGATCAATCTCCTTTATTGCGGCAAGCGTTCCGTGTTTCGATATCCCCCGCCGATGGAAGGGATCGGTCAGGGCATAAAAATGCAGGTTATCATTACCGGAAAGGTGAGAGATCAATTTGGGTAGTGTACCTGTTTCTGAATCTTGGGGAACCCTGTGTTCCCCGGTAAGGGCAAAGATCCCATCTTCAAGGAAAACGACCGTGGTCTGGATGCCCTGGTGGGCACAAGCGACAGCAAAAGCGACCCCGCCATAGGCATACTCAGTAGTGTAAGGGGTGTGAGTTATCAGGATGACAACCGAAGGGGTTT
This sequence comes from uncultured Methanoregulaceae archaeon, assembly GCA_963737635.1. Lineage (GTDB taxonomy): Archaea > Halobacteriota > Methanomicrobia > Methanomicrobiales > Methanospirillaceae > Methanoregula. Next base: position 1,661,705 of record CAVTTL010000001.1, read on the forward strand.
GAGGGGAAATCTGTTCCTTTTGTTCTGAAGGAGGACAGTGTATATAACCCGCATTCTCCGAAAGCAGAACCGGGGTATCTTTGCTATGGCGGATTATAACGTCCAGGTCTTTGATATGCGCAGGTCTGACCACAAATAACGAACCGATAGTCCCAAGGCCGTCGTCCCATGATTCATATCCCCGTTTGCTGGCACAGTACCTGTTGACCATAACGGTACAGGGGAGGTTTTTCCCTGCCGCAGATTTCCCGAGCGTCTCGATGGCTGTTCCTCTATTTTCGGTCTCTCCGGGATTCTGGCCGATATGACTGATATGGCTGCCATCCAGATATGCGTACAAACTAACCCCGCAATCGAGATCCAGTGCGGCTGAAAGGAACCGGACCGCGTATCCCGCCGAAGGGAACATGTAGGGCGATGAGATCTGGAGCCAACCGATCCGCGGAGGAACCGGCCCGGGACCTTCGCGGATTTGGGAGATAACGGCTGCCCAGAATGACGGGCTTTGACTGGATTCGCTTACCTGATCCGGAAAACTCTCCCGCAGGGGATCAAGGGAAATACCCCGGATATCCAATGCATCACGGTCGCAGATGAGCCTTACCTGAGGCAACGACAGCATTGACGACCATATATGCCGGGATTCGGCTTCGTTGAGGCTGTACAGGGCGTCCCCGGTAAGGAAAACCACAAAATCCATAGATGTGGCGGATCCCTGATTACCGGAACCTTCGGCATGTGGTTTTTGGTAATGAAATTTGAGTACCTCTTCAATCCACGACAACCGTTCCTGCGTTACGACAGTACTTAAGAAAAGAACGTTCGCGGTCATCTGCGGTCTGTCCTAGGTAATGTATGTAGATCAGGGATATTATCAATGTGACTTACGAATCCGGGCCGGTATTTACGGAAAAACGCCAAAAAAGAACTGAAGGTTTTGATAAGTTAACGATTGGTTGACATTGTTGCCGGTTGGTAAATTTACCCCTAACAAATATTTTTATTTTAAAAGCGTTCTTTATAGCATCAAAAAGAACGCACTAAAAGAGGATTGAGATTATGTGGCACTTGTCACATCAACGATCAATCTTATTGTAAGTCTTATATCTTTGATTATACATTTACCAAATTCAATCAATTTGACTCTAACGAACAGCTCCCTGTTGCGGGTTCTTTGGATTTTATTGTAAAGTATATACGATATTTATATCCAATTTTTGGCCGATAAATAACCCACTCCATCAGATTATCCTTCCAAATGGGCATAACCTTCTGGTTCTTATACATCATCTCGCTACTCCACATTCTTTCATCGGAAAAATCTCTTACTTCAATATCAAGAATGTCACCCGTTGCATCTGGTCTAATTGGTGAGGTGATTATGTGCGTTTTTTTCAGTTCTCCTTCGAGTTTTGCACGGATTCTGAGCTTTTCTGTGACGGCATTTATCGTGACTTGCACCCAATCAATATCTCCTCTTAATGCAAATTCGAAAGCTTTTGCATGATATTTAATTCGGATGTCACGTGTTTCTTGCGGTGGCGCATGAACTGGAAATTTAACTTCGAATTGGTTATCTAACTTATCCTGATAATCTGGGGAAGTTCCGGCGTGATATTTAACATCCTCTATAGTGTAATTCATTTTTTTCCCATCTTTACAAAATTCTATACTTTCAAAAGTTGGGTTAGGTGTGATTGGATCAAATGAATTGTTAAATTGATAGAGATTGTAGTTATGTTGCATATTATTCCGGATTACCCGAACTTCTTCCATAAGAGTTCCATTTTCTTGGGAATGCTCATCAAAATACAAATTTTTTTCAAAATTTAAGATTGTAATATCATGTGCTACACAATCATCAATTCTTAATTCGTCGAGCTCCTTAACAAATGTTCTAACATAGAGCAAGAACGTTAAAATCATAAAACCCAAAAGAAATGCAACAATATAGAGAATTTTTGTAGATAGATCAAGAGAATAAACACAACTTGTAAGTAATGATATTAGGGCAACTATAATGAGAACTAGTATGAAGATAAGATTCGTTTTGATGGTGGAATATAACCATTTCAATCTATGGGGGTACAAAAAAGCACCTTACTTTGGAATCTAATTTTTACCCTTCTCTGGCATTGTAACATATCTCCACATACAGTATAGATATCTGCTAGAGATATAAAAAGTTGGTTAACGGGCGTATTTTTTACTTCTCCGCTCTTACCGTGCCCAAAATAGGGTCACAATGCCTTTTTACTCCGCGCTTTCTCATAATTTTACTTATGATACAACATATGATCTCATTCGTAAAATGTGTAGGGATAGTAAATAAAACAGTAATTACAGTAACATTTATATCAGTAAAAGTCGTACAAAATGAGTGGTAGAAAGGAGTGCTAAAATGAAAGTTGGTACGTATGAAATACCTGATTACAGATTAATCCCGACAATGATTGAATCAACAAAAATAATTTATGACAAGTTTAAGGGAGAAAACGCTCCTGATAACTTAACTGTGGCAAACTTACTAGGTCACAAATCAGTGAGTGGCTCTCTTCTCACAAAACTTGGCAACCTTAGAAGTTATGGGTTAATTGAGAAACGTGGAATTAAAGTCACGGAACTAGGAAAAAACATTACATATCCTATAAATGAAGAGGCAAGAGATGAGGCTATAAGACAAGCTATTTTGAATATCCCGTTATGGGCGGAATTATATAGAAAGTTTGGAGTAAACTTACCGAGAGAAAACTTTTGGGTGGATTTAAAACAAATTACGGGTTTAGAAGCCCCAGAATCGCAAAAACTCGCCGATATGGTTCGGAATTATTATATAGACGACACAAAATATCTTAATATTGTCGAGAAATCCGTCCCGCCCGCAGATTCAAAATCACAACAAGCGCGCGCAGAGGATACGAACGATAGAAAAGATGTTATGGACACATTGCAAGTCAATCTAAAATCTGGGACGATCCCCTTCACACAGTTCCAGTTTGGAGAATCTAAAGTTGTAATTGCAGACAGAGCGCACTTGGACATTATCAGTGGTTTCCTTTCAAATTTGAAGGACACCTTAGACAAACAAAACATCCCATTGGGAAAACCAGAGTGCAAACCAGAAGGAACGAAAGAAAACAAAATCTAATTTATTAAAAACAAGTGCCGGGATCGCCAAGTTTGGCATGGCGGCTGACTTATAATCAGCTAATCCCCCCAAGGATTTCGTGGGTTCGAATCCCACCCCCGGCGTTAATAGATTATAGTTCTCAGCTAAGAAAAATCTTTCTGTGTTATCCTGTTTCTTTTGGTCGTGTTACTTTCTCCATATCCCGCGGAATATCCTACCGGTAAAAAGTCTGTTGAAGTAACAAATTCTGATAAGGTAGAACTCGACAATGCGTTTGAATTGAAATAATAATTTGTTTCGATCCAAATATTATTTTCGTTCTTTTAGTAGTCATTAGTAGTTGCGTGATACTGCTCTGAAATTCGTGTAAAATCGTTCAATTCCTTCAAATAGTGTTTTAAAGCTGTTCGTTTATCTGAGCGTCCGCCGGCTCTTTTTTGTATTTCCCGCCGGGGATTGTGGGAAGAACATGTGTACCCCTGTCAGACGACACAATGACTGCCGATATTCTCGGCCTGTTTTTCGGGCAGTATAACACCGCCCCGGGACCCTCAATCCGCAGCAAATCCTTGAGCTCTGCAACCGCCATGTCCCTCCGAAACATCCCACGGTGACGGCGATAGTCAGGCTTCACCTGTACAGGCATCAGACTTCGCCGACCTCTGCCCTCGATCAACGAGAAAAGGTCGGGTACTATGTTGTAGCGTAAAATGGCATCGTGTCCTTTGAGGTGCGCATGGATGTGGTCCCCCGTCCTTTTATATAAGGAGATACACGTTTTTTGATCTGTGACGCGAGGATCGGAACCCCGCACGCGTTCTTCTTTCAACGAGCGAGCCCGATGTCCCACTGTATCCAACATATTTTATTTTCCGCATCGTTGAACCATCCATAGCCTCTATATTATCGAATTTCACAATGTAATTTGATAAGCATGGTATGGATCCAGATATATGATGAGATTGGGGTAATAAACGATGAAATGATAGAGAAGATCTGTCCTGATACCCCTAAACAATATAAGGAATGGTTTAAGTTTTACGCGTATATTAATGGAGAACCGTATTTAATTCATTCTGAGGATTTGCCTCGCAGAATTAATGAAACTATTCAAATAACGGCAGAAATTGTTCCGAATTGTAAAACGGATTTTAATGAAAAACAAGAAGCATATGAAGAAGCCTTCAAAAACGCTTACTCAGAAATTTATGACGAGGAAAGGAAGATCTTCTCGAAAATAATGTCTGTACTTTTCGAGGCAAAGAAAACAGACAACAACCAGATCATTAATTTCAGAGATGAGCTTCTCCAAGCGAAAAGTCACGAATGATTGACATTTTTTTGACCGGTCAATCCGGCACCATGCCCCGGCACTCCGGGGAGTACCGCCACAGGATCATGCTCCATGCCTGCTCCTCTTTCTTTGTTTAACACGATGCTTTACACCACACTATCTCTCCCGCCCGGGGAGAAGTTATCACCGATCAACGCCAACAGGATAATCCCATGATTCTGGTGGACTGGCAGCTCCGGGATCGCATCTCCCGCGGCCATATCAGGATCGATCCTTACGATCCACATCTGGTACAGCCCAATTCGATCGATATCCGGCTTGGTAACCACTTTGTCTGGTACACTCCGGGTAACCAGGTCATCGATCCGTACGACAAAGCAAGCGTGACTGCCGATGTTGGCGAGACACACGCAGATTCTTTCGTTCTCATGCCGGGTCAATTCGTCCTTGCCGAGACTCTCGAATGCATCGGCCTACCCGACAACATCGTCGCTACCATCGAAGGAAAATCAAGCATCGCCCGGCTCGGCGTCACGCTCCACCAGACCGGCGGCTGGATAGATGCCGGCTTCCGGGGCACTATTACCCTCGAGATGGCAAACGTGAACGCACGGCCGGTCAAGGTCTACGCGGGCATGCCGGTTGGCCAGGCTCGTTTTCTACACGACTGAGCGGGCAGAGAATCCGTACGACAAAAAGACCGATGCCAAGTATCTCGATCAGCAACAGGCTACGCTCTCCCGGTACCATGAGAATAAGAAATAAGGGCATATTGTACCCATATCCCCCAAACCACTGGATAACCGGTGGGCAATGAGGGTATATACCTTAAGAACCCATTTTATACGAATAAATCGTTCCGGAGTGGAGATGAAGCAATGCGACTTCTTCTGATACATTCAGATTACATCGAATACGAAGCAAAAAAGAAGACGAAGATGGCAGAGGAGGGAGCCGTTCTCGCAGACCGCGAGGAAGACGCGCTTACCGTCTTTGCCGCAGTTGAGTCCGTCGATGAAGAAGACCTTGAGGGCGTCATCCTCCAGGCTGTTGAGGAAGTAAAAAAGACCGCTGCACAGGTGAAAACGGACAAGATCGTCATTTACCCGTACGCTCATTTGTCAAACGATCTTGCCCGGCCAGAAGTGGCAGTACCCGTTTTGAATGCCCTTAAAGAAGGACTTGCCGCAGAAGGATTCGCCGTGAAACGTGCACCGTTTGGCTGGTACAAATCCTTCAAGATCTCCTGTAAAGGCCACCCGCTTTCCGAGCTTTCAAAGACGATTCTTCCCGGTGAAGAAGGAGAGGCAGTTTCAAAGAAGCTCGGCAAGAAAGAGGTCACCCATGACTGGTTTGTCATAACCCCGGACGGCACAACCCACGATTATCACCAGTATCTCGATACTACGCCGTTTGGCTGTCTGGTAAAAAAGGAACTGGGTGTCGCTGAACCGACCGGCGGCGAGCCGGCCCATGTGGATCTGATGCGGGCTAAAGAGGCTCGTCGATTACGAGCCGGCCAGCGACGTCGGATGCCTGCGCTGGATGCCCAAAGGCAAACTCATCCGCGATCTTCTGGCCGATTATGTTCTTGCCATTGTCCTCCCCTACGGCGCGACCCCGGTCGAGACGCCGGTCATGTACGACCTTGGCGACAAAGCTATCTACGAACACGCGGACAAGTTTGGCGAACGGCAGTACCGGTTCAAAAGCAACAACCGGAATATGATGCTCCGGTTTGCTGCATGCTTTGGCATGTTCTCGATTATGCGGGACATGCATATCTCGAAAAATACCCTTCCTTTAAAGATGTACGAACTCTCCACGTACTCTTTCCGGCACGAACAGAAAGGTGAAGTGATCGGCTTAAAACGCCTGCGTGCGTTTACCATGCCCGATATGCACTCGCTCTGTACCGATATGCCAGAGGCAATGAAGTGCTTCGAAGAGCAGCTTGCCATTGGCTGGCAGACCGGCCGGGACTTCGAGACCCAGCTCGTCGCTGCATTCCGGTGCACAAAAAAGTTCTATGACGAGAACGAAGCATGGGTTAAGAAGATCGTAAAAGACTCCGGCTGCCCGATGCTTATCGAGATCCTTTCCGAGCGCGTCCATTACTGGGAAGCAAAGATCGACCTCGCAGTTATCGACGGCCAGAACCGCCCGATCGAGAACCCGACCGTTCAGATCGATGTCGAGAGCTCGACACGGTTCAATATCAAATACTTCAAGGACGATGGTACCCCGGTATACCCGCCTATCCTCCACTGCTCCCCGACCGGCAGCGTAGAGCGTGTGATCTGTGCGATTCTCGAAAACATCTCGACCCAGAAGGTCCCGGCACTGCCGACATGGCTCTCTCCGGTCCAGGCCCGTATCGTACCGGTTGCCGAGCGCCACACCCTATATGCGCAGGATATTTGCACGAGCCTCAATTCACAGAACATCCGGTGCGATGTTGATGACCGGGATGAGAGCGTGGGCAAGAAAATCCGGGAAGCCGGTATGGACTGGGTACCCTACGTGATCGTTATCGGTGATGAGGAAATGGGCAGTAAGAATCTCACCGTTACCATTCGCAGGAAATCCGAGCCGAATAAGCCTTACAAGGAGCAGATGACGGAAGAGACCCTCGCGGCCGCTATAAAGAAAGAGATCGCAGGCAAACCCTTCCGACCGCTCTATACACCGCGCAAACTCTCCCTGAAAGCACGGTATATCTGATTTTCTTTCTTTTTTCCATCAGGATAATCTATTGATTCGAGTTCGATTTCGAAAGGACTATAATTACCGGACCCGGGGCATGGTCACGATTTCCCGTACCTGGAGATCGAAGAAGCTTGCCGTGTGGGCCGGGCGGATCACACAGACCGAGTCCGCACCACTTCTCGTTCCGCCGATAGCGACGACTTCATTCTCGATACCGATCACGCCTTGGTCGGCAGCAATCAGCACGCACTCGACAGCAACCTTGAGGCCGCTTCCGACAATCTGGCGCAGAGCTTCCGCGATCGCTTCGGTCCGGGATCCGCCGCCAACCATGGGGGAGCGCGAGAGCGCTCGTTCAAGGCCGGAGAGGGCGAGGGTACCGGTCACGATTCTCACGCCCTGTTTCCGGAGCTCTTGTGCGGTTGCCTCCGAGAACTCCCACTCACCGGACTGTGAAAAGTGGGTGACGACCACGAGGGAGAGACCGGTGCCTTTCATCGCGCCAAAAAAAACCTGCGCTGTCTTCCCGGAGCTACTTGCGACTACGATGGTCGAAATCCCGAGTTCCTGTGCACGCCCGATGGCAAACCGAGCTGCGTCTGCGGTGTTTTCCGGGCCAGGTTTCTCAAAATAGTAGCAGGGTTTTGCAATAAATCCCATAAGTCCTTTTTAATGAGCAGCCATGAAAAACTTTGTCAGATTATTGACCAGCTGGTTCTGTCAAGTCTGCGGGAGTTACAGAAATTCGATACGCCTGCTCGAAAGGGCAAACTGCTAAAGACTTGACAGAACCGTCGCTAATCAGCCGGCCCGTTTCTCCACTTCCCCTGAGGGATGGACATCTCGAACCGTGAGCCTGCCCCGGGTACACCGGTTTCTTTTATCCTGATACCGGTTATGGCGAGGATATCCCGGACAAGAAACAGTCCGAGGCCCGACGTTTTCCCGGGACCGACAGAGGTGGTATAACCGCGTTCGAAGATCAGCTCTTTTTTGTCCTGCGAAATCCCCACGCCGTCATCCTCATACGTGAGTATACACCCGGTCTCGGACGGTGCAGGGTAAATCCGGATACGGCGGACGTGTACGCCGTGACGTAGGGAATTGTCGACGAGATTGTAGAGGACTTTGCAAAACATGGGGTCTGCAAAGACCGAAAAACCCGGTGACGGTTCCTCGAACACAATCGTTCCCAGATCGAAATGCGACCTGATTTCGGCAAGGACCGGTGAGATCGCCTGCCAGACCGGAGCCGTTCCACCAAGGGATTCATAATCCTTGGTAAATTCAATATGGTGCCGGATGGCTTCGGCAGCGGTTTCTGCTTTGTCTAAATACTCAATCAGGTGAGGGTCGCGCAGCGATCCCCTCATGAGATCGAGATACCCCATGACCCCGGTAAGTTTATTCTGGATGTCGTGCCGGGTGATGCTGGTCAGGATCCCCAGTTTGTGGTTGGCATAGGCAAACGCTTCCATCGCCTGAACCCTGTCGGTAATGTCATACGCATAGATTCGTATGAGATCATACTCCGGGGAAGCACATATGGCCTCCTGGAACGACCGCTCATTGAGATGTACTACCCGGGCAGCCACGATCGGTTTTTTCGTATCAGATGCTGTCACGATCTCATCGAAATCAGCCGGGAGAAAGGCAGCAGGATCCTCCGCAAGACCAAGACCTGAAAGCACTGTGGTAGTTGCCGGGTTGGCATAGGTTATGGTGCGGTCGGGTTTGGCTTCTACGACCGGGTTGGGATTCATATCCGGGTAGGAGGCTAATTTCCGGATCTCGCGTTCCGCTCTGTTTTGATCCGTCAGATTCGTGATAACGGCAAGAACGTACTGCTCACCACGACTGTCCAGACGTGTCAGGGATATCCTTGTCTCAAGTGCCGCACCATCACACCTCGTGCCGATCCAGGGGAATACCTGTGTCGTTCCATTGCGGGCGGTCTCAAGATATTTCTGTGCGATCTCAGGAGATGGCTGCCCATCCGGTTGGTCCTTGGGTGCATAATCCGGCAGCACATGCCCGATAAGATCTTCACAGGAACAGGCAAACAGCCGGGTCGCTGCGGTGTTGCAGTCGAGGATCCGGTCGCTTATGAGAAGGGCTGCGTCGGTCATGTTCTCAAAGACGGCCCTGTACCGCGCCCGTTCCTCCTCACATGCAGCCTCAGCCTGTCTGGACGCCTGGATATCGTAACAGGAACAGGTAAAGCAGGCTCCTGTCGAATCGGGAACACAGACCTCGCGGATCCACCGGTATTCCCCGGAAGAGTGCCTGAGACGATACGCCGATTCCCACGTCTCCCCGTTTTCAGCATGTTTTCTCACTGATGTCTGGTAATGGTCGCGGTCATCCGGATGAATGCCTTCCAGCCAGCCATTCCCCTCTTCCTGCTCAGGAGATCTCCCGGTGAACGCAAGCCACGCCTTATTGAAAAACCGGCTTTCACCGCCCGCACCGGATTGCCGAACAGGGTGGGAAAGGCCGTCAAGGATAGAGCTATCGTTAAATCCTGCTTCTGCACCCGTGTACCTGCGAGCTGTTTGGCTTCGGTAATGTCCCGGAGAATCAGGCAGAGCGCCTGCCTGCCTTCCTGATCCTGGAACCGGGCGCCCTCAACACCGGCATCAAACGACGTCCCATCCCCTTTTATGAGTCGCAATTCCCCTTTGGCGCATCCCTTCTCTTCACACGTCCTTACGAGTTCGACAAACCGGGGATCTCCGGCACCGGCGAGCCCCGAGCCCCCGGTCGAACGGAGTGCCTCTTCTGTCCGGCCAAACAACTGGCATGCGGCCGGGTTTGCCGCAAGAATATCGCCTGCCGGTACCGTAATTATGACCGCTGTGCTCATTTTTTCGAAGAATGTGCGGTACTTTTGCCGGTCTGTTTCAAGAGAATCTGTCAACCGCTTCCGTTCGGTACCATCGGTGATGAAGACACCGATGCACGTCCGGCCGTCTGTCTCATCCGGCATTTCCTGGAGGAATAGTTCTACCGGTATGCAGGTACCGTCTTTTTTCCGGATTGTTGTCTCGTAATGCTCGGGTTTTTTGCACGCAAGAACCTGCAGGAACCGATTCGTATCATCCGATGATGGACCGAGGAGCTGCGACAGCGCAAGCGCAAGCAATTCATCTTCGGTATAGCCAAGCAGGGTACAGAGAGCTGCGTTTACCGCCCCGGTGCTCCCGTCGGCATGGACCGCGGCAAACGGAAGGGCAGCAGACTCGATCCCGCCTGCAAGGAACCGGGTACGTTCCCAACTCCCGTGACCTCCTCTGCCGGCGCGGCGCTGGAGTGTTTTTTTGTCGAGAAGATCGAGTGCGAAAGATACGGTGGTGCCAAGGTATGCGAGCACATCTGCATCTTCCGTTGAAAATGCGTACGGTTCACCGGAACAAAGGGTAATGATACCTACGATCTCGCCTTTAAGCCGGAATGGCACGGCGGCTAACGACCGGTACCCTTCGCTGAGAGCCGCTTCACCCCACGGTTGTGCGGCGGAATCAGTTTTAACATCGCTGCAGACTGCAGGTGCTCCCGTGCGGAGGATGTCAGCTGCCAGACTGTACTCCTGATCAGCGTTGATCTCCGGGGAACCCTCGTTCGTTAACCCCTCCCCTGTTCGTGCATGTGCCACCGGCCGGAGGGTGCCGGCTGCGTGATCGAAGAGCCCGATCCATGCCATACGGATGGTATCGCCATCTACCGCGACCCGGCAGGTTTCAGAAAGCAGCGTTTCCAGGTCACGGACCGTGGGGGCTCTCGCACCGACATGAGCACTAAGTGTGTAGATGCGGTTTGCTGCTTTTATTCTTAAGAGGGTCTTTGTGCGGGAGGTAATCTCCTGGACTACCCCGATTATCCCGATAACCTTCCCGGTACTGTCACGGAGGGGAGAGAAGATCGATCGGGTCCACCCCCCTTTACCTGAGCCCGGATACTCATACCGGGTATCCGGGGTTGCGACGATCTCTCCGGTAACGGCACGTGCTGCCGGTGAATCCGCACCCGTCTCCTGGAGAAAAGGCAGCATTCCGGCCAGGTGCTTTCCAAGCGCATCCCGGTCTGCGATGCCGGTAATATCTTCCATCGCCGGGTTCCAGCCCGTAATGGTCTGATCCGGAGTGCAGACGAAGATACCGTCGCGGGCGCCGGCAATGACCCCGCCCATGGTCAGGGCTGCCGTCTCAAGATCTGCCGTTTTCTTCACCTGTTCGGTGATGTCGGTGAGTGTAACGACCATCTGGTGAATGTTTCCCTCAGGTGCCTGGAGAGTTGAGCCGCCCATTGATATTGTTCTGTTCCCCTCGGGACCGAGGGAAAAGGGAGCGGCATGGATCCTGCCGGTTCTCACCAGTTCGTCGAGCGCCTGAGTGAACCGGGCCCGATCGTTGGTACTGATAAAATCAGCAAGAGACTTCCCGGTTATCTCATCTGCGGCACATCTGAGGAGCTCAGCGCCTGCCCGGTTGATCCTGATCACCGTTCCCTCAGGAGCGAGGATAAGCTCGGCAAGTGGCGCCTGTTCGAAAAGATCTTCGGATACCGTTAGCCTGTCCTTCCAGGATCCCCTTCTGCTCGTGTTCTTTGGTTACATCGTGGATGACGAGCCCGATCTTTTGTGAGGTGCCATCATCGATGACCCGCGCGGTCACTACCGCTTCCCGGATCCTGCCGTCTTTGGTCCGGTACGTGGTCCCAAAGGTTTTCTTACCTTCCTGCAGGATCTCAGGGATCGTTTCCCGGATCGTATGCGGCTCATCCGGAACTTCCCAGTCCTGCAGGCCAAGACCCGGGAACTCTTCACAGGTGTAGCCTACCTGGCGGCAGGCTTCGTCATTACATTCGACAGGCTTGCCGGTCCCGGGGTCTATAATGAGCATCCCGTCGAAAGAGAGATCCAAAAGGAGCTGGTGCTGAACCGTGAGCCTGCGTACCTGATCGCTCTCTTTTTTTTCTTCGCTTCTATCCGCCAGCAATCCCTGCCCGCCAAGGAATCGTCCGTTTTCCACCCGGGGACTATACGATGCACGTACAATGTGCAATTGCCCGTGGGCATCTGGCATCCTGAACTCAAACGATGCAGGCATGCCCTGTTTCATAGCGGCAAAATGGCGTGCAACTGACGGAATATCTTCGGCACAGACCAGGATAGCAAAATCCTTGCCAGTCAGCTCTTTTGGATCGTAACCGAACCCGGTTATGGCGGGGCTTATGTAGGTGATTATTCCCTCTTCATCAAGGGTAAAGATAACCTCAGTGAGGTGCTCAACTAAGGTCCGGAGTTCCCGTTCTGCTGTATGGAGTGCCCGATCGCTCTGGCGCCGTGCGACAGCCGATCGTATCTTTGTCTCCAGTTCCGCAACCTGGGTCCGGGGCGAACCTTTTTTCTGGACATAGAAATCAGCGCCGGAGTTGAGCGCTTCAATCGCTACCTCTTCCCCGCCATTACCAGTGAAAAGGATAAAGGGCATCCCGTTGCAGCGTGGCCGGAGGTATTTGAGAAGCTCAAGACCATCCATTTCCGGCATCAGGTAGTCGGCGACTGAAGGCATGGTACTGTTCTGCCTTGAGTTTTTCGATCGCTTCGCGTGCCGAAATGGCAGTGTCGACGGTAAATTCGCCTCCCCGTTCCATGAAATTTTTGGTAGCTTCCAGGAGTGCCGATTCATCGTCAACGTATAAGACCGATATCATGACTGCCTCCGGCAGCGCCGGATCAAAACCTTCACACTAGTTCCATCGTTTTTTAATCTACATAATGGTGTATGTCAGCCCTGCACCCCTTCCCGGACTGCAGCTTTCGGACCGGATCTCACAAAAAGGGAGGGAGAGAAACCAGGCCGATTGCCCATTCCTGCACGGGAAAGCTATCCGAGAACCTGTGAAAGTTTCGTTCTGAGTTCATCGAACGTGACTGGTTTCTGGAGAAATCCCAGGTTTGGATCATTGAGTTTTTTCATCTCTTCCGGAACCGTCGGTGAAGCGGTAAAGAGTATCACCGGGATCTCCCGCATGTTGCATTCTGTCCGGAGACGTTTGAGAAAATCCCAGCCTGTGACCGGATACATCATGACATCGAGGAGGATTAACGCCGGGGGATCCGCCCGTACTGAGGTAAGGGCGTCCAGCCCGTTTGAGATGAGAACCGGCTTGTATCCGAGTTTCTTTAACAGGATACCCATCAGATCGAGGATAGGCTGTTCATCTTCAACTACGACAATTTTATAGGTCATGGCAATTGGCCCTTGTCCGGTCGTTTTTTCGGGATATGGATAATAAACGTGCTCCCGATGTTCGCGATACTGTCGACACTGATATATCCTCCATGGAGCTGGACATATTTCTTGGCAATGGCAAGCGATACGCCGGGCCCCCCCGATGTTTGCCGGGCGGCACCCTCATCGCCGGGTTTGAAGATCGCATCGAGCTGGGCCTCAGTGATACCTACCCCGTTATCCTGGATCGCAAGCCGGTGGAAGGGATGAGACGGCGAATCGCGGTACGTGATCCAGACCTTTTTTGGGGGTTTGGAATAACTCACGCCGTTTGCCACAAGCACGTCGAGAACATACGACAGTTTCTGGCGATCTGCTTCAAAGAGGAGGTCTTTAGGAATATCGATTGCAATCTCTGCTTTAAGGGCGTATCCCCCATTTGCAATGACTGAATCGATCATGCCTGACGCAGGAAAAACGGCATAGTCAAGGACGGTATCCTCTTCTTCAAGTATCGACAGTTCGAGCATCTGATTGATGATCTGGCGTTCCCGGTCCACGCTTTTTGCACACCGGTCGAGGATCTGCCATGTTTCGTCAGTCACGCCGAAAGAATGAGGGTCCTGGAGAAGCAGGTTGAGATATCCGAGCACCGGCTGGAGGGGAGTCCTGAGATCGTGGGCGACCGTGCGGATCATTTCGCGCCGCCGTTCCCTGGTCTGTTCTACCCGTTCCCGGTATTCTTCCCATTCGGTATTATCCACGATATTAACGAGCCCGGCAGGCCGGTTGTTCCGGGTAATGGGGGTGAAATAAAGGACCGCCCGCCGGATCTCTCCCTTTTTGGTAATAAACCGGAACTCAGCGCGGTCCGGGACCGGTACCGGTGATTCCCACCGGCTGGTAAACACCTTGAACGGTTCCTTGTCTTCGTCGAGGACGCTGTCTGCAATATCCCTGCCTACGCATTCTTCCATGCTGTAACCGGAGAATGCGGAAAAGGCCGGGTTGGCAAAAAGGATTTTCGTGCGATCCGTGATCACGATGCCGGTGGGGGAACTCTCGGTCACCTGGCGGTTCTGGGCCGAACTGTCTGCTGCCAGTTCCCGGGCGAGCTTCTCAGCGTTGATATCGGTAATCGAACAGCTTACGATGGTATCATCGATCCGGTTCCAGGAAAGGTTGACCCAGTGCGGTTCTCCTGTCTTTGTGGCAAAACAGGTCTCGAAATTCTTGATATCCTCACCGGATCCCAGGTGCTCGAAAAAACGGCGCTGCAGATCGCGCGAAGAGAACAGGTCGGAAAATGCCATGTGACTGAGTTCTTCCACGTCATAGCCGAGCATCGTTGCCACCTGCTGGTTGGCAAGACGTATGGTGAACGTGTTTTTGTCAAAAAGGATTATGCCAAGCAGGGAGTTTTCAAAAATACCGCGGTACCGGGCCTCGGAGACCCGGATCAGGTTCGTAAAGTAGCCGACGGCAAGCGCGACGCAGATAAAAAGGATCGCCTGGCCGGTAGATGACCAGAGCGCAAGTGCATCCGGATAAAGCGAGAAATACACCAGGCATTCATAAATAACCCCGCAAATGCCGGAAAGAATGATCCCGCGTTTGGGATAGAAATAGGTCGCGTAGAGAATAGGGAAATAGAAAAGCTGGGGATAGATAGCCCCGGCATTCTTGGCAAGACCGATCGCGGTGATCAGGATGGAAGAAAGGGTCAGTGAGGCAATGACCGTTGAGCGCACAAAATCTGTGTGAGAGATCTGGTATCCCCGGATAGTAATGTACCTCTCCATGATTACTTTGAATTTAACGTGCTCGTACCCTATAAACCTGTCATTCATGGTTTCGGAGGAAAAATGGGCAGGGATCCGGGTCGTACTAAATGAGATTACTTCAGGAGGGGTGAGAGTTTCCCGATTACCCTGTTGACCTGAGCCACCGAGGTGCCGATATACGCATCGGGAGCGAGGAGAGCACCGAGATCGCTCCGGGAACAGTACCGGACAACCTCCGGATCTTCCCCAGGTACATCCGCAAGCGGCCGGCTTTCAGCGAGTGCCTGCATACTTGCCATCCTCACCCGTTCATGGGCGTCCTGCCGGTTCATGCCGCGCTTCGTGAGTTCGATCATCACCGATTCAGCCATATTGATACCGTGGAGAAACCCGAGATTGCGGCGGATTGCCGCACGGTTGATCTCCAGTTTGTCAAGTACCGTTGTCATAAGGCGGAGGCAGTGATCGGTAAGAATGGACGCTTCCGGAAAGAGTATCCGCTCACAGGAGGAGTTCGTGAGATCCCGCTCATCCCAGAGCGTATTGTTGAGAAGCGCGGGTTCGACCGATGCCCTCACGATCCGGGCAAGACCGCATACCTGCTCTGATTTTATGGGATTACGTTTATGCGGCATCGTGGAGGAACCCACCTGGTGGGCACCAAATGCCTCCTCTACCTCACCAATCTCGGTGCGCTGGAGAGAACGGATCTCGATCCCGATCTTATCGAGCGTCGTTGCGACGCCGGCAAGGAACATGAAATACTCTGCATACCGGTCCCGCGAGATCACCTGGTTTGAGACATCCACTGAGGAGAGGTGCAGCATCTGCATCATCGCCGCCTGGACCTCCATCCCCTGAGGGCCAAGCGCCGCCTGTGTTCCCACCGCGCCGGTCATCTGCCCGACCGCGACCCGGGGGCGCAGCTGTTCCAGGCGTTCAATATGCCGGCCCACTTCGCTTGCCCAGATGGCAAACCGGAGGCCGTACGTGATCGGGACACCCTGTTGCCCGTGAGTACGACCCACGGCGACCAGCGTAATCGTCTCCCCGGCCCGGCGTACCAGCACCCCAAGAAGGTTCCTGAGTTTTGCGTCGATAAGATCGAGCGTCTGGGCCAGCTGGAGACCGGTTGCCGTATCGAGAATATCGTTTGAGGTAGCGCCATAATGCACCCACCGGCCCGATTCCCCGCAGACTTCAGAGATCGCCTTTACGATCGCCATCATGTCGTGGCTGATCTCCATCTCGATCTCCTTTGCGCGGACAAGGGATGCCACAGACGCATTTCGCGCGATCTCCTCTGCAGCTGCCGCGGGGATCATGCCCTGTGCCGCCTCTGCCTGCGCCAGTGCTGCTTCGACAGAAACGACGCAGGCAAACCGGTTCTCCTCGCTCCAGACGGCTCGCATCTCCGGTGTCCCGTACCGGTACTCGATGGGGTGGACTGCCATGAGAACAGATGGGTTGTCCGGGAATATTAGATTTGAGCATTGCCGGGCAACTCACGTACCCTTCCGACGCTCATAATACCTCCCAGCACACACAGTACCCTGAAATGGACTCCCTTGATGGGTTCTTCCCGTACGATGAGTACCGCCCGAACCAGCGCCAGATGCTGGAGTTTGCCGCAACGGTCGCCCGCGACGGCGGGATCGGTATGATCGATGCACCGACCGGCAGCGGGAAGTCGAGCGTGGTCGCCTCCCTGTTAGCCGAACGAAAGGGGCGGAAGATCGTGATCGCCGTCCGCACGATCAGCCAGCTCTCCACCTTTGTCCGGGAACTCGAACTCATAAAAAAGAAACAGCCGGGACTCAAAACCGTCTACCTTGTCGGGAAGAAAAGCATCTGCCCCCTGGGTGGCGAGGGAGACGTGTACCGGCGCTGCGAAGGGGTCAAGACGTTCTCGTCTGCCCTCATGCGCGAGCGGGCCGAACGCGGCGCTCTTACTCCCATAAAAGATCCCTTTATTATCCAGCAGATCCGCAGGATGGACCGCGAGCACCCCCTCATCTGCCCTTATTTTATCGCAAGCAAGCAGTTTGTCACCGGTGACACCGGGGGCGTCAAGATGGTCCCGTCTGCCGCCGTGCGTTCGAAAGCCGACCGGGTGCTCGCCGAGCCGGTCCGGCCCCAGGAACTGGGAGGTTTTTCCGGTGATATCTGCCCGTATGAGCTGGTCATGCATGCCGCAAAAAATGCTGATGTGATAATACTGAATTATCACCACCTCTTCGACCGCGAGATCCGCGACCAGCTGTATGCGAACCTCAACGTCGAGGATAAGGACGTGATGCTCCTCATTGACGAGGCTCACAACTGTGGCGACGTTATCCAGTCGGTCGAGAGCGTCGCACTCGCCCAGAAGGATCTCGAACAGGCGACCCGGGAACTCTCGGGGATGAAACGGCTCCATAAGGGGGCAGAGGCGGTGCAGCATGTCCTTCCCCGGCTTACGGAGTTTATGGGGGGGCTCGCCAATTCGATCGAGCCTGAAGACTGGTTCGATCCCGGGATATTCGACCGGGCCATCGTCAAGGGCTCGCTGTGGAAGGATATGGGGGAGATCGTGGACGAACTCATGGGCCTTGCCGAAACGGTCCGGGATAGGAACCAGAAAGCCGGTGAGTTCCGCGAAACCGCGATCGAACGGCTGACCGTATTTATGTACCGGCTCACAGAGTCTTCCCACAACCCGGCGTATCTTACCATCTACAAAAAAACCGAGGAAGGCATCATCCTCGAAGTAAGAAATATCGACCCTTCCGCCCCGCTCTCCGAGATCTGTTCGATTCATGCCTGCTGCATCATGATCTCGGGAACGCTCTCGCCGGTCGACAGTTTCCGGCGGCTGTATTTTAATGATGCAAAGGTTGCGACCCTTGCCCTGCCCAATTCCTTCCCCAAAGAGAACCGCCTCATCTGCTGTGCGACCGACATAACCACGGCATACTCTCTCCGGCAAAACCGGGAGAACACGGAACGGATCGTGGACTATATCACCGCATTTGCCGCGCTGAAGAAAAACCGTGCCATCTACTTCCCGAGTTACCAGATCCTTGAATCCTATGCAGCGCTTGCCTCGCCCCATATAAGCAGGCGCAAAGTCTACATCGAACCCCGGGATGCCGCAGGTGCCGGTGCCGCACTCAACGAATTCCTCTCGCTTCCCGCGCAGGGTGAGTCCGGGATCATGTTTGCCGTCTGCGGCGGGAAGTGGAGCGAGGGCCTTGATTACCGGGGAGAGATGCTCTCCGGGGCGATGGTAGTGGGCCTTCCCCTGGCGCCGTTTACCCGGGTCAGGAAGATGATCATCGAATATTTCCGGCACAAGTACGGTGAAGAAGGCGAGTTTCTCTGTTATACGCTCCCGGCGATCAACAGGGCTCTCCAGGCGCTGGGACGCGTGCTGCGTACTCCAGAGGATCGCGGCGTTCTTGTGATGGCAGAACGCAGGTTCCTTGAAAAGAGGGTGCGTCTGGCGCTCCCGGCATGGATCCAGGATGAGATGATCGAATGCGACGCCCAGAAGTTCCGCGAGGTCCTGAAACAATGGAAATAACCGGCGGTTCGTGCAGGCTCGGGCTCTGGTATGTGCATGTGTGGTGGAGCGGTGACAAGGTCCACCGCGTCCGGTTTGCGCCGACCGGCATTCCCGGCCCTGTACCAGAACCGATCCTGCAATACTGCGCCGGCCGTCCGGTTGATTTATCGGCATTATCGACCGTTGCCTGCGAAGGAGACTCAGTTTCCTGCCGTATCTACGAGGCAGTCCGGGGAATACCCTACGGCAGCACCATGACCTATGGGGAGATTGCAGCGCTCGTAGGTACCTCTCCCCGTGCGGTGGGGCGTGCGATGGCGCGGAACCCGACGCCGCTTGTGGTTCCCTGCCACCGGGTGGTAGCAGCACACGGGATCGGCGGTTTCACGCCGGAAATCGAGATCAAGGAGCATCTTCTTTCGATGGAAAAGAAAGGGAAAAAGAACGCGGGCCGGTGAGCGCCCTTTTTCGCAATCTCTAATTGCCATCCGGGAAAACATAGGTTGGAGGAAAATCGCCATGAAGATACTGGTGCTCGGGGCAGGTGCAGTTGGTTTATCCGTTGCTGCACAACTCTCCCGTGTCTGCGAGGTACACGCGGTCAGCCGGAAGAAAAACGCTGACGCCATCAGTGCGAACGGCCTGCAGTTGACCGGTATCTGGGGAAACGAGACCTTCAGGTTCAGCGTTTCAGAGAGTGTACCGGCCGGCGCCCGGTACGATTACGTTTTCATAACCTCAAAATCCCGGGACACGGAGAACCTCTGTCGTGAATTCGCCCCCTTCATTGCGGGTACCGAAACGATCAGCCTCCAGAACGGCATAGGAAACGAGGAGATCATCAGCCGGTATACCGACCGGGTCATCGGGGGCATGATCATTACCGGTTTTGAGTGGCGGGGAGAGGATAAGGTTCACGTATCGGTCGAAGCCGGACCGGCAAAACTCGGCCGTTTCCCGGCAGGACTCGACGAACCGGTGCAGAGGCTCCTGAAGATCATGGCGGCAGCGGGGATCCCGGCGGAGGGGACCACGGACGTCCGGGCAGAGCTGTGGGGAAAGACCCTCTATAACTGCGCCCTCAACCCGCTTGGCGCCGTGATGGGAGTGCCGTATGGGGAGCTCGACCAGCCTGCGGCATGGCGGATCATTACCCCCATCGTCCGCGAGGGCTTTTCCGTCATCCACGCTGAAGGCATCCGTCTTTCGTGGGAATCAGCCGACCAGTATCTTACATTCCTCCATGATGTCCAGCTCCCGGCCACCGCCCGGCACCACTCTTCCATGCTCCAGGACCTTGCCCGGGGCCGGCCTACCGAGATTGATGTTCTCAACGGCGCTATTGTGGCAAAAGGCGCCCAGCACGGTATCCCGACACCGGTGAATGCCTGTATCACCGATCTGGTGAAATTCCGTGAAGCACTCATGGAGAAACGAGGCCCGCAATGAGATCCGCAATAGTGCTTGCAGGGGGGGAAGCCCGGCGGGCACAGGGCCAGGAAAAATACTTCTTCACGTATGAAGGGAAAACCTTCATCGAGCGACTCGTCGGCTCGCTCTCGGGAGTCGTTGACGAGATCGTCATTGTTGCCCGCAACCAGACACAGTGCACCCGGTTCCGGACGATCAGCAACGTCACCTGTATCTGTGATATCCGCCAGGGAATGGGCCCCATAGGCGGCCTTCATGCCGGGTCCCTTGCAGCACACGGGGACCTCGTATTCGTATCTGCCTGCGATATGCCCTGTATCGATCCGGGGGTCGTCTCGTATCTCTTCGAGTCAATCGGTTCGTACGACGCAGCAATCCCCCGGTGGAACGAGCGGATGGTTGAACCCCTGCATGCCGTTTACCGGAAGACTGCCCTTCTCGCGTATCTTGAAAGCCATACCTCCCTCTCGCTGCGGACCATGATCCAGACCCTGAATGCCCGCTATATACCGGTGGACGACCTCAGGGCATTGGACCCCGGCCTCAGGACGTTTACGAACATCAACAAGCTTGAGGAACTCGAACACATCAAGCTCTTTTCCCAGAACGAACCCGGGGAACCCGTTCCCTGAAGCGATCTCACGTACCTGTTCTCCCCGCTGCTTTCCTGATGGAGCCCTCTAACATTATATGTATCAAAATCAACGATAGAATAATGAGTACCCCGTGACAGGTGCGGGTCATTGAGGAGAATGCGCATATATGGGACCAAAGTCACTTGACTGGGAGGCATGTCTTCGTCTCTTTATTGTGATCGCTGCAACGATCGGCGCGGTCCTTGGTACCATCTTCTCTCTCACACATGGCATCACTACCGTCTTTCAGTTTCTGTATATCCTTCCTATCATCTGTGTTGTCTATTTCTATCCCCGGCGTGCTGTCCTTTTTACCCTTTCCATCAGCGTCATCTATATCGGCCTTGTTTACCTTTTGGGATCCAGTAATCCGTTCCTTATTGCCGTTTCGACCGCATGGTTTGCCATCTTTATTACCCTCGCCGTTGTAGCGTCTTCCTTTGCAAACGGGCTTCTCGAAGAAAAAATACGGATCCGCAATATCATGGAGAATACGATAGAAGGTATCCTCTGTTTTGATCCGAGCATCTGGCGGATACGGGACGTCAACCAGAAATGCAGCCAATGGCTCTTATATTCCCGGAACGAATTGAAAGGAATTCCGGTGAGCACCATCTGGAACGACAAGAGTGCATACCAGCAGTTCCTGGCTGAGATAAAAGCAAAAAAAACCGGCGTGATATTCGAGTCCCTCTTCCGGCAGAAAACCGGCGGGGTCATCAGGGTCGTCATCTCCCCTCTCTATATCACAAAAGAGATGGTTCTCTGCTCTGTTGTCAATGTAACCGATGCACGCATAGCCGATGAAGAGATACGACAGACCCTCGAGGATCTTGAACGCCAGGTACGGGAACGGACCGCGCATCTCGAACAGATCAATGACGATCTGCGCAACGAGATCCTTGAGCGCCGCAAGCTTGAACGCACGCTTCTCTCCGGAGAACACAAAGACGAATCCGGCAAAGACAAGGAGAGACAACCATGACCGGCCAGATCTCCCCGGATAAAAGGAACCAGATTGTCTGGACCGCGATAATCATACTGACCGTTCTCGTCACCCTGTCTTCTACGCTCTATGCCCTCTCCCGTGGCATTTACGACGTTTTTCCGTTCGTCTATTTCCTCCCCATCATCCTCTTTGTCTACCTGTACCCGAACAAGGGCGTCTATTTCTCTCTTGCCCTGAGTTCGGTCTATATCCTTCTCGTCTACGTGTACAGCGGCTTTAATCCGCAGGACGTAGCGCTCTCCACCGCGTGGTTTGTGATTTTTGTTACTATCGGCGTCGTTACCTCATCGTTTGCGGAAGGGCTGCGCGAAGAAGAGCGCAAATACCGGGGGATGTTTGAGAACTCCCAGGCCGGCATATTCACCTTCGACCTGAATACCCTGCAGATCACCGAGTTAAACGCGAAATGTGCGCAGATGCTCAGGTACGATCGTTCAGAGCTTACCGGTGCGGCACTCTCGCGTATTATAACCGATGAAGGCAGCCGCGAGCGGTTTATCCGGCAGACCATGATGTCTGCGGAGACCGGGGATCTTGAACTGTTTTTCACGGCACGTGACGGTACAACCCGGCAGGTCCTGGTCTCTGCTTCAGTGACGCCGGGAAATATCATCACCTGCTCTGCGGTTGATATCACCGCCCGCAGACTGGCAGAACAGGTGATCGAGCGGGCCCGGGACGATCTGGAGCGAAGGGTCACGGAACGTACCGAGGAACTCCTCGGCGTCAACAAGGTACTCTCGGCAGAGATCGAGGAACGTAAACGGTTCGAGACGGCGATCCGTCTTGCCAACCACAAAATCACCACCCTCTCCGGTATCACCCGCCACGATATCCTCAACCAGATAACGGCGATCGTGATGTATCTTGCGCTCATACGGGAGATGGAGACCGATCCCATGATCTCCGGGTACCTTGAAAAAATCGGGGGTATCACGAGCCTTATCCAGAAACAGATCCAGTTTACGCAGGACTACCAGCACATCGGTTCCGGGGAGCCCAAGTGGCACGAGATCGATGCAGTGATCGGCAAAATTGCCGCCGGGGTCAAACAAAAAGATGTGGTGATCGATCGAAAGGTCGGCAATCTGGCCATTTTCGCCGATGCAGGTCTGCCAAAGGTCTTTGTCAACCTGATCGAGAATGCACTGACGCATGGCAAACACGTCACCCTCATCCGGTTCTCGTATTACGAGACGGAGAACGATCTGGTACTCTGCTGCGAGGATAACGGGGTTGGTGTCCCCGAAGATTCAAAAAAGCTGATATTCAAGCGGGAATATTTCCGGAATACCGGATACGGGCTGTTCCTGATCGTCGAGATTTTGAGTATTACCGGTCTTTCTATTACCGAGACTGGCACGCCCGGGGAGGGTGCCCGGTTCGAGATCCACGTCCCCAAAGGGAGCTACCGGTTCGGTAGCGATCATTGAAGTGATATACAATCAGGGTCTGCGGATGAGCCCTTCCCGCCGGTTTATCAGATATTCTTTTTCCTGCCGCTTGCGTCCCGGGAGTAGTGCCCGAACTCGCTCTTCTTGAGCAGCTCCCCGGAAAAGACCGGGCCGTCCCGGCAGACCCTCAACCCCTCCGGGTCGATACAGCAGGAGCCGCAGATCCCGACCCCGCATTTCATGTACCGGTGGAGCGAGAACTCCGTTTTCGCCGCTAACCCGGGACCGTCGATCTTGGCGAGGACTGCCCTCATCATCGGCTCCGGCCCGCAGACGGCTATCCGGTCATACGCGGCAATGCCGATGTCTTTGAGGAGGTCGGTGACAAATCCGTGCTGGCCCAGCGACCCGTCATCTGTTGCAATGATGACGTCGGTGCTTTCATCGAGTTGATCGACAAAGAGCAGTTCTTTCTCTGTCCGTGCGCCCAGAAGCATCGTCATGATGCAGTCCGACCGGGCGAGCGGCAGAAGAGGGGCTGCCCCGACTCCGCCAGCGATGGCGAGCATCTTTTCGCCGCGGGTAAAACCATTCCCGTAAGGTCCCCTGATACCCAGGGATGCACCGGGTACGAGGTCGAACATGGCACCGGTCGCATCGCCGGCGTTCTGGACGGTGATGCTGTTGGCTGAAGAAAGTGCCATGGGAATCTCGTCCACGCCGGGCACCCATACCATGACAAACTGCCCGGGTTCAAAGGTGAACTCGTGGTCAACGTAGAACGTTTTTATCGAGGGCGTCTCTTTCTTGATCTCGGTGATGGAGACCGGTACAGCCAGCTGGTCATTCATGTGCGCACCCCACGATCTCTTCGGGATCAATGCCTTTTTTCCCGTACAGGTCTTTCTTTATGGTCTCGAATATCCCGATATCCCGCTGCACCGCGCTGCCGATCTCGACGGCACGTGCCCCGGCCATCATCATCTCGACCACGTTGTCGGCTGTCGATATCCCGCCGCACCCTATAATAGGGATTTTGCATGCTTCGTAGAGCTCGTAGACGCAACGGATGGCAATGGGAAAGATTGCATCCCCGGAGAGCCCGCCGTAACCGTTGCCGAGGACCGGGCGCTCGAGTCCTGTCGATATGCGCATGGCTTTTACCGTATTGATCGCGACAATTGCTGTTGCCCCTCCCCGTTCTGCGGCCTTTCCTATTGCCGTGATATCGGTAACATTAGGGGTGAGCTTTACCCACGTTGGCATCCCGAGTACGCTCACTGCACGAGTACATTCCTCGACGAGAACAGGATCGACGCCGATTGCCGCTCCGTAGCCTTCTGCATGGGGGCAGGAGAGATTAAGTTCGACGCCTGCAGCCATTCCTTTGAACCATCCGGCAACTTCTGCAAACTCAGCGGGATTTCCGCCAAATATGCTGACGATCACCGGTTTATTCTCGAGCGCCGGGAGCTCTTCGGTGAACTCACGCGAGGGGTTCGGGAGCCCCATGGCATTCAGGATGCCATTATCGAGGAGGGCAACACAAGGACCGGGATGCCCGTCTTTTGGCTGCGGGCCAATGGACTTGGTCACGACACCGCCTGCTCCCCGGGCAAGCATCCGTGACAGGGATGCACCGGTTGTCCCGAGAACCCCGGCAGCCAGAAGGAGGTGGTTGTCGAGAGTCACTCCACCGACCGTCACCGGGCCCGTCCTGAGTACGACCATCCATCACAAAGTGGACGTAATGTATTATAAAGGACATCTTTTTTAGTGGATTTACGGGTTCTGGTTCTTATGGAAGTGCTGGAATCTTGAAGACCAAATGTCATCCCATCATTCCTGATATCACCGTTCTAAAATGGGTTGAGGGTGGCGTGTGTAAGAGCACCTAGTCGGGTGGATTAATGGGTTATTTTGTATCTCATGCCCCACTGAGGGGAGTGGTCAGCCTCTTTTTCCTGTTGTTTGTATCACCCGGTTTCAATCCTTGTTCTCTTGGATGTTTTCCTCGAAGTCGGCGGTTTTTGTCCACGAGATTTCCTCCTGGCAGTTTCAATCCTTGTTCTCTTGGATGTTTTCCTCGAAGCCGGGTAAGGATCGTTGTCTTTCCGTGCGTTTTGGTTTCAATCCTTGTTCTCTTGGATGTTTTCCTCGAAGCCATCAAGCCAGTCCACAGTCATGGTTTTAGTCGGTTTCAATCCTTGTTCTCTTGGATGTTTTCCTCGAAGCATGTCGTTAGGTGTGACGGCATTAGGTGCCCTTGTAGTTTCAATCCTTGTTCTCTTGGATGTTTTCCTCGAAGATTGACGCACAGGGTGAAGGAGTTGGAAGAGGCAAAAAGTTTCAATCCTTGTTCTCTTGGATGTTTTCCTCGAAGTTTACGGGGCCTTCTATGGCCGTGTGTCGCATCAGTTTCAATCCTTGTTCTCTTGGATGTTTTCCTCGAAGGATACACAGTCATTAGAGTCGCAGGCCAATGCGGGTTTCAATCCTTGTTCTCTTGGATGTTTTCCTCGAAGATAGATATCCATGAGACTCACGCAATCGATCCGGGTTTCAATCCTTGTTCTCTTGGATGTTTTCCTCGAAGAACCATCTGTTCCTTATCATCACCGCGTCAATCACTGTTTCAATCCTTGTTCTCTTGGATGTTTTCCTCGAAGGTCGATCATTCGACGGTCAATCCTTGTTCTCTTGGATGTTTCCTCGAAGTCCGACGGTCGACAATGTGTTTCAATCCTTGTTCTCTTGGATGTTTTCCTCGAAGATGCTGTGGACGGGTGGATGTGTCGCTGACCCGTGTTTCAATCCTTGTTCTCTTGGATGTTTTCCTCGAAGTTTTGCGCAGGCATTATGAGTCCTGTGATTGGCAGTTTCAATCCTTGTTCTCTTGGATGTTTTCCTCGAAGACTTTATTACATGCAAGAATACAGAGGGTGTTTTATGTTTCAATCCTTGTTCTCTTGGATGTTTTCCTCGAAGCCGTAGACAAGAAAGCATTTGTGGTATTAGATTCAGGTTTCAATCCTTGTTCTCTTGGATGTTTTCCTCGAAGTGACACCCATGATCCGTTGGGCCGCCTCGATCATGGTTTCAATCCTTGTTCTCTTGGATGTTTTCCTCGAAGATCAGCGATCCGGTCAGCATGGTGATCACAGCTAGTTTCAATCCTTGTTCTCTTGGATGTTTTCCTCGAAGTGCATAGTCCGTCGATTGCAGTCGTCGATGCATGTTTCAATCCTTGTTCTCTTGGATGTTTTCCTCGAAGCAGTCATGCCATCGATTGCCAGCTGCATCGAGTGATAGTTTCAATCCTTGTTCTCTTGGATGTTTTCCTCGAAGACTGTGCATTGATCAGTGCACTGGCGATCATGACCATGTTTCAATCCTTGTTCTCTTGGATGTTTTCCTCGAAGATCGTCATGTCGATGATGACTGCATGACTGATCAGATGTTTCAATCCTTGTTCTCTTGGATGTTTTCCTCGAAGATCGTAGCTCAGATCTGTCATACATCGATCGACATGGGTTTCAATCCTTGTTCTCTTGGATGTTTTCCTCGAAGTCAGTAGCTGCTGCATCGATGGCACGACCAGATCGCAGGTTTCAATCCTTGTTCTCTTGGATGTTTTCCTCGAAGGCCGCCTAATTTTGGCCCTTTTCGGCTATATCTCAGTTAAAATGCTCAGATTTCCCGCATGAAATTCTTCATGCAAAAGTATTGATTCCTATTTAAGGATAAGAATCAGGTGCAAATCGTGCCGTAACAGCAGTCAATACACTTGTTTTTGTATTTGCTCTTTGTCGGATAAAATCCTTTGTCGATAATTTCTAGAATCTCGTTGACTATCTCAACGCCCCGGTCGAAATCGTTTCGGTTAAACTCAAGCGTTTCGATATGGTTGTTACTCCGGGTAAAGCAGATGAAACCCCGTTTCACATCAAGATTATAATTTTCTTTGATCATGATCGCATGGAGCACCAGCTGGTACTTATAGGTCGGGAAGATTGTATCCTTGAACTCCGCGTACTTGTACTCGAACGGAGCGGCTGTACCGTCATCAAGAATGAGAACTTCGTCAATAATCCCCTTGATATGGTGCTGCTTTGACGCAACAAAGACATTCATCTCCTTCTTTACGACACCAAGCTTTTTTCGCAGGTACTCGGGGTTCGTGACCAGTTTCTTCTCATGCACTTCCCGCCCTTTCATCACCTTGAATCGCAATTCCTGATGCTGAGGAATATCAAGGCAGTGCATGTAGTAGATGAATCGCGGACAGAACAGGTACTCAAGCACATCGGAGATCGTGATGATCGTTTCGCTGTCTGTCATGGAAATTTAGAAAAATTTTGTGAGCAGTTCGTCGCTCACCAGTTTCCGGTCGAATGCCTGCCCGAGCAGTTTTACTTTCCTGAAGGATTCGTCATCCATCGGGAACACATAGACCGAATCGACCTTTGGATCGATCTCCTGCTCGCACTCCAGCGCAAGGGAATCCCGCTCGTTTGCATTCAGGTTCCCCAGAAACACGCTCTTCTGCACACGGTACAACCCTTTATTCTGGCAGATCTGCGATACATGACTCCTCGCCCGGTTCTTTGCGATATCGTACACTACCCAGACCATTGTCATTCATTCACTCCCTTACCCGGATTTGATCAGTCCGTTTGCGATACGGTGGCATTCCATCTGGATCGTATTCCTGATCTTCACGTTGCGGCCATGGTACTCGATTTCGCGGTCGAGCATCTCGTTGAGCGCCGCAATGAGGAGCGTTTTTCCCTCCTTGTTCATGTACAGCCCGCCTGGCACCGGATCAAAGAGTGCCGGCGTCACCTGTTTTTTTGAGAAGAGGTTCACCACAGTCCGGTCAGCATGCACCCGGAACAGTTCGATAAGATCGAATACGAACGAACGCTTGTTGTAATTGTCGGTGTGCAGGAACCCCACGTATGGGTCGAGCCCCGCGATGATGCACGCGCGTTCGACCTGCGAGTAGAGCACGCCATACCCGTAGTTGAGCAGGCAGTTGAATCCGTCCTTTGCCGGATCCCGGCTCCGTCCTTTGAACTTCCACTGCTCGGGCATAATGTTGGCAATCGCATCGAAATACGCCGCAGATGCCATGCCCTCCACCCCCATGATCGAGCCGCGCCGCGAGTCAAGCGATCCTTTCAGGGCAAGAAGAGTTTTTTGCAATTCTTCGATCTTTGCTATGGAGAGGTCAAGCTGGTCTTTCTGATCGGGCCGGTTCTTCTTGAGGTCTTTTAAGAGATCGATCTGGTTCTGGATCTTCTCCGCGATCCAGCCCCGGGCCAGATAAAAACCGGTGTCGGCAGATTCGGCTTCGAGCTGGCGGCGGCGGATCAGAGTAGTGCTGCCGAGTTTTGAGTGCCACACGCGCCCGAACGGGTTGCCGTGATAATCAAGGAAGATGATGTCGATGTTGTTCTCGACCGCAAATTCGATCGCGTCGGTTGTAATGGTCGCGGATGTCGTGATGAGGATGCTGTCAATCTTGTCCGCGGAGACTTCAACGATTTTTTCATCGTTCTTGACCAGAAAACAGTTCTTTTCCTTCTTGAGAAACGCACCCCGGGTATTGATGACCAGCTGCATGATTCAGTCCTTTTCATTCTTTAATGTGAGTTGTTTTACCGCCCCAAACCCGCGCGAGACGGATTTGCCGATGCCAAGGTAATCGGGGATCAGGAAATTTGCATGGAATTTCCCGGTGAAGGTCATGACGCTGACATCCTTGAGCCGGTCTTTCTGGAAATGGAGATTCGTGTCGCATTTGATCATACCAGGAACCTCGTATCCTAGCGATTTTGACATGGAGATGATGTTCCCGATCAGGATCTTCCGGACGAATTCGTCCCGCTCCTCTTTTCCCTTGAGCGTATAGAACCTCTTGTAATTCTCCTGGTTGAGCGCAAGCCACGGAGTCACAAACTCGTACGACCGGATCGTGTCCGAGATCCCGAACTCCTCGTCTTTGAGTGCGATACCCCGCTCGACAATCTGGTAGGTGTTCGCACCCAGCCGGATTTCCTCGGTACTCGTCGTAGATCTTTTTGAGGACTTCCGCACCTTCATTGATGCCGATGACGGTAGGGATTTCTTTAATCATCTTGTACTGGACGACCGGGTACCGGTAGATGAACTTGTCAGCGTTGTGCTGGTGGAGTTCGGTGTACTCGGCAAACTTCGTGGCAAAGAATCCGCGCAGTTCGGGAGCAGTACCGTGGATCGGACGTGTCGAGCCAAGGGTCAAGGTGAAGGTGTGGAGGATCATATGATCAACAGAGAATTGTACTACTTTTTGAACTCGTTAAATCAATATCAAATCCGACGCCGTCTTTATCGTATAACCGCTCATCCAAAATACGGAATGGTTCGCTCGTATTATTTATCTGTAAATCTTCCGGCCGTATTTTCATCCATGGTCCAAATCTAATATTAACTGAGCAATTTGCGATACGTTTACCAAGTCGTTTCATTTCATATCTCCGCATCCATCTGTCTTTAATGGTTAATGCGTTTCGGATATCCGAAGGTAATGTATCATCCAAAGATGAAACTATAAATTGTTCCTGATGTTCGTCATCTCTTAATAACTTTTTAATATTAACAATTTGTTCATTCTTGGTATCCCGGTTAATGCAATGTGTGTAATTGGCATATGCGGATACCACTTTCATTGATTGATTTAATTTCTGCTGAACTAATGAGAAGTAGAGAGTCCCGAGTTTGTAAAAATCCTTCTCGGGAATTTCTGGTTGTGAGGTCAGACTCCGATTCGTCTGTTCAAGGAGAATATTATCATAAATCATTGGAGAGAATTCCCGTCCTTTTTCATTAATCAGGGAGACTATTTCGATAACACTCTCTTTCTTTTCACCGTTGCGGTTACAACGACCACAAACCTGAAAAATGGAATCTAATGGTGCATGATCACGAATGATAAAATCTGCATCAATATCCACACCGGCTTCTATACATTGTGTAGTAACAATAACGGGATTTTGATGTTTTTCAATACATTTCTTTATCTTACAAACCCGCTTGCATCTTTCAGAGGGTGTAACATAAGATGAGAGATATATCAACGGCCGTAACTCAATGATGCCCTCTTTTATTAGGCCCTGTATTTTTTTGTGAATTAATTTACTTGAATCCCTCGTATTCATTACCAACATGACTGAGTTATCTGAGTATTTCTTGAGTAATTCTGGAAGGTTATCACAAAACAAATCAAGTGCTATTTTTTCAGGTTTTATCTGAAGTTTAACTCTCTTGCGATTTTCAAAATAACTTGTATGGTAAGGAACTCGTTCTACAATTCCCGGGAAAAAACCGGGTTGGGTTGCAGACATCAGAACAAGATGGGTTTCACCTACTTCAGAGAGCGTCCTGAAAAAAAATTCAAATGGCTTCCAGAGTTCAGAAGGTAACGCTTGGATTTCATCGAATACTATAATTGCATTAAAAAGATTATGAAATCTCATAAGGGGTTTAGATTTTAATGAAAATATTGAGTAGAGCACTTGATCAAAGGTGGATACGATAATTTCAGAGTTCCATATGTTCAAGAAAAAGTCAATCGAATTATTGCTACGTTCATTATCATCAATACCGTTTTTGTATTCGAAATCTGCAATGGAATACCGGGGCATGTACAACCGGTCTTTATGAATTTCGTAAAGTCCGGATAAGAACTTCTTATATTCCGTATCCGTTTGTTCAATGATCGAAAGAAATGGCAGGGCAACAATAATTTTTGGAGTGAATTTTTTTTCCAGTTGAATTCTCTCTCGCAGCTTCAACGCCCACGATGCAGAGAGTAATGTTTTCCCGAGGCCGGTCGGTAACGTAATAGAATGAAGGTGTTCATTCAATGGAAAAAGACTAATATTGCTAATCGTTTGTTGGTATGCCCGTATTCTCTCTTCGTTGATTACACCGGTTTTATTGAAATTTTTCAGATAATTGTCAACAAGATCAGCGGGAATGTCTATTGCATTCCGTTCATATTGATCTGGATTATCAGAGGCCAGATAAGCTTTGTCTGCTTCCAGAAGAATGGAATACAGCAGCAATGCTAAAATTCTCTGCTCAACATATTTTGATAATTCGGAAGGGTTATGATCATCGAAATTTGGGTATTTTCCATGTAGTTTTCGAATTTTACTTTGGATTGAATTAATAGACTCTTCATTGAATCCTTTTCCCTGCTGAAGATTTACTCCGGATATGGTATAATTAAAAAATTCCGGGTTAATATTCTGGAGTTGCAAAATCAACAACTCGGATTTTATATCACATTCTTTCCGGATCTCCTCAATGCTCTTGTACCTGCCGTGATGGCCTTCTATTGCCAGAAATACTGCAAGAGGCAAAAAGGATCTCCAGCGAGGTTCAATATGAGCGTTTTTCTCTTCAGATAGCCAGAGTTCCACCATATGCCAACCAAAAAAAGCGGACAGAAATGCATGTGATTTTTCGTCATCGCTTCCTTCGTAACGAGTATTATTCACCTTGCTCATAATGTATTTTTGAAAAAACAAGGAACTTTTTGCAAAATCATGACACACACCTGTGATTTCACATAATTCGCAAATTTCTATTTTGGAAAGTCCATTAAAATTCAGGTGTTTCTGGCTGATAAGATAATGAGAGACCGTACTTACCTGTGAAAGATGCTCAAAGAGTTTTAAGGGGGGATCAAGTGGATGAGAAATTAGTGAATATTCCACACGGATCACCGTTACAGGAATGTAATGTTCTTTTTTTCGAACTGATATGAATTCCCACGCATATTTGCCGGAATTGGAGATACAGCCATATTGAGGACATAAGCTTTTGTATGAAAATTTCCGCTCTTTATCGCCAATATGAGGTACTTTCAACTCCTGAATATTATACCTTTTATTAGAGGTAATTTTTTTGAACACTAATGAGCACTCGTCTTTCGCTATGACAGTTGAGATTTCCCTTTCTCCGGGACCCAGAAATGACGCTACATCATCGGAGAGATATTCTAACGTTGCAAGGAACTCAGATAGTCCCATACAAGGGGTGTAGACCGATCTTTCATTTTTTAGTCGGGATTTTAATTCGTCCATCCTATCAGTCAAATTTACGTAGAGGATAAAACTGGGATCTCGCAATAGTTCCATCGGAATCTGAGTTGCAGTATTCGAAGCCGGAATTCTTTTCAATGGTTTGAGGAGTTTTTCTTTTTTTGATATTTTGATCGAATAATTAATGTCGCCGGAACTATCCTGCCTGAAATTGGTTACATGGGTGATTGTTTTAATCTCTTTTTCAATTTCAACGCCCACTTTCATATTTTTATCTCGGGAAAATTCAGAAATGTTATCTTTTTGTATTCCAAGAATTGCTCCCAGCAACCCTGCAATTGCCGGTCTTGGCGGAAAGGGGTACGTTAAGGAGGACACATTGCTGTACGGTTTCCTGAAGTGTCCGTATTTTGCCTGATACCTGATCGCAATTACTGGAATGGATTCCATACAATTCTCACTGTGCAGAGATTCTGTCGATATTCAAATCTATGACTTGTTTTTCTCCATCAGGCAAACTGGCTTTTAGTTCCGTGATGAGGGCTTTACCGTAATAATCGTGGAACTCCGGAGACTGACAGTATTCTATCCTTTCAATTTTGTCGTTGACCCTTTCGAGGGCGGCGATTAATTTGGTGAAATCAAGAGAATAATCGCCGATCTTCCGAATGTTAATCTCTTCAGCCACATCTTTATTGGGTGTCAATTTTATTTTTTCTTCAAGGGAGCCGATATGATATTCTGTGGGGACTTCTTCGTCTTTCCCATTTTCTTTAATTTTTATTCTTTCTTTGTAGACAATATTTATGAGCAAACGGGGCTGTTGTTCCCGCTTTGTACGAGTGTTAGCCGAAGATGTTTCCCGGACTCCTTTCCACAACGCTGCTTTAAACTTTGTGAGATCAGCTTCCGACAGATCGGTTGTTTTTGCGGCATTTTCGTTTGCCACACCATGAAAGGCAATTAATCCATAAGGGATTCCATAATATGTCGTAAACGTGCCCTGTTTCTGTTCGGAATCCTCGGCTTCTCCTTTTGAACGGAATATGCTTGTACCATGGAAGGTTATTTCTTCAACTTTGTTGAGGGTCTCACCGAAATTAATCTGGATCGGCCCGGTTATCTTGCTTGTTTCGCCCCATTCCTCGGGAGCTCCTTTGAAAGCAAGAGGACTTCCAAAGAGTCTAAGATCGATAAATAACTCCTTCAGCGTTTTCATCAGCTCTTCGCCATCAATTTTCTTTTTATCGATTTCTTCAAGACGTGATTTTACCCTATCCGTGAGGTTTACTGTTTTTGTGCCAAGCTTTGTGACTAAAATATTCTTTTCGCCATCAGTTTGGATAAGGTAGTCCCTCACAAATCGTTTCAACCGGACATCTGTAACATAACAGTGTTTTGTGACTTCATCGATTCGGGGTCGGTTCTCATCGGGATCGCCATTGGGATTCCCGTTTTTGATATCATACACAAACAGGAATTCATTCCTGTTTTTTATGCTATTCGTTTTTTTTTCAGGAACTGGTGTCATTTTTTATCCCCTCCTTTATCCTTCAGGGCATTTCCGGAACTCTTCGATGGCAGATAGTAATCTGAAAGGCTTTGACCCAAACAGAGATAATAAGGAATTTCTTTTCTGCTAATCTCCCAATTTGTAATATTTGTACCAAGTGCAGCAACCGCTTCCGCAACACCACGCATTTCATCAGACCATGCACTTTTTGGAGTGGAATAATCATCCAGTTTACTCCGTGTTTTTTGAAAAATTTCTTTTAATTCATCCGGGCTGAGCTGGAGTCCTTTCAGCCATTTTAGTGCATTTGTCGAAACTCCTCGAGCCAGCTGGATGCGAACCAGTTTTCCAAAGAGGAGTCCCACGAGAAAAGCATACTGTTTTTCCTTGGTATCGAGTCCCTTTGCTTCACTGTTGAGAAACTCATTCAAAGACTTCAAACCCTCATGTTGTTCAAGGTATTTATCAACATAATTTTGTCCAGGATTCATTTTGATAACCTCTAATTCATGTAAGAATAATTGCAGATGCATCATATTGGCGATGTCATTCTGGATTACATTGATCGGGGTGTAGTGATTTTCATTTGATGTGGCTCCCAGATAATCATACGATAATTTCGCCGAGAATTCTGCTAATAATGATTTGTGAGAATATTGATTTTTTAGAAAAATTGCAGTTACTAAATCAAGAGTATCGACAGAAGAAGCAACAAATGGTTTTCTTCCCATCCCCGTTTTTTGTTTGGCATATTTCGGATTTCCAAGAACCCATTTGACAATCGACAATTTTCCATCAAGAGGCTTAAATTTTTTTGATTTCCAGGGATGCCCCTCCGGGTATTTATCATGAATCTTATTTACACTGTCAATAACCCGTGATATTTCTGATAACCTGGATGGAAGAATACTTGGAATAACTTTATGAATATTTTCAACGCTTTGACCTCGGACGTCACCCATGATAAATGTTAAATTGGCAATCGCTTTGTTGTCCGCTAAATCGATTAACAGATTCTTTTCGGTTTTTTCTGCACCATTAATATTATTCATCACAATCCTCAGTGCAGAGGTAATAATGTCCAATCCTTCAGATTTATCATCGGTCTCAATAATAGAGGGAATGATCAATGTCTGGTGCCCTGAGATATTTTGGATCAATGAGTGGAGCACATGGAATTTGGCAGCATATAATGCCTCAGCGCACGGTTCGCATATTGGAAATGCTTTCGTGGAGTTTTTACTGTCCACCCCGGGAAAAAATCCGGGTTTATCTACGTTGCCTATGTTTAATCCAACCCCTGACAAGACATTTGGATAAAGAACAGCTTCGGCATCACATAAACTACATTTCTCTGGCAAATTCGTACTCTGTGCCATATTTGTCTGATACATTGCCTCACGCTTGGTTAACAGAGCTTCATTTAACAATTCCGGGATTTCTGCACAATATTTTCCGTTAAGTTTCACAGAAAAAATTCGAATACCGTCACTTTTTGCCCAGATAATGGTATCAATAAATGACTTCTGTTGCAATTTTCCATCAGAAGTTAATTCCCCGATTTCCACATTTGAAGCCGTGAAAATTTTGAGAATATCTGCAAGCCATGAAACATGCAACGAGTTGGATTTTCTTTTAAATTCTTCAATAGTTTTTGTAATTTTTTTGCCGACACTGCCTTTTTTGTCTTTAGTGATATCCTCTTTCCAAGTGGGAGTTGCATACGTTCCCTGTGATGCAGTTTTTAAAAATAGATATTTCCAACTATCAGATATTTCGATAATTTCCGTTTCAAATGAGACTTGTTCATGATCGAGAACAAAAATTCCTATCTTATCCTCATTGATTGTCTCGAATTGTAATTTTCCATAATTCCCGTGGGCTATTGCTTTTTTCCGTTGTTCAAGAAAAGAATCAACTGAGGTTAATGCGGTTGTATCAAAGTCGCCTCTGAACGTATCAACCATTTTTAAAATACCAATTTCCCGTATCGCTTCAATCATGCAATCTGCCCGAGCCCAGCAAAAAATCATTCAAACCAAATGGCGTACAGAATCAATCCCCACATTTTTATTCAACACTCCCCTATTTACCTCTCCTTCTCATAAACCTAGCGACTCGCAACGTGAAAGTGACAGCCACAGTACTTTCTCATTTTTAGCCCGGAATAAAAACAATCTGGTTTTGATGAGTCAGAGGAGTTCCCGATCTGTACTCCTTCCGGAGAAAATCCTCCACAGACCCCTTAGCTATTAGAATCGATGCACAACATCATTTGTCGCTGAAACGGTCGAGATCGCAAGACCGTACTGACTGGTAAGGGAACCCACGCCCCTCCTCGTAAATCTCTTGTGGAGATCGAATCGGGGAATGTGCATTCTCTTTTGAGTCTCTATCAACTGCTTGTGCAGCCCCGTGTCCGGTATCGGCGATTTTGCCGACTGTTCCCTTTTGATTACCAGTAATTTTGTTTTCACCACCCAATCTCATATAAGATTTAATCCTCTATCAGGATCTGTCGGTTTGCGTCGTCTAGACGTTAAATCGTCAAAATCGATGGATCAGGACGATCCCGTCGAGTTCAGATCGCCTTCTGATCCTTACATCCCTGCCCCGGCAAGGAGTTCATCGACCCGCCGGTTGATCTTTGTCAGGAGTTCCTCATCGGTCAGCACGCCTTCCGGTGGGTCAACGACCTTTCGGGTCTCGATCGGGACGTCGTCCATACGATAGGCACAACCGGCTGCCTCAATCCCTACCATTGCTACCGGGATGTGGATATCGGATATCTCGGTCGTGCAGTTGATATGCGGGTCTATGGTGACCGTCGGCTTCTTGGAACTGCTGATCATCGCATCGACCGGGAAATGCGCACCGGGGTCGGTCGCGATATAGAGGCAGGCTTCGACCTCATTGCGGGTGAGGAGATCGATCGAGGTCGTCTCACCGGTCTGGTGGCGGGCCTGGTCCCTCCGTGAGAGGTCTACGGCATACGGGAATCCATACTGCCAGCCGAGAACCTGGCCGGAACCGGCGACATTCCACGGGAGCCTCATGGCCATGATTGAGAATTTCGTATAGTTGTTGAGGTCATAGGCAAGGCTGATCGCCATATCGACGTTATGGTTCCTGCCAAGAGACTGCGTCAGACCCATCCCAAAGAAGATGATACCAAACTTGGCAGATTTCAGGGTTTCCGCGACTTCATAGATCTTCTCTTTGGGGACACCCCCGACGTTATCCGGAAGGGCCTCACACCGGACTGCGCTCCTGAACGCATTCAACAATTCGTAATCGTATCCCTGCTCGATCTGGATGAACGTATCGGCGCACCGGGCGGTATCGGTATACCGGCAGTCAACACAGATGGTCTTCCGGCCTTTGTGCCCCTTGACCGTGAAGAAACCCCGCGGGAAGATCGAATACCGTGACATGTGCCGGGGGTGGGAATGTGCCGGGTTGCAGCCCCAGAAGATGACGCAGTCCGCACGGTTCTTGACCTCGCCAAGGGTACAGCTCGGGAGCCCGACATCCTCGATCGCCATAAGGGATGGGCCGTGGCAGATCGTTGCGCAATTGTCAACAATACCGCCAACCTTTTCTGCAATATCGTGGCCGATGCTCATGGCCTGGCAGCTGGTGGACCCCCAACCGTACATGAGCGTCTTTCGAGACTTCACCAGCATCTGTGCGGTCCAGTCAACGGCCTCATCATAGGAGATCTCCTTGTAGGTCCCATCAGCCTGGCGCATTCGCGGGAACCTGATCCGGTCCGGGAGCGCCTGGTGGTTGAACTTCTCTGACCCGATAATACAGGCGTTCTTAACTCCGAGGATCGTTTTGTTGTCATCGGAGACCGTAACACTGATATCATCGCACAGGGCTCCGCAGACAGGACAAACAACATCGGTCACAACTTTCGGCATCGGATATCACTTCCTTGACGGTCGCACAGAATCTTGGGGAACATTCCTCCCCATGATCTAACAGAATCTGATCGTACGGGCGACATAAATACTTTCTTTTAATTCTCACCAAATGTAAAACGAAAAATGTTAAAAAAGGCCTGATACCGTGCCGAAAACATCACCGGTGCGACGTCTGCGGCTTCGGAAATCAGGAATCCAGTTCCGCAACCCACTCCCGGGTTGTCATCACCGTTGAAAATCGCATTGCCTGGGTCACGCAGATCGCCCGGTGCAGTTCTTCTGCCGTGACGGTTCCCGCGGTATTGGTAATATCGAGCGTCCCGGTCGCATCGGAAATGAACTGTACGGCATACCCCCGGTGGAAAGCCTGCCGGGCCGTGGTGTCGCAGCACATCTGGGTCATGTACCCGACAATCGTGACCTTGGTGATCCCATGCTCCACAAGCCACGGGTCAAGACCGGTGCCGGTGAAACTACACGGCAGGGTCTTTTCAATAAGGACGTCAAAGGGGCGGTTTTTGATCTCATCGAGCAGCTCACACCCGTGCGTACCGATCCGGAATGTCTTTGCCTCCGGCGCGGCATTCGAATGCCGGATAACAACGATGGGAATGTGGTGGTCACGGGCGGCATCCATAATCGAAAAAATATTTTCAAGGCTGCCTTCCGGGTAGGTCACCGGAAGGTTGCCGGTGAAATACTCGTTCTGGACATCGATCACGAGAACCGCCTCCCGGACTGCCGGAGCCGTATCCACCGCGGCAAACACATCACGGCTAATCGTCATCCGGTAGAACTCAACGGGTTTTCCCTGGACCTCTTCCGTGCATTCGCCCACGGTCTGGAACCCAAGCGTTGTGTAGAGCATCTGTGCCCGGAAATTGGTCTTGCGCACGATAAGCCGGATCGACCGGATCTCCGGATGGGAAAAACCGCGCCGGAGCGTGAGGAGTGCAATTTCTTTTCCGAGACCTTTGCCGACCCGTTCCGGGTGTAGCGCGATCCGGAACTCGGCACAGCCATCAGCTTCACCTGAGAGCATGGAGAAGCCAACGATTTTCCCGGCATCCTCGGCGACGAATATCTCGGTTCCCGCTTTACCAACGTACTCATCGAGCCAGCCGCTGTCACGCAGGGCATAATCAAGCCCGGAAAATTCCGGGGGATACGGAGGCCATGATTTGATAACACTGATATCAGACTCATTCAAGGGACGCAGGGAAATCATGCAATGGTATTTTGGGCGGGGATGGATGAAAAGGGGTGCTGTTGTATTCGCGGTTGATGTGACTGTAGTAACAAAATGAGACCCCGGCTCCAGGTGAAAATCTCAAGAAGAAAATGATATCATCAGGCAAAAGGTAAAGGAAAAGATAGGGGGAGCCACGAACGGACTCATCTGGATCGATGGTCACATCCTGTCGATGAAAAGAGCAGGAACGTGAGCTCCCGTTAATTACACCCGATATTATTGGAGTTTGAAGAGGTATCATGTTGAACACTGAAGACACCAACAGGAACAATATTTTCGTTATGGATCATACCGCCAACCCGGCACCGCTCGGGCTCTGCGCATTTGGGACGACTACTATACTCCTGAGCCTCTGGAATGCCGGTATAATCGGTATTTCCAGTCCGATTCTTGCCATGGCAATATTTTATGGCGGCATCGCACAGATCATTGCCGGGCTCATGGAATGGAAGAAGAACAATGATTTCGGGTTTTTGACCTTTGTGAGTTTCGGGTTCTTCTGGATGACCTTTGCCGGCGTCCTGATGCTTCCGGTTCTTGGCCTTGCAGCAGCCCCAAAGCCAGTCGACCTCGCTGCGTTTCTTGCGGTCTGGGGAATAGTCGCGCTTGGTCTCTTGGTCTGTACCCTCAAGATGCACCGGAGCCTCCAGGTGACCGTCCTCGCGGTCTTCCTTTTAATTGTCATCCTTGTTGCCGCAGAGCTGACGGGAAGCGGCCTCATCAAACTGGCTGGCGGCGTTATGGGAATTATTGCCGGGGGTCTTGCCCTCTATATCGGTATAGGCCAGGTTGTTAATGAAGTCCATAACCGGAAAGTATTTCCGGTGTGATAGTTCTTCCCGGAACCTGCTTCTTTTTTCGAGAATAAGTCATGAACTCTCGGTGGGGTTGCATTTTCTATTGACACACTAACTCTCATTATGTTCATTTTTAGTGAACCATTGTTGTTTAGTGAACATCACGTCTCATATTCAGATGTCCTGGCACATGTCACGATGTCTGCCGGATATCCTCACGATCTTCTTATGCTATAAAGACTGCCGTCTCTATACCGAGAGTGCGTGTTAGACTTTACTATAATATCCGGCCTGATTCGGGATCTTCAATCTTTCTAAAGGCATCTTTTCCAAGACCTTCCTGTTCCGGCTGTCGACAGTCACTTAAATCCACGATGACCATACCTAATACAGAAGGGGAAACATGGCGAGACTTGCGGTGATGGGGGTCGGGAGGATCGGGGGAGAAGTCGCGTCCCTCGCTGCCGTTCTGGGTCTCGTGGACGAGCTGGTGCTGTACGATGAGAGTGCGACATTACTCAAGGCCCAGACACTCGATATCCAGCATACCGGCCTCCCGGTAACCATATCTTCCGAAATCCGGGATATCCGGGACGCCGACGTCTGCATCTTTGCGGCAGGTACACCCCGCACACCCGATGTGAAGACCCGGGCAGATCTCCTCACGGCGAATCTTCCGGTGGCCCGGGAGTGTGTCAGCCTGCTTGACGGTTTTTCCGGCATTCTTATTACGATAACCAATCCCATGGACGTGAACAATTTCCTCCTGCACCACCTCACCGGTCTACCCCGCGAACGGTGCATCGGTTTTGGCGGCCAGCTCGACAGCGCACGGTTCGCGCTTGCCCTCAAACAGAGAAACCTGACGGGTGACGCGGTTGTCCTCGGGGATCATGGCGAGCATCAGGTCCCGGTCTTTTCCCGGCTCCGCAACCGGTGAATGAAGACAAGCGTGAAGAGATCCTTCGTGAACTTAAGGGGGCAAGTATGGAAGTGATCAAAGGAAAAGGAGGTACCGTCTTTGGCCCGGCATACCATGTCGCCTCCCTTATCCGGATGATTCTTTCCGATACCCGGGATACGGTTCCCTGTTCGGCGGTGCTCGAGGGAGAGTACGGCTTCTCCGGGTGTTCGCTCGGTGTCCCGGTCCGGATCGGGCGTGAAGGCATCAGGGAGATTGTCCCGTGGGATCTCGACTCCTGGGAACAGGCAGGGATGGAACAGGCCGCGGCATTTGTCCGCGATCTCTGTCGCACGGTGGTGCCATAAACCATGCCCGTACTGGCCGTGAGATCCTCAGAAATACTGACCACTACCCGTACCAGTGAGGAATCAGGTGCAGTAACGATCGCCATCAACCAGGTGGAGTACAGCAATTCTCCCGACGGGCCCACCATTCATGTCTTCGGGAGGGACATGGGCGGTATCGCCCACCGGATTGACGTCACCGGCTTCCTGCCGTATTTTTATGTCCCGGAGGAACAGGTGGGACAGGCGCATCCTTCGCAGGTGACTGTTGAGCCGGATACCATCTACCGCTCGATCCGGGGGGAGAAACTCAAACGGCTGTATACGGTCCGTCCCGGTGATGTCCGGGACGTACGGGAGCGGTACCGGCATTTCGAGGCCGATATTCCCTTTGCGACGCGGTTTATGATCGACTCCGGCCTTACCGGGGCAGTCACCACCCCATCGACGACGGTGGATTACCACGATCTGGTACCTGCCGAAGCAGATGCACCGGCGCGGGTCTGCACGATCGATATTGAATGCGAGGACGAACGCGGCTTTCCGGATACCTCGCGGGATGCCATCATCTGCATTACCTGCCATGATTCGTTCGATAACGACTATACCACCTTCCTTTTCGGCGGGGCCGCCATGCCAGCCGAGATCACCGCCAAAGGACAAGAAGGCGGCCTGAAAAACGGGTGTTTCCGGAAAAGTGTCCATACCCTCTCTACCTACGCGGACGAGATCTCCATGCTCAAGGCGTTTGGCGCGTATATCGCCGGGCGCGATCCCGACATCCTCACGGGATGGAACTTTGTCGATTTCGATATGCCGTACATCACCGGACGGATGGAGAAACTGGGGCTCTCGCCGGTTATGCTCGCCCGGCTCCCCGGTATGACCGAGAGAAATGCGCTTCGCGGCAGGGCACTCTTCGATCTTCTCACCGGTTACAAGAAGATGCATTCGACTTTAAAGGAATCTTACCGTCTTGACGCCGTAGCCCAGGAAGAGATCGGCGAGTGCAAGGTGCGGTACACCGGCACGGTCTCCGATCTCTGGAAAAAACAGCCTGCCCTCCTTGTCGAATACAACTTTAAGGATGTCGAGCTCTGCGTCGCGATCAACAAGAAAGACAATATTGTTGGCTTTTACCGGGAGATCGCCCGCTACGTCGGCTGCCCCCTCGATAAGACGCTGAATTCGTCGAGTGTGATCGATGTCTATATCCTGCGAAAGGCCCACGGCGAGTATATCCTTCCCTCGAAAGGCTTTGCAAACGCCGAGGAGTTCGAAGGCGCAACCGTCTTTGAGCCCAGCAGGGGCGTACGCGAGAATGTCATCGTGCTCGACCTCAAATCGCTTTATCCTATGGCGATGATGACGATCAACGCGTCGCCCGAGACCAAAGACCCGGACGGGGAGCTCAAGGCACCAAACGGTATCCGGTTCAGGAAACAGCCCGACGGGCTGACCCGGAGCATCCTCTCCGAATTACTCAAGGAGCGGGACACGAAAAAGAACCTCCGGAATACCTTTCCCTATGGCTCGCCGCAGTATCTCCTCTACGATATGCAACAGAATGTCCTCAAAGTGATCATGAACACCTACTACGGGGTGTCGGGGTACACCCGGTTCAGGCTCTTTGACCGGGAGATCGGGGCTGCGGTTACCTCTGTGGGCAGGGCTATCATCGAACACACCCGGCGGATCATCGAGGAGCACGGGTACAAGGTCATCTATGGCGATACGGATTCCTGCATGGTGCAGCTCCCAGCGCTCGACCGGGAAAAGACGATCGAAACGGCACGGGTACTGGAAAAACAGCTCAATGCGAGTTACCAGGAGTTTGCCCGCCGCGAGCTCAACGCCGAGACCCATTACTTCTCGATCAAATTCGAGAAGATCTACGAACGGTTTTTCCAGGCAGGTAAAAAGAAGCGGTACGCCGCCGGCTTGTCTGGAAGGAAGGCAAAGCCACTGACCAGATCGATATCGTCGGTTTTGAGATCCGCCGCAGCGATACCCCCCAGATCACCAAAATCGTGCAGACCAAAGTGATGGAGATGATCCTTGCGGGGACCGACTATGCGGAGATCAAGGCGTACCTGGGTGGCATCATCACGCAGTACCGCGCCGGGACGTTTTCCCTGGATGAGATCGGCATTCCGGGGGGGATCGGCAAGTCCCTGGACGACTACGAGACCGACGACGCGCAGGTCAGGGGCGCCCGGTACGCCAACCAGCACCTGCATACGGAGTTTGGGAAAGGCAGCAAGCCAAAGCGCATCTATATAAAAGCGGTAACCGGGAAGTACCCCAAAACCGATGTGCTCTGTTTCGAATATGCCGATCAGGTCCCAAAAGAGTTTGTCCCTGACTGGGAACTGATGCTTGAAAAGACCATCGAACAGCCGATCTCCCGGATCATTGAAGCGCTGGGATGGTCGTGGAAGGATGTCGATCCCTCGCATACGACGCTCGCCCAATGGGGTTTTGGTTAACGTGCTGAAAAGCCTGCTCCTCTGAGGCCGGCAGTCATTTTTCAGATCAGGTGCAGCAACCGGCCCTGTGAACCGGTGCAATGACCCGGATCTCCCATTACTTTTGGGGATAGGTAAAAACACGGTAGTTTACGCACTCCCCGCGCAAATGCTGCTCTCATTATTTGTCTTTGGTCAATTGGGGACCAAAAAATATTAATGCCTATTTGTGCAATGAGGAATCATAGACGGAGAAGAGCACGCCTTGGGTTTTCCACAAGGTTAGTAGTTGACGGTGTAAATCGATGACCGAACCAAGTTCCCTCTTTGGAAAACGTGAAGAACGTTTTGTCGATCTCTGGCTGCTTATCATCGTCAATACTACGATTATTGCTCTCCTCATCAGCATCCTCGCTTTCCATTACGGGACTGCTGCGGTCGCAGCAAACCTTCTCTATATTCCGATTGTGATCGCGGCATACTGGTATCCCCGGTGGGGAATCTCGTACGCAGCCGGGGTTTGCGTCATTTTCATCGGGATTGTCATGGTTGTCACCGGGGGGGCAATCAGCCAGCTGGCTGCGTCCTTTTTTACCTGCCTGGTAATCATCGGTGTTGCCGCGGTTGTTTCAAGTCTTGCAAGCCACATGCGCAAGAATGAAGTAAAATACCAGGGGATCTTCGACCATTCTGAAGCCGGGATAGGCCTTGTGAACAGTGCGAATCACGTTATAGAAGAGGTAAACCGGCGTTTTGCGGATACGCTGGGCTACGAACCTGCCGAAATTGCGGCCAAGCCCTTTCCTCAGATCTGGGCAGATGAAGCCGACCGGGAGCGATTCTTCAGCAGCCTTGCGTCCCAGGGAAGCGTGGAAAATCTTGAAAGCCGTTTTGTGACAAAGAACGGCGACAACAAGTGGGTCCTGCTCTCCGCCGGCGTGCTCCCGGATGACCAGTTTGTCT
Organism: uncultured Methanoregulaceae archaeon; assembly: GCA_963737635.1. Taxonomy (GTDB): domain Archaea; phylum Halobacteriota; class Methanomicrobia; order Methanomicrobiales; family Methanospirillaceae; genus Methanoregula. The sequence continues at coordinate 1,706,139 of CAVTTL010000001.1, forward strand.
GCACTATCGTCGATATCACGGCACGGAAAAAGGCCGAAGGGGATCTTATCATACGAGATCATGCGATCAGTTCGTCGCTCAATGCGATTGCCATCATGGATCTCGATTTTATGATCACCTATGTCAATAATTCGCTTCTGACCATGATGGGATCCCCCGACGAAAATGAGTTCTCAGGAGAAAATCTCTGGAAATTTGTCGCTTCCAAGCAGAGAAGGGAGACAATAAAAGATGCGCTGTACCGGAAAGGGAGCTGGCTTGGCGAGATCCTTCTCTACAAAGCGGACCACCAGACGCCGTTCTATGTGCTGCTCTGGGTTAACCTGGTGAAAAACGACAAGGATAACCCGGTCTGCGTTATGGCTTCGTTTATCGACATCACCGACCGGAAGCGCATGGAAGCCGTCAAAAGAAAGGCACTCGAACAGATCGAAAAGAATATCGAGCAGTTTGCTATTCTCGGCGATCATATCAGGAACCCGCTTGCCGTGATTGTGGGCCTTTCGAGCCTCACGCCCTGCGATGTGACCGACAAGATCATCCTGCAGGCCCGCGAAATCGATCGGATCGTTACGCAGCTTGATATGGGCTGGATCGAGTCGGAAAAAGTGCGGGAATTTATCAAGCGCTACTATATGGTGGGTGTCCCGGAGATCAGTGAGTCCGGCGGGGTTCAGGAAGGTTTCGTGCGATAGCGCAGTCCTCACGTACTGCTTTTGTGCCCGGTGTGCTTCCCGCTCTCTTTGAGCCGCTCGTTGAGTTTTTTTACCTGTTCGCGAAGCGCGATCGCCCGTTCGAAGTCGAGGTTGTCTGCCGCGTCACGCATCTGCTTTTCCAGCTCGATGACCACATTGGGGATCTCCGCCTTCGGCACGTGTTTGGTATCCTTGATATCGACTTCTTTTTCCTTGACCGGTTTTATGATCGTCTGCGGGACGATGTGATGCTCCGTATTGTAGGCGATCTGCTTTTCACGCCGGCGTTGTGTCTCGGAGATCGCGGCCTTCATCGAGTCGGTCATGGCGTCTGCATAGAGCACCACCTTCGAATTCACGTTTCGTGCCGCTCTCCCGATAATCTGGATGAGGCTGCGGGCATCGCGGAGGAACCCTTCCTTGTCGGCGTCAAGAATGCCGATAAACCCGACCTCAGGAATATCGAGGCCTTCCCTGAGGAGATTGATCCCGACCAGAACGTCGAACTTACCCAACCGCAGTTCGCGGATAATCTCGGTGCGTTCCAGCGTCTGGATCTCCGAGTGAAGGTACCGCGTGCGGATGCCCCGGTCGGCAAGGTATTCCGAGAGTTCTTCGGCAAGTTTTTTGGTAAGCGTGGTGATAAGCACCCGGTCGCCGCGGGAAATGGTCTTTTTTACCTCCTCGATCACGTCAAGCGTTTGGCCTTCGATGGGCCGGACCTCGACTGCCGGATCAATAAGGCCGGTCGGACGGATGATCTGTTCGACCAACTGGGTGGAGTGTTTTAATTCGTAGAGGCCAGGGGTTGCCGAGACAAAGATCGCCTGGCGCATGTACTGTTCGAACTCGAAAAATTTCAGGGGCCGGTTATCCATCGCAGAGGGGAGCCGGAAACCGTATTTCACTAAGGTTTCTTTTCGCGAACGGTCGCCGTTGTACATGCCATGCAGCTGGGGGATCGTCTGGTGGCTCTCATCGATGATCAGCAGGAAATCGTCCGGGAAATAATCGAGCAGGCAGTACGGTTTCTCGCCGGCTTTCCTGCCATCGAAGTGCCGGGAGTAGTTCTCGATCCCTTTGCAGGAGCCGGTCTCGCGGATCATTTCGAGATCGAAGTTCGTCCGCTGCCGGAGCCGGTGGGCCTCGATCAGGCCTAAGGTGGGAAGTACTTCATCGAGTTCTTCCTGTATCGAAACAATCGCGGCTTTCTGGGCACTCTCCGGGGTGACGAAGTGGCGTGCGGGGTACACATAGAAATAGTGCATCTCTTCTTTTTTTGCCCCGGTATTTTTGTCCACTTCCCGGATGCGTTCGACCTCGTCGCCGAAGAGTTCGATCCGGATGATATCGTTAAAGTAACCGGGGACGATGTCGATCGTGTCGCCTTTGACCCGGAACCGGCCCGGGGACAAATCGATATCGTTTCGTTCGAACTGGATATCCAGAAGCCGGCTCATGATCTCGTTTCTGGTAATCTTCTGGCCGACTGCAAGATCAAAACCGAGGTTCCGGAAGTTTTCAGGGTTGCCAAGGCCAAAGATACAGGAGACCGATGCGACCACGATCACGTCGCGCCGGTACGAGAGCGAAGCAGTTGCCGAGAGCCGGAGCATCTCGATCTTGGGATTGATTGCTGAGTCCTTCTCGATGTACTGGTCTTTTGCCGGGATGTACGACTCCGGCTGGTAATAGTCATAGTACGAGACAAAGTACTCGACCCGGTTTTTGGGGAAAAAATCGCAGAACTCCTGGTAGAGCTGGGCGGCAAGCGTCTTGTTGTGGGCGATGACAAGGGTAGGTTTATCTGCGGCCGCAATCACGTTTGCCATCGTAAAGGTCTTTCCTGAACCGGTAACGCCAAGAAGTGTCTGGAACCGGGCGTTATCCGCGAGACCGTCGTTGAGCCGCGCTATTGCTTCCGGCTGCGATCCGGCGGGGGAAAAGAAGAGACGAGCTGGAATCCTGTCACGGTGCTTAGGAGTTTTGGCCGGGATGTAAAAAGGGATTGGGATGTGGCATAACCTGTCACTACCCCGGAGACAGGTCGCTTATTTGGGTTTGTAATAGCCCCATTTTTTCAGGGCTTCGTGCAGTTCCCGGGCTGTTTTAGCCTTCTCGTCCAGTGTCACGCCGTCCTGCCATGCCTCGATCGCCTGCATCGTGGCCCGTGCACCGGCCCGGGTGCCATTCGGGTGGCCATGGATCCCACCGGAGACGAGCAGGATGAGATCCTCGCCATAAATGTTGAGCACGTCGGGAACAAGGCCCGGGTGCAGGCCGCCGGATGAGACCGGGAAAGCCGTTTTGATGGACCCCCAGTCCTGGTCGAGGCACTGGTGGGGGACTTCCGTGATCTTTTTCTTGCGCAACAGATCGGCAAGGAGGATCGACTCGGTCTTTGTCCCGGTCAGTTTACCGACAGCTGTCCCGGTATGGATCTGGGAGACCCCGATCAGGCGCATAAGTTTTGCGAGGAAGTACATGGTCATCCCGTGCTTCCTGTTCCGGTCGAAGGCTGAATGAAACGCACGGTGCGCATGAATCGCGAGGCCCAGGTCAGAACAGTAGTCGCGCATCGTCATAACGCTGGCATTTCCGGCAACCACTACATCGATCATCGCATAGTTCCAGCCGTACTCGACCAGGAGATCGGCACGCTTCTTCATGGTCTCCACGTCGGCAGAGATGTTTAAGAATGCCGATTTCCTCTCACCGGTCTCTTGTTCGGCCTTGTCCCGCAGCTGGGTCATGTATTTTACCCGGTCCTCGAACCGGTTAAAGGAGGTCGAGGTAAGATTTTCATCGTCCTTGACAAAATCAAAGCCCCCCCTCCATGTCTCGTACCCGACTTCAGCATGCTCTTTTGCCGAAAAACCGATCTTTGGTTTCGGTACGGCACCGGTGAGTGGCCGGCCGCGGATGTTCATCATTTTGCGGATCCCGTCCATGCCAAAGTGCGGCCCTTTAAATCCGCGGAGATACGCAGAAGGAAGCGACGCGTCGAGAAGGCGCAGGTTTTTGAGTGCTTTCATCCCAAAAATGTTCCCGGCAATCCCGCTCATCAGTTGTACGGCATTTCCCTCCTCCCAGAGTGCGAGAGGATAGGCGACCTTGACAAAGTGGTTATCAAACGCAAATGCGGTCGCCTCCAGCTTCTTCATTCGCGGTGGCATCGTAAACAGGGTCGTCCACGTGCCCGTTGAGCTCTCCGAGGCTATCCTGCCCGCGGCTTCTTCATCCGTGATCCCGGCTGCCGGTTCAAAATAAAAAAGACAGACCAGATCGTCTTTTGCCGGTTCATAGGTTTTATCGACAAATTCGTTGTACCAATCAATAGCCATAGCGCTTACCGTACCTACCAATGCGTGCATGAGTCAAAAATCTTCAGGTCGGAAAACAGGCGGGTTTTTCACCGGGCAGGAATATCCCCCTTGGCATGTCTGGAGAGCCAGTTTTAGGTAGACCGAAATCATTTTTATTTAGGGCGTCCTAATAAGTACTTAGATGGCACAGGAACAAATCGAGGAATATCTCGAAGCGATCTACGATATTGCCGGTACTGAAGGCGCTGCAAAGACCACGGCGATTGCAAAGTGCCTCAAAGTTGCGCCGGCGAGTGTGACCGAGGCGCTCCAGAGCCTGGCAGAGAAGAACCTCGTGAACTACGAGCCATACCGGGGTGCGAGCCTTACCGGCGAGGGAAAGAAAATTGCCGAGACGATCAAACGCCGGCACCGGCTGCTGGAAGTGTTTCTGGCCGATGTCCTGCATATCAACCGGGCAAAGGTGCACGATGAGGCCTGCCGGATGGAACATACGATCTCGGAAGAAACTGAATGTGCCCTCTGTAAGATGCTGGACGCGCCATCGCGCTGCCCGCACGGGAGCCCCATCAGACCGTGTGACAAAGGAATCACGAATTGTGCAGACTGCAGGACCCAAGCAGAAACAGAAAATGCCCCTGCATCGAGAGAGCGAAAGATCATTCCGATCACGGAACTTGGCCCCGATGACAAGGGGAAAATCGCGTTTATCCGCGGTGATTGCAATATCGTCCAGCGTCTTTCGAATCTCGGCCTGACCCTCGGGACAATGGTGTCGATTAAACGTAAGGTGCCCATGAACGAGCCGGTAGAAGTGTTCGTGCACCGGACAAAACAAGTCATCGACTATTCCCTTGCCGATGATATCTTCGTCCAATCGTCGGTTACGGGGGATCCATGACCCCATCAGATCCGCCATCGCGGGAACCGGTATCCTCCAGTGAAGCGGCTATCACCCTTGACACAATAAAACCTCCAGCCCGGTGCCGGATTGTGGCAGTTCCCACACGGGGGCCGTTCCGGCAGCGTCTCCTTGCTATGGGTATTATTCCGGGGGCAGAAATCGAAGTGATCAGGGCCGCACCCATGGGTGACCCCATCGAATACCTGGTGAAAGGGTATCATCTTTCTCTCAGGAAGGACGAATCCCGATACATCACAGTGACCTGCGAGCGAGTTTGATCATGCAGAAAATTCCTCTTGCGCTCCTTGCTGCCGGGACAGGAGCGATGATCGAAGACGTCCATGCAACCGATGGGCTACTCCGGCATCTCACCGCTATGGGGCTCTTGCCCGGTTCCCGGGTAACCGTGGTTTGTGCGGATCGCGGATCCCTTATTATTTCGGTTTCTGGATCCCGCTATGCGCTCTCACGTGGGATGGCCATGAAGATACTCGTTCGTGACTCAAATTCCGATGACAAAACACAGGCAGATGCACAATGAAAAAAACACTCCGTTTCGCGCTCGCTGGCAATCCGAATGTTGGCAAAAGCACACTTTTTAACGCAATCACCGGTTCTCACCAACATGTCGGCAACTGGCCGGGTGTGACTGTCGAAAAAAAAAGTGGATCCGTCCAGCACGGAGGCTACGATATCGAAATTATCGATCTCCCCGGTACCTACAGCCTGACCGCATATTCCGCAGATGAAGTGATCGCCCGGGATTTCCTTATCGATGAAAAACCGGATGTTGTCATTCATGTTGTGGACGCAACCAATCTCGAACGCAACCTGTATCTTACCACCCAGCTCCTAGAAATCGGCACCCCTGTTGTGATCGCCCTTAATATGTCTGATATGTCCGAGACAAGGGGAGACCGGATCAACCCGAAGAAGATGGAGGAATATCTTGAAATCCCTGTTGTCAGGACTGTAGGAAGCCGGGGCGAGGGAATCCCTAAGCTGCTCAGTGCAGCAATAAAAGAAGCAGAAACATCCCCACACCACGAACACTCCATCGGGTATGGTAATACAACGGAAGGCGTGATCGCAGAGCTGTGCAAGATAATCGACCAGGATACAGCACTCATCTCGCGATACCCTGCCCGCTGGCTTTCTATCCGGCTCCTTGAAGGGGATGAGAATGCCATTGAAAAAATCAAAGGAAGTCCAATCCAGAAAGACGTTGAAACTGTTCTTTCGAGGATCGATACCGGGGAGTACGAAGCAACGATGGCTGACCGCCGGTACGAAGTGATCTCCGCGATCCTGCCTCAGGTCTGCGTTACCTGTGTGAAAGACATGAGTGCTTCCGATCTCATTGACCGGGTTGTCACGAACCGGTACCTGGGTATACCAATATTCCTTGCGCTTATGTGGGGGGCGTTTGAACTCACGTTCGCTGTCGCCTCGCCTTTTACTTCTGCAATCACTGCGGCCATGGGCGTTCTTGGAACTGCCGTAACCGCCGGTGTGGGACCGGCCTGGCTTGCCTCGTTTATCAGAGACGGCATTATTGGCGGGGTAGGAACCGTTCTCTCGTTTGTTCCCAATATTTTCATTCTCATCCTGATCCTTGCAATCCTTGAAGATAGCGGATATCTTGCCCGTGCAGCATTTATCATGGACCGGCTGATGTATTCCATCGGTCTTCCCGGCAAATCATTTATCCCGATGTTGATCGGGTTTGGTTGCAATGTTCCGGCGATCATGGCAACCCGAACCATCGAAGATCAGAAAGACCGGTTAATTACGATCCTTGTCAACCCGTTCATATCCTGCGGTGCCCGCCTGCCGGTGTATGTTCTCTTTGCAGGCGCTTTTTTCCCGCATAATGCGGGGACGGTGATATTCGGATTGTACGTCCTTGGTATTGTGATTGCGATCCTATCGGCAAAACTCTTCCGGGCAACTATCCTTCCAGGAAAACCGGCGCCGTTTTTGATGGAGATGCCACCCTACCGGCTCCCGACAGTTAAAACGTCGCTTATCCATATGTGGGACCGGGGATCCATGTATCTCCGGAAAGCCGGTGGTGTCATTTTTGGCGTTGCCGTTGTTGTCTGGGGACTGGCGTCCTTTCCCTATGGGGTCGAGTTTGGAGGAGCGCAGAGCTGATGCCGGCATGATCGGACACGCGATCCAGCCGCTCGTGCAGCCGCTTGGGTTTGGCTGGCAGATCTCAGTCGCGCTCCTCTTCGGCTTCATGGCAAAAGAGGTCGTGATCGGGTCGCTCGGCGTCCTGTATGGTGTCGGGGACAACGGAGGGGCACTGAGTCATGCATTGCTTGCCGATCCATCCCTTGGACCGGTAACTGCATTGACGATCATGGTCTTTGTGCTGCTTTACCTGCCCTGCATGGCCTCCCTTGCCGTTATCAGAAAGGAGACCGGATCCTGGAAATGGACCGGATTTTCCGTTCTCTATGGTCTCACAGTAGCGTATATCGCCGCGTTCATTGTGGCGCATGTGGGTGTGTTTATCATGGGAAGGGTCTGAAATGTCAACATCGCAAAAAGTGATCTTTTCCTGGATCGTGGGCCTGCTGTATTGTCTTTTTGGAGTTCTCCAGATCCTATCGGTAATCGTACCGGGGCTTGCCAGGATCCTGGCGCCCCTCATGATCCCGTCTGATATCGCATCAGGTTTCGTACTCTGCGTAATCGGCGCGGTGTTTATTGTCGGGGCACAGGAGATGCACGCCCGGATTGCCGGCGGCGAAGCGTTCCTGTACGTTGGGATGCTCCTCTCGGTTGCCTTTGGCCTGATCATGCTGCTTGATCTCGGGGCGCAAGGAATCGATACGATACTCTTTGGGAATGAGGGAAATTCCTGGTCAGTAACACAGATGATCGTGCCGATGCTCTACCTCGCTATGTTCTCTCTTATCGGGTTTGCAGCATGGGGACGCAGTTTTATAGAGGATATTATACCTGCTTAAATGAGGTGTCTCATGATCGAGTCTATCGCAAGAAAGATCCGAGATGGAGGTTATTCAGCAGCAGATCTTGCGGCAAGTGTGGGGCTCTCACAGGAGCAACTGAAAAACCGCCTTGCCCTTATGGAGCGGCAAGGGTACATTGTCCGGGTAGAGGACTGCGGGCCGGTGGATGGAGGATGTGGATACTGCAGCTCGTGTCCCTCATGCAGCGACAAGGATCGTGCGATGCTTCCGGTGCAGTATCGTCTAACCAAAAAAGGGGAACTTCTTGTTGAAAGCAAGATTCCGCGTACCTGAATTTCCGATGCGTTTCCTGAAAAGAAGATTTACAGAGAGAGCCGCCTTGGCAAAAGATCAGGTTTCTTGTATCTGGCTCTCGATCATAGATTGATTGTAGCGACAGGTACGAATGGGGGTTTGCCGGTATTCGGATCGACAAGAAGTGCAACCGCTCCCCGCGGTGTGTTTTTACTGATCTGCGTAACCATTCTGCTGTTGTTATACACTTCAACGGTCAGGTTATCGCCGGAGGAGTCCAGCTTCTGGAAGTCGGCTTGGACAAGGTCGTTGCTGTTCTTTATCGGATAGAACTGTTCCCCGGTTCCCCGGACTTCTATGAGACTTCCCGGGTTCCCGTATTCCCCAAAATAGGTGCCGTTATAGGTCACTTTGACCCATACCCCTTCTGCAGGGACAAGGGCTGGTGCTATGGTCGATGTCTGCTGCAGGGGGGTCACGGTCGGCGTGACTATACTGTGATCTGCATTATGTGCATTTCCCGGAAGGGACAGGAACATAACCGCAGACACGCCACAAATGACGAGAATCACAAGAATCATTGCAACAATCATCGTGGCCGGCTTTTTTTCCGGGTGCGGTCCGGCATCACGACCCGTTCCTACAGGGAGGATCGGGGGCGATGCGGACGCTGGCGCGGCATCAGGTATATCTCCGGAGAGTACCGGGAATACGACACCGTCTGGTACCCCGACAGGTTCCCCGGTTCCTGGCTGAAATGCTATGGTTTCTTCGATCTGAACAGGTACAACCTCTTCAATCTGCCTGGATAATGCCTCGATGTCGGTTAACGGCCCGGCCCGCTGCTCGTCCAGGACGGACCGGGGCGGGATGATCCTGAACCTCTGGTTCTGGCTCCCTTAAGGGTGCTGCTGTATCGGGTGCATTTTCCGTTCTCTTTTCAGGAATGGCGTTCTCCCGGTCCAGGACTGGTTCTGCGCGGAGAGTTTCCTCAGGCGCATCAGGTAGGTTGTTCGCCGTCCCTTGGAGTGTTTCATGGTACGATGATGCTCCGGATAGGGGTGCGAGATCACGGTGTTCCTCGTCGGCCAGGGAATCGGGCGTCGGGGATCCCGTTTCGGATTCAGGCTCTAAGGAGATCTCGTGTCCGGTGTCATCCGGCGACGGTTCTTCTCTTATGTCATCCTGCTTCTCGTGTGCGGCCTGCATTGCTGAAAGTAATGCCTCAGATGGTCGCCGGCTCTTCTGCGGTACTTTTGTATGGGGAAGGAGGATCTCAGGGGCGCTGAAGCGGCGGACGGTGGCGTCGGTGCCCGGGGATTTTACCGCCGCAGGCCGTTTTCCTGCCGGTACCGGCTCGTTGCGGATGGATACCACAAGCTCGATCAGTTTTTTAACCCAGAGATCGCATTCTGCAGTCCGGTCCTGGTACGGTTGCTGGGAAAAGATCAGATCAAGCGTTTTTGCGTCATCGATGCCAGCCGGGTCGATGACCGTGAGGGTGATAAACGGTTCACGTGCCGGTGTCGTTCCGCCTTTGACCGATAATATGGTGGCAAACGGGATGACCTGAGGCTGGTCACGGAAATGGTCGCTGTCGACAAGGGCAAGGCGGTGGCTGGTGAGGATCAGATCGTACTCAGCATCGTCGATGAGTACCCTGTCCGTCGTCAGGATAATAGATTCGCCGCTTTTGAGGTAGGGACCGGCCATATCTGGTGACTTCCGGAATATATTTTCGTTGTCTGTAGTGATATGCTTTTTAGGTAATTGTTCCCCGGGATCCTGAAATCTCCTTTTGTACATCTAGTATGTGGGCCGCGAAAAGAGGCCGGGGTTTCCTTGATATAGTTCTCTGAAGATACCAGATACACGGGAAATGATACCGGGATGAAGGCGGTTCTTATTTTTTCCGGCGGGATGGACAGCACCACCCTTCTGTATGACCTTATCCACCAGGGGCATGAGGTCAGTGCAGTTACGTTCGACTATTGCCAGAAACACAAAAAAGAGATCCGGTGCGCAGAAAAGACCTGTGCAAAACAAAATGTCCCTCATATCCTTGTCAACCTTCAGGTTCTTGGCGATCTTGCTCCCTCCAGCCTCACCCGGGACTCGTGGACGGTTCCCGAAGGCCATTATGCAGAAGAGACGATGAAGCAGACTGTTGTCCCGAACCGGAACATGATCTTCTTGAGTCTTGCTGCTGCCTACGCGATTGGCATTGGTGCCAAAAACCTGTATTATGCAGCTCACGCCGGGGACCATGCCATCTATCCTGACTGCCGGCGGCGTTTGTAAGTGCCATGACGACGGCAATGCACCTGTGCGACTGGAACGATCTTGTGCTCCATGCACCCTATCTCTGGCTCTCCAAAAGCGACATTGTCGAAAAAGGTATCAGGCTCGGGGTGGATTATGCGGATACCTGGTCATGTTACAAAGGTGAGGAGTTCTCCTGCGGAAAATGCGGGGCCTGCACCGAACGGCGCGAGGCGTTCGAATTGGCTGGTGCGGTAGATCCTCTGGAATACCAGCAATAAACCATTCCCTGACAGGAAAACCTGGAGGGTCTATGGGTTTTCAAAGGCAAAATCGACCCGGTAATCCTGCGAGCACTCGCCATCGAGTATGGTCTCGTACGTCCGGGTCTCACCTGATCCAATGCTTCCGATAAAGACGGATCGCGAATCCCGGATGGTACCGGTGCCGGTGTTGACGAGATTGAAGTCCAGCATCAGGTTCTCCGGGGAACTATTTCCCGCGTTGTAAACGTATCCGGTCAGATCTGTATAGCAGCCATATTCCGGCGACCACGAGTCATGGAATTCATAGTGGGTGTGAAGCGAGCCCGCCGAGCTGTCTTGTACGGTCGTCGCGCTGAGACAGCCGGCACCTGCGGCAAGTGCCATTACGAGAAGGAGAAGAGAAGCGTAAAGATAGTTTTTTGCGGGATACATGATCGATTTTCTCTGCGATGGTTGGTTGTTCCCAAAAAGGGGAATGGGTTACTTGAGCACCAGAATCGATTCAGGTGCACGGATAATGAGTGCCAAGCTCTCGTAGATCTGGAATTCGAGGAGATCCCCGATTGGCCCATTGTACGCGGTTATCATGTCCTGACCGATGGCAATAGATGCGTACTGGCTGCCAGAGGAGAGCAGCACCCCGCCTTTCTTGAGTACGGGTGCTTTAACCACACCGTCGGTGACCATCGAACGGATGTGGTCGAGCTCGGTTCCGTCTCCCTGGGGGTACCGCCTCAGGAGGAGGTTGTACTGTCCGGGGCAAGAGCCATACTATAGGGTCCGTGGAAGCCTGCATCATCAAGCTTTGTTATTGCATCGATGATCTGGTCTGCAGCTGAACCTACCTTGTCCCACTTGGTCAGGGTAAGGGTACCTGCCCCTTCTGCGTTGAGCAGTCCCGATATACCGGCAAGCCCTGAGAAGATGATCTTGTCCTCTTTTGTGGCTGCATCCATCGCGGCACACGCAACTGATCCCGTGTCCAGGATGAGGTGATCGCGTTCATACGCTGCCAGATCGCGCTTGGCAAGGGAAAATTCGGTCCTGATCATCGTCAGGGGAATTGCAGTACTCCCGATGATCCCGTCTTCGATGGTATAGTCTCCCAGAGGGATATTCTTAAGACCAAACCCGTAGGGTCCTTCGATAGGAAGGATCCGGCGACCGGATAACTGGCTTTTTGCGGCCTGAACTGTTACGTCATCGAGCAGTTTCCACGTTGCCGCTTCAATCGGTGCATCATCTCGTCCAAGATAGGTATTTGCCATGGTTTTTACTCCCCTGTCGTTTTGAGTGATCCAATAGTTGGTTCATCCTTTGCCGCTGCCGCACCCGGCGCCGGGGAAGCCAACTGCGCAGCCAAGGTATCCACTTCGAGTGTTCCCTTCCTGAGATACTCGTCCTCTTCGCCATTCGTCAGGATTCCCAGCAGCCGGATCAATTCACCGGCGTGGACGCGTTCTTCGTTTGCGATATCGGTGAGCACTGCCTTTGCGAGTGCATTGTCGGTTGCATCCGCATGGGCGAGATAGCCGTGGATAGCTTCGAGTTCCCCCGCAATGTCGAGCCGGATGGCCCTCAGGAGTTCATCCTTTGTCAGTTTTCGATCCGGAACGGTGCCACTGAATGGGTTGAAAAAGTCTGGCATAATTTCCTCCGTTATTCCTCTAGGTCAATAGTATATCGTCAAGCATATATACTTTTGACTACCGGCATGATTTTATCCGGGTGCGAGCTCCAGATTACGTAATAACCTTTTTTTTCCGGAGCAACCGGTTATAGGTGATGGCAAACCGGTGTGCCTCATTGCGGACCTCCTGAACATACCTGAGTGCGATGCCTTTTTTATCGAGCCTGAGGGGAAGTTCTTCTCCGGGCACATAGATCTCCTCCTCTCGTTTCGCAATCGCAATAACCGGCTGGCTGGCGGCACCAAGGGACAAAAGCGCTTCACGAGCTGCTGACAGCTGCCCTTTTCCTCCATCTACGATCACGAGGTCCGGGAACGGTGCGTGTTCATCAGACAGGCGCTGGTACCGCCTCTTTACCACCTCGGCTATTGAGGCAAAATCATCTATCCCGGTGACGGTTTTTATCCTGAAACGCCGGTAGTTGCTTTTATCTGGTTTTCCGTCCCGGAACTGCACCATTGACCCGACCATTGCTGTACCGGAGAGATGTGAGATGTCGAAGCATTCGATTACGGAAGGAGCGGAAGAAAGATGCAAGGCCGCACCCAGTTCGGCGCTCTTAAGCGCGTCCCGGAAGAACGCAATTTCGAGGTTCTTTTGTGCAAGCTCGAGCAACTGTCGTTTCTCTCCCCGTTGCGGGACAACGATATTGACCTGCTGTCCCTTTTTTACCGAAAGAAATTCTGCGAGTGCAGGATCCGTCTCATGACCGAGGATCAGTTCTTTGGGTGCTTCGCGCTCCGAGTAGTACTGGACAAGAAACTCCTCAAAGAAGTCTTCACCGGCATCGAACGTGAACTCCTGCTTATTTACGAGCGTTCCCAGTTCGACGTTAAACGCAGTCAGGTAGACCCTGCCATCCGTTACCTGGTACGCAATCACGTCCTGGTCGTACTCCCGCCGGCGCTCGACATGCTGCCGCTCGGCAAGGTGTTCTATTGCCGCGATCTCATTTCGCAGTACGAGAGCCCGCTCGTAATCCTCTGACGCTGACCGTGCCGTCATCTCGTTCCGGAGTTTTGCAAGCAGCTCCGTAGACCTGCCTTTAAGGAGCAGGGTGGCTTTTTTTACATTTTCCTCGTACGCATCAGGGCTCACGGTTCCCGTACAGGGTGCGCTGCAGGACTGCATATGCCGCCGAAGGCAGGGGCGTTTCGGGAGTTTTCTGCAGGTTCGCAGGTGAAAGATCTTTTTTGCTACGTTGAGCACATGGTCGCGCTCGGCCGCGGAGACAAACGGCCCGAAAAACGTCCCGTCACCCGTTGCCCGCCGTGCGATCACCAATCTCGGGAACTCCCCCCCGGTAAGTTCTATCCACGCATAGCGTTTTGCGTCTTTTAAATCGATGTTATACTTCGGTTGGTGTTTTTTGATAAGGGTGTTTTCGAGAAGGAAAGCCTCTGTTTCGTTGTCTGTTACTATCACACTCACTGACGCGATATGAGTGATGAGGCTCCGTGTTTTGGGGTCATGATCTTTCTTGGTAAAGTAGCTCGACACCCGTTTTCTGAGGTTTTTTGCCTTTCCCACATAGATAATAGTCCCGGTCTCATCAGAGTAAAGATAGCAACCGGGGTTTTCGGGAAGGCTTGTTGTATCGATCATGGATTAAAAGAGTATCAGGGTACAGGCTCATAAGCGCTGGGGATGGGGTAAAGATTCGATGATCAATCTGCACAGGCCAGTACAGTTCTCATCAGGACTTTTGTCAGGATAGTGGATTTTCTTTGAAAAACGAGTGTGGGCGGGAGGTTTTGACTGATGATTGCAGTTGTCACACGACCCGCAGGTCTCTTGGACAGACGTCTCTCCAAAATAGTCAAGCAGGAATTTTCTCCGGCAGTGGGTTGTCTCGCAGAAACCGACCATGTCATGGAGTTTTTTCTGCGCGATCCGGATTGAACGTTCGCTGCCACTATCCCGATCGAGCAGTAACCGGACCTTATGCACGTCTGCCCTGCTGTACAAGAGGATGCATTCCCCGGGTTTTCCATCGCGGCCGGCCCTTCCCGTTTCCTGGTAATAGGATTCAATGGATTTTGGGAGGTCATAGTGGATGACAAAACGCACATCGGGTTTATCGATCCCCATCCCGAATGCGACGGTAGCACAGATGATCCGGACGGTATTTTTAAGGAATGCGTCCTGCACGCGCTCTCGCGCAGGGGTGGAAAGCCCGGCGTGGTACGCAAGCGCCTCAAAACCCCGTTTACGGAGATCCGATGCGATCTCCTCAGTCTCCTTCCTGCTCATGCAGTAGATAATGCCGGCCTTGTTCTTGTGCCGGCAGAGGAACTCGGCGAGCTGGATCGTTGGGTTCTTCTTTGTGATCACCCGGTACGACAGGTTTTTCCGGCCAAAACTCCCGACAAACTCACGGGCCCGGACAAGCCCGAGCTGCTGGGAGATATCCTTTCGTACTTCCGGGACTGCCGTAGCCGTGAGTGCGATGATAGGGATTCCGGGTAATGTTTTCCTGATCCGGGCCAGCGCCCGGTATTCAGGGCGAAAATGGTGCCCCCATTCCGAGATACAGTGCGCTTCATCGATGGCAATAAGACGGACCGGGGCACCGGCCAAGGATTCGAGGAAACCGGGCTGCATGCATTTTTCGGGCGAGACAAAGAGGAGCCGGAGCCTGCCCTCCCGTATCTCTGTCCCGATGCGGCTGCGCCTGTCTGAATCGAGCTGGCCGGTCCAGGCTGCAGCCGAAATGCCTCTGGCATTAAGGACATCCACCTGGTCTTTCATGAGTGCAAGAAGCGGGGAGATGACAAGGGTCAATCCCCCGAAGTACAGGGCAGGCAGCTGGTAACAGAGGGATTTCCCGCTGCCGGTCGCCATGATGGCAAGAGTATCATGGCCTTTCAGGACAGAGGTGATGATCGCTTTCTGGTGCGGCAGGAATGCAGGGTGCCCCCAGTATTTTTCGAGCAGGCTGATGGGAGATGGATGCTGTTCAGGGTATTGTTGCTGTGGGGCAGTCTGCGGTGTATCCATACATGTCCTCGCTTGAGAATACAATAATGCGTGAGGAGACATGAGGCAGGACCATATATGAACTCCCGGGCGTGGGGAGTGAAACTGAAAGCGGGTATGCCATATCAATGGTTGCAACCATGAGCAATCCAAGACGACGGCAGGTGGAACAACGAATTCAAAGATCACCTCAAAAGATATGGTATCAAGCCCCTATTGGCCAGAGTGAAGCATCCCCGGACGAATGGAACGTTAGAACTATTTTCCGGGAGTTTACGAGAATCATAGGTCAGTTTTTCGTTTATTCGACGTTTTTTATAGGCGGGTACAACGATACAGGGATGTTTTAAGAAGGAAAAAAACTAACCAGAATGAGCCAAAGGCGTAGCGAGGTAACTGTATGCCAACAAGTAAGAAACAGATGACGAAGCTGAACCAAGTGAAGAAGGCCAAGGCAGAAGAGCCTCTCGAAGCAGGCGGCTGCGGGTAGCAAAGACGCCAAGAAGAAGCTTAAGAAGCTTGAGAAAAAACTCAAGTGAGCCGCCTGGAATTTCCACCTCTTTTTATTTTCCTTTAAAAGGGCTGATATAAACTAATAGAGCTATGCAAGTCACAAAAATGCTCGTATCTGAAGGGTAGCAGAAGGCTCAATTTTCAAATGTTAAAAAAATACTGATAAATGCGCTCTTTCTGATGTGAATGCAAAAAGACAACGTTTATAGGATCTACTTTGAGTTTCTTTAAAAAATGGTATTAAAAAGCCTATACTTTTTTCTTAAGCATCTCTTTCAGGAACTGCCCGGTATAACTCTCCGGTACCGCAGCTACCTTTTCCGGTGTTCCGGTTGCCACGATCTCGCCACCGGCATCTCCTCCATCAGGCCCGATGTCTATGAGGTAATCGGCCGACTTGATCACGTCGAGATTATGCTCGATCACGACCACCGTATTACCTTTCTCCACGAGATCATCGAGTACCGTAATCAGTTTCTTCGTATCGTCGAAATGGAGCCCGGTCGTCGGCTCATCGAGCAGGTAGAGTGTCTTTCCTGTTGCTCTCTTTGCGAGTTCCCGGGTGAGCTTGATCCGCTGGGCCTCCCCGCCCGAGAGTGTGGTCGCGCTCTGGCCGAGTTTGACATAATCGAGGCCGACCCGGGAGAGCATCTCAAGCTTGCCCCGGATCGAGGGAATGTTCTCGAAGAGCGCCATCGCTTCCTCAACACTCATGTCCAGAACATCAGCGATTGACTTACCTTTGTATTTCACTTCAAGGGTCTCGCGGTTGTATCGCTTCCCCTTGCACTCCTCGCATTCGATATAGACATCCGGCAGGAAGTTCATCTCGATCTTGATCATGCCGTCCCCTTCACATGCCTCGCACCGGCCGCCCCTGATATTAAACGAGAACCGCCCGGGCTTATAGCCCCGCATCTTTGCCTCCTTTGTCCCTGCAAAAACGGTCCGGATCTCATCAAAGACTTTGGTGTATGTCGCCGGATTCGAGCGTGGTGTCCGGCCGATCGGGCTCTGGTCAATCACGATCACTTTGTCGATCTCGGAATCGAACGTGATCGCGGTGTGCGCTCCTGCCTGTTCCCGGGAGCCGTAGAGCTTCTGCATCATGCCCTTGTACAGCGTGTCGTAGACGAGCGTGGACTTCCCGGACCCCGAAACGCCGGTCACCACCGAAAAGAGGCCGATCGGGATCTTCACGTTGATGTTCTTGAGGTTATTCTCCCTGCAGCCTTTGACCGTCACAAACTTTGAAGCCTTCCGGCGCGTGCCGGGCACTTCTATCCGCTTTTTCCCGGCAAGGTATTGCCCGGTAAGGGACTTTTTGTTCTTCTCGATCTGCTGGGGTGTGCCCTCGGCAACAACTGAACCACCGTGCAGGCCGGCTCCGGGTCCGATATCGATCACGTGGTCGGCGCTGCGGATCATGTCTTCGTCATGCTCAACGACAATCAGGGTGTTTCCGATATCGCGCAGCGTCCGCAGGGTTTCGATCAGCTTCCGGTTGTCCCGTTGGTGCAGCCCGATGGAAGGTTCGTCGAGCACGTAGAGGACGCCCATGAGGTTCGAGCCGATCTGGGTGGCAAGCCGGATCCGCTGGGCCTCGCCTCCGGAGAGCGTTCCTGCGTTCCTCGAGAGCGTGAGGTAACCAAGGCCAACCTTTTCGAGGAACAGTAACCGGGACCGGATCTCTTTTATAATTTGGCGGGCGATCCCCTCCTCTTTTTCGGTGAGCCTGAGGCCGGAGAAGAACTCAAGGCTTGCTGCGATCGAAAGATCGGTCACATCGATGATTGACTTGCCATCGATCCGGACCGCGAGCACCTTCTCCTTGAGCCGTTGTCCCTTGCAGGCCGGGCAGGGAAAGACCCGCATGTAACTCTCCAGTTCCCGCTTCCGCCACTCGGATTGGGTCTGGGCATAGAGCCGGGCGGTCTGTGGCAGGAGTCCCTCCCACTCGCCGTTATGCGACCACTGGGCGTCCCCGTTTTTCATGCTCATTGAGAAGTGCATTTTCTCGCTCGAACCGTACATCAAGGCGTTATATTGGGTATCGGTAAGGTCTTTTATTGGAGTGAGAGCGGAGAAACCGAAATGCTTTGCCACGGTAGCCAGGTACTGGCCCCGGAAACCATCCATCGGGTTCCGGTACGGTGCCACCGCACCATCCGCGATACACCGGTTTTTATCGGGAATAATGAGGTCGGCATCGAATTCCATCTTGACCCCGAGCCCATGACATTCTTCGCAGGCCCCAAACGGGCTGTTGAACGAGAACATTCTCGGCTGGAGTTCCTCGAATGCGAGACCGCAGACCGGACAGGCAAGAAGGGAGGAGTACGTGGACTCCTTCCCCGCTTCGTCTGCAACGAGTACCAGCCCTTCGGATTTTTTAAGCGTATTCTCGACTGCCTCAGATAGGCGGGACCTATCGGAGGTATCCAGCCGGTCGATCACGATCTCGATGTCCTGCTTCTTGTACCGGTCAAGAGCGATCTCCTCGTCGGTACGAATGATCTTCTTGTTCACCCGGACCCGGGCGTATCCCTCCTTGTTTAAGTCTTTGAGAAGTTGCTGGTAGGTACCTTTCTTCTGCCGGACGATGGGCGCAAGAACAGTAACCATACCGGGATGTTCTGCTGCTATCTGGTCGGCGATCCGGTCCGGTGTCTGGGCAGCTATCGGGATATTGTGCTCGGGACAATAGGGTGTACCGATTCGGGCAAAAAGCAACCGGAGGTAGTCGTAGATCTCAGTGGTCGTCCCAACAGTCGAACGGGGGTTTTTGGATGTGGTCTTCTGTTCGATCGAGATGGCTGGCGAGAGTCCTTCGATGGAATCCACGTCCGGCTTGTGCATAAGCCCCAGAAACTGGCGGGCATACGTCGAGAGCGATTCTACGTATCGCCGCTGGCCTTCGGCATAGAGTGTATCAAAAGCGAGTGTTGATTTGCCGGATCCTGAGACACCCGTTATCACCACAAGCTTGTCACGGGGGATCTCAACATTGATATTTTTCAGGTTGTGCTGGCGCGCACCTTTGATGATGATATTCTTCATACTGGTGTGAGGTACACAATGGATGCCGGTATTTAAAGAGATGAGTTATGGGGCATGAAAGTAAGCCCGATCCGGGAATAATAATTAACGGGGGTGCGGCTAAATACCGGGTCACCCTATATTTCCGGGAACGAAGGTGAAATGATGCCCGTCGTAATTCTCAAAATGCGCAAAGGCTGGACTACCGAACAGAAACGCAGGATCGTCAAAGAGTTCACCAGCACCCTTGTATCCACGCTGAAAATCGACCCGGATCTCGTTACGATCATGATCGATGAACACAGCCTCGAGGATATCGGCCATGGCGGTGTGCTCCGGTGCGACGAGCACTGATCTTTTTTTTAAAAACCCGGAGCGGGATCGCGATTACCCGCCTTCCGTGCCGGCCGCGTGCGGTGGGGGCGGGGCCGGGCTTGTGGTGATGGGGCGGACCCATGGGCCGGAGATGGAGAGGGCCGTTCTCGATTCTTAATGATTCTGCATCTTTTGGATAAAAACGATCCATTAAATATTTTCGATCCTATTCAGATCGTATCGTAGTATATCACACTAAGAACTAAAGGTTGTGGAGAAGAGAAAATGTCTTCAGTATCTGAAATGTGGAAGTCTTTTGGGAATTCGGAACGGATATTGGCGGTTCTGTTTGCAATGGGATTCATTCTGGGCTTCCTGCTGACTCCGCTCGGATTCGAAACACGTATGAATGAACTACGGACCTTGGCGTTTGCAGCATTTTTTGTGACCGTGGGGTTGTTGATTCCGATTGCCGGACTTGTTTTACTGCTGTTCCGAAGACCAAAAGTCGCGGGCGTTCTGGCGGTCATCGGTGCTGTGCTCAATTTCCTCACCGCGCCCGCCGACCAGGCACTGGTTTTCTTCACGGTCCCCCCTCCGCCTGCCGTTACGGCGGGTGAGTATATTCTCATCCTGGTGGGAGTCGGGTATGTGCTGTACGGACAACGAGTATATGACGAACAGTCGAAGAAACAGGGCACCATGAACTAATTCAGTGGCAGAAGAGACCGCACAAACCCCCTCTTTGAAGTGAGATAAAGATCCTCCCATCCCTCCCATTTTTTTAAAAATCAGAACCGTTAAAATATAATTGAAGATGGCAGATCAATTCTTTCTTATGCACCCGGGTTATTGCGTCCGTCTCCCGGCCTTGCGCTCTTCATAAGAGATCTGAGTGCTTCTCCCGGGCGTAAGTTCTTCTTTTTTCTTCTCATCGCTCTGGAACCGTTCATCAAGAGGAATACTCGCACTCCGTCCTCTGGTGAGTGTCCTGTCTTCGTCCCGGGAGCTCCGGAAGCGTTCCTCAAGCGGGATCCGGCTGCTTTCCCCTTGCCCGAGCCTATCCTCATCATCTCGTCCGCGCTGCGAACGTTCTTCGAAGGGGATCGCATTGCTTCTGTCGCGTGCCGCAGGGTTTCCCCTGTGGATATCCTGCGACGACGCGTCTCCATCAGGGATAAAATCGATACCGGTATCTTCCCGGGCCGCCATCCTTGCAGGAGACCTGCCCTGCGGCCCACGCGATTGTGCAGGAGGCTGCATCGGGGAACGCGCAGAGGAAATCCCCTCAGAAGGCCTGCCCTCATCGGAAGTATGCCGTGGGCCGGTATACGCAAACCTGCTCTGCCCGGGTGCTGACCCCCGGATTTTAGCCACCTGTTCGTCGATCTCTGCTTCTACTTCGCCGGAGCTTTTTTCGGTAAACATCAGGAACTGGAGGAAGGCTTCAGGTTCGCAGAAGACCGATACATCAAGCCGCTCAAAAACCAGCCTCCGCTCTACGTCGCCATACCATCCTCCCGCGCGGATAGTGATCGTTTCACTTCCGGGATCGAAAGCATAAACCCGCTCCACACCGCCATCCCTCCCGAACGTAGTCTCGGCTACCCCGCTGCCTTCAAAAGTAAAGGTTTTCCCGACAGCACCGTAGTCTCCTCCCTCCCGCATCACGATCTGTCGGCCACCAGCCTCGTACCGGAACGTGCGGGGAGGATGTCCGAAGGAAAAAGTCTCTTCGAGCATACCGTAGTTGTCAAAGACGAACCGCCGGAGTATTTTCCCCGGTTGTGCAGGATCGTTCTCCGTCATCGTGTTTGAAGATGGATCGAACCGGTAAAGCCTCCGTGCAGAGTCGTGGCCATCCAACACCCGGACATCGGCTGCACCGTAATGGTACACCCGGCTGATCGATTCCTGCTGGTTCCCAGTAAATTCGGTGATAACTGACTCGGTCATGATCCTCTGCCTCTCGGTCTGCCTGATTTTTTAAGTATTGTTTTTCCTCATAAAAAGAGTTGTTCTCCCGCTAGATCTTCAACACTTTTGTAATAAAAGAGATCACCGCGGGACTAAAAATATTCTGTATACCGAGGCGTACTGTTTATGTTTGGACCGACCTTAGCGGCATAGTTATCTCCAAATCATTCCCCTTGTCGTACGCACGGGTCCGGAAATCGCACCGGTTCTCACTTCGTTTTAGAATACTCACCAGGGACAAACTGAATCCCATCATACATCGGTCCGAAAAAATTCTCGTCGACAACGGCAACATTTAATTTTCCCGTTATTATGTCGTCAAACTCATTCTCGAATATCTGACAAGGGAACGTATTGGTCTGTTTCAGGTAAAACCGGACCCACTCCGACCAGAGCAACATGCGTTGAACGCTCTTGATCCGGTTACGCCGAACATGTTGTGATAAGAATTCAAGGAACAAGGATATTTCATTCGGTCCTTTTGCAGCACTATTTGGCATTCCATACATTTCGCTGGAGGCAATCCTGGCTGACATTTCTGTTGATGTGATAATTTCAATCACCTGATTTGTTGATTTAGACTGCCTTTTAATAGAGCCTTGTCTGATTGTCAGATTTTAAAACACATTTTGAAAAATGACCGACGCATATTCATGATATTCAGGTATTCTGTCTCCTGTCATATCAGATCCGCGAGTGGTTTCTACGGATGAAGAGGAACAGAACCTCTGGAGTTCCGTGTTTCCGTTGATTAGGGTGATCATCTCTTTCCCGGCACGCAATGACGGTTTCGGAGGTGCCCGGTAGAATGCCAATCCCTTTCAGACTCGATCTGCAAAGCACCGGATCTATGCTTTTATTGAGGAGTTAAAGTGCTGGCCATAAGCGATGTGAAAACGATCGTCAGCCGGTGGCCATTTGGATGCGGTGATCCAAATGGAGTTCCAAAAAATAGAAAGTGACCACGAATTTTTAAGCACAGAAACGCATGCCAGGGCTCTCATTGGATTACTTAGCGAAACCTGTGCCCTTCCACCATTTCCTATGGGGCTGGAAGATTTTTTTCCAGTTTGGTGAGGATTTTTTCCCGCATACTTAATCTGATGGGGAGCGGTAAAAGTCATAAGGGTTAAACGAGTGGAAAAATGCAATAACCGCATTTCCATAAGGAGATGATGATTCTTGATACTTGTTGATGCTCGGATTCTCCTTGTGCCGGAACGGCACCGGGTGTTTATTATGGAAGCAGAAAAGATCATGCCACTGGTCCGCAGCGAGGCCGGTTGCACCAGATATGAACTTGTTGCTTGTGTGACCTCTCCTACGGAAGTGCATTTTCTTGAAGAGTGGGAAAGCCAGTGTCATCTCGACAACCATCTTGTACAGCCCCATATGCAAGAATTTTTTGCAAAGACCGCACCATGGCATGCGGCCCCTACAGAATTGAAGATCTACAACGTTCTGTCATCGCAAATGATCACAATGGATGATTGACGTGGTGGTTTTGATACGTTAGCGGTTGAAATCGATTTTCCACTTCGGTAAAATTATCCTACCGATTACCAAAACAATAGTATCTATACCAACACGCTCATTTCTGCTTTTTCCTGAAGTGCAAAATTACATAGACGATACCGATGATCAGGCCGACGAGGACGGTGATATCGACGGGATTGGACACGATTCCCTGGATTCCGGCCAGGTTTTTGACATCGATAGAAACTTTCATCGGGTCGGAGACGTAGGTATCGTCGAGTGCGTCATTGTACCGGATCTCCGTATCCAGGCCGTATTCCTTAATTGTCGCGTCGCTGGCGACACTCATCTGGTAGGAAGCCACTGCGGACTGACCCGGGGCGAGATCACCGAGATAAGCGATATCGGACGAACTGGTAAAGGGATCGACCACGCTGATACGAGCTTCCGCGCTGTGGACGGTAGAATCCCCGGTATTCAGGTATTCGACCTGGATCGTCCGTTTACTGCCCGGGCTCATCTCCACCGGGGAGGACAGGACCGAGAATGCGACTTTGCTCCCGACGTCAACACCGACCGTCTGGGTCTGGGAGGTAACAAAATCGCCTTCATTGTCCTGGTAGACCACGACAACGTCGACCGGATAAGTCTTGTTGATGGCATCCGATGCCACGGCGACCTTGTACTGGCAGGCCACGGTACTGCCGGCCGGGAAGTCGCCGATATAGACGCTGGTGTCCACCGGGCTGACCGGGCTTGCAGTATCCTGGAGAATCTGGACGGTCGCCTTGGACCCGTCCAGCGACCCGATATTCTTGATGGTCAGGTTGACGTAACCCTGGGCACCGGCGACCAGCGAATCGGACGTTGCCGTGACTACTGCCGGGATTACTTCAGACTTGATCGACACCGGGACGGTGACCGTTACAGTATACGGCTCGTAATAATACCGGACCGTGTCGAGACCGTACTGATCGATATTCGTATACTGGGTATAACTGATATTGAGCGGAATCTGGTAGGTGCCGCCTTGTGCATCGGCATTGACCTTCGCGGAAAACGTCACCGTCGCCTGATCTTCGCTCGCAATATCACCGACCATCTGGGGATCGCTTTTGATCACCACCGGCGCATCTCCGGACCCCATCGCGACCGTGACGAACTTCGCCGTCGTGGGGATATCGGTACGGTTCACGATGTTGGACGATACCTCATAGTTCGTGCTGATACCGGTGTTCTGGATCACGACCGGGATCGCAATCTCGCTCCCGGCCGTATACTGGTTCGTACCCGTTATATACGCCGTCAGGTTCGGGCTCCCGTCAAGGTATTTGGTCCCGGCAAACGCCGGGGTCACAAGACACGCAATAAAAACGAGGAGGATCAAGACCGTCCTGCCATTTTTTGCATTATGTACCATAGGAATCACCATGTTCTCTCCTCATTTTTTCTTTCTCATCACAAACGTGTAGTACCCTGCCCCGATCACGACAAGTACGATGAGCGTAAGGGCTATCGGAGCCTGCCCGAATCCACCGGCTGCCGTGGGATCAGCGACAGCGACATCTGCGGTGAAGGTATCGGAAACCTGGCTGTTATCGAGGTCGTCACGGTACCTGACCTCGGTATTGAGGGGATAGGTCCCCGGAGCAGCCCCGCTCGCGGCGGAGAGAGCGTAATGGGCGGTCACTTTCCCACCGGGCGGGATATCCCCGAGGTAGGCGAGCGTATCCGAGCTTGAGAGCGGCCCATAGGTCGAAAGCCGGGCTTCGGCATTATTAGCCACGATCGCGCCCGTATTCTGGTATACTACATCAATCACGCTGTCAGATCCCTGCGTGATCACTGCCGGAGGTGATGTAACGATGAAGGAAAGTTTACCCGCCACCGGGATGCCGACTGTGTCAATCGCCGAAGTCACCGTATTCCCGTCGGCGTTCGTGTAGGTCACTTCAACATCGATCGGGTAGGTCTGCTGCTGCGCGGCGCTGGATACGGCGACCTTGTACTGGCAGGTAACAATGCCGTCCCGGGGGAAATCCCCGACATAGACGCTGTCGTCAGTTGGGATGATAGCGCTGTTCCCCTGCTGCAGGATTTTGACCGTTGCCTGGGTCCCGTCCTCGTATCCGACATTCTTGATAGTCAGGTTGATGTACCCTTCCGTCCCGACCGCAAGGCCGGATGCATTGGCATCGAGCACGTCAGTCTGGACGACCGGTTTAATCATAACCGTGAGCGGGATCGTCAGGGTCACGGGAGCGTACACGGCCTGGACTTGGTCGCTCGTAGGCTGGTTGGCGAGACTGTTGGAGAGATAGGTATACTGGACTGTTAGGGGAAGAGTGTATTCACCGAGCGTCGCATCTGACGTGATCTTAGCCGAGAACCTCGCGGTGGTGATCCCGGGGCTTTGGATATCGCCCAGGTTCTGGGCATCCGTCGTGATGTTGATAGGAGCTCCGCCCGAGGTGAGTGCTACCGTGACCAGTTTCGCAGTGGTGGGCAGGTCGGCCTGCGGCAGGGTTCCCTGGTTGGTGTAGGTTACCGCGGTTGTCCCGCTGTTCTGGATGTCGACGGTGATCGTCGCGGTCTGTCCCGGGTAGAACTCATTGGTGCCGGCAAGGTAGGCCGTTATCTGGGGCGAGCCCCCGACGTATTTTTCCTGGCCCAGCGCGGGCATGATGCAGAACGGTCCTCCTAGATCAAGAGAGCAAATGGGGTGTAGGATTTCATGGAATGTGCCTCTCACCGTGGTTTGAAGCGTTTGACGTAGATCACGTAACCGGCGATAGCGAGCACTATGAGGACGATAGCGATAAGGCCCGGGAGTCCGATCAGGGAGACGACGGTTTTAGTCGGTACCACTTCGACGTTAACCTTGAGGGGGTCGGAGGTGAACTGGTTATCGAGTGCATCGCGGTAGAGAACCTCGGAGTCCAGGCCGTATTCTTTCACGGTTGCATCCGGGTCGACAGAGACGGCAAAGGAAGCGGTGCGGATATCGCCCGGCGCCATCGTGCCCAGGAAGGCGGTATCGTCGTTGCTGGTAAAGGGGTCGACAGCACTGATCCGTGCCTCGGCGTTATAGGCAGTAATGCCGCCGGTATTCTGGAACTGGACGGTAATGACGGCGTTAGCGCCGGGAGTAACGTTTGCCGCGATGGGGGTAACTGCAAAGTCGACTTTCTGGCCGACCGGGACCCCGATGGTCTCGATAGGCGAATCCACGTAGTCCCCTTCGTAATTCTTGTAGTAGACCAGTACGTCGAGGGGGTAGGTCTTCTGCTGGGCGTCGCTAGCTACCTGGGCCCGGAACGTGCAGTTGGCCACCGCCCCGACCGGGAAATCGCCGACATAGAAACTACCGTCGGTGGGGGTGACCGGGCTCTGGCCGTTCTGCTGGATCCGGATCACGGCGTTCTGGCCGTCGTCAGACCCGACATTCTTGACCGTTAAGAAAATATATCCTTCGATCCCGGCGTTCAGGCCTTCGGTCTGCACGCTGGGAACCGCGATCTGGACTTCGGGCTTAATCGTGATAGGGATGTCGATGGTCTCGTTGACGTTCTTGTACTGGTAGTTCAGGGTCTCGGTGCCTTCCTGGTTGGCCTGGTACAGGTACGTGTAATTCAGGACGACCGGGATCTGGTAGGTCCCTGCCGAGGCATACTGGTTGACCGTAATATGGAAGGTGGCGGTGGCGCTCGAACTTGCCGGGAGGTCCCCGACTATCTGGGGTGAGGCTTTGACCACCAGCGGGGCGTCCCCGGCGTCCAGCGTCGCGGTCAGCTGTTTTGCCGTGTTGGAGAGATCGCTCGGGCTGATGATGCCGGACTCGACGATCATAAACTGGTTGAGCCCGGTGTTCCCGATGACGACCTGGAGGTTCACATCGTCTCCCGGCGAAAACTCGTTGGTGCCGGCGATGTGCGCGTCCAACTGGGGGCTCCCGGCCATGATCTGCGTCCCGGCCATCACCGGCGATACGGCGCAGAGTGCCAGTACGATAGAAATAAGGCACAGGAGCCGCGGCAGGCTGGTCCGATGCCTGAAACAGTACAGTCCTGTCCCGGCGGCATTCTCCCTAATAGGAGGTGTATTTCGACTTATCTCATTCATTTAGAATCCTCGAAAAAGTTGTATAAATCTCAATACAGATTGAAATTACTTATACATAAATATTTGCTATATTGATTATAAACAATAATTATATGCATGTACGTTACATTTAAACCGCGCTTTCAATTGATAAATGAGTTTAGTCGATTTTTTTTATCACTGATAGTATACAAGAAATTTCTATATTGTCTCTCTGTAATTTACAAAAATTTGCAAATTACATCCAGTGTTCCGACATCATGAAAATTCGTCCCCGGGATCTTTTTAGGGGAGATCGTGATTTCCCATATTCGAAATGGCATCCGGGTAGCAGAGGCCACTCGAACTAATTTTTGATGGATGTGACAAGGGTGAGAGGGCGGAGTGTACCGCCGTCATCATGTTTCATCCGTTTACATTAATGCTCCGAAATTTTGGTTCCAGATCCCGGGTTTGGCGTCCCATATATCGGGTTCTCTCCTTTCGTGAGAGATTCTCTCTGTTATTCCGATACTGTCCGGTTTGCAGCCCAGTATATTGTCCTGATAAGTTGGTAGATCGGGTTTTTACTCGGTGATACCTTGCTGATGAAGTCTGAATGCACCATTCCGGTAAGCCTCTTCTTTTAGTTTGGGAGAATTGTCTGCAGTGAAAAGAATAAACGGGGCTGTTTTACCTTGTGAGTGCAACTCCCTGAGTAACGTAATCCCATTCATGCCGCCCGGTATGGCATAGTCAGAAACAATTACATCCACGGTTGACATAGACAACCATTCAAGTGCATATTCCCCTGAATTAAAGGTCTGTACGGTAAATGCACCGATCCTTTCGCAGAATGCAGCAATGATCGTACAGGTATCCGGATTACCATCGATGTAAAGGAGATGAATCATCAGAACGCCTCACGTAAAATGACCTCCCTTGGATTGATCGCAGGTGAATAATCGCAAGCGTCGTATCAGGGAGTGGAAGATGGTTCGTGAATTATAACAGCAATAGGGTTAGTTTGATGTTCATGCCCCGTTATTTCATTCAGGTCGTTTACTAGCATTCTTCACCTATAGAATGTTTAAAGTTATTGTATATAATCATTCTTAGTGTTTATTATACACAAGTATCGGAAATGTGTCCGCTACATAACCCTGGATGAAAAAATGAAAATCAACACTGTCAACATCCTCTTCATTAATATAGACACAGAAAACCCCATGGGGGCACAGTAAAACGTTTCCTAAAATGTTCCCTCCCAGAGGTACTAATATAATAGTTCAGTCACTGAAGCTTTTTCTGATGCCTATGCCAGAACAAGAGCAGATTTCTTTTATTCGCGTTTTTCGAGTGTGGATATCTGATCTGAAAGTTCCTTTTCACGGAGGGCAAATGCCGTTACATCGGTCATCGTAATGTAGGTGCTTACAGTCTCTCCATGGCGGACCGAATTGACATGTCCATATATGCATCGCTTTTCGCCATCCTTGCAGCGTATCCAGCTCTGGAATGTGAGCGGAGGTTCTGTGCATGTCATGGATTTCTTTAAAAGATCCATCATATTCTGAAGGTCTTCGGGGGTTATGAGATTATGGGGGTTCATCGCGGACAGTTCTTCCGGGGAATATCCGCTGATTTCTGTGAGACGCCTGTTGGAATAAACCAACTGTTCGTTCTCGATGATCATAAGGCCATCCTGAACGTTCTCTGCCATCATTCTGAATCGCTGTTCGCTTTCAAAAAGGGCCGCGTCTTTTGACACCAATTCGGTGACATCAGTCATGATGACAAACTGGTAAAGGACATTCTCATGCTGAAGACTGTTTACCCGGACATACACATTCCTGTATACACTATCTTTTCTCCGGATTCGGGCCTGAACGTCAAAATGGCCGGGATGATTACGTTGTTCCATGAAGGACTCCACTACACCCCGGTCTTCCGGTGTGATAATGGTGAGGGGTTCCATCGCCCACAATTCTTCAAAAGAATACCCGGTAATCTCCGCAAAACGATTGTTCACAAACGTGTTTTTTCCATTCTCAAGAATGAGTAGGCCGTCCCGGATGTTTTCTGCCATCATCCGGAACCGCTCTTCCCTTTCCCTAAGTTCCCGTTCCCGCAGGATCTCATCGGTGATATCAGAAAGGATAATGGTGACTCCCCTCGCACCATCGTCAAAGACGGTGGGAATGGATTTTTGTTTGAAGATGCGCTCGCCGGCTTCTTTTACCTGGAATGAGAGGGTGCTTTCTCTCTCCTCTGAAGGTGTTGTTATGAGCGAATTGACAAGCTCGTGTACATCAACCTCGGGAGATTTGAGATATGCAAGGTTTTTCCCCATCGCCTCCTTTCGTGCGAGGTGCAGCAGATTGAGGAATTTGTCGTTGATATCTACTATGCGGGAATCCTTGTCGAGGACCATAATCAGATCCTTTGAATAACTGAGTACCGCCGAGAGTGGAACTCTTTGCGAGAGGGTAAAGACCTTTGCCATTCCATATGTCCGCATGTCCACCTGCCCGGAGATCAGGAGGATATCGAGATAGCGGCCGGTCGTGTTCTTGTTCTTGTTGAGTGCCTTTGCTATATCGGTGACACTCATGCCTTCCGGATTCTGCCTAAGAAGATCCTTTATCTGGCTGAGTTCCTGGGGGTAGTTCTGCATCATGTGAGTTTGTCAGTTTCCTATGAATGTGTATAATCAAATTAGCACTTATAATTATTGTTGATTATAAACATGAATGGTAAATAAGAGTAAAAACTATATAGAAAAACGATAAATGTAATTTTGTAAATTTTTGATCAGTGAAAAGAGGAAAAAAGTATGGTTTCTGTATTTGGTAGTGTATTAGATCAATGGAATAGTACCGTTATAACGTACGTTCCCGGTATTGTAGGTGCACTTGTCGTTCTCCTTATCGGTTGGATTGTCGGTCGCCTGCTCGGCAGGGGAGTCCGTATCGTTCTTGATAAGATCAGCGAACAGCACATCGTGGAAGAAGGTGCCGATGTGGCATCGATCCGCGGGTCATTCAAGAACGCCGGGATTACAGTCGGGTACATCGGGGATATCGCAGTCCGTATCGTGGTATACCTGATTGCCATCCTTGCGGCGGTGAATATCCTGAATCTGGACTATCTCAGCCAATTAATGATGGCGATTGTCGAATACATCCCGCATGTTGTAGCATTTGTAATCATTTTCGTCGTGGGGTTCCTTCTCATCGATGCGTTTATTGATTTCCTTAACCGGTATTACTCCCAAAAGAATGTCCAGTTCATCTCACCGGTCCTGGTTATTCTCCGGATCTTTTTGTATTTTGTAACGGCCGTCCTTGCACTCTCTCAGTTGCAGATCGATCTCACCATCATCTACACGTTCGTGACACCAATTGCCTGGGGTATCGGAATTGGTCTTGGTGCTGCGATCGCCATCATCGTCGGGTTTGGGCTCAAAAACCGCAGTGAAGCGATCATGGATCAGGTGCTTGGAACAATAATGAAAAAGTGAAAACAACATTTTCTACTATTAACCACTGGCAAGGTGGAGGGGGAGCGGGGACGAGTAAATCCGGTGTATTCTATCGGCCGGATTTCTCTTACGTTCCCCGATCATCGTATTTAACGAATTTCCACCTCGTACCGGAGAAAAAGATATAATGGAGATCCTATCGTGAAGAAGACACGTGTACAGCTTATCCTTCTCGTTATGCTCACCCTGATATTAGTCCCTGTTTCTGCAAGTAATGGGAATACAACCAATTCAACCATTGTCCCTACAGTAACAGAAACACTTCTGACTACAACGATCACATATCCGGTGAACATCACAACAACGGTGATTTCGGCAAATGCCACATCTGTCCCTTTAACCACGAATACTTCGGGATTAAATTTATCATCGGTGACCGTCAATCCCACGGGACCTTCAGGTTCATCAACGGGAAATCTTACGGTTGCCTCATCACCGTTAGGAGCAAGCATCCTGATTGACGGCGTTCTCTATGGAAATACGCCGGAAAACGTGACCGGCATCGCTACGGGGAATCATATCATCAGACTGACAATGAGCGGCTATTATGATTATGAGGGGACGATCTATGTTGTTCCCGGCCAGACGATGGATGCATTCGGTACACTCCAACCAGTAAGTGTTTCGAGCGGATCAGTCCAACAAACGTCATCGACTATTGTGATAACAACGAGCCCTGCAGCTGTTGTCACAGTACAACCAACGGTAACCACGTCAGAATCACTGTCCGATAATCCGACCATTATTGCTGCACTTATCGGTATTGTTACTGCGTCTATCGGTGCTTTTGCAGCGTTATATCCGCATTTCTCGAAACCAAAAAAATAATAACATAACGAGCGGCAAAAAATTCTCGGAGTCCTATGGATCTATGAAGAGAAAACCAAGGAAAAGGGAAGAATACGATGAACGGACGACCAGAGGAATCTCTTAAAATAGAAAACATTGTTGCTTCCGCAAAGGTGACCGACCATCTCGATCTACGGGTCATTGCCTCTCAGATCAAAGGTGCGAAATATAATCAGGAGCGGTTTCCTGGTGTCGTTCTGCATATGCAATCTCCAAAGATTGCCGCGCTCGTTTTTAAATCGGGGATGATTGTGATGACCGGTGCAAAGAGCATTGACAATTTTTCAAACGGTCTTGAACTACTCGGAAACAAGCTCCGCAGTCTCGATATCGATATACCGAAAAATTTACCCTATACGATCCAGAACATCGTCACCTCTGCCGATCTTGGCCTTGCTATAAATTTAAACAAGATCGCAGTAGGTCTTAATCTCGACAGGATCGAGTATGAACCCGAACAGTTCCCGGGCCTCATCTATCGGCTCGAGAAACCCAAGGTTGTGGTTCTTCTCTTCAGCTCCGGAAAGATGATCATCACCGGTGGTAAAGATCCCGACGATGCAAAGAACGCTCTCCTCCAAATAATATCTAGTCTTACCAGGGTCGGCATGATGTGATTGATCTGATGCATCGTGTCCGGGGCAGCGTCTTGTCCGAGAGGGCATTCATGCAGGGAAAACATCAGATCCCGGATATCCGGGATTGGGACCACTGGGTCTTTTCCGGCTGCATTTATAGAAAGAATGGCCTATTCGCAGAATTTATCGGTTCAGCGACCGAACAAAATCAGTATGCCTTCAGCGTCAGAACCTGTGCCAACCATCGAATCGATGTACCGGCGGAAGGATGGCAGAGTCCTGATTGAGATTAAGCTAACGTCAGTAAGCCAGCTCTTCAACTCCTTCGATCCCGCTCCCTTCTATGAGAAAGAGCTCGACACTGATGCGGAAGACTATATTGTGGATACGGTACAGGACTTTCCGGCAAAAACAAAATTCATGATCCATATTTATCTCCCTCCCGCTCTTGTGGCAAGCGAGGAGGCAAAAAAGATCATTCCAGCCATCCACAACCATTTCCGGTACCGGATGCTTGTAACGGAACGGAAATTCCGGCTGAAAATCCGGTTTGGCCGGTTCAGTCTTCTTATCGGGCTCTCATTCTTGGCAATCGCTCTTGTCGCAAGCCAGCTGGTAGCGACTATGAATGCGTATCTCATTGCTCAACTCCTCTCCTATTCACTTTTGATCATCGGTTGGGTGGCAATGTGGCAGCCAATCACTGTGTTCCTGTACGATCTCTGGCCGATCATCCGGCTTAAGAAAATCTACGAAAAGATTAGTACGATAGAGATCGAGATCCTCCCCCTTTCCGGTTGATTTTTTACCTGAAAACCCGCAGCTGGTTCCCAAAATTACCGGGATCCATACCAAAGAAAGACATCAGTATACCATGAATCTTTTTTGCCTGGAAGTTAGTTCCTGCTTTGCCGGTGGGAAAACACAAAAACGTTTTCAAATCTGGTCGATCTGCGGCTGGAGCCGCTGCTCGAGCTGCTTATGGCAGGCATCGCAGAAGCCCTTCTTTTTCCCATTGAGTTCGTCCAGTGTATCCGGGCAGAACATGATGCACTCGTGGTCGGGGCAGTGGCTAAGTCCCAGAAGGTGGCCGACTTCGTGCGCTCCTTCTGTGACGATCCTGTCCACAAGGTCGTCATCGCACGCATCCAGTCCGTAATATTCATTTGAGAGCCGGGCTGTTGACACAACCGCGACTCCTGATTGTTCCCGGGCAAGGCCGAAAAGGGCGGAATGGCCGCGATTGAAAAGATCCTGGCTGACAACGAGGAGGATAGGATCGGATATATCGTGGTGGTGCTTGTACGTCGCCAGATAGTCAAGCTGCACCTGAGCATCGATCTGTTTGCGCTCATTTACAAAACCCATGATGCGCACTGGGTTGTCGACAATCTCGGCATGAAGCCCGATGACTGCTGATATCATCCGGCTCGACCGGCAGCTGCAAGCCTTCTGGGGAAAGCTGATCCCAAAAAATATGGAGCCGCATTGCTCAATTCTATTGGATGGACGGCTATAAACATATTGAGCACTGTTGCGGCGTCTATATCGCATCGCACTATAAAAACCCGGTCGAGATCGGGGTGGGGAACAATCCCGATGCGTCGCGGTATATTCATGAGGCCGGATACCGTATACGGGCAACCGATATCCGCGCATGCCTGCTCCCTTCTTGGCTGTGCTTTGCCCGGGACGATATCTTCTCCCCAGATCTGTCATTTTATGAAGGAGCCGATGTCCTGTACGCTCTTCGCCCGGCAGAAGAGATGATCCCCCCGATGATCGCACTCGCCCGGATACTTGACTGCGACCTCGTGGTTTACCATCTCGGTTTCGAATCATATGGGGATGGGGGAAGTATCGTTGATTGCGGTATTCTTCTCCATTATTATTACCGGCATGGTCAGAAACCGTCAAAAAGGGTTGACTGATTATTGGCAACTGATCTCTTATCGGATGATTCCGGCGCCTGGGGGGGATCGGATGCCTGTTTTTCCGCTGGAGCGGCGGGCTGCTCACGTGGCGGCTTTGTATCCGTTGGCGGAGCTGGATCGCATTCCCCGACGGAAATTGCCGTCTTTGTCTTCCTGCTTTTTTTCTTCTGCTCCGGTTCTCTCTCACGTTCCGTCTTGGTGACCGCCTTTACGATCTCCTGTGCCCGGGCACGGTCGTTCAAAAAAAAGGTAAGCCCTTCAGCATCCAGCATCAATTCGAGGGTAAAGGTTTCAGGGTCGAGCTCAACAAGTAGGGTAATAATGTCCAGGTACTTCTCGCGCAGGGTGGTTTGTGGGATTTGCATGACGGCGGCAAGACGCGAGAGTACTGAGGCGCGTATTGCCTTCTGTTTTTTTGCTGTTGACATTTTCTGCCAGCGTTCCGGGGGCAGGATACGGGCATGGATACCTTTCCCTCCTGAGGCATCCGCCACGCCAAGAAGTATCATTGCAGTCCCGTACCGCCAAAGGACATGGTACTGGCGCCGGTAGGTATTGCCGATATACTCATCGGCGCGTGCAAGAGAGCTATAGGCCCTTCCCATTGCGTCCGGATCGGTAATAGTGTGCACACTACCTTCAACCCACTGCTCGATGTCTTCTGGAGTATCATCGACATCCCGCGATATTCTCATAAGCTCCTCGTCCGTTGCCCTGCCGAAAACAGCCATCACCAATGAGAAGATCGAGACTCGTTCGTCTTTCTGGGAGGTGTGAACCTGCTCCCCGCCAAGCGATGTCCGGCCGATAGCCGAGGCATACAACATGTTTACCGCCGAACGCAGGTCTCCTCCGGCACTCTCGGCTATCTCGTGGACCGCTGCTTCAGAACAGGCAATCTTTTCGTTCGCGCAGATATATTTGAGACGGGGTGCAATTGAACGCGCAGGAATAGCCTTGAACTGGACTGTTTCACAGCGCAAACGAAGTTCCGGCGCAAGGCCATAGAGATCGTTTGCGATCAGGATCATGGGCTGCCGGGCGTTTTTTATGCATTCGATGATCGCCTTTGCCCCGCCTCGATCAGCGGTTCCCTGCAGGTTGTCTGCTTCGTCCATTACGATAAGTTTCCGTAACGAGCCGGTGAGACTTGCCGTAGTACTTCCTGCACCGGCAATGCGCTCTATTACGGCGGCCGTCCTCTGGTCGCTGGCGTTAAGCTCAATTATATCCCAGTTCATGTCCCGGGCGAGCGCGTAGACGCTTGACGTTTTGCCGATACCTGGCTTACCGTACAGGAGAAGAGGTTTTGATCGGGAAGTCCAGGTGCGGGCCCAGTCGGCCATCTGACGGATTACACTTGTGTTACCGACGATATCCGTAAGGTGTTCCGGCCGGTACTGTTCTGCCCACTCCATACCACAGGAGTCGACCCCGTATCAAATAAATTATCTCTGATGAGGCCACACATAGCGTACAGCAATTTATCAGAGTTGTTCATACCCGGGTGACATCGTGGTTTCTGACTGTTCCACAACAAAGATCGCGCACGTGGTCAGGGAGTATGAAGGCGTAAAACGGAAACATGCCATCGGTGAGATGGTCAAGGCTCTCCGGATAGATGCACCTCACGTCGTTGCCTCTTTTGGCGAAGACGCGGCAGTTATCGAGCATAAAGGTGAGGCACTCCTCCTTGCCGCTGATGGTATCTGGAGCCGGCTCATGGGAGCAGACCCGTACTGGGCCGGCTACTGCTCGGTCCTTGTCAATATCCATGATATTGCCGCGATGGGAGGAAAACCGATCGCGATGGTGGATGTCTTTTCTATGCCAAAGGACTCCCATATTCACGAACAGGTAGTACGGGGTATGCATGACGCGTCCGCGCAGTTCGGCGTACCGATTGTGGGGGGACATCTTCACCCGGATGCGCCGTATAGCGTGATCGATGTCGCGATCCTCGGGTCTGCCCGGCTTGATTCCATCATTTATTCAAATACCGCCCAAGACGGTGACCGAATCATTGCGGCAATCGATCTTGCTGGGCGTGTCCATCCCTCCTGTGCACTCAACTGGGATTCAGTGACCATGAAGTCGGCTGCTGAGGTGCGTGCACAGATTGCACTCCTGGAGGAAATAGGTAAGGCGCACCTCGTTACTGCAGGAAAGGATATCAGCAATCCCGGTATTATCGGAACGATTGGCATGCTTCTTGAGGTAAGCGGAAAAGGAGCGGAGCTCGATCTCGGCCGCGTACCAAAACCCGATCTTGCGGCAAACCAGATGACATTCGAGCAGTGGGTAAAGATGTATCCGGGTATGGGTTTTGTCCTTACTGCACGTGACGAACATGTGAACGAGCTTATCCGGCGCTTCGCTGCCGTCGGGATGACCGCCCAGACCATCGGTACAGTAGATACTACGCGCCAGCTCAGGATACGGTATGACGGGGAGGAGGCACAAGTCTTTGATTTTATCGAGAACGGGATCACCTGCCTCCCTCCCGGTGAGGCCCCATGCACACAGAAGTAAGGAAGATCGGGATCGGCATCGGTTCCGATGCAGAAAAGGTTATCAATAGTGCGTGCCGGGTCAGCATTCCGTACGATATTATCTGTTATATGCGCCCGGGTATGGCGAAGATTCCCGCCGGCCATATGAATGTCAGTGCTTTGGAAAGCGAAACCCCGGAAACAGCGCTCGTTTCCGATCTTATGAGCGGCACAATCAGCGCGGCCGTCAGAGGAACGCTCCCGGCAAACGCCACTCTTCAGGCACTGAGAAATGCGGCCCGGGTCAGGTATCTGGAGCGGATCGCGCTCCTTGAAACTGCTGGCGAGAAGAAGTTCCTTTTAGCTCCTGTGGGAATAGACGAGGGATGGACCGTTGCTGAAAAGCTTTCGCTGATCCAAAAAGGCCGGTCGATTGCCCGCCGGTTCGGCCTTCCCGACAAAGTGGGAATTCTTTCTGGCGGCCGACTGGGGGATGTGGGTCGTCACGCCCGGGTTGACCGGAGCATGGCTGACGCCGAGCTGGTTGCACGGCTTGGGGATGCCGTTCACTGCGAGATTCTTATCGAGGATGCAGTCGAATCCTGTGGCCTGATTATCGCACCGGACGGGATCTCCGGCAATCTGATCTTTCGCACGCTTACCTTTCTTGGAGCCGGCTTTGCCCATGGCGCGCCGGTCGTAAATATCGATAAAATTTTCGTGGATACCTCGCGCGCGTCACCAGATTACACGAATGCGCTATTACTCGCAGCATCATTGTTGGAATAATTTTTAATCGCGTACAGTGCCTTTTTTTGAAAAATAAACGGTTAAATGCTAATAAAAAATATTCTGCGACATTTTGGGGCGCGTTTTGCCTGAAAGGTTCTGCATGCCTTCCAATATCGTTTTTCTAACCAAAATGGGGGATTTTCCCAGAAAGTTTTTATATATACCAATATACTTTCTTTTTGAGGTAAGACAAATGGCAGATTTACCAATTGCTGCAGTTGTACGCATTGCAAAGAAGAATGGAGCCGAAAGAGTTGGCAGCGATGCCGCCGAGGCACTCGTTGTGAAGGCCGAGAAATACATCGCCCAGCTCACCAAGGAAGCAAACAAGCTCGCAGAACACGCGGGAAGAAAGACGATCAAGAAGGAAGACGTTGATCTAGCATCAAAGTCCAACTGATCAACTCTTTTTTCTTAAGCATTTGAAATCCTTTAGGGCTGTTTTCGATTCGATTTAATGCCAGCATAGCTATCGCATTACCAGGAAAAAATCGTTGGCTTAACCTCACAATATATTGCTTTCCTACCTCATTGGCAAGTCTTTTACCCGTCCGGATCAATCTCCTTTGAAGAATACCTGTTATGCGCCAGATCTGCCCCCATTGCGGTAAAGTATCAGACGAAGCAACCCCGCGATTCTGCAGCGGTTGCGGTGCCCGGATGGATGGAAAGATGCTAGTTGGCTATCCCGGCTATTCGGCACCACCGAGGGAGCAAAAAAGCCAGCTGATCGCCGGGACCTGTTCCACGTTTCTTCCCGGTCTCGGCCAGGTGTATAACGGGGAAGCCGCAAAAGGGTTTGCCCTTTTTATCATGACCGTTGTGGGTCTGATCATCCTTGTGGTTCCGGGTATTATTGTCTGGTTTTACGCATTATACAATGCATATTCCACGGCAGGAAAGATGAATACCGGAGAGATCCCGTTTCGCGAGACCCGGATGCTTCACATGATCCTGTTTATCGTGTTTGCGATTGCGGTTGTAGCGATCGCGTTCATCATTATCTATGTGATGGTTATCAGTCCCCTTATGTCACAGTTCGGGTCGCTTGATATGGGTAATATAGGTAATTTAGGAAATATAGGCAATACGGGTAATAGCGACGATATCAACCGGCTGATTAACAACGCTGGTATCTGATCCTGCATCAGAGACTGCTAAAAAAGGGGTATGGCAGTTACTGGATTTCCCGTGCACTGACAAACGACCTGCTGCCCTCCTCTTTATGGGCATGCTCCTCGAGCAGGCGTTTTACTTCATCATTCACTTTTTCCTTGTCTTTTGGCCCGGTAAAGAGGACTCTTGTGCCATCAATATCATCCTTGAGATACACTGCCTCATCATAGATGATGACCATGATCTGGTTGTCCGGACCGAAAAAGTGCTCCTCGTATTCACCTTTCATATACCGTTCACGCTGTTCCCGCGTCGGTGCTGCATACTTGGTCTCAAACCTGAAAACGCCCATAATGGTTATCCTACTGTATTTTCCTAAAAAAATGGTTTTTCCTGAAGTTCGGCTATTGACGATGAATAATTCAGAATGTCCCCTTTGTGCTGGGGATCCCTTTTGTCTTTTCGTTCTGTGCTATTGCTTTACCAAGGGCAATCCCGAATGCCTTGAACACCGCTTCGCACTGGTGGTGATCGTTCCGGCCGGTAAAGCTGATATTGGCGGTAATGCCAGCATGGATGCAGAGTGTGTAGAAAAAATGCTCGAAGAGATCGGGAGGGATGTTCCCCAGTGTCCTGCTGCCGAAGGTGCCGGAATAGACCAGGTACCCTCGTCCTCCGCAATCAAGCGCTACCTGGGCAAGGGACTCGTCCATCGGGATGATCGCGTGGGCGAACCGCCGAATACCGCGGCCATCACCTATCGCTTGTTTCACTGCATCCCCGATTACAATACCCGTATCCTCAATTGTGTGATGGCAGTCAACACCAAGATCCCCGGTGGTTGTGCAGGTAAAGTCAAATCCTCCGTGCTTTGCCATACCGGTCAGCATATGATCGAAAAAAGGAATCCCGGTCTCTACCGAAACGTTCCCGGTCCCGTCCGGGTTGAACGTGAGCGCAATCTTTGTCTCTTTTGTTTCCCGTGCAAGTGTTACCTTCCTCATCGAGATTCCTCTAGTGCCTCTGAAAGGTTAATCTTTCCGCTGTAGAGCGCGGATCCGAGCACCGCACCGTACGCCCCGGCGTCCCGCAGGAGAGCGACGTCCGCACGCCCGGACACCCCGCCTGCTACGACCACCGGTACCTGTACCCTGGCAATAAGATCCCTCACCGGCCCGATCGCAACTCCCTGCTGGAGCCCCTCGACGTCCACGTTTGTGTAGAGCAGGGAACCGGCACCAAGCCGTTCGAAGGTTTCAGCCCAGGAAAGATAATCCCCGGCAGTCTCCTGCCAGCCGCAAATCGCAACATTACCTCCCCGTGCATCCACGCCGGCCATTACCCGGTCGCTTCCGAATTCTGCAGCGAGCTGGCTGATACTTTCCGGGTTCTGGATCGCAAATGTTGACAGGATAATCCGCGAGACGCCTGTTCCGAGCCATCGCCTTGCATCGTCAACAGAACGGATCCCGCCACCAAGTTCGATCTCAATGCCGGTATCCTTTACCAGCGCCCGGATTAAGTCCGCGTTCTGTGCAGAATCCCCGAAAGCGCCGTCAAGGTTGATTACATGCAGTGCATCGGCACCGGCTTCAATCCACCGGTTGGCGCAGGTGAGTGGATCGCCGTAGGTTGTTGCACTCTCCCGTTTTCCCTGCACGAGCTGGACACATCTGCCCCCGAGTATATCTACGGCGGGAAAGATTCTCATACCAGATCAGCGGATCATCCGCTCTATGGACATAACCAGGATGTCACGTGCGCCCGCTCGTTTCAATGCATTGATCAATGCGTAAACCCGTTCCTCGTTTACCACCGCATGGACTGCGACCATATCCTCGGTCGACGCGACGTCCATCACCGTAGGGCCGGAGAGCCCGGGAAGCACGCTTTTCACTTTCTCCAGGGATGCCCGCTTTACATTCATCATCAGGTAGCACTGCCCGCGTGCACGTATGACGCTTTCGAGAGCAAGATGGATCTCATCGATTTTTTCCCGTTTTGTAGCAAGCGATGAGCGATTTGCGATAAGAAGGGTGGATGTTGTCAGCACCTCGTCAAGAACACGAAGTCTGTTTGTCTTCAGGGTATTACCCGAACTTGAAAGGTCAACGATTGCATCTGCTATGCCGAGGTGTGGCGTTGCTTCGCAGGCCCCGCCTACAAGGACGATCGTAACCGGCACCTTCCGTTCTGCAAAATAGTGTTTGGTGATCACCGGGAATTCGGTTGCGATCTTCGCTCCTTTAAGGTCGCGTACTGATGAGATATGTGCATCTTCACTGACGGCAAGCACGAGTTTTGCCTTCCCGATCTGGAGATCGAGAAGTTCCTCGACATCTGCTTCGCGCTCGATAACCATATCATGGCCGGTAATCCCAAGATCAGCTGCCCCGGTTGCCACATATTCTGGGATATCGATGGGCCGGGCAAACAGGATCTCTACGTGGGGATCGAGCGTACGGGCGATCAGCCGGCGTTCCGCTCCATCTGTTAGGTGGAGCCCGCTCTTCTCCATCAGATCCATGACGGGCGCCGCGATCCTTCCCTTATTGGGGATCGCGAGCCTGATAGAAAACGAGGGGAGCCCGGTCCGTTCCAGGCTGGATCCTTTTCTTTCTTTGCTCTTCTTATCAGAAGGTCTTGAGTTCGCCACGGATTACCTTCTCCGTGATGCTGGTCACGTTCGCGAGGTTGTCGTCAACGATTGCCAGGATCTCCTTGTTAATCTCCGGCAGGGTGACTCCTTTCCTTGGCAGCACCTGAACACTTGCCACCAGGGGCTGGTCGATTGGTTTTCCGATCTGGGAGAGCAGGCGGACGTACATTTCCTCGATCCCATCGACCTTTTTAATCGATTCCTGGGCGATCTGGGTAGAAAGGAGGTTATAAATCTTGCCGATATGGTTAATGGGGTTCTTCCCGCTGGTTGCTTCCATGCTCATGGGACGGTTGGGGGTAATAAGGCCGTTGCAGCGGTTGCCTCTCCCGACTGATCCATCGTCGCCCATCTCTGCCGATGTACCGGTGACGGTCAGGAAAACACTCTTGTTTTTGATATCGTCCGCGGTGTTGACATTCACGACGACTTTGCGTTTCGTGCTCTTTTTTGCTACCTTCCCTATCTCCTCGGTCAGGAGGGTCATGTATTCCTGGTATTCCTTTATATCCGCACAGTACTTGTCGACAATTGCGCAGGCAATAGTAAGGGTGATCGTGTTCCCGTCCCGAAGCCCCATGATCTTGATATCCTGGCCAATAGCCGGATACTTTTTGCGGAGTTTTGTGTCGATATAGTCGGATGCATTCCTGATGATGGTCTCTACATCGGAGAATGGGGCATGCCCGACCCCAAACGAGGTATCATTGGAACGCGGGACTTTGCCCTGCCGGGGCTTGAAGACATCCCGGAGATCGGTCGAACCAGTCCCGAGACGGCTGTCAATGATCACGTCCCGGGTCAGGTTGAGCTCGGGAAGGATCTTGTGGAGGTAGTCGTGTGCAGCCTCTACAGCGACCGCATCGGTCGCGATAGTGACATCATTAAACTGCTTGGTTGCCCGGCCGTCAATTAACACGTAGATCGGGCGAATCATCTTACCCCCGCCGAATTTCGGGCATGACTCCCCTGCAACGACCTCACCCTGGTCGGTGTTGTGATGCAGGACTGCTCCGAACTCTTCAAGATACACCCTGCAGAGTGCCTGGGAGATCGACTCTGCAATTCCGTCGGCAATGCTGTCGGGGTGACCGAGGCATTTGCGCTCAACGAGTTCAATTCGCTGCCTTTCGAGAGGGATCTGATTCAATGCTTCAATCTGGATATTTCTTTTCATTAAACTTCCTCGGTTTCTCCGTAATCGTACTAATACAAGAGACTGGATTTCATATAACCGTTTCTTCTGAGGGTTCTGGTGCATCTCGAGACTCTTTAAATACCGACCTAGTGTTTACTTCGACGGAGCTATTTTCTTTGAGTCACGATAACGCACCAGCATCCCTTCTTCTATAAATCACGATAACGGATCAGTATCAAGGATATTTCACCGGATCATTATCCCTTCAAGTCATGAGAAAAACAGTTTTAGAGATTCAGGAATTTCGCCCCCGGAAGACTGATACCAAAGGAGGGGTACTCCACGATGATCAGGATATCAGGGTAGTCCCCGATTAGGGGGAAAACAGGATGAAGAGGGCCCGGAGAGGGCATCGGGGTTTTTCACACTCTTTAACCGGCACCCCGGTTTTTCCTAGTATCTCAATCCTGTTCAAGCATTGTCGTCGTACCACATCCTCGGGCATAACCCGCTTGTTTTCGAGCGTTTGTTACCGGGTCTGGCGTTCTTGAATTTCTCACCCGAGTTTTTTCGTCAGCGATTTTTCATGCACATTCCTCCCTTCGTCAACCGACAAATACCATCATTTTCGCTGGAACTATTAAGGCCGGGCATGGCATTGGGAATGGTCACAGAGGCGTTGACCGGAAACAGTCCGTTCTTGATCGTTTTCCCTCGGAACCGGTTTATCCGGGTATGCTTGTGGAAGTTTGGCACTGCATTCGTTATCGCAGGAAAGTAACTTTTCCGATCGTTGGCCCCAATTTTCCGCGCAATCGCCGAAGTTGCACCTGCCCCTATACCCATGCCCACGCCAAGGAGGATCATAAACATGGGACTTATGAATCCAACTGCTGCAAGAGCATCGGAGCCAAGTCCCGCGACCCAGATCGTGTTTACCACGTTGTAACTGGACATCAGGAGCGTAGCGATGATCAGCGGTCCTGACTGGTTTCGGATTGCCGGCTATGATCGCGACTCCATCGGTTGTGTCCGTACGGCATCCGGTCATGGCATCTTTTTTCAGCCGGTTGAAAAAAGGGAATGCGCATATACGCCCCTTATTCGTGCCTCAGCGCATCGATCGGGTTAAGGTTCGCCGCCTGCCACGCCGGGTACATACCGCAGGCGATACAGATGACAATCCCGAATCCGACCCCCTCCACCACCGAACTCATGCTGGCGATGGTGAACAGGTACTTGGTGGTGCCAAGCATCAGCGCACTCACCGCGAAGCCGGCAAAGATACAGAGGGCACCCCCGATCAGGCTCCCAATCACACCAATGATGGCAGCTTCGAAGATGAACATGCTCATCACCTCCCTTTTCTGGGTCCCGATGCTG
Source organism: uncultured Methanoregulaceae archaeon (assembly GCA_963737635.1). GTDB lineage: Archaea > Halobacteriota > Methanomicrobia > Methanomicrobiales > Methanospirillaceae > Methanoregula. The sequence goes on from CAVTTL010000001.1 coordinate 1,749,386, forward strand.
CGCATGATCCCAATCTCTTTTATCCTCTCGTTAACCGACATCATCATGATATTGAAGATCGAGACGCCGGCGACGATCATCGAGATACCTCCTATAGCCTCAACAAAGGTCGTGACCGTGCTAAACGTCGCGTAGATAGTGGAGAGTGTTGCCTTGCTGTCCGTTACGGTTACGGTCTTTTCCTTGATGTTCCGGTTGAGCTGGCTCTCGATGATCGTTTTTACGGTTGCGGTATCGCCGCTCGTGACCTTCACGACCACTTCGTCGTACTCGTCCTTGTCGTTATACGTGCTCTCGAACCAGTCCTGGGTGGCAACGATCGCGCTGTCAGTACTGATATCGAAGCTCATGCCCCGTTCAGGGATGATACCGGTGACCCGGAGTGTACCATACTGGCCGTCCTGCCCAATCGAGATCCGCGATCCGACCTGGACGTTATGATCCGTGGCAAAAGTCGACCCTACCAGGCAGCCGGAATTGCCGTTGCTGTAATCACCGGCCTGGAGCGTGGGGAGCAGATCTTTTACCTTGTCTGTTGGAATGCCGTAAATGGTTGCCACGATATCATCGCTGCCCACCCCCACCTTCATGTGTTCCGATGTGGAGTGGATGGGGATCGCGGTGTTGGGGGCGACAGCTCGCTGGATCTGCTCGTAGTTCTGGTAGGTGAGATACATGTTTTGGGAACTCCCGCTACTGCCACCGCCGCCCGGGCCCATGCCACCGCTGCCGGAGTAGGGTGTGACGATCACGCTGTCGCCTACAGAGGAGAGGCTGGAACTGATCTCCTGGGTCATGCTGTTCCCGAGAATCCCCATAGCCCCGATAGCGACGACACCGATGATGATCCCGAGCATGGCAAGGGTCGAACGCAGCATGTGGATCCGGATGTTTCGTTTTGAGATCTCCCAGAATATCGTACTCATGCTGCAATTCTCCCGTCAACGATTCTGATAACCCGATCCGTGTATTCGGCAACATGGGGGTCATGCGTGACAATTATGATAGTCGAGCCCTTCCGGTTGAGCGACGTCATTAGCTCCATAATGCTTGCACCGGTCTTTGAATCGAGATTGCCTGTCGGTTCATCGCAGAGCAGGATATCAGGATCGTTGATGAGCGCCCGGGCGATAGCGACCCGCTGCTGCTGTCCCCCGGACAATTCAAGAGGTGTATGGGTGAAGAGGAATTCGTCGAGCTTGACGGCACGCAGGACTTCAACCGCTTTTTTTTCGTCAACCTGCTGCTGCGATTTAAGCATCTGGGGAAAGCTCACGTTCTCGACAATATTGAGCAGCGGGAAGAGGTTGAAGTACTGGAAGATAAACCCGATATGGTCCCGCCGCAGGTTTGTCAGTTCGGTATCGCTCATATCCCGGACCCCAATGCTGCTCATGAAGATATTCCCTGTTGTCGGGGTATCGAGGCACCCCATCAGGTTCAGGAGTGTCGATTTGCCGGAGCCCGACGGGCCCATGATCGCGATGAACTCCCCGCGTTCCACTTCAAAAGAGATGTGGTCGAGTGCGGTCACATCTCCTGATCTCAGCGGGTAGATCTTGACGACATCAGAAAACTGGATGACCGGTTGCATAGCGTACTGTCCTTTCACTGTTTTTTCTGTTTCTTCCGGTAGAGGTACCAGCCAGCGCCGCCGATAATGACAAGGACGATAACTATGCCGGGAATCACACTGGGCTGCTGGTTCGGATCTGAGGTATCAAGGATCCCGACGAGGCTGACCGGCTGTACCGATGCGATCACATTACCGTCTTTATCCTTGTACGATATCTGGAGCGGGACACTGGTTGTGCCCTGGGGGACGGAGAAGGTGACTTCGTAGGTCCCAAAATCATCCTGCTTAAGGGTGCCGATCACATAGGTGCCATCGGGGTCCTGAGGGGAAGCCGGGGAAAGGGACGTGACCGTGACACCATTTGCGGTGAGCAGGCCGGCGTTCGTGATATCCCCGGTAACCTGATAGACACCTTTAGTGAGGGTAATAACAACGTTGCTCATCACCGGGTTTGCCTGCGTTTTATCGACACCGAACTGGACCGGAAGCGTCAGATTCACTGAGTGGTAATTGTCGCCGTTATCGTACCCTACCGCCAACGAGAGCGTGGTTTCCTCCGCCGGCATTGCAGTAAAGTTGATCGATGTACTGCTCTGCCCGGGCAAGTCGCCGATATAGATCTTGGATGGCGAAAGGGTGACGTTATTCCCGGTGACATCAAGGATGACGTTATGCACATCGTTATCACGGGGATTTGCGATCTGTACGCAGATCGTGTCTTTCTTACCCTGGGTAAAGGCATCCGGCCGGCTCAGGATGGTCATGACCAGCGGCCGATTGTCGACCTTGACCATTCCCTGGTAATGCATACCCTGCCCGTCCTGGAATGTTATCGAGAATGTCGGGTAGTAAATGCCATCGGTTGCATTGGTCGTTATCGAGAAAGTATACTCCTGGGTCTGGAGAGGTCCGATATTGAACGTCGCATCATACATACCACTGGTGAGATCCATGTCGTTATCGCTGAACGCCGCGTGGTTGACCACCATGCTCGTGTTCGTATTCCCGTTGGTCACCGAATAGGTGACTGTCCCGCTATCGCCGGTGAAAAAAACGGCCGGGTCGTACGTGATATTGGACACATACACGTTCGAATCGGCGGTCATGGAATACGGTGTCGGGTATGCCGATACCGGTACTGTCAGGACGCCCATGGTCACGAGAAGGACGAAAAATATCCCGGATACTGAACAATTGCGGGAGAGAAACGTGCTGTTTCCGCCCCGGGAAAGAATCCCTCCGACACCTGCTGCCGGATACCGGGTTTTTGGATCTGTGGTGGTGAGTTTCAAATCAGACATTAAGGTTTCCTCATGTTGAAAGAACGGGTTTTTACTACACCTGTTACTATAGGGTTTGATCCCAAACTAATAAAAGTTCCCGGTCGAGTAGTTAAATTTTTAACAACTCAAAATAATTATCATTTATATGGATAGTATTCCAGCGCATCTCGTAAAATCGCTCGCTGACTTGGGATTATCCACCTATGAAGCGAAAGTATACGCCGCGCTGATGCAGTATGATAATGCAGAGGCAAAAGATCTTACGGAGTACCTGTCAATCTCAAAGCCAAGCGTGTATGAGACCTTGGATCATCTGGCAGAAATGGGACTGACCGTAAAACGAGCCTCAAAACCGGCGCGGTACAGTGCAGTTTCACCGGAGATGGCTATCGACCTGCTCATGGGGAATCATAAGGTGGCAGCGGACCGGGCGCTGGAGGCATTAAAAAACTAGAAAAAGAGAAGGTGCGTACCGAACAGGAGGAGGCGCTCTGGACCATTTACGGCGATGCCAATATCGGGTACAAAATCCGGGATCTGTTTGGCAAGGCCAAAAAACAGATCCAGTGCATGATCGGGGAACGATATCTTCCGTTTATGGAAAATATCCGGATGAAGATATCTCGCTCAACCTGATCGTGATCTCCGGTTCCCGGATCTCGAAAAGGAACTGAAGGTGTGGTTCCCGGGAAAGAACGCCGCTATCCATGTAATCTTACCGGATAAATTTGCCGAGCCGCCACCCTTTGCACCGCCGGAATTCGAGGAAATTCACAAAATGATGAACGTCGAGAACGCTCTCGAACTGATCGTCGATGACGACGAAATGCTCATGGTGCCACCGTTCATATCAGGCAGCGTTTCGGCCCTTAGCACCAAGAACAAGGGTGCTATCCTCCAGATGAAAATATTCAGCCAGTTCAACTGGAAACGGCTCATCGAGGGGGTCGAATTTCCTTGCCCTCCGGGACCTGATAGGAAAAAGAAATGATGGCGGGATCCCAATGGATCCTACATTTTCTTACGATGTCTCTACAACTCAAACGAAGATTCCCCTGACCGGACGTTCATTCCATCCTGCCGAATAATCTAGGATAATGTTTTGGCACACGAATGAATCATACGTTCTGACGTTACAAAAGTTGAAAACTAAGAACACCTTTTTTAACTGGTTTACGATATTGAGTGACCGGCAGCTTGTTCACGGAAAAACCGTTAATCATTTCAGGCTGCTTCAAATGGAGTGGTAACATGTGTAAAATGGTAGGAGCTGTACTATTATTCTTGATTGGGCTTGCCTTGCTGGCTGGCGGAATTACGGCCATGGGAACACTTTACATGACCAGCATTTGCCTTATTATTGCCGGTATCCTGACAATTATCCTGGCAATTGCCATGGCAATGATGAAAAAACACGAAATGATGGCCCCGGCTAAATAATCCCTCCTTTTTTGGTCCGCACGCATTTGCCCCTTTCATCTCTCATAGCTAGATGAATTTTTTTCCGTAGGTTCGTTTCAAAACCCGGATCGAAAGCCAACGTATATATCGGACACCGGTCGGAGACATGGGTATGGGCAATGTACACTATATCCGCTGGTTTGCGGAGATCAGGAACGAGGACGTCGCGAGCGTCGGGGGCAAGAACGCCTCGCTTGGCGAAATGTACCAGGATCTGACAAAGGCCGGCGTAAAGATCCCAAACGGGTTTGCCATAACTGCCGATGCGTACTGGCGGGTGGTAAAGACCGGTGACATTATCGACAGCATCAAGAAAAACCTTGCCGGTCTCGATAAAACTGATATGGCTGATCTCGCAAGCCGGGGAAAGAAAGTCCGGGACCTGATTCTCGGCGCCGGCATCCCCGACGATATATGGGACGAGATTCGCCTGGCGTACGACAGGTTGTGCGAAGAATACGGATCCGACACCGATGTTGCGGTCAGGAGCTCTGCGACCGCAGAGGATCTCCCCACCGCCTCTTTTGCTGGTCAACAGGAGACCTATCTCAATATACGCGGGTATAATGCACTCAGGGAGGCCTGCAGCAAATGTTTTGCGTCCCTTTTTACTGACAGGGCAATATCGTACCGGATCGATCAGAAATTTGATCATTTCAAAGTCGCGCTCTCGATCGGGGTCATGAAGATGATCCGATCCGACTTAGCATCAAGCGGCGTGATCTTCACGCTTGACACCGAGACTGGGTTCCGTGACGTCGTCTTTATCACCGGCTCGTATGGCCTTGGCGAGAACATCGTGCAGGGTGCTGTGAACCCGGACGAGTTTTACGTCTTCAAACCGACGGCACGGACCGGGCACCGGGCCATCATCAGGAAGAATCTTGGCGATAAGAAGATCAAGATGATCTACGGTCAGGGTACTTCTAAGGTCCTCACCAGAAATGTCGACGTCCCTGAATCAGACAGCCGCCGGTTCTGTATAACCGATGATGAGATCCTTGCGCTGGCACAGTATGCCATAAAGATCGAGGATCATTACTCCGAAAAGGCACACCAGCTTGTCCCGATGGACATCGAATGGGCAAAAGACGGGCTGACGGGAGAACTCTTCATCGTCCAAGCACGGCCTGAGACCGTCCACTCGCAGGAAGCAATGGATATTCTTGTAACGTATCATCTGGATCAGCGGGGACAAGTGCTTGCACGGGGAAAAGGGGTGGGTGAAAAGATAGCGACCGGTAGGGCACGGGTAATCTCTGACATAAGCCATCTTGGGGAGTTCCATCCCGGCGAGATTCTTGTCGCCGATACGACAAACCCTGACTGGGAACCAGTCATGAAGACCGCCGCGGCAATTATTACCAACCGCGGAGGGCGGACCTGCCATGCCGCAATTGTCAGCCGGGAGCTGGGGGTTGCAGCGATTGTGGGAACAAACGATGCGACAGAAAAGATCCGGACGGCCAGGAGATTACGGTGAACTGTTCAGAGGGAGATGAGGGGATCGTCTATGAAGGGGTCCTTCCCTTCCATGTCGAAAAAATATCCCTTAAGGGCCTTGTGCGCCCCAAGACGTTAATCATGATGAATCTGGGGGAACCGGACCAAGCTTTTGCCCTCTCGATGATCCCCAACGACGGCATCGGGCTTGCCCGGATGGAGTTTGTCATCAACAACTATATCAAAATCCACCCGATGGCACTGGTTCACCCAGAAAAAGTTACCGATGAGACCGTGAAGACACGAATAAGTGACCTTATCTATGGATATGGAAACCCGGAAGAATATTTTGTTGAGAAGTTGTCCCAAGGCATCGGGACAATTGCGGCCGCGTTTTATCCAAAACCGGTTGTCGTCCGTATGAGCGACTTCAAGACCAACGAGTATGCCGATCTCCTCGGGGGAAGATACTTCGAGCCCGGGGAGTCAAACCCAATGCTCGGCTTCCGTGGGGCGTCCCGGTACTACGATGAAAGGTACCGCGAAGGCTTTGCCCTTGAATGCCGTGCGATGAAACGAGTACTGGAAGAAATGGGGCTGACAAACCTGATCCTTATGATCCCGTTCTGCCGGACGGTCGATGAGGGTGAAAAAGTGCTGGCCGAGATGGCAAAGAACGGGCTTATGCGAGGTAAGGATGGGCTTGAGGTCTATGTCATGTGCGAGATCCCCAATAACATCCTCCGCATTGATGAATTCAACCGGTTGTTCGACGGATTCTCTATCGGTTCAAATGACCTGACCCAGCTGACTCTTGGGGTGGACCGGGACTCTATGGTGGTTGCCCACGACTTTGATGAACGGGACCCCGGCGTTATGAAATTCGTATCCATGGCGATACAGGGTGCGCACCGGAACAATCGTCATTCCGGGCTCTGCGGGCAGGCGCCAAGTGACTATCCTGAGTTTGCCGAGTTCCTGGTAAGGGAACGCATAGAATCAATCTCTCTTAACCCGGACTCGGTGATGAAGATCACCCTGAAAGTACTTGCAATGGAAGAACAAATGGCCGGAGAGAGAACAAAATAGAGCGAAGTGATCACATTTTTTCATAATTTTTCGGCGATTATTCCTTGTTTTTCAATAGGATTGTTCATTATGAGTCACATAGAGTGACAACTGCAAAAAAATTTATAATGAGACGTTATCAATGTCGCACCTGATTCAAACAGGCCGTGAGAGATGGGTTGCGGTACATTCAATTGGGGGAAACAGAGGAGGGATTTAATTATGAAACGGGGCGTGAATCTTAGCAAACGGGCAGCCAGTATTATAATAGTTCTTTTCTGTCTCACGATGATCGGCACTGTTTCTGCTGCCGATCCGCAAGGAGCAAATCAAGCGATCTGGGGCAACATGACACCGGCTTCCCCGAGCTATCAGAATACAAATAGCAGCACGTGGAACCAGATGCCGATTATGAGCCATGGATATGTGATGATGAGGTCCAGGTACGGTCACCGGATACAGATGGCAAACTGGGGAACGGGAAATGGCGCCATGATGGGGGGAAGTTCCGGCATCATGTACGCAGGGTTCATTGTTTTCGGTATGATGCTCGTGTACTCTTAGTTATCGTATGGATCATCGTCGGTATACTTCTAGTCATCCTGCTCTGGAAAAAAATTCAGAAAGAGAACAAAACACTGTAAAATCCAGAAGGGTGTAAGATAAAAAAATCTCTTCATTTTCCGGTTTCTTTAAGTAAAAACCGCTGTGAAAATGCTGTTGATACCTAAGTGAATGATAATACATACTGAGAGGATCATACCTGATACGACAAGCGCCATTGCGGTATTGCCGTATTTAATTTCACGGAGTACATCTACCGTGGGACTGACGCGGGCGATGATATACATTACCAGATAAATGGATCCAATAGCAAGAAAGATACTCAGCCCGAGCTCAATAATTATGGATACTATCTGAAGGGCTCCTACAATCGTGAACATTCCTCCAGCCACGATGCTATTCAGACCTGTGAGGATTGCTTGAATACCGGCATATGCCGGAATGGAAATACCGATAAAAATTGAAGCAATAAAGAAACCAACAGCTATGTTTCCCTTTTTAATTTCTCCTGGGGCATCGAACCCTCCGGTAAGGTGGTTGAAGGTAAATAACCCGGCATAAAGCGCGATCACAGAAAAAATGATAGCAACGATCATCTGGATTAATCCTGTAAATACATAAGCCACCAACGCCATTTTTACTGATCCTTGAGTTTTTATTACCCGGTACAACTACTTACACAGATTTAATAAACGTATCCTGCACCAGTACCGATCCGTCATTAATTCTTCTTCGTATCCCGCTTGACCTTATGATCTCAGGGTAAATCTGCCAGCACGTTATAACAACTGATCAAAGACCGGCAACTGGATCTTTCATCGTTTGTTTCAAGTTTTGTTTTTGGGAAATAATCCTTTAAGTGTTCTCATCGAAGTCAACTCAGGTCGGAATGCTCTGACGAGCCCTTTCTAGGGTTTTCCGGGGCAATACTCATTTCAATGGAGGAGGATTTTCTATGGTAAATGTGTCTGCAGAAGGGCAGATCTACCGATGCGAGATCTGCGGGAATGTGGTAATCGTGCGGGAAGCTGGCGGTGGAGAACTGGTCTGCCACGGTCAGCCCATGAAACTGGAAAGTGAAGGTACGGACAAATCCTGAATAAATAGAGAGAAGAAATTAAGGTCTTTATTTGATCAACCGGTGATTATAGCGCAGGTTTTGTTTTGAGGGCCGCAACCAGCAGGTTGACACCAGCTTCAATATCCCCGATGTCCAGCACTTCAACCGGCGAATGGATGTATCTCGTGGGCGGGCTGATAGTAGTGCTTGGGACTCCACCGCGGGACAGATGAATGGAGGTCGCATCGGTTGTTCCCCCGGTTCCGACTTCGAACTGCACCGGGATTGCATGGGACTCAGCGGTCTCTTTGAGCCACTGGACAACCTTGCGGTTTGCGATAAGTCCTCTCCCGCTGCTGTCCACGATCGTAATGACCGGCCCTTTTCCCATCTCGACTGCCGCATCTTTCATATCAATGCCCGGGTGATCTCCGGGAATGGTAACATCTGTCGCAATAGCCCAATCGGGATCAATAGTATAGGCACTGGTTTTTGCGCCTTTGAGCCCGACTTCTTCCTGAACGGTAAAGACTGCGTAGACTGTAAATGGGGATTTCACCTTCTGCATGGTTTTGACCAGCATCGCAACACCGGCGCGGTTATCAAATGCCTTCCCGGTAACGTGATTGTTCGCGAGCTCAGTGAACTCCCGGTCGATCGTTACGGGTGTCCCGATCTCGATGCCGAGTTCCGCGACATCATCCTTGTTTTTTGCGCCGACATCGATGAACATATCATCTGTTTTCACTCCTTTTTTCCGCTCTTCCTCATCCATCATGTGAGGAGGCTTACCCCCGATGACTCCTATCCGGTCGCCGTTCGACCCGTGGACAATGACGCGCTGGTTATAGAGAGTCGGCGCATACCATCCACCTAGCGTGATAAACCGAAGAAATCCTTTGTCATCGATATACTTGACCATAAGTCCGATCTCATCCATATGGGCTGCAAGCATTACCTTTGCCTTATTCCCGTGCTTGACGGCGATAAGGTTACCCATAGTATCCTCGGTGATCTCGTCGACGTGTCCTTTAAGTTCCTTCTTAATAAGGGCAAATACGCTGCCTTCACTGCCCGATACCCCGTGGGCATTGGACAGTTTCCGTAAGAGTTCCTTTACCATATTACTCTCCTGTTGCCTTTTTGATCCTATCAAGGGCTCGCATGAGGTTTTCCCGTGAAGCGGCATAACTCAGCCGGGCATAGTCTGGCGCGTTTGCACCAAATGCTGACCCCGGGGTGAGAATAACGCCGTTGTCGATAATTTTCTGTACAAGCGCCGGCTTCATCGGTACAAACGCGTAAAACGCGCCTTCGGGGACAGGAAAAGAGAAACCGATGTCAGATAGGCCTTTGCAAAGCAGGTCGCGGCGCGCACGGTACTCTTCCCTCATCTGGCGGACCGGTATCTGATCCCCAGTGTAGGCTGCGAGCGCCGCATATTGGGAGATTGATGTAGCACACGCTTGGCAGTACTGGTGCACCTTGAGGCACTGGCCGACAATTTCGGGAGATGCGGCAAGATATCCCAGCCGCCAGCCGGTCATCGCGTAGGTCTTGCTTGCCGCATTAATCGTAACGACATTGTCCCCAAACAGTGCTGCACTCCGGTGTTTTTTGCCGTAGATGAAATGCTCGTAAACTTCATCGCTGACAACCGTAACACCGGCATCATGTGCATACTCGACCAAGGCCTTGATCGACTCCCCACTTTCCACGGCACCCGTCGGATTTGACGGCGAATTTAGGACAAACACGCGGGCGCCATCCATCAGTGCCTGAGCCCGCTCGAGATCGATATGGAATGTTTCATCCAGCGAGACACCTACAGGCCTACCGCCGGCAAGTGTTGCAAGCGCCGCATAGGAAACAAAGCCAGGGTCGGCACAGAGTACCACGTCCCCTTCACTCACCAGTGCCTGCATGACGATGTGGAGCGCCTCGCTCGCACCGGCAGTGACAAGAACCTGATCCGGCGTATAATGCACTTCGTTTTCTTTTCTGAATTTGGTACTGATCGCATCCCTGAGTTCGGGAATTCCCGTGTTCACCGTGTACCCGGTCTTTCCTTCACGGATTGCGGCAATGGCAGCATCCTTGATGTGTTGCGGTGTATCAAAATCCGGCTGGCCAAGGCCGAGATTTATCGAGTTCGGTCCCGCCGCTTCAAAGATCCTCCGTATCCCGGAAATTTCTATACCTTTTACCCGGGGCGAGAAATGTTCTTCCATCTTGTCCTCCACAATGAGTATCACTCAATATTTGCGTGCCGGTTCTTGAGTGCTGATTCATCGGTCTTTGTTATCTCCATAAGTCGGGAGATCGCGGCGTCGGAGAAGATCATCGAGGCCGTCTCAAAGAGTGTCCCAAGCGGCGCAAACGACTTATGATCGCCCAGCATCTGCCGGATTTCAAACTCTGCCGCATCATCACGCACATCATCGCGCTGGTTTTCGATTATCACCCTGCAGTCGGCAATTTTTCCAATCCTCGAATCGGCGTTCGAAGTGATAAGACAGATGTGTGCCCCAATCTCTTTTCCTGTCTCGGCGATATCAGCAATGGTTTTGGTCCTTCCGGACCCCGAAAAAACCACGATGACATCTCCTTTCTGGAGTGCCGGCGTGATCGTCTCGCCAACGACATACGACTGAAGGCCAAGGTGCATCAGGCGCATGGCAAAACCCTTCGCCACTAGACCCGATCGGCCTGCGCCCATCACATAAATGCGTCGTGCATTTAATATCTCGGCGAGGAACGCATCTACGTCCGCGTCGGAAATTGAAGTCGCTATTGCCCGAATCTTTGATGCCATTAGCTGCATCATTTCCTGAACCCTGTGATTTTCCATCCTGCTCGCAAGAATGGTGTTATCCCATAGTAGATGAGAATTTCGTACCGGCCGTAAAGCTGGTATCGGCTACAGGAACGAGGAAGAGAAACATCCTCACAAAACGCATTTGTCGTGTTCTAAGCCCCTGTTACCTTGTAATGGGTGATATTACCAATGGGCACGAGCTTCCCGTTCTCTAGCACAGAAACGGCACCATGACCGCCGCAGATCCGGCAGCGTTTCTGCTGCGTACTAAGACGCTGATCGGTCTCAGCAGCAAGTTCAAGAAGTTCTTTTCGTTCCTTGCGCGCGAGATTGCTGTCCACATTAACTGATGTGACCAGAAAATCGGCAAGGGAATTATAGCTTGCCCGTTCCAGCGTAAGGCTGGAAAAATTGATGACAGCATCGGCGGTGAAGAGCAGCCCTTCAGATCCTGAATACAGATAGATCTGTCCGTTTGTATGGCCTCCCAGTCCTTCGAGCACTTCAAGAATAAGATCGCCGATGGTGACTGTCCCAATGACGGGAAAGATACTGCGTGTTGCCGTTCCGGCCCTCGGTAGGCAGGTAATCTCTCTGGGGGGTCTGAACTGTGAGAAGAGATTGATCATCTTAGTGTAAAATGCTTCAAGAACCGAATGCTCGTTCCGCGAACCATATGCACGGTTGTTCGTTTTTATAATCTCCCGCGTGCCGGTATGCATGAGTGCACTTCCCGGGAAAAAACCTCCTCCCCCGCAGTGATCGGCATCTGCATGGGAGATAACTATCTGGGTAAACTGGTCTTCTTCACCGAGACCGAAGTGGGAAAACATCGCCATAACATCGTCGTGGTAAATGCCATACCCGGTATCGATCATCAGGGTTTCTTTGCCAGCAGTAAGGACATAGATACTGCCGCCGCAGGGCAGCTGAAAACAGAAGAGGTCGACCTGCGGGGTGACTGCAATTTTCTGAATATCCGCATAGAAATTCCTTCCTGATGTAGCACGCAGTGTCCGACCGGTCTGGAGCACACTATCGAAGACCTGTTGGGGATTATTCCCCCGGTTCATCAGTTCCTGCGCGATATGATTGGTATCTGCAAGAAACGAAAGAAGGAAAGTATTTTCGGATTCACCGATAAGGTCCCGGATTTCCTGGGCAAACCGTACATAGAAAATGGTGTTGTCAAGGTTTTTACCAGTAGTATCGTATTCGAGAATCTCGAGACGGTACCGGGATTTGAGTTGATCCAGAAGCTGTTCAACTGATGCCGGGTCTTCCAGATTCAGGCTGACGGTCAGCCGGTCAGGATATCGCCCGGTATCATCAAAATCGACAAAACCGATATTTGCCCCGGATTCTGTCGTATATTTCAGGAACCGGCTGAGAGATCCCAGCGTATGGGGCAGATGCACATAGAATTTAAGGAAACTTGAAGGTTTTAACGAGGTCTGGAGGTACCCGATTGCAGCAAGATCCCGGGTAATCCTGACATAATCATCTGCAGTCGCAGTCACTTCGTAAAAGACCGTGCAGGGATCGATCCTCCGATCATATTGGATACGATTGATATTGCCATCATATTTCGTGATAACACCGGCTGCCCTCCCAAGAGAACCGGGTTCATCAGGCATGTGGGCAATAAAACCAAATTTTTTCACAAGTACGGCTCCATTGCAGGACTAAAATAGGTACACCTTTTCGATATAGATTACGGTAAAAAAGGTACTACCGGTCATTGACCGGCATCCGGGCGGTGCCGGATTTTAGTCTCTTTTCTTTGTGAGGGTAAAAATCAGGGCTGCTCCTATGCAGCCTCCGATTGCTGCCAGCGGAGAAAGCGCAAGACCGAACGGTGCCTTCATCATCTCGGGTGAGATCTCCGTCGGTTTGTTTTCTGATACGACAATGTCCATCGATACGGTCAGGTAACCGGGAGATTTGATCTCAACCAGATGTGTCCCGGATGCAACGCTGTTCAGCGTTACCGGTGAAGTTCCTACCAGTACTGAATCGAGATAAACGGATGCGCCTGCCGGGGTTGATGAAACAACGAGTGTTCCCGAATTCGGGGAGGTGGCAGGTGTCACCTGCGGATTGCCTGACGCCCCGGTCATATTTGTCTGAGGAAGTGCGGCGGACGATGTATTGGTGGTTCCCAGTGGGGTCAGATCTGCATTGGAGGCAACGACCGTTAGTGTTTCTTTCAGGTTATTTGTCAATGAGGGGCTGCTGAAAACAATGGTATAGGTACCTGGCTGCATATCAACATGGAACCCGTACTGGAAGTATCCCCCGGCACTCACCGGTGAGTTGAACGTATGCACCTTGTTCCCAGAAGCATCCAGCACATCGATCTCAATTGCATCTGCTGAAGTTTGCACTGTTCCCACCAGCTGAATATAATCATTGAGCACCGCCGGATTTGGGGATATTGTTGCATAAAATTCGGGTTGTCTCAGGGATATCGAAGCGGAAGAATTGATAAGCGGGTTACTGAGATCAAATGCCCTGAATGTATACACACCCGTATTCAGGTTTTCAGTCCCCTGCGCCAGGGAAGAATCCCAGAGAAATGTCCATGTTCCCGATGGATCCGTATACACGGGGTCCCCGGTTCCTGCTGTCCCCGTCAGGGTGGAGGGGGGAACCCCCGCAGAGGGGAGGCCTGGGCCGGTAACGGTGATTACAGTTGTATTACCTACGGTATTCTTCCCGTCAAATATGACACTGTCACCAATGTAATGCTGCATGGCTCCTCGGTAAGAGATAGATACGGTTCCATCCTGGCCATGTACTGGTACGACGCATACCGCAACAAGGATCAAAAGAAGAAGTCCGTAAAATGATTCCGGAATCTTTTTAGAGCACATTTTTTTTCCTCACCTTTAAGAGAATATATTCTTGAGAGAATAAACGTTGTTGTTCTTTTTCTCACTTTTCACCCTGAATACCTCCCAAAGATCATCCAATTCGGTCAGGAAATGTCCCGATAACGAAACTATATGTATAGTTGCGCAGTAACCCATAACCAGAGGGATAATCGTGACTGACGTCATCCAGGCAAAGATAACCGGTAATGAGCAGCTTAAAAATAAAATATCCCAAATATCGCGCGAATTTTCCTATGACGAGACCGCATATCATCTTCCGATCTCGTTTGCACTGACAGGAATTGCGGTACATGACAGGAACGCTGCTGCGGAAGTTTTTGCAAAAACCGGTAACAACCCGCTGGTTGCGTCTGAGTGCCTGCTTGCGGAAGCCACAGCTGCCGCAGGAAAGGAGCCTTCCCCTTACACGGGATTTATCAGTGACACGGTGATCCGGAAGCTTGGCTACTCCCTGGTGGATGGGAGCATTCTTGGCCTAGCCCTTATCGTTGGTACACCGAATAGTTCGGGGAGTGCAGCCGCAATCTGCCGTGAGCTTCAGGAAAAATACATGCTCACGTTCCTTGCCGGGGGCGTTATCCCGACCCTCTCTTCATCCGGCGTAAAACTTGGCCTGGATTACCGGCTCATCCCTCTGGGGTCCCAACCTCTCCACAGTGTCTATTTTGTGGATATCATTGCACGGGTCGCAATGATGTTTGGAGGTGTCTCTCCGGGGGATACCGGACGCCTCCTTGCCTATGCAGCGGAACGTGCAAAAGCAATGGTAGTAGTCTTCCCCGGGCTATCTGATGAAGAAGTGGCCTTTGTGGACGGCATGCGTGTCCTTGGATTTCCGATCCTCACGCTTGGCGGATATGAAGGCGGTGACTGGACACCGGCAACACCAGAAAATGTCGTGTGTACCGGGATGGAACTGAAGGGTATCCGGGTCACAGTGACTGCGATTCCTATTCCGATGGGCTGTTCTCCTGCGTTCGAAGGAAAAAGCATCAGGAAAGAGGAGATGCAGATCGAGTTTGGCGGGGGCCGATCACCCGCCTTTGAACTTTTAAGGATGAAAAATCCCGGAGAGATCGAGGATGGCAAGGTATCGGTTGTCGGGCCGGAGATCGATTCCATGAAGGAAGGCGGCGCATATCCTCTTGGTATTATTATCGATGTGGCGGGAAAGTCGATGAAGAAGGATTATGAGCCGGTACTCGAACGACGGATCCACAATTTTATCAATTATGGTGAAGGATCGTGGCACGTTGCCCAAAGGGATCTTATCTGGGTGCGGATATCCAAGGAAGCATTTGCAAAAGGGGTGAAAATCGAGCACCTGGGAAAACTCCTTGCAGGCAAGTTCCGGATGGATTTCCCCCAGCTTCTTGACGCGGTAGCCGTCACGCTCATCACAGACGAGGATAAAGTGCTTGCCGGAAAAAAAGAAGCGGAAAAAATTTACGCCGAACGTGATGCCCGCATCAAAGGGATGCGTGACAACGAAGTTGGAACCTATTATTCCTGCACACTCTGTCAGACATTTGCCCCCAATCATGTCTGTATTATTACACCTGAGCGGCCGGCCCTCTGCGGGGCGATCAGACTGGCTTGACGGGAAGATTGCGTATGAAATGTCCCCCGCCGGCGCAAACCAACCCGTGGAGAAAGGGGCACTAATCAATGCCCAGAATGGCGAGTTCGAAGGGGTTAACCGGTTCGTCAAAAAAGCCAGCCACGGCGAAATCGAAAGGTGTTCGCTTTACAGCGTAATGGAATTCCCGATGACCTGCTGCGGGTGCTTCGAAGCCATAGCGCTGATGCTTCCTGAAGTCAACGGAATCATGGTGGTTAACCGGGAATACAAGGGCATGACACCGTCCGGCATGACATTCTCGACCCTTGCCGGAACCATTGGCGGGGGAGCCCAGACCCCGGGCTTTGCTGGCATCTCGAAGAATTATATCCTTTCGGACCGGTTCCTCCAGGGCGAAGGGGGCATCGAACGCCTTGTCTGGATGCCTTCGCAATTAAAAGAGGAACTTAAACCCCGGCTCATCTCCCTTATGGCGGCAAAGGGACATCCCGATCTCTTTGATAAAATTGCGGATGAAACCACGGCTGAAACCATTGAGGATCTTACAGCTTTTCTCGAGCGTGTTGGTCACCCGGCGCTTACGATGAAACCCCTGATGTGAGGTGTGAGATGATACCTGAACCGAATTTTGGCTGGACGGGCACGGTAGGAGAAGTCATCCTTGGTGCAACCTGTTCTGATGGAGGGACGAGGTCACGCTCATACCGGATTGGCAGGGGAACCACACTCCCGTTCATGGAAAAAGAAAAAACATCGCCCTCGCCTCTCGTCACTTTCGATATTTGCGACGACTCCCGGTACTGGTCTCCTATAGTCAACGATTTCTGCGGAGATCTTGTCCACGATCCAAGTGCATGGGCGAAGATGGCAGAAACCTCCTACGAGGCAGATCTTATCCGTCTCTGCCTGACAAGTACCAAGCAGCGGGATTTCTCCAATATCGCCGCACTTGGGAAAACTACGGAATCTGTTCTGTCATCTACTACCCTGCCACTTATCATTGAAGGAAGCAACGAACCAAAGATTGACAGTGAAGTATTCCAGAAATGTGGCGAGGCTGGTCAGGGTGAACGCCTGCTTCTCGGGACCGCAGAAGCGGGAC
This sequence comes from uncultured Methanoregulaceae archaeon, assembly GCA_963737635.1. Classification (GTDB taxonomy): domain Archaea; phylum Halobacteriota; class Methanomicrobia; order Methanomicrobiales; family Methanospirillaceae; genus Methanoregula. The sequence continues at coordinate 1,766,240 of CAVTTL010000001.1, forward strand.
GGTACCGCAGTATCGCCGCTGCAGCCTTGGCGTACAACCACGCGATCATTGCCCAATCCCCCATCGATATCAACCTTGCAAAGCAGCTTAATATTCTTCTCAAGGAGATCGGGGTACCACGCGATCACATCGTTATCGATCCCTACACCGGTGCGCTTGGCTATGGTTTTGAGTATTCTTATTCTGCAATGGAGCGGATCCGGTTTTCTGCGCTCAAGGGCGACAGTGATCTCGCGATGCCGATGATCTGCGCTCCCTCGGATTCTCTCACCATAAAGGAGGTACGTGAAGCAGATGTCGACATGAGGAATGCCATGGCTGTAGAATGGGAATTTGTGACCAGCCTTGCGGCCGCCATCGCCGGCGCTGAGATTGTCTGTGTCCGTCATCCAAGCACAGTAAAGCGACTCAAAACAGCTTTTGCGGATCTTAGTGCACGGCAGGGAGGCTCATAGGAATGCCCCTCAAAGCCCTTGACATCTATAAACTCCTGCCAAAGAAGAACTGCAAGGAATGCGGTGATCCTACGTGCCTGACCTTTGCCATGAAACTTGCTGCCGGGAAAGCAGACCTAGATCTCTGCCCCTATCTTGATGAGAATGCAAAGTCGGTTCTTGGGGCTTCAACCCGGCCACCGATAAAACTCGTAAAACTCGGGGTTGGTGAACGTTCATTTGCCGTCGGTGAGGAGTTCGTGCTCTACCGCCACGACAAGACATTCTATCATCCACCGGGCATCATGTTTGTACTTTCCGATACGCAAACGGACGAGGAGATAGCGGCAGTGACCGCACGTGTACGTGATGAAACGCTGACACGGGTCGGGGCCGACCTGAAATTCAACGGGACAGCGATTATCAATACAAGCGGGACGGTTGAAGCGTATGCAAGGGCGGTCACTGCAGTCGAAAAAACCGCGGGTCTCCCCGAAGTTCTGATCTCAGAGAACCCGGCAGCTCTTTCTGCTGCCCTCGTGCAGTGCGGGAGTTACCGGCCCCTGATCTGTGCAGCAACACCGGAAAATTACCGGGAGATGTGTGCGCTTGCCAAGCAGTACGGGTGCAGGCTTGTTGTCCGGGCTCAAACTCTCGATGGGCTCGCGGCGCTCACTAAGGATTGCGCTACCGAGGGGGTTTCCAATGTTGTGCTTGACCTTGCCCCGCAGACGTTGAGCGACTTTCTTTACCGATCGACGGAAATACGTCAGCTTGCCATTACCCGAGCGGCCCCGGATCTGGGTATCCGGTGTACCTGGATGCGACGGCTTTTGTTGATGAAGATGCGGCAATTGCTCTGGGGATTGTCAAATATGCTTCTGTGATTGTAACTTCCCCGCTCTCTCCACCATCAGCAAAGGCTGCGCTCACCCTCCGCCAGAATATCTATACTGACCCCCAGAAACCCATCCAGATGAATCCCGGGCTCTACCGGGTCGTACTCCGGGAAAAGATGCACCGGTGCTTATGACGGTAAATTTTTCCCTCACCTACTTTACTCTTCAGGGATATCTGGAATCAACCCGTATTCCCTGCTTCATGTTAATTGTCGACACCGAGGGACTTTCGGTGCTAACCTCCGTCGCAGCAGGCAAGCTTAATGAGACGCTAGTGAGGGATGCGATAAAAAAATTCGGTGTTGAAAACGAAGTATCACACCGGAAACTGATTATCCCCGGATATGCATCCCCCCTCTCGGGAAGAATCGAAGAGGCCACCGGCTGGAAAGTGCTAGTCGGGCCCCGGGATGCCGCCGAAATTGGCGAATTTCTCGTTCAGGAATGGAAACCCTAAATGCGTACTGTTACTTTCTTTCCCAGCTACCGGAAGATCGATGCTCCCCGCGGGACGACTATCCTTGACGCCGCCCAGCGTGCCGGGATTAACATGAACGTCGTCTGCGGCGGCGTGGGCAAATGTGGAAAATGTATTGTTTATATCCAATCCGGTAAGACAGAATTCGACCGGCAAAAGTTCGGGCGGTTCTTTACCGATGATGAACTGAAAAAGGGTGCCTGCCTTGCTTGCGTGACGACGATCCAGGGAGATCTTCAGGTCTTTATTCCTGAAAGCACGTTAATCCAGGAGCAAAAAATCCTCGTTGAAGGGGCAGATACGGAGATTGAATTCAACCCGTCCGTAAAAAAATACTATGTCGAACTTCAGCCGCCGACCCTTGCCGATCCATCCCCGGACCTTTCACGCCTGCTCTGGGGCATCCAGAAAAAAGGTGGGCCTGTTGCAGAGAAAATGTATGCACCGCTTGAGGTGATGCGGGAGATCCCTGCACTGCTCCGGCACAGTGACTGGAAAGTGACTGGAACAATTGCCCTTGTTCCCGGGGGATACCGGCTTATCGATCTCCAGGAAAATGATACCTCGCAAAGGCTCTACGGGGCAGCAGTTGATCTTGGCTCCACTACGGTCGTTGCGTACCTCTGGAATCTTATCACGGGAAAAGTGACTGCGGTTGCTTCTAACTACAACCGGCAGATCAGCTGTGGGGAAGACATACTCGCCCGGGTCAATTATGCCCAGAAAAACGGGATCGCAAAACTCCAGACACTTGCTGTAGAGAGCATTAACTCAGCGCTGACCTCGGCGTCCAACTCCGCCGGGATTGACCGGGAAGATATTTACGAAGTCGTGGTTGCAGGAAACACGGTAATGACCCACATGCTGCTTGGTATCGACCCGGCTTATATCATCAAGGAACCCTATGTCCCGGTGGTGCAACGGGCACTTTCGGTCGCTGCCGCAAGGATTGGGATCACTTGTAACGACAATTGCGGGCTCTTTGCTTTCCCGGCAGTCAGTGATTTTATTGGCGGTGATATCATTGCCGACATTCTTGCTTGTGGCATGGGCGAAAAGGATGAGATCTCCCTCCTTGTCGATATTGGTACTAATTTCGAAGTTGTTCTTGGTAACCGGGAATGGATGTTTTCATGTGCAGGGGCAGCGGGTCCGGCGCTTGAAGGTGGCGAGGTACTCTTCGGTATGCGTGCAAATCCCGGTGCTATCGAGAAGATAACTATCGACCCAACAACGCTTGAGCCGGTATTTTCCACCATCAATGGGATCAAACCCCGGGGCATTACCGGTTCTGGGCTGATTGATATTCTTGCCGAACTGCTCTCTACCGGAGTCATTGACCGTACCGGGCGGATTAACACTGAGTGCAACAATCCCCGGATCCGCGTCGGCGCACATTTCCCGGAGTACGTCATTGCGTGGGCACGCGAGACCGATATCGGCAAGGATATTGTGATTACGGAAAATGACATCAAGAACCTCATTATGAGCAAGGCTTCCATCCATGCTGCCTGCGTGACGCTCATGAAAGAGGCAGCAGTTACACGGTTCGACATTGCCACCATTTACTTCGCCGGGGCATTTGGTAACTACATCAACAAAAAGAACGCGACGATTGTAGGCCTGATCCCAGAGATCGATTTCGAACGGATAAAGAACATCGGAAATGGAGCCGTAGTAGGTGCAAATCTTGCGCTCATCAATCGCAGACAGAGAAAACTACTCGATGGCATCGCAGGCAGGATCGCTTATATTGAGCTCAACGCAGAACCCTCTTTCATGGATGAGTACACCTCTAGCGCGTTTCTCCCGCATACCGATCTCTCACTTTTCCCCCGGGTCCAGGCCCTTCTCGATTCCCTGCGCGAGAAAAAAGGAGGGTATCCCGAATGTCAAAGATGATCCCATCCCCGTATTCACGTGCGACTGGTATAGGCGCCCTTCCCCACACCGACCCTGTACTCGCGTGCGACGATGTCCTCGATGTGTTCCCTGAATTCCCTTATGCACCCACGCTCCCCGACCGTGGACTTCTGGAAAGCATCGTTTTCAACGATTCAGCGCAGCTCCCGGGGCGGCTCATCCGTGATGACAGGTTACTCTACGATAGCACCCGGGATAATACCTCTGCGATGGAACAGGTGTACCTGGATTTTGTCGAGGAAAATTTTTCACCCTATAACCTTGATAAGGAACACGCATCTGCATTTGCAGAGATGATGACCCGTCATTTTCCTAAAGCAAAGATCCTCAAGTGCCAGGTCACTGGACCGGTTACCTTCGGTATGCAGGTTGTGGATGCGGACAAGAGGCCCATCTATTACGACTCTCAACTTGCTGATGTCCTTTCGAAAATGATTGCACTCAAGGCCCGGTGGTGCGAAAACGAGATGCAGATACAGACTGGAATCAAAGAGACCCTTGTAGTTCTCAACGAACCCTATTTTGCTTCGCTGGGATCCTCAGTCGTGCCCCTTGACCGGGGAGCTGTGAAGGCGGGCTGGCAGGATATTGCATCCCTCGTCCGGGGCGGCCTTGGCGTGCACTGTTGTTCGAACACGGACTGGGAATTTGTTATCAGTCTCGACCCTTCGGTCATCTCCCTTGACGCCTATGCAACAGCGACAGAATTCCTTCTCTACGCCGATGCGATTGCGGCTTACCTAGAACGGGGCGGGGTCATAGCTTGGGGAATTGTCCCTGCAGAATACAAGCTCTTTGCAGCAGAGACGGTTGACTCGCTCTACGCACGGTACCGTGCGATACGAACCCAGCTGACAAAACGTATCCCGGAAGATCTTTTCGATGCCCAGTCGCTCATTACCCCCAGCTGCGGATCCGGTTTGCCGACCGGAACGGCGCTGGTGAGATCCAGAGTGCCGCCGCGGAGATTTCCCGGAGGATCCGGGCAGAGGCAGATATTTCCTGAACGTGAGAATGTTACTTGTTACTATGACACCGCGCCCGTTTACCATTGCCCTTTCCGGAAAAGGAGGGACCGGCAAAACTACCATAAGTTCCCTCCTTGTCCGGGCTTTTATCGATGCAGGTGAAAGCCCGGTTCTCGCCGTTGATGCTGACCCTAATGCAAACTTCCACGAGGCCCTTGGTGTAGAAGTGAAAGAGACGCTGGGCAGCATGCGTGAAGAGGCCTTTACCAGAAATATTCCGCCTGGCATGAACCGGCACGATTACGTACGGTACCGTTCCGGCAGGCCCTTGTGGAATCTAATGGCTTTGATCTGGTCGCGATGGGCCGGCCCGAAGGCACCGGCTGTTACTGTTTTGCAAACGATCTCCTTACAGAATGCATGCAGCAACTCGAGCGTGAATACCGTTTTCTTGTGATCGATACAGAGGCCGGCATGGAACACATCAGCCGGGGCACAATCGGAAAACCTGATGTGTTATTGATCGTAAGCGATCCCGGTGCGAGGGGACTACGGACGATTGCGCGGATACGGGAAATCGCTATCCAGCTCGGGTTTGAGCCGTCACGAATCCATATCGTGTTCAACCGGTATAAATCTGGCGCAGCACCGGTGGATATAGGAAACGAACTCCCGATCGCAGTCATCCCGGAAGACCCTGCAGTTGAGGCAGCTGATCTTGCGGCAACTCCGGTATCACAGATCCCGGAGTCCAGCCCGGCCCGCCGTGAAATCCGTGCCCTCGCAGAAAAAATGATGAAAATGGCGCATGATCGGCTGGAACAATAAAAAATGTATAAGATTCCGTTGGGTCAGAGGAAAACCGCAACGGCGATGACTGTTGTCCATAACCCGTTCTTGTCGCCCTGTGCTGACTGGCAGACATGTTTTGTCCGGATGATCTTGCCGCTTGCCTTATAGGTTTGTTCACGTTCCTGCCAGGCAGCATTTGCGTCAAATTCAATACCTAGTGTTGTTGCAAGCATTGTTGCTGCAAGATCCTCGGCATATTCCCCGGTCCTTTCCTGGGTCTCCCCGTATGCATGATGCTCGGAGAGATACCCATATTCTTCTACGTCTTTTGGAAGCGCGAGCCCGACTGCAGCAGAGACCAGCCGGTTGGGTTCGTTAGTCTCGTTCCTTGCCATCACGCAGAACGTGATGCCACCTGACTGGAGTTCCCTGAGGCCGGTACGGGACGGGATCTGTTTGCATTTCGGAGGGAAAATGCTTGACACGTACACAAGGTTGCATTTTTCGATACCGGCTTTACGTAACGCCAGTTCGAACGATGCAAGACGATCTTTATGGATTCCCACCCCCTTGGTGAAAAAGATCCTCGATGGAACAAACATAATTTTTATAGAACCTGCGACTTTTTTAATTTTTGGTCATTTTGGATAAAATTCGCCGATTTTCAACGGGTCGAGCCTATTTCCCGGTCAGGAGCTGGAAACCGCTATGTTCTCTATGATATCAAGGAGTTCATCCATCCGGTCAATAACAAAATCGGCTCTTGTATTGTCCCGGGTTTTCGAGAACCGATCCCCGTACCGTGCATACACGGTGCGGATACCAAGTTTCCCGCAGGGTTCAATGTCCCTCCGGGGGCTGTCGCCGATAAAGAGTACCTCATCCGGCTGGGCGCAAACTGCTTTGAGAGCCGCAAGGAAAGGAGCCGGAGCCGGTTTTTTTACCCCGATCCTGTCAAAGGTCACCAGATTGTCAAAAAAGGAGGAAAGACCACATTTACCAAGACGAAGGGTGGCATCTGCCTGTTCCGCATCAGTTACGACTGCCGTGGCATATCCTTTTTCCCGGATTGTAGTAAGCGTTTTTCGGACACCGGGGTACGGTGTGATATGACGGAGTTTTTCGCTGGCGTAGATCTGACAGGCATGCTCATACATGCCATTTGTCGGAATCCTGCGCTCCTCCATATACTGCCTGATATTTTCTGTCGACTCAAAACCATGGGAACCGGTAAGAAAATACAAGAACAGCTCATCGCCGTCATCATGACCGAGATGACGCACCACACTGTCGCAAGCGGCAGCCTGTGCACCAACAAGATCGAAAAGAGTGTTGTCCATGTCGAATAAAATTGCAGTGAGTGGCTTTGGATGAATCGTTCCGGTCATCTTTGCTAAAGTATTCCACCCCATGAACAATGAGGTTAACTCTTGGGGTAATCCAAAAAGACAAAGTCTTTTAAAGTATCATAATGGGCCTTGATATCACCCTATAAAAATCCGGATTCACAAAAAGGGGGACAGAAGGATCGATATTCATCCTTTTCCCGGTTTCACTGCGAATCCTTCTGCTGAACCTTAGGAGGTTTTTGTTCTGTGGTTAACGTTTTTGCCAGTGCAACCGTACCGGTTGTTGCCCCGAGGTTCATTGATTCAAGGGCAGTAGAAGGTACGAGGACAATTGTCGCATTCCCTGTCTTGAGCCCTTCATAAAGCATGTTCATCGCTCTCAGGTGGAGCGCTGTTGGGTTGTTCTCGTAGCTTTTTGCTGCCTGCTCAAATTTCTCGGCAATCTGACGCTCCGAGTCTCCGAGAATGACCCGGGCCTGCCGCTCACGCTCGGCCTGAGCCTGCATGGACATGGCATCCTGGAGGGGACCAGGTATGACCACATCTCTAATCTCGACGGATAATATCTTGATTCCCCAACCACTTACCCGGCTCCCTATCAGATTCTGGAGTTCGGTATCGATTGCTTCCCGCCCGGTGAGCATATCCGAAAGATAAGTTTTACCAATAACGTCCCGGAGGGCCGTTTGCGAAGCAAGCGATATAGAATCCCGGTAATCCTTGACTTCAAGTGCGGCCTTCTCGACATCAATGACTCGCCAGAATAATACGGCATCCACGTTGACCGGCACCGTGTCCTTTGTCAGGGTCTGTTCGGCATTGAACGATGTGGTAACTACACGGAGATCGATCCAATACGCAACGCGACTGAGCAAAGGAACGATAAGAAAAATTCCCGGGCCTTTGATACCAACAAATCTCCCAAGGAACAGGACAACTGCCCTCTCCCACTGGTTGGCAATCTTGATCGCCATTGCAAGTAATATGATCACGATAATCAGGACTATGGCACCAATAAATGTCAACGAAGTGTCACTCATATTCTTTCCCTTCCAGAACTGGTCGGAGTGATCATATCACCCGGCAGCTAAAAGAGGATACATCCCGGAGGATATATGCGTGATGATACTACTGCGATACTAGGACCCCCCGGAAATGCCAGCCGGGCTGAAAACAGTGGTACACCTGTACGGCTGTGTGTGAAACCGTCGCCGTACCTTTACTGTGCCTTTTCGTAACAGATCGTCGCTTCCTCGTGCTTGCCGAGTTTATCCAGCGTTGCGCCGATGTCGTTCCAGACTTCCCTTCGGGAGGGATCTATCTCGATTGCACGTTTGAAGGAACTAAGAGCTTCCTGGTATTTCTCCAGTTCCTGCAGGGCCCGACCTTGATGAATCCACGCGTCGACAAAATCCGGCTGGATGGAGATCATTGCGCGGAAGGATTCCGCTGCTTCCTCGTATTGCCCGAGTGCCTCGAAGGCACTTCCCCGGGTAAAGTATGCGATCGAGAATGAGGGATCAATAGCGAGAGCCCGATCATAAGATTCGATTGCGGTTTTGTGATCCTGCATGCCCGGCAAAGGTCATACCCCGGCGGGTCCAACCGACAGCGTTCTCCGGGTCCCGCCTGAGTCCTTCGTCATACGCATCGCGTGCCTCGGAGTATTTCCCGAGATCATAGAGGACGTTTCCCTTGCCAAACCAGGCGGCCGCAAGGCCCGGGTCCTTTTCAAGAGCTTTCTCGAATGCCTCGAGCGCATCACGGTACATACCAAGCTCGGCGAGGGAAGTCCCCTTGTGGGAAAACGCATCGGCGCCATAGGTATCCAGCTCCAGCGCGCGATCATAGGACTTAATCGCCTCGCGATATTGTTCGATTGCGGCGTAGGCAAGACCACGATCCCGGTAGAGTTCAGCAGAATCCGGTTTTATAGCAATGGCGCGGTCGTACTCGGTGATGGCCGCATCGAAACTGCCTTCGTCATACAGCGTCCTCGCCTTCCAGTAATGTGCCTGATAGCACGATGGGTTTACCTCAAGAGCACGATCGAACGCGCGGATCGCCCCGTCAGGGTTCTGAAGCGCGATATAGGTCCGCCCTTTCTGGAAGATTGCATCTGCATATCCGGGGCTCGCCGACAATGTCTGGTCATAGACTGCAAGGGCTTCCCGGTACTTCCCCAAGGAGAAAAGCGCTCTTCCTTTCTCGTAAAGAGCTTCGGGATAATCGCTTTTTATCCTGAGGGCGGCATCAAACGATGCCACCGCCTCTTCATATTGTCCACGGTGTGCAAGTGCAATCCCTTTGTAATGGTGCGCTTCCGTGAACTGCCGGTTAATGGCGAGCGCGCGGTTGAACGCGTCGACAGCTTCATCGTCCTGACTTCGTTTCAGGTGGGCACGGCCTTTGTAATAGAACGCTTCTGCTGCTTCCGGCTGGAGAGTAAGCACCTTTTCAAATGCGGCAAGCGCTTCCCCTGTCCGTTCCAAATGGATAAGTGCACGTCCCTGATTGAGGAACGCGGGTGCATAGGCTGGATTAAGGGCAAGGGCCCGGTTGTAACAATCCAGAGCCTCTTCGTACCGGTCCAGATTGGCCTCAGCAATCCCGCGGTAGAGCCAGGCTTCAGGATAATCTGCCTGTTCAGTGAGTGCACGATCGAATGCAGTGATCGCCTCGTGGTACATCGCAACTCCGCACAACGCCCGTCCTTTTGCATAGAATGCCCGGGCACACGTCGGCTGCTGGATAAGCGCTGTATCAAAGTTCTTGATCGCTTCCTGGTAACGGCCCAGTGCAGAAAGCGAGAGCCCATACTGATAATATGCACGTCCATCCTTCTTATCGAGGGCGATAGCCTTAGTGTAACACGAAATGGCGTCTTTGTGGCGCTCAAGTGCTGCAAGGGCCATGCCTTTACCGGTCCAAATATACGCGTAGTTCGGATGGAGCCGGAGAGCCTGGTCAAAAGCGGTAGATGCATCTTCGGGTCGCTGAAGTCGCAAGAGGGCCACACCCTTATGGTACAGCGCTTCATCATGTTTGGGACACGAAGCGAGGGTTTGGTCATATGCAGTGACCGCCTCACTGTACATCGCCAGTTCAAAGAGCGTTCTTCCCTTGTAGTAGTACGCCTCGGAAAACTCAGGGTTTATTTCGAATGCCCGATCAAAAGCTGAGACCGCTTCATCAAAGGTGTTGAGCGCAAGAAGAGCCCGGCCCATAAGGTACCATGCATCTGCGTTTTTCGCATCGATCCTCAGTATCTTTTTATATGATTCGATAGCGACATCGTACCTGCCGAGGTCGAAGAGCACCATCCCCCGATGGAGCCACCCCGGGATCGACCCGGGATCGGTATCGATGACACGATCGAACGCCTCAATCGCAGCATCGAGTTTGCCGGTGGCTGCAAGAGAGATTCCCTTGCGGTAGAATGCTTCAGTGTTACCGGCATCGAGATCAAGATCCTTGTCAAAGGAGACGACCGCCTCGTCATGCCTTCCTAGTTCTGCAAGGGCAATACCTTTATAGAAATAAACTCCGGCGTAATTTTTATCGATGAGAAGGGTCTTGTCAAAGGTTTTGACCGCCTCGCGGAACATCCCGAGTGCAGTGAGCGCCTTGCCTTTCTCGAAGAGCGCGTCGGAAAAGACTGGATCGATCTCCAGAGCTGCATCAAATGCTTTCACGGCATCTTCAGCACGTCCGCTTTGTATGAGTGCTACGCCCTGATAATAATGGGCATGTGCGTCCGATGGTCGCAGGGCAAGGGCAGCGGAATAACAGACAATTGCTTCACTGTACTGTCCAAGCTTGTCAAGCGAGCGGGCTTTCTGGAACTGTGCATCGAAATGTTCCGGTACAAGGTTGAGTACCTGATCGAATGCTACAATTGCGTCTTCGAAGTGCTTGAGCCGGGCAAGAACGCAGCCCTGTTCGTACCATGCATCAGCATTTTCCGGAGTGTACACTAAAAGACGCTCAAATGATTCCGCTGCCTCAGCGTACCGTTCCAAGGCAGCAAGAGATGCGGCACGGAAGTACAGGGCGCCGGCATTTTTCGGATCACCTGCGAGGGCAACATCTAGCGCCGCACACGCATCCTCATATTTCGCCGCGTAGAAGAGTGCTCTTCCGCGCTCGAAGCTTGCTACCGGGTCAGATGGTGCAAGTTCAAGCACCCTATCGAAGGAATTGATGGCTTCCTCGTTTTTATTAAGTGCAGCCAACGCCCGTCCACGTTCAAGATACGAATCGGGCTCATCAGGCCGGAGTGCAATCACGCGATCGAATGCGGCGACAGCATCATCATAATGGCCAAAATGTATCAGTGCATCACCTTTTTTGAACCAGATCTCAGGATTATCCGGATTGAGGGCCAAAGCCGCATCGAAGGCCATATCCGCATCATCGTACCGTTCAAGCGCAAGAAGAGATAACCCGCGAAGGTAGGCTGGTTCGTAATTATCGGTAATCTGGGTAAATGCTAACCGGAAGATTTCCTGTGCTTCGTCATGGCGCCCGAGCGATGCCAGAGCCTTTGCCTTCTCGAACAGAACCTCGCCGTTGCCTGGTTCCCTGCCAAGCGCGATATCGAAAAGGTGAATGGCCTCCTCATACTGCCCGAGACGGGCCCATGCCTTTCCATCGACAAACAGCAGGTTGATGTCATGTGGATCGATCTGGCGGGCCTTCTCAAACGCTTGGACGGCATCATCATCCTTGCCTTGGCTTTCGGAAGCAAGGCCACGATGATACCAAGCCCCAAAGTGATCTGGTTTGGATGAAAGCATGTGATCGTATGCTACAATTGCATCGGCAAACCGGCCGAGACGTTCCTCCGCAAAGCCGAGATAATAGGCAGCATCCCCGAACGTAGCGTCCAGCTCCAATACCCGGCCGAACGAACGAACCGCCATCTCGTCACTGCCTAATTCGAGGAGTGCGCGGCCATTTTCGTAATGTGCCTCTGGTTTCTTATCGTCCCTGGTTATTGCCTCAGAGAATGTATTGACCGCATCCTCGTACCGGCCAAGACGTGCAAGCGCCACACCTTTTTCGTAGAATACAGGATACTGATCGGCGTTAATTCCCACAGCATGATCAAAAGCGTCTACAGCATTGTCATACTGCCGGAGCCGGGAATGCGCACACCCTTTGGCAAACCACGCATCATAGTTCGCCGGATCAAGCCTGATGGCGGCATCGAACGTAGTAATTGCATCCCCATATTTTTTCAGATTTGCAAGAGCAAGCCCCTTATTGAGAAACGCAAAAACGCTGGATGCATTAATAGCAATCGCTGCATCGAACGCCGCAATAGCCTCCTTGTTTTTGGAAAGCCGAGCCAATGCCAGGCCTTTTTCGAAATATGCCATAGAAAAATTCGGGTCAATGGAAGAGGCCATTTCGAATGCCTCGATTGCCTGCCGGTCCCGGCCAAGACGGGCAAGTGCGCTTCCTTTGTCGTAATACGCGCTCGCATATTTCGGGTTGATGGAAAGCGCCCGGTCATAGGAAGGGATCGCCTCTTCAAATCTCCCCAAGCCTGCAAGTGCAACGGCCCGATCATACCAGCCGTTCGCGTTGTCAGGCCGGAGTTCGAGAGCTTTTGTAAGAGATTCGATGGCCGAACGCAAATCCCCGTCTGAGAGCAGGGCACTCCCTTTCCTGAACCAGGCTGCCGAGCAGCCGGGATCTGCGGTAATGACCCGGTCGAAACACCGGATCGCCTCCGGATACTTTCGTAATCCCGCAAAAGCCTTTCCTTTCCGGTACCAGGCCATACTGTTATCCGGCGTCAGCGAAAGCGCGCGATCAAATGATTCAAGCGCCTCCTCTAGTCGTTCCTGCTCCAAGAAGATGGTTCCCTTGAGGAGCCAGACGTCAGGTATATTGTTCTCAAGGGAAAGTGACTCCTCAAGCACAGTAAGAGCTTCATCGGGCCGGGCAAGTTTTGTTAGCATCCTTCCCTTATGGTACAGAACTTCCGCATTCCGCGATTCAAGTTCAAGCAATTTGTTAAATGCAGCCAATGCCTGCGTATACCGGCTTAGCCCTGCATAAGCAAGACCCGAATGGAACAGGGCATCCTTTAATGAAGGATCGTGCTCGAGCGCATGTTTGAAGGATCGGATCGCATTTTCATATTTTCCAATGGCAAAAAGGGCCAGTCCCTTCTGATAATGTGCATAGGCATACTCAGGGACGTACTGGATAGCCTGATCATAAGCCTCTATCGCGCCGGCGTAATTCTTCAGTCTGGCCAGCGTCAGACCTTTTTTATACGCGGCATCAGGATAAGAAGGATCAAATCCGAGAACAAGGTCGTACGTTCGGAGAGCTTCTTCGTCATTTCCTATAAGGGCAAGTGCCTCCGCTTTATAGAACACAGCATCTACCGATTTCGGGTCAAGCAAAAGGGCCTGGTCAAAAGCCGAAACGGCTCCTGTTCCGTCTTTTTCGAAGAGCAAAACCTCACCTTTTGCAAGCCAGATGAACGAGTTTTCAGGATCGAGGCCCAGCGCCCGGTTAAGCGCTTCTAGCGCTTTTTTATAATCCTTGGTCTCAGTTAGGGATCGCCCCCGGTAATATTGGATAACTGAGGTTTCCGGACCAAGGGTAAGGGCTAGATCGAAGATCCCTACCGCATCCTGGTACCGCTCCAACATGAAGAGAGTAAGCGCCTTTCTGAACGCGTAATCCTGCATTGCAGGAGCGATCTCCAATGCACGCTCAAATGCCGGGAGCGACGTTCCAAACTCTTCCTGTTCGAAAAGGACCAATCCCTTCTGGTACCATGCTGACGCACAATCGCTGTCAAGAGCGATAGCCTGTTCAAACGAATCTTGTGCTTCATTATGTAGCGTAAGGTGGGAATAGGCGATTCCCTTGTAATACCAGGCAGCAGCAGTTTTCTCTTCAACGGCGAGAAGTTTATCAAATATCGCAATGCCCTCTTCCCACCGTTCGTTATGAAGGAGGGATTTGCCCCGGTACAGCAGGGTAAAGGGGTCCTTAGGCTGGCGCTTCTGTGCCTTTGCAAATGATTCAGCCGATTCCTTGAAACGGCTGAGCCGGTAAAGGGCATATCCTTTACAGGCATGCGTCCGGGCATCCCCCCCATCATATTCAAGGGCGCGGTCAAGCGCGATTACGGCATCCTCATAACGGGAAAGATGGACGAGATCCGTGCCCATGATAAAATGGGCAATTACATTCTCAGGATCGAGAGCTATGACGCGATCAAAGAGTTCCACGGCTTCTGTATAGCGCCGGAGTTCCGAAAGCGATTGTCCTTTTTTGACCATGGCACCGATGTGGTTGTTGTCCAGTTCGATAGTGCGGTTAAAGGAAGTGATCGCCTCTTCAAACTTTTTGAGGGCGAAGTACGCGCATCCTTTCTCGTACAGGATGCCGGCGTCTTCTTGTCCCAAACGGAGGTACCGGTCAAAAATTTCGATTGCCTCCTCAAACTTTTCCAAGCGGGTGAGAACCATCCCTGCTTGTTCCAGCGCATCGGCATTCTCGGGGCTGAGCTTAAGGGTCTTTGCAAATGCTACAATCGCTTTTTCATCGCGATGAAGTCCGACGTATGTAAGGCCGAGGTGATAGTAATTATCAGTATTTTCTGGGTCTGCAGTGCACGCGTCTTCATAGGCAGCTGCTGCTTCCCGGAACCGCTTGAGTGCTTCAAGAGCGTGGCCTTTCGCGGAGAGCAAGGCGGCATCCGAGGGTGTGATCACAAGGGCATTATCGAATGCAGAAACTGCCTCCTCGTTTTTACCTGCTGCGGCAAGAGCGAGCCCTTTGTGGAAGTAAGCAGGCGGATAATTTGTTACCAGACCCAGAACATGGTCAAATGCTCCAACTGCTTCGTCATTGCGATGGAGCTCGATCAAGTCAAGACCCATATCGAACCATGCATGAGCATTTGTACTGTCAAGTTCAAGCGAACGGGAAAGGACCGGCACTGCGTCAGCATACCGCCGCAAAGCAGAGAGAGCTACACCTTTGTAGTACCAAGCCTCGGCAAAATCCGGCTGGATACCGATTGCCATATCTGAAGATTGGACAGATTCCTCATCCTGCCCGAGACTGTGCAATGATATAGCCTTATTGAGCGCTGATTCAGCACTCTCCGGATCATATTCAAGTGCGCGGTCGTACGCATCGATCGAGTCGTGGTACAGGCCTTGGGCGGCAAGCGCTACACCCTTGAGATGGTACGCCGGCGCATATCTGGGGAGAAGAAGGAGTGTCTGGTCAAAGGTCTGGACAGACTTCATGGTAGCGTTCCAGTTTTAAGAGTGAGGCTCCACGGTGGAAGAGGGCATGGTCAAGGTGTGGATCACTTTCAAGTGCCTGGTCAAATGAAAGAATCGCTTCCTCATACCTCCCCACTCGTAGAGAGCAAGGCCCTTGTGGTAGTGGGCATCTGGGTAGCTGGACTCCACTTCCAGTGCTTTATCATAGGCATCGATGGCATCGGTGTAATTGCCGGTGTCAAAAAGTGCACGGCCCTTTTGGTACCAGGCATGGAAGTTATGGGGGTTCTCTGCGATAGTCCGGTCAAAGTCCTTGATAGCTTCATCGAATCTGCCCAAGTTATAGAGCGAGATGCCCTTACGCATCCGGGCCTCAGAATACCGCGGTTTGAGTGCGAGCGTTTTTTCAAAAGCGGTGACTGCCTCTTGGTGCCGTCCAAGACCATCAAACGCCCGACCTTTCTGGAAAGAGACCAGAGCATTCTCCGGGTCATAGATCAATGCCCGGTCGAATGCATCGAGCGCCTCTTGGTATTTACCAAGCTTGGAGAGCGCAACACCTTTGAAATAGTATCCTGGGGAATTGCTTGTATCCTTTTCCAGATTCTTTCCAAATTCATCGATGGCTTCTTGGAATCGCCCGAGCTTGGAGAGCGCAACACCCTTCGAATAAAAAACCTCGGTATACGCTGGTTCTTTCTCAAGTGCCCGGTCGAACGCGGTAATCGCATCCTGGTACTTTCCCAAGTCAAGAAGCATCTTCCCCTTATTGTACCATCCCGGGGCAAACGATTCTTTGATGTTGAGTGAGGCTTCAAAGGCAGCAAGTGCTTCTTTTGGCCGACCGGAGTTCGCAAGTGCAAGACCCATATGGTAATAGGCATCGCTGTTGTTTGCATCTATCTCGATAAGAACCTCGAAGACCTGAAGGGCTTCTTCCATCTGGTTGATCTTCTCGAGGGCAAGACCTTTGTACAGGAATGCAACCGTGCTCCGCTGGTTTAAGGAAATTGCGTTATTAAATGCATCGATGGCATCTTGGTATCGTCCCAAATCGAAGAGGGCCCGGCCATCCTTGATCCAGCCTTCTTCCTGATCGGGGTCCAGCCGGAGAGCCTCCGCATATGCTTCTACGGCATCCTCAGTCCGGCCCAGCACATTAAGGGCTTCGCCTTTTCGCATCCAGATCTCGCCAAGCCCTGCATCGATATCGAGAGCCTTGTTGAATGCCGTAACAGCATCCGGGATCCTTCCAAGATCTGAAAGCAGGATACCTTTTTTTGCCCACGCATCAGCATTGTCCGGGTCGATTTCAAGGACCCGGGTATATGCCGCCAGAGCATCCTGTTTTTTTACCAGATGGTCGAGAGCGGTGCCCTTCTGTATCCAGACATCCACAAGGTTCGGGTTTAACGAGAGGATACGATCGAAGGTTTCCACTGCTTCAACGTATCGCTGGAGTACCATGAGGGATTCGCCGCGGCAGAGGAGTGCCTCCATCTGCGATGGATTTGCTGCGAGACTGCGGTTCAGTGCCGCGACTGCCTCATCGTGGCGCCCGAGCCGGGCAAGGGCAATTCCCTGATACACGAAAGCATCTGTTAACGAAGGATTCATCGAGATCGATGTATTAAGTGTGGCCAGAGCCTCCTCGTACCGGTGGGACTGCAGGTAGGCAATACCTTGGTAATAGTATGCGGAAGCGTTTGCGGTGTCAAGGGCAAGGGCATCCGAAAATGCCCGGATGGCGTCGTCATACCGGTCGCACTCAATAAGTGAGATTCCCATATAATGATGGGCAAGAGCATTTGAGGGGTTGTATTCAAGAGATCGCTCGAAAGCCACAATCGCTTCATCAAACCGTTTCCTTCCCGCGTAGGCAATACCAAGATAATAGAGAGCCTGCGGATTATCTGGTTCGAGAGTGAGCAATCGCTCAAATGTTTTTATCGCATCTTCATACCGTTCCTTCTGGGCAAGTGCGATTCCCTTCCGGTACAGGATCTTTGGATCGTCGGGCTCAATCTCGAGCGCCTGATCGTACGAAATGATCGCTTCCAGCTGCTTGCCAAGACTGGCAAGGGCATTGCCTTTCTCAAAGAATGCCCGGGCACACCGCCGGTTGATTTCCAGTACCCGCTCAAATGCCCGCACAGCTTCATCGAAACGGGAGAGCTCCGCAAAGGAAACACCTTTATAATACCATGCCCGTTCATCCCGGGGAGCGATTTCAAGGGCGCGATTGAGGGTCGTAATAGCGTCTTCGTATCTGCCAAGGGCAACCAAGGCCGTTCCTTTGCCGACCAGGGCCTGCGTATTCTTCGGATTAAGACCGATGACCCGGTCGAAGGCCTCGATTGCTTTGATGGTTTCTCCGAGCTGCGCATAACAGATCCCCGCGGAAAGCCAGGAGTCGGCAAGGCCGGGATCCTGCTCGACTGCGGCCTCAAAGGCTGTAACTGCATCCTTCCACCGATTCAGTTGCATGAGTGCAAGCCCTTTCTCATTAAGGGCAGACGTGTTCTGGGGGGAAAGTGCAAGAACTGCATCATAGGCTGCAGCTGCATCGGTGTACCTCCCTTGGTTAAAAAGCATTACTCCCCGGTGGTACAGCGCAAGCGTATGAGTTGGGTCTATCGCCACTGCATGGTCAAATGCCAGGAGCGCTTCATCAAGTAGGTCAAGCTTTGCAAGGGCAATGCCCTTGTTGTAATAGGCATTGACATAGTTGGGATAGATCCCGATTGCCTGATCGAAAGCTTCGATCGCAATCTGGACCTGCTCCGCTTTTAACAGGGCAGTGCCCTTGTCATAGTAGGCCTGCGCATTGTCAGGTCGAAGAGCTATACTTTTATTGAACGCGTCCAATGCATCGTCAAGCCTGCCCATTCTGACGAGAAGCTGACCTTTCTGGTGGTAAGCCTGGGAATTGCCGGGGTTTTCGTTTAAGGACCGATCGAATTCCTGAAGCGCCTCCTCGCTGTTTCCGAGCTTCGCTAAGGCAAACCCCTTGTGATAAATAACATCCGAATAATCGGGCCTGATCTTAAGTGCGCGATCGTAGGCAGCGACAGCATCGCCAAATTTCCCAAGGCTTGCAGAGGCAAGGCCGATTTGATAGGCGGCCGAAGCGCATCCAGGATCAATTGTCAGGGTATGTTCAAAGGCTCCAATTGCATCATCCTGCCGGCCAAGGCGGGAAAGAACGATCCCCCGGAAGTAAGACGCACCTACATGGTCGCTCTGCTGGGAAAGGATCTGGTCAAACGCACTGAGTGCTTCATCGTATCTGCTCAGGTGGATGCAGGAGACTCCCCGGTTGTATAAGGCATCAGCATTTTCCGGTTCAGCGGCTAGTGCCCGGTCAAAATCTACTACTGCCTCACGGAAACGCCCGAGATGCTGGTTGGCTTTGCCCCGGAAAAAATAGATCTTGTTGTTTTGCGGGGTGAGTTCCGCCGCTTTATCCAAGGCATATGCGGCATCCTCGTACTGTTCCATCTCAAAGAGGGAAAATCCCTTGTAGAGCCATGCATCTGCGACGAGAGGGTTTTGTAAGATGGCCTGGTCAAACGATTCCGCAGCATCGGCGTACTTTTTGGTCCGGTACTGGGCAATTCCACGGATTACCCAGATATCCGCATGATCAGGTTCAGATGCGAGGAATGTCCCTGCTGCTTCCGCTGCTTCAGCATACCGTTCCTGTTTTGCAAGAATGAATGAGCGGTAATACCAGACCCAGGCATCAGATGGATCGAGAGCATAAGCTTTTTCAAAGGCATCAAGGGCTTCCTCATACCTCCCTGTATCATAAAGGGAGATCCCCATGTTGTAAAATGCCTTTGCATAACCGGGGATAATCTCGATCGCCTTTCCGTAGGCAACAATGGCTTCGTCATGTCTTCCCAGATCCGCAAGGGCAATGGCCTTGTTATAGTAGACTTTCGCGTGGCTAGGATCGATTGCAAGTGCATGATCATAGGCCGTTATCGCCTCCTGATACCGACCTAGTTCATAAAGGGCGATTCCCTTAAGGATCCATGCTTCCGCATTGTCGTACTTGAGAGCGATAAGACGCTCGCAGGCGTCGAGCGCTTCCTTATTCCTGCCGATTTGTGCAAGGGTCGCGGCCTTGTTATACCATGCATTGATGTCGGAAGAATCAATTGCAAGTGCGTTATCATAGGATTCGATTGCTGCCTCGTACCGGCCGAGATCGTATAAAGCGATGCCTTTGAAATAATGAGCCTTGGGTAAGCGGGGAAAGAGTGTAAGTGCCCGATCAAACATGACCACGGCTTCCTGATGCCTGCCGAGATCATAGAGTTCGATACCCTGCCGCATCAGTGCTTCAGCATCACTTCTGCTCATGAACTGTCATCGCCTCTTGATAGTTTTTGAAAATTCCTGCACCGCATGACGTATATACGCGTGGGAAAATGCGGCTTATACTCTTTCCGGTATATATATGTACACCACTATTTATGAATGCTATTTTTATAGCCCCTTCGTTTACGGTTTATACATTTATATCAGGATGATTTTTACCGGCAAAGGGATCGTCCTACCTGGCTCAGCCGTTCAATTCCTTCTGTAATTCTCTCGGAATTGGTATTGGAAAAGTTCAATCTGAGAGTATTCGTGCCACCCCCATCAACGTAGAACGGGATACCTGGGAGCACGGCGACCTCCTTTTTGAGAGCTCCGGTAAAGACGTCCATTGCCTGACAGCCGGCAGGAAGCGTGACCCAAACAAACATTCCTCCATCAGGCTTTGTCCACCGGGTGCCGTCCGGCATATAATCCTGCATTGCTACAATCATGGCTTTAGCCTGCTCTCTGTATGCGGCTCGTATCCTGCTGACATGGGCATCAAGGTCTACCGTTTCGAGGTAGCGTGAAGCGATCCGCTGTGAAAGGTAATTGGAGTGAAGATCAGATGCCTGTTTTGCCACAACGAGCTGGTCCATGATCTGCCGCGGGGCACAAACCCAGCCTAGACGCATCCCCGGCGCCATGATCTTCGAGAACGAACCGGTCAGGATAGTCTGGTCAGGCAGGTATTTTTTGATTGGTGGGAGTGCTTTTCCCGAGAACTGAAGTTCACCATATGCATCATCCTCGACCAGAATCGTGCTGGTACCCTCAAGAATATCTGCACATGCTTTTCGGCAGTGCCTCGAGTACGTGATTCCTGATGGATTCTGCGAGTTTGGAATCGCATAATAGATTTTTGTACACGCGCTCGAAACTGCCGCTTCAAAAGCTGTCTCAGCTGGTCCGTCAGCTCCGAGTTCAACCGGTGCAAAAACCGGTTCGTAGAGCGAGTAGACCTGGATTGCACCGAGATACCCCGGACGTTCGATAACGATCCGGTCACCAGGATCGATGAGAATCTTTCCTATGAGATCGAGGCATTGTTGCGAACCATTTGTGATGAGTATCTCATCGGGTAAAAGATCGAGGCCGAGGCGCTTTTTATACCGGTCCGCAATGAACTGGCATAACGGGAAGTACCCCTCAGTTGTCGCATACTGGAGGGCAGTTCTGCCATCGCTGCTGAAAACATCTGCAGCAGCCTGCGCAAGTCCTCCGACATCGATCAAACCGGGATTTGGCAGGCCACCGGCAAAGGAGATGATTTCAGGATTTTCCGTGACCTTGAGGATCTCCCGGATAAATGATTTCGGGGTCGTACCCATCCGCCGGGCGAACGCATGAGGCTGGGATGACGATCTCCTTTTTCCCTGCACGGATTCTTGTTTTTTGTCCATGAAAATATGGATCCCTGCCAGAATTCTTATTTATTATATTGAAAAAGCGAAGTTATAAACATGGAAGGTATCAGCACCGGCTTCAATTTCGATCACATACAATAAAACCGGGTTTTTGCCCAAAGACTACTTCAAAAGACTTTTTAGCCTGAAATGCGAACGGTTTCCAGAAGGTATCTTGTATGACTGTCATCAAGAGTATCGAGATTATTTCATGGGCGAAGATCCATGCATTGTTCGGTATCGTGTTCGGCCTGATTTATGGCATTCTGCTTGGCATCATGGGTGCTGCAATCGGGGCTAAATACGGCCTGCCCGGTCTGACAACTCTTGGCCTGCTCTCCATCATTGTCTTCCCCATCATCTTCGGGATTATGGCATTTATCATGGGGGCGATCCTCGCTTTCCTGTACAACATCTTTGCAGACAAAGTCGGCGGTGTTGAGATCGAGCTCACCGAGAAAAAAGCATAAACCTTTTTTTATCTTCTTGACGCCCTCCCGGCTGTCCGGAACACGAGGAAACCGGTCTTCTGTATTCCTCACAACCACACCAGTATTAACTTCTGCGGCAAAACAGGCCGATGGAATTATGGAGTTGTTTCACGGAAGGGAATTACAGTGACTGCTGCTCCACCCATCTCCGCAAATTCGGCAACCCGGCGGGAAACCCGGGGGACCATTGAGGCCGGAGTGAGGATCAGGGAGGATTCGCCAACCAGCGCCACGGTCTGACCGGATAACGAGCAGATCAGAGAATCTCTAATTAAAATAAAAATTCAAAATTTACACATTTTTTGCTACAAAAATAAAAATACTTATTAACAGGGCCGTTCTATGTTTCATGCGGAGATGTCCCTTGACTTAATGGAAATCTCCTCATCCTTCGACAAGATATCGCCATGGGCTGTGCTGTCTGTCAGCCCAAAAAAACCGGGACCATTGGGGAATGATCCCGGAAAACAGCAGACGGGTGATTGACATGAAACAAACACTGTATAATGGAAGCCGGAAGACGACCGTTAATACGAAGTATGACGAGTGTCTCTATCTCGCACCACGGCCGGTTTCTGATCAGCCAGACGTTAAGGTAACAGGAAAGGATCTCTACATTCATGTAACGGCCGATCAGGACAAGAGCATTATGTACTATCTTCATCTCTGGACTACCAGCAGGACCATCAAAGAAAAGATTCTGCCTCTATCGCCATCTATGGCAGACCGGTTCTTGAAAACCAAGGGTCTTATCTGCAATCTCTTCCCGAAAAACGATCCAGTGACAAATCTTTATGCGTGGGGGTACGGGATTGCAGAAGAATTCTGACATTCAATTTATGCACATCCCCAATCTTTCTCTTTTCAAGAACTTTATCATTAAACAAAGGGAACGATTTGCGGTCTGGCAATTCGTTTCAGTGAGAGTTCCGGGAATCATTACGCACCGTACCATTACGAGATTTTGTAGAAGATCGTAACCGAGAGACAGACCCCGATAATTGCAATATAAAACCAATTCTGGTTCTCGCGAATCCATCCGGTAATCGACCGGATCCGAGCCAAAAAAATCCCGGAGCGCGTTACTGCTGTCGGTTTTTTCTTTGACATGGCAATCACTACGAACGTATTAATTCCAGATATTTGATCCGATCATACTTCCTGTAAAAAATCCAACCACACATACAAGATGTACAACCTAGTTCCGGGTTTAATCAGGGTATGTCGGGTATGCAAAAAAAGGGGATAATCTTTTGCGGAATCAGTCATTCCTCTTGATGATGACCTTGCCGATGCCATATGCAATCGCGGAAGCGATGAGAACCCCAAAGATTGCCGAGACGTAATAACCCGGCGTCTGGGTTGGAATGGTTGTATGGTCTCCTGGTAAATCATAACCATCTAACGGCGCGCTCCAGAGGCCAGTTAGTTGCTGAAGCCCGGCCGGCACATAGCCTACGGCTTGCTGGAGTTCATCAGGACCCCATTCCCCAAAGGCGGTTCCGCTTGCGATTAATCCAACGGGCACACATACCATGAGGACAATGAGGGCAAGAACGAGGACTTTAAACGTCTTGTCCATTTTGTTGAATACACCCATAACATCCATGATGGTTTACCTCACGCCGGTGCCGCTCCTTGGCCGGTATCTGGTTTTGAGTAATTTTCAATCTCCGATTTATAATTAAAGATGATCTCCGGATTGTTTTTCGCAATATATGCAAATGCCAGACCGGTAACGATCAATTCCACCCAACAGAAGAAACCAAAATGATCAATCAGCATTGCCGGTACAGTAATGTTGAGCCCGTAAGGCATGTAGAGAGGAACGCCCGATGCCGTGTGTTCGAGAACTGGTTGGATACCCATTTCAAACCCGGCAACGCCGGCAGCGATGCCTAAAGCAAAATACCCGCCTATCGCTGCGGCAGCGATCCTTCGGTTTGATGCAATCGGCGATTTCCAAGCGATAAGTTTATAGATGAAGTATCCCACGAACGGAATGACAGTACCCATGTTGAAACAGTTTGCCCCGAAGGCAGTGATCCCTCCATCCCCAAAGACGAGGCACTGGATGAGGAGCGCAACAGTAGTTGTCACGACTGCTGCCCAGGGACCTAGGATGATTGCAACGAGCGCGCTGCCGACCGCATGCCCCGAACTGCCGCCGGGAACCGGTACGTTGAACATCATGATTACAAACGAGAATGCTGCTGCCAGTGCCAGGTACGGCACCTGCCGGGACCGAAGGTTTTTCTGTACCCAGTATCCGGCATACAGCCATATCGGGATCATAATCAAGTACATCGTGATAAAAGTCGTCGGACCTAAGTATCCGTCAGGTATATGCATTGTTCATAACACCTAAAGGATATATACGGATACAGAGTTATAAAAACCTGTCTATTTGTAATACTAATTACTACAAAATATTTCAAAATGGTGATTTGATTTGAAAACGGGAAGAAATTGCATATTTCCATCATAAAATTCGACCAGAGAACAAAGAGTTTATGATCGGTGATCTTCCCTCACTATTCAGATATAAAGGTATAAGAAAATTTCAATTTGATATGAATTTGTAAAAATTTTTGATGAAATCGTAACAAAAAATATATCAGTTCTTTTTACAAATATTCCTCCATATTCCGTTTAAACGGAATATGGCGCTTACAGAATCGTTATTCGGCAAATGTCGAAACGGTTTTTCGGCTTGAAATGTATGATGTAAGAACTTTGGAGGAAAACGAATGACCAAGCGATTAACGATTGCACTTATTGCACTCGTCGCGTTGGTACTTGTCGCAGTACTGCCGGTATCGGCAACCTACTACGATATCAACAACACGATCCAAAAGGGTGCAGTAGTGTATATTGGAGAACAGCAATTGAACATTGCACCTGCCATTAATGCAATGCCAGCTACCGATAACGCTATCGGCTGGTGGGCATCAGCGGCGGCCCTGAGCAGCACGTCCCCGACGGTATCTATCCCGTTGAGTTCCATCACCTCGAACTCGTTCTATGTCTCCTCGGCCCAATTTAGCGGCTACACAGGAAACTGGTACGGAGTGACGACTGCCGGTAGTATAGGAGATACTACGACCGGTGCAATCTTCAACGTACAGGACCCAAGTGTCGCCGTTGATGTCTGGGATATCACGGCCGGCACCACGGTTACCAGCGGCACTTCAATTCAGGGCGACGCTCTTACGTTCCGTATCAACACGAACCTGCAGAGTGCCCTCGCTGGCTCTCGTTCAATGGATGCGGCTGAAATCGCAGCAATGGCAGCCGGAAAGAACGCAGGCGGTAACATAGACATCAAGGTTAACAGTGCATCCGGCAACACGTATGTTTCGCTGTTCAATGGCAGCGGCCTCAACACCTCGAGCATTACCTCGCAGAATGTAACCAGCGCTCTGTGGTTCTGGGGTACATACCAGGGTGCAGTTCCCACCAGCAGCAATATCAACTACTCGTGGGCGACCGGTGCAGTCGATTCAAGCGGTCAGCTTGCCTACCCGGCTGGTGTATACACCGTTGTTGCCCAGTCGAGGCTTAACGGTATGTACGATAACTACCTGAACGGTGGCGCAACCTATACTGGTAAGACGATCAGCCAGCCCGCAACGGTTACCTTATCGTCCAACACAGTCGCGATCTCGGCCAACGTTAACTCCGTTGTCCGCAGCAAGACGTTCTCGGTCACGATCACAGGTAAGCCCTATGGCGTTTACCACCTGTGGGTCAAGGGAACCAGCACGATGAATGGCAACTACGATTACCAGCCGCCCTTCATTACCGCGAACCAGGCAGGCGTCCAGTTTGATCCGATAGCCACGACCAGCATGCCCGCTGTTAACAGCCCGTACAACCCGTTCGCAGATAACGGTGGATACTTAGCCCAGAACGGTGTCTACGTCTGGAACTCTGTTGCACACGGTGATGACATTTCAACCCTAGGCCCTGATTCAACGGCACTTGGCAATGGTACCTTTGAATACGCCAATATAACCCTCGACCAGACCGGTTCGAGAACTGTTCAGTGGTCGACGACCAACTGGACTGAGGCTCAGCAGTATACCCTCCGTGTCGAGCAGGACTTCGGAACCTCCGCTAACCACAACTACAAGTACGATGAGGTTAACGTGCAGGTCCAGCAGGGCGCAGTTACTGTCGTAGCCGCCGGCTCCCAGAGCTACTACCTCGGCGAAGAGGTACAGTTCTCCGGTACCAACACTGAATCCCAGACGACCTACCTGTTCATCACAGGACCCAACCTGGCTACCAATGGTGCTCAAATCGCGAAGAACGCTCCGGCACAATATCCAGTCACGAATGGCCAAGCGTCTACTTTCCAACAGGTTGACGTTCTTGGTGACAACACCTGGTCATGGGAGTGGGGAACAAGTAACGTCGCTCTCGATGCAGGTACCTACACGATCTATGCAGTCAGCGACCCCGATGACGCAAATAACTTACCTGATGCATACAGTACAGTCTCAATCACCCTCAAGGCACCGTTCGTCAGTGCGACTGCTTCAGAGTCCACCGTTGCCCAGGGTGACCCGGTCTACATCACCGGTACTGCACAGGGCCAGCCCTCTGCAGGTATCAACATCTGGATTATGGGTAAGAACTACGCTTACGTAGGATCCCAGTCCGTGAACAGCGACTCGTCGTTCTCGTACAAAGTTGAAGGAGCCACCACGGCGGACCTGGCTACCGGCCAGTACTTCGTTGTCGTCCAGCACCCGATGGAGAACGGTGTGTTCGATGTTGAGGCAGTTCCGCTCCCGCAGAACACAAAATCCGACGGAGCAAACGCAGGCCAGACCTCAGTGGTCTACATCGACAGCCCGAACAGCCCAGGAACATTCCCGACCTTGAACTCTGACAGTTCTGTAGCCCAACTGTCAACTGGTACCGCTGAATTCTCACTTTCCGGTACGAACGCCCTGCAGGGATCCAACGCTGCAGAAGCACTGGTAGAGGCTATCAACAGCCCGAATGTCGATGATACCTACACCAAGCTCCAGTTCCTGGTAGAGACGCCGGTCATCACCATCAACCCGATTGGCGACCACGCTGTTGGTGACAAGTTCACCATCACCGGTACGACCAACCTCGCCGTAGGTGACAACGTCCTCTTCGACGATCGTATTCATCATCATTCCGCCGACTGATAAGACCCAGTCCGGTGAGTTCAGCGGCGCATCCGGCACTGTGGCAGTTACCCAAGGTACCAATGGACTGAACGCGATCTCGTTCGATGTCGATGCATCAACATACAAAGCGGACGAGTATCTCGTGACAGCATCTTCCGTCGGTCTCCCGCTCACAAGCCAGCCAACGGGTACTGCACTGTTCAACGTTCTTCAGGCAGGCACCACCACGGTAACCCCGACCTCCGTTGCAACAGCCGTAACCACTGCTCAGCAGACCACGATCGCAACCCAGCAGCCGACCCAAACTCCGACACCAACACCCACCAAGACCCCAGGGTTTGGTGCACTTGTCGCTGTAATTGGTCTCGGTGCAGTTGCGTTCATTATCGTGCGCAGGAACTGAATTAAAATCTAAATTTTTCTTTTTTGGCGTTGTTGCGTTTACGGTTGGTGACTACTATTTCACGTCGTTAAAATGTTCAAATGAACCGCCACTGCAACAAAAACGAAATTTTCTTTTCAGGACCTTCACGATCAATTCTTATTTGTCCTCCATACGAGAGGGCACCTTCTCCCGACACTCCCCGGCTTTGGCCAAATTGATCATTTTTTCTTGTGTTAAAACAAATATATTTTTGTTGTTTGATGGGTGTCCCGGCTGCTTGCCATCAGGAGGAGCAAAAAGATTTCTCACTCCCGTTAACCTGATTGGAGGAGGTGATCAGGACAGCGCATTCGACACGAGAGTTTGAATGCCAGAAATGTAGTGGCTGCCACAGTTCGTATCTCAGGCCAAGTGGTTTATCAGATCCCTCTCATAAGTTATAGCATAGAGGGCAAATGTATCGGGATCCGCAAAGGGTCCAACCATGAGCGAAGTTTCTTCCACAGGATCGGATCGCATCATGGTCATGGTCGTTCCTTTCTTGGGGGAATAAGTATACCTTACTTCCAGCAGGTGATCGTGCCCGAGCAGCCCTGGGTTGCGGGACGGGTTATAAGCTACGGCAACCGCCCAGCGATCCTCCTGCATATCGAGGTAGACAGTTGAGATAAGGTACCGGTTATCCTTCCTGATCATCACTTCATCTTCGAATTTTCCCACCGCTTGTCGCGTTGCCGGCTGCGGGCTGATTCCATAAAATTTTGACATTTTTACCTCCTTTTCCTCATAGCATTACTACATTTTTCTATCATGACCGGTTCAATGCGAGTGCGCAGGCAACCCGTCATGGCTGTGCTCTTTGATATGATGGTACTCTAGTCCGGACGCAGTCATAGGATCCACGTGAATTGTTGCATCCGACAGATACTTGAGATGATGGAGAAGTTCGTGGTTGACTTCTTTTGCGATCGCGTGCCCCTGCTCAACGCTGAGTGACGAATCTACTGTGACGCAAACCTCTGCATGGAGCCGGTGGCCCAGCCATCTTACTTTCACATCAGTAACCTTACGGACAGCGCTGACATGGTGTGCGACATGGAAAATTTCTTTTGGGATCTCTGGATCAACGCCATCGAGAAGCCGGATGAAGACTGTTTTTGCCGACTCCCAGACAATCCAGAATATTGCAATCGTAATGACAAGACCGATGATCGGATCGGCAAGCGGGAACCCGAAATACACGCCGACTGCACCAAGGAGGACGGCTAGACTCGTAAAACCATCCGCTCGTGCATGCTGGCCGTCAGCAACGAGCGCAGCACTTCCAATTTCCTTCCCGACCCGGATGCGGAGTTGGGCCACAGATTCATTCCCGATAAACCCGATAACTGCCGCCATTGCGACAGCCCAGAGAAACGTCACGGTCTGAGGGTGAATAAGCCGGTTGATGGATTCATACCCGGCGACAATAGCAGATATGAGGATCATCAGCACAACAGCCACACCGGCAAAATCTTCAACGCGTCCGTACCCGTACGTAAACCGCCGGGTTGGTTTTCTCCAGGAAAGCAAAAATGCAAACAAGAGTGGGATAGCCGTGAGTGCATCACCGAAGTTGTGGATGGTATCGGCGAGAAGGGCGATACTTCCGGAATAATACACAACAACGACCTGCAGGATTGCGGTAATAAACAGCCCGACAAACGACCATTTGACTGCCCAGATGCCTCGCTCGGTTGCAAAGATTGAAGGATCGACAACGCCGTGCATATGGCCATGCCCATGATGATAATCATGTCCATGAAAATGGCCATGATCATGGTCGTTATCTTCATAATGTTCATGGTTTTCAGCAGGAGGGATCATTCTGTCGGACCTCCTTTCTTCATAACACTCGTCGCGGAAGACTGAGTTTTTGTGTCCATGGGGACAACGGCAATCGTATTGCCGCTCTCCCGGCAGTAGGTTTCAACCCGCCGGAACACATGCGGCACCATCGACGCAGGTGTCAGGAGCACCGAGCATTCGCCAACGAGCGCCCGCAAGATACCTTTGTCGATCACGCCATACGTGAAATCGAGCACTATCGATTCGCGCTCTGCTAGATTCTTTGCCCGGGTTCCCATTGCCCCGCGCTTGTGCCCGGGATTGTTAGCCACCCACACCTTGATTTCATCAGCGCCGGTCGCATCCACATTGCAGACCGTGATGGTCCCAAGAGCCCTGTCTGCCCGTGGTTTATTGAAATTCTGTTCGAGCGAACTGACAAGCTGCAGGATGGACTTTGGCGACTGTGTCTTTTCCACCATCTGCCGCGAGACGAGCTCCGTGTAGACTTCCAGTACCGCAGGCATCCGGAGATTCGAGGATGTGACAAGCACGGGATCCGTAAAGACTTCCTCGGGAGTGCCCGCATGAAGAACGGTCCCTTTGTTTATGAGGACGATCTGGTCCGCCCAGAGGTATGCAAGTTCCACATCATGAGTGGAGATAATGATCGTTGCGCCTTTTGCATTGAGCTCATCAAGCAGTTCCATGAGGTCAGCTGCCCCGGCAGGGTCGAGGGAGCTTGTCGGTTCGTCAAAAACGAGTACCTCCGGGTCCATCGCCAGCGTCCCCGCGATTGCGGCCCGCTTTTTCTCCCCACCGCTCAGCTGGTGCGGGGGGCGTTTTTCGAACCCTGCCAGCCCCACCTCAAGAAGTGCCCGGTTGACGACCTTCTCGATCTCGTCTGGTTCCATGCCAAGGTTGAGCGGCCCGAACGCCACGTCCTGGTATACTGTTGGTGCGAAGAGCTGGGTATCCGAGTTCTGGAATACCAGCCCGACTTTCTTGCGCACCTCACGTAGCGAGCGGCTGTCATACTTGAGGGGTTCACCATCGAGAAGCACCCGCCCCTTCGACGGTTCGAGAACCCCGTTGCACATCAGGAGCAGGGTGGTTTTCCCGGCACCGTTGGGGCCGACCAGAGCAACCTTGGCTTCTTTTTTTATCGAGAAGTTTACACCGGAAAGCGATTCCCGGCAGTTCGGGTAGGCGTAGTGAATATTGTCAAATTCGAGCAGGTTTGTCATGATTCACCTGAAAGGCACTATCGTGCTGGTCATAATTGCAACAGCAATGCAGAGACTCAGATAGATCGCGACAGAGGCAATTGCCCCCGGTTTCGGAGGATTCTGCTGGCCGGGTAATGCCAGTTTGCCGTCATAGCATCGCGAGTCCATAGCGATGATGAGATCTTCAGCTTCCTTCCATCCCCGGATGAAGAGCATGGCACCGAGCATCCCCATCGAATTCACGGATCGTTTGAACGAGGTATATCCGTGCCGGATGGTCTGTGCGTTATGGATAGCGATTGTCTGTGCAATAAAGACGAAGATAAAATGGTAGATCAGCATAGAGAGATCGACCATAACGGGAGGGACATGCAGTTTGTGCATGACAGAAAAGATCTCGATCATCGGTGTTGTCAGGGCAATGAAGAAGAGCCCACACATCCCGCCAAATGTCCGAACAAGTACGAGGGATGCAAGGTTCGCGGAGCCGGTGGTGATAGTCAGCGGGATGTTCGCGACCGTAAACGTAAGGAGGGTATCTCCACTCCCGCTTAAAAACAGAATAACGATCACGGAGGAGAATGCAAATATCACGGGAATATGAAGGAGTTCCACATAAACCTGTACCGGTATTTTTGCAAATATCAGGGTGATTGCAGAAAGAGTAATGAAAATAAACAGCGGGGTCAGCGGGGCCGGGGAGGCAACACAGATAAATATTGCTCCCAAGCCAAGGGCGAGTTTAAGATAGCAGTTTACGTCCCGCAAAGCATTTGTCTGTGCATAATAATCCAGATTCTCTTCCATAAATGTCATAAGGAATACCTATTTTCAGACGTCTCATACGTCAGTAAACTAAAGAGGGGAGTTATGCAGATGTTGCACTATCCCTTTTGCCCCGGTAAAACCCGAAGAAGTATCCAATCACAAATGCTCCGAGGCCAGACTGGATGCTGAAAAGCAAGGACTCAACTTCGGTACTGGGAGGCGTCCAGAGAGGCTGTATCCAAGGGGTATATCCCGTAGCTTCAATCGCAGCACTGCCTAGATCATCTGATCCCTGCCAAGTCTCCTGCCCGGGCTTTGCTGTTGCTTGAATATTGGCATTATTTATGAGGAAGAGTGCTGCAAAGATGACGATAAAGACCGCAAAGATGATCTCAAGTTTGTACTTCGTGAAAAATCTGGGGATCATTTGAAACTCTCCATGATTTTTGTAACCTGCTCCGGTGTGAGTACCTTAAGTTTGACGAGAATATCGCCCCGGCTCTGGACAATATATTTGAACACGAGCGCGATAAGGAGTCCTTCAACGATAGCAAGAGGAACCTGCGTAACCGCATAGATTGCAAAGAAGGTCTCAAAGGAGATCAGGAACCCACCGTGCGTTGCCGGGAATGCCGCTGCGAGCTCGATTGCCGTGATAACATAGGTAAAGAGATCCGCGACGAATGCGACGAGAAAAATATTTACGAATATGTTCAGATTCACTTTCTTTGCCACCCGGTACACTACATACCCGAGAAGCGGCCCAGCAATTCCCATCGAGAAATCATTGGCGCCAAGAGTGGTAATCCCGCCATGGGCCATGAACAGCGCCTGGAATATAAGCACGATAACGCTGAGAACGGCTGTAATGAACGGGCCGAACAGCACGGTTGATAACCCGGTGCCCGTGGGATGGGAGCAGCTGCCCACAACAGGAGACGGCATCTTCAACGAAGAAAGCAGGAAAATGAAAGCACCGGATACTGCGAGAAGCGAGAGGGTTTCGCGCTGTTCTTTTACTTGGCGGTTCAGGAGGTAAACTCCATAGATGATGAATGGTGCTGATACAAGGTACCAGAAAACACACCACTGCCAGGGTAGAAATCCTTCCATAATATGCATAATAATACGAGATCATATTTACTTGCATTAACTAAATAAAACTTGCTAAATAGTGTGAATGAATGTACCGGGATTTTTTGTAGGATTCTTAAAGATTATTTTCAACAGGACAGGCAAAGTTCATAACGATCGATCCATACCAATAAGCCCAAATAAATGTGGGTACTCCCCAAACTTTATCTCCCTGCATTACCCAACTGGCAGTTATGGAAATTGGGGACGGACGCGGACTATCTCCGCGTAAAGTGGAGTACCTGAAATTCGTACACGAACGGAGCGGCAGGGTGCGAACCACGGATATTGCGCGCGAATTTTCTGTCGACCCCTCAACAATTACAAAGACAATTGCGGAACTTTGTGCCGCGGGTCTTGTCACCCATGAGCCGTACCGCGGGATCTGCCTTTCTGATGAGGGGAGACAGCATGCGGAATTCCTTGTCAAGCGCCACCGTATTCTGAGCTTGATGCTCACTCATTACGGGTTCTCGCACGATCAGGCGTGCTCAGAAGCCTCGCGTTTTGAATCGCTTGTCACAAAAGATGCCATCGACCGGATCTGCACCGCTATGGGCCATCCGCGGCTAGGAGTCTGCGGTGCGATTACGCATGATGACGGTTGTCTTAAGTAATGAGATCTTTAACGAAAAAAATTCTTGAATTCTTTCGCATAGAATTTGAATTAAATTTGGGTAATCCCCAAACTTCTCATAACTATTATATGGATAACCGACGAAGCAGTTGCGCAGCACACATACGGAGAGGGCAGAACATTATGAATTCTAAAACTTATATCGTCATTGGAGGACTCATCGTTGTCCTCGTTGCAATAATTGCAATTGTTGCAATAGGTGGTTCACACTCAAATGCTGTAGTAACTTCACCCAATTCTATTGCCAACAACTCATCACAAAAGATACAAATTGTTGCCGCTGAAAATTTTTGGGGCAGTCTGGTATCACAAATTGGCGGAACGCATGTCCAGGTACTGAGCATAGTTTCAGATCCCAATGCCGATCCTCATGAATACGAGAGTAATACTGAGGATGCACGTGCATTTGCAACGGCAGACTATATTATTGAAAATGGGGCCGGATACGATGAATGGGCTGACAAACTTATTAGTGCTGGCATCAAACCGAACGCCAAAGTTTTAAATGTAGCAGAACTTATTGGACAACAAAACGGCGATAATCCTCATTTCTGGTACAGCCCTGATTATGTGAATCAGACCACAAAACAGATGGAATTAGACCTTATTGCCATTGATCCATCCAATGCTCAAGACTATGAGCAGAATTATGCCAATTTGCAAGTGTCGCTTTCCCAATATCAAGGTCGGATCGGTGAGATAAAACAGCAATTTGGAGGTACAAAAGTTGCTGCCACCGAATCCATCTTTGAATTCCTGGCAAATGCAACCGGCCTTGATCTTGTCTCTCCGTCAGCGTTTACCCACGCTGTTGCCGAAGGGAACGATCCACCGGCAGACAGTGTTGTGGAATTTGAGGACCAGCTTAAGAACGATAATGTGAGTGTGCTGGTTTATAACCAACAAACGGTTACCCCGCTCACGGATAACATGAAGAAACTGGCCTCGGCACAAGGCATTCCTGTTATTGGTATAACGGAAACGATACAGCCACCCGACGTTTCGTTCCAGGACTGGATGAATGCAGAACTAATCAGTCTTCAGAATGCACTCAATGCAAATGCTCTTGGAAGTTAATCAATGGCAAAAACCATTCCCCCCATTATTACCGCAGAAAACCTAACGGTTGGATATCAGGACAATATTGTCTGGCAGGACGCCAATTTTACTATTGACCATGGCGAGTTTGTGGCAATCATAGGTCCCAACGGCTCGGGTAAAACAACGCTGTTTCGTTTGCTTCTGGGATTGCAGCAACCCATACAGGGCGCTATCAAAGTATTTGACGCCCGACCGAAACGCGGCAACGAACATATCGGATACATACCGCAACGGCATGTAATTGATGAAGAAACAACACTTGAATCCCTTGAATTAGTAAGGCTTGGATTTTCCGGCACTAAATGGGGTCTGAACCCGTTTTCCCGGAACGATCGAAACGCCGCATTTAACGCACTGAAATCTGTCGGGGCTGAAGATCTGGTACACCGTTCTCTTGGAGGTTTATCGGGAGGAGAATTACAGCGGGTATTTCTCGCTGAAGCATTAGTAAGCGAACCCCACCTGTTATTGCTCGATGAACCGTTGTCAAATCTGGATATCCGGCGTGAGCAGGAATTGGTACAGGTTATCCATAATGTGGTTCAGGAACGCGATGTCACGGCTTTGCTTATTGCCCACAATATTAATCCTCTTCTGCCGGTGCTCGATAAAGTGATCTATATCGCCAACGGCAAGGTTGCAATCGGGAAGCCCGATGAAGTCCTGACCTCAGAGGCCTTATCGGCATTATACGGGATTCAGGTCGAGGTTTTGCGGGGATCCCAGGGCCAGATCGCTGTTATAGGCACTGAAGAAAACCAGCATCATTACGATTGAACAGGTGCTGTATGGTTGACATTTCCTTTAGCCTCAATTTGATAACTGATCTCCAGGTGATGTGGCAGTACGACTTCATGCAGCACGCCTTTGAAGCCGGAACAATAATCGCCATCATCGCTGGGATCGTCGGCTATTTTGTCGTGCTCCGTCGTTCATCATTTGCAGCACACGCTCTTTCCCATGTAGGGTTTGCAGGAGCCGCCGGCGCCGTGCTTTTTGGGGTCGATCCCATCATAGGCCTTCTGCTGTTTACCAGCGGGGGCGGCATTACGATTGCATTGCTCGGCCGCCGTGCCGCTGCCCGGGACGTTCAGATTGGAACCGTCCTTGCATTCATGCTTGGTTTAGGCGTCCTCTTCATCAGCCTCTACAGCGGGTATGCTACGGAAGCGTACTCTATCTTATTCGGAGAAATACTGGGTATAAGTTCCAGCGACGTACTAGTGACGCTTGTTGCCAGCCTGGTAATTCTATTGTTAACCGCGGTCGTATTTCGGCCGCTTCTATTTGCATCGCTTGATGAAGACGTGGCAGAAGCAAAAGGATTGCCCACCCTTTTGCTCGGCGTCATTTTTATGCTTCTGGTCGCAGTGGCTACCTCGATCTCTGTCCAGGTTGTCGGGGTACTGCTTATATTCGCATTAATGGTGACGCCGGCAGCAATCGCCCAACGGTTAGCGAAACGACCTGTACACGGTATAATGATATCTATCGTTATTGCTTTGTTTGCGACGTGGATTGGCCTTTTTATCTCGTTTTATGAGCCGTACCCGGTGAGCTTTTTCATAACGAGCATAGTCTTTATTTTGTATGTATTGACCCTGATTTTCCAGAAGGTCAATACGTCTCTCTCTACCAAGAGGATGCACTTCCATAAAAATGAGGGATGATCAAAACTCTGTCTAATTAGTTTGGTGCGTTTACGGTTTTGCTGGGGATTCATTTCGTTAAAATTCTTTCAATAGAAAAGTGGAATTATCGGCATGAGTTACAAATTTAAAAATCAGAAAGACGAATTTCTCCGGACTGTAGTGAAGTCTATTATAAAAACGACCGGATCCCGGAGAAGAGAAGAGGCGAGAAGAACCGGATGAGCGAAGGGTTCTTTGCGAGAATGCCGGCAATTTTTGCCGGCCGGTCCATATCCCCATAACGGAGAATTTCATCAACGATGGCAGGATTATTCATAGCAAGGATCATCTGATCGATTGTTGAAACCGATAGATGCCTGCGCATCAAAAACAGACGGTACCCCAGAGCAAGTTCCCGCCCTAGGTCTTCCTGCCAGAGCCGCTCGTACTCTGCGAGTGCAGCATCGGAGAAGGTGTCATTCTCGCAGCACACCGCTGCCACCGTCGCTGCATGTAGGGCCGAACGGACACCGGTATAAACCCCCCCGCCTGATGTGGGTTTGGCAAAACCGGCTGCATCGCCGACAAAAAGAGTCCGGCGGCCATAGGTCCGGGGCATCACGCCAAGCGGAATGGTGCCAGTGACTAGATGTATATCGGAGCGCAGGCCGATTCTCTTTACCAATGCCAAAAAACGTTCCCGTACCTGCATTGTCCCGCAAAGCCCCACTCTCGCCCGGCCATTTCCGGAAGGGATGGCCCAACCAAAGAAATCCGGGGATGCGTCCGGGTAGAGTTCGACTAATCCCGGGTCGTTTTCCCATTTTCCCTCGGCCTGGATACCGGCAAGATAGACCGGTGACCGTTCCATCCCGTACAAGCGGGCAATCGTGCTCCTGGGACCGTCTGCTGCAATCAGGATCTTAAAAGGGATCTCCTCATGCCCGTTGATCCCACGGGTGATAACCCGGCAATCCCGGACCCCACAGACGGCTGTTTTGAGCAGGAACTCAGTTCCTGCATCCGCTGCCGTTTGTGCCATCTCCCGGTCGAGCATGGCCCGGTCCACAACATGTGCTTTCGGCGTCTTTGCATCGAGAACAAGAGCAGATCCTGCAGAGGGTACTATGCGGGCCCCGGTCACCGTGTTCAGGATAGGACTCCGGGAAACGGCGCATTCGTCAAAAGCGGCAAGGGAGAGGAGGCCGGCGCACTGCACCGGGTAGCCGATGGTTCCCTGCTCCTCGATGCAGATGACCGAAAGCCCGCGATCTGCGCATGCCCGGGCAGCTGCACAGCCCGCCGGGCCGGCACCGGCAATGACGACATCGTAGGCCGGCAGCATGGCAGGACCTCCGAAAAGTTACTGAGGGGGGTTTTGGTCTTCCGGCGGGTCCTTTTGTTTTGTTGGGAGCCGACAATTGTTGATGAGGAACACACGTGGGGAAATGGGTAATTCATCACCCTCTTTTAGGGAAATACCCATAAAGATCGCAAAGAGTCCCAGAACAAAAGAAATTGTCCCAACGACGGTCATGATAATAAAAGACCTCATGGCAGGAACATACGTGAGGAAGACATAGAGCAGGATCACGCTGCTCGCGATCACCCCGGTCACGAGATAGTATTTCGATCGCGTCCGGGTAAGCGCACAGGATATCCCGGTATAGCCTGCATAGAATGCCAGGATTGCAACTGCAAGGACGAAAATAAGGGAGAGGGATTGAGGAAAGAGCGTTTCGATGATTCCAATGAGCAGCAGCCCTGCGGAAAAGAGAAACCAGAAAAGGGATTCTTCCGCCGGGGAAGTAATAGCGATGAGAATGCAGATGAGAATTCCCGTAATAAGCAGGATCCAGAAAATCCCGGTAAAGAAAGCAAGGACTTGCTGGGGTACCATCAGCGCGAGACCTCCGAAGATTACCCCTGCCAGCCCTTTGAGGAGGCAGGACAATTTTGCATCCATAGAATTACGTCACTGTGATCGCGTTAATAGTTTCGTATGCGGGAGCGGGCTCTCCAAGGGGTCTGACTCGCAAAACTACGAAAAGGTTATCAGTGCCGTTATGGTGTAGAGCCATCTGCGATTTGAACAGCAGCATACCTCTAAAAAAAAGAAACAGAGGGGAATTTAAGCACGCCCGAACCCGAAAAATTCTATACCCACTAGTTTTTCCAGCACATAGAGAATGGCAAAGAAGAACACGGCATAAAGGACAAAACTGATGACAAAATTCACCCAGCCCGTCAGGCCTGAATAATTGGTAATCAGATTTGAGAGATTATCTGAAATGATAATTGCACAAAGTATCCCCAGGAAAAAGAACACCCATTTCTTGACTTCAGCAAATTCCATACACATTATTTGACCCTCTCCCTATTAAAAACCTGAAACCGGCACAGGAAAAATGCACCATTGCCGGGTCTCGGCTCCGGTGCTCATTCGCGGACACCGAGACAAAGACATGAAAGGATCCAAAGATGGACGCGCCAGCTAGACACTCTTGTAAAATAGTGCCCGGGCATGGCCTCTGCCACCTAAGAAAGTATTTGTGCACCACCTCCCAACTTCACGCAGGAATCCAGAATCGTTTTCTCGCAGAGCCGGGCAGCAACAAAAACCGGATCTGCGGGAGGGAAAAGAAATGATTCATGAAGGAAAGGAGAGAAATCCCGGGAAACACCTATGGCAGGACGAGATACCCGCAATCTGCTGAATGGCATTGTTGCTGAGATTATAAAAGTAGGCCGGCTGATTGAGGGATACCAGTATGAGGATTTTTATCAGGACGAAAAAGTCTATGCGAGCGTTCTAGGATGCATGAGAGCCATCAGTGAAATGGAGCAGGCAGTCCCGACTATGGTCCGGGTAAAATACGCGCTTGTGCCTTGGAAGGAGCTGAGCTGCATTGGACGCGGCAATCACCAACGCAGATCCGGTGAACCGGCCCCGGCTTCTCTGGAAGATCAGCACCGAGACGCTGCCCCAAATCCGGCCGATGATACAAAATCTGATCGAAGAAATGGAAAAATAGGCCTTTATTGAGCGTTTTTCTGTAAAGTCCGAAAAATTACTAAAAGCAGCTATTGGTCTTTGCGTCGGATGCGGGTCTCTTAACCGTGAATGCTTATTGCATAAAGGCCCTATTATACCAGTATGGATGAGGAAAGTTCTAGCACCGGGCCCAGTGCAGAAAATCCACCCTCCATGGATCTCGCCCCCGCTCCACCGGCACCTATGGGCTGGGGATTCTGGGCGATCATGGCCCTTATCGGCGTGCTGATCCTCCTTATCATCTACGCACAGGTTCAGGGCATAACCCACCCGGTTACTGTCAACCTGACCGAGACCAACTGGACGCTGACCTCTTATGTATCTACCGGAGGAACAATGGTCCCGGCAACGACTGGACCGAAGATGAACCTTTCATTTGGTCCCTCGAACGAGAGTACCCTGCGTGGATACACCGGCTGCAGTTGGTACTCGTATGTTTATTCCCTTAACAAAACCGCGTTTAGTCTCTCCAACGAGACTCTTACCCCCAGCTCCTTTGACGACCCGGGCATGATACAGGCTGAATCCTCTTATATGGACGATCTCAAAAATACAACCTCCGTTCGATTCCGGGGCGGGCGGCTTACCTTTTATGACGTTGGGGGTAAGCCGGTTCTTGTCTTTGAACAGTCTGTTAGCTGATCTTTCATCTATTCCCGGAAAATTCCCGGAAATTTTCCACCAAGACCTGATGAAACCGGATCGGACACCTGTGAACTTCCCGCACAGGTATACGAACATTAAAAAAAGGAAGGGGCAAGAAGTTATAACCGGGAGTTGGATAAGGAACTATGGAAGCCAAGAGCGAACGAAAAGACGGCATACTCATCTTTTTTATTAACGGAAGACTGGATGCATTTGGTGCCCAGCAGCTTGACGAATGGGTACAAGGAACCCTGCATGACGATGACAAAGAACTGGTGCTTGACCTCTCCGGATCCACCTACCTCTCAAGCGGCGGTCTGCGCACATTCAGTATGTTAAAAAAGGAGATGAAACGCAGGAACGGGCGCTTTGCCCTTGCGGGTGTCGGTGAGTACCCGAAAAAAGTGCTCGATACGGCCGGATTCTCGTCCATTCTTGAGATTTTCCCTACGACTGACGATGCTGTTGAAGACATGAGGAAAAAACGGAAGAACCCGACACTCTTCAACGAGATCTTTTACAAGAAGATCGAAGAGGATGGCGTCACCCTGACGATCGAGCCGGGCTGGATGACCTCTCCTCCTGTACTTCGGATCGCCGGCGATCTGACAAAAGTCCTGCACGCCCGGCTGACAGAATCCGACATCAGCACAAAGAAGTTCTCCGAGATCACCTATTCGCTTGGCCTTGGCGCGCTTGGGGCAGAC
Organism: uncultured Methanoregulaceae archaeon; assembly: GCA_963737635.1. Classification (GTDB taxonomy): domain Archaea; phylum Halobacteriota; class Methanomicrobia; order Methanomicrobiales; family Methanospirillaceae; genus Methanoregula. Next base: position 1,805,914 of record CAVTTL010000001.1, read on the forward strand.
AAAAAAGAGGCGATGCCGCTCTTGGGCGAGATGATTACCCTGTACGGCTCTATGGTCTGGCTGCCGACTGACGGAAACAACACCCCGGACTTTTTGACACCGCTTGATACGAAAGGCGATGTCCCGGTGTATACAGGCTATAACGTAACGCTGGACGGCCCGTTCAATGAGTACCTGACGCTTGAAACCGAGGATCCAAAGGGAATAGCTATTGCCGATATCTACCGGATGATCTTCTCGGGCGCAGGAAACCGGATAAAAAGCTACAAAGGTGTGGCCGCAGTCACTATCTGGGGTGTGATTGCAGGCTTGGCCAGTTCCGGCATCAAAAAAGCGCCAATCGCCGGTAGTACGCTTCCCCGGTAACACCACGATCATGGATCCTGCCCTATCAGCAGAGTGGATGGCTTCCGATACCGGCATGGCCTATAAGGGGGATACCTTGGTAAGCTTTGGTTTTGGGATCGACAGTGCGCATGATCTTGCCTGTTTCCGCCGGGAAGATCTCGATGCCCTGTATTATGCAAACCCGGCAAACCGGGGGACCTCAAAAACGATGTACCTCCACAACCACGGTGTAATCTTCCGGGGTGTACCCTACGATGCCTCGCTTGACTTAAACTCGCAGGTTAAAAAGATTGTCACTGATGGTACGTTTGTGGATATGCGGCACCTGCTGGACAGCACCCGGCTCCGCAGGGCAAAAATCGGCGTTGCGTATATTCAGGAGATTGTAAGGGAATCATAGTACGATAGATTCAGGCACTTTTTTGCTTTTTTTTGGTTAACGTCAGGATATTTTTCCCCTGCTCATACCGGTACGCTGCCGTATCGGTTACCCGGCGGATAAGGTAGATACCAAGACCCCCGGGCATGCGCTCCGCAAGAGACGAAGTGACCTCTGGATCGGGCATAACCAGTGGATCAAACGCGGGTGCAGAGTCAGTGATCTCCACGGTCATGGAATCGGTGTCAGCTTCGCAATGAATGGTGATCGGTTCAGGGCTCCCACAATACCCATGACGGATGGTGTTAGCGATGGTCTCTTCTACTGCGAGCTGGACGTCGAAGACCTGCTGGTCGCAGAAACCAGCCTTTTGCATAACTTTTTCGATCTCAAGCGCAACACCGGGCACCGCATCGATCCGTGCGGGAATAACGATGTCAGCAGTAATAGTCAGAATTCCACCTTCTGGATGACCTTCCATTTGCGAATGCCAAGTGTGGGGGCCGTTTGTACCGCAACACCACCGCAGCTGGCATAAGATTTCCCTGTTTATGATATTCAAACGTCAACCATAAAAAGACGGCTCACGAGAAGAGACTAAGATCAGGCTGATATCGGACGAATAGTTTAACGCCCCGGCCGGGACTTGAACCCGGGTCAAAAGCTCCGCAGGCTTCTAGGATGTCCACTACCCCACCGGGACGTGAGTTTATGACTGCCTGCCTTATTTACATCGTTCTCATCGTTTAAATATCTCACCTTTCGAATGAGAAGCGGCGGATTGGGATTGATTGCAGCGCATCCACTTCCAAAAAAAAAGTATCGTATTCAATCATTAGGCGTTTGTACATTCACTGGTGTCCATGTGGGTGTGGGAGTGGTAGTTGGATATACCAGGTAATTCTGCGGATGAGTTCCCCAGTATTTACATTCAGGGAATGTCTGGTTCTGCGGGTTATCAAAATTACCCACGGGTTTTACCCAGATACCAGTTGTAGCCGTGATGTTATTCGCGGTCATCTCAACGAGGAGATCATTAGTCTGAAGGATGGGGCCAAGGGTCGCACTCTGATAAACGCTCAATCCCTTGGCTTCTCCAAAGCCGTCTTGGAGATATACATCACCAGTCGTTTTATTTCTTACCGTGATCTCAAACCACGAAGTCGGTGAAAAATCAGAGTACTGGAGCGTTACCCAGCCGTTGGATCCCTGATGCGTTTGAACGTACTTAGTAACTGTGATATTGAACGGAATAACCGTATAATTTATGTACATCGGCGGATTTTTAAGGTCAAATGAGATCGCAGTTGTATTGTAGCCGGTCTGTGTGTTAAGATAGATGAGACAGGACAAGTCAGCCGGAACCAGGGTGGGAGTCGTAAAAGAATTCATTCCCGAACCATTTGCCTGGACCCCGGCGTTGCTGGTCACATAGGGTGTAGCTGCTTCTACGTAGGAAGGGGTTGTAGGCGTTTCCTCAGCGGTCGTTTCGGTAGTATAAGAATTACTGGAGGACGATGAGGTCGTTCCCTTCGGAGGCTCGACGCATCCGGCCACGAGGAGCATCAGGATGATACTCAATATAAGTACCGCACAACAGATTTGCTTCGTCATTAATCATCTGTACGTTTTTCAGTATTATTTATGTATGCTGGGTATAGTCCTGGTAGTGCACCACGAACATCGGAAACTTTTCTCGGGAAACTGAATCCGGAGGCCGGGTTTCAAACGTGCCTTGAAAGATTGGATTTTCTTCAGCTCTACAAAAACTGTTGAAAAACTGGCATATCATCTTTTATAAATCGTTTCACTCAACGTGTTCCCGATGGTTTCATGAGGAACCCAAAGAAAATACATAATCAGATAACACATTATAAAGAAGCATATTTTTACTCGAGTACGGGAGACTCTCCGATGGCATCAATACAGGCACCTGCAATTATTCTGATCATACTCGCCTCCTGCTTTGTCGCCCCGGCGATTGCCGGGACCAAATACCTTGACGGGAGCCCGAACCTGACGGCGTATATAACGGGTACGAACCAGTATACGGCCGGGAGCGAGATTGCGATCCCGGTCGTGATCCAGAACACCGGTATCAGCACGAACTATGAGGTATCGTCCAACATCGTGAACCGTACCGATATCCCCACGACGGCGAAGTTCGTCACGGTCGCGATGGGGTCCGGAGATGCGCCGGTGGTGATCAAAAGCGATCCCCAGATGGTCGGTGATATTGCGAGCGAAGATCAGGCGACGGTGACGTTTTCCGCGAAGGTCAATGCCGATGCACAAGGCGGCACCTACCAGATTCCGCTCAATATCAGTTATACCCAGTATACGAATATCGATCAGTACGGTCTCGACACGGTCCGGTATTATTACGAGCCGTATACTGTAACGGTCACCGTCCCGGTGTCGATCAAGTCTGAAGTAATCCCGGCAGTAGTCACGGCAACGTCCGATTCGCTGGTCGCCGGTGCCCAGGGTTACGTCAACCTGACCATCAAGAATATCGGGTCGCTGGACGGGTCCAAGGCGACCGTCCAGATTCTCCAGGATACTGCAAGCCCGGTCAGCCCGGTGGACACCAGCGTCTATATCGGCGACTTCCCGGCCGGCAGTACCGTGGCCTGCCAGTACAAGGTCGCCGTGGCATCGGATGCCATCAACAAGACTTATCCGGTCGACGTTGTCGTGGTCTACCAGGACAATGAAGGCGATTTTGTTACCTCCCAGACCCAGACGGTCGGTGTTGACGTCGGGAGCAAAGTCGCATTCTCGGTCCTGTCCTCCCCGGTGGAGATGAGCCCGGGCAGTAAACGGACGATCCAGGTCGAATACCTGAATACCGGGGATTCTACCGTCCACAGCGCGGAAGCTCGTATCAGCGTGGTCGATCCCTTTACCAGTTCGTCCGATATCGCTTATCTCGGTGATCTCGCCCCGGGTCAGTCCGCAGTGGCTTCCTACCAGATGAGTGTCGCCAGCGACGCGACAATTAAGGAATACGGCCTGGATACGGAGATCCGGTACAATGACGCACTCGACGATACCTACGTCTCCGACCCGATGAAAGTTTCTATCGATGTCAAAAACCTGGCCGGAATCCAGGGAATCGTGTCCAATCCCGTCGATATCACCGTCCTCGTCGGCCTGATCATCGGTATCGTCTATGCCGTGCTTCATGTAAGGAAGAAGCGCTAACTATTTTTTTGAAAAGGTACATTGTTGGCAGTTTGTTATTTTTGACTATGAAAATTTGACACTTTTTATGTTTCTGTTTCTCTCATTTCGCTATAATCCTCTAAGGAGTTTTACTTTGCATTGAAACTCCGGTACGCCTCTTTCGGTACGGTCAACTCAAATCGTGCTCCTTTATCTGGCTCTCCGGTTTCCCGGATGGTGATGCCGGTGATATTAAGAATTTCACGGGCAAGAAAGAGACCCATACCGGTGTTCCTGCCGAATCCTTGGCCAAAGATCATTTCTTTCTCATTTACCGGGATACCTACACCGTCATCTTCGCAGACGATGATCTGACTCCCATCACGATTTTCGACAGAGAACCGGATCGTAGTGATCTCCATCCCGTGCCGAACTGCATTGTCTATCAGATTGTAAAAGACCTCGAAAACCAGTGGATCCGCGAAGACTTCCGCTCCGGCAGGAAGATCGTTTTTCACCACGGGATCTCCAAACAGGATCTGCTTTGTTGCAGCATCAACAAGTGTATGGCAATTTTGCCAGAGCGGATCTTTGACTCCGATATTTTCGTATTCTTTGGAGAATTGGATCATGGTAGTAATGCGCTGAATGGAAAGGGTAGCCCTTTTGAAATATTCATTCGATGAGAGATCCGGCTGTTGTTCATTTATGAGTGTAATATATGCTTCCAATAGGGTAAGCTGGTTAGTGATATCGTGCCAGGTTATGCCTGAGAGGAGGTTGAATTTCTTGTTAGATTGGCGAAGCGCATCCTCGCTCTTTTTCAGCTCGTCAAACTGGTGCCGAAGTTCTTCTTCAGAAGCAGTGATCTGCTCATAGGAAATTCGCAGTTCTTCATCAGCTCTTGTTCGTTCAGTGATATCTTCGAGTGTTTCAACTGCACCGATGATATCCCCTTTAGAATCCCTGATGAGGGCGGCAGTGAAATGAAGCCAGATCCCGTGCCCTCCCATCCGCGGAAAAAAATCGGTCGCTTCATACGCGCCATCGACATATTTTGACTTGTTAAATTTCCCGGCATACAATTCCTGAATTTTTTCCGGGGTATCCTTCATCAGAAGGTTCGACAGCACCGGTCGTTCCCGGTCATAGAATGCTTTCCAGGCATGCGTTGTACCGAGCACTTCTTTTGCCTTCACACCACTATATTCCTCAAGTGCCCGGTTCCAGCTGATGACCCGTTGGTTTTCATCGAGGACAAACTGCGGGATGGGGGATCCCTGAACAATTCCCTGAAGTTTTTGTTCGCTCTCACGAATTACCTGTTCGCGATCTTTGAGTTCATCATACTGGGCACGAAGTTCTTCCTCTGCAGCGGTAATCTGCTCATAGGCAGCCCGGAGTTCATTTTCGGCATTTTTCTTGTCGGTAGTGTCCCTGCCTACAGATTGGTATTCCCGGATGTGTCCGTTCTTATCGAAAATTGCCCGGTCGCTCCATCGCTGCCATCGAATGCTTCCATCCGGCATGATAATGCGATGTTCTACGCTATCGACTGGGCGATCCGGAGTTAAGGACTTGAAGAACCGTTTTACAAGATCCTGATCTTCCACGGGGATTTTTGGGCGGAACCGGTGCCCCATGATCTCTTCCCGTCTCATATCAAAATACCGGCAATATGCCTCATTGATAAAGACATGGGTGCCGTCCGGTCCGAACCGGCAGATGAATTCAGTCTGATCTTCCACTACGTTACGGTACCGTTCCTCGCTCTTGACAAGCGCCTGCTGGTTCCGGTTCAGCTCATCGTAGTTCTGGCGTAGTTCCTCCTCGGTTGCCGTCAGCTGCTCGTAAGTCTGCGTTCAGCTCGTCGTGCGTAGATCTCAGTTTCTCTTCGGCATTCTTTTGCTCGGTAATATCCGCCCCGACAGACTGGTACTCGGCAATACGGCCGTTCTTATCGAAAATTATCCGGTCGCTCCATCGCTGCCAGCAAATGCTTCCATCCGACATGATAATGCGATGTTCTATGCTATCGACCGGGTGATCCGGAGTTAAATATTCGAAGAACCGCTTTACAATCTCCTGATCTTCGACGGGGATTTTTGGCCTGAACCGATGTCCGACTATCTCCTCACGTTTCAGCCCGAAATACCGGCAGTATGCCTCGTTCACAAAGACATGGGTGCCGTCTGGTTTGAACCGTGAGATGAATTCAGTCTGGTCTTCCACTACGTTACGGTACCGTTCCTCGCTCTCCCGAATTACCTGTTCGTGGTACTTGAGTTCATCGTATTGGGCACGAAGTTCTTCCTCTGTCGCGGTAATCTGTTCATAGGCAGCCCGGAGTTCATTTTCGGCATTTTTCTTGTCGGTAGTGTCCCTGCCTACAGATTGGTATTCCCGGATGTGTCCGTTCTTATCGAAAATTGCCCGGTCGCTCCATCGCTGCCAGCAAATGCTTCCATCCGACATGATAATGCGATGTTCTATGCTATCGACCGGGTGATCTGGAGTTAAGGATTCGAAGAACCGCTTTACACTCCCCCGATCTTCGACGGGAATTTTTGGCCTGAACCGGTGCCCGACTATCTCCTCGCGTTTCAGCCCGAAATACCGGCAGTATGCCTCGTTGGCAAAGACATGGGTGCCGTCCGGTTTGAACCGTGAGATGAATTCAGTCTGGTCTTCCACTACGTTACGGTACCGTTCCTCGCTCTCCCGAATTACCTGTCCCTGATGTGCCAGATCATCTAAATTGGAACGAAGTTCCTCTTCTATCGCAGTGATCTGTTCATACGAGGCATTGAGTTCCTCATTTTTCTTAAGAAGTTCTCCCCGCTCCAACTTCAGCGCGTCCTCAGCACGCCTGCGCGTTACGGATACCGGATCTTGTTTGAAAGCTCGGCAAACTGGCTCTTGGGTTCACCACCTTTCTGGAGATAGAAATCGGCCCCCTCGTTTAAGGCCTGGATAACAACCTCTTCACGCCCTCGTCCGGTGAAAAGGATAAACGGGATAGCATTGCCCGAAGATCTGATTTTCTTTAAAAATTCGATACCATCCATGTCCGGCATCTGATAATCAGAGATGATGGCATCGTAGGCTTTTTCATTCAGAAGAGTAAGTGCAACCGGAGCAGAAGTAATGATATCAACACGGAACTCTCCGCTCCGCTCAAGAAAATGTTTGCCGACATCGAGCAAAACAGGTTCATCATCGACGTAGAGAATGGTATACATGATGCAACACGGTAGTAGGCAATGGAATATTTGCTATACAGTTGTAAAAGGGTATTTATTTTAAGCCATTCCGATACGTTGACTGTCGGAAAGGGAATTTTTTGATGATATGAAAAACCGGTCACCGATGACCTACTTATCCCATAATAAGGCAATTTAAGGAAAACGTACTGACTATTTTTCTACCGATCTCAGAAAAACCATTGCAATATCAACCGCAAATCCCGAGTTTCTTGTGTATAGTGTGTGCGAATAAAAACAATCTGCGAAAGCAAAAAACTCTTTTACGGGCAGGAATAATATTCTAGAATTGAGGAAATTTTAATGAGTTCACAAAAGTCGTCATCTGCGATCTCTAAATCCCAAATCAGCTTCATTTTCTTTATCATTGGCCTTGTCATGTTGATCATCCCGGAACTCAACGGTCTGGAGTTCCTGCCAATTAACATCCGCCAATTTTTTGCTATTCTTTTTTATCCGGGGATTGTGTGTTTTATCATCGGATACCTGCTGAAATAAGAATTATATCAGTGGAAATCGGAATGTTCCTTTTGGCACAAGGATTTCGAATCGCGCGCCTTTCCCCGGTATACTGTTCTCCCGGATGTCAATCTGCGTGATCAGGAGAATTTCACGCGTCATAAACAATCCAAGACCGGTATTCTTCCCAACTCCCCGCTCGAAGATATGTTCTTTTTCACTTGCGGGGATGCCGACGCCATCATCTTCAAATACAAGAGTAATCCCGTCGGCAGATTGCTTAAAATATATTGAGATTGTGGTCAGCGTCAACCCGTACCTGATGGAGTTGTCTATAAGATTGTAAAACACTTTTTCAAGTAACGGATCGGCATAGATCTCAACATTTTTCAGGTCAATAACAAAGTTAATGCCGGATTTGTTAAAATTCGGAAGGACACGATTGATAACATCGAGAACGTTCTGCCATTGCGGGATGTGGATCCCGACTTCCTGGTATTGTTTGGTAAAGTCAATCTGGCGCTGAATAAGTCTGACGAGATCTTTCACATCATTGAGGAGGTGTGTCCTCTCTTCAGTTGAAGTAGTGACTTTTGCCATATCAATAAGCCCGTACACACCCGTGATCGTATTGAGGATGTCATGCCGGGTGATGTTATTCATCAGGTTGAGCTTTTTGTTCGCAAGTGCGATCGCATCTTCAATCTTTTTGCGTTCCGTGATATCCGTAATGGTCCCTGCCCACCCGCTCAGGTTTCCTGCGGAATCAAAGAGGGGAGCACCTTGACCGTATAACCAGTATATGGATCTATCCGGCGAGATAAAACGGGTTTCAGACCCGACTATCTTTCTCTCCTTGATTGCGGCACTAATGTCTCCGAGCAGGCGCTGTTTGTCCGTGGGTTCGAGAATATCTGCCCAGTATTTTCCCAGTATAACTGATGATGCGATTCCGGTAATCTTTGAAAAGGTCTCATTTACAAAAATGACATGTCCCTGTCGATCTAACCTGAATACTCCTACCGGTGATGCCTGGAGGATACCGCTAAGCAGTTTTGTGTTCTCCTCGAGCTGCTCTTTGAGCAGGGTCCGATCGGTGATATCGACGACGACTCCACGGAACCCGGCAATGGTTCCCTGCCTTTTTATGGGAGAGGTCGATACCAGGGCCTTCATGATACTGCCATCGCCTTTTTTCAGGCCATACGTCTCTCCGGGGGATTTTCCTCCGGCCATAACGTTTGCAAGACCCTGCGTCATCTGCCCGATGTACTCAGGCAGGACATAGTCGCGGATATTTGTACCATCAGCAATTTTTTGTTTGGTCACACCAAATACATCAGCACCGGCGGTATTGATATAGAGAATTTTTCCTTCAAGGTCGATTTCAAAGATAGTCTGGGGCATAAGTTCAGCGAGTTCCCGGAACCGCGTTTCGCTAGCCTGGAGTCCCTGCTGGGTTTTTTCAATTGTATCAAGCATCCGGTTGATCTCTCCGGCAAGTCCGGAAAATTCATCATCCCCGCCGATATTGATACGTTTTTTTATAGCATGATTATGACCTATTGATTGAACCTGCTGGTTCAGGGCGCCAAGACGGGAAATGAGGATCCTGTTGAAAATTACCACAAAAACGAGGCCGAACACTAATCCAGTTGCAAGAATAATATAAATAAAATTGCGGGTGGTAATGAGCCCTGTCTGGTAGATATTCCGGGGCTCGGAGAAACTGACGACCAGAGCATCGTTCCCATAAATATCCTTGATGAGAGCATAACCCTCTACTTGGCTTATACTATCCGGCAGGACAAGAAAATGATTCTCGCCCGGCTGTGCGTCCAGGCTCATACGCAGGTCTTCTGAAAAAGCGGGATCGGTCACAGGTGTAAGAGCCAGGGTTGGCCGGGTAAGTCCCGCCAGGTACCGCACTTCGTTGGCATCTAAGTACCTTCCCATGATTACAACTCCTGCGGGGGTTCCGGAAAAATTCGAATAAACGATCGGACGGGATGCGACTATCAGGGGATACGGTCGGGCAAGTATAATGCCGGTAGTCGCCTTCTGCGGATCTGACATATTCAGGAGCGGACTCCCCGGAGTTATCTGGTTGAGGATGGAATCGGGTACAGGAAACATGGTATTGTTTTTGAGGTCGTAGGCTCCCTGATAAATAATTCCGCCCTGATTATTGACGATTATTATCAGGTTAAGACGCAGTTTCTCAAAAGTACCGGGAATCAGGTTGTCTGTTAGGTAGTCTGAATTATCGTCTTTTACAAAATTGTACGTGTCATCCCGTGATCCCCAGTCTGAAACGATAACAGACAGCGTGTTTTCGTCGTCATTGATCATTTGTATGGTCTGATCGAGGTCCTTGAAAACATACTGTTTTTCAAGCGAGGAGTAACTTGAAAGCACGACAAAAGAGGAGAATACACTGACCGCTATAAGCATCCCGATCAGGAGGATCAAGAAGCTGTACAGTGTCTTTTTCTCGAGTTGCATGCTGATCGAAATGTCCTTCTTTTTCGATTAAGGTTAATCCATCATATAATATTCGGAATATGGGTTTGAAGAAAGAGTACCGGATACATTAGTTAATTCGATCGATGAAAAGGAATTACCTCTCTGCCACTCTTCCCAGATCGGTTGAAATAAGGGGATAATGCCGGAAAAGGATGTTTTCCGGATCAACCTAAAAGAAGATTTCAGAACTGGGACGAATACCCGAGACGTATCAGTATACACCGGAGAAATATGACGTATTCGTTTCTTTTTACTTCTTCCTGGTAGATTTATCCTCCTTTTTCTCCGGCGTGGTTTTTCTTTCGATCTTTATTTCGCACTGTCGATCACCGGTACACATCGTGCGTACGAACCGGGTCGTGTAATTCCCGTTGAGAAGGGGTACTGCGGTAAGCGTGAGAGCCATGCACCGGGAAAATACATGCTCGTGATCAGCGGCAAGCATGTGACTGTGGATCAGAAACGGGCAGTGTTTAACGAGCACTACTGCACCATCATCGGCAAGCTCAATGGTCTCCCCTCCGTACTCCGGGCCAAAGAGGATGATCGTTGCATTCTGGATGCTCCGGGCGATCTCCGCCGCATTCTTTGTCGGGAAGGAGCAGTCGTGAACAATATCCCGGATCATACGGGCAAGTTCTATCCAGATTTCCCGCTCCAGTGCATCATACTCGTTTCCAAGCGCCTTACGGAATGCAATCTCATAAAACGCCGGGAGTTTGGAGGCGCACTCCGCAGCAAACCGCCATCGCACCGCGTCAGGAATGTCCTTTAAATCAGGCATAGTGTTTTCCTACGATGGTGTTGGGAAAAGGGTCATATCAATATGGCGGTAGGAACATGATGGGGTATCGTATCTCCGGGAAAAACTGTTCGGAATTCGGAATTTAGCGTTCTTCCACACAAAAGCGGTCTTACTCTGCGAGCCGGTATACGTCTTTTTCTTTCCGGATAAAACCTTCGCGTTCCAGTGCTTTCAGGAGCGGGCGTACCCGCCCGGGTTTTTCCTCAACATGCCGGGCGATCGCTTCCTCCCTTGCGGGGGAATTCGAGAGAAGATAGGTCAGGATAAGGCCCCGGATACGCCGGCCGGATCCTGCAAAAGGCGCCTGTTTTACATATGCCGTGCTCCTGCGGTTAGGGTTTGGCACACGCTTTTTGAGATCTGTGCCAACATCCATCAACGCCCAATACCAGACCCGGGGATTATCCCGGTCAAGAGTCCTTTCAACGAGCGGCAGGATATCCGCATCAGTCACGTTGTCTCTGCCGGGAAAGAAGAAGTGGATGAAGACCCGGCGGATGTTTGTCTCGATAAAGACAACCGGAAGATTAAACGCAAAGGCGCAAATTGAGGATGCAGTTGCCGGACCGATCCCGGGAAAAGTAGCCAGCACATCCGGATCGTACGGGACTCTCCCGCCGTACTCGTTTACCACGCGTTCGGCACATTTTTTCAGGGCAACGGCCCGCCGGTTGTAGCCCATGCCCTGCCATACTGCAAGCACATCGGAAAGCGAAGCCCGGGCAAGTGCTGCACAATCCGGGAACGCTTCGATAAATACTGGGTACTTTACCCCTATCCGTTCCACTTGGGTCTGCTGGAGCATGATCTCGGAGACAAGGATCCGGTACGGGTCTGTCGTGTGGCGCCAGATCATGTCGTGCCGGCCGTGGCGCCGGTAGAATGAGAGAACCTGCTCGCGGAAATCCGCGACATTCTCATCCGACAGCTGATCGGCTGAAGAGACCGGGCCGGAATTGTCAAAACGGGACTGGGTGGTTTTTTTCATGGTATCCTAAGGAAGAACAGGTCGTTGTGATAGGGTTCTTTTCCGGGACACTACATAACCGTTGGGATTCCTGCACAACACGCTCTTTTCCGGCACCCGACCGGTAAATGCCATCGCAATGCTCTTTATCCATGTTCCTCATATCATTGCACCAGAGGCATACATGGACCAGGATCCTATCGGTAATTCCCAGTATTCTGGCGACGAGGGAAAGCGCGGGGACGAAGAACGGTTCATGCGCTGGAGAGACTGGCAGGATCAGGAGCAGGATACGCGGCTTGCAAAGATCCGTAGCAGTGTAGAGGCCGTCTTCTCCGAAGGCCTGATGATCGCGCTTTCGCTTATCCTCATCCCGGTACTCATTATACCGGCGATCGTGGCTGTCCCTGATACGACGCGGCTTATCTTCAACACCATCGATGAAACAATCCTTGGCGTCTTCATTCTCGAATACAGCTTCAGACTCGCATGTGCCACGGACCGCCGGCAGTTTATCTTAAATCCATGGCACCTGCTGGACCTCTTTATCATCGCTGTACCGGTGGGTGCCATCGTTGTGGGATCATACCAGAAACTCACCGGATCGTTGAGGCTGCTCCGGCTGTTGCGCCTCACCCGGAGTGCGGCGCTTGGCACCCGGGTATACTCGCGCCAGGAATCGGGTTTGGAAAACGGTGGCGCTGCCACAGTTGCGCCGTCTCGTGAATGCACAGTCAGTACCCTTTACCCTGCCATTCCGGAGAATGGAGGGGGGGTGAATGCACGGCACCTCCGTGATATCCCGGATTCGGAGAGCGTTAACTTTGAAGGCCCCGAAACCAGCACGATATGGTATGATTTTACGTCAGTGCACGAGACCGATCTCCTCAAGATCAATCGTCTGACCGGCGTATCGGCAAGCCTTCTTGAAGAGGCGATCAAGGAACGGGCGTTTCCCTGGGTACGGATACACAAGAACCACGCCGCTGTCTATCTCAAGATTATGGAGAGCCGTAAGAACCCGGCCAATCCCAAGCAGATATTCATCGCATGGAAATGGATCCTCATTGTCAGCAGGGACCATATCCTGCTAACGTTCTCTTCGTCTCCGCTTTCAGCTCCGGAGACCCTTTCTCGCGAGGCACTCGCAGCCCGCGAAACCCTGACACCCGCTGAGATTACCTACCGGTTTTTCCAGAAGGCACTTTCCGGGATCGAAGAGACCCTCCGGGCCATAGAAGACGAACTTGAATACACGGGATCCTTGCCTATCAGCAAACAGCCATCGAGTTTCCTTCCGGCAACCTTCAAGCTCAAAAAAGAGTCGGTCAAGATGCATTCCTGGCTCCTGCATACCAAAGATGTGCTCAACGGCATCGTGACCGGAAAAGTGATCCTTCAAGGTATAGAAGACGGATCGCAATTTTCCGCCCTTCTTGACCGGGCGTCGTACCTGTACGATATCTCTGATGATACTACGGAGAACGTATCGTCGCTGACCGATTACTACTTCAACTCGACCTCTTTCCAGATGGGAAGGGTGATGAAACTGATCGCCGTGCTCTCGGCACTCACTATCATCCCCACTGTCGTTGGCAGCCTTCTGGGTTCGAATCTCGCGGGCAACCCGTGGCCCATCTCTCTGGGGCAGCTGATCGTTCTTGTGGGCATTGCGATGTTCGCGACCGGGTGGGTGTATTACCAGCTTGGCTGGCTGAAGACCTGACCCGGTAACTGGATCAGGTCCGCCCGAATATCTCGTCCAGTTTTGCCCGGGTGAACCGGATCATGGTCGGCCGGCCGTGCGGACAGGTAAATGGTATGTGAGTCGCCCGAAGCTGGTTTACTATGCGCTGACATTGCTCATGTGTGCAGACCGTACCGGCCTTTATCGCACTCCGACAAGCAATAATCCGGGTAATCCGTTCCCGGTCGCCCATGGGCCGTTCCCGGTCATTACTCAGGAGATCGCTTACGAGATCGTCAATCTGCTCCGGCCCATCACACTTTCCCATGACGGCCGGGATGGCCCGGATCAAAAAAGAGTCACTCCCGAACTCTTCGATAACGACACCTTCCCGCCCGAGCGCAGGGATCAGCCCGCGAAGGATTGTCGCGTCTTTGGGAGGCCGGTGAATAACTGCAGGGATAAGCAATTCCTGTGCATGCCGGGCTGCTGTTGATCGGCTCACCTGCTCGTAGACGATTCGTTCGTGTGCGGCGTGCTGGTCGATGATGATTAACTCGCCATCGGGAGCAGCGGCGAGGATGTAGATGCCCCCGACCTGGCCAATCACCTCCATCGGCGGCACAACTGCAGTAACCTGCGGAATCCCTCGTGCAATTTCGGTTTGCCGGAGCCGGTGGTCGGTCGATACAGTACCTGCGTGGGTCGGTTCGGTAAACTGGGAGTATAGAGTCTCCGGTGAATCGTGTTTTCCGGACCCTGCGCTTCCGGCATCATAACATCCCGCCGGTTCTGCGATGCCTGGTGCTGCGGGGGGGGGTGCCGGTTGTGCACGTCCCTGCCCCGGGAAACCTGTGCGGGGAACCGCGATATCCGGGATGAGATCGCTGTGGCGAAGGGTTTCGCGGACCGCATCCCGTACTGCGTCACCGATCTCCTTTTCCTTGGAGAGACGAACCTCTTTTTTTGTGGGATGGACATTGATATCCACGAAGCTGGTATCGATGGTAAGCGTGAGGAATGCCACCGGGAACCGGCCCCGGGGAAGGAGGGTGTCGTAACCATCCCGTATGGCGGCAGTCACCAGCGGTGCAGATACATACCGACCATTGATGGAGACAAAAATGCGGTCATGATCTTTGCGGGAAAGGGCCGGACGGGAAATATAGCCTGAGACACGCATAAAGGGCAGGTCAGCACAGACCGGGATCAGCTCACGCCCATAGTCACTTCCGAAGATCCGGATGATCGTATCAAGCCATTGTGTGGTTCTTTCAGTGACAAGTTGCTCACGGTTGTTATGGAAGAACCGGAACGATACCTGGGGGCAGGCAAGGCAGAGTCCTTCAAGGATCCCATGGATACGGGCGAGCTCAGTGTTAAGACTTTTCTGGAATTTTTTTCGGGCTGGTGTGTTGAAAAAGAGCTCTTCTACAAGGACATTTGTCCCCTCAGGAGCCCCGGTATCCGTTTTCGTTTGTTTAACGCCACCGATCATAACGATCCGGGTGCCAGAAGCCTTAGCGCTGCCCCGGTGCTTTGTCACGAGTGTTACTTTCGCGACAGCCGCAATGCTTGCAAGCGCTTCGCCACGGAAGCCCAAGGTGTGGATCGAAAACAGGTCATCGATATTCATGATCTTGCTTGTCGCATGTGGGACAAAGGCAAGTTCTGCATCCGACGCAGACATCCCGTACCCGTCATCAGCGACACGAATAGTCGCAATTCCCCCCTGCACCGATGTGATATCGATCCGGATCGTGCGGGCCCCGGCATCTATGGCGTTCTCTACAAGCTCCTTGACGACCGAGGCCGGGCGCTCGATAACCTCACCAGCTGCGATCTGGTTGACCGTAGCCGGATCAAGGATCCTGATAGTCGAGTCGCTTTCACTCAGCGTCAACGACCAGCCTCCTTAAAATCCGTCCCGTCTGGTTTTCTGGTGAGATCCTTGAGTTCAGCCAGTTTTGCAAGTGCCTGCAAAGGAGTCATCGTATCAGGATCGAGTCGGGACAGTTCAACGATCGCCGGATCCGGCACCAGCAGCCTATCTTGTGCAGGCACGCTGTCATCGGCAAGAAGGAGCTGGGTGTAGCGCCGGGCCTTCGCCCCTCCGGAAGTATCGCGGCTGAGGGATTCAGCGAGAATAATATCAGCGCGGTCGGTCACTTTTTTAGGAATGCCGGCAAGACGGGCCACATGGATCCCGTAACTCTTGTCAGTAGCGCCCGGAATGAGTTTCCTTAAGAAAACGACTTCCTTTTTTGTTTCCTGCACTGCAAAGTGATAGTTTTTTACCCGCTTTAGTTCTCCATCCATACCGATTAGATCGTGGAAGTGTGTGGCAAAGAGGGTCTTAGGACCTGCGGACGATTTTCCGTGCAGATATTCAAGAACTGCTTGTGCAATAGAGCACCCGTCCGCGGTACTGGTGCCCCGGCCGATTTCGTCGAGGACAATAAGACTTTTTTCCGTCATGTTGTTGAGGATGTTTGCCAGTTCGAGCATCTCGACAAAGAACGTGCTCTGGCCGCTTGCGAGGTCATCAAATGCGCCGACCCGGTGAAAATCCGGTCGATGATCCCGACGCGTGCAAAACGGGCCGGGACAAAACATCCTGCCTGTGCCATGATACAGCAGAGTGCGATCGAGCGCATATACGTTGACTTCCCTGCCATATTCGCGCCCGTGATAATCATGATCTGGGTTTTTGATCCGGAAAGATCCGTGTCGTTGGGGACAAAAGATCCGGGAAGACTTCTCTCAACAACCGGGTGTCGTACGTCCCTGCATACAACAGCGTCACCGCTATCCAGCTGGGGACGGACATAATCGAGATCCTGTGCAGCATCTGCCAGAGCCGTAGCAACATCGAGAGTGGCGATCCCGGACGCGACCTGCTGGAGATCTGGAATCTTTTTACGGATCTCATCGATCAGCCCGGCGTACAGTGCGCGTTCGAGGGCGAGTACCCGCTCATCGGCGTCAGTGATCACTGCCTCTTTTTCCCTCAATTCAGGAATAGTGTACCGTTCCCCGGTTGCCGTCGTCTGCCTGCGCTCGTACCGGGCCGGGACAAGAGGGACGTTAGTTTTGCTCACATCAATATAATAGCCGAAGACCCGGTTGTACCCGATCTTGAGCGATCGGATCCCGGTCTTCTCACGTTCCTGCTGCTGGAGGTCTGCGATCCAATTCTTCCCGGAGTGCAGGACACCGGTCATCCCGTCAAGTTCGGCAGAATAGCCGGGCCGTATAACCCCGCCGTTTTTGGGAGTGGCCGGTGGATCATCGATGATAGCTCTCTCGATAATATCGATGACCGTTGGAAATTCAATGAGCCGATCCCGTGCCACGGCTACCCGCTCCGGGACCGGATTGGACCCATCCGGTGCCGGGGACGGCGCTTGAAGCACATTCCTTATCGCCGGGATAGTTTCAAGGGATTCAACGAGCGCGATAAGGTCACGGGGGCCGGGCATTCCCGTAGGCGATTCTCGCCGTGATCCGTTCAATGTCGGCATGGCAGGAAAGGAGATCCCGGAGGGATATTCGCAGGGAGACCGATTTTGTGAAGTATTCGATTGCATCAAGCCGTGCGCCGATACGGGCGATATCGGTGAGCGGCTGGGTTAGCCGCCTGCGCAAGAGTCTGCTTCCCATCGGCGTCTTTGTCCTATCGAGGGTGGAAAAAAGCGTCGCACCTTTATTACCGCCCCGAATACTTTCATATACTTCGAGGTTGCGCAGCGTGATCGCGTCAAGCATCATGCCTTGTGCAGATGTGCGCGTGGAAAGCCCGCTCACGTGCGGAAGGTTGGATCTCTGGGTCTCCTCTGCATAGGCTAACGCTGCCCCTGCTGCGCCGACTGCCGCCGGCATTGCATCGCAGCCATATCCGGTGAGCGTTGCAGCCCCAAAGTGATCGCAGAGGGTACGTGCAGCCCGGTCCGGGAAGAAACGATCATCTGCATAGGGTGTCACCACGACTTCTTCCCGCTGCAGGAGTTCCCGCAGATCATCGTCAACCGTTGAAGGGACGATGCACTCCGCGGGCCGGTACCGGGCGATCTCGGATCGTATACTCCCCGCAATTCCTTCGGGGGGAAGTGCAGAGACAAAAAATTCGCCGGTCGAAATATCGAGAAGCGCCATGCCCCAATCGGCTCCTTTCGCCCCGGGGGAAAGTGCCATCAGGTAGGTAGCAGCTGAAGAAGGAAGCATCGCCGGATCGATCACGGTACCGGGGGTGATTACGCGGACGACCTCTCGTTTCACGAGCCCTTTTGCAGTTTTTGGATCCTCCGTCTGCTCACAGATTGCTACTTTGTAGCCTTTGGCAACGAGACGCGCGATATATCCCTCCCCCGCATGATGGGGAACACCCGCAAGGGGGATGCGCTGGTCGCCGTTTTTGGACCGGGAAGTCAGCACGAGATCGAGTTCTTTTGAGACGATCTCAGCGTCACCTTCGAGTGTCTCGAAAAAGTCCCCGATATGGAAAAAGAGGATCGCGTCAGGATGCTGTGCCTTGATCTCACGGTACTGCCGCATGCCGGGGGTAAGATTTTTGTCGTCATTGGCCGCCGCGCCGGTACCGGAACCAGGCTCCGTTTTCATCTATAGTACTGTTTTCCCGGCAGGAGATTAAACCGTGTGGATCAGGGAATAATGATACTGATTAGCTGTCCCTTTTCACGTTCGGCCGGTACTGGTTTCATAGAGTACGCCGGTACACAAGAAGGGCTGGCAGTGATACGAAAAGGGCAATCAATTCAAACGTAAGTCCTAAACCAAGTCCCGTGCCAAACAGGCCGAGGATCGTAAGAAAAACGCTGGTCATCGTGGAAAAATTAACGGTAATAATGCAAACGCTGGCACAGATAAGGAGGATAATACCGATGATTGCATTTTTAAGGTCCTGGGAACTTGGGGAAAAAGAAAGGGCAAGGCTGGTGACAAGGTATAGGTAAAGAACGAACCAGCCATTAAACGAAGTGATGAGATTTTGGTACAATGTATGACTGACAATGGCTACCAGTGAGTACATTGACGCAGACGTATCAGGAACCGGGATAACTGATGGAAACGAACAGCCGGCATACATGCCAAAGAACCACGTAAGCGCGGCGAGCGTGAGCGGGAGAATAAAGAGCGGGGCGGTACTAATGATTACGTTCCCGAGGATAGGGATAGCGGGAGCAGTGTATGATACCATCCCGCCGTCCCTTGAAAGCAGTACGACTTTTTTGATTTTCGCGCCAGTCAAGAGACAACCGAAAATATGAGCGCACTCATGGATGATTACTCCCGGCCCGCTCACGACAAGATAAAGCAAAGGATACCGGACCGCGTGTGCCCAGATATGATTGAGCAGAAGCGAAAGTCCCATAACCACAAGACCGGTAATGATGACGATGATAAACGATTCCATTGCCAGCGGCACAGATACGCTCATTCAGGAGTATGTCCGGCGTTATCGTTAAAAAAGAGCACGCCGATCTCTCAGAAACCGTTACCCTTTTCTCATCCTCCTCTTCTGATAGGATAATATGAACCAAGAACGATGAACAGGTATGCACCCCGGGGATGTACCGAACCATCATACGCCGTTCTTTGGCTCGGCAGAACGGTCACCCAACCGGCTGATCCATGAGAAGAGCCCCTACCTGCTCCAGCATGCGTATAACCCTGTCAATTGGTACCCATGGGGAGACGAGGCGTTCGCCCGGGCGGCAGCGGAGAATAAGCCGGTCTTTCTCTCAATAGGTTATTCTACCTGCCATTGGTGTCATGTGATGGCCCGGGAATCCTTTGAGAATGAGAATGTGGCTGCCATCCTTAACCGGGAGTTTGTCAGCATCAAGGTCGACCGGGAGGAGCGCCCAGATATCGATAGCGTGTACATGGGAGTTTGCCAGCAGATGACCGGCCGGGGCGGCTGGCCGCTCACTATAGTTATGACCGCGGAGAAAAAACCCTTCTTTGCAGGCACATACTTTCCACGCGAGAACACGGAGGGGATGGTGGGGCTTACAGAGATTCTGCTGCGTATTGCTGCACTCTGGTGTGGTCAGCGAGATGAGCTGATACCGGGCAGCAGAAGAAATCTCACGACAAACCCAACCAGTGTATGAGAGTCCTTCAAATAATCCGGGCCGCAGGATGCTTGATGCAGGGTTCCAGGAACTGTGTGATCACTTCGATAATGAGAATGGCGGCTTTGGCAGTGCCCCGAAATTTCCGGCCCCTCATGTAATGGTATTTTTATTCAGGTACTGGTACCTGACCGGTGAAACCCGCGCGCGTACCATGGCCGAACAGACACTCGGTGCGATGTGCGGCGGTGGTATCTGGGATCAATTGGGCGCCGGCCTGCACCGGTATGCAACTGACGCACAGTGGCGTGTCCCGCACTTCGAAAAGATGCTCACTGACCAGGCGCTGCTGGTGATTGCCTGTGCCGAAGCATACGAAGCAACCAGAGATGCCAGATACCGGATCACCGCGGAAGAGTGCATTACCTACGTGCTTCGGGATCTCCGTGATCCCGGAGGTGCGTTTTATGCTGCAGAGGATGCGGACAGTCCGGGCGGAGAGGGGGCATATTACTCGTGGACAAAGGAAGAGATTATCCAGGTTCTCGGCCCGGAAGAGGCAGCACATGCCCTTAACCTGTTTAACCTTATGCCTATCCCCGATACCAGTGCAGTGTCCAGACACATGAACGGCGACACAACCCATCCACGCTGCGTTCTTTCTGCGGCCTGTCGGACCCGGTCCTTGCGCATACCCTTCATATAACGGAAAGGGAAGTGGCCGCTCTCCGTGATAATATACGGTGCCGGCTTTTATCTGCACGACAAGGGCGTCGCCGGCCAGCACGCGATACCAAGATCCTTACCGATACAAACGCGCTCTTTTGTATCGCTCTTGCACGAGCCGGTCGGGTATTTGACAATCCCGAGTATATAAATGCCGCGTCCAGTACACTGCAGTTTATATCCCTGCATCTGCGTGATGACAAAGGGGGCCTTCTGCACCGTTATTATGGCGGAGAAAGCGGGATCCGAGCTTTCGCCGACGATTACGTATACCTGGTTTCTGCGTGTATCGAGCTCTACCGGGCAACCTTCGAGATCGCGTACCTGAGAGAGGCTATCGAGTTCAATACCACATTTCTTCGGCATTTCCGGGATGCAAAAAACGGCGGGTTCTTTACAATTCCTGATACAGCCGTGGATCTTCCCGTCCGGAAAAAAGAACGGTACGATGGTTCCATCCCGTCTGCAAATGCCGTCGCATTCGAAAACCTCATGCAGCTGTATCGCCTCTCTGGTGATGCCGCACTCGAAGAAGAGGCACGGGCATGCGCACGGTTTATAGCTGGGACCGCTGCCCGATCTCCCTCAGCGGTGGCGGGGTTTCTTGCCGCGCTTGCATGTTCTTTTCAGGCCCAAACCGCCCAGGATCTTGTTATTGCCGGAGACCTTAGTGAGGCAGGAACCCGTGCATTCCTGGACGCGATCAGGTCCCGGTATTTCCCGGGCCTCATGGTCGTACTCCGTCCACCCGGCACAGCAGGCACTGAGGTGGATATAGTCGCTCCTGTTGCACGCTGCCATAATCCACCTGATAGAGAGCCCATGGCATATCTTTGCTCGTCATCAGCCTGCCTACCTCCGGTAAGTGATGCCCAGGAACTGCTCAGACTTCTCGATGGGGAAAGAGAGAAAGGCTCACGATCTTAATCTGGCAAGAATACCTTTCGCAAAAGTCATTGTTTTTTGTTCTCTTTTGCGTTTTTGTTGTTTATTGCGTATAAAATTCAGGAATTCCAAAAAGAGAAGACACTAAAAACCGTTACAAATTTTTCAGGGCAACCAGGTCTCGCACGCCAACCAGTTTCCAGACGAGTGACCGCTCTTCTTCGGCAATCTTGGCAGGGGGATCCGCGGGAGAGTGCCCAAGAGCAGCGAGGATGTTACACGAGAGTTTGCGTTCCACGATCAAGTCGACAAATTTTTCCCGGATAATCTTTTTCTCAATAGAGTCACTAACTTCTTCGAGGTACCCCTGAAGTGTAACAAACGTATAGGACGAGAGATCCTTTGTGTACTTTTCAATCTCGACTGATACATGGGGGCTTTTCCTGAAATATTCCTGTTTCTTGCCGTACTTGGTGGAAAGGAAATACATGAACGATCCATCGAACACGTACAGGAACGGTGCTATATAGGGATATTTTTCACCCTGGAATGCGATCCGGCAGACATATCCTTTCTCAATCAACCGGTCATATTCTTGTTTCTCCATCCGGGGAATCCTAACGACATCCATTCAATCGCACCAATCTGGATTCAGAGAGGAAGCTTAATAAATCTTCGTAAATCGGTCTGGTGCTCAGGCTCCTACAAAGGTATGTACGGGTACCTCAGAGGCAATGGTTCACCAGTCGGTATCACCTTTTCACGGATAGTCCGGCAAATTTCCTGCAGGCTTACCGGGTAATACCCGATAACTTCGGCACTCACGTTGATCCTTTTTCTGACTGGATCAATATACGGAAACGCGCGAAGATTGTTGTTATGATGATGGCCGTGGATGATCCAGCCGGAAAACCTGCCGGAAGCGTCAGCGGGGTCGTGGACCAGAAGAAATTCCTGTCCCTCAAAAGTCAGGTGAACAGAAGGAATGGTTCCCGCAGAAATCGTATCATGGTTCCCAGCCACAAAGGTAATAGCTCCGTTCAAAAGCGCCCGGTACTCCGTTTCCGGGCGTGCATTATTGCCGTACTTTAGGTCCCCCAGATAAAATACACGATCGCCCTGCGAAATGCAATAATTCCAATTTGCGACCAGCACCCGATCCATTTCGTCAGGATCGGAGGGGACAAACGGGCGCGAACAGTACTTGATTATATTGGCGTGGCCCAGATGGAGATCCGAGATAAGGAAGGTTTCCCCGGTATTATGGATAACCGGCCCGGAACATTCAAATCCTGCGTACCGCCGGTATTGTGCCATTGTTTTTTGCCAAGAAAAGGGATCTTTGATCTCCTCCGGAGTGAGCCATCGTTGGAAAAGCAGGTCATACTCGCCAAGAATATCGTCGTTACGCATTACGGTGATCCGGAGTCCCGCATCATCGAGCAGGACCGGTCGCACCAGAGGATCCCGATGTGGACTGAAAATCGCCGACCCACCAGTCAATGCAGCAAGATAGGCGTGGAGCAATGAGAGAACCGATCCGGAGAGAGCGACAGAGGGAATATCGGTTTGTGTGGCGGCAAGACCTTCCATGATCTTGCTGGATTTATCCGTCAGGAGGCGATTTACGATAGTGGCGTGGAACCATTTCTTATCAGGCTGCAGATCCCATGCATTCAGGCTGATGGTAAATCTGGAAAGAGCCTGGGCAAGCGTAGCGGTCAGCGTGGCGAGTTCCGGTGACGCGCGAACCGAGAATGCCACGACACCGCCGTGCGTCCCGTCGCGTCGTTCCCACCCTCCAAGAGTAAACAGAACTGGACCGGTACGCGCAGCACATGCGCGAATGGTATCCAGAAGATCCTGCTCTCGTGAAGGATCATCAAAAGTAAAAGGCCCATACAGGGTTATGTGAGGGTGTTCCTCCCGGTTATGTTCAACACCGAATTGTTGTGAAATGGCGCATATGGTCTCTTTGATCCGCCACCGGGTCCGGGCAAGGCGGATCTCGACGAGATAGGTATCTTCCATGCAATGTTCGCCCGCAGGTATAGGTTTATTGGCGGCAGTGGGTTAAAATGCTGCCCCGGATTCGTGTGATTTCTTATCTCATGAGCTTCGAAGAGCTAAGGAAAATCCGCCACACGTTCATCAGGGACGTGCTTTTCCGCTACCGGCTAAACAGCGAAATGAAAGCCCGTTTAAAAAAGGGAAAATATCCGACAGAATCTTCAATATTTCTTCCTGACAGCGATAAACCAGACCGCGGCTACGATGCCTGCAATTGCAGCCATCACGATTTCGATGTCATATGTTATGTAAAACGGTGTTTCCGCCGCGGCTTGCTTTTCGGCCTGCGCGATGTTTAATTCAAGATAGGGGTAACCGGGATCCAGCTGCTCAACTTTCTGGAACGCGACAATTCCTTCAGTACATTTCCCTATGCCACAGAGCGCGTACCCCTTGTTAAACCACGCCTCAGCATTGTCCGGTTCGATACTGATAGCGTGGTCAAAGGCATCCAGTTGTTCGTTATAATAACCATCAGCCGTGGCTTTGTCGTTGAGCTGCTGGTAATAAGAGCCGAAATTGTAGAGTATCTGCCCGCGGTTAATCCATGCGGCTGCAGAGGAGGCATTGAGTGCCAGTGACTGGTTGGATGCCTCAAGCGCCATATTCAGCGTGGCAAGCGGGTCCTGGGTATATGGATGTGCACGGTTAAGGACATCGGCCAGACCGTTCCATGCTTCGGAAGAGTTTGGATCGAGCGCAATTGCCTGCTTGTAAGCATATAGGCCCGCGGAGTAATTTCCCGCGTTGGTCAAGTTCTGTCCTGCCGCGTACCACCCTGCCGCATCAGTCGGATCAGACAGCACCGGCGAAACCGCAAAAATACCTAAAACTAACAGGATTAAGACAAAATATAGGGTTCCGGATCTCATATCACGGAATATATGAGGTATGATTCCCTCATAAGAATTCCCCCCTAATCTGCAGACAACCTCACTTTTTAAGCACAAGGATATGACGTGTCAGACTCTTGTGCACTCTCTGGGTATGGTGCTGGAGGAGTGTCATGTGTTGTTTGGCGATACCGGATATGTCCCGATGAGTAACGACGATTGCACGGCGATCTGACTTAAGGACGCGGTTGATTTCGCCAAGGGCGTCATGGTACAGGCCTTCCATAGTGTCTGCTTTTTTGATGCAGACGGATTGGCCGTAAGGGAAATCTGTCACAACCGCATCTACCATACGATCCTTTACCGGAAGACAAGCGGTATCGGCGAGAAATAAGGAACTCTGTTGCACATTCTCTTTGCTTCCACGGATCATGAGGGAATCGAAATCGCTTCCGAGTGCGTTTATCCCGAGCGTTTCCGCTTCGATAAGAGTTCCGCCGGTCCCGCAGAACGGATCGAGCAGGGTTGAGCCAGCCCCACAGAGCGAGAGGTTGACCAGTGTCCGGGCCATACGGGGCATCATGACCCCGGGATGGAAAAACTCACGCCGGCCCGGATTTCGGCTGTCGTATGCGCCGCGATCGATCCGGAACAGGACTTTCCCGAAATAACACCGGTCTGTGGAAAGGATAGCCCGGTATTCTTCGGCCGGGTTGATAAGCCGGAACAGGACCGGTGATCATGGTGCCAATCAATCGTTCAAATTCTCGTTGAGAACAGGTATTTTTCTCCTGGCAGCTTTCGTGTATCAGCTTGGCCCGGCCGGCAAAAGGCTGGGAAGTCGTGATAGAAAGATCAGAAAGGAGATCCCGGAACGACCTGCTGTCCGGAGCACACTCACCTAGATACTCAAGCACGACATGGGTCATGGCAAGGCGCCGGGCCTCCTGGGGTTGTGGGCATTCGGCAACAGCGACCTGAGGGCGAGAGTCAATGACTGATGCGACACATTCAATTTCGGCGCAGGGAAGCGTCGGATTTTCACCCGAGAGCTCAAAAAGGAGCATCATCTTGGGAAATATGAGTCGGCTACCCACAAATACCTGTGCGAATTTCTTAAAAAAAAGCCGATTTTGACGCTGATATCGATAAAATCCGACGGAAAAACCGGTCATGTCATCCCATCGCTGCATTTCCGGGGAGCGACAACAAAAAGACAACGAAAAAAGGATTTAGTTGATAGTAAGACCCTGTTCAACTGCGGTGTCTGATACATCAAAGGTGGTAGTAGTTCCTTCAATCCGGTATGGGCCGGTTGCCTTCACATCGGTTTTGTTTCCGGTTGTTGCATAGGGCACAACGAATTCCCCATTTACACTCTGTTGCCGGTAAGTGAAGTTCCTTCCCGTGTTGGTGACCAGCGGGACATCAATGATACCGGATCCTTTGATATGGGCACCTTTGACGTACTCGAAAATCTTGACATACTGTATCTCCGTAGTATTGGAGCTGAACGCCGTTGTGGGTGATTCGTGAATAAGACGGTAGTGCTGCAGTGCCGGAATATCGGTAAGCGGTAACCAACATTGAATATTCACCGCAACGGCATGATAACCAGGCTGCGCACCCTGATTGTATTGTGCAGCAGCGCTTATAGCGTCAGATGCGTTCATTTCCCTGTCATTGACAAGCTCAGGAAGCGACGTCTGGGTAATCGACGGATCCGAATACTCAACATAATATGCAGAACCCGCTGAAACCATCGAACCGTCGAAGTTATGGAGTCGGGAGATCATGGTGGGGTAGTACGATGGCTCGTTGAGTACTACGGAATCGTATACATTGGGATCTGAAGGACTTGGGGTAAGCAGCGTCAACTGGTAGGTTCCGGGAGTTGCGGTGGCATTCATAAGGTTGTACCAGGTTGACATCGCGTAAAATTTTCCGGTATCCATCTCGACATCGGTGATAACATACCGGGTCCCATCATGGTCCAGAATTGCATTTGCAATATCTTCCGAAGGCGCCATGAAATATGCGGCGGACCCATTGGGTCCGGTGACCCCAGCCTGGAAGGGATTGGCATTGGGAATCCTGTGGGCAATGTAAGTTATCATGTGGCCGTAATCCCACCATGACATCACCCCGTAGGAGGTATTAGGGTAAGCAAACGTGCTTTTGTCATAGATCGCATAATAATTCACGCCAGTGTCAGGAGTGTTATTCGCCATCCATGAAAGCGACTCCTTCCAGTCCGGATTGATACCACCGGTATCACTGGCCGAGAGTTCATAGTTTGTCATGACTGAAGTGAGGATGAAAAGTACAGCAAGGATGACCGCAACGAGGAAAATAATCGTGGCCGGCCACCCATCATAGCTGGGGGCAGATTTCCTTGCTTTTGCAGATTTACGTCCTTTCTTTTCCCGTTTTACCGGTTCGCGGGTCGCTTCTTCTGGAGAACTACCGTCAAACAAGGCACGGAGCCTGTTAAACACCGGCCCTGAGCCATAGTACCAGGCAGTCCCAAGGCAGATAGCCGAGAGGAGAGCGATATTGACGGCAAAATAATACTCGTACTTGATCCGCTGGATAGTACAGATTAACATGGCAACGGACCAGATGAGAACGAATACCTCTCCCTGCTCCTCCTTTTTAATGGTCTGCCATATAAGCACTAGGATACCACCGGCGGCAAGGATCAGGCCGAAATTGAAGGTTGACCATGCCCGGGCCAGGCTCCAGGGAATATCTTCTTCAACGGTCGAGATGATGGGCGCCTGGCCGAAGAATCCCGCAATGCCATTGGTGAACTCAGAGAACAATGCCGGGAACAAGAGAGCAAGCACCACTGAGAACAGGATGGCGATCCCGGCAAGCGATGCGATGTAATAATATTTTTTCTTGTCTTTGAGGTAATCTGACCAGAGATAAAGGAAGATGGCGGCTGCAATGAGAAGACCGTATGCAAGAATTGGCCCCAATGTATAACGGGAGAGATCCAGCCCGGTATCCTTGAAGCCGAACAGTAAAAGGCAGATTATGACAACCCCGAACACTACGGTATTGACGAGGGCGAGATACAGGTTTGAAATGGACCGGTGATGATTGACTACTGCCTGGACAAAGATAAAAACAGCAGTAATAAGGGCAAAGACAATCATGGTCTCGATGTTAAGCAATCCTACAAAGAATGCAATGCCGGAAAGGAAAGAGAACAAGAGAATTTCCTTGTAGGTTGAGAGATCGGCAAGCACGATTTTTGTCTTTTTTGCCTTGAGTAAGGTATAGAGATAGATAAGACAGAAAAGCGAACTGAACAGGGTTTCACCGATATGATGGTACAGGGATCCGTACATCGAACGGAAGAAAAACTGTCCAGATACTGCGGATATCATAAATGCAGCAAACAGACCGGTCTTCCAGTCAGCAACCGTTTTTCCCAGCCAGTACATGACAAATACCATTGCCACCGCTTCCAGAACAGGAATAAAGAGCGCGACGGTAATGATCTCGGACGGGGTTGTTGCATGGACTATAATTGCTGCGATGGAACAAAGATATGTCAAAAGTGGTCCCCAATATACCGTTGACCCAACGGGATACTGGGTCATCGGGTCGAACCACGCGTAGTTTGGGAAATTTGCAAGCGTCAGATCGATCTGGCGAAGGGCATACATAGGGTCATCGGGCTGGACAAGATTGAACACATCGCCATTACCGAGATTAAGCAACGGAATAATCCGAAGCCAGAACATAAATACGGATGAGATGACGAGGAGTGCAAGGATAATATAAGTCCGGTGTTTTGGGTTGTCAAACAGTTCCACCGATTTCACCACACATCTGAAAATGGTCTTATTTTACTCATGGATAAGGCTACTTATGGGTGAAGTCCTGCGTAAGGGTACCTTTCCGGTTAACCAAAAGGTAAAAAGTATTGAGCGATATGGTTTTTTGAAACATCTGATAAAAAACTCGGAAAGAAACTACAATAAAATGATTATTTCTTCCCTTTTTTCTTTCCCATAATACCGGAGAAGATACCGCCTGCTTTGATGTCGTGGCCCTCAAGTTCGGCAATTTTCTGGTAGAGATCCTTTATCTCGCCGGACACTCCTTTGGGGGTAACGATCTTTACCCGGATAAGGAGATCGCCATGTTTCCCGCGCCTCTTGACCCCTTCACCGGCAATCCGGAGCGCCGTGTTATACTGGATGCCGGCCGGAACTTTCAGATCGATGTGACGTTTGTCAATTGTTTCGATCTCAATAGTGGTTCCAAGAACGCCAAGCGCCGGGGTAATCTCGATCACGGTCTCGAGGTTGTCACCGATGCGTTCAAACCGTGGGTGAGGAAGCACATACATTTCGATGAAGAGATCCCCTTTTGGCGCACCATAATCTCCTGCTTCACCGTAGCCTTCCATTCTCAGGCGCATCCCGCTGTCAACCCCGGCAGGGATATGAACCGTGACCCTGCGTTTGATCCGGGTGTGTCCCGAGCCGTGGCACTCACGGCATTGCCGCTCCGGGATCTTGCCCCTGCCGCCGCACATAGTACAGGAAGTCATGCGAACGAACTGGCCAAACACGGACTGCTGGGTCTGGCGCATCTGCCCGCTTCCGCCACAACGGGGGCAGACGTTGGTCTTTTTTGTTTCACTTCCCGATCCACCGCACGTAGCGCAGGCTTCGCTATGCAGAACCTCGATCTCTTTATCAGTACCGGCAACCGCTTCCTCAAGCGTTATCTGCATACGCATCAGGAGATCGGCGCCGGGCTGAGGGCCGGACCTGCGCTGGCTCCCGCCAAAGAAGTCGAAAATATCCCCAAAACCTGAAAAGTCAGATGAGAAGCCTCCACTACCGGCACCGCCCGCGCCGGTATAGGATCCTTTCGAGGCATTGGTAAACGTCTCGTGGCCCATATTATCGTACTGTGCCCGCTTCTGGGCATCAGAGAGAACGCTGTACGCCTCGTTTATAGACTTAAACTTCTCTTCTGCTCCCGGGTCCTTACAAACATCCGGGTGGTATTTCCGGGCGAGGTTGCGATAGGCCTTCTGGATCTCTTTCTCGTCGGCAGTTCTCGGTACTCCGAGGGTGTCATAGTAATCGCCCGATACCATTTATGTTCACTCGTCTTTGACTTTGTAGTCTGCGTTGACAACGTTGTCGTCGGAAGTCTTTTCCGGTTCGGACGCTGACGGGCCGGAACCGCCTTCCGGCTGGCTCCCTGGCTGCTGTGCCGTTTGTTCAGCCTGCATCTTCTGGTAGATCTTTGTGGTCGCTGCGTAGACTGCCTCAGTCAGTGTCTCCATGGATTTCTTGATCTCGTCCGGGTTATCCCCGGAAAGGGCGGTCTTTGCCGCAGTGACGCCTTCTTCGATTTTCTGCTTATCTGCTGCATCGAGTTTGTCGCCGCTCTCCTTGATCATCTTTTCTGCCGTAAAGACTGCCGTGTCTGCCTGGTTACGAATCTCAATCTCGTCCCTCTTTTTCTTGTCTTCGGCTTCGAACTGTTTTGCGGCGTTCATCATCTTTTTGATATCTTCATCGGAGAGTTTCTTGTCTCCTTTGATGGAGATTGCCTGCTCATTACCCGTCCCGAGATCCTTTGCTGATACATGGATGATACCGTTCGAATCGATGTCAAAGGTGACTTCGATCTGCGGGATACCACGGGGGGCCGGTGGGATTCCGGTAAGCTGGAACTTACCCAGCGTGAAGTTATCCTTTGCAAGGGCGCGTTCACCCTGAACGACGTGGATCTCGACACTGGTCTGACCATCGGCCGCGGTCGAGAAGATCTGGCTTTTGCGGGTAGGGATAGTGGTATTACGTTCGATGAGTTTGGTCGCAATTCCCCCCAGAGTCTCAATACCGAGTGTGAGCGGGGTCACATCGAGAAGCACGATATCTTTTGTCTCACCGGTCAGGTACAGCACCCTGAATACCGGCGCCCAGCGCCACGCATTCATCAGGGTTGATACCCTTATCAGGTTCTTTTCCCAGCAGTTTCTTTACGGTTTCCTGCACAAGTGGGACCCGGGTGGATCCACCGACAAGAAGAACGTGGTCAATATCCTTTGGCTCAAGCTTTGCATCGCTGAGAGCCTGCTTGACCGGGCCCTCGGTCGAAGCGACGAGATCACCGATCAACTGTTCAAGTTTTGAACGGGAGAGATCGATATTGAGGAATTTCGGTCCGGTAGCATCCGTCGTGATGTACGGCAGGTTGATATTCGTCGTCTGACGCTGGGAGAGTTCGATCTTTGCATTCTCAGACGCATCGCGCAGGCGCTGCATGGCATAGATATCGTTTTTGAGGTCAATGCCCTCCTTCTTTTTGAATTCATCGACGAGATAATCAGTCACCAGTTTGTCGAAATCGTCTCCGCCGAGATGGTTGTTGCCCGCAGTAGACTTAACCTCGAACACGCCATCTCCCATCGTAAGAATGGAGACATCAAATGTCCCGCCGCCAAGATCGTAGACGAGAACCGTTACATCATGCTCCTTGTCAATACCATACGCGAGAGCGCTTGCCGTCGGTTCATTGATAATACGTAAGACCTCAAGGCCGGCAATCTTTCCTGCATCTTTCGTGGCCTGTCTCTGTGCATCGTTGAAGTAAGCGGGTACGGTAATGACTGCCTTGGTGATCTTTTCCCCGAGGTACGCCTCAGCATCAACTTTTAGTTTCTGGAGGATCATCGCGGAGATTTCCTGAGGCGTGTAATCCTTATCGCCAATTTTTACTTTCTCGGATGTTCCCATCTTCCGCTTGATGGACTGGATGGTACGCTGGGGGTTAGTCACAGCCTGGCGTTTTGCAAGGCTTCCGACCAGGCGCTCCCCATCTTTGGTAAAAGCAACAACAGACGGGGTTGTTCGGGCTCCTTCACTGTTAGGTATAACGATGGGTTTACCCGCCTCCATGATCGACATGCAGGAGAAGGTGGTCCCAAGGTCGATACCCAGAATTTTCTCGTTTGCCATATGAATCAATCCTCTTTTTATCGGCTCATTTTTTATTATTCAAATATCCATTTCATCGTGCGATGTGTTTCCTTTGGATACTGCGACTTTTGCGAACCGGATCACTTTGTCGTGCATCCGGTACCCGGGAGACAAGACATCAACCACTGTTCCTTCTGTTTCATCAGAGGGAATATGCGCGACTGCCTCGTGTACACCGGGATCAAACGACTTCTTTAGTGCATCTATGGGCGAAATACCCTGTCGTGCAAGAATCCCGCCAAGCAGCTGGTGGATCTGTTCCACACCGGTACGGAGATGATCATCGTCAGCTTTGAGTGCCCGGTCCAGATTATCCACGACTTCAAGGATGTCAACGGCCAATCGCTCGTTTGCACGTTGCACCAGAGCTTCGTGGTCCCGGGTGGTCCGCTTACGGTAATTGTCGAAATCTGCTGCAAGCCTGAGGTACCGGTCGTTTAAATCCTCACACCGCTTTTTCTGCTCCGCGAGTTCGTCACGCGACTGAGGCGGCGATACCGGAATCTCCGGCGATGCTTCATTATCGTCGTGCACTGGAGTAGAATCGTGATCTTCCATAGTCCATCCCATTCGATGTTCCACTATCTATTGAATTGTGGTTCTATATAATATTTGCGTAAGTACTGCCGACTGTATCTGTGAAATTAATGGTTTTTATCGGAAGGATTGGGTCTTGACCGGGAAATCTCTCAAACCGGCCCGGCAAGTGGTTTTACCGGGAAGTCATAGGGCTCGGCAACTATTAGGTACAGGATACCTGTTGATCTTATACAATCGCCTTTGGTTATCCGGGATTTCCGGTCATTTTGCATACCTTTTTTTGGCTTTGCTCCGCATACACTACACCATGAAATGGGCGCTTCTTTCAGTATGGGATAAATCCGGTGTCGTTGAGCTGGCACAGGAGCTGGTCAAAAACAAATTCAGTATCCTGAGCTCCGGAGGGACCGGCACAACACTTGCCGGGGCGGGAGTCCCTTTTACCGAAGTGTCGAGTTATACTGGTTTTCCGGAAATGATGGACGGAAGAGTCAAAACGCTTCACCCTAAAGTCCACGGAGGTCTCCTGGGACGCCGCCACATCGACGATGCGGTCATGACAAAATACGGGATCAACCGTATCGATCTGCTGGTTGTGAACCTGTACCCCTTTGAGCGCATGGCGAGCGGATCGATGGTGCTCGACAAGATTATCGAATATATCGATGTAGGAGGGCCGGCCATGATCCGGGCTGCGGCAAAGAATTTCAAGGATGTGGCGGTGGTTGTCGACCCTGCAGATTACCCTTCAGTGATCAAAACCATCAGCGATGCCGGCTTTTCCCAGGAACAGCGGCTGATGCTGGCCAAAAAGGCATTCGCCCGGACCGCTGCTTACGATGCTGCTATCAGTAATTACCTTTCGAATCTTGATATGACGTTTCCTCCCACCCTTTCCCTCCAGTATACCAACGGGCGGATGCTTAGGTACGGTGAGAACCCGCACCAGCAGGCTGCGGTTTATGGTACTGCCGGTGTCGCGGCTGCGGAACCTCTCCAGGGCAAACAGATGTCCTATAACAACTATCTCGACGTTAATGCAGGCACATCCCTGTTAGCAGAATTTGAAGAACCTGCAGCCGTGATTGTCAAGCACAACAATCCCTGTGGGGTCTCTATCGGTACCGATGTTCTTGACGCATACCTGACTGCGCGCGAAGTCGACCCGTCATCAGCGTACGGCTCGGTAGTTTCCCTGAACCGTGAAGTAGACAAAGAATGCGCAGAAGAGATCAATTCAACCTTTGTTGAGGTTGTGGTAGCACCATCATTCACCAAGAATGCGCTTAACACTATGAAAGCAAAAGAGAATATGCGGGTGCTCCTCCTCCCGGAACGGGTAAATGCCGATGAAGTACGCACTATCGATGGCGGTATTCTTATTCAGAGGACCGCTCCTTACCAGGAAAATTGGAAAGTAATCACCGATCGCGATCCTACTACAGATGAGATGCAGGCTCTGCGAATCGCCTGGAAAGTCTGTAAGCACACCAAGAGTAACTCGATTATCTTTGCTGACCAGAAGCGCACCCTCGGTATCGGAGCCGGGCAGATGAGCAGGGTGGACTCAGCAAGGATTGCAATCGAGAAAGCCTGTGCATCGCTTTCAGGCTCCGCCGTTGCTTCAGATGCATTCCTTCCCTTCCCGGATACTCTGGAGGTTGCGGCAGAAGCCGGTGCCACTGCGCTTGTGCAGCCCGGAGGATCCATCCGGGACAAAGAGGTCACCGAAGTTGCAAACAAGCTGAATGTAGCGATGGTGTTTACCGGGGTGAGGTATTTCAGACACTGATAATTTTTTGATCTTTTTTGTTTTTAAGCCGAATTTTGAAATATCTATTTATTCTGCGAAGTTATTATAACCCATATATATCGTTTGTGGCTTGTATGGTCACGAGGTGAATGAAATGGATTATGGAACTCTGATCGGGAACTCCTATACCTACGTAAAAGAGGGTGTTATCGACAAGGTGAACAACTGGCTGCTGTTGATGGTTGCCACGCTTATCCTGACCATCCCCCTGATGGGATATATCCTCAATGTGTACCGTGGAACAAATCCTGCCCCTGAAGTTGAAAACTGGATTAAGATTTTCGTTGACGGCATTCTTCTTCTGATTATCGGGGTAATCTACGCCATTCCGGTCATTATCCTTGAACTACTCATTGTAGGCACAGCCCTTGTATCAACGATGGGAAGAAACCCGGCAGCTATGATGACCGGTATAGCAGGTGCTGGCATTCTTGCAGTTCTCCTGATAGTTGTTGCCATCATCATCGCCATCATCTCACCTATCGGCTTCATCCGGTTTGCACGAACGGGAAACGTTGGCGAAGCCTTCAATTTCGGCCAGATTATTGCCACTATAAAAAAGATTGGCTGGCTCAACTACATCCTTGCACTTATCGTTGTTGCTATTGTAGTCGGCATACCCTCCCTCATTCTCTGGGTCATCATTGCAGGACTCGTGCTTGCATTGTCAATTGTGGGGTTGGTTATCGCCGCTATCCTCCTGCTTGTCGTCCTCCCGGTTCTCGCAGTATTCGAAGCACGGTACCTCACCCAGGTTTACGACAGTGTCGGGACCGCATAATATTTTTCATAGTGATGTAGGAATCGTTCCTGTCGTTTTTTGACAAGATATTCTTTTAACGTTCGCATCCTAACGCTACAGAATACGTGATAGGTATGGAATTCGGTACGATGCTTGAAGATTCATTCTCCTATGCAAAGGAGGGTGTGTGGGGACAATGGAAACGCTGGCTGCTCCTGATAGTCAGCCTGATTATTTTCCCGTTGATTCTCGGGTACGTGGTACGGATTTACCGTGGGGAGAAACCGGCCCCCGAATTGACCGAATGGGGCAGGATGTTTATCGACGGGCTTAAACTTCTCGTCGTAAGCGTGGTCTATGCCCTCCCCATCATCCTGCTCGTGGTGGCGGCGTTTCTTCCGCTGGTCTCTGCATTCGTATCCTCGGGAGGATATGCGATGGACTTTGCGACCATGACCCAGGCCCAGACTCAACAATGGCTGACGTCCCATCCGCAGCTGATGTCTGCAGCTGTTTCGATGGCCGCCATTCTGATCGTGGCAGGACTTGTCGCTATTGTGATAACCATCTTCTCGTTTATCGGGACCGTCAGATTTGCAAGGACCGGGAAGATTGGCGAAGGATTCAACTTTTCGGCGATCCTTGCCACGATCGGTAGGATCGGCTGGTTAAGTTATATCGCTGCGTTAATCATCATCGGCATTATCGGCATCATCTTGTGGATGATTGTCCACATCCTCAGTTTCATCCCGGTCTGTGGCGGGGTCCTCTTCCTGATCGCTGCCCTCATCCTGTATCCGCCCTTTATCCTCTTTGTAAGCAGGTATGCGGCGCTTGTGTACGAACACGGGGAACCTGCGGCACCGGCCAGACAGCCGGTAACCCCGGAAACTCCCTGAACTTTCTTGAGTCAAAAGGGTTGTCAGGAAACCATTTGCCCGACGCCGGAAAAATACGTGTTTCCTGATCAGCCGGCTATCGCTGCACTGCGCCAAGATTTGCCTGTTCCACGGTCTTTGCGTACCGGGCAAGGACACCTGTGAGCGATTTTACCGGAGGCTTCCATGTTGCTTTCCGGAATTCAAGCGTTTGGGGATCAACCAGCAGATCGATCGTTCTTGCAAAAAGATCGATTGCTATGCGATCACCATCACGTACAAAAGCGATCGGCCCTCCCACTGCCGCCTCCGGGGCGACATGTCCGATACAGGGGCCCCGGTCCCTCCGGAAAAGCGGCCATCAGTAATAAGAACAACGTTCTTGTAGCCAACACCCATCAGGGCTGACGTCGCTGAGAGCATCTCCGGCATGCCCGGGCCGCCACGCGGCCCCTCATTTCTGATGATGAGAACGTCCCCTTCATGGATCTGCCGGGAGAGTATAGCAGCCATCGCAGGCTCCTCTGCATCGAAGACCCGGGCAGGACCCGTGTGTTTCCAAATCTCTTTGGGGACAGCGGCAGATTTGACGACCGATCCATCCGGTGCAAGGGATCCAAAGAGAATACGCAGACCGCCTGCGGCGTTTACCGGTGCATGCAGACTCCTGATAACTTCCTCATTGTGTATCTCCGCCTCGTCTGCGATCCGGTGAATGGTCACCCCGGAGACCGTGGGACAGTTATCAAGATGCTTTTGAAGTCGTTTGAGAACCGCAGGAATACCACCGGCACGGTACAGCGCCTGCATTGAATGGGGACCCGCGGGAAGCATGTAACAGATATGCGGGATCTCATCGGCAATACGATTGAAATCTTCAAGCGAGAGGGGTACCTCCGCCTCGGTGGCAATCGCCATGAGATGGAGCACGGTGTTAGTGGAACCGCCAAGCGCCATGTCTACCCGGATCGCATTTTCCAGGCTCTGTTTTGTGACAATGTCACGCGGTGTGACATTCTTTTTTACCAGCGAGATGATAGCCTCGCCACTCTCCCGGGCTATCCGCAGTTTCGCTGCGTCCACCGCTGGGATTGCTGCGCAGCCGGAGAGAGACAATCCCATGGTCTCGGTCATGCAGGCCATCGTATTTGCGGTATAAAGACCCTGGCAGCTCCCGCACCCTGGCATGGCGCAGCATTCCATGTCTTTAAGCGATGTCTCATCCATGACTCCTGCAGCGACTTTTCCGACAGCTTCGAACACATCGATAAGCGAGAGATCTTTTCCGTCCATGCTGCCCGGGAGCATCGCTCCCCCGGTGACCACGACTGTCGGGATATTCGTTCTGACTGCGGCCATGAGCATGCCGGGGACAATCTTATCACAAGTGCCGACGCACACAAGGCCGTCGAAACGATGCGCCTGTGCCATAAGTTCGATCGAGTCGGCAATATTCTCCCGCGAGGGAAGCGAATATCTCATTCCCTCATGTCCCATGGCAATCCCGTCACAGATACCAATAACCCCGAATTCAAACGGAACGCCCCCGGCCGCGGCAATGCCTTCACGTACCTTGTCTGAGAGCTGGCGCAGATGAGTGTGGCCGGGCACAATGGTATTATACGCATTGGCAATTCCGATAAAAGGGAGTTCCATCTCCCGTTCCGTGACACCGAGCGATCGCAGAAGCGAACGGTTTGGAGCCCGTTCGTACCCCTTCCTGACCTTGTCGCTTCGCATATCCGTCATCACCTGATGATTGCCCCGCTTGAATCATGAATCTGTTGTCGCATTGCGTGTGGTATCCGGTGCAAAGACTGTCCTATCCGAAAAAAAGTGATTATGGTGAGTTCGTGAGTGCCAGTTACCTTTCAGGACACGTAAAATCATTTAACGGGAAAAAATGAGATCTTACGACGGCCCGGGTTAAAAAAATGCATTTTTTGTATAATGATACATCGCGTTGCCGTTTCAACCGGTCTTTACCGGATGCTTTCCCTTTTTTGCTATCATTCAGGATAACGTAGGCCATCAGGCCGAAAATAATGCCAACGGCGAGAGCGAAAGCCAGTGGATTACCTATCACGGTTACGATAAACGTGACGATGATCCCAAGAAGTATTCCTTTAATCTTCGGGCTTTTAAGTTCCTGAACATGCATACCAGTTCATATTGGTACTTCAGATAAATAGGCATCACTGTGGGAAGGGACATGGAGCATATCCCGGGAAGTTTTTTGAATTATATTGTCTTCCATTTTGGGTTATTACCATCGATATTACGTGCTTTTCAAGGAACGAGCTATCCTCGATTTCCACCCTGTTCATTGCCCAAACTGACCGATAACAAGCGAATAGAGATCTGCATTTGGCAAAGGGGGAGCAGTAAGGTCGCCCGTCAAGATCAGCTCGTCAGGATAACCGAGGTTTTCACAGATCGCAATCCTGATCGAGGCATACAGTCCCATCGTCCCGAGGCGACGGTACAATTCTATTACGTCAAATTTGGGGTCCGCGATAAGAAAAACAATTTTTTCCCGGCGCAGTTCTTCAATGGTTTCCTGCATTGCCCGGTCATGACCCCGCCCGTGAGCAACGATCACAGCGACCCGGGAGAGCGGGATGTGCAACCGGGCGGCAGCAACCTGGAGCGACGAGATGCCGGGGATCACTTCACCGGGCAGATAGCCAAGGCCGGCAAGCATGGGATCGCCGGTCGAGAGAATTACGGCATTTTCAGGCAGCTGCGAGAGGTTCCGGTAATCGCTGATAGACCTTACGGTGCAGTTCTTCGGGATCAGTTTTCGCACCATTTCGATGGCCCGGCCAGACCCATAGATAAAACGGGCCGACCTGATAGCCTGTGAAGCCTGTTCCGTGACCATCCCCGGCCCACATCCCACCCCGACGATCTTCATGGACTCTCCGCGATAATCTCTCCATCCCTATTCACAAGCACAACCCGGATATCAGGATGTTCTTTTCTGTACGCTGCAAGGATTGGCGTGGCAACCTGCACAAAAACCAGCGATGCAGCCAGTTCCTCAACAGTCTTGTAGCCTGTCTGCTCCAAGATATGTGGCTCGATATATTTTAAAATCAGCGCAGGGAGCCCACAGAGTGTTACCTCACCTTTCGCAGCAGACAATGCTTCGCCGATCTTTCCCCCGACGAGCACAACTTCGCGAATCCGGGAAGAGAAGACGCGAGTACCGGAGCCCGACCCTCCCGGTAGTAATGACGATGTGAGATGCACCGGCAACCCGGGTGAGGACGGACGCTTCCAGATGGTCGTCCCATGGTTCGACAAGCCCGGTCGATCCCAGAACGGAGATCCCGCCTTCGATCCCGACCCGGGGGTTGAGAGTCTTTTCTGCGATACGTTCGCCATCAGGGATCGAGAGCCTGACCGTAGCACCCGGAAGACAACTTTCATCGAGGGCTTCCTGCATGGAAAAAAGAATGCAGGCAAGCGGTGTTTCGCTAATCACAGGCGCCCCTTTCGGGTACCGGGGCGTATCGCGGACAAACCGGCCGATGCCCTGTCCCGGTACAAGGGAAAGACCCTTCTCTGCGACAGCGGCCTCTGCTACAAATTCAATACCTGCCGTTACATCCGAAGGATAGTCCCCGGCATATTTCCTGCATGATGCCTCTCCGGCCCGGGCTGTAACAGGAAGGTCTGCCACCAGACCGCAGGGAAGTTTTACGGTGACCTGCGAAACAGCACCGGAAAGGGAAAGGATAGCAGCCTTACATGCGGCAGCAGCCGTAGTCCCCGTCGTGAACCCACGCCGGAGGATCGTGCCCGATGCCGTCAGGACCGCAAAACCCTGTGAAACACGATCGAGTTCCTGGATATCGGAGACCTTCTCCTGCCAGCCTTCGGGATAGATGAAACCGGTGACCGGGTCTCTCATGACCCCGCTCCCTCGATCAGCAGGGTAATGCATTCATTGATAGCTGCGACCGCTACGGGAGTTCCTCCCCGGGTGCCTTCGGTCGAAACGGAGGGGATTTCAAGGGTCCGGAGGAGAGCCTTTGATTCCGCTGCGTTGACAAAACCGACCGGTGCACCAATAATGACCGCCGGGCGGATACCTTCCTTTATCATTTCGCAGATGGTAAGGAGGGCAGACGGGGCATTTCCTATAACTACAATGGCACCCGGCATCCGGTCCCGGAGAGCAACAAAACCGGCAGAACTCCTCGTAATCCCCCTCTCACGGGCAATCTCGTCGCCATAATCCAGTGCACACAGGATCTCCGATTGGTGCCCGTTCTTCTGGATCCCCACCTGTACCATCCGGATGTCGGTGATGATGGGAGCCCGGTCTTCAGCGCCCTGACCGTTGCCGTCACCGGCTCGGCATTGAATCGCAGGAGATCGGCCATGGCAAAATCCCCTACGGCGACGGAGCATCGCTGGCGCACCCGGTCTTCGGGAGTCCGGTCTCCTACCATTTTCCGGGCAAGCATGCGCGAGGTCTTGGAGATCTCGTAAGCCTCCGGGGTGGTTGCACCTAAATCAATATACGTATTTGCGGTGGTACCCGCGTGGCGTGATGATTCCTTTGACATCGTTACCCATCCTCCATATTCTGCTTTCGCTC
The DNA here is from genome assembly GCA_963737635.1 of uncultured Methanoregulaceae archaeon. Taxonomy (GTDB): domain Archaea; phylum Halobacteriota; class Methanomicrobia; order Methanomicrobiales; family Methanospirillaceae; genus Methanoregula. The sequence goes on from CAVTTL010000001.1 coordinate 1,845,738, forward strand.
CCGCCAATAATAACTGTCGTGTGCATGTCGACCTCATCAATCATATGCTCGATCTCACCGAGCGTTGTGATAACAGGTTTTGTCCCTCCCTTGCGAAGGGCATTTTTTACGATCGCAACCGGCACTGTAGCCGGATAGTATTTCCTTGCATGCTCAAGGGCGAGAGCAAAATTATGCGGCCGACCACGACTCCGGGGATTGTAGATCACCACTGGCATCCCGACCGAGAAGACCGCATCGAGCCGCTGCTCGATCACCTCGAGTGGCGTAAGAAGATCCGAGAGACTTATAACTGCGAAATCCCCGGATAAAGGGGACCCGGTAAGAGACGCGGCAGCGTTTGCCGCCGTGACGCCGGGTACGATCTCTACCGGGATGGTTGCGCCCGAATGCTCAAGCACTTCAAGCACGATTCCGGCCATCCCATACACGCCGGCATCCCCGCCGGAGACAATAGCAACCGGGTGTGATTGTGCAAGCTCGATGGCTTTTCTGGCCCGTTCGACCTCTTTTCCCATCGAGCTCCGGATCACCTGCTTGCCGTCAAGGAGCGGCTGGATCGCGTCAAGATAACTGTCGTTTCCGATCACGTATTCTGCATGGGAGAGCACATCAGCAGCACGGCCGGTCATATACTCCGGGAACCCGGGACCGATCCCCACGATCCAGAGACCGTTTGACTGATGTTCAGCGGGCAATGGCAATCGTCACCTTCGTAAAAACCGTCTTTTTCATAATAAGATCCCGGTGTTTTGAGACCGCAAGCGCACACGGTTCTGCGACCCCGACAAGGCCAATCTTTTTTGCTTTTGATGGTGTTTCGGGCACCTGCGCATTAATAGTGTCGTCGTCAAGGAATATTAAATTGGCAGGGATTGCGGCAATTGCATCGCGGAGGCCGGTCTCGTCGCATTTTTTTGCGGTGGTTGCAAACATCATGATATCCTGCGGGGCGATGCCAGCCTGCGCCAGTGCTTCGTTTATCGCCCGTGTTACCTCTTCCGCCTTCACTCCTTTACGGCACCCAATACCGATCATGTATTCACCCTTGTGCACGAGCAGCGACACATCCGGGCCTGCAATGACGATCCCGGGGCCGGGAACGGAATAGATCTTTGCTCTGCCGTCCAGTATTCCTGCATTAACTATGCGGGTCGAATCGCGGTTGACGATATCGCAGCCGGAGCGGTCTGCAATTGCTTCGACAGAATCCCGGCCCGTCGCTTCTGTTGCCGTTGAGATGACCGGGACAAGCCCGAGCCCGGCAAGTTCCTTGGCAAGGTCGTTCGCCCCGTGATGCCCTCCGAGGAGCGGGATTGCGTACGAAAAGTCAGGAGTGACCACGACCACGGCCGGATCCGTCCACTTGTCTTTGAGTAGCGGGGCGATACTGCGCACCACGATACCCATGGACATCAGGGCGACGATGCGACGGGCTGCCGGAAAGGCCTCGGCAAAAACACCTGCCCGGTATTCTATGATGTCCGCGTTGAGGAAATCCGCGATCCGCCGGGCGTCCGGCAGGAACCGGGGAAGTGCGATCACTACAGTATCGGTCATGAGTAAAGATACGATGTGATATGCCCCTCTTTTTTGTGCCAACTACGCCACCGATGAGGAGAAGTGCCGTATGCTCTATACCGGCCTCGTGTGCTCTGGCCGCAATATCGGCCACCGTTCCCCGGACAACCTTCTGGTCAGGCCACGACGCATGATAGACAACAGCTGCAGGTGTATCAGGGGGACAGGCCAGTTTCGCGGTGATCTCCCCGAGTTTTTCTGTGCCAAGGAAGATCACCATAGTCGAACCAAGACGCGAGAATGCTTCTATCTGGTCTTTTTCCAGGGTCTTTCCCGCCGGCCGGGTAACGATAACCGATTCCGAAACACCCCGGAGCGTCAACTGGGTCCTGAGCGCCGCTGCAGCCGCAAACAGGGATGAGACCCCGGGAACCACCTCTACATCCACACCCTTCTCTTCGAGTCTTTCCATCTGTTCGACGATAGCACCGTACAGGGAGGGATCGCCGGAGTGAAGCCTTACCACTTTTTCCCCGGCGCATGCGTACTGCACCATCGCATCGACTATTTCTTCGAGGTGCATACCCCAGCTGTCACATTTCACCCGGGCCCCCGACTCTTCAACAAGTACGGGGTTCACAAGCGATCCGGCATAGATCAGGATATCGGCACTTTTGATCAGTTCCTTTCCTTTTACGGTAATAAGCCCGGGTCACCGGGACCGGCACCGACAAACCAGACTTTAGGCGAGGAGACCTCTTTTTTTGCTGCCATAGTCATTGCCTCGCGTACAGCACACTCATGTAATCGCTTTTTTCCGGGATCTCATCGTTTTGGTAGACTTTCATATCGGGGAAGAACATACGTTCGACGAGAATAAACTCCTCGTACCCTTCAGCCTTAAGGCCGGCGACAATCTTTTTCGGATGACGGGCTTTAAGCCGGATGAGAGCAGAAGGTTTGGCACCGTCAGTTACCAGAAATCCACCGGTAAGGGAGATCCCGGCTGCGGCAGCAAAAGCCGTGATCGAACTTATCCCGGGTTCAGTGCGAAACTCAATGCCGGGGTGACGCTCTGTGATGATGCCGCAGAGCCGCGAGAACGTGGAAAAAAAGTTCGGGTCGCCGAGGATGCCAAAGACTGCGAGCCTATCCTGTGCGACCAGGGCAATCTTTTCCGCATTTGATTCAAGACATTCCCGGATCCGGTTCTCGTCATCAGTCATAGGGAAGTCGAGCATGACCGGGTCGCGGTACGGTGCGACGAGATCGGCCGCGATCCGTCCCGGCACAAAGACGGTATCTGCCTCCCTGAGCAGCCGGACTGCCCGGAGCGTCAGGAGTTCCGGGTTTCCCGGACCAAGCCCGAGGCCTACGAGCATGCAGCACCAGCCCCAACAACGATATACACTGGATCGATCGGTTTGAACATTACGCTCTTCCCGAGAGCATGCGAACGGGAGACCTGCACGTGTACGGCCTCACGGAAGATCCCGAGTGCCTGCATCGTAGTAATGACCGTCGTAAGAGTGTTGACGAGTACGGCGTTCACTACAATTACTCTCCGGACTTTCTTTGCAAGGAGCGGGAGAATAGTTTCGATCTGCTGTGAGCCGCCGACAAATGCACAATCGAATACCGAGGCGGTTTTTAAGAATTCAAGCCCTTCGCCACAGAAAAATTCTATGTTTGTTACCCCGGCCTTTCCGGCCGCCTTTTTCGCGTACGCGACAGCCTCCGGGCGCCGGTCGATCGCGAAGACTTTTTTTGCACAATCTGCAGCGGCAATCGAGACTTTACCGGTCCCGCACCCGAGATCGAGGACGATATCGTCACGCGTGATGCCCATTTTGAAGAGAGAAACGGCCATAATCTCGTCGTGTGTCGGACCGCCGGCAGGCACTGCGTCTTCCATCTTCCCAAATTTAGTTGTGTTAATGTATTAATGCTTGTAAAACCCCGGCTGAAGGGCACGATATGAAATAATAATGATATGGCCGTATTTTGCCCGCGAGGTATATATGGCACATCTGTTACATAGTCTGTAGGATTTACCGCTGGAGAGGATGTATTGAACACCGGCAATTCAACAGGTTCTTTCTATGACGCCCCGGAAAATCTGAAAGCATCTGTATTTGTTATTCTCATTCTCATAGGCATTTTTCTTGAAGGCTTAATCCATTTTGCGGATGGGATCGCGATCGTTTATTCCCAGTTTTATTACCTGATCGTCGTCGTTGCCGGCCTCTGGTACGGACGATTGGCGGTGGTAACTGCACTCTTCTTTGGCGGACTTGAGATTATCATAAGTCTGTTCCTTGTACCGGGAGCAATCCCCTTTGCCGCGATCCTCCGTGCCCTTATGCTGGTTATCGTGGCGGTCGTCATCTGGAAAGTCGTTGAGAATATGAAGAGGTACCAGAACCGGGTGCTCATCCAGAACCGCGAATTAAAGGAAGTAAACGTGCAGCTGGCCAATTCCCAGAAGGCCTTTGTCATGGCAAACAAGAAGCTGAACTTGCTCTCCGGCATCACCCGGCACGATATCAGGAATCAGCTGACGGCGCTTCTGGCGTATATCGAGCTCTCCAGAAAGATGGAGCCACCTGCGGAGCTGAAGAGAAACCTTGAGAATCAAGAGATTGTAGCCAATAACATCCTGCGCCAGATCGAATTTACCAAGACCTATGAAGATATCGGCGTAAAGGCTCCGATCTGGAACAATGTCGCCCAGCTGATGGTCCTTAATTCACCGGCGCTTGCGAGTGCCGGCATCGATCTCACGATTTCCACTGACACGCTCGAGATCTACACCGATCCGCTCCTGGAAAAAGTATTCGAGAACCTGGTGGATAACTCGATTAGGCACGGCGAGCACGTGAAGCACATTACTGTCACGTACAAGAGACAAGAGACCGGCCTTCTTCTCATGTACTGTGACGACGGGGTCGGCGTTATCGACACCGATAAAGAGAAGATATTTGAAAAGGGGTTTGGGAAACATACCGGCCTTGGTCTCTTTATCAGCCGGGAGATCCTCTCGATCACCGGGGTATCGATCCGGGAAACCGGTCGCTACGGAAGCGGCGTGCGCTTCGAGATCGAAGTCCCGGACGACTGTTACCGGTTCGGTGGGAAACTGGTACCAGCCGGAACCTGATCACTGGATTGTTATTCCTTGGCCGGCATCGTTTCCTTTGGCCTTTTATCTGCCCCGGATCCGATCTGGACGCCGGCCTTTTTGATCAGGTAATAAGCGGCAGCAAGGCCGACAATGATGATCCCGATTCCGATAAGCTCACCTACGTCAGCTGATGCAGGGTCAAGCAGGATCACTTTCCGTGCGATTGCGATGATCGCGAGGAGGACGACCACCTCGACGTGAACTACGTTGTCGGCAATATAGGCCTTCATCGTATCCAGCAGCTCAACGGTAATGAGCACGAGTAAAAATGACCCAAGTACGGCGACAATTTCACTAGTGGTCAGTAATCCCGGCGGCGATGTTATCAGGTCTGTGACAAGCAGGACAACCAGCTGTGCCAGAGCAAAGATGAGCACTGCACCAAGCAGGATTATAAGGACGATGTAGATCAAGCGTTCGAACTTGTTAATCTGTTCAATCATCAGATATCACCCGGAGGAATGAGATCCGGTTGTCGGGGATCATATAACCGGACGACATCGCCGATCACAATAATCGCCGGAGGTTTTACTTCAGCCTGTACTGCCATATCTCCGATGGCCGAAAGCGGGCCGGTCGTCACCCGACGGTCTTTTCGCAGACCGCGTTCGATGATCGCGACCGGTGTGCCTGCATCTTTCCCGTTTTCGAGAAGGGCACGGGCGATATTGCCGAGGTTTGCCACTCCCATCAGGATCACGATCGTGCCCCGGCTCCGGGCGAGCAGTTTCCAGTCGAGTGCAGGGGCAGGTTTTGTCGGGTCTTCGTGACCGGTAAGGATGGTCACCTGAGAGGCATATTTCCGGTGCGTAACCGGGATTCCCACCGATGCCGGAACAGCAAGCGCACTGGAGATGCCCGGCACCATCTCGACCTCGATCCCGGCTGCCCGGACCATCTCCAGCTCCTCGCCACCCCGGCCAAAGAGGAAGGGATCCCCACCCTTTAGCCGGACGATCGTGAGGCCTTTTTTGGCCCGCTCGACCATTCTGGACTCGATCTCACGCTGCTCCAGCGTGTGTTTCCCACCGAATTTCCCACAGTCGATCTTATCAGCCTTCTCCGGCAGGGAAGAAAGGATCTCTTCACCGGGCAGCTGGTCGTAGAAAATGACATCTGCCGTTTCAATAATATCGGCTGCCCGCTGGGTGAGGAGGCCGGTCCCGCCCGGGCCGGAGCCGACCAGATAGACTTTACCCATCATACGAGATCCCCAGAGTGTGGTATGCATCCGCGATCAGGTCATGGGCCTGTTTCCGCAGTTCCTGGCCCTGTGCCCGTGCTTCATCTAGTGTTCTGATGTCCTTTTCGATGCGTTCCGTCCGTTTCCCGTCGAGCGAGAGGACTTCAGCGATTAAGTGCCCACCCTGGCAATAAATACCCATGGGGGTATAGCACCCGGCACCAACCTGTTCCATTACTGCCCGCTCGATTGCGACATCCTTTCGGGTGCCCGGGTGATCGAGGGCGGAAAGCACCTCTATAAGCGAGGGATCTGCCCGGCTCACGACAGCAATCGTTCCCTGGTTTGGTGAAGGAACGAACGTTTCCGGGGGGAGCCTTTCACCCGGAATCCGGATACCGAGCCGTGTCAGGCCGGCTTCAGCAAGGACAATGGCATTAAACTGGCCTTCGCTGAGTTTCCTGATCCGTGTGTCGATATTGCCCCGGAGATCTTTGATTTCCAGGGTAGGATCATGGCGCAGGAGCTCGGCCCGGCGCCGGGTACTCGACGTGCCAATCACCCTGACCGCTGAACCGGGCCGGTATACGCAAGGAAATCCGCCGGAGAGTCGCGGGGAAGTATTGCCGACGTGATCAGACCTGAGGGACGGATTGCGGGAATATCCTTCATGCTGTGCACGGCACAATCGATTTCGTTATTGAGGATTGCATCATCAAGTGCACGGACAAAAACGCCCTGCTTTCCGATCGCGTGAAGGGGGACACTGGTGACCTCGTCCCCCACGGTCGTGATGATCTTCTGTTCGACTTCAATACCAAGGGCTTGGATCTTTTTTATGACCGTTGCCGTCTGGGCAAGCGCGAGCCTGCTGCCCCGGGTCCCGATCCTTACCGACACGCAGTGTACCCCCCGGTGACAGCCTCAAGATCTTTTCCGGTATGCGCAACAGAAAGGAAATTTGTCTCGAACTGTGATGGCGGAAGGAAGATCCCGCGGGAAAGCATCTTCTGCCAGAACCCGGTAAAGGCTCCTATATCGCATTCTTTAACCTCAGTATAGTTCCGCGGGGCGTTATCCCTGAAGAAGTACTTGAACATCGATCCAATCCGCACAAACGACCCTCCGTCTTTATCAATTGATTCAGCGAGCGCCCGGGTCTTCCCGTCAAGATCAGTATAGATACCGGGATGATCGTGCAGCCAGCGGACGGTTGCAATCCCGGCGGCAAGAGAAAGAGGATTCCCCGAGAACGTCCCTGCCTGGTAGACCGGACCCTGCGGCGCGACCAGGGCCATAATTTCCCGCCGCCCGCAGAATGCGCCGATGGGAAGACCGCCGCCGACAATCTTCCCCAGTGTCGTGAGATCGGGTTTCACGCCAAACAGTACCTGCGCCCCGCCGATGCCCAGCCGGTAACCAGTGATCACCTCATCAAAGATCAAAAGGACGCCGTACGCCTTGGTGATCTCCCGGATATCCCTGAGGTAACGGTCTTCCGGGAGTACCGGCCCGATATTCCCGAGTACCGGTTCGATGATGAGAGCGGCGATGTCGTGATCCCGTGCGAGCATCGCTTCGAGCGCTTCTGCATCATTGTAAGGCAGCTGCCGGGTGTGGGCAACAACAGACCGGGGCACTCCTGCTGAATCGGGAACGCCCATCGTCGTTGCTCCCGAGCCGGCTTTTACGAGCACCCCGTCATGAGCGCCGTGGAAGCCTCCTTCAATCTTGATGATATCGGACTTCCCGGTAAATCCCCGGGCGAGCCGGATTGCAGCCATGGTTGCTTCCGATCCACTTGATACGAACCGCACCATGTCCATACCCGGGTGGTCACCGGTGATAAGCCGGGCAAACTCCGGTTCGTGAGGTGTTGGCGTGCCATACAACCAGCCCTTCTCAAGCTGTCCGGTAATCGCTCTTTTGATCTCCGGGTGAGCATGACCCAGGAGGAGGGGGCCGTAGGCCATGCAACAGTCGATGAGTTTTCCACCATCCGCTGTTGTAATGTGGGCACCTTCCGCATGCACGGTGTAAAACGGATACGGCTTGATTGCCCGGACCGGGCTTGAGACGCCGCCGGGCATCAGGGCCTGGGCCTCAGAAAACAGTTCAGAGCTCTTCATTTCAGCCACCCGCTCACATCGTACGCAAAATAGGTGATGATGAGATCCGCTCCCGCCCGTTTGATACAAGTCAGGGTCTCAATGACTGTCTCTTTCTCTTTTATCCATCCTTTTTCCGCGGCCGCTTTTATCATAGCGTATTCGCCGCTCACCTGGTAGCCGGCCACCGGGAGACCGAGCGTGGCAATGTCTGCCATGACATCGAGATAGGGCCCTGCAGGCTTGACCATCAGGATATCGGCTCCTTCCTCCATATCGAGCCGGGATTCGAGAAACGCCTCGCGCCCGTTTGCCGGGTTCATCTGGTAGGTCGTGCGGTCACCAAATGAGAACCCGGACTCAGCAGCCTCCCGGAATGGGCCGTACAGGGCAGATGAGAATTTGGTCGAATACGACATGATGAGTACATCTTCATACCCTCCTTCATCCAGTGCAGTCCGGATCGATCGGACCATGCCGTCAAGCATACAGGAGGGAGCGATAATGTCGGCGCCTGCCTCTGCATGGCTTGTCGCAATACGGTTCATAAGGAGCAGGGACTCGTCGTTTAAGAGATCCTTTTCCCCGCAACGGGTGCTGCCGACTATCCCGCAGTGGCCGTGGCTGGTGTATTCACAGGCACAGACATCAGTGATGACCGCCATTTCAGGGTATGCCGCCTTGATCCGCCGGACCGCTTGCTGCACAATTCCCTCGGGATCATAGGCGCTTGTGGCGGCCTCGTCCTTGTGCGCCGGGATGCCAAAGAGGAGAACCGCCCGGATGCCCCGTTCCCAGAGTTTTCCAGCGACCGCTGCAATGCCGTCGACCGGGTACCGGGACTGCCCGGGCATAGAGACAATAGGCACCGGGGTTTTTGCCGTTTCATCAACAAAGAGGGGGGCGACGAGATCGTTTTTTGTCAGGGTCGTCTCACACAAAAGAGGTTGAACCGTGCGGGATCGTACCCGCCGCATTCGTCGCTGTAGGAACATGGGCACCATACCTTGGACGTTGATAGATACAGATTGCAGATGCATCGTATTTATGGTTATATTATCCATGTACCGCCGGCCTTTCGCACGTACCTGCTCAAGCGGGAACCTATATCCCATTTTCCGGGTTTATCATTCTTATGCAGAGACTGGTATTTTCCGTTTCCGCCGTTCTTGTCTGTGCTGCTCTCCTGGTGGCCGGCTGTGTTGCTCCATCCAGCACTTCGGGAAGTGTGACGCCGGTTGCCACCTCTACGGCCACCATATCGCTTGCACCGCTCGCGCTTGCCCCTGCCGATCTCCCAGCCAATGTCACGCAGGAATCCGGCCGGCAGAAATCGAACAGTGAAGTCGGCTCGGTTGCAAAAGATCTCGGGTGGCAAGAAGGCTACGTTGCCACGTATTCCTCACCGGGAAACGGGACAACGATCATCCAGACCATCACCGTCTACCCGGCGGCAAATATGCCTGATGTCATCAACCTGGTAAATGCCGGTGACCAGCGGGAAACCGGGTTAGCCTATGCCGATCTGCCACTGCCCGCAACCGGGCCGGAAACCTATGCCTTCTCGGCCACGGTGAATGTAACCCCAACCACTACAGAGAATAGCGGACTACCGATCTCTTCCGGGAGTAGCGTATCTGCGCAATCGGTGGGATATACCGAAGTGATCTTCGCAAAAGGTGACATCCTCGAAGTAATCCGGATGAGTGGGCCTGGCACACAGTATGATACCCTCAAAACCCTCGCAGAGACCGCATACAACAAGATCGGGTAACGTGAAAAAAGAGTAAACCCGGTTTTTGCCGGGATAGTAGCCTCTCTTTTTAGATCCCGTCTCTTCTCATGGTGGCGGGATAACTCTCATTCGGGTGTTTCCCCGTTTTTAGGCAATTCGGCTCCAGTCATGCCCCGGGTAAGTGCATGGACGAGCGCTTCTGCAGAACCGCGATCGCCTTCCTCTGCACATTCCCGAATGGATGCAGTTGCATCCGTAAGGATCTTTTTTGTGAGCACCCGGGAGAGATCGTCAATCACTTCCATGGTCCGCTCATCGGTATTTCCCAGCCGGGCAAGGGCCTTGTCCCGTTCACGTAGCCTGACGGCTTCGGCCCACGTATGCAGGGCGGCGATGCAGTCATCGGCGGACTTCCGGTGCAGCTGGCGGATAAAGTGTTCCAGTTCATCGCTGACGTGGGCAGCAGCCCGTTCTGCCTCAGCTTTACGGGTGCTCATCGTCCGTTCGTTGACCTGCCGGAGATCATCGATCGTAAAAAGCCGGACCCTGTCAATACTCCCGGCGCCTTCCTCAACATCCCGGGGCTGGGCGATATCGATTAGGATCAGCGGGCGGGGATGACCTTCGACCGGCCAGCACCGGGCATGCATTGCCTCTTTTAATTCTGCCTTGTGGATGACCGGGTGCGGTGCCGATGTGCACGATATCACGACATCGGAGAGGGTGATGTAATGGTACAGCTCGTTCATCCTGACTGCTTTTCCGCCAATCTTCTCCGCGAGCTTGACCGCCCGCCCGAACGTGCGGTTCGCGACGTACATGGCGGTCAGCTGCTTTGCCGCAAGCGCCTGAGCCACAAGAAGCCCCATCTCGCCGCTGCCGACCACGAGAATGTGCCTTCCCTCAAGCGTCCCGATCTCCGATTCGGCAAGAAGAACGGCGGCGGAGCCGACCGAGACGGCACCCCGGTTAATCTTCGTATTTTTGCGCACACCGATGCCAACGTGGACGGCCTTGTTGATACAGAGTGTAAGGAACGTACTTGCAGTACCGGCAGTCTCTCCATCAGCAAGCGCTTTCTTGAGCTGTCCGATGATCTGGTCTTCACCGACAATCATCGATTCGATGCCGGAGGCAAGGGAGAAGAGGTGGTGCAATGCTTCGCGTCCCTCAAACAGGAAGAATTTCGATCGCCCCTGATCGTCGAGGAATTCCCGGAGCGTGTCAACGCCGCCTTCGACAATGATCTCGACCCGGTTGCAGGTCTGGAGGAGAAGGACACCCTGGAATTTCTTTTTTGCGGCTGCAAGAAATGCCGGTTCGTCCCCGAACCGGAAAGCCTCAAGTGCCATCACATCTGCGGTATGATGGCTCACCCCGGCGATGGCTATCCGCGATCCATGCTTATTCATGCAGGTACCTCTCACTTACCCGCTCCCATGCCCGGTCCTGGGATTCGGTAAGCAGTGTCCATACGATCTTGTCACGGAGTACTGACCAGAGGATCCTGCGGCGCATTTCCGGGGTAGTCATGCGTTGTTTTAACGTCTCCCGCAGTCGGTGCTGGAGTACCACCATGGCGTCAAGGGCAGGATAATTCTTCTCGATCTCCTGCCGGATAAATCGTGAGACCGCCGGGCTCTCGCTCCCTGTACTGACGGCGATAGTATAATGCTCCCCGTTTGTTATTGCCGGGATAACCACATCACCCGGTTTCCCATTGGCATTGTTGAAAAGGACGCCGTGTTCTTTGCAGAGTGCACCGATCCGGTCGTTCTCGGCCTGATCGGAAAGCGCACCGATGACAAGAAACGCAGGCGCAATGAAAAGTCCCAGTTCAGCGTCTGTCGCCATACGGGTATCGAGCGTGTTCAGCTGGACCGGAGACGCCCGACATGACGGTCCGAAGGTCCTGCTGACCATGACGACGTCGGCTTCCCGTGCAAAATGCCCGGCTTTGCGTGCCGCCACGTCTCCTCCCCCGAAAATGACCACTCGTTTTCCCGTGCACTCCACGAAGAGCGGTATCATTGATCAATACATAGAGCCATTAGGTTAATTTAAGATGTGTCATTTGGATCCGGCAGGGAGATTATGATTCCATCTTGTGAAGCCTGTCTTACGGGAGTGCCGACTGGTAAATACGCCTGCATTTATGCCTGAAATGTCGATATACTTAAATTCTATGAATGACCACACTTTAGAGCACACTGCGCCGATAGTGTAGTGGTTATCACTAGGCGTTGCCAACGCCTAAACCCGGGTTCGAGTCCCGGTCGGCGCACTCTGTTTTGATGTTCGAGGCGGTGCACTTTTATTATTGATCTTTATCATAGCTAAAGCCTCGGCCGGGGTGGCACCACTTTTCAAGTCTCGATTTGCCTATCGCTTTTACCTAGATTGCACTCTTCGCAAAGCGTTTGAAGATTGTCTAAAGTACTCTTTCCTCCTTTGGAGAATGGGATGATATGATCTATATGTAATTTTGTTCCGAAATCAGTAGCGGGGCTTTTCCCGCAAAATACGCATTTGAAATTATCTCGAATGAGTACCTTCAGCCTCAAACTAAGCGATACATTTCTAGATTTTTCTCTCGAATATTCATCAGCTTCATTACTATCTTTAACAAGGAATTCATCTCCATTAAATCTGACAAAATTTTCAGACGAAATTTCTCCACCCATTTGATACTCAATAAATTTTTGACATGCGGTAGTCCAACTACCAAACCGTCTTTTGTAAGCACCAATACTGATTTTCGGGTCTGATATTTCCCATTCAGTTCTGGAGGGCCGTTGACCAACTTTTTGCCATATCTTCCCCATTTCTTCAAACAAATCTTTATCGGAATAAATGCGTTGTGGCGCATGAGGACGTGGGAATAAGTTTAGTCCTTTTTTTTGAAGATTTGTTTTTAACGCTACCAGTCCATTTTTCCAACTCCCATAATGATTCTGTATCGTGGATGCAGACATTCCGGAAAATTTTGTAAAATCTCGCTTCGAAAATTCAAAAAAATTAAAATGAATAGCTGCTTTTTCAAGTTCGTCCATTATCTTAGATTCGGAAAATTTATCGATTCGATGTCGTTGGAAATTAAAATCCATAATTATGACAGAGGTTGTATCTTGGATATATCAATTAATCTCAGATTCTGTTCTGAAAATACTATATTGTTTTCCATGTCGGATTTTTCCGAATAATTTTATCCTCGTCACATCCCCGGTCCGGACGATGGGTAGATGTGCAGACCCAGGTATAGCCCGGCCTTCTCTCTGTTAGAGGATCCAAACCAGTCATGAATATATACCGAATAGTCAATATCCAATCAAACGATGTCGCTGATGGGCACCTGGACCGGCTTTCTGGACGTACTCAAAAAGGATCCGGAGAAGAGAAAGCAGTTGATCGGTGTTCCTGCATTCACACTCGCATATCCGGCAATGCAGCTGGTAATACGGTACATTCCCAATCCGCTTGTTCCCGGGGCCACTATCGCCCTGAATATGATCCTGCCGGTTCTTGCCGGTTATTTTTTTGGACCGTGGAGCGGTGCCGTCGCCGGCGGTGTTGGGACAGGTATAGCATCATTACTCACTGGTTCAATATACACGGTCCTTGCAATCATTCCTCAGACTATCATGGGAGCGGTGGCCGGCTGGACCGGCAAGTACCGTTCCGAATTCCTGACCGCCTCAACCATCCTGATCGGTCACGCCCTGAATATCCTTTTTTACGTCGGAGCCGGAGTCACAACTATTCCCGCAGAAAAAGTAGGGATAACCCTTCTTGGCCTTGCAACAGAATCCATGGTTGACATCATCGCCATCGTTATCCTCATCCTGCTTTTGAAACGGTATCTCTATTGTACGGAACGATGGTAATGCTGCTGCAAAAACGGGTGGTTGAGGGTGCGAGAGTTGCTGTAATTCTGATTCTAATAGTCACGGCATGTCTGGGTGTTTTCCTGACACGGGACCAGCCCGGCCAGTGGGCAGAATTGTATGCGGATCTGTTTATCATTCCCATCCTTATTGCATCGTTCTATTATGGTCGTATCATCGGTTTATCAGTTGCACTGATATCAAGCCTCGTCATCGGCTCACTTGCCATCGGTACATCCAATCTGCTTGAGTCTCCTCTTGTTGTGCGGCTGCTTTTCCAGATCCTTATTTTCGGTGCCGTAGCGATTGTCACCACAGAACTTGCCGGGCGCGAGAGGGAATTAAAGAACCGGTATCAAAATCTGTTTGAAGGCTCACCCTTCGGCCTGTACCGCACGACCCCTGCCGGCATAATCCTTGAGGTAAACCCTGCAATGACACAGATGCTAGGGTACCCGGATCAGGCCCTTTTGGTCGGGATGAGCATTGCCGATATTTATCTGAATCCGAAAGAGTGGGAACCGTTACAAACGTTAATTGAACGTGATGGGATTGTCCAGGGGTTTGAAACACAGATCCGGAGACCGGATGGGATAATTATCTGGGTCAGGGATACGGTCCGGACTGCCCGGGATAAAGACGGTTTTGTGGAGTTCTACGATGGATCTCTCGAAGACATCACAGAACGCAAACGCACCCAGGATGCTTTGCGGGAGAGCGAGGAGTTCAACCGCAACCTTGTGGAGAACCTGCCGGACATTATCGCAGTATACGACCGTAAGGGGATTGTCAGGTTCGCCAACCGGGCCGGGCTGAACGTATTAGGGTCTCCTTCGTCAAAAGTCGTCGGAAATCCGATCCTCTCGTTTGTCACGGATGATCAGCAAGGGGAGATGGAAAGGAAGATGAGCGCACGATTATCCGGTGCTCAGGTACCTTCCTATGAAATTGATATCAGGACCAACAGCGGAGAGATCATCCCCACTATTCTTCAAGGAGTCCCGATCAGGTACCAGGAAGAACCTGCCGTGCTATTGCTTATAACCGACATCACCGAGCGCAAACGGGCTGAGCAGATTCTTCTCGAATCCCATCGCGATCTTGAGAAGAAGGTCGCTTTGCGGACCCGCGAACTCTCGGAGGCCAACCTCCATCTCCAGGAGCTCGACCGGCTCAAATCGCTGTTTATCGCGTCCATGAGCCATGAACTCCGGACACCGCTCAACTCCATCATCGGCTTTACCGGCATCCTCGTAAAAGGGATGGCTGGGGAGATCAACGCGGAGCAGAAAAAGCAGCTCGGTATGGTACAGGATAGTGCCCGGCACCTGCTCGCGCTTATCAACGATGTCATCGACATCTCCAAGATCGAGGCGGGCAAGATCGAAGCTGGCGCCTCGACCTTTAATCTTGCTGACGTAATGAACGAAGTGAGGAATACCTTTGCTCAGGCAGCACAGGACCGGGGACTTGTCCTCACCATTGAAATTCCCGGTCCCCTTGCCATCACCAGCGATGAACGCCGTATTAAACAGATCATCATGAACCTTGTGAGTAACGCCATCAAGTTTACCGATACCGGAAGGGTCGATGTAACTGTCGGACAGAAAGATGTAATGGTAGAAATCAGCGTCAGGGACACCGGGATCGGCATCAAAAAAGAAGATCTGGAGGGGCTCTTTCGCCCTTTTGTCCGGGTGATGGTGCCCGGCCGCCTGACCGAAGGGACAGGCCTTGGACTGTACCTATCAAAGAAAATCGCCCGGTTCCTCGGCGGGGATATTACCGCGAACAGCGAGCTGCACGAGGGAAGCGTGTTCACGTTTACCTTCCCGGTGACGTACGAGAAGAAGGAGGAACCATGACAAAAGCACTGGTCATCGAGGACAATGAAAAGAACCGGTATCTTATTTCTTTTATCTTAAAAGGGAATGGGTATGAAGTGATTGAGGCGATCACCGGAGAGGAGGGGGTTGAGATGGCAATCAGGGAACACCCGGATCTGGTCCTTATGGATATCCAGCTGCCGGGTATCGACGGATATGAGGCGACGCGGCGTATCCGGACATCTCCCGCCGGTGAAAAAATTCCTGTTATTGCGCTGACTTCCTATGCAATGGCTGGTGATCGCGAGCGGGCGCTTGCCGCCGGATGCACCGGGTACGTCGAAAAACCCATCAACCCGGATACTATCATAGATGAAATCCAAAAATATATCAGGTAACGTTATTACATCTCAAGGAAGGCTTTGTGCGATTGAACCGGGTTTGTTTTGAGGAAATCTGGGAGAAGAACAAAAGAATCAGGAATAAAAAGAAGGATATGCAGTGGTTGGAGCAAGCATGAAGATCCTGATCGCGGACGACAATACGCAAAATCTCTATATGCTCGAAGTACTGCTCAAAGGAGCGGGGTATACCGTTGTTACCGCAAAAAACGGGATCGAGGCTTTGGAAAAACTCCGTACCACCCCGGTTGATGGCATTGTTTCTGACGTTCTCATGCCTCGTATGGACGGGTTCCGGCTGATCCGGGAATGCAAGAACAATCCGGTGCTCCGGCAGATTCCGTTCCTCTTCTACACCGCGACATTTACCGAAAAGAAGGACGAGGAGTTCGGACTCTCTCTTGGGGCGATCCGGTACATCATCAAGCCGGCGGAACCTGAAGAGCTCCTCAGGGAGATCGAGGCCGCATTTTCAGAACATGCACAGCTCCCGAGAGATTACGCGACACAGCCGGTTGTCGACGAAGGTACGTTTAGTCGCGAATACACGCAGCGGATCGGTCTAAAGCTGGAGAAGAGAAATCAGCAGCTTACCGAAAGTGAAGAAAAGTTCCGGATGATCTACGAGAACTCCATGGATGCAATTCTCCTGACCAGCCCGGATGGCAGCATTCAGGCAGCAAATCCTGCGGCGTGTGCCATGTTCCAGCGGACAGAAGATGAGATCATCAGGAATGGAGGAAGCCTGATTGTGGATATAACAGACCCCCGCCTGTTATCTGCGCTGGAAGAGCGCGATCGCACCGGCCGGTTTAAAGGCGAACTTACGTTCCTGCGAAAGGATGGGACACGATTCCCCGGGGAGATCTCCTCTAATATTTTTACGGATCGTACCGGGCAGAAACGGACGAGCACGATTATCCGGGACACTTCTGAAAGCAGGAAGCAGGAAAAGGCCCTGCTGATCGCAAACCAGAAACTGAACCTGATGAACATGGTCGCGTGGCATGATATTTACAACAAGATAACCGGAATACGGGGATATGTCGAGCTGAGTAAGGAGCATATTACAGATCAAAAAGCGAATGACTATCTCGCCCGGGAGGAGGAGATCCTTAAAGTAATCCATCAGCAGATTACGTATACCAAGGAGTACCAGCAGATTGGTGAGAAACCACCCCGCTGGCAGAACCTGGATGACCTGCTGAAAACCATCCTCTTCCGGGGTGTTGCGGGATCCATTACCGTCACCAACGAAGCAAAGAATCTGGAAATATTCGCGGATCCGGTAATAAAGAAAGTGTTCTGGCACTTGATCAACAACACGGTAAACCATGGAGAAAAGGCAACAGACATCCGGATTACGGCTACTGAATCTGCAGCCGGTTGTTCCCTGGTATATCAGGACAACGGCGTCGGGATTCCGGAGGACAAGCGACATGACCTTTTTACCAAAAGTTTTGGCAAAGTGACCGGGTTCGATCTCTTCTTTGTGCACGATATCCTTGAGATCTCCGGGATGCAGATACAGGAAACGGGGGAGCCGGGAATGGGAGTCAGGTTCGAGATCGGTATCCCAAAGGGACTCTACCGTTTTAACGGAGGTTGATTCCGGTTGTCGCGTGTCACCCTCAGGTCATCGGGGTGCTGAGTGGGAAGGACACCGTGTCACGGTATACTACACCTGATCATCACATATTTGACTGCGTCGTTGATCACAAATGAGAAGACAACGGACATCCCGATTACAGTCAGCGTATCAAGAGGTGGAATACCCGTAAGCCCGGGGATTCCTAAGGTAACCAGTATCCCGACGATGCACATGTCTGCAAGGGTAATAAGGAACAGCGATCTGCTGGGAAAAGAGTCCCAGAAGTGTCCCCGTTCTCGGACCACAAAGACCGTGAGCAGCCCGAAGTAGAAGAGGATCGCAAACGAGAACGTCTGGATTGCCGCGATATGGCCGGCAAGACCGAGAGGTCCTAATCCAACGGCAAGGATCGCAAGGGATTCAAGAACCACAAGAACTCCGAGGACAAGCGAAGACTTCACTAAGCCCGATATATCCCAGGTGTCCGGTTTTGTGGATCCCCGGACATTATCGGTCGAGAGCGACAGGGTCACAAAATCGATCACGAAGAGCAGCAGCACAACATCGAATACCGAGACGATGAACTGCCCGGTCAAGAGAAATGCTGCTACCACAAAGACGACGATCTGGAACGTCTTGACCACTTTGTTAATGATCCAAGTCAGCAGCCGCTGGTGCATCATGCGCCCTACGAGGACAAGGTCCACAATATTCCCCAGGCCCTCACCGGTAAGCACGACACTCGCCGCCCCCTTTGCCACATCGGTCGCGCTGCTGACAGCGATCCCCACTTCAGCCTGCCGGAGCGATGGTGCGTCGTTGATGCCGTCCCCGGTCATTCCCACAATATGGCCTTTCTCCTGCAGACTCTTGACGATCGCATACTTGTCCTGGGGATAGATCCTCGCAAACCCGGCGCTCTCTTCAACCATCCGGGACGCCCGTTCCGGATCTGTTGTCTGCACCTTCTCAAATTCCTCGGCAGACGTGATCGTGCCGGAGAGACCCACCTGCCGGGCCGTCTCCTGGGCGATCGGGAGGGCATCGCCGGTCAGGATCTTGACGGATATCCCGAGATCTTCCAGATCACTGATGAGTTTTCCAGCATCAGACCGCGGCGGGTCATACAAGGCAACGAGACCAATAGTCTTCAGCGGTTTTCCCTGCTCGCTCATGGCAACGGCGAGCGTCCGGTACCCTTTCGCTGCAAAGCCGGCAGACTGAATCCGGCATGAGGCAGCGTCGGTCCCGGTTAGTTCCGTGATAGCGACAAGGGCCCCCTTGACCACCCGGTACTTTATCCCGTCCTTCTCTACCAGCGCCTCGGTTCGCCGGGTCGCCGGGTCAAACGGGACAAAGGATCGCCGGATGAACGCCTCAGTTGAAATATGCCGCTCCTTTGCCGCGACCAGAAAGGCACAATCGATAGGATCGTGGTTAGCAGCCTCCGAGGCAAGCGCCCCGTACAAGAGGACGTCCGTCTCGGTCCACCTGTTCTCTGGGATAATGCCGGTAACGGTAAGCTGGTTCCGGGTGATCGTCCCGGTCTTGTCCGAGCAGAGCGTGTCCATCGTCGCGGCGTCTTCCGAAGCGCTCAGCCGGGTCACGAGCACGCCGCGTCGCGAGAGCTCCATCGACCCAAGTGCCATGGTGATGGTAAACATCGCCGGCAATGCAATCGGGATCGCAGAAGCAAGGAGCACGAGGGCAAGGGGGAGGACGTCCAGCACGTCCATGCCGGATAGAAGTGACGCGACAGAGCCTGCCGCAACTGCGAGGACAACAATCACTACCAGCCATTTCACGATCTGGCCCATGACCTCTTCGGCCTGGAGCCGGGGGCGGGCAAACTGCACCAGTTCCGTTGTTTTTCCAAAATACGTTTTTGTCCCGGTTGTTACGACAAGCCCGGTTGCCTCACCGGATTTTATGATCGAACCGGAAAAGAGTGTCGCATCTTGCTTTTTTGGAACCATGAGCGACTCGCCTGTCAGTGCCGATTGGTCAACCTCAAGGTGCCCATCGAGAATTTTAGCATCGGCGGGGACGAAGTCTCCTGCCCGTATCCTTACAATATCTCCGGGGACAAGGTCCCGTGCCGGAATGATCTGCCAGGTACCGTCCCGTAATGTACGGGCGTTGACTCGCAACCGCTGCTTGAGTGCATCGACAGCCTTCGATGCTTTCTGTTCCTGGAAAAAACCCAGGATTGCGTTTAATAAAAGAAGTGCAACGATAATGGAGACATTGGCATAATTCTTCAGGATAAGAGAGAGCACAATAACCGCTTCAAGCATCCACGCGGTAGGGCCGGAGAATTTTTTTGCAAAACTGAGATACGGGTTGGGTTTTACCTCAGGGACTTCATTGTAACCGTAGAGTGCGATCCGGCGCTGGTGCTCAGCAGACGACAGGCCGGATTGAGTGTCTGTCGTAAGAGCAGCAATCAGCTCTTCAATTCCCATAGCCTCGTAACCGGTGCTTGTTCCCGCTGAGTCTTTTTCTTCCGGCATCGTCTCACCGTTTTTATTGAGAGGTCTTCACTTTTGGTGCGTCACAGACGGAGATAAACGTTGTGCGGGTTAAAGACAAATCCATTCAGCAGAAAGAAAGTGATATCCTGTGTGTACACTCCACCCGACGCCGTCACGATGGAAAAATCAATAGTCTTTGTAGATCAGCCCGGTGATGTTACCAAGATCGTCTCCCACCGTCATCATATCATTTGTGTCTGAAAACGGCACGTTGTTGACATAAACGGCGAAGATAAGGCGCTTCCCGCTCTTCGTATCCACATAGCCGGCAAGGGACACGAGTGCGGTCAGGGCCGCATTGACCATCAGGAATGCGAGATAATACCGGATGATCGATAGTATCTCCTCCCGTGATTTCCTGAACGTTTCCAGCGGCCGGGAAAGGAGATCCGTTGCTTTCCGGATGATCGTATCCGTCATAGAACAGGGCTCTACGGGAGGATATATAAAAAGGTGGTATTTTCTGAAAAACACATCTTGAAATATCCCGGCACCGAAGAGAGATGTGAGGCAAAACACCATGACCACACGCGATCAGGACAATGCAGTTCTGGACAGGATTATCGGGGAACGCCGTTCCCACCGGAAGTTTACCGGGGAGATCCCCCCGGATGAGATGATCGAAGGTATCATCCATGCCGGACTTCACGCCCCGTTTGCAGCATCGGCGATCGGGAATACATCGGATTACTTCCGGAGGTTTGTTGTGGTCCGGAAGGATTCAAAGGCCATGAAAGAGCTTATCCCGCTCGTTTTTAACGAAGTGGTCGCCATGTCTGGTACCCTGGAACGCGAAACGGCAAAGAATCCCGGTCTCCAAAACAAGGCAGCATCCTTCATGAACCGTCTTGCGATGATCAAAAAGATGGGCATGGTACCGGGAGTCGGCACCGCTCCGTTTTATGTCGTCGCCGCGGAGAAGAAAGGATTTCCTCCTGTGGAGATGCAGTCCCTTGCACATTGCATGGAGAACATGTGGCTCAAAGGCTACAGCACTTGGTCTTGGGTTCCAGATAGTCTCGGTCACGGCTCAGTTGGCTGAGAATTCCCGGTTCTGCCGGATCCTCGGGCTTGAACCCGGCAGATGGGCTCTTATGGGGTGTGCTACAGGATATCCTGCCGAGACGTTGTCTCCGTCGATCAGGCCATCGGTAAGTGAAGTTACTGTATGGCTGGATTAAGACTTTTTTAACATTTCACCCCGGAACCTTGTTTCCACTATCAAGGAAATTATATTCAAAAAGGGCTCAGGATCAATTCATTTTAAATTCAGGAAAATTTCAGAAAAATAGAGAGAAAACAATAAATGAACCCCTAAAATTACTTCTTCTTCGGGGCTGCCTTCTTTACGGCGGGTTTTTTTGCTGGGGCCTTCTTTACGGCTGGTTTCTTTGCTGCAACCATTTTCAATCCACCTCCCACCGGAAAGGGTTATAATTCTCATTATTCTCTGAATTAATAAATATTTTGGTCAAAATGGTATTTTCCCGCATAGAAATGCTATAAATCGTCATTTTGTCCTGCGCAAAATGCGGGACTCCGGAATAGAACTGATTTTAAGAACGATTGGGAGCGAAATGCGCAATCATGGGAATATGGTCCGGATTGTCAAAAAAGGAGCAGTGGGGTGCTCAATCAAGGTTGCAAGGTCATGGGGATTTTGCCGGAAACGATAATTTGCCTGACGTTTCTCCAAAATGACGCGCACATCTCTTCATCCCGGACAGCGTATTGTATATTGAAATATAAAAGAGAACATTAAAAACGTTTGTTGTTCCACTCCATACCCATGAAGAAACCATTTGTCATTGGCGTGATTGGGGGTCTCCTTGGCATCGCAACTGCGGCATTCGTTATTTTTTCTTCAACGTCATCTGACGTGACCCTATCAGGTGTCCAGGATGCACTTTTTTCAAGCCTCGGCCTGATGGGTGCAGTGATCTCAAACAGCGAGACCCGGTTCGCCGGGTGGATGCTGATCTCATCCGTCGTGTGGATTATTATATCGGTCCCGCTTGCCGGGTCGTCCAACTTGCTCGTATGGTACATACCCTCGGTCATTTTGCTCGGGATAGCGGCTGTACTCTGTTTTATGGAACCACAATCCGAGAATGCACCGTCAACCGAGGAGCCCTCTGACGTGGAAGAAGGAGACTAAGACCTCTTTATTTTTATCGTGGCGGATTCCCGGCGAAACGTTCCCGCCCCCACATTAAGGATTCAGGTCCGCAGGGCTCTCCCGTATGTTGAAAAGAAAATCGGGTTATGATTGTTTTTCGTCTTCGGCGTACGAAGGCGGCATAACCGGAACGGATGAACGGCATACCACATCAGTAGCGATCCGGTTGAGGACAACAACAAGGACAAGCAGCAGGATCGCGGCAAACGCGAATTCCAGGTATTGCATTCCTCCCACGGTGAGCCACGCATAGATGCCATAACAGACCCCAGCAGCAGACACAAGTGTTATGGCAAGAATGCCGGCGCGCAGTCCGGTGAACGATCTGCTCCGGATATCCGGGAAGAGCAGCAGGCCTACCACGCTTATAGCGCCAAACCCGAGCGCTGCAAGAAGCAGGATGTACAAAAGCACGTCGAGTATCCATGCAATCATGCCGTTGCACCCCGGGAAACCTGGGAGATACGGATAGTAACTGCAAACACGATGCATGCAAGCAGGCCGGCAATTAACGCTATGATCAGGCTGCCGACAGATACGGTCAGGGCCAGTGCCCCTGTACAGGCGAGGGTGGCTGCTACATTGATCGCGATCAGACGGTCATTTAGTGTCGGTCCAGGAAGGATACGCAGTACTGCACAGAAGGCAAGAATGAAAAAAACGACTGCCGCAAAAAGCCAGATATCAATGGTCATTATCGATCACACCCCAAAAATTTCCGGTATGCCCGGGTTTCCAGCGGCTCTCTCTCACAGTATCAAAGTGGTGGGGAGTACATATCAAATCTATCGCTCTTTCTCGGAGGGGTGCCGGTACAAACACCCCGTGAGTCTCCTCCGTAAAGAAAGACGGCGCTTACCATTTTATACGAACAAAGGCGTACAGATGAGGGAATGCGCCTCTCTTATCTTGGCAGGATCTTGCTGCGCTGGTGCGACCAGTGCCATACACCGGTGCTTGCAAAGATCTGTTCAGCGTGCGGTTCGGCAACCCGGGAAGTACCGCTTACCCCTCCCGGTGACGCACGACCGGCATTTCCAGCCGATGTCGCACTTATTAACACTATCTTTCAGGAGCACTTTGGCGCACCGCTCGTTCCCGAAGGGCATCTTGTCCTGTTAAACAAGGTCCCGGACACCGACCGGATGGAAGAGATCGTCATTGGTGGAGGCATCGCGGGTTCCATCCGGTATATCCCAAAGGAACGCCGTTGGGAACCCATTCCGCGCCCCGAAGCCTGCAGCGTGTTCCGGCCACAAAAACGATGTGTTGTTGTAGACGACAGCGCCGTGCCGTTTATCCGCGATCAGGGGATGAGTGTTCTCCGGCCCGGGCTTGATTTCGTCGATGATGAGGTACGGAAGGGGGATGAGGTTTTTGTCCTCACTAAAACTGGGGAATGTATTGCGGTAGGAAGGGCAAAAGTCGGGGCGGAGGAAGCCCGGGCGATGCTGAAAGGGCAGATTGTGAGAAATCGTAAAAATGTTCCTTCAACCATCGTGCCAGGGAAAGCCACATGGCAGGATGCGGTCCGGTCAAATGCCGAAGTAATATCTCGTGCGGAAGACGAGGCGGTCCGGTTTGTACAGTCTGTTGCTGCCGCGTATCCTCTCAAGCCTACCATCTCGTACTCCGGAGGAAAAGACAGCCTGGCGACCCTGCTCGTGGTAAGAAAAGCGCTCGGTAGCGTTCCCCTGCTTTTCGCCGATACCGGGTTGGAATTCCCGGAGACCTACGAGAATGTGGCGGTAGTCCAGCAGAAATACCAGGTAGAACTCATCCGGACCGCCACCTCCAGTACATTTTTTGCTACCCTTGCCCGGCAGGGACCTCCGGCGGTCAACGCGCGCTGGTGCTGCAGCGTCTGCAAGCTCATTCCAATCGCAGAGACCATCCGTTCAACGTGGGGAGAGTGCCTCTCTTTTATCGGGCAGCGCCGGTACGAATCTCTTTCACGCTCAGAAAGCGATCGGGTCTGGAAAAACCCGACCGTAAAAGTTCAGGTCTCTGCTGCGCCGATTCAGGAATGGACTGCACTTCATGTGTGGCTGTACCTTTTCAGGGAAGAAGCACCCTATAACCGGCTCTACGAGCGCCGGCTCGATCGGATCGGATGTTTCATGTGCCCGTCCAGTGATATGGCATTGATCCACATGATCGAGACCGAGTTTCCCGGCCTCTGGAGCGGGTGGAGAGAACACCTCGAAACATGGCGCAAAGGAGAGGATCTGCCGACTGACTGGATCGAGAGCGGGGCATGGAGAATCCGGGAGGGGACGCATGGGAAAGAACATCACCATCATTGATTATGGCCTTGGAAACCTGCGCAGCGTTATGCGGGGTATTGAGGCTGCCGGTGCACGGGCTGTCATTACGGGCGATGCCGAAGAGATTGCGGCGGCTGACGGCATTGTGCTGCCCGGCGTCGGTGCCTTTCACGAAGGAATGGAACAGCTGGGATCTATGAGGGAAACAGTGTGCGCTGCTACTAAAACCATCCCCCTCCTTGGCATCTGTCTTGGCATGCAGATGCTCATGGATTCAAGCGAGGAGCACGGGCTGCACCAGGGACTTGGCCTTATTCCGGGCAGTGTCCGCCGGTTCCCCATTGTTCCTGGCGCCAAGGTTCCGCACATGGGCTGGAATACCATACGGCTTACAAAAGAGGATAACCCACTTTTTTCCGGTCTCCCCCGGGAGGCATATGTATATTTCGTTCATTCCTACTATGCGGATACAACTCCCCAGTACACGCTCACTTTGACGGAATACATTCTCCCCTTTGCCTCATCTATCGTCAAGGACAAGGTATACGGTGTCCAGTTCCATCCGGAAAAGAGCGGGACCGTCGGGTTGCAGTTGCTTAAAAATTTTATCGATCTGGTCTGAGGACCTCGCATATCATCGCCCCACAGATTTCCATGCAAGCTACTTCACCCATTTGGGAACCTTTTTAATTCCGGCGATTCGATCAATTAGACATGAAAAAGTTTCTTATCATCCTGCTCCTGCTATCGCTGTTTCTCGTAGGATCGGCATCAGCATATGGCATTTACCTGAACTGCACTCCACTCTCCATCCCGGTTGGCCAGACCATCAAATGTTCGGTCGATTCCGACTTCCCGCCGGGGACCAGTTTTAATCTGGTTTTTTACCAGAAGCAGTATACCGCTACAGAAATCACCAGCCAGACGATGACGATCCAGCCAAACCAGCTCACCCAGTACGCGCTCTTTGATACTACCGGACTCAAAGGGGGCCAGTACGACGTGGAGATCCAGTGGAACGGTGCCGTACCTGCGATGCGTAGCGACTCAGTTTCAGGCCAGATTATCATGCTTACTGACCGCTCTGCAGATATCACGCTTACCTCTTCCACAACCCAGAACCTTGCTGATGCCCTAGTGATCTCCGGCACACTCAAGAACGGAGGGAACAGCGGTATCCAGGTTCAGGTCGATGGCGAATCATCGGGCCGGGTATTTGGCCCACAATATATCCAGACGGTAGCAAATATCCAGAACGGAGATGGTGTCTTTTCACAGACTGTGCCCGTAACCCAGCCTGACACCTATAATGTCAAGTTTTCCGATGCTAACGGTCTCATTACTACCGTCGCATACACGGTCGTTGCCCCGACAGTAGCAACCACCATACCCACGATTATAACCCCGCCCCCGGTCACCACCACTCCTACGGTGACCTACACACCTATCGTCCACCCCACAACACATGCGCCTCTGCCCTCGATTGTGGTTATCGGAGCGCTTGGCATTGGTGCGTTATATGCCATCAGGATAAGAAAAGACCGTAATTAAACCATCGATTTGTTTTTTTTCGCCGCAGCCGGTATATTAGCGGTGTAAAGAGTATCTCCGGATACCTTTTTTTCCGGTCAGGCCGGTAGCGCTATATCCCAACGGAAATTTTTCAGCGCCACTTCTTCCAGAGATAGGCCTCATAGCAGAGCAGGATAAAAATAACTAGGACCCCGCCGAGGAAGAAGGCAAGTGCAGGATCAAGAGTCGCAGCCGGAACCACGGCAGTTTCCTGAAGGATGTTTGCACCGTACACCCCGGCTCCCGATCCCACACTGGGTGTCGCCATGGGTACTGCTTCGGATACAGCCCGCGAGGAAAGCGTGGGTGAAAGGGCAATGACAACAAGTGTCCCTGCAACAACGATCCCAAAGAGGGAGCTGTACTTAAGAAGAATGTCCCGGACATTGATATTTTTGGGGGCAACAATCAGGAGCCGGTCGCTTAGTGCGTATATCTTCACTTCACGCCCTTTAATACTGTACCGGGTTTCGGACACGGTAATCAGACCGGCGTCGAGCAGGTTTTCTGTATGGTATTTTGCTGTGGTAAGAGGAATCCGGAGATGTTCGGTAATATCAGTGAGGCTTCGTGCACCGGCAGCAAGAAGGGTCAGGATGTCATTTGCGGTCTGGCTTGCCATGGCTTTTGCTATCTTTTGCGCACGTTCATCGCCCGGTTCCAGCACCACAACGTCGTCGGTCATATTCACTTCTTTTGCAGGGCTGCTATAATGCGTTCGCGCCCCACGTTCAGGGCAAGGTCCAGTTTATCTGCATCGGGCCCGCCGCCCTGTGCCATCTGGGGTTTCCCGCCGCCTTTGCCGCCAAGAAGGCTGCACAGCTGCCCAATAATCTCACCCGCGTTTACCCGGGGGTCACCGGAGGCAAGCACGACCCGGGCGGTTTCACCCGGGGTGGCAAGAAGGGCGACACCCCCTTTTTCAGAAAGGGCTGTGGCGATCGTTGAAAGTTCGCGGGGAGCAAGATCGATGCGTTTGACAAAGACGGAAATCCCGCAGATAACTTCGGCGGGGATGGTCCTGAGTTCGAGTTCCACTAGTTTCTGGCTCATGCGTTCGATCTCTTTTTTCTGGTCTTTCCATTCGGTGAAGAACCTCAAGACTGTGGGAGGAAGGTTATCGAGCTGAACGGAGAGGACTTCCGCAGAGGCGGTGGCAAGCTGCTCCAGGTGCTGTGTATAATAGACCGCTGCCGTCCCCGCCGCAAACTCGATCCGTTCGATCCCGTCCTGGATATGCTCGACCCTGAGGATTTTGATCATCCCGATCTCCCCGGTGCTCCGGCAGTGGGTGCCCGCGCAGGCTTCGATATCACCGGCTACTTTCACTACCCGGATATCCTTTCCCTGAGGAACCCCTCCCTGGTACAGGGAAAAGCCGTATTCCTGTTCGGCTTTCGTACGGTTCTCAATAGAGATCTCGACCGGTTGGTTGGCCATCACCATCCGGTTTGCTGCAACTTCGATTTTGCGGAGCTCATCGGGGGTAATATGCTTGAAATGACGGATATCGATACGCGAGGTCTCGGGACCTTTCTGCGCACCGGACTGGTGGATATGGACGCCAAGAACCTCTTTTGCTGCGTGAAGGAGGATATGGGTAGCGGTGTGGTGACGCATCAGCGAGAACCGCCGTTCCTCATCAACCATGCCTTTCACCCGATCGCCACGCTGGAGGACGCCGCCACTGATATGATGGAGAATGACCTCGCCTACTTTGAGGACATCGTCCACCCGGGCCATGCTCTCCGGCCCGACGAGGCTTCCGGTATCTGCAGGCTGTCCACCGCCCTCCGGGTAAAAGAGCGTCTGGTCAAGCACCGCGTACTCATCGAAGAAATCGATGACGATCGCCGCGAACTCGGTATCCCCGGGCTGCTCGTAATAGAGTTTCTTTGTCGGTGGAAGTCCGCTGACTCGATCCGCATACGCTGAGGTCTTGTCAACAACCGCCTCTTTCTTTGATTCAGAGTGCATATCGGCAATCTGGGAATAGAAATTGTCTGGGAGATCGATCACTGCGCCTTCCTTTGTGGCGATGTCCTTGATCATCTCCGGGGGAATGCCATGGGAATCGTACAGGGTAATAATCTCTGATAGAGGCACACGCTGGCTCTTTGCCTTGTACGTCTTTGCGACCTTCTGGACGATCCGGCTACCCCGGTCAAGCGTTACCGCGTACTTTTCCACCTCACGGTCAACAATCTCACGGACAACCGCAATATCCTGTGCGAACTTGGTTATGCCGATAATCTTCATCTGTTCTTCGATGAGATCAGCAAGCGTATCCTGCATCTTGAACTCATTCATCATCCGGAGTGTACGGCGGATGACAAGCCGGGCGAGGTATCCTTCCCGGACATTCGAGGGAACGATGCAGTCCCCGAGCATGTAGGCAAGGCACCGGGTATGGTCGACAATGGCGTACACCTTTTCGATGGGGGTAATCATCCGGTCGAGTTTTTCCGGTGAGATCTCGATGGCCGCCGCAACCTTCTTTCGCAGGTTAAAGAGGTTGGATCCTGAGATGTCCATCAGGCCGGCGAACTTCGCGTTCAATGCAAGGATCTTCGTATAGTCCTTGTTCTCAAGAAGGTGGGAGATACCTGCCGAGCTCATGACCCGGCTGACCATATCGGGGAAGACTGCATCATAGATGGTCGGGGATCCTTTCGATGCCCAGACAAGCCGCTCAAGCCCGTACCCGGTATCAACTATGCGGAGTTTCATCGGGTAATATTTCTCGCCATTGAGATCGTAGCCGGGGTGCTCGGTCTTCTGCCGGCCAAGGCTCATGAAGACAAGCGTCGCCACTTCGAGACCGCCAATCATAACTTCGACGCTCGGTCCTGCATTCCCGCCGCCGATCCATGGGTGCTCCTTGTACGTGACCTTGTTCAGGTCCCCACCGATTGACGAGAGGAACTGGTCGCACAGCTCGACAGTGCGGTCTTTCCAGTAGATCTCCTCGGTTGGCGTATTAAACGCGTGGTGGGCAAGCATTTCAAAGGTTGTCAGGTGCCGCCCTGACCTCCCGACCGAGTCAAGATCGTTGAGCCGTATACAAGGCTGGGAGATAGTGAGAGGATTTGCCGGTGGGGGGACGATGCCTGCGGTCACGAACGGCTGGAAATCAGCGATGGATGCGATGGTCAGATAGATGTCGTCTCTCCAGCGGGCGACGACGGGGTACCGTTCGATCCGGGTATGGCCGTTTCTCTCAAAAAAGGAGAGATAGGCCTCCCGCATCTCGTCAACGGTATGGCAGGTAAATACGGGATTGCCGATGAATGAATAGGGTTCACAGGGTGCGTCCCCACAAACCTCGCGGGAACTGTCCCGGGTCCAAAAGGCGGAGCCACAGGATTTGCATATCTTCCGCATCAACCCTTCTTGCTTGAAATAGTCGAGCTGGTATTCTTCTTCGAGCATCAAACACACATCCATAGGATGGATATCGGGAATTTTCTGTACAATCGCAGACCAGTTCTGCCGGTGGGCTCGGATCGATCCGACGAGGCTGACAGGACAAGGCGCATCGTCCGGGGTACTGGTTTTCCGCTCATTCATCAATGATTGAGCCGCGAAGGGAAAAAGGGTTTGCGATAACACAGTGTTCCGGGCAGGGGTTGCTGATGGGCATTTTTTGCAGACTCCAAGGTAACAACGGGACCGGATTTATCATTGTTCTATTACTATTCAGCGTGGAATCCACAGAAAAATGAAGCCTCATGCAAATTGTGATAAACGACGTAAACAAATCAAGTTACAAGAATCCTCATATTGAACAACGAACATAGATAGTTATATCATTGATTTTTAGTGATTGTTAACTATGGAATCATATGATAGTTTCCTTAGGGCGCTTTTACTTGGTGTGCTTTTAGGTGGTGGCCTCAGCATGTTTGGAAATTTATGGGTTGATGCATTAGTGAATGGTGCAAGTCTGACCCAAATTCATCCGTTGGACGATTTGCGTTTTTTATTCATCGTAGGATTTGTTATTTGGTGTGCTGTTATCATCATGATCTGGAAAATGGTTTATCCGGATAACCCCAAAAAATGACTAAAATTTATGAGTGGTTCTGCAAACAATGTTCGGATCCTATGCGGAAGTAGTAACTGAAAAAAAACTTTGAAAATCGATTATCTTGCCTTGATTTTTCCACCCTTTACCGAAAGATATCTCAGAGACCTTTGATGAATTCGTTCCGGGCGAAAGTGTTGTGCAGTCCAGTAAAGATTGCAGAGAGAACAAGCAGAACCATACCTAACAGCAAGCTGAGATTTCATAGATCTATAATCGCTAAATTTTCTCGGTTTCCTGGTACCATGTATCAACAGTCTCGAATTCCCCGGTTGTCTCGGCAATCCGGACGGCGATGATGTGCCAGCAGGGTTTTTGCCGGTAGGCAAAATCCCGGCAGGTACAGATCCCTTCACAGACAACATAATTCCCAGAAGAGCCGGTTACCACAAAGAAGTCGAGGTATTTTTTTACCAGATGCCTTTCGATGGCGTCAAGTGCCTTCTTTCCCCGTGTGCTGTACTGTGCGAGAAGAGCTGCCCGGCTCTCGTCGTCCAGTACTTTTCTCTCGCAAAGCAGCTGCCAAGGATCGCTCATGGATACACGGTAAGGATAGGAGGATCGTCAATGTACTGCCAGCCTTTCTGTGCCGCAAGACGCCGCATGGCCGGCGCTTCAAGGGCATAATGGGTCGATTCTATGCAGGGAAGCGGAGCCGCACGGGCTACCGACAGTTTCATCTCAGACGAGAGAAACGCGTCAGCCCCAAGCGCTTTTGCCTCGACCATTAGAGCGGGATCAAAACCACTGCCGGCAACAACGCCAAGCTGCCGGTGAGATGAAAGGTTTCCCCAGATCCGGAGGCTTCCGCCCAGTCTCTGTGAGATTTCAGGAACCGCGAGACTGCAGGTTCCCACCAGGCCAAGGGACAAGGGTTGGCAATCCTCAAGATCGAGGAGGTCTACAAGTGCATCATTCACGCCACCGCCGGCGTGGTCAAAGTTCGTATGCATCACGTACACATTCAATCCCCCGGAAAGGATCTCGCGGATCAACGACGCAGTGGACCCGGTGAGAGCGGTGAGTGGCGTCCAGATTGGTGTGTGGTGGACGACGAGCATATCGGCTTGTGCAGCGATCGCCTGCTGTACCACAGAAGGAGTTACGTCCAGAGCGCAGCAGACCGTCCCTATCTCCGGTCTTCCCTCTATAATTAGCCCTATCCTGCCAGTATCAAATTCTTCGGCGAGTGATGGGGGGGCGAGCCGTTCCATCTCTTCTGCAAAAGCACGCAGGTGCATATATGAGGTTTTGCTGGGCTGGGATATATACCATATATTACCAATGGTAATAACAGTGACTTTTAATATTCATAAAACGATATTTCCTGCCATGTACAAGTCCATCGGGCAGATCAACGAGCGTATCTGTGACGGCAGTGCCCGGGTCGTCACCGCGGAAGAGATGCCGCGCATCGTTGACGAGCTGGGCGAGGAGGGCGCGCTTAAGGAAGTGGATGTCGTCACCACCGGGACATTCGGGGCCATGTGTTCTTCAGGAGCTTTCTTAAATTTCGGACATTCAGAGCCTCCGATACGAATGGAGAGGATATGGCTCAACGATGTCGAGGCGTACGGAGGTCTTGCCGCCGTCGACACCTATATTGGTGCAACCCAGCAGTCAGCTACGTTAGATGAGAGATATGGCGGCGCCCACGTCATAGAAGACCTTGTCTCCGGGAAATCGGTCGAACTGCGCGCTACTTCGCGCGGTACCGACTGTTACCCACGCAGGACGATCACGACCGAACTCCTGCTTGAAAACCTTAACCAGGCGATTATGTGCAACCCGCGCAATGCCTACCAGCGATATAATGCGGCGACCAACACGACTGACCGGCTCCTCCACACATACATGGGAACTCTCCTCCCCAATACCGGCAACATCACGTACTCAGGGGCGGGATTGCTCAACCCGATAACGAACGACCCCAAACTCCGGCTCATCGGCAGCGGCGTCCCGATCTTTTTGTGTGGCACGCAGGGTATGGTGATCGGGGAGGGAACGCAGCACTCGCCAGCTGGCGGTTTTGGCACGCTGATGGTGACCGGGAATTTAAAAGAGATGTCTTCCGATTACCTCCGCGCTGCCACTATGACCGGGTACGGTGTTACCCTCTACATCGGTATTGGGGTACCACTGCCGGTCCTCGACATTGACGTTGTCAGGGCAACGGCAATCCGGGACGAGGATATTTCAGTGGATCTGCTCGATTACGGCGTGCCAAGCCGGGCCCGTCCCCAAGTGAGAAGCGTGACCTATGCCGAACTCAGGTCCGGCGCGGTTGAGATCAACGGGGAGCAGGTGAGGACCTCTTCATTATCGAGCTTCCGCAGGGCACGCAGGGTCGCCGAAGAGCTCAAATCCTGGATCGAAAAGAGCACGATGCAGCTGGCATTGCCTACCCGGCCCATTGATCCAGCTAAAAAGGTTCACCCGATGCACGAGAGCAGAAAAGGCCCCCGGGTGATGGACATCATGGACCGGCAGATCGTGAGCGTTGGGGAGAACGAAGAGATCCGGACCGCTGCGCAGAAACTGCTCAAAGGGGAGACCAACCACCTCCCGGTGATCGGCGGCGATGGCAGGCTTGTCGGGATCGTGACCACCTTTGATATATCAAAGGCCGTCGCAAACCCGGGGAAGGCAAGCACTGTAGGCGATATCATGAAAAAGAAAGTGGTGACCACCACCACTGACGAAGCAGTAGACATTGCGGTCCGGAAACTGGAACAGAATAATATCAGTGCGCTTCCGGTCCTTGACCCGGATCGCCACGTGATTGGCATGCTTACCGCGATCAATCTCGGCAAGCTCTTCGGCGGGAGATGGCTGAAATGAAGCTGCTCGTTAACTTTTCCAAAGGCCGAAATAATGCCCCGATAATCGCCCAGGTAGTAAAGGAAACCGGCGTTCTTATCAGTGTCGAACGTGCGGTGATCGACTC
Source organism: uncultured Methanoregulaceae archaeon (assembly GCA_963737635.1). Taxonomy (GTDB): domain Archaea; phylum Halobacteriota; class Methanomicrobia; order Methanomicrobiales; family Methanospirillaceae; genus Methanoregula. The sequence continues at coordinate 1,878,757 of CAVTTL010000001.1, forward strand.
GTCTGAAGGTGAAGCACTTATCGAAGTCCCCGACGACCAGTGCAAACTCGTCCGGGCCAGCCTGACGCGGCACGGTGCAACCGTGAGACTGCTTGAACACGGGATCAGCCTTGATACAGGCGAATGCGTGGACTGTGGTGCATGTATTTCCATCTGCCCCCGGGAAGTCTTCTCCTTTGACACAGACTGGAAACTTACGATAGCCGAAGACCGGTGTATCCTCTGCGGCACGTGCGTTCCCGCCTGCCCGCACCAGGCGCTGACGCTGCCCCTATGATCCGCGCACCGTTCCGGTACCGGGAGACCTTCGCTGCGATCCTTGCTGATACACCCGCCCATGTGGCGGCGGCAAAGAAAGGTATGATCGATGCCCGGCAGGTGCTCGAGGCGCACATTGCCCGGGATCCTTTTTTTGCCAGCACATTTTTCCCATATGAACCGGACACTGACCATTCCCTGATTCGTCACATGGCAGCCGCCGTCTCCGACGCCGGTGTCGGGCCTATGGCAACTGTTGCGGGTGCCATAGCTGCTGCCGGTATCGATGCCATGATCGAAGCAGGCGCCTCGTTTGGCGTGATCGATAATGGGGGTGACATTGCGCTTGTCAGCGACCGTGAGGTGACCGTCGGTGTGCACGCAGGAACTGCCCCGCTCTCCGACAGAATCGCCTTTGTCATCCCGCCTCAAAAAGAACCGTTTGGCATCTGCACATCATCTGCCACCGTTGGCCCATCTATCTCGTTTGGGGTTGCGGACGCGGTCACGATCTTCGCATACGATCCTCTCGTCGCGGATGCGTGGGCGACTGCAGTATGCAACCAGCTGCGCCCGGATGACCAGCGTATCCTCGACGGACTTGACCCGGGCAAAGTACAGGGAGTCTTTGCCATCATGGGAGAGACCGTTGTACAATGGGGAACTGTTCCACCCATCGTTCCTGCCCGGGTTGACAAACAGCTGATCGCTGCCGGGGACCGGTTATAGCGTCGACTCGATAGAAGAAAGGCTGTCGGCGACCGCACTAGGACCGGAAAAGGTTTTGATGACCGCCTTGCCATCGGTTACTAAAATTTCCGGCTGGGTGTTCTTGACTCGGAAGACCCGTTCGAAGACGTCGATCTCGTCAATCTTCACACCTTCGACAAGCGATGACGCAGGTTCAAGCTCAAGGCGTTCCCTGACGAGTTCATCGGGCACAGTACGGAAAAAATAATAGAAGACCTGCCACGCGTTTAAGAGATCCGAGACCAGGAGTTCGCGGAGCACCGGCTGAGGCAGCGTTTCCAGCCGGCGCACGAGTGTGTCCTCATCCTCGCCGCTCTCCTCAAGAAGGCAGTCTGCGATCTGGACCAGTTCGGCAAAGGAGGGGGATCCATCATCCATGGGATAAGGTAGGTCCCGGTGGGCAAAAAGGGTGCCGTACGAACGCATAACGATCGGTAATAAACTATAATGAGGCCGGGTGGGAATGTATACAGGTGAAAGATGAGGACACGGACTGGGTGGTCTATCACCTTATCGCACAGGAACCGGGCATCACTGCGGAAGGATTGGTAGATAAAAGCGGGTTGGATGGTGCTATTGTTGCGGCCTCCCTTGACAGGCTCGACCGTTCCTTTCTCATCAACCGTACCGGCACACAGGTAAGAGTGCTTTCCGTTGGGGAGGCAATGGTGAAATGTCAGGCAAAATACGATACTACTCTGCCATATATCATTGAAGACGGCGTGATAAAGCCGCGGGAAAAACGAGGACCATGACGGAAAAAGAAGTAGCCATACTCAGGATCGGCCACCGGCCTGAGCGCGACCAGCGGGTGACCACCCATGTGGCGCTGACCGGTCGGGCACTGGGCGCATCGGGGATGTTCCTTGCTACAAGCGACAAAGATATCGTCAAAAGTGTGCTGGATGTCGCTGACCGGTGGGGAGGTCCTTTTTTCTGCGAGGACAATGTATCCTGGCGCACCTGCATTAAAGGCTGGAAGGCAGCAGGAGGAAAGGTGGTCCACCTTACGATGTATGGGATCAACCTGCCCGCTATCATTGGCGAGATCCGGCCCTGCGAAAAAATTCTTGTCGTTGTCGGGGCGGAGAAAGTGCCCGGCGAGATGTACGGTCTTGCAGATTACAATGTTGCTGTGACCGGCCAGCCCCACTCGGAGATCGCAAGCCTTGCGCTGTTCCTAGACCGCCTCTACGAGGGAACAGAATTCGCCCGTGAATTTCCCGGCGCAAAGATCCGGATTGTGCCATCCCGGGTCGGGAAACAGACGGAGGAGTTGTGAAAGGCCGGGTCCTCGTCGCCGGTTTTGCCACGCGCCATGTGGCGCAGTCTGCTGCTCTTGCCGGTTATGAGGTCTGTGCGGTCGATCATTTCTGTGACCAGGACCTCATGTGGTACACCCGGGACAGGATCCGGTTTGACGACCTAAGCGACCTTCCCGAAGCCATCTCCCGGATGTGCACCAGATACTCTTTTGATTTCTGGGTGGCCACTTCAGGGGCGGAGAGTCTTACGGTGCCGGTTCCATTCTGCGGGACGCCGCGCGAACGTGTTGACCGGTTCCTTGATAAGCTGGAGATGCAGCATTTTTTTGAAGATCTTGGTGTCCCGGTCCCCCGGATTGCCGGGGATAGCGAATACCCGGTGATGGCAAAACCACGCTGCGGTGCGGGGGGATGGCGCAATGCAGTGCTGTCTGATGCAGCGACAGAAAAACAATGGGCTGACCTGTACCCTAACGTTCCCTATATCCGCCAGCAGGTGGTTGAAGGGATCCCTGCAAGCGTCTGCTGTATTGCCAACGGCTATGCAGCGAGAGCGGTTGCGACAAACGAACAGGTACTCCGGGGGTCCGGTGACGCTACGTTCGGGTTCTCCGGGTCGGTGACGCCGTTTGATCATTCATCGTCCAGAGAGATGATTGCCCTTGCCGAGAAAATTGCTGCATCAAGCGGCTGCATCGGAACCCTTGGCATCGACTTTGTGGTCGGTCCTGATACACCCTGGGTTATCGAGGTGAACCCCCGGTTCCAGGGAACACTTGACACGGTCGAGACAGCCTACGCGTGCAACCTGTTCCGGTACCATGTGAATGCATGCGCAGGGACGCTCCCGGATGCCTCCCACGCACAGATGTACGCTGCCCGGCGGATCCTCTTTGCAGACCGGGATCTGATCCTTGATACCGATTTGAAGGTGCTTGCCCCGGTTGTATCGGATATCCCGTGGCCGGGGACTTTTTTTGAAGAAGAGCAGGCGGTTACCAGTGTATCCGGGACCGGGCAGACACGTAATGAAGCCCTTAGTACGCTGGATAAGAATATTAGCACTGTCCGACAATATATGCGCTGATGGATCCAGTGGAAGAAGTGCTTAATAATCCGGCAATGAGGGCATATATTCACCGGTTGGTGGGTGACGAGGGGCTCAACCTTCTGGAAAAATTTCCCAAAGAAGGCGAGCACAGCGACGAGGAACTGGCCGCAAGCACCGGGATCAACCTGAACTCCGTACGCCACACGCTCTATACCTTGTACGAGAAGCGGCTTGCCGAATACCACAGGATCAAGAATAACGAGACCGGCTGGCTGACGTATCTGTGGCAGCTGCGGATCGATCACATCTATGACGCCATCCGCGAAGATATGGAGATGGTACTGAGTAAACTCGAACACCGCGCACGGTTCGAAGAGGAGAATGATTTTTATATCTGCCGGGAATGCCACGACATCTATACCTTCACGGTCGCTATCGGTAACGATTTCAAGTGCCCCACCTGCGACCTGCCGCTTTCCCATTTTGAGAACGAGATGCTGATAAAAGCACTCCGGGATCGCATCGAGAGCATGAAAAAAACCCTGGGTCATGCCTGAGACCCGGGACCGCTGCATTACGCTGCTCAGGGAAGCCGGGTGCAAACCGAAGGTTATAGCCCACTGCCAGGCGGTCTGTGCCTGCGCCGAGGAGTATGCACAGCGGTCTTCTCTTGCCGATCCGTCCCTTGTTACTATCGGGGCTATGCTCCATGATATCGGCCGGGGAGGCACGCATTCGATCGGTCATGCGCAGAGAGGCGCAGACCTCCTGCGGGAGAAAGGTTTTCCGGAACGTGTGGCCCGGATCGTGGAATGCCACACCGGTGCCGGCCTGACCGCCGATGAATGCACGCTTCTTGGGCTTTCTCCCCGCGACTGCATGCCGCGGACCATTGAGGAGAAGATTGTCACCCATGCGGACAACCTGATCGCCGGTTCGACCCGGGTGACGATAGATGAAGAGATTTCATCTGCCATTCACCTGCCCCGGAAGATCCGGATAAGGATGTACCGGCTGGCAAATGACGTGGAACTGCTTACTCAGTAAGGGCACGTTTCAGTTTTCGTATCAAATAATAACCTGACGTACCTGCGGAAGGGCACGTATCTCGTTGACAACACCGGCTGGCAACGGCTCTTCGACAATAATGACCAGTTTTGGATCTTCTGAAAACTGAGGATCGGTAACGAAGATCTGCCGGATGGCAAGCGAGTGTTCTGCAAGTACGCGAACTGCGGCACCTATGATGCCTCGTTCGCTCGCATCCCTAGGCATGACAATGATAACCGAGAACCCCAGGGATTCTGCGACCCGGCTTAGGTCAGGAGTGGCCCGCATGTTGAGAAAGATCTCGCGCAGAAACGGACGATCGAGGATGCGTCTTGCGGTAGAATCCACGACGCGACGGTCCGATCCGATCGCTTTTGCGATTGACGTGGCCGGGATCTCGATCCCGTTGCAACAGATTCTTCCCTCATCATTGACGCTGAAGCCATTTTCGAGGAGGAACCGCACCACGCGACTTTGGGATGGTGAATCAGCAAATTCGTGGATGATGTCAGACCACATATGTTCACCCGGTTATAACGTAGATTCATATACACTTATGCTTCCAGCATGTCATCAGTGTAGAGAAAAGGGGGATCTGTCTGTACATGTGGCAGGGGACTGGCGCAAATCTCACAAAACGATTATTCACCCGTAAACAGGGCGGAACCGTGCATAACATTCTTTTAGATAGACAACCTTTTTGTTATGGCACAGAAGCGGGGTCAGCTGGCAACTCCGGCGGCGTTCGCAGTGCATTTCCTCTTCCCGGGCGAGGGTAGCCAAGCCAGGTCAAAGGCGCTAGGTTGAGGGCCTAGTCTCGTAGGAGTTCTTGGGTTCGAATCCCATCCCTCGCATTTCCCGTTCAGGGTCAACTCTCTTCTCAAGATTATTTCATTGTTCCCACGACACCGATGGGGTACGGATCGCTTCGGTCAAATCCCGAATGCCAGATACGATTTAATCAGGTGATATTTCCGCCTTAATGAGACTTTGATCTGAAAATCTCTTATTTTCATTGAGATTTCCCCGAATTCCCGTATTGTTCATGGTTTTGAATTAACAAAATAAAAAGGTAAAATAATAAATAAACAAAGGACAAACAATCCAGTCGATGGATCGTATATTGTCTGATCGCGCTTTCAAGATCATCGTTCTCGTAGTCGGGATACTTGTCCTGGTCGATGTCGTAAACGTCTTTGTGCTCGGTGGACCTTCGGTGTTTACCCTTCTTTTCAAACCCGGGGGGACTGCTGCCGGAAATTCCAGCCCGATCCCATCGGCGGATAATGTACCGGTGACTCCAACACTGAAGCAAACTGCAGTGAGTTCATTAAATGGCGTCCCGGCAATTTACGTACCGACGACCGCGACCCCCATCCCGACGGTCCCGTATGTTTCTGTTGTGACACCGATCCAGACATCAAACGAAGGAACTATACCGACATATGTTATGCCTGCCGCCCAGACTTCCACTGATCAGAACGATTACATGGCGATTTACTCAAATAACCTTGCCTTTATTACAGACTCTCCCACAGCGGTGGCATTCAACGTGGGAAATCCTCCCCTCCTTATCAACTACACCGTCACCCCGACGACAACGGTTGACTACAACTATTATTATAATCACACGGCAACACAAGCAGGTACCTGGATGTATGACAACGTTACACGACCTTCGGAACATGCCTGGTTCACGATAACAATCTATGACAAGGATACCGGCCAGCAAGTCGATCAGACGGGATACGGTGGCATCTATGGCTGGACCCCCCAGAATACCTATAGTCTGCGAAAATCCGGGAATTTCCTGATCCAGTTTGATGGCGAGAATGCAAACGTCCTTGTCAACATGTTCCTCAGTAAGGAAGGAAACAGCGCATCATAGAAATACACAAAAAATCCCCATCTTCTCTTTAATCTCGCAGATACTTCCGGGACTGCTTCGGTGTTTACCGTTATCTTTCGGTTCCTGTCAATTGTACGTTCTCCCAGTGCATTTTATAACGGGAAAAAACGGTTTATTATCAGGAGGATGACGACGAGTGAGGCAAGTATAATGCCCATAAGGAGATCGAACCGACCGAGTTTCTGCGGTTTGTACTTGGTATGGGGTACAGACTGGCGAAATCCCCGGGCCTGCATAGCGTCGGACGTATTTTTTGACCGTTTGAGGAGGGAAACGGTCGCCGGGATGAAGAGGGCGGTGAGTTTGTTCCGGATGCCGGTACCATTTCCCCGGTCCAGTTCAAGACCCCGGGATCGCTGCGCATCCATGATCTGACAGGTATCCTCGGTTAAGAAGGTTGTCGACCGAAGCGCATATCCCAGCGAGAAACTGAGGGTGGGCGGGACTCTCATTCCCTTGAGGCTTCGTATGAAATCATCATGCGAGGTAGTCATGAGAAAGAGGATCGCGATCCCGCAGATTGCAAGAAGCCGGAATCCCATCGCTAGGGCAAGAACCAGCCCGGCCCGGGTAACCTCCGGATGAAGAAAGCCGATCGAGGCAGAAAAATAGACCGGGCCGGACGGTGCCTTTGAGAATAAACTATCCAGAACAATGACCAGGATGAAGAGGGGTGAGGCCAGGGTGAGTGCACCCAGGAATTTCTTTATGATGCCCGAGCTAAGGGCGAGGAGTATTTCGAAAAGAAAAACCAGAACCAGGACGGCCAATGCACTGAACAGGACTGCAACGATACTCACCACAAGAAGAGCCAGGAGTTTTGTCCGTGGGTCAAGGTGGTGAAGAAATGAGTCTCCGGGACTAAAACGGAGGAGCTGCAGGCGCCGGAGTTTCCGGGGTGTTCTTTCTGTATCCGACCTTTCAGGATTCACCTGTAGATTCACTCCTCACAGAGTCTACTTCCCGCTTATCCGGATACAGCACCGGAAAGGCACGGGAAGGGTTCCGGTCATCTGCCGTGATGCGGCCGGCCGAGATCCGGATGAACCGGTCCCCGCACGCCATCCCAAACGCTTCATCATGGGTCGCCACAATGACTGTTTTTTCTGCCGCGCACAAACTGCGGAGAAGACCGGTAAGCAGGTCTTTTAGACTCTGATCGAGGCCGAATGTGGGTTCATCAAGGACGACGATCGGCGTGTCCATCGCGAGAATACTGGCGAGCGCCACTCTCTGTTTTTCCCCGCCAGATAAGCTGAGTGGCGGTGTAGACAGATCGATGTGACCGAGCGAACACTGGTTTCGCATCTCCACAACGATCTTCTCAATCTCGTCATGTGTCTTGCCGATATTCTTGGGACCGAACGCGAGTTCTTCAGTAATCGTGCTCTCGAAGAGCTGGTAATCTGCGTGCTGGTTGAGCAGACCGACGCTGTGCGCGATGGCGGCGACGGTCTTTGTAGTGAGAGGTTCCGGACCGAGAAGGATAACCCCCCGGTCCGGGCGAAGAAGACCGTTGCAGTGCTTGAGAAGGGTCGTCTTTCCCGACCCATTTGCGCCGGAAATGACGGTTATCTCGCCGGGATAGAAATTGAGGGTAATCCCGTCGAGGGCCGGGGCCTGTACCTCCGGGTACTGGTAAGAAACCTCCTGAAATGAGAGGGATGGGACGCGTGCCTGCCTGTCTGAATGAACGGTAATACTGTCAAGTTCCGGGACAGGAGAACCTGCCGGAACAGCTGCAGGGAGACCTCGTTTCCGGTCCGCTATGATGATCCCTCCCTCCATGACGATCTGGCGATCCGTTTGCGGCAGCAGGCAGGCAGTGCGGTGCTCAAAAACGATGATCGTAGTTCCACGGACTGAGCTGAGTTCTTCAAAGATGTCTGCGAGATTCCGTGCAGCTGCAGCATCGATCCCGGAGAAAGGTTCGTCCATTACCAGGAGAGACGGCTGCAGGGCTATGACCGAGGCGATTGCTACGCGCTGGCGTTCGCCCCAGGAAAGGTCACTGGTGGACCGACCCAGAAGGTGCCCGATGCGAAAGAGTGCCGCGGTCTCATCGATCCTCCTGTGGATCTCCTGTTCCGGCAGGTTGTTGCACTCAAGCCCGAACGCGATCTCGCTCTCGACATCTCCCGCGACCAGCTGATACCCGGGGTCCTGGAATACCATACCGACGTGCCGGGCGAAATCCGGGGTATCGTACTCTTTGGTATTCATCCCGGCGACGATCACCTCGCCGTCCATGAAGCCTTTTGTCGCGTGGGGGATAAGCCCGTTCAGGCACCGGGCAAGCGTGGATTTCCCGGAACCGCTCTGCCCGGTAACCAGGACCAATTCGCCGGGCTGGATCGTGAGATTGATCTGGTTCAGGGCGGTAACCTGCCTTCCCGACAGGGTTGTGGGATACCGGAACGACAGGTCCCGGATAAGGACGGCCGGATCAAGGCTCGTCGTGGGTTATCACCCCGGCTTTTAAAAGACGGCTGAGAACCACAGCAGCAATAATACCCCCCAGACCGCCGAAGATGAAATGGGTGATGGATGCGGTGCCGATCCCGATAATAATAAAAACCGCCGGGATCCCAAGAAATGTCTGGAAAAGGTAGTTCACTACCATTTTTGCAAGGTTTCCCGCGGCCCCGGCGATAAACCCGGCTACCGGGTGGTCCAGCCGGTAGAAGAAGAAGAGCCCGGCAAGATCGATTGTTCCCGCTAAGGCCATGTAGATGAAAAGGTTGAAGATATGCAGGGTATCTGTCCCGAAGAGAGTGGCGAGGATCCCCGAAATGAATCCGATATATGTCCCGGCGCCCGGCTTTTTCACGATCCCTACACCGATAATAACCGGCACTACCCAGTAGATCCCGGTATGCCCGGGAATAGTCAGGGGAAGGGTAAAGGCCGTATTCATGACAAAAACGAGTGCGGCGCACAGCGAGAGCAGGGCAATCTCGTACAGCGTAAAATACGGTTTTTTCACCGGCATGTGTCACACCCTTATTATCTGTGTCCTTACCCGGAGGGAGAAATTGTCGGGCTGCAGTCGGTCGACCGCGACCATTAAAAGGAGTGTGTCTCCCGGATCGGTTCCGGTAGCGGTGATGTAGAATGACCCGTCCAGGTCAGTGGTATTGGTGATACCTCCCACCGGTCGTGCAAGGCTTGGAGTGAGATGGAGAGCTCCCTGACCACTTGTTGCCGGAGGGAAGAATGCAAAGGGATACGTCGTCGCGGTCATTGCATCGGCATCTGTGAGCAGGTTGTTAGAAACATCAATCGTATACTGGTGCGAGGGTGACTGGGCAAGTGGTGTGGCCCCGGGCATAGAGGTCCCTGCAGTGGCATTACCGGTAACGATATAAGCATTTGAACCCGTGCCGCTCTGCCGGTTCGTCCTCGTTGACCTGGGAGGGGTTTCCAGTCCATAGACATCAAAGACTGCCCTGCCACTGAGATCGGTGAAATTGTACGTCAAGAGAACGGATCTGGTTCTTACTACATTCGGATTTCCGCTCACCGGAGAGGCATTCAGGTCAATAAACATCAGGTACCAGCTCCCGTTATCGGGAGCATCTTGTCCCGGTTCGATTCCCATGGGATCGTATCCCGGTCTCCAGGACTGCGGGCCATACTGGAACCCGGCCTTTGAGAAGATCTTATCAAGGAGAATGCCGGGTGCCGGGGTCCCGGTATCTGCAGGAAGAATTGTATCACCTAATGTATCCAGAATAACCATCCCACCGAGAAAACAGCCGAGTAGTACCAGCGCGAGCCCGGCCCGGGTGCGAAACTCCATCTCAATCCCGTTTGTCCTCGACTAACCGGCCGCTTTCTTCCTTGACAAAGAGGACGGTCTTGTCTCCAACAGGGCAGGGCCGGGGCGGCTTGTCGGGCCGGAAGAACACCGTCCCGTCAATAAACTGCCTGCCGTCAAGAGAACAGATCTCATCGATACCGTGTTCCCGGAGGACTTTTACCGGCGCAGATGTAAGCAGATCGCGGATATCCCCTTTCTGGAGATATCTCCCGTCACTTTTACTGTAAGCAAGTCCGATACCGGCAAGGGCACCGATGACGCCATCCTCGGTACCTCCGAGACCTTTGAGCCTGATGCACAGGTTTTTTGCGAGTGTACGTGCCCTTTCCTGAGTGAGAATAGTGCATTTTGCATCTTGGCCGTAGATAATGAGCGAAGGGGTGACCTGGCTTTCGGCAGCCACAGCAAGACCGGGATCGCTTCCCTCCAGGAAATCCCCGAGCATGACGTCTTCCGCAGTTTTGAAAATACGATCCATGGCACCGTCATCAGCCTGTACATGGATCACCGCGTTGCTGTTGTGGGAGGTATAGGGAATATCCGGGTGGACATACAGCTGGTGTCGTGTAACCCCGTAGACCGGATACTCTGCGGCGACGGTGTCGGCAATCGCCCGTGCCAGTTTCCCGGTACCCGCGGACCGGTGAGGGTATCGGTATCGTCAATACTGATATAGATCGTGTGGATCAGCTCGATCGTACTCTGGGAAAAGAAAACAATTATAGTTTTGTTTAATTTTCCCGATTCTTAAATGATTGTGATTACCGGGAACGCCGTCGACCAGGGTCATGCCGGACCTGGTTTTTCAGTCCCCTCCTTCGGGGTATTTCCTTCGTTTATGACCTCCCGGGCACAGCCAACCATTTCCTGAAATTCCCCGGGTCCGGGGCGTCTTTTGCAAACCCGACGGAGATTGCCCGGTTTAGTACCCAGCGGATCTTCACCGTCAGTTCTTTATGGGCTCCTATAAGATTCTCCAGTTCTCCCCCCGTTAGTTCAGCGCCGTCACCAATCTCGTGGGAAAGGAAGATCCGGATTGCCCGGCCGGTCTTCCGGTACGCTTCCGGATAGAGATCGCGGGCGGCATCTGATTCAGCCTCGTTCAAGAGGCGGTTGGCGGCCTCCTGTGGCGATTCCTTTCGTTCCGGTTCAACAGTAGCAGGGAGATCTTTTTCCCGGAACCGGGCGAAGTACCAGATCCCTGCCGACAGGAGAAGGACACTGGCCAGTGCAATAGCAGGACCAGCATAGGAAAGCGGATCAACTGGGCTGTCTCCGGCAAATGCGATGACACTTCCGTTCTCAATCTCTGCGCTTGCGTGGAGCATGCGGTTGTCAGGATTTGAGTAGGTAAGATCTATGGTTTCCTGATCAAGCGTGACATTGATCCCGGTCTGGTTAAGCGTGAACCCGTTACCGGTGACGCTGTTCAGGTAGTCCTGGTAGGAGGCATTGTCGACCAACACACTTGGAAGGGGGACTGGATCATGAGACGATTCTTCAGCGAACATGACGTGGGTCTCATTTACCGATCCATCAATAACCGCGGTTTTTTTCCCGGACATATACATCTGTGAAAAAGTCCCGGTACTGTTTGAAACCGGGTGGATATCGGTCTTTTCTAGCATAAAACCACCGGCGGATAACGAGCGGTTCAGCGATTCTATAAGGGGATCGGTTGTAATATATCCCAACAGTTCATCCTGCTCTTTTTCGGATTGGTTGATTTCGCGTTCAACTTCAGACTTGAATGCCTGGCTGTCCTGCGGGATTTGGGCATTGATGATCGCGGCGTCCGGGTTGTTTGCGACGTTTGGACGATTGGACGGTCCTTGTCCTAACTGACCGGTGCCAAAAGGGTTGCTGCCACTTGAACTGGACAGCGTATCCGTCCCGAACAGGGGGGTCTGATCTGGTGCAGGAGCCTGCGGGTTAGTGACATAACGGACAGTAAGTTGTGGAAGGACGACACTGTGCTGGCCGCCGTTATCGTACGTAAAGATCACTGTTACCCTGTAATCTGCGGGAACATCTGATTCGCCCACGTTTATCATGATAGTCCGTTCATCGGTAAAAGCAGAGAGGGCCAGGGATTTGATGTTCTCGTTTGCCGATGCTGCGTTCTCCTGGACCGTCATCAGGCTGAGCGTCCCCGTGACGTCATGGCTGTAGGTACTTACTATTGAGATCGGGAGAGCAGCCTGCATACCCACGGGGAAATAGTAGATATCCTGCGGTATCGAGAGGTTAACGCCATCAGCAGCAACTGAAGGGATACCCAGAAAAATGGCAACAATGAGGAAGAGACCGGCTATCGGTAGTGTGGTAATATACCGTAGGTCCTTTGTTTGCCGGTTTGGATGGATCATTTTTCACCCGGTCTCGTATTCCCCATGTTGCCGGGGAAGACCCCGTCTCCATGTGATCGTCTGATAGGATCCGGTACTGGGCGGATACCATACAGCTCTCGTTTGGCGATATACTGAGTACGGGAAGGCCGGGTATCTCTTCATTGAGGATATATTTACTAACTTTGAAAATAAAAAGAATTACTCAACCAAAAAGTTAATCCCATTCGGTTAATTATTCTGGTTATTTGGATAACGGAGTATATTTTCATGATCGAACCACGACAGGCAGGATGCCGAACGCAAGCCTGGAGGACAGTCCTCGTCATCGTTTTGGGTCTTTCTTTTTGTGTTGCACCGATACTTGCGGATGACGAGGCCGGCTCCGTTGGCGTATTTCCAGGATATTATGATATCAGTAACGTTATCTTTGCAAACGCAAACCAGGGGGCTTATTATTTCGCGTTCGATGAAGACGGCGGGGGGATCAACGCCATCCATATGGCCTCGACCGATCAAGCCGCACCAAACTACGGTGATGTAACGACCACGACCTCCCCATCCGGTACGTTCTATATCACCGATACCGGCGGACGGGGATACCAGGATGAAGCCATTTTAATGGTCGCTGCAAAGGCACCGATCCCAAGCAACTTTTCCATCCATATCACATCCAGCGGGTATACCTGGACCCCGACCGGGAATGCAAACGATCAGCCCATTCTTGCCAACGTCACGTATCACACCGGTATCGACTCTACGTTTACCCCCGGCCAGTTTGTCTACGGCCCCCAGAACTGGCGTCCTGCCGGGAAAAACCAACCGGAGAATTATCCCCTTTACAATGGTGACGATACCACCGATACGATCGATACATATTATCTGATGTTTGTCGATCTTAAGTCCGGGCCTTTAGGTCCCCATGGAAGCAATATCGATGAGAACACGATCAACACCCTCAATAACCACGGGGCGGTCCGGGTCGATTATACCCTCAGTAACTTAAATGCCGTCGTTGCATTCGATGCCTATTGCTGGAACTCGAATACCAATGGTGGTCCCCTGACCGACAGGGGCATCTCCTGGTCAAATGGTCTCAATAGTCAGGCATCTGTTCCTTCGATGATCAGCGGGTATACCGTCCTTGGTCCTGCCTACGCCAGCGATCAAGGAGAGTTCCCCACCTTGGCCGGCCAGTCCCCGCAGTACAAATCACCCGATGCCTCATTTACGTCCAACGCAACATCCGGGACCGCGCCGCTTACCGTCCAGTTTACGGATACCACGCTCCAGTCCGTCAAAACATGGTCCTGGGACTTTGGTGACGGGAGCAACTCATCCGCGCAGAACCCGACGCATACGTATACGACCGCGGGAACCTATACCGTCACCATGACCGTAACAAATCCCCAGGGAATGAGCGGTTCGGCGACGCAGGTCATTACAGTCACATCCTCCTCCGGCGGGAGTTCGTCCGGAGGGAGTGGCGGGGGAAGTGAGAGTGGTGGCTCCAGCGGTGGTTCAGGCAATAGTTTCGTTCCGGCGCAGGTCAGTTTCACCTCAAACGTAACCACCGGCGTAGCCCCGCTTGCGGTCCAGTTCACCGACACCTCGACCACCCGGAATATTTCGAGCTGGGCCTGGAACTTCATGGGGGGTAATAGTACGGATAGTTCTGAGCAGAACCCGACGTTCGTCTTTACCAATGTCGGGAATTACACGGTGAACCTGACGGTAACTACATCAGACGGATCGGTCCTCAACGTCTCCCGGCAGGAGTACATCCAGGCGACTCTTCTCCCGGCATCCATGGGGGGCGGGTGGGTCTCCTCGGACCAGTATACCCCTCCTGCCACTACCGTGACGTATCCCCTGTCTGCGATTCCCTCCGGTGGATCAGCGACGGTTAACATCAGCCAGGAGGTGACCAGTACCGATCCGGCGGGATCAATTCGATCAGCATAACTGCAGCACGTTCGATCGCCGATACAACCCTCAACGTTTCAGAAGGGGATGGCGGTGTCGATACTTCCCAGATCTCCAGTCGCCCGATAGCGGGCGTCGTCCAGATCGAACCGGTCGGCGTAGACCCGTCATCGGTTAGCAGCGGGACCATCACGTTTGCGGTCAGTGATTCCTGGGTAACGTCTCACCAGATTTCAACCTCTGATATCGTCCTTGATCGCTATCACGAAGGAAACTGGGTCGATCTCCCGACCGCGTACTCCTACCAGACCGGCGGATTGGATTTCTTTACCGCAACAACTCCCGGGTTCTCGTTCTTTGCCGTGACCGCAAAGTCGTCTACTGCAATGGTATCATCCGATACCGGTACGAATGGAGGTACGCAGGCAGTGAAATCGCCGGGAAATGCATCTCCTGCCGCGGTTTCATCCACTGGCAGATTTTCTCCTCTTGGGGTGAAGGTTGCCGAGACCCTTCTGGATTGCTTAATCGTCGTCGGTGTTGTCGGCGCCGGGGTGATCGTGTGGAAGAAGCTGTAACCGGAATCTACGGGTCAGCCGGATGTGTGTGCCAGACGGTTGGGGGCATATCTGAAGAGCGGGGACAGCCATGGAACCTTTTGCACTCACTACCATAACCGTCCTTCCCGGGAAGGCCAGGAACGGCTGCAGCGAATCCTTCAAGGAGATCACGATCCGTGCCGGTGATATGATATCGATTGTCGGCCCGACCGGTTCCGGGAAGACTGCATTCATCAACGATATCGAGGTCTTCGCCCGGAACGATACAGTGACCGGGCGCACGATCCTGGTCAATGGGGAAGTCCCCCCGGATGAGATGGTGCGGGACCCGGCACGAAAACCGATCGCCCTCATTACCCAGAACACCAAGTGTCTTGCGGATCTGACGGTCCGGGAGTTCCTAGAGATGCATGTGAAAGCCCGCAGGATCCCGGACGAATCCCGTACCGAGACCACGATCACCCTTGCAAACGAGTTTACCGGCGAGAAGATCGCGGGGGGGATGCGGATGACGGCACTCTCCGGCGGTCAGACCCGGTCGCTCCTGATCGCTGATGCCATCGCGGTCAGCAGCGCCCCGATCATTCTTCTCGACGAAGTGGAGAGCGGGGGGATCTTTAAAGAGAATGTGATCGCGTCCCTCAAGAACAACAACAAAGCGGTCCTCTTTGTCACGCACGATCCTCTTCTTGCCCTCCTTTCGGACCGGCGCATCGTCATGAGGAACGGGGCGGTTGAATCTATCCTCGAACCGGAAGGACGCGAGAAGAAGGTCCTCGCCCGGATCTCGGAACTTGACCGCTACCTCTCCAGGATGCGGGAGAAGATCCGGGCCGGGGAACTCCTGGAAGATGAGGTGCCGGTCCCATGAAACTGCTCATCTTTGCCGGACCCCCCAGTGCCGGAAAGACGGCTGTAATCCGCCAGATTATCCGGCAGCTGGCTCAGAAGTATGCAATCGCCTTTCTCAAGATCGATGTCGTACGGGCGTTCGAAGACGAGGAGTTGTCGGCGGAGTTCGGGATCCCGGCACGGAAAGTGTATTCCGGGGACGTCTGTCCGGATCATACCGGTATTCTGGTCCTCCGCGACGCGATCTCCTGGGCCGACGATCTCGGCGCCGGTATCCTGATCGTAGAGAGTGCCGGACTCTGTCTCCGGTGCACACCTTATACAACGCAGTCTCTCGGTATCGTCGTGCTCTCCGCGGTCGGTGGGACGAACAGTCCCCTCAAGATGGCGCCGATGATCGCGCTTGCCGATATTGCCGTTGTCACCAAGGTCGACTTGATTTCACAAGCGGAAAAAGAGGTCTTCCGGGAACGGGTGCGGGAGGTTGCGCCGGAGGTCGATATCATCGAGACCAATGCAGTGCAGGGAACCGGGACTCAGGTACCTGATGAAGGCGATAGAAGAAGTTCCTGCCATGACCGCCCCGGATGCGATCGTTCTCCGGGGCATGCCGCCGCTTGGGGTCTGTACCTATCTGTGCCGGGAAAAAGGAGATCGGGTGGCAGCACCATTTCGGGATCCTCAAGACTCTTGACAGTGCCGACGACCTCTACCGGGGAGAGTGAAGGTTCATGGTATGGGAACCGCCCGGCCGGAACTGCGGGGCCTGCGGAGTCGCGAACTGCAGCAATTTCCTGTTGATGGCCAAGATTGGGAAAAAGGATCTCGGAGACTGCCCCTATTACCCACGACGGTCCGGCCCGGGCCGGGTACTGGCCCCTCCCGTGTATTCAGGCCGGGACATTCTCGGGCTCGATTACGATTTCGTGATAAAAGCGTTCCCGGACGAACCATCTGCCCGCCGCTACATCCAGCCGTTCCGGCCCGACCTTGCCGAGCGATGGGAACTCGGGCCGGGAGATATCCTCCGGGGGCGGCCCATCGAACCCAGCTGCCCGGTCCAGCATGTGCTCCGGGTTATCTCATCCGACCCGGTGACGGGAATCCTTACCTGCCATACGGTTGGACCGGTAGTCGCCCGCAAGAGCGACAAGGTCTTCGATATCCGGGCCTACCATGAGATCGGGTTTGAAGGCGTGGCGGAGATTACCCGGCACGAGCCGGTGGTCGGGTTCCGAATGCGGTTCCTTCCTGCGAACTGTATGCGCCAGATGGTCCATTCAGGCGTTGTCCAGATGGTGCTGAACAAATCGACCGGTATTCACGTGCTGGTGGAGGATATCCAGATGCACGGGAAACGGGAGAAATTAAAAGATATCACTATCCGGCCCGGTGACTCCGTCTCCATCAAGGACGAGTCAGGTTTCCAAAAGACGGTTTTCATCGATGGCATTGAAGTACACAGTACCGATGGCACCTTCCTGGAACGATCCCGGGAGCATGGCAACCCGGATCACCCGGGACGCGGATCGGGTCAAGGTCATCGTCACCGCCACGATCATAGTGGGTCACGGCAGGACGATGATGATTAGCGGACCACACTATTTTCACGACGGCAGTAATTTCCACTTGATAAGTACATGGGTTAAGTTAACATCATAGTCTTTATTTTACTTTATAGTCATATTATTTTAGTTACTTATTTATAATGCAAAAGACAGTATTCATATGATAATGCTATCTCCTTCCTGGAGATTCGGTACAAGGTCTCATGAGTATACCCGAATCCGAAGGAAGGTCGGTCGATATGCATTATCTCCCAGAGCCTTTATGAAATACACCATAGACTCACGCAGATAAAGAAAATAGGACACATGCACACAAACTTCCCGCGGGAACCGGTCTGAGGCCGGTTCGTCCCCGGGTTTGGGGTCGACTCTTTTCTAGGAATTTTATTGATTGGCGTCCTTTGGTTCAGGATCATCTTTTTGGAATTCCACGATTGAATTGATACCAACTTCGAATTTCACGCTTTGATCTTTCGAAAGCAGAACAACTGTGCCACGCTTCAGGACCCGCTCGGTTTCTTCGATCAGATGGATCTCATAATCCTTGATAATAAATTCGTTGATTACGTCGTCAAAGGTTTGTCCCTGCTTTATGTGCTGGTAGACAATCCTCCAGATACGGAGGGTTACGGGACCTTTTTGTTGCGCATTCTGATTTTGTCGTGAGAAACTGTGAAGTATTGTGCATATTTACTTTTACCTTACTGTAATTCGGAAGGTATTCCCGGCGGTAGTATTTATCTTTTAGAAATAACTATTATCTTTTATCCATGCTAATATGATCTGAAATACCAGATCCTGATGAACTATGTCTGCAATCAAAACGAATGCTGTATATAAAGAAGGGACGCTGATACTTGAGGATCGTGTGAACCTGCCGGAACATGCCCGGGTAGAAGTTGTTATCCGGAAAAAATTTTCTGATTTCGTGAAAACCTTTGGAGCACCCGAGGCCAAAGAAGATATTGAAAACACTCTTGCGAAAAACCGGAGACGCATACGGGATGCATGAGTTTTCGTCCGGTATCATCGATACATCTGTGATCATCAAGGCACTTTTCTCTCCGTCACGAAAGGATGCGGGCGCTGCATATTCCCGGGAATTACGGACGCACCATACATGTGTGACGTTACTTGCCGCTCTCGATGAACATGGGATAGAGGTTTTTCTTCCCCGTTGCGGCCTTATTGAGATTGCTGCAGTAGCCACAAGGATCTCTAATTCTCGGGATTCCGGGGAGATCTGTAATGAAGTGGAAAGCAGTTATACGCTTGTCCCGGAAGATCGGATTTTTGAAACGGCTAAGACCATTGCCCTCACTGAAGGTTGTCCCGGTTTTGATACATACTTTATTGCACTCGCTGAGCAGCAGGCATATCCACTTTTTACTGACGATATAGGAATGTTCCGGATCTGTCAGCGGAGATCGATTTCTGCCCATCTGATCCGGGATCTTGATCTCGAATCGCTTTTCTCCTGATCAGGTTTCTCCCGGTACGTTATATTGTACTGCGGATTTGCATCCGATGCTCATCACTCTTTCCCGGGCAGCTCCCGGATAATTCTCGGTGCATTTATTTCTTTGATTCTGTCTAATGGCCGGAATCCAGCACTACGTTATCGCGCATCGCGATTCTCACGGATGGTGTCTGTGGCAGGCAGACGTTTTCCTGCCGTACAGGTGTACCTCCCGCGCCCATGCGAGGAGCTCAACCTTGCGTTTTTGCCTGACCGCCCGTTCAAAGGCTGCCACACCTATGGCAGAACTATTGACGAGGCGCTTTCCCGCGTCAAGGAAGTTATTGAGCTCTGCATGGAGGATTCGCAGGCAGAAAATCTGCGCAGAAAACAAAAGAGACCTAATCTGATCCTTACTTTTTACCCGAAGAGTTCCTGAAGGATTAACCCCACGTCTCTTTTCTGGTGATCTGCAATATCTTTAAGAATTCTATGGAGAGTACCGACGCGAAGGGGTTTATGCCGGGGAATCGTTATGTCATGTTTTTTTCCATTTACCCGAACCGAAAGCCGCTGGTGACTCCCGGTCTGATGATCGATACTATACCCATACCTATGAAGAAGATGGGCAAGTTCGTCGCCGTCGATATTTCTGGGCAGTTTCATACTGCCATCAGTTCCTCTTTTACCAGGTGAAGCCGGATGAGGGCAGGCCTATCTTTAGTGGTAAAATGGCAGGATACTGCATCATGAACCATCTCCTTAAGTTCTTCAAAGGTATCTGCCTCCGTGAAGATAGAATGATTTAATGACCGTGCTTCATATCCTCCTTCCGGAGATTCTTCGACAATAAAAATAATTTCGTTGGTCTTATCAATCCCCATAAAAATTCCTTTATTACATATATCGTGGTCTGGGTCATCAACTTTTCAGTGGCGCACCTTTAGTACCCGGACATTTTCGTCCGATGATTGCTCCAGCCGGTCTATCCTGGGGATCACCCGAACAGAAGCCCTCCTGCCTCTTCTACGAACACTTCGATATCCTTTTTGATGAACCTCCCATGGATACGTTTCGGGAACTCCTCCCGCAGACGGTTGATGAGATCTATCGGATCGATTTTCAGGTCCATGCCTATTTTTTTGGCCTCCTCAACAATGAAAGGGGCCGAATCGAAGAGGTCAGATCCCTCGTTGAGGACGCAGAGAGGGCGGGCATCCAAGGTGTAAAAAAGATCCATGGTCTGTTTCGCACGCCGTACATTCTTTTTTGCCGATTTTTCTATGCTGCAGACGTTTGCTTTTGAGGTATGGAACATATCCGCTATCTGCTGCTGTGTCATCCCGTTCTTCCGGTATCTCAGTACTTCCAGTTGCCGGTCGGTAAACAGACTTTCTCCCATTAATTTTCACCTGAATATAAATTGATTATGTTGACACTAAATTAATATATGCGTGCTGACATGCTGGCGAAGTGTCCACGAAAATCAAAGAGATTCACGATTGGTTATAATACCGAATCCCTTCGGCAGTGAGGAGGTAACTATTGCTTATCCCTTCAGGTGCCGGTTTTTCATTTACAATGAAACCGGATTTTAGTAATTCTTTCAGGTTTTCGACAAGATCCCTGACATCCATGTCGGAAAAAGTACCATGGATTGCGCCAATGGTGACAGGAACGGTACGGTCTCCCCCGCTTAATTCAACGATGGTTCGTAAAACCTTTTCCTGTTCGCTGGATAGTATCATAATGCACGTTCTTTCCTTCGCTATCGGTTGTAACAGAGATACATTCCGGTTATCCTTGCAGGAACGGGTTCTTCACGACCAGTCCGGCGATTTTTGAGAAATGGGCATCTTCAGACCAGATCGTATCTATCCCCTGTTCCTGCATGGTTGCAACAAGGAGAGCGTCCCAGAAATGAATGTGAGCGGCCCGGGAAATCCCGATCGCCCGGGTCACCGTACCGGCATCGTAGCGGACGACCGTCCAGCCGTCAAATGCGATGATGTCCTCGATGAACCGGGTAATAATATCATCCGGCAGCGGGTTTTCCATCTTTTCTCTTGTTACCACGGCAAATTCAGCAAGGTTTTGGACCGAGACTACGAGCGTTTCCTCGTTTTGGAAAACCCGTTCCAGAAGTCTGCGTGCTGCCGCCCGCTTGTCGGGTTCGCTGATATCGAACGCGTAGCAGAGGATATTCGTATCCACGAGCGCGGGTTTACCGGTCATAGAGATCCTTTCGTTGAGAATAGCGACGTTTCCCAAAATTGTGCCCGGTATCCAGGAGGGCTAGGGCATCCTGCGCGATCTCTTCCTGCGTCTCGTGATGCATCCAGAATTCAAGAGCCTGCGTAGTGGCTTCCCCAAGAGATCCTTTTCTCCCGCCCATTTTTTTCCGGACGAGTTTCCGGAATTTTTCTTCAGTGGAGTTCTCGATGGTGAGAGTAATGGTGCCCATAGTATTACGTAGATTTTTTAATTATTTAAATAATTGGTTTATCCACGTATATTCATTAATTCTTTCAGGTGTCCGACGAGATCCCTGACATCCATATTTGAGAATGTACCATGGATTGCGCCAATGGTGACAGGAACGGTGCGGCCTCCTTTGCTTAATTCAACGATGGTTCGTAAAACCCTTTCCTGATCCATGGTCAATCTCATACATATCACCGGGTGCCGGCTGCTCACTGCTCCCCGTTATCAGGAGACGGATTATTGACGTCCTTCGCTGTTGTATGCCAGATGATCAGCGTAAACGTCAATCCTTAATCTCCGAGAGTGATACATAGTCCTCTTTTTTCCGGCGGCTCCACTGCTCCCTATCTTTCTCAAGCCGGTACTTTTTCCGGTCCTCGATCATATCTGCCAAGAGATCTGTGTACGTCTGGCCTGCCGAACGCATCTCCGATACCTCTCTCCATGCCGGTTCTGTTACCGGGGTCCGCTTTACCGCCACCATGATCGTATTGTAAGCAAGCAAATATGAATAATTTTAGCTCACCACATCCGGATTGTGAAAGCACATGCCTTCACTTCCACGATCACCCGCGAAAAGTTGTCCGGATACTCAAAAAAGAAACGATTCGTTCTCTCCCGCAATTAATAAATATTTTAAAGAGGACATATCTCCCAATATTCATCCCTACCCCTCTATACCTGTTCAGGCTGAATGCACCGGAAATCTGGTTTTGAGAACCTTCGGCCCACAATGTCATTAAAAATTTTAATACTATGATAATTTTTGAACGGGTAATTATACTAACTCATAGCGTACATTCGAATTTGTTAACGTTTTGCTATAGTTAATAGCAAATAGTTGACACATGCAGAGCGGAGCTCTGCGTGGAAAATGACAAAATGAGGTAAAGAGTATGAAAACAGAAAACGTGAAAAGAAACAGACTATGGGCGATGGCCGCAATGGTCGTCGTCCTGTTTGTCGCGCTGGCAGCAATGCCGGTGGCGGCACAAGATGCAAACCCGTTGAATCCTCAGAATATCCTGAATATTCCCGTAATCAATAAACAGCGGGTCAGCATAAACGAGACAACTGCTCCGGGCACATACTTCTTCGATATAGGGAATAACCTTACCAACGGCGGGCAGAATGCTGTTCACGTCACCGATACCAATGCAACACCCAATGGTATCTTTCACAACAGCAGTATCCTGAACCCAAGTGACGTCGACATGCTGAACGGGTCGTTCTATATCTCCGATACCGGAGGGAAAGGTTACGAGGACGAGGCGATCCTTCTCATTGCAGCGAGCGATGTGGACCCCGATACCTTCTCGATCCATATCAAATCCGAGGGCTACAAATTTACCGATCACGCACCCAACTCGCCACCCATTTATCCGAATCAAACAGGAACATTTAACCCCGATGCCTATGAAAATACATTCCACCTGAGTGATGCCATAAACGGCAACTCTGATGGCGCAAATCCTCCAGATGCAGCATTGCAGAACTGGAAATGGTCGACATCATCCAGCGACAACGTTAACGAAAAGTTGTTCTACGAAGAGAATCTGGGATCGGAAGACGATTATAACATGATCCTGGCCGATCTCAACACCAGCATTGTGGGCACCGCGGCCCCCACCGGAGGTGGCAATGCATCCTACCGGAATCTCCTGACATACAACGGTAACCCGAAGATCACGTACAATATCACCGGACTCGGGGACACTGGGCGGGTAGCCTTTATACCCTATGCCTATGTTGCTTACCAGACGGGAGGCGGAAGCTACTTTAACGAGACGGTTGGCTGGACAGACCGGGCATCGGGAGATTACTGGGTCGTGAACGCCACACCACTCGTATAGAAATACAAGGAGATCCCTCCAATTGCGTATCATCCCGCCATATCCCGGGAAAATCTCTCTTTTTTCCCCGGAAACCGGGCCAATAACCTACCTGAAAAGATTTTGCCTGATTTCTTTCTTCGAAGAGTGAAACCTGAGCGGAACATTCCTCTTCCAATCATGCTCTCTCATTCTTTGAACTTTTTTTTAACCTCATCCACCTTGAACGCATTCTGCACTGATTATCCGAGGAGAGAAAACGTCCCCAACCTACTGTGTGTCACTCTGGCCCCGCTGGATAACAAAAACCATTACATTCAGGCAAAAGTAAATAAAAATATTTTTACGATCTGGTGGTGATAGTACATAGTTTATGCAGGTCATCCGCCGTTTCCCTCCTCTGTCCCTCATCTTGGTCATTCTGGGTATTCTTGTTCTTCTGGTATCTCCAGTTGCAGCGGGGCTCATATTGCCAACTGATAACAGCAACGTGAACCAGAACTCGATTCACGAAAAGATGCTCCAGCTGCCGCTCTCGTTCATCCAGAATGCGGGACAGGCACCGGGTGCAGTGAAATACTCCGTGCAGGCCGAAGGCAACACAATCTCGTTCACGCCGAATAAGATTGTCCTCATCGCATCGGGCGAGAAGAACTATGCCGCGGCCAACTCGCAGGTCACCATGACCTTCCCCGGCGCAAACACCGCGCCTACGATAACGGGACTCGACCGGCTTACCGGCAACGCGAACTATTTTGTCGGCAACGACAAATCGCAGTGGCGCACGGATGTCCCGACCTATGGGGCCATCCAGTACACGAGCCTGTACCCGGGCATCGATCTCCAGTACAAGGGAACGGAAGGCAACCTGAAGCGCCAGTTCGTGGTGGCGCCCGGCGCGGATCCATCCCACATCGTGATGGCCTATGACGGGATCCAGTCCATGAGTATCTCACCTGACGGCTCGCTGGAGCTGACCACTTCTTTAGGAGTGCTTACTGACCAGGCACCGGTTGCGTACCAGGAAATAAACGGGGTCAACGTCCCGGTCACGGCAGGATACCAGATCGTGGGAGACAACAAGGTCAGGTTCACGCTCGGGAACTATAATCCGGAATACCCGCTCGTCATCGACCCGTGGCTGAGTTATTCGACATACCTAACTGGATCCGCCACAAGTTCGCAGTTGTATGGGGTAGCCCACGATACTGAAGGGAACATTGTTGTTGCCGGGTATGCAGTTGCCGGTTATCCCACGACGTTGGGTGCATATCAGATTGCCAATGCTGGTGGTTCGGATATAATTGTCACGAAGATTACTCCTGATGGATCAGGTATTCTCTTTTCCACCTTTATCGGAGGGTCCAGTACAGAGACGTGTTACGGGATGGCGCTTGATCCTTCAGGAAATATCTATGTCACCGGCTCGACGAAATCCAGCAATTTCCCTCATGTGAATGCTTTCCAGCCCTCAGAAAATGGAACAACGCAGGATGCCTTTGTCACAAAATTGGCCCCAACAGGAAATTTTCTTGTTTATTCCACATATCTGGGTGGCTCGTCGACTTACGATGCCGGGTACGGCATTGCTGCAGATGCTGCGGGAAACGCCTACGTAACCGGGGAAACAACGAGTGGTTTTCCGGCTGTGAACGCTTCACAAGGCGCAGGGGGCAGTTACGATGCATTTGTGGCAAAGTTCAATCCTACCGGGGGAGTGGTCTATTCGACTAATCTTGGGGGATCGGGTACCGAAGACTTCGAATCCACGGTATGCCGTAGTAGCTGATTCGGCGGGGAATGCGTATGTTGTCGGAAGTACCCAATCGACCAACTTCCCGGTAACAGCCGGTGCCTACCAGACGACTTTTAGCGGCGGCACTAGTGGGGATGGCTATCTTGTAAAATACGATCCGGTAGGAACAAAACTCTATGCCACCTTTATCGGAGGTAGCGCACGGGTATATATCCAGTCGCTGGCAATTGACTCCGCCGGATCGCTCTATATCAGCGGAGAGACGACAGGTCAGATCAACACAACATTGGGTGCAATGAATCCAACGTATCTGTCTGGTGATACGGCGGAAGGCTTTTTAATGAAGATGAATGCCTCCCTCGAATCGCTGGATTACTCGACCCTCTATGATCAGCAGGCCGGCTCCTATGCGGACGATGGGGGACAAAGCATTGCCGTGGATTCATCAGGAGACGCATACGTCGCGGGGTATACCGGTAAAACGGCATTCCCGGTAATTAACTGCAATTTCGGACTTACCGGAACCGGAAGCACCTCGAACTTTGCCGGATATGTATTCAAGATGAATCCCACGGGCTCCGCATTCCTCTGGTCATCCTATCTGGGGGGCAGCAGCACAAAACCCGAAGGGATCACGATTGACGGGATGGGTAATGTCACCATTGCCCGGCTTTACCACATCGTCATCATTCCCGCTGGTCAACGCACTTAATGCGACATACACCGGTGGCACTTCCAACAACGGGTTCATCTCCACGGTAACGGAAACTACTCCCGCGGTAGGTTTTACCGCCACGAATCTCTCCGGCCCCGCTCCTCTTACCGTGTCCTTCACGAACAGCGTGGTTGATCCGGCAAATTCGTGGAACTGGGACTTCGGGGATGGCGCCACCTCAACCAGCCAGAGCCCGGTCCATATCTACACCAATGCCACACCTGCCAACTACACCGTCTCCCTTACGGGGACGAACTCTTATGGCAGCCATACGGTTACAATGACCAATTATATCCAGATAACTCCACCTCTACCGGTTGTCAGTTTCACCGCGAACAGGACCTATGTTGAGGCTCCCGGTACAGTCCAGTTCAATGACACCTCAACCGGATCCCCCACCTCATGGCTCTGGAATTTCGGGGACGGCACCAACTCCACCTTGCAGAATACTACACATACTTACAATAACCTGGGAACGTACAACGTCTCGTTTAAGGCAAGCAATGTCGGTGGGTCCAACACGACCAACATGACGATCACCGTCCTGGACACTCCTTCCCAGCCGATCTCCGCGTCCGATTACGTCAATGTATACGTGGCAAATACTGAAGGTGTGAAATACGACGTGCCCAACGGTGTTTCGGCATCAAACGCAACCTATCCCTACGAACCGAATACGTACTACCTCGACCTCGAGGGCGGCCTCAACCCGTTCCACATGTCGTCGCTGAGCAATGGGATGTCAGCGGCAGACACCAACATCACCACGAGCCAGTCCGGCTCGTTCTGGATCACGTTCAACGGCGGCCAGACGACGATGCCGGACGCGATCCTGATGCTGGCGGTCAATGGGAGTATCCCGAACGACTTCGCGGTCAATATTCAGTCAAGCGGTCAGACCTTTGATGTGGGAACCCCGTCAACCACGAACCAGTACCAGAGTGGACCGCCGGCAGTCTCGACTTTTGTGCCGGTAGGCATCAACGAGTCCTTCAACAAGAGCGATTTTATCTACGGCCCCCAGGGCTGGAAACCCTGCAGCACCTCCGGCTACCCCCTGAATCCTGCCAATACGAACATTAACGATCCCACCAACCAGTTCCGGATCATGTTCATCGATCTCCGGGTAGGGGCGATCCAGAACTCATCCCTGCCGGACAACGGCATGATCCAGGTCCAGTACAACTTCACGAACCTCACCAGCACCGCGGTCTTCAACGGCTATGGCTGGTACATGCAATGCAACCATGGGACCGGCGCGCCCATGACCAACGCGATCCCGGGCGGCGGCGGCGTGATCGTCTATGGCATCGCAGCACCGCCGGTCGCAAGTTTCACGGCGAACACCACGGCCGCATATGCCCTCGCCGGGATCCAGTTCACAGACACATCGACCAACATCCCGCAATCATGGCTGTGGAACTTCGGGGACGGGACTAACTCCACCCAACAGAACCCGGTCCACGCGTACAGCAGCGCAGGTGTCTATAACGTGTCACTCACCGTATCAAACTTCCTGGGTAACAACACCGCGACGCAGACCAATTACATCACGGTGACCATTCCCCCGGCGCCGGTCGCCGGGTTTACTGCAAGTGCAACCACCGGGCCCGCACCCTTAACCGTCCAGTTCAGCGATACATCGACAAATTACCCGATATCGTGGCTCTGGAACTTTGGGGACGGTACCACCTCGACCAGCGAAAACCCCTCGCACACGTATACGACGACCGGAAATTTCCCGGTAAGCCTCACTATAATGAACGCCGGGGGGAACAGCAGCATCCAGATGCCGGGAGGCATCACGGTGTATACCTCCGGGGCACCCATTGCGAGCTTCACGGCGACCCCGGTGAACGGTGTCGCACCGCTTGCCGTCCAGTTCCTCGATACCTCAACCGGTTCCCCGACATCATGGTTGTGGAACTTCGGGGATGGCACTACCTCGACCAGCGAGAATCCCTCGCATACCTACACCTCAGCAGGCACGTACACGGTCAATCTTACTGCAACCAACAGCGCGGGAAGCACCAGTCTCACCCGGACCGGGCTCGTGTACGCCGCTGCATCGACCGGCGCTCTTCCGACCTACAGTGGTATCTATATCCGGGCCGCGAACCATGAGGGCATCCTCTATAATACCAACAGCAACGGGACGTATTACGCCAATTCCGGTTCGTCAGGAGGAGGCCTGAATGTAATCCACGTATCGACGGACCCGACAGTGAACACCGGCCAGGTCACCGTCTCCCGGAGCCTGTCCGGGACCATCTATGCCACCAGTTCCGGGACCTATGCCGATGATGCAATTCTCATGCTTGCGGTCAACGGGACCATCCCCAATGACTTCTCGGCTCACATTACCACCAGCGGGTACATCTGGACACCCGCGGGTTCGACACCGGCATCCGGGAGCATCACGTACCAGTCGCCGGCCTTAAGCGAGACCTTTACGAAGAACGACCTCTTCTATGGACCCCAGAACTGGAAACCCACAGAGGGCAATGCGAACTACCCGCTCTTCTCTGGCGAGGACATGAACAGTTCGGCAAACCAGTACCAGCTCGCGTTCATTGACCTCAGGGCCGGCATCCCGGGGACCAGTTATCCCGGCTATTCCAGCCTCACGAACCAGGGCGCAGTGCGGATCGACTACCGTTTCAATGACCTGCCCAGCTTTGCAGCCTTCAACATCTATGGATGGAAGAGCGGTACGGGCATGGGCTGGACCAACCAGCTGCACCGGTACCGGGAGCAGCGGGTACTCGGTCATCACACCCACAATCACGATACCCCCGGTCGCCGGGTTCACCGTGAGCCAGTCAACAGGCCTTGCGCCAGTCAACATCCAGTTCACAGACAGCTCGGCGAATACCCCCACAAGCTGGCTGTGGAACTTCGGCGACGGTAGTACATCGACTGTCGAGAACCCGGTCCACACTTTCAACTCATCCGGTACCTACACCGTTTCATTGACGGCAACAAACGCCGCCGGAAACTCTACGAGCACTCAGGCCGGTGAGGTCACGGTCAGCGCGCCGGTCGTGACCACCAACTGTTGCACGTTCACCGGTATCCAAACGATAACAGCCGGCAGTACCCAGAGCGTTATTGTCAATACAACCGGAACCACCACAATCACTGCCGGGAACTTCATCAACATGACCGGCATGGGCGGCAGCTGGAGCAACCTCTCGATCGCACTCACAAGCCCGCCGGTAACCAGCGGGTCGAACCTGAGCGGCACCGTCAGCAGCGTCCAGGCGGTCACCCAGCCGGTAACGGTCCCGATCACCTCGCTGGGCAACCCGAACGTCTCCGTCTCCCTGAACCTTGCCCAGATCCCCGGGTCGACTGCCGCCATTACCAGTACCATCACGTCCGATCCCAATACCACGGTTCAGAGTAACTTCACGCTCGCTGCAACCGCTGCCAGCGACCAGATCGTTGCCACTGCATACACGGTAACCTTCACCAAGTCCGGTATCGCAAATGCGGCAAACGGCGGGATCATCTCAAGCGCAACGATCACCATGGCAGCCAGTCCCACATGGGTGGCCGCAAACGGCGGTACCTCTGCGATGGTCATCATGCACCAGGCTGACGATGGCACGACAACCATTCTCACGACACAGTTTGCCGGCACCGATGCCAGCGGTAACGACGTCTTTACCGCGGTCTCGCCAACCGGTCTCTCGACTTTCATCCTGACCGCAATCTCGCCGCTCTCGTCGACAAGCACCGGGTTCACGTCCGGGTTCGGCTCCTCCGAATCGGGAGGGTCCCTGAATCCGACCTCGTTCACCCTGACTGCACCCGGTACCGGGCCCGGCCAGACCATGAACTTTGCCGTTAACGAAGCTCTCAACGGCAACCTGAACTACGGCATCAGCGCCGTTTCGATCGTCCCGTCCAAGGCTCTCGGCTCGACGCAACTGAATGTGGGTGACGCAGGGATGGCCATCGCATCGGCGCTTACCGGCCGGCAGATTGCCGGTGTGGTATCGATTGAACCGGTCGGGGTCAACCCATCATCCATCGATCACGGCACCATCACGTTCGCACTGAACGGTGCCTGGCTGACGACACACTCCCTGACACCGGCTGATATCGTGATGCTCCGGGATGTGAACGGCCAGTGGACTGAACTCCCCACCAGTTTCTCGACCCAGAGCGGCAGTACTTATACCTTCACCGCGACAACACCGGGCTTCTCGTACTTCGCCATCGCAGGCCGGGTTCCCTCAGCGGCAGCCGCCACACCGGCTACAACCACGTCATCCCTCCAGTCTGCTGCTCCGGGATCAGCGTATACCGGTACCAACGACGACCTTCCTCTACCCGGTAAAAACACAACAGACGACCGCTATCCCGGTGGCCATGCAGGCGTCTTCAGTGACCGCAAAACCGGCTGCAACGACCGGGATGAATTCCCTGATCATCATCGCCGGAGGAATCGCCGGGATAGCTCTGATCGCCGCCGGCATAGCGCTAATTGCCGCCGGCGGGCTTCTCGTCCGGCGCTGGTGGATCCGCCGGGCAGAACCCGGCCCTGTTCCGGAAATACGATTAATTCTTTTTTTTAAATTTGTACTGCCGCTGCCCTGTCTAACCGTGCCAAACGGCAGGATTATCGCAAAGGAACCGATCAAAGGACTGCACTGCATCATTATGTTCCCAGAAAAATCAAACCATTTTTTTCCCCGACCGGCAGGATTATATCATGATCAGGAGAATCATTAGTACTAAGAGTCTGATATGAGCCCATCTGTTACTGTGAATAAAGTGCTGGAAGAGATCGATCAGCTCGATATTGACGATCGTACCTATATCAATCAGATATTATCCTGCAGGCTTATTGAAACTGAACGGTCCCTGATCGCGGAACGGGCACGGGAAGCGGAGGATAATTATTCACGGGATCATGTGCGATCCGGTTCCGTGGACGACCTTTTGAGCGATCTGAATGATTAACCTGGTATGGGATGAGAAATTCCGACGGATTTTTAAAAAATGGTGTGCACTGCATCCTGACCTCGTCCCCCTGTTTAGGGAAAGACTTGATTTTTTTGTTTCAGATTTTTTTCATCCCTCTCTCAGAGTACATTCATTAAAGCGGTGTTCTGCAAGGATTGTGGGCGATGAAGATAAATTATGATCAAAGACTTATTTTCAAATTTATGGATGAATCACATACAATTGTATTACTTATCGATATCGGGACGCACGATAAGGTTTATTGAGGCGACGTCCCCGAGGGGTTTCCCGCCATGAGATGACAGCGATAACTGGAAATATCTTTTTTTCCCGGATGGTGCCAGACGTCCTCCCTCTTTATTAAAAAATCCTAAAACCCCGTTTGAAGATCCCGGCCCCATGCCGATGTATTAATAATCCGACCGGCATACCTCTCTGATGAAACGGATTGCCACGATCATCCATGAAAAAAATTGCTGCCATCAAAAAAATTCTCCGCGCCAACAAGGAGACACTCCGCAACCGGTACAAGGTTAAAAGGATCGGGCTCTTTGGCTCGTACGTGAGGGGCGATACCCAGAGCGGCAGCGATGTGGACGTGCTCGTGGAATTTTCCGATACCATCAGCCTCCTCAAACGTGTCTCCCTTGAAAATTACCTCACAACACTCATTGGCATCAAAGTCGATGTCGTACCCCGGGAAGATTCCGCAGGGAGCTTAAGGACGCCATCCTCAAAGAGGCGGTCTACCTGTGAAGGAATCAGAGAGAAATATCCGGATCTTTTTAAAAGATATCGCTGACAACATCCTCCGTACAGAACGCTTCACAAAAGGGATCACATTCGAAGAGTTCCGGGACGATGAAAAAACCTATTATGCGACGGTCCAGTGCATCGAAATTATCGGTGAAGCGGCAAAGCACATCCCTCCACACGTGCGGTCCCGGTACCCCGAGGTTCCCTGGGACGATGTGGCAGGCATGCGGGACAAGTTGATCCACGTATAGAAACGTCTAGGAACGATCAGGAATTTGGAGGAAATCCTCCGGAATTTGGGGTCCGGCCGGCTCCAACCGTTAGGAGATTTTTTTTCAGCCCGTACCCGGTCGCGCTTTTTATAAGTTTGATACGTGCAGAAAAAGTAAATATTTACAATACGTATCATCCTGTCATGACAGGATCAGAGTGTGCCACAAAGAGAATACCGGTCTGCCCGAGTACCTGGGAAACTATCCACCAGCTCAGGAGGCCCGGACAAACATTTGACGATGTGATCAACGAACTCCTCCGCAAAGATTCCGAGACGCGGTTAATTGAAGAGATGGGACGGAGGCGAAAGAGGGGCCAGTACGTCCCGCTCTCGGAGATTAAGGCGTGAATTTTGAAGTCATCATCGATATCGATGAAATCGCGTACATAAATTCTCTTGACAACAAGGACAAACGGATAATCAAGAACCGTCTTAAAACCTTGGAAAACGACCCGTTTCCGGGAAAGGGAGGGGATAAAGAACTCCTGAATCTCCGTGAAGGTGTCGAAATTTACCGGCTTCACATCGGGCACACCTTTACGGCATTTTACGAGATTGAAGGGAAAACCGTTTTCGTAAACGAGATCCTGACCATCGAGCAGGCTCACAAAAAATATAAAAGATTATAATTTGGCTGCATTTCTGTCGCAATGCTCACCAGAGATTCAGAAACTATCAAGATACTTTTCTCCCGGTGACGTAAAAACCAGGCAGCGAGGGGAATAGAGTCCTGTAGTATATTACCCGAAGAGTTCCCGCAGGATGGACTCCAGGTCTCTCTTCCGATGATCTGCGACGTTTTTAAGAATTCCATGGAGAGTACCACCGGGAAGGGTTTATAGGGGGAAATCGTAATGTCAGATTTTTTCCGTTTACCTTAGCCGAAAGCCCCACGTTCCCTCTCGGATCTTTTTTGGTCGATTTGCGGGTTTATTGCGAGTATCGATCGAAGGGACATTATGGTTAATTTCTTAACTATTAGAGAAAATCAAAAGGAAATATTTTATTGATCGGCAAAACAAGCATATCGTGATGTACAAGTGGCCAGCATTCTCCGCACAGCACCTCATCCTGCTCGTTTTCATCCCGCTGCTGTTCGGGGCACTCGTTTGTGCGGACAATGTCCCTCAGAACCTCCAGAATACAACGCTCCAGATGGCGTCCCCGGTACAGGGACACCAAGTCTGGAACTATACGACCGGAGACTGGATCGCATCGTCCCCTGCCATTTCGGGCAACATAGTCTATGTCGGAAGCGAAGATGGTAACGTCTACGCTCTCAGCGCAGGCACAGGGGCTGTAGTCTGGAAATACCAGACAGGAACGTATGTATCATCGTCTCCCCGGATCGCAGCAGGCATCGTTTATATCGGCGGCGGGGACGGGAAGATCTATGCCCTGAATACTGGTACCGGGACACCCTTATGGACCTACCAGACCGGCGCCAGCATCTCGTCGTCCCCTGCGATTGCCGGCGGGATGGTATTCGTCGGGAGCGAAGACGGGAAGATCTATGCGCTCGATGCAGTGTCCGGAAGCCAGATCTGGAATTACACGACAGGCACGTATATTCATTCCTCCCCAGTGGTTTCTGGGGGGAACGTTTATTTCGGCAGTTATGACCACAACGTGTATGCGCTCAATGCAACGACGGGCGGCCTGTCCTGGAATTATACCACGGGAGATACGGTCCTGTCCTCACCCGCAATCTCCGGCGGTACCGTGTATATCGGCAGTTACGATCACAATGTGTACGCACTCGACGCAGGGTCAGGCACGGTACTGTGGAAATGTACGACGGGCGGGAACGTCCTCTCGTCTCCCGCTGTCTCCGGCGGGGTTGTCTACGTTGGCAGCGGCGACGGGAATATCTATGCCCTTGATGCGAACTCCGGGGCCGTGATCTGGACCTATAAGACCGGCGACGAGGTGGACTCGACGCCCCGTATCGATAACGGGATCGTGTATGCAGGAAGTACCGACGGGAACTTCTATGCCCTGAATGCCGCAACCGGGCAACCGGTCTGGTATTATCCCACGGGAAACACTGGGGAGTCCTCCCCGGCAATTGCCAACGGGATCGTATATGTCGGCAGTTACAACCACAATCTCTACGCACTCTCAAACCTTGCGCCCGTCGCAGGTTTCAGCTCTGACGTGACCGGCGGGAAAACACCCCTGGTTGTGCAGTTCACCGATACCTCGACCGGTTCACCGGCTGCCTGGTCCTGGGATTTTGGCGACGATGAAACGTCCACCCTCGAAAACCCGGTCCATACCTACCTGGAATCGGGCAACTTTACGGTGAACCTCACGGTCACGAACGGCGGGGGATCGGACAGTATGGTTCAGCAGGATTATGTAAACGCGGTCACGATATTACCCCCGCCGCCCGTTGCGAACTTCACGGCCGATATAACCGGCGGAATAACCCCGGTTACCGTCCGGTTTATGGATACGTCGACCAATAACCCGACATCGTGGCACTGGGATTTCGGCGATGGCAATACATCGACTGAGGAGAACCCCACCTACACGTACCTCCAGCCCGGCACGTTTACCGTCACGCTGACCGCAGCAAACAGCGGAGGTAGTTCCGTCATGGCACTGGCTGCTCCCATCGTGGTCCAGCCGCGGGTGATCGTGCCCGGCCCGGATTTCGCCGTAAATGTGAGTTCCGGGACAGCGCCGTTTGCTGTCCAGTTCACTGATACCTCTACGGGGCCGGCAATAACATCGTGGGCGTGGGACTTCACGGGGAACGGGACTATTGACAGCACGGCCCAGAACCCGGTCTGTGTCTATAACCTGCCGGGCAACTACACGGTCAATCTCACCGTCACCAATGCCTTTGGGACAAAGACAATCGTCAAAACAGATTTCATCTCGGTCGGGAGCCTTGCGCCGGCTGTTTCATTTACGGCGAATAGAACAACGGGAACATCTCCCCTTGCGGTTCAGTTCACCGATACATCCGTAGGCCAGAACATAACGGGCTGGTCGTGGGACTTCACGGGGAACGGGAGAATTGACAGCACGGCCCGGGACCCGGTCTGCGTCTACAACCAGCCGGGTAACTATACCATCAACCTCACCGTCACGAATGCATATGGTTCGAACACGCTGACCCGGACCACCTTTATTACGGTCGGGAGCCCGGCCCCAGTCGCTGCATTTAATGCAATCCCGGTCTCAGGCATGGCTCCTCTCAGGGTCCAGTTCACTGATGCCTCAGTGGGCCGGAACATCACCGGGTGGGCGTGGGACTTCACGGGGAACGGGACTATTGACAGCACGGCCCAGGACCCGGTCTGCATCTATAACCAGGCAGGCAATTACACGGTTGGTCTTACTGTTACGGATGCCGATGGCACGAATACCTCGACAAAGGCCGGTTTTGTTCTTGTGACAAACGGGGTTAAACCGGATTTCACTGCGGATACGACCTCCGGTCTGGCCCCTCTTACCGTCCATTTCCACGACACGTCAGTTGGGTCGGGGATCACCGGATGGGCCTGGGACTTTAACAATGACGGGACGGTTGACAGCACGGAGCAGAATCCCTCAGTAGTCTATAACAAGCCGGGAAACTATACCGTCAACCTGACGGTCACGAATGCCCTTGGCACGGGCTCGACCGTTAAACAGGGCTATATTACGGTCAATTCCCTGGCCCCCGTCGCCGGTTTCACTGCAAAC
This sequence comes from uncultured Methanoregulaceae archaeon, assembly GCA_963737635.1. Taxonomy (GTDB): domain Archaea; phylum Halobacteriota; class Methanomicrobia; order Methanomicrobiales; family Methanospirillaceae; genus Methanoregula. Next base: position 1,914,069 of record CAVTTL010000001.1, read on the forward strand.
ACGACGTACGGGGTTGCGCCGGTCGCCGTGCAGTTCACAGATACCTCTCTTGGCCAGAATATAACGGGCTGGGCCTGGGATTTCAACAACGACGGCACAATCGACAGCACGGAACAGAATCCTTCCGTTGTCTACAACCAGCCGGGTAATTACACGGTCGATCTTACCGTCACGAATGCCTACGGACCGAACACGACCTCAAGATCAGGTTTCATCACGGTATCCAATGGAATCCCGGTCGCACGGTTTGCGGTGAACAAAACCTCCGGTCCGGCTCCCCTTGCCGTCCAGTTCAGGGATATTTCAACCGGTCCCAATATTACACAGTGGTCCTGGGACTTTACGAACGACGGCACAATCGACAGCACGGAACAGGATCCGTCTGTTGTCTATAACTTGCCCGGGAACTATACGATCAATTATACGGTCACCAATGCGTACGGGTCAGAGTACGATCCTGCGAAAGGATTTCATTACGGTGACCGAGTGAGGTCCGGTGAAACCTCAGTTTTAAAGAGCGAGTGCCAAAAAAAGAGGATTTATCCGGTCAATGGTAGAAAAGTTCTTTGTTCTCCTCGAAAGGGGTCTCCCTTGGTTCACGCCGCGTGAGGTTGGCAGGCTGCCGAAGCGGTTTCCGGTGTGCACAGCACTTCGCGGGAAGAGTAATGCTTTGCGTTCTTCTTTTTTGTGAGCCAGATCAGTTTCCCATCCACGAACCCGAATGATTCCATGAAAATAACCTGGACGGTCTTTGGTATGGCTGAAACGTTTGCTGCCTTGGGGACGATCAGGTACTGTCCTTTGAGAGCCTTTCTTTTCAGGGAAATCGCCAGCGTCTCGAGTGCCAGCGCCGATGGTTCTTCATTGTAAGAGACTGCAAGGGCCGCCATCTCTGTCCTGCCCCGTACATCCCGGGAAAGGATCCCGGCCATATCGTGGGCAGACGGCGACGTGATTTCCCGGTAGACCCATCCCTCGTACTCCGTGAAATGGGCACGGATCTCCTTGAGCGCAAAAGTCTGCATGACATCGTGTGATGAACCCATGTTGATCCCAAGAAAATGGTTCACGGAACCATATAAGTTTTATTAAACTATTTTATTTTGTGGAAAGGTTAATTAAAAAAGATTTTGTCGGTACTTATCTTCTCTGAAGTCGGGGCTAATTGAGCTCCCTTTTTTTGGTATTCTTCAGGAAAGCATCAGAGTCGCAGGAGGCGTTCTGCATTCCCGTGTGCTATCTTATGCTTATCCGCAAAACTCACCGGGAGTTGATCCAGGAAGGTGCGTGCTTCGGCCATAGAACTGTACGGGTAATCGGTAGAGAACATGATCCGGTCGGCTCCGACTTGAAGATACAGGTTGAGGAATGTCGGGGTAAAGTTGAAACCGCTGAACGTATAGTAAACATTCTCCTGAAGGTAATCTGCGACAGGATGCTTGAGTTTCGTTACGTTCATAGACAAACCTTTGTCGAGTCTGGGCATCATAAAGGGAAGAGCCTCCCCCATGTGGCCGATCACGATCTGAAGACCCGGGAACTGGTCGAAAGCGCCACTGAGGATGAGACGGAGGACATGGACCGCAGTCTCGATATGCCAGCCCCACCCGTGCCGGGATAACCCGTTTGTTACTTCTGGTGAGAAGCCCGCATAATACACTTCAATCACTGGTGCCGGCGGTGGTGTCGGATGAATGCAGAGCGGGACCTTGAGCGCTTCGGCACGCTCCAGGATTGGCCAAAAGGATTGGTCATCCAGGTAGCGGCCCCGGGTGTGGCCGTTGATCCAACCTCCTTTGAAACCATGCTCATTGACCGTGCGTTCCAGCTCGTCGGCTGCGATATTGGGAGCCACTGTCGGCAGTGTGGCAAATCCGGCGAAACGTTTTGGGTACCGCCGCACCGCTTCCGCAAGATAGTCGTTTGCTTCACGGGCCAGATTTTCTGCCTCGGTCGCGTCGAGTTGCTGCACGGAGGGATCGGTCAATGACAATACCTGCACGTCGATCCCCGCGGCGTCCATTTCGGCGATTCTTTTATCACCGAGATTGGACAAATCGTCGGCAAGATTCCCAAAACCAAAGCGCCCTGCCATCCGGGGCTGTTCCCTGAGCCTCCGTCCCGGGCCATCCAGGAATGCCGGGCTGGCATAGTGCTCTTCAAGCGCAATCGTCCGCATCAATTCGCGATCACCGGTGTGAGAAACGGTTTCGGAAGCCTTCTTTTCCATAATCCCTGATTCTTGTGAAGTCCTGAAATAATTTCTCATTGATCTTAGTTGGTGGCCCTGCCTCAACCACGTATGTGATTTTACTCTATGGGGCTGGGTAGAGATCATCTCAACAAGCTCCCGGGAATAGATCTGACAAGGAAGATTTTCACGACGGAGGGTCGTAACCTCAGCTATCCTACTATTATATACCAGATTCCCGGGAAAGACGATCGTAACCACAGGGGGAGGGCCGAAATTCGATCACTGCCCATCCCCTCACACTGGAAAAGAGGTTTTTCCCTGACAACCCCTCTCACTTCCCTTCTTGAGTACTCTGGCGCCGGCCTGGGGATACTGGGGTGGCTTGGTGTACGGCAGGTAGGCAGCATCGGGGCCCAGGAAATCGGTTTTATTGTGTGGATTGTGAGTGGGCTAATCCTGATTGTTTGGGGATACCATACCCGGGCAAAGGCGATTATGGTTATCAATGCCGTAAATGTCATTATGGCAGTATCTGCACTGACTGCGCTCCACTAGTGCCATGATTATCTAAAAATAGGAGTGCGTTTGGTTCTGGCGCATTGTCAGGATTTTTTCTTATCGGCGAGGGGTTTTATTATGCCCATGCATGAGAATTATACAACGTATAGATTTATCATTCCTGCACCCGTAGACCTTTTCATAAAGGCGATCAACAGGTAAATTATACCATCCTGTCGGGTGCTTAAGGAAGCGATTACTATGGACTTTGGAAAACTCATCGAAGAGACCTATAATTATACGAAGACCGGCGTGTTCAACCGTACCGATCGTTGGCTGAGATTGATTCTTGCAACGATCCTCATAGGAATCCCGCTGTATGGCTGGGTCCTGCGGATCTATCGTGGTGCAAACCCGGCACCGGATGTGGATGCATGGGGAACACTCTGTATCGATGGCCTTAAACTTTTGATAATCTGCCTGATTTACGCGATCCCGGTGATTCTTATTACCCTTATCCAGAATCTGGTCCTTTATGGCAGCATAATAGGTGTGGGGGTCCGGCACGTTGGCACTGCCATGCCCTTTTCCCCGGGTAAAATGCTGCTCTTTTTGGCACTCATTGTGATATTCGAGATTATTATCGCAATTCTTGTGCCGATCGCATCGATCAGGTTTGCCCGGACCGGGAAGTTTCTCGAAGCGTTTAACTTCCGGGCCATAATCGACTCTATTGGGAAAATCGGATGGCTCAACTACATCATTGCCATCATCCTTCTGGCTGTCGTCATCGGCATCCCGATCTTCGTTCTCGTTGTGATAGCCGTCTTTGCTGGAATATTCGCAGGCCACATATTGATCGCCCTCGGTATAGTACTCCTCTTTATCCTCATCATCACGCCACTTCTGGCGACCTTCCAGGCCCGGTACTATACCCAGGTTTATGATAGTGCGGTTCAGACAGCCTAATTCTCATCTTTTTTCGTCAGGGGCAATCCCAAAGGGTTTTCTGCATTTTCGAAAAATACCCATGCATAAACGGAGATCTGTTTTTCACACCCGTCAAAAGTACCGGATTTTACAAGGCATTTTTGTCAGTATCCAAATGTTTATTTTTTGGCAATCCGTTCCAAGCAACTATATGGGTAGCGTTCACTTTTTCGCACTATCGGAAAGGGGGCTCCAGGGAACCAATCACGATGACTACTGTGCTGAGCGAATAGGGGCATACGAGGTCTTTGCCGTTGCTGGCGGGAATCCGGGATCGTCTGCCGGGCAGCAGGCAAGCGAGATCGCCGTTACCTCGCTGCGGGATGCCGTGAAAAAAAACTCCCGTGACCCGGCAGAGATCCTGGAAACGGCAATTGCCGATGCAGATGCACAGATCGGTGCCCTAACCCCGCATGACCGGGAACACGGTATGGGTACCGATCTCTGTGCCTGTCTTATCGACGATAACATGGACTGTACTATTCTCGATACCGGAAACGGGGGCGTGTACCATATCTCACCGGGTATCGGTATCGTGTTTCCTTCAGAGATCCCGTTCTCTGAGAATGTCCACCCCTCGCTGAAGAAGAGGGTTATTTCACACACGCTGGGTGAACCGCTCGTGCTCAAAAGTTCGGCATTCAGCCGGGTAAACCTCCGGGATTCGTTTATTGTCCTGAGTTCGGGTGGATTGTATGATTATGTCAAAAGGGAAGACATCCGTTCCATCGTTGAAAAGAATGCCGGGAATGTCGAGACGTCCTGTGAAGAACTCAAAGACCGTGCGCTGCTGGCAGGGAGCGATAAAACAATAACGCTCATTATCATCAGAGGAAGTGAGAATTAAAAAATAACGAATTAAATGTACCGGTTTTTCCGCAGCCAATCTGTCTGAGGCTTGAGGTACCGGTAAATAATATCGCATTTTTCATCCTGGAAACTCCAGGGGACGATTAGGACGGTATCGCCTTCCCGTATCCACTGTCGTTTCTTTATCTTTCCCTTGATCCTGCCCATGCGGGGAACGCCATCAATACACTGGACACGAATGTGATTTGCCCCCATCATTGTTTCGGCACGGGCGAACTGCTCGTTGTTCCATTTCTTCGGCAGCCGTACACGGCAGACCGGCGTACCATCAGGGTTTAATGCATTCGGATCTGCTGCACCTGTATCTTCTTTCCTGTGAAAACCACTCATTCAACCAACTACGTACGCACTACAGGTGATGGCTGATATATTGAAGGTATGTATGGTGGACACCGGGCACACCCAATAATGCAGGAAAACGGAATCTGGCTTTTTTGAACTTTCTTCAGGGTCTTTTTCCCGACCGTGACCGAAGGGCTCTTTAGTTCCCACACGTAACCCTACCCACAGGAGATAGTGCAGGAAATGGACGACAAGCGCCCCAATACGCATAACCAGAAAACCACCGATTTCGCGTTCCACACGGCGACGGAGGCAGAGGTCATGGCAACCCTTAAGACCTCAGATCATGGCCTTACCTCAGCTGAAGCTTCCGCACGGCTTGAACAGTACGGGCCAAACGATGTCGCCCGGATCCGCCAGCGTCCGATTATACTGCAGTTCCTTGAGCACTTTAAAAATTTCCTCGTGATCATCCTTCTGTTCGCCGCTGTAATCTCCGCATTCACTGGTGGGATCATCAGTGCCGTAATCATCATCATTATCGTGCTCATCAGTGTCACCATCGATTTTTTCCAAGAATACAAAGCCGGGCATGCAGCTGAACTGCTCCGGAAGAAAATTATAACCAACGCGACGGTCCTCCGGAACGGTAAGGAACAGGAACTACCCATTTTCGATCTCGTTCCCGGTGATATTATCTCCCTGTCTGCCGGGGATATCGTTCCGGCAGATGCCCGGATGCTGTCAGGCCGGGATTTATACGTAAACCAGTCCGCCCTGACCGGTGAACCCTACCCCGTCGAGAAGATGCCATCGGTCCCGGATCCGGCAAAATCCCTGACAGAAGCGGAGAACTATATTTTCCTTGGGACATCGGTCGTAAGCGGCACCGCTACTGCTGTCGTGACAAAGACCGGCCCTGCTACGGAATTTGGCAGTGTCGCAAAGACCCTTGTAGCACGTCCCCCGGAGACAGAGTTCGAACGCGGCCTCAAGCACTTCAGTTACCTGATGACACAGTTTGTGTTTTCCCTCGTTGTCTTTGTGTTCTTCGTCAACGCTCTTTTCAAACATGACATCCTTGAGTCGCTGCTCTTTTCTGTTGCCCTTGCGGTCGGGATGGTGCCCGAACTTCTCCCGATGATACTTTCCCTCAACCTTTCAAAGGGCGCCATTGCGATGTCAGAGAAGGGAGCTATCGTCAAACACCCGGCATCGATCCAGAACTTCGGGAGCATGGACGTGCTATGTACCGACAAGACCGGCACACTGACCGAGAACCAGATTGCCCTTGTCTGCCACCTCGATACTGAAGGAAACGACAGCGAGACGGTGCTCACCTATTCGTATATCAACAGCGTTTTCAGCACCGGGCTCAAAAGCCCACTCGATGAAGCAGTGCTCCGGTTCCGGCACCTCGATATCAGCGATTGTACCAAGATCGACGAGATCCCGTTCGATTTTGTCCGGAAGAGAGTATCTGTCGTTGCAACGACGAAAGATGGTGCAATCATCGTCTCCAAAGGGGCACCAGAGGAGGTCCTGCGCATCTGCACGGCAGAAGAGCGGGGAGGTATCGTCCAGCCGCTTGACGATCAGGCCAGAACACGGATCCAGCAGATCTATGAAAAACAGAGTGAGCAGGGGTTCCGGACGCTCGCGGTCTGTTACCGGAAGCTCAAGACTGCCCAGACCGTCTTTTCCGTCGATGATGAAAAAGAGATGGTCCTTGTGGGCCTCATCACCTTTATTGACCCCCCCAAGGAGAGCGCCAAAGAATCCATTGAACTTCTTGCCCGGTCCCGGATCGAACTCAAGATCCTCACCGGGGACAACGAACTCGTGACCCGCAAGACCTGCGAACTGATCGGGCTTCCGGTAAAAGGGGTCCTTACCGGTGCCGAGATCGAAAACCTCGATACCGAGGGACTCGCCCGGGTGGTTGATGGCATAACCATATTCTCCCGGATGACGCCGGTCCAGAAAAACCGGGTCATGAATGCCTTCAAGCGCAACGGCCACGTTGTCGGGTTCATGGGCGACGGGATCAATGATGCCCCTTCAATCAGGGAAGCAGACGTCGGTATCTCGGTCGCAAACGCGGTCGACATTGCAAAAGAATCCGCCGACATCATCCTGTTGAAAAACGATCTCTGCATCCTCCACGACGGGGTTATAGAAGGGAGAAAGACCGTCGGCAATACCATGAAGTATATCCTGATGAATACGAGTTCCAATTTCGGGAACATGTTCAGTGTGGCGGGGGCATCACTTTTCCTTCCCTTCCTTCCGATGCTGCCGATCCAGATCCTGCTCAACAACCTTCTCTACAGTATTTCGCAGGTAGCCATTCCCACGGACAATGTGGATCCTGTCTATACCGCTTCTCCCAAGACATGGGATATCAGGTTCATCAAGGATTTCACGATATTATTTGGCCCGCTCAGTTCGGTCTTCGATTTTATCACCTTTTTCGTCCTGCTCTATATTTTCGAGGCGAATTCTGCCCTCTTCCAGACCTCCTGGTTTATCGAATCCATCTGTACCCAGACGCTGATCGTCTTTGTCATCAGGACGCGGCTGGTACCGTTTTACAAGAGTAAACCGAGCCGGCTGTTAATCCTCTGTGCGGTTGTAATTACCGCTGTCGGTTGCATACTGCCCTTTACTATACTCGGGGCGTTCTTTGGCTTCGTACAGCCCCCGCTTGCATTCTTTGGCGTGCTGATCTGCCTTGTGCTCGGATACATTCTCCTTGTTGAATTGGCGAAGGTGTGGTTCTACCGGAGATATGCCGTTTTTATTGAAAAGAAAAAACCTGCCGCCATCCCACAGTAACTCCGGCATACCCTTTTTTATTAGGCGAACATTAAAAAACCGGCACGATCTACCTATTGACTGACCAGTCAATTCAGAAAGTAAGGTGTTCCCATGCTCTATGGTACTGTTCCAAAAACCGGTGACAAGCTCTCCATCCTCGGCTTCGGCTGCATGCGCTACCCGTCGAAAAACCGGGGCATTGATGAAGAGCGGACGATCCGCCAGATCCGCCACGCGATCGATAACGGCGTCAATTATTTCGACACTGCCCCGGTCTACCACCTGGGAAAAAGCGAACCGCTCCTTGCAAAGGCGCTCCAGGACGGGTACCGTGAGAAGGTGAAGATCGCAACAAAACTCCCGCCTTGGTCGGTGCGGGAGCGAACCGACATGGACCGGATTCTCGCAAAGCAGCTGGCCACGCTCCAGACCGATCATATCGACTATTACCTGCTCCACGGTCTTGCAGGAGAGAGCTGGGAGAAACTCCTGCGGCTCGGCGTGCTCGAATTCCTCGAAAAGGCTCAGGCATCCGGGAAGATCAAAAATGCCGGTTTCTCGTTCCACGGGAATTTCGATGCCTTCAAAACGATCGTAGATGCGTACGACTGGCAGTTCTGCCAGATCCAGTACAATCTCCTTGATGAGAACAACCAGGCCGGAACAGCCGGGCTCCGGTATGCCGCAGAAAAGAAGCTCGCTGTTATGGTAATGGAACCGCTGCGGGGGGGCAGCCTTGCCGGCCATGTACCTGAAGAAGTACAGAAGATCTATGATCAGGCTCCGGTAAAAAGATCGGCGGCCGAATGGGCCCTGCGCTGGGTACTTGACCACCCGGAGGTGACCGTCGTCCTCTCGGGCATGAACGATGAGTCCCACATAGATGAGAATATCCGCATGGCGGGTACTGCCCTTCCCCAGTCACTCTCACCCGAAGACTGTGCCGTCCTTGATACGGCAAAAGCAGCATTCAAGCGGCTCATGAAAGTCGGCTGCACCGGATGCGGGTACTGCATGCCCTGCCCGGCAGGAGTCGACATCCCGGGCTGTTTTGCACTCTACAATGACCGCCACCTTTTCCCAAAAGACAAAAGTCCGCGTTTCCAGTACATCGGCCATCACGGCGGCCTCTTAAACAAACCCTCGAACGCCGGCCTCTGCAGGGATTGCGGGAAGTGCGAGAAAGCCTGTCCCCAGCACCTGCCGATCCCGGGTCTGCTCAAGGACGTGAAGGCCGATATGGAGGGCATGATGATGGTGATCGTACCGGTCCTCAAAGGAGGCCTGTGGTGCATGAGCACGGCATCACGCGTTCGTTCGTTCTTCTCCCGGGAGAAGGCCCATGGATGAGTCTTTCGGGGCATCTGTCTCTACGGTCATCCCGTCTGACCAAGGAGAGGAGGCGTCTCTTTGGTGAAGCACGCGGAACCGGCACCCGACAAACGGGACGCTATTCTTGAAACCGCACTCGTACTCTTCTGCGAACGTGGGTTTTACGGCACGCCAACCTCGCTGATCTCGCGGGAGGCCGGCGTCGCGACCGGGACCCTCTTTTTCTATTTCCCCACAAAGGAAGAGCTGATCGATACCTTGTACCGGCAGATCAAGAGTGAAGCCGGTAAAGCCCTCAGGGCCGGCGTAGACCAAGAGCCAACCACAAAAGAAAAACTGTGCAGGGTCTGGGAGAATGCAGTCGCGTGGGCACTGGAAAATCCGCAGCGGTGCAGGTTCATGGAGCAGTTCGCTCACTCGCCGTTTGTCTCCTCGACCGCACAGGAAGAAGGCATGTCGCATTTCCTTTTCATGCTTGAGCTGGTTCGGGACGGGATAGAGGAAGGGATCATCCGGGACTACGACCCGCTCCTCCTCTGCTCGATCTTGGCGGCCTCTCTTTCCGCTCTCGCTCCCCAGATCATAGCGACGCCGGACCCGGAGAAACGAGTTCTCCTTATCCGGCAGGGGTACGCGTTTCTCTGGAACGGCATCGCAACCGATTCCACAACCGGGAAACCCCGCACCCATGGCCATGTGACGGTAAAGAAAAAGAGGAGCCGGCAACCATGACTGAGATAACGATCCGGACTTTGACCGCACACTATCACCCATATACCACTCTGGTGAACCACCCATGATTGACTCTGCTTATCTCTCCACTTCCCGGGAAGCATATCCCGGATACCTGTCCTGCACGCTGATTCCATGCTTTGTGTCCACCGGAGGCCGGCCATGACCGAGCTCGTCATAGCGGCAAAAGGTCTTACAAAAATGTACGGTGACCTGACCGCCGTCGACCACGTCGACCTCTCGGTTGAAAAGGGAGCGCTCTTTGGGCTGCTGGGCCCGAACGGCTCCGGCAAATCGACCATGATCAAGATGCTGACCGGCCAGATCCGGCCGACTGCCGGCACAGCAACCGTGCTCGGCCTTGATGTACAACAGGACCCTATCGGTGTCCGGGAACGGGTCGGTATCATCCCTGAGCAGGAGACGCCACCGAGTTTTCTTACCGCGACCGAGTACCTCAGGTTCGTGGGCGCGATCCGGAAGATCCCCGATATCAATGAGCGGGCCGCGTGGTGGTTTGACTTCCTTGATTTCAAGGACAAAAAAGATGTGCTCTGTAAAGACCTCTCGCGGGGGACACGGCAGAAACTGATGTTTGCCCAGGCATTTATCCACAAACCAACTCTTGCGCTTATCGATGAACCACTCATCAACTTCGACCCGATCATGCAACGCGTCGTCAAGGATTATCTTATAGAATACGTAAAAGCCGGTAACACGGTCTTCCTCTCTACCCATATCCTTGAAGTAGCCGAGGAGATCTGCTCGGGTTTTGCGATCCTGCACAAAGGAAACCTCCTCTATTCCGGGAAGGTCTGCGATCTTACTGCAGAAGACCGTCACCTTGACGACTTCTTCCTTGCGCTCGTGCAGAGGGGCGGCAATGTTTGAACTCTTCATCGCGATGGTCAAGGAAGAGTGGCGGATCCACTCGACGATGTTTGGGAGCCTCTCGTTTGCGCTTTTTCCGGCCCTCATTTTCTGGATCGCGTTCATGGGATCGTTTCTTCTCCCGCTGATGCGAAAGAGCCTGCCTTCCGGGGAACTCTCGCTTGTGCTCCACGCAAACTACCTGATGCTTGGCTTTATGGTGGGGGCTTTTGGCCTTATGGGGGCCGAAGTCATGAACCGCCGGTTCGGGCAGGCAAGCCTGCTTCCCTACGCTGCCCGGAGCCTGCCGCTCTCTGAACGATTTATCTTCGCAAACTTTGTCGTAAAGGACACCCTCTATTATTTCGTCCTCTGGGTGCTCCCGCTTTCGCTTGGCTTCCTGCTTGCCTCACCCTTCATTGGCGTCCCGGTCACGCTTCCGCTGCTGCTATCCCTTACCCTCACGCTCTCGTTCCTTTTTGGTCTCTGTGCCGTCTTTTTCCTCTCCTCTTTATATTCGCGATCGAAATCTGCGCTTGCGGCTGTCCTTATCGCTCTTGTGGCTGCTGCAGCTGCTCTTGCCCTCCTGACCGGCCAGGACCCGGCCCGGTACTTCCCCCCGCTGATGCTCTTTACCGCGTTTTCGTGGTTGAATCTTATCTTCTCGTGTGCGGCACTTGCGGTTCTCTTTTCTGTCTCGATCTGGCTTTTTTCACCCGAGACGACCGGGACGACAAAACACTATGCCGATATGCTTACGCCTCTGTCCGGAAAACTGTCTTTCTTTCCCACGCCGCCTCTTGCCGCAAAGGACCTCATCGATATGTACCGGAGCGGGGGTATGGTGGGCCAGACGCTTTTTTCCTTTGTCATCCCGCTCGTAGTGATCTGGTTTTTCCTCTCGCTGCTCAACGGCTACCTCCCTTCATATGGCGTGCTCTTGGAATTTGCGCTTGTAACAGGCGTAATCGCGTCGACGATGTATACATGGCTTACGATGTTTGACACATTTGGCGCCTATGCCTGCCTGCCGGTCAGTGTCCGCACCGTCATAAAAAGCAAAATAGCGAGCTTCTCGGTCCTCCAGTCTGATTCCTGCGGTCTTTGTTGCTCTTGCCGCCCTGCTCTCCGGGCAGGTGTTCTACCTGCTCCCGGCGGTCGTGCTCTGCCTTTCGGTCTCGTTCTACAGCCTCGGGATTACGATCTGGCTGACCGGTCTTGCGCCCAGCGTCCTTGTCTATAATGTAAAGGTGATGGTGACGTACCTTGTCCTGATCGGAATAGTACTCGTCACTCTCTCCGCAGTTGCGTTTGCGACACCTTTTGCCGCCCTTGGCGCTATCATCCTCTTTGTCCCCGCCGCTTTTTTTGCCCGGCTGGGCTTTGCGAAGTGGGAGGCACGCGAGCAGCCCGGGTTCTGATCTCCTTTTTTTCGCCCGGGGTTTCCCGGTATAGGAGCAAATCTTTGTATTATTTGCAGACAATAGCAGCATAATGACGTTTCCTGAGACCCACTCCGGTACCGAGCGCCTCCTGTTCCTCCTTGCCCTTTTTGTGATCATCATTATTGGCATCAGGATAATCGAAACGCCCATAACTATTGTCCTGGTTTCACTGGTGCTTACGCTGCTGCTTTATCCTGCGACGCTCTGGCTCCGCACAAAAGGCCTTTCAGCGGCAGCTGCGGTCGGCGTGGTGACGGTGGTCTCGATAGTCTGCATCATTTTTGTCCTGGTCCTGACCGTCTCATCGTTCAACGTGATCATTGCCGACCTGCCGCAATACCAGAGCGATCTGGCTCTCCGGTTATCAGACATCACGGCTTTCCTCTCGGTACACGGCATTAATCCCGGGCGTCTTTTCGCTGCAACCCCCCTTCTCGCAAATAACATCCCGGCGCTGGCCTCATCTCTCATGGATCTCGGCGAGGATATCGTCGACGTCTTTTTTGTTGCCGTTACGACGTTTTTCATGCTGCTTGCGGCACCACAGATGATCGAAAGAGTCGAATCGCTCTTGCACGATCAGCCGGGAAAACTCCGTCATCTCTCGCGGATGAGCGGTTTTGTGGTCGATTTTATGGTCGTACGCACGGAGACTAACTTCGTCCACAGTGTGCTTTTTGGGGGCGTGCTTGCCATTATGGGCGTCCACGCCGCGATCCTCTGGGGGGTACTGACGTTTGTCCTGTGCTACATCCCGTATTTTGGCCTCATTCTTGCAGCGATCCCGGCAATCTTCTTTGCCTGGCTCCAGTTTGGGGTCTGGGGGGCAGTCGCGGTCATTGCCGTGGTCTGCATCCTCAACCTGATCGTAGAGAACCCGGTCTTCTCGTACCTTGCGGCACGCAGGTTTGAGATACCGGCGCTTGTAGTGATCCTCTCGGTAATTTTCTGGGGCTGGCTGTTTGGCTTTGCCGGGTTGCTTTTCTCGGTTCCCTTTACCCTGATGACGGTCACCCTCATTGAATTCAGCGACGACCTCCGCTGGGTCAACACGTTGCTTGGCTTTGAGCATTTGTTTGAAGAGAAATAGATCGAATGGATCAGACCTAGGTCCGGGGGTATCTGTCTCGGCACCAAAAGAGAGGGAAAGGTCGGATAAACTCCGGCTTTTTTTTATTTATCCGGCGATCACTAGGACAGAACAGCGAGGCTGCCATTGCGTGAAATATTCCAGGCACTCTTGGCCAGAGAATGTAAAAGGAGGAAGTCACGGTAGTTTCTCGAGAAAGACTTCTGCGTTTCCACCAGCGTCCAGTATTCTTATCAGTTCTTCGTAGGTTGGGTCACGTTCACCATACCCCGCATACCCGAACTTTTTGCCGATCCAATTGAGAAGCCCCATGGATGTATAATTCCACGACTCAGGTTCGCAAAACATTTTTTTAATAACAAATCCGTTCGCTTTCAGGGTACGTATCATTTCATCACGGTCATCTCTTGGCATACTTGGTGAAGCGTGAAACTCGATAAAGAGTCTGAGACGAGGGAGTTTCAACGTTTCAGATGCGCCTTTGATAATATGGTATTCATACCCCTCAACGTCCATCCGCACGAACGTCGGTTGCGGTATGCCGTAGTCCCAGATAAGGGTGTCAAGAGTACGCATTTCAACTCGCTCGTGACCGATAATATTAGCCTCATCTTGTATCGTAAACGATGACCAGTTGGATTGGTTGGTAAGGGTTATGTCATCATACCCATTAAAACTCCCAACGGCACAGTGGATCGTTTCGATCTTCATGTTGTTGAGCGCGATATTCGTTTTTAGCCGTTGGTGATTGGCTGAAACCGGTTCGATTGCATAAATGGTTTTACACTGCGGTGCTTCAAGGAGGGCATAGTACCCGATATTCACTCCAATGTCAATAACCACGTCATCCTCTTTCACTGTTGATTTCACATACTCAACCGAAAAAAATTCCCGATTTCTTATGAAAAGCAGATCCTTTGAAAGTCCCGGATCGGTCAGATCTAATTTCACGATGTAGTTGTGGATATGGATAATCGGATCCTCATGATGAATCCTTGTATAAAACCAAAAACGAAAATCATTCCACACCCGGTTCTTAACATAAACCAGCGAAAATACGTTCTTCCAGAATTTTTTTGAGATATCATCCACTGTTTCACTTCCACGATTGCAAAAATTGGTGAGTTGTTTTTTGATCGCATGACTTTTTGATTATCATATGAGACATAATGTTATTTATAATTTACAAAAAGAATGCTTTTGCATCTATCATTGGCAGTGAATTTTTCACTTCCGGATCCGGACAATAATTCCGGCATTTCCCTTCGGAAGACATAAACTTATAAAAGGATTTGTCCTCTTCTAAGGAAAGGTGCGCCTCATCATGATCTCGGTTCTCTATGTCGATGATATGCCCGCCCTGCTTGAGATCGGCAAACACTTTCTTGAGGAGAGCGGTCAGTTCGATGTTGATGTTATTTCCTCTGCACCGGCCGCACTTGCTCGGCTGAAAACAAAGACCTACGATGCCATCATCTCGGATTACCAGATGCCGGAGATGGATGGCATCGAATTTTTGAAAAACGTCAGGGATTCGGAAAATACCATCCCGTTTATCCTTTTCACCGGCCGGGGTCGGGAAGAAGTTGTCATCCAGGCCCTGAATGAAGGGGCAGATTTCTATCTTCAGAAAGGTGGGGAGCCGGTATCCCAGTTCGCCGAGCTCGCACATAAGGTCCGCCAGTCTGTCCAGCAGAGACAAGCAGAGGCGAACATACGTGACCTTGAACGCCGGGAAGCAGATATCATCAACTTCCTGCCGGATGCCACGTTTGCTATCGATACTAACGGCGTGGTGATCGCCTGGAATCAAGCGATGGAGAAGATGACCGGCATCAGAGCCGACGAAATGCTCGGAAAAGGGAATTACGAGTACGCGATCCCCTTCTATGGAAAGAGGCAGCCGATCCTGATCGATTTGATCTATGAATCTGACGAGGTTATTGATAAGCACTATTCGAATATCATTCACGAGAACGACACCCTTATTGCCGATACTACGACCCCTAGGCCGAACGGGAAGTCGCTTACCTTTATGGGCAAGGCAAGCCCGCTCTACAACCGGCAAGGCGATATTATCGGTGCGATCGAGTCCATCCGCGATATCACGGAATTAAAAAGGGCTGAAGAAGCCTTACGCCATGCAAAAAGAGACTGGGAAATTATCTTCCGTACTATCGGCAGTCCCGTGATGGTTCTCGATGCAAATAATGGGATCATCGATGCCAACGATGCGACACTCAACGTTGCCGGAAAGACGCTTGACGATCTGAAGGGAAAACGCTGCTACGAAGTGTTCCATACGCAGGACCCCCGGCCTCCCGACAACTGTCCGTTCGAGCAGCTCAAGAAGACGGGCAGAACTGAGATTTCGGCTACGGACATCAATGCATTAAACGGCTACTATGTGGTGAATTGCACGCCGGTCTATGATACCGCCGGCCATCTTGAAAAGGTGATCCATATTGTCACGGATGTGACCGAGCGCAGACTCGCTGAGAACAAACTCAAAAATACTCGCGAATAGCTTGTCGCTTCCGCAGGATGGGGTTGAACCAGGGACTTGAAAAGGTAGGTATGGAGAAGCACATTTTCAAAAAAGGTTGCTCTTTGTGCCCCGACAATGCAAAGAGCACCCGGCAGCCTATACTGCATAAAATTGCCCGTGAAGGCCGGGAGGGATGTAAGCGGGAATTTCTGCTTCGGCAATCTCCTGCAGGTTTCTGGCGTCCAGCACGAGAAGCCGGGTTACCCCCGCGCCCGGTTCCGATACCATGCTGAGCAGAACACCATCGTCTTCAGTAACCGCACCAGGGCGCTCAACGAACACGGGTTCGGTCGGGTAACACCCTTCCCGTGACCATGTGCACGCATTTCCGGTCACCAGATCGGCTTTCACCAGCTGGTTCACAAAGGGATTTTGTTTTTCATGGAGGAGCCCGGCGCCATAGACATACCTGTACTCGCAGAAGGTATAGTGCGGGTTGAACCGCGGGAGATCGAGAGGACATTCAGCGAGACGGCTTTCATTCGCTGTCTTCTTAACGAGGTCGAGCGTAACCCTGGTTAAGCGGCTGGTCTCCCTTGCATCGAGGCCATGGTTGCCGAGGCTGTCAAGGTAAAAGGAGCGGTTGATTGAGAAATCGTCAAAACGACAGAGATCGATTACGATAGTCTGATCGTCCGGCTGGAACGCATTTACGGTATGGAAGAAAAAGAATGCCGGACCGGTAATGGTCTGCACCTGCCCGGTCCGCCGGTCGCAGATGTGGTAGCGGTTCCCGATTTTCGGTTCCCAGTGGAAGTTTTCTATGTACGGCCGGTTGTAAAGCCGGGCGAAGATGAGTCCAAGCACATCAAGCTGCAATGGCTGTTCAATCACGATGACATAGTTCCTTGTCAGGGCGATGCTGTGGAAGTAGACCGGCCGAGGAATGCGAATACTGCAGAGTACTTCGCGGTTCGGAGAGCCGCTCCGCAACCGGTACACGTACACGTTTCCCGTTCGTCCCGGAGGCTCAAGCACGTTGAAGATCTCGGCGGTCTCCGGGTCGACCGAGGGGTGGGCAGCGCTCAGCATAAACTTCGGGCCGAATACATCGGCAAAACGGAAAGTCCCCTTGGTCGCGAGCGTTTCCGGGTCGAATTCGACCATGGTCGAAAAATCCGACAGCGCAAGCATGCTCGTTCCCAGCCGAAAGATATTGACATTGGTATTGTCGGGTGTTTTTTGCCGGAAGGCGCTGAAAAATTTTGTCAATGCGGATTCCCGGGATCCGGGAGCGTACCCCACTGCGGACCCAGCACTCTTCCAGCGGCCTTATCCCTGCGGAAGTCTTCGCTTTCGAGGAACCGGTTCCGGTACGTAACCCCTCCATCGTGTATCCTGAACCGGTGCAGGAGTGCATAACCGTCGAACCAGTGGTTCATGATGCTGGTGCCGGCGCAGAACCGGGCCGGGCCGTTCCGCAGGAAGTTTCCCTTAAGCCATCCCGGAATGTCCCCCCTAATGTTCAGTTCGATCGGTCCGGTCTCCTGCATCACTGATGCAAATATCCCTCCAGCCCGGGTCAGGCTTTCGCGATACGAGATTCTGCCGGTTCCGTTGTCCATGAGACAATCTTGATCCTCACAAAACAGATAACCGTTTCGATGTGACCAAATGTATAACCGGATATGGTGAAATAAAAAATAGGTCCGTGAGGCTCTGATAAGTTGGCGGGTTCTGTTACGTCTATGGTTGATACGCAAATTCTTCCGAAGTGAAAAATCTGTCATCAACCGAAGATGCAACAGCACTGCTTTGCCGGGGTTCTCTTTTCGGTTCCCTTCACCAAATGGCAGTCACCCTCATTGAATTCAGCGACGACCTCCGCTGGATTAACACGTTGTTTGGCTTTGAGCATTTATTTGAAAAGAAATAGATCGAATAGTTTCGAACCGACTAGGTTGGATGTTTTCCTCGAAGGGCCGGCTCTACCTTTACCGCGAGATCTATATGAGGTTTCAATCCTCGTTTTCCTGGATGTTTTCCTCGAAGTAAAAGACGGCACCGAAATATAGGGATGATACGGATAAATGTTCAATTCAAAAACAAGAACGTGAGTGGGAGGAGTAAGCCTCCTTCTGTTCATGCGGCATTCAGCTCTGCGCCAAACCCGGGCGGATACCGAGCGATCCATTGCCCTGTTCTGGCTTGCACCCGCAGGGATTCGCCGTTTCATCGTATCCTGTTCCGTAAAAGCGCTCAGCGGGTTACTCGCGCGGACACGTCCGCACTTCTCGCCCCGAAGGGCTCAGCCGCATCATAACTGGGAACAGGCCGTGTCGTTTCTGTGCCATTGCCGTGACTCTCGCCACCCATACTTGTGTATGGCTGCGTGCCCGGTGGGTGGGGGGACTTTCCTCAGCGGCCATCAAAGGCCACCGTCAGCCGCTCTCTCCCTCTCACGACAACATATGCGCCAACGATCCTTAATAATGGCACAGATGGAAACAGGGACTCATCGGTCACGAGGCATAACTAATTAAACGCCTTCTGCAGAATGTGTCACACAAGAGGTACGTGTCATGCAGCTCCTGACTCCTGATGAGGGTATCCTTGCTGTCCGGCTTGCCCGGGGGACCCTCGAATATACGATCGCGAAAAAACCGAAGCCCATGGTCCACCTGACCCCGGTCTTTGACGAAAAACGGGGTGTTTTCGTAACCCTGACAAGAAACGGCCAGCTCCGGGGCTGCATTGGCTTTCCTTACCCCGTCATGCCTCTCGGGGATGCCATTGAAAATGCTGCGGTTGCAGCAGCCCTTGAAGATCCCCGTTTCCCTCAGGTAAGAAAAGACGAACTCGGCTCCCTTGACTTTGAAGTTACGGTTCTTACCCCTCCGGTTCCTCTCGAATGCGAACCGGAGGAGCGTCCCGCTCATATCGAAATCGGACGTCACGGTCTCATTGCCCGTGGTATGGGCACGAGCGGCCTTCTGCTCCCCCAGGTGGCGACTGAATATAACTGGGATGCAAAAACGTTTCTCGATCACACCTGCGACAAGGCCGGGTTACCTAGTTCGTGCTGGACCCGGAAAAACGTGGAGATCCTCACGTTCGAAGGCCAGATATTCTGCGGCTCCTTTAAGGGATCGGTTTAACGTAAAGAGACCGCTAATCAACTAGGAACAGGAGCACTTTCGCAGGCATGGCGATTACGTTCGAGAGTCTGGACAGCGATATTGCAGGACGCACCGGGAAACTGGGTGCCGGGAAAAAGGTAATACGGACACCGGCACTGCTCCCGGTTATCAACCCGCACCTGATGCTTGTTACCCCAAAAGAGCTCAGGGCCATGGGGGTCGAGGCACTGATCACCAACGCCTATATTTTTTCCCAGAGCCGGCAGTACAGTGAGCGGGTGAAGGAAGAAGGGCTCCATCGGTTGCTCGATTTCGATGGCCTGATCATGACCGACTCCGGCTCGTTCCAGCTCTCGGTCTATGGTGAAGTCTCAATAACCAACGAGCAGACCCTTTCGTACCAGCGGGATATCGGCAGTGATATCTGGGTGCCGCTCGATATCCCCACCTCACCGGATGCGGACCGGATGACTGCCGAACGGGAACTCGCCATCACCATGGAACGGCTCAGGGAAGCAAAAGAACTCTTCGGGAATGATGCACCTCTTGCCGGGCCGGTGCAGGGTGGCATCTACCCGGACCTCCGCGAACAGGCTGGGAAAGCGGTCGGCGATCTCGGCTTCTCGTTCTGCCCTATAGGTGCGGTTGTGCCGCTCATGGAAGCGTACCGGTACCGGGACCTCGTGGACGTCGTTATGGCCGCAAAACGCACGATCCCGCGTTCCGCATGCGTTCATCTCTTCGGTGCTGGTCACCCGGCCATGTTTGCGCTTGCCACCGCGATGGGCTGCGATCTCTTTGATTCTGCGGCGTACGCTTTGTATGCGAAAGAAGGGCGGTACCTTACTACGCACGGGAGTTTTAAGATCGATGAACTGAGCGATCTTCCGTGTGCATGCGCAGTCTGCCGCAGCCACACCGCTGGAGAGCTGCGCACTGCACCGGACCGCACCCGGCTTTTAGCACTTCATAATCTTGCGGTAACTCTTGCCGAAATTTCACGGATCCGGCAGGCAATCACGGATGGGACACTGTGGGAACTGGTCGATGACCGGTGCCGGAACCACCCGCAGCTTCTTTCCGGATATTGGGAACTTCTGGGGCACAACGCGGAACTCGAACCCTTTGACCGGGCCTCCAAACGCCGGTTCTTTTACCGGGGCGATGAGAACTGTGCCCGCACCGAGGTCCTGAGGTACCAGCGGCAGCTGGCCCGGTTACGTCTTGGGGAGAACGTGCTGGTTGCCTGTGATGCCGGGCACCGTGAGGGTTACGACGATGTGCTCTTTTTCAAACCACCATTCGGGCCATACCCTGTTGAGTTAAAGGAGACTTTTCCCATCGGCCCGACCGAGATTCCCCCGTGGAATGCCGCGATGGTGCGGCAGGGGTGCCTGGGCATCAGGATGCTTGCCGAAAGTCATAAAGAATGCAGGATCCAAGTGGCAGGACTCGGCAACTGGACTAAGATCTTCTACGAAGAAGTAGGGGATGCTGCGGAGCTGATCGATTGATCCGGTTTGACATCAAAAAGAGGGATGGCTTGGCCCGGACAGGTCTCATGAGCGGCGACGAAGTACCGGGGGCACCGGTACCTTTCCCGGCCGTGATCGATATAGAATCACTCTTTCCTGCGCTTGCATCACGGGGTTGTACCAATGTCCCTCTTTCTGCGCCGCCGGAGTTTGCAAAGACCTACGTTCCCACGGGAGCTGGCATGCCGGTCACCATCCATCCGGCTCTTGAGAACCCTGCTATAAGCGGGGATGTGGTCATGGCAGCCAACTGGTACACAGCGCTTGCCAACCCCCGGCAGTATGTCGCATGGTTCAAGGCGCTCAGGGAAAAGACACCGCCCGATACCCTCTGGTATGCGCCGGCCGCAACGCTGCCTTCAACGGTCCACATCCTCTGTTATACCGGTTTTGGCCTCTTTGATTACACCGGTGTTGATCTCAAATCCGCACAGGGACTTTTCTGCACACCAGAAGGTGAGTTCCCGGCCGATGCATGGGACAAAGGCATCTGCAGCTGTGAAGGCTGCAGGAACGGGGACCTGAAACTGCATAACCGGCATGCCTTGGAGCACGAGATTGCGCTCGTCCGGTATTTTATCGGACAATCCAAACTCCGGGAACTCGTCGAGGCCCGGTGCCGGATGAATGCAAACCACGTCGCTATCATGCGCCATTTCGATGCAGATTACGCGTGGTCGGAACTCTATGCACCTGTTGCCCGCAGTGGTGTAATGCGGGCAAACTCCGGGGAA
This sequence comes from uncultured Methanoregulaceae archaeon, assembly GCA_963737635.1. Lineage (GTDB taxonomy): Archaea > Halobacteriota > Methanomicrobia > Methanomicrobiales > Methanospirillaceae > Methanoregula. Next base: position 1,935,089 of record CAVTTL010000001.1, read on the forward strand.
TCGATGCAGCGGGTTGAGGTGCGCAGGTTTGCGGAACGGCTCCTTACCCGGTACCGGCCGCCCAAGGCAACCGTCGCGGTCCTCCTGCCCTGCTCGGCAAAAAAACCGTATTCGCTCTCGCAGAGCCATCGCCGGTTCCAGGAGGCAATCGCCGGCCGGGCCCATGAGCTGATCATCACCTCCCCGCTCGGTCTTGTCCCTCGCGAACTCGAATGCGTGTACCCGGCGATGCACTATGATGTCCCGGTTACCGGTTACTGGGATGCTGAAGAATGTGCGTATATCTCGAACGTTGTCGCCCGGTACTTTTCATTGCATGCATACGATCGCGTGATCGCCCATCTTGAGGGCGGTGCGCTGAAAGTTGCGGAGATGGCGGCAGCAACCTGCGGGATCACACTCGAGCATTCCTGCAGGGACCACCCTGCTGCTGACGCAGCTCTTGCGCAGCTCAGCCAGGCCCTCAATTGCGAACGCAAAGTCAAGGATGACCGGCTCCACGGGATGCTTTCGTATCAGTTCGGCTGCGAGGCAGACACAAAAGGCATGCTTTCCCGGGGCCATTTCCCCGAACTGTTTTACACACGGAACAACCAGCAGACTCTTCTCGATCGATACTGGCACCGGCCTGTTACGCCCCACCTTCGAGGGATGGGACCTTATCCCTCAGGGCTACCGGGTTACGATCAGCGATTTCATTCCCGAAGGCGATGTGCTTGTCCCGGGCGTTGCAGAGGCCGATCCCGCTATCCGCGAAGGTGACGAAGTACTCGTTGTCGGGCCAAAGGCATACGCCACCGGAAGAGCGGCAATGTCCGCAGCGGAGATGAAAGGGTCCAAACGCGGCGTGGCCGTTCGTGTGCGTAAAATAAAGAAGTTGTAGGTTTCACATTTTAGGATACAATTGCAGAGTATCTATGGAGTGAAGTACTTGTTTTATGGTTATGCGAACGGACGGGCCCGGTGGGAAATGTGACGTCCCCCATCGTGATTGCCGTCCCAAAAGAGCTCACGCCCGGAGAACAGCGGGTGGCGACAGTGCCGGAAGTAATCCGGAATCTTATCAAATGGGGATGCGATGTACGGGTCGAGCACGATGCCGGGGCAGGAGCCTATTACCCGGACAGCGGTTTTGCAGCAGCAGGTGCAAACGTTGTTGAAAGAGCCGGGCTCTTCGGTGGTGCCCGGATAGTGCTGCGGGTCCAGCCGCCGACCGTTGCCGATATCGAAAACCTTACCGAAGGTACCATTATAGTCGGGTTCATGAACGCGGCAAACAACCTTGACGCTATCAGGAAGATGCGCGACCGGAAGATCACCGCCTTCTCTCTTGAACTCGTGCCCCGGATCTCCCGCGCCCAGAGTATGGATGCGCTCAGCTCGCAGGCAACGGCAGGCGGGTATGTCGCGGTTATCCTCGGGGCCGAAAACTGCCCGAAATTCCTCCCGATGCTGACTACCGCCGCGGGCACGATACGCCCTTCAAGGGTTCTTATACTGGGTGCCGGTATCGCAGGGCTCATGGCCATTGCAACGGCAAAGCGGCTGGGGGCCCTTGTCGAGGCGTACGATGTCCGGCGCGCTGCCGGCGAGCAGGTTAGGAGCCTCGGTGCAAAGTTCCTCGAACTCGAGATCAATGCCGAGGGACAAGGGGGATACGCCCGGGAGCTCACGGCAGAGGAGAAGGTAAAGGAGCAGGAAATGGTCTCGGCTGCGGTCGCACGGGCAGATATTATTATTACAACGGCGGCTATTCCCGGCCGTAAGGCGCCCGTTCTGATCACCAAAGAGACGGTTGCGACGATGCAGCCGGGTGCGGTCATCATCGACATGGCCGCTGAATCCGGTGGTAACTGTGAGCTGACAAGGGCAGGTAAGACCGTCCGGGAGCACGGCGTTACGATTATCGGCCCGCAGAACCTCCCGGCCCGGGTCCCGTTCCACGCAAGCCAGATGTACGCGAAGAACCTGCAATCATTCCTTTCGCTCCTCATCAACGAGAACGGCGCTCTCGTGACCGAATTCACCGACGAGATCCTGGCCGCAAGCCTGCTTGTCCATGACGGGACGGTGCGGCACCAGCCAACGCGCGATCTCCTGGAGGCAAAACCATGATAGATATAACCACGTTCTGGACGGCGATCTATATCGCGATGCTTGCTGCTTTCACCGGCTATGTTGTCATCAGCCGGGTTCCGGTTATCCTCCACACGCCGCTGATGAGCGGTTCAAACTTTATCCACGGGATCGTGCTTGTCGGCGCCATGGTTGCTCTGGGCCTTGCCACAACGCCGCTCGAACAGGCTATAGGGTTTATCGCGGTGATCCTTGGTGCTGCAAACGTCACCGGCGGCTACGTTGTCACGGAGCGTATTCTCCAGATGTTTGACCGTAGCGGCAAGAAGCCAAAGAAGGAGGCATAAGATGATCGACTTTTCCGTGATCATCAATCTGGTCTATATCGCGACGATCTTCTTCTTTATCGTCGGCATGTACCGGATGAGCCACCCGCTTACAGCCCGCAGCGGGATTGTCTGGGCCGGGGCCGCGATGCTGATCGCGACGCTCGTTACGTTCCTGACCCCGAACCTCACCAATTTTGCGCTGATGGCAATAGGAATCGTCATCGGCGGCGGTTTTGGCTATATCGCAGCAAAGCGCGTCGCGATGACCGGCATGCCCCAGATGGTAGCGCTCTTTAATGGTATGGGTGGCGGCGCGGCAGCCGGGATCTCGGCTGTTGAGCTCCTCGGCACCATCAACGCTACAAGTTCCCTTGCCGTTATCGGCGGTATTATCGGTGCCGTATCATTTGCAGGCAGCATTATCGCGTTTTCAAAGCTTCAGGGCTGGATGAAATCGCGGCCGATCACCTTCCCGGGCCAGCAGATCGTAAACACGACAGTCCTTGTGCTCGCGGTTCTTTCCGGGGCGTTCATCGTCCTGAACCCGGTATGGATCCCTATCAGTATTGCCATGTACCTTCCGCTGTTCTTTGTCCTCTCGCTGGTCTTTGGGGTTCTCATGACCCTTCCAATTGGCGGCGCTGATATGCCGGTCGTAATCTCGATGTACAACGCCTTCACGGGCCTTGCCGTCGCTCTTGACGGTTTCTCGTTTGCCACTCCCAACTACGCAATGGTCATCGCCGGTATCATTGTCGGCGCGGCAGGTTCGCTCCTGACCCTCCAGATGGCAAAGGCGATGAACCGCTCTATTGCCAACGTCTTCTTCGGCGCATTTGGTGCGACCGAAGAAAGCGGCGTGCAGATCCAGGGCAGCATGAAGCCGATCGAAGCCGATGATGTCGCCGTGATGCTTGCGTACGCAAATAAGGTGATCATCGCCCCCGGCTACGGCATGGCAGTCGCCCAGGCCCAGCAAAAAGTCGAGGAGCTTACCGATCTGCTCGAAGACAGGGACATCCCGGTGAAGTTTGCGATCCACCCGGTTGCGGGAAGAATGCCAGGACATATGAACGTCCTCTTGGCTGAGGCAGGCGTTGCCTACGACCACCTCTTCGACCGGGACGAGATCAACCCGGAATTCCCCGGTACTGACGTCGTCCTTGTTATCGGGGCAAATGACACGGTGAACCCGGCAGCGCACCGGCAGGGAAGCCCGCTCTACGGCATGCCCATTCTCGATGTCGAACAGGCAAAGAACGTTATTGTTCTCAAACGGGGTCAGGGAAAGGGTTTTGCCGGAATAGAAAACGATCTGTTCTACCGGGACAACACGCGGATGCTCTATGGCGACGCCCAGGAGACCGTCGGGAAAGTCGTGCAGGCTCTCAAGAAACTGTAAGGCACCAATCGGTTGCTCAGGTTACAAAAACCGTCCCTTTTTTGAGTTCCTATCTAATAAATGTTAAAACAAATACGACTCCTTCCACCACATTTAAGAACAAATATCGCTAAAATGTAGAGAAAAACAGTACGAGGAGTGTATAAAAATGGACTTTGGAAATCTCGGCGGTCTTGGCGGCTCGCTTGTCGGTTTTATCGCCACACCTGAAGGTCAGGCAGCAGTAAAGAATTTTCTTGCAACGCCGGATGGAACAAACCTGCTTAAGACTTTTGCGACATCAGCCCAGGGCCAGCAGGTCATCATGAGCATCCTCCCGGAGGTATCGACTCGATGAACCTGCCCGGGCCGGTCAAAGATATGATTAAAAGTGCTCTTCCGGCAGGCGGCAGCAGCACCACCACACCTACCTCACAGTAGAGGTGTCCCTTTTTTCTTTTGCACGCACGAGTGCTCACTTTACGACGTTTCAGATCTCCACATTGACCGGCTGACCGGTGATCTTATATTGTAGCCGGTTAGATTGTGTACCAAAGATAGACGGGGGAATTTTTATCGATGATGTGATTCCGATCCCTGACGGCCAGGTAGCACGCAAACAACTGCATTTTTTCTGGCTTGCTGACTGCTCCGACTCGATGAGGGGAAAGAAGATTGCAACCCTTAACCAAGCTATCCGGGAGGCATTGCCTGAAATTCAGAAAGCAGTCGCCGCATACCCACAAGTTGATATCCGGATGCGGGCAATAAAATTCTCCAACGATGCGGCATGGCACGTCGGCCCGGACCCAGTCCCGTTAAGTGAATTTACCTGGCCCGAGCTGGAAACCAGCGGCCTGACTGCGACCGCAAAAGCTATCAGGCTTCTGACCGAAGAACTCAGCATCGAGCGCATGCCTCGCCGGGGACTCCCGCCGGTCTGCATCCTTATCTCTGATGGTTTCTGCACCGATCCCCGGGAAGAATATGACGCCGCTATTGCAGAACTCGGGAAGATCCCGTGGGGTATCAAAGCGGTCAGGCTTGCCATTGCTATCGGCGATGAATCCGATTACAATGCACCCGAACTGCTCAAGTTCACCAATCAGGAATCAGTCGGCCTTCTCAAGGCACATTCCCCCGAGGAACTGGTCGCGTATATCAAGTGGGCTTCGGTCAGTGCATCGGTTGCATCCTCCCGGGGACGGAGCCGGGGCGTTCCGGCCGGGGACGATATATCCAATGTTGCCCTCGATTCCCCGCCGCAGATGATTACTTCCAACACCGATCTGTTCTAGCACGATCATGCCTTTGCCGGAAGAGTTCTCCTGTACCTGCGATACCGGCCTTGGCTGGGCATTCGGGTGCAGCAGGACCGGCGCAGCGCACCTTCGGGCTGGCCGGCCCTGCGAAGACGCGTACACGCTCTGGAGCGGATCTGCCGGGGCTGAGCCCTGCATTGCATGTGCTGTCGCTGACGGCCATGGCGACCCCCGCCACGACCGGAGCAGGACCGGTGCTGCGCTTGCGGTGGACGCTGCCATCGGTGAACTGGTCGCCTTCCACCGGTCCTATGCTGACGGGAATATCCCCCGGCAGCAGTTCCGTGCCGGTTTCAAGACCGATTTTCCCCGCCTTGTCACCCGGCGCTGGCGGGAGCTGGTCATTCGGGACGTTAACCGGCAGGAAAATATACCTTTTTCGAGCCAGCAGGCACCCGGGACAGAACAGGTATTCACCCGGTACGGGACGACACTCCTCGCCGCACTCGTCGTCAATGATGGTATACTTCTTGGCCAGATCGGCGACGGCGACCTCCTGCTGGTAAGGCCCGGCGGCAGTATCGAGGCCCCTCTGCCCCGGGACCCGGTTATAGCAGGAAATGAGACGCATTCGCTCTCGTCTGCAGACGCCCACCTGCTCTGGCGGACGGCAACCATTGACCGGGAGGATGGAGGTATCCTTCTCGGGGCAACCGACGGCATCTCTGATTCATTCAATGGATCCGAGAGCGAGGAATTTTCTGTCTTTGTCCGTAGTCTTGCCGATCGCATCCGCACCTACGGTACCGAAGCTGTTGCCGCGGCTATGGGCGGATGGCTCGACCGTTTCTCGGCGATTGCAAGCGGCGACGATATGACGCTTGTCTGGGCCTGTATCAGACCAGAAGACCTATGGCAAAAGGATAAAGGTACACTTCTGGATCCAGAGAAGGGGTGGTAAGCTTTTGCCTCTCCCCATCGGCCAGCGCCTCCATGCGAGGCAGCTCCAGACAACCCTGCAGGTGATAAAAAAAATCGGCGAAGGGACACAGGGAGAGGTTTACCTCGTGGACGGTCCCCAGGGGTACCAGACGGTAAAATGGTATAAGCCCGAACAGGCGACGCCTGACCAGCAGGATGCAATCTCCTATCTTGTCAGGACCGGGCCGCCTTACGGTGCAGCAGGGCAACGGTTCATCTGGCCGCTCGATCTGGTCACTGCTGAGGGATCAAAACAGTTCGGGTACCTGATGGCCATGATCGATACGCAACGATTCGCCGAGCTGGGTGAGGTCTGGGCTCATTTAAAACCGGTTCCGGGAATTGCCGCACTGTGCGAGATCTCGTACCAGCTTGCAAACAGCTACCGGGCGCTTCATCTCTCCGGCCACTGCTACCGGGATATCTCGGCTGGCAACCTGATGTTTGATCCGAAAACCGGTGACGTTCTCATCTGTGACAACGACAATGTCGGTGTCAACCGCCAGTCCCCTTCCCAAGTCTGGGGAACTCTCGAATACATGGCTCCGGAACTGATCCGGGAAGAGAGCGATCCGTCGACTGAGACCGATCTCCATGCGCTTGCCGTCCTTCTCTTCTATCTCTGGGTCTGGCACCACCCCCTTCACGGCGAGATGGAATACCGGTACCACTGCTGGGACATCCCGGCCAAGAAACAGGTCTACGGGATCGCTCCGGTCTTTGTATTTGATCCCGGTAACCCGGCAAACCAGCTGCCCAACGACCCGGATTATGCGATTGCACGCGACCGCTGGGAGATTTGCCCCCCCGAACTCAAAGTGATGTTCATCCGGGCTTTTACCGAGGGTCTTGGAAATCCGGGCCGAAGAATCACCGAGGGTGAGTGGCAGAACCTCTTTGTCTCCCTTAAGGACCGCCTGGTGCCCTGCCCGCGGTGTCGGGCGGAAAATGTGATTGCAGAGGGCCAGTCGAATCTTACCTGCTGGCACTGCCACAGCACTATTCCTCCGACACCTTTTCTGGCAGTCCGCCGCCCGGGGGGGAATTCCCGCCTTGCGCTTTCGCTGGGCGCGACGATCCGGTCTCTTCATATCACTCCGGGGGCAGGCCAGGATAACGGGACCCAGGAGATCGGCAGGGTCGTGCCCCACCCATCCATCCCGGGCGCTGCCGGGATACGGAATCTTTCCGGCAGTACCTGGAAGGTGACGTTTCCCGATGGCACAACAGCCGATGTATCTCCGGGACGGGCCGTACCTCTCAATCCGAAAACTTCCATAACCATTGACGGCATATCCTGTACCATCATGCCGCCATCCGGGGAACTGCCATGAACGATACCGCAAGGACTGTCCTCACACATCTCGTGGCCAGGCATGGGGTCTCTCTGACTCACGACCCGAACCGGTGTGAGGGGCTGCTCCGCGATACCTGCCCGGAGTGCAACCGCGAGATCTTCGTCCTCACCCATGCGGTGCGCCAGCACGTGACCGACGATCTCCTCTCACCCCGCCACACACTTCCCCTTGCACTGACCGAGGCTTTTCTGGTCAAGCGGCTGGAAGATGAGCTGGGTTTTTCCGGCGAAGCGGCACGGTGGGCGGTAACCAGCTGGGCAGAAGCCCTTGGCCGTGCTGACCCAGCCCCGACGCAGGCCAGAACAGAAGAACGGGCTCCCCCGATATCGATGCCACAGATGACAGAATCCGGCGATTCGCGCACAATGGGCAGAGAACCTCATCCGTGCGACGCGTTCTGTCCGGCTTGGTATCATTGCAAACCTTGTAGGTACCCGGATCCCGGGAATATCCGGTTGCTCATCAGCGCTCTCGAAAACGATGACTGGGCAGTACGGAGTGCGGCATTCGACGCCCTTGCCAATCCAAAGACCGGAGGTTTACCTCTTCTTATTGATGCATTGCGCGAAGCAAAAGACAATCTCGCATGGCGCATCACCCTGATCCTCGGAACCCTGCATGCCCCGGACGCTGCTGCGGTCTTGCTTCCCCTGCTTGACCGGGCACCGGTTGTCCGCGATGCTGCTATCTGGTCGCTGGGTGAGATCGGGGATAAACGGGCAGTAACACCGCTGATGAAATTGCTTAACCAAGCCGACAACCATGTCGCACGGGAAGCAGAAGAAGCGCTCAAAAAGATCGGGAACTAATAGTTCATCTGTTGCATGGGTCCCAGATTTTGTCTTTGGAAAACAAATCGTAACGAACAAATAATCGGCTAATAATTATCATCCTATGAAAATCAATGCGTCCATTATGGCCATATTCCTGATCTTTTGTGCCATCGCTGTCGCTGGCTGTACCAGTTCGCAGTCCACGGCATCAGGCAGCACGCCAGGTACCAGCGGAACCCCAGCTCCCGGCTCCACGCTCACGACAAGCCCGACCGATGTGATGCCTGCTGATATTGCGGTCACAATCACGGTGGGTGAAAAGGATTATCTTGGTAATATCCCGGTAACGTTTGATGGAGGTCCCGGGCAGGGCAACGTACACACGATACAGGTTGTCCTGACACGGGTAGATGGATCGACTGATACAGAAACGCTCGGCTCCGACAAGGGTGATGTGGTCAATCTTGCCGGAACGCGGGGAACCGGTAACCTTGCCGGACAATCCGATCGCGTGCAGGTCATGGTGACCATGAATAATGGACAGACGTACACAGTGGCAGATGTCCTGAGGGAATACCGGTCCCGAGGAGAGACCGGGCAATAAACAGTGAAGATTTTTTTTCACGTACGTGCGTACCCATGACATGCTGGTAAACTGGCGGGAGATCCCTGCTGCACGGAATTCATACGCTGTTATTGAGGCGGCGTGTGAGACCACCGGGTGGCATCTGCACCAGGTGGTACAGCCACACGCCGACATTACCTGTTACTCGCTGAATTCGATCAACGAATGCCAGTATCGCTATGAAATCGCCGCGGCCGACTGCATCACGATTGCCGGCGGACCACATGCTACAGCTTGCTGGCGGGAAATGGTCGCATATGCGGATTATGTTATTGTTGGGGAGGGCGAATACACTCTTCCGCTTCTTCTTGCCGATCTCGAGTCCGGAGGTTGTGGTCACCTTCCCGGTGTCGCGACCGGCTCCTGGTACGAACCAGCAGTAACCACGGTCCGGCTTGATGCCTATCCTGCATTCTCCGATGTAAAGGGATACGTCGAGATCTCCCGCGGCTGCCCCTTCGCCTGCGGGTACTGCCAGACCCCGCAGATATTCGGGCACTGTATGCGGCACCGGTCGATCGATGAGATCGCGAAGTATGCAAACCGGTACGGGCAGGCCAGATTTGTCAGTCCCAACGCGTTTGCCTATGGATCGGACGGGGTCCATCCCCGGTTCGATAAGATCGAACATCTCCTGAAGAAAATAACCAGGGAGATTTTTTTCGGGACGTTCCCCTGTGAGGTCAGGCCCGAGTTCATCTGTGAAGAGTCACTTGATCTGGTTCTCGATTACTGTACCAATACAAAACTGCATTTTGGTGCCCAGTCGGGGAGCGATGCCGTACTTGCCCAGTTGCACCGGGGACACACAATCGCCGATGCGATCCACGCGGCGGAACTGTGTTCTGATGCCGGGATTACACCAATAATCGATTTCATTGTCGGGTTCCCGTTTGAGACTGATGATGAACAGCAAAAAACGGTCTCCGCTATCCGGGAACTGGCACGGATTGGGAAAATTCATGTCCACCAGTTCATTCCTCTCCCCGGCACGGAGCTCGTCGGGACCTGCGCGCGATCACTCCTCTCCGAGACCAAAAAAACCTGCGGAGAACTCGCTCTCGGCGGAAAACTGACGGGCTCATGGATCCGGTCCTGATCGCTGACTGACCGGGGTATATATATCACAGGATATAGGGAATCAGGGCTTTTACTTCTCGCTTGAACTGGATATATTCCTCGCCGAACTTCTCGTGCAGGATCTCCTCTTCTGCCTTTATTTTCAACCACAGTCCGATACCTATGATACCGACTACGACAAACGCCAGCAGTTCGCCAATGGCAATCGCAGCCCCTACGAATGCTGCAAGCATTCCCGTATACATCGGATTGCGAATGATCCGGTACGGGCCGGTCCTGATGAGATGGTGGCCGGTTTTGACCATCACCATGCTGCTCCAGAATTTCCCGAGGTCAATTCGTGCCCAGGCAGCGAACGCGAGGCCGGCAGTGGTTATTATAATGCCCGTCACTTGGGTCAGCATAGTGTCGGGAACGACTCGAAGGATAAGGAAGCCGGGCTCGAATCGCCGGATTACAATAATTGCGATAATTGCAAGGATAAAAAGCAAAACAGATCGCTGGATATACCATTTTGAAATCTGCTCGGCCTTTCCGCCGTAGAAAAAACCGAGTGAAAAGATAAACACAAAAAAAAAACGATCCATTCACCGGCGATTATGTAAAGCGCAGTATCCATAATGTTTCCCTTTTAATGCATTTCACCGCGAGACGAATTAAATATGTCTGTAGGCGGAAAAACCCCGTGGCTCCGGGATATGCTCACCCACCTGTCAGTAATAAAGAAGTTGTTGGCCAGACATTTGAATTACGAATATTTCATAACAATAGACAGGAAAATATTTCCAATTAATATTGGTTAATGTCCGGCGGGGTAACACCGGGCGGAGTGCGATATCGTGTGGACGCCTGATTTGAGAACCCTTTTCCTTGTCCTCTTTCTCGTCAACGTCTTTCTCACGCTGATGCTCTTTTCCTTCTGGAAGACCCAGAAGACCTATCGCGGATTCAAGACATGGATGCTCAGCCTGCTGGTCATATCCTGCGGGTATTTTCTGTACATGCTCAGCGGATCCGTGCCTGTTCTGCTCTCTACCATTGTAGGAGATCTTTTGATCCCGCTCTCGGTCATGATGCGGCTTGACAGTACCAGGAAGTATTTCTTGTCACGGGCGCTCTCCCCGACAATCTACAGCACCCTTATTCCGTCCGCTCTTCTGCTCCTCTATTTTACGTACCGTATAGAGTCAGAGGTCAGCCGTGGTGTGATTATAGGGCTGCTCATTGTTCCCTGCTTTCTTACAACCTCTTTCATCGCGGTACGATTCCGGGAACCGGAAACCAGGTCGCTCAGGTACGGCTTTGCCGCGGCTCAGCTCGTTACGGCACTTTTCTGGACCGTGATAATCGTTAGAGCGATTATCACCCCCGGGGATCACTCTCTTTCAGGCCCAGACCCCATAAATCCCATCTTTTTTACCGTCACTATCCTCATGGATATCGTCGCCACGGTTTTCTTCCTGTTACTCAATATGGCCCGGTCCCAGACAGAACTCCGGCAAAGTGAGGAGCGGTACCGTAACCTTGCAGATAACCTCCCTGACTATATTCTCATCCATGATGGGGAGTTCATCCGGTATGCCAACCCGGAAGTGGCCCGCCTCATGGGATTGTCACAGGAAGCCCTTATTGGACAATCGATCGATTCCAACCTGACTGCTACGAGCGCCGGCGGCGCTTCGCGGGATTTTATCAATGCAATCCATAGCGGAGATGCCGCGGCTCCTCTCCACGAGCTTGATGTCCGGCTCAGGGACGACACCGTCAGGCACTGTATAGTCAAGACGGTGGCGATCAATGACCGGGGTGAACCGGCATTCCTTTCTGTGATCACCGATATCACCGAGCGGAAGGCAGCAGGGGACGCACTCTCCCGGGCAAATAAAAAGCTCACCATTCTCTCGTCAATAACCCGACATGACATCAAGAACCAGCTCCTTGCCCTCACAGAATATCTCGAACTATCAAAAGAAACCCTGGACCGTGTCTCGGTCACCTCGGCATACCTTGAAAAAGAGATGAGTATTGCTAAAACAATCGAAAGCCAGATCGACTTCACGAAGGCCTACGAAGATATGGGAGAAACGGCACCTGTCTGGCAGAAGATCGGTGAGAGCGTCCAGCGGGCGACTGCCGCTCTTCCCATGAGGGACGTACGGGTGGAGGTTGACCGGACGGACCTGTCGGTTTATGCTGACCCATTGTTCGAGAAGGTCTTCTATAACCTGATCGACAATGCCCTGAAATATGGCGGTGAGGCAATGACGACTATCCGCATTGCATCATATGAAACCGGCGCGGGGCTCGTGATCGCCTGCGAGGATGACGGGGCCGGGATCACTGGCGAGGATAAAATACACCTATTCGAGCAGGGCTACGGGAAACATACCGGTCTTGGCCTTTTCCTCTCCCGCGAGATCCTCTCGATTACCGGTATAACTATCACAGAGACAGGTGAGCCGGGGAAAGGGGCACGTTTCGAGATAGTTGTGCCAAAAGGGACGTACCGGCTCTCCGGTGTATAGGGGATGATAAGCGACTCCTGGGCGAATTCTATTGGCATCCATATCGTAATATGATATCCACGCTTTTGCATGGCGTGCGCGGTGATATTCCCCGTTTACGCCCATAAAATCCCTAAAAATGGTATCTTACGACGATACTATGAGTATCCAGCATGGATAGGAAAGAACACGCCAAAATTCACGTCTGTTCTCTTCCTGTTAACCGGGCGGTAAGGTTTTTTAGACGGCATTTGAAATGATATATCATGAAAGATGTGCTTTTGATAGCAGATCTCCATGGTCAATTCGGTAAAATTGATTCATTTCTGGAACTGAATCCGGAAGCTGTATTTATCGCCGGCGATATCACCAATATGGGTCCGGTGGACGCAGTTGACGATGTGCTCTCGCGCATCGATGTACCCTGTTTTGCGATACCGGGCAACTGTGACCCCAAAGAGATCCTCGATACGCTTGAACATTCAGATGCAGTCTGTCTCCACGGAGCCCAGATCAATTTAGGATCCATGTCGATTGTTGGTGTTGGCGGTTCCAACCCCACACCGTTTAATACCCCCTTTGAGCTGACCGATAAACAGATCGATGACGTGCTTCACCAGGGAATGGCAAAAATGGAGAGGACTGTCCACAACATCCTTGTCTGCCATGCCCCTCCGTACGAGACGCTCGATCTTGTCAACGGCGAGCGCGTGGGCAGCCAGAGCATCCGACGTCATATAAATGACTTCGATCTGGTCTGTTGCGCTCATATTCATGAACAGCGGGGCGTTACGGATGTCAATGGGGTAAAAATCATAAACCCCGGTCCCGCAATGGACGGCTACTGTGCCATGCTCCATTTCGGGAACGAAGCAAAAGACATCAAGGTCGAACTGCTCACTGTTTAGCCAGGAGTAATTCGAGATATGAGGCGAGTATCGGCTCGCCGGTAATTCCCATCTCTTTTGCAAATTTGATAATTTTCCCGGTTGCATCGGTACTCGTGTTTTCTGCCATGATCTCTATTTCGACAAAGGTGCCGAGGCCTTCCACGAGATCCAGTGCAAACGAGGCGTCTTCAAGCCGGTAATTCTCCCGCCATTTGTTGACCTCGGTTACCTTTTTGAACCCGAGCCGATCGAGGATCTGTTCGAAAACTTCCCCGGATTCTACCGTCGTATTGAGCTCTTCACGTGCCTTTAGCCCAAGCTCGCGAAGCTTCTTTCCTTTATAGGTGATGAGTGCAGGGCCGTTGGTGTACCGTACTCGAAGGGCCTCATCTGTGGACCCGAAATCGCGGTGGGGAGCGTTGTAATAAATATCATGTTCGTGTTGTTTTCCAAGAAACTCCGCATGTCGGGCAAGAAGGTTCTGCCGGATAGGTTCGAGGGAATCTACCCGTACTTTAAGTTCTATTTCGAGCATTATCGTGCCACACTTTTATCTGTCATTGTTGCGATTTAATATAGTCAGGTGAAGTTATGGGAATAAAGGAAGGAGATTTTGTTAAACTCAGTTATACAGGAACCGCAAACGGTATCGTTTTCGATACCACTGATGAAGACGAAGCAAAGAAGGCCGATATCCACAGCACAGCAGCGATCTACGGCCCTGTTACCATCTGCGTCGGCCAGAAGCATGTTATTACCGGCCTCGATGAAGAACTGGTCGGTAAGGATGCCGGCACCGAAGCCGATGTCATCGTTCCGCCGGAGAAGGCCTTTGGCGAACGCGACCCCAAAAAAGTCCAGTCCTACCAGAAAAACAAGTTCAAAGACAAGCCGGTCCGCGGGATGCGCATCAATGTTGAGGATCAGGGCGAAGGTGTAGTCGTTGACGTTATCGGTGCCCGGGTCATCGTCGATTTCAATGCACCGCTTGCCGGCCAGGAACTGACCTATCATTACAAGATCGAAGAGATCGTGACCGAACCCCTGGAGGAACTCAAGGGAATTATCCGGCTCTATGCCGGGAAAGACATGGAAGTTACTCTTGACGATGGAAAGGCAACCATTATCCTCCCTCCCGGGATTAATTACGACCGGCGCTGGCTCCTGTGGCGTGGCCGTGTCATCCATGAAGGTTTTGAGGCGATCGATGGTATCTCTGAGATCACCCTCGTCGAGACCTATAAAAGACCAGAAAAGAAGGAAGAATAATCCTCTTCTGGAAAATTATTTTTTGCCTCCGGAAAAGCCGGCAGGAAATCTTTTTTATTGTTTTTGAGACTCTTTCCCCTTTTAACCCGCATGTATGTGGCCATAAACAGGGAGTGATAATGCCAAAATGTAGTACTCTGTGGCGCAACCTGTATACGGAGGAACAGGAGCACCAGATTGGTTCACATCAGGATTAAATAATGCAAAAGGCAAAAATATAATTTGACGGCGGGTGTTTTCAATAGCTTCGATAAAATCTTCCAGAAAAGGAAAACGCCAGAAAAAACCGGAGCATTCGCCACGTACCGGAATGTTTGGAAAACGATATTTGTACTATTGTGCCTCTCCTTACTTGCGCTGACAGCATACCAGTTTTATGTGATATCTCAGGACCCCTCGAGCCGGCTGGGATTACCGGGTTTTTGAGGGGGCCATCCAGGCGCTCAATCACGCGCAGAATCCCTACGTTCTTGCCAATATCAACCAGTATGTAGAACAGTATACCGGGGGGAACCTTCCTTTTACTTATCCGCCACACACCTTGTATTTCTTCTGGATTCTTGATCACTTCTTCGTGTTCGAAAATATCGTGATATACTATTCACTGTTAGTGATACTCCTGATTATCAGCGGATATCTAATTGTGACTTTGGATCAAGAGCCGCACTATCTCTTCCTGATTACCCTGCTCGTAACCGGCTTTATGGCCACTGCCTGGAATTTTGGTACCGGGAATAAAGATTTTTTCTTCCTGTTTTTATTTGCCCTCACATTCGTGCTGCTGATAAAAGAAAAATACTGGGAGTCTGCCATCGTGATGGGTCTTACGGCAGCCGTTTCGCTTATTACAGCCCCGTTTGCAGCTCTCTATCTGGTTGTCAAACGCCCCATTACTCTTCGTCTGGCATATATATTCCTGTCCGGTGGTGTAGTTGCGGCCCTTTTTGTAGTGAGTTATGTTGTCAATCCGACCTATCTTGTCTCCTATATCGGCACCCTGCAGGGGAATAGCACGAGCCCCCTGTATGATGTGGGCGGATTAAACACACCTACACCATACCTGATGTTTAACGATCTCTTAAACGGTGTAAATATCAATGGTATTCTCCCGGTTGCCGTTGTTGCATGCGTGTATGTCGGTCTTATCCTGTTTGCGACGAGAAACTACTGGATCAACAATAAAGAGGATACGTTGAAAAATTATTCAATCGTTTTCCTCGCGATATTCATGATGCTGCCACGAATAAAGCCCTATGACTTTATCATGGTCGCCATCCCTGTTTACTTTTTATGCAAAGACCTCAGTGACCGGATGAAATGCCTGCTGTTTGCGGTGATTTCTTTGCCGCTCTTTTTCTGGTACCTTAACTTTGTCGTCTACACGACGGGATTTCCCTTCCTGGCGGGGGTGTACACCCAGACGTACAGCCTGATCCTTGTCTTTGTTATGATAATCCTGTACGATCGCCAGAAACAGGTATCGTGTCCCGGAGAGGACACTACCACATAAATGAGATGCTCCGGAGAGGACAGATCAGAACTGATGTATGTGTTCGATTGACGATCGGTTGTCTCGAACAATCAGAAGTTTTCAGCTACGCCTCATCCCATCTTATACCTGAGCAGTGCTGCGATTCCCCCGAGGGCTACCAGACGCTCGCCGGGTTCGAATTCTGTTGAAAGTACAACAACACTAGCCTGCATCTTTTCTGCGCCTTCGATCAGGGGCACGATCGTCAAGTCCCGGAGCAGGGTATCGGCAAGCAGTATTTCGTCAACAGCGCCGTACTCAATTGCGGTCTGCACCGCTTTTTTCCCGTAGGCAACTGCCCCGTCTTGGGCAATACGCAGGAGTACCTCGTCCATCAGCCTGACTTCACGCGAGAGCTGGAGATCCCCGATCAGTTTTTCAAGGGTTCCCGCACCGATCACGTCTTGTACTGCACCCCTGCCAATCCTCCGGGTTTCAACAACAAGCGCCCTCCCAGCAGGTACGCTGTTTTTATTTTTAGCATATTTGACAAAATCTTCCTTGATAAAACCCGGCCCGGCAATAATAAGCGGGCCGGAAATCTCCGCGATACTCTTAAGAACCACATCAAAAAAACCGGTCCGCGTCTCCGTCTCCCCGCCCTTTCCGCTTCCCGCCGTGATGGTGATCACGCTCTCCGGGCCGTACTGCCGGAGCCGGAAGAGCTCGGCTTCCCCTTCCTCAAGGGTCAGGATATGGATTACCCCGAAAACCGATGCTTTCACTGCACGTTTGATCCGTTCGAGATCGACCGGCCTCCACCGCCTGATGATCGAGATCTCGTATCCTGTCTCGACATTAATCGTGTGGTATGCACCGGCATCCATGCCGTGCTCGATAATCCCGGTGATTCGGAGCCGTACCCCATGCTCGGAGAACTCCACTTTTTCGGCACGGATTCCAAGCCTGACCGGCCGTTTCTCCACCTTTTCCGGACGGATCTTATCGGTCGCGGACTCTACGCTCCGGAATGTGGTGGCAAATACCAGATCGCCTGGAGCGATCAGGTGCTGGAGATGCCAGAGGTCATCGATACTCTCCGGGAAAAGCCGGATTTCGCCTGCGTTATCCTTGAGCTCGCCGTACTCCGCTTTCATGGCGTCTCCGAAATATCAGAACCCCCGGGAGGAACAAATGCCGCAACAGATTCGGTGTTCAGGACCCCCTTGAGCAGTTTTTCTTCATCAGGTGTTATATTCTGCCGCAGGAGACGCAGCACTTTCTTTGCGACATCGTTTGGCTCAAACTGGCCGGGTTTCAATTCAGCGTAAGCCTTGGTCCGCGAACGGATCACGGCAGGCGGGCCACCGATGACGGCAGCCTGCGGTTCCAGAACAAGGCCGATTCCCACCGCAAGAGGAACATCGCGATAATAAGTACGCTCACCCCGGACAATAAAAGAACCGCGGGTGACGAATTCACCGGACTGGGGGGTCTTGCTGACTTGGGTTGGCTGTGCACTATATACGTCGGCAGAAAAATGCCCGCTTCGCCATGCCCCCGAATACGACGCGGCAAACTGTGCCACCTCATCCATCCTTTCCGTTTTACCCTTGACGATCACAACACTCGCGCCATGGACATCAGCATGGACAAACAGATCTCCCCCGGTCATGTACTTCTTGACCAGTTCCTCGTTCTGCGATGCGTCCCGGCCTCCCAGAACCACGATACCGTCGCTGGTCACAAACCACCGGAACCGGTGGTACCAGAGTTTCTTCATTGGCACGATATCATGCCGGATTATCTTTTTCTTCGGCTTGACCGTTTTCATGGCAAGAAGGGCGCCTTCTTTTTTCTTCCTGAATTTTTTTATAATATCATAATACCGGCCGGCATTCTGCTCCACACTCTCGTGAACAAAAATTTTCACTTTTTTTCCTATATCTATCTCGACTGCTGCCTCACTGGGATGGAAGGCAACTATCCGTTTTGCATCGGTTGTTGAAGTATCGCGGAGATGGTGCTCGATTTCCTGCCAGGACAGGCGTTTGCTTGCGGCATCAAGAGACGATATCACCTGTGCAACAAACCGGTAATTCTCGTAGATCGCCGCAACAATCTCTTCGGTTTTCTGGATCTTCTCATCAAATTTTTTTATTGCCGCTGCCTGATACTTGTGGATCCGCTCCCCCTCAGAAAGTTTGGGTTTTGCTGCAACCCGGACTTTCTCTGCCTTAGTCATGGGATAGAATGCCTCAAGCGCCTCGGAAAAACCAGAGAATCGGGCTTCTTCTCCCGGTAGGCATTCGGATTCCGGGGCCAATAAGACCGGTTCGCAGCTGGTGGCGGACAGGACCGGGTGCACCTGGTGCTGTACCTGTTCAAAAAGGGAGGTGATTGCAGTAAACAGCGTTCCTGGATCCGCTTTTGATGCCGGAATGGCTTTATCGATACCGGCAATTCTGCACACGTATTCTGCATACGTACCACCAAGCATACATGCTATAGCTAGGGCACGCACCAGATCCCGATCGTCACCAGCAAGGGTGGCCGCAAGATTTTCTCCTGACGCGGTTGGATCGGTGCCGCTCATCGCATAGATTGCATCGGGAACGATGTCCCGATCCTTGAACCGGTGATGGCGGAGCGGTTTTATGATCTTGTAGGATTCGTCTGTGAGGATCACATTTCCCTCGTCGAAGAGTTCGATAATGAGGCGGTAGGTAAGCGTCCCTTTCCCGATGTCGAAAATAAGGATCCGTTCCAGCCCATGCTGCCGGATCGAAAGCACCTTTCCGCCGGAGATGTATTTACGCAGGAGCATGGCAAACTGCGGAGGGTTTTTGGGGGGGGCAGGAAAATTTTTAACCAGATGTACCCGCCTCCCTGCTTCGACGAGCAGCTGGTACTTTGCATGCGCTTCACCGTTCAGGCGGATTCCAAGGGTACGGGTTTCGAACTGGTAGATCTTATCGATCCACAGCGGCAGCTTGTCACAGAGTTCGTACACCACCGCCCGTACGTCAATCCCACTCATGCCCTGTGCAGTCGCCATGGATTATACCAAATTACATATGGCTTGCGCACTAAAAAATAAGACTACCGGGTGAATCAGGTTGGCCGAAGATGTCCATGAAGAAGAACAAACCTCACTTTCCAGAAAAAAGAAAACCAAACTGGAAAAGCAGGCCGAACACATAATCCGTATTAAAAAGACCTTGGTTGCCTGCATCGCGGGCATCTTTGTTGGTATTCTATCCTATTACCTGCAGGTTACGATAAAAAACGATATAGGGCTTCTTGCATTCATGCTGATGCTCGCCGGTGTGGTGCTCCAGCGGCATATCTTTGTACTGATGCATATTGACAGCTCAAAACTGGGTGCAAAAGACTGGCTCTACCAAGGATTCATGACTTTTGCATTCTGGTTCATGTCCTGGACTCTCCTGCTCTCGACAATGTCGCATTGATCTTTTTTCCCTGATGACCATGAGAATCAGCTATTGTCCATAAGGATCGCTGCCACGCAAAAAAGTGCGGGACTGAGTGTATCATCTACTGTCCCCGGGTTAGGACCGGCGACGAGACCGTGGTCATCGGCAAAGAGGGAAAAGCGATCATATCCGAAGAGGCTCTGTGTTGGTTGCGGCATCTGCATCAAGAAGTGCCCGTTTGATGCTATCGATATCGTCAGCCTTCCCGAAGAACTCGAGCATCCCACCCACCGGTACGGGAAAAACGGGTTTGCCCTCTACGGGCTGCCTATACCAGTGCAGGGGAAGGTTACCGGTATTCTTGGTGCGAACGGTATCGGGAAAAGCACGGCCGTAAAGATCCTCTCCGGGCAACTCCGCCCTAACCTGGGGAATTTTGATGCTGATGTCGCTTGGGAAGAGATCCTGAAACGTTATGCCGGGACGGAACTCTTCGATTACCTTCAGACCGTCTCAAAGAAGAGCAAAAAGATCGCGGTCAAGCCCCAGTACATCGATTTCATCCCCAAACTTTATTCGGGGACGACTCTTGACCTGCTCAAAACAACTGACGAGCGGGGCAGACTTGAAGAGCTTATCCCCGCGCTCAAACTCGATGCAATACTCGATCACCAGATCGGTACGCTGAGCGGGGGAGAGCTCCAGAGAGTGGCAATAACTGCCTGCCTTGCACGAAATGCCGATCTCTATTTTCTCGACGAAATTACACCCTTTCTGGATATCTACCAGCGTATTTCTGCCGCCAAACTGATTCGTGAATTAGCGGTGGAACACCCGGTCGTGATTGTAGAACACGATCTTGCTATCCTTGACATGCTTGCCGATACCGTACATATCGGGTACGGTAGGCCGGCGGTCTTTGGGGTTATCACCCGGCCAAAAGGTGTACGGGTCGGCATTAACCAGTATCTTGAAGGATATCTCGCAGAGGAGAACGTACGGTTCCGGGACACTCAGGTGGTCTTTGAGAAGAGAGCACACGAGAAAGGTTCAAAACGTGAGGATCTGGTGGAGGTTCCTCCGCTTACCAAGAACTACGATACGTTCCGGCTCACAATTACAGGTGGCACGATAAAGGCCGGTGAAGTGCTTGGGGTCATTGGTGCAAATGGTATGGGGAAGAGTACCTTTGCGAAGCTTCTTGCCGGTGTGGAGAAACCTGACTCCGGTACTATGGACACGACACTCCGGATCTCCTATAAGCCACAATATATCAAACCGGAGACGTCGGATTCGGTCGAAATGTTCCTGCGCCGATGCACTAGTAAATTCGACAGTTCCTATTACCAGCATGAGATACTCGAACCACTCTCACTCCAGGCCATTCTCCAGTCGCCGGTTGATTCTCTGAGCGGTGGGGAACTCCAGAGGGTGGCGATCGCTTCCTGCCTCTCACGCGATGCAGATCTCTATATCCTTGACGAACCAAGTGCCCATCTCGATGTTGAACAACGCGTGAAAGTAACCCGGCTCATCAAGCACCACGCAGAAGGAAAGGAAGTGGCCATTCTTGTTATCGATCACGACATTTATCTTATCGATATGATCAGTGAACGGATCCTTGTCTTTGAGGGTGAGCCAGGTATTAAGGGTATCTGCAGCCGGCCCCTTTGCAATGCGTGACGGTATGAACCGGTTTTTAAAAGCGTTAGATGTTACGTTTCGCAGGGATCAGACCGGCCGGCCAAGGATTAACAAACCCGATTCATTCCTGGACCGGGAACAGAAAAGCCGTGGCGAGTATTATTACTATGCCGCAGATGACGAATAGATTCCGGCACCCTTGGCACAGCGGGTATTCCCTGCAGGAAAACTGTTTTCAGTGAGAAGGGTGAAGGAACGGCATAAATCCGGCAAAGAAACTCATTATGCGGTCGAGGGCTGATGTATCACCCGGTTGCGTTTCTTCCGCAATAGGGGATATCGTCTGCGAGATGTTCTGAGGCACAGGGACCGGCGTCAGAGTGGAGGCCGGGGTCATAGTCTCAATGACAATAAGAGGGGCTGTTGATACGTCCCCGGTGTAATATCCGACAATATCCAGCGTAGAAAACCAGAGCCGGTCGCCCGCATCGATATAAATCGTTTTGACACGGTGCGAGTTGCCGGCAATTCCTTCAAACATTCCCATATGACGGATTATCGCACCATTTTTCCAGACATAAATGCCGTTGTCGGTGGCTACATACAAGGTTCCATCGGATCCCCCGGCTACATCATTGATAGCATATGGCCCACCGTAAAAATCCCCTGAGGAAAGGATCTGGGTAAAACCGGTGACTGCACTATAATGTGCCACTTCGGTCGAATTAAAGAAGTAAACTCCGCCAAGAGGATCCCGGCGCACGTGACCGAGCAAACCGTAAAGATCTTTTTTATCCTCAATTTTGTTAAAGAGGATTGTACTGTTAGATGAGATTACCTGCCAGAGCCCTTCATGAGCGGTACCTACAAGAAGTGTATCGGTTGCGCTGTCAAGCGCCATGCTGTCGACCTCAAAGAAACCTGGTCCACCCGGGGAGAAGGGCGGGAACCAGGTCCAGTTACCATTGTGGTACCGGCTCAGCGCAGTGTTCCCGGTTGCAATCCACATATCGTCATTCCAGCGCTGGAGAGCCCTGATCTGGAGACTTTTTAAAAGTTCCTGATCAATGACATTTTGAAAGTCGTTCCCGTTATAGATCTGGATCCCCCCCGCGAATCCAATCCAGAGGTTGCCGGAGTTATCATAGGCAAGCGCCGTCACAAAATTGTCCAGAAGACCGCTGGAGAGATTGTCCCTGTTAATATGCTGTGTGCTCCAGCTTCCGTCATACGTTGAAAGGCCAAGAGGGGTGCCAATAAGGACCTCCCCATGCAAACCATTAACGATTGCGTTAACTTGTGCGGATGGAATCGAATCCGATGATGGACGAAAAAGGAATACTGATCCGGTCTGCTGCTGGCCCGGCGAGATATTCCCTATCGAAGTATTGGCAGCCACCGCAACCGGAGTAAGGCAAACCACGAGAAAAAGATAAAAAACAAAATTATATTTCATGTGCGGCGCCATCCGCGCTTCTGACAGTAACTTTTCCATTTTCTCCCGGATAAAACGACACGGTCCTGCCGGATTTTCCGCCGACTTCCTCTGCACTTATCCGGAGACGATTCTGTGCAAGGATAACGCGCAGTCGTTCAACGTTCCTCTCGCCGATATTGAGATTATTACCAAAATATTCAAACATACTCGCCCCACCGGCCATCTTTACCACGAGGGATGAACGTTGGGAACCTCGTTCTGTCAATTTACTAAGGAGAAGAGGGACTGCGGTGTCCGCGTATTTTCCTGGTCGATCAGTGCGCCCGGAACTTTCGGGCAGCATGATATGAACCATAGCCCCTATGCGAAGGTCACGGTCATAGATCGTCAGACCAATACAGGATCCCAGACCAATAGTCATCATGGGAGAGGACCCTACAAAGTACTCACCGATACCTATCATGACTGGGACTTTTTCTTGGGAGGCGGGTTCAGGCATTCCGGATCCGGGAGATCAGCTGGATTTCATCAGGTTTTCCAAGCGCTCGACAAACGTTTTGAGCATGTGAACCTCAGGCATCATGATGATATCGCTGTCGATCCTGTGCTCTTCACAGACCAGTTCGGTCGAGAATAACATAACCTCGTCAATCTCCTCCTGCATCTGAGCAATAAGGGATTGCATAGCTGCATGCGCCATATCGATGATGAGCGCCGGGGGAGAAGGTAGCATAACAAACCCGAGGAGTTCAGCAGTTGCATCGAGAAATGCTGAAGCCATAATATTACCGATCTCAATAAGGGCACTTTCATCCATCTCGTTGAGTGGACGATCAGGATCGGTAAGGCCGAGCATCGTGTTGGTCAGGCGCACGGCCGATTTCCGGGAAATATAAACAATAATATAACCTCCGTGAGGAATCTCGCCCTGCAGCTCAAAGACCACAAGCGCGGCTGGCTCTCCTCCGATATGTTCAGCCAGCTGCGCCACGTCCACTACCCTGATTTTGGGTACACTCATCTCCACAGCGCTTGACAGCATCTGGGAAAGCGTGGTCGCAGCGTGCGCTGCTCCGATGTTTCCCAGTTCCTGCATCGCATCTACCTGAACTGATGATAGTTTCATGGCTTGTTCATTCCTGCATCGTGTTTACATCAAGAACCGGCACTACATCACCATCACCGAGAATAGTGACCCCACTGATCCCTTTGGTGGTTCCAATAAAACTGCTCAACGGCTTTACAACTACTTCCTGCTTACCTTCAACGGCATCTACAGGAATACAGCACTTCCTTTTCTGGTACTGAACGACAATAAGGATCTCGCACCGGTCCGAGCTTCCGACCATATCATTAAGCCAGAGAATCTGGAGCACTTCATCCCGGATCAAAGTCACCTCTCCTTTCCCAATATGGTGCATCCCTTCCTTTTTGAAGTTCGCTACTTCAACAATGCTGCTGATGGGGATCGCCAAGCGCTTGCGGTTGATTCTTACAATCATGACATCCACAATTGCCATGGTGGGAGGTAGGAGCAGCTCAAAAACACTCCCCTGCCCGGGTATAGTTTCAACTTTTATAGTACCTTTGAGCGATTCAATCGATCGTTTTACTACATCAAGGCCGACACCTCTTCCTGAGATATCAGTTATAGTATCGGCAGTGGAAAAGCCCGGTTGGAAGAGCAGGTCAATGGCTTCGTCTTGGGTGAGGGTGGCCGCGATCTCAGGTGAGATCAGGCCTTTTTCTATGGCTTTCTTCTTTACTTTCTCCACGTTAATACCGGCACCGTCATCCTTGAGTTTGATAATAACGTTATCGCGGTCCCGGTGTGCAGTAAGTCTGACAAGACCTTTTGCAGGTTTTCCTGCTTTTAGCCTGGTTGCCGGATCTTCGATGCCATGGTTTACCGCATTCCTTATCAGATGAAGCAGCGGATCATTGAGGCCATCCATA
This sequence comes from uncultured Methanoregulaceae archaeon, assembly GCA_963737635.1. GTDB lineage: Archaea > Halobacteriota > Methanomicrobia > Methanomicrobiales > Methanospirillaceae > Methanoregula. The sequence goes on from CAVTTL010000001.1 coordinate 1,959,563, forward strand.
ACACTCCGGTCAAGTTCGGTCTCGCCGCCTTCCATAGTGAACTCAACCTCTTTATGATCGTACTGGGCGACATCACGGACAACCCGGGGCAGGCGGTTGAAGATATGGGAGAGCGGGATCATACGGATGGCCATCATCAGGTTCTGGAGCTCAGAGACCGATCGCTCTACCATGCTGATCGCCTCGTCCATCTCTTTTATCTTTTTCTCATCGGCGATCTGCTTGAGCCGGCCCCTGTTGATCACCAGATCTTCGACAAGATTCATGATATGATCGAGCTGGGAAATATCCACCCGGAGATTTTTTATTTCCCGGTTCTTTTCTGGTGCCGCTGCCTGCTTCCGGTCAGATTCCGCTGGTTTTTTTCCTGAACCGGGTTCTGTCAGCACAGCAGAAGGCACTTCTGTCGGATGGATCTCGACAGAGGCGATCTCACTTCCCTGCGCTGCAGTCCTGAGTGCTTCTTCTCCTGCATCACTCGCAATCGTGAGATGAGCTGTCCCGTCGAATTTCCCTTCATCGATCTCATTTTTTGAAGGCTGTAATGACCGGATCATCCCCAGAGCCTCAAGGTTCTGGATCGCAATCATCGCACGGACATCTTTCATCATGCATTCAGGAGCTACGATGATGGTCATCGCATATTCAGTTCCGGTGCATTGTTGGGGATTCTCCTCTTCGAGGATTCCCTCCGGAGTACATGATTCCGTCTCTTGCCGGGCACTTGCTTCATCTTTCTCCGGTCCGCTGGCACTCTGATGTTGCAGCCAGTCGCGCAAAGCCTGGACCTGCTTATCCGGGTTCTTGGAGGAAGAATCCCCGCCAGCCTCGACATCGTCGAGCATTTCCTCGATGAGATCGGTACAGGAAAAGATGATGTTCCCCAGCTCCTCAGACATTTCAACATTGCCGCCTCGGATAAGCTGCAACACATCCTCCATTGTGTGACAGAGGCGTTCCATATCAGCAAAACCCATGGATGCAGAAGCACCTTTGAGCGTATGGATCGATCTGAAGATCTCGTCAATAGCGTTCTGGTCTGCGCCTTTCTCCAGAACAAGAAGATTGTTTACCAGATTTTCATGGTTTTCACGGGATTCCGCAACAAACAGCGACCGGTACTGCTCAAAATCACCCATGGGAATCCTCCGTCATCTTTAGCACAAGTCGCTCAATAGCTTCAGGGATCTTTGCAAGAGGGAGCACCTGATCCACCGCATTTTTCTGGATGGCGGATCGCGCCATTCCATAGACAAGGCAGTCTTTCTGATCGCATATGATACTTGTTCCACCGGCCTCTTTGACTGCCGCTGCCCCTGCACCGGCATCATTTCCCATCCCGCTCAAAATGACCGATACGATATTTTTCCCAAAAACCTGTGCAGCCGATTCAAACGTCTTATCCACTGCGGGCCGAACACCATGAAGCGGCGGTGCGTTAGAATGAATGATCCTTCCTGTTCGTTTCCCATCCGGGGTCATCGCTGCACCTATCATGGTATGAACCCCAGCCTTTGAGAGGAACACCGTGCCCGTCTTAATCAGATCCCCATTCTCAGTCTCCTTTACAGGCATGTGGGCGATCCGGTTAAATCGTGCTGCAAGCGGTGCAGTAAAGCCAACGGGCATATGCTGGGTAATAACCACACCGCCGGTAGATCTGCGGATAGTTTTGAAAGGATGGAATCGAGCATAGGCGGGCCACCGGCTGATGACCCGATTAGGTACTACACGGTCGACATTTACCTCTTTCTGCTTGATGATTCTGGGCTCTTTGAGAGGAGAGGGAGAGGCACTTGTGAGATGATGAATCGTTGCAATAAGTTCCTTCGCGATAAGCCTGAGCTGGGGGGCATCTTTTGGTTTAAGCATGAAATCGTCAGCGCCCAGGTTGATTGCCTCGGTAGTCATCTCCGCACCTTCTGAGGTAAGCGAACTAAACATGAGGGTTTTCGGGTGCCAGGATGCATTCCTGAGTTCACGCAGCACCTCAAGGCCATTCATCCGGGGCATCTCGATATCCAGAGTGATAAGATCAGGCTTAAGGGTCTTGATCTTCTCAAGCGCCTCGATGCCATTTGAGGCGGTTCCCACTATTTCAAGTGAGGGATCCTTTTGAAGCATGTCCCGGATGACTGTCCGCATGAATACGGAGTCATCGACTATGAGAACCTTTGGCATAACAATTAGGACGCAAGCACGTTTTTGACTTCTTCAAGAACCTTTGGCGCCTGGAAGGGTTTTACGATATATCCTTTGGCGCCACTTTTTATAGCCAGCTTAACCATCTGTTCCTGCCCGACAGCAGTGCACATAATGATGCGAGCTGCAGGATCCAGTTGCTTGATTGCCTTTAACGCTTCGATCCCATTCACCTTGGGCATGACTACATCCATAGTGACAAGATCAGGTTTCAGTTCCTTGTATTTTGCTATCGCCTCTTCTCCGTTTGAAGCCTCACCTGCAATTGTGTGACCTCCCGAGAAGAGGATATTTTTAAGAAGAGTTCTCATGAAGAGCGTATCATCCACGATAAGAATAGTTCCCATGGAGTATCAGCCAAAGTATTTGAGTTTCCTGCTATAAAACGGTAATGATGGTAAAACTGCCATTATTTCAGTTTGTTTGTGTTTTTGTGGCATCTGAAATATATCTGACACCTTTTGTTGTCAGCTGGACTTCACGCCGGATTGTCACCACTTCTGCTATTCCAAGCTTGATAATCCGGTCATAAATCTCATCGAGCTGTTTATGGGGGAGACTCAGGCATGTTCTCGATGGCATGGGAGTCCATTCCAGAATACACCAGCATCGCCACCTGCTGGTCAATGGCATCCAGTTCATTGCCATTCATATCCATTCCCTTTGTAGCGTCTTTGAGGAAATTGGTAAGTACCTGGAGCGTGGAGAGAGGACAGAGGACGAGACTTGACACAACCTCACCGGACTCAACATGATCGATCCTTACAACGTCGGTCTGCTTTCCCTGAACATCCCGTTTGGTCAGTTCGATCGCTGCGACATCCTTTAACGGAACACAGATCTGTTTTACCGCACTGACAAACCAGATGCCGGTCTTTACGACCACGATGCTGCCTTTTTCCCATTGCGCATCCTTGGCAAGTACTCCTCCCCGGATTGCCGGAGACATAAAATATGCCATGAGACGATACGCATTGCAATTGGCAAGAATAAGACGTTTTAAAACAATGAGGACTTTTTCAACGCTTGCGATACGAACGATGGCATCCGGGTTTCCTTTGAAGGTAATAATGAGAACGTTCTTTTTTTCCTCAAGGTTAAACACAGATTTGAAAAGAACCTCTTTATTGACCGGTGCGGGTAATGTAATCCGGTCTTCGTCGAGCGAAGCCTGAATAACAATCCATTTACCTTCATGTTCAATTTTCAACGGGACTTCTTTCATGGGACACACGCGCGATGTTTTTGTCAGGTTTGATAATTTCCGTAGTACCGGATTTGATACCGTGCAGATCTACTTTATTCCCTGAACTGACGGATTTTTCTTCTCTGCTCCTTTGCTTGCGATATTGAACTGCTCCGAAATATCTGATAGTTCCTTTTCTATATCTGTTGCCGGAGCCTTAAAATCTTTTAATTCGCGAAGCAGACTGACATCCTTCTCTTTTTTAATTTGTTTGATGTCGCTCGCTAGCGAACTGAGCATATCGTCGTCGCTGGTTGGGGTAGTACCTGATGCAAATGAAGAAATATCCGACTGGTCCTCCATGCCGAACTCAGGAGCCCCGGCCGGTGTTATGGGGGTAGCGGGAATGAGGCTGCTCGACCCCGGTGCTGGCCCGGCGGCGGGTTGAGGCGCCGCGGCAGGTGTTTCCATAACACTGTTGTCATCCCCAAGATCGATTTCATCAAGATTTATACTGTCCAGATCCCCCAGATTTTCGCCAAGACCGTCCCCTCCTTCGGTTTCGTCTGCAATGTCCTCAGCATTTGCTGCGAGAATCGCGCTCGCTTCGTCAGTAGTTTCTTCAGGCAGGGGCGGCATTTCCACATCTGGCAGGGAAATGCCGGAATCATCAACTTGTTGTACACCGTGGGTATCCGGTGACGGGGCTGATAATTCCGGTTCATCCAGACCGTCCAGCAGACCTGTTTCGAGTTCTTCACCGGAAAGTGAGAGGAACGGATCGATCTCCTTCCCGCTCCCTCCCGGGAGAGCTCCTCCGGCACCACCTCGGGATCCGATCGCAGCCGGCACCGTTCCGGCACTCTCAAGCGCAGAACTCCTGCTGACTCTTTCGCTTATGGTATGATCCAGCAGCTTATCGATCTCTTCCACTTTTTTTCTGGGTTTTCTGCGTTCGGTAAGAATCTTTCCCAGCGATTCAACAGATGATGCCAGTAACGAGAGATGGGCACGGATACCACCAGATTTTTCCACGGTCTTTACCGGGAGTTTCTTTTCAACCTTTTTTCCTCCAGTATTTTTCTGGGCCGCAGGTGTTTTTTCGGTAATCTGCCGGGATTCAGGCTTCTGCAAAGCAGGTTTTTTGCGTTTACTGGTAATAGAGAGCGTTGAAGTAGCTTCTTTTATCTCTGCTACCGTGATTGCCCCAAGCAGGATCAAAAGGAGAAGACCGACTGCCACAATCAGGAGCAACATGTAGATAAGAGGGATATTTACCAGAATCATGGCAGAGCCAAGTCCCACGATCGTAACAAAAATAACCAGTCTGCGGACACTGTCTTTCATATTATACACCCGTTCCTGATACTCCACCGCCTATGCTCGTCAGCGCCTGCACACTGAAAAAGAGACCCACTACCATTGGTGCCACCATAAGAATAAGTCCGGTTAATGTGCAGAATATTGCCGCGTAGAAATAATACATGTATCGATCCCCTCCGCCCACGATACGTGCAGCGATAATGTTGGACATAGTGAGAATGGTGAGCGTTATGATGACATAAGTCTGCATCGCCGCTGCCGGGAAATTGGAGAAGAGGTTCAGGCCGCCGCTAAATACACTCCCCACGGAGATACCAGCACTCTCGCCCCCGGATGCTGCAGACAGGTTCTGGAACTGGCTCATCATGGTCGACACGGATCCGGTGAGCACGAGAAGAATCTGGTATAACGCGACAAAAAGGCCGATCATGGCGACATGCATCGGTACCAGAAGAACGATAAAACCTCGTGCAAGCATATCTTTTTTCTCCCTGAGAAGCGTCTGTTCAAGCATCGAAGATCCCACGACAGTTCCAATGGGTTCCGGCGGTCCCCCGAGTGCCACGGTGTCCCGGTAAATGTTGAGATACTTATAGATGAGGTTGCTTCCGGCCTCCCCGATAAACTTGTCCCAGCACTGTTTTTCATCGAGTCCGAGATTGAGTTTTGAATACACAGAATTTATCAGGGGTTCAAGGGCGGAAAGAGATTTCCGGTCGATTCTCCCTAACGCATACACGGCAGTGGTTCCCTGCCCCCCCATCACCGCGCCAAAACTCCTTATAAACACGGAAAAATCGTTGTCCCGTAGAGTAATGTTGTGGTCATCAATATAACCGATGATGCCGAGCGGGGCCATCAGAACACCTGCAAGAATAAAGATCAGGCTTGCTGAGATCCCGAGAACTGCAAGAATGACAACAATGGCAAGCGTAACCGGGACAATAATCCGTTCCATGGCATGGATAGTCCCCTGCTCCTTTGAAGTACGCTCAGAGAGCCCGTGACTTTTGGGGTCGTCGGGGACTGACGTATACATAAGGACAATACCAAATACAGAGATTGCAAGGATAACAGAGTATGAGATATCGAATGTCGTCTGGATATCTGTGGGGGTATAGATCACGACCGACATCATTATGATGACAGCGATAACAGTTCCCGAGAGGAGCATGGCAACATAGGCGTCCCCCCATTTCTGCAGCATGGACATTCCCTGCTCCAGCTGGTTCCGGTAGACGCTGCGAACCGTTGCGAGTTCGTTAGTTAAGAAATCCTCATCCGGGACACCGGAATCGATAGAGTTGGAATACCGGTTCAGCATGCTCTTGAGAATTTCGTTCTGCGTTCGTTCGGCAACAATGGACATGCTTTCCGAATAACTATAATTCCACTTTTTCACAAACGTATCCACTTTTGCGATGTACCTTGCTGAAATGTACTCGTGGCGTTTTGCTGCAAAGGAAAAAATCTCGGGACGCGTAGCATTGGCTATCGCAAGCGACGCCATATAGGTCGTCATGAACAGAAGATCCGCGCCCATCTTTTTGTTCTCCCGGAGATTCGCGAGCCTCTCTTTTAGTCCCTGGATTTGGGAGGCAAAAGGAGGCGATCGGGCTGGTTGCGCTTGGGAAGCGTTCGGGAGGGCGGTCTCATCAGGCATGTTATGAACCGATGGTTAGGAGACCCTGTTTTTTAATTTTGGTCATCATGTGAAAGAGATCCCAGAATTTTACGTAACCGGCCTTGTGCAGGCGTTCAAGGATCTTTGCGCGTTTCTCCACTTCAAGGTAAATCTCTGATTTCCTGTTGTCCGGTATACCAAGCATGGTAGCGATCTTGCTTTCGAGAAGAAATGAGCTGCCCTTCCCGGACCAGACAAATGTATCGGACACCGGTTCCCAGGTAAACATCTGGACAAACGTAAATCCGCCGGTCTCCGCATTATATCCAACCAGTTCGTTGCAGCTGATCATCCGGCGTACGGTCTGACCATCGGGTCGTTTGACAGCACTCTGGATGATGACCAGATTGAGATTGTCGACATACGTTTTGGGGATATTGATGGGATCGCCGCAGAGACGCTGGATCAATTTCTCCACGGATGCCGCATGGAAGGTACTCATCACGGGGTGACCGGTCTGCATCGCGCCGAATGCAACACTCCCTTCGACACCACGGATCTCACCGACAAGAATCTGGTTGGGGCGCTGACGCAGTGCGGCTTTGAGAAGATCGAACATGGTAACCTCTCCACCTGAGCCAGTCCCTTCACCCTTACCCTTCGCAAGTGCTACCTCCCGTACCCAGTTCCGGTGTGGGACACTGAGCTCCGGAGTGTCTTCAATACTAACGATTTTGTTTTCCGGAGGGATGAAGGTGGTAATCGCATTCAAAAGCGTGGTCTTTCCGCTTGCAGTTTCACCGCTCACGAATAGCGACATCCCATATTCAACGCAAATCCAGAGATACGCAGCGGCCGTGTAATCGATACCATTACTCTCAACGATGTTGAGGATGGAAAGCGGCACCTCATTGACTTTTCGTATAGAGAAGTTGCTGCCATGTTTACTGATCTCGGTGCCGTAGACGATGTTGATACGGGAACCATCCGGGAGGGTTGCATCAACTATGGGGCTCCGGTACGTGATGGGCCTTTTTATCCGTTCCGCTACCTTGATCACAAATTCGTCCAGTTCGCTCGATACCTTGAACTCAATAACCGATTTCAGCCCCTTGAAGATCTTGTGTTCTATGAAGATCGGCCCGACTCCGTCACAGGAGATATCTTCAATATAGGGATCGGAAAGGAACGGCTTGAGCACCCCCATATCTATTTTATCCCGGACAAGAAGATATTCGATTGCCTTATACTCGTAATTGGTCAGGATGATTTTACCATCAGGAGTGATGGGAAGGTTCCTACTCTTTTTATTGGATTTCATCTTGTTCTGGGCCGTGAAATCCGTGTTAAGGAACGTAACCAGTTTAGAGGCTGCACCTTCTTGTTTTTCCGTCCTCGTCAGGCTTGCCATATCCACACCTGGAGGCTTGATCACTGCTACAGTGGCGAGCATCTTTTTTATGACGTCTGTCCTTTCCTTGTCCGTTGTCGGATCTGTTTCAAGGCCGTCAATGAGATCTATGAGCTTGGTCTCAATAGCAGGAAGGATATCGCTTACGCTGTGCAGGAAGGAGGGTTCAATGGGGATGTAGAAGTTCCTGACGTCATCAGGGTCCGGAAGAATATGGACGAAGGTGGTATCGTTCACCGGGTAGATGATGTTAGGATTCTTCATGGAACGAACGTCCTTTTTTAATTCGGATAAAAAGAGGGGTATCCCGTAGGTATTTACTGGAAACATATGGAGGTATTCGAGAAGATGGGGGCTGTTCTGGACATATTCCTTAGCATTTGCCGGTAACATCTTGAACAAGGCATCCGATTCGAGGTCCGCATAGAGATCGACATCTACAGCGACCGGTTCAGGTTTGAACGGTAGGTTTACTGCAACGGACAGGGAACCCATATCAGATCCTCGCAAAACTCATCGGTATGACTTTCATGCCATAGCCCGGATGTACTTCAAAACTGACGAGGTTTCCGGTTGTTTTTCGTGCACCGCGGACCTTGACAACTTCCATGACCATAACGTACTTATCCCCAACAAGGGCTTTTTTCATATTCAGATGGGCATCGCAGATTGACCTGATCCTGACCAGGGTATCTTCCTCAAATGCATAGGTATGGAGCGTGATAAGGATAGTCTTACCATGATCGACAAGTGACTTGCAATTGGTAAAAAAGGTGAGTATAGTATCCGTCTCAGCGTATTCGGTAAAAAGTGTCAGCGCGTCGATGACTGCGACCTGTGCCGGGCTGTTTTTAATGTAGGAAATCAAGCGGATCAGAATCCCCTCCATCTCCTCTTTTTTCCATTCAAAACCGACTACGTGGAGGGGAAATACCTTGAGATATCCCCAGGAAAAATAATCGGCGATATCAAGGCTCATTGATTCCATTTGCTTAATAAAGCTCTTGCTGGTGTTTTCCGTAGTGAACAGATCTACGGACAACCCCTGCTTCATAGCACCCCAAACAATTTGCTGGGTAAGAACACTCTTACCGGTATCATTCTCCCCTTCAATAAGAGTCAGCGAACCCACCGGAAGACCATCGGCCATCTTCTTATCCAGTTCATTATTGCCAGTAGAGATGATTTGCCGGTCCTCGCCACCCATCAAATCGGAAAGTTCAACTGCCATTTTCTCTTTCCCCTTCAAAGAAATGCTGAAGCATAGACCCCGTTCGCTGTAGTAATCTGGAACCAGTGGGGGGATAAACCCGTTGTTACAACCAGAATCCTGAATGTTTCGCCAGGATCCAGTTCAGAGGAATGGATAACATAAGTTCCCTGGTTAGTAATTGTCCAGGTGCCGGGAGGTTGAGGTTGTGTTGTTGAATAGGTATACAACTGGTAGTTATTGGTATCGTTATCGTAGACGATAACATCCATATGCGTGAAATCCGAGATGACTTCGTTTCCAGTATTAGTAATCGTGCAGTTGATATTCTCAGTATTCAGGTCAATACCTGTTTGACCGATGGTAAAGTCGGTTTTGAGTTGTTTTTCTTCGAGCAGGCTAGCGGATTTTTGTGCATTGTTGACAATCTGGGCAGTGGAAATAACACTCGCAACGAGGAGGTACGCAACGATCACCAGAAGGATTACCCCAACTGCCGCCCCTATAAGATCTGCAACAGCCATCCCGGAACACCTTTTTAGGGAGTGGTAGTCACCGTAAACTGGTCAGAAGTCGAGATTCCATTGGGCAGGCTGAACTGGAAATATACCGGATTTGCCGTGTTTATCGTAGTGGTATATGCGTCGATCTCCAGCGTTTCACCGGGATCCCAGTAATTATTGTTATTGAGATCGCTTAACATGTATGACCATTGCCCATTGTTCAGGGGAGCGGACGTATTATCCAACGTCAAACGGTTGAAATTTCCTGCATCGCCGCAGATGACATCGGATCGCTGGATATCGGCAACGAGCTATCCGTTCACTCCCCGTATTTTTCATCCAGACCTTGACGTACTGGCTTTGATTTGCAACATCCAGAATAATCTGGATATTGGTCCGAAGCTGCACGTCAGATGTATGTCCGGCTGAAGAAAACGTCCCGGTCATCTGGTAGAAAACCGGGAATATGGCACTGATGAGTACACCCGCAGCTATGACTGCTGTTATCAGGAAGAGTGCTGTCGTGAATGTATCGGCGGACATCGGTTAGATCCTGTCCGGCAGGTTCATCCACTCTTCGTCTTTTCTGGCAGGCTTTGAAGGTTCCCGTTCTTTAGAGGGTAATTCAGGAGCCTCAGATCTTTCATTTGCCGGTAATGTCTGCTGGCGCTGTTCCATCATGACCTCAATCATGTCCCGGTCAAGAGAGGAATCATTGGGAGACAGGATCCGGTTGAGTGCATACAGTTCAGAGACGAATTCATCCGGTCCAACCTCATGTTCGTCCCCAAGATTTGCAGGCATCAGGCGAGAGATCTCCTTGATCTCGTCACAGGACTCCCGCGAGATATACCCCATGATACGATACGATTCGAGAATGATATCAAGACGGTCGTGCCCGAATTTGCGAATGGCAGCATTGGTCCACTTGAAAAGTTTGTACACTTTCTGGAGCCGGAGTTTTTCATTGGCAAGCGCATTCGGGCCGCCTTTATATCCGTTAGTCAGGAGCTGGGTCTTTATACGAGATATCATCTGCTCGTCCGGTATGTGTCTTTCCTCACTGGCAAGTTTGGAAACTACTCCGGATTTTGATTCCTGATCTCCTTTTTTATTCGCCGCTTCAATGTTTTCCGTTTCCTGTTTAGCTTTTGCGGCGTCAAGTGTGGATTCCCGTGCCTCCAACGCCGCCTCTTTTGCATCCAGTGCTGCCTTTTTTGCGGCGTCTACGGAATCAGACGCTCCCCCTGACTCGGGAGTTCCTCCGGATGTGGTAAGGGTAAACGGATTCTCCATCTCATTCATCCGTTCCCTGATATCCATTAACAGACGCTTGATGGAGGTTTTAATAAGATCGACTTCCCGTTCGAGGTTCTGGAGCTTGACTTCGGGATCATCCTCAGAAGCTGCGGTGATGATATGGTCGACCTGTGTCTGATTTACCGCCATAGCATTTAATTATTTCCTGTTTTTAGTTAATATACTTTCCTCAGAAGCACGAGGGTTTGCAGCGATTTTTTTCTGTTTTGGCGTTCAGAAACCGCTTTTTGGTAAATTCAATAAAAAAAAGAGATTAGTAGAGTGGCTGGACTGCTGTCAGGCCACCGGGGATCGTCCTCTGAATCGGAAGGACTGCTCCTACTGACGGTTGGAAATTAATCGAGAAGATTGTGTTTGGTGTTGCCGTGGTAGGCAATCCAACCATCAGAATCATTTGAGCGTTGTTATCGAGCATGGCGCCCGTTGTTGCGTTATTAATTTTCTGTCCAATGCACCATGTGGAAGGAGCCGGTGTACCGGTAGTAGGACAGGTTCCGCTATCTGTCCCTATGCCTCCATAGGTCATATTTGCATTGTGGCCTCCGTTATTATCAGTATAGGATACCACCATTGTTGACAGATCGATGGGGGTGCCACCGGCAGTGAGTGCAACGGTGACATTCACATAGTCAAGATAGTCGTTACTTGTATCTTTAATCCCATAAGTATTCCCAACTTCTTGCAGGCTTGAACTGGCCTGTGCGACTCCCGTGTGGACTGTTGACTGTGCAGTCTGGGATGTGAAGAACCCGGCGCCGAGCACCACGTACGAGAATACAGCAGCAACGACTACGAATGCGATGAGAACGATGGCTGCTTCAAGTCCGGTGAATGCATTCTCTGAGTAAAGATTTCTCATTTTTTTCACCCTCCTTTAGTATACCTCATACCATGTATTTGCCGTCATTCCTGCAGGAACCGTCCTCGCAATCGGAAGCGCTGCACCGATCGGGGGATTCACCTGAACAACAAATTGGGTATTGACACCCAGATCTGATGATCCGAGATTTGGTGCAACAGTTACAAGGACCATCTCACGGGGATTGAGTAATCCGGCATGGGCAGTCTGACCGAGATCTATCGGGGTATTTTGTTGAACCCACGTGTAATTGACGCTAGCATTGGTAAAGGTCTCTACCTGTGTAGGAGTGGAAACCGTATACGTCACTTTACTCATATCCACAGCATTACCACCCGCAGCAAGCTGAAGGTAGAAGGTAATATTCGCAATACCAGTACCATCACTGTCGGATTGTACACTTACCGGCCCGGATGGTTCCACTGCCGATGTAGCCTGGCTAACACCTGTGTGGACAGTCTGCTGTGCCTTCTGCGTCGTGAAGAACCCGGCGCCAAGCACTACGTATGAGAACACCGCCGCGACAACAACGAATGCGATGAGCACAATCGCTGCCTCGAGGCCAGTGAACCCTTCATCGTTATGTTTATACGAACTCATGAATTCACCTTCGTAGATTAGTAGACACTAGTCGGTACCAGCGTCTCTTATTGTTAAAGAGTATTTAATCTATAAATAATTTTGCTGAAAATGAAAAAACCCTTGTGCATTCTTTTTAAATTTTTATGCATATAAAACCGTAATTGGGGAGCTTTATGATGGGATTTTCTCATATATAATTTCTTTGAGCAACCCCAGTTAATTAAAAATGGGTATATCACGATTGTCACCTCTTTTTATTTATGAAACGATACAATATGAGAACACGGTACCCATGGATAAGAAAGACATCACATATATCATAGCCGCGTTCTGCATCATATTTATTATTGCATTTGTTATCAAACCAATAGCCACCGGTCAGCCGGTCAATACCGGACTTTCATCTGAAACACCGGTACCTTCCGTGAACGTTACCCCTCTCGTGGTATACTCAAATATTACCAAGCTCCCCACTACAACCCATCCTACAACCACTCCTACTTCTGTACCGACATGGAACCAGAAAGTCCAGACCATCGGATTTGTCAATCCCGGAACGTACCAAATCTCAAATAACCAGTCCCTGCCGCAGGGCGTCCGGATCAATGCTACCCAGCCGGATAACCGGCGAACCGTGTATGCGACCATATCGGGAACATCCAGCGGAACCACTCAGATTATAAACATCCCGTTTCCTTACTGGGAGATTTCCTATACTATCCAGCCTCTTGCAGAATCCTCCGGATCTGCCATGGCTTCTTTCGCAATTACCCCGACCAACGGGAACAGTATCTCTATTAGCGGAGTCCAAGGCTCGTTTTCAACCACACAGCCACAATTTTCGATCCAGGTAATGGATGCAACCGACCCTAACCGGATCGTAAGAACCATCTCACCTCCCGGAGGAATTGACTTCAATCTCTGGGAAGGGATTGCCTACCCAACACCGGCGGCAGATGTCACAACTTTCGAGAAGTACGCAACTATAGAACCAACTCCGACGGCAACTTCGACAGATCCTAGGCCATGGCTTGAAAAATTCTACGAAGGTGGGAGAGGATATTATTTTGTCATTAATTCCCACTATATCGGTTCCTATACGATCAAGATTCTTGTCCCAACACAGGACCTCGGGAAATATTGATTTCAGATCGCATGTAAAACAAAAACTCCGGCTAACCGGTGAAAAGGGGTATTGAGTATTCGCCAGCGCTGCTCAATACAACGAAAGTGTCTAGAAACCGAGCCTCATTACTAGATTGAAATTCCCTAAAAAAAGCCCGATAACAACAGGTAACAAAAAAATTATTGGGACTATCCGACTCGATCAGTCGAGTTTTTTCTTCCCCATGGATTCGATATACATGACCTCTTTTCCCACTTCGAGTTGTCCCTTCTTTTCGGCAGGAATGGCAATTTCAAAATTGGAATAATCTTTCATGTCCATAAGCTGTGCCATGTCCCCGGCAATAGAGATAACCTGCCCGCTTTTACGCTCGACAACGGGAACGTATGCCTTTGCTGACACCGGCTGAACAATAGAACGCTTGACGCCATCGAAAATACCAACTGCATCAATCCGTGCCTTGGCGGCCCCGTGTTTCCCGGGTTTTGAAGTGGCGAGACCTACTACTTTGCAGGGTTCATCATCCACTACGATATAGCGTCCTTCCTTTATCTTTCCGATTTCTGTCTGTTCTTTCATTTGAGTTTCACAACCTAAAACGTATCCTTATTTTAAGCGCAGATGTAATTTATCTTTATTGCCGTACATAAATACAACGCTGACCGCATTTAGAGGTTTTTATTGCCATGAACTTCCTTTCTGCCTGCAATGAAATGGCTGTATCTCGTCCGGGAAAATATCAGGCCGCTTGTGGGATCCCCGGCGGGTGGCCAAGTCATCCGCATGGGTGCCGATCACACACCGACGGAGAAGATCGATCAGGTGGCAGAGGACTGCGTGATCGGATATATCCGTGAACACAATCTGTGCTCAGTTCTTATCAGCGAGGAATCCGGCAGGTTATCGATAGATGGCGGGAAAGGAACCATATTCCTTGATCCGGTGGATGGCACGTACAACGCAGTCACCGGTATTCCGTTCTACGGTCTTTCCCTGGCGTGGGCAAGTGAGGGGGTAGTTCAGAAGGCATTTGTCCAGGACCTCGCAACAGGAGAAACCTTCACAGCAATCCGGGGAAAATCTGCCCATTGTAACGGGAAAGCCATTCACGTCTCCCCGACCGTCCGGCTGGATAAATCTGCAATGAGTATATACGGCCGGAAATTTGATCCGACCCGGATGATGCAACTTGGTCACAAGATCCGGCGGTGGCGGCTTCTTGGCGCTTCTGCACTAGAGCTCTGTTATGTCGGTGCCGGGAGGATCGATGGTTTTGTCGATCTCAGAGGAACCCTCAGGGTGACAGACGCAGCGGCGGGAATGCTCATCTGTACAGAAGCCGGCGGTGCTGTGACAGACTTAAACGGAGAATCTCTTGTGTTTCCCGAAGAGGTTACAGTAGGACGGTGCATTATTGCCACGAACGGTGTGTTGCACCACAAGGTGATAGAATACCTGCGGTGATACCCATGAAGTGTCTTCTTGTCTCCCGTATAGATTTGCCCGAAGCTCTTGACTGTGCACGAAGAATAAAGACTACGCTGGAAGGAAAAGGGCACGTGGTTCTCGTAGAGACAGATACGGCAGCCCATCTTGGCGGGGCCGGCCTCCCCTGCAGCCAGGCCAAAGCGGATATCGTGATTGTAACCGGAGGCGATGGCACGATTCTTCGGACCGTTCAGCAGTTACAAGATCAGATACCAATCATTGGGATCAATCACGGTGAGGTAGGTTTCCTTGCGGATCTCGAACCCGATGAGGCCGGAGATTTTATAAAATCGCTCGCCCCGGGATTTGCCGTTGAGGAACGAATGCGTCTTTCCCTCATGAGGGACAACAAATCCCTTGGCGATGCTTTGAACGAAGGGCTCATCGTCACCACCCGCCCTGCAAAGATGCTGCGGTTCTCGATCTTAATTGACGGCGTAATTTCGGAACAGTTCCGTTCTGACGGTCTGCTCATCAGCACGCCAACCGGATCGACTGCATACGCGATGAGTGCGGGCGGGCCGATTGTGGATCCCCGGATCCAAGGTTTCCTTCTTGTTCCGCTGGCTCCATACCTGCTCTCATCCCGTCCCCACCTCATCAGCAGTAACCGCAGGCTCGAGATAAGGCTGGAAAGCTCAAAGCCTGCAAAGCTGGTCATCGACGGACAAAAAACGGTGGAACTGGGCAGTTCGACATCCCTTCTGGTGCAGAAGGCAGAAAAACCCGCACAATTTGTTGACGCACACCGGAATTTCTTCGAAAAAGTAGACCACAAACTCCGGAAGCTCTAATTGATCCTTGCGGTGCGCAAAAAAAGAACAACCTTTTCTTGATGAGCGGATCTATTCTTGTTACTAAGGTGGTACGCGTGCAGGTTTCGATGAAGCTTGAGATGAAGGATTCCCCCGGACAACTGGTCGCAGCCCTCAAACCGATCTCTGACGTAGGAGGGAATATCATCGCAGTCATTCACCAGCGCGACCCTGATTCCGGTCACCACACCCTGAACGTTCAGATTGTACTTGCCCTGCCTGAAGGACGCCTCGATACCCTGGTAACGCTCTTAAAGGAACAGGGCGTCCATATCCAGAGGATAGGTAAAGAGCGCCTGCTCTACAAGCGAACCGTTATCTTGATCGGCCATCTCATGCATACTGACCTTTCTGATACAGTTGACCGGATTGATTCCACAGGTTTTGCTGAGGTCTGCGAGATCTCGGTGAGCATGCCGGCCATTAACGAACGTTCCACATCGAGGGTTACGATAAAGGCGACCAACAGGGCAGACATGGACGCCGCGATTACCATTCTGCGTCAGGTTGCACACCAGAAATCGCTTCTCTTGATCGAGCCCTTGGAGGAGATCGCATGAAAGCAGCGCTGATCGGTCTTGGGTCAGTAGGACGCGGCGTTGGAGAGATGATTGCGAAAAAAAATCACGGCATCACGATCACAGGAGTTGCAGACTCAAAGAGCGGTTCTATCTGCGACGAAGGTATCGATATCGAGGAAGTACTCGAACAAAAACGTACCAAAGGTATCTGCGGGAACCAAGCGATCACCGCAGTAGACGTAATCCAAAAAGCGGATTATGATGTCCTTATTGAAGTGACGCCGACAAATGCGCTTACCGGCGAACCGGCGCTCGGGTACATTCGGGCAGCTCTTGCACGAAAAAAACATATCGTTACCTCGAACAAAGGCCCAATCGCCCTCGCGTACCATGATTTGTCTGCCCTTGCAAAAAAGAATCACGTTGCACTCCGGTATGAGGCAACAGTCGGCGGCGCTATTCCCATCATGCATACAATCGAAGACGGCCTTTCAGGTAACGAGATTCTCGCGATCTACGGGGTTCTCAATGGGACGTGTAATTATATCCTGACCCGGATGGCTGCCGAAGGTCTTACCTACGAGCAGGCACTCCTCGAGGCACAGGAAATGGGCTTTGCCGAAGCCGATCCGACGTATGATGTGAAGGGAATCGATGCCGCAATAAAACTGGTAATCCTGGTTAATACCATCTGGGGAGATGGGATCACATTGTCCGACATTGACCTAACCGGTATCGATCTGCTCACGCCGGATGCACTGCGCCTTGCAGAAGAGGGCGATAGCACCATCCGGTTGATTGCCGAAGCAATCCCGAGAGAAAAGATCCTCCGTGTTTCACCCCGTCTTATCGAAAAAAGTCACCCCCTTGTAGTTGACGGTGCATTAAACGCACTTACCCTTGAGACCGACATGGCAAAGGAGATCACTTTGATTGGTAAAGGTGCAGGATCGATCGAAACGGCGAGCGCCATTATAGGCGATATTCTGTATATCCGCGACCATTATGGCAAGCGTGCTTGAACATCGGCGAGAATACCTGCGCCTGATGCGCCGGTTTACTCAGGATGCCGGATTTTTTACCGTTACTGACATCCAGAAGGCGGCAGGAATCCCGAGAAGTACGGCCCAGGACTGGGTTACGCGACTTGTTCGGGAAGGATGCGTCCTTCTAAAAAAAGAGAGATCAGGAAGAGCTCCCGCCCGATATGCTGCCCTTTCTGCAATCCCGCAGAGTACCTGCCGGAGGATCTTTACCACGACGGATGGCAATCGAGTCGAGATCTTCCATGATTGCATGAGCGGTGCCTGTGCAGACTTTCTGCGGTTACCATCACACCCGTGCGGGGGGAGTGGTGACTGCAGTGAAACGCGACGGGACGCTCCTGAGGGAGTGTGCCCGTATAGGCGATGCCCTGGTCTCTATTGGGCTTCCTCCGCATTCCGCCGTTGGGATCTCCGGCGTCAGCCATATAGGCGATCATATCGTCCAGCACATTCGTTGTATTGGTGGCCCGGCATACTCGCTTACCGATATGATGTCGCGGGCGGAGGGTGTTATTCAGGTTGAACTCAGTCAGGCCGGGGGAATAGTAGAAGGGAATGTCTGGACCCAGGCACTCACCCATCTTACCATTGGGGTTGATGATACCGATTCAAAGGCAGGCGGTGCGACGTTTGCCCTCGCGCTTGCACTGCTGACGCAGATATCGGCAGGAAGAACCGTGCTCCCGATAAGTCATCATGTCGTGATGCTTAACGAGAAACTCGTGAACAAAACTACCGGTAACTCGGCAAGTTACATCGAAGTCGCCGTTCACCCTTCCCGTATCGAGTGGGTAGTGGCAAAGAGCCGCGAGTTTGTTGAAAACGAGACCCTTTCACCCGAGTGGGGGCTCGCGTTTCTTAAAGGAATGACTATTCCTTCAGACCTGAGAGAGTATGGAAGAAAGGTGAGGGAAGACGTGGTCGACCGCGCCGTGGCCGAGGTGGTGGCACAGCGATCCGGGGCAATGCTCTTCGGTGGCAACGGTGTTATCGGAGCACTCGGGGCCGTCGCTCTGGCCAGGCTGCCGCACGAGATCCAGCTGGATCCGGCAAGAACCGTTTTTTGAATCATATGTTATGCGCTGTGTATTTCAATCCCACCCAGTGATCCATTATCGGAAGAATATGCGGTCCGAATACGGAGATAGGTGGCAAGTCTCCAGCAACAACATCGAAGTTACCCGTTTCCATCCGATTGCGATTAAAGTAATGAAAAAAATCGGGATCGGCATCCTCAACAACGTGACAAATTCCTGTAAAGAAGCGATTATATTCATGAAAAGGAATACACCTCGTATAACTCCAGCACTCACATAAGGCCGCGTTGGAATAGATTAAAAAAACGTGAAACCCTCGCGTTGTAGGTAGGAGGTATGTTGAGCAGCAAATCCATGAATCTCCTCGTTCAATCCCTGATGGAAGGGAACCGCACGGATGCAATTAGCGAAGCGGATAAACTCATACGTGCTGGTGTTGGGCGCGAGGAGATTATTTCCGGTGGTATCGAGACGGCCATGAAACGTCTGGAAACGAAATGTACGCTCGATCAGTTTAATCTCCTTGAGATTATGGTTGCGGGCCGGGCCGTCATGGATGTTATGAAATTCCTGTACCCGGCAGGTGCCGCTCTTCCGTCCACTAAGGGCACTGTAGTGATTGCAACTCTTGAAGGGGATGTACATGATCTTGGAAAGAATATCCTCAGGTTTATTCTCATAACTGATGGATACCGGGTCGTCGATTGCGGCCGGGACTGCCAAGTTGCGGCGCTCGCAGAGACTGCGGAGAAGGAGGGGGCCATAGCTGTTTGTGTCAGCGGCTTGATTACCACGGTTATCCCGGCAGTCAGACTGGTGAGAAGCAGCCTCGCCGCCCGTAGTCTCACCGGTGTACGGATTATCGCAGGAGGGGCAGCGCTCAAACAGGCCTCTGCGAAGGCACTTAATGTGGATTTCGTTTGCGATTCGGCATTCGATGCGACCAACTGGCTCGATAGGATCCGGGAGGCGGATACGTGAATAGTATTGAGCGCATCACCGCAACCGTGAATGGAAACTCGACCGACAGGGTGCCGGTCGTCGCGCAGGTCTTCGGCCATGCCGCTGCAATAAATGACGAAAAACTCGGAGCATACCTTAGGGATGGGAGCACTCTTGCCCGGTGCCAGATCGCGGCTCTCGAACGGTACGGGTACGATGCCGTCTTTGCGCTCATGGACGTGTCAGTTGAAACCGAAGCCGCAGGATCCGTTCTCACCTATTTCGATGACCGGTATCCCGTTATCAAATCGTACGCTCTCACGGATGCCTGTCATCTTGACCGGCTCCACCAGCCGGATCCTGAACGAGATGGCCGGATGCCAGAGCTGATTCGGGCTGCACGAATACTCCGTGAAGAGGTTGGCGGGGAAACTCTTGTGGTGGGGTGCGTGCTCGGACCTCTTACGATAACCACCCAATTGCTCGGGATGGAGAAGGCATTATTCCTTGCCGTCGATGACCCGGACCTCTTTGAGGGGATTCTTGACTTTGCGACTGAAATTGCAATCTCGTTTGGCAAAATGCAGCTCGATGCTGGCGTGCATCTCCCCTTAGTCTTCGATCCTTCATCATCGCCGGTAGTAGTCCCGCCACAGTTCTTCCGGGAGTTTGAACTCCCCCGCCTCCGGAGGATCTTCTCTGCTTTTAGGACGAGCGGATCGGCAGCAAACTGGCTTCACATTGCCGGGCCGTCTGCTCCTCTCCTACCTTGGTACCCGGAGGCGGGCGTAGATATCGCGAACTTCGATTACCAAATCAGCGCTAAAGATGCTGCACATGCTCTTCCCGGAACCTGCCTTGATGGGAATATTAAATCCTACTCGTTTGTTTCTGCGTCCCCCCGCGAGATTGCTCTTGAATCACAGAACCTTCTTGATGCATTTTCCAAACGCCGGGGATTCATCCTCTCTTCGGGATGCGAAATTCCACCGGAGGCAAAGTCAGAAAACGTAGCCGCCATGGTCAGTGCCGTGCGGGAAAAAAGGTGACCTGTGCCAGTCCTCATGGTTTGTTCCGGTGAACGGACAGTTGAGATAGATTTTACTCCCGGGTTGTCCCTGCGGGAGATACTCGAAGCAACAGAAATTCCGATACGGACCGGATGCAATGGGAATGGTTCCTGCGGCCTCTGCCGAGTCAGGATCACATCCGGCAAGGTACAGGATCCCTCGCAACAGGAGATGCTGGTCATCAATAGCAGCCGTAGCGAGGCAAAGGACGTACGGCTGGCGTGCTACGTTCGTCCTGAACTCGATCTCGGGATCGAAATATGCGGGCCTGCCCAGGATGCGACATGGAAGATTTTTCCATGTAACCATACAGGGGATATGCTGGTAAAACCTGTATTGGCGGCAACAGAAATGGAAAGCGGCAACTGCAGGGGCGCATATGGCGTGGCTGTTGACCTTGGGACATCCCAAATCAGCATCTCCATTCTCGAATTAGATACCGGAAGAAGGATCGCGGGCCGGTACGGGACGAATCCGCAGGCCGCTTTTGGCGCCGACGTAATGACCCGTCTGGTGGCAGCGACCGGCTCCGTGGAAAAAGCTCGAGCTCCTTCGCACCCGGGTCGTTCATGCCATCGGCGACGGGCTCGCGGACATCGCCAGCCGGAACGGGGTCGACCTCGCCCGGGTGACCCGACTTGTGCTCGTAGGAAATACAGCGATGCTTGCCCTGCTCTCTGGGAGAAACTACCCCCTCCTTATCCGGCGGATACGTGGACGGGTACGATCGATTGTCTCCCTGATGAGACAGCCCCTATGGCAGCTGAATGGGGGATTCATTCTGCAACGATAGATGTCCTGCCGCCGTTCGCCGGATTTGTCGGTTCGGATCTTCTCGCGGGAGTGCAGGCAACCCGGATGATGGAGCTTGACAGGCCGGCACTCCTCATTGATTTTGGCACTAACTCCGAAATCGCCCTCTGGGACGGACACAACCTCTTCCTAACCTCAGCCGCCGGCGGACCAGCGTTCGAAGGGAGCGGCATGCAGTGCGGCATGCCGGCTGAGGCGGGTGCTATCTGCCAGGTCCGATTCCGGAGCCATGGAGCAGAATGCGCGACGATCGCTGGTGTTCCGGCCCGCGGGATCTGTGGTACCGGTCTCGTTGACCTTATTGCCAACCTTCTCAGAGCCGGGCATTCTGTCAGAGAGGGGCCGTTTCTCACCGGATCACAACGGCGTTTTTGTCCTTATAAACGGTGATTTACCAATCGTTCTTACCGGAAAAGATGTCGACCTTTTCCAGCGGGCCAAAGCTGCAGTCGGTGCGGGTGTCCAGTATCTGATGGAGCGTGCAGGCATCAGCAGCGATGAACTCGAGCGTCTGTATGTCAGTGGAACGTTTGGCAGCAATCTCGATACTGGCAACGCCCGGACGATCGGCCTCCTCCCGATGATGAGGGATGACCGGATTCGGCTCTGCGGAAATACAGCTTCTGCCGGCTGCGAGCAGGTTCTCGTTGATCCGACAGCAGTCAGAAAACTGGAAACGGTCAGGCAATCGGCAAGAATCGAAAACCTCGCCGGACTCCCGGACTTCGACAATCTTTTCCTCGAGAATCTGTACCTGCGGCCGCTGGGGGGTGCCTGAACCATGGATAACCGTAGTCAAGATCATACTGATTATTTCAATACCTTCATCAGGACCGCCCAATATATTACGCACCTTACTCCACAGCAGGATATCCTAACTGAAACCGGGAATGCGCTTGTCAGGTTCTATGGAGCAAACACCGTCGGTTTCTTCGAGCAGCCCAACGGCAGGAAATTGACCGGGCATCACTGGATTCTCCCCGATGGAATCGTGCCGGCACGGTTTATGACCCATGAGATCCAAGGTGTGGTCGCTGAAGTAATGGAGACCGGCTTCCTTGCAACCCACCGGATCGAGCCGGAGGGGTTATCAGCAGTTTTCCTTCCCATTATGTGGGAAAGTAAGATCATGGCCGTGATGACGGTCGCGCACAAAACACCCGGTCCGTTGCAGGATGAGCTTCTCAACTCCTATCTCGCGATTTCAGGCCTTGTCAGCACTGCGGTCTCATCAGCGGTCGTATCCTTCAATACTATCGCCGAGAAAAAGCGTGCCGAAGAGTCCCTGAAAGTGGCTCGGGAGAATCTTGCATTCCTTGTCAAAAACACTCCTGCCATGCTTTACCGGTTCCATGCTTCGGGTGATCGCGCGGTGACATTCATATCAGAGAACGTCAGAGACCAGCTCGGGTGCGAGCCGGAAGCGTTCATGGACAACCCTGCATTCTTTGAATCACGCATCCATCCGGACGATCGGGTACAGATCCAACAATGCGTAGAGAATGCACTTTCTGCCGGCGCGGCCACAGTCGAATACCGGTTCCTCAGAAATGATGGTACATGGCGCTGGATGCATGACGAGATGCGACCGATCAGAAGCAAAACCGGTGAACCCGCCGAACTTATCGGGTACTGGATTGACATCACCCAGAAGAAGAAAGTGGAGGAGACACTGGTCCGGAATAATGAGGAGCTCTCAGCGCTTAACGAGGAACTCAACGCGATCAACGAGGAACTCACTGCAACTCAGGAAGAATTGCGCCAAGCCAACGATGAACTTGCCAAGAACGAGCAGGATCTTCTCCGGAAGAACGATGATCTTAGAATGATTAATGAGGAACAAATCGCGATGCAGGAGGAACTCCAGCAGAACAATGAAGAGCTCTTAAAGCTGAGCGTGCGCTCAGTGAGACAGGACAGTACCTGGACAACCTCATCAATTACGCAAACGCTCCTATTATCGTATGGAACCCGCAGTTCCGGATCACCCGGTTCAACCACGCATTTGAGCGTCTGACCGGGCGAGCCGCTGAAACCGTAATCGGCCGGTCGCTTGATATCCTCTTTCCCGAGGACCGGAAGATAGAGATGATGACGAAAATCCGCAGCACCATTTTGGGTGAGCAATGGGAGTCGGTCGAGATCCCAATTCGGCATTTCGATGAGAGTGTCCGGATTGTGCTCTGGAACTCCGCAACGCTTTTCCGTCCTGACGGGAAGTCTGTGTTGTCGGTCATCGCACAGGGCCAGGATATCACCTTAAGAAAACGTATCGAGGCGGATCTGGTACTAAAGAACAAGGAACTTACCGATGTAGAGCAGGAACTCCGGCAGAACGTCGACAAGCTTGCCGCAAGTGAGCGAATGCTCATAGAGAACGAGGCGAAACTGAGGGAGGCTCTTGCTGAAAAAGATGTTCTGCTTGCCGAAATCCATCACCGGGTCAAGAACAACCTCACGGCGTTCATCTCCCTGCTCAGTCTCGAAGGTTCTACAGAAGATACGCCCACCGGGAGGCTGCTCAGACAGGACCTGCAGAACCGGGCACGGAGCATGGCGCTCATCCATGAGACGCTCTACCGGACCAATAAGTTCGATGAAGTTGACGTGGGAGTTTACCTGACAACGCTTGTCGGCCAGATAGCAAATTCATTCAGAACCACCCCATCCGTAAAAACACTCATTGACGCTCACGGCGTAATGCTCGATTTACCACGTGCGACACCATTGGGGTTAATTGTCAACGAATTGGTGACAAACTCGTTCAAGTACGCATTCCCTGATTCCTTCGATGTTGAGGCAATCCGTAACGCTCCACCCACCATCGCGATCGCGCTTGCAAAAGAAGATGGGACGTATATCCTGTCCTTCGGGGACAACGGTGTCGGGCTGCCTACCGGCATCGATCTCACAAAGACCCAGACCCTCGGTCTGAAACTGGTGAACTTCCTCGCGCGCCACCAGCTCCGGGCAAAGATTGAGGTCAATTCAGAAAACGGGGTGGAGTTCGTGTTCAGATTCCGGGAAAACGGGGAGTAAGGTAAGGTATGCGAACTACATCCCTTCTCGCTGGGAAAGGTAACGGTCTGATTGCCATGCACCTGACCCCCTCGCACTGATTCAGCCATCACGTCAGGTTTTTCCTGTATTTTGTCAGCCGGAGATCCTTGACACTTAATTTCACGTCATTCCTTTAATACCCATGAAAAACTGCCCGCTCGGCAAATACGCGTGGATTTTTTCTCCAAAGAATGAAGGAGAGAACGCCAAGCCGGTCTTTTTTTTGTTTTACGCAATGAAGTCTTCGGCGATCATTCTGCAGAGCCGGTTACTCTCTGCAAGAAATCCCGGGGTTTCCCTGAGTATCGTATCCCGGATTGCAGGATCAATGTCCCGTGTCCATTCCTTGATTATCGCATCGGTAAGTTCGAGATGGAACTGAAGCCCGAGCGCTGTTTTGTAAGCGAACGCCTGGTGCATTACCACACTCCCGGTGCAGAGCAAGTTGGCACCGGTCGGGAGATCAAACGTTTCCCCGTGAAGCTGGAACACCGAAAACTGCTCCGGGAAGCGTGAGAACGTGCCGGTCGCCCCCGACTCACGGGTGAGCCTGCACCAGCCGGTCTCCTGCTGGAAAGGATAGACCCGGGCACCAAACGCTGATGCAATCAGCTGGGCCCCAAGGCAAATGCCAAGGACCGGCCGGCCTTTCTGCACCATATCCCGGATCAGGGCCTTCTCCTCCGAAAGATACGGTAATTCTTTCTCGTCGTTGACACTCATTGGCCCGCCCATGAACAGAAAGTGGGTGGCATTGATTGTGGGCACTCCACCGGTCTCGTAGAGCCGGATATATTCAAAGGGAATCCGGCGTCCGGCAAAAAACGCTTCGAAAAAACGGCCGGCTCCGAGGCAGTATGCTGGAATATGGCAACCTTCGTGTACTCACCTTCAGGAAATCTTAGTTACTGCCCTCATAGACTGCCAGCCACCGGCCGTTCATGCACTATCTGTCCTCCTGTTGTAACAAAAAAAAATCCGTGAGAGAATCGGCTCGGCAGGGTTATCTCCCATGAGCACCCCCGCCACCAAAACCACCGCCGCCACCGAATCCTCCTCCGCCAAAGCCGCCTCCCCCAAAGCTGCCGCCGTACCCGCCGCCGCGAGGCATGGCCGTAAACATCAGGATCGGGATAAATGCATAGCTCATCCCGACGACACCGACCGGGACCCCGGTATCGGCGATGTGGATATTGAGCGATTTCATTGCCGATTCGACTTTTTCACCGACCCCAAGAGCAGTACCGTACACCAGCCAGTCCCCCCACATCGAGAGATCGGACGGGGCATACTTCTGGATCATCGCCATATCCGAGAGGAAATGGGTAAAAGAATCCCATTCGAGCTTGTCCTTGTAATGATCGTCTGTCCAGTGTCCGAACAAGGCGGGCGGCGTTGAGAACGCAAGAAATGCCTGGAGGCCAACGATACCCCAGAGAACGACGGCTGGATAGAGAATGGAAGCCTGCATGGGTGCCACAAGAGCGATAATGACCGTGATGCCAAAGGCAACGATGCCGGTAAACAGCAGCGGCAGGATGTTATCTCTCCCATCTACGATATACCGGTAGGCAAGGGCTGCGTCGGCCCGGGAAGTGATATCGGAGAGCAGCCGCTGGACCCGCAATGCCTTTCCTTCTGCTTCAAAGCCGGTCCGGGCTTGTGCCGCCAGCTCCCCGAACTTCCCCGTGTCGAGCACACCGTTATCTGACACCTGATCGATAAAGGCAAGAACCCGCAGTTCATAGGGGTCGGTCGTTGCAGCCGAGAGTTTCCGGATCTCGACACCTTTTTTGTCTCCCTTGTCGGTGATCATAATCATTTTTTTCCGGTGCAGGTCAAGAAGGGTGGCGTAAAAACCATCCTTATCAAACTCCATCGCATCACCCTTGAAGAGCAGGTTTACCTGCCACGGTTTCATCGACGGATCCGGAATTGTGCTGAGATACGCCGGGACGACAAAGGTCTTCTCCCGCCCGTACTTCTCGTAGATGAAAAGAAGGACAAACGGCGTGAGGATCACGGCTGCCATTCCCAGGTATTCGAGGAACCACGCGATATAGTAGGGGAAGTCGTACCAGAAGCTCCCGGAAGAGGTACTTCCAGCAAGGCCCTCCACGTTGTTCCTGAACCCGGGGATCGCGTCGAGCCCGCCGGGAGTCGTGAGCATCTCCACCGCGATATTTTCATCGGCCGCAACACTGCCGGTAAACGTATACGTGTCACGGGTCTTCTCCACCGAAAACCCAGGGGGATAGGCATATACCTGCATGACACTGGTGGCAGGGACAGAAATTTGGACTGACTGGTAGGGTATATGACTTGCGCCCGCCAGCAGGAGATTCAGGTGATCGTTTGCGGCGTCGTACTCGACCGGGGGATGGATCACGTACGTGTACCCAACCGTATAGGACCCTGCATCAAAATACGCCGGGTCGTAGATCCCGACTTCATCGGTATCCGCGAGATATCCTACCTGGCTTGAGACTGAGGAGCGGGCACCGGGGGCCGCGATATAGACATTTCCCGTATAATCTTTCGCGTACCCAATTGTTCCCGCCGGCGCATCAATTCCAACCAGCTGGATGGACGACTGGTTGGCCGCCGCAAAGGTCAGCGGCGCTTCCCAGCTCCGGTAAAGCATCCGGTATTCGCCGGACGTGCCAACCGCATAAGTATACGTCTCATGGAGGGTGCCGTTTGCATAGAGTATTGCCGAGTACGAACTGGCGACAAGATCTCCCTGGAGCATGGGAGGAATGGCAACCACTGCAGCCAGACCGATGATACCTATTACAAGCGTGGCAATGACAAGCACGGCAATCTGTTTCGTTTCGCTCATCGTACTTCCTTTAGAACTCGATCTTCGGGGGTGTTATTATTTCTTCTTCGAACTGGAGGTACTCCAGCTTGGGCATGCCGGTCAGGTGCCCGATGAAACTGGAAGGGATCGTATCCATCATTGTATTGAATTCCTGTGAAATAGAATTGTACGTATAACGATGGCGGGCGATCTCATCTTCGAGACTTTTGACCGAGTCCATGAGTGAGGTGACGCTCTGGGAGGTCTTTAAATCTGGATAGTTTTCTGCGACGGCAAGCAGCCGCCCGAAGATCGAACGTGATTCTGTCTCCACTTTTGCCAAATCCCCCGGCCCGGCGGTCGCAACGGCAGCCCTCATAGCGGTGACACGGGTGAAGGTTTCCTGTTCGAATTTCGCATAACTTTTTACTGCGCCAAGCAGCTGCTCGATCATGTCCAGTCTTTTCTTCATTGCAACCCGGATCTGTCCAAGAGTTGCCTCGGACGAATTTTTCAGAGTATAGAACCGATTGTATATGCCAATGGTCCTTGCAACGATCCATATGATAAGAACGATAATGATCAGGACGATAATAGCCAGCACTATCCAACCAAGAATATCCCCAAACATGGTTCTTCAGTATACTGATAATCGCGCCACTACATAAGACATGATGTGGCGGAAGAAGTCACGGGAAAATCCGATCCACGGATTATCTATGAGACGTGGATTGAAGTGACGGGAGTTTATCAAAACGGATTGGCGGGGGATAGTCGGCGTTGAATACCATATTGGATCTCTTTGTGCCCCTAGTTCCTCCATGCAAATATTAATATAAAGTAAAGCGGGGAGTATACAATCACCGGTTAAAGGATGGAAGAAAATGGGGGAAGTAAAAAAAATCCTCATAGTAGAAGACGATGCCCTCATCGCGATGAACCTCGTGGAAACACTCAACAGTTTCGGGTATGCAACTGATACTCCTGTTGCCACCGCAGAGGATGCCATTCTTCAGGCCCGCACGGCTCCTCCTGACCTGATCCTTATGGATATCCAGCTCGCAGGAAAAATGACCGGGATTGAAGCGGCAGGAATCATACGAAGCACACACGACATCCCGGTGATTTATCTCACCGCATTCTCCGACGACGAGCGTTTACGCAAAGCCATAAACACGGTTCCATATGCGTACCTCATCAAACCCGTCCAAAACCAGGAACTGCGATCATCCATTGAAGTGACTCTTTACAAGCATAGTATGGATAAAGCGCTCCGGGAAAGCGAGAAGCGATATCATGCAGTCATTACCCAAGCTATGGAGGGAATCATCTTTTTTGACATTACGACCCTCGCCATCATCGAGACTAACCCAGCAGTAAGGAACGTGTCCGGGTATACCGAGAAAGAACTTGAGTCTATGAAAATCTCAGATCTGATGCCGTACTCTTTTAGGATCACCGACACTATGATTGCAAAGCCTGATAGTGAACAGCCTGTTCAGCTCGGGGAGCAGAAATTCCTCTGTAAAGATAAATCGCTTCTGGATGTGGAATGCAGTGTTAGCTTCATCCGGCATAGCGAAAAAAATATGACGGTCTGCCTCATCGCACACGATGTGACCGAACGTAAAAAAGCAGAAACAGCCCTTTGCGAAGCCAACAAAAAACTCAATCTTATGGGTGAGATCACCCGTCATGATCTTCTCAACCAGATCATGGCACTGAAATCATATTTCCAATTCTCAAACGAATACGTTAAGGATCCCGTTCATGCCGCCCTCATAAAAAAAGAAGAAGACATCATCAGAACCCTCGAACGTCAGATCACCTTTACGCGGGATTATCAGAATATGGGATTGAAACGGCCGGTATGGCAGAACGTGGCAGAAATGATGGACAAAGCGATAGCAGAGCTTCCGGCCAAAAAGGTTAAGATCGACGCTGGTCCCCGGGATCTCGAAATATTTGCAGACTCGCTCTTCGAGAAAGTATTTTACAACCTGATCGACAACTCGCTCAGATACGGCAAAGACCGCTTGACTTCCATCCGGATTTCATCCTCCGAATCTGGAGCCGGACTTATCTTGACCTGCGAAGACGATGGTGTCGGCATTCCCGATGACGAAAAGGATAAGATCTTCCATCGCGGGTTTGGGAAAAACACCGGACTTGGATTATTTCTTGTCCGGGAGATCCTCGGGATCACCGGGATGACTATTCAGGAAAATGGCGTTCCCGGTAAAGGTGCCAGGTTCGAGATCAAGGTCCCAAAAGGGGGGTACCGGTTCACAAAAACACAACAATAAAGAGGGAATTCTGTTGCGTTGTCGGGACTTTTAAATAGGCGACCTTGATGAATCGCCACGGTATCATTTTCGGTAAGTTCCGTTAACGCAACAGCACTGATAAGCAATAATCACATTTCTGACATCTATCCGGTTGCGGGATTTTTAGACTGCGTGATCATCATATCATCGATACGGATGAGCATGATCGCAGTCTCGGATGCGCTTTGGATTGACTGGCGCTTGGACCGGAGCGGCTCAAGCACACCCTCGTGGAGCATATCGATGACCTCTCCTGTGTAAACGTTGAGGCCGGCCGTCTTCCCCCCTTCGCATGGGCGTTCTTTAGCGCGACCAGCTTGTCAATCGGGTCGTATCCGGAGTTTTCCGCAAGGGTTCGGGGGACTATCTCAAAGGCCGTCGCATATCCTTCGATTGCCATCTGTATCCGTCCCCCAATGGTCTCAGCGTAATTCCGGATCTTCATTAAGAGCTCGGTCTCTACTGCACCGCCACCGACTACATACGTGCCGTCTTCGATTGCATCCATAACCACGCGGGTGCCATCAACAACCGCCCGCTCCAGCTCGTCAAGAAGATAATCGCTCGTACCCCGGAGCAGGATGCTGACAGTTTTGGGGTTCTTGCACCCGGATATCCGGGTGATGTCGATATCGCTGTCCTCTTCGACAACTTCGGCATGCCCCAGATCCTTTGCTGTCAGATCTTCTGGCTTGTTGACAATGTTTGCATCCAGTGCACGTGCTGCGTATTTGAGATCTTTTTCTGGAACGTCTTCAACAGCATACACACCGTGCTTTTCAAGGAAGAACTGGACCGGATCTGCAATACCCTTCTGGCAGAGCACGACATTTGCACCTGAGCTGATCACGGAGTCGGCCAGTTTTTTTAAGGCAGAGCGCTCCTGTTCTGAAAATGCTGAGATCTGCTCAGCGGTCGTAATCTTTATCTTGGCCTTCACCTGGGTTTTTGCGATCTCCATGGGCATTGCGATGAGCGCTACCTTGGCCTCAGTGATCTTCTTTGGCATGCCTTCGGTTACCCGTTTCTTGTCAAGGATAACACCGCGAACGAGCTCGGAGTCATCTATTGACTTGCCCTTCTTCTTCTTGATCAGCACGTCGTCTTCATCGGCAACGTATTTTCCATCGGTCTTTTCTGCGATAGTCATGACCGCATCAACGATGATGCCGTCTAGTTTCTCCTTGACCGATTCGATCGATTTTCCCGTGATTGCGGTGTCGGCGATCTTGATGAGCGTCTTTCTGTCGGTAGGGTCGACCTTAAACGAAAGAGAATTTGTGATTTCGAGGGCTTTTTCCATACCTTGGCGGTATCCTTGGGAGATAACGGTTGGGTGGATTCCCTGTTCGAGCAGTTTTTCTGCCTGCTCCATCAAGGCACCGGCAATAACAACTGCAGTCGTGGTTCCGTCTCCGACCTGATCATCCTGGGTCATTGCGACTTCGACCATCATCTTTCCGCCAGGATGCTGGACCGAGAGCTCACTCAGAATTGTCGCTCCATCGTTTGTTATGACAATATCTCCCGTTGAGCCGACAAGCATCTTGTCCATACCCCGGGGACCAAGGGTAGTCCGGACTGCACCGGCAATTGCCTTTGCAGCCATAATATTCGAGTGCTGGGCTTCCTGCCCGCGATTTCGCGTTGTTCCCTGACTGATAATGATAATTGGCTGTCCGCCAAGTCTGTTGTGACATTTCTAACCTCACTGTTTTTATTTTTGATATTCCGGCGAAAGCCGTTCCTGTAACGGGCAAGAGTTGCTTCGTAGCCTCTTATGTCTATCTGTAGTACCCGCTTCTAGGATTGTATAAACCCGGAACGCAAGGTTGCCGTACACCCGACGTAGAGGAGGCGAGGCTTTTTATGCAACACACGCCGTGTTTATCGTCTCGTAACATGCCTTTACCATGCACGGGTAAAGATCCGGTCCTGACGAGGATACTACTTAGGCAAAATCAGTCAGTTTGGACTTGACTGAAGTTCTTTGCTTATTTCCATTATGGCCTCCCAAGGGGAAAATGCAGTTCGTGTTCCCGCGCCGGGGTTCAAGTTTTCTGGTCCCATCGGTCTGCATGATCATGACCATTTCCGGTCATCAGCCGGAGTATCAGGATCCTCTGCACGCAGTCCACTCCTCACCAGAACCGTGTTGCTATCCTGCTGCTGTGGAGCGGTCTCATCAACAGCAACAGCATCGCGAACCGGGGAACCCTGTACAATTATCTGAGGAGATTTAGGTTCCTGGGGATTTTGATCTTTGGAATGCTTGGACAGTCCCCTGTTAACGGCTTTGAGATCCAGAAGTTCCCGCGTGAATCCATCCACGAGCGCTTCCATCTCAATGACCTTCTTTTCAAGTGCTGCAATGCGGCCCTCGCTTGCATCACTACCAGCGTTTTCCATAAGTGTGATTATCTTCTCCTTTTCATCACGTTCACATTCGGGATACCTGATCTTTTGTATCCAACGGAACGATGACCAACAATAGTACCTATTGGTGCAGCCCACTCCTTATAGTAACAGGTAACAATTCAGTCAGTCAGATGGACACATTGCCGGGCAAAGGGATTTTTCCCGAAAACCTCAACAAGGGATACGAACTGCAATCAGGCCAACGGGTACGATCAATACTCCTATCAGTCAATCCATACATAGAGATATACATGTCAGGTTATGTGAAAGATCATATTTTCATCTGCCCACATTGTGATCTCAAGTGGCGCACAACAGAAATCACCCCGAAACTGCATTGTAAGCAATGTAAACGCGATTTTCTAAACCCTTGGGCGGCGCCTGCGCCGAGAAAGTAGTTCATTCGACGCGGCCCCAGTGAAACACCATACTATCAGGGTTCCTACCGACCATTTTCAATTTTAACCCCGTAATTCAGCAATATACTCGTTATTTGCACAGCATTGAGGCCTACATCCATTATCTGCAGAGCACACATACCTGCGCCCGTCTTTCCAAAAAAATTAATTTTCGACAGTAACCTATAATGGCACAACCACGTGTGAATAATTCGTCACAGGCACTTTCCGGTGGTGTATATGAGAAACGATCTCACCGCCGAGGATGAGGAGAGCGTCTCTGTGGACCATTTTATCTTTATGAATATGGCTTGGAGTGATTTCAAGGGAATCGTACCGCTCCGTAAGGATTTCATCATTGAGGATGTCTTTGAAATATATCTTGACGAGGATCATCAACATGTGGAGATGCAGTATCTCTTCCTTTTTCACACCATCACCTTCTTAATGAGATCCTGATGGGTTGCCTGATATCTTATCGATCGAACACAAATGGCCGATTGTGCCGAGACTATACGACGCAATGAGGGTTTCGTTGTCGAGACACTTTTTTCCGATACCAATCCTGCCTAACTTGTCACGGATTAATTTTATCTTTTTTTCAATATATTGCATGGGAGGATTGCTAAATTGGCGGGTGATACGATAAAGCGATGTATTACAGTTAGAGGATTTTCGGCTCACTCGGGAAAGTCCTCCATCCTTGAAGATATCATGGAAGCCCGGTGCAGGAATGAGACCGGGATGCTGGAGAACTCATACGGGGGCAGGAAGTACCGGAGTGGATGCGCATCAAAAAGATCCCGCATTACAGGATTGTGAGAAGATCCTTATCCCGTATTACCGGGAACCCGATGTATTGTCGACCATATCCGGAACGACCTGTATGAAGTTTTTGACGGTTCAGATTCAATCTCTTTGGCAAGCGGGTGATGGCCCGGTAGAGCACAACCAAAACAAAAACGGCAAAAACAAAAACAACAATTTTTTTCATCGAATGGATATGATCCGAATTGGCATCATACATGAGTAGTTAAGGTGGGAGATCATAATTAATAACACAGTTTTTTAACTGTATGTGAAAACTATGTATGGATCATCCAATTTTGGCGGTCGCGGTCCCAGAGACTCCGGCCCACGTGAAATGACAAAGGTTACTTGTTCAGATTGTGGAAAAGAGTGCGAAGTACCGTTTAAGCCAACCGAAGGAAGGCCCGTGTATTGTCAGGATTGCCTGCCAAAACACAGAAAACCCAGGTTCTAAGTACATTATCTTTTAAGTATCTCTTTTTTTTGGAGAATCCAGTTCTCGACAATCATCAACCGCGCCAACAGGTCCCCCCAAACATATTAGATTCAAGCCGCGATGACATGCACATAACTTTTCAGGGATTTTTAATGTTGAAGAAGAAATTTGACCTTTAAGAGAGAATGCGAGGGAAGGGATTCGAACCCTTGAACTCCTGCGAGACCGGACCCTAAATCCGGCGCCTTTGACCTGGCTTGACTACCCTCGCCTGTTCACATTATTGGTGTAGCAGAATTAAGAGCGTATCGCGTAAAAGCACTACAATACGTTAGGGGCTGACATTCTCTCCGCGAGGTTCTGTTACGCACTTACGCTCATCGGTCCAGATTCGGTAGCTCTTCATGAGGAGGACTATGATCAACGGACCTAGCACGAAGCCGGCGAGGCCCATCGTAAGAAGACCACCGATGAGCCCGACGAACATGATGACCGGGTGGATCTTCACCCGGCGGCCCACAAGCACCGGGCGGATATAAATCTCCGGGAGTGCGGAGACTACGAAATATCCTAGGACAAACATGATGAGGACGCCTTGGATATCCCCAAGTGCGAGCGCATATGCCCCCACTATGATAAACGCGACCGAAGAGCCAAGGATGGGGATCACCTCGCAGAATGCGGCAAGGAACGAGTAGAAGATGACGTGCCCGTAGCCGAGAAGGTAAAAAACCGGGATCGCGATAAAAAACGTCAGCGCCGCAATCGCGAACTGGACGATATAGATAACATACAGCATGTCCACCGTCACCGGTAAGAGCTGGTCGCAGTAGTTCCTGACCGGCACCGGCAGGTGACAGAATACCCGGTCCTTAATTGCCGTGCCGTGGAGAAGCAACAGGAAGAACGTGATGAAAAAGACCAGGACCTTAAAAATAACCAGTAGGAGGTTGCTGGCAACCGTTGTCCAGAAATTGACAAAGAGGGCGTTTCCTTTGGCAAGCCACGCTGTCAGCGTGTCTTTGCTCACGGTAAAACCGAACGCCCCGGGGTGCGTGGCCGGGCTTGCGATCCACGACCCGATCGTCCCGAACATCTGGTCGATGAGACCTGCGTTTCCCCGTAGTATCATGAGCGTACCATACGCCGCTACGGAAATAAGAACAAACAGGCAGAGCGTGATAAAAGCGGCGGAGATCACCGGGCGGGTGAAACGCGTTAACCGGCGGTGGAACGGTAGCATCACGACGGTAAGCGACGCTCCCAGGACGACTGCATCGATGACCGGCCAGAATATGATAAGGGCGACTACCGCAATAAGCATGATGCCAATGAACGGGTAGTACTCTCTGTCAGTGCTTACCATACCTGATCAGATAGGTTACCGGCAGTACGGTAAATAGTACGTGGAGACCGGGCCTTTACGGTAATTCATGAAAGGGGTGGAAAGAGATCGGATCTTCCCGGAATGTACAGCGCAGCCGCATATTCTTCGGCAAACGCAGTGTCCACCATGAGATCGATATAGACCATGTGCTTCGCAAGAGCCTCGGCGGACGCCCGGTTCCGGACCGAGACCAGGGTCGCGTACGCCCCCGAAAGCGACCCGTTCCCGATGTGATGGATGGCAGACTGCCGGGAACCGTGGTAGAATCCCGAACCGGACTGCGTTCCCGATATCGGTATAGGCTCCAAACGCCCCGGCAAGGTAGAGGTGCCGGATATCACCCACTGCGCATTTGTACCGCTTCAAAAGCACCGCGATCGCTCCGCAGGCTGCAGCCTTCGAGTCCATCACATAATCAATATCCAACTGGGTCACAACGATGTCCCCGACCGGTGCCGGTCTCCGGGGCGGTGGCAAGCACATACGCCACCCCCTCCGGACCGGTGCAGACCCGGGGGTGCCGTGGGTTCAGTTTCCCGGCAAAGTCGAGGGCCCCGGTCTCAACCATGGCCACAGCGAGATCGACAATCCCCGACCCGCAGATACCCCGGGCAGGAGCCGAACCGATCGTGCTCCAGCGGATCTCACCGGTCGCAGGATTTCCGTGCACGTGGTCGATGGCACCTTTCATCGCCCTCATCCCGGCCCGGATACCGGCCCCTTCAAAAGCGGGGCCGGATGCACACGAAACCGAGGCCGCCCAGTTCCGGTTGCCAAGGACGATCTCGCCGTTTGTCCCGAGATCGACGAGGAGACAGAGCTCGTCAGAGGCATGCATCCCGGCAGCAAGCATGTCGCCAACGGCATCCCCTCCCACAAACCTGCTGACGTTGGGAAGACAGTAGACCTCGGCTACAGGATGCACGTCGAGGCCTGTTTCCTGTGAGGTTTTTCTGATCGGCGCCCGCGAGACTGTGGCGTCCGCGAGTTCGAGGTACCGGGGATCGAGGCTGCAGAGCAGGTGGTTCATCACCGTGTTTCCAGCAATGCAGACATCGACGATTGCGGCTCTCTGGATACCGGCGTTTAGTGCCAGCGTCCCGATAACATCGTTGATGCTGCCGGCCGCCGCTTTCTGGAGCGTCTTCAAACCTGCGGGTACGCTTGCGTACCCGATCCTGGTCAGCAGCTCCTCACCGTACGTTATCTGCCGGTTCAGGGCTGATGCCGTCGCGAGGATCTCACCGGTATCGAGCCGGGCAAGGCAGCCGACAACGGTTGTGGTACCAAGATCCACGGCAACGCCGTACAGCGGCGTGGTATCATCGGCCGGGGAGAGTGCAACCAGCACCGGTGGCAACCGGGACAGCGAAAGTGTAGCCGCTTGGGGGATAAGGGCGCCGAGCAGCGCATGGTACTGCTCATCGGTCATGCTCGGCCGGAGACCCGTATATCCGGCAAACCGGATCGACTGCGAGGCAAAAGGGAGGCCGTCAGATGGTGAGATCTCCACCCGGTACCGGGCGACCGCGGGATCCGGGCTCCCGTTCGCTGCCGGCACGGTGATCAGGATCTGAGGGGAATCGATCCTGCTCTCGACCGGGATCGTGAACTCAGCATCTGCCGTCACCGTTACCCGGCAGGCTAGGTGGTACCCGTCGTCCCGCTCTTTCTGCGTGAGCCGGCAGCCGGTCCCGACATCGGGGGCGTCCGTGCAGCTTCCGTGAGTTAAAATGACCCGGCATTTGCCGCACGTACCCTTGCCGCCGCAGATGCTCTCGATAGCGATACCTGCCGTCGCAATCGCGGAAAAGAGAGAGGTACTGCCGGGACGGTCACCACCCGGTTCATGGGCTGGAAGATGACCGTGATCTCCGGGATTTCCTGTTGCTGCATGGTCGTTCTTCCCTCCGTTATCTGTTTATGGACCGGGTGGCCGGAACGGTTATGCAGGCCC
Organism: uncultured Methanoregulaceae archaeon; assembly: GCA_963737635.1. Lineage (GTDB taxonomy): Archaea > Halobacteriota > Methanomicrobia > Methanomicrobiales > Methanospirillaceae > Methanoregula. Next base: position 1,996,237 of record CAVTTL010000001.1, read on the forward strand.
GGTCACCATTTCTTCGGCGGCCAGTGTGCTTTTAAAAAGGCAGGGATACCCGAAGAATCTTTCGGGCCGACGAGCACGTGCCAGCCGCTCGCCTCCTCGGTCTCACCGCTCAAGCGGGCGGCGAGGCCCGGGATGATCAGGTACCGGTAATTGACCCGTTCGGCCATTTCAGTCTCCTTGAGGGCGGCGGCGATCGATTCTGCGCTCAGGTACCGCCGGCAACCGCGCTCTCTACGCTGTTGCCCCCCGTATCTACCACGATGAGGAAGCAATCGATATTGGCCGCCTTGATATCACTCTCGACCGTGAAGTAGGTCAGCGCGTAGTTGGTGGTAATAAGCACCGGCGCATCCTTTTTGGGATTGCCAAATACCCGGACACCGGTATCAACCGAGACCGGTTTTCGTGGGTCGGTGTAGATGTTGAAACGCCAGATCAGCTGGGGGAGCAGCACCCAGCCTTCGAGGCTGTGGAGGATCAACAGATCGGCATACCGGGAGAGGAGCATCGATGCGGCGCACGCCTCCTTCCACTGGATCAGCTCGTGCGAGATCTCTGGGGAGAGCCATGCTGTAATAGGTGCCCCTAGTAGGGGATACCCCAGCAGATCGTCTCCTTGTGCAAAGACGGCCCGGCGGATCTGGGAGAACGCGTGGATCGTCCCCGAGAGACCGGGCTCAACCGCGGTGCCCGGATCGAGCACCAGATCGGTCACGCCGTACGCGACAAGGGTCTTGACCAGTGACCGCAGGAGTGCAATATCGTGAGGTGCCGAGACTACGAGCGGGCAGTCGTACCGGAGGGCAATCTCCGCCATATTCTTCCAGTTGTCTTTGGTCGCCGCATAGAGGAGAGGCCGGCGCTCACGGATGTGGGCAAGACCGGCCGCCATGATCGCCGCATCGTAGGTGCAGAGGATGAGGGGCAGATCTGTCTCTGATGAAACGGCAGTGACCGCAGCGGCAAACGCGGCCGGATCGTGCTGGGTCGACCGGATCGCGATCGCGTCGAGCCGGAGCTCCCGACCGATGTAGTTGTACGAGAAGTCAGCGATCGCCCGTACCCGTGCATTACGTTCTTCCGCGCAGAGATCGTCGGAGATATCGAGGGCGATGGGTGTGGGGTTGTGGTACGTGAACTCATGCCGGTACAGGATATACTTCCCGCCCAGTTTCATCGCACGGTCACCGGTCCCGACCACGATGGTCCGGACCGGTGGCGCCATGAGGTCTTCCAGCTTCGTGAAATTGACCCGGTACTCTTCCTTTGTCACCGGCGGGCAGTTATCGACCGCAAGCTCCCCGTTCACGACTTTGGTGGCAAACGCCATGCAGTTTGCCTCCCCGCATTCTTTGCAGTTAGTCTTGGGGAGGAGCTTGTACACGTCGATGGGGCTGATCTCCTTGATCGTTTTTTTGGGTTCGCGTTCCGACATTTTTTCCTTCCCCACCTAGATCTTCATGGTCGCCCACCGGGCTATGCCGTCAGGCACCGGCGCGTCTTTCTCCGAGAATGTCCGGATCATGTCTTTACAGGTCCGGATAGCGGCAGGATGCATCATCATGAAAATGTCGACGCCGGCGAGAAGGAGCGTAAGCGCGTTGATCGTCTCCCAGAGCGGGCCTCGGAGCCCTCGGGAGCCGTACTTCTTATCCATCTTCATCCACGCTTCACGAGCCGCCCAAGCATTCGTGGAGGCTGATATGGTGGGCTGCTGCAGTTCGGTGTCGCCCATCAGCGCTGCGTGCCGGGCCCTCTCGTGGATGGTAAATGAGTACTCAAGGCCGTACCCGAGGGCGACGGTCGTGAGATCCATGACGATATCTTCCGGCGGGAGGTATTCATAGAGACGCCGGTTGAGCTCCTTTGCCTTGTTGAGTTCAAGGCCGGTAAAGCCAAGAACCGCGTGGTTGTGCTTCTTTGCCGCTTTTGCAACGATGTCCAGCGTCTTCGTCTCGGTCATCCCGAGGGTGACCGAGTTCAAAAGGAGCCGCTCGCTGTCGGCAACCTCGGCAACCTTGCAGAAGACCTGTGCGTCTTTCCGGGGGTCCCCGCAGCCGCCGATGATGATCGGGACGTCCACGGCCTGGAGCACCTCCTCGACAGTCCGGGCCGCCGCCTCCGGGGACGCGTCCCGGATAAGGGGATCGGTGGACATGAGATGCACCGTGATCATGTCGGCACCGTACTTCTTCACATTCATTCGTGCCCACTCAGCCGGATCGCTCATGACGTCTTTTACATTCTCCATAAGCACTTTGGGGAGCGGCACTTCCATGTCAAAGACATCGAGCGCAAAGATGGGTGCATGAGGAGCGGGATGATCGGCGTTTACAAAGGGGGGGTAATCCGATCCGCCGATCACGAGAACCTTGCCCCGGCTGCCTCCTGCAGCCTTTGTCTCGCCAAGCCTGACCTCGTGGATCCTGCCCACGAATTCCTCCTCGACCGGAGAGAAGGTCTCCGGCAGAAGTGCGGTCGGTTTCATATGAGCTGCGGAGGGTACACCCACAGGAGCGGTGGCACCGGTGGGGATCCAGAGTTCGAGAGCGCCGATATCCATCGAGAAGTTTTCGATCTCGAGACGTTCCTTACCGGAGAGCATCGCAAGGAGCCGGTTGAGGGCCTCCGGTCCGGCCTCCGGCAGCTTTCTCCCGGAGGAGTTCTTGTCCTGCATCTACGAACCAGCCCCTGGCTTCTTTGGCTGGATGGGCTCGATGATCACGCGGTCTGCCGTGATACGGGCGTTCTTGAAAATGATCTTGAAACCCCCCGCCATGACCGGGAAGTCCCCGCCGGTAAAGACCTGAACGGCGCCGGTCGTCCCCTCAAGAGGTTCTGCCTCTTCTGCCTTCCACCGCTCCATGACAGGGTGGGCGTGCGCGGAGAGGAAGTCTCGTAATTCGCTCAGGGTCTTGACGTCCTTTTCGGTCGCAATCCTTGGGAAGAGGTCCGCCGGAATGAACTCTTTCATCTGCTCCCGGAGATCGGACGGCATCCAGACGACCCTGGCGTAGCTCCCATCAGCGGCGAGGAACTTGGGGGACCGCATATACTCAAGCGAGATCCCATGGAACCCGTCAACCTGGCGGCCGCCAGCGGTCGAGTCTGCCATGGTCGAGAAGGGCAGGCCGTTGACAGTCACGTCCTTGTACCCCCGCATCACGATCCCGAACCCCTCAACCTCGGGAATATAGAACGCGATCCCCTCGAAACACCCACAGGAGGTGTGGGGGCAGGTAAATGCGCTGTAGAGGAAGATCCGGTGCACGGCACCGAGAGATCGTTTTTTCGCACTTTCATTGATCCCGGCATACTCGCCTTTCTCCAGGTCGAGGCACTCTCCTTTGCTGATAGGGAAGATCGGACCTTTTGGATCGATCCGGGCCGCCGCCCTGCCATCGAACCAGCTGATGGCGCCGCAGTTTGCGTACCGCTGCGGCGTGATGACACAGACATGACTTGGCGCAAACGACTGACAGAGAGCGCACCCGTAGAAGACATCGACATCGTTATCGGTCAGCCCCCTGGCCCGGGCGTCCCGGGCCTCGTACGCCGCCATCGCCTCGGCATACCGGCCCTTGATTTTTTCCTTGTCGGTAAAGAAGGTTACCTGAATCTTCTCGATGATGGGCAGTTCGTTTTTCAAAAGATCGATGAGCACTTTACCGACGTAAGTGAGTGTAGTAAAACCTTTCACGTACGCTTTTTTTGAGACCCGGACCCAGATATCGTACCGCTGGTTGAGATGCATGAACCCCTCGATGTAATTGGTGTATTCATGGATCCGGCGCTCGATCACGCCCTCGATATCCTCTTCCAGTTGGGGTCCTGCAATTTCAACAAGAATGCCAAGGGGGTACTTCTGGCCTTCCTGCATATCAGCAAGATCCGGGCCGGTAACGGTGATAGTCCCGTCCCGGATCTCGCCGGGTTTTCGTACCCGGACCAGTTCGAATTTTTGTTCGACTGACGGCCCGCCGAGCTCGACAAACATGTCGTTTTTCCGGATCCGTTCGCCTACATGGACAAGGCCTACATCGACCGGGATATCTTCAAACATCTGGCTCCTCCGCGGTGATAGCCTCAAGGTTTTCCTGCCAGTCTTTGAGAGAGAGGTTTGCAAACGAGAAGGTGGCGTTCGGCTGGAAGGTGTTGTCGAGCACGATTGTTTTGGTGTGGGGGGCCATATGCTTGAGCCCGGAAAGGAGCGTCCATGCCATGGGGTACGGGAGGCCGGCGAGAATGACGAGATCGCACGGGCCTTTCCTTTCCGGCCCGGACCATTCGGGATCCGCGATCCGCTGGCCGGCTTCAACCGCCGGCATAATGACCGCTTGATTGTACCCCCGATCTCTCAGGGCCCGGTTGACGTGCCCCGTGGCAATCACCGGGATCCGGTGAACGCGGGCAAGAACCAGCAGGTAATCGACGAGCTTTTTGCCATCAATCTCGGTCGATGCGGCACGGTGCCCGACAAGCAGTACCGGATGTTTCGCATTGCCGATGACGGCTTTCACCATTGATGGTTTGGTGATGACTGTCGCCTTTTTTGGGCCGGCAACCTCAGCAGTCTGCCAGGGATCTGCAGAACTCATAGCAATCAACGCTCCTCCGGTGATCCCGGCTTATGCCGACCAAGAAGGGTCGGATCCGGGATGGCTCGTTCCTTCCAGTCTGCCTGCGAAAGGATACGCATGATATCCCCCTTCAGGGTGACCGGAACGTCGGCTGTAGTACGGATGTACCGAGGAATATCATCCGGTATCGAACCATGGTGCCTCTGGTACAGGTCGATGTAATGCGTGAGTTTCATCGCCCGGCCCCGGGTCGTATCGTTTGGCCGCATGCAGAGCTTTGCGACAAGGACCATTGCTTCTTCTTTAGACTCTGCCGCGACAAAGAGATGCTCCGGCACCGGGCCTGTGTAGACGTTCTCGCCGGTGCGCTGGTCGCATACATACCAGTCGGCGTCGTGGTCGGCACGGCCTAAGAGCATTCTGCGGTACTTGCTCCCGTGTGGGCCGACCACCACGGGGATCCCCAGGCGCCAGAACCCGCTCGCTATCGCCGCCGCCTTCTGGGACATCGCACCCCATGCCACGCCGACTGCACCGACACGGTTGTGGACGTAGTCCGCGATCTCGGCGTAGTTCCCCCTGAGGTTGCGCCGTGCGAAGATGCTCGCGATCTTGATGGTCGCCCCGGCGATGTGGGCATTTGCAACACAGGAACCGACGTTCACGATCCCTCCGGCGGCAAAACTGCCCGGGAACTGTTCGTACGGGGTCTTGCCTTCTTCATCCCGGTACATGCCGATCGACATGGCAGTGCAGCCCGATGTGCAGACAATATACCGGCGCTTGGCAAACTCGACGCTCATCTCAGCGACCTCTTTCCCCCCGTTCGCGTAATTGGAGCAGCCGACAAATGCCACCACTCCCGGGATCTCGCCGAGCACAATGGGCCCACCAACATTGCGGATCTCGATATCCTGAATAGCGCCTCTTCCGGTCCGGATCACAAATCTCTCGTTTTTTATCTTCTCTGCCGCCGCTGCAATAATTAATGAATGCACCGGGACATTCTTGGTGCAGGCCTGCTCACACCGGCCGCAACCTACGCAGGTCTCGTAAAGGGCAGAAAGAAGAGAGAAATTCCCACTCCCGGCGGCTTTCATGCCCTGTGGGATTGCAAGGTCGTTTGGACACGCCCGCTGGCAGAGCCGGCACTGTGTGCAGGCCGCTGCCTGCTCAAGGATTGTCTCCGGAGGGATGGCAGCATGAGATTTTCTCCGGGCCGGCATAACAGCCCGGGCGACCCGGACCGCTACCTCCCCAACCTTTTCCGGGTCGAGAATCAAGACGCCTTTCTGCTGGCCGCTGATGAGGTCAGCTACAATTGCATCGACAGAATCATCTGTTCTCTCAGGTAGGCCCATGCAGTTCTTTTCGGACGTTGCAATAAATGGTGTCCCGGCGGCTGCTGCTTCGGAAAATGAATCGGCCCGGATGCATTGCTCGTCTACAACAATGACATCGGGGATCCCGCTCCGGATGTACCGGAGCTGCCATGACATGGGGCCGATGATCTTCGCCCTGGACGAATACCGGCTTGCGTCAATTGATGTGCAACAGATACCCGTTATTTCAACTTGGTCGATCAGGTTCTCCTTAGAGAGGTAATCGATGATAGCGACCGCCGGTGGTACGTTATGGCCGATCACAAGAATGACAGGTTTTGTGGTTTCAACGGTTCCCATCCCTAAAGCGGCAAGTGGGGCATCGGGGTCGGCTTTCGGGTACCCGAGGGCCGATATCTGTGCGAGATCTGCCACTTCCATACCCACCTGGTCAATCGTACCGGCATGAAGCACCTTGCTCTCGAAATCGAGAGGATCTCCTTCCTGTCCGGTATGCGTCACCGCAAGAAGAGAGGTGATCTGGCTCTCACAATAATCAAGGACGGTCTCGAGATCAGCAAGAGTTTTTGGTCTTTCCCCACAGACGAGCCGGATCACCGGGGCCTCCACCCCGATCGCGTTGCCGCCGGGATCGATGGCACAGTCACGGCCGGCACGTTTGATCGCATAAGTCAGGAGTTCCCGAGCATGGCTCGTGTGCGTCGCGGCACCAATGCATGTGGTCAGGAGCACCGTGCGGGCCTGCTGGGCGGGCATCGTAATCCCACATGCACCTTTTTTTGTGCCGGTCAGATCGCATTTACCATATGTGCATAGGCAGCAAAGATCGCAGAACGGCATATAGAACGGTTGGTACCGGGTGAGGAGTCTCCGGTCCCATGCTCGTAGCGTTGCAAGGGAGGGGTACGGGGTCGGACCCTCAGGTTCCGCCCATTCCTCAGATGAGAGTTTCCCGATGGAGACCGAAAGATCCCTGATACGGCCAAAACCGGCATCCAGTTCTTTTATCGTAAGCGCGATCTTCTTTTCGGTCAACGGAAGCACAACCAGGCGGGATTTTCAACTAAAATACAGGAATGTAGGTATATATTTATTTTACAGGTTTTTAACCGAATCGACTGATAAACTAGCGCACGGGGGATTGCAACGATCATCCGGATCCAGCCTTCCCGTATCCGGCCTTTTCCATAAGTGCGCTGACGGAATGATATGCCGGAGAACTATCCGGTATTTCAAGAAGTGACCGGCCGGCGATAACCGATTCCTGCACCAAGGGATCGAAGACGATCTTTCCCAGGTACTCCCGGCCCGTCTTTTCCTGTGCTATTGTCTCAAGACCGGAGGGAAACAGGCATCCTCCAATCACAAAGAAGCGATCAAACGTGATTCCGACCTCACGGGTGATCCGGTCTGCACGCTGAACATGGGCAAAGGACTTGTGGGACGGCCCCAGCACATCGAATATATCCGAGACTCGTGCGGTTACCTTGCGGTTGAGATGTTCGAGACCCGCCGGGGAATCGATCAGCACGTACTGATACCTTTTCGAAAGAGATTCAAGTGCTCCCTTGAGCGCGGCATCGGGCATACAATAGCAACCCTCGATCCACTTGGTTCCGACGGCAATAAGATCGAAATGGCTACCTTCGTAGAGTCCTTCCTGAAGAACCCTGTTCTCGATCCGTTCTTTCGGAGCGATCCCGGTCATCGTCCCCCCCATTCTGATAAACGTATCCGTAACAAGCTCGGCAATCGTCTGTACGCCTTCCTTTTCGAGATCGACACCTACCATCTCGGCAAGATTCTGATCCGGGTCGAGATCGACCAGAAGAAGGGGGGATTCACGCTTTTCGAGAAAATATTTTGTCTGTAATGCCACAAAACTCGTCTTGCCGGTTCCTCCCCTGCCCATGGTCACCAGTGTTTTCATGAGTTTACCTCCGTGTTCTCTCCACTAGGTAACGTTTCTTTCGTACACATGCAGACCCGGTCAAGAATGCTCCTTATGGCCATAACTGCTGCCGAGTTTTGAAGGGTGTCAATAGAGTCACCGACGATACCTGCAAGGGTCACTGCTCCATCGAGAGGAATCATTCCTGCAACCTCAATGTCATGGACCCTTGCATAATCCTGAATAACTTCTTCCTGCCCGGGATTTGCGATCCTGTTCCCGATCAGCGCGCATCGGTGGATCCCAGCACCACGTGCCATATCCAGAATTGTTCCCGCAATCGCAAGTGACTGCCGGTTCGCATCACTTACAACCAGCATAACATCGACATTCTCCGCTGTCCCCCGGCCGAGATGTTCGAGACCTGCCTCCATATCAAGGATCACCATCTCATCCCGCTCCACCAAGAGGTGCCGGAGCAGGGCACGTATGACGCTGTTTGCCGGGCAGGTACAACCCGCTCCCATGGATGATATCGTTCCCATAACGAGCAGGTGTGCACCGGCAGGTGTCGGTACAGCATATTTCAGTATCACATCTTCTACCGAGAAGTTCAGGGAATACACCCCTGGATACCCTGTGCTCGTCTTTGCTGCGATAAGCTCCTCATTTTTAGCGACTGGAATAATCGCATCAGCCTCACGGGAAGTAAGTCCGAGCAGAAACCCAAGGTTGGGCGCTGAATCGGCGTCAATGGCAAGAGTCGTGTAACCGGCGCGGGCAAGCAGGAATGCAAGGGTTCCCGCTACCAGTGTTTTGCCCGATCCACCTTTCCCGGCTACCGCGATCTTCATGCTGCACCCGCGTTATCACGGATATATACGTGAAACCGGCTTAATAAACCGGTTACGACACTATTTCAGGAATATGGCATCTTCTTCTTTCACGAAATGGAGTGGAGGTAAAAATCACGGGGAATCTACGTGCTGTTTCTGCAATTCGTGGCTTCCCATGGATTATTTGGGTAAATCGACAACTCTCTCCATCAGTACCCTACCATTAAAGAGGTTAAACGACTTAGATTAGTGGAATCACGGTGCCAGATGGCTGAGTTACGGATCATCGGGACAGCCCATGTCTCGCAGAAGAGCGTCGAGGAAGTCCGGGCGGCAATCGAGGAGTTCCAGCCGGATGTCGTAGCGATAGAACTCGACCCGGCCCGTTTTGCGGCACTAAAAAAACAGTCCCGGGACCCAACAGTCGAAGACGTCTTGGAAGTCAAGAACTTCAACTCCCTGCTCGTCCAATGGCTCCTTTCGTACCTGCAGAGAAAGATCGGCGTCGATGTGGGTGTCGAACCGGGCGCCGAGATGAAAGCGGCCATTGTGGAAGCTGAAGGGAGGGGGCTCCCGATCGCACTTGTGGACCGCGATATCCGGCTTACCCTTCTGCGGTTCTGGAAATCCATGGGGATCATCGAGAAGATCAAGATGGTCTTTGCCCTGATCTACTCGATAGCCGAAGTGGATAAAGGCGAGGAGATCGATATCGAATCCCTCAAGGAACAGAACATTATCGATGCCGTCATGGACGAGTTCCGGCGGTTCTCGCCAAACGGTGCCCATGCGCTGATCGATGAACGCGACGCGTTCATCGCCCATCAGCTCATCCTTCTAAAGGTCCAGCGGCCGGAGAGCCGCATCCTTGCCATCGTAGGTGCCGGGCACCGGCAGGGCATCACGAATTATGTCGAACGCCCGCAGACGCTTCCTCCCTTTGATACGCTCACTAAGGAACCGAAATCGTTTCCCTGGGCAAAACTCTTTGGTTTTGGGGTTACCGGGCTTTTTGCGTTCCTGATCGCGGCTATCGCATTCTCCGGTGTCGGCTTGATGGTGCTTCTTTATGCCCTGCTCTTCTGGGTGATCATCCATGGCGCCCTTGCCGCGGTGTTTACCCTCATCGCCGGGGGTCACCCCTATTCGGCCCTTACCTGTTTTGCCGTCGCATGGATGACCTCGCTAAATCCCCTGCTCCATGCCGGGTGGTTTGCCGCGTATGTTGAAGCGAAGGTGCGTAAACCACCAGTCTCGGACTTCCGGAAGATCTATGAGACCGAATCGATCCGGGAAATGGCTCGCATTCCGCTCTTCAAAGTTGTTTTAGTAGCAGCCTTGGCGAATCTCGGAAGCCTGATTGGGACAGCCCTTTATTTTCTCCTTGTTTTCCCGTTACTCCATCTCAACCCGGTAACAATCATCTCGTCCGGGCTGCACAATATGTATGTGATGGCAGCCAGCGTGATTTAAGGCGTAAACCGTCTATATTTTCATAAAATAAGTGTTCATTGGCCCTGATCCGGTGTCTGGGAGGTGCAGGCCTTGATCTCTTGATCGATCCAATCCTGCACGATAAGTTTCATTTGTTGCGGGGTGATGCCCACGGTGCACCGGACCCGGATCTCGACTTCGAGGAGATCAAGAATAGGTTGGACAATCCGGAAATAGCCGTCGGCGCCTTTGAAACCACCTGCATGTTCGATATGAACCATCACGAGCTCGTTTAAATGAGAGAATTCCCCGGTGATCTCGATGATCTGTTCCAAGTTCATCCCCTTCAGAGATCCATGTGATGGCGCCGGTTCTGCGGAGGCCCCAGCATGAAAGGGCGAGGAAGATTCTTCTTCCACTGTATTTTCATCAGTACAACTGGCGTGTTGAGTGCTGGAATCCTCATCCATAAAGAGTCCCCGAAATAATCTGCACGTTTATCAGAATGGCTCGTTCCTGCCTCAATAAATAAGTTAGCATCACTCACCTACCGTGCCTGAACAGATGTTCAGAAAAAGAGAGCATCGGTATTCACACCCGGCAACGACGCATTCCAGAACAATGTGAACGCGTCTTCATTCGCCAGTTTAAGTTATTCCAGATGTTTCCCGGCGCGCAATCGAATTCCCTGCGCCGCAAGAAAACCGGTCGAGAACGCAGCCTGAAGGTTGAAACCACCGGTGTCACCGTCGATATCCAGAATCTCCCCAGCAAAATACAATCCGGGTACCACTTTCGATTCCATTGTTTTTGGATGCACTTCTGAAAGTGCCACACCACCACGCGTAACCATCGCGACCGAGAGGTCTCCCACGGCTAAAATTTCCAGCGGACATTGGGTGAGGAGATCAATGAGACGGTTACGGTTGGCGGTAGTAAGGTGGGCGCCGGTACTTTCAGACAGGATCCCGGTCATATCAAGCAGACAGCGGGAAAGCCGCTCGGGAACCCCTATTCCTGCGATAACGGTTTTGATGGTTTTGGAAGGAGCCATCGAAATGCCGGAAAGAATCTTCTGCTCTATCGAATCTCGTGGGACCGGCCCGACAAACGAAAGCCGGATCTCGTCTCCTGCCCGGATCGCGCGGGAACAATCAAGAATTCCGGGACCGGAGAGACCGGTGTGCGTGAAGAGCACATCACCCTCCCCGCCAGCGATTTTACGGTTCTTGCGCCAGACCGAAAACGGCATCCCGGGAAAGGTCATGCCGGCCAGGCAGGTAAACGGGAAATCTGTAATCACAAGAGGAGCAAGCGCTGGACCGATCTCTGCTATCAAATGACCCAGAGACGCCGCCATCCGGTAGCCGTCCCCGGTAGATCCGTCCCGGGATACGATGCCCCACCGGTGGCAAGAACAAGGTTTTTTGAAAAGAATTCCCGGTCAGTCGTGTGGATGGCGAAGCCTGTCTTGGTATAACCGATTTGTTTGACCGGTTCACTGCACTGCAGGACGACGCCCCGGTCCTTGCATTCTTGAACCAAGATATCGCAGACATCACGAGCGCTCCGGCTCGCCGGAAAGATCTTGCCTTCCTTGGTTGTCTCAACAGGAAGACCGCGTTCTGCAAAAAAGCGGATGAGTGCCTGATTAGGAAAGGATAAAAGTGCCGGCTTGAGAAACAGCCCATGCGAACCGTACCGGGAAAAAAATGTCCGTATATCGCCATCATGCGTAATATTGCACTGGCCAGTGCCGGAAATGTTCAGTTTCACCCCGGGACGGGGATTTTTTTCCAAGATAAGCACGCGAAAATCCGGGCCAGCCACATGGATCGCGCAGGAAAGGCCGCGGGCCGGCACCGATAATGGCGACATCGTACTGGTCCACAGGTCACCTGCACGGATTATCTCTTTTCGCAGGCACTTGAACTTTGCATTGTCCTTGTCAACATGCTCCTGATCAGGATATCACTTTCCGGTTTATCTGAAAAGAGCTAAAACAGGTTTTATTGACATTTCTTTCTGAACCATTCTGCATAATGCCGGCGCAATTCTTCGGACTCCTCCGGAGTAAAATCCTTTTTTTTATAGGCATGCAGGTGTTTTTCCATCTGCCGTATGATATGTTCCGCGTCGTGGTAATCCTCAACTTCGAGATATGCAGGAACTTTAGAGACCTCATATGCATGACCACAGACCGGGCACAGTTTCCATTTCTGGAACCGGTCCACGTAGGTGAATGCCCGGCACCCCGGACACCGGAGAATGTGGTACATAATCATGAGGTCTTCAGTGTGTCCCCTATAAAAATTTATTGATATCCGATGCTGATCCCGGGAAAGAGTTGTATATTACGCTGTTCCGCTCGCAGATGGATCCGGCAGATCAGCGGGTTCATGTTTTTACCGGGAATTAAAAACCAAACGAAACCCCTATATCGTGCGATTACCTCATAGAACCAGTACTATGGAGAATATTGTCGTCACAGGTATCCGGGGACTTCCCCTCATAAAGGCCGGTGATAATATTGCGGCGATGATCTGTGAGAGAGTGATCATAGAAGATGGAGATATTATCTCTATTGCCTCCACCGTATACTCGAAGGCAAAAGGGTATACAAAATCTCTCTCGGAAATCTCGCCTTCACCCCGGGCGATACGACTGGGGAAACTCAATGGAGAAGACCCGCGTTTTGTCCAGGCTGTACTCGATGCTTCGCAGGACATCATCATGGAGTATCCCTTCATTCTTTCTGAACTCTCCTTTGGCCATATCGGAGTTCGGGCCGGAGTCGATCAGAGCAATATTGATGATGGCAGGGTAATCTTCCTTCCATCCGACCCCATGGAAGCGGCAGGAAAGGTCAGAGAAGAGATCCGGCAGATTACCGGAAAAACGATAGGTGTGATTATCACAGATACCTGCGGCCGTTCATTCAGGAGAGGACAGACCGGGCACGCAATCGGGTGGAGCGGGTTTACCGCTATCCGGGATTTCCGGGGCGATATAGACCTCTTCGGTCACGAGCTCAAGATTACGGAAGAGGCTGTGGTGGACGAAATTGCCGGATTTGCCAACTTTGTTATGGGCGAGAGCAATAATGGCGTCCCGGCGGTACTGTTCCGTAACTGCCCTTCATGGACCGGCCATGACAACCTGTATTTCTCAAAAACCGAAGATATTACCCGCAGGTTGCTTAAGGAAAACTGCCCTTCGTAAGGGAAAAAGCGGATCCGGTCTTTTTTGAACCGGGTTATGCTGCAGTGCCGTACAGGATATTGAAGACCATGACAATAATACCGATCACCGCGGCGATTGCCATAACGGTAATGGGACTGATATGAACTGCACGACGATCCTCGCTCTCGTAATAGTTAACGAGACCCGCCGATGAGAGTAATCTTCCACCTTGCTTCTTTGCCATACAAATATATTTCATTTTTCGATATATAAAAGAGAGACACGGTAAACCATGAACGACCACCAGATCCTGTCCGGTCACGCCCTGCTCGGTGAAGATCTCTTACTCCGGCCGGTCGATATTGTTATCGAGAAGGGTCATATCTCCGCAGTCGAAGAGAATCCCCGGGCCCCCTCGTTCTGGATCTGCCCAGCTTTTTCGACGCCCACACGCATCTTGCTGACACGATTGCCACGGATTGCGGCGGCACCGGGGATCTGGTAAGCATGGTAACCCCGCCTGACGGCCTCAAGCACCGGCTTCTCTCTGCCGCGTCACCGGAAGACCTCATCGCAGGGATGCGAGCCTCCATCGATGGTATGATCCGATCCGGGACATTTGGATGCGCGGATTTTCGAGAGGGCGGCAGAAGCGGTGTGAACGCGCTCCGGGAAGCCACCGTAGGTCTCGACTTCGAGCCCGTCATCTTCGGGAGGGAGGGGGGGAAAATGTTGCCGAGGGTCTCGGCGTGAGCAGCGCCCGTGACACAGCCGGGTTGGAACATCAGGTAAGGGCCGCCCGGAACGCCGGAAAACGGATCGCGTTCCACGCAGGAGAGCGCGACAACGCTGATATTGATGAAGCGCTTTCCTTTGAACCGGATCTCCTTGTTCACATGACCCATGCGACTAAAAAACAGCTCCGCGCTTGTGCGGACCAGGAGATTCCGATCGCAGTCTGCCCCCGTTCCAACTGGATACTGGGCGTAACCGCATCGGCCCGGTATCCCCCTTTGCATACAATGCTCGAACTCGGCTGTACGATAATGCTTGGCACAGACAATGTGATGTTTGTCCCTCCGGATATGTTCTCAGAAATGGCCTTTACATCGACGATATATCGTCTCGATCCAAAGACTGTGTTCCGGTCTGCAGTGGCAGGATCGCAGTTAACCGGCTCACCGTTCTTTATCCGGAAAGGGGGACGCGCAGCCCTCTTTACGTTCGATCCGGGTCGCTCAGCTCTTTCTTTCAGCCGCGATCCCTTATCCTCTCTGGTAAATCGTGCTCAATTGGGGACAATCGGGAATAACGTTTTTAATTTGAAAACTCAATAAAAATGGCATGTTTGTTTTGGGTGATGCCAGTGTTTACTAACATACTCGTAGCCATCGACGGTTCAAACGCAAGTGACCAAGCGATCGAACGGGCCGTCGACGAGGCAAAAGTGTGGAACGCAAAGCTCCACGCCGTTTACGTAGTAGAAACCGGTCTCTTCTCATCCCTCCCGTCAGATAATAACGTTGAGATAATGTACCGCGTACTGGAGAACGAGGGAAAGGCCGTCCTTGAGAAAGCGAAGAAGACTGCGGCACTAAGCGGCGTTTCTCTCGTCTCTCATGTAAAACATGGCCATGCCGGCACCGAGATCATTGCACTTGCGCATAAAGAGAAAGTGGATCTCATTATTTCCGGCTCCCATGGAAAGAGCAAAACCGACACTCTCCTCTTGGGAAGTGTCAGCACCTATATAACAACACACAGTACGGTCACGACAATGGTGGTGAGATCATAACGGATATGTTAGTTAAGGACTATATGACCTCGGATGTTGTCCATGTTGACATTCCCGGTAACCGCGACGATGTCCTCAAGATCTTAAAAAGGACGGGCATATCAGGTGTTCCGGTTCTCAAGAACAAGAAACTGGTCGGCATTATCACCCGTAAAGATTTGTTGCGCAAACCCGAAGAGACCCAGCTTGGGCTTCTCATGGCATCAAAACCGATTACGATCGGCCCGGATGCGGATATCCACGATGCTGCCCGACTGCTCGTCAAGCATCGCATCCGAAGATTGCCTGTGGTCGAGGATAACAAGCTGATCGGCCTGCTCTCGGTAGCCGACCTGATTCACGCAATCGCCCAGATGAAAATAAAAGAAGAAATTAAGGATACCTACACGAGCACGACCTTTGCCCTCTGGGAGGACACACCTCTCCCGCTCGTGGGACGGGTTATGGAAATCTCCGGGGTCGACGCCATTCCTATCCTGAATTCCGATAGCGTACTTCAAGGCATAATTTCAGAACGCGACCTCATCAGGAATTCGAGCATCGAGGATTCAGTCGGGGTAAGTGACTTCTCCAACGGCACCGATGATGACGAATGGACATGGGAGAGTATCCGGGATAACCATACGATCAGTTTCGGTATCTCCCGGGTGCAGCTACCTAACCGGCCGGTAAAACTTGCGATGGTCAAAAATGTCGTAGCGGTTCCCAAGAATTCAGAGGTCAGCGAATGCGCACTCAAGATGCGCAGGTCACGGGTCGACCAGTTGCCGGTAATCAACGGTGACAAGCGTCTGGTGGCCATGCTCTATGACCGGGATCTCATCCGGGTCCTTGCCAAAGAAGATGCAGAATAACAACCTTTAAATTTTCCAGTGTCATCTAATACCATAAAACGCTTTTAATTGATTTTTAGCGTTCATTTGTTTTTGAGGTGTAATATGCCTGAACAATATCAGGAATCTATGACGGGGACAACGACGGTGGGTCTGGTATTTGCCGGAGGGGTGATCCTTGCCACTGAGAAGCGTGCAACCATGGGATACCTGATTGCAAGCAAGCGTGCAAAGAAAGTCTACCAAATCGCTGGTAGGATCGGTATGACTATTGCCGGCGGAGTAGGAGACGCCCAGCAGCTGGCCCGGATTATAACGGTCGAGTGTAACCTGTACCAGATACGCAGGTCGAGGGCGATTACAGTGGGGGCGGCTTCAACCCTCCTCTCTAATTACTTAAACCAGAACCGATATTTCCCGTATTATGTCCAGTTGCTTGTTGGCGGCATCGATGAACACGGGCCGAGCGTCTACTCGGTCGATGCGATGGGCGGCGCAACCAAGGAAGAGGATATTGTCTCGACTGGTTCAGGATCCCCCATGGCCTATGGCGTGCTGGAAGACCGGTACCACCCGGGCATGAGCGAGGATGAAGCCACCGAGCTTGCAGGTACGTGCACTCAGGTCTGCTATGAAACGAGATGCCGGTTCCGGTGAAGGAATCCATGTTGTTATCATTACCAAGGATAAGTATCAGGAACTCAATGAGGATCAGCTCAAAAAATATCTCGCCAAAAATTCCGCATAATCTCTTTTTAGGACGTCTTTTGTTATGTTGATTGAAGATCGGCTCAAAGAGCTCAAGGATAAGATTAATGAGCGGGTGCCAGCAGGCATCAAGGTAACTGAGGTTGAATTCGAAGGACCCGAACTGGTCATCTACACTGATGACCCCAAACGGTTCGCCGACGAAGCCGACCTCATCCGGATCCTTGCCCGCGACCTCCGGAAACGTATTGTCGTCCGTCCCACCATCCTTGAAGACCCGGAAAAAGCGGCAACAGAAATAAGGGCAGTAGTACCGGAATCTTCTGGCATTACGGACATTTTTTTCGACCCGGATACCGGAGAAGTCCTCATAGAGGCAGAAAAGCCCGGCGTTGTTATCGGTAAGAACGGGATCACCTTACGGGAGATCACTAAACACATTGGCTGGACACCAAAGGTTGTCCGCACCCCTCCCATCGAAAGCAGTACCGATAAAGCAGATCCGCCAGTACCTGCGCTCGGTCAACGAGGAACGCAAAATGTTCCTCCGCACCATCGGGCGAAGGATCCACCGCGACATCCCGGGCCGCGATGACGCAAACAAAGACGCTCCCCGGAAAGACCAATGGGTGCGGGTTACTACTCTTGGGTGCTGTCGCGAAGTCGGCCGGGCCGCTTTCCTGCTCACCACTCCGGACAGTCGCGTCCTCATCGATTGCGGGGAAAAACCGGACAACTCAAACGGCACTCCCTACCTGTACGTACCCGGAAATACACCCTCTTGCCCAGCTCGATGCCGTTGTCCTTACCCACGCGCACCTCGACCACTGTGCACTCATCCCACTCCTCTACAGGTACGGGTACGAAGGGCCGGTCTATTCGACCCCTCCGACCCGGGATCTCTCCGCGATGCTCCAGCTTGACTACCTGGACGTAATTAATAAGGAAGATCGTAAGATCCCATACAGTTCCAATGAGGTCAAGACGTACATCCGGCATTCGATTACACTCAATTATGGCAGTGTCACTGACATCGCGCCGGACATCAGGCTCACGTTCCATAATGCAGGGCATATTCTGGGATCTGCGATCGCCCATTTCCACATCGGCGATGGTTTATACAACATAGCGTTCACCGGGGACTTCAACTACAGCAAAAGCCGTCTTTTTAACCCGGCCATCAACCAGTTCCCCCGGCTGGAGGCGCTTTTCATGGAGAGCACCTACGGCGGCTCAAACGACTTTCAGCCACCCCGTTCGGATGCTGAGCTCAAGCTGTATGAGACCATTAACAAGGTGCTCTCACGTGGCGGCAAGGTGATCATACCCGCATTTGCTGTTGGCAGGTCTCAGGAAGTCATGCTCGCCCTTGAAGAGGGTATGCGTCTTGGCAAGATCCCGCAGGTCAAGATCTACCTCGACGGCATGATCCGCGAGGCAACAGCAATCCACACCACCTACCCGGAGTACCTCAATAACGATCTCCGCAACCTGATCTTCCGGGAGGGGATGAATCCCTTCCTCGCTGATTGTTTCCAACAAGTGGACTCTTCCGATCTCCGGGATAAAGTGATCAACGGCGACCCGTGCGTGATCATATCCACAAGTGGCATGCTCAACGGCGGGCCCGTCATGGAGTACCTGCTTAACCTCGCAGAAGATGAGAGAAATGCACTTGTCTTTGTCGGGTACCAGGCAGATGGCACACAGGGACGCCGCATCCAGAAAGGATGGCGCGAGGTACCCCTTGGCCGGAAAAGGAACTATTACGATAAACCTCGAGATCGACACCATTGACGGGTTCTCGGGGCATTCCGATCGCCGCCAGCTGATGAATTACATTGGCCAGATCCAGCCCCGGCCTGAGAAAATCTTCTGCATCCACGGTGACGAAAACAATACCATTGACCTTGCCAGCTCCATCTACAAACGCTACCATATCCAGACACATTCGCCGATGAATCTTGAGACGTACCGCATGGTATAACCCGGATATCCATGAAGGCATACCTCTTTGTTGTCTGCCTGGGCGTATTTGCGGTTATGGCCCTCTCCAACGCGATTGTCCCGGTGCTGCCCGGCGTTTGCCACCGGCCCTGCGTGGGAAGGTGCCATCTATGCCGCGTATTTTCTGGGGGCGTTTTTATCGACGCTCCCGGGGGGTATCCTCTCCGATCGATATGGTAGGACACCAATCATCCGTGCGGGCCTCGCGCTCACTGTCGCAAGCGGGGCATTGCTTTTCTCTACCACCGGGCAGCTGCCGGTACTTGTCCTCCGTTTGGTAGAAGGTGTCGGTGCCGGTCTCTTTATCGCTGCCGGGATGTCGTATGTCAACACGCAGCCTGATCACACCCGCCTGAGCGGCTATTATCTGGCAATGCTCAATTTCGGGCTCGTTATCGGGCTTGCCGCATCCGGCTGGCTCGCCATCCGGTTTGTGCAGCCTGCTCTCGGAATTGGCGTCTTTACAGTACTCTCACTTGCAGCTCTGGTTTCAAGTGTTTTTATCGGCGAGACGCTAAGGCCGGTTCATTCACCGGAAGCTCGGTTTCCGGGAAACGGGAGAATGTAACAGGGGACTCCAGTTACGGGAGATCGTCGCACTTTCCATCTCCCACTGCCCATTGTGGTATTCCGCAATCATTCTCGTTGGCATTACGGGAGCGGTCACCTCGCTGTACCCTTCATTTTCCGGTGAACCTGCGGATGTTCTCGGTCTGTGGATCGCTGGCATGAGCGTGACGACCATTTTCACCGTCCTTGTCTTCTCCCGGTTTTCGGTCCCGGCACTACCCGCAATCCGGTGGTCGGCGGTGCTCATGATAGGCGGCGTCATCCTGACGTATAAATCCCCGCTCGGGTTCGTTGTGCTCGGTGCTTTAGCCGGGATCGTTATGGTTGCCCAGATGACCGTCCTTGCCAAGGAGGAGCATCAGGGATGTATCATGGGCCTCTTTTCGACTTCCAGTTATCTTGGCATGACGATACTTCCTTTTATTGCCGGAATTATTGCTACAGTGGCAGGTTTTTTTGACGCATTCCTTTTTACCGCGATCCTTGGAGCGACAGTTGCCTTATTGCTGTGACCCCCCTCGCGAAAAATCGGCAAGGGTGCCCGGCTGGAGCAATCCTTCTCCCGGAACCCGATTTGCAGGTCACCCATGGAATCAATGAAATCTGGTTCGGCCCAATATCCATTTCGAGTGTTTTATATTATCAGTCGTTCAATATCTGGATGCTGTTCAGGAATACTCCATGTATACTGTCCTCTACGTCGACGATGAACCTGGTCTTCTTGAGATCGGAAAACTCTTTCTGGAACAGAACGGACAGTTCACGGTTGACGTCATTACCAATGCGCCCGCCGCCCTGTCTCTCCTGCAGTCAACAACCTACGATGCGATAATTTCCGATTACCTGATGCCGGACATGGACGGCATTGAATTTCTCAAACAGGTCAGAGGTTCCGGCAATACCATTCCGTTCATTCTCTTTACCGGCCGTGGCAGGGAGGAGATTGTCATCCAGGCCCTGAATGAAGGTGCCGATTTCTACCTTCAGAAAGGCGGGGAACCTGTCTCCCAGTTTACCGAGCTTGCGTACAAAGTTCAACGGGCAATACAACGAAAGAGAGCCGAGATAAGCATCCGTAACCATGAACGCCGGGAACAGGATATCATCAACTTCCTTCCCGATGCAACGATTGCCATTGACAAAAACGGAATCGTCATCGCGTGGAACCGGGCAATCGAAGAGATGACCGGCATACCTGTTAGTCAGATGCTGGGGAAGGGGAATTACGAGTATGCACTCCCCTTCTACGGAGAACGCCGGCCGATCTTGATTGATCTGATCTTCGCACCTCCCGAAGAGATCAAAGAGAGATATTCACATATTGTCCGGACCGGCGCAATGCTTGCTGCTGAAACCACTCTCCCGCGCCTGGGGGGAGAGACAAAAACACTGTGGGGAAAGGCAAGCCCGCTGTACGACCAGAAGGGGGAGATTGTCGGAGCAATCGAGTCAATCCGGGACATTACCGAACGCAGGCGGGCGGAGGAGGCGTTGCGCGAAAGCGAGGAGAAATACCGGGCATTCTTTTCCACAACGCGGGATTGTGTTTTTATCACGTCAAAAGACGGCATCGTCGTCGACTTCAACGATGCAGCAGTCGGTGCCATAGGCTATGAAAGCAGGGAAGACCTTGCACGGGTCACGGTAAATGATCTCTATGCAAATCCTGAGGAACGGGAAGTGTTTGTCCGGACCGTATGCGGGCAGGGGTTCGTGAAAGATTATCCGATTGACCTGAAAAAAAAGGATGGGAGTATCCTTCGTACCGTGATTTCAGCCGTCGCGCGAAAGGATGCCGAGGGTAACCTTGTCGGGTTCCAGGGCATTATCCATGACATTACCGCACAGAAGCAGATTGAACGGGATCTCCGGTCCGCACAGGAAAAACTGACCGAAGCGCACCACCTTGCCCATATCGGCGTATGGGAGTGGTCGCTGGAGACGAATACCGGGATCTGCTCCGATGAACTCTGCAGGATCATGGGATGGGATACTGCGAAACCCGCACCCCCTCTCGCTGAACTTGCACGGTATTTTACTCCTGAAAGCTGGGATCACCTGCGGAATGCAGCCGAAAAGGTTTTAGCCACCGGAGAGCCCTACAACCTTGAACTGGAAGTGGTCCGGCCCGATGGCAGCAGGATATGGACCTCTGTCTTTGGGGGTGTTAAACGAGACAGTCAGGGAAAGATTGTCCAGATGCACGGCATCGTGCAGGATATCACCGGGCGTAAGATGATGGAAGACGCGATCAGGGAAGCGAACAGGAAACTCAACCTTCTTTCCGGCATCACCCGCCATGATATCCAGAACCAGCTTCTGACCCTCAGGAGTTATCTGGCCCTCTCCCGTAATCAGATCCAAGACCCGGTGGTTCTTGGATACCAACAAAAAGAAGAGAAGATTCTAGAAACAATAGAGCACCAGATCGCATTCACCCGGGATTACCAGAATATGGGAATACGATCGGCGACATGGCAGAACGTAAACGCAAGTGTCATGCGTGCAACCTCGCAGCTGCCTATGCGCGATGTCCGGGTACAGGTCGACCGGAAGGATTTCGAAATCCTTGCCGATCCGCTCTTCGAGAAGGTATTCTACAACCTCATCGATAATGCGCTCAGGTATGGAGGCGATCGGATGACCGCCATCCATGTATCAGCGCAGGAATCTGATGGCGGCATAGTACTCATCTGCGAGGATGACGGGGCCGGTATCTCCCCGAAAGATAAAAAGCACCTTTTTACCAAAGGTTTTGGGAAAAATACCGGGTTCGGCCTGTTCCTGTGCCGCGAGATCCTGTCAATTACCGGTATTGCTATAGCTGAGAACGGCCTGACCGGAAAGGGCGCCCGGTTCGAAATGATCGTCCCAAAAGAAAAATATCGGTTTAGCTCCCGGTAGTACGGAGCGGCAGAACCTCACGCTCTGACACAGAATCCCTTCTGTCTTGGTACAGTCAGGTTTTTTTCCCTGCGTTTCGCATCAGGACAAGCAGGCCGGTGAGGATCTGGAGTGGAGTGGGGGGGGTTCCGGGGATCTTGAGATCAACCGGTAGGATTTTGTCTGCCCCGCCAAGGACCGCGTACGTCCCGGTATAGATCCCGCCATTGCAGGCATCATCCCCGACAGCTACAACGAATTTGGGAGACGGCATCGCATCGTAAGTCTTTTTTACGGCGGTAGCCATATTGTGCGTGATCGCGCCGGTCACGATTAAGACATCGGCATGCCGGGGTGAAGCAACGAACGTGATGCCAAACCGCTCTACATCGTAGAATGCATTGCTGAGATTATTTACTTCGATCTCGGCAGCATTGTCGCTGCCAGCATCCAGTTCACGGACGGCAAGGCTCCGCCCGAACCGCGTATCGATCTCCTGTTTTATCTCGCGGCCGAGTCTTTCCATTTCATCTTCCGGTAACGGAAGCGAACCGGTCACTTTCTTTTTTATCAGACAGGAAAATGCATTGACCATCGCGTTTCACCTCATAGGTCTGTCCCGGCGTACGACAGATTCAGGCTCTTGTTGATAACCGGGAAATCGGCAATGATATTGCCGGGTACTGCATGCTCAAGGGTGAGCCAGTTGCAGTATGAAGCTGTTCTCACCTTGTAACGGCTGATTTTTCCACCCTGTACCTCCACCCAGCAGAGGTTCTGCCCCCGCGGGGACTCTACAAGCGCGAGCGCACAGCCATCTCGGACAGGTTCGTCGCTGCACATCTGCCCGTCAGGGATAGCGGCGATAACCTGTTCGATCAAGTCGAGTGCATCTAGGATCTCCGCTGCTTTTACCGTGAACCTGGCAAGGACATCGCCATCGGCCAGGGGCATGAGCGTAGGAACGAAGCGGTCATAAATCCCGTACGGATGGTCCACCCGAACATCCATCTCGCCACCGGAAGCACGAGCAACCGGGCCGGTGATATTGAGGGGGGCAAGCAGCGGTTTTTTGATGATCCCGGTCTGCGCGAACCGGTCGATCACCGAGGTTGTCGAGAGCACGATGGAAAGCCCGGTCCTGAACTGTTTTTTGAACCGTCTAAGATAATTCTTAAAACCGGTTAGGGTTACGGCCGGGATATCCCGCGTGACCCCGCCCGGACAGATCATTCCCCGTAGGAACCGGGAGCCGGAAAGCTTCGCGTTCTCGCGCAACATCTCCTCGCGCAACACGGCAAACTGGCTGGCACCAAGAGCAAATGCGACGTCGGTCAGCATGCCTGCCAGATCGCCGAGGTGGGAACAGATCCTTTCGGACTCGCAGAGGACCGTCCGGATGTGCCAAGCGCGTTCAGGCACGGTGATCCCGGAGAGTCGTTCGACTGCCATGCAAAACCCCGTCGCATTTGCCGCTGATTCGTCTCCGCTGACCGCTTCTGCGATCTTCGTGCAGTCCATTGGAGCCTTCCCTTCTGCCAGTTTCTCGATCCCCCGGTGAGTATAGAACAGGCGGACCTCGAGGTTGAAGACCGTCTCCCCGATCACGCTGAACCGGAAGTGACCGGGCTCGATGATGCCGGCATGGACCGGCCCGACCGGGACCTGATAGACGCCGTCGCCGCTCACGTTCCGGAACTGGTAGAAATCAGACGCGTTGATCGTTTTTACCGGGGTAACTGGCGCATTGGCGCATCCCTTTTCCAGCGGGTGAAACATATCAGGATATTCCTCATGCAGGACGAGTCGCCGGGTGTCAAACGCGCCGTCGAATTCGATCCCGAACATGTCCCGGCATTCCCGTTCCGGCCATGTAGCCGAAGGAAAGACCGCGGCAATGGAGGTCGCCTGTTTTCCGGTAATATTCCGGACAAGGACGAGGATGCTGTCGTGGTGTTCGAAAACATACCGGAGCACATGCTCTTCGCCGCCAGTACCTTCAGAACAAAACAATCCGATCAGGACCCATTTCTGTGCAGTAAGAATGGGGATGGCTTGGCCAAATTCCTGTTTATTGACGTTGACGGAATACTCCCCGCTGCATCCATACGTAATCCGGGCTGGCGTAGCGGCACTACCAAAAATTTCCCGGACTGCTGCAGTGGCGGCATCTTCCCCGGTGATTTCAGTCTGGGTCATCAGAACCTCAACTCCGTAACTATCTGGGAGAGAAAAGCAGATCCTCCGGCAGGGAACATAAGCCCGAGTACAAGAACGAGGGCAAGCAGGATCACAATCGGGATCTGCATGGAGAGCGGTGTCCGGTAAGGAACTAGTTCAGGGTTTTCGTCCGGTGGTGTGGTGCGGGTAAACATGCTGATAACGAAGTTCCCGAGGGCGGCAGCGGCTATCAAGATGAGGATGAGGACAACCGTAAGCACCCAGAGTGAAAGCGATCCGAGAGAGAGCAGGATGAGGAATTTTGAGAAAAAGGCCATAAAGGGTGGCATACCGATGATCGCGAGCCCTCCGAGGATGATCCCCCATGCCGCGAACGGCTGGAACCGGAACACGTCGTGGATGTCATCAGGGGCATCGGCAGAAATATGACTCCGGTATTGCCGGTGCAGGATACCGGCTGAGAAGAAGAGCGAGGCTTTCGTGAGGGCGTGCGCGATAACCTGGAAAAGTACCCAGAAGATCGCAACCGGTGTAGCGACAGCAATGCCAACCAGGATGATACCCATGTTCTCGATACTTGAAAATGCGATTAGTTTCTTGAGATTCTTTTCAGGCAGCATGGAGAACGCGGCAATGGCAATCGAGAAGATGCCAAAGAGCAGGATTGCCGGGGCAACTACGGCCGAAGCATCAGTCTGGTGGACAATGGCAAATACCCGGATTATACCGTAGATCCCTATGTTCAGGAGCACTCCTGAGAGGACTGCACTCACCGCAGAGGGCGCCTTGGCATGGGCCTCGGGAAGCCATGTATGGAACGGGAAGATGCCGGACTTTGCGGCAAACCCGATAAAGATGAACATAAAGGCGGCGATCATCATTACAGGGGGGAATGCAGAGGCATGCTGCATCAGGGCTGTCCAGTTGAGGGTACCGTCGCCAAGCGTGGAACGAGAGATTTCAAAGAGGAAGATAAGCCCGACAAAGGCGAAGATCATAGCCACCGATGCAACGAAGATGTACTTGAGCGCCGCGTCGATATTCTCCTTCGCCGAGAGTATCGCGATAAGCATCGCCGATATGATCGTTGTCATCTCAGCAAAGATCCAGAAGAGCGCCAGATTGTCCGAGAAAAAAGCAAGAACAATGACCAGTTCGAGCAGGCACCACGCGGCATAGAAGAGCTTCAGGCTCCCCTGTTCCAGCTCCCTGTTTGCAAGCAGATTGCTGATATAGCCCCGGGCATACACGGCAGCGAGTAAGAAAATGAAGGTTGCAACCAGCACTTCCAAGAGGCCGAGGTGGTCGATGAAAAAGTACCCGCTGCCTACAATGAAAGTGTTGACAGGGATTTGCACGAACAGGAGAATGTACAGGGTGATCGCTAAGTAAATGATCCCCTGCCCGGCGGCGGCCGCATTCATCTGCTGGTTTGTGTGGCTGAGGGCGACAAGAATGATCGCAACGAGGGCGCAGGCCACAAAGGCGATGAGAATCATGGGGACACCTCCTGCTCTTCCCAGAGGTAGAACCGGTGGAGCCGGTTATGGTACTCCTCGAGCGTCGAATCAATCCCGACGGTAAGGATGGTCGTCAGGATGATAAGGATGACCAGATCGATGACGATCAGGAACTCGATGATGAACGGGAGCTCGGTTACAAAGATGCCAAAGAGGAGGACGCCGTTTTCCATCGAGAGGTATCCCAGCACTTTCGTGATCGCCCTTTTCCGTGAGAAGGTCACCATCATGCCCATCAGGACAAGAGAGACCCCAATCACCGCCCCAAAGAAAAAGAGGCTTCCGTTTATCGTTGTATCCGGGATGATACGGGAGAGGGTGATGTAGACGACGATCATTAGCGCAAGCGAGATCAGAAGCGAACTCGTCGGGCTGAGGAAATGGAAGTCGATATCGCGTTTTATCCGGATCTTCTCCTGGATGGTCGCAATGAAGTACGGTATCAGGCACACTTTGAAGACCAGCGTGAGGATCGCAATGGCAAGGAGGATCGGCTCATTCTCGTACCACGCGACGCCAAGAGCGATAATAACGAGAGTAAGCGACTGGAGCGCGTAGACCCTGACCAGACTGATGAGGTTCTTTGTTGTGATGATATACGCCGACGTAACGATCACGCAGACGAACAGGATCTTGACGATCCCATCAAAAAATGCAGGGTCGATCATGCGAACACCTCGATGATGATGATAAGGGTAGAGAAGAAGAACGCCATCATAAAGAGGCTTGGCAGCCGGAAGAACCGCATCTTTGCCATGGATGACTCAAAGAGCCCCATCACAAGGGCAAGAAGGGCAGCTTTTCCGATAAAGAGAACAAAGGCGGCGGCAATAGTGGCAGGAGTGAGTGTGGTGGCGATCCCCCATGGGATGATAAGGTTGATGAGCAGTCCCATCAGGATTACCTGTTTTATGGCAGACGAGAGTTCGAGGAGTGCAAGATTCCGGCCCGATTGTTCGAGGATCATGCCTTCGTGGATCATGGTCAGCTCGAGATGGGTCTCCGGGTTATCGACCGGGATGCGTGCGGTCTCAACGATCAGGATAATAAAAAGAGAGATTCCAAGCAATATCAGTACCGGGGTCACCGGGGTACCGGTTGTAGCCGCCACCGTGGCCATATCGATGATATTGAGGGATTTAAAGACAAATGCGAGTGCGGCAAAGACAATAATCGTAGTTGGTTCGATGACCGCCGCGATGCTCATCTCCCGGGAGCTGCCCATACCGCCGAATGTGCTCCCTGCATCGAGGCCGCCCAGCGCCATGAAGAACCGGGCGAGCACCAGCAGGTACAAGAAGAGGATAATATTTCCGATGCCTCCAGCCGGCTCCGTGACATAGACGAGCGGGACAAAGAGCGAGGCAGTAAGGATGGCAGCGATGCAGACCCACGGTGTAATCCTTGTGATCCGGGATGCATTGGGGGAATAGATCACTTCCTTTTTGAGGAGCTTCGCGAGCGTGTAATAGGTCTGGAAAATCGATGGCCCCTGCCGCCCCTGTGTCCACGCTTTGACCTTCTTTACCAGGCTCACGAAGAGCGGCGCAATAAGAACGACACTGACGGTGTTGATGATACCGTACAGCAGGAACTCCGGGATCATGCGAGTACCCCCAGGAAGAGGATGACGGCGACCACGGCAAGGAAGACATACAGAAGGTAGGTGTCAAGGCACCCGTTCTGCATGCGGGCAACCAAACCGGCAGCACGGCACGTTCCCCGTGCAACCGGGAGGTAGAGGTACTCCTCGAAGAACTTTACCAGCCGGATCTCTGCTGTTCCCTCAGCAAAGATGCATTCGTGCTGGTCGTAGTATGTTTTGGTGCTCGTCTTTTTGGTCCGGTAGATGGAAGAAAAGATTGTAACAATCGGCTCCGAGAACCCGTGTCCGGTATACTCGGTCGAGGAGGGCAGCGACCGCGCACCGCATCCCCAGGTTTCGCTGATCCTGACCTCGTGGGATGCGGTAAAATACAGGACAACGTACGTGAGCGCTGCCATGAAAAGGAGCAGCATGCTCACGAGAAGAAGGTCGGGGATGGGAAGCACATAGCCGAACGCGGTGAGGATCTGGTACGAGAAGACCCCCAGAATGACACACGCGGCGGCAAGGATGGCCGGGCCGGCAAGCATCGAAAGGCCGACCTCGTGGGCTTCCTCACACTCCGGTGACCGCGACCGGGCGAGGAAGATGGAGCCAAAGGCCTTCACAAAGCAGGCAGCAGAAAGGGCACTGGTGAGCGCAAAGAGGGCAAGACAGATGAACAGGAGTATTTTTATGAGTGGGTCGACCATGGAGACGGACTCAAAGAACGCCGTGTAGACCAGCAGTTCGCTGGCAAAACCGTTGAGCGGCGGGAGCGCGGCAATGGCAGCAGCTCCGGTAAAAAAGAGGGCGGAGGTAACGGGCATCTTGCCGGAAAGGCCGCCCATCTTCTCGATGTCGCGGGTGTGTGTGGCGTGCACTACTGAGCCGGCCGTGAGGAAGAGGAGGCTTTTGAAGAGCGCATGGTTGAGAGAGTGGAAGAGCGCGGCAAGCAGGCTGATGGTTGCAAGCAGGGGAAGTCCCGCGCAGGAGAAGATTACATACAGACCAATGCCCACAAAGATGATGCCGATATTCTCGATGCTTGAGTACGCAAGGAGCCCCTTGATGTCGTCTTCCTTGATTGCGTAGATCACGCCGAGCACAGCCGACGCAATACCGGCGATAAGGATCAGGACACCCCACCAGAGATCCGGCGAGAACACCGTGATAATAAACCGGAGGAGACCATAGACGGCGACCTTGAGCATCACGCCGGACATGAGCGCCGAGACGGGCGTGGGACTTGCCGGATGGGCGTACGGGAGCCACTTGTGAAACGGAATGATCCCGGCCTTGATGGCAAAGCCGATAAAAAGCGAGAGAAACGCGACCGTGACCAGAGGCATCGACACAGCGGGAAGATGCACCGGGGCGATCGCAAACGAACCGGAAGCGACAAAAAGGGCAATGATCCCGAGCATTACAAAGAGGGTCGAGAGCTGGGTCATCACGAAATAGAAGATCCCGGCTTTCCGTGTCTCGGCGTGTGTATACTCGTACATCACGAGGAAAAAGGAGACCACTGCCATAAGCTCCCAGAACACGAGAAACGAGATCGTGTTTTCCGAGGCAACCACAAGCACCATGGCGAGCACGAAGAGACCGATGCAGCCGCAGAGAAGGTTGCGACGGCTCCCGCCCTCCATATGCTCAACGTACCCGGTGCTGTAGACCGCGACACAGGCTGCAACGATCCCTATGAGGAACAGGAAGAACGCGGCGAGCCGGTCGATAAAAAATGCTACCGCGATCCCCGGGAAGGGCTGCCAGGCGGTAAAAGCAAGAGACGTGCCGGTGACCAGGATAATGAGCGAGAGCACCGTAAGAAGCGCCGAGGCAGCCGCAATACAGGCAAGCGAGAGAGTGCGTGAGGTCCGGCTGTCCCGCGTCGCTCCCAAAAGGGCGATGACCGCGCCGGCAAGGAAAAAGATGACGACAATCCCAAAGATCAGGCCGAGCATGAAGGCACATCCCCGTTATGCATCCCGGTCTCCCGGGAGAGGAGTGGGGTCGCGCTTCATGGGACAGCTCCCCGAATAATTGGCTGTGCCCTGCCCGGGCCGGATCGTCACCGGAATCTCGGGGGCCGGGACAAAACCCATCTCCCGGTAGAAGTCAACCAGTTCCGGCTTCGCATGCAGGTACAGCATCTCGTGCCGGCCGCACTCCTCGATCAGCCGTCTCATGACCAGGCGGGCAAATCCCCGGTGCCGGTACTCTTCGAGGACATAAACGCCGTCTACTTCAAAGCTATCTAGATGCCGGGAACACCGGGCAACACCGACTAACTGGGTACCAGCAAATGCCGCAAACAGCCGGTCTGTCGCAGTATCTGCTTTCTGCTGGTTATCGTGGATCCAGAGTTCTTCTTCGGCACGACGCATCTCGTGCGCCGGGAGTTCCCTGACCTCGACGCTGAGCACGGCCGGGTGGTCTATAAACGCGTGCCCAAACGTAAGAAGCTGCTTCCGGATCCGGCGGAAGATGCGTGGTTGCAAGGTGACAAACTCCCCGCATTCCTCACCTGCAAGCGCATAGAGTGTAAGCAGGGTCGCATCTTCCCCAGTGGGTTCTTGGTGTATTGCTGATGACAATGCAGACGTATATGCATTCTCCTTGTGTAGTATTGCGTGGTCCTGAAAGGGTTTTTTAGTGTCTCCTGTCCCCAGCCAGCACGGAGATAAGAGTTTTCATACGTTTTCCCCTGATCCTGCTTATAGGTTACGTCCGGCGGGCTGATATCCGCGGTCTCGTGATCACCCGGTTACACCAAGGAAACTTTATGGTTTATTACCTGCCGGCGTCAATCTTCGGGTATGACCATTGAATCTGATGCAGTAAAAGACGTTGCCGGCCTCATGGCGCTTGCCGCCCGGACGGCACCGAAAGCCTGCGGCCTTGACTCGATCAAGATCGAGATCGTAACCGGGAAAGAACAGAAAGAGCTCGGTGATCTTATGATCGCCGAGGCAAAAACGACCGGCATGGATTTCCTCAGGATCAACGGGGAACAGGTAAAGGCAAGTGACGCCTCGGTCCTTATCGGGGTCGAAGGTCGAAAGACACTCGGCATCAACTGCGGCGGGTGTGGGTATGCGACCTGCGCAGAGATGGCAGCAGCGCAGAAAACCAAGAAGAACAAGGGCTCTGCCTATGCGGGCCCGAATTGCGTGCTCAAGATCTCGGATCTGGGTATCGCTGTCGGCTCAGCCGTCAAGACCGCTGCTATCCACAATGTCGACAACCGGATCATGTTCACCGAAGGTTATGTCGCCCTCAAAGCCGGGTACCTGAAAGGATGCAGCGTTGCCTACGGGATTCCTCTCCGGGCATCGGGCAAGAGCATCTACTTTGATATCCAGTTCCCCAAGCACTGATACCATCCTCTTTTATTTTCTTCACGACATGTATGCTGATTTTTTAGGTAACCATTTCTTTCCATTTCGGGTTCTCCCACATAATATTGAAGGCATTATTGATCGCCTTAGTTACCATATCATTTGCAATCCAAAGTGCGATCAGGTTTTCGCGGTGTGCTGCTTCCGCTTCAGGAAGAGGGAGCATCATGAGCATTTCCCTGCTATCGATGGTCAGGGTCCGGATGAACGGTTCCGGAGCGATCTGGATATCGCTTGTCACCTTCGAAAAGGATGCGTACACATCCACGATCTCCTCTTTTATCCGCGCCGGGTTGTTCGACGATATCCGGATGATGACCCCCCGCCGCCTGGCGGCACCGATCAGCTGTTTCATCCTTTCAAGCTCCTCCGGGTAATAAAGCGTGCCGAACAAGTAGAGGCTTGTCCGGGCCCTCTTCATCATATCTGCCGTCTTGACACCGATGTTGTCGATGCCGCGGATGATATGGGCCTCGGGTGGGTCCGCCTCCATGCGTTTCTCATAATGCATGGTAAACTCGTCTGCCATCCTGTCGATCTCGGCATCGAATGCGGATTTCCGGTCACCGATTGCCTGGCTGGGACAGACCGGCGATATTTTTGCCGGCCTCCCTTTCTCGACCCTGATCCAGTCCTGCTTTTCGAGCCTTTTCAGGGTCTCGTAGATCTTTGTCCGGGGAATGCCCGCCTCTTCTGCAAGGGTAAAGGGGGTGGTGGTACCGATCCGCACCAGCGCTTCGTACGCCTTTGCATCGTAAGTCGTCAGCCCGAGCGTCTGCAGGAGGGCAATAGACTTGGAATCGTTCATAATAGGTTCTATGACATTTCCCCGTATATAAGTTACAAAAACATTATCCCTCCTGCACGCAATTCACGCGTGTTAACAAAGGAGACCTGCATATGTCAACTGTTGAAGAGAACATGCGTCTCATGCAGACGCTGGACGACGCCTGGAATGCACAGGACTGGGCCACCTTCGAAAAACGCCACGCAGCACAGGTCGATGTCTTCTGGCCGGGGCAGGAAAAACCGACCCATGGCCGGCCGCCCCACAAGGAAGAAGCGATCGCCTTTTTCAAAGCCTTCCCGGACAACAAGGTCGGGAATCGTCCCTACAAGACCCTGTTCGGGCAGGGAGACTGGACCTGTTCGGTTGCCGACTTTACCGGTACTTTCAAAGGCCCGATGACCGGACCGGATGGAAATGTGATCCAGCCGACCGGAAAGAAGTTCAAAGTCGAGTTCTGCACGGTCGCCCACTGGAAGAACGGGGAGATTACCGAAGAGAAACTCTTCTATGACAAGATCCTGCTGATGCAGCAGATAGGCCTGATGTAAAAACAGCAGTCGCGTCAGCCCGGACCCGGGCGAAAGATGAGATACCTATCCGGGGGTATATCTTCGTATGATAGTTAACCGGTAATCAAGGACATACGCTAACTATGAAAGAACAGACCAGGAAAATACCGGAATCAGCCAGTGATTCCATGAAGATCACAGTGAGCACAAACGGCCCGTATATTGTCACGGGCGGCGTCCCGCTCATCCGGATGGAGATCTGCAACGATGACGAGGGTTACTGCCGTACTTGGCGGGAAGTAAAGAGGTATCCAGTGCAGGAGACCTATGCCCTCTGCCGGTGCGGCCACTCGCAACACAAGCCGTTCTGTGACGGGTCGCACGCAAGGATCGCCTTTAATGGCACCGAAACTGCCGGGAATGAACCGTACCTCAAGTACCCGGAGATCATCTCCGGCCCGGAACTGGATCTGCATGATTATGAGGGCCTCTGCGTTCATGCCCGGTTCTGCATGAGGGCCGGCGGGATCTGGAACCTTACCAAAGTCTCGGATATCCCAGAGGCGAGGGCTACCGCTATAGAAGAGGCATGCAACTGCCCGTCAGGACGACTGGTGATCAGGGACCGGAAGACCGGCACGATCATCGAGCCGGAACTGGAAAAGTCGATTGCCGTTATTGAGTACCCTCCCAAGGGAGAGCATGGCCCGCTCTGGGTCCGGGGCGGTATACCCGTTGTGTCTGCTGATGGTAAACAGTACATTGTCAGGAACCGGCTCACGCTCTGCCGGTGCGGGAAGTCGGAGAACAAGCCGTTCTGCGACGGGAGCCATATCGAGCAGTGAGAGCGGGCGGACAGAGAACGAGATTAGAGAGGGAATGAAACGTATGAGTTTTGTCGAAGTTGCAAAGACAAGCGAGATTCCTGCCGGGACCATGAAACACATTGAAGCCGACGGGAAAGAGATATGTATCGCGAATGTCAGCGGGAAATTCTATGCTATCGGTGACCGTTGTGGTCACGAGAATGCCAGACTCTCCCGGGGCACCCTCATGGACACTATTGTGACCTGCCCCATGCATTCTTCACAGTTTGACGTAACCACCGGGAAACTGATGTCCGGGCCGGTCTTGGAACTTAGTGGGCTCAAGGAAATGTTTACCGGCTGCCCTGAAAAAGTGAAAAAAACGGTGGCGCAAATGTTTGAAGGTATTGCCGAAGAGCAGCGCCTGATCAAGACGTACGATCAACCAGTTTATGAAGTGAAGGTCGATGGCAACGACGTGCTTGTCCAACTTTAAATTTTTGGATGTGAAAAAACATGAAAGAAATTATTGGCAAATTAAATGATGTAGCGGAAATCATGAAAAAATCAGCTGGGGTTCAGGTATGACAGGAGAGGAGTGCGTTGGTTTTCCGGTTCTGGGAGAACCTGCCCCGGATTTTGAAGCAGAAACGACTCAGGGTCCGATCAAACTATCAGACCAGAAGGGGAAATGGGTGGTGCTATTTTCTCATCCCGCCGATTTCACCCCGGTCTGTACAACCGAATTCATGGCGTTCGCCGCGATTCATGATGAACTTGCAGCGCTCAACGTGAAATTGATCGGGCTATCTGTCGACAGCGTATCGGCACACCTAGCATGGGTACACAATATCAAGGAAAAGATGGGTGTTGTCATCCCGTTCCCGGTCATTGCTGACCTGAACATGAAAGTGGCAAAGAAATACGGTATGATCCACCCGGGCCAGAGCTCGACTACAGCAGTCAGGTGCGTGTTCTTCATCGATGACAAGGGGATCATGCGGGCGATGATCTACTATCCCCTGCAGAACGGGCGGTTCATGCCAGAAATCGTCAGGCTCGTAAAAGCGCTCCAAACGACCGACAAATACAAGGTGTCGACGCCCGCCAACTGGCAGCAGGGCGACAAGGTTGTCGTGGCCCCCCCAAAGACCTCGGCCGAGATGGACAAGCGCTTAAGCGAGGGATACGAGTGCAAAGACTGGTATCTCTGTTTCAAAAGCATATGAGCGGGACCGGGATCCCTGCTCCATTTTTTCGCTTGTTAGGTTCTGGTGAGTTAGCAAGCTCAAAGAAAATGATCCTGGCGGCAGTTGAGAATGCCTTGTAGAATAATAGTTTATCATCGTTATGTGTCAAAGGAAAATTATACCCAAAAGGTGAACTGTCATGAGTTTTGTCGAAGTTGCAAAGACAAGTGAGATAACGCCCGGAACCATGAAACATGTGGAGGTCGACGGGAGAGAACTGTGTATCGCGAATGTTAACGGTAAGTTCTATGCAATAGGCGATCGGTGCCCCCATATGAGCGCCCCCCTCTCCATGGGGACGCTTAATGGGACGATCATCACCTGCCCACTCCATTTCTCACGGTTCGATGTCACTACCGGGAAGAAGATCTCCGGGCCCGTTGAGGCAAAGATTGAGGGAGCGGAGAAACTTCCTCCAGAGTTCCAGAAGATGATGGTTCATATGGCGGAGATCATGGCCCCGGTGAAGACAGGCGATGCACAGATATTCCCGATCAGGATTGATGGCCCAAGGATCTTCGTCAACGTCTAATAAACCGGATTTCTTTGTTTCTCGTGCAGCATCACAGGTGCCCAGCTCGCGCTTCCTCAAAAAATCTCCCTGATTTCACGGTCTCCAGCCGGAGATACTGCCTACCTAGCCCGGGACAGTGGGTACTCTTTGGAGAGGTTGTCGATATCGTTGAGGATATAAGCAAACGCAAGCCAGCTCCATTTTCCCCACCGGGCCGCAAGCTCATTCTGGACTCTCTCGATCTCCTGCCGGGAGTTTGCCGGTGTCTTGTGATCGTAGAGCTCGCTCATGATCACCACGCTCCACGCATCGATGGGCGGGGTAGACTGGCCAAAGATGATCGCCGCCGAGTATTTCCCGATACCGGGGATCGCGGTGAGTACCTTCATGGCCTCCTCTTCCGGGGTTTTCGCAGGCTCCCGGAGAGAAATTGGGTGGGTGGTGAGATACTGAGCCGCCTTGACAAGGCGCTCGGCCCGGTACCCGAGCTTCGCTTTACTGCGGAGGAGCAGCGGATCGAGGGATGCGATGTCTTCTGCCCGGGGCCAGAGGGTAACCGTGTGATTGTTAAAAGAGATCTCCGCACCTGCGAGCGCGAGGACGGCGTCCATCATCTGTTCGCTCCTTTCGATCGGAGCCATCTGGAGGAGAATGGCAAGAACAACGCCCCCGAAGATGTCTTCTAGGTTCCCTATCCGCATGCCGGGGTGGTCGGCGACCGCTTTTCTCAATACCGGGTCGTCCTGTGCAAATGCGTAGAACGCGGCAAGGTCTTCGTCCGCGCCGAGGCCGGTCCGGATGATATCCTTGAGATCGCGCTCTGCTTCATTTTCAAGGGGCGATGCGGTGAAAGCCCGGACCCTGACCCGGTTCTTATGGGCAGCCATCACTAACCCGGCCGGGATGGCGCCTACCCGTACACCGGCCCAGAGCGTCCCGTCGTCGAAAATTTCCTTCCGGGTGGACCACGACCATCCCGCAGGCTTGGCAACAGTGAGCGAGAAATCGAATGGTTCCGGGATTGTAATGGTAAACGTGTGTTCGTGCCGGGAGCTGCATCACGCGTAGTTATAGCGCGACTGGTAATAAAACCGGAGATGTTGCCTAGCGCGTGTGGTTTCCGGTGCCATCGTTTTTGATTTTGTAAAAAAAAAAGATCCACGCAAAAAGAATAATTCAGAGTATAATCATGGTCGCTATCTTGTTTTTATAATATCCGGCTCGTATAACCGTCTCCGTTCCGGCTCCATTGCATCAAGCCTTCTTGTGGCTTCTTCTGGAGAGACAGCACTATATGACCCGTCATCATTCTGTACGACAACCCTTCCCTGAGTCACCATCTTAAATCGTTCTTTTCTCACGTTAGGATCGGGATGACACACTAACTGACAATGGGAACAAGAATAATCCAGCGAATAGCCCGGTCTGAATGATATGTAAAAAACATGATCATTCAGCGTGCGTTTAAGGTAAGCGGGCATCGCCCGATCCATTTCCCGGAGTAAATCCTGGTCATCTTCAGGAATCGGATACCGGGATGCAGACCAGTTTGACCATTGTCCTGATCTGTCAAGACCTGCTATCCCGCCACAGACGTATGCACATCGGGTATACATCCCTCGTTTTGCGTAGGAAAATTCCCGGTTTCCAAGCTGAACGGTCGTCGTTTCGTTAGGAGAGATGAACCCTGACGGGCAAACTGCCCGGCATAACCGACACCCATTGCAATAATTCTCACGTTCCGAGAGTGGTTCCGTGGGCGAGAGCTCGGCTTCAGTGACGACAGATCCGAAAATAACTGCAGAGCCATACTCCTTCGTAATAATGTGCCCTGAATAGCCAAACCACCCGATTCCGGATCTGGCTGCAAGATACCGGTGTGAAATCAGGGGTTTCCGGTCTGAATATCTGGTATCCTCCGAATGGCGGTATTGGAAATTTGAGCAGATGGGGACCGATTTAAACCCGAGCTGATTGAGGAAATTCGACATCTCAAGCGCGATTCCGTTCGCAAGAGTAGTTGCCCGAATTTTATTGAGATTATGCTCTTCATGATTCTCTTTTTTCAGATATCGCTCTATCTTGGTCTGATCCAACGCTAAAGCAAAGCAAATTGCGGATTTGGCTGTCGGAAGGACATAGGTAAGATCAGCGGATGGAGGTCCACCGGCCAATGTTTCAACGGTAGCGATACCGGCGAGATCAGCGCCAAGACTTTTGGCCATCTCCAGCAATAATTCGCTCATATTGGTTGATGCCATACATTCTCCATTTTTGTAATAGTGTATATAGGAAAAATTCCCTCAATTACTCTTGCGTCCCTATGAAGACCTTCGATTACGTGAATCTTATCTACTATGCACCGCATGGTCGCAGGGTTATGACAGTTGAGAAAAATTAGAGGATTTTACTGCCGGCATTCGGGCCCGGCTGGCACTCGAAGACATCGATGATCTTAACGATTATAAGAGAACGTGCAGGAAGGGCCGGGTTCTTCTTGTTGATCTTTGCCTTCATCTCATCGAAATCCTTACCGCTGGTCTTGACCGTCGCATGACCCTTGATCTGGAAGCAGCCCTTGATCTCCGGGCCCCAGATATAGAGGGCAATCTTCGGGTTTGCCTTAAGATTTTCAAGCGACTTGTTCATGAAATTGTCCGTGATCCAGATCGTATCATCGCTGACGAGTTCGACAACGCCGATAGGAACCACATTTGGCATACCATCTTTTGATGCGGTAGCAACCGGGAAGATCTTCATCTTGCCAAACGCTTCTTTCATCTCTGCAGTTAGTTTCGCCATGATATATCACCAGCAATAAACCCTGTCCGGGGATTACAGCCCTGCCCGCTCGACGATAACATCAGCGACAGCCTTTGCACTCTTGAACGGAAAGTCCGATGCCTTGAGGAGTTTTCCTGCCTCACCGGCGGTCATCTTCAGGTCTCCCACTTGACAGGTTGTGTCCGCACCGTTCGGGAATGCAGCGATGAGGTCTTTTGGCGTTGCTATCGGAAACTTTGCTCCTTTGAGGGCTCCGCTGATCTGTGCGTGGATTTGTTCCTTAACTGATTTGGTCATAGTATTTTCACCGGTTGACCATTGCATGATTATGAATATATAGATGAGGGTCATAAAAATACACAAACGATTTTAGAGATAGAAAAATGACCCGCATAGTCATAATAGTTCAAATTAAACACCGGAAGAGAATATGGGAGCAGCACTGGGAACAATGACCGAGATCCGCGAGCTGAAAACAGAGATCTCCGGGCTGCGGACCGATCTGAAAAGGTTCATTGAACGGGCGAACCAACAGCATGTTGATACTGTCCTTACCGATCTGAAGAAAAATTATTCAGACCTTTTCACGAACCACCAGGTCGAGAATGCGAAAGAGGATCTCTCCGCACATATGGTCGGGGACTGCAAGATGCGGGACAAATGTTACGGGGTATTCATGGATTTCTTGCAGAATACCGCACAGCATATTAAAGACGGGCAGGTCTCGGATGAAATTATCCAATCTTACCGTGAGCAGATGATGATGATGCGGAGCAAGGGTCCATATGATCGTTGCGATACCTGTTTTATCCAGGTCCACCGTCTTTTTGAAAAGCAGATCGACCTGATGCAGTCACTGGGGATCTATGCTAAAGCACGGGAAGACGGAAATACTGCCCTTGAAATCCTTGATGAGGTCGTGGTAAAGGACATATTGGAGCCTGTTGCGAATCTCCAACGTTTTCAGATCCTCAAGTCACTTACCACTCAGACACGGACATTTTCTGATCTTTCGCAGCTGACCGGTCTGCGAGGGGGCAATCTGCTCTTTCACATCCGGAAGCTTACGGACTCAGGAATGATTCTCCAGCGTCACGAGCGGGGGGATTATATTATCACGGACAAGGGCTACAAGACGATGGCTGCGATTGGAGATCTCTACAGGGTGCTGTCGATCTGAAAAGCAATTTTCACTTTCAATAATTCAGAACAGAGAATTTGGCCATCGGTTCGGAGTGCTGCTATGGGGATTTGAACCCCAGTCGCGGGCGTGAAAGGCCCGCATGATTGGCCGGTCTACACTATAGCAGCGCGTTGCTCTAACTAGTTTTACGCGGCTTAATAAATAGGTTATGGAAAGGGACGGCTTTGCACAGAATATCGGTTGTAAATCTCAAATAGCACGGATAGAGCACGATGCAAATCCATATAAATAGAAAATTTTGATACAAGACAATTGAAATGCTAAACGGTGCCACGGTTTTCCTGCTGTTGAACCTGGTCTTAGCCTTCTATAATGTTGGGACGATCTGGGCAATGGAGATAGATATATTCAGGACATGGAAACTCGTTGGTAAGAAAGAATTTCTTACCATACAGACCACCCACTGGCACAAACTTCCCTATTGGATTTTTACACCGGTAGCTCTCGCTCTTATCGGGGGATTATTACTCACTTTCTTTCATCCTCCCGGTTCACCCGCGTGGGCAATATTCGGCAATATCGGTGCCCAACTGTTGTCTCTTCTCCTTACCGTAGTATTCTGGGGCAGGTGGCAGGTGGCATTAAGCAGGGACGAAGCCGGCCCGGAGAGCGTCTATCTCGACAAAATATTAAAAACGCACTGGATCAGGACGTTGTTAATCACGCTCTACGCTGTTATTCTGCTTGCGTGGGTACTCATCGTAGTATCATAAGAATCCGGGAAAAGAGCATTCTGCCGGTAAAAAAAGGTTATTTCTTCCGTGTACCGGTCTTCTTTGCATCAGCTTTTCCCGAGACGGGATACCCTTCCATATCAGTCACGGTCTTAAAAGCCGCCATGAGCTGCCGGGTAATGGGGCCGGGCTTTCCTGTGCCAATGACCCTGCCGTCGACCCAGGTGATCGGTGCCACTTCTGCCGCTGTCCCAGTGCAGATAAGTTCGTCCGCGGTATAGAGATCGAAATACCCGAGGTTCTGCTCACGGAAGGTGATGCCGAGCGATTCGGCGATCTCGCGGACAACCATCCGGGTGATACCCCGGAGGTTGTTAAGCGTGAACGGAGTGAGGATCTCACCGTTCTTGATAATATACAGGTTGTCCCCGGAACCTTCTGCCACGTACCCGTTTGTATCAAAGAAGATCGCTTCGTCGCCACCCTTGTAGTTTGCCTCGATTTTTGCCAGGATGTTGTTGAGATAGTTGAGACTCTTTACATTGGGCGGGAGGGACTCGGCAGCATTGCGCCGGACCGAGACCGTGATGGCCTTGAGCCCCTTCTCGTACAGGTCGCCGTACATCGCACCCCACGTCACACAGATCACGATCACGGATGCTTTCTTGCACTTGCGGGGATCGAGCCCGAGGTCGCCGATGCCCCGGGTGATGATCGGGCGTATGTAAGCGTCAGTCAGCTTGTTCCGTCGCATTGTCTCGCAGATCGCCTCGCTCATTTCCTCTTTAGTAATCGGCGGCGTGATATCGA
Organism: uncultured Methanoregulaceae archaeon; assembly: GCA_963737635.1. Taxonomy (GTDB): domain Archaea; phylum Halobacteriota; class Methanomicrobia; order Methanomicrobiales; family Methanospirillaceae; genus Methanoregula. The sequence goes on from CAVTTL010000001.1 coordinate 2,036,331, forward strand.
TCGTTTTTGCCGAATCGTAGAGACGGTCAAGGTGCTCTTTGAGCCGGAAGATCCTGCCGTTGTATGCGCGGATCCCTTCAAAGACACCGTCGCCGTATAACAGGCCGTGATCGAACACGGAGACCTTTGCCTGGTCCTCGGGCAGGTATTTCCCGTCAAGGTAAATGATCATACTAGTAACACTCCGTCAAGATATACACTTTTTATCCCATTAAGGGCGCTAATTGATCATGGTTTCTTCCAGTACAAAAAAGATACGAAGTGTCCCGCTTTATCTCTCGCTGATCGAAAAAGCCGGGCGCTCGCCACAAACTATCAGAACCTACCGGGATGCATTGCTCCATTTTTCCCGGTTCATGGATGTGCCGCTTGAAGAGCTGTACAAGCACCTGAGCGTTGAGAACCTCCTCGCTTATACCGATAGCGCAGCCCTGAAAGATGCCAGCCAGAACACTCGTCGCATGTGGTTAGCGATCATCCACAAGTACATGAGACTAAATGGCGTGGAATTTTCCGGATATACAATAATTCTGCAAATTGCTTATGCATAAGCATCAAAATTAAAAAATTTTGCATTGTCCGTAGGAGAATCGCAGATAATTCTCAAATATTTAGGATCAATTTGCAGTTTATCCATTTTTATCAATCATCGTGAATACTAAGTGAATCAGATTTGAGTATAATATAGTAGTTCCTTTTTAGAAGATTATCATTGTTCCGGATTCAGATCACCTAGAAAAATCCCTTAACCAACTCAATCTGTTTTTCATCGTCGGCATCCGTTGTGTTCGCCCGCTCCGATACCCCATATGCACCCCTTCCTTCAGCGAGAACTTCGGATGCCACAGTATTAAACCTGGACCTTGGCAGAAACAAGACGATAGAATTCGTATCCATGTATTTCAGAGCTGGGACGGCCTGCCCGCCGCCACACATCGGCAACGCTTACGTCATATATCAATTGCAGTTTCCTTTCAGCAAGGTATTGATCAATCTCATCGGTATACAAGCCAAAAGTCCATGGCTCACCGTATGAGTGAAGTCTGGACAATAGTTTTCCTCCGCCAAAGAAAAGGTCTGGTTCTTCGAGAATTTTACGATCAACGTACGTAAAAAGCAGGATACTCCCCTTAGCAACCTTTGCAATCTGCCGAAGTGTTCCATCGACTGCCTCCGGGGACAGATAATTCGTCACGCCTTCCCAGACAAAACAAGTAGGTTTCGTTTCATCAAAGCCAGCATTGATCAGAACATCAGTAACGGACTGTTTGTTACAATTAATATTGACGAATTGTACGTGGCTTGGAAGTGATCCGGTTTTCTTCAGCAAAATTTCTTGTTTGGCAGTAGATGTCTGGGGCTGGTCAAGTTCAAAAGTAATCACTCTCTGTGCGATAGGCAGGCGATACGCCCGGGTGTCGAAGCCGGCGCCGAGCAAAACAAGTTGTGTACAGGTTTCCAAAGATCGTATGACCTCGTCATCGATCCACTTAGTACGGGCAATCCCCGCCGCTCTGGCACCTGGTGACTCTCGATCTAATAGTCGCTCCACTAATCGACGACCTGCATCATACCGTGCAATCTTATAGATCCATTTACGCCAGCCTTGAAGGAACAATTCTGCAAATGGATCAGAGAACAATCGCGAGTTGTGAGACCGGGCTGATTCGATGGCGCGAAATAGTGCCATGTATTCTGCTGTAAGGCTGGCCTGATTTCTCATTGACTAAACTCATTTGATTATATGTTTTGAGGATTTTGATAATTTGCTGGTGCTGGTGCGTTGTCGGTGTATTAGATAATTTTAACGAAGTGAAATACCCTATGGTAATCGAAGACGCAATTGAATCAGGATCGCCATCCCGTAATTCCTATTCTCCCTGTTGTGCCTCAAGTTCCTTGATACTGACTGCCGGGTTCCGGTACCGCGGTCGTGTTGCAGTATCTGGGCCGCCTTGAATCGCTCTCACCGGGCAGATATGGATGCATCCAACACAGAGCTCGCAGTGATGTTTCCAGACCGGCTTGCCATCGACGAGCTCGATATTCTCTACCGGGCAGATAGCTGCACATGTCCCGCATGATGTACATTTCTCATTCACCGAGAATTTCCGGTCGTCATCATGGATGTGTGACATAGTCCGGTCGTATGCCAATCTGTGTAGTAATTGCATAATAGGATTATACGGCAATTTCCGGTGCTCACAACGACCAATCATCCCCGCGATATCGGTGAGTTTTTTATCGGCGTTCGTCAGAACCTGCTCCCTTTTCACACCTTCGGGTGAACGGTAAAACAGGATGTAATTACCAGGCATATTTACGATAAATCCTGCATCCAGCCCGTGGTTCTGCCGCTTCTTAAGAATGCTGTCGAGCTGCTGCATTGATGACGATCCACCAAGACGATTTTGTGTAGCAATCGAGAATGTGTACTGCGAATGCGAGATATCAAGACGTCCGGCAAACAAGGCCACAATTGAAGGTAGACCCAGAAAATAAACGGGATAAACAATGCCAACCCTGCCTGCCTGCGGAGTTATTCTCCCGGTAGTATTCCTAAGCGATGCAATTGATACCAGCTCGCAGTCCTCAAGACCGGCGGCGATCTTTTTTGCTGCTGCAAGCGAATTGCCGGTACCGGTGAAATAATAGATAATCGTCTTCAAGATTTCACACCTTTCGGTTCAATCTCTCTAAATTGCGATGGAGAACCGGAATCCCGGTTCCCGATCGTCACAACTCCGTTTTCCATTCATCCAATTCCGACTTAAATTCTTGCAGCATTTTCCTTAAGTCTTTGTTGAATCGGATGAGGACCTCAAGGTCCTTGTCGCTGTATGCGTCCACCATCACGCTTCTCCGGGCGTACGCGCCCCGCATCCGCTCGAAGGCTCTTTTCGTCTCCTCGTTCATTACCAATTCGACCTTTCTGACTCTCCGGTCATTCGGATCGTTCACCCGCCGTGCATAACCTGCCTTTTCCAATTTGTCCACAACTGCCGTGATGGTGCCGGTCGTGAGGCCGGTCATTTCCGCAAGCCTTCCAGCGGGTAACGGCCCGAGCCGCCCGAGCAGGCCAATACACCTGAACTCGGTCAGGCTCAAGCCAAGAATATCCGCCATCGCATCGTCCACAACAATGATCTCTCCGGTCGATTCACGAATAGCATCGAATAGGGTGGCCGTCAACTGCGCCCTTTTGTCACTTTTCATGGGGTAAAACAATATAATTTGGTATTTAAATATCTTGCCTAGTGAGGATAATTTCCGGCGGCTCAGGGATAGATTATTGTTATTGCTGATATTAGTCCAAGGCACATCCCAACCAGAGTGGACACGATGAGGGGCCAATTCCTCTTTTCAAGGAAGAACGCGTACGGCAACCAGACACTGCAATTGAGTACAGTGAACACAGGTATCAGCAACGATCCGGGTTGGCCTGAAAGATTGAGGCGTATCTGGTCCACGTATGAGAAATAGGTCAGCATAGCCGTGACTGTTGCTATCCATCCAATCATGCCGACCGTTTTCTGGTTTATTCCATTGAAGAGGCGCATAAAAATTTCGGGAGCTGAAAGTTAAGACTTCCAGCCGAGTACATCATCGAGCCAATCAAACTCTATCTGGTTTTTCAACAGCAGGTTGTTAATCATGCTGTGTCCTTCTCCTCCCTCAGAGGTTGTTCCAAACTTCACTTGGCTCTTCGGGTGGTTCATGAACTTCTTCCACTGGATTTTCTCCTTTTCCATTTTCGCGGGATTGAACTCACTTTCTCCGGCAATAATAAGCAATGGGCAAGTTACGTCCTTTTCGAGTCCTGTTAGCTTAAACTTACTCATGCCGTCCAAAAACTCCGCTATAGTAGCGTTGGCATATCCACACCTCATGCGGACATCGCTTTCAGCGAGCGTCCTCACAGCAGTGTTTGACATGTCGAGATGTGATTCCAGATCGCGCGGATATGGCTTTGTCGGATCCAAACCTATCACTTCCATGAAACCCGCCTGAATATCGTAGAAGAGCGGGAGTGCTACTACCGCTGCCAAACGCTTCTCGAAAGCAGCAGCCCGGGGCGCAAAATATCCGCCGAAACTGGCGCCGATCAACACGATTTTCTTTGGATCCACCTCAGGACGGCTCAAAGCATAATCCACGACATGGCTAATCGGGACTTCAGCATCATGGCGGAAGAACAGATCGGGATAGTCATAGAACATCGCCTTTTGTCCGGGAATTTCGAACATGAGCACATTGTAACCCCGCCTCTGCGCGCCCACCGGAACCACACCATAGAGTTCCTCGAGCGCGCTATCGCCGCCTCCGAGCACAAGAACCGTTGGTCTCTTCTCGCCTTTAGGGCCGCCGGGAATGAAATACCCTGGCATCGTCCTGCCATTTTCGTAGGGGATGTTTACAATTTCAATTTGAGGATCGAAAAGCTTAGCAGCCTCACGGAAACATGCCCGCTCTTTCTCGTAATTTGAGCGAAGGCGCGGATCAGTGAATCTGGCGTAATTCGTCGTGGCACCCCAGTAGGTTGTGGCGCGCAAAAACGCATCGCGGGCGCTCACCTTATGTCCTTTCCTGAGGCAATCCCTCCCAATCGTCTCAACCCGCTTCGCAGTCACCTCCCACGCATCTGAAAAGCTTTGGAAATCTCCATCGACAATCCGGCTCGCCGTTTCGTAGCATTCTCCCACTGCCGATCCGCCATAATTGCCCCTCCCCATTACTCGAGTGAAGTAGGCGTCGAAATAGGTCTTGAACCTATTCGCCTGGCCTGCCGTGTGGCGAAACATTACTTCCTGTTTTTCTTCCTTGACGGTTATTTTCGCATTCATTTTTCCGTTTTTCATGAATATGCCATATGATTTGGAGATTAAATATCTTGTCTATCAAGATAATTTGAGATTACATAACATACACCCGGAATCAGTTTGAGAGCCTGAAGCGGGATTCACGTACTGCATTTTTAGATTTCAGTACTGAATGAATTGTAGACCATTCATTCTCACTAATATCCTTGATTTTAATTATTATATAGTATTTTTTTAGCTGAATAAAATAGGAATAACTTGACTGTACGTTATTGTTAAATGATCATAGCATGTGATGGGTTTTGGTGGTTTTGTAGTTTTTTCTTTGGTACGATTCTTGTTTTGATCCTTTTTGGGCGGGCCGCTCAAGCGAGCAAAACATTCGATGCATCGAATGTTTTCGGTATTTATAGACAGGCATCATATCGCACCTATATGAGGAAACCGGCCCGGAATGCATCACTGACAGACTCAGTTGACGATATGACCGAACGGCTGTTGATTGATGCCGGCATAGGTCCTGGAATGCGTGTCCTTGACGTTGGCTGTGGCAGCGGCGACGTCTCGCTTCTGCTCGCAAAACTGGTTGGCGACACCGGCCACGTCGTTGGCATCGATCGGGATGAACCGTCGCTTGAAAGAGTACGGGAACGGGTGCGCGAGCTCAATCTCCCGAACCTCACCTTCGTACAAAGCGATATTTGTGCACTATCACCTGAACTGGGCCCATTCGATGCTGCCGTTGGCAGGCGCGTTATCATGTATCTGCCCGAGCCGGTTGATGCCATCCGGAAAATAGCCGCAACACTGCACCCTGGAGGTGTCGTCGCCTTTCTGGAACACGATGCAACAATGGTGCCAGGCCGGTTGAAGCCTCTGCCACTTCAGGAAAGAGTAAACCGCTGGATCCAGCAGACAGTCGAGCGTGAGGGTGCCAACATTCACATAGGCTTTGACCTTCCATTCATCCTCAAGCAGGCGGGGCTCACGGTAGAACATATTCGTGCCGAAGCGATCATTCAGACGCCACAAACCCATTACCCAACCGTGTATATCATCCGCGCCATGCTTTCCCGGATCGTCCAGAAGGGTGTTGCTACGGAAGAGGAAATCGACTTGGACACGCTCGAACAGCGCCTTTTTGACGAGCGGGCACAAGCCAGTTCAATCTACGTGAGTGATATGGTCTTTACTGTATGGGCACGCAAGCCCGGGCAATAGACCGAGATAAAAAGGAATGTCACGGCTGCTTCCTGCACCGGTCTGCGAAGGTCCGGAACATATCCCGGCTCCCCACCGGGTGAAGGTGCGTATAGCTCCCGAGGGTATTGTTGACCACTGCCCCATCAAGCGTATCCTGAATCCCGAACCCCCGCGAGAGCCGGTACGCATACGTGGTCGACGGAATCGAGCTCAACGCCGGAGTAATGGAACTCGTGGCCCCGGAACCGTGAAGCACCCATCGGACAGTCCTTTGCGCTTGTCCCCTCTACGTAGCTCACCACACGCCGGGCCGGCATCACGGTCTCCCCCTTGAAAACGCCGCACATCGCGCCGGAAAGTTCGGTCTCCCGGCCCTGCCACCCTTTCCTCAGCACCATCCGGTCGGTCAGGTACATCAGGCCGCCGCACTCCGCATAGAACGGCGTACCATTTCGTGAAACCTCACGGACCGCTTCCCGCATCCGGTCGTTTGCTTCCAGTTCCGGCACGAAGAGTTCCGGGTAACCGCCACCGATAATATAGCCATCGGCCTCTGGCAGCCGGTCGTGAATGGGACTGAACTGCACAACAGATGCCCCAAGCGAGGGAAGAACCTCGAAGAGATCTGCATAGTAGAAATTGAATGCTTCATCATATGCGACGCCGACGCGTACGTCCTGCTCCGGGGCGGGACTAAACATGTCCTTGCAGGAGGACGGGATCTCCTTTGCCAGCGCAAGGAGGCGGTCGAGATCCACATAGTTGCCGATGATCTCGGTGATCGTCCGGATCCGGTCGTCAAAATCGCCGCTGCCTGTACCTTCGCGGTATGGTACAAGGCCGAGGTGGCGCATGGCAGAGCTGCATCTCCTCCATCCGGGGAATTGCGCCTATAACCGGGACGCCGCAGTAATACTCGATCGCCCTTGCCGCCTTGTCCCGGTGCGACCCTCCCTTGACCTGGTTGAGGATGACACCGGCAATCCTGATCTTCCGGATCGAAGGCCTGGAACCCTTTCACGATCGCGGCTGCGCTCCGGGTGATACTCTGCGCAGAGACCACTAAAACCACCGGCAGGTCGAGGATCTTTGCGATTGCTGCGGTACTACCGGTATCATCTAATGCCTCAGCGCCTTCGTACAGCCCCCGCACTCCTTCGACGAGTGCAATATCGGCTCCCTTTGAACCATGCGAGAAGATGCTGCGGATCTGTCCTTCACTCAGGACGAAGTTGTCGAGGTTCCGGCACGGCCTTCCCGAGACTGCGGCAAGGTACGAGGGATCGATGTAGTCCATCCCCACCTTGAAGGTCTGGACGGTCCCCCGTTTTTTTAAGAGGGCGGCAAGGGCAAGGGTGATGCTCGTCTTCCCGCTGCCGGAACGATCGCCGGTGATCAAGATCGACTTCATTGCACAATGCTCCTGAGCACCGCACCGAACTCGCTCTCCACTATCTCGCGCACCCCAAGTGTCCGGGGATGAAGGTCGATCTCGACCAGTACATGCTCATGGCCGATCGCGTGGAGCGGCGCAACCTGCCGGGGGCCGTTCGTCACCGAGAAGCACTCGATGCCGTTTGTATATTCCGGCGGGATAGCGTGCGGGACACCGACGATAAAGGCAAACGATGGCCCGATCTCCCGGATCCGGGCGCCAAGAGCATCCCCGTTTGCCCCGTACTCGTCCAGTGCCCCGATCACTTCCAGCGGCACACCGCGTTTTGTCATCTCGTCCCGTATCCTCTGCGCATCGGCCCGGACTTTGGGAAGCCCCCGGTTGTCGAGGTTAGCGATATACGTGATATCTGCTCCGGGGCAGGCATCATGGATGGCGATCAGTTCGTCAGCGAACATATAGGCCGTCTCTTTTTTGGCGTTGAGGACCGCGACCCCCTTTGCCCCGCTCTGTGCACATGCCATAAGACGCTGTGCAGCGAGATGCTTTAAGTCACCGCGTGAGGGTTCGATGTACTCCTGCGAGGCGGCCCCCCGGAGTTTCTCGACCTCGTTTGCCTTTTCCATGAGCCGGTGCTGGCGGGCAAGTTCCTCCTCGCTGATCCAGCCGGCCTGAGTCGCTGCATCCAGCGTCGCAAGCACCCCGGCAATGTTCTCCGTAAAACCGGCATGGATGTCAACCGCAATGGTCGGGGCCGTGATCCCGGCGCTGTCGACGGCAGCCGCCAGGTCCTCACCAATGATCATCGAGACACAGGTCCCGATTACCGCCATCCGTTTGGGGGCAAACTGGTCCTCTGCATACCGCAGCACACTCTCGAGCGGTTTCTGGCCGCCGAAGACGAACTCGTTGTCTGCAAGCGCTGTGGTGAGCACCCGCATACCATCCTCCTCGAGAAGCCGGGCATGCTTGAACGAGCACCCTGACGGGCCGTGCAGGATCGCGACATCCACTTCGAGATCCCGTGCCGTATAGAGTGCTGCCACAATCGAGCTCGGGCGGGGATGCATGAATCGTGTCGGCATAATTACCTCCATGTCTTGACCGCAAGCACGATAGCGCCGGTCGTTGTCCGGTCAAGGGCGCAACGCTCTGCTTCTTCGAGCGTCTGGCAAACTGCATCGATTGCCACCGGAGACGACCCGTGGGTTTCATCAAACGAAGGCGGATCTCCTACCCAGATAAGTGTCCGGGGCCGGATGGTCCGGATTGCGTTTAGGATCTGGTCGTCTTTGAACCCTTCGCACACAGCACCGTCACCTTTGGCGGTACCGATCACAAGCGTGATCCCGGGAGAGCCTGCACAGGTACGGGCATACCGGGCGGCCTCGATGGTAGTCTCAGCCGTGGTCCCGCTGTTGGCATTGTCGATGACGAGAATGTTGTTGTGTTTCCTGACCGACATGCGCCCCGGAATACCGGCAAACGTACCCAGTGGGGCAGGATCAACCCCGAGCATGACAGCGGCTGTCCCGGCAAGGGCAAGAGGCACCCGATACCCTGGTGTTGCAAGGAGCGGATTGGTAAATGTCCCGGACCGTCCGTCGACCGCGATGGTGCAGGTTGGCCCGGCGATAGACACAACGTCGTCCAGCTGCACCGTGTCCCTGTGCACACCGGATGGGATACCAGGAGCCACGAGAAGCCGCCGGCTTTTCTGTGCCGATACCAGTTTTTCGGTGATCGCACTTTTCTCCCCGGCAGCACACCGGTAATCGGATGGCGAGGTAATAATGGCAAGATCGCCAGCGCCGGTCACACCAAGGGACTCTTCAGCAACAAGCCAGCCCCGGATGGCACCTGCCTTTTCTGCCGCATCAAGCACCGAGGCCGGTGTAATGCTTTTTTTAAAAAGGAGCCGCTGCCCGGGCATCTCGTAGGTCCCGGTCGAGGTATGCAGGATACCAGGGCCGGGAAGGAGGTAAGCAAGTGCGTGTGCCGTAGTGGTCTTTCCTTGTGCGCCCGTGATTTCGATCATCGGGGAGGGTACGTGCCCGGCAAGCAGCCGTCTCACTGCTTCATGGTGAGAAATCACCGGTTTCGATTTAGTGCGTCCGGCAAGCAAAGGATGAGACGGGTCAAGATGGACCGGGGCCACAATAAGATCATAGGATGTTTTTGCAGCCCGGTCAGCCGCGTCGGGCGTCGTGCCCCGGTACACGTCCACAATATCAACGGTGTTGCCGGCCGTGGCAAACGCTTCACCAATCCTGCTGCCGCCATGGATCGTATCGAGTACCAGGATCCGCATATGCCGGTCAGATAAGCGCAAGTGCACGGTGGGCGTTTTTCACCATCAGCTCTGCAAGCAGCGGGTCGATCCCGATGGGGTCTGCGTACACGAGCGGAATGGTCTTCCCGTTAAGAGCAAACGTGCCTTTTTTCATGCCTTCGGAAAGGCCTATCTCTGAGGGAATGTCTTTTTCGATGTGGACGCCTTTTGCAAGAAAGAGCGGGACGACCACGAGCACATCGATATTTTCTTTCGAAAACTCGGCAAGCGCATCCCTGATGGAGGGTTTATTGATGTTCATAAAACCGCATTTGACGACAAATTCTGAAGTCTGCGCTGCGATCAGTTTTCCTGTTGATTCAATGAGCTCCTTGTTATAGGGCATGGTGCTGCCGTGGCCTACGAGTAACATTCCCTTGGTAACCATGTATGCAACCTCAATGTGACTTTTTTATAGTTTTTTAGAAGGTTCGATGTTTTCTAAGACAGCGAACACGTGATGTATGACAAATTGGGCACTATCGTAATAATTTTTATCGTTTCGATCGCCATATTCGTGTTACTCGCGAGGAAAGACGCCTAAACTCGTGTCTACTTCTTTTCACGATAGTGCTGAAGAAATCCCATTCACGTACACTCATTTTCTCCCATAATCGAGCGTCACTGAAGGGGTAAAAAAAGAAAAAGGGAAACATTAATACAGCGTCTGAACTGCAGTAAGTCCACCGGGGATCGTCCGTGTGATGGGGAGGTATGCTCCGACAGACGGTTGAAAATTAATCGAGATCTGTGTATTGGGAGTTGCGGTTGAAGGCAATCCCACCATAAGAATCATCTGAGCGTTGTTATCGAGCAGGGCGCCCGTTGTTATGTTATTAATTTTCTGTCCTATGCACCACGTCGTAGGAAGCGTTGTGGTGCTCGTATCGCCAGGACACTTTCCACCCGAATCTGTCCCTATGCCTCCATAGGTCAAATTAGACACGTGACCTCCGTTATTGTCGTTATAGGATACTACCAGTGAAGACAAGTCGATGGGGGTGCCACCTGCAGTGAGTGCCACGGTCACATTAACATAGTCAAGATGGTTACCAACGGTACCGCCAGTCATATCTGCAACACCGTAGGTGTTCCCATTTACTTCCATACTGGAACTTGCCTGGCTGACTCCGGTATGAACCGTTGACTGTGCAGTTTGGGAGGTAAAAAAACCGGCGCCAAGCACCACATACGAAAAAACGGCCGCGACAACAACAAATGCAATCAACACAATCGCTGCTTCGAGACCGGTAAAACCTTCTTCGCATTTGTTATCATTGTACATAGTCTTTAATATCGAATTCAGACACCCTAATTCTTTGCATTATCAAAAACGAGATTGTAAAATCCTTTTTTCTTTCTGGAGCGCGATAGCACCAATTTTGCAATTGCTTTATAATCTTTAGGTTTGAGTGCGCTCAATTTCGCTTTGCGGGATCACGTTTATGCGGACCCCGGACTCCTGTGTCGTGTCAGATCCAAAGAATATTTCTGATGCAACTCTCAACTGATATGGACTCATAATGGATGCATTCGAACGATTCGGCCTTGTCATCAACGACCGCGTAGTAAAGACTCCTCTTGCTATAGCATCCATGGCAGGGATTGTTGACGCCAGGTATATCCTTGAACGAAAGGATCATGTCGGGGTTGCTTTCATCGGCGGCTACGCTATTGACCGGCCCACAATAGACGCGGCGCAGGAGATGACCGCCGGCGGGGAACGCAAAGAATTCCTGTACGATGACCCGGTTGAAGCATTGCGTGCCGAGATCGCCCTACTCAAAAACTCATACGTAGTCGTCGGCATCAATCTCCGTGGCAGTTCACCTGCGGCATTTGAGGCCATCGCTGATGCTTTTGGCACCGAAGTCGTCTACGAGATCGACGCCCACTGCCGGGCAGGCCCCTATGGTTGCTGCCGGTGCCGGGGAATATTATCTTAAAAATCCCGATGACCTCGTCGCAGTCGTCAAGGCCCTGAAAGCGAAAAAAGTTACCGTCTCGGTCAAGATTCGCGTGGGAGTGGCTGCCGATGACCGGGCGCTGGTCCGGGCACTCTGGAAGGCAGGCGCAGATATCCTCCACATCGATCTCATGGATGCAGGAATAGTGAAACTCCGGCAGATCCGGAACAGCTGCCCGCTCATCCTTATCGCAAACAATGCCATCACGACCTTTGACCGGATGCGGGAGATGCTCTCCCACGGTGCCGATCTCGTCTCGCTTGCCCGGCAGTCAGATGTACCGACTCTTTCCGCGCTGGATGCTGCTATTACCCGGTACGCAGATGAAGAGGGCTGGTATAACTCCCCAAAACAGCTCTGCCGGGGAGGAGATGTCAGGGCGCTTACGTTCTGCTGCATGCCGGTAAAAGAGTGCCCGCTTATTCCTTCACTTTCCCGTATCGGCCTCTCACCGGAAGAGTATGTCCGGTTAAAACTGGATTCAGTAAAAGATACGCCCCTTGAAGGAGGCCCCAATACCTGTTTTGGCAGCCTTGCGTGGTGCTGCAAAACCTCTTCTCCTTGTATGTTCCGGGACATGACCCTTACGCAGGAGCGACTCTCAAAGAAAGAGTATATGCGCCGGAAACGCGAGCTTTCAGATACCATAATGAGCCGTGTTTTCCATGACGTCACACCTGATGAGTCCGGTTGAACGTGCACAGCTGGCGATGATGCTCGAGGTCACCGCATTCCCAAAGCCCGGGAACGTGGACCGGTGCCACGATTATGCAGACACCCGGCTCGAACATTTTCTTGCGTCCGTCATCTTTGCCCGGCCCGCACTTGAAGAGGCGGCATCCGGGAAAGGGAGGATCGGTGAGATCATCGGGCATGCAGTCCAGAAGACCAATGTGCACAGTGGCGGCAATACGCATTTTGGCGCGTTTATCCTTCTTATCCCACTCCTGTACGGCGGCGATATCGAAGGTGCGAACAAGGCAGTGACCCGGACCGACGTCTCCGATGCGGTTGCGTTCTACAAGGCGTTTGCACTCACCCGGGTCCGGATGAATGAAAACGACGAGCTGGACGTGAACGATCCAAAGGTGCTTGACGAGCTCCGGGAACGCAACATGACTCTGTTTGATGTGATGCAGCATTCAGCGGCACATGACATGGTCGCCCGTGAATGGATCAATGGGTTTATGCTGACCCGGCGCGGTGCCGATATGCTTCACCAGATCGGCCCGGGCCGTGGGGCAATTGTCGAGATGTTCCTGACCCTCCTTGCGACCGAGCCCGATACCTTCATTATCAAAAAACACGACCGTGCGGTTGCGGAAGAAACTATGGCAAAAGCCCGCGATGTGCTCGACGGCCGGCGGGTTCTTGAAACATTTGATGCCGAATGTATCGAGACCGGCATCAACCCGGGTTCGATAGCGGATATTACGATCGCGGCTCTGTTTATCGCGTTAGGTGAGGGATGGACATGGGACTCCTGAAAAGCGGCATTAACGAAGTGATTGCCACAACCGCATTGAACGCGGCGCCTATCGGCATCCACTTCCGGGACAATAGGGCGAGTATGATCCTGTTCCCCGGCAGTCATACCGCCGAGAATATCGTACGCGATGGCTGGGTGGTGGCAAATATCCTCTTCGATCCCCTGCTGTATGTGCGGACCGCATTTGAGGACCTTACGCCCGATGCGTTTGTAGAAGAGCCGTGTCGGGCAGATCAATGTACCGGCTTGCCGGGGCCGAGGCCTGGATTGCGTTCACCGCGCAGGTCGAGAGCAACTCTACCGGGGCACTGACGGTCCGGCTGACACAGGAAAAAGCGATTATCGAGACGGTGGCAATCCACCCGGTGAACCGGGGGTTCAACAGCATCATCGATGCGACTGTTTACGCGACCCGGTACCGGGAGAACCGGGACCCGGATCTGAAAAAGCTGATCGAGTACCATGCGGGCCTCGTACGAAAATGTGGCGGGAAAAAAGAACTTGAAGCACTTGGGGTGCTGATGAAGTATATCAGCGATGCCGCCACGTGAAGGATCATTGTTCTCATCATCCGATACGGGAATAGTCAACGAGATAAAGGGCCCTTGGAGTAAGGATGAAATGGGGTATAGTTCTCCCATACCGCAGGGATAGTCAAAACCGGGCGATTCGGGCACCAGCCGAGATACCATCTGATTATGGTAGTGATGTGCATTTCCCTCTCTCCTCATTTCAGGTCTTGTGTGTTTTGGTTGTCGTTCTAAAGCGAGTCAGATCATTTTTCAAACGGTATACTCACGCTCTGTAACGTCCACGGCGTTGCCTGACTGGTCGCTCATCTTGAATGCAGCCATGAGCGCCTGGTAGGCATCCTCTCCCTGAAGGGAACCCGGGCCGCTGATCGTAAAGAGCATCATGCTATTATCCCCTGAATTAGGGGACTGCATTTTCACGTTCTCTCCGTCGAGCCCCAGCGGGAAACTGCCGTCCTTGCCGGGATGTTCTATTACCAGCCAGTATGTTCCTGACGGCAGGGCCGTGGAAAACGTTAATTTACCGGTGGTATCTTCTGTTGCCGGCAGCCGTGCGACAAAGTGTTTCAATCCTGTATTGTCCACTTGGAATGCCCAGACTGCGACATTCTGGGATGGAGGAGAGAGCATAAGCAGGGCCGCTGCCGGTATGGCCAGTATACAGATGATGGCAATGATATAAATTCCACGTCCTATCTTCACCGGAGGTGCGACAGTAACCCTATGGTTCGGGCACCAGCCCAACCACCCACGTATGACATCAGATACTCGTGTAATCATACCATCGCCTTCACTTTCATAAAAAGTTCATCAGCCATCTTTGTTGGATCCGCAGTTTTCTCAATTTTAAAGCCCAGTTCATTTGCATAATTCCAGAGCAGTTCGATGCACTCGGTGTACCTCTGGCATGTACCGCAGTCGCCATCATGCTCGTACCAGACCTGCACGCCGTACTTCTCTGAGACAAATATGATCGCTGCGGTCTGGAAGGGGATCGAACGGCCGATAAGAATTCCCCGTTCAGCGTTGATCTTATCGATTGAGATCTGGTTTGCATTCGCCATCTCGCGGAGTGCCGATTCGATCTTCCCGTCCATGACAAGGAGGGCTTTGGATACAGCCTGCCGTGAAATGCCCAGAAGGTTGGCGATGGTAATATTGGGAGTGCCGCTGCGCCGCATCTTCCAGAATGCGAATTGTTTTTCATCCATGGGCAGAAGCATAAGTCAACATATGCAGGTTGACCATATAAATTTTCTTGAAAATAATAGATGTTCACTAAACTGCATTCTTACTGGACACGGTGCGGGCTAAAAAAGATTGTTCCCCTCATACTATTCCTGATAGAAAACCCATACCTACTCTGATCTTTAGTCTCAAGGAAAAAAGAGAGGCGCGATCAATTGTGGTGGAAGTAGTTTAACACGAGCAAGGTTCCGTTTTGCGCATCGACCCACCCATCTTCCGGGACGGGGAATTCCTGTGCCCGGATTGTTTTATCATCGAACCGGACATCCCAAGCAAGAGGGATGACGCCAGGCTCCGGGGTGAATTTGTCCTGATTGTAGATATCCATCCACCGGAGATCCGCAGATACGATCCTGAAACTGTCAGCCGATCCCGGATAACATGCCTCGGCTTCCTGTTCAACAAGTGCTATTGCCGCGTCCCGGGAAATGGCCGGGACGGTTTGGGCCGCGACTGCATTCTCCGGAACGTACCATGTCTTCATGTAAGAAGTGACATTACCGGTTTCTGAATCGACAGCAATGATAATGCCATCTTTGTAACAGGGAACACCATCGATGATCCTGCTATATGTAAAGAAATAGCTGCCATCCTGAACTTTTGAATCTGTCAACTGCAGAGGAATCTCGCCATTCCGTTCCCGGATCTCGTTTTCCGCAGTCGCCCGTGCACTATCATTGGTGGTGGGGTTGGAGTTCCCCTGCTTTTCTATCACCAGGGGATTATTAACATTATAATTCATCAGATCGCCGGTATCTGCATAAAGGCTGCCAAGGACAAGTTCCTGATTGTCCTTGTACAGGACGAAGTTCCATGCCCGTACGTATTGAGACCCGTTAGAGAACTCCATGTCGACGCGGTCGGGGGAATATTGCGGGAACGCCTTTCTGGCAAAATCATCTGCCTGTTCGATCGTTATGTTTGCATCCTTTTTTCCGACAGGAGAAGAATAGTTTCCCGCTGATTCAGCAGTGAATACCGTTGTATCGTAATAGGTGAACCCGTCTATATCCGGGACGTTTACATCTTTAACCGGGACCATGTCACATTGGTTCACGACTTTTCCGGGGTTACTTGCCATAGTTGTTACCGGAGCAGACAGATTCGCCTGAATGCCGGTATCGGACTGGACTGGTTGATCGGTATCATGGCTGTTCAGTACAGTAAGAACGATGATCCCTGTTGCAATGATGACTAGCACTGCCACAGCAATTACAGATGCAGGGATTTTCTGTGCCATGTTGTCAGTCCTCACCGCGGGTAGCCAGAAGCGTGGATGTATTGTCACCCGCTTCTGCCGGGCCCCCACCGACCAATCCTGCTACCGGAACCATAGTAATCAAAATGAACAGACAAAATGCTACAAGAGCAAACAGTTTTTTTCCGCAAATATTCACTGAGCCTTTCTTCTTCATCGAGGAAATAAGTGCCCGGAATCCGAATTGCCTGTCATTCGTTATCAGGAACATATGTCAACGTATACGTGTTGACTATATAATAGTTTTCAAATTCGATTCCGATAACAGGACTGCGTAAAGAAAATCGATGAAAAAGAATTTTCCTGACTTATAGCAAGGAGAAATTATTCCACGTTCTGACAAGGTATCAGAGCTTCGGAATGTATCAGCACACCCGGGGCACAGGGTCGCCCATAGGAGGTTCAATGAATCGCTCGCCCCCGATCGCTGTCTCCATGATCACGTGGGACCCGTTGACAACCCTTCCTACAATCGCGGCGTCCTTCCCGTACCGGTGTGAGCGGAGTGCGGCGAGGATCGCATCCGCATCGGCAGCAGGCACTCCCATTACCACTTTGCCTTCATTTGCCACTTCGAGCGGGTCGATGCCAAGCATACCGGCGGCACTTTTGACGCTTCTGCGAACCGGGATGTGTTCCTCCTCGATCCTGACCTGCACATGGCCCTTTTTTGCCATCTCGTTGATGGCACTGGCAAACCCCCCCCGGGTCGGGTCTTTCATCGCGTGGATGGTACCGGCATCAAGGACACCTTCCATCATGCCCCAGAGCGGCGAAACATCGGACAGGATCTGTTCACCCAAGTCAAAGCCCTCGCGGTGGGCCATGATCGCAATACCATGATCGCCAAGGGTTCCTGAGACAATGATTACATCCCCGGGAACAAGGCCGTTGTCCCGCACGATGGTCTTTGCAACGCCGATCCCGGCGGTGTTGATCACAATCCCGTCAAGCGAGCATCGCTCGACAACTTTGGTGTCTCCCGTGACCATGCTTGCCCCGGCTTCCCCAAGCGCCTCATCCATAGAGCAGACAATACGTTCGAGATAGGCGATATCAAAGCCTTCCTCGATAATCATCCCGCAGGAAAGTGCGATGGGGCGCCCACCCATCATGGTAAGGTCGTTTACCGTCCCGCACACGGCGATCCTGCCAATGTCGCCTCCCGGGAAAAAGATCGGGCGAACGACATGGGAGTCCGTCGTAAAGACGATGTTGGTACCATTGACCGGAATCACGGCCCCGTCGTCAAGGGACTCAAGCCCTATACCACCGGCATTGTTGTGGGAGAATTTCGTGAGCGTCTGCAGGAGCTCGCCCATGACCTCTCCCCCGGCGCCATGCATCAGGTTGACTTTCATGGGGAGTCAGCCACCTCGATCTCGACATTGGTAACGACAATTTCGCGACCACGCACGACTTCCGGCAGCTTGCCGCAGCGGGGACAGATATAAATTTCGTTTCCTTCATACCCGCAGGGACATTTCGTTTCCGGTTCTACTTCAGTGCAATCGAGAACTGCTGCGGTAAAGAGCGGGTCGTCCTCTTTTATCGTATCAAACAAAAATATCACCTGTTCGGGATTGACCATGGCCATCTTTCCTACATCGACCCGGATCTTTTTTACCTGTGTGGCATGGTGATCGAGTGCTGCTTTTTTAGCGGTTGCATACAGGTCGTAGGCGATGCTGTATTCGTGCATCACTCCTCCAGCGCGGCATAGACCTGCCTGAAGATCTCCCTCGTCTCCAAGCCGTCCTCGCGGGAGAGGCGCTGGATCGCAAACCCCACGTGAACGAGCACGAACTCTCCGATCTTGACATCAACGAGATCGAGCCGGACCTCCTGTTTGAGGTCGCCATAGTCCACGACCCCGATATTCCCCTCTTTGATCTCCAGAACTTCCGCAGGAACTGCAACGCACATCGATGATCCACACCAGTATTCGGTTATGTACTATAGATTTTTCATCTTCATAAAAACAGTGATATGGTTATTGGAGCCGTTGTCCCTTTATCCCGGTGCAGTGATAGTGATACAGCATAGGAAGATCGTAGCCGGAAAAGAGGAGAAACAGCGCTGATTACGCCGGGGAAGAGATTTGAACTCTTGAGGTGCAGGGCACCAGTGGCTTTCAAGGCCACCGCCTTACCGGACTAGACTACCCCGGCATGTGTTTCTACTCTTTTGGCGGTGCAATATAAAAAAGGCTTCTTTACCTGATGTTTGCAGTTCTTTTATTTGTAAGGAAGTGTGGTTCACCCAGACGATCTTCTTCATCTATGTAGAGGATCAAGTATGTGGCTGGCAATGAATCCCGAAAACCAGAAAAAACCGATCGCGTGCTGGCGTGGCAAGGAGCGGTATAACGGCGGGGTGCTCGAATGCCTGACGATTATCTTTGAGTCCGGCGGTTGTTCGTGGGCACGGTGCCGGATGTGCAGTTACCGGTTCGAAAGGTTCAGGACACAGACCTGCGGGGAACTTGCCGGGCATCTGTGTGCCCAGCTGGCCTGGGTGCGGTCGCAGTTCAGTCTTGACGAGTTTTCGATGATCAAGATCTTCACGTCGGGAAGTTTTTTCGATCCGGAAGAAGTTCCTTTAGCATTCCAGAACGAGGTTGCACAGGTGTTCCGGGGAAAAATTGTTATCGCCGAGAGCAGGCCGGAATATGTCACCTGCGAGACCATCGAACCTTTTCTCGCCGAACTTGACGATGGTACTCACGCAACGCCTCTCTATTGTGCTATTGGCCTTGAAACAACAAGCGATCCTATCCGGGAGAAATGCATCAACAAAGGGTTCACCTACGCGGATTTTGCCAAGGCCGCAGCGACTGCCCATGCTGTTGGGGCCGGGGTAAAGGCATATCTCCTTTTCAAGCCGCTGTTCCTTACTGAAGCCGAGGCTGTAGCCGACATGAAATCATCGCTCGCAGAACTCTCCGGGCATGCGGAGATGGTCTCGATGAATCCCTGTACGGTCCAGAAAAGGACTGAACTTGAACTGTACTGGCGACGAGGAGAATACCGGCCTCCGTATTTGTGGAGTGTTCTTTCAATTCTAAAAGATGCACCGGTTCACGTGACCTGTGATCCTCTAGGCGGAGGCCAGAAACGGGGACCGCACAACTGCGGGACGTGCGATTATGAGATCACCCGGGGGATACGGGACTATTCCCTTACGGCAGATCGCGATCTTATCAGTGCACTGCTCGATATGGACTGTGGATGCAAGAACGAGTGGGAGTTCGTGCTCGCCCGGGAGCAACCGTATTGCATGCCACTTACGAGATGAGCATTCTCATAAATTTATCTAAAAAAGAGATTTGGGCTTTTCCAAAGAACAATCTTCCTACTTTTTCCCTCTGCTTTGTTTCTCGATCTGTTCGGCAAGGAGGGGGAAGAATGTCCCTGCATCGGAAACAATCCCAATCGCCTGCGTTGTGCCCCGGTCCATCAGTTTTGTTACGGATGCGGGATTGATATCCACACACACGGTCTTGACACCGGATGGCAGACAGTTCCCAACCGCTATCGAGTGCAGGAGGGTTGCGACCATCAGGACCATTTTGCACCCGGGGACGTACTTGCGCATCTCATCCTGTGCCACCATGGTGTCCTGGATCACATCGGGCAGGGGGCCGTCATCCCTGATCGAACCTGCGAGTACGAACGGGACGTTGTGCTTAATGCACTCGTACATGATACCACCCGTGAGGACACCCTGATCAACCGCATCTTTCAGGGAACCAACCCGCATAATCTCGCTGATCGCATAAATATGGTGGCGGTGCCCGCCCATAACCGGTTTTCCAGTCTTCATGTCCATCCCCAGCGATGTGCCAAAGAGGTTGCACTCAACATCGTGGGTTGCAAGTGCGTTGCCGGCAAAAAGGACGTTAATATACCCTTTCCGGATCATCTCTGCTACGGCTTTGTCCGCGCCGGTGTGGATGATCGCAGGACCTCCCACGAGAATGATCTTTCCCCCGGTCCGGTGAACCTCCAGCAGTTCTTTTGCGATCTGGGCAATAAGGGCCTCACTGGGCCGTTCTGATGAAACGGTACCATGCATAAACTCAAATGTGCTGCTGGTACGGGGGCGGGCGGGATAGCTCACCATCACGCCCTCTTCACCCACAACCACAAGGTCGCCTTTCCGGATCTTTCCAAGGGGGGTGCACCGGGCCTTCTTTTTCTCCGGATCGACAACAATCAGGAAATCCATTTCGATGTCATCGACGGCGACCCATTCATCCGCAAGCCTGACCTGGGTCGGGTGATTGGTGGTGGTATAGAATTCCCGGGGGACATTCCGGTCGGCAGCTGCGGGGACGTAATGGACCGATTCCACGGGAGGCAGGCGGGCACCAAGCCGGTGGAGTTCCGAAAGGATGGACCGCAGCTTTTCCTTATCGTGGGCTATAATTTTCAGGCGGGCATAGCTGGGATCGGTCTTTTTCTTACCGACGTCAAAAACGAGGATCTCAAAATTCCCCCCCATATCCATAACCCGGTCGAAGAGCTGGGTCATAATACCCGAATCAATGATATGACCCTGCAGCTCGATCTCCTGTGACTCCACCATGATACCGATATATTAACCCCGCACCTTAATATTCATTCGTACTAAATACGGCAGGATTTGCCTTTTTTCGGGTGTAACGGCACGGATTGGGGCCAGTTAATGTGGGAATATGATGATTTTACTGCACCTTTCGCTGTTTTCTGAGGAATCCTTCCGCTGCAATGAGATCGGCGCGGGTATTGACATTTATGGCAAGACGAGGATCGTCGAGGATCAGCTGGATCTCATCCTGAGGTCCGGTTATCCGGTCCCCTCGCAGGATGTTGAGGCCGGTTGGGCAGGCATCAACATCCCGGATTTTTGTACGATAGGTCGGGCCTCCCCGACAGGATGCAACAGTATTTGCAGGGACCCAGGTAGAACAGGCGTCCTTTCCTGATTTGGTATAAGCATCCTGAACCGTGGAAATGACATCGACGTCAATACAGGGGATATCTGAAACGCTCACGAAAAGCGGCTGTTTCTCCTCGAGAGCCCGGACTGTTTCAACCATGTCCGGGATATAGTCTGCCCCTTCTGCATCGTATGTATCGATACCGTTTGCCCGGCACCAGTTCCGGGTCATAGGTGTTTTGGGCGATGTTGCAACAATCACGGTGCACCCTGCCCCGGCAAAAGCGTCGATAATATAACGGATCATAGGCTGATCGTTGATAAGAAGGAGGGGTTTTTCCCCAAGATTCAGGCGACTTCCGGCCCCTCCTGCCATAATCAACGCACGCATGCGGATAATGCCTCCACGAGCAGGGTGTTTTCTTCGTGGGTCATTACAGCAACCCGGATACTGGATGCACGTCCGAACGATGCGCAATCACGCACCAGAATGCCGAGGTTTTCCAGCTGCGAACACAGCGTTTCTGCCTTGCGGCCACAGTCAACGAGCAGGTAATTAGCAGAAGAAGGACAACACCGCATACCCATATCTTCGATATGATTTTGGAGGAACGCCCGTTCTTTCCTGATATAAGCTCGGGATTTTTCCAGCTCATCCATATGGTCGAATGCCTTAAGGGAGAACGCTTCTGCATACGCATTCACGCTCCAAGGTGGGCGGGCAATCTCGATCTTCGCAATCAAATCCGGATCGCCAAAACCGTAGCCGAAACGAATGCCGGGCACAGCAAAACTCTTGGTAAGCGAACGCAAGACAAAAAGGGATTCCCCGCGCAGATCGACAAGGCTTTGGGAAGGGTCTGATAGTTCAATAAATGCTTCATCGGCAAAGAGAATACCGCCGTGTGACGATGCAGCCCGGAGGCGGTCTGTCATTTCAGGAACAGCGTGCAATTCGCCGGTCGGATTATTGGGATTACAGATAAAGGAAACAGTAGCAGCTTTTGGACTATCTGCCGGTGCTGCACCGGCGAGCCTGGCGGAGAGCTCGTATTCCCCGAATGTGGGTGTTTCCGTAAAGTATGTTTTTTTACCGGAGAGTACGACCGAACAGAAGACACGGATCAACTCAATGGAGCCGTTCCCCACACATATCTCTTCGGTGTCCCGGTGAAATACACGTGCGATACATTCTTTAAGCCGGTGGTATTCGTTATCGGGATACGACGAGACGCACTTAGGATCGCAGGTCCACCCGAACCGGGGTGGCAGAGGGTTGAGGCTCGCGCTGAAATCCAGCAGGTTTTTCCCTGTACTTTCCCGCTGTCGCTTTCCTGTACCTCCGTGAACTCCGGGACCCGGAAAATCAACAACCATCAAATTGCCTGTCTTTTGTCAGAAACATTGGCTGGGAATTCATAAATGCGTTTGGAAAACGGGTCTGCCTCAAACGGAAAGATATTTATATCATAATGCTTCATTTTGGTATATCTGGTTAAGTCAGACACAAGAGTTCCCCTTGTCTGACATATGTATGACAAAAAGCAGACATATGTCAGAAATGGAGATACAATGATGCAACGAATCACGCTCCGGTTACCCGAACAGCAGATAAGCCTGCTCCAGCAGATGGTGGATGCAGGCGAATATCCCAATGTTTCAGAAGCGGTCCGGGCCGCCGTGCGTGAGCTGGTTGAGAAACGAGCCGGCCGTGTCTTAAAGGATAATGACCAGGTTTCATTCAAGGTTTGAGAGGGTAGAAATGCAGAGCATAATTAACGATGCGTTAAAAAATGCCGAACTTGAAAAAGAAGTAAACAAGTCCGGATCAAATGCACCGGATGAAGATTTCCTTGGGCAGCCAAGAATTGTGATCATCGGCTGCGGAGGTGGCGGGAACAATACGGTAAACCGTATCCACCACATGGGTGTCTCCGGCGCGGAAACGA
Source organism: uncultured Methanoregulaceae archaeon (assembly GCA_963737635.1). Classification (GTDB taxonomy): domain Archaea; phylum Halobacteriota; class Methanomicrobia; order Methanomicrobiales; family Methanospirillaceae; genus Methanoregula. The sequence goes on from CAVTTL010000001.1 coordinate 2,059,449, forward strand.
TTGCGATCAACACGGACAAGCAACACCTGGACATGATCCAGGCCGACAAACGGGTCCTTATCGGGAAATCCCTGACCCGGGGGCTTGGTGCCGGCGGTTATCCCGATGTCGGTAAGCGTGCAGCCGAGATGGCCCGCCCGACTCTTGAGGCACTACTCGAGTCTGCCGATCTCGTGTTTATCACTGCCGGTATGGGAGGAGGTACCGGTACCGGTTCAGCACCGGTCGTGGCCCAGGTTGCAAAGGAACAGGGCGCAATTGTCGTAGGTATGGTCAGCTACCCGTTCCAGGTCGAAAAGGCCCGGCTGATCCGTGCAGAAGAAGGTCTTGAGGCGCTTGCCGCTTCAGCCGACTCAGTCATCGTCCTTGATAACAACCGTCTGAAGAACTTTGTTCCAAACCTCCCCCTTGGCCAGGCGTTCTCGGTTATGGACCAGCTTATTGGGGAAACGGTCAAGGGCATTTCGGAGACCATCACGGAACCCTCGCTTATCAATATTGATTATGCCGATGTCCGGGCGATTATGTCCAAGGGCGGCGTCGCCTCCATGCTTGTAGGAGAGAGCAAGCAACAGAACAAGGCAGAAAGTGTCGTCCGGGAGTGCTTAAGCAACCCGATGCTCGACATTGACTACCGCGGCGCAACCGGAAGCCTTATCCATATCACTGGAGGTACTGACCTCACCCTGCAGGACGCGGAAGAGGTCGCAACCTCGCTTACCTATGAACTTGATCCGCACGCGGATGTCATCTGGGGAGCCCGGGTCCGGTCCGATATGGAAGGCAAGATCCGTGTCCTCGCTATCATGACCGGTGTCAAGAGTGCGCAGATCCTTGGGACCCGCCAGTCTTACAAGACGATGGTGCAGGAGATCGATGCAAAGAGATCCAGTCCCAAGCAGGTCGAGATGCCCCAAGCGCGGAAAGTCGCACCCCGCGACCAGACGAGCGGTGGCGGCGTCCTTGAATGGGTCGGTTGAACGTTCTCATAAAAATCAGATAAAATATATCACAAAAACCGGGGGAAATGGCCTATGCCAGTCCCCCGGATTTTTTTAAATCCTTGCTTAAAACGCTTTTTACCGGTGCAACCGGTTTTCTGCCGTACATCCCCGGCGAAACGCTTAAGAGGAGTCGCCGCCTTTAAAATATAGTACATTCGACCAGATCATCTGGGAGGGAGAATGGTGGACGATACCCGTTTCGCGCGGGTGTCATCCGTGTATCGGGAGTTGAACATCATGAATCGAGTGTCGAACAAAGGCTTCTCACGGAAGTCTTGCAAACATTCTAAGGAACGATCCTTTTCTGATGTTTTTTGCCCTGCATCAGGCATGCAGAGCGGTCACAGGCCGGACGCGCAGGTTTCGTGCGTGTCCCTGTTAGTTACTGCCTCTGGACTCTGTGTCTGCACATCCCTTACAGGAGACAGGATGAGGAGTGGTACCGCATGTTGAATGATTTAATGGAAAAACGCAAGAAGATCCTTGCCGAGTCTGAACTGCACAAGAACAAAAGAAACGAGCTCAATGCCGCAGCCAGTAAATCCGCGCGGGAGCGGAATACGCTCAATAACCAGACCCGGGAATTCGTGGAAGAGGCCCAGAAAAACAAGGATCTCAGGGACAAGTACAACCAGGAAGTTCTCGACCTGAAAGCACAGCGGAACGAGTTAAACGATAAGGCAAATGTGCTGTTCGAAGATATCGAGGCATTCAAAAAAGAGCACGGGTCGCTTAAGAACCGGGGAATCAAGGAACTCCAGAAGCAGATTGAATACATGGAGTACCGACAGCAGACCGAAGTCTTTACTACCGATAAAGAGCGCGAACTGATCGAAAAGATCAAGCAGATGAAAGGTCAGGTCCGGGAACAGGAGGCTGAGCTTGAGCAGAACAAAGAGATGCGGACAAAGATCTCCTCCGCCCGGGATTTTCGCAAGCTGGCATCCGATCTTCATGCAAAAGTAACAGAACTTGCGGAACTTGCCCAGAAGCACCACGACCTGATGGTGGAATCCTATCGGAAGGCAGACAAGTCACGCGAATCGGCTGACGCATCCCACAAGAGCTTTGTGGAGGCACAGGAATCTGCCGACGCCGAGCACAAATCCTTTATTGCCAACCAGAAAGAACTGCGCGATTATGATAAGGTTATTTCCGGTCTGCGCAAGAAGACAAAGAAGGTCAAGGTAACAAAGGAACAGAAAGCAGTCCGGCAGGAAGCAGAGCACCTGTTCAAAAACTTCCGGGCCGGGGAAAAACTCACCACGGACGATATTCTCCTGCTCCAGCGTTCAAAACTCATATAACCTTTTTATCAATTAATTCTTTTTTACCAGCCGCAGGTAAAAATTAATAGATTTACGGTGATTTTAATATACCAATGACAGTAGATCGGACTCTCGTCCTGAGTGTTGATCGGGACGATGATATCGGGTGGAAGGCAAAGATAGAAAGCCCAGTCGTCGGCAGGCAGGAGTGCCTGAAGGCTGCCGACCGGCTTGCCCTTGCCGACCCGGAAGATTCCGATGTGAATGCTATATTTTCAGCAGTCAAAATTTATGACGAGCTGATCGCAAAAGGGGAAGAAGCAGTTGTGGCAGTGATCGCCGGCAACCACCTTCATATGATTGAAGGCGACCGCAAGATTGCAGCAACCCTTGATGAAGTGATAAAAGAGACCAAACCTACGTCATGTATCCTTGTCTCCGACGGTGCTGAGGATGAATTTGTCGTGCCTATCATCCAGTCCCGCATTCCGGTGGCGAGCATTCGCCGGGTAATCGTCAACCAGATGCCCAATCTCGAAGGGACATATTATATCCTGAAAAAACTCCTCGATGACCCGAAAGTGTCGCGGGTGGTTTTTGTTCCTCTTGGCCTTGCGATGTTGTTGTACGCAAGTGCGTTTATCCTTGGATACCCGGGAACCGCAACGATTGTCGTGATTGGTGTCATCGGCATGTACCTGCTGTACAAGGGGTTCGGTCTCGACGAATTGATCCATGGGATTATCAATGCACTGCGGGCCTCCATGTCCCGGGGCAAGTTTTCCTTTGTCACGTATTCTACCACTATCGTCCTGACTGTGATAGGATTTACCATCGGCTTCTTTACCGTCCTGAATTATTATAGCGAAGACAATTCCTTAGGCATCCTCCTGTATGTCATGAGTTTCATCTACGGGGCGATTCTCTGGCTGATTATTGCCGGTCTTATTACAGCACTTGGAGTGATGATTGATGTATATATCAATGAGCGGGAGAACATGGCAAAAGTCATTGTCTTCCCATTCTTTGTAACCGCTATCGGACTCATCCTGTATGGTGCCAGCGCGTACATACTCGCGGTCAGCAGTGTCTCTGGATTTCCCATAAGTCCGGCATCTGCCGGGACCTATATCCTGTACTCGACGCTGTTCGGGCTTGTTTGTGCAATCGCCGGTGTATTTCTCCAGTATATTGTTGCGAAACGACAGGCAGAAGCACAAAAAGAAGCTATCATCGAGACAATCTGATTCGGTATCATGTTTAACTGCTGATCGTTTTTTTGACTCAATTCCATTCTATTTTTACCTGAAATATACGTGGCCGAATGTTCTTGTAGGTATTGGCATCCTGTGCCCGAATATGTCTGGGATGCTGCGGTTAAGAATGTGATACTGTCGGTGTTGCATTTATTGTGACGGTCTCAAAATAACCCACGCCATCACTAAACACGTTGGTGTTGGCATAATTTTGCACGACCTGAGGCGTCGTTATCGTCAGTTTCGGAATGACAACGTTGAACTGGTGTGATGGGAACCAGAATATTCCATTTCCATAAGAATATGATGCCTGATCTACCACAAATTCCGCATCAGAGAGGTTGACGTATTGCATCTGGGCATTGTTAAAATTGAGAATAGTTATCAATTTATTTTTAAGGTCCTGTTTTCCCAGCAAAAAAAAGATGATCCTTGTCCCTTCATCGACGGAATAATGCATATCAATAAGGGCTGTATCATTGTGCAACTGGATTTGGACGGATTCAAGGGTAATATAGCCATACCGTTCATCATTGGTTGCTGCGGCTGCCGGTGCTATACAAAGCACGATCAGGAAAAGACTGATACATGCTATAGCACGTCTATTCATAGCACTATCAGTTTGAAGGCTGCAGTTAAATGGTTTACGATAATCGAGAGCTTCACTATGCATATTGCGGAGGAATAATAAGCCCTCTGAAAATTATTTGTTTGATGAAAGGATAATTTCGATACTCGAGACATTGGTCTTTCCGGTGTCGGTATCAATTACCTCTGTAGAGGTAATAACATCCTTTTTAGTAACACCGTCAAGAAACCGGTTTAATGCGATCTCCGCCGTATCAACTGCTCTTGAGATCGCCTTTCCCCGGGCCTTGATGGCAACCTCCCCAGCCCCATTGTTAAACTGGGTGACAACTGCGAGAACGTAGTTCATGACTGGTTTGTTCCCTACAAACACGGTATTTTCTTTCATTGGCTGTAGTGTGGTATCCATAGAAATCACAGATAGTTCTTCTTTGTAATCAGTTCAGCATTCAGCACACTTGCACCTGCTGCGCCGCGGATAGTATTGTGTCCCATAGCCACGAACCGAAGTCCCTCCCGCAGACGCCCAACAGAGACCGTCATCCCACGACCCCGCATGCGATCGAGCCGGGGTTGGGGGCGGTCATCTTCTAAAAACAGGTGCACGGATTCTGGTGGCTGGGTTGGCAGGCCCTTTATCGGAGGTTTGTAGTCTGCATAGGCTTTTTTTACCTTTTCGACTGGTTCTTTGATATCTACCCAGACCGCCATCGTATGCCCGTCAATGACCGGTACCCGGTGGCAGCTTGCGCTTACGTGGAACGGTGCATTTACCACTTTCTTTCCTTTGAGGGTACCCATGATCTTGAGGGTCTCAGTCTCCATCTTCTCTTCTTCCTTTCCGATGTAAGGAATGACATTGTCGTAAATAGACATTGCCGCCACACCGGCAAAACCGGCTCCCGATATTGCCTGCATCGTGGCGACCCGGATATCAGAGAAATCGAATTTGCGCAACGGTGCAAGCGCTGTAACAAGCATGATGGTGGAACAGTTTGGATTGGTCACGATAAAACCGTCCCTTCCGGCGTCCCGCTGGACATCGATCAACCCCAGGTGTTCTGGGTTGACCTCCGGTACCACAAGAGGAACATCGGATTCCATCCTGTGTGAACTTGCATTGCTGCAGACCGCGATGCCTGCATCAGCAAACGTGTTCTCGACATCCATCGCAATTTCGGCAGGGAGCGCGGAGAAGACCAGATCCACATCCTTCATCGCCGAAGGGGCAATATTTGTGACCTTAAGTTTTGCGATCTTCTCCGGAAACGGCGTTTCAAGGCGCCAGTTTACTACTTTCCCATAGGGCTTTCCCGCACTGCGTTCCGAGGCCGCGAGCGTTGTCAGATTAAACCAGGGATGATCTGATAAGAGTTCGACAAATCGCTGACCAACCGCGCCCGTAGCACCGAGCACTCCAACATTGATCATAACTGACAGGTCCTGTGATAGTTTGTTTTTCCCGTTTGAAATGATGGCGGGTTGTAAAATCCCATTTCACCTGCGATAATAAAAACATTGTTTTTTTCAGTTTACCTTTCCGCTCCTTTCAGCACCCGCCAGTTTCTTGCCGTTCGCTCCGGGTGCGTATGAAATCAAGACAGAGGCAACGGTCTGATAACTATTTTCTTATCGGACCGGTGAACCCTGCAAGGAGCTGAAAAAAGGAATTTTTTAAAGAGAATTATTCCATATGGATTGCTTCAGACGGGCAGACATCTACACATGTCTGACAGTCTACGCACATATCCTTATCTACCTTGGCTTTTTCGTTTTCCATGGATATTGCAGATGCGGGGCATTCGCTCACGCACGTTTCACAACCGGTACATTTTGTGGTATCAACAACTGCCACCAAAAAGTTCACTCCATCGTAATAATGCGGTCAAAGACAAAAAATATGTTTCGATTCGAACAGTGATCGGGAAGAGGCAGGATTATTTTTTTCGCAGGCCAAGCACGTCGTTCATGCCATAAATGCCCGGTTTTTTGCCCACAACCCAACGGGCAGCCCGGAGGGCGCCACTTGCAAATACCGATCTGTCGTACGCCCTGTGAGAGAGTTCTATGGTCTCGAAATTTTTTGAAAACATGACCGTGTGATCCCCGACAATATCCCCTCCACGGATCACATGGACACCGATCTCGTTGTCCCGTTCCATGAGGCCTTCCCGTCCATAGAGTTTCCTGCGGGCCCCTACCTCCTCTTCGAGGATCTGCAGAATGGTCTTTGCCGTGCCACTCGGGGCATCCTTCTTGTTCCGGTGGTGTGCTTCGATAACTTCAATATCGTAATCCCCGAGCAGTTTTCCTGCCTCCCGCACAAGCTGCCAGAAAATATTGACACCGACTGAAAAGTTGCTCGATATCACGGCAGGGACATTTCCATTAATGGCCGCTGCCATCGTTTCGCGCTGTTCCTGGGTAAACCCGGTCGTACCCACGATGAGTGCCACATGGTTTTTTGCCGCTGCTTTTACGGTCTCTACAGCCGCGTTTGCTATGGTAAAATCGATCAGGACATCGGGTTTTTCGCTTTTTAAAAGTGCTTCGATGTCCTGTACTGCCACAATATCAGCGCCGAAAAAACTGCCCGGGCGAAGATCTATCCCGCCGACAAGTTCAAGATCCGGTGCTTCTTTGACCATTCTCCCTAGGGTCTGGCCCATGCGGCCGGAGGCGCCGCAGATAACGACTTTAACCATATCTGATTCACCGCCGGCGGCGTTTTGCGGATGATTTTTTCTTCTTGCCCATGTTCTCTGCCGCCGGAATGGTTGCAAGGACTTTCCTGAGTTCAGCAGTCTTTTTTTCGTCGAGGTTATCAAGAGGAAGCCGGACCGGTCCTCCTGCCATACCGACCAGTTCTACAGCTTTTTTGACCGGGATGGGATTTGTATCGATAAACATCGAACGGAAGAGGGGCGAAAGGGCATAGTGCAGGGTAAGTGCTTTTTTCCAGTCACCTTTTTCTGCTGCTTCACACAGGGCAACCATTCGCCTCGGATCAACGTTTGCCGCAACCGAGATCACGCCTTTGCCTCCGAGCGCCATGATCGGGAGGGTAAGGTTATCATCTCCCGAGGTCACAACAAAGTCCTCATCCTGTGTCATCTCGATGATCCGCGAGACTTGTCCGACATTGCCGCTGGCCTCTTTGATCCCTACAATCCCGGGGTGTTGTGCAAGTTCAGCGATCAGATCGGGTTCGAGATTCTGGCCTGTGCGGCCGGGGACGTTGTAGACTACTACCGGAATGTCAAGATCCGCAAGTTTCGTGTAATGCTTGATCAGCCCCGCACGGTTGGGTTTGTTGTAATACGGGCTGATAACGAGCACGCCATCGGCACCGGTGTCCTTTGCCGCCTTAGTAAGGATGACTGCTTCCGCCGTATTGTTTGAACCTGTACCGGCAAGGACAGGCACCTTGCCATTGACCTTATCGATGGCTACACTGACAACTTTCTCGTGCTCGGCAAACGTGAGTGTTGCCGATTCGCCGGTCGAGCCACAGGGCACGATCCCGTGGATGCCACAGGAAAGAAGATACTCAATGTTTCGCTCCAGACCCTGAACGTCAAGGTCCATCGCGGAATTACGTCGAAAAGGGGTTATGATAGCAGGAAGGACACCTTCGAACATATGTAGCGTTATGGGTGTCTTTTTGTATTAATTTTTCTTGTTATATATCCGGCGACCCGGTTCCGGACCCGTTTGCTGTCGATAGATGCCGATGACGACAGCTGCTGCTTGTTCGCATCAAAGTTGTTCGAAAAGTTCTCTCTCTGGGTGGCAAGGAGTGCAGTGCCGATGGTTTTTATGTATGATGGCTTAATTCCCATGGAATATTCCTCAAAGTTCTATATGTATAATGCGGTTCGACAACATAATAATATTGCCCGCGACATCTACCGGGTTTTCACCGAATAGGTGGATCGTTGAGGCATCGTGTGATGCGCCGCGATCCACGATCACTTCCGGCACTCCGTCTTTGCAGCAAGAAGCCACACCCCAGTCCAGCGTGCTGACGTCAGGGGGCTGCAGGCGCCGGTCAACGGTGCAGCATTCGAGGAACATATCCGCGAGGATATGACTTGCCTCATCAGTATACTGGATCGTTGCTGCGCATCGCATATCCGGGTCGAATTTCGCTGCGGTTAGAACGATTTTTGCCATATTTTCATCAGCGCCAAATTCACAAGCACCTGCTGCCTTGACCATATTGTCCTGGACGACAAATCTTCCCTTGACTGCGGCGACGCCGAAACTGTCCCGGGCACCCCTGATGGCATACCCCATGTTGGTGCCGGCAGCCGACACCAGGCTGGGAGCCATTGATTCTGTAAGGAGGTGTGCGGCATATGAGAGCTGGGCAAGGACGTCCTTTCTCTGCTGCTCCGGACTGATCATGATAATAGCACTTCTATTGATCCGGTTGGTTCTTATTCCCTTGCTGTCCTTGGTCAGCTAAGCCCAAGGTCTTCGCGTATCGCCATCAGGCCGCCGATTGCAAGAGAATAGAACTTCGGTAGAGAGAGAATCGGTTCAATGAGTACGATGCGATTCCAGTCACACCCAGCAGCAAAGGCCTTTTCTTTTGCCTGTTTTGTTACGGTCTTTGCAGTCACGTCAGAGAGCCTGCCGCCGTTTACAAGGGCGCAGGCGACACCGTCCGTATGCGCTATCGGATGCTTGTAGCGCGATATCGACAGGTCTTTCGTATGTTCCTGGAAAGAGAAGGTGGTGGTGCCGTTGTATAAATCCGGGCTAGATCGGGATCGACACCAACCCCCTATCAAGGGCTCCGCACCTTTCACACTATGCAGCTGCATGCCTCATGAATAAGTTCGAAATCGATATCGTGCAGGATACCAATCGCTTCCCACAATCCGGTATTCTCACCGAGCTGCGCGGCAAGAGATTTCATGACAGCACCAGTCGCCAGAAAGTGCTTTTTGAGCCCCGGTATCGTGAACATATGTATCAAGCAAAGCTATCGCAGCAGAGCGTTCCATGGCAAGATATGTACCTTCCGGGACATCAGCGTAACAACTCATCTCACGGATATGCATATAACCGAACAAAGCCAAAATGGTCTGGATGGATGCACGACTGCTCGATGTTCTTATTGCAGTGACGGGCTTTGTGATCCTTGTCATTCTTCTCGCTGTACTACCGCTGGTCATCAGCGCCGGCCCTGCTTACCTGATTGCCATTATTATCTTTATTGTATTCCTCTCTGGTGCCGGATACATGGTTAATGAGAAGATTGCCTAAATACGTACGATAAAGAAATCCCTTTTAAGAACGGCTGGAATCGTTCGCAGGTTCCGGATTTTTAATTCCGGTTACCGGTTTCCGGGGAACTTTGGCTTTTTTCACCTTGTAATAACTGAGGGGATGGCTGACCTTTTCGCAGAGTGCGTCGCGGTGAACGCAGATGCCAGTTGTCTGCATCGCCGCGCACGCTGGTGTCGTATATTCGGTTCCCGTACCCCCGGCCGGTGATATGCTCGACTTGGTACATGGTCTTCTCAACATCGAAGTCCGGGGAACGGGCATAGAGCTCAGCGATCCCGGTCGCGTTCATACCGATATTATGGAGGAATGCCGTCAGCGAAAACCGACCGGCATGCGTAAGATTGGTGCCTGCAGCAAGTGCGGTGATGAGCGCCTGCATGCACGGTGGGAATGCGCTCTCTTCGACCTTCCCGAACTGCCGGAGCATCTGTTCCTGGTATACTTTCTTGATATCCGCTGCCCGGGGTGCAAGCTGTTCGCAGATATCCTTTGGAACCCTGTGCGGGAGATCGCGGCGCAGAAGTACGCGGACCCGCTCCCTGAGAAGATCGTAGCGTTCATTTTTGTTGATCGTCACATAACCACGCTCAACACGCCGGTTGATGAGCCGGTACCGGTCATCATGCAGGGGTGCAACAAGCTCCACATAATCGGGAACCGGCATCCGGTCCTGTGCTATCCTGATGCCCATTTCATCGGCAATCGCTGCCCACAGCCGGGAATACTCCCCATCGTCCTGCACATAACTGTTGTTCCACTCTTCTTCGTTGACCAGAAAATAATACGCACGTTCAGCCTCGTACCGGGTAAGCCGATCGATGAGTCTGTTTATCATTGATGCAGGAGACGATGATCCGTGCAAGAGCATATGCCGCAATCTCGTCTTCCGGTGAATCGCACACTTCCGGTGTTCGGCTCTTTTTCTGGGATATTGCCTCCTGTATCCGGGCAACTGCATAGGAGATCAGGGTTTGGCCTTTCTGCGTGCCAAGAAGCGTACCGAGCGAGGCAAACCGGGATCTGATGGGACCCTGTGCTTTTTTTAAAAACGGGAAATGGGAAAGTTCCTTGCCGGAAGGCACAAACTCCATTCAGTCAGCCTCAATCCGGGGCGCAAGCAGGTACTCCACGTGCCCGTTGCCACCTGCAATATCGAAGGAAAACCGGACAGGGTGATCTACGCCAAGACAAACCTCGACTTCGGGAGCCCGCGACATCACCTTGCCCATATCCCTGAGATAGTCAAGGGAGAAAAGGGAGCGTGCCTCGACCGGGGAAAGCGATTTCAGCTCGATCTTTGCCGAACTCACGCTGGATATGATCGGTGTCCCCTTCGGCGACCATATAAAATGTCTGATCCTTGGGGTTAATGCCCATGGCTATCTTATCCGAGATTACTGCGGCTGCCTTTATCGCGTTGTTGAGATCCTCACCGGAGATCACAACCTTTCCCGGAAGATTGATCGTCGGAGAATTAGGATCTTTTCGTATCGTGTTTGTGTCCAGGAGAGTGATCGAGTAATGGTAACCGTGGACGCTGACGGCCATTTTCTGGGCGTTGTCCGCTAGCTCAAGGCTGATGAGGTCGCCCTTCCCACCCATGTTGAAAATGTTTTTCATCTTCTGGATGTCGACACCCAGTTCACTTTTGGTTGCCTTGAAAGTATCAAACGCTTCCTTTTTGAGCGTGAAACCAATCATCGCGACATTGGCGGTGTCTACGGCCCGGGTGGAGATGCCATCTTCCGCTGTGTGCAGCCGGCATTCAGGAACAAGTGCCGAGATCGCTTCAATGGCTTCCCGGAATATCTCCGCGTCAATGGTTGCTTTTAACATCTCTTTCCCCTTAACAACTGTCTTATACAGTATATCATCATACTTTAATTATAGCGTTTTGGGTCGTTTTAGGCCTTTTGGGTGATTTGGCATGGGTTCGCAATGGTCGCGGGACAAGGTGTATATCCGGGCAAGACACGAAGGGTTCCGTTCCAGAGCTTCTTTTAAACTCATCGAAATCCAGGAGAAATTTGCCATTATCCGCCGGGACGACAATATAATCGATCTGGGCGCTGCCCCGGGGAGCTGGCTCCAAGTGCTTCGCACACTTACCGACGGAAGAGTTCTCGGGATCGACATAAACCCCATCGCGGTGCTCGATGGCATCGAGACAATCGAAGGAGATCTAACCGAGCCGGCCATCCAACAGCGGGCACAGGAGATGCTTGGCACCGTCAGCGTCGTTGTATGCGATGCCTCCCCAAAACTCTCGGGCCACAAGAGTTACGATCAGGCTAGAGCCATTGCTTTAGGAGAAGAGGCTCTCGGGTTTGCCTGTAACGTATTAAAATCCGGGGGTAACTTTGTGATCAAGTCATTTCAAGGCGCGGACTTTCCGGAACTGCTGGCCATGGTACGTGAACACTTTCATTCAGTGAAGACTTTTTCCACGAAATCGTCCCGTAAGGGGAGTACGGAAATTTATATTATCGCAAAGAACTTCAAAGGCTGAAATAAGATGCCCGCAACCGCGACGCTCAAGGATTCCTACGGACGACCGGTGACTAATCTTCGCATCAGCCTGACGTCTCGCTGCAACCTTTCCTGTATTTACTGCCACGCCGAAGGAGAGAAGAACCCGGATGCGGAGATGAGCGCAGAAGAGATCATTGAGATAATGAATGTTGCGGCAAAATTCGGGATCCGCAGTATCAAATTCACTGGAGGAGAACCACTCCTCCGGCCAGACATTCTCGATATAATCCGGGCTGTTCCCCCGGGAATCGAATCATCTGTCACAACCAACGGCATCCTTCTTGGGAATATGGCAGAGCCACTCAAACGCGCCGGGCTTCGCCGGGTCAACGTCAGCCTTGACAGCCTGAATCCTGATACCTACAAGCGGATCACAGGAAGCGACCGGTTGAGCGATGTACTTGCGGGGATCGATGCGGCGCTTAAAGCCGGCCTTACCCCGGTCAAACTTAACATGGTTGTCCTTTACGGGATCAATGACGACGAGATTGACGACTTTATCAGGTACGTGAGGGGTAATCGGCATCTTGTCCTCCAGCTCATCGAGCTGATGCAATTCAACGATTGCAAATACCATGGCGATCTGCAGGGTGTTGAAGCCATGCTTGCCTCGCGCTCCAGCCAGGTCCTCACGCGCAGGATGCACCACCGGAAAAAATACTGTCTTGACGGCGCCGAAGTCGAGATTGTGCGCCCGCTGCATAACACCGAGTTTTGCGCATACTGTAACCGGCTCCGGGTAACTTCAGATGGGAAACTCAAACCCTGTCTCCTGCGGACGGACAACCATATCATGATCAGGGGTAAAAAGGGTGCGGAACTCGAAGGGTTGTTCCGGCAGGCTGTCGAACAACGGGAGCCATTTTTCAAATGAATTCATAATCCGTGTATTCCGGGACTTAATTAGAAACATTCCTGATCTATGGACATTTAAGGGGTTTTATTTACGATTCCTGCATACACTAGGATCATATGACTTCAGACAATGAGTACCTCCATGTCCTCACCCATCTTTACGAAAAATCGCTGATCCTTCATGACACGTCTCTCTTTGAAAAAACCCTGTATTTCTATTTTCTTGACTCTCTTGCCCACATTGATTACACCTGCAGCATTTATGCGTTCAACTACCAGTCGCCGAAAAATATTATGGGCGCAGAGTATATGCGCTGGCGAATCGATGAGGAAAAGAAGGGAGATCGCGCGCATTTCCCTGCATTTATCGTTTGGCTTCGGGATAACCATCCGGAGAAATTTGCAAAAGTGCCTTCGCTCTGGCAGATGATTTATGACCCTGAAGACCCTGCCAGTTACCGGAGCTTCCGGATCGTTCTTGATCCGGACAGCAAACAAGCTATACCGACAAACTTCTTCTTCGTTACTATAGACGAATTTTTCGAACAGGAGTTCCTGAAAAGCCTGTACGAGGAAGCTTCGCTTTCCCGGCTCTTCTCTGAATTCCTCGCACAGAAAAAAGCCTGATTGGCAGGGAAAAGTGAACCTCCGGAAATGCAGCCCCAGAAGATCTGTTCGGACCTCGTGGCCATAAGAAGTGAGAATCCCCCGGGCGATACCTCAGACGTTATCGAATATATCCGGAACTTCCTCGACGCCCGGGGAATCGGGTCGCAGGTCTCTGGTACCTCAGGGGGAAGGTGCAACCTAGTGACAATGGGGAGACCACGACCGCTCCTTCTCTGCGGCCACGTGGACGTTGTTCCTGCTCTCGATGAGGGATGGACATATCCTCCATTTTCCGGCATTGTACGGGACGGCTATATCTGGGGTAGGGGATCAAGCGATATGAAAGGCGGATGCGCCGCAATCTTATCAGCGTGCGATACCCTCGCAGAACTGGATGACCCCCTGCCGGCGACCATCGCTTTTGTCTGCGACGAAGAGACCGGAGGTGAGAATGGGATTCGTTACCTGCTCGAAAAAAAACTCATCACTCCCTGCGACTGCCTGGTTGCCGAGCCAACACCAGCCCTGCACCCATGTATCGGCCAGAAAGGGCTCTGTCGGCTGGAACTAAAATTCACTGGCACGCCCGGCCATGGTTCATTGTATCCCATTGTTGGCATAAGTGCAGTGATGGAAGCAATGCGTCTGCTCGATTATGTTAAAGGCCTTCACGAGCAGACTTTTCCGATGGATAAGAAACTTCACGAGATGGTCCGAAACTCCACCCGGGTCTTTGCCGAAGAATTCCGGATCGAAAAGGGCAGCGAGATCCTTGAACGGATCACGTTTAACCCGGGTGTGATAACCGGCGGGGAAAAGGTCAATATCGTTGCCCAGCGTTGCAATCTCGATCTCGAAATGCGTATTCCGTGGGGATGCAACATCCAAGAACTGGTTCATGGGATTAAGGCGCACGCGCCTCACGGTACAATCGTGAAGGAATTACTGCATGACCCCTCCCTCACGGATCCCTTGTGTGATTTCGTATCCCTGGTGTGCCGTGAGGTAGAAAAGGTGCAGGGGAGACCGGTATCTCCTATTCTCCAATGGGCCGCAAGCGATGCCCGTCACCTGCGATCTGTCGGCTTCCGGGTGATTGAATATGGTCCGGGCGAACTTACCACGTTGCATGGCACCAATGAACGGGTCGCAGTGACCTCGCTTGAGAAAGCTGCTGCCATCTACGTTGGAATCATGCAGACATATATGGCTCAGGGTAGCCGGCTGCGTGCATATTAGTGGGATTCTCGGGAAAATAACGAACCCGGATGTTGTTTCACCGGATTTATCCGGTGTCTACCGGGTCTTTCCTTTCCCTGTGAGGCCAAGAATCACTGCGGCCGCTGCAAGCCCGGCAAGGGCAGGAAACAGTGACAAGGGTGAAAACGTAGTCTTTGTTGTAACCGTCGCCACTACTGTGGTCATCTGGGATGTTGTGGTTGTCGGGACAGGCAGCGGTGGAATAACAGTAAGCGTTGCTGCGACCTGAGTGGGGGTCACGGTTGTTGGCGCAACTCCCCCGAGATACCATGGGGCCATTGTCGGAGTCGGTGTATTTGTACCACTAACAACCTGACCCTTTCCCATTGCGGCCTGCTTGTTTATCTGGGCCGCGGTATAGTTTGGGTTCAGGCTGAGCGCAGTGTTAAAGCAGTCGACTGCGTCCTGGTACCTGCCGAGAGCCGCAAGCGCTTCTCCTTTATTATTCCAGATCTCGGCATTGTTTACCGTCATGGTGGTTGCCGTATTGAATGCGTTGAGGGCAGCCGAGTACTGGCCGTTGGCCATATACAGAAGACCGATCTGATTATAGACCAGCGGGTTAGTCTGATTGAGATTTGTGCACTGAGTATATGCCGTGAGCGCCTGGGTGGACTCGTTTTCCTGGACATACGAATAGGCAAGGTTGCAGTAAGCAGAGTACTGGTTGTAAACAATTGATGTGTAATTAAGATAGGCCCCGATGGCATCGTTATATTGGCCGAGATAAAAAAGGGCGTCTGCACGTGCACCTAAAGCAGTTGGGCTAGACCGTATGGCAAGAGCCTGGTTAGCTTCAGAGAGTGCCGCAGAGTACTGGCCGAGGACATTGAGCGCGACCGCATCTCCGGCCATCGCCATATCGTACCCGGGATTGAGCGCGATCGCGTTGTTATAATAAGTAACTGCATCCGTATAATCCCCGTTCGCTGCAGCGTTCTGGGCTTTTGTGTACCACTCGGTAGCATCCTCAGCGGTCACAGCGGGGATGAGAAAGATGACAATTAGAATCAATATGACTATTTTTGCGCTCATCTGCATATCCGAAAATCTCTTTTAAAACAGATGAATCTATTGATTCGAAATCAACATTGCGAAGAGTCTTTGTTTATTTGAAAACAAAAATGCTACTATTGCTGGAACAGCAGCAGACATATGTGCACTGATTTCAAGCTGCTTCTGCTATTCCCCGTGGATTGTCTTTGGCCTGATCAGCGGATCAACGCTTGAGGGCCTCAATGTCGCCCTGCTTGCTGCCCTTATATTAACGCTTCTGACCAGTTATTATGACCTTCTGAAAAAGTATGTTTAAGCTGGGTTACCCTTATTTTTTTATCTTTAGCTGCGTGACCATCATTCTCCTTCATGTAAATCTTCTTATCCTCTACCTCAGTAGCCTCTCGATGGCTGCCCTTTCGCTCATCTGCCAGGATACGGTGGCCTTAAAAAAGTCCTTCACCTTGCAGTACGCCCGGGGAGGGGCTGATCCGGCGCTTGTGGCAAGTGCGCCGTTTATCCAGGCAAATTATATTATCACTGGTATGTGGGAAGCATTTTGTCGTAAACATGTGCGTCGCTATTGCAGTCTTTTACATTCCGTACCTGCAGAAATCCGGGATACGCGAATTCACATGGCTGACCATTTTGATCGGACTCGCGTTCACGTTCTGGTATCCCGCTCAAATTCCCATAAACTGACGTGCTCCCACGACTTTTCTCAAGTTCCCTAATAAAACGTGTCACAAATTTCATCGATGCTACGTAATTAAGGCCGCCAGCCTTTTGCCAAACTCTCGCGGGCTGCATTCCTTTCACTTCAGTCCATACCCCGGAAAAAGATCCTTTGCCGTATACAAATGTGTTTATACCTCTTTGGAAGACTACCCAGTATCGAACTTGATGGATTGAGTGATATGGCAGAAGAAGAAAATCATGCCGCGGACATGGGCAAGACAGCCGGTGTCCGGAAAAGGGAAAAAGGGATGCGGGTCGTTATCACCGGGAAGGGAGGTGCCGGCAAGACTACACTCACGGCGCTCCTTGCCAACCTGTTTGCACAGGAGGGAAAATGTGTCCTTGCAATTGACGGCGATCCCCGGCAGCACCTTGCAGCGGCGCTTGGGATACTCCCCTCCACGGCGACAGGCATTGTCCCGGTAACGGGGGGTGCCAGCGACCATCAGGAGGCCCGGGATATCGTCGATCGGTTCTCGGTGCCGGCTGGTAGGAATGTCCGTCTCGTGGTCACAGGAGGCACAAAAGAAGATGAAGAGGGCCGCCTCTGTCCGGGATATACCCTGCTTGCGGCACTTCTTCGGAACCTAAAGGCCAATAATAATGAGGTCATTATTCTCGATACGCCTGCTGGTCTCGAACACTTCGGAAAGGCGGTTGTAGAAGGGGTCACCTGCGCGGTGGTCGTAACTGATCACTCGTATAACGCAGTTTCCGTTGCCCGGAAATCGGCGGCTCTCGCCCGGCAGCTAGGGATCGGAAATGTCATTCTTGTCATCAACCGGGCGCAGAATGAGACCGGGATTCGCAATACTTGCGGAAGCGAGGGAGGCATTGCAGAGTTCTCGCAGACTATTGTCCTTCCGTTCGAACCCGGGGCCAACCTGAAAGAATCCCTGACTGACAGCACTTCGGTTTTTACAAAAGGTGTCAGTACCTTGATGGCGGCAATTGCTGGCCGGTGTGAAAGCTGGTCGCCTCCCATTCGCTAAAAAATTCATCGGGCGGGAATGTTTCCTGCGGCTGAAGTGGATTCGGCAGGAGACTAATCAAGTGCAAAGGTTTTCCATCTTCCGCAACCATTCGTGACCTGCTTGTTTATGGCAGACGAAAACCAACACTTGTTACCAAAATATTGGACTACAGTTGATGAAACAGCCCGATCCTCCCCAGGCCCACCGCGCGGTATTCTCAGTTTCCACGCTTTCCCCCCGGTTCCCTGTATCTTATGAAGTTCAGGCCGGGGCACTCTGGATCCTTGTTGCCGGCCAAGGCATCGCAATTCAAGATGGCGACATCCCCCAGATCTTTTCGCAGACTCTACCGGATATTCATTTAGCCGGCCCTGTCGAATACCTCGGCCACCGGGGTGAGATCCCTTGCTATGCCGCAGGACTTGACGATGGCGCTCCGCTCCCTGAGGGCAGGGTTTTCGCGGGTCTTCGTGAGCTCTACGGTAGGATACCGGATGAGGATCTCGCTGTTGCATCTTTTGCGGTCCGGATGGTGGGGTCGGCAGCAACGAGCCGTTTCTGCGGCCGTTGTGGGCACGAGACCGAACCGGTCCCTTCCGAGCGGGCAAAGAGATGCCCGGAGTGCGGACTGGTAATCTATCCGCGCATTTCCCCGGCAGTTATTGTCCTTATTATGCGGGGCGAAGAGATTCTGCTCGCCCACTCCCCCCGCTTTCCAGCCGGGATGCAAAGTGTTATCGCCGGTTTTGTAGAACCGGGAGAAACACTCGAAGATGCCGTTCGTCGCGAGGTACGGGAAGAAGTCGGTATTGTCATACAGAATATCCGTTATTTTGCAAGTGAACCTTGGCCGTTTCCCGATTCTCTCATGATCGCGTTCGTTGCTGATTATGCGTCCGGTGAGATTACCATTGATAACAACGAAATCGTTGCGGCTGGCTGGTACAAACAGGATAATCTGCCGGTGCTTCCTGCACCGATGAGCATATCCCGGGCGCTCATCGACCGGTGGATACGAGGCGAAAGATTCGAGTCTTTGAATCAGGAGAAATACCCGTAGTCACGGGATGTTTCCGGGCGCTGCAGCCGATAGGCAGAACCGCAGGCGATATAAACATAGATATAATATAAAGCCTTTAAATTCTGTTAGAGAGCAATGGTGATGAATTCTGAACCATCAGGTACAGATGCGGACATCCCTGACAGGGAGAGCGCCATCGATGTCTTCATTCTCTGCAAAGATGACCGGGATTCCGAGGAGCTCGGCGGACAGCTCGCACCGGAGGGATATCGGGTCACCCTTTTTTCCGACAGCACGGATCTGCTGATATCCCTCCGTGCAGGAAAACCCAACCTACTCATCTGTGACGTCACCGGACCGGGGCAGGATGGGTATGAGGTCTGCCGCGAGATAAAAGCCGACGAAGATCTCTGGAGGGTCCCGGTGCTTCTTGTCACCGGTGTTGCAAGCCTTGGTGATCTTCTGATTGTCCTTGACAGCAATGCGGACAACTTCCTCGCGCGGCCATACGATCCCCAGTACCTCCTTTCGTTGATCGAAACGATGCTCGTGTCCCCTATAGAAAAGCCGGATCCGGAGAAAATCAGGACACAATTCAAGATCCGGCACGAAGACCGCGATTACGTGATCATGGCGGATCGCAGAAAACTTCTAGAGTTCCTGCTCTCCTCATTCGAGATCGCGATCGACCGGGCCGGAGAGCTGGCACAAGTGCAAAACGCTCTGGACGGGCTCAAATCCACATTCGAACGTCGTGTTGCAGAACGTACGAACGAGTTGGTCACAGAAACTGCCAGACTCCAAGTCTTGGTAAATGGAAAGACGCACGAACTGGAAAGCGCTGCAAAAGTGCTGGAAAGTCAGAAAAGGGAAGAGGAGACCCTGCGCTCCCGTATTGACGACCGGGAAAGAGCTATTGCCACAAATCAAGACGAAATCAGCCGGCTTTCGCACGAACTCGAATCGACCCGGGCCCGGCTTGCAGAAGCTGAAGACACAACCCGAACACTCGGGACTGAGAAAGATGAACTTGAGCAGGCTCTCCGCGGCGACGCCGATGCTTTGAATCGCGATCTCGGCCAGACAAAAAATGACTTGGAAGAGGCAAAAAAAGAACTCGCGGTTCTCTCAGAAAACAAGATCGCCTTGGAGACGCAGGTTGCCGAGTTCACCCGTACCCATGAAGAGGCCCAGAAAACACTTGGCGCCCGGTTGGTCGAGATCGGGCAGGCTAAGAGTACGCTTGCCGGAGAGAAAAACCGGGCCGACGCCGCCGAAATGGAAGTTAAATCCATCCTGCAGGAAAAGGCACGGGCGGAGCAGGATCTCCGGCAGATGGTTGAAGATATTACCGAAAAAGCAAAGCAGCAATCGCAGGAGTGCCTGCAGCTTGCCGACGATCTTGCCGCAGAAAAAGACCTAACAGTAGCAGCGGAACAGCAGTGCAGTGTACTTGCGCAGGAATCTGCAAAAAAAGAGGCTGCATTTGTCGCGGAAAAAAGTACGCTTGTAGAGCATCGTGAGGGGCTTCAGCAGAAATACGATGCATTGACGGCGTCGTTCGGCGCCGAGCAGCAGAAGTGCTCGTCATTGGAAACAGAAATTGTCCGCATAACAACAGCTGAGGAGCAAGCTGATCGGGGGATGCAGGCCATACAGGAAGATCTCCGTAGGGCAATTGCCGCGGGAGATGAGGAACGACGCCTGCGCACCGCGGCTGAAACGAGCGCGGCGGAGGTCGCAAAAATAAAAGATGAGGAAATGCAGGCTCTCAGGAACGATCTTGCCTCAGTCCGCGCCGAGATCGAGACTGCGCAATCCGATCTCGTGCAGGCAAAGCAGGAACGAGATGATGCCCTTGGCGCGAGCAGAGGTCTCAGGGACGACCTGGCCGCTGCCGTCCTCGCAGGTGCAGAAGCGGACAAGCTGGCCCGCTCAGCTTCATCCGAAATAGAACAGATCCGGGAAGAACTGGAGACCGAACGGCGCCTGCATCATGCAACCCAGGAGAAACACGCTGAGGTGATCCAGGCAAAGGAAAAGGCCGAGTGCGAATGGGGTGCCACCGGTGAAAAGATTGCGGCAAAAGAACGCGAACTTCTTGCAAACATTCGCATCCTCGCTGACACCCTTGAAACCGAGCATGATGCACGGTTAAAGGCGGAAGATGCACTCAACCGTTTGGCGGAGGAAAAGGAAACAACGGACAAAAGACTGCTGACCCTTACTGATGAGAGAACAGCAGACAGATCCATGGTTGAGCAGTCCGTGACACGTGAGCGTGAGCTCCTCGCAAAGATCCAAGGCCTGTCCGAAACTCTCGATGCCGAGCGTGATGCTCGGGCAAAGACAGAAGATGATCTTTCACGGATAGCCAAGGAAAAAGAGGCGACCGCACAAAAACTGCTGGCATTTTCTGATGAGAGGGAATCCGAGAAGGCTGCCGGGGAGCAATTTGCAGCCCGGGAAAGCGAACTCCTTGTAAAGATCCAGATCCTCACTGATACTCTTGAGACTGAACATGATGCACGGTTAAAGGCAGAAGACGATCTTTCAGAAACGGCTAGGGAAAAGGAGGTAGCAGAAAAGAGACTCCGTGCCGCTACCGAAGACAAGGTTGCGGATAAGGGGCATCTCGATGAGCGTTTCGCTGTGCTCGAAGCCGATCTCAGGACTGCCCTTGACCGGCAGCGATCACTGGAAGAACAGCTCCGCGCCGCCGAGCGGGAACAAGCCGAGAAAGAAGCGGCAGTGCAGGCTCTCGCCCGGGAGATCGAGCAGGCCACAGCGGCACTCGAAGCAGAAAAAGAGGAGCGTCGTGCAGCGGAAGAGGCATATGCCGAAGCAAAAGACGCCCTTATCGCACTCAGAAAAAAGCCACAGATCCCATCGACCGCGATAGAAGAGATCCCCATAGGTGATCATGCGATCGTCGCCAAACAGCCGGATCTTCCTGCCATGATCCTGGAAGGGCCGCACGCTCTCGTTCGAAAAGAGATTGACCGCCCGGTACCGGTTCAACCGGCACCGGCAGACCCGAAGATTGGAGGTAGTGGAGCGGAAACTGAAAGTCTTCATGCCACGATCCAGAGCGTCGAAGACCTCTTTGAAGAGCCACGAGAGATCGGGATCGATGAGCTACCGGACGCGATCCACGTCATAAAATCACCGGTGGGCGGTAACTGCGTGCCGGGAGTCGATCTCTCAGAACATATCGATGACTGGCCACAGGAGATGCCTGATATCGCTGACGATGACGAAACAGGCGATGAAGATACTGAGGCGGCTAAAAGTGAGTGTAGTTTTGACGAGGTTACTGAAGACAAAGTGCATGAATCCGGTATCCCGACATTCAGCCGCCAGCAATGGTTCGATCTCGTGAAATGGGCACACAATTCCGGCACACTCGCCCATGAAGAATGCATCAGGATCGTCAAGCTTGGCCGGCTGATCCAGAAAGGCCGGCAGCTGACCCGGCGACAGGAAGCACAGCTCGCAGAGCTCATGACACTTGCCCATGCGAAGGGATACCGGCCGCGGGAATAAGTGGCTCGATTGCAGAATGTACATTCCCAATCGTGGCAAAACGACCCTATTTTTTATTGTCTATGTTCATTGAAGATGCCATCTTTGCCGGAAGTGGCAGTTCCCGGCGTTTGACTCCTTAAATAACCTATTAGAGGCGCTCGGGACTCTGCGCAGGAGAAGACACTGCTATCATTCCAGCCTGCACAGAGTCCTGCCGGACCGTGATGGCCGACGAGTACATCATAATGCCAAGACAGGTAGCAATACCGGTAATACTGACCGGGAGAAAAAGGAAGTGTGTCACTATTTCTGTGCTTTCGAGCCAGAGGATGATGATAAGCACAGAGCAGTGTTGTACATGGTACCAGGTGATGCGCGGATCGGCACGATCACAGGGACGAATGGAACCGGCGATCTTTTGCATGCTGAACGGGAAGAAAGGGAATATTCCCTTTCTCGTACAGAGATCTTCTGCCAAGTGGAGTCCGAGACCGAGAAGGATCCCGCCGAGAAATACCGTCACAAATCCGGCACATGGACTATTCACAAGATCAACGGGAACGTAAAGGAGAATACCGGCAAACGTTACGATAAAGAGAACGCCGGGGATAGAGTGTGTAAGGCGTTTATCAGAAGGATCCACAATCGGGTATCCAAAGCGCGCATAAATCCGGCACATAAACGGGGCACAAAGACGCCGGGGAACCTGGACGACAATCCATGCCAGAGTGCGAAAAGACAAATGCCGTGGCCGGGACATATGGATGTCGGGCAGGACTGCACCTAAACACGTACCGGTACATACGATTACTCCGAGGAGCGGATCAGAGAAAATGAAGGAACTGCAGGCGATGAGGGCGCATATTAAGGCAAGTGCAATATGATGCCGGGTGATCATGGGATTCTCATCGTTTCCAAAGATTCTTCAGACCGCTGAAAGGCCTTCTTCTTAATGAGGATGGGGGGGCCGGCAGAATCGTATAAAGGTGTTTACGCATTCTCATTAATAAAGACTCAAGTAAACAAAAAACATTAATGCCGAATCGGGATGCTGATGGTTTTCCAAAATGACGACCGAAAAAGACTTCCTTTTCCGTTCCTGTACAAGACATGTAACCTCAAGTTAGTCTCAGCGATAACCGTGAAATATTAACAAATTTCCGCAATATATCAAAAATATTAACTATTATCACAAAAGAGAATAGGTAAAAACTATTTCCATCTGGTGAATTTCATGAAAGGAACAATTACCCCACTAAGACTGGCACTGATCGGTATGATCTGCTGCCTTCTTTTCGTATCAGTACTGTTCGCTGGTTGCACGCAAAGCACGACTGCGCCACCTACAGCAACCGCTGCACCGACGTCTCAGGCAACCGCTGTATCAACACCGGTAGCACCAGCAACGACGGCCGTTCTGACAACCGTCGCGACGACCGCAACACCTGTACCGAATTATACCCCATCGTCGAGCAACCTCGTCGTCTACACTGCTGCTTCGCTGACCGGAGCATCAAAAACCATCGGACCCTCCTTCACCAAGGCCTACCCGGGCACCTCAGTGACATTCGACCTCGATGGTACCCAGGCACTTAAGACTCAGGTAGAGAATGGGGCATATGCGGATGTATTCATCTCGGCAAGTAATGCGTATACAAATACCCTCACAAATGAAGGATACTTTGTCCCCAATTCGGTGCAGAAGCTGACCACAAACTACGTGATCGTTATCTTACCTGCCGCCAATACGGCAAACATCAAGTCCCTCGCGGATCTTGCAAAGCCTGGCGTGAAGATTGCAATGGCGGCAAACACTGTCCCGGTCGGTACCGCAACAATAGCGGTCTTAAACAACCTGGCCAACTCCACCTACAGCCAGGCTTGGGAGAACCAGACGATGAGTAACGTGGTGACCTACGAGACATCTGAACCTGCCGTCGCGACCAAGGTCGCCCTTGGCGAAGTTGACGCAGGATTCGTTTACCAGTCCACAGCAACAGCGGCGGCGAGCGGAACGTACCAGTCACTCACTATACCCAAGAGTAATAACTATCTCCAGACCTATACGATCGGAATCCTCAATGAAAGCAAGAACAAGGCGGCGGCAGCCGAATTCGAGCAGTACATGCTCTCATCCGCCGGGCAACAGATCCTGACACAGTACGGGTTCACCGCTCCGTAAATAAAAAAAATCTCCTTTTTTTAGAGGATACGCCGGCGCCCTGCCGGTAACGAATTTGGAACACCATGATCCCACACGTCCTCCGGCCAAAAAACTACCGGCAGAAACTGACGTACCTTGTTGCGGGGATCCTGATCGCCACTGTCACGCTCTACCTTGCCCTGCCTATTCTCGCCCTTTTTCTCCGGGTAACACCGGATATGTTCTTTACTTCGCTCAAAGACCCTGATGTCATAAGCGCACTCTGGATAAGCATTTTTACAACGGTCATGACCCTTGTTGTGGTCATCGTTGTCGGAACACCCTTTGCCTACTTCCATTCCAAGTACTCGTACCCGGGTAAAGTAATCGTGGATACCTTAATCGATCTTCCCCTCGTTCTCCCACCGGCCGTAGCAGGGGTCGCTCTTCTCGTGCTGTACGGCCGGGTCGGCCTTCTTGGCCGGTACTTCAATATGTTCGGGATCCAGCTTGCATTTACCACTCTTGCCGTGATCATGGCGCAGGTTTTCGTCTCTTCACCGTTCTATATCCGGCAGGCAAAATCGCTCTTCGATCAGCTGGACCCGGCATACGAGCAGACCGCACGGACGCTCGGGGCCTCATCGTTCCGGATCCTGACACTTGTCACCCTCCCTATGACTGCGGGCGGCCTCGTCTCGGGGGCGGTCATGACATTTGGGCGGGCGCTTGGGGAATTTGGTGCGACGATCATGTTTGCCGGTAACCTTCCCGGGGTGACCCAGACAATGCCTCTTGCAGTCTACGTAGGTATGGAAGGAGATATCAATGTCGGGCTTACCATCTCGATCTTGCTGGTGATTATCTCCTTTACTATGATGATTATTATAAAGTACATCCAGAAACGGGAGACATACCATGCTTGAAGCAGTTGTGGTAAAACGCCTCCGGGATTATACCCTTGACCTGGCGATTAGCGTAAAATCCGGCGAGATAGCCGTCCTGATGGGCGTGAATGGTTCAGGAAAGTCGACAACCCTCAACATTATCGCCGGCCTGCTGCAGCCGGACAACGCTTCGATCACCTTGAACGGGAATTACCTGTACCAGTACCAGGGAAGGCATTGACATTCCCGCGGAAGACCGCCGGATCGGATACGTCCTCCAGAACTCAGCGGTATTCCCTCACATGAGCGTGCGCGACAATGTGGCATTCGGCCTTCGTGCCCAGCACCGCCCCCGCCAGTTCATTTCAGAGCAGGTCACTTACTGGATGGATCATATGCATATCACGGATCTTGCCGGAGTAAAGGCAGGAAGCCTGTCGGGAGGGCAGAAACAGCGGGTCGCGCTCGCCCGGGCCCTTGCGGTCGAACCGGACCTGTTAATGCTGGACGAACCATTCACCGGGCTCGACGCCGAAAGTATGGCGATCGTCAAGGATCTCATAGCGAAATTTGTCAAAAAACTGGAGATCCCGTGCATCTTAGTGACCCATCGGGTCGCGGACAGCGAGGAGATCGGCGATCGGACCTGCGTGCTCTGCAATGGGAAAAAAGAATGGGAGGGCATCCCGGGAGAAATGCCGGAGATCTGTACGGTCTGTCATTGCACAGGATAAGACGACAGTACCAGCCCCGGGACCATGATGCGTCCTCTTCTGCCGGCCACCCTTTACCGGTACAGTCCACTCTAATCGATCAGCAGGATCGCCATCGGCTCCGGGTGTCCGGTGATCGGGAACCGGATTGGCATTCCCGCTTTCTCTGTGGTATGCTTCATGTTGATGCCGACAGCATGCTCCGGGATCCTCGCTTGGGTTGGATGGAGACAGATCCCGGATTTCACGTTGCAGGTCTCGCAGAGCCTGCAGGACCCATTGACAAAGGCGAGGGCAAATGTGTAACCAGCATTAAACGCCGTTTTCTCCAGCTCAAGCATCACCGGAGCGAAATTTTTACTCCCCTCGAAATAATCCTTCCAGAACTGTGTCGCTTCCTCTTTCTTCTGCGCCGGGGCCTCCGGGTCAAGCCAGTACTTATAGACGGAGCACAGGACATCCTCATCGGCTGTCGCCGGAGACGTGAATTTTACGAGAAGCGCAGAGCGGTACTCAGAAAGGATCTTCCGGAACTCATCGGGTGTCGGGACGTAAGGGGGACAGGTCAGTTTCTTCCCGTACCCGATACATCCGGCCCTGCACTTGAGTGGGACACGATTTTCCACGACTATCCCGGAGGCCGGTATAACCTTTGCCTCTGTAGCACCCAGATCCTTTGCCTTCTTCCGGAGAAATGCAAACTCCTCGCTTCCCTTATGTTCAATAACCATAGATCATCACTCTTTTTCCCCTATTTCCGTTAACTGATTTTTACGCAAGTATACTGATTTCTTTGATCATAAGAGCATATACGGTATGCAAGGCGACCGGGCCTTCTATCGGGTCACATGAATTCACATTCACATTCATCCGGAATTTTTGCTGAGCGAAGAACAAGGGCATATTTATACGAAGCAGCAAAACAGCTACACGCAAATCTGCCGGTACCTAAATCCGGACTGGATCGACATGCATGAGGTAATCATTCCATGACTACCGACTCTCTCGGGGCACTCATTAAAAAACAGATAAAACCTGCGGTTCTGATCTTTTTTCTGCTCACTATTGTCGTGGGCGTTCTTTATCCGCTTGTGGTCACCGGCATTGCACAAGTAGCGTTCCCGGTCCAAGCAAACGGGGACCTCGTCACGCATAATGGCCAGGTGGTCGGATCGTCGCAGATCGGCCAGCCGTTCTCATCTCCGCAGTATTTCTGGGGACGTCTCTCTGCCACATCACCCGTCCCCTATAATGCCGATTCTTCTACAGGATCGAATCTCGGCCCCAATAACCCGGCGCTCGTGCAGGAGGTCCAGACCCGGGTCGATGCCCTCCATGCGATCGATCCCAATAATACCAATGAGATTCCTGTTGACCTCGTCACGTCTTCGGGAAGCGGCCTTGACCCGGACATATCAGTTGCAGCCGCATATTACCAGGTACCCCGTGTCGCCCGTGAACGCAACCTTTCTGAGGCTGATGTCACTGCCCTTGTCGCTTCGCAGACCGAACCACGCCAGTTCGGGATATTCGGTGAACCCCGGGTAAACGTTCTCTCCCTGAACCTCGCACTCGATGATCTCAGTGCGCATAAGATTTCCGGGCAGCAGCTCGCCGGTTCGAACCCCGTCACCGAGCCCCGTGGCGCAGATCTTGTCTTCGGTATGCTTATCCAAGACTGGATCCAGCTGATCCTCTTCATTGGTATCGTTGCACTCATTACCGTGCCCCTTGGGGCATGGATGGCAAAGATTTTCACTGGAAAACCGAACTGTCTCTCACCGGTCATCGACTGGGTCGAACGGAACGTCCTTACTCTGTGCGGGGTTACTGCTGGAGAGGAGATGGACTGGAAGCAGTTCGCCGTTGCGGTTATGGTCTTTGCTATTCCCTGCATTGGCGTGGTCTTTGTTATGCAGCTGGTACAGCAGTTCCTTCCCCTCAACCCGGCGGGACTTGGTGCTGTGCCGTGGGATCTTTCGCTTAACACCGCGATCAGTTTTGCGACCAACACTAACTGGCAGGCATATGTCCCTGAACTGACCATGAGTTACTTTACCCAGATGATCGGCCTTGTTGTCCAGAACTTCCTCTCGGCTGCTGTCGGGCTTGCAGTCCTTATCGCCCTCATCTATGCTTTTATGCGAAAGTCGCAATCTACCATCGGCAACTTCTGGGTGCTGCTGGTACGAAGCGTCATGATCCTGCTCCCCCTCGCTTTTATCATCTCCCTTGTGCTTGTTTCGCAGGGAACGCCCCAGACGTTTTCCGGTCCCGTGACAGTCCCGCTCCTTAACCCGGTAAACGACACCACCGGAGCATTGGTCACCACCCAAACCATCCCTCTTGGGCCGGTTGCCTCTCAGATCAGCTATCAAGATGCTCGGGACAAATGGCGGCGGGCACTATAATGCCAATTCTGCGCATCCACTTGAAAATCCAACGCCATTTTCGAACTTTGTCGAAATGCTCTCAATGATCATCATCCCCGCCGCCCTCTGCATTACCTTTGGGATAATGATCGGATCGAAGCGAAAAGGAGTGGCACTCCTGATTGCCATGTCAATTATCTTCCTGGTGCTGACCGGTCTTGCTATCTGGTCTGAACAGGGGGGGAACCCGGTGCTTACACCGCTCGGTGTCGATCAGACTCCTTCGCATCTTCAGCCCGGCGGAAATATGGAAGGAAAAGAGGTCAGGTTCGGGGTTGTCTCCTCCGCCCTCTTTTCAGTTATCACAACCAGTACCTCCTGTGGCGCAGTCAATTCTATGCATGATTCCTTCATGCCTGTTGCCGGCGGGATTGTGCTTTTTGATATGCATTTAGGCGAAGTGGTGTTCGGTGGTGTCGGCTCCGGCCTGTACGGCATGCTCATCTTTGTCATCATTGCGATGTTTATTGCCGGCCTGATGGTCGGGCGGACACCGGAACTCTATGGCAAGAAGATCGAGCAGTACGAGATGAAGATGGCAACAATAATCATCCTTATTCCCATTGTCATGATCCTCGCATTTACATCGCTTGCTGTCCTTACAACCGCCGGCCAAGCCGGAGTCTTCAACCCGGGGCCGCATGGATTTACCGAGATCCTGTACGCGTATACATCAGCTTCCCAGAATAACGGAAGCGCATTTGCCGGGCTCTCGGCAGATTCCCTGTTCTATAATATTACCACCGCGATTGCGATGTTCATCGGGCGCTATGCCATCATTATCCTGACCCTCGCACTCGCCGGATCACTGGTGACAAAAAAGATCGTTCCCCCGAGCGAAGGGACGCTCTCGGATCACCGGCCGCTGTTTATCCTCTGGCTGGTATTTGTCATCATCATTATAGGGGCACTCAGTTTCCTCCCGGCGCTCTCGCTTGGTCCCATCGCAGAATACATGGGCATGGTAGCAGGAGGGCTGATCCATGTCTGAAGTGAAAAAGGCCCGCAATTCGATGGCAATCCCGGGCCTCTACCAGCGTGCGGTTGTGGATGCATTCATTAAACTCGACCCGCGGACGCTCATCAATAACCCCGTTATGTTTACCGTGGAAGTCGGCAGTGCGCTCACCACGCTGTTGTACATGCAGGCTCTCATTGGCCCAGGGGAAGCGCCGGCCGGGTTTATTGGCGCGATCTCCGCATGGCTCTGGTTTACGGTCCTTTTTGCCAACTTTGCTGAAGCACTTGCCGAAGGCAGGGGCAAAGCACAAGCGGAATCCCTTCGGAAGATGAGGCAGGATACAACCGCAAAAAGGCTGAACAAAAAGTACCAGATAACGAAAGGTAGCGAGCCGAAAGATAACGATCTTGACCTGGTCTCCTCTTCGGTACTGCATAAGTCTGACCTGTTCTATGTAAAGGCCGGGGACACCATCCCGGTCGACGGCGAGATCCTCGAGGGTATCGCGTCGATCAACGAGAGTGCCATCACCGGTGAGAGCGCACCGGTTATTCGTGAAGCCGGTGGTGACCGGAGCGCAGTTACCGGGGGAACGGTCATCCTCTCTGACTGGCTAATTGTCAAAGTAAGCGCAAACCCCGGAGAAGGGTTCCTCGACCACATGATCAGCCTGATCGAAGGGGCAAAGCGCCAGAAGACGCCAAACGAGATCGCGCTCAACATCCTCCTGATTGGCCTGACTACCGTCTTTATCGTAGTGGCTGCTGCGCTCTATGCATTTTCCGCGTACAGCGTCCAGGCAGTCGGTGCCGGAACGACGATCTCTATTACGGTCCTTGTGGCACTCTTTGTCTGCCTTGCCCCGACCACCATCGGCGGGCTCCTTTCTGCCATTGGCATTGCGGGCATGGATCGTCTGATCCAGAGAAACGTAATCACGACATCAGGCAGGGCTATCGAAGCGGCCGGGGATGTGGATGTCCTTCTGCTCGACAAGACTGGCACCATCACGCTCGGGAACCGGCAGGCAGTCGAATTCCTTCCGGTGGACGGGACCCCCATCGAAGACCTTGCCGGGATCGCGCAGCTGGCGTCGCTTGCCGATGAAACCCCCGAGGGACGCAGCATTGTAGTCCTCGCAAAAGAGAAGTATGGTCTCCGGGGCAGGACGGTCGGTGGATCGGGCCCGGATGCCGGCATGCAGTTTATCCCGTTCTCAAGCCAGACCCGGATGAGCGGCGTCGATCATGGTGAACTTCACATACGCAAAGGCGCTGCCGATGTATTGTTTAAGTATATCACGGCCAACGAAAATACCGTATCAGATCAACTGAGGGAAACGGTCGATACCATATCGCGGGCTGGCGGCACACCGCTGGTCGTTGCCCAGAACGGAAAGGCACTCGGTGTTATCCACTTAAAAGATATCGTTAAAGGCGGGATCAAGGAACGCTTTGTCCAACTCAGGAAGATGGGTATCAAGACGGTCATGATCACCGGGGACAACCGGCTTACCGCTGCGACCATCGCGGCTGAAGCAGGTGTTGATGATTTCCTTGCTGAGGCAACACCGGAAAGCAAATTGAAATTGATACGGGAATACCAAGCCGGCGGGCGCATGGTCGCGATGACCGGTGACGGGACAAACGATGCCCCTGCACTTGCCCAGGCAGATGTTGCGGTTGCCATGAATACCGGTACCCAGCCTGCCCGGGAAGCGGCAAACATGATTGATCTTGATTCCAACCCGACCAAACTGATCGAGATTGTGGAGATAGGAAAACAGCTCCTTATGACCCGGGGTGCACTTACCACATTCTCTATCGCAAACGACATCGCCAAGTACTTCGCTATTATCCCGGTCGCGTTTGCCTCTACGTACCCATCACTTTCAGCGCTCAATATTCTCGGTCTCCACGATGGGATCCTTTCTGCGGTGATCTTCAACGCGATTATTATCGTCCTGCTTATACCGCTCGCCCTGAGAGGGGTAAAATATCGTGCGATGTCAGCGGAAGAGGCATTGCGGAACAATATTCTGATCTTTGGTGTCGGTGGGCTTATCGCCCCCTTTATCGGCATAAAGATCATAGATATGTTGCTTGTTTTCCTAGGAGTGTGAAACCACATCCATGCCGAATCCCACTGAATGCCGCCCGGATCAGCGCCCTAATCCCGATACCCTGCTTGCCTGTGTCCAGAAAGAAGAGCTGCAGGAAAAGAGCGGCAAACTCAAGATCTTTCTTGGGTATATTGCCGGGGTCGGGAAGACCTACGAGATGCTTAAGTCAGCGCATCTCAAGAAGGATGAAGGCATCGACGTCAGGATAGGATATATTGAGCCCCACGGGAGGCGCGAAACTGAAGCGCTGATGGACGGGCTCCCTGTTATCCCCACCCGGACGATCGAGTACCACGGCGTGAAACTTCCTGAGATGGATCTCGACGCAATCCTTGCGGCTCACCCTCAGCTGGTCCTTGTGGACGAACTCGCTCACACCAATGTCCCCGGTTCCCGGCACCTGAAACGGTACCAGGACGTCGAAGAGCTGCTCGCCGCAGGGATCGATGTCTACTCCACACTCAACGTCCAGCATATCGAGAGCCTCAACGATGTAGTGGCCCGGATTACCGGCGTTATCATGAAAGAGAAGATCCCCGACCGGGTGATCGACGAGGCATCGGAAATCGAAGTGGTGGATCTTGCACCGCCCGAACTCCTCCAGCGCCTCCGTGAAGGGAAAGTGTACGTGCCGGACATGGCGGCCCGGGCGATCGAGCAGTTCTTTAATGAGGGTAATCTCTATGCCCTTCGCGAACTTGCATTGCGCCGTGCCGCGGAACGTGTCGATAATCAGATGCTTGCCTATATGCAGACCCGCTCGATTCCGGGTCCCTGGGCGGTCGGCGAATACCTGCTTGTCTGCATCGGCCCCGGCCCGCTTGCGGAGCGGCTGATCCGCACCGCCCGCCGGCAGGCAGACCGGATCAATGCACGCTGGTGCGCCATCTACATTGAGACGCCGACGCATCACCGCCTCTCGCGGGAAGCAAAAGAACAAGTCGACCGGTCGCTCCAGCTTGCGGAAAAACTGGGAGCGACCACCACAAGCCTGTTCGGGCTCAATGTGGCAAACACGATCCTCGAGTATGCACGGCAGCACAACGTAACCCGGATCATCATCGGAAAGACCCTGCGCCCCCGGTGGCAGGAATTTGTCTTTGGTTCGGTAGTCGACCAGCTCATCCATAACAGCGGGCCCATCGATGTATACGTGATCAGCAGTGGCAAGGACCTGCCGGAAAAATCGGAGGATACCGAACCCCTCTTGCCGGCGTCGCCACCGCGGGATTACGTGGACAGCCTGACACTTGTTGTCGCCGTTACTATCTTCGGGTGGCTCTTCCATCCCCTCATTTCCCCAGTCAACCAGCTGATGTTTTACCTGCTTGCCGTGGTCGTCATCGCGTTCAAGCGCGGCCTCAGGCCTGCAATCTTTACTGCAGTCGTAGGGGTGCTTGCATTCGATTTCTTCTTCATTCCTCCCTATCTGACGTTCCGGGGGCTTTCCGATTCCCAGTACCTGGTGACTTTTCTAGGGATGATCATAGTCGGAACGGTCATCAGCATGCTCGTTACCCGTGCTAAGCGGCACGCTGATGCAGCACAGACTCGCGAGAAGGAGACAAGCACCCTCTATGCACTTTCGCAGGATCTTGCTGTGGCCATGGATGCAGCATCGATCATGAGTGCCGTCGGGCAGCACATACGGGAAATTTTCCAGTGGGAAAGTGTCTTCTTCCTCCCGGAAAACACTCGTCTTGTTGCGTATGCGAAGACGCCGGGGCTTGTCATGGACGGGGACGATCTCGCTGTCGCGACCTGGGCTTTCCAGCATGGCACGACTGCCGGTTACGACACCGACACCCTGCATGGGTCGAAACTCAGGTATATCCCGCTCCGGAGTTCACAGGGTGTTCTTGGGATCATGGGAGTCCAGCCCACCGAGCCAAACGGTGTCATCACGTATGAGCAATCCCGAATCCTGACTGCATTTGCCAACCAGGCGGCGCTCGCGCTTGAACGGGTAGACCTGACAAAGGCTCCCTAGGTCTGGATACACTTATTCCGGGGTCAAGAAAACACTCTTTTTTCGGGAAATCCCTGTATTGTTTCGACCGAACAGGGATTTTAGATCATTTCGATCCTGCGCAGCCACAGGCCGATGAGAACATAGGCGATAACCGCACCGGCTACACCGGCAACAAACTCGCCGAGTACGAAATAATCGCCGCCCAAAGCTGCCTGCAGAAGGAAAAAGATCAACCGGACGATTCCGTATATCACAAGCGCGATCCCGGCATACAGTACAATAAAAGCAACGGTGCCGGAAACTACCATTTCATCCATACATGTGCCTCATTCGAGATATCCTGCAAGCAGCTCGTCATAGAGCCTTTTTGTGTTCCCTTCTGTCCTCGGCATAGCAGGGAACCCGGGATAATCCGGGGTCGCTGCCACGTCTTCCGCGAGATCCAGACGATCCTGGTTCACTGAAAGGAACCAGCCCTTCTGCTGGTAGTACCATGAAAGGTATTCCTGTTCGGTCTGTCCCGGGGTAGGGATCAGAAGAGCCCGGTTTTTTCCCAGCTCGGCAAGTTCCATTAAGGTCGTATACCCGGACCGGCAGATAACGCACCGGGCCCGGTTCATCAGCTCGGTCTTCTTTTCCGTTGAGACGTAAGGAATACAGATCCAGTCCCCGCGATGTTCAGCAGGTTTGGTTCCCTGAGGGCTTCCCAGCAATACAACACCCGATCCTTCAAGACTTCCAATCTTCGCGAGGATAATCCTTTCAAGGATGGTCCGCTGTGGTTCCGGCCCGGAAATAATTA
Organism: uncultured Methanoregulaceae archaeon; assembly: GCA_963737635.1. GTDB lineage: Archaea > Halobacteriota > Methanomicrobia > Methanomicrobiales > Methanospirillaceae > Methanoregula. Next base: position 2,093,411 of record CAVTTL010000001.1, read on the forward strand.
CGAGATAATCGAGATCCTGAGTACATGCCATCTGCCGGGTACCGGAGAGGATGCCCGAGAAATACGCGCGCTCGCGCGCCACGTCCGTCTGCGGCCTGGAGAGTTTTCCGGCAAGGGAGAGGGCCCCGGGGGATTGTCGGGAACGATAATCCGGTTATACTGTTCATGGAGAAACCGGTTTGCCGGGATCGCGAGCAGCTCTGCCGGCCAGTACAGCAGCGGCAGGTGATAGTGGAGCTGGTGGGAGATAAATATCGAGGGGACGCGTGAAGAATAGACGCCAAGCCGGTTGTCACTGATAACAAGATCGTACCGGTCTTTAGTAAGGATCGAATCAAGGGTCGCGTGCTCGCGGGCAGCCGCTGTGAGCATGAAAGGCAGGGACGCACAGAAGCGGGGGACAAAGAGGCGGCCGGAGCTGAACGGGACCGGGTAATCCGGGTACTCGATAAAGGGGGCGTCCGGGAATTCCAGCCTGAGTACCGAAAGTGCGTTGCCGCACGCGGCAATTGTCACTTCGTGGCCGTGATCCCGGAGGACCCGGATCACCGGGATGTCACGCGTGGCATGACCCAGGCCCCAGTTCAATGGTGAAACAAGCACGCGTGCCATCAGAAACTTCCTTAAATTATCATTTCACTAATAAAGTATATTGAGATGACGTGCAGGTTGCCGGACAGATCCAAGAACTAACATCTTTTACTTCCAGAAATTCTTTTCCGGTCAGATCGCAAGCATCCGTTCGTTCTCGCGCAGCCAATGACGATGGCGCTCGTAGTCCGGCATGGCCTTTTTGACTTTTTCCCAGAAACGATCCGAGTGATCCGGCTGGCGCAGGTGAACCAGCTCGTGGATGATCACATAATCGATCACTTCAGGAGGCGCAAGGATAAGACGCCAGCAAAATGAGAGTGTTCCTGTCGAACTGCACGAAGCCCAGCGCCGCCGGGTATCAGAGATCCGGATCTTTTTTGGCACGTAATCGAGGATCGCGGCAACACCGGCAACCCGTGCCGGCAGGATCTCTGCCGCCTTTTGTGTATACCATGCCTTGAGAAGGCCGTGACATTCAGGGAGCCGTTCTTCTCCTATATACAGCCGGTCCCCAAGGGAGATACCGGCATTACTTCCCTCCAATACCGCAAGCGGATACGATCTCCCCAGAAACAGGAACGCGTCGCCACTGACAAAGCGCCTTTCGCCCGGGGTCGGCCGGTTCTTCGCCTCGGCTATCTTCTTTTCGATCCACCCCCGCTTCTCCTCGACCAGTTTCATGATCCAGCTATCTGTTGCCCGCAGCGGGGCACGCACGACAAGTTCCGCAGCGGGTGTGATCTCAAGTGAGAGGGTCCGGCGGCGGGAGCGGACAATCCGGTCGGGTCTGAGGCTGGTCATGGCGTACTTCTATGCAGGGTTGGACTTCCTGCATCATGAGGTTTGGTGAGGTATGTCATATCCAAATATTTAAGCGAACCCTTATCGAAGCACATTCCTGTTACAAAAGGAGGAAAGTAAAATGACCGCAAATGCACCAAAAGGTTGCCTCGACTTGCTGTCTGATAAGAACAGCATGCTCGTGCTCGTCGACTACCAGTCAACGATGTTTAAAGGCGTGGCGTCAGGAGATAAAACGATCATCAGGAATGCTGCATACTGCGCGGCAAAAGCGGCAAGCATCCTTTCGATCCCGGTGGTTTTATCGACAATCAATCCCGCAAGCAACGGGGAGTTTATGCCGGAGATCACAAAGTTGTTCCCGGGCCAGCAACCGTACTCACGTAAGGTCCTGGGCTTCGATGCATTTGAAGATGAGAGTACCTGGAATGCGGCAAAGAAGGTCAACAGAAAAAAGATCGTTCTCTCGGGCCTGTGGACAAGCATGTGTTTTGCGTATACCGCTCTCCATGCCCTCAAAGAAGGGTATGAAGTATACGGGTTGATGGACGCTGCCGGGGACTCCACCCATGACGCCCACAAGTACGGGATCAAAAGGATGATTCAGGCAGGGGTAATCCCGATTACAGTCGAGTCGCTTGTCTCGGAATGGATGCACGACTGGGGAAATCCGAAAGTTGGGGAGCTCGTAAAAGAAGTATATTCCCGTTACGGATATATGATCGGGTTTTAACAACCCTGTAATCTGCTTTTTTGTTACCCGATCTGGAAACATCTCATCGAGATGGATCCATTCTGGAACCCTTCGTAGATGAACCGGAGGCTCTCACCTTCCTCTTGGAGCGCAAGGGCATAAATCATCGGGAGATAGTGATCGAGAGTCGGGACCGCCCGGGAAGCAAGGTCACCTCCCGTAGACGGATACGCGATCAGCTCGCGGTGCTTTCCAGCAGCGATCCGGGATCGCATCCATTCATCTGTCTTTACAGCCCACTCGAACGGTGGTGCGTCCATTTCGGCGTAATCGATAAGGCCGAGGTTGTGCACCATATTCCCGCTGCCGATAACGAGGACTCCCATCTCACGGAGGGCGGAAAGATTCTTTGAGAGTTCGTAATGGTACTGGACAGACTTCGGGTGCCAGTCGTTCATGGAGTAGTCCAGGCTCATCTCAAAGACCGGAATGTCGGCTGAAGGGAACATGTGCCTGAGAACAGAATAGGATGCATGGTCAATCCCCCATGAATGGTCGCACGGGATAGTGCCGCCTCCCAGCTCAGTCACGCGTTTTGCAAATGAGGGCGCCCCACTGCATTCGTACTGTACCCGGTAAAGCTCTTCGGGGAAGCCGTAAAAATCGTAGATCATCCGGGGCCGGTCAACGCAGGTGACAAAACTACCCCGGGTCAGCCAGTGTGCCGATATAACCATGATGGCAGCCGGCCGGGGGAGTGCCGCGCCAATATCAGCCAGGTTTTTGGTGAACCGGTTCGACAGTACCATGTTCATCGGTGACCCGTGCCCGATAAAGAGCACGGGCATCTTCTCCTTTCCCGAAGGCTTGCTGTCGGTTTTCATCCGGAATTCCTTGGAATGAGAAAGGGACGGTCAGATATTTCAGTTTTTTTATGGAGGCACGCTTCGCCATGACATACCTATATTGCATCATCCCGCGAAGATTAGAGCGAATGGCACAGGAGCCGGTATTCAGGTACAAACAGTGCCTCATCGTAAGAAACGACGTCAAGATGAGCTGCGGCAAGAAATGCGCCCAGGTAGCGCATGCGTCCATCGGGGCATTCGAGAACGCCGACAAGACGGTGCGCAAAGCGTGGCAGACTGAGGGGCAGAAAAAAGTGGTGCTCAAAGCGGACAGTGAACGAACCCTTTTTGAAATCAAGGTTATTGCCGAACGTGCCGGGATATCCACCTCTCTTATACAGGATGCAGGCATGACCGAGATCCCGCCCGGTACCATTACTGCCCTTGGCCTTGGACCGGCAAAATCCGAAGACCTCGATAAGATCACCGGATCGCTTTCGCTTTTATGATGGAGAGTCCGTATGCGCTCGAACGCGAGCTCGGGATGCAGTTCTATGCCACCGATACCCCGGGCATAGGGGGAACGCTTCGAACGGTGCCGGACGACTTTATCGTTGACGAAATCCCGCTCGAGAAAAAGGGCGACGCATCCGGCCCCTACCTGATCTGCCGGCTCACCAAATCCAACTGGGAACTCCAGCATGCCGTAAAAGAGATCGCAAAGAGGCTCAATATCAGCCACCGTCGTATCGGCTGGGCAGGAACAAAGGACAGAAACGCCCGCACCACACAGCTGATCTCGCTCTATAAGATTACACCGGAAGAGATTGCCGCGTTCTACCTCAAAGACATCACCTTGGAATCGGTCGGCCAAGCAAACGAACAGCTCTCGCTTGGCGATCTCGCCGGAAACCGGTTTGACATCTGTATCCGGGACGCGGATCCTGATGATCTCGCGAGCCGGGTCGTCTCGGTGACAGAAACTGCGACGCATGCCCTGCCAAACTATTTCGGGCTCCAGCGCTTCGGTGTCATCCGTCCCTTAACGCACCGGGTCGGGGAACTGATTCTGCGCGGTGAGTACGAGCAGGCAGTGGCCACCTACGTGGGCCAGGCATTCCCCCTCGAGAGAGAAGATGTCCGGAAGGCGAGGAAAACCTACTGGGAGACCCGGGATCCGGCGATCGCGCTTCGCGACCTGCCGGTACAGATGTCGTTTGAGCGCTCAATGCTTTCCCACCTCCACGTACAACCGGGCGATTATGCCGGGGCACTCCGGCAGCTGCCTCCCAAACTCCTCTCCATGTTTGTCTCGGCATTCCAGTCATACCTTTTCAACCGGGCCCTCTCGCTCCGGCTCGCGGAGGGTCATACCCTGACCGATCCGGTCCCGGGGGACCGGCTGATCTTCGCAAACGGGCGCACCGACATCGTGACCGCAGCGAACATCCCGGCCGTTTCCCTCCATCTGGCCCGGGGCAGGTGTACAATCGCACTTTTCATGCCGGGCAGGGATAAACCGGGTGCAGTGACCGAGGATAATGCCACAAGGACCATGCTCGCCGATCTCCAGATCACTCCCGAAGACTTCAGCCGTGCGGCGGTGTTTGTCCAGACAAAATTTGACGGTGCATGGCGCCCGATCACTCTCAGGACCAGCGTCGAAGCCTCTGTTACGGGAACAGATGTGCACCTTACATTTACCCTGCCTCCGGGACATTATGCAACTACGGTCTGCCGGGAATACATGAAAGCCGATCCAATCCGGATGGTCTGAAACGGTTTTTCTCTAAAAAAGGAACACGTGTTGCATAAATTGCCCGCATTCAGATTAAGAGTCAGCAGGTCAAAAAAGGAAATGAGATCAGAGACGATTATTTTCGTTCGTCTGCCAGTTGCTGTGCTCCATCGATGGCGTCATTGAGGTTGCCCAGCTTGTCGACCAAGTTGATCTTCACTGCGTCGGCACCCCGGATCACACGGCCGTCCTGGATATCAGACTTTGAAATCATCCGCTGCGTCGTCACGTCGTTGATAAACTCGTCAAAACTCTCATTGACGATCTGCTGGGCATAGTCCTGTTCAGCGGGGGAGAGTGCACGGGATGTTGTACCCATATCCTTGAAGGCCCCGGATTTGACGTCCGTGATGTTGTAGCCTTGCTGGTTCAGCCAGCCACTTACATCCGTGAACGTCCAGATAACACCGACAGCGCCGGTTAACGTGTCAGGATCCGCGTATATCTTGTTTGCATGGCAACTTACGTAATACGCAGCAGACGTGGCTATGTCTCCCATGGAGACGACCACCGGTTTCTTGGTCTTTGCATACTCCATATCACCGATGATCTCTTCAGCAGCTGCAGGCGATCCCCCAGGGCTGTCAACCCGCAGCACGATAGCATCGACAGTCGGGTCGTTAGCAGCATCCCGCAACTGGTCACCGATGTACTCGCTTCCAACACTATCACCGGTCGAAAAATCACCCGTCGCGAGTGTGCCTTCCATGCGGATAACCTTGACACCGGGATGCTCGTTCTCTGTTAAAAAGTATACAGCAGCAAAAATCCCGATCACAAGGAAAAGACCGACCAGAATGATCAACAACCATTTCAAGCCTTCGCGGTGAGACGGCGGAGGCGGTATACACATTGCCGGGTATATAGCAGGGATTTCCATAAAGGTGAACTCTCAGGTGTACAGCACGTCAAACTCGGAAACGAGATTACTGCCGCACATATAGTATTTTTTAAGATTTAACCGGATCATCTCGTCTTCTTCATTGATATGCATTCCGCCTACAAGAGACGGCGTATCTGATCCGCCCACAATAAACGGGAGATGAATAAGCCGTATCTCGTCGACAAGCTTGTCGTGGAGCATATGCCAGTTCAGGGTCGGGCCCCCTTCTATCATCAGCTTCTTTATCCCGAATTCATCATACAGGATCCGCATAAGGGTCGGAAGCTCAACATGATCCTTTCCTGCAATAACCACGGTCGCACCCTTTGCCCGTATTGCTGCAATCCGGTCTTCCGGGGCCCGTTCGGACACTGCAATAAGGGTCGGCGCATCACGGCCTAGTACATTTGCATCGAGGGGGATGTCAGCCATGCTGCACGGGATGACCCGGAGCGGACTCTTGCCGGGAACGAGCCTGACCGTAAGGAAGGAGTTGTCGATCCGTATGGTATTTGCACCCACCATGATTGCGTCATAGGCAGCCCGTGTCTCGTGAAGCAGGATCTCGGTCTCGTGTGCCATGTATTTCATCAGGATCTTGCTGGAAGCGCCTTTTTTTAACGTGAGCTTACCGTCTGCGGTGATCTCGGACATCATTAACACGTGCGGCCGGGCCGTTGCTGCTGCCATTGCAATCAACTCAATTGCTTCATTGGACTCGTGATGTAAATAATATGGTGATTCTCCGCGGTCAATTAAACACCGACAGGTGACACAGCCCGGATGAATCCCGTAACTATTAATGGTTCGTATACCTATGATGTGAGTTATGAATATTACCGCTCTCCGGCCTAGGTTCAAACAGTACCTGGAGCCGGTTGCAGGGGTCTTTGTCCGGTGCGGTATCACGCCAAACCAGTGTTCGTTCCTTGCCCTTGTTGCAGGAATTGCCGCCGCTGTGCTCTTTATGGAACGCTGGTTCCTGGTCGGGAGCCTGCTGTTGCTTTTTTCCGCGATCTTCGATCTCGTCGATGGCAGTATCGCACGCCGTACCAATTCCCACACCAATTTTGGCGCGGTCTTTGACTGGATCGTGGACAAATACGTGGATGCCCTCGTGATCCTGGGAGTCGGCCTTTCCGGGATTGCTATACTGAGCGGGGTCCTGCCAGTCCCAAAAACTCTGGACTTCGCTATTGTCGGTCTTGCCATTACTGGCTCGCTGATGAACACATTTATTAAACCGGTTGTCTACGCAGAGATCGGGTACCGGGAAAAAGTCGAAGGTAAGATTGATGACCCGCTCGAAGGTGTCGGATTCTTTGGGAGACCCGAAACCTTTCTTGTTCTGATCATCGGGGGTATCACCGGGTTCATCTGGGTATCGGTCATCATCATCGCGATCTGCACGAACCTCTCAGCAATCGAGCGAATCGTGTACCTGTACAGAACTCTCTCCTGACACCACCTGTTTTAATGTCATTTAAAAGACTATCGTCCCCGAAAACTACGTCTCGGGAGGTTTTGGTTCGTCGTGCTCGGGTTCCTGCACCGAGGCAGGGGTAGACCCAGAAGTAATGTGCACCTTGCCCCGGATCAGATCGAATTCTTTGACAACCTCACCATAATAGAGCTGGTACAGATTCATCGGCAAAAGAGCCGAGCTGGGGAATGAGGGTAAAGAGGCCGAATGCGATGACAATGAGGGCGACCAGCGCGAGCATCTCCGCGATCACGTTGTGGGCCCAGAAGAAACTCTCGTACCCATACTCGCCGTTCCCCGCGATAGCGGACCAGTACGGGAACCACTGGCCGGTATAGGCCATGACCACAAAGACGTTCCGGAACAGGTTGAGGATATAGATTGTGGGTGCAACAAGAAGAAACGCGAAGACCTTCTGTCGCATGGTTGTTGGCACCGCGGCGGCGACACCGAGCATGATGGCGATGCTCTGGATACCGGTGCAGGCAAGGATGATCTCGACCCGGAACCCATTCTGGGCAATGATATTCCATGCGTCAAGGTTGACGGGGTAATTAAAAACGTGGAGCAGCCACAGTACCTCGTTCACCACCATCGAACTAAGCCAGTGTCCCAATCCATTGATATTAGCGAAATCGTCGAATGCAAAAGGAAAATAGATTAGGGATGCAACAGCCGCTGCCCGGGTAAGATGCATGACGGTTTTGTTCTCTGCAAGCAGGTATCGTACGGTAACCAGAAGGAATGGGACCGAGAGTGCTGCCATGACCGGGTAGAGGAAATTGCTCTCGGAAAAATATTCCGGCAGATCGGCAAAAAGGAAGGCAACGATGAAGACCCACCCCATAATCGCTGCATATTTCCGGTGGGGACCGGGTATCAACGATGCCAGAAATCCGATACAGGAAATCAGGACCAGATACTCGATCATCATATAGCTGTGTGCTTTTTAATCAAAAAAAGGATTCTCCCTTAACATACCTCTTTCGGGGTAAATCTGTGCCGGGCATATCTGCGATGAGGTCCGGGATACCTCCGACCTTTCTGGGAGCTCCGGGATAATCACCTTAATCTTGTATAATAACCTATACTGTTATCCGATGTTTTGCCCGGAATGCAAGAGTATGCTGATATCCTCTGGCGGCCAGCTCAAATGCCGTAAGTGCGGGTATGTCAGAAAGATTGAGTCCTCTGAACGCATGACGCGCGAAAAGAAGCGCACGGAGAACGAGATCACCATCGTTGACGATGAAGACGATAAATTAAAAACGATGCCCACGATCCAGATCAAGTGTCCAAAATGCGAAAACAACCTCGCTATCTGGTGGCTCCGCCAGCTTCGCGCCGCTGATGAAAGCGAAGTACGGTTCTTCCGTTGCACCGAGTGCGGCCATACATGGCGGCAGTACGACTAAGTAATAATTATATCTGTACCGTCAATTTTTAAAAATAGCCATAATTCTTTGTCCAATTTCTTTTTTATATGGTGTGAGAGTTGTATAGACGGAATGCATCAGCGTGAAAAAAGAGGATAAAAAATTACAGCAGGCCCGGCGCCTTGACCCGGAACATCTGCCAGAGAACACGGCCCATCACACGGTAGGTGAAATCGAGTTCGTCGAAGCTGGGGATGCCGTGCTCCTTGAGCATCTCACGCCCCACATTCATTGAATCCCCGCCAAGAAGGGTTGCGATCAGGCGGTTATCGGTCCGCTCGGAAAACTTGAGGATCTGTCTTGCCAGCTGTTCCGACGAGAGCACGAGATTGGGGAAACCAATGATGAAAGCCATGTCCCAGAGATCGCCGTATTTTGCGAGAATTTCAAAAGTCTTCTCAAAACGTTTCTCCGTGGCATCACCCAGCAGATCGAGAGGGTTACCCTTGTTCCAGAACTCGGGGAGGAACTCGTTGAGCTCATCAAGAGCTTCCGCGGGGAGATCGATGAGCTCGATACCGTACCGTTCCGCATAATCCGAAGAGAGCACGGCAAACCCGCCGGCATTGGTAATGACAACAGCACGTTTCCCTTTGGGGTACCGCTTGGGGTGGGCAAGCACCTGTGCTGCAAGAAACGCCCCGGTGAGGGTATGGACAGCGATAACGCCGGACTTGCGGAACGCTTCCATGTAGACCTCATACGAGCCGGACAGCGACCCGGTGTGGGAGGAGGCGGCTGCCTGACCCCGGCGGGAAGACCCGGATTTGATCGCGATGACCGGCTTGGACTTTGCTACCTCAGAGACAACCTCCATGAACGCCTTGCCGTCAGTGATCTGCTCGATGTACATGATGATCGCTTTTGTCTTGGGATCCTTCTCCACGTACCGGAGATAATCGAGGAAATCAAGGTCGCACTGGTTGCCGACCGAAATAACGTTTGAAAACCCGATATTCTTTGCAAGGCTCCAGTCCACAACGGTGTTGATGATAGCCCCGCTCTGGGAGATAAAAGCTATATTTCCGGGTTTGGGTGACTGGTGAACATACGTAGTGTCGATGCCCCGGGGAGGGACAATCACGCCAAGGCAGTTAGGCCCGATAATGCGCGTGCCGTGGCCTTTCGCGATTGCCACGACCCGGTCCTCAAGCGCTTTACCCTCGTGACCCATCTCCTTGAACCCGGCGGTAATGATAATTACCATGGGAACACCCTTTGCCCCGCATTCCTCCACAACAGCCGGTACATGGATGGCCGGGACGGTGATGACCGCCAGATCGACCGGAGCGGGAATCGCCGTGACCGTTGGGTATGCCTTGAGCCCTTGGATCTCCGCACGTTTGTTGTTCACCGGGTACAGTTGCCCGGGGAAATGCAGGAGATTGTGCATGACCGCGTACCCCATCTTGGATGAGTCCTGGGATGCACCAACGACTGCGATTGAACGCGGTGTGAAATATTCTATCGGTACAGGCGGACGTACTTCGCGTTCTGCCTTGTGAACGGTATCCGAGACGATCACCCGGGCATCCACCGCACAGGCACCGGATTCATACAACCGGAGCGGGTTGACGTCGAACTCCACAATATGCTCATTTTCAAGGAAGAACCGGCTGACGTTTCCGATGATCCGTACAAGGGCCTCCTCGTCACGGGCCTTGGCTCCCCGGTAACCGGCAATAAGCGGGTACCCATCGATCTCCTTGACCATCTGCCGGATCTCATCCTCGGTCACCGGCAGAATGCGCAGCGTCACATCCTTCATGAGCTCGACCATCGTGCCGCCCATACCAAACGTGATCACTTTCCCAAAGGCCGGGTCGGTCCTCCCGCCGATGATCAGTTCGAGACCGGGTTCTGCCTGCTGCTCGACCATGACACCGTCGATCTGCGCTTCGGTATTATAGGCCCTCGCGTTGTCGATGATCTTGGTAAACGCACCCAGAGCTGCTTTCCTGCTCCCGATACCGACCATCACGCCGCCGGCATCGCTCTTGTGGACGATCTGCGGGGAGATGATCTTCATCACCACCGGGCATCCCATCTTCTCGGCCGCGCTCGCTGCATCTTCGCCGTTCTTAACGATCTGGTATCCGGGACCGGAATGTCGTATTTCCGTAAAATGTCGTATCCTTCTGCTTCAGAGAGCATCTTCTGGGTCACAATGTTCACCTCGAATTATGGTCTGGGGATCTTCTTTTCTCCCCGGTTAAGGTTCCGGCATGCAGGCAAAAGGTCCGGAAAGGGACGCGGTGCATACCCGGATTGTATGATGTAGTAAGAAATTTGGCGAGTCCTCATTTAAATGTGCTGAAATGTGAGCAACGCGCGATATAGGGTAAACGGACGAAGATACGGGCGATTTTTTCTATTCTGACCACAAAGAATAACTTTAATTCATCATTATTGATAATGTAGATTAGAGGAATTTCATGGACAAGAGCGCAGATGCCGGCAAAGAGATCAGATATTATACACCGGACCCGTCCTACCGCGTGCACAGCTGGATGGGAGATTACACCTGGACCTACAATGAATTTGTCAAAGACCCGGACAAATTCTGGGACCACATCGCAAAGAAACTCCACTGGTTTTCTCCTTACGATAAAGTCAGCGAGTGGAACTACCCGTACGCAAAATGGTTCGTGAACGGCAAGACCAACATCACGTATAACTGCCTCGACCGGCACGTGCTGGGCGACCGGCGCAACAAGGTGGCGCTGATCTGGAAGGGCGAGTTGCCCGACGAGGAGCGGGTCTTTACCTACCGGCAGCTGTACCGCGAAGTGCAGCGGTTTGCAAACGGCCTCAAAAAACTGGGCGTGACAAAAGGGGACCGGGTCTGCATCTACATCCCGGTCATTCCCGAACAGGTGATCGCGATGCTCGCGTGTACCCGGATCGGGGCGGTTCATTCCGTCGTTTTTGGCGGGTATGGCGCGGCCGCCCTCAACCAGCGGATCGTGGGTGCAGGGGCGAAGATCGTGATCACAGCCGATATGGCGATCCGGCGGGGAAAGGCGATCCCGCTCAAGCACGTGATTGAAGAGGCCGTCATCAATGCCCCTACTGTCGAGCACATCATCATCCTGCGCCGGGAACAGCGCACCCCGGTCGAACTCCATAGCGAAATGGAGATCGATTTCTATGAGGCGATGGCAGACGTGGATTCGGACTGCCCGGCAGAAGTCATGGATGCAGAAGACCCGCTCTTTATCCTCTATACGAGCGGCACTACCGGTGCTCCCAAAGGAATTGTCCATACCTGCGGGGGATACATGGTCGGTGCATATTATACGACCAAATATATCTTCGATATCAAGGAGCACGATGTGTACTGGTGTACCGCAGATCCCGGCTGGATTACCGGGCACACCTACGTCGTTTACGGCCCGCTCTCGGTAGGAGCCACCGTTCTCATTGCAGAAAACACCCCCGATTACCCGGACCCGGGGATCTGGTGGAAGATTATCGAAGAGTACGGCGTCAATATCCTCTATACTGCGCCGACTGCAATCCGGATGTTCATGAAACTGGGCCGGGAATGGCCCGACAAGTACAACCTCAGCTGCCTCCGGGTACTCGGATCGGTCGGCGAACCGCTCAACCCTGAGGCTTTCGAATGGTTCTACCACGTGATCGGAAAAGACCGGTGCCCCATCGTGGACACATGGTGGCAGACCGAGACCGGCATGCACATGGTAACCACAGTGTTAGGAGAACCGATGCGGCCGGGATACGTGGGTAAATCTATCCCCGGCATCGTAGCCGATGTCGTAGATAAGGAGGGAAAAAGCGTAGAAGCCGGCAAAAGCGGGTTTCTGGTAATCCGCCAGCCATGGCCGGCGATGATGCGGACGATCTACAATAACGACGAACGGTACCGCAAATACTGGGAGACGATACCGGGATGCTACGTCGTGGGCGACCTTGCCATAAAAAGCGAGGACGGCAACATCATGGTGATCGGGAGATCCGATGATCTCATCATTGTCTCCGGGCACAACATCGGCACTGCTGAGGTAGAGAGTGCGCTCGTCTCCCATAAAGCAGTCGCCGAAGCGGCCGTCATAGGAAAACCCGATCCGCTTAAGGGAAACACCATCAAGGCATTTGTCACACTCCGGGTCGGCCATACGCCAAGCGAGAAGCTCAAAAACGAACTGGTCTACCACGTGCGGATCACCCTTGGCCCCATTGCCATGCCTTCGGAGATCGAGTTTGTGGATACCCTGCCGAAGACCCGCAGCGGCAAGATCGTCCGGCGCATCCTCAAGGCAAAAGAGATGGGCATGGACCCGGGCGACATCTCCACCCTCGACGAGTAAAACAAAGAAGATTACCCTTTTTCCCCGGCCAGTTCCCGATGCTTTTTTATACCGCGCTCCCCTTTCTTTATTTGCTTTATATACGGGATCCTGATCAGACCGATCTTCCCGGCCTTAACCAAATGCAAAAGGTGATGATACCATGAAGGCGAATCCAGAGGACTCACTGAAAATAGAAAATATCGTTGCTTCCGCTAAAGTGACTGATTATCTCGACTTGCCGGCACTTGCATCCAAGATCAAGGATGCCGAGTATAACAAGAAGAGGTTCCCCGGCGTTGTCCTGCGGATGCAGAACCCGAAGATCGCCGCGCTCGTCTTTGGCTCGGGTAAAGTGGTCCTGACCGGTGCAAAGAGTGTCGACAGCCTTTCAAAAGGGCTTACTATCCTTGGAAACCAGCTCCGGAGTCTCGATATCGATATCCCAAAGAAGCTCACGTACAAGATCCAGAATATTGTTACTTCCGCCGATCTCGCGACGGCAATCAACCTTAACAAGATAGCAGTCGGGTTTAACCTTGACCGGATCGAGTACGAGCCGGAGCAATTCCCGGGCCTCGTCTACCGGCTCGAGAACCCAAAGGTCGTTGTCCTCCTCTTTGGCTCAGGAAAACTGATCATAACCGGCGGCAAGGAACCTGAAGACGCGAAGAAGGCAGTAGTCAAGATCCTCGCGGATCTCCGGAGTCTCGGCCTGATGTAATTTTTTTGTAAAGATGTTTCCTGCAGTACTGTGGTAACAATGCAAACTGCTTTTTAGATATAAAATCAATATTTACGGTTAACCATGAATTATAATATATATAATTTGTGTTTATTGTTCATCAATAACACATGATATATAACAAAGACAAGATAAATCTGTAAGGAAGAAAGAAAGAAAAATCGAGGAGAAATGTGCAATGAGAACCGAGAATGTGATGTATTTTACGGAAAAGGAAGAAGAATTCGCTAATCTTCTCATCGAGATCGGGACCAAGAAGAACGTCGCAAAGGTGCTGGTCTTTTTGGCAAATATTCCTGAGGCGACATCGCGGGCGATCGAGCGGGGGACCGACCTTCGCCAGCCTGAAGTAAGTATCGCCATGCGGTACCTGATGGAGCAGGGATGGATCAACAGCCGCGAGAGCAAGGCTGAGAGCAAGGGACGCCCGGTCAAGATTTACGAACTGTCCAAACCCATCAACGATATCATGGACAGTATCGAGAAAGAGAAGAAGAAAGAAGCGACCAACCAGCTCGCGATGATACAGAAATTACGGGACTACATTCGTTGAGTCCAGTACCGTACACTTTTTTTCGTTACCGATTATTACCATCGTGTTTCCCTGGAATCGGGTAAAGAGCCCGCTCTCTACGATCCCGGGAATTGACGCGATTGACGCTTCCAGCGCAGCAGGATCCGCAATCCCCTCAAACTGGCAGTCGACGATGAAGTTCCCGTTGTCGGTAATGACCGGGCCGTCTTTTTTCACCGCTTCCCGGATGAACGGCCGGCAGCCCAGTCCCCGCAGCTGCGCCATCGCAGGCTTTGTCGCGAAAGGAAGCGTCTCGACCGGCACAATCCCGGACAGTCCCGGGACCATCTTTGACTCATCGACAACAACGATAAACCGGAAAGCCGCGGCAGCCACGCACTTTTCCCGGGTAAGCGCTGCACCCCGTCCCTTGATCATCCTGAAAAGGGGATCGACCTGATCGGCCCCGTCAATGGCAAGGTCGAGCACCGGGTTGTCGTCAAGCGTGGTCAGGGGGATCCCATATTCCCGCGCCCTTATTGCGGTCTGGTATGAAGTCGGGACACCAGAAACCGACAGGCCGTCCCGGATCCTGCCCGAAAGAGATTCGATGACATACAAAACCGTGGAACCGGTTCCAAGACCGATGACCATCCCGTCCTCTACCATGTCCGCTGCCTGATATCCTGCCGCCCGTTTCGCAACGGCACCCGCATCTGTCGCGCCAGCCATACTGAAGATAGGATTTGGGTGCAAGGATAATTAAAACTGTACGAGCACCAGGCACAAAAGGGAACGGCTAATCCAGAAAGATCTTCTTTGTATCGTCATCCGCCGCGTGGGCAGTGCAGTCCAGCGTGATGGGTGTGATCGAGATATTGCCCTTCCTGATCGCATGGACGTCAGTACCTTCTTCTGCATCTTCGAGAAGCGGACCGTTGATCCAGAAGTACGGCCTGCCCCGGGGGTCGAGCCGTTTTTCAACGCCGGTACGGAAGAGTTTTCTCGCAAGCCGTGTCACTTCGTAGCCCCCGCGGACTTTTGAGGGGATATTCACGTTGATCACGTCGGTATCAGGGGAGAACCCGGATGCAAGCACGCGCTCCACAACCTCCCGGACGATCTTCTTTGCCTCATCAAAACTCTGCGCCGATTGGCCGGGATCGTCGAACTTATCTCCCTGATCTTCCACCTGCAGGGAGAACGCAATGCCCTTTGTCCCCTGGTTTGATGCCTCGAGCGCTGCCCCCATCGTGCCCGAGGTCATGATCGATTCATAGGAAAGGTTCTCGCCGATATTTATTCCGCTCACGACAAGCGCAGGTGCAAGATTCAACGCGTACAGCCCAATGATTACCGCGTCGGTCGGTTTTCCTCCTACCGCCCATGCAGGGACGCCGTTGATCCGGATCCTGTTTGCCCGGATGGGTTCGAAGATCGAGATCGACCGGCCCACCGCGCTCTGCTGGGTCGCCGGCGCAACGACCGTCACATCGGCAATAGGGGCAAGCGCCTCGTAGGCAGCCCATATACCAAGGGAGTTCACGCCGTCATCGTTAGTGAGCAGGATCGCGGGTTTCATAACACGGTACTTCTTTTGCGCACCCTCGCAAAATAACTGATCGATCCACGCTAGGTCCGGGAACGGATAGGGTAATTTCCTGCAGGTGCAATAGTACCTGCGATGAGAGTCCTGCTTGCCGAGTACGCTTCGGCCTGCGATCCGGCCCTTGCTGCCGAGGGTGCGGCGATGCTGGATGTCCTGCGCGGGAGTTTTACCCGCTGCGGCTACGAAATCATCCTGCCGGGCCCCGGGGATTTCTTCGAAGAGATCAGACGGCTTGCCCCATTATGCGAAATGGGCCTTGTGATCGCGCCCGATCACCTGCTTGCCCGGTTGACCCTCCCGATCGAACAATACTCCCATAACCTCGGCTGCGGCAGCATGAACGCGGCGCTCTGCGCAAATAAGGTCACGACCGGCCGGATTCTCAAAGGCCACGGGATACCTGTGCCGGCCGATGCCCCGGACGGGAGGCATGTGGTAAAACCGGTGGCCGGCTGCGACGCACAGGGAGTCAGGCTCACAACGGATGCCCCGGGCAGGGACGAATTTGCCCAGGAGTATATCGAGGGTGAGCATTACTCGGTCAGTCTTGTCATGAGCCGGGTCGTCGGCGAGGCCTGCCTGTACTTCTCCGGCAATCCCCCGCTTGTCCTTGCGATTAACCGGCAGGCCGTGGCCCTCAACCCCGACGGCACTTTTACGTACACCGGCGGGGAGACACCGGTCCACCCGGCGCGCAGCCAGGAGATCATCGATACGGCCGTAAAAGCGGCGACCGTGCTCGGCTGCCAGGGATACTGCGGTGTGGATGTCGTTGTCGGCGACAACGTCTATGTCGTGGACGTGAACCCGAGGATCACGACAAGCCTTGTCGGTATCGCTGCCTGTATGAAAGAGGAGATCGCCGCGTTGCTGGTCAGCGCCTCCGAGGGCAATGCACCCAACGAGGTGCACCTCACCGGCAGGGTCCGGTTCGATACCCGCGGGACGGTCACGCCGTTATGATCGGCATTGACGTTGGGGGGGCAAACCTCAAGGTTGCTAACGATAACGGCGTCCATATCCACTACTGTCCGCTCTGGTCCGGGGCCCCGCTTCAAGAGCTGCTGCGCCAGTACGCCACAGGAAAGGACACTCCCGCCGCAGTCGTCATGAGCGGTGAACTCGCCGACTGCTTCGAGAACAAGTTCCAGGGAATCGAATTCATTGTCGGTGCGGTCAAAAAGGTCTTCCCTGCTGCCCGGTTTTATGGCACGGATGCCGCATTCCACGACAGCCCGGTGCCGGCGCTTGCAGCCGCCAACTGGCTTGCCTCAGCGGATTTCCTGCGGGAGAAGTACCCGGACGCGGTACTGCTTGATGTCGGAAGTACGACCGCTGACATCATCCCGCTCTCCCGTTTCCCTGCGCTCCGTGGTCTCTCGGATCTCGGCCGGTTGCAGAACGGGTACCTCATCTACACCGGTATGCTCAGGACACCGGTGGCCACGCTCCTTTCTTCCCTGAACCTGGGTGGGACACAGACACCGGTCAGCACGGAGTATTTTGCCGCAAGTGCCGATGTTCACGTGGTACTTAGCCACATCACCCAGAAGAACTACAGCTGCGACACCCCGGACCACAAGGAAAAGACCCGCAGCGCCTGCCTGCGCCGGCTTGCCCGGGTTGTCTGTGCCGACCTTGAAGAGATCGGGGAGACCGGCGCCCTGCAGATCGCTGAAGCATTCTGGGACCAGCAGCGGGAGATTGTCTGCACCACCGTACGCCGGGTAGCAGAAGAGACTGGTGCGTCCTCGGTTATCGTGGCCGGCATGGGTGCGGCACTCTTTGCCCGGGAATGCGGGGGAGTAGATCTCACCCGGGCGCTCGGGCCGGCAGCGGACGCCCTCCCCGCTTATGCAGTACGGGAGGTGGCACTACGGAAGCGTGGAAACTGAGCCTCGCGCTCCTTACCGGGTCCCTGTGCGTTACGGCAGTACTCTGGAGTTTACACCTGCCGTTCTTCTTCCTTTTCCTCTGTATCCCGCTCTTCCCGTTTCTCGGGAAGCGCGAGGTCAAACGGTGCCCGATGTGCGGATGGGAAACCACAGGCAGCGAGAACTTCTGCCCCGCTGACGGGACTGCCTTGTCCGGCCCGGGAGGCAAGGGAGGACAGGGAAATCGCTGAGATCGGGATCCTGATGCCAAAGAGTTCAGTGGAAGGCACCGCACGGGCATGGTCCCGGACGTACTGCCGGCAGCTCGTCCGGTCTACGATGATATCTACCGCATCCAGCCATGCCGCTGTGCGGTTCACCGGCATCATGGTCGCCAGCGCCAGGCAGAGATCGACCACCGGTGATCCCATCCGGGTGCCCGGGTAGAACGGCTCGTCGGCGTTGACGATTCTTCCGCACTGGTGGCAGGAAAACCTTTTCACTGCCACCCGGAGAGTACGCTCCTGGTCCTTCTCGCGGATAACGGCAAACACTCTTTTCCGGGTGTCGTATCCTGACACCAGCCCCCCGCAGAAGGGGCAGGCGGCAAGCTCGGTAAAGGAGATCCCATCGACCGAGAGAAACCCGGCCTGGACGATCATGGCAAGCATCGGCGGGATGCGGGGAGCCTTCATAACCGCACCCGCGTGTCCGATACAAAACCGGGATATCTGAGCCAGTTCCGCCGGGCAGCCCAACCCGTAACCCACAAATAATCATCATATTTTTGTTCATTTTGATCACTCTTAAATACTCCGGTGACAGACCTTTTTTATTCGAGGTTAGAACATGGATTTCAAATACGTACCAAGCACCTGTCCCTACTGTGGCAACGGGTGCGGTGTCAACCTTGTCGTGCGAGACGGCAAGTTTGTCGGGATCTCCCCGTGGCACCGCAACCCGGTCAACGAGGGTAAGGTCTGTATCCGCGGTAACAAGCCGTACGAGTTCGTTAATAGTGCCGACCGGCTCATGACGCCGCTCATCAAGAAGGGCGACACGTTCGAGGCGGCAAGCTGGGAAGACGCCTATAAGGCGATTGCTGATGCCTTCAAGTCCGCAAAGGGCGACGCTATCGGAGTCGTCGCTTCCGCCCGGAACAGCAACGAGGACTCCTTTGTCCTGAAAAACTTCGCGGCAAACGTGCTCAAGACCGCAAACATCGATTACTGCGGCCGCCGGTGCAACGCCGATGCGGTCAAGGGCCTTGCAGATGCCTTTGGCAGCGGCGCGACCACCAACTCACTTGCCGACTTGGGCGAAGCTAGGGCCATCCTCATCGTGGGCGCAAACCCCCTCGAGGAGAACCCGCTTGCCGGGCGCAGGGTCATCCTTGCCAAGCTCAACGGCGCAAAGATCATCGTCGCTGACGCCCGGAACACCGCTACCGCGAAGATCGCCGACATCCACATTGCCTGCAACCCGGGCACCGGTGTGGCGCTCGTCAACGGCATCATTACCGCCATCATCAAGGCCGGAAAAGAGAACAAGGACTACATCGCCAAGCATACCAAGGACTTCGAGAAGGCAAAGGCCGCAGCGGCAGCATGCACACCTGAGGCAGTCGCAAAGACAGCCGGCATCAGTGCCGATGTAGTCACAAAGGCAGCCGAGATCTTTGCCGCAGCAGAGTCCGCAGCAGTCGTCACGTCTGCGGGCGCAGGTTCGGGCGACCTGATCCGGGCCCTGGCAAACCTCCAGCTGGTCACCGGCAATGTCGGAAAGGCCGGCGCAGGTGTCAACCTCCTCCGTGGCAAGAGCAACGCCCAGGGAGCAGCCGATGTCGGCGCAGTCCCCGGCGATGGCGGCCTCACGGTCCCGGCCATGATCGAAGCGGCAGCAACCGGTAAGATCAAGGCACTGTACGTAGTCGGCGAAAACATCGCCTCCGCGGGCGCCCACGTTGCTGATGCACTGGGTAAGCTTGACTTCCTGGTTGTTCAGGATCTCTTCATGACCGAGACTGCAGCAAAGGCAAACGTCGTCCTGCCCTCGGCCTCCTTTGCAGAGCGCGACGGAACAGTCACCAACGCTGAACGCCGCGTCCAGCGGATCAGAAAGGCCATCGAGCCCATCGGTTCCTCTAAGGCAGACTGGCAGATCATCAGCGAGATTGCAAAGGCAATGGGCCACGAGAAGGACTTTGCATTCAAGGACGCAGAAGCCATCTTCAACGAGATCGCAAAGGCCGTTCCCGCGTACGCAGGAATCACCTACGCGAAACTCGAGAAGCCCGAAGCCATCCAGTGGCCGGCAGCCGGCGGCGTGTTTGGCACGGCAATCCTGTACACGGACAAGTTCGGTACAAAGGACGGAAAAGCCTCATTTGCCGAGGTCGAGTACAAGGCCGTCGAGGCAGCAGGCGGGGAGTTCCCGTTCGCGGTCGCCGCACGGTGGCCCATGGGTACTCTCTCGACCAACTCCTCCTCTATCATGCGCGAATGGCCGGAGCCAAAAGTCGAGATCAACGCCGAGGATGCAAAGGAGCTGGGAATCGCGAACGGTGCGACTGTCAAGGTCACCGGAAAAGCCGGCTCTATCGAGATTACCGCCGAAGTGTCCAAGGATATCAAGAAAGGTGTCGTCTCGATGGCAGCGGCAGTCGGTGCGGCTGTGAAGATTGAGAAAGGAGGGAACTAACCATGACAAAGAAAGGCGACATGCTCTACGCGTGGACCAACGACGCAGAGATCCAGAAGAAAGCCGAACTGGGTGGTGCGGTTACCTCGCTCTGGAAACACGCACTCGAGACCAAGACCATCGACGCGGTCCTTGTCATCTCCAAAGGCAAGGACCTTTACGATGCCAAGCCCACGCTCGTGACCGACCCGGCACAGCTGGCAACCACCGCCGGTTCACTCCACTGCGGTACGCTCCTGCTGCCAAAGCTCATCAAGAAGTACTTTGACGGCGCGGCAACGACCAAGATCGGGGTCACCGTCAAGGGTTGCGACGCGATGGCGTTCTACGAACTGGCCAAGAGAAAGCAGATCAACCTTGACAATATCTTCATGATCGGTGTCAACTGCGGTGGATCGGTCAGCCCGGTCCTCGCCCGCAGGATGATCGCCGACAAGTACGGCGTCGACCCGGACACGGTCCACAAGGAAGAGATCGACAAGGGTCAGTTCATTATCGAGTACGAAGGCGGCCACAAGGGTATTACCGTCGACGAGCTCGAAGAGCACGGCTACGGACGCCGGTCCAACTGCCGCCGCTGCAAGATGAAGGTGCCCCGGCAGGCAGATCTCGCCTGCGGTAACTGGGGTGTTATCGGCCCCCGTGCAGGAAAGGCAACGTTTGTCGAAGTATGCAGCGAGAAGGGCGCAAACCTTCTTGACAGCGCGGTCAAGAAGGGCATCCTTGCGACTGAGGCAGCAAACCCCAAGGGTCTTGAGATCCGCGGGAAAGTCGAGGGTGCGATGCTCAAGCTCGGCGAGAAGTGGCGCGGCAAGGACTTCACCGGTCTTGGCGAAGGAAAAGAACGCCTCAAGAAGATCATGACCGATACCGCACGGTGCATCAAGTGCTACTCGTGTATCTCCGCCTGCCCCATCTGCTACTGTGTCGACTGCACGACAAAGAACCCGGTCTACGTGAAACCCGGCGAGATCCCACCAGACTTCATGTTCCACCTGATCCGGTTTGCGCACATCGCAGACTCCTGTGTGAACTGCGGCCAGTGCCAGGAACTCTGCCCCGCAGAGATCCCCAACGCCCTCTTCATGCATGCCCAGCAGGTCGAGCTCGAAAAGATGTTCGGCCATGTCCCGGGTGTCAACATGGAACTGCCGCTGATGGCGTTTGTCGAGGAAAGGGAAGAGCGTTCACGTCTCTCGAACACCGGAAGCGACATGATCTACGAGAACGTGTTCAGCCCGGTACCAAAGAAATAACTCTTTTTTTTATCGTTCCCGGTTTTTGCCGGATTTTGTTAAGAGATCTCACCATGCGGGGTTATTACTGACACCGTGTAATTTCCGGAACAGCCGCACCCGTGCCCGGGTTGCATTCGCGGGTTCCGGCACCGACTCATTGCTCCGCCTGCCACCTACAGCCTCGATGATAGCATTGATGGCCGCGGAGTGGGACGGCCCGTACCCGCCTTCCAGAATAAAGGCGGGAACGAGGTCAGTTGCATCCAGCAGCATGGCAGTGAGCGTACCGTAGTCTTCCGGCTGCAGTCCCATAACACTGAGCGGATCGTCTGAAAGCATATCCTGCCCGGCTGATACCATCAGAAGGTCTGGATGCACCCGTTCGATCACCGGGAGGAAGAGATCGGAGAAAACATGCGCGACGTCCCCGATGGTGCTCCCGGAAAGCAGTGGGGCATTGACCGTGTACCCTGCGCTGGCACCGACACCGGTCACGGTGGCCGCCCCGGATCGGGGGAACAGGCCTTCCGCATGGACAGAGCAGTACAGCACCCGGTCGCTTTTTTTGAAGGTCTCTTCGGTCCCGTTCCCGTGATGCAGGTCCCAGTCGACAATCGCAATGCGATTCACGGAACCGAGTGCCTGTGCCGCAGCGACCGCAACATTATTGATCAGACAAAACCCCATCGCCCACCCGGGCAGGGCATGATGCCCCGGAGGCCGGACAAGCGCAAAACAACTCTCCCCTTCCCGCGCTCGTTCCACCGCCATACATGCCGCGCCTGCTGCATAGGTGGCGACCCCATACGACCACGGAGTGACGTACGTATCCGCATCGATAAACCACGGTGAAGGCGGGTCCCTCGCGATCTCTGTATCCACAGCGACGGGGTGGGGGCTCAGGCCGCGCAGCCATGCGAGGTAGCCGGGAAGGTGGACGCGCACCAGATCTTCTTCTTGTGCAGCCACAGGATCGAGAACAGGGATGCCAGCCGGTAGTCCTGCGACAACCGCACGAAGGCGGTCAGCATTTTCGGGATGGCCCGGGCAGTCATGAAGCCCAAAGACTGGCCCGGTAATGACTGAGCATTTCGTAATGCACAACCGGCCCCGGATCGGACAAGAAGATGATCGGCCGGTACTCCAGATGAATGTTATGATCGACCCTAATTTCGATCACCCGCGGATGGGTTCAAAACAGTGCCCGGATCTATTCTTTGGTTTTCCGGATCATCTGTACCTTCTGGAGCGTGACTTGTCCGTGCTCGACGAATTGTTCGATCTCCGGGAGAACAGCAAGGATCTTCTCTTCTTCATCAACGACTTCGATGGTTACCGGAAGATCAAGAGAGAGGCGGACCACATCGACGGTATGGATGACGCTCTCGTGGCCGAACCCCTCCATGCCCCGCAAGACAGTGCACCCGGGAAACCCTTTCTCCTTGAAATAGTCCACCAGGTACTTGTACGCCGGCCGGTCGTTGATCTTTGCCGATTCCGCGATATAGATCTTGAGTAATAATCCGTCCATAAGCATGCTCCATTTCACCCCGGTCTTTTATAAGAAAGCCCACCCGGCACAGGCCAGGTACCCCGCAGCCACGGCGAGCAGGCCGCCTCCGACACTGATCGCAGTATATGTCGCAAGGGTGCGATAATCATGATCCTCCATCATCCTGAACGTCTCGTACGAGAAGGTCGAAAACGTCGTAAACCCGCCAAGGCCGCCCGTCCCGATAAGGTAATACAGGTCACCCTGCACCTGCGAAAAGACCAGCAGGGAAAAACAAAAGCTTCCTGCGATGTTAACAAGCAGCGTCCCGGTTGGTATCCCCCGGAACGGCTGGATGCGCGAAAAGACAAAGCGCAGGAGTGACCCAGCTGCACCGCCTACTCCAACAAGGAGAAGGGGGTCCATTTTAGGCAAACCTCCCGTAAAGGATAACCATTCTCCCGCACCACATCGCAATAAAGCCAAGGACGAGGGTAGCCGCAAGGTTTGCCACCCCGATGACCGGGCCCGCCGCAAAAGACTGGACCCCAAGAGCAGAAAAGGTGGTAAACGATCCGATGATCCCGACCGCACAGAACTGCCGCGTGGTCCGGGAAAACCGGCCCAGGTACATCGATTCGTACATGAAGATGCCCAGGAAAAAGCACCCGACCGTGTTGACGATCAGGGTCCCGGCGAGCGGGAGAACAACCGCAGCATCGACAAGGTACCGGAGCACGGCGCCGATAAACCCGCCGGTCGCTACCGCGATAAAGGGGATGCACGCGTCCCGGTCTATCATACAGACACCGCCCTCCTTACCAGATAGCATTTCCCCGGGATTATCTGGACAGCAGGTCTGCACTTCTCCGCCGCTGAAGATAAGAAAGCCTTACCCAGGCTGAAAAACGACACCGATCATCATCCCCCAAACGTCTGCTACCCTGGTAGAAGTCATCAGTCACTGGTAACAGTGGCGGTTGGAGGCGGACTTCATCGCCGGTATAGGATTCTTGTGTTTTCAAGATAGTTGAAGCTAGCGAAAAGGAACGTTTCTGGAATATTCGTACCCTGGAACGAAATTATTTATAAATAAGAGGAATATTTTTGTAACAGGATTGACCTTATGGTGATACGGTGACGCAATCCGGCAGGAAATACCGGTTTTCATGGAATCTCCTCGGTGACATCGGCACCGGGAGGCCCAATCTCGGCCCGGAGACGGGTGTCGAAGTGTACCGCCTGATGGAGTATACCTTCCGCGACGTGCTGGAACAGGCATTCGGCACCGAAAAGACCGATGAGATCTTTTACCGGGCCGGTTTCCTTGCCGGGACCGAATTTTACCGGAATCTTATCGGAAAGCCGGAGGATTTCGACACATTTATCAAAAAACTCCATTACCTGCTCGCCGGGATGAAGATCGCCATTCTCAGGATCGAAAAAGAAGATCCGGAGAAGGGTTCGTATGTTATGACAGTCTCCGAAGACCTCGATTGTTCGGGACTTCCCAAGACCGGCTGTGGCATCTGCATCTATGACGAGGGTTTTATCGCCGGTGTCATGGAATCGTATACCGGCGTGCCATTTGTGGTAAAGGAGATCGACTGCTGGTGTACGGGTGACCGGACCTGCCGTTTTTCCGTTACGAGGGTTCCGCCCTGATACCGGGTTTACCTGTCTCGTAACCGATCAAAGCTGGCAGACAAGAAGAGAAAACCCCGGCTGATCCCCGGTTACGAGCGTGAGGTCATTGGATTCCGCTGTCGCAAGAATGAGAAGGTTCTGGTTGCAAGCGACGTGCAGTAATGACCCGACCGGCATACCTGTCTGTGCATTCACGTCTGTGATCGCGGACGAAAAAATGGGTTGAATGTATGGCGAGTAGGGACAGGTTATTTTGGGACAGATGCGGACGGAGTTTTCACACCGGCTCCTGCCTTTAGATGGTCCCTCCGGTACTCGAGCTTGTGCGACTCATGTATTAATTTTTTCACCCCTTTTGTCTGAGGGGAAATCACTTTCGGTGTAACCGTAGACGGGTGCGCAATCGTGCCAGACCCGGATTTCCCGGGGGCGGTTTCCTGCGTTTTTGTATCGGTGACCTTTGTATCGTGTGTCTTTGTATTCTGCATAATTGTTCAACTCCTTTCATAACTCAAAAGCTGATATGATGATTTTCATGAGGCTTTCGGGAAATCGTCCTGATAACCCGTTGTGTGTTATTTCATACCAAACCGGGTGAATACATGGCTTGTATACATAGATACCTGCCTGTTGGTTGCAGGATCTGCTTTTCATTCTCTTTTTTTAGCTCTATTCTTCCGTCGAAGATACGTAGGTGGGGGTATACGGTAGTACACAGGACCGCATACGGCATAATAGAGAAGGCATATATCATCACCCTGACAAGAGACCACGTTAAGTCTGATGAATACACCACATAAGGAGATCGTATATGAGTGCATACCATTTTTGTACCGGTTGTGAATACATCAAAATCAGGACGGTCCCGGGACCTGACACCTCGACGGCAAGCAGATGGTCATGCCCGGCCCGGTTCAACCCGAGGGAAGGGAAATGGCCTTCAACGGACGGGGCGAATCCGCACGAATGTCCACGGAATGAGCAATTTATGTCTCTTCAGAAACAGAGTGGCGACCGCAAACTCCGGTGAAACCCCTGTCTTTTCTGATATTGAAAATGAAGTCGTCGTGACCTATCAACGCTGACTATTTAAAAGTCCCGACAACGCATCAGCACCGCTCCGTTTACCTGAGCATTAGATTTAACGCCTCTCTCGTTTCACGTGAGTATATGCTTGAGGAGTTCTGCGAAGAAACCCATTGCGATCAATACACCCCTTCCACGGGAGGATCTTTCGCAAAGTGCCTGATGATGCAGACGAGAATTGTCCCGGGTTTCTTATTGTCCTCTCGGGAATGACAAAATTGTTCTCCCGAGTGCAAAAAAATGAAGGGGCCTTCATGCTGCTTCTCGGATTGAACCCGTCGTGATCCTACATATACCGTCATGAGACCTTCAGTATGGTCCGCTGTTGGCGAATATAAGGACTAATCGTGATTGTGGTCCTGATCGAAGAGAACTCCTGTTTTGACGCTCATTTCCGGTCCGGACCTGCACGATATGGAGCGATGTCGGGTATGTCCGGAATTTGAGGGAACGAAATCTGTTACCTCGTGCAGGATCCTCTCTTCAAGATATCTCCCTGGTGCAGATACCTGCGGACGCCAGCGACAGGCTGGGGAAGCCTGATGGAGCCTGGGGAGTTCACGGGCACCAGCTGACGTTGGTGGTGTCTTAAGCTGAATCTTACGGAGTATGTCCGGTAGGGTTCCCCACAGTCTCAGGAGAACCCGGCCGAGAGACCGTCCCGGATATCCTGCTTCTTCTCCGCGTTGAGCCGGGAAAGATATTCTTCGAATTTGTAAATCCGGGTGCTGACCGGGAAAGGGATCGTGAGCGTGCTGATGATCGCCTCGCCCCGGTCAAGCGTCTGGATCTCCACTTCCATCTGGGACAGGTCCTGTTTTGCGCTCCCCATCACGATATCGCGATCGCCGCGGTCGCCAAGGCCCATGATGACAAAGGTGTTGATCTGGGCGAGCACTTTGGGGTCGACGTTTTTGGGTTGCTGGGTGATGACGCAGAGGCCGACACCAAACTTGCGGCCCTCCATGGCGCATTCACGGAAGACCTGGGTCGACGAGCCCCCGCTTGCAAGCACCCTTTGAGCCTCGTCGATGGCGATCAGGATCTGTTTCTGCTCGGGCTCGGTATCCTCGACACCGAACTTCTCCGCGGTCTCCCGGTGATCCCGGAGGATGCGCCGGGTGATCATCGAGAGGATGAACAGTTCGCTTCGTTCGCTCATCCGGGGAATATCGATGAGAACGACCTTGTGATCGTGCAGAGCGTTAAGGATCTCCTGGATGGCGGATCCTTTGGTGCGGAAGAACCGTTCGTTACCGTTGACGATAATCCGGATTTTCCGCTGGATGGACCCGAGCGTTGACGGGTGGAACGCCCTGAGCCGGTCTGCGATCTCCGGGTAGATCCCCCGGTAACTGCCGTCCTTGACCCGGTCCGGCAGGCTTTCAATATCCTGCTCGGCGAGGAAGAAGGCGATAGTCTTGCTGCCGGCAAACTCTTCCAGGGTCTCGACGACTTCCCATTGGGCAGGCGATAATTCGTAGAGAAGACCCAGATCGGCCATCCGGAAATCATCGTACTCGAGCCAGAGCTGGTGTGCGCCGTACTTTTTCTGGTTGTTCCTGTCGATACTGAAGATGGCTAACCCATCTTTTCCTGACGAGTAATGTGGCAGTCCTTTGCTTGTCTCGCCGGTACTGGATTTTCCTCCCCGGACATATTCACCGTGGGGATCGACGATGAGAAGGCCGAACTGCCTGATCTTCATGCAGGACGCACAAAACACCCGCATGAAGTTGCTTTTTCCCATTCCTGTGGTGGCAAAAACGCCCATATGCTGGGGGAGAACAGCGCTTGGGATCTTGACCGGCACCCCTTTGAGATCTGCTTGGCCGGTCCGGATGACGCCGACCTCGATATCACCCATCAGCTTGGCCAGAAAGCCAAAGTCTTCGGCGGCCGGAATGCTGACCCGGGAGAATTTCACCGGGACCGTCCGGGGTTTCCGGAATATGTTTGTCTCATCGATAAACCCGAGCGGGACCGCTTCGACCCCGATAAAGACATCCTCGCCAAGCCCGTAGAACTGTTCGCTGTACGGTCTCGTGTCCCAGTTCTGGTCGGCAAAATTGCTCTCGTGGAGGAGATCGGTGACCTTGGCAAAGAACGTGTACTTCTTCTTATCGTCTTCGATCTTGATGATGTCCCCGACAAAGATGCCTGCGTCGTGGGGGACGATGAAACGGTATGCGAGAACGCTTTTACCGATGAGCCGGAATTTGGTCTTGTCTTTGTTATCAATATCGTTCAAATTCATCATGGAGGTCACCAAAGAGCATATCAAACATTTCTTTGTTCATTCCCCGTACGGAAAAGCCTTTCATGAGGTCCTGCCGGATGTGTTCGACCAGCGGTTCGTCAATCACGACGGTACGGTGGGCGTCCAGCAACGGATAGGGATACCCCGGGACCCGCCCATCGTCGGCGCAGGAGGCAATGGCACGCATGATCGTCTCGACCGTCTGTAAATCGGTACCGGCAGGCACTTCCAGTTTGAAAGGGACGTTTTTGGCGGGGTGGAAGGAGGCCACGTAGAGGTCTCCCAGCCGGTCCGGGTTGTCACTGGTAGTAAGGAGCCCGTCAGGGATCTTTACCCACCACGGGCCGGTTTTGCCATACTTCTGCGCGAGTCCGGCCATTGCGGGAAGAAGCGGATGCACCCCTCCCCACTTGGCATTGGTCCGTTTTGCGATGCCGGCAAGGAGTATCCCCCGGCTTTGGGCCGTGTGGATAATTTCCTTCAGGACAGGATCATGGTTCGCATTCGTGACCCGCAATATCCCGTCAAGGAGAAGGAGCGATCCCGCCGGGAGTTCCCGGGCCTGGGAAAGGGCCACCCCGTATTCAAGAGTGTCACGGAGAGCCTCAGATACCCGTTTGGTATCGTTGTTTTTCAGGACGGTGTCGGGAGATCTGCCAAAACACTCCTGCATAAGGAGAGGGAAATCCGGATTTACCTTGTCCGGGCCGACAGTGACAACCCGTAAGGGGGTGATCGCCCGGGAGAGACGTTCACCCCCGGAAAACGTGGTCTGGACCGCACGGATCGCAACAAGGGCAAAACTTCCCGATTCTGCAATGGTCGCGTTGCTCCCGTCAATGGCAGAGACAATGCCCCGGTATTCCCCGGTGATGGGGTGGAAGTCCTGTGCGGCGATCTTACTCTCCTCGGCAAATTCCCCGACCAGATCGCCACCGACCTGCCGGTAAATCTGGTCGAGCACATGGGTGACGGACGCTTCGTAGGCAGGGTCGGTCGGCATTATTCCACCACCTTGACCCGGCTTGCCAGATCGCTGCCCATCTCGACCACGAGCGTCGTTTCGAACTCGCCCTGCATCTCCGGGATATGAGAGATGAGGAGGATCTGCGGGAACCGGGACTCCTGGGTTCTGAGCGCGGTGAGGAGATTGTTTCTCCGCTCTTCGTCCTGGCTCCCGAAGATCTCGTCGAAGATGAGCAGGGTGCTCTCGTGGACGTTGTGGAGCTCGGCAAGGTACCGGGAGAGGGCGATCCTGAGGGCGACTGCGATGTCGTCCTGTTCGCCGCCGCTGAACCGGTCGATGGCATAGTCATCATCCACATCACGGACGAGGAGGTTGAAGTCTTCGTCAAGGAGCACCTGCTCGTACCGGCCACCGGTGATCTCGCCGACGATGCGGCTGACCTCGCCCTCGATCCGGCTCCGGACAACCTGCATAAGATAGATGACGTACTGGGCGATGATGAACCGGGTCAGTTTCAGGAGATCGATCTCTTCTGAGGCGGCTGTGATCCGTGTTTCGAGCTCCGCGGTCTTTGCCCGCTCCTTTTTGATCGTTGCGATCTTTTCTTCTGCGTGCCGCACCTGTTCTGCAGCCCGGGCAAGACCGGTGTCTGTCTGCCGCTGGGCTGTCGTGATCGTGGTGAGTTCGGCGTCCAGTGCGGTCCCTGTGGCCGGATCGAAGGGGCTCGCGGCAATCGCTGCTTCTGCCTCTACCTGTGCAGTTGCGTTCTCCGTCATCCGCACGGTTACGGCCGCAAGCTGTTTCTGCACTTCGCCGGCCTGTGCCAGCTGCCGGGCAAGCTCGTTGTACCGTACCTGTACCTTTTCGAGTCCCGCGACCGCCTTTTCCACTGCGGCGAATGCTGCCGGATCGAAGTGTAAGGCGGCTATTCTTTCGGCAAGTTCCCGGCCGGCTGCCTCCTTCTCCTGCAGGGTTTTGAGGAGATCCGCAAGATCCTTATCGATGCTCTCGCGCTGCCTCTCCGATTCGATGCAGCTCCGGAGAGCGGCCAGTTTGGGGGCAATGCCGTCGAGCGTGGCCTTCTCTTTGGTGAGTTTCTCCTGAGCGGCGAGGATGGTGACCGCCTCATCCTGGATGGCTTCAAGCTGCGAAGCAAACTCTTTTTCAATCGCCGGGTAATGCGCCCCGAGTTTCTGCCGACAGAGGGGGCAGGTGCCCTCCGGCCCGGCGGCTTCGAGAGCCTTCTGGTCAGCAAGGAGTTTTTCCCGGTCTTTTTCGAGGCGCTCCTGCCGTGCAGCATACGTCCCGATCGAGCGGTTGACCTCCTGGATTTTGGCAGCAGCGAGGGTGTCGAGGTTGGCATCCGGAACCGCACCGACGATCTTTAGTGCAGCCCGGATCTCTGCCCGGAGTGTTCCTGCTTTTTCTGCGTCTTTGTCGAACGTGGCGACCTGTTCCCGGTGCCTGGCGATCCGTTTGGTAAGGTCCGCATGCTCACGGCTCGCAAACTGCTGCTCGGCAGCGAGCCGGTCGGCATGTGCCTTCTGCTCTCTCATGCATTCGAGCTGTTTCTTCTTCTCCGGGTATGCTGCCACTTCCCCTTCGAGTTTATGGAACTCCTGTTCCTGTGCGGAAAGGGTAGAAAGCCGGTGTTTGAGCTCGTCCTGTTGCTTCCTGAGACCGGCCAGCTCCCGGACAAGGGCGTTCTTCTTCTCGGTGAGCCGGGCATGCTCGACCTTGTGTGCGGTGAAGTCCCGGATCGCGTTCTCGATCCCGGCTTTTTTCTCTGCATAGGTTGACCGTGCCGCTTCGAGCGTTGCGATCCCTTTTTTTGTCTCCGCGATCGCGGTCTGGAGCCGGCTCGAGTTCCTCCGGGTCCTGTCGCTCCTGGAGACCCACGAGTTCTCCTTCCAGCAGCCGGAGATCGCATTCTGCGACATCGACCCGATCCTTGAGGCACTTCTGGCTCTCGGTGCTGAGGTAATCGATGCCGAGCGCTTTTAAGAACCACTCTTTTCTTTTCCCCGGGGTGGTCTCTAAGAGTGTCAAAAGGTCTTTCTGGCCGGCGTAGATGGTGTTTTTGAAATCGACCGGGCCCATGCCAAGCGTCCGGCGCACCTCGGTCTCGACCGGCCCGATACCTTTTGCCCGGAGATGGCCGTCTTTGTAGAACTCGGCATCGTGCTGGACGGCCTTTCCTTTTTTGAACGTCCTGACGACTGCATACTTCTCCCCGCCCACGGAGAAGTCGAGCCTGACTTCGCACCGGTCTTTGGGTGAGGCAAACGAGGAGACGATGTGGTCGGGTGCAATGCCGGTTGCCTGCACACCGTAGAGGGCAAAGAAGATGGCCTGGACGATGCTCGACTTGCCGGTGCCGTTGTTCCCGAGGATACCGGTGATACCGTCCGAGAACTCGATGGTCTCGTGCCGGAACCGTTTGAAGTTCTTGAGGACGAGCCGGTCAATGATCATCAGGGGCCTCCCGGTGCTGGTCCATGACCTCGGCAAGCACGGTTCTACCGGTCCGGGCTACGAACTCCTTTTGCTTTGCGCCGAGCTGCTGTTTGTCCACGAACGTCCCGAACTCGGTGAGGTAATCGATCGCCCGGACATCCTGCTGGAGTGCCACCGGTGTGTCTTCTCCGGCGGTAACGACCCGGATCTTGAGGTCTAAGAGCTGTTCTTTGATGGGGGCGAGGGCACGCAGGTCGATGCCTCTCCCATGCTCCCGGGAGATGCCGTCCAGGGTGATCTGCACGAGGGAGAACGGTTCGGGGCACTTTTTCTGTACCCGCTGGATGATTTCTTCTGTTATTTCAGCTACGTGGCGGTCGGCGCAGGCGATAGTGCCGCAGTCGTACATAGAGGTCCGGGGCAGGTCAAGGTGGTCGACGGTGCGTTGTGCGGGGTCGACGACGAGGCCGCCCTTGGTGTCCCGGATCTCGCCGTACGTGAGGTATTCGGTGGAGCCGGAGTACCACGCGTTCTCCGCGATCTGTGACTGGTTGTGGTAGTGGCCAAGCGCGATGTAATCGAAGTCGGCCGAGAGGATGGTGTTGTCGAGCTCGTGCTCAGCAACGGTTGCGAGGCGCTTGTCCTTGATTGCCGTTGCAAGGCCATGGGTGACAAGCACGTTGTTCCGGCCTTTCATGAGTTCGACCTGATCGTAGGCAGTACGGTAGTCTTCGGGCCGGAGCATGTTCGGGATCAGGTGGAAGATCGTGTCACCGATCTCCACTTTTTCATATCTGAAGGAATATGCAGCGTGAATTTCTGCGGGGTGGTAGGCGAGGACGGCGAGCGGGGAGGTGGTGTACCGGGTCTTGACCATGCTGTGGTTGCCGGTGACGATCACGAGGGGAATGCCTGCCTCGCCGAGTCGTGTGAGCGCATCGAGGACGGTGGTGTAGGCCTTGGTCTTAGGCTTGACGGTATCGAAAAGGTCGCCCGCATGGACAAGCACGTCCGGTTTTTCCCGGATGATGTGGTCGATCGCAGCAAGGAAGTTGTCGTAGATCTGCTTCTCGCGCAGGTTCATCCCCGAGTCCGGGTCGAGGCGGGAAAATGCGGAGAGGCCGAGATGCGTGTCTGCGATATGGACGAGCTTCATTCTCTTAGGTTTTTAGTTGGGGTGTGCAGGCATATAAGGGGAAGGGGGGGACGGTGAAAATAAGAAACTGCCCCCTTCACTTCCCCTTACCGATCAACCGGACATTCACATCTTCGGTAAGCAGGGTCATCTGATGGATGGCAATCGCGTTGAGTTTTACCAAGCGCTCGGGTTGCAAAAGGTTGTCGCTGATGAAATGGGCGTTGAGATTTTCAAGGTTTGAGAGGCAGACAAGCTGCGAAATGTCTGCATAATCCCGGATATTGCCTTTTTTGTCCGGGTTTTTCTCCCGCCACTCTTTTGCACTTGTACCAAACAAGGCCATGTTGAGGACATCGGCTTCAGATGCATAAATCGCGTTGATCTGCGGTTTTGTTAGTTCTGGTGGGATCAGGTTTTCCCGTACTGCATCGGTGTGAATCCGATAATTGATCTTCGCGAGGTTGCGCCGGATATCCCAGCCAAGTTGCTTGCGTTCATCCTCCTTGAGGCGCTGGAATTCCTTGATGAGATAGAGTTTAAATTCAACGGAGATCCATGAAGCGAATTCGAACGCAATATCCTTGTGGGCGAATGTGCCGCCATACCGTCCCGGTTTTGCCATGATGCCCCGGGCATGGGTCTTTTCAACCCACTGCCGTGCCGACAGGATAAAACTGTTGAGCCCGGCCTGTTTTCTAATCACATCGAATTCGATGTGATTAAAATCCGGATTGTTAAGCTGCTCCCATATACCAAGAAACTCTATGGTGTTGCGATTCCGAAGCCAGTTCTGGATGAGGTAATCCGTCCTATCGGGATCCTTGTACCGAGCAATATCCGTGATGCAGATATAATCTTCATCGTTCTGCACGAACACTCCAACTTCCCTGTCAAGGACATTCATTTTTGTCATTATTTCCCGCCATTTTCACACGTGAAACGTTCACGAGTGAATCCTGTATGCCGGCATATTCGTAAGGGTTTGATAAAAAGGGCTTAGCGCGAGGTGTGAAACTGTTGGGGAAAACAGAGAGGCCGAGGTGCGTGTCTGCGATGTGGACGAGCTTCATTCTCTTAGGCGTTTGGTTGGGGTTTGCCGGCATATATGAGGGAGAGGAGGGCCGTGAAATGTACCGATCCGGGCCGAAACATTACCGGCTCTCTTTTTCCGCGAGAAGCCACTTCCAGAGCGGGATGCAGGTGATCTCTCCTTTTGTTGCCTCGTAATCTTTTGTCAAGATGACAAGTTCGCGCACTGTGTCGGGAAATGTCCTGGCGAATTCTTTGAGGCCTTCATACTCCCGGGCAGGGATCTCGTCGCTGTAGCAGACATTGATCGCAGAGAGGGAATTGTCCTTAGCTTTGGTAACGAAGTCTACTTCACGGTCCCCTTTCCAGTAGTACGGGGCAAGGCCCGACCGCATCAGTTCGATGCAGACGAGGTTCTCGGCAAGTTTTCCTTCGTCTTCACTGAATTTGAAGGAGACCGCATTTCTCAGGCCGTTGTCGATGCAGTAGATCTTCCTGTTCTGCCGCGCCTGCACCTGGAGCGAATACGAAAATACCGGTACTTCGAACAGGATTTTTGCCATCCCGGCGAAGTGAATATAATCCCGGATTGTATCGACATCGATCCCGAGCGATTCCCTGAGACGGCGGTACCAGTACGGGGCGGCGATGTTGCTAAGAAGGTACTGGAGGAGCCCGGCAAGGGCTTTCTGGTTCCTTACCACGTTTGCCCGAACGATGTCCCGGTACACGATGCTGTCGTAATAGGCACGGAGATAGTCCTGCTTTGTATGTTCGTCCTGCTGGAGTACGACAATGGGAAAGCCGCCTTCGCGAAGGTACTGCCTCAACAGGACCGTGATCTCGTACTTCTGCGCTGCACGACCGGCGGCGTCACTGGGTGCGACGATGGCGTGGAACTGGAGGTACTCGACGAAATCCAGCGGGAAAACGGGAACGGAAAGGTACCGGCCTGAAAGAAGAGTGGATACCTGAGAATCGAGGAGGTACGACGAGGATCCGGACAGGATGATCCGGTAGGTTTTTTTGTCGTACAGCGCCTTTATTTCCTGTTCCCAGCCTTCGATTGCCTGGATTTCGTCAAAGACCAGGTATATCGTGCCTCTGGCTGCAACCTCCCTGCGGTACGCGTCGACGGCTTCGGACAGCGCGTTCGTATTGCCTGCGATGCCAGGCTCGTCGCAGTTGACAAAGAGGATGTTTTCTTTTGGTACCCGCTCTTTTTTCATGAGCATCCGGATGGTCTGGAAGAGAAGCGTGGTCTTTCCCGAACGACGGACGCCGCTCAGCACGACGATCTCGCCGGTTTTTACAAAACGGGCGATCGTTTTGAGATATTTCTGCCGCTCCCGACCGGTATCGAACGGCCGGCCGGTCCACCACGGGTTCTGGTCTGCGAGGATCTCGAAGAGTGTTGCCACACTATTGTGTAAGGTTATAACCCCTTATAAATGTTGGTTTGTGAGGGATTATAACCCGACACTTTTCTGGAAATATGAGGGGGTATAACCGGACACTATCAACTGTTTTTTGATGATCCGGTCGATCGCAGCGAGGAAGTTATCGTAGATCTGCTTCCTCGCGCAGGTATCAGGAGGAGATCCGGACAAAGGTCCCGTTTCTGCCCGGCATTTCGAACTGCGTGAACCAGACGCTGGTTGCTGTCCCGCTGTTTCCCACCGTGAAATTCACTGCGGTGTCGGTTGAGGTATCGTTGAAGGTGTCCCCGTCATACGGGATAAGGAGGAACGGCGTGGTGGCATGGCCCGGGTACACGAGGAGCCCCGTTGCGTTCGAATCGATCCGTAAAGTACCGTAATAGTCCTGCGAATATGAACCGCTGTAGGCTGCAAGGGCCCGGGTGGGCTTTGCATCTGCCGGTGCAGGCGGGAGCTCTTGATACGGGCTTAAGACTGACGATCCCGGCTGCATTGCAGCGTTGATCTGATCCTCCGATACGCTGTACCAGTCCTTTTGGATCGCTCCCGTAAAGTACAGGTCATCCCATCCTTTCGTTATCGCATTTTTAAGGATGTACCCTCCGGGAAAGCCATTTGTCAGGACCACGATACTCATATTCTCTGCCGGGTAGAGCACAATATAGTTCGAGACTCCCTGTGTCCCGTCGCCGCCATGTTCAACCCGGACCCTCCCGTTTCCGGCGATAACCTCCCATCCGAGACCGTATGCGGTAATACCGGCATTGTTCGATGTAATGATATTCTGGGCTCTGTGAGTCTCCATGAGTGCATCGGAACCGATCACGTGCTTCCCGTCAATGGCTCCGTTGTTGAGTTGAAGTCGGGCATAGCGGGCCATATCGTTGATGGTCGAGCTCACCCCACCGGCAGGACTGGTCACGTCCTCATTCATGAGGGGGGCTGCTTTCGGAGTCCCGTTTACCACGACATAGGTATCCGCATGGTTTCCTGATGTGGCAAAATCGGCAAACCGGGCGCTCGTGTTGTACATCCCGGCAGGGACAAAGACCCGTTCCGCAACAAGATCTTCCCACGGTTGTCCTGCTTTCATGGAAGCAGCCTCTGCCGCCACCGTGATGCCGATATCTGAATACGCGTAGGATGAGCGAAAGGCTCCCGTCAGCCCCAGGTACCGCAGCCTGCCGATGATCTCGGACCGGTTGTACCCGAATGTATACTGGAGATCTTGCCCTGCATATTCCGGAAGCCCGGTCCGGTGAGACAGCAGATCGCGGATGGTGACGTGGTCGGTTACCCAGGGGTCCGACAGCTGGAACCCAGGGTCCAGCGATACGACCGGTTCGTCCCACGACAGCTCGCCATCACCGACCATGGATGCGATCGAAGCTGAGGCAAAGGACTTCGAGACAGACTCGAGCTGGAATCGGGTGTCCGGCGTGATCGGTGCCCCGGTCGTGATGTTTCTCACTCCAAAGCACCGGAGGTAGACAACCGTATCGTTCTGCACGATGACAACTGCCATTCCCGGAACGCCGCTTTTGACAAAGTTCTGTTCCGCATAGGCATCGAACTGCGGTATGACGGCGCTGATAGTGGATGCACCGGGAGCCACGGCAGGCGTATTTGCATTCAGGCATGGTGCCGGCTGGGCCGCATGAGACGAGACACAGCCGGAGAAAAGAGAGTACCGGCCACAAGGAAAGCAGCAAGAAACAGGAATGCGTGTTGCCGGGAGCGGATTTTCATAAAAGGGACGTTGAAGTTCTTTTCAAAAAAACATTGCCTTTCGCGCTCGCGAGGAAGTTATAGTAGATCTGCTTCTCGCGCAGATTCATCCCCGTGTCCGGGTCGAGTCGGGAAAATGCGGAGAGGCCGAGATGGGTATCTGTGATGTGGACGAGCTTCATTCTCTTAGGTTTTTAGTTGGGGTATGCAGGCGTATAAGGGGGGAGGAGAGGACGGTGAAACTCAAGAAAGGTTGTAGATTACTGACAACAGATGATTTCCTGTTGAGTGATTTTTTAATTCAAAATAGGTAGTAAGGAAGCATATTTCGTAATTCTTGAATAGGAGTTAATGAAGTGTCGTACGTCATGAAAAATAACGAGTTTTGAAGAGCCCAGACTGTGGAAAACAATTTGAATCCATGTAAAATTTTAAACTTTAGAGGTTGTAAAATGAATTCAGATTTCGATAACTATAAATTTTTAACAAATTATCAATTATATTAAGAATGGGTCAATTAAAATTACTCCACATAAGTGATATTCATTACTCCTCTAATGAAATTTATCAGACACCATCAGACTTAGAGGAGCTTAGTGAATATGTCTGGTCTGAATTATCAATGGAAGAAAAGGTAAATTTGTCACAAATTTTAATCCGAAAAATTAAAAAGGCACTATATTTCCACATCGAGAAAGAAAAATTTCATTCAATCATAATTTCAGGAGATTTATGCAACAAAGGATCATTAGAGGAATATAGCAATTGTCTAGATTATCTCACACTTCAATTTCAGAATTTCAGCAAAAAAATACGAAAAATGGATGTGAAAATTGCTGCAGGAAATCATGATTTGATTTCTAATCTTCCATATAGTTCTAAAAATTTAAAAAAACGTTTTCTCCCTTTTTGTAATTTACACCGAAAAAAAGGTTTTCAAACATATGCCACCGATTCAATTAAATGTACTATTATCGAAGAAAATGCATGTAAAGTTTTATTAATAAATGTAAATTCATGTCTTGAATTTCGAAATCTAAAATTACTTACACCTGTTCAACAAAAGGCAATCAAATTAATGATATCTCAGTTAGGGGATCGAGCAGACTTAAATAAATTACTCAATATTCCTTATATTAGTCCTCAATTAATAGATTCAATATCTAAAATAATTCAAAGTCGTGAGGATTGCTTTCCAATAATATTCACACATCACAACTTTCTTCGAATAGGCGGACCATTCAATCCAGACAGGGAGTTTGATGGAATAATAAATGAGGCGGAAATTTGTCAAAAACTAGAATCGCTTAATAGGCCGATTTTGATCTTCCATGGGCATATCCACAATAATCGAGAACAAGAGCTCAATAGAGGAAAATCCAAACTAATTTTGTCTTCTGCGCCTCTCTTATTCCCACACATTAGTTTTTATAACGATGAAAAGATTGGGTTCAACATTGTGAACATTATTTTTGCAAATAATTTAAATCGAACGCCCCTCTGGTGTGAAATTGAGAATCATCAAATCGAAGGATGCAACATTAACATTCTTCCGAAAAATATGATCAGGTTTTATGATTCCGCGGATGCGATTCAATTTTTATCGGAAAATGAAAAAAATCTATTAATGTTTATAAATCAAATTGGAGCTGATGAACACTTAGATGTGATTTATCAAAAAATAAAAGGTAAAGGCATAGTGCATATTGATTTTACATTTGACGAGTTGATGGCCTCAATAAATCTCCTATTTGGTTTAAATCTGATAAAATTTAGAGAGAACAAAGTAAATCCAAATTCAAGTGTTGTTAGAGGGGTGTATTAATGTCGAAGAAAGATGATCGAAATCCATTTGCAACGGATCGATGGGAAGATGAGCGGGATCATCTTTTTTGGCTACCTTCTTCGTTTGAAAAATTGGAAAGAAACAGATGTGTTTACTTAATTGGCACAAGAGGTGCTGGAAAAACTACGATTTTAAAAGCATTGGATTGGAACGAACGCTTGACAAATAAATCCCTACAAAATCAAATACGTGAAAAAAACGGGGAGGATCTTTTTTCGAAACATTTCGTTGGAATTTATATTGACGTTGGTAAGAAATATATCTTAAAGAATTTTTATTCGTGGTTAAAAAAAGAACATAGTTCTATTGATACAATCGTAGTAGAAAGAGGACGCCTATTTTCACTCTATATAGAATATCTTGCAATATTCAATTTGATTGAGGCCATCGAAGGTTTAAGAAATGAAAAAATTATAAAATACTTACCCTCTCAAGAACAGCGCGTTATTAATACAATTTTGAAAGTTCGTCCTGAGATAAAGAATTTTATTAGAACAAATGGCGAATACTATATTTTAGAAGACATTAGACTCGCAATAAAGAAGATATACGAAAAAATTTGGAACGATTCGCAAATTACGGATAGTGGAACCTTAAGTAATGAATTACCTAATCTTCAAATTGGATTGGTTTTGGGGGAATTATCAAAACCGTTACTTGGACTTTGTAATACCAAAACAGAAAAATATATTGTGAAAGTATGTATAGACTCCGTTGAAAGTCTCGATCTCGAACTTATAAAATCATTGAACACACTTATTGCGACTCATGAAGAACATACAACATTTGTTTTCGCATCAACTCATGAGTTTATAGACACGGAAAGTACATTTGTTCCAGATCATCCACTGACTCAAGATGATCGAGATATAATAACTTTAGAAAAATTTTATGATGAGTTTCTAACGTTTGTTGAAGGAGTCACAAGATTACGTTTCGAAAAAGTTTTAGAGCATTCTTCTTTCGATGTAGAAATAAAAAAAATATTGGGGGATTATTCTCTTAATCGTTTATTAGATTATGAATTAAAGAAAACAATTTCTGTTGAATATCAAGATTTCGCGAAATCTGTACAAAATGATTTTTCTAAAAAATGGAATCGTTTACTAAAAAGTGTTGGGAAAGAAGCTCCAAAAGATCCCCCGTATATCGAAGCATATCTAACTAAAAAATTGAATATTAATCTAGATAAATATTTCAACAAAATGAATGAGTTCTCAATTCTCCATTCTAGTCAATACAGAAAAAAACAAAGAAGTGCTATGTTATGCCTCTGTTATGATTCTGAATATCCAAGCAATTTATCCGTACCTTATGCAGGATATCGGATGGTACTCAATATGAGTGATTCAAACATTCGCGATTTTATTCGTCAGATGAGGAATATTTATGATGTATCAATTCACAAACGAGAAAAGTTTTTAGAGAATACTGTGCCGCTTGAGATTCAGAAAAAAGGAATACGAACAGCGAGTGAGGTAAAGTATTCCGAAATCGAAAGAGGTTCTTCATATGCAATTGAAATTAGTAATATGGTTCGAGTTTTAGGTAATATTACCCATATCCTCCAAACTACTTCTCAAGACGCATTAAGAATCACGGAAAGAGGTACTTACATTATAGATTA
This sequence comes from uncultured Methanoregulaceae archaeon, assembly GCA_963737635.1. Classification (GTDB taxonomy): domain Archaea; phylum Halobacteriota; class Methanomicrobia; order Methanomicrobiales; family Methanospirillaceae; genus Methanoregula. The sequence continues at coordinate 2,133,654 of CAVTTL010000001.1, forward strand.
TCTTAAACTTCCAACCCAAGAAAAAAGAGAGAATTTGCACAAAATAATTTTCACAGCAAGCGTAAATAAATATTATATAAATGTTGTTGATGTAATTTTAAATCCAAATGATCGATCTATAGTCTCGCAAAAAATACGTTTACATAGACTTTTCGCTCCTCTCTTTGATTTCTCATATATTTCAACAAATACAGGTCGAGAATATGAAATGGAAATTAACCCAAATGATCTGTTGGAAATATGTGACACTCCGCTTAAAGAAGATTTTAGAGAAATTGCTGACAGAATGTCAAAACGAATTACTCCAGGAGTAAATGGGGGGCAAAAAACTTTGTTAAATTGGCATACTAATGACTGAATTCTTTGAAGGTTATCTTTACGGTAGATCGAAATCTTTTGATAAGGGGATATCGATAGATGGATTTTTTGATTTGTTTATTTTTACGGCAGGATGGGAAGAACGCTGTACAAAAATTATCAGTCATAACTCCGATGAATTTTCATTTGATGAAGCTATAGTCTTATCGTTCATAAACTCAGGGAGAAAGGGCTGGAATATTAATTATTATAAGAAGATTCTGAGATTTATAAAAATCAATAAAAAAAAGAGGCATTCCCTAATTGTATTAGACGCATTAGTACCGAATTTTGAGGGTCTAAAAGATATTTCTAAATTATTCGAAATAATTAAAACGAAACAGCAACAATTGAAAAGACCAATTGAACTTGGATTTGACATCTCCAGTTGTCCAAGAGTTGTTTTTTTACAAATATTGCATTACTGCATAGAGAATGATTTAACTAAAAGTATCTCTTTTTTTTATGCAGAAGGAATTTACGATTTCGATGTTGCGCGTGATGAAGTATTTGTAGCCGGTGATTGGGATACAATTGCTATTCCAGGGTATGGTGGAAAAAATATCAATCTCCAAAAAAAAGATTATTTTATTTTATCTTTTGGATTTGAACAAAAAGGATATCTTGGATGGGTCGAAGAATGTGATACATTAGCTAAAGTGGGGGTTCTTTTTCCGCACCCACCGTATATCCCCAAATATGATAAGATCGGGAAAGCGAGATTAAAGGAGTTTAATAAAAGACTTGGATTAGACGACGAAAATGAAAAATTTTCGTTCGAGACAGCTACACTGGTGATGCCATCGAAGCTTGGAAAAAATTTGATTCGCTATTAAAGTCTAAGAAAGATTATAATGTCACATTTCTTCCGTATGGTCCGAAACCTCACTCGCTTGCAATGGGTCTCCGTTGTCTATTAAATGAAAATTTTGTTTTGATCTACCGAATATCTAGTAAAGGATATCATGAAATTGATGTCAAACCTTTAGGAAAACTTTGGCAATATGAAATTAGAAATTTAGCACTTTTTTAGTCTTTATAGATCGCTTCTATTTGATAGGTCTTTCCGATTTAATACCCGTACGAGGCACCAGATGGGTTCCATCGACCCGAAAAAACAGAAAAATCCGCTACCTTCTCACGCAGTTGCACCTACCGAGGGAAACGTTACTCGTGAAGAGCTCACGAGGCCGGAGCAGAAGCAGCCGATCTCTTTCATAAATCTGGACACGATTATGCGAGAAGTCGCATCCTCTCATTTTTTGGACAATGCCTCGGGCCAAAAATCATGGCAGATGCTCTCCACCAGCGCGAGGGACGGGATCTTTTGAAAGACGTTAAATTCGTAAAGTTTCGAATTCCGTATCGTATGTCAGGTACATCTCCCTCTTCACAGGAAATCATATACAATATCTTGGTAGTGTTGGCTTGCGGCATGACTATTATCGATCTCTACTACAGCTACCAGTGCTTAACGACGACGTTCGGGACGTGTACTCTGGAATCGGGTTCATATGTATTTCCTGCAATCTTCCTCGTGACAGCGCTTTTCAGCGGATACCGCCTCCTCTCTCTCCGCCGGATGAGGTTGAACGTTCCCTGACGGGATAAGAAAGACAGTTCTGTTGGACATGAGGGTCCGGTCACCTCCCTCTCTCAGTATTTTTCAGACGGAAGATAAACTCCGTTCCCTTATCCGAGTGGACTTCGATCTCCGCAATGAGTTGATGGCGGGCAAGGAAGTTCACCAACTTAAGGCCCAGTGATTTTGATTTCAGGGGATCGAATCCTTCCCGGAATCCGCAGCCATTATCGGAAACTCTCAACACATCCATGCCATCTTCCTTGGCAAACGAGACCCGAATCGAACATGGAACTCCACGTACCGCCATACAGTCAAACTCCGGCGGGAATGCGTACTTGAATGAGTTGGTCACCAGTTCGTTAATGATCAGGCCGGCCGTTGTTGCCCGGTCGATACTCAGGGTTCCATCAACGTCGACAAATACGTTAATGTCAGAACGTATTCCGTAAGACTGGGCAATCTGGTCGACGAGATTTTTCAGGTAGATGCTCATATCCACATTTGAAAATTTCCCGGTCCGGTATAACGTCTCATGAATTAATGCCATGCTCCGGGCACGGTTCTGAAGGTCATTCCGGAGTGCCCTCCCACTTTCTGTATCCTCATACGAACTATCGAGGCTGAGTAACGAAATGAACGCGGTCAGGTTGTTTTTGACACGGTGGTGGATCTCGGAGAGAAGAACCTCTTTCTCTGAAAGAGCCTCTTTTAGGTTTTCTTCGGCCAGCTTGTGATCGGTGATGTCCCGGATTGAGCCGTCCCGATAGAGCGGTCGACCCGAAGCATCCCTGAACAGGGCCATGTGATTGGAAAACCAGCGATAATTACCATTCTTCATCTGCCAACGATATTCTACTTCTCCTTTGCCGGTACTCTCCAGGGATTCCAGTGCCGATCGCATGGCAGAAATATCATCAGGATGGATCATCGATCTTGCCATTTTAGCATCCATTGCCAGGAACTCGTCGGAGGAAAAACCGGTTACCGTCTCGGCAGACGGACTGATGTATTCGTACCTGCCGGTTTGCAGATTCTCGCGATAAATGAGATCCCTGGAATTGTCCAATACTGATCGGAATCGCTCCTTGCTCTCCCTGAGTGCCTTCTCTGCCTGTTTGTTTTCAGTGATATCGAAAAAGATAACAGCAAATTCCTTTGGTCCGGTCTTGTACGCCCTTACGTCGTACCATTTATCGAGAGGCCCGAACCTTTCCTCAAAGTGATATGACTCTCCGGTAAGAACGACATTTCCGTACCGTTCAAACCAGACCGGTTCGGCGTGAGGGAACAACTCTCGGGTTGTCCGCCCAACGACATCTTCTGCTTTAAGGTTGTTTATTCGTTCAAAAGCTGGGTTGACGGACAGGTATCGTAGGTCAATAGGCTTACCTGTTTCATCGAAGATAATTTCATCGATGGAAAATCCTTCTGCCATTGTATTAAAAAGGGTTCTATACCGTTTCTCGCTCTCCCAGAGCGCTTCTTCCACCTTCTTGCGATCGGTGATATCCCGGTGGATCCAAAGTCGTTCGAAAAGTTTTCCGCCAATAAAAATGGGAACATAATCCCGCAGCATAACCCGTTCATCTTGAAATGTAACCTCTTCCCCTAAAACAGGTTGACCCAAACGGACGATTTCCTTGATTCTCTTTACAGCCTTATCGGGGTTATCATACATATCCCGTATTTTTTCAATCATCTCAGTATCAGAGATTCCGCGCAGATTAGTGGCAGATTCATTGAGTCCGAACATGTCACAAAAGCCCGAATTTGCAAATTCCACCTGACCCTCATCGGTAACCAGAAGAATTCCGTAATGCATATTTGAAAGGATTTGGTAAAACCGCCCGAGGGTGTTCTGTAGGATCTCTTCCATCGTCTTGCGCTCAGTGATGTCCCGGTTGGTTTCCAGCACCACATCGGTACCATCACTTTCATGGATGAGCTGGTGCCGGGTATTAACCACGATTTCCCGGCCGTCTTTTGTGTGGTGGAGGAGTTCTCCTTCCCAGAGGCCTTTTTCCCGGAGTTCTTTCTCAATCTGGTCCCATGGCTTTGGGTGAATGGTTGCCAGTATGGTATGGGTGATCCTGCCAAGCGCCTCCTCCTCGGTATAACCGTACAACAATTCAGCGCCACGGTTCCAGCTCTCGATTGCCCCACCTAATCGCCAGACAATAATGGCATCGTACGATTGCCTCAGGAGATCTGCCTGGCGACGCAGTATTTTGTCGGCCTGTTTGAGTTCTCCGAGGTTCCGGTTCAGCTCTTCCTGTGCCGCGGTAAGCTCCTCATTGAGTTCATTGAGTGCCTCGTTCTTCTTCCGGAGATCCAGTTCCGCCTGTTCACGGCCGGCGATCTCGCGCTCCAGGTCGGACTTTGTTGCGATGACCTTTTTCAGTTCAGAGGTCATCTGGTTGAACGAGCGGGAGAGATCAGAAATCTCATCGTCACCCTTCACGACAATCTCGTGATCGAGGTTGCCGGTGCCGATCATTCTTGCTCCTTCTTGTAAATCTGCGATCGATTTCAGCGTCCGCCGGTAATAGAAGAAGTAAACGGAGAGGAGGAGGGCCCCGAAGGTTCCCATCAGCACAAAGATCAGGAGCGTCCTCGCCATTTTCAGGCTGTCGGCTTCTGTCTGGAAGAGGCTCGCGAGCTGGTCTGCATCGAAGATCATCTCTTGGTTCTGGACCGCCATCCGGCTTTCTGAGATCTGGACATAGCTGTACTCTTCGGGGTTGCTTATCCGTACAGGACTCGACTCGATATTGTCAAAAACAGATTGGGTGGCCTTGAGATCTGATGCCAGGTTGCCCACTAATAACTGCTGGCCCGGCTGGTCAATCGAAATGTTTGCAATGTCTCCGGAAACGGCGGCAAACTTCATAGTCCACTCGCTTTCCTGTTCAGGTGTTCGGTACAGGATATAATCGTTCGAGAGGTAGCCGAGCTCTCCAACGTCGAGGGCGATGGAATTAGCCGTATTTTCCTGGGCGATAAGGCGGTCCACCTGCTGATTGGTATTCAATACCAGGGCGAAAATAACGATGATAAGGAGAGCAAAGACGACGATGCCGGCAATCAGCTGGGTCCTTATTTTCATGATCGGTTACCTACCAGCATCAGGATCTTTTTCACGGGTTCACCTGTTCATTGCACGACATCATCGCAAAAACCACATCAATAGAGGTTCACCGATCCGGGACTGACCGTCTCTAAGCCATCCGTGTATAAGTACTGCCGAAAATCCGGCACTGCTGTCGCATTCGTCATGTTGTTTTCAATCATCCAGCGGGACTCGTCATCCATTGCAGAAATAAGTGATTGGTCGAGGGAGAGTGTGAATTGGTGCCCAGACCATTCGGAAGACAGGTATGGCTCACTCATATTCAGCCGTTTCTGAACAATGGCCTGTGATTCAGCCGGGTTGCTCTCTATGTACTGGTCTGCCCGCTCGAGTGAGATGAGAAGCCGTTTCATTTCATCAGGATGCCCGGCAATCCAATCGTTGTTGCCCGCAATGATTTCAAAGACCATCTGGCCGTTCTGTGCAGGCCACACGACGGCATTTGAACCGAGATTATCCAGGATTTCATCGGTAAATGGCGGGGAGTTAATGACTGCATCGATGCTGCCATTTTCAATATCATCGATGCTTTGGTAAACGTCCACATTAACAATATCGACATCACGAATATTCATGCCATTCAATTCAAGGAATCTTCCGAGATAGAACTCCGATGCTGTATTCATGGTAACCCCGATTCGTTTACCGCGAAGATCGGATATATTTGAAATGCCATGATCCTTTCTCCCAATGATTACCATGTGCGTATATTTATCAAAAACAGCAATGCCGCTGATGTTCCTGGTATTATTAAGCGCACTGTTCGCAATTACAAATTCAGATGGGGTCGAAAGATCGACTACGCCGTTCAACATCGCGTTCTCTGTATCAAGACCGGATGTATAATCCCGCAAGGTGACATTGAGACCGTTCTGCGAGAAGAAACCCTCTTTGTCAGCGATATACAAAGGCGCTCCCTGAACGCCGGTTTGAACGCCAATAGTCAGAGGCAGCATCGGGCCGGAAGGAGGGGTCGTCAGAGAAAATACGGCAAATCCTGCCACGAGGATTGCAATAATGATCAGGGACACAAGAATATATTTTCTCATAACAGTGTTTTCCGTTACAGGTGGGGAGGTCTGGACAATAAATCGGGAATATCTGATGGTTGATTTTTGAAAATACATATATCTGGCGATTCTGGGCTCTGTAACGTCTGCGGATGGCACCATATTTTCTTCGACGAAGGCTTAATGCAACCACCCGAAGACTTGACGGAGCCTTTGCCGATTCCATCTGTCGAGCCTGTGACAAGTATAACCGGCTCTGTCGTGAAGGTGCATATTCGGGTGCAACAAAAAGAAATTATCGATGCGGCAAAGTGTCGCTGACGATACCATCACTCGCATCCCCTAATGATTATGATCTATGAGGTCTGGTGCGTTATCGGGATTTGATAAATTCATCTCGTCGTGATTTTTCATAAATGAGTATTGAAAGTCCCGCAAACGCACCAGAACCAGTTAGCAGAACTGCCACGCAAAGCCCTCTCCCGAGCGGGTCACACGCCCTGCCGAGGTCTCTGCGAAATGGGAGCTGAAGTACAGGGCATGCCGGTCCGCGAGGTAGTCCAGCGCCCACTTCCGTGAGGCACGGGCCTTTTCTGCATCTTCACAGTATACCGAGTTCCATTCAGGGCGGAAAATCTGAATGGGATGGTGCATGACATCCCCGCCAAAAAGAGCCTCATTTCCGCCAACAGTAAGGCCGACTGCCATCTGGCCGACGCTGTGCCCCGGTACGGGATACAGGGAAATTCCCTCAAGGAACTCTGCCCCGTCCGGTTCAACGATCTCGGCCTGACCTGCCTGGATCACCGGAAGAACACTGTCTTCGTAGATGATGAATTTGACACGGTTCTTCTTCGGGTAATTTTCCGGGTTGGAATAATGTCTCTGTTCGGCCTTTGAGAAAACGTATGTTGCATTAGGAAAGGTCGGCTCCCACACACCATCAACGAATTGGGTGTTCCACCCCACATGGTCCACGTGAAGGTGTGTTAAGATAACATAATCCACCATCTCCGGCGTCACACCAGCGGCTTTGAGCCGCTCCAAGTAAGGAGTTTTCAACCGGTTGAGCCGGGGCTGCCAGGTACGTTCCTTATCGTTTCCTGTCGCCGTGTCAATAAGAATCGTATGCTGCTTTGTCCGTAGCACCCAGGTATGGATACTCTGAATAACATGCGTACGGGTCACATCCATATTCCCGGGAACCAGCCATTGTTCATGTTCCTGAATAAATGACGGGTTCCACTGGGGATACAGGTATCCGGGAGTGTTTGAATCGAGAATAAGTTCGGGTACGCGGGTGACCGTCGCGTCACCCGCACGATATACGTGGTTTTGGTCCATAGTTCTTCCACCTTGCTGCCCGGGCCTCTTTCTTCCGAGCAGATTTACGTTTCTGTACCGGATTGTAGGCTCTATAGTATCAAAAGATGAGCAGTTTGCACAATAGTATATACTATTATTAATGATACTATTGAACATGCAGAGATCTCCTCCTCTCGGGAAATGCCCGATCCAGATCTCGCTCTCCGTCATTGGCGGAAAGTGGAAGCCCATCATCCTCTGGTTCCTCAAGGAAGTGTGCGGACACATTCCGGGATGGCGCAGGAAAAAAGCAGGATTAAAACCTTCAAATAATATCCCATAACGATTTTTGCCCGGGCACCGAGATTCGTCGGTCGGTTCTGTTGCGTCTGCAGTTGGTAATGGATTTTTCATCTCATATAAAGTTACATATCAACCGCAAACGCAACGAAAACCCCATTACTTTGGTAGATGATTATTGAGTCGAAAAATCAGAGTTCATCAATGGCCATTGCAGCTGCATTGATGATTTCCGTGATTTTGCGGATTTGTTCCGGTGTAACACTCTCGCGCGATACACGTGCTATCACGGCGCCGTGCAGTTTGTGGAAGGCTCCCATCATTTCCGGCGATCGGCCGCGTTGGAAACTTTTTCCCGCATCTTCCAGCCGGTCAAAGAGCTCCTTCATGCGTTTTTCGTTGGCTTGGAGAAATTGCATTCCTTCCGGGGTCACCGAATAAACCTTCTTGGAGTTCTCTGACGATGAGATGGTAAGCCCCTCTTCTTCAAGCATCGTCAGGGTTGGATAGACAACACCGGCACTTGGCGTATATCCACCTGCGAGACGTTGCTCCATGGTCTTGATGAGCTGGTATCCATAACTTGGCTGCTCCGCGAGCAGTTTAAGGACGACCAGTTTGAAGTCGCCGGCCTCAAATAAGCGTTCCCGCCCACCGCCAAAGCCACCCAGACCGCCAAAACCGCGGTACATCCGGGGGTCACCATGCATATGGTGCATCCGGTGACCAAAATCCTGATCGGGTCTCTCATGAGGCCCCAAGCCGAAACGGAGACCTCCGGAAAAACCGGGTTCGCCAGGGATGCATCCGTCATCCATGCCAAAAATGTGTTCAAACATTGTTTTCTCTCCTTAACGAGGATACAAGATGTATCTTAAGATATATCTTAAGCACCTCAAGATATATCTTGACTTAGGTATTATTTATACTTTGTTAGAGAGAGGCAAGTTATCGGCAGTTATTGATGTGGGCGTATCACCACCCTTTAACTTATCAGAACAGGGCATCACCTATCCAGCATTAACCGCAGAAGTTCCACAATCACGTTCTGACGATAAAATTCCCTGGGGATGGGGGAAATGTGGCACAAAGGGAAAGAGACCTTTTGAGGCATCTATGCAGGGACCGGTTCACCCTGCTCCAGTTGCCTCCGGGACCGGTCACTCCTTCAAGAGGTCATCAAGGCCAATTGAGATCAGGTCAGCATGTATTGTCTTGGCAATGAAGGGCAGAGCGGCCCCGGGGGAAATGCCGAGTTCATCGAGAACCCGCTCAGCGAAAACCTGTGGATCTGTATATTCCGGGCGTTCGGACGCGGTTTTCTTCACGGCAGCATGAATGCGCCCTATGTATGCAAGGGAGTCTTTCAAACGCCGGTATGCCGCTTTCCCTTCAGCGGGAGTATCGTGTGCGGGAAAGTAGTGCCTGATCCCCGGAATTCCTTTGAGCCGCTGGATCGAACGGACAAGTGCCACCGGGTCCGTGTAGAATGGCCCTGAAAACCCGGGGGTCTGTACCGTGTCCCCGGTAAAGAGTGCCATCTCTTCTCTAAGGAGCAAAGAGATGGATCCCGGCGAGTGACCTGGCGTATGAAACACTTCAAGAGTGAGTCCTTTCCCGAGGCTCATGGTGTCACCACCTTTCAGGTGCCTGCTGATCGTAACAGGCCCGCCCACCATGGGTGGGACCCCGGGTGCCGGGCTTTTCAGCATCATCGGGTCAACGTTCTCGATTGCAGGGGCGTCCAGTGACTGAGCAGCGACCACGCAGCCTGTCAGATCATGGATTGCTTTTGCAGCACCGATATGGTCAGGATGCGAGTGGGTCAGGACGATGAGGTTGATATCGGAGGGATCCCGGCCGGTCGAGCGGATATCTTCATAGATCAGCTTCTCAGACCCGTTGACCCCGGTATCGATCAGGGTGATGCGGTCCCCGTAGACGAGGTATACGTTCACAAACCGGTCTGGCGTCGTCCCTAGGAGGATTCTGATAGCGTGGATGTGCGGTGTAATCTCCATTGAAATACCTACATCGATCTCAACCACTCATCCTTAAAAACAAATCTCATACGAGAGGACACGGGGGTAGTCAATCCCCGGCCCGGTAGCGGAGTTCTTCTCTTTTCATGTCCTGCAGGGCTCTGTAAAATCTGCGGGTGGTGACCTATTTTCCTCGACGATGGCTTAATGCAACTACCCGTAGACTTGACAGAGTCGATCAAAACACATTTTATTATATCGGTAAGCCCGGAGATTTTCCATTAAAATTTTTTAAAGTTACTAATAGTAAGTATAATTAATTCAAATAGCAATCCTATATTACCGATACCTATGCCCAAACTGTTTCCGGGGTACAAAGACGAAATCAGGAAAAAAATCGTAAGCGAGGCCTTTCCGATATTCCTTGAGAAAGGTTTTGAAAAGACCATGATGGACGATATAGCTGCTCGGCTTGGGGTGACAAAGCCGGCAATCTACCGTTACTACAAAAACAAGGAGGAACTTTTCATCGCTTCAATGGGCGAGACGATGTTGGGGGCATACAGGACGATTTTTGCCACTTCCTTTGCATCGGACAACCCGATTACCAGCGCCGGAAATTTTTTCGATGCCCTCCTTGTGATCAGCAGTAAATATTCAATTATCAGGAAGGATTTGGAATATATTATTTCCCGGAATCCTTCCCTCCATGAAGAAATCACAGGAATGTATAGGGAAAGCCTTGAGGTTATGCGGGATGTTTTCCAAGAGCAGAAACGAAAGGGAAAGATCCATACTACCATGGAAGAAACCGATCTTGCTTTTCTCTGCGGCGTCGTTGCGCAGGGTCTGATCAATAGCGTGGACATGGGACTGGACCCTGCTGAAGCAAAACGATTGTGGCTTCTCTGTTTTACAAAACTTTCGGATGTCAGCTTAGGAAAGGAAAAGAAAAAGAAGATTTCCGGGGCATAAATCAATTTTTTGTGAGAAACCTTTTTTTGTCCTATTACCGCTAAATTTTCTTTCACAGTTCGAGTGAATTTCCGCCTAAATTATCGGGATGACTCCAGAATCTTATAGTTCAGATCCCGGAGTAAAACAACCAATAATAGTCCTTTTATTGCCATCGTTTACGGTCCGATATTTCTATCAAATTTGTTAATTCAATTTATTTCAGTTACTTTGAGTAACTTTAAATATTTAAAGTAACAACAATTTTAGAAGCTCATGAAAGTTTTTGCCATGCATCAGATCAGCTATTCACAAAAATCAAAATCGGCACTTTTCGTCGCAGGAATAATCTTTGCAGGAGGTAAACACAACTATGAAGAATAACGCAATTTTAGCAGTTGAAGCTCACGGCTTGGTAAAGACCTTTGGTGATAACAGGGCTGTTGATGGAGTGAGTCTGAGTATCCCGACAGGTAGTATCTGCGCTGTACTGGGGCCGAACGGCGCGGGAAAAACTACTACAATAAATATGCTTGCCACGTTGTCAAAACCGGATGCGGGGAATGTAAAAATATTCGGTTATGATGTTGTTCGCGAAACGCAAATTGTGCGTCAACTGATTGGGTTGACGGGACAATTTGCCTCTATCGACGAGGATCTAACTGCTTTGGAGAATCTTATAATTTTCGGTAGATTGTATGGATATTCTCGCAAAGATTCTAAGCGCAAAGCGAATGAACTCTTGGAAGAGTTTGGGCTTAGTGATGTGGCGAGCCGCGCATTGTCAAAGTTTTCCGGCGGCATGCGGCGCAGACTTGACCTCGCGGTAAGTCTGATTTCCCAGCCGCCGCTGATCTTCCTTGACGAGCCGACAACAGGGCTTGACCCAAGGACTCGGACGCAGATGTGGCAGACAATACGCAATCTTGTAAAAGGCGGCTCAACGGTACTGCTAACGACACAGTATCTTGATGAAGCCGATCAACTTGCCGACAACATTGTTGTAATCGACAAGGGACGAGTCGTTGCGAACGATACACCCGACGGATTGAAACGCTCCGTGGGAAGCAGTTCGTTGCACTTGACCGTCAAAGACGCAGATAACGCCGCCAACGCGGCGCAGATCATCGAGCGCATACTCGATGCGAAGGTTCATCTTGGGAAAGCCTCTGAGTTGATCGCACCGATAGACAACATCGACAAACTGATCGATGTGTTGACGACGCTGAAAGATGCCGGAATAGCGTTGTCCGGGGTAAACATCCTGCAACCTACACTTGATGAGGTGTTCTTCGCGCTGACAGGTGAGGGTTCCAAAGATAAAATGGAGGAAAATTTAAATGACTAATACAATCATCATACCCGCCGCCGAGCGCAAACTGAAAAATAGAATCGGAGTTGTCACCACAATCAGAAACACATGCACGTTCGCGTATCGGGCGCTATTAAAAATGTTCAAAAATCCCGAAATACTTGTGGATTTCGTAGTCTTACCGGTTATGTTCACGCTGCTTTTCACCTTTTTATTCGGGGGTGCGATTTCGGGCAACATCCCGAACTATCTGCCAATTGTCATCCCCGGCGTTTTGTTGATGTCATCTTTCACCAATTGTACCACCGCGGGTAGTAAACTGCGCGAGGATGTGAACAAAGGCATAACAAGCCGTTTTAAATCCATGCCGATTGCGCGAATTGCTCCGTTGGCGGGAAGTTTGACTGCCGACCTTGTACGATACGTAATAGGGGGAACTACCGTTTTTGTTATGGGATATATTCTCGGTTACAGACCCGAAGCAGGCATTCCCGCGGTCATTTTCAGCATACTTTTCATGATGCTCGTTGCCTGGTGTATGAGCTGGGTGTTTGCGTTTATTAGTATGTGCACAAAGACGATTTCAACTGCGTCTGCGATTGGTGTAGTAGTAATGTTCCCGTTAGTATTCCTGTCGAACGCTTTTGTTCCGGCCGGAACGATGCCGAGCTGGCTGCAATATTTTGTACTGCATATAAACCCGCTATCCACCGTCGTAACAGTGGTGCGGCAGTTGTTGACTTATGGCACGATAGGCGCGAATTTTTGGTTCGCATTATTCGGCGCTTTGGCGATACTCGTCGTATTCATTCCGCTGACACTTATTGCGTATAATCGCAAGGCGTGATCCTTGCGTAGTTTAGGTGCTGATAAATTAACAGGTGATCGTTATTTTTCTCTCTCGTAAATATTTTCTCACCACCCTTTAACTTATCAGAACCGAATTGGGTATAAGGTTGTTTTTTACGCAGGTTCTGTCAAGTCTTCGGGTGTTAGCATTAAGCCTACGTCGAGGAAAATAGGTCACCACCCGCAGATTTTACAGAGCCCAAAAAAATACTTTTTTATGAACACGTAGTGGTTTCGTTCAAACACTATATACTTTTGAAAGGAGATATAGTGCTCATTGAAATATTCTAGAACTCAGATCTACCTTCCGGACGAATCGCATTATGGCACCTGTAAAGGCATCTGCAAATGAAAGATCCTTCCTCTCCTCATTTGGATCGAAAATCCGGGAAGATCCGGTTCGTGCAGAAATTACACAAATGATCACCTGCATAAAAGCAGCAGATTGCCTTACCGTGGAACATACAGCCGATGAAGCTGGTTATTCTGGCGAGAAATCCAGCCGTGGAGAAAATCCAGTAACTATTCATGTCATAGAGTATGTCCTCGTAAAGCAGCCAGTATTCATGGGCCTTATAACAAAGGAGATACAGCAGAGTAAACCAATCTGTATAATCCGGTTTGAGGGTTCCATCTGGAAGATAAAAGAAGAAGATATTTTCAACACGGAAAAATTATCCGTTTTGTATAGACACCTCAAGTACTATGGTTTAAAAATTCAATTGGAAGGCACTTCAGAGGAGATACTTAATGGGATTTATATTGAAGCTCGCAAAGCACGACCTGGAGCCATTGACCGCCCCCTGCCGGATGGCGAAAAGATATAGAGGAAAGTGTGGTTCTGTAAAGTCTGCGGGGGACGACATCTTTCCTCGACGAAATCTTAATACAACCGCCCGAAGACTTGACCGAGCCTGTGCTCATACGCGATCTCCTTATTTGTTGTATTCATCACACTTATTATAAAAAAGAGAATTCAGATGATCTATCACTTCTTTTCGATTGACGCTTTGATCATCTTCATAGTCTCGATTTTAAACTGGATCTGTTTGATCCAAGCCTCTTTCATCATGATCTTGCCTTCAAGCATCCGTGCCATGACCATGTTCTTGGTCTTTTCATCGAGCTTCTCCCACATCATTTTCATGTGTTCGGCCATCTCTTCTGATCCGTGTTCCATACCCTGTTTTGCTTCCATAGTTCGTGTCATCTCCTTGGTGGTGCACCCAAAAGGGCTCACCAGCCACGCAGTATAATCCAATGTTGAAATACATCCTTTGTGGCAAAAAACAAAATGTGTGACAAAAAACAAAAAATACCTGCATTGCACCGCTTCATGGGAGGTTCTGATGCGACTTCGTTTAAATGCCATTCCTGCTAATATACCAGCATTCTTTTCTGAGGCTCTGTAAAGTCCGCGGTGGACGACCTTTTTTCCTCGACGAAAGTCTTGATGCAACCTCCCGAAGACGTGACAGAACCGTATAGAGGAATTCCGCTATACTTTTGCCAGCACCATGATTTCCCTGTCTGCAATGACAATAAGCAGTCCCACAACGCTGAGGATCACCATTACTGCAGCAATTGAATGCAGGCTCTGATCACTGACATCTGGATTAAAGAATATCGCGATAAGGGCCGACGATGCAACCGAGCCAAAATACCCAAAGGTACGCAACAGGCCTGAGGCGGTACCGATCTGATCTGCGGTGACCTGGGTGTAAAAGGTTGTCTGGTTCGCACTGGCACACATCCCCATGGTAATCCCGAAGATCGCCGTGATTACAACTATCCAGATTATCGGAGTCGCCGAGGTAAATAAAAGTACACCCGCAGACCCTATCAGGCAGGCAACGGCAGACGCAATAAGGGGAGTGCGCACGAGGTTCCGCCGCGAGACCAGCCACGCAAGCGCAATGGATATGAGACTCATTGGCAAAATGATGAATCCTGCATCAGCGGATGAAATATTTTTGTCGATCTGAAGCCATTGCGTGACACCATACATTACGGTGTAGACGCACAGCATCGCAAGGGCAAAGCGCACATAGGTGAGTATCAATGGCCGGTTCGTTGCCAACAGATGGAGGTCAATAAAAGGCTGGCTCACATGTCCTTCCCACCAGACAAAGGCCAAACCGAGCAGAATAACTACGCCTAACACAACCCAATCTGGATCTGGCAGTGACATGAGAAAGACTAGGAGGGCAATCATCGCGCCACTAAAGACCGTGATGCCGGCCAGATCAATGCGGGCTGCCAAGGTACGGAGCGTCTTTGTACTCCTGCATGGCGGGTCCCGGGGGATCCAGAACACAGCCATAATGAGCGCCACGAGAGCCAGCGGGACGTTAATAAAAAACACGCTCTGCCAGCCCCAGGCGGCGACGAGGAATCCGCCAATGGGCAGTCCTATAACCGCAGTCGCCATTCCCGCAATCACAAGGCCGCCAAGCACTCCTCCCGGGGGCTCGGTCAGCCCGGCAGATTCGGCTCGCTGTCGGATCAAAAGCATTGCCGAAGGATATCCGGTCGAGGTGCCCACACCAATCAGGACCCGTGATACGATCAACGTTGCGAGGTCATGGCCTAAGCCACCCAGCACTCCTCCAACCAGTACAGCGAGAATACCTGCAAGGAACACCCGCCGTGGCCCAAATGCCCCCGATAATTTTCCGGCTGCCGGCTGGCCAACGATACATGCCATATAAAGTGCCGCGACCAGAACTGCAGTCTGTCCGACCGGAACGTTGATGGCCGCTGCAATTGGCACCAGCGCAGTGGCAATGAACGAAGTGTTGACAGGATTTAGTGCGGAACCGATGAACAGGGGTGTTACAAAACGCCAATCGAACGCTTTTTTGCTTTCGGTGGGTTGAGGCAAGTTGGATTTATTCATTCATCATCCCCGGGAACCGGCGAGTAATTTCCCATTTAAATCTGTATCCGGAGAAATCAGATATCAATCAAATTTTAATTGACCTGTTGTCAGATCTCCCCGTGTTCTCTATCAAATGAAATTTTATCTCCAGCCACAAGGCTGCTAAAACGCTTTGTCAGCTGATTTATGTGTATTGCGACAGACCTGTTACGAGGTCCCATTTAAATTTCCAAGACACTCTTCAAATATTCTCAAAAGTCTTCCTTTTCATTTTCCCGGGAATCCATTTTTTCGAGTATTTCTTTTTGCAAACTCCCGGACCTTTTCCGATGCATCGGGTCTAAGAGGTATTCCATGTCCCGACAGCATGATATCGAAATCAAGTGCGGCGATTTTATTGATTGATTGTTGTACCTCACGTGTGTCTAATGGCAATGGTCCTATTTCGATTTTACTACCGTTAAACCTCAATAGATCCCCAACAAACAGAATTTTTGATGCCGGATCAAAAAGACAAATACTTCCCGGTGTATGTCCTGGTGTATGAATGGATGTGAGACCAGCGATGGTGTCACCATCGTTGAGCTTTATATCCGGTTCAACAGGTCTTGATCCGAAAAACAAGGGAATGAGGACTTTAACGATCATTCCCTGAGCACCTCTCGGTACAGGCGGGGTTTTCCTGCCGGAAACGTAGTCCGCATCCGCTTCATGAATGGCCACCTTCGCACCGCTCAGTTTTTTGAGATCGCTGGCGCCGCCCACGTGATCAATGTGAAAATGTGTAAGGACGATTGTTTTGATTTCTGAAGGTTTACGTTTAAGAATATCCTGAATATAGGTTACTATTTTTGCGCTGTTTTTGGGCATTCCTGTATCGATAAGTGTCAGTTCGTCCCGAACAATAATAAAACAATTACCATTTACACCATCGACTTGGTGAATTCCAGGTACTATCTCCATAATCCTTCAACTCCATTTTTTGTAGTTCTTGACTACAAAGATCCAAGGTATGTCAATTTATAGTGGATACTAACAATTTTAGCCTGTGCTAACAAAATATATAGTAACTGTGATGACGAAGAACGATGATTTTTGGCGATGGATCGAGGCTGCTCTCAATGTGATCGGAGGGAAGTGGAAACTGCTGATCGTTCTTGCATTAATGGACGGGACCCAGCGATATAGCGAGATCTCGCATAAGCTTCCGGCAATCAGCGAGAGGATGCTCGTTAAACAGCTCCGTGAGATGGAGCACGACGGTATTATCACAAGGACAGTCTATGCAGTAGTCCCCGCGAAGGTTGAATATTCGCTTACGCAGTCAGGTGAAAAACTGATTCCTGTTTTGATAATTCTCGGTGTATGGCGTATAATCTACCGTGGATCCGATGTTGTCTGTGAGGGGTTGTCCGAGCCAGTGGATGTAGACCCCGCCAAACTTCGTCAGCTGCTCGAAGATGTCAACAGTATCCTTCAAGATGCCGACAAAAAACTGAAACGCGAGGGTAATGCTGATTAAGCCGGGCTCTGTAAAATCCGCGGGTGGCGACATATTCTCCTCGACGAAGGTTTAATGCAACCACCCCGAAGACTTGACAGAGCCCTTATTTCTTTACCCAAACAGGGGTGATTTCCCCAATACTATTTCGGGAACAGCTTTCCCAGCGAATCCGAAAAAAGTGCCGGAATCTGGTAAAATAATGAATTATAAATCCTAGGTGGCCTCATACGAGGGTATGGAAAAGATAGCAGTGCTGGTAGATTCCCGGGGAGGACGTACCCGGAGTGCCGCTGTCGCGATCGCGGAAGAGTTAGGGGTGAGTGTCGGGGACATTAAAAACCCGATGCCTGATGCTGAGATCCTTTTCCTCGGAAGCGGAATGTACGGCACCGGTCCGGGGCATTATATGAACCGCCTTCTCCAAGAGGGCACATTTACCGGAAGGAAGGTTGCCTTGTTTGCAACGGCAACGTATCCCAAGGATGGAGAGTGGATGCTTATCAGTATGGCGGAAACTCTGGAAAAGAAGGGCGCAACGATCCTCGGGAACACCGGAGGTGTCCGGGGCAAATTGATTATCAACAAATACCTGCGCCTGCACCCGGAGGATCTGGAAGGTGCGAGGAACTGGGCCCGGGAGATCGTGGGGAATTACCCGCGCTGATTGTGCCTTTGGAAAAGTGGCCGGACCCTCGCTTCGATCCTTCTTACCGCCCATCGGGCTGACAATGGTTGCCTTTAAGAGGCTCCGTCTAAGGGCGGTTGCATTAAGCCTTTGTCGAAGAAAATATGTCGCCACCCGCAGACTCGACAGAGTCAGAGTATACCCTTTTTATTTACACCGGGTCTTTTTTCGCAAACCTTGCACCCATATCGAAAGCTTTCTGGCAATCAACGGGGAACTTTTCTTCCCTGCGCTGTTTGGCTTTGGCTGCCGCATCATGCGAACAGACGTATTTCGTGTAATCGTCAAACAGGTCTGTGCCCGTAACGACCAGCGATTCGGCAGAGCCGAAGATCCGACCCAGGATCATCCCGGTGAGTGCGAAGTGACTGTCGAGCTGCATCGTCTTTATACCATCCTCGTCTGCCCCCAAGGTTAAGATGAGCCCGGTCTTGATCTTTTTCGGGAATATCGAGGACCCGAGAATTTCGAGGGAGAAGTACGGGTACGCGGCCCGCTCGAAGAATGACCTCATCTCTCCGGTGACCGTGCCAAAGTAAATAGGCGATCCTAATATCAAGGCATCAACACCCGGTATCTTTTCCAGCACCGGGGTGAGGCCATCCTGAACTGCACATTTCCCATAACTTTTCCCGCCCTTCAGTTTGCAGGCTAAGCAGCTGGTGCAACCTTTGAAGTCAAGGTCATATAAATGGACGATTTCGGTCGCGGCACCCTGTGATGCAGCGCCTTCGAGTACCTTGTTCAACAGCGTTGCGGTATTCCACGTCTTTCTTGGGCTCCCGTTGATTGCTAAAACGTTCATTATACCCACGTCACGGTGAGGGATTTGCTGCGCTCCGGGATGCGCACCGGTTTATACTTTGGATACCCGGCCAACAACGCGCCGGCAAGCTTGCGGTTGTCCGGGATGTGGAGGGCTTCCCTTACGGGACGGTAATTCTGGGCAACACTGACCAACCGGCCAGCCCAGCACGTCCCGAGCCCGAAAGCCGGGGCGGTAATATCGACATGGGTAAGTGCGATGATCGCGTCGGTCTGT
Organism: uncultured Methanoregulaceae archaeon; assembly: GCA_963737635.1. GTDB lineage: Archaea > Halobacteriota > Methanomicrobia > Methanomicrobiales > Methanospirillaceae > Methanoregula. The sequence continues at coordinate 2,152,550 of CAVTTL010000001.1, forward strand.
ACCAGACCTGTGGTATCCGCCGTGCCCGTGGGAACATGGGCGCAGATAAGAACCGGAGCGCCCCGACAGAGAATATCGATCCCGTTATTCCAGTATTCAGTGAGTAAAGGGATGAGTGGAGTGAGAGGTTGATCACTTTTCACCGATTCCTGTAAATAATCCAACGTAAGTGCGGCGATGGTATGGACTTTTTCAGCACCATTCACGACTACCCATTCGACAGGCTGGTAATTTCCCCCGGTCGCAGCATAGCGGGCGTTTTCAAGGATCTGCATGAGGGTTTCATTGGCCACCGGTTCGGGACGGTATATCCGGATCGAACGGCGACTTTTGAGGTAGGTACCTGAACTTCTCCGGACCGACTGATCCGGGTGCTGCTGCACGTTGAAGGTGCACACCTTCCTTGTGTTCGCGGGTCAGCGCCCCTGTTGGACAGAACGCTTCGCAATGCCCGCAGGACAGACACCATGCCTCCTTCGGGGACGGGATTTCCGGAAGCGCAGTAGAGTTATCAGCCAGTGTTATAATCTGCGTCGTGCAAATCTCCGAACAGATCCCGCACCGGGTGCAGAGATCACGATCAACGGTTATTCCGATCATAAGGATAACCATCCTGAAAATGTGAGATCGGCATTGCCGTCAGTTTCTTCAATTTTTCTCACACCAGATTTGAATCGTTTGTGTTGCATACCAAATAGTACGCATAGGCGGGATAAATAGTTTGTTAGACTAACAAACCAATCTGTTGATTCACTCTTTCTTCTCTGATGAGCAATCAATCATAATCCGAAATGCTTTGATAAGGGTTTTTTGCTGGTTTTCTGTTGTGGTTTTCTCAATCTGCTCTATGAATGCCTGAAAAACCCGCTGTTTGTGTTTAAAAACCTGACAACCTTTTTCGCTCAGGGTCAGGAGAAATTTGCGCTGATCAACATCGGATTGGGTCCGGATAACGAATCCGTCCTTCATAAGTTTTGTTATCGCGGCGTTAGCTGAAGGTTTTGAGACACCGAGTTTTTGGGCAAGTTCGGTTAGGGTGATACTGTCGTTGCGTTGGATGCCCCGTAAATAATAGAACTGGTTGAGGGTAAGATCACAAAAACCGATCTTTTCCATTTCGATTCTATCTGCTTCAACGGTAACATGTTTGTACCGTTCGATAAACTGAGCAAATAGATCCCTTAAATCCATAGCAGTACATAGAACCAGTTCAAACATTAAGGTAATGGGGGGTTCTGTCGCGTTGACAGGACTTAAAGTAACACCGTGGTGAGGACCATTAATTGGTATTTAAACATCCCGTAAATGCAACAGCACCCTCATGCTCGTTTTTGTAGTATGCAGTCGCCCGGTGCGTGTGCCGGGCGACGGGTTCATGATACCCGCTTCTTCAGGGTATCCATTTGAGGATGACGTCGGCATTGCGGGCAGGCGCCGGAAGGGGGCTTTTCGCCGGGTAGCCGAATATTAACGGTGCGACGAGCTTGTGGTCCTTGGGGATACTTGCCTCCTTCAGGAATGCCTCATCGGAGCCAAGGCCGGCTGCAAGTCCAATCCAGCAGCTGCCGATCCCCAGCGAATGCGCTGCAAGCATCATGTTCTCTGCTGCGAGGGCGCAGTCGTGTTCATTAAGCGCATCCGGGGAGGCAAAGACGAGGATGAAAACAGGCGCTTCGTACAGGATCCGGACTTCCGGTTTTGTCAGGTTCTTTGCATAGCCGGCCAGCTCCGGGATGGTCGAGTCCTTGAACATGCTGACGAAGATCTTCTTGGCCCTCTCGTCATACTCATCGATGAGTTTCCTGTTCTTGATGACAACGAATCGCCACGGCTGTTTATTGACGGCGGTCGGGGCATAGGTGCCTGCCCGGATAATCTCCCGGATAATCTCATCGGGGACGTCTTTGTCGGAATACTTCCGTACGGATCTTCTCCCATAGATAGTATCCATGACAGGGTTCGAGAGCGGTTTGTCGGGTTTTTTAGATGTAGTCATTGTTTCACCAATACTGCATCATTCCTTGACGGATATAACCATTGTCAACGATACAACAAAAATCAGTGTGCCTTTTTCATTATAATCCATTCATTCTCACGGATATACTTCGATACCCAGTTTCAGCGCAATATTCATTATCGCTCTGAATCAGTATAATCCACAGGTTCTGTTGCGTCGTCGGGACCTTTACATAATCAATATTGATGGATTAAGACGATACAATTTTCGGCAAGTCCCGATAAGGCAACAGCACTTGTGAACACATGAGAACCGCTATATCCATCAGAGAGTTTGTTTCAGGAGAAATTGTCTTATTTTTTCTCCTGTATCCGTTCCGGGTAACGGAGTGAAAACCGTCATTTTCAGATGGGTATTATCGGAAACCAGATAACTGGCAATCTCAAAATCCAATGATCCTAACACCGGGTGAATAACCGTCTTAAACCGCTCCTCCTCCGTTCTGACGTTATGCATTGGCCACAACAAAGCAAACTCCGTGCTTTCGCTTTTCAGTTCATTTACAAAGTGTTCAATCCAGGGATCTTCAGCAAATTTACCGCAGGCTGAGCGGAACCTGGCGACCATTCCCTGTGCGGCAGACTCCCAGTCGGGAAATGTCTTTCTGAATTCTTTATTGGTAAACATAATTCGGATCACATTGCGCTCGTGAACACTGAATTTACCAAAATCCGCCAGAATTTCTGCAGCCCTGTTCCATGCAATCACATTCCAGCGGGCATCCAAAATAGTTGCAGGAGAACATTCCAAGCTGTCCAGAACATGCTGCAAGATCGGATTAACCGTTTCGTTGCTGGTGGGAAAAACGGCCGGTGGCGTTTGTTGGGCAAGGTTGTAAAGATGTACGGTCTCCTGCTTATCAAGCATCAGAGTCCTTGCCAGATTTTCAAGCACCTGTGTGGATACCTGGACAGGACGTCCCTGTTCGATCCATGTATACCACGTTAATCCAATTCCCGAAAGAGAGGCAACCTCCTCTCGCCTCAGGCCGGGTGTCCGGCGGCGTGAGCCTTCGGGCAGGCCGATCTGCGAAGGCAGAATATTTGCCCTGCGTGTTTTTAAAAAATCCCCGAGTTCCTTGTACCTTTGCTTTGGGTTTTCCGGAGTGTCCATTTCCTTTCCCTATCAGGGTAGTAATTATACTAGTATAATCATTTTCCTACCAATAGTATATATCAGAAGGGAATATCAAAACATGCCTGTAACCCACGGACCGGTTTCAGGAGTAAACGTGATTGAAATTTAAAAAAAGAAACGAGGCAGGAAAAAATGACAGCAGAACTCTCAGAAAATACAAAGAAACCCGGTACCAGGATCGCTCTCGTTACCGGAGGAAGCCGCGGTCTTGGCCGTAGCACCGTGTTAAACCTCGCCAAGAGGGGCGTTGACTCGATCTTTACCTATCATACCAACCGTGCGGAGGCCGAGAAGGTCGCCGGACTTGTGCGTGAGACGGGGCGCAAGGCTGTCGTCCTGCAGCTTGACACGGGTAATGTATCTTCGTTCGATGCGTTTGTGCAGAACGTACGAGGGGCACTCACTGATTTGGGAGCCGAACGCTTCGATTATCTTGTCAATATGGCCGGTATCTCGCACCACAATTCATTTGCTCAGACGACTGAACAGGAGCTGGATAACCTCTACAACGTCCATTTCAAGGGGGTTTTCTTCCTGACACAGAAGCTCCTACCACTTATGAACGATGGCGGCAGGATTGTCAATATTGCGTCAGGGCTCACCCGCGTCGTGATGCCGGGAAGCTGCGCCTATGCATCCATGAAGGGCGCCGTTGAAATCATGACCCGCTATCTGGCTTTGGAACTGGGTCCCCGGAGGATTGCGGTTAATGTTGTTGCTCCCGGGGCTATGGCGACCGATTTTAGTGGCGGCATGGTTCGCGATAACCCGGAAATGAATAAACGGGTAGCAGACATGACGGCGCTCGGCCGAGCCGGCCTTCCGGAGGACATCGGCCCGATGATTGCCTCGCTGCTCTCCGAGGAGAACCGCTGGATCAATGCCCAGCGTATCGAGGTCTCGGGCGGCATGTCGATCTCGATCTAAAAGGGTACTGGTTTTTGTAACCTCCCTTTCTGACAAAATGCCTGGTTACACTGACACTGGTTGAATTTTACGGTTCTGTAGCGTTGACCGCACGAGACCCAACCGATGTCGACCTAATCGGAGTTAATTATTAGTGGCGGCTCTGTAACGTCTGCGGGGGGGCACCATTTTTTCTTCGGCGAAGGCTTAACGCAACCACCCAAAGACTTGACAGAGCCGGCGGCACATCCCGGGCTGTCTCTTTTGATCCTTTTGAACAATTTCATTTCCACTTGGTAAGGATCTCTTCCCTCCGGAATGTGGACACCGAGAGAGAGAAAAGCCCTACATCTACGACAAGGATAATTGCCGAGATGAGGAGGAGATACGGTATCGTAAGCGGAAACACATCTATCAAACCGAGTACGTAGATCAATGCAAAGGGGATCACGATCAGGGATCCAAGTTGCTGTGCGGTCCGCACATCGTTTACCCTGGCCGAGACGATTACGCTCGCCTCTACCGCGGTGATAGCTACCAGCGGCACCAGCAGCAGCATGATGGCCGCCATAACTGTGTTTGGATAATAGAGATAGCCAAGCAGACCAAAGGTGATGGCGTCGATCAGGCCCATGAAGATCACCCCACCGATCCAGATGGCAACCAGGGGGGGAAGAAGTGCCCCGATGCTCTTACCGAGCAGGATCTCGCTGTCGGTGGTGGGGGTGGCGAGCAGCGGCTCCAGGCTCTGTTCCTGTTTTTCGCCGACAATACTGAAGGATGCGATCGCCGTGGGGAGGCTGGCCGCACCCATGATGAAGATAAAGGCGAAGGCATTTATGACGGGGGGAAGGCCAGACTGTACATCTGAAAGGCTGCTGCCGGATTTCGCTAAAAGAGAGTAGATCAGCAGGGGCAGACCGACGGACACGAAGAGGGGAAAGAGGATTACGCTGTAGAAGATACTTTTCTTTTTCTGGAAAATGCTGATATCCTTCGAAGCGACAATCCACGCTTTTGAAAATCTCATAGTGTTTCCCTCACGGTCTTCAGATATACGTCTTCAAGGGTGGGATTGAGTCCCTGGACGAACTGGATGCGGCCGCCCGCAGCAGAGATGGCTTCCACCAAACCCGGGTTTTCCTTTTCTGCGTTTATCACATCAATCATCAGCCGATGGTCTTCGACCACCACCTTTCCCAAAGTATGGTGTTTCACTGCCGCCACGATCCTGTCGTTGACCTCTTCAAGCTGGATGACCGTTTTACTGCCCCAGAGCGCCTCTTTCAGCTCATCCGTTGTACCTATCCGGAGCAGATGTGTTTTGAGAATACCGATACGGTCACAGAGTTTTTGCGCCTCGTCAAGGTTGTGCGTGTTGAGGAAGATGGTCTTTTTCTCTTTTTTCAGTTCCAGTATGAAGTCCCGGACCGTTTTTGCTGCCTCGGGGTCCAAGTTGGCCGTGGGCTCGTCCAGAAACAAAATCTCGGGGTCGTGCACCAGGGCACGGGCGACGGCCACTTTCTGTTTCATACCTTTAGAGAATGTTCCCACGGGTTGGTCTTTCTTTTCCCAGAGCCCGAGAAGCCTGAGCAGGCGTTCGATGCTCTCTTTTCTTTGTTGATCGGTACGATCAAACAACTTCGCGTAAAAATCGAGATTTCGATAGGCGCTCAGTTCGCCATACAGGCCGACATTTTCCGGCATAAAACCGATGATTTTACGAATCTTCAGGGAATCGGCGTCGTCCCCGGTATCATACCCGGCGATCCTTGCCTCACCGCTGGTCTTGGCGATGAGGCAGCAGAGCATTCGTACCGTGGTCGTTTTTCCGGCACCGTTGGGGCCGAGGAACCCGAAGACCTCGCCTTCATTGACATGGAATGTCAGATCGTCGACCGCGGTGAAGTCTCCGAATTTTTTCGTGAGGTTTATTGCATCGATCATGTCATATCTCCGAATACTATCACGGAAGTTGCGAGGAGCATTCCTGCCGGAAAACGTATCGTGTCATGCATTTTTTGCCCCAAGCCAGATTGTATAAAATCTTCCCAGATTCCCACAATTTCACCTTACCTTTGATAGGATTGCATGGCCAGTTCCTTTTTTCTCAATGAATAATGCAGGTACCTTCCCGGTCTCACCAACTACATAGAGGCCGTGGGTTGACAATATAAAATGAGCGGTTGTCGTTCACATTTTCATCACGTCATAGTCTGCCGGATCGAGCTCGCTTCTTCATTTCTCCATGAAGGTATACGCATCCCCGGTCAGGTCCGGTTCTTTCAGGACAACCTGCGCTTCTTAGGGACAGGCAAAAATCGGGCTCTGGAGAAAACCTCTCTGAAAAGGGTGTACCGACGTTAGAAAGAGCTCAGGTACGGAGAACTCTTTACAAAGGCTTATTTTCTTGGTGCAATAACTGGGTATTTGGATCGAACTAAATGGCTCTTGACATTCGCACACTGTCCATTGTGGTAGCTGTTGCGAACATCCTTCAGACATTGGCAATTGGCTTTCTTTATATCAAAAATAAAAAATACCCCGGGATTCTCTGGTGGGCGCTTGGCAGTGCCATAACAGCAATTGGATTTCTGTTGTATCTCGTGCGGGACTTTAGCCAGAGCGCATTGATCTCAATAATCCTGCCAAATGCCCTGACGGTGGCAGGAATCCTGTTTATCTATATCGGGATCATGCATTTTCTGGAGAGAGAAGAGAACCAGGGACTTGTTTTTTCGGTCTTTGCCGTTTTTATCGCGTTGTATTTTTATTTTACCTATGTCACTGACGATATTAATGCACGAACGGTAATTGTATCGGTTGCCTTGATTTTTTATTTGTTGTTAATAGTACAGGCCTTATTAGGGAAAATTCCCACAGCAATAACTGATTCTTCGCATTTTATCGCGGTAATCCTGTTTTCTGAGGCATGCTTTTTCGTATTTCGTACGTACTCCGTTCTTACGTTTGCGCCCGTTGAAACCCTTTTTACGCCGACACTCATCCAGACCTTGGTATTCGTGGTGTATTTTGTCGCTGGAATCCTTCTTACCTTTGGCCTGATCTTCATGGTCACCCAGCGACTTCATGCAGAGGTGACGGACGCCAAAGATCACTTCGAAATACTCTTTAATACGAACCCCGAGGGAATTGCAATCCATGAAATTGTGTATAGTACTTCCGGTGAACCTTTGGAGTACCGTATCCTTGATGTCAATCCCGCGTTTGAGCATATTCTCGGACTGAAACGGGAAGACGTTATCGGAAAAACGAGCAAAGAGGTTTACCGGGTAGATACACCCCCGTACTTCCAACTATACAGCCGGGTTGCAGAAACCGGTCAAGCCGAAGAGTTCGAATCGTTTTTTGCGCCAATGGAAAAACATTTTCACATATTAACGTACTCCCCGGAACATGGAAAATTTGCCACGATATTCGAGGATATCACCAAGAGAAAGAGAGCGGAGGAGTCACTCCGGGAGAGTGAGGCAATGCTACGGACGGTGCTGGACACGATGCCGTCCGGAGTGACCGTCAGGGACGTCCGAACCGGGGAAATCGTTCTTTCCAATCCCCGGAGCAAGGAAATCATGGGTGCCCTCGTCGGTAATATCGTCGGGATTGGGAAATATTGTGGAAAATATCCTGATGGCCGCTCCTACCGGATCGAGGACTGGCCAATGGCCAGATCTATGGCTACCGGGGAAGAGGTCAATAATGAGGAGATTCAATGCGAACGAAGTGATGGCTCCCGGATAATCCTGAACCTCAGCTCTGCCCCTATCCGCGACCAGTATGGGAAGATAATCATGGGTGTCGGTATTTTCCATGATATCACTGAACGCAAACAAGCAGAGGAGGTGTTGCAGAATAACATCCGGCTCCTGGAAAACGTTATGGATAGCAGTCCTTCTCCCATCTTTCTCAAAGATCTCGAGGGGAAGTTCATTTCAATCAATTCGGCTTTGGAGAGAATGCTTGGAAAGTCACGGCAGGATCTGAAAGGCAAAACCGATTATGACATTGCTCCAAAGGAGTTAGCCGATTACTGGCGGTCTCATGACAAAACAGTAATCGAGACCGGTACGGCAATCCAAATTGAAGAAGTGGCTGATCTCCCGGACCGTCAGTATATCTTCCTTGCAAACAAGTTTCCGCTTGTGGATATTCATGGCCACATCTATGGTATAGGTGCCATATCTCACGATATCACCGAACGAAAGAAAGCTGAAAATGAAGTGATCCGTAAGAATACGGAACTCAATGCCATAAACGAAGAACTCACAGCATCGGAGGAGGAACTTCACCAAAATATCGAAGAACTTGCCCTTCGGGAACAGGAACTACAAGGAGCACTTGCCGAAAAAGAGGTTCTCCTCTCAGAGATCCACCACCGGGTCAAGAACAACCTGACCGCGTTCATTTCTTTGCTGAGTCTTGATGGTTCGTACGAAGATACCGAAAGTGGTAGGGCACTTCGTAAGGATCTTCAGAACCGGGCGCGGAGCATGGCCCTGATCCATGAAACCCTTTACCGGACCGGGAAATTTTCAAAGGTCGATATGGGGATGTACCTGAAAAATCTCGTCGACCAGATTGCCACTTCTTACGGTGTGCGTGAGGATATCCACGTTGTTGTTGAGGTTCATGATGTCACGCTCAGTATCGACAGGGCTACGACAGCCGGCCTGATAATCAACGAACTGGTGACGAATTCGCTTAAGTACGCATTTCCACCGGGTTTTGATTGTACGGCAGTACGGGGAGAACCCTGCACGATCCGCGTCACGCTTACCCATAAAGACGGGATTGATGTATTAATCGTAACAGATAATGGATGCGGGCTTCCGGAAGGTTTCGATCCCCTGAAATCAAAATCATTTGGTCTCAAGCTGGTGAACTTCCTTACCCGCCACCAGCTCATGGCTGATATTTCGATTCAACGGGATAAAGGAACTGCATTTATATTCCATCTGAAAAACACCGAGGATACTACATGACCGGAGAAACCATTCAGATTGTGGAAGATGACGGCCTGATCGCTCTCCATATTGCCGAGACACTGGAAAATGCGGGATACCAGATCGTAGAACCTGTATGTTCAGGAGAGATGGTGCTTAAAACACTCGAAAAATCACCCAATCCCGATCTCATCCTTATGGACATCGGGCTTGCTGGATCGATTGACGGCATCGAAACCGCCCGGCGGATACGGCAACAGTATGATATCCCGATCCTCTTTCTTACGGCATATCCTAACATAGCCAAAATCGAAGAGCTGAAGAGTGTCTCATTCTGTGGCTATCTTAACAAACCGTATCTGGAAAACGAGCTCCTGACCGCAATCGAGAATTGCTTGCACACGTAATCGTTCGCCATCACATGAGATCCCCTGTTTTCTGTAACAAAAGGAAACCGGGGGCAGTACCACATTATCAAGGTAGAATTACGGTCTCATACGAACGATACCTCTCATTCCCACCTTCCCTCGTCCCACACTTTAAGAATATCAAGATCACGCTTCAATGTTGCCCTGCTCAGTGCCTGTGACCGGCTCAGCATCCTCTGCTGGATAAAATCGTATTCGCAGAGAATTTTGGAATTCCGGAGCAACGTTGCCCTGATCGGATGGTGCCGGTAAATGATACTTTCCTGTCGTCTGAAATGCCATTTTATTCTCTGGAAGGTGAGCCAGTCAAGTTTCATGGCCAGCGTCGCGTGGAACCTGAATTCATCTGCAGAATCCAGATCATATTTCCGTAAGGAGCAGTACGGCAAAAGCGCCTGGGACAGCTGATGCCGAAATTGTTTCAGGTTCGCATCGGGCGTAATAGTGACAAAAACGACCTTTGTGTCATCAAAAAATCCGTACCCGCCAACCTCATATTTCGGAATCTCCTTTTGGTTCGAACTTATTCTGGTGAAATCTTCGATGAGTTTTTTTTCGTCATGAGTCGAAAAGGGCCCGGCCAGAGTGATGTGTGGGATGACCTGGTTGTCCCCGAGATTAAATTTCTGCTGTAACTGATCGCTTAAATGGCGAATCTGGCGCTTCACGGATCCCATCAGGCGGATATCTATCAGATAGTGAGTCATTCTTCCCCGCTCCGTAGTACAACTGCCTATCCGACAACCTCATGTGCAGATTTCAGGTAAAAGGGAATAATTCTGTTGTGCATGTATGATACGATAATCAATAGTCCATGGTATGCTGCATTAACAGAACGTAAAGAAAAACTCGTAGAAACGCTTTATCGCTCCTGCTTAGTTAATGGTGCCTCTGCCATCGCTGTTTGTGTATGCTCGACGTATTCCACAACAAGACCGTCAGGGTGCTTCGCGGAGAGCCCGCGAGGCCAAGGCAGAAACAGCCGCTCCCTTTCAAGATAGGGCAGCCGATACCACCGCGTCACCTAGCTCCTGTCGCAGAAGTGGCCGATAACAAGGTTGTTCTTGTCAAAGATCTCGCAGGCCGGGCAGAAGCAGCGATCCTCTTTCATTTGCGGGGCATTCGATATGCCGCGTGAGCAGAAGAGGCTCTCAGGCTGGTGCTGTTCAAGGTTGTTCTTCCGGTAGCTCGGGCATGCGCCGCAGTACTTCATGCAGATCTGCCGGTTCTCACTGGTATCTTCAACGGCAACCGTGCTGCTTTTCATGATGAATGATGGTACCACCGGAATTAATAGGCTTCCTTGTCCGGGCCGGTAGACCGTATCCGGTGAAAACGTTAGTCCAATAATTTCAGTGCGACGCGGATATTTGTCTCGTTGAAGGGTTTGAGGATATAGCCATCCGGATCGACTTCCTTTGCCCGGTCAAGGGTATTCTTGTCGCAGCAACTGGTGATAAAAATAATGCGTGTATCCGATCGTTTCTTGATCTCGCGTGCCGCAGCAATCCCGTCCAGTTTTCCCGGCATGTTGACATCCATGAATATGAGATAGGGTTTTTCTTCCTCTGCAATCTTCACGGCTTCATCGCCGGATTTTGCCAGAACACAGTTCTCATACCCGAGATCGCTGAGCCGCTGGGATAACAGGCGCCGGATGAGCTCGCTGTCATCAACGACGAGAATTTTTATGTTTTTATTCCTGGTATCCCCGGATTCGGGCGTTGACGATACGTCTTTCTGACGGATAGAGGATATGCTATCCCTTGGTTTCGCCGGGCTTCCGGTTTTCTTATCCACCGGCATACCTTTATCATTCTCAGCCGGTACAGGGAGATTTTCCGGCGGTTTGGCACCACCCTCACCCGTTGCGGGCGCCGGGGGTTGACCATTCGTGACCGTTTTGTGCTGGAGAGCCCGGTTCTCCCGCAGTCGTGTTGAGATCTCGGTAAATGCCTCGAGGCCGTTTCTCCCCATCTTGTTCTGGGCCATGACTTGGCGGAGATCCTCTTTTGAGAAAACGTTCTCTATCGCGTCAAGGTCATAGGTGCTGAGATTGCCGATACTCAGAATAGAGAAGAGGACAGGTAACCCGTTGCCGTCAAATACGGTGGAGAGCAGGTGTTTCCCCGCCTTCTCGATAAGGACAGGACGTATGCTTTTGTCGCATGCCTGAGTGAGCAGGTGGATCGCAGGCACGCCATCCTGTTCAATTTCCGCCAGATCCTTAAGGTCGGCAATCATAATGAGTGCCGCCCGGTTGATCTTCCCGCCTTTTTTTATCACATTAAAAACGAACTTACCACTCCGTGCACAGTCGGCTTTAACCACGTTACGGAGCATCGCCTGGTTTTCCCTGCTGATCTTATGGATCTCGCACTGAACGTCCATGCTTGATAAAAAGAGGGAAGAGAACAGTACACCCCATGCGGAGGTAAGTATGCGGGGATCCGCATTTTTGGATCCCGGCTTCAGGGAGGATTCGAACAGTTCAAGCAGCTGCGCGGGGGTAGAACTCTCAAGCGAGGAGAACAGGGAATGCGGTATGGGTGTATGGAGAAGAGACCCCTCAGGGGATTTGGGAAAGACTGCCTTTTCGATCACTTGGATCTTGGACTCAAGTGCTGCCAGTCTGGCTTCGTACTCTTTCCTGATTCGCTCCACATCTCTCGCGGAATACGTGACCGTAGAAGATGGGCTCCTCTCGTCCTTGGTGTTTTCGCCGGTTTCCGGTATTCGTTTTTTCATGGCAGGTAAAAGCAGCCGTATTTAGTGAGTGATAGGGTGATTTTCCACGGTAAAGATAAGGTGATTTCCCAAAGTAAGAATATCTTTCGGGAGGTTAGGATACCATCTGAAGGAAAATGTCAGTACAAACGACATCTATGGTATATAGTAATCAGGATGTTAAAATGAAATGTGCCATGTACTCCCGGCAGAGCTGAACTGTACTACCTTCGGGTCGTACCCCGGGTCTGCACTTCCTCACGCCAGCACACGTTACCGGCCAAGGGTCAAGACCCCAAAGAAAGAAGAAATACTCTATCTTCTCACGCAGTAATATCCGCCGCGGAGATGATGTTTCGTGAAGAGCTCGCAGGCCGGGCAGAAGCAACCGATCTCTTTCATATTCTGGGCACAGGACGGCCCGCGGGCGCAGAAAAGCTCTTTGGGCTCGTTCCGGTTCAGATCATGCCGCTTGTAGTTCTGGCATATCGTGCAGTATTTCCTGCAGATCTGCTTGTTCTCTTCGGTGTCCGGTACAACAGGGGCCTTGGCTGATTCAAACATGCAAAAACAGGTTGGTAATGATGATTATTAGATCTTTTGTTTTTTACAGGAGAGAGGCCGGGGCAGCCTGTTGCCCCGGCCGGCATTCTCATTCCCGGCATAATGCACAGAACCGTTCCACTACCTGGTCGTTTCTCACCTCGGGGTGGAACATAACCCCAAAGAGCGGCCGGTCCGGTGCCGGACGGCCTGGACACACCGGTCCGAGACAGCCGTCACTTCCCAGCCGGGCGGTGGGTCACAGGCAAAGGAGTGCAGTTCGTAGGCCTCGAATACCGCCAGATCGCCAAGGAGCAGGTCAGGTTCGGTGACCCGGACCGCGGTCATCCCGATCTCACATGCCGAACGAAGGGCGCCTCCGTGAACGAGGCAGAGGGCCTCCATCCCGGCGCAGATCCCAAGGACGGGGACGCTAATGTCCCGGAGCCACGCGAACTCGTGCACCTTCTCGGCAAAGACGTTGTCTTTCAACGCCGTCCCGCAGAGGATGATCCCACCGGCACCTTTGAGATCCTCACCGGATATTCCGGAAAAATGCACCTCGCGCCATTCCAGCCCTGACCGGGAAACAATCTGTCCGACCGGACCCACAAACTCGTCGCGGGAGAGGGAGCCGGCCTTCCACGAGAGATCTACGAGAAGGATCATTTTGCCTCCAGTACTGCACGTTTGATCCGCAGGATGCCCCGGAAATTCGCGTACTCTTTCCCGGCTTCCAGGATAACGAGCCTCTTGGTAAAGAGAGGAGCGTCCACGACTAGCGTCTCGTACTCCCCACCCTCACCGGTGAGGGTGATCCGGTGCGATCGCACGTACTGCTGCAGGCCGGAAAACGCCTCCCGGTCGATCTCCCTCCCCAGCCAGTCCGCAGTGAAGGGAGCGGCAAAGACACCCGTGATGATGGCCCGGAAGCCGGTGGTGATCAGCTCCTTCAGGTAGAGCTCCGGGTCCACGTACCAAAGCGGGTTGAAACACCAAAGATCGAGGTCTTGGCAGATGCGCTGGACCCGGGTGGCCTGATATACCGAAAGAAGGGCACCGGTCACCACGCCCTCGATGCCATATTGTTCCACGGCAAGGCGGATGGCGCGGGAAAGATCCTCAAGCTCGGCCTCTTTGATCCCCTCGGTCTCGACCGTGACCAGCGGGAGACCGGCCGCCTCTGCCTGCAGCGGCACGAGGTGCGTATTGGGCGTGTGGAACATATAGCTCTCTTCGTTCCGGGACCGGACTGAAATAAGGCAGGCAACCTCCTCCTTCTGCATGGCGAGATGGCAGGCAAACCACGAGTCCTTGCCCCCGGAACAGAGAACACCGAGTTTCATTGCGTAAAGTACTCGTCCTTCCGGCTTCTTGAATCTCTCCCTTCCAAAAAAAATCCGACCGGATCAAGCTCATGGAGTATTATTCACGCTTCTTTCCGGTCATCAAAAAAATGGTAAATGTTCGCATCTCCCCAGAGGGGCTTGGCTTTTGGGCGACTGCCGCCGTCCGGTTCCGCACCTCACAAAAACCGGCGGTCTCGAAGTACTTCATCATCGCACACCGGTCAAACCCGTTATGGAACACGCCTTCATGCGTATCGTGGAATTTCCCTTCATCGGAATCGAGATCGGCAATGGCAACCCGGCCCGAGGGCTTGAGGACGCCGGCAATCCGGTCGAGCAGCATCCCAACGTCCCGGATATGGTGAAAGGTCATGCTGCTGACCACCAGATCAAATTGCCCTTCCAACCTGCCCCCTTGTTCCAGATCCACGACTTGGGTCCGGACATTCGCAAACTTCTGCGCCCGGACCTTCGCATCCAGGACATCAAGCATGCCCTGCAAGCTGTCGACGGCGGTAATTGAACGAACGTGAGGGTGGAGCGCGAGGGTCAGGAGACCGGTCCCGGCACCGAAGTCCAGAACATCTATATCCGGTCCTGGCTTCACCGTCTCGATAATTGCCCGGGCCACGTCATGTGCCAGTTTTACCCTGCCCGGGTTCTCGTCCCATGTTGCCGCTTCTTTGTCAAAATTGCATTTTTCACCGGCCATATCAGTGACCGGACTGTGGGCAGGATAAACGGAAATAATGCACGGATCGGTATAACCCCGGAGTTATCCCTTTTACCCGCGAGGAACAGGGTCAGAAACCCGATCATCGGGTCAATACATAAGGAGACCGGGTGAAGGATGGATCACAGTGCATGGATAACGAGAGCATCATGCAAAAGGAGGGGAAAAACCTTTGAGGATATTCAGATGCGAATGCTGCAAAAAGCCCTGTATGTTGACCACACTCGACAACGAAGTCATGAAATTTTGTCCGGTCGACAGTAAACCGGTAGAGTGGAAACAGATCGGCCAAGACCAGAAGATCGCATGTGCAACCTGAACGAGAAAACAGACTGCGGCACAGGTGAAACATGAGGTACCGGCATCAGAGACCGAGAATGTCCTGTCCCCGCCAGTCACGGTCGAGGCGGACGGGACGAATACTACGATCCACCTCGGGAAAAAGAAAGGCGAAAACCCGGGCGGGACAACAACATCTTTTTCTTTAATACCTGTAATCGTGAAGCAGGCATACAAAATAGATCCAATTCTTACTGCAATTTTTAACGAAACAGGAGAATCGCACCGGAATTTCAACCAACGTTCATATACCGGCACGACCTGACCTTCATGGTAGTACTTTTGTTATTTCCCGTCAGGGGTATCGGCTATTTCATCTCACCCGTGCAACCTCACATGTCACAAATGCGATCATCATGATTCGGGCTCCTGCTGCCATCTTCAAACGGGATTTCAAAAAGTTCCTGAGTAACCCGGCCGTCGTCGTGATGACGCTCCTGTTTCCTCTCCTGTACCTGGTGGTCTTCGGGAATGCTCTCGGGGGCACGATCAGCCACATCCCGGTCGGGGTCGTCCAGGAAGTCCCGCCATACAATGACACGCCGCTTTATACGAGCGCCGTCTACCAGCTCAACCACATCGGCCAGGGCAGCCAGAACGATGCCCAGAAACAGCTGGATGTTACCACGTACACCGATGAAGCCCAGGCAAAACAGGATCTGCAGAACGGGAAAATCTCTGCGGTTATTGTATTCCCATCAGCTGTTTCAAGCGATCACGCTGTCCGGGTCTATGTCGACAGACTCGGATTCCATAACACCCCCGCTCGTTGAGGCCGGGGTAACCCAGGTCCTGCGGAGCCTTGGAGCGCACAACCCGGTCATCATCGATAAGATCTACGGCGATATCACGTATCTCCAGTTCTTTGGGGTGGGCGTTATTATGATGGCCATCTTCACCTCAACCATGTTCGGAAGCGGCATGGCACTTATCCAGGATCGGGAGAACGGTGTCCACGAAGGGTACTGGTAACACCGGTGAAGCGATCGAGTATCATTTTTGGCATTATTTTAAGCGGTACCATCAAGGCATTTATTGCGGGATTTGCCCTTTTCTGGATCGACTTGTTGATCACCGGCATCACCCTCCAGAGTGCCCAGGACTTCGTGCTGGTCGTGCTGGTTATCTTGTTAACCTGTATCGGGTTGACGAGCCTTGTAGTCTCTTTTGCATCCCGGTTTACCACACAACAGGCGTATTCATCGGTCATCG
Organism: uncultured Methanoregulaceae archaeon; assembly: GCA_963737635.1. Taxonomy (GTDB): domain Archaea; phylum Halobacteriota; class Methanomicrobia; order Methanomicrobiales; family Methanospirillaceae; genus Methanoregula. Next base: position 2,168,905 of record CAVTTL010000001.1, read on the forward strand.
CATTTTTCAACTTTATTCTTTTTATGACCTCTGGGGTATTTTACCCGGTGATCGGTATGCCCGGCTGGCTGCGCTGGATAACAGTCATCAATCCGGAGTACTACAGCATCCATGCATTGAGAAGCATCATCCTGAGAAACCAGAGTTTTAACGTGATCGGCATCGACCTTGTTGCCCTCCTGATCTTCTCATCGGCGATGATTATCCTCGGGATCGTCACTTTCCGCCGTACCATGGAATAAAGGTACCGTTGCAAGGGCAGTTGCCGGGGATTTTCACGAAGAAAATGAGTTAGGACCGGTTCTGATAGGTTCGGAACCAGCCATCCGATTATTAGATCCTTTTTATCTCGCTCACTTTCAGGATATCAGTTCGGGTTACAATGCCGACGATCTTACCGTCTTGGACTATCGGGATCCTCCCGATGTTACGTGCTGACATGATCCTGAATGCGTCCATCACCGGTGCGGACGGAGGGAGGGTGATCGGGTTGTGGGACATGATCTCGCTGACATGTATTGCCTCGTGATTGGCTTGCGGGATACGGTTCACATCCACAAGCGTAATCATGCCTACGAGTTTATCCTGTTCGACGACCGGGAAACCGAGGTGCTTGGTTGTCAGCATCATCTCGATCACCTTTGAAAGCGGCAGGGTCGGTGTCACAACCGTCACCGGAGAACTCATCGTGGTACCCACAGTAACATCATGCAGCAGGTAGGTGAACTGGTCCATGGTGGATTCAGAGCTAGCCCCAATATAGACAAAAAGGGCGATCAGGATCAGGAATGGGTTCAGAATGAGAAGACCGACAATGCCGAAAATAATCGCAAAAGCCTTGCCAATATTGGCAGCGATTCGGGTCGCCTTATGGATAGGCATCCGTTTTGCCAGCATCGCCCGGAGCACCCTGCCGCCGTCCATGGGGAAGGCAGGAATCATGTTAAATGCAAAGAGGAGGACGTTAAGCACTGCGAGATAGCCGAAGATAAAAATGAGGACGCCGGCGGTTGCGGTGTCTGTAGTTATGTCGGGTATAAAGTAGACGATAACGCCGCAGACTATACCGAAGAGAAGGCTGGTGAGCGGCCCGACAAGTGCCATCGGGAACTCGACTTTGGGATCCGGTACTCCTACATCTTCCATCTGGGAGACGCCACCGAAGATCAGCAGGGTTATGCTCTGGATCTTCACGCCATTTTGCCGGGCGATGATGCAATGGGCTATCTCGTGGACCAGGACGCCAAAAAAGAGACCAAGGGCGACGATGGTCCCGAGGATCCAGGGCATGAATCCCGCCGTGATCAGTGATGGATCTATCGGGACCTGAAAGAGACCCCTGATAGTATCTGTCGTCAGTGAAATTTGGCTGCCGATGATCCAGGCTAAAAGCGGGATCACGATTAGAAATGTGTAATGGATAAGAATAGGAATGCCGAATATCCGCCCGATTTGATATGACCCTTTCATGATGTATGGATTATCATCAACATAGTAATACCTTCGGGAATAGACACCGGGAGTTTCATCCTGAACTCACTTCTCAATCTCCGGGCAGGCACAAACACTTTATTCAGTATCGAAGAACCATCCTCAAAGGAGGATACCTGTGGCTGAAGAAAGTATTGCAATGCGTGACGTGGATCACCGCATCCACCTGATTCCGGTAAAAAAGGTGCTGATGCTCAGTATCGAACATTCCGCTATCAAAAAAGGGGAAATTGAGCAGTATGAAATCTCGTGCACGCTCAGACTTTCTTCGGAAGGAGGAGCGCACCAGTTCGAAGATACGATCCGTCTCTCCTTCGCTGCAGCCCGGATGCCTGGCCAGCAATTTATGACTGAACTGACGTTTGTCCAGAACCACATCATAAAAAATGCGTTTGATCAGATATTGTCCGGAGAACTATGCAGCTGTAATCCTGACGACCCTCTCGCAAAGGAATGCGGGGTTTCCCTGGCCTCGATTGTCATGGCTCGGATGAATACCTCCAAGATGCTCAAAGAAGTACTTGCCCATCACGGTGGGCTGCCGGATTCGATGGTTTTCACCCATTAAGTGCTAGTGCTCACGGATCTCTTATCGCGGCGCGACATATCTTCACCGGGGGCTTTCCCACTTCCGTCCCCGCGTCCACGAGTACCCTGAACCCATGCCCGGTTCTTCCAGAGCGCACACCCACCGTTTGTCTCGGTAAGGAGATGATGGTTAGACCGTATTGTGTAGAGCAACGGGGACCTGAGGGCTTCGCGGAGAGAGACCCAGGCCAGGTTCATATCCGAGAATGGCGCTGCCGGGCAGGCTTCGAGATCGCCGGAGGGGCTGACGTGAATAAAGCCCCGGCCGGCAGCAAGGCAGCCCCCAAAAGCAGTTTCGTCTCCGGGAAAACCAACGAAGAGTGCGGGATACTTCTTATTGAGCGCAGAAATGCAGTTGTGCAGTACCTTCTGCCGGTCGGAACCGAGAACAAGATCCTCGGTAGCAGGGTCAACCGGCACGTACTGGACATAGACAAAAACCCGGACACCGGCATCCAGCATCTCCCGGACAAACAGGTCCGAGGTCACGAGATCCGCATTGGATCTGGTAACAGTCACCGAACAGCCAAAGAAGATGCCATTCTTTTTGAGCCGGGAACAAACGCCAAGCAGCCGGTCGTAAACACCGGTACCCCGGCGCTCGTCAGTCTCGTCCCGGAACCCTTCGAAGCTGATCATCGGGACGATATTTTTTGTTGCCCCAAGTTCCTGCGCAGTGGCCTCATCGATCATAAGACCGTTTGAGAAGACCGGGAAGAGGATCCGAGGGTACATCCGGGCAAGACTGCTAATCTCTGTTTTCCGGATCAAGGGTTCTCCACCGGCAAGAACGATAATCGAGACCCCGAGCCCGGCTGCCTCGGCAACAAGGGAACGGAGTTGTCCGGGGTCCAGTTCCCGGGCCGGACCAGCGTGGGTGCCTCGCATGTAGCACCCACGACAGGCAAGGTTGCACTGTGAAGTCACGCTCACGAACACGGCAGGGGGAACCAGCAGCCCCTCTTTCTCCTGTGCACTGCGCAGAGCTGCCGCTTTGTGCTGCCACGCGAGGATCCGCGTACCGGCAAACACCAGTGACGAATCGGCAGCTATGATGCGGAGGGCATGGCTAAGGGCGTCTGATATGGAGTCGTCAAGAAGCCCCCGGTAGTGCCGGGCTGGTCCCGGCGATCCCTTAGGCACATGAGCTGAGCGCTGTTCCATGAACCACACTACCTTGGAATGATCACTGCTCCATTCCGGTCGATGCGTCCTGACGCGATCGCCCTTTCTGGACTTTCATGTCACTAAGTTTGAGGCCGGGATGACGATACCTACCTCGTCCTTTTGTTCCCTGCATCATGGCAAGCTGGATGGCCTCGACCGGGCAGAAATGAAGGCAGGCGCAGCAGAGTTCGCACCGGTGCTGCCATACCGGCCGGCCCTGTTCCATGACAATATTTCCCACCGGGCAGACCGCGGCACAGGTGCCACAGGACGTGCAGGCGTCAGAGGCCGAGAATTTCTTGTCAATTTCATGAACGCCCCGGGAGAACGGGCCATACAACGCCATCCTTATCAGGGATGATAAGGGCGAGAACCCGGGCGGGACAACAGCTCCCTTTTCGATCTGTCCCGCGATCGCCGCGAGGCGTACATCTGCTGCTGCAAGGATCTGATCCCGCTTTTCACCCACCGGAGGCCGGCCGACCGGAGGAAAATTCCCGGGCATCTTGACGATAAAAGCGGCATCAAGCTTCTTTCCCTGCCGTTTTTCGAGGATATGGTTGAGCTGGTGTAGCGCAGAGACCCCGGTCCCGCCGAGCGTCACAATGGCAAAGCTGTACTGGGCCTGATAGAGGTCGAGCCGACCGGCAAATTCTGCCACGATGACCGGGACGCCCGAATCATAGACCGGGCAGACGATCCCGACACGTTCGGCCGGCGGTACGATATCACCGGTGGTATCCTTCAGCGATGCGATCGGTACAGCTCGCAGCTCCCAAGAGCTGCAGCGATCTTCTGTGCAGCGGCAAGCGAGTTGCCGGTGCCGGTAAAATAATAGATAATCGTCTTCATGAGGAATCTTCCATGGATTTCTCCGGTACGGACCGGGTGTATGCTGATATAATTTCAACGATTAGTTCGTTGTTCTTCTGCATATCGTCGATCTCTTTTTTTGTCAGGCTGACCTGGCCGCAGACACGGACTCCCCGTTTCTCCAGCTTCTTTTCCAGGAGGGAAAGCCCCTCCCCGGGCTCTTTGAGGCAGGTGGTAAAGATCACGGCTTTTTTTCCTTCGCACCCGTCGAGCGCGGCAACAGCCGCATTCATCGCTGGTGCGGGTTTCCATGCCCACACCGGCGTTCCGATAACGAGAAGATCAAAAGAAGTGACGTCAATGACCTCCGGATATACCGGGTCGCATTTCTCCTGCCGTGACCTTAGGACACCTTTGGTATATGCCGTGAACGTACCTGTACGTGTCGCGGGTTTTTACTTCGATCAACTTCCCGCCGCAGGAACGCTGGATCTGTGCGGCGATGCCCCGTGTTATACCAGTGTAAGAATAATAGATCGTGCAGATGTTCAGGGAAGGTTGTTGCGTTGCCTTCCGGATCAGGTCCATGTCGCACTTGTCCATCACACTCGTGTACATGAGGTTGAATTGGTCCCTGAACGCCACCAGCCGTTCACGATTGAGGGTATAGTAAACATAAAATCCCTCGCGGCGGGAGTCAACAATTCCCTCGCCTCTCAGGTTTTTGAGGTGCTGCGAAACTGCCGGTTGCGAGATACCGAGCCTTTCAGCGAGATCGGAGACCCCAAGTTTTCCGGAAGTATCCGTTGCAAGCAGGCAGATTAACTGGAGCCGGGTGGGATCCCCAAGAGCCTTGAATACCTCCGCCATCGCCGGGACCATCTCGCAGAGATGGTTGCATTCCTCGCACCGGTGACATTCGTCCATATGAACTATATAAGTAATTGCTTATACATTTATATAATTTTTTCTAGGACTTGCGTGGATAATCAAATATGGCGTAAGATAAATCGGGTAATTCAACAAATTTAAAAAAAAGTTTTGCTGGCTATTTAAGACTTCGCGAGCGATTCCCGGACAAATGCCGGGATATCTGCCGGTTTTCTGCTCGAAACAAGGTTCCCGTCAACCACGACTTCTTCATCAACGTACTCTGCGCCGGCATTTTTAATATCCTGCACAAGCGACATCCACCCGGTGACGCGCTTACCTTTCAGTACCTGGGCCGTGATGAGGAGCTGTGCTGCATGGCAGATGGCAAACACGGGTTTCTTTTTTGTGAAGAACTCCTTGGCAAACCGGACCGCATCAGCATCGACCCGGAGCCGGTCAGGGGAATAGCCCCCCGGGATGAAAAGGGCATCAAAATCGTCTGCCGAGACATCACGGACTGCCTTTTCGATCTGTACCGGTGTCCCGTATTCCCCTTTCACCGTTGATCCTGCAATGAGTCCCACGTGGACGAGGGTGTGACCCGCTTTCCGGAACGCATCCGCCGGAAGCTGGTACTCTACGTCCTGGAACATGTCTGTCAGGATCACTGCAATCTTTTTCATTCTCGTGCCTCCCTCGTTCCAGGCCCGTCTTTGGCCCGGGATCACGTGAAGCATCCCCCTTTCCGCAGATAAAGACATTTATCGTACTCAGTTTTTCACAGGAACTTGCCAAGGTCAATGGGTTTTTTACCTTTGAGGTTTAGTATCATCCACCGGAATCAGGTTTTTACGACAGACACGAAGCCGGAGGATTAAGGATGGCTGAAAATCACCGTATCGAACAGGACGTTATAGAGGACCTGCTGGTCCGGCTCTCGGAAAAGGGCAGGAAAGGAAAGGAAGCCGCCATAGAGGCCCTTGCAGTGAGTACGGAGGATGACGGCTGGAGGCCGGACGAGCTCATCAGGCAGGGAGGGATAAAGATCGTCAAAAACATGCTGCAGGAAAAAAACCTGCATATTGTTTTTTCCACCCTGAAAATTATTATCGCCATTGCGGCCTCCGGGGAGACAGAAGTACTTATCGAAGAAGGCGTTATTGCCTGCCTCGATGCGATGCAGGATCATAAGAAGCCAGCCATCCGGGAAAAGGTCCGGGAAGCGCTCGCCCTCCTCCAGCCTGATGTAGAGGAGGTCGTGACATCAAAACCGCAGGATGAGTACTGACCGGTGTCCCGGCGATTGTGCTGCCGTCTATGAAACGGGAGTGTGTTTTTACTCAGCAAAGAACCGTCTATTCCCGGTCCTGCCCGGTCATCTCCCTTATGGTCCCCATGTTTGCCGGGTGTCCTCTGTAAAGAATAAGTCCGGCATCCAAGAAAACAGGGACACGGGTTGTACCATCGCATTTGAGGAGCCTGCACTTGTAGTTTTCAGGTGCGGCCTCACCGTTTAGCCGGCGAATAGCCCACTCAATTACCTGGCTCCTGTCCTCAGGTACGATGAATTCATCGATGGTGTGCATGATGAAATCCGCCGGCACACCACCGAGGATGCAGGCGAATGCCGCGTTGACGTACAGGATCTGGTGAGCCTGTACAACGAATACCCCAATCTGGCTGTGTTCGACGAGAGTCCGATATTTTTCTTCCGAGAGCCGGAGCGCTTCAGTCAGACTCTTGCGCCTAGTGATATCACGGAATACCACCTGGATTGAAAGTTGGCCGTCATCCATGAACGAAGTCGCCATGACCTCCACGTCGACGATCTTCCCGTCAGGCCTCACGAATTTTTCTTCAAACGGATCGACGACGGTTGTTTTCCCGCTCAGCATCACTTCCATGCGCTCTTTAACAAGAGTCCGGTAATCCGGATGGACAAAATCGAGCATCTTCTTTCCGATAAGTTCCTCGGATGACGCCGCACCGCTGAGATCAAGTGCCGCCTGGTTTACCACGGTAACAATGCCGTTCCGGTAAACAACGACTGCATCGAACGAACGCTCGAGGAGCCTGCGATACCGTTCCTCACTGCTTTTGAGAGACTCTTCTGCCTTTTTGCGCTCTGTAATATCACGCGATATGCCAAGTACAGCCCGGACCGATCCATCAGAGTTTTTGAGCGGCACAAGGATATGATCGTACCACCGGATCGTTCCCTGGAACTCCATTGCATTCTCACTCCGGCTTGGCTTGCCGGTGGAAAAAACCCGGTCCAGGAAATCCTTCTGTCGCTGGTTTACGTCAGAAAAGAAAAAGGATCCCCTCGCGGTACCGATAACCTCTTTATGGAGCTTTTGCAGTGAATCCGCGGCGCGCTTGTTTAGGTACTCGACCCGGTCCTCCACATTGATGACAAAGATCATATCCTCCGAAGTTTCAGCGAGGGATCGGTAGAGCTCTTCATTCTTCCTGAGCGCCTCTGCTGTCCGTTTCCGTTCGTTAATAGACCGGGTGCTTATGACGATCCCGTTTACCCCGGGGACATCTATGAGGTTGTTAGCTACCGATTCAACCCAGACGTATTCTCCATCGAATGTTCTCAACCGGTGCTCATAGGGCGTTCCCTCAAGTTTCTTTTTAAATACGTCGTTCAGAGCATTCTTGATGCATTCCCGATCTTCCGGATGAATGAAATCGAGGGGGTCCTTTCCGATAAAAAAGCCCTCGGGAGTACCAAGAATACGCGAGGCGGCCGGCGAGGTATAGAGAAGACGGCCATTCTGATCGATTATACTGATAATATCGGAGGTATTCTGGATGAGGGCCCGGAACCGCGTTTCGCTTTCTTTTAACGCTTGCGCCGATTTGCGTTGTTCCACTGATTTCTTGATTTTATGGGAAAGTTCTGCAAACTGCGATTTGAGATCGCCGCCTTTCTGCACATAAAAATCAGCGCCATTATCGATTGCGGCAATCGCAATCTCTTCGCGTCCTCTTCCGGTGAAGATTATGAAAGGCAGATCCTGATGTTCTTTCCGGAGGCGTTTTAAGAGCTCGATACCGTCCATTCCGGGCATCTGATAATCGGATATAATCGCGTCATAGGTACTGCCCCGTATGGTATCCAGTGCTTTTTGGGGCGAGCTTTCGGTCTCTATGGAAAATTCACCCGTTCTTTCAAGAAAATGTTTGCAGAGATCAAGAAGGGAGGGTTCGTCATCGATATACAATACTGACATCATGGATAAAAACGCCCGTCATCTGATCCTGACTAAGGACTGATGAGTTTTTCAAATACTTTAAAACATACGCTCCTTTAAGGGTTCTTTTTAAATAATATCTGATGAAATCCTTAAATAACGTTCGCTACAGCTCCTTTCAAAACATAAAGATTAATATAAAATGAAAGGGATTTCGACAAAATGTTATAAATGGCGACCGTCTTTATTTTCGGGTTTCGGTGAACCGGTACCCTTCTTTCGGGACAGTTATCTCAAACCGCGCACCATTTCCCGGCGAACTGTTCTCCGCTATAGTGATACCGGTGATCGAAAGGATCTCGCGGGACAAAAACAGGCCAAAACCGGTATTTTTCCCAAAACCTTTTGTAAAGAGGTGTTGTTTATCCCCCGGGGAAATCCCTATCCCGTTGTCTTCGCAGATAATCGTAAGCCCGATTCGCGATTCCTGATGTGACACGCGGATAGTGGTCATCTGGTCGCCGCCATATCTGAGCGCGTTGTCAAAGAGGTTGTAGAACACTTTTTCAAAAAGCGGATCTGCATATACTTTGATACCGGTGACTGTGGCAGAGACCTGAATATCCCGCATAGGCAGGATTGCAAGAGATTTCTGCAGGCAGACATAAAGGTCCTGCCAGATCGGGGCATCGCCACCCAAATCCTCATAATCCCGCGTAAAGATGAACTGGCGTTCGATCGCGGTCACGGCCTGCTCTTCCATACCAATATACTCGCGAATCCGGGCAGCGTCGCCAAGGGATCCTTTTGAGAGTTCAAGACAGGACTTTAAGGCAAAGATCTGATTGCAGACATCATGCCGGGTTATACTAGAAAGAATTTTGAGTTTTTTGTTGGCATTGATAAAGGCATCTTCTACCCGTCGCTGGTCCGTGATGTCAACAAGAGATGCGACCGACCGTTTCGTCCCCGGGATGATATCGATAGTGAGAACAATGTTCCGGATTTCGCCGGATCGCGTCAGGAAATGGAACGTATAGTGTTTCAGTGACGACTCATTATTTTCCCGGCGTCTCCGGTGCTGGGCAAGCATCCGGTCGAGGTCTTCCTTCACGACGGTGTCCGTCCACTTCATCTTTCCCTCTAGTTCAGATTTGGTGTATCCCGAGAGATGTTCAAACTCTGCATTAGCAAGAGAGATAGTTGTGTCTTCATTGATGAGAACCATTGCAGTCCCGGTATTCTCAAAGACCGTCCGGTACGCTTCCTCGCTTTCCCGGAGGGCGTCGGTGACCAACCTGATATCGGTGATGTCCTGGATTGATCCGTGACACCGGTAAGAGTCTTTACCCGGACCTTTGTAGAAACGGAGCCGCGCGATAATATGCCGGATCTTACCATCTCTCCGGACCACCCGGTGCTCCCGTTGCAGGATAATTACCGGACCCGATTCTTTTAAAAATACTTCTTCAATAGTGGAAAACACGGTGCGGTCATCGGGATGGATAAACTCACGAATATACACCTCGGCAGGCATCAGGATGCCGCCCTCCTGCCGGGCGGTCGTTCCCAGAATGTAGTAGAACCGTTCATTAAAGGTAAACATTCGTTTCCCGATATCAAACTCCCAGTCCGCCATCCGGGCGAGATCCATTGCTTCATAGAGGAGGTTCCGGCCTTTTTTGAGTTCTTCCTCTTTGTGGATACGATCGGTGATATCCCGACCGACTGACTGGTACTCCCGCACCTGACCGGATTCGCCGAAGATCGCCCGGTCGCTCCATTGCTGCCACCGGACCTCGCCATGCTGCATCTGGAGCGCGTGTTCCATGGTCGCTTCGGGATGTTCAACGGTAAGGGCCCCGAGATGGTCCCGGATGGCCCGTTTATCCTCGGGGGAGATGGACGGGTGGAACTTGGTTCCCAGAATCTCTTGTGCTGTTTTGGAGAAATAACGGCAATACGCTTCGTTAACAAAGATGTGGGTCCCGTCCGGGAGGAAGCGTGAGATGAGTTCGGTCTGGGTCTCGACAACAGCCCGGTACCGGTCTTCACTTTCCCGCAAAGCCCTGACTGCCTTTCTGCGATCGATTGCGTTCCTGATCCGGTGACTCAGCTCTGCGAATTGAGCGGTCGACTCCCCACCCTTCTGGACATACGAATCCACATCGTAATCGATGGCCTCGATAACAACTTCCTCCCTGCCCCGGCCGGTAAAGAGAATAAACGGGAGCTCGGGATGCATCGCACGAATGTATTTGAGGAACTCAATTCCGTTCATCCCGGGTATCTGGTAATCGGAGACAATGCAATCGAACGAGGTTGTTTTTAGTTTCTCGATCGCCTCCAGTGTGGAAAGCGCGGTATCGATACGAAGGAAACCGGACATTTCAAGGAACGTCCTGCCAAGATCGAGAAGGGCAGGTTCGTCGTCAATATAGAGCACAGAAAACATGGGACCAAATCCCCGGCACTTGAAGCAAGTAATATGGGTTCTCATTATATTTTAAGCGACTGAAAACAGGAAAACGCTCGATTCCCCGTCGATCTAATGTATCGGGATTATTGAAACGATGTTTCATGGCCTGCACAGTCCCGCAAGTCTTATGTGCGCTGAAACGAAGAGCACCCGAATATGGGTGAGGTTATCGATAATCCCCTATTGCGGGAACGGCGGTTTGTTTTTTCCGACCGGCACGATGCAGGAAGACAGCTCGGAGTATTTCTCAAATCCATACCTGACCTTCGCGACCTGCTTGTCCTTGCTATCCCGGCCGGTGGTGCGCCGGTCGGCAGGGAAGTCGCACACGCGCTCACGGCCCCGCTCTCGCTTGCCATAGTGCGCAAGATACGGATTCCAGGAAGCACGGAGTCTGGATTCGGTGCCGTAACGTGGGACGGGCAGGTGCTGATCAACGAAGAACTGCGTGCCGCCCTTGATCTGTCGGCAGATGAAGTCGAACGCGCAATTGCCGAGACCAGGGAAAATGTCAGCGAACGGGTGGCCCGGTTTACCGGGAACGGGAATCTCCCCGATTTCGAGGGGAAAACCGTAATCCTGACCGATGACGGGCTCGCTTCAGGTTTTACGATGCTTGCCGCGATACAGAGTATCCGGCACAAGAGCCCTCTCCGGATCATCTGTGCTGTTCCCACCGGGTCGTCATCAGCTGTGCGTCTGGTCGCTGAGCACGTAGATCTGGTTGCCTGCTTAAACATCCGGAGCAGTCGGATGTTTGCTGTCGCCGATGCCTATGAAAAATGGTATGACCTCGACGACCGGGAAGTCCTCACGGAACTCGAAGGTGTACGATGACGACCGTTTTGAACCAGTCTGCAGCGGCGCAGGACCTTATGCGGGACTTTGCGGAGCTGACCGGGCTTGACCCCACCAGCAGCCATCCCAGGCGCTATCTCTGGACAGATGCATTTGCGGTCTGTAATTACCTGGGCTTTTTTGAAGCAACCGGTAACGCCGCTTTCCGGGACCTGGCCCTGCACCTTGTAAGACAGGTACACGGCACGCTTGGCCGGCACCGGGACGACGATACGCGGGGGGGCTGGATTAGCGGCCTCTTATCCAAAGAGGGTGAGATGCACCCTACCGCCGGGGGCCTGCGGATCGGAAAAATGCTTCCTGAGCGCAGCCTGGCCGAAGAAGACGACGATCGGGAATGGGACCGGGACGGGCAATACTACCACTACCTGACCAAATGGATGCATGCACTCAACCGGGTGAGCAGGGTGACCGGTAACCAGGACTGTTTCAGCTGGGCAGTCGAGCTCGCATGCACTGCCCATGCCCGGTTCACGTACTTCCCTCCGGGGGGTCGTACAAAACGCATGTACTGGAAGATGAGTGTGGATCTCACCCGTCCGCTTGTGCTCTCCATGGGCCAGCATGACCCCCTCGATGGTTTTGTTACGTATAATGAGCTGCAGCTGGCGGCGTCCCGGAGAACCGGCTTTAGCCGGGAGCAGGTCCTTACCAGCGAGATCGCGGACATGGACGGGATCTGCCGGGGTATGGACATGGCAACGGACGATCCTCTCGGTATCGGGGGCCTCCTGTGCGACGCGTTGCGGATCACGTTACTTGGAGCCCGGGGAGGGCCGGTATATCCCGGCCTGCTCGAAACCGTTCTTGGTTCGGCGCTTACCGGTCTTACCTCCTTTGAGAGATCCGGTCTCCTTGCGGCGCCGGCCCGGTACCGGCTTGCGTTTCGCGAGCTCGGCCTCTCAATCGGCCTTGCAGCAGTCGAGATGCTGCCGGACCATATCAGGGAAAACTCTGAGGGATTCGCTGGGAGGGAATCCCTGCAGCACAAGGTGCAGGCTATCCGGGACTATATGCCGCTCCGCGAAGAGATCGAAGGGTTCTGGCTTGAAGAAAAGAACAGGAAGGCTGGCAGCTGGAGGGATCACCGGGAGATTAACCTGGTGATGCTTGCCACCAGTCTCGCACCGGCCGGATTTTTGGGATTTTGAAAGAATTCCTTCCACCTGCATCAGCCTTGTTTTTCCTTCCGGCCGGGGAAACGGTACGCCCCTCTGGGGATGATAATCTCAAACCGGGCACCCTTTCCGGGGGTCCCGGTCTCCCGTATGGTAATACCGGTGATCTCGAGGATTTCCCGGGCAAGGAAGAGCCCGATAGATCTCGTTTTCTGGAAATCCGGTGAAAAGATCCGGTCCCTGATCGTGTCGGTAATCCCTACACCATCGTCTTCAAAGAAGATGGTGACTGCTTCCGCATCTTCAGTATACCGCAACGTCACCTGCGTGGCCGTCTTCCCATGAACAAGAGTATTATCGGCAAGAATCACTAGGACCTGCTCAAGCAGCGGATCGGAAAAGATCTCAAGGCCATCCAGCTGGATCACGTGTTTCATCGTGAGGAAATCCAGGTGAGAGATTGCCAGAAGGAAAACCTGCTTCACATCCTGCCAGAGCGGTGGCTTGAGTCCGAGATTCTGGTAAGCCTGTGCAAATTTCAGGGACTGGGAGATTTGGTTCAGAAGTTCTTCTTCTTTTACAAAAACTGAACGCACTGGGCTTTCTGTTATCCGGTCCTTTACGAACTGCTGGAATCCCCAGAGAGTGAAGAGCGCATTCTGGATCTCGTTGAACGTGACATAGTTTAGGAGATGCAGTTTCTTCTTTGCCTGATCGAGGGCTTTTTGCTCCTGCATCCGTTCACTGATATCCCTGACCACGTGGATGGCACTTACCAGATTTCCGGTACTGTCAAAGACCGGGTCCACGGTGACCTGGAGCCAGCCTTTTCCCTTCGGCTTCGGCATATCCATAGTCTCCCTTTGCCTGCTTTCAAGCATCCTGATCCGTGGACATTCCGTGGTCGGGCACGAAGTGCCATGGACAAGCTCAAAACAGTTCCTGCCGATGGCTTGGTCAGCGGGGATGCCCACCAGAGATTCGATCCCGCGGTTCGTTTTGAGGATCCGGCCATCCGGGGAGATCAGGCTGACCCAGTCAGATATGGCGTTATAGGTCGTTTCCCATTCAGCCTTGCCGCGCGCAAGATCTTCATACTGGATCCGCAGTTCATCTTCCCGGGCCCGGATCTGTTCGTTGGAGACCCGCAGCTCTTCACTCTTTTCCTGCCACTGGCGGGTGAAGTGCCGGATAAGCACGAAGAGAAGGAGCGCCATGACAAGGATAAAAATAATGCCTTTTACTGACTGGAGTATGGCGTACTCTCTTTCATCTGGGACAAGCGCGAGAAGTACCCAGTCTGAGCAGAGGATCCAGATGAAGCCCAAAACAAGGTAAATAAGGGCTATTTTCAGTGGGTCCAGGGTAAAGATCCGGTCCTTGTGAAACCACGAAGAGATCGTTTGAGTGACTGAAGTATCCTTTTCCGGCACATGAGACTCCATATCCGGCCCCCCCGATGTTCGGTACGTCATCATCGGTGAATAATACCTACTTCAGTACACCTAATAAGATTGCCGTTTTAATCCGGGATCTTTTATATGAAGATGTTTTTTCTCTGCCTTTGAGCAGGTATACCACAAAAAGAGTGGTTAATCCCTGATTTTCGGATCAAAGACCGCCTATTGCCGGTGTCCCCTTTTGAGGCTTTTGCACCGGTTGAAATACGTTTCGCCCCAGACCCAGGGCTGGTATGTGCAGCACATCTCGGGTTTGATTGTATGGATCCCGCAGAGATACCGTTCTTTTGCGACCCGGCGCAGGAACGGGCAGGCTGTGACATACCCGCCGGTCTCCGGGTCGCGCATCTCAAAGACCACCACATTCCCAAGATCGCAGGCGGCGAGGTTAATACAGTTGACCGGTGTACTGCCATTCTCGAGAAAAGCGACAAACCAGCGCAGGATATCGGTCCGCCCCTGTTCGATCCAGGTATATACATTTGCGACAGTCGGTGCTATACCAGGGCCGAAGATCCGGCAGCAGAGCCCGCACTGTTCGCAGGGCTCCACTTCGGAGATAGGGTCATCCATCGTGCTTCCTTCCACTATTCACCACTGATGGATAAGAGTTTGCCGACAGGGTGACAGAAATGTAATGGGTGATTCCCGAAGGAAGAATGCCCTGTTTTACCCATAATTGGTGATCACCAGTTCGTTTACCGGGCCGCGCCGGGCCCCATTGCAGTTGATCGTCCGCCTCGCTGGCACCCGCCGGATGGAAAAGCCCCCGTACAGCTCATCAAAAAAGGAGTCCCCGGGATCGGAGTTGCTCAGCATAACCATCGCATCTTTCCGGTCCAGATCCCGGAAAAATTTTGCAAGGCGTATCTGATCGGATTCGGAGAACCCGTTGCGGGAATAGGAAGTAAAGGAGGATGTCGTGTTGAGCGGGCGGTAAGGAGGGTCGAGATACACGAAGGTCCGGTCGTCAACAGCGCTCCTGCACCGGGTGAAATCGCCGCACATGATCCGGGAGTTTTTAAGCAGTGCTTCGACTTTTCCCAGGTTATCAGCATTGAGGATCTCCGGGTTGCGATACTGCCCGAACGGGACATTGAAGCCGCCACTCCGGTTGACGCGGAACAAGCCGTTGTAACAGGTATGGTTGAGAAAAATAATCTGTGCCGCACGCTTAACCCACCGTTTATGGTAATGTCCGAAATTGACTGCCGCAAGGTCCTCGTTGAATGCTGACCGGACCTCATAATAATACGCTTCCTGTTGCGAACCGTTCTTTGCATGGTACACAGACTCAAGCAGTGCCAGCTCTTTGATAAGCTGGGGGAGAGACGTCCGGATTACCCGGTAGGTCAGGATCAACTCCTCGTTAATATCGCAAAGGGTACATGTTTCAAACGGGAATATCCGGTTCAGAGAGAAAAATACTGCACCGCCTCCAATGAACGGCTCGACATACCGGGTGATCGTCCTGTCGTTTAATACTGTGGGTGGCAGGTATCGGGCAAACTCGCCAAGTAACTGTGATTTTCCCCCGGCCCATTTCAGGAAAGGCCGTGCCCCGGGACTCCGGTCGTCTGAGTGTACCATAGGGATCGTTTGCACCGCGCTTCTATCAGGTATCACGCTAATCGGTTATCATACCTCGGCATCCGGACTAAAAAAACCAACAATTGCGCATCCGGCCAACGCTCCCGGAAGTAGAGGGTACTGTTCGAGATCGTTTTTAACCCATTAAATACAGACAAGGGAATACGAGGTTTGCAAAGGTGGGGGGATAACATTTTTGAGCCAAAAGACCGGTCCACAGCCGTCAGGAATGAGATTCACGAAAGCGCTTGACGTCAGGATACTTATCGGTCTTATTTTGTGCGCCATCGCCTTTGCTGTTATAACCGGCCCGGCAGCAGCCGAACGTGAGGCAAACGTGTCGGCACTGTTGCCCACACCGGCCCCTCAGGTTGTATACATTGGTGTGTATATCGTGGATTTTAAACAATTTAGCGTCGCGGATGGAACGTACGAGACCGATTTTTACCTCAATCTCATGTCGGATGCCAATATATCGTTAAATGATCTCGAATTTATGAATGGGCATGTATCATCTGTGGATACCATTACGGATACACCTCACGAAAAGAACTACCGGATCTATGCATTGATGACCGCAAATCCCGATCTCCGCCGTTATCCCTTCGATAAACACACCCTTCCCATTATCGTCGAGCCGAAGGTTCTCACTGAGAATGACATGGTTCTTGTTATCGACGAAAACAATACCGGCCTCGATACGGAGGCCGACCTTCCGGGGTGGAGCTTAAGCGGCATGTCCTCCCAAATCACTAACAGAACCTATGTGGCAGGGGAGGTCCCGTATTCCCGAGCCATCTTCAACTATGGGATTGAACGGGATATCGCTTCAACCATTCTGAAATTCTTCCTCCCGATCGCCCTTATCGTGACCGTTTCACTCGCATCGCTCTTGATGAAAGTCTCGTCAAGGCTGGGACTGAATGGATCGATGTTCCTGGCAGCGGTGCTCATCCACTGGCGTATCGCAGATGCCATTCCTCTTGTCGCGTATGCAACCTTCCTCGATTTCTTTATGATCATTACGTATGCTACCCTGGTAATGGTCCTCATCTCAGGGATCCTGATCATTAAGTTCACTGAGGACAAGGACACACGCCGGATCGAACGGGTCAATCGCTGGTCTATTCGTATTATACCGGCGCTTTCGATCTCGTTGTATTTCCTGGTCTTCCTTTCGCTCTTTATATAGGTGCCTTGGTGGAGCCCGGGGAAAATCTCCCCAGTTTATTCACCGGTGAGGAACAGGACACTAAAAGAACGGCCCGCTGCCTTCGTAGGGAAGGTGCATACGTCAGGCAAATGCGTAAGCGGGGCTGTTTTATCTTCAATACCGACGGGTGGATCAGAACCCTCCCTTTTTATGCAGGTGAAACTGATGTACAGAGCAGGAAGAGCAACCGCCCGGCTGTATACCATGAGCATATTTACCAGGATTAAGGACGCTGGATCGACGATCAATCTCAGGCTCTTTTTGGTGTATCTCGGTATTGTGCTCATTATCCCGGCGATCTCTACTATCATCGAGTACCTCATCTCAGTCTATCCCGGACTTCGTTCTGCCCTCCTAGTCGACCTGCAGAACTTCCATGTCTACCAGCTCTTCACCTCTTCGTTCGTTCACCTGAACTTTGATCATTTTCTGGCAAATGTCACCGCTTACCTGCTGATCGCTATCTATGGCCTGGTACTTGCTACTCTTATAAACCGGAAACGCCTGTACGTTGTACTGAGCAAGATAATTGTCGTGATATTCCTCATCTTCGGGGCAGTTTTCGCCGTGTTCAATGCGACGACAACCTATTATGTCGGTCTCTCAGGTATCGATTCGGCCCTTGCCGGGCTGCTGCTCATTTTCTGGCTGGTGTACCTTGAGCATACCTCCCAAAAGAGGATGCGCACCTATTACGGGCTTGTCCTCTGCTGTGTCCTTGCACTCTCCGCCGGAATCATTGCACGGTACATACTTCTTTACCATACCGAGCGGAGTGTCCCGTTTCTTGCGGCGCTTATTACGGTTACCGGCATCCTGGTACTGGCTGTCATCCTGTACCGACAGCAGTTTTATGATCTGTACAGGGTCCTGCAGGGCTTTACCTGGTCTGCCCGGCTCATCACTGTTGCGATAGTCCTCATTTTTGCGTACTTTATCTGGAACCTGTTCCCGGAACGCCTTGCAAATTCGACTCGTACGGTAAGCATTTCGCTCCACCTTGCCGGTATCGTAATCGGCATCCTTGCCGGGTATCTCTTCCTGGTGTACCTTGAAAAGATGGCCTACTTCAACGGTGAAAAAGAGGTGGTCTCCGGGAAAATTTCCGGTAAGGTACCGTGAAAGATTCCTGACCTTGCGGCGTCTTTACCTAATCGCACCGAGTATTTCATCCGTTGTGCGCACCCGCCCCATTCTCCTGAATATGAAGTTGATTGCAGCATGGTGCTGCTCTGCCGACATCGAGGACATCGCATCCTCGGCAAAAACCTGCTGAAAACCAAACTCATACGCGAACCGCGCTGTGCTCTCGACACCGTAATCAGTAGCAATCCCACACAAGACCATTGTATCCATCCCTCTTCTTCTCAGCTGGAGTTCGAGATCGGTGCCATAAAACGCTCCCCATTGTTTTTTTCCAATAACAATGTCAGAATCGATGGGGGCGATCTCCGGGATAAACTCGGACCAGTCCGGGGGCATGGGCCCGGTCCGGGAGAAGGTGGCGTCACTTTTCATTTTGAGCATCGTCTCCGGTGTCGAAACGACATGCACGAGGAATACCGGCATCCTGTTTTTCCTGAACGCCGTTACAAGCCTGGCTGCATTCCGGACAACTTCCTGCGAAGAATGCGGCTGCGTGGGCTGTCCCGCTATACCTTTCTGGAGATCGATGACAACAAGGGCAGTGGAGGTTTTGTTTATTTCTAATTCCGGCATGGGTTCATCATGCGAACATAGGATGTCGGCTTCTATTTATGGGCTGCGGTGCGGCAATCACGGAGACATCTGTAGGTGTTTCATCTTCTCTCCAAGCCAGGGCAGAAAATCCTTTTTCCTTGACATCACACCGGGGAGCCGGGCCGGCAGGGTTTCATCGAAGAGTTGGTGCAGGAGGATGGTGTCACCGGCCCCGTAGAGATCGCTTGCGTTTTCCAGCACGTTGGTAAACAGCGCAAAAGAAAGGGAGGCTCCCACTGAAGAGCGGGCCGTTTCCAGTGCCTCCTTGATCTCCGTGTCCCGGGAGCGGTTCCATGCAAACACCGGCACCATCACCTGCGCGATCTGCACGCTCTTACCCGACAGGGTGAATAGTTTTGTGTCACGGGAAAGGAGAAGGTCGAGAGATATTCCCGAAAGATCCATGCCTCGTTCAAGGAGCGCGACACCGAGTTTTTCCGGATCTTCCCCGGCAAGAGGGGCGAGGTAGCTCACTGCCTTTTTGTCCTGGTGAGTTGTTGTGGACATCCGTAGCGAAAGGGTGTCGGAAAGGATACCGCAAAGCAGGACGCCGGCGATTTCCCGGGAAGGGGTAAGACCGGCCTCCCGGTACTTCATAGCGATAATGGTGGACGTTGCCCCGACCGGATCGTTGAAAAACCGGATTGGCCGGAGCGTCGTGATCGCCCCGAGCCTGTGATGGTCGATGATCTCGACTACGTCGGCCTCTTCGATTCCGGGGACGGCCTGTGAGGCCTCGTTATGGTCGAGCAGGACGACAGGCCGACGCACGTCATCGAGCAGCGTTGTCCGTGTCAGGATACCGATGAGTTTTCCCTCACCTGAGACCACGCATGCGGCCCGGAACATCGAGCCCGACACCACCTGCCGGGCACGGGCAATCGTCTCGGTACATGCGAGAACCGGGACATTGGTTTCCATCACCTCCCGGGCGGGAAGCGAGAGATTGATCATTTTGCCAACCCCAAACGCGTCCAGTTTTGTCGAGAGGACCGAGACCCTTCTTTGTTGTGCGGCGGCAATGACCCGGTTGCCGACCGGCGCCCCCTCAGCGATTATCAGGGCTGCAATTCCCGCCGAGACCAGTGCAAGCTGGGCCGGCTCGTTATCCCCGACAACCGCGATGTCCTTTTCGGTCATTTTTGCGAGTGTCACGTGCAGCGCATCGATGGCGATGTAAACGCGTCCTTCAAGGATCGGGTGGGCGGAGACAAGGATCTCTGCACAGAGGACGCGAGCAAGTGTCCCGATCGGTACCGGTATCACCGAGAGGGCAGCAAGATGCAGGGTCCCGATATAGGCATTGGCAAGCGCATGTTCGCCGATCATCCCGGAAGGCTTCCCGTCTGCATCCGCAATGACTACATTGCGGATCCCCTCTTTCGCCATAAGGGTGGCGACATCGACGGTTGGCACATCCTCCGGCAGGGCAAAGACCGGTTTATAGGTAATATCGGCGAGGGTTGGCTCTACCGAGGGGACAAAAAGTGGCGCAGCGACGCCGTACCGGTCGAGCATGAATTGGGATTCGGCGTTGATCTCACCGCACCGGGCCGGGACGTACTTACCCGGCTCAGAACGGTTTTTAAAATCCGCATACCCGATCACGCTTGCGATGCTGTCAGTGTCAGGCTGGCGGTGACCGAAACAATAGATCTGGCTCATAAAAACCTCAGGGAGGCTGTTGCTGGAATAACTGGGATGTCCGGGTTCATAAGCTCTGGCAGGCTTATGGGTATCTGCCAAACCCTTTTATCCTGACCGATCCAACCGGATAATCAGTACGGAATAGAACTATTTCTATGACCAGCCTGTTCACATTTTCGACCCATAGCGGAAAATCAAGGAGTTTGCTTGCGCTCTATATCCTCCATACACTCCGGCACCGGCAGAAATCAGGGTACGATATTCTCCGGGAAATCGACGAAATTACCGCAGGGGAATGGACCCCGAGCAAAGGTACGCTCTATCCCCTGCTCCACCAACTTGCTAACGAAGGGCTCATTGTCGCAGCCCCGACCGGGTCACGGTCGCGGACCGGGTTTATGCTGACACCCGCGGGACAGGAAATTCTTGAGAAAATTCTTGCGATGAGCGCGGAGTCCCATAAAAAGATGGCGCACCTCAGGCACCTCGTCCTCGCAATCTTTGGCACCGGGACCTGCCCGGTCAAAGGCATTTTGTTTGAAATAAAGATGCTTGTCGATGACATGCCGGCCGGGACGGAACGAGAGGTTGGGGAGATCCTCGAACACTGTCGCGATAAACTTAAAAAATGTGTGATCTGACATGACTGTAGCACTCCATGTAGCGGACCTGACCCGGCGCTTCGGCGATCTCGTGGCCGTGGATCGCATCAGTTTCGATATTGAGCAGGGCGAGATCTTCGGCCTTTTAGGTCCCAATGGCGCCGGGAAGACCACCACGCTCTCGATGCTCTCAACCATGCTGGAACCGACTTCCGGTACTGCCACGGTCATGGGTATCGATGTGACCAAAGACCAGGACGGCGTCCGAAAGGCCATCGGGATCGTCTTCCAGGACCAGAGCCTCGACGAGGAGCTCACCGCGTGGGAGAATATGGACTTCCACGGCCGGCTCTACCGGATCCCAAAAGAGACCCGGGAACAGCGGATCGACGAGCTCCTCAGGCTTGTCGAACTCTTCGACCGGAGGAACGATATTGTCAAAACGTTCTCCGGGGGAATGCGGCGGCGCCTTGAGATCGCCCGGGGACTCCTGCACCATCCGGCCGTCCTGTTCCTCGATGAACCCACGCTCGGCCTTGACCCTCAGACAAGAAACCACCTCTGGCAGTACATCGAGACCCTTGCCCGGGAAAAGAACATCACGATCATCCTGACGACCCATTACATGGAGGAAGCTGACCGGCTCTGCAACCGGATCGCCATTATCGATCACGGGAAGATCATTGCGCTGGACACTCCTGCCCGGCTCAAGGACTCCCTTGGGGGCGACGTCGTAACCATCCAATCACCGGATACCGCAAAGATCGCCGCCATTTTTGCCGTACCGTGGATCAACCGGATAGAAACCCATGACAGGGAAGTGATCCTTACCCTTAAAAATGCTGAGCAGTACCTCAGCATGATCGTGACCCGGATGAACGAAGAGAACATTTCCATCACATCTGTATCGATCCATAAACCGACGCTTGAGGATGTTTTCCTCTCGTTTACCGGGAAGACCATCAGGGAAGAGGATATAAGCAGGAAGGATGCGATGAGGATGCATTTCCGGATGATGAGGCACTGAATATGGATATCGTTTATACCATCTGGCTGCGGAGCATGAAGCGTTACGTCCGGTCTAAGAGCAGGATTGTCGGCAGTATCGCAATGCCGCTGTTCCTTCTTGTCTTCCTTGGTTTTGGCCTCAACTCGGTGGTGAATGCCACATCACTTGGGCAGCAGTATGTCATCTTCCTGGTGCCCGGGATGGTCGCCATGAGCGTGCTTTTTACCTCGGTTTTTTCCGGCATCCAAATCATCTGGGACAAGCAGTTTGGGTTTTTGAAAGAGACCCTGATTGCACCGGTGACAAGAATTGAGATCATGTTCGGCATGACGGTCGGGGGTGCTACAACGGCGGTAATCCAGGGGATCATCCTTATGGTGCTTGCGGTGTTGCTCGGTCTGCGGATCACAAACCCGGTAGGTTTTTTGGTAGCGCTCGGCTTTATGGTTCTTGTCGGGATCTCGTTTACGGCATTTGGGATCGCGATCGCTTCAAGAATGGAGGACATGACCGGTTTCCAGCTCATCATGAACTTTGTCGTCTTTCCACTCTTTGGCCTCTCGGGAGCACTTTTTCCTATCAGCTCCCTTCCCCGGTGGCTTGAGCCGGTCACCCTTATCGATCCGCTCACGTACGGGGTGGAGGGAATCCGGTACGGCCTGACCGGGGTCTCGCAGATTAACCCGCTCATCAGCGCTGCGGTTATTGCAGGCTTCGCGGTGGCGATGACCGTGACCGGCGCCTATCTCTTCCGCAAAGTAACGGTATAAGTACATGCGGGTCGGGCGCGGTCGGTCCCCTCTTTTCCGGACGGATTGCTATTTAGAGATCCTCGGCCAATACCGTAACCGGTGAAATCAGTGAGTGACGAAATCATTGTTGTCAGCACGCCGTACATTTCGGGTTACAGGATTACAAAGACGCTAGGGTTCACATGGGGCCTTATTGTCCGGAGCCGGGGTCTTGGCCGAAACATCACTGCGGGCTTACGCTCGCTTGCCGGTGGCGAGATCCATGAATATACGCAGCTCCTTAACCAGTCACGGCAAGAAGCGCTTGCCCGTTTAAAAGAGCATGCAGCATCCCTCGGCGCCAATGCGGTTATAGGTGTCTCATTCGATTCATCTGAGACCGGCGGTGTGATGACCGAGGTACTCGCCTACGGGACAGCGGTCGTCGTCGAAAAGGACACAGCTGCAGCAAGCCCGGTCCGGCTTGGATAAGAAAAGCCGGTCGCCAAGGTGTTATTTCGAATCACTAGAAGTGTTCCGTGTCGTCTGCAGGTGGAATGCAAATTCTTTTCGAGGGGAAAACAAGGCAACCTGTACCGTAAGAGATCTTTTGGATGCTTCAGGATAGGATCAGAAATAATTTCCCTCAGGTTACCTGATGAGCAAAATCCACGCCGGGCTGGATATTGGTATATCTGTCGCAGCATCCGACGACCTCGACTCCATCCTCGCACTTCAGAAAATCGCATTCCTGAGCGAAGCTGCTTTGATCGATGATTACACAATTCCTCCGTTAAAACAGGATATCACTGAATCCGGGATGAATTCCGGCACAGTCACTTTCTCAAAGCTGAAATCGATAAACAGATCGTCGGTTCAGTTCGAGCGGAAGTACATGGAGGAACCTGTTTAATAGAGAAATTAATAGTTCACCCGGATTACCAGAATCGCGGGATTGGTTCACTACTCCTGACACACATTGAACAACGTTTTCCCCACATTAAGAGATTTGAATTATTCACCGGCAGGGAAAGCAAAAGAAACAATGCGTTCTATATCCGGCGTGGGTACAAACCATTCAAAGAGGAAACGATCAATGAAAAACTGACTCTGGTCTGTTATGAAAAAACGAATTTTTCCGATTAATTCACTCCCTAATTTGGTCTGCGGTGGAGCATTCATGAAGTGCTGTCAAAAATCGGGAGTTTATAAGGTACTTTAGATAACTGACAATTACCGAGTATCATTTACAAAAGGGCTTTAAAAAAAATCATTTGTTGATGTGCACGACTTTGGCGGGGGGGAACCCGTTGAAGTACGTGGACGAGGCAATCGAGTAGGCCCCGATATTTTCTGAGTAAACAAGATCCCCTATCTCCAGCTCCGGCAAGTCTGCCGAGAGCGTAATCGTGTCAAAGGCATCGCAGGTAGGCCCGAATACCGCCGAGATCTGTGTTGGCCCTTCTTTGAAGGCGCGTACCGGGTACGTGCAGTGGTCAAAGACCTGTCCCGAGTAGGTATGATAAACGCCGTCGTTGATGTAATAACAAGGCTTGCCGTCACGGTACGCCTTCCCGACGACCTTTGCAACAAGCGTGCAGGCATTTGCGACGAG
This sequence comes from uncultured Methanoregulaceae archaeon, assembly GCA_963737635.1. Classification (GTDB taxonomy): domain Archaea; phylum Halobacteriota; class Methanomicrobia; order Methanomicrobiales; family Methanospirillaceae; genus Methanoregula. Next base: position 2,193,102 of record CAVTTL010000001.1, read on the forward strand.
GAACCTGCCGGGTTCGGCAAGGATCTCCATGTCACACGGGAAGAGCCGGGCAATCTCGGCATTGAGTTTTACCGCCAGTTCCTCGATAGACCGGACCTCAGGGTTGTATTTGACCGGGAATCCACCACCGATATCCAGGATCCGGATCTTTTTCCCGAGCCGGTTTTCAGTCTCTGCAATAATGTCGGCCGCTATCTGGAGCGCTACGACATAGTTTTCGAAGTTGGTGCATTGGCTTCCCACGTGGAAACTCAGGCCTTCAACCACAAGACCAAGGTCAAATGCTGCACCGATCAGGTCAACAGCCTCTCCCGGGTCGGCGCCAAATTTCGAAGAGAGCTCAACCATGGATCCGGTGTTTGGAACCCGGAGCCGCAAGACAAGACCGGCCTGCGGAGCATGGGCCCGGATCTTTTTGAGTTCCTCAATATTGTCAAAGGTCACGAGTGGCTTGTACTGGTTAAGATCTTCCAGGGTTTCGATGGGCTTGATCGTATTTGCGTAGATGATGCGATCCCAGATCCAGTCCTGGCGTTCCTTGTCCGGCATGTCCTTGATGAAATTATGGACAACCATGAATTCGGGCATCGATGCAACATCGAAACTTGCTCCCATATCCATGAGCGTCTTCACAATCTCAGGGTTTGAATTTGCCTTGACGGCAAAATACACCTGGATTTTCGGCATATTCTTCTTAAATTCGCAATAATTCTCGCGGATCTTCTTATGATCGATAATAAAAATAGGCGTTCCCTGAGTGCGTGCCAGTTCCTGGAGCATCTGACGACTTCCACGATCCATATGGGAGACCGTATCGTCCTGCCTGCATGCGGTGGTAGCGTTCACATCCATTCCTCTGCTTTGTTGGTACACAAATGATTCATCGCACAAATAAGAAGTTTTTGAATTGCCAGACATCAGTACGGTCGTAGGTGTTTTCAGGATTCTCCCGGAAATACACGGTACGGTTCTTGAGAGGTGTCCAGTCTGACGGCCCGGACCAGAATTCTCCAAGATAGGGTTTTGCTATATCCAGGACAAATTCATGAGGCAGGTCATCGGGCAGACAGAAACCTTTTTTCGGGTTTTCGATCATCCACATCACTGCAGAGACAACTCCGAGTGCCACCTGGATCGTGGTCGCATTCTGTCCCGGCGCAGCTTCCGTGCTTCATCGATCGAGAGAATGCTCCCGGTCCACCACGAATTGTACGGGTGGCCCATCAGGAGCGCACCGAGGATATCTGAGCCGCTTGAGATTTCCCGGTCGTTCATGATCCGGAGCTTGGGCTGGAGCTCGTAGTTTTTGCCCCGCAGCTCATGAAGAGACGCGATGGTTGCATCGCAGGGCATATACGCATAGTTCACGGTCGGCCGGTAGATCGCTTTACCGTCGCGCCAGACCGTCCAGCGATCGGAAATACCAAACGCCTCCCCGTGCCGGATCACCATGCCCACGATCTCCTGTTCCGGTACCCAGGACCGGACCCACGTATTGATTCCCATGTGGGGGAGCATAATCGCATTCTTGGGACCAGAGGCGGGAACATGAGCGTCAGGAGGCAGTTCTTTTTCGTGAGTGCCCCACCCGATCTCTGCCGGGGCCGTACCCTCTTCGAGCAGCCCCTCGATGCACCAGGTACCGACAAACTCGTCCATCTTCTTTGGCGACCGGGATATCTGGGTGTCACGCTCGGAACAGTGAATGACCCGGATCCCGACCTCCATGGCAAGTTCGTTGAACTTCTTCTCGGCAATCAGGCGTTTAAACCGGGCCGGGTCCTGTGCTTTCCCGTCCTCAATCATCTTGTAGGCAATATCCACCAGTCCCTGTTTTGTCATATGCGAGATCAGGCCCGGGTTTGCCCCGTGATCGACCACACACGTGGTGGAATCTTTCCAGTCCCCGGTAAGCTCCCGCAGTTTCATCTGCCGATAATACAGGGACTTTTCGACCGGGCTTGCCGTATACCGTTCACCGAGGGGGTCCCATGCTTCTACGGACGTATTCACATACAGCACGTTGTGATCGTGACACCACTGGATAATCTCGCCGCAGTCAATATTCCAGGCAAGATCGATCAAAAGCCCGCCCTCGGCCAGGGTCTCGCTGAGGATGGATCCCAGGTTTGCCGGGGTGATCTTTCGCTTCAGGAACCGGAGACCCCGGGTCGTATACGCTTTGAGATCCTGGGTTTTTTCCTTAAAGTCGACGATAGTGATATTTTCAAGGGGTATATTGACATGCCGAAGCAGGATGGGGAGCGTGCATTTGGACACCGCGCCATAACCGATAATGAGTACTTTGTTTTTGAATTCCATCCCAACCCTCCCGGGGGTTACCTTCTCTCTCGTGTGTATTTTACGCGCTTTTACGTTATAAAATATGAGAAAATGCTCCCTTATCTGCAAATCCCAAAAAAGCGGTTACTTATTTGGGGATAGTGACAATATACCGGCAGGCGATCTTATGTCAAAACGGGCAGTTGACCTGGTCTTTTCCGCGACGTACATGCTTACCGATCTCCGTATGATCCTGCGCGAGACCGCACCGACGCACGAACTGGACGAGCAGCAGCGGGCGGAGGCGGCCCGGCTGCTCGAGAACCTCGAACGGCAGGTCGGGTCCTTAAAGCAGGAGATGCTGAAATGAAGTGCGGTAGCGGGATCGAGGCCCGGCAGGTAAACGAGCTCTTCATCAACATCGACCCGATCCAGGCGGGGGGACGTCTCACGGGGGACGCGATCAAAGCGATCATCGCTTATGGCGACGGGTATTCGGTCTGCGATAACTGCAGGAAGCCTAACCGGCTCGACTGCATTTCAAAACCCCCCATTGCCGAGTTTCACAAGGATGTCGCGGCATGGCTCAACATGGACACCGCCCGGATGATGCCCGGCGCCCGGCGGGGATTCCAGGCGGTTGCAAACACCTACGTCGAGAAGGGCGACCCTGTCCTCCTGACGTCGCTCTCGCACTACACCGAGTTCCTTGCGGTCGAGGGGGCGCAAGGAGTTGCCTGTGAGATCCCGGCAGACAGCCGGCATAGTGTTACACCCGATGCCGCGGCGGCAAAGATCGAGGAAGTCAAGAAGAAATTCGGGAAATATCCGGTCCTTGCCCTGATCGATCACGTGGATTACCAGTACGGTAACCTGCACGATGTCGCCGGCATCGCAAAAGCGGCGCACCAGTACGATATCCCGGTGCTCTGTAACGGCGCTTATACCGTCGGCACCATGCCAGTTGACGGAAAAGCGCTGGGGGTCGATTTTGTAGTCGGCTCAGGTCACAAAAGCATGGCAGCACCTGCCCCGTCCGGCGTCCTTGCCGCTACTGCAGAGAGGACAAAAGAGATCTTCCGAACCACTGCAATCGAAGGTGACGTCACCGGACGCAAGTTCGGCGTCAAGGAGCCGGAGCTGATGGGCTGCACGCTCATGGGTGCGACGCTCGTCGGCATGATGGCCTCGTTTCCTCACGTCAAGGAGCGGGTAAAGCATTTCGACCGGGAACTCGAAAACAACCGGGTTGTTACGGAGGCTTTGCTTTCCATAGAAGGGACAAAGATCCTCTCCGAGTACCCGCGAAAACACACGCTCACCCGGGTCGACACTACTGCATCATTCGACAAGATAGCAGAGACCCACAAGAAGAAGGGATTCTACTTCTCGTCTGCCTTAAACGACAAGGGGATCTTCGGCCTCATCCCAGGCGCTACCCGGGTCTGGAAGTTCAATACGTATGGCATAACCGCAAAACAGGCCCGGTACCTTGCCGATGCTTTTGTCGCGGTGGCCCGGGAGAACGGGCTTATGGCTCATCCGTAACCGGTTTATCTTTTTTTGCAGACGTTATGAAAAATAGGTTAAGAGGGAATTATCATCGGTAGCCCTCAAAGAAGGTTTTCGTCTCAGGGCTTCTGGATCGGGAATTACGGTAAATGAACCCCGGCAAAAAGGGAGATTATTTATTTTTCCTGATCAGGATCGCACCACCGCAGATCCCAAGAGCACCCACGGCGATAACCGGGGAAAGCCCTGCCTTTGTTGGCTGTGAAGAGGCAGTTGGCTGCGAACCGGGGGATTGCGAGGAGACTGTTGGCTGGGCAGCAGGAGTAAGTGTTCCCGATACCTGCGTGTAACTGCCTGCAGTTACCGTTACCGATGACGTCCAGTTCTGGTACCCGTTCGTGCTTACCAGGAGCGTGTGGCTCCCTTGGGGTATATTTGAAAGAACCATGGGGGTAATGCCTTTGTACGTATTATCAAGGAAGATAGTGGCTCCTGATGGAGATGAGCCCACGTTGATCTGGCCGGTCGTATCCGGCGTCGGGCCTGGCGTTACGGGCACCATGGTTGCCCAAATGTCCGTGATAATGCCCGGCTGGACCTGGGCAGTCTGGGTATACGTCTGATAGTCCGGCATAGTGAGAACGACGTTATAGGCTCCCGTGTTAAGCTGCGTAACGTAGACGGCGGAGCCTGAGGGCGTGGTACCCTCATAATTGTTATTCACGTAGACTGCTGCTCCCCCAGGCGTCGAGGATATCTGCAGATCGCCGTACCCGGAATCATATGAATACGGGGTCATACCCGGCGTCGTGGTCGTGGTCTGGCCGGCAGTAATCAAAAACGTAGTTGTGTAATCATAGTAGCCGGCTTTCTGGAGTTCGAGCGAGTGGCTCCCCGGGGAAAGGGCGACACCGCTCGCACCGTTTCCATAGTATACCCCGTCAATCCAGATGTCCGCTCCGTTCAGGTTGTTGACGTCCAGCCACCCGACAGCGGAGGGAGTAGGTACCAGTTGTGCGTACACATCGGATGTCGTGCCGTCGCTTCCTGCCCAGTCATCCTCGCTCCAGGTCTGGTAACCGTCCAGATACACGGTGAAGGTATGGTGACTGAACGCGGTCACGGCCCATGTTTCCGGGGTATAGTCACACGAATAATAGCCATCCATACAGACATAGGCACCCGAGGGGCTTGACGTTACATCAAACCATGCGTTGCCAGCCGCAACCGGTGCGATACACACAAGAATGACAAGAAGAAAAACCCCGGCAAATACCGGTACTCGCTTATTTTGGAAAATGTGTTGCATATATGCCCTTTTAAATCTCCATATAAGAATTTTTTTATTTCGTGGCAAAATGCTATGATTTTCCAGATTTTCTGCAAAGCCGGTTTGGGGGATTCAACGATTCATCTTACCGGGTTAAAGAAACCCACAAAAAGACGGGATCCTACCTCTCGCCCATGTTGAACGATATGGGAATCTTCGGTAGTATGCCCGGAGCTACCCGGATCTGGCTGTTCAATACCTATGGCATGACCGCAAAACAGGCCTGGTACCTTGCGGATGCCTTTATCGCAGTGGCCCGGGAGAACGGGCTCGCGGTTACTCCCTGACCGATATTTTTGTCTGTCTCCCATAAAAAGGGAGACTTACTTTTCGTTGGCAGCAGAAAGTATGAATTTATCAAGAAATGCGAGAATCCCATACATGCCGGTAGCGACAATGAGCTCCGCAAGAGTGAGAATGATCAAATCCAGCCTCATCTGAAATGCGATATTACCTGAATACATCACCTCTCCTCCAATCATCCCGAAAAGTGCAAGGATGAAATAGGTCCCGATACCCGCGACGAGAACGACAGCATATGAGGGAATATTCGAATAAAATCTCCGGAACACCGGCAATGGCGTAAGAATGAGAAATGCAGCAGACAGCAACGCGGAAACCAGATCAGTTGCCCAATGCTGGCCGTAAGACTCCGGTGTTTCAAGATGGCCGGTATGAAGGAAGGACCAGACGAAGGAAGCTACAACAATCGCAGGAGGAATAAGATATGCCGCCTGCCGAAAAGGAAGCCGGTCAAAGAGGATTTGAATGACCAGCGCGATCACGGCGATGGCAAGTCCGAAGGGTGCAAGAAAAAGAGCGATCACCACATTTCCCGGATCAAAAAAGAACATCATAGTGAAAATTTATTTTGACGCTCTAATATTTTTTTGTTTATGGATCAGATGATCGAAAAAGATACCCTATGCTCTAGTCTGCCGCCCGGCACGGAAAAAAGGGGCCCACAGATTCTCCTGTTCCGGTATAAGGATAGTTTTCAGGGAAAGTGAACCCCGACATCGCCGTTTATCCGGCGTTTCCCAAAGTGGAATGTTATCCTGCTCTGGCAGAAATAGTTCCAGAAAAAGGTGATAATAACGGCAAGTACCTTTCCAAGAAGGTAATTGACCAAGAAAACCTCTACTGCGAGATAGAGAATCACCAGGGTCAGGGCGAGGCCTATAAAGGAGATGATCGCAAACGAGAGGAACTGCCGGACATAATCGCGGCTCGTATCACGGAAATTGAAAAATTTGTTCAAGAGAAAATTGACCCCCATCCCGCAGCAGTACGAAACGGTCGCCGAGGCGATATACCATATGCCGAAGTCAGTCGTGAAAAGATACAAAAGGCCGACATCGATAAGGGTGGAAACTATCCCGATGACGAAAAACCCGATAATCTTTTCCCGGGAAAGAGCAGTAAAAAACGTATTTCCCAGACTCATCCCACAACGAACGGTCATACGATAAAGGCTCAGGGACCGGCTGCGCCGGCGCAATCATACAGGGACCCGGTGGTGCGGACACCCGCCCCTAAAGCGCCGGCCGGGGTGACGCTGGTTTCATTTCCAGAGGACAGGTTCACGGCAGTGCAGTGGTCGGTCACCCAGCTGAATAGTTCACTGTTGCCGCCACTCATCCCGCCGACACCTGTGCCACTGGTGAGGAAGTACCGGACTTTGCCCTCCCGGATAAGAGTTGTGAGTGAACTCAGGTTCAGGATCCGGTCGCTGCCGGAAAATCCACCAATTGCCATGACCGGCTTTCCTGTCTCGATGATCAGGTCTGCCCCGGACTGGCTGCTTGGGACAGCAAGTATCCAGGTCTCATTGGTAGTGTTGGCAAGCAGGTAATTGGCGAGCCCGGACGTTGCTGCTGCTCCTGTACCCGGCGGGGTCAGCATACCCCGGCCAAAGGTATAGCTTGCATTCCCCAGACCGGACAGTCGTTCCCGGCCGCCGTCCCCGGCAAATCCTGCCCGGTCAAGACCAGCCGGCATAATCCCGGCCGCCATTCCCCCAATCCGGGCGGATGGGGGTCCCACAGTGGCCTGGGTGTCCCCGTACAGGATGGGAGTGCAGGACCAGACCAGTGGGGCGATAAAGAGGAGGGCGATGGCTGCTGTAGCTACACCCGTTTTAAGGTTCGGTGATATCCCATGTCCCTTCAACCGGAACCAGCCGAGTACCCCGGCGCAACCGATGGTTCCCAAAAGTACAATCGGGACAAGGGGCCCGGACCACTGGGCATCGTACGACAAAAAGAGGGCCTGCAGGAGCCCGGTTACCAGGTACTGCCCCGACAAAGATCCAGCCTTTCCAGCCTTCGGCCAGGTACTCGCGGAACATTGCGACGACGCCGATCCCAACAAGAGCGGCAAGAGGTGGCGCAATGGTCGCAATATAATACGTGTGTCCGAATGCGGTCGAATAGCTGAAGAACAGCAGGCCGGGTACGAGCCAGAGCAGCATCGCTGTAAGAGTGAGCCCCCGCTCCCCGGTAATGCCGGTGTCCTCAAAGCCTTTGAGGGTGAGAGATGCCGGTCTTCGTACCCACGCAAGAAGCCCGATCAAGGCAAGAGGAAGGAGCCAGGAGAACTGGCCTGCGAGCTGTTCGCCTAAGAAACGGGTAATTCCGGGCGTACCCTCCCCGTTTGCTGTCCCTCCGGGGGCACCATCCCGAGCAGCAGCCATATCCCCATACTGACCTGCACCAGCTGTTCTCACGCCGGTTGCCGGAGATTGCCTGAGAGCGCCGGTCCTCGGGTCTCCTGCACCATCGCCGCCGGCGAAGGCCATTCCACGGTTTTCCAGGCCCAGGCGCTCGAGTCCGTTATAGTTGACGATGAGACCAAGTACCGTATTGTCCCCGCTCCCACCGATATAGGGGCGCTCGCTTGCAGGCACCATATCGACAGCGACTGCCCAGGAAAGGGAAACGCCGACGAGGACGAGGACAGCGATTCCCAGGTGAAGTGTTCGTTTTTTCCAGGAAAAGCCGGTGGTGCCAAGGAGATAGACAATAAGAATGGCGGGGACAACGACAAACGCCTGGATCATCTTGATGTTGAAACCGATCCCGACCAGGATGACCGAGACCAGAAGCCATGGCAGGGATTGCTCCCGTGTTGCCTTGAGGACTGCCCAGACCGCGAGGAGGAGAACGAAGATGAGCTGGGTATCCATGGTGCCGTTCCTTGACACAGCGACGAGGATGGGAGTAACTGCAAGGGCAAGGGCCGCAACAAGACCGGCCGGTTTCCCAAACGGCCGGGCAACGATGAAATACGTGAGGGCAACTGAACCGATCCCGGCGAGTGCCTGCGGGAGGACGAGAACCCATCCCTTAAAACCAAGCACTGCTGCAAACGCCGCCTGCACCCAGAGACCTACCGGTGGCTTGTCTACGGTGACAAATCCTGCGGGATCAAAGGAGTTAAAGAAGCCGGCGGCAGGGTTGACGAGCGTGCTCTTGACTGCCGCCGCGTAAAAGGTGTTCGTAAATCCCTGGTTCCAGATGCTCCAGATGTTGAGGAACGCAGATACGATGAGGATTCCGGCGAGGAGAATCTCTGCCTTGTATTTCAGGATAACGTCCCGGTCGATCAGATCAATCACCCTGCGACGCGGCAGGACGCTCGTTCGTAGCCTTCCTGCCCGGGCATGTTTTGTAATGTTTATTGAACATATTGTAATATATTGTTAACCGAAGAGGCCAAAAACCCGTTCCATACAGGATCCCAAAAGACGAGGGTTCTCAGGCACAGCCAATTGCATTCTTTTAGAGAATCTTCCCGTTGCGTGCGGTTACATACCGGACCCGGGAGAGTACGGTATCCAGCAGCTCGTCGATACCGAGCACGGCTTCGCTCTCCCTGACCGCAAGACCCGAAGCGGCAGTCGCCGGCATACGCGGCACCGCCCGGCAGGCAAGATCGCCCTGTTTACCCATAAATGTCCCGATCTTCCGGGCAAGGTCGATCGTCTCAGCCTTGTCGTAGGTGATAAGAGGCCGGAGCACCGGGAGAGTGGTGGCATCGGTGATCACCGCAAGGTTTGCCAACGTCTGGGAAGCCACCTGCCCGAGATTTTCCCCGGTGAGAATGGCCTGTGCACCCTCCCGCCCGCACAGGTTCGCGGCAGCCCGGAGCATGAACCGCTTGCAGAGTACGCACCTGAGCCGGGCCGGGATACGGTATTCCTGCATCCGGTCATAGAATGGTTCGGTGTCGGCGACGATCATCTGCAGATCAGCGCCCGGACACCAGAGTGACAGCCGCCTGAGGTTCTCGATCGCTGTTTCCCTGACGTCGCTACCCGCCCACCGGCCGCCGTCCATGTGCAGGTACGATACTTCGCAGCCCCGTTTCATTGCAAGCCACGATGCAACCGGGGAATCGATCCCCGATGAGAGCAGGCAGAGCACCTTTCCCTGTGACCCCCACGGGAGCCCTCCCGGCGCCGGGATACGTGCATCGTAGACAAGCCCGCCACAGTCCCGGACCTCCACAAACAGTTCGTACTCCGGATCCGTGAGATCGACCGAAAGTCCGGGTATCGCATCGTAGATGGCAGAACCGACATACTCACCCAGCTCCTGGCTGTTCATGCCCGTCTTGCTCTGGCGTTTTGCCCGCACCGCAAACCGGCAGGGAGGGTGCAGCCGGGAGGTGGCAAGGGCGACTGCCGCGTCGCGCAGGGCCTCAGGTGTGGCCTCGACCCGGGTGCCGACACTTACGTCGACAACGCCGAATACCCGTGCGATGATTCCTGCAATCTCTTCGGGCTTTTCACCAAAGACAAAGATCCTTCCCCGGGGGCTCTCGAACCGGCAGGAGTGGCCGGCTGCTTCCAGTGCCCGCCGGATATTGCGCAGCAGGATACCGATGAAATGGTACTTGACCGGATCACTTTTCAGGAAAAGCTCGCCGTAGCGCACCATCACGAGTCTTTCTAGTTCCTGCCCCGCCATAGTTATCCTAGATATTGGAAGGCATGAGCTGATAACCGTTGGTGGACACCCTGATGTCAGCCAAACCGGGATCATTTTCCACCAGCGACTCCTGTACTTTGCACGCAGGGGAGAACGAAACTCTTTAATCGGCGAAGCGAATAGTGTACTGAAATGGCAAAAAAGGCGAGCAAAAAGGCAGAAGAGGAACCACTGAAGCTCTTCTACATCTTCTACAACCAGGAACGCTGGGACAACTGGGTAAAATCGCTTGGCGAAGCAAGCTTCGAGATCGATCCCAAGAGCGACGAGATGCCCGAAGGTTTCCGGGTGCTCGATAGTTTCTCGGTCGACATTACGCTTGAAGTGCTCAAGATCATCAAGCTCTTCCAGAACAAGCGTTTTTCGAGTGATGATGCGCAGGAAAAGCTGTACAGGTCGAGGCAATCGTTATGTCTGCCGCACCTGAGGGTGATCTCGAAGAGATCATCGAGATCCTCCAGCTCCCGAAGCTCGTTCTCTTTGCGTCCTGCCGCAAGTACCTGGCCGGCGGGTTTGACAAGGATATAAAAACACTGGTGAAAAAGGGCAGGGAAGCTATCGACAAGGATATGGAACAGGCGCTCGGGATTGCGTCTGATATCGGTGCCAGCGTTATCGATGGCGCAGCCTGCTGCGGGAAGTACGTGAAAGACGATCTTGAGAACCCGACCCTGTTTGATGAGTGGCTCATCGAATGCGAGAGAATGTTTGAAGCGATGGGTTCCCTCAAGAACTTTGATGAGTCGACGGGAGAAGACGATTGATTGCAGGCAGGGCACGGTTCCGTCACGCAAAAAAGATCGAGCGTCTCGCTGGCTACCGGGTGCCCGAGTTCGCCTTTTCCCCGGTAATGCTTGAGACCATCACCACCCATTTTAATTTCGATGCGCTTGATTACGCCATCCGCGAACAGTTATTACATTTTTTTAACGATTTTCTCCGGTGCAAGTGCAAGAACTCACCGCTATGCGGCTGCCCGGAAAAAAAATTTGCAAAAAAAGTCATTGAACTGCGTGAAAACGGCCTCGACCACCGGCAGATTGGAGCCTACCTTTCCGATGAATACGGGATCGAGATCTTTCCCGCTGATGTGCTCTCTTTTCTGGAAGATTCCGTGCATGTGCTCGAAGCAATCTCGGATGTGGCGCACCTGAGTGGCGAGGATGTCCTTGCTGCAAAGACCGTGGAGCATATCCGACTTATCGAGCGTTAAGCGGTTTACCTATCGATTTTCATGTGCTCCGGCGATCCGCCCAGAAAGTTTATATTACAAAATGTAATATCTACTTTACATGGTGTTGTTGATTCAGCAACACCAGCATGAACAATAACCGGAGAGAGATCCACCCGTCATGCAAAAAAGGAACCTGCCGGCTCCGGAGGCAGGTTCTAACAGGATCGACCAGTAAGGAGATGATACCCAGACGCGACGCTCATCACGAACTTCCGTTTGCCAGAAATGGCAGACACGATCTCAAGATCCAAGCAGGACTCCTCCGGACCGGTAAATCCTCACCCGATGCACACCGGCACCGCGTGGAGAAACTGCCACACGATCCAAAGACAAGACAAGTACCTCTTCATCAGAACCATTAACCCTGAAAGATCCAGCCTAATAAAGCGGGAAGAAAATCTCCCGCTGTCTTTTTTGGTATCCCTTTTGGCAAACCGGACCGTATTCTGCCAGTTCCTGGAAGAGATCTGGCGCCTGAAGTCAGCTTTGCTTCTCTCTTTTTCATTAAATGAAACGTTCCGATTGATTTTGTAAATGGAAATATTTATATATTACAATGGGGTAATAAATCATTGTGCAGTATTTGATCAATCCCTCTGCACTCCTCCGCATATTTGAACACATCCCTCAAGCATAAGACCCCATTCTTTTAAAAGCGGGAATCTCTCCATCCCGCTTTCCCCCATAGTACGACTCCTGTATGATCCGATGGCATGGCCTCAGGGTCCCGACCTTGAACCCTCCACTCGCCATACGCGGGTAGTCTCATATGCACCTTTGTTGTCCTATAGGTAAATCATAAAAGGAATTGATCGGGGGCACCAATACCACAGAGTAAGGGATGCCCGCGAGGGATACAGGCAGGTAATGACCGCAAAGGGACAGCTGTAGATACTAATCTACCAAGAGAGATCAAAAAACCCCAGGGAATGCCCTCACCATAGCCATCTTTTGGTAGATCTCAGGGCAATAAGATTCGTATGGGTAAAATGGAAAGAGGGGCGATTTTGACTTATTAAGCCTAAGGCGAGATTTGAACTCGCGACTTCCTCCTTACCAAGGAGGTACTCTGCCGGGCTGAGTCACTTAGGCACGTGGTATTCTTGCATCTTTCCTATATGGGAAGCGGTCGTTTTTCCTTCGTCCTTACCAAGGAAGTACTCTACCGGCTGAGCCACACAGGCTGGTTGCCTAGATACATTGTCGGTGAATATTATAAAATATTGCGGAGACCTTTACCAATCCGCATCCGTGATAGTGACCATTTAGTTAAAGCATTCTCTCAAGAAGGCGCATACTTTCAACTGCGCCCTCGAAGTCCTCTACTTCAATCACCGGGGATCCGCCGCCCTTCTTTATGGTCGCCATTACGGGCTTAAAATCAATGGTACCTTTGCCAACGGCCCAGTGGGAGTCTGCAGTACCATCGTTGTCGTGCAGGTGGTAGTGCTGCGCCGGGACTGCGAGGAACTCTTTAAGATAGTGGTTCTGGTGGGCATGACCCACATCGAGGGTGAAGTTGTAGCCTTCGATCAGTGGGAGCTCCTCCGGAGTCTTAAGGAAGAAATACTCCCAGTCGCCCATATTCTCGACAGAAAACGATACGCCATATTCACGTGCGGCGGCAGAGAGCTCCGTAAGAGAACGGGTGAGCTGTTGTTCAGCTGGCGCCCGCTCCTCAGGCCATGCAAAGTAACCGGGGTGCACAACGACCTCTGCGCCCACCTCAGCTGCGATGGCGAAACACTCCTTCATCACGGTAACGCTTCCCCGGCGGATCGGCTCGAGTGTGCTTGCAAGGTTGGTCCCCCGGCAGGGTGCGTGGATGGAGAACATGCATGAATGGGAGAGGAGGGGTTCAGCGGTTTTGAGGAAGTGGAGACCCTCATCCATGATCTCGATCGAATCGGTAACCTCGGCAATCTTTGCAAGCGCCAGCGGGAGCGGTTCATGGTGGAGACAAAGGGTAGAGAGCCCGAGCATTATCTTGAAATGTGTCGGCAGGTGCCCATAAACGTGCTGATCTGTCCCGGGTGCAGTTAAGAGGCGTAAAGCTGCGGCAGGTAAGGAAGCACTCCCTGCGGTAAAACGATCCTGAAAAAGAGATTATTGCTTCATCCGGACTTCGAGCTGCGGGAACGGGATCTCGATTCCTTCGGCTGCGAACCGTGCCGCGATCCGGACATTGAGGGCATCTTTGACCTCGTCCGGGATATTGTAAGCCTTTGCCCAGACATAGATCACAAACTTGAGACTTGAATCCCCGAACTCCTGGAAAAAGATCCTTGGCGCCGGTTCAGCAGCAAAATAATCCGTATTGTTGATCGCATCGGTGACTACCTCGAAAAGTACTTCCTTGACCCGGGCGATATCGGTGCCGTACGCGACCGTGACCGGGATCGTGTACCGGATTTTTGGGTCTGGTTCCGAGTAGTTGACCACACTCCCGGAGGTGATCTTATTGTTAGGGATGGTGACGATCTTTCCATCAATAGTCTTGATCCGGGTGCTCCGGGTACCGATCGCGACGACGTCACCGTAAAACGTGTCAACCTCGATACGGTCACCTGCTTTGAATGGTTTGTCGACCGTGATGATCGCGCCGCCAAAGAAGTTGGAGATCAGGTCCTGGGCAGCGAGCGCAAAGGCCAAACCGGCGATACCGGCACCGGCAAGGAAGGGGGTGATGTTGATCTCGAGGTTGACAAAGACCAGCATGATCCCGACAAACCAGACTACATAACGTACGGCAAGTTCGAGGAGATCGACGATACGGTCATCGGTATCTCCTTCGGTTAACTCGGCCAGCTGGCGTCCGTAGATCCGGATGATGTCGTGGAGAAGGGAGGAGGCGATCCAGGTCCCCAGCAGGATATAGATCGAATTGAGCACCTTGTCAGAGAGGATCCACGCATACTGCGCCGGGACGATGTTGAAATCCTTGAGGGCGATATACACCGAGATTGCAACAATACCGACCTGGACGGGCGTGCCGATGGCGGCGACGATGATATCGTCCCATTTTGTCTCGGTGGTCTCGGCAAACTTCTCCAGCCACCGCACGATCATACGTGCGATTCCTGCCACGGCAAGACCGGCAAGAATGGTCAGAATGGCGAAGAACAGGCTGTCATCCATACACGTAAACTTATGTTGCAGGGTTCTAAATAAGTATAAGATAGCATGGCGACGGGAAACGAGATAGCAGCAACTCTCCGCGGACTGGTGGACCGGGATATGACTTTTATGCACATCTGCGGTACGCACGAGGCTGCGATTGCCCGGACCGGCCTGCGCAGTATCCTGCCCCCACAGTTAAAGATCGTTATGGGCCCCGGCTGCCCGGTCTGCATCACGCCACAGGGTGAGATCGACGCCGCTCTCGATCTCGTGGAAAAAGACTGCATTATTGCAACTTATGGTGACCTCCTCCGGGTTCCCGGCTCTAAAGGATCCTTGGAATCCTGCGGCGGGGACGTGCGAATCGTGCAGGGGATCCACAAAGCCGTTGAGATCGCCGGGAAGACCGACAAGGAGGTTGTCTTTATCTCGGTCGGTTTTGAGACGACAGCCCCAACCGTCGCTGCCTCTATCCTGACGCATCCTCCGGAAAACTTCTCGATCCTTTCCTGTCACCGGGTCGTTCCCCCGGCAATGAAGTGGCTGCTTGAGCAGGGGGAGGCAAAACTCGACGGTTTTGTGTTACCCGGCCATGTCTGCACGGTGATGGGATACGAGGAGTACGAGCAGTTCCCAGTCCCGCAGGTCGTTGCCGGTTTCGAGGCCGAGGATATCCTGCTTGGTCTGGTGATGCTGGTCGAGCAGATCCGCGAAGGAAAACACCGGGTCGATAACGCCTATCCGCGTGCGGTCACCCGGGATGGGAACGTCAAGGCAAAGAAGATTATGTACGAGGTCTTTGAGTCGTCCGACGTTGAGTGGCGTGGTTTCCCGGTTATCCCGCAGTCCGGACTCAGGCTCAAGAAAGAGTTTGAGCAGTACGACGCCCAGAAGAAGTTCGATATTGTATACAAGAAAGTGAGCAAGCACTCCGCCTGTATCTGCGACCGGGTACTCCGCGGGATTGCCGAGCCGACCGACTGCAAACTCTTCGGCAAGGTCTGTACGCCCCGGACACCTGTCGGGCCGTGCATGGTGAGCCATGAGGGGGCCTGCAAAATCTGGCATCTTTACCAGGTCAAAAAGCAGTAAGGTGACTGGAGAACCTTCTCATTTATATGGAAGCACACAAGAATAAGTATGGTAAATTTGCCTCGGTAGGGAGTCCGGGTGCCGACGGTAATTTGCTCTGTTTTTAATCAATTACAAAATCAAAAGCGCGCGGAAAAATCTAGCATTTAAATGTTGAATCAAGAATACAGAGTCAACTGTGAAAAATGCAAAAATTATGCAAAGATAATCCTTAACCGTGTTTGTCCCTTTTAGATGAGATATATATCTGGAAAAGTGTTAACTGCAATCCTTAATTGAAAGTATCACGATAATTGTTAAATTCATCAAGATGATTTAACGTTCCTGCTTTAGTTCTCTCTTCTATGGACATGAATAAATCAGGATTATAAAAAAAATTGGGGTATCTAATATAGTTCATTTCTACATCATAAAACGCTTCGTCCTTCTTAATTTGTTCTTCTAATAATTCTGGTATAAAATTGGCTTTTACTATTTTAGCAAAAGGAAGAATTTCTTGTCTATCATTTTTGTCAAGAACTGCGTGGCGTGTAACAACTCCAATTAGTTTATTATTAGAAATTACTGGACACCCACTGTTTCCCCAATATATCCTTAAATCTCCCCAAAAGTAATCCAAATCTGATGATGCCATCGATACCTTTCCGAAGGTAAAACTAGGAAGAACGATATCATCTGAAAAATATTCTTCGTATTTTTCAGTTATTATTTTCTGTTTTTTAATCTGAGAGATATCTTCTGGGAAACCAACTGTAAAAATATCTTCACCTTCTTGGATAGGTTCTTTGGCTATTTCTTCAAATGCAATTGGTTGATATCCAAGCATAAGGAGCTCTTCTCCAAATGTAGGTTGACTCATGAAAATTCTAGTTGCGAATTCACATAAACGTGGTCGTAACGAGATTATTGCAAGGTCAATATTTTGATGAACCGTAACAGCAGAATCAATAGAATCAGATTCCGTCAATTGTATAGATTTGGAAGCTGCAATTTCTTCCCCGTCGTGTCCAAAAGGGACATTATCCCGAGTTACTTGAAGACGCAATACCTTTTTATCATCGAAATAAAGATTTTTAGTAATTATTCGTCTTTTGATTTCATCGTTTAATTCATACAACAACGGGATTCTAAATAGCTGTTTAGTCGATAAAGAAGTACTTAATTTGGTTTTATCATTCAACAAATGAGCAACAGTAATTAAAAAATATTTCTTTTTGTATGATACAAAAATTGCAGTTCCGGATATTCTATAATCATCACGATTTTGTCTTAATTCAATATTCACAACACTATGTTTCCATCGTTGTAAGGATTCCATAGTACATTATCATATACATAATATTTTATTTCTTAATTTCGAAATTTTTCTATAAGTTTTTTGTTGTAATGTCTCCGGAATCTCCCCCTAAAGTCTCACATGCCTTGATATTCACCTCATACGAGGGCGCCTGATACATCACAGTTGGGTCATTTCTCTTTTTACCGGAAATAACTGTCTCGATGTGGCAGTATCCCCCTTCCGATCCGTGCGGGTTCATAATATTCGAGAGGGCGCGGGACGGCTGGAAGGCCCTCACCCTGTGCCCGATACCTCCCGAACCGTTTGGGACTGGGAGACTACTAGATACCCAACAATAAATACAGTATCATCGGGGTCGACGAAGCCTTTTTCTTCCCACTTTTGGAGAGCTTTAATACCATTAAACGTGTTGTTAATATGGAACTGTGATTCATCGAGCGTTGGTTATTCCTTCACCGTCGCGGTTATCTTTGTTACCATACAGGATGATTCGCGCTGGGGAAGTCAGGCTAGCGCACCATGGACATGGTTGCCTGTTTGCCTCGGTAGGGTAGTGGACATCCTAGAAGCCTCCGGAGCTTTTGACCCGGGTTCAAATCCCGGCCGAGGCGCTTCACTTTTTAAGTCCAAATCATTAACAAATAGGGACCCCATTTAATTTCCGGATGGGGCGTCATCCCTTTCAAGTCTGAATCTCCTCTCAAAAAATTATTCCATTGAGCAACGATTTATGCAGGCTACACGTATTGAGAAATACTTCTTTGTCAAATCTAAAAATCTTAAATTTTATCATCCATTAGCGGAATCGTGTCAAATTTTGTCCCGTATAATTTGACATGTTTTTGATAATCTTCGAACGTTAAATATTCATCGATTAGAAATTCAAAAAATGGATATATATCCCAAGCCCAATCCCGTGCCCACGCTGGCTCATTATTTCGTTTGGTTATATCAGCTACCGAATTATCAAATGCAGGATTTATTTCAAAATAGGAAACCTCACCTACAGATGATTTAGTAAGAACACTTTCCAGTTTTTGAAAATTTTCTTGATATGTTTTGCCTACAGAGAATCTAGCGATTTTAATTTTATCGTTCTTGAACAATTTAGTATAATTTAAATGAATATAGGGGTCTCTGAACTCTTGTACTCGTTTTAAAAAATTGATAACGAATTTGGGGAAAAGAGGAGTAGTAGAACATTTTCTTCTCTTTCCAGTTGTATCTTCAGAATATTTTATGGAATGTGCTAATGGTCCTTGCATTCTTACATTGTCATGTACAAAAATAATTTCGTTAATTGTAACTTCAATAAGTTGTCCGAGTAACATAATTCCGGGATGATACAATCCGTACAGAATGCATCTATAAGAGTCATAATAGATTGAATATAAATGAGGTTTTGACATAAATTTTGGATGTAACGAGTTATAGAGTCGTGGAAGTTTAACTTCATTGATTTCCATTTCGTCATTTAATCTGGTAGCATGATCTTTTAAGTCTAAATTAGCCCACAATGAAATCTCATTATCGACCATTATTCAGAATAAAACATTAGTATAATTAAGTATTTGTTTCGCGATTTCACTTGAAAGGTAATTTAAGGCTAAAACGCACTCTTGAAACTCAATTTTTTTACACCATTCTCATCAGCAATCGTCTTAAATCCTCATTCTTCCTTTTACTCTATTCAAAAGGACTTTTCAATAACTACCAGAGAGATCCCCAAACCAATATGTGAGAACCAGCATCGGTTTTCTCTCACCCCAACCATTCCGGATTCCTGCTGGTCGAATCAAACACGTGCGTCGTCTTATACAGCTCATATTTCCCCTTCGTCGCAGCCTTGGCTGTCCGTGCGAGCAACTCCCGGGTCTCATCCACCGTCATCGGGCGAAACGTCCGGGCCGCCATGAGCGCCTGATCCAGCACCTGCATAGAATCGCAGCCGGTTATAACGACGCTCGTCGGGAGGCTCATCGCGTAATGCAGGCATTCAACGGCTGTCACTATCCCGCTGTCGAAAATGTACCGGTCGCCCATCGGCTTCATCCCGAGCACACCGGTCCCGTCCTGCACTAGAGCCGGCAAGACCTTCTTTTCAAAGCTCTCGAAATGGGCGTCCATCACGTTCAGGGGCATCTGGACCGTATCGAACCGGAAGTGGTGGCGGGTCGCGGTCTCAAGCATCTTTATGTGGAACTCCGGGTGCTTATGGCCGGTAAAGCCGATATAGCGGACTTTTCCCTCACGTTGTGCGTCGATCACGGCCTCCAGTGCACCACCCTCAGCAAAGATCCGGTCCGGATCGTCAGCACGGATAATTTCATGGAACTGCAGGAGATCAACATGATCGGTCTGGAGTCTCGCAAGCGATTCGTCGATCTGGCGGGCGGCAGAGATCCGGTCGCGGCCGTCAATCTTTGTCATCAGGAATGCCCGCTCGCGGTACCCGTTGCGGAGCGCTTTCCCCATCCTGACCTCGCTTCGTCCTTCGTTGTAATCCCAGCAGTTATCAAGAAACGTGATCCCGTTGTCGATCGCGGTGCGGATGATGCGGATGCTCTCCGGCTCCGAAAGATCCGGCAGACCCAGATGAGCCCCGCCTAGACCGATGACCGAAACCCGTTCCCCGGTGCGCCCGAGGATCCGGGTGGGAATCTCACTTCCCTCTGAGTGTTCCATGCTTCCTGGTCCCTCCTGCTTTTGTGAGAGGGACTTGTGAACGGCAACACATTAAATTGTTGATAGTGCGCTTTTGAATCCGGTCCCGTATTGGCAGATCCGGTAAAACTATACGATAGACCCGTTAGGAAGCGGTTTTGCTCAAGTCTTATAGTTGCAAAAAAAACTGTGCATAATGCCAAAAAGTTTATACATTATGCCAAATATACAATGCATGAAACCTTATGAAACACCAGAACCTTGTAATCGGCAGCATTCTTGCTGTCGGTATTATTGCCACCTTAATCTGCGTCGGCATGGTCACCGGATATTCGGTATTCAAACCATTCATCTCCGTTAAACCGGTAAGTAACGTGAACACGAGCGTCCAATCCTCTGCTATGGAAAGCACCCCGGTTGATACACCACCGTACATCGCCATTGATCCCATCGCCAACAAAACAACCGGCGATCTTCTGATCGTTACCGGTTCAACGAATCTCCCGGCAGACGCATCTCTAATGATTCAGGTAGGCGGCACTGGAGGAAATACCGAGGTAAACGCAGGAACCAACGGCGTTCACCGGTATTCCATGCCGATCGACACTTCCATCTTAAAACCGGGCACGCTCAACATAACCGTGACCCAGATGATCGGTGACCCGGCAAAAGGAACGTACAGGCCGGGGACCGTCAAAGCGACCGCCTCCTTCACGCTGAACGGCACCTCCCTTGCAAGTGCCACACCGGTACAACCAACAATCACTGCAAGCAATTACATCCATTTAAACGCAATCGGTAACCGGTCTGTCGGGGATCAGTTCCTCATCACCGGAACTACCAGTCTACCCATAGGCACCAACCTGCTCTGGCAGATCATGCCGGACACCGGAACACCGCCGACCGGCGTCAATATGACCGCAAGTGGTGACGGGGGAAATAACATGGTAACGAAAGGCGACGGCACAGCAAACCGGGTATCGTTTGCCGCCGATATGAGCCGACAAGTACCGGGGAAGTGGGTGGTCCTTGTGGGGGTAGCAAAAGAAGGCCAATTTGAGATGGAAAAACCTCTGGGAATCGCCTACTTTACCCTGCAATAAGCAGGTATTCAGGCTAGGGAAATACACCCCATTCACCCTTTTCCGAAAACCGAAATGCTGGATCAAAGATAAAAATTTTTCACGTAATGCACAAAATACATTACATGTGGCGCGCCTATGAAAAAGAAATATCTCACCTATGCTGGTATTGCATCTGCCGTGATATTGGTCGTCATGTTCGCCATTATCCTCCTGACCGGTTCCTTTTCCATCTTCTCCACTGCTACCATCGATCCCATCCCGGATCAGGTTCCCGGAGATCTCATAGTCATCACGGGGACGACGAACCTTATGGCCGGCACGATGCTGGAACTGGATATTGTCAATGCCTCCTATGCTCCCGGGAAAAATTCCCCGGTCGGGAGAGTGGATGCGTTCATTGTCCGGGGTGGGGGAATGGCGAACAGCTGGTCAGGCATACTTGACACTTCCAGCTTCCCGCCCGGAGAATACGAGATAAATGCTTATTCGACGAACGATACCGGTTCCCGGGGTAATCTTCTTGCCACGGCCCGGCTCAGGCTGACGAATACCACATCTAACCAGGACAAAATCATCTACAATCTTACGTCACAAGGATCGGTTGCCGGGCCCTGCAAAGTTATCATGATTGATACGTTACCGGGTAAATTCACTAACCGTACCTATACAATCACGGGAACAACCACCCTTCCCACCGGGACGATATTGCTTTTGGAAGTATTTCCCACGGAAATTGATGTGAGCGTGAACATGGGAACCGGGGGAATGTCGGCGTCCGGCGTCGGGGCATCAGATGATGTGGAAGTCGTCCGTGGAACCGGGAATACGAACTTGTGGTCTACGGATGTCGACCTTTCAAAATTCCCGCCGAATGAATATCTCATCAATATTAGTAATGACCGGATCGATACCAAGACTTATGCAACAATATACGGGGACACTTACTGCTCAGAACGATTTACCCTTTCGGGGTGATTTTCATGAAACGCCTAACCTATCTTACCTGTACCCTCATCGTGGCCTGTATGGTGGCCGCAATGGTCGGGTGGTCGATGGCAGCCGGTAATTTTCTGGTCCCGGTCATTGCCATCCCGCTCGGAATCATCGTTGTCCTTGCCTGCCGCGCGCAGGTTGACGTTGTGATAGCAGACGAACGGGAGAAGAGGATCCGGAGTAAAGCCGCTCTTCGTACACTCGAAGTTGTCGTTATCGGAGGGGCGATTGTCGCGATTATCCTGTATTCCTTTGTGGTGAGCATCCCTCTTACCCCGATAATCACCGGAAAAATATTCATTAATGCTGACGGGACGCAATCCATGACAATAACCGAGTATAAGCCAGGAAGTGTACCAGGCCCGCAAACCCTTATCCGACAAACAACCATTCACAACCTGAATGCCATGAACGAATCCGAGGCAATAGCGTACTGTTCCTATGTCAGGGAGGGTTTCCAGGAAAACGAGAACAGGGGGCTTGTCGGTATGACCGTAGGAAGTGTTGTCGTCATTCTCCTGGGAACGTTCGGAGCATTTTATCTCTATTACGACAAAAAATACTGATCCTCAAGGTTGCAATGAAAAACAGGATTAAAGTACTCCGGGCTGAGCGAAATATGACACAGGAGCAGCTCGCAGAGCGTGCCGGAGTGACCCGGAATACGATCATCTCCATGGAGAAAGACAAATATTGCCCATCGTTAAAACTGGGGTACCGGATTGCGCATGTTTTCGGGGTCGGCATTGATGATGTCTTTACCTATGAAGAGGACAAGGATGGGCCATCATCAGATTCTAATGATGATACATAACATCGAAAAAACAGGTAATTTAAAAGATCAGACTCGGTGAGAGGAAAGCGACGGCGGTAAATCCCGCTGCCGCGACTACAAGACTGCTCATCAGGACGTAATCCCCGGTTGCAAACCTGCGCTCGCGGACACGGGTCCGGGTTCCCGTCCGGTATCCCCGCATATCGATAGTCAGGCCGAGCACCGTAGAACGCAGGAGCGCATTTGAGACCAGCGGGACGATTATGGGCGAGACGCTCCGGATCTTCCCGAGTACCCCGGTGCCCGGATTATAGCCCCGGGCGAGCTGTGCCTCGTGGATCCGCGTCCCCTCTATCTGGAGGGTCGGGATGAACCGGAGTGCGATAATAAACATCAGGATATAATCGACCGGCATGTGCAACCGGTCCAAAGCATGCACCAGGTCACGGGGCTGGGTTGAGATCAGGAAGAGCTGGAACGCGAAGATCAGCACGACGAACCGGAGTGCAAGGATAATCCCGATCACGATCGCCCCGGCCGTGACTGGTATTGCCCCGCCTATCACCGGTACTCCGGCGGGAATAAGCGTGCCAATGGTCGCGCCATTGGGCATCGTGAGAATCGTGATAACGATAAACACAACACTCATGATAAGGAGAAGCCTGAGCTGCTGGATCAGTTCCCGGTGCAGATGGCTGATATACGCGATAAGAAGCAGGACCGCGACCATCAGGAGAAGGAGGGGGATGCCGGTCGCAAGGACACACATCACCGCTACGACGATGATAAAGAGGATCTTTGTAAACGGGGAGAGCCGGTGGAAGAAGCCGTCCTTGTGGACGTACCTGCAGGATCTCAGCCATGGGCCGGCTCCTCCACTCTCGTGTCTGATACTATTCGACCCTGGTTCATGGTGATGATGCGGTCGGCGCAGTACCGTGCGATGTCCCGGTTATGGGTGATAACAACGACCGTATGCCCTTTCTGCTGGTGCTTCCTGAGGAGCTCAATCACAAGCCGCGCTTCTTCGCCGTCAAGGCCGGTCGTGGGCTCGTCAAGGACAATGATCTTTGGCTGCATGGCAACCACGCAGGCGATGGCAAGCCGCTGGCGCTCGCCCCGGGAAAGCCACCGGGGGTAAAGCATTTTGGTGTGCAGGAGGCCGGCATCTTCGAGTGCCGCATCGATAACGACGTCTTTGTTCCCGATGCCGAGGTTGTCAAGGCCAAAGGCGATCTCGTCCCGCACGGTATCGGCAAAGAACATGTGGTCCGGGTTCTGGAAGACCAGACCCACATCCCGGGCTAATTCGGTAATCGTGGAGTCCCGGGTATTCCTGCCATTTATAATCACATCCCCGGTTGTCGGTGTGAGGAGGCGGTTGAACTGCCGGACAAGCGTGGTTTTGCCGGAACCGTTCTCCCCGACAATGGCAACAAATTCACCGGCACCGATACTCAAGGAAACGTCATGCAGGGCCGGCACATCACCATACGAATAGGAAAGGTTCCGGACGGCAATGACCGGGGGTGCATCAACCGGTAAAGCAGGGGAGGAACCGTGGTTCCTGATCCCGGAAAAATCCGGGATGACCATGTTTCTGATCCGTTCATCCTTGAGCTCTTCGTCGGGTGCGCCGATCGCTGAAATGGTGCCATGCTCCATCACCACAAGGGTATCAACGATTTCTTTGAATTGGTCGTATTTGTGCTCAACGATGAGGAGGGTTTTTCCCTGACTCTTGAGGTTTGAGAGAATCTCCACGATCCGCCGGGTCGCGTGCTCGTCCAGCTCTGAGGTTGGTTCATCGAGGATCAGGACGTCGTTTCCCAGCGCAAGCGTCGCGGCAAGGGCGACACGCTGCTTCTGGCCCCCGGAGAGGTTGTGAGGGGAACGGTCTTTCAATGCCGAGAGGTACGTAACCTCCATGATCGCGGCAAGGCGGCGTTCAATCTCGTCAGGGGCAAGACCCCGGTACTCGAGCGCGGAGAGGATCTCCTCTTCGACGGTCGTAAAGATCATCTGCGCCTCGGCGTCGTCAAAAACGATCCCGATGGTTCTGGCGATATCGGATAAACCGGCGTAATCCGCGACGTTTTTGCCGTTGATGGTAACAAGGCCGGCTTTTTTCCCGCCGTACTCATGGGAAAGGATGCCGCACGCTGCAAGGCAGAGCGTGGTCTTTCCGGCGCCGGAAGGGCCGGTGACCATAATACACCGGCCTTTCTCTAAAACAAGGGACAAACGGTGCAGGGCCTCCTGCACCGTGTGCGGATAGGTGTAACTGACGTCAGAGAGTTCGATCATTCCGATCCTCGTACGAGCACCCTGCTTGAGGGGAGGTAGAGGATCTGGACGATAATCGCATTAAATACTGCCGTTATGACAACGATGGGGATAAAGACAATGACGAAGGCCCCGAGACTGCCGTGAAACGCGGCAAGGATGGTCGCAGTCACACAGAGGATCGCGATCGCGGCAAACGAGAAACCGCTTACGAGCGTCGCAATAAACGTGGTCACGGTTGGGGCAAGCTTTGTCCGTGACGAAAGGAGTGCATAGAGGCCAAAGCAGGTTAGTGCACCCAGCGGTTCGCTGATGAGGTTTGCCGGGGGAAATATCGAACTGGATATGAGCATCGACAGGAGACCGGCAACGATCCCGATCCCCAGTGCCTCATAGACTTTAGGCCGGATAAGGATGATTGCAAGACAGTAGAACGCGATGATCATGTTGGGCGTCAGCGGCGTATGGAGCATTGCAAGGAAATACCGCAGGATCGCACCGACAGCAAGAAGGATGCCGACTATGGCAATATCTTTTGACTTCATGGAACTTCACACCAGTAATATCGAAAGGTACTCCGCGAAAACACACGACGTGCTATCAGTATCGCCGGCAGAACGGCAATTGAGGCTATACCTTAATGTATAATTTTGTTCATTGATGTATTAAAATGTAACTTTATCGCTGCGAACGTTTTCCCATATCCCTTTAACCCCGTAAACGATACGCAATATACGGAAATCCTATCATGAGACTACTCATCCTGTATTATTCTCAGTTCGGCCATATCCACCGCATGGCACAGGCAGAGGCAGAAGGAGCCCGAAGCGTTCCAGGGACTGAAGTGGCACTAATGCGCGTCCCGGAAACGCTGCCGCAGGACGTACTCGAAAAGACCGGGGCCGCCGGGTTCCAGAAGGAATTTGCAAAGGTGCCGGTCTGCACACCAAGGGATATGACCGAATTCGATGCGATCATCTTTGGGACACCCACACGTTTTGGGAATATGTGCGGCCAGATGCGGCAGTTTTTTGATGCGACCGGCGGTATCTGGAAGGCAGGGGCATTGGCCGGTAAAGTCGGAAGCGTTTTTACCAGCTCGGGTACCCAGCATGGCGGCCAGGAATCAACTATCTTAAGTGTCCACATGACCCTTCTCCACCACGGCATGATTATTGTCGGCCTGCCATACACGTTTGAAGAGCAGACCCGGAGTGATGTGGTGATGGGCTGCTCCCCGTACGGTGCATCAACCATTGCGGGAAATGACGGGAAACGGTGGCCAAGCGAACCAGAGTCTGCGGGCGCCCGGTACCAGGGACGGCACGTCGCGGAGATCGCAACGAAGCTCGCCCGGAAATAACGGTCTCTTTCTCAAATAAGACGAGGATGAGTTAAGCCTGTATTTTCCCAGGGAGAAGGTTCATTAGGTTTCGTTACGCTCTTTTCGTTAAGGAAGAGACACTATGCCAGGCACCGCCGACCGTGACGAGATCTACTGGGAATCACTTGCGCTGCACGCACGGCATCACGGGAAGCTGGAGATCCGGTCCAAGGTCCCGTTCAGGAACCGGTACGACCTCTCCCGCGCCTATACTCCTGGCGTAACAGAGGTCTGCCGCAGGATCGGGCAGGACAAGAACCTCGCATACCGTTATACTCTCAAAGGGAACACTATTGCAATCGTGACTGACGGTTCGGCGGTTCTTGGCCTTGGGAATATCGGCGGCCTTGCCGCCATCCCGGTGATGGAGGGAAAAGCGATCCTCTTTAAAGAATTCGCCGGGATCGACGCGTTTCCTATCTGTTTTGAGAATTACGAGACCGATTTTATCGACCAGGTAAAAAATATTGCCCCGGTCTTTGGCGGAATTAATCTCGAGGATATCGCTGCGCCCAAATGCTTCGAGGTTGAAGACGCTCTGCAGGATATCGGCATACCCGTCATGCATGACGACCAGCACGGCACCGCGGTGGTTGTCCTCGCCGGATTGCTGAATGCCTGCCGGGTCACCGGCCGGAGATTTGAAGATCTCAATATTGTGGTCTGCGGGGCCGGGGCGGCGGGCTACTCTATCACCCGGCTTCTCAAGTGTATCGGTTACGATCCGCTTGTCTGCACGATGGTACGCGAGATTACGGTCTGCGACACCAGCGGGATCATCCACCGCCGTCGTGAAGGCCTCTACCAGAACAAGTACAAGTTTATCTTAAGCCAGGTGACCAACCATGCCGGCAGACGGTTCGCTTGCCGATGCGATGGAAGGAGCGGATGCCGTTATCGGTGTCTCGAGTCCGGGGATCATCACCCAGGCGATGATCCGATCGATGAATAAGGATCCCATTGTCTTTGCGATGGCTAACCCGGTGCCGGAGATTTGGCCGGATGCAGCAACTGCAGCAGGCGCGGCTGTCGTTGGTACCGCCGCAGCGATTTTCCAAACCAGATCAACAATGTGCTCGCATTCCCGGGCATATTCCGGGGGGCGCTGGATGCGTGTGCCACCCGGATCTCCGACGAAATGAAGGTGGCTGCGGCTCATGCGATCGCCGGGTGCGTCCACAAACCGCATCGGGGACATATCCTGCCAAGCATCCTCAACAGAAACGTGACCCGGGCCGTGGCTCAGGCTGTGGCAGAGGCAGCAGAATCCTCCGGCTGCAAACGGGCAATCTGAGCAACCTTTCTGGCTGGCAAGTCTATCCATAGCCGGTGATCTCGTAATCGATCCCGGTTGAATTCTTCGCACACTCTTTCCCGTGAAGAAGCACTTCGTCAACTATTTTTTTGAGGAGGGCAGGATACACCGCACCTATCATTTCCTGAACCGGCTTGCCCAAACAGAAAAATTTGAATGGGGGAGTGCTCCGCACGCCATACCGCTCGGCCGTCCACGGGTTGATAAGAATATTGAGCCGGACGAACGTGACGGTCTCCCGGTATTCGGCCGCATAATTCCTGAAATAGGGCTCAATCTGGTGACAGAACGGGCAGATCGGACTGTAAAACATGACCGCCACGGGTTTTTTCTCTTTCTCTACAAGCGCTTCCCATGTCTGGTCTGATACTTCAGGAAGCGAGTCCGGGGATTCTGTGCCAGCCATCGTGCCACCACGCATGTTGAGATGTGAAAATCCTGATGATATAGTTTATCCTGACACCGTGTCCAACCGGGACCGGTTTTCGCCAGAGAAAAGGAACAACAATGACGAAAAGTTCCTCCGATTCAATTTTTCCTAAGAATCCGGTGGCTTATTGCTATGCTGTACCGAATTCTTTATTGTGGATTACCGGGATAGGGTACTGAATTGGCTATAGGGATTACCATAATGCCCCGCGATACCCTCTTTTCATCCGGCCCCACAAAAGAAAGCACCGCGGTGATGTAGCGTGGTAAAACGGTATCTCTCCCTTATCTCCTTTGACGAGGCGCTGCGTCTCCTTAAAAGTTCGTTTGCGATTCCCGGACGAACAGAATCCATTCCGGTCACCCGGGCGCTGGGACGGGCAATTGCTACCCCTCTCTATGCCCGGTATTCGGTGCCTGAAGTCAACCTCGCGGCAATGGACGGCATCGCCGTAAAAAGCCGGGACACGTTTGGGGCAACGGATCAATGCCCGGTAACCCTTGACGATGTTGCCCGGGTCAATACCGGCAATATTCTCCCCCCAGAGTTCGATGCCGTCATCATGATCGAAGATACGTGGGAGGACAAAGGGCATTTCCAGATCCGTAAAGCCGCAGTCCCGTGGCAGCACGTGCGGCCTGCCGGAGAAGATATCAGGGAAGGCAGGCTCGTCCTCCCGAAGGGACATGTGGTGCGGGCCTTTGATATCGGGGCGCTTGCAACCTACGGTATCGCCGAAGTGGAGGTGACATCAGCGCGGGTGGGAATTATCCCGACCGGGAGCGAACTTGTCCCCCTTGGCGTCCGGCCACAGCCCGGGCAGGTCGTGGAAAGTAATACTATCATGGCGCAGGTGCTCCTCGAATCGATGGGAGCTTCGTGCGAGCGCCTGCCGATTGTCCGCGATGAACCTGATCTTATACAGGAAGCGCTGCGCCATGCTGCAGAAAAAAACGACCTGGTCATGATCTCCGCCGGGTCGTCTGCCGGTACCCGGGATTTTACTGCGGGCGCGATCTCGGCAACCGGTGAGCTGATTTTCCACGGTGTTGCCGTCAAGCCGGGCAAGCCCATGATGCTTGGGAAGATCCACGATACGCCGGTCATCGGGTTGCCGGGCTACCCGCTCGCCGCCCAGACCGTTCTGCGGGAATTTGCCGTGCCGCTTCTCGAATATTGGGGACTTGCACCGTTCCCTACCTATGCGGTCCGTGCACGGCTTGCGACCTCACTCTCTTCCGATCTCGGCTTTGACGAATTTGTCCCGGTATCGGTCGGGAGGATCAAGGACCAGTACTGGGGGATTGCCCGTTCCCGGGGTGCAGTCGTGCAGATGTCGACAGTCAGGTCAAACGGTTACACACATATCCCGGCACCTGTGGAAGGGTACGAAGCTGAGCATGAACTGGAGGTCTTTTTGACAACCGACCCGGCAAACATCGAGCGAACCCTTATCTTCTCCGGTGCGATCGACCCGGTCCTTGAAGAGCTCGGAAACCTCGCCCACGACCAGGGTCTTTTCATCCACACGGCAAGCGCCGGCAACACCAGCGCGATTTTGTCGCTCATACGGAACTCCTGTCATGCCGCACCGATGAGCCTTCCGGCATTCTCCGTCATGAAAGAATGCAGGACCCTCCTGCCGTACCTGGAATCGATGGACCTGGTCTTTGTCAATATTGCGACCCAGGAGCAGGGCATCGTCTCGGTAAAAGAAGTCCGGCCTGACGCTCTTGATGCCGTCTGCTGGGTCAATTCCCGCAAGGACACTCCGGCCCGGCATCTCTTCGATGCCCTGCTCTCAGCCCATCACTTAGAGCCAACCCGGATCCGGGGCTACGATAATGAAGCGGCGACTCCGGGGGCCGTTGCCGCAGCGGTCCGGGCCGGCCAGGCCGACGCCGGGATCTGTTCGCAGGGTCTTGCAGCATCCCACGGTCTCCTGTTCTTACCGGTCGCAGAGGAACAGTACGAACTGGTAATGCGCCGGGAAATGCTTGAAGATCCCCGGATAGTCACGCTCATTGGTCTGGTGAAAAGCCCGGCCTTTAAAGCCCATCTCGACCGGTCAGGTGCCTACAGTACCACCCTGACCGGCAGGATCCGGAGCCTTTCCTGCGACACCATTGAGATCCCGACACCTTCATCCTGCAACCCGTACGCGGGAACGGGATAACCGCTGCCATTTTATAGGGCGCTTGCGGATGTTCCTGCATGGACTTAATGCACAAGAGGACGGGTCGTTTCTATGGATATGCTTATTAACGGATCGGCAGCTCCTGCGGCCGATGCAGCGTGGATCGACGTGATCAACCCGGCTACCGGCGAATCTGTCGACCGTGTCCCACGGGGATCCACAGTGGACGTGGATGCGGCGGTCGATGCGGCAGAGGAGGCATTTGGTTCATGGTCGGAAAAGACTATGAGGGACCGCGGGCTTGTCCTTTCCCGCGCCGCAGAGCTGGTACGCCGGGATCACAAGGCACTTGCAGAGATCCTTACCCGTGAGCAGGGTAAACCGCTGCGTGAGTCGATCGATGAGGTCCGGGGATGTGCAAACATCCTCGAATACTATGCCTCTATCGCCGGGCAGCCTGCCGGTGAGACTGTGCATCTGGGTAAGGCCGGGGACTGCCTGGTAACCCGGGTCCCGCTCGGGGTGTGCGGTGCGATCATTCCCTGGAATATGCCGGTGATCATCATGGGCTGGAAAGTGGGGCCGGCACTGCTTGCCGGAAATACCCTCGTCCTCAAGCCGGCGTCAACGACACCGCTCACGAACCTCAGGATTGCCGGGCTTATGCAGGAAGCTGGACTGCCAGCCGGGGTACTGAATGTGGTAACCGGTCCGGGAGAGACGGTGGGAGAGGCGCTGGTACAGCACCCGAAAGTAAAAAAGATCTCCTTTACCGGGAACGGTGAAACCGGCCACCGGATACGGAAGATGGCCGGAGATCACCTCAAAACGCTCACGCTGGAACTGGGAGGGTCTGACCCGATGATCGTGATGGCTGATGCGGATATCCCAAAGGCAGTCGAAGGAGCGCTTCGAGGCCGTTTCTATAACGCCGGCCAAGTATGCACCGCTGTTAAACGGCTGTACCTGCACGAGAAAATTGCCGGGGAGTTCATGCGCCTGCTTACTGCCAAAGTGGAAGCCATGAAAATCGGCAATGGTCTCCTGCCGGGAACGGACATGGGGCCGCTCAACAGCCCGGGCCAGCGGGACCGGATCGCTGCGGTTGTACAGGAGGTCACCGACCGTGAGGAGGGGACAATCCTCACCGGTGGCTGTCCGTTAACGGGGCAGGAATACGCACACGGCTTCTTCTATCATCCGACCCTGATTTCTGATGTTGCCCCGGATGCCACGGTGTTCAAAAACGAAATCTTCGGGCCGGTGCTGCCGATGATGACAGTCCCGGATCTCGGCACGGCTATCCGGGAGGCAAACCGGTCACGCTACGGTCTTGGCGCCTCGGTCTGGACGCGGGATCTCTCCACAACAAAAGAGGTGTTCCGGAATGTCCATGCCGGGATCATCTGGGTGAACCGCCACCTCACCATCCCCCCCGAAGTGCCGTTTGGCGGGACAAACGAGAGCGGGATTGGCAGGGAAAACGGTTTTCACGCGATGGACAGTTACTCGCAGACAAAAACGCTGTTCCTGGGATGGTAAAAAGAGATTGCTTACTTAAGTACGCCTACAGAAGAGGAAAACGACGGCAATACTCCCCAGACATAGTGCCACCGGCACCGGGGCGCTTTGTGTAGTGGAAGAGATAGTGGTAGTGGCAGGTACCGACGTAACCGGCACGCTCGTAGGACTATCTGCGGTCACCGGTGGCATGGATGGCGTAACGGTAGTAGATACGAGTGCAGGAATGCTGCAGGTCTCCCCTGAGCTGTTGCATTCGACCGTAAAAGAGGTGGATGCGGTCACAGATTGTACTATCCCAGAGACGGTCACCAGGTACTCGCCTGGCGTAAAAGAAGAGGCGTCCGTGGTAAAAGACCAGAAATTCTTCCCGCCGCTACCGGGCATCACCGTTACCATGCCTCCTGCACCGGAAAAGCCGGTCGGCTGGGTTTTTTCTGCCGGGGTATACGTGGAGGAAATAATATTGACAAGCAGGTTATCGCCTGCGGCAAGGCTTGTAGTACCGTTTATCGTAAGATTTCCGCCCTGCTGCAGATTACCGATCGGCACGATGGAGACCGCCGGGGGACTGACCATGAAGGTAGTCAGGGCAAACGTATCGTCTATATCCTGGCTTGCTATTGCGTTTACCAGTGCGGTCGCGGAAGCCGGGCTCTGGAGACTTCCGCTGCCGGAGAACTGGTAAAGGTCCTTACCGGTCACGACATTTTTCACCATTCCCGATGAGGTATCATAGACGACATCGAACCTTCCGTTCTCCATGGGATGCTGGACAAGAACAAAATACTGTCCACTCGCGAGGTTCGCGGTATCCGTTCCCTGGAGGTCATATTGGTAGGTATCGTCATTATTGACCTGCACGCTTGTGACCTTCGCAAAATTGTTTCCGATAAACCAGATCTGGAGGCCGACCTGAGGCTGGCCGGTGGCAATCCCGCTGATATAGACGGGATCCCCTTGTGCGATGGTGGCAATCGACGATGTACTCCCAGGTGAAAGGGTGAGCGCTGTCGCGCAGGGAATGATCAATGCAACGGCAAGCAGCAGAAGGCAGGTTAACCGGTATGTATTCCCGGTAAGAGGGGAAGAGTTCATGAAAAGGACTTCCTTTACTTTCGTGATATTATCCTTGTCTGGTATATATCAGATCGTTCTGCCTTAGTGTGGCGTACTCATTAAAAAAGTCGCTTCCTTTCCTGGTTTTACGCCGGAAGACCCTCTTCTGCAAAAACGCATCGGCCCCGAACGCCGGATACAAAGAATATAAGATTTAAGGAGACGCGCCTCCAAGTACTATGCATGGAAAAAGGACACATGCACCACCACGCCGACGACTTTGACGCCCGCATTATGGCCTGCGGGGTTCCTGAGCCAATGAGAACCTACCTTTCCCGGTGCGCACAATTCCACTCGTCACCGGCACCGGGACTTCTCGTCGGCGCCTTCATGGTGGATTATGCCCTTGAACTGCTGGGTGCAAGCCCGGACGAGAAACTCTTTGCAGTCTGCGAAACGCCAAAATGCCTTCCCGATGCACCACAAGTGATCGCCCACTGTACGGCCGGCAACGGCCGGCTTAAGGTGCTCCCTATCGGCAGGTTTGCCCTGAGCCTGAACAAATCCACCGACAATCCCACAGCAGATGCGGTCAGGGTTTTTGTCGATATGGATAAGATACAGCAATTCCCGGTAATTGACCTATGGTTCTCGAACAGTCTACAATTCAATAAACATACTCAGGGAACCGATCTTCAGGAGCAGATCTTTGTCGCCGGAAGAAAGATTCTGTCCTCTGAAAAGGTGAAGGTACCAGTGACGTTCAAAGAGCCATGGAAACCGGTGGTCTGTCCATCCTGCAAAGAAACCGTGCCGGATTACCTGGTTGTCGACGGAAAATGCGGTGCCTGTGGCCCGATGAAATATTACGTGAAGACCTAAACGTGAGAGCGGTCTTTGGTTAATCTCAAAAAACAGCCCGTTCCAAAAAAAAAGTTCAAATCTCCGTCATTTACCAGAACTCATCGTTGAGTTCTTTTATTACTGCCGTTGCAAAGTCCTTTGCCACAGCCGGGCCGTTTGCTGTAATGATCCTGCTGTCAGTCACCACAGGCTGGCTGACAAGGACCGCCTTTCCTTTCTTCATCTCAAGTACAGCAACAGGGCTCTCATAGACGGTCGCTTTCTTCTGCTTAAGGATCCCGGCCTTTGCAAGAACTACCGGGCCAAGGCAGATCGCACCGACGACTTTGCCAGTCTCATGGAAATAGACCGTGAGAGGCACAAGCAGATCGTCGTCCCAAAGGTACGACTGGCACCCGGCACCTCCGATAATGATGAGGCCACTATAATTTTTCGGGTCTATGTCATCAAATGCAATGCCGGCGACCGTTTTCCCGCCGAGCATTCCTGTACAGGTGCCGGGCCTGGTTGACGCGATATCAAACGTGATCCCGGCTTTGGTAAAGGCCGCGAGCGGTTCGGCCAGTTCTTCATCGCGATATTTTTCCGGTGCAATGGCAACAATTACTTTCATTGTAATCCGGGATGTTCTTTCTTCATATTTGAGGATTGGCAAAGAATCCGTTGAAAACATGTCACCAGAAAAGGTGTACATATGAGAAAACGTGGCCGGAACATCAGGGTTTCCCGTGCCGTTTTCACGTGCCTGCAAGCGTTTATCCGCATGCCCCGCCAACAGAGAGCAGCAAAATAACCATCCTATGGCCGCCCCTCAGTTCCTCCCGATCCCTGAAACGATTCACGCGCTCGCCTGCGAGACCATCAGCCGCCGCATCGGGCGGCTCCCTTTTACCCGTGATGGTGTAGAGATCACCGAAAGCCTTGTTGGGATAACCCTGGAGTGCCTGAATGCAGAAGTCAGGCGGATCCTGCCTCTGAAAACGGGGGGACCGGCACCTGTCCCGGCTTGGCCGAATGCCTCAGCGAGCGTACCGGGAGCGATCAGGGCGCAACCGCACCGGTCATCGCCGGCATCCTGGTAACCGCGGGCCTTGCAGAGCCAGTCGAAGTTCTCGACACAGCCAATCACGTGAAAAGACAAGGGATCCGGCTCCTTTCCACATGGACCTGGCACATCGGATCAGGGGAATTTCCCACGAGCGGCGGCCAGTTTACCGGAGGAGAAAACGATGCGTGGCTTGCCCGGTGCCCGGTGTGCGGAACCGGCATACTCAGCCAGGTTACCGGTAAAAGACTGTTTGGTATTCCTCCCACCGATTACTACCTCGACTGTTCCCACTGCGGTGCGAAATTTATCCCGGAAAAAGACCGGTTCCGGCTGGTTTCGATCGCACGGATTTCAGATCCACGATGGCGTCAGTATCTCAATTCCTGCCGGACATCCGATGAATGGTCAGGACTGGTGCGGGAGGAGAGTCGTGCACAGAAAACGCCAGCCCGCATTGCCACATCACAGTACCGTATTGCCCCAAAAAAACCTGCGGTACCGGCTCCCCTTCCATTGGTGCGCCAGCATGAAAAATCCGAACGGCCAATCGAAGGCGTCCCGGTCCCGTTTTCCACTCTCCGTGATGGGTCCCTGACCGTAGCCGGTACGACAAAAACCCTTTACTTCCGGTCCACAAAACTCCGGTTTTTAAGGGGAATCCGTCACGATCTCTTCAGCCACGCAGAGCGCACCCTTGAGCAGGCACTTGACGCACCGTCATTTTCTGAGATTAAACCGATCTTTGAACAGGAATATCGCCAATTCCTCCCGCTTCGGCTCGGACCGGTCACGGAAACGCTCAAAGAGAAAAACGACCCCCGCTACCGTTTGCTCCTCCATCGATACGGGGACGCCGATTTTGGCTCGTTTGCGATGGATAACGAGGAAGAGGCACACCAGAAAGGGATCCTTATCGTATTTCTGCAGGGAAAACTCTGCCACATCGCCGCGTGTCACACAACGTTTGCGGATCTTGTTGACCGTTCTTTTGGAACCATCACAGCCGACCAATGCTATCGGGACGGTGACGAGACCGCGTGCAGGATCAATAACCTTCTCACCACGTTCCGGGATACCCAAGCCGTCTGGCTTCACGAATTGGCAGATGACTGCTCTATCGATGCCCTTACGGCTGACCTGCAGAAACGCTACCTGAAGATTCCCGCGAGCCCACCAGTATAGTGCCAGATCCTGATAAGATCAGAGAATTTTTCATATCCTATGCGAACATTATACTTATCTACTCAGGTCAGAAAACGGGGAGAAACCGGATGAAAAAGTGTCCGCACTGCGGGATGAATATCAGGGATAACGTCGAAGTCTGCGGGTATTGCGGAGGCGAGATTTCGCAGAAGCCGGCAGGACCCTCAGGTATGAAAAGTGCGCAGGCCCCACAACGGAGCGTCCCGCCCAGGCCTGCCCAGAAAAAACCCCCGGTCGAGGAGCAGCCGGAGAGTGAAGAGGGGGAGGAAGAAGGGGGGGGCCTTTCTGCTATACTCCAGCCAGGCGAACAGGTTCTTATCGGATCTCTTAATGTATCGGTGAAAAAATTTTTTTTCCATGCATATCTCACCAATAAGCGCATCTTCCTGATCGATACCCAGGAAAAGAAACTCAAAGTCACTGCAAAGGATATTCCACGTGACACGATAGCCGACAGTATTGTGGAATACTCGGAGAATGCTGACCCGGTACTCGTGCTTTCGGTGAAATCTGCCGACGATGAGGTCAAGACCATGAAGCTGGTTTTTGCCCAGAGCGGTACAGATCGTACTGGAGAGATCGACGACTGGATTTCGCTCCTCGGACAGGAGCCGGAACCAAAAAAATCCAAGCGGCCGGGTTCCATGCAGAAGGTGGCGGAACCACAGGAAGAAAGACATCTGGAAGAAGAGCCGGAGGAAGCGCTCCCGCCCCGTCCGGTGAAAACTGCCGTCCGCCAGGAAGAACTTCGCCCGGCCCGCAAACCCCTCAAGGAACACGAACGCCAGCAACCGGTAAAACGGCTTATACCCCTCGCACGCGAACCGGAGCCTGAACCGGAACCCGAACCGGAAGTCCAGCCCCAAAGACGGGTGCAGATCAAGGCGGTAGAAGAAACGCAACCGCGCCGGGTACCTGTTTCCCGTGGAATTCCCACCCCCGTAAGAGGCGATTCGCAGCCGGTCAGGAAACCCGAAGTACAAGCGGCGATGCGAACGGCGATGAATAATCCTGTACAGCCGGCGCGGCAGACCCAGATCCAACCGGTAAAAAACGTAATTTCAGAACCGGTCCGACGCCCTCTACCGGAAATGTCCCGGGAGGTTGTTACTGATGAGAGACCAGTAGTGCGGAGGACCGTCGTACCGCAAGAGCCGGCAGACAACCCGCAGTTCTGCCACAATTGCGGGAAGAAGCTTCCGGGTGAGGCAAACTTCTGCCCCGGATGCGGGACCCGTCTCGGGCGTTCACGGACCGACCCGATAGCACGAGTGTCAAAAACTGTGCCCCGACCTGCCGCGGCAGTGACCACACCACCATCTACGCAGCGCAGGATCCCAAAAATTGAAGAGGTGCAAGAGGAGGATGAAGAGGAGGATATCCAGCCTCGGCGCCCCCCGGTGAAAAAAACACCCAAAGGCAGCGACATGACCATCCTGCAGAAATTCCTCAGGCGTTGAATTAACAGGTGCTGGTGCGTTAGCGTGACCCAGAGAAAAAGACTCTGTCGAAATAAATACCAAGCCAGTATTTAAAGAGTGTCGAAGATGCACCAGAACCCCGCCATCATTTCTTTTTCCCGTCAGGAAGCAGGGGAAACGGGGATCCTCCTCCCTCGATGAGCCGTTTCCAGTTGAACTGGCTGAATATTTTCATCTGCAGGATAGCACCTTTGTTCCTGGTATTAAGGACCGAGACCGTGCCGGAGTAAAACGGCGGGATCATGAGGAGTTCTTCGTCGTCAACGATCAGTTCGAGCACATTGTCAACTTTCATCAGTTTATGGATCTCCTCGAATTCCGGAGGAGCAAAGGGTGGCGGCTCGGCGAATTTATCCGGAGAGATTACATGGATATCTGCGTTCTTTCCCAGGAACCGTTCATGCAATCTTTTCTCGAGACCCGGTTCATCGGATACCACGATAAGCAGCAGAGAAATATCCTTTATCCGTATATTTTCAATGATCGGAAGGTACCGCTCACCGATCATGCATTGGATCTGCTTTTTTGCCTTCCTAAAAAGGTCACGAATCTTATATTCGATGTTTTTGTCACCATATATGGTCCAGAGAGCCTCCTCTTTCTCGGTTTGCACCGTTACCTTTTCCAGTTTTTCCAGTTCCGCCAGTGCCAGATCAGCTGCCGCTTGGTGGTTCCCCATGAGCAGGTCGATAGCCATCTCCGGTGAAACTGCGCTGTACCGCGCCGGTTTTGAGACCTTTTTTAAAGCAAGCCCCATCTCCGCCAGATGTTCCAAGGCTTCGTAAACACTTGGCTTGGAAAGAGAGAGATAATCAATCAGGTCTTTTGCTTCCGCATTGTCATACAAGACCAGCGCGGCATAGACCCGTGCCTCCGTGGACGAGAGCCCGAGTTCATGGAGCGATTGTACGAGAGTCGAGGAGATGCTCTCCATATGAAAGGTAATAGTAACCGAGTCGTTAATAATCTTACTACTTTGATGGATACATTATTTAAGTCCCAGCTGCAACTTAGAAACGTAAAAGTAGTAAAAAAATTTACTACTCCATGAGGAAAGATACATGATCCAGAGACTCTCCCCTTCGGCTACTCACAGTACCGGGGATCATTTGCACGAGAATAACCCGGGATGTCCGGGACAAAGGAAAGGAAATTTCGTTGGGATATCGCGTTCCCTGTGCGGCGCGTTTTTGGTCCTTGTCATCGCAATGGGCGTTCTGGCAGTACCGGCAGCGGCATACCCGACACCTTACTCCATGAGCGCTGATTCGAATGTGTATGTGTCCAATATCACGTACGACCCGGCCGTTTTTTTCACCGGCGACAGCGGGACCGTTACCTACACGGTGACCAACGGAAATACGAACACGAGCATGGTGGTCAACCACGCGGCGTTCAGCGATAACGACATGGATCTCACCAGTGGCACGTATGATGCGACGTTCAATATCGGACCTCTCCAGACCCAGGAGTATACTTTCTCGATAACGACCAATGCAACCGATGGCATTTACTACCCGACATTCTCGATAACATTCCAGGACGGGCAGGGTATGCATTACCAGGGAATGGTCAAGGTCGACAATCGGCCGCTGGTCATGACCATCCTGAGCCGGCCGGATGCCTTTACCCAGGGTAAGAAAGACACGATCTGCGTACAGATCGCAAATCCCCGTGATAACGATGTGCATAACGTCATCCTTGATGTCACCGGGAATAACGTCACCCTTTCGCCATCCAAGATCTATATCGGCGACTTGCCCGGGCAGAGCAGTACATCGATCAACTTTACTGCAATCCCGGCGGAGGAAACCACGCTCTCGTTGGCGGTAGGGTACGATAACGGCGACAATTACCACTCAGTGAATCTGACGCTTCCGGTCCAGTTCGGTGTCGATAAAACGCAGGCAAACCCGGTGATGAGCAACGTTGTTATTACCCTCACTAAAGGTGTCTATCAGGTTACCGGGGATATCACGAACGCCGGCCTGCTCACCGCAAATGGTGTCACGGTCACGTCCCTTTCCCCGGCTTCCCTCAGGACCCCGATGGCACCTATGTGATCGGCACCCTTAAGCAGGATGATTTTGGGACCTACGAAGTCACCTTCTCCGTCCCCCAGGGCACAACCAGTGTCCCGCTCCAGATATCGTACAAGGATAAAGACGGTAATGTGATCGCATCGGTACAGCCGGTCAGCCTCGTCGGGATCCTTGATACCTCAGATCCGAACCAGCAGCCCAGTGTGATTCCCGGCATAGTTATCGTCCTTGTCATTATCGGCGGCGCTGG
Source organism: uncultured Methanoregulaceae archaeon (assembly GCA_963737635.1). Classification (GTDB taxonomy): domain Archaea; phylum Halobacteriota; class Methanomicrobia; order Methanomicrobiales; family Methanospirillaceae; genus Methanoregula. Next base: position 2,232,504 of record CAVTTL010000001.1, read on the forward strand.
CTGGTACCTCTACCGGAAGAAACAGAAAAAACAGTGAAAGGACAGTACGCTATGCAACCGGTCATCCAGTTTTCTGACGTCGTCAAGATCTACCCGCTGAGATCAGGAGATGTGACCGCACTCGACCACATCTCTTTTGAAGTGGAACGCGGGGAGTTCATTGCAATCATGGGTCCGTCGGGCTCCGGCAAATCGACACTCCTGAACCTGATGGGGTGCCTCGATACCCCGACAACAGGGAATATCTTCATGAGCAGCATTGGGGTCCGGGATATGAGCGATACCGAACTGACAAACCTGCGGCGGGACCATATCGGGTTTATCTTCCAGTACTTCAACCTCTTCCCGCTGCTCAATATTGTCGAGAACGTGAGCTTTCCCCAGATGCTTAAATCGCAGCAGCAGGTTGACGAAAAAAAAGCGGTTGAAGTCCTGCGTGCCGTCAAGCTCGACGAATTCCTCTTCACTCATACGCCTCTTGAATTGTCCGGGGGACAGCAGCAGCGGGTCGCTATCGCCCGGGCGCTCATCAACGATCCCGACATCCTGCTCTGCGACGAACCGACAGGCAACCTCGATTCAAAGACCGGTGCAAGCATTATGGAACTTATGAGTGACCTGCACCGCAGGGGTGCTACGATCATCGTGGTCACGCACGATCCCAATATCGCAGAGTATACGGACCGCATTATCCATATTGTCGACGGGAGAATCGCCCAATGAGCACGATATTCTGGGAGATCTCCCGGAGGAATATCCGGCTCCACATGCTGCGTTCGACCCTTGCCATGCTCGGGATCATTATCGGTGTGGTCGCGATCGCAGCCATGGGGATCCTCGGCAACAGCATGGTCCAGGTCGTCTCCGCGAGCCTCTCTTCCGTCGGAGACAGCGTCATTGTCACCCCGTATGCCGGCGGAGGCGGGTTTGGGGGAGGAGGAGGAAGTTCCCAGAACCTGGAGCTCACCCAGCAGAACTACGAGCAGATCAAACGGGCAGTGGCTCCCAATGAGGCGATTCCCATACATTCGACCTCCGAGCACATGAGAGTGGGCGTCGGTAGCGATGATATCGTCGCCATGGTCTACGGCGTCCCGCCGGATCAGACAAAATACCTGCTTCCCGATCTTCAGGCCGGGGATTACAGCAACGGGAACTCAGGTTGCCTGGTTGGATCAACTTTTGCGACGGACCATAATATCAACGTTGGATCGCGGATCTCCATTGGGCAGGATGGGCAGGACGGTACGCTCCGGGTCACCGGCATCATCCCTGAAAGGGGCATGAGCTTCGATATCAGCACGGACAATGCGATCGTCGTCACCCAGGACTGGTTCGAGAGCACGTATAACGATAAGGATGAGTACAACGAAGTTGTCGTCAAGGTCACAAGCGGCGATACCGCAACCGTCAAAACGATCATCGAGGGCCAGCTCAACCGGAATATCAAGGAAAAAACCGTGACGGTGATTGACAGCAAGGCGACACTTGCGAGCATTTACCAGACGTTTGGGACGATCACAACCTTTGTCACGGCAATTGGCGGCATCTCGATGATCGTCGCCGGCGTCTCGATCTTCAATATCATGATGATGTCGGTCAACGAGAGGATAAAAGAGATCGGGATCATGCGCAGCATCGGGACCCAGAAACGGGAGGTGATGAGCATGTTCATCTATGAAGCTGGAATCATCGGCATCGTCGGGAGTGTTACCGGCGGCATTATAAGTCTCCTTGCTGGTTACGGGATAAGTGCCTTGATGCTTAAGACCACCAAGTACCTCTTCACCGTCTCAAGCATGTCGTCGGTAGTCGAGGGTGTCGTATTTGGCATTTTCATTTGTATTGCCTGCGGTCTGTATCCGGCATGGCAGGCAGCAAACCTCAACCCGATCGACGCGCTGCGGCATGAATGAAGTTTTTTTATTGGGAGAATCTGCGAGGGCCCGTTCGCCAGATGTCCGATACCCGGAGAAAACTATAACCCACGGTACCTATGATGCAATCATGATCGGGATCCGTTCATCAGATCCTTTTTCCTGCGTAGGATGACGTATTGATGCTATCTCCGGCAAAGATTCGCTAGCCGATTCCCGTTGGGTATGCCCGGTCAGGATATCATTCTGGTGAGAAAGGGCTGCAAGAATCTGTCTGTTTGTTTCGAGTGCCTCTTTGGTGAGAGTGGAGAACTCTCTCATGATCCTTGTCTGTTCGGTGATCAATGTGATCGCATCGGCAGATGTCATCCCGGTTTTTACATTCGGCAAGGTCGGCTGCCGTTTCTTTGCAAACTCGCTGCGGCGTTTCCACATCTTGGAGATATTATCAGGATCTTTCTTTGTATCGGGAAACACTTTGAGATACTGCTCAAAAAACTCATGACTGTCCCTGCATATGAGGACAAGGTCAATCTCCGCTTCCTCGACCACCTGGTATTTTCTGACAGTTTTCTCCTGCATAGTAACTTTCTCAGTCCACCATACGCACTGATGGGAATAAAGGACCGGCTCCGAGCGGTGTGAAAGTGATGGTACTCCGGATCTAGATTCTTTAATTAAATTCAAATATCGTTAGATCAAAAACCGAAACATAAATCTTGTTTGATTCTCCTCGTAACGATCTAATTTAGCATTTCACGCATCCATAGCTGCAATAGAACCGCCCTCATAGGTCTCTTTTTATCTATATAGTGTCTTTATTTTTTCATAAAATGCCTAATTATTCATTTAATCGAAATAAAAACATTTATTAACAAAAAAATAAAGATGTGAAAAATAGAGATTATGGCTGTAGATCAGACTCAAGTCGATAGTTATATTAGTGCAGCCTCAGCTGAGGATCCGGCTTCCAAATTGAAGAACCTAGAGGAAGAGATCAACCTCATTAAAACTTCAATTAAACGCCTGTTGCTGGATCTGCGGGATCGCATGTCTGAATTCCAAAGTTTCCCCCAGACCACGACTATATCCGGGGACGAGGCGATATCTCAGGCACCTGCCAACGCAGAGGAAGCGAGAAAATCTGCCTTGGAAGCGCGGGAAGCGGCCCTTGAAGCACGTGAATTCCAGATAGAAGCAACAGAAACCACATCGGAGACAGACCGAAATGAAAATGCCTCGCCACTAAAACCAGATCAACCTCTCGAAAGCAGGAAAACGGTGAATGAGAGAACGGTCTCAGCTCAGACGCTGTTTGGCGTTTCCACAATCCCGCAGGCAGCCCCCGTTTCCTGAACCTGTCAGTCTCCAAAAAGCGTACAGGCTTTTTATCTGGACGCAGAAAGCGGTAAAAAAATTCGGGCAGGATCGGATAGAAATTATGCTTGAATCCTACCGGGTCATGGGATATATGCCGGGAAAATCCCGGGATGAGATCCTTGGGATCGTCCGTCTTATGCCGATGGACGTTGGCATTCTGCAAGAGGTCAGTGCGGAGGACTACGTCTCCGAAATCTACACACTAAAGAGGATTCTTACACCCGACGATACCTCTTTTGAACGGGACATGATCGAAATTCTGATGGAACAGCGCAGAAAAGATGATCTCACAAGTAAAATGCCAACCGGAGAGGAAAATGTTCTGGAATACCAGATCGTGCATGGTCAACGTGGGATCTCAAGCAACAGACAGCCTGATTTGGAGAGAACTGATCTTCTTTATTAATGTAGATAACGGTTCTGCGGTTAGTGACTAATATTCCAGTTTATTAAGAATCCTCAATCAATTATCAACGCATCAGCACCAATTTTGAAGAGATCACCGGTCTCGCCGAGATCCCGGTATGGCATTACGTGGTTCATATCGTTTAGATCCACGTTCTGTCCAATTGAAGACACTTATGCGAACTTTATTAAACTTCCCGGTGAGTGCTGATACGGGTATCTCCCGTTTTTCTTATCGTAAAAAATTCCTCGCCAACCGACAACTTATCAGAACAATATTGAGAGGTATTATGAAATAAAATCCCGGTTGATCGTTTACAATTACCTTAAATATTCAATAATTCATTTGTGTATTCCATTAAAAAGTCCAACCAAAACGTCTGAAAAAAGAGAAAGATTATCTCTGTACATGACGGATAATTGTAGAAGACGCCCCAGAACAGACACTTGACTGCGGAGAAGTACCATGGATATAACCACCACGATACATGACATAGCAGCTGTCATTTCAGTAACAGGACGCGTCGACACGCTGACCGCTGGTGACTTCGAAGGTTCCATAAACAGCTGCATCGATCAGGGCGATCGTCGGATCATCCTCGATTTTACGGATCTTGTCTATATCTCCAGCGGCGGCCTGCGGGTACTGCTTGCCACCGCAAAGAGACTACATAACGACGGGGACCGGTTTATTCTCTGCGGCCTCTCGATCGAGGTCCAAAAGGTCATGAACCTTGCCGGTTTTACGGCTATATTCTCTATCTACGCCACGGCATCCGATGCACTGGTTGCAATAGAAAAGCCTGCCGCACCCCGTACCTGAACTCTTCTTCCGTTAAACTCTTGACCCGCACCTGAAGGGATATGTTCTGGCGTAAAGTACCGATATCAGACCCACCCAGATAGTCCTTGTGACAATATAGGGAACCAATGGTCCTTTACCAACATCTGTGACACGATAGAGGAGAATGGATATCAGCGAAAAAAGAAAACATTGTTTCCACAAGGAGGAGATCAGGTGCCGGTATATGGCGTAGAGGGTCCAGCGCAAGGATCGCCGCTCATAGAATTTGAAAACGTCACTATTGTCCGAGGTGGCTGCCGGGTGCTTGACGCTGTTACACTCTCCCTTCACGAGGGAGAGAACGTCGCCATACTCGGACCAAACGGCGCGGGAAAATCCTCGCTTGTTAAGGCAATCACCCGGGAATATTACCCAGTGCTCTCAGAGGGACCAGTGACCTTCCGGTTCCGGGGAAATGATGTCTGGGACGTCTTTGACCTGAGGTCGTTTATCGGCATTGTTTCAAACGATCTCCAGTACGCTTTCACGCGTACCATCACCGGCCATGAAGCAATACTATCCGGTTTTTTCTCAAGCGTCGGCCTTTTTAACCGGGAGATCACCCCGGCCATGGAAGAAAAAACTGAAGAGATCGAACGACTTCTTGGGATCGAACAGCTCAGCTGCCCGGCCTATGACGGCCCTGTCGTCCGGTGAGGCCCGGCGGTTTCTGATAGGAAGGGCGCTTGTCTCCGGCCCGGCTACGCTCCTTCTTGATGAACCGACCAGCAGCCTGGACCTTTCCGCCCTGCACACCTTCCGCAGAACTCTGCGGGCGATCGCACAGGCAGGGACCGGTATCGTTCTGGTAACGCACAATCTTCACGATATCGTCCCGGAGATTACACGGGTCGTGTTGATGAGAGAAGGCAGGATCTTTTGCGACGGAGAGAAAAACGCTATGCTGACCAACGAGAAGATCGGCCAGCTCTTCTCAGTCCCTGTTTGTGTACGCAAAGAGAATGGCTGGTATTACGCGACCGGGTACTAACGTCAACTGCACTAAATTGTAGCCCCTGATCTTCACTCTCGTTTCAGCACTGGAGAATGTTGAGTTCGCCGGATATTTTTTAGTGCTTTAAGAAAACAAAAAAGATGTTGTTGTCACGGGGCCGGTGCATCCGGGACCACTTTTTTAGCGCTAAATGAAGTCACAATAGCGGCGATGCCGATAACGATAGCGAAAATTCCGGCGACAAATGGCACAAGTACGGCCGAGATCAGCGGGAAGATGAGCAGCAGGATCCCAAAGATGAGGCTGATGATCCCAAGGATACCGTTTCCCGCATCCTTTGAAGTGAATGCCTGGTACAGGTGAGCTGCCCCAATAAAGCACGCCCATATACCGATAAGGATGATGAGGAATGTCACAACGAAGAATGCACTGTAGATGGGGTAGGCAAGGATGAGGATACCGGCGATCAGGTTGATGACCCCAAGGAAGATCTTCCATCCCATGTTGTTCCGGTCAACAGCAAGGCTCGCCAGGGAGAAGATACCCCCGACAAACCAGTAGGCACCAAGGAAAGTAACAAAGACAAGCGTCGTTATACCCGGCGACGTAAGGAACATGATCCCGATAATCAGGGAGAGAATCCCCCACAGGAGGAGGATCCACCAGGGATGGAGACCAGAAGAACAACACCAGCATGTTTGCGGAGAAGCAGTTGTTTCAGCCATTCTTTATACCTCTGAATTTATAGGTGAATTCTGCCATAGCGGTATTTGAAGATTGCTTTTTAAGATTCGGGACACATACTGATAGATCACACCGAAGTTACTTTGGTTGGTCTTTCCTGAGCCATCCTACAACTCCGGTTGCATCGCTCTACAGGCTTATTCTACCTCTCGTATACCGAGAACCGCCCGGATCTGTTGCTGTGTTTCTTTGGGGGTCCCGGTTGTATTGAGCAGGTAGCAGTCCGTCCGGTTAACAATATCGGCGATATAACAATTCCGGAGCGCTGTCTTGCGGGCGTCTCTGACAAGAAGGTGGGGATTGAAGTAACCATTCGCCGTAAAGAGCGCAACCGCATCGGCTTTTTCCAGCTGACACAGGATCCGCGAGTCGGCGGGATCCCGGTGCAGGATGATGAGCGTCGTCAGTGTAGTGAGGGGCAGCAGCCGGCCCTTCCCTACCACCCACCGGACGTCGGCTACTGCCCTCCCATCAGCATCATATTCATTTGCTGCAACAAGACCGTCAAACTCTTTCCAAATAGCCGAGAGGTCTTGGCGGATGTAGAAATTCCGCTCCGAGCCGTAGGCAAGGATCTCCGGACCGAAGATCCGGGTAAAAAACCAGTCATCTGATATGATCCGGGCATGTGGACTACGGAGGAGACCGTACGTCTGTGTTGTCTTTCCCGCACCGGATACCCCGACCATACCCAGACCCTTACCTCCGATATCCACGCAGGCGCCGTGGATCGAGCTGATCCCGTGCTCGTCCTCAAGAATATCACCGCACAAGCCAAGCGCAATCGACTTGATCCAACCGTAATAGAGAAAATTGTGGAGGAATGCAGTCTTGGAATACGGATCGAACAGCACGGAATTTTCACCTGCAGATGGGTCAGAAAAGACATAGAGACGACCGTGCGACCGGATGTTCTGGGACATAGGAGAGAAATTCTCCTGCCAGGTCTCAAGCAGCGTCCGGTTGTCGGAGATCAGCTTGATGCAACAGCCGAAGATCTCAGATTTGATCTCGTATTTGGCCCGGGGCGCACAGCGCTGTTCGAGCTGTTCTTTTTCTTCCGGGGAAATCAGGGTGATGGTATAGGTCATAGGACGGCCTCGCGAATATCGATCTGTATTTTGATATTCAGGTGTACCGGAATAGGACATTTTCGGTTGGCACAAAACCCGGATCGATCAGAGTGCTAAAAAGAGGGGAATCCATTCACGGCATCAGTGCTTAAAAAAAGGTTACTGGGTAACCGTCACCATCCCTCTCATGAAGGGATGAATGTTGCAGATATACGGATACGTCCCGGTTTGGTTGAAAGTGAATTGGAATGTGTCCCCCTGATGGAGGACCGGTGAACTGAATAATACCGGCGATGGTTCCACCGAAGTGGCAGTATGATAAACAGGGTCGAGGTTTGTCCATGTCACTGTAGTCCCTTGTTTCACCGTTATTGATGCGGGAACGAATGAATAATTCTGGATGGCAACCGATGCATTCCCCGAATAGACCGCTACTGTTGCTACGGGAGAGACAGGTGCTGACATCACCATTGTTGTTGTGGCAGGTGGAACGGGTGTTGTTTCTATGGTTTGAAGGACTGTTTGCGACGGCGAGGCAGTAGGTGTCGGCATCTGCGATGACGATGGAGACATACATCCAGCAATCGAAACGGCGGCGATGAGGATAAGGGTAAAAGCCGCTCCAGGTACAAGGTATGTATGGGCGTGCATACCCCCACATGATACGGACATATATTAATAATCTTCCCTGGTACAGAACGTCACCGGGCGGAGTTTTCACCTCGAAAGAGTTTGCAAGACAAAATTAAGGCAGTTTTGAACGTACTATCAAATTGCTCAGGGTAAGAGTCAGCAGCACGGGCAGATATGGGAGGGCAGCATGGTGGCATGCTTATCCCTCCCGGCTTCCTTACCCGCCTGAGTCTCGGCCTGCTATCAATCACCCGGGTTCCGGCGTACTCATCGGAGCTGAGTTTTCCATTGGGGGCTTTTTTTACACACCATCATGCCGACGGACAAATACAAAAAGAAGAATGCCACCCATGCATGCACCGATCGTCACGGCCACCGGGAGGGGGGTAAGATTTCCCGGTACGAGCGACGCGGATTTGAGTTCAATAGTGCAGTTGACCGACTCGTCTGCGATCACTCCGACTTGAACTTCGATCGGGATATACCCGTTGAGAGTTGCGTTGATCGTGTGGTTACCCGCCGCAAGACCGGCCTCGGTTAGCGGGGAGAGCCCAACGTTAATCCCATCAAGAACGATCCGCGCTCCCTCCGGGTTTGTATTTATTAAAAGGGTTCCGGTTTTTGGCTGGAGCGCTGCATTCACTTCTGTAATCGCGCCAGCCTCGACAGTAGCCATTGTAGATATGGGCTCGTAATTAAACTTGGAAAAATTGATCTGGTACGCGCCGGGACTCAGCCCGGAGAGATTCATCGGTGTATGTCCCTGATAACTCCCGTTGATAACAACTGAGGCATTGCCCGGAACCGAACTGATATCGAGAGTACCGGGAACCACTACGGGGGTAACGATGCTCCCAGGAGATGTGGTAGCGGTAACGGAGCTGATACCGGGACCGTTCAGTGATACCGAAATGGTACGTGTACTCCGCTTCATTCAAGTTAGAAAGGTCGTTTGGTCCATCGACAACCCAGATCGTATAGGTGCCGGCATCGAGACTTCCCCCAGCGACCCGGTATACCAGTTATATTCCCAGTGATTGTTACTGTCGACACTGACCTGCGTAAATCCTCCCTGATCGGCACGGTTGTTGATATTATCCAGCGCTACACCGTTTGCCGGGAGGTTTGGCCCGGTCAGGAAGAGATAGACGGTCTGGCTGGAATAACTATATCCGGATAGCGGTATCGTTTCACCAATGTATGCCTGAACCGAACCGGCTGCCGCTACAACACTTACAACTACAAAGAGAAGGAGAATCCCGGCACACAGGATCCGGTATATACGTATCGTTCCCGTCATGCAGGTTTTTTTACCGGTATCCGCTGTTTGTACCATAGTCAGGAATAAAAATGGAGTCTGGTTATACCTTTATTTGGCAGTTGTGTTTACCTTCGCAGTCGTATTCGACGTCAGAGGCAGGGTGGGGAGAGGTGTAAGCACCTGAGTAGGAGTGGGGGTAGGTGTGGCAAGCGAAACCTGCATATCAACGCTTCCATAGGGGATGGTTGTCGAATCGGTTTTTACAGTGGTGCCATCATTGTACACGTTAACCTTCAATGCATCACCGGAGCCATCCGTTTTCTGGACAGATACAGCAATCGCGTACTCAGTCGGGATCCTGTAGAAATGATCTCCTGTATCAGTCACTTCCTGCTGCGCTCCCGGGACACCGACGGACCCGCTATAGGTCTTGTCGTACGTAATCTCAACCCAGACGCCCGACTGCGGGACAACTGTTTGTGGGGTCGTCGGTACCTTAGTCACCACAGCAGTTAGGACCAGAGTTGGAGTCGGGGTTGGCAGGGGAGTCTGCGTTGTCGGCAGGGGTGTAGTAACCGGCGGGGCAACCGTATTCGACCCCTTGTTTTTCATCAGCATAAATCCCCCGCCCACAACCGCTATGATTACAATAACGATAATAATCGCAGCGATGAAACGCGTATGTTTTTTCCGGGGTAATTCAGGTACCGGGGGGAGTGGAGGAATTGTCGGCACTGACGGGGCTGCGAGTGGGACCGCTACCGGTGCAGGATTGGTGGCTGCAACCGGAGCCGTCTCAGCGGGTGTCTCGGGGGCAGGCACCGGCGTTGCCGGCGGGACAGGTGCCGGTTCAGGGATCGCTGGTGGTATTCCCGTCCGGGGAACAGAATCCTCTATGAGGGGTTCGATTGAGTGGATGATCTGCTCGATTGGCCGACCCTTTCGATCCGCTTGTCCCATTCCCGTCACCGGAACTGCAGAGATCTACCCGCCGGAATAGAACTGCCCGGCCTCTTCCCCAGGAATGACGACCTTTGTCCCGCATCGGTTGCAGAACGTTGAACCCGGGGGAATGCGGTTTCCGCATCTCCCGCAGAACGATCCCTCAGGAAGTGACGTGGTTTCGACGGGTTTAGGGGGGAGATGGCTGGTTTCCACTACAATCTTTTTTATGGGCCGGGCTGTTTCAATCTTCTTTTTTACCCCGGTATTACCGGGATAATCCGGGCGGGCTTCTCCCTGCGCCTGCGTATCGGTAACCATATCGGCCGGATACGCTGCTGCCTCGGCGATATTTTTCTTAAGGGCTTTTACCCATTCGTCAGCCTCACGCCTTCGCTCACCGGCGGTCTGCCTGACAAAGGTGAGCGCCATTTCACGTGTATCCGCCGTATCGGTCAGGATAGTGAGCGTAATGACCGGGTCACGGATAGCATTCTCGCCAGCCGTTACATTCCGGATTGTGATCAGCGATATCTGCTGTGTCGGGACAACATTCTTCTCGCTGTCGATGATGATGAGGCGTCGATTGGTGAGCACCAGTTCAAACGGTACAGATTTAACCTTAACATGCTGCGCCGTCAGGACAATAGACTCATCACTTTTCAAGTCGGGATAGCCCATGATTACCACGTTCTCTACTATACGTTTGCATGACCTTTGACTAATAAGTATTTATCACGTATTTTATTTTACCGGTAAATGTCAGTCACTTACCCGTTCCAAAGGCACTCGCGATCGTTCATATATGGTCGGAGCACCTGTGGTATGGTTACCGATCCGTCGCGGTTCTGGTAGTTCTCAAGGATACACCGTAACGCTCTCGAAGTTGCAATGGCAGTCGAGTTGAGTGTGTGGACATGCTGCTTGGACTCGAAATTTTCTTTGTCGCGCACCCGGATGTTGAGACTGGCTGCCTGGTATGAAGTACAGTTTGAGCAGGATACGACCTCTTTGTAAGCATTTTCCCGGGGCATCCATGCCTCGATGTCATATTTCTTTGCTGCGACCGTCCCGATGTCCCCGGTGCAAATATTAACCACATGGTACGGGAGTTCCAGTTTCCTGAACACATCTTCGGCATTTGCAAGGAGTTCTTCGTGGATCTGCCATGAATCCCCGGGCCTGCAGAAAACAAACTGTTCGATCTTCGTGAACTGGTGAACACGGAAGAGTCCTTTGGTATCGAGACCGTGCGCCCCAATTTCCCTTCGGAAACAAGGCGAAATGCCAGCGAGACGTAAAGGCAGATCTTTTTCCTCGAAGATCTCATCCTGGTACATTGCAGCAATAGGATGCTCACTTGTTGCTATCAGGTACGCGTCATCGTTATCAATCTTGTACATGACTTTTTCAAAATCGTCAAGATCGGTGACGCCTTCGTATGAGCTGTGGTTGATCATGAACGGCGGGATGACCGGAGTGAATCCTTTCTTTTCGAGGAGATCGAGCGCAAAGCGCTGAAGTGCGAGGTCCAAGAAGACGAGGCTGCCTTTCAGGAAATAGAAACCCGCACCAGAGATCTTTGCCGCCCTTTCAAAATCGGCCCAGCCTTTGTCGGCAGCAAGCTGCCCATGGTTCCGAATCTCGAAATCGAAGGTTCGGGGCGTACCGACACGACGGACCTCTACATTCCCGGAATCATCACATCCCTCCGGGACACTCTCATGAAGAATGTTTGGCAGGCGCATAAGCCGGGTGCGGATAAGGTTTGAAATCGCCTCCTGCTCAGCGTCATTTTCCTTGATCTTTTTGGGAAGTTCGGCAGCTTCTGCCATCAGAGGCGCCGGGTCTTTCCCGGTTTTTCGCGCCTCGTTGATCTCCCGTGCTATGGTGTTTCTCCGGCGTCGCAGTTCATCGGTCTGTACTTTAAGCTCCCGGGAATGTGCATCCTTTGCAAGTATTTCGTCCACCCATGCAACCTTATCCTGAGCGTTTCTTTTGAGCAGATCGGCTTTTACAATCTCCGGGCTTGCCCGGACAAACCTGATTTCAAGCATCTGATGCACCTCTACGATAATCCCTGGCCTTTGTCCAAAGGGATCTTCTGGCTAATGTAATTCCTGTATTAGTGTAACATGTTTTACCTTATTATGTTTCGATGCGCATCCAGGTAAATCCACATAACACTATTATGTTGTTAAATTTATCGGAGAATTTTTGTTTTAAATTGCCCGATTTGAATTTCGTTTGCGTAAAAACGGCAGAATTGCGCCAGCGTAAAGAATCTATGACCGTGATAATCCCAAAAACCAAAAAAACGCCCGTCGGAAGCGATATTATTATATGAGCTCGGCGTCAACTTTTAAGAAATGAGGAGACGGGCTGTTCTGCTCGTGCTCTCCGACTGCCATTCGGATCGAATGGGGGGATGATCGGCACAATGCACTGATTAAAACAATGAGTTCGTGGGTGACGCATGGATTTTCTGTCTAAATTCTATTTTAACTACCGGAAAATAATCAAGACCATCCAGATATACCTGTTGCTGGCAGGTCCCGGGCTTATCGTGATGATTGCGGACAACGACGCCGGTGGCATTACTACCTATGCTGCAACTGGTGCGCAATACGGATTCAACCTTATTTGGTTCCTCATCTTACTCGGGCCTGTTGCGTATTTTGTGCAGGAGATGACAGTCCGTCTGGGAGCCGTCACCAAGCACGGGCATGCAGAAGCGATCTTCAATGCATTCGGCTCGTTTTGGGGTTGGTTCTCTCTCATTGACTTAAGTGTTCTCAATTGGCTTACGATGGTCACCGAGTTCATAGGAATGACCGCGGCGCTCAGCATATTTGGTTTTCCACCAATACTTACTGTCATAATTGTTATTCTTGTAATGTTCGGTATAGTCATGTCAGGACGGTACTGGACATGGGAGAAGATCACGATGGTCTTCTGCGTCGTCAACCTGATCTATATTCCGGCAGCAATCATTCTCCACCCCTCGGTTTCTGATATTCTCCAGAAGGGTTTAATTCCCAACTTTCCGGGAGGCTTTAACGGCCAGCTCTTCTTCTTCCTGATGGCAAACATCGGAACAACGATCGCACCATGGATGATCTTCTTCCAGCAGAGCGCCGTCGTCGACAAGAATATGAAGGAGAAGGATATTCCGTGGGGGAAATTTGATACAGTGATGGGGGCCTTTTTCACCGTTGTCGTTGCAATATTCGTCCTCATCGTGACAGGTACGCTCTTGTACGGCCAGAATATAAATGATGCCGGAGCCGCAATTAGGGCGATAATGCCCATCCATCCCTATGTAGGTACCTTATTTGCCATCGGTTTATTTGATGCCGGATTCCTCGGCGCGATCTGCATCGCGCTTACCAGCTCATGGGCATTTGGGGAGGTTTTCGGATGGGCGCACTCGCTAAACTACAAGGTGAAAGAAGCATTTTGGTTCTACGTATTCTACTTATTAGGGCTGACGACCGCGGGAGCCGTCGTGCTCATTCCGGGAGCCCCGCTAGTACTAATTACTCTGTTTGTGCAAGTTGTCGCTGTGACTTTGTTGCCGGCAGCGCTGGTCTTCCTCATCATTCTCCTCAACAACGAGGATATTATGGGAAAATACAAAAATAGTCTCTTTGACAATATCGCGAACATATCGATCGTTGCGTGCATTATCGTATTGTCAACACTCTACGGCATTAGCACGCTGTTCCCGAACCTGTTCGGGTGAGGGAGGGAGAGAAATGGTAGCAATTGAAAGTGTCTTCGGGGATCGGATAGGAAGTATCCTACGGAATTCGACGGAAAAGATCCGCAGCATTAACCAGAAATATGCGAAGCCTCAGATCAAACTATCAAGAGGAGCGGCGTTCGCCCTTCTCGGCCTCAGGCTGTACCTCATCCTTCTAGTTGTTCTGCTTGCCTACAAATTCTGGACAATTGTTACGGGAGCCTGACATGACGCAGAACGAGACTGCCGCGGGTGCGGCAAAGATCGCAGACCTAGAAATCTTTCTAAGCGAGATCCTGAGTATCCCGGTCATCCTTCGGGGAAAAAAAATAGGCACACTCAGCGACCTGATCATTGTGGAGACGGCCCGGATACCTGAAGTAAAATCACTGTATGTCACGCGATCGTTTGGGAAACCCAGCCTTATCATACCTTGGGAAAACGTTGTGGAGCTGGCTGAACGCCAGATCGAGGTCGATATTCCTAATCTTGAACAATTCGAGGCGGAACCTGCCGAAGATGCAATCCTTCTCAAAGATTATGTGATGGATAAAAAGGTGCTCGATCTTGAAGAAAGCGAAGTAGAGGTCGTGTATGATATACGGCTCATCCAAAGAAACAAAAAACTCTATGTGACTGATGTGGATACGGGGAAATCTGCACGTCTGAGAAGATTCGGCCTAGGACTGTTTTCAAAGATCGTCTCCGCTGATGCCAAGGATGACCAAATGATCTCCTGGGCCTATATCCAGCCGCTACCCACCAACATCGGCAGTTTCAAAGGTAACGTGAAACTGAAAGTATTAAAGGAAAATCTCGCGGAAATTCACCCGGTTGACCTTGCTGATATTCTCGAAGAACTCGATCACGATCAGAGGGTTGCTGTCTTTACTTCGCTTGACAACGAACATGCATCTGACACTTTAGAAGAGATCGAGCCAAACGTCCAGCGGGATATTATTGCCTCTCTCGATATAGAAAAAGTGGTTCCTCTTATCAACACCATGACGCCCGGTCAGGCTGCCGATGTCCTCTCGGCCATCCCCCATTCTCAGGCCGAGGATATCCTTGAGGCCCTCAGCCCCGATACGGCAAAGAAGGTGCGTGCGATCATGGAGAAACAGGAGGAGAAGGTGATCCATTACACAACCCAGAAGATCCTGAAATTCCTCCCGGATACGCTGGTCGAGTACGTACAGAACGATTATCCGAGTCATGCCCGGGGAAAAGATGTCATCATGTACGTCTACGTGGCGGATTCAGGAGATCATCTGCTGGGGGTCGTCGATCTCAAGGATCTGCTGATTGCAGACGACAAAGCGCCCCTCGCAGCGATCATGTCAGAAAACGTGATCAGCCTGAATGAAGGCAGCACGCTCAAGGAAGCTTCGCAGGAGTTCGAGCGATACGGTTTCCGGGCCCTGCCGGTCACTGATGACGATAACCGCCTTATCGGGGTTATCCCCTACCGCGATGTCATGAACCTGACCCATCACTTCCTCGAATAAGGTGGGAACAGATCAGGTATTGGGGCTGGTGTTATTTTTTCCGCGATCATGGCAAAGAAACGGGCAATCCGATAATGGAAGCATCGATGAGCATAGATCGTAACGCAGAAAACTGGGAAAAGGATTACTCACATCGGGGACGCATCTGGGGCGGCGCTATGCATCATCCTCTGCCACTCAGCGCCGGAGACCGTGTACTCGAACTTGGGTGCGGAAGCGGGAAGACCTGTAATTTATTATTGGAAAAAAAGTGCGAGATTATTGGAGTCGATTTCTCAGCTTCCGCACTACACCTGTGCAGATCTTACACACCGGAGAGAACGGAAGGACATTTTGTCCTCGCGGATGTCTGCGGCCTACCCTTTCCTGATGCATCGTTTGATGTCATCATCGCCTTCCATATCATCGGCCACCAGTCCGCCGAAGGACGTACGATCTGCGTTAATGAAGCCGCCCGGGTAATGAGAGATGGGGGAACCCTGTATTTTTCCGGTTTTTCCAAGGAGGACTTCCGTTCCGGTACTGGTAATGAGGTTGAACCGGGCACCTTCATGCGGAAAAGCGGGATCGCCACCCACTACTTCTCTGAGGATGAAGTATTGGCACTTTTCCGGGGACTGATTCCCTGTGAATGTTTTACCCGGCACTGGACGATGAAAGTGCGCGGACATTTGCTTCCCCGTGCCGAGATTGCAGCCTCATTCAAGAAAAACTCCTAAAATACCGGGCATATCGTTAAATCAAGTCATAACAAGAAGGAATTATTAAATGGCGTAACAACCTTCTTTTCTTCCTCACGGGAAGTGATTGTATGAAGAAACTATTCCTTCTTGTACTGTTTGTGTGTATCGCAATAGTCGGATGCGTCATGGCAGCAGTTCCTGCTGCCAACCAGACCCCCACCGTAAACGAAACAACGGCCCCGCAGCTTATCGGCGGAGACATGGGTACCTACCTTGTCACAGCAAACGTTAACGGGGCAAACGTCACCTTCGATTCGGATTACAAAGGTGTTATTACCGGTGGCCAGCTTGCTGTCAGCGTGTACACCACCGGTACCCCATACCGTATTATCACAGTCGAGGCTCCTGGCTATGCCATTTATTCTGCGAATATCACGCAGTACCCGGGGAAAAACGAGACCGTAGATATTCCGGTTACGCTGGTCCCGCTTGCTGCGGCCAACACCACCGTTCAGGCAAATGTGACTTCAATGGTAAGCCTTTCTCCAGAAATGACTACAGCTGCCGCGTCTCCGGCCCCCACCCAATCCGGTAGCCTGCCGTTTGCTGCCTGTGCAGCCTTTGTTGTCATCGGCATCTTCTCGATCCGATCACGGCGTTAAATAAATCATCTTCTTTTTTCAAGTCCGTTCTGGCGAATCGGTGTTACGCTGGTGCCCAATGCTATTGATTGCGTATTAGTACCACGGTCAGCCCGGTTTTTACTGCAGCTTATTGTCCCGTGTCCTATGTTGATATAGGCAGTTTGTCCAATATCTATACTATTCATGCTAGAATCGCTCGCAGGCCTCATCTTTCATCTTGATCAGCACTTGGCTGGAGTTGTACACACTTACGGTATGTGGACCTACCTGCTGTTATTCTGCATCATTTTTTTTGAGACCGGGTTTGTCGTCACTCCGTTCTTACCCGGGGATTCCCTGCTCTTTGTTTCCGGGGCACTGGCTTCAGTCGGCATTCTGAACCTTAATCTCCTGATCCTAGCCTTTTTTCTTGGGGCTGTATGCGGTGATACGGTCAATTACTGGCTGGGTAACTTCATCGGAATCCACGTTTTTCAGGAACGGTTCCCGAATCTCATAAAAAAGGAGTATATTGACGATACCTATGCCTTTTTCGAGAAGTATGGAGGTACAACCGTCTTTGTCGCCCGGTTCGTGCCAGTAGTCCGGTCGTTCGCACCGTTTCTTGCCGGTGTCGGTACAATGGAGTATCACCGGTTCCTCTTTTATAATGTGCTCGGGGCGATCTCCTGGACGCTTACCGTGGTTCTTGCCGGGTATTACCTCGGAAGGCTTCCCATTGTGCGGGAGAATATGAATCTGCTCCTCCTCTTTGTAGTCATAGTGACCGCTGGGACGATCCTCCTTCTCATTGCCGGGCTCATTAATTCATACCTGCATAAGAAACAGCATGAGCACTAATGGTATGGGCTTACCGGTTTCGTATCAATCAATATCCTCTATGTGACCCTGTTTTTCAAACTTCAAAAAATAAGACATTTGTTCCTCATTCCTGAGGTGAACGCTTGGCCTATTTTCCGAAGGTTACAATCATACCGTTATTATCAACTTTTGTCGCAATCGCGATTTCAAGCCCGATAGGCGAAAGAATCTTCTGGATCTCTCTGCGATTCCTGCTCGTCACGATTGCTATTGAAGGACCCACAGAACTCATGCCGACGAACTCGAGACCGGTTTCCCGCAGCATGCTCATATACTGGTAGATCCGGTAACTGTGGTGCTCGACTTCCGCCCGTTTTGAACCTCTAAATTCGATTTCCCAGACAACATCCCCAATCTTTCTTAAATCGCCACGTTCGAGCGCCGGAATAAAATCCATCATGAGGAAATATGCCTTGAGTTCCCGGTCCCGGTAATCAAGCGTGCGGGCCCGGTTCATGAGAAGGTCAAACTCTTTTGTACCTGCCGACGAGATATCCGTAGGCGGCACGACAATAAAGACATTCTTTCCTTCTGCAAACGTATGGTGGTATACGATGACGAGTTCATCGCCCATCACCGCCATGCCCCCGTGAGTGCTTGCTGCCGGCCCGACGCCGGTCTCAAAGCCAAACGCTATGGTGCCCTCTGCGGTCTCTTCGACGTAATTATGGCCGATGAGTTGGCGGAGCTCAGCATTCGAGAGCGGGGCACCAACCGCTTCATTTAAAGCGGTTGCCACTGCGATCATTACCGTACTTGTCGACCCGAGGCCGACATGCTTACGTTCGTGATCGGTCGCTTTTATCCTGAAACCACCAGTGTAGCCGACGGCTTTGTTAAAGACTGCGACAAAGTTTTCGATAATGGCTGACCGGTTGTAATCGATCACCAGTCCCTGCCGGGTGCATTCAACCTCTGCGGTACAGTAGCACTGGATCGCAAAACCGATGCCTCCTCCCCCGGCATGATCCGGGGCAAACCGGTTCATGTCAAGTACGGAAAGATGGATCCGGGCCGGTGCTTTTACTATAACTTTCCCTTTTTTCGGATGCAGCCGGTACGTATTCTTTTCAAGGTCAAGCGTTTTTGTGATCTCACCGGGAAGGAATGTCCGGAACTCGTATTCTACGAGATCGAGATCGCCACCGCGTATCATCATAACGGGCATTGTCTGTCACCGGTTATGATCCTTCTAGCAAAGAAAATGTTTCGATTTCATCCGGTGAAAAGAAGTGCCAACCAAACCTGATGACCGTTAACGAAGTCTTTATTGATGTTTCACGGATAGAAAAGTTCCTGTTGTATTTATATTTCAGTACGGGTTAACCGATGGTAGACACGGAGATCTTTGTCTTCGTTTATTATGCGGGGGTGGGGAAGGATGATGAAAAAGACCGTCATGGATGTTGACGTTCGTGGGAAACGGGTACTTATGCGGGCAGATTTCAACGTCCCCCTCAGCCCCGACGGAAAGATAGATGACGATAGCCGGATCCGGGCATGTCTTCCCACGATAACGTATCTTGTCAATCAATCCGCCCGCGTAATCCTCTGTTCCCATTTGGGGAGACCTCACGGAAGGGTAGACGATCGCCTGCGTTTGGGACCGGTAGCCCGGCGGATGTCAGAACTACTTGAAAGACCGGTCATATCGCTGCGGGAAGCTATTGGGCCTGATGTCGAGCGAACCGTATCCAGTATGCAGGATGGCGATCTTGTTCTTCTGGAAAACCTGAGATTTTACCCCGGGGAAGAAGAAAATGATCCCGGTTTTGCCAAAGACCTTTCCCGCTTGGGAGATCTTTTTGTGAACGACGCCTTTGGTGCGAGCCACCGGGCACATGCATCCGTTGTCGGCATCGCTCAATTCCTTCCCTGCGTCACCGGTCTTCTCATGGAAAAGGAGATCGAACAGCTCGAGTAGTCTCTTTGAAAAACCTGCCCGACCTTTTGCGGTCATCCTTGGCGGGGCAAAAGTAGAAGAAAAGATCGGGATTCTCGAAAATATTATTCCCAAAGTAGATCTCGTCCTTGTTGGCGGGGGAGCGGCTGCCACGTTTTTGAAGATACAAGGGTATCCTACCGGAAATTCCCCGGTGGAACCTGATACGATGAAGGTTGTCGAAGTAATTTTGAAAAAAGCGGTGGCCCGCGGTGTACGGATCCTAATTCCTGAAGATATAGTCGTCACCGAAAAACCGGAACCGGGTGCGAGTTCAATGATAGTACGATCAGACCAGATCCCTCGCGATTATGGTATCGCAGATATCGGCCCTCATACCATTGCAACGTTTATAAAAGAGCTCGGGCAATGCCGGACCGTGGCATGGAACGGTCCGATGGGCATGTTTGAGATCCCGCAGTTTTCGAATGGAACAAAATCCATTGCATCGGCTCTTGCCGATCTCAGGGCCACTACGGTCATTGGAGGAGGATCAACAGCCGAAGCCGTAACCCAGTTCGGGCTTGCAGAGAGGATGACCCATGTCTCTACCGGCGGAGGTGCTTTTCTCCGATTTCTTTCCGGGAAAGCCCTGCCCGGGATTGAAGTTCTCGCAAACAAGTAGGAAATGCATCATCTCTCGAGATTATCTGGCGAATGGGCTGCGGAAAAACAGAGAAATCACAAATCCAGAAATCACTAGTTATGCCGGAATATGCGGCTTCGCTTACTTCGCTTCAATCTGCATTGCCGGATCAGCGTCCCGAATTATCTGCAGGACCTCGGATATCCGTTTGTCCATGCATCCTTTTGTATCAGCTTCAAGGTTAAGCCGGATGAGTGGTTCTGTATTGGAAGGTCTGATGTTAAACCACCATGAAGGATATTCCATGGTAAGCCCGTCAAGGGTATCGGTCTGTGCATCAGGAAACGCGGCTCTGAGAGCTGCGACGATTGAATCGCGCTTGTTCACCCGTATGTTGATTTCTCCGGTCGAGGAATATTTTTTCAAGGGAGATAAAAGCAATGAAAGCGGCTGGTTTTCTACCGAAAGCAGGTTGACCATTTGAGCCATGGCGAAGATGCCATTGTCGCAGAACCCCATGTCACGGAAGTAGTAGTGGCCCGAAAGTTCACCTGCAAACAGGGCATTTTCCTGCCGCATCTGTTCCTTAATGAATGCATGACCCACCCGGCAGCGGATCGCTCGCCCGCCAAGACGTGAAACCGTCTCGGCAACTACACGGCTCGAGCGCAGGTCATAGAGGAATGTTGCACCAGGCTCTCGGGCGAGATACTGTTGTGCGATCAGGGCGGTGACGAGGTCGGAAGGAATCCTTTCTCCCCGTTCATCGACAAAGATGCACCTGTCTGCATCCCCGTCAAATGCAACCCCGAAGTCTGCACCCGAGTTCAGGACCATCCCTTTGAGTTCATCCGTTGCAGAGTCGAGGAACGGGTTTGCACCGTGATGGGGGAAATTGCCATCGGGATCAAGGTTTACTGCCACCGGAGCAAGTGAGGGAAATTTCAAAAAAAACTGTCGGATTTCCGGTCCTGCCATTCCATCCCCGGCGTCGATAGCGATAGTCAGAGGTCTTGGGTTGTGAATGAAGCTTGCGACGGTATCGACGTAGGAACCGGTCAGATTTCCAGTTCTGTACGAACCGGAAGAAGGGAGATCCGATGCCCGTCCTGATCCGTCCATCTCTGCCACCATACGCTCGAGTGCAGGAAGCCCCTCATCTCCCGAAAGGGGGATCGCCTGTTCACGACAGAGCTTGATACCATTTGTCTCCGGGGGAAGGTGAGACGCGGTTATCATCGCGCCGCCATTGAACTTCCCTTCGATGATGGAATAATATAGGAGTGGAGAGCTGGTCAGGCCAAAATCGGTTACTGTGCCTCCTGACCCGACGTATCCCCGGATAAACGCGGATGCGAGAGCCGGTGAGGAAGGGCGACAGTCTCTTCCAACTGCAATTGAGCCTGATCTCATAAGGTCTGCAAAAGCGGCACCGATCTTTTCGGCAGATGTTTCATCCAGTTCGCCAGGGTACGAACCCCGGACATCATATGCTTTGAAAATGCCGGTCATAATTATATCCTGTTCACCAAGTTCGTCCTTTATTCCTTATTGGATGCTGCGGCCTGATCAGCTACCGATTCAGTTGCACGCCGAATCTCCTCTTTGTTTCCCAGATAGTAGTGACGGACCGGGTGCAGGGATTCATCAAGATCATAAACCAAAGGAAAGCCTGTTGGGATGTTTAGCCCGGTAATCTCGTCATCCGGGACTCCATCGAGATACTTGACGAGGGCACGGATGCTGTTACCATGAGCGGATAGTATGACACGTTTCCCGTCAACCACAGTGGGAGCAATGAACCCTTCCCAGTACGGCACCACCCGTTTCAGCGTATCTTCCAATGATTCTGTGGTGGGGAGTTCGTCTGTTTTCAGACTTGAATATCGCGGGTCAAAGCGCGGGTGCCGGGGATCGTTTCCGGCAAGTGCCGGTGGCCGGATGGCGTACCCCCGGCGCCACGCATGAACCTGTTCCTTCCCGAACTTCTCGGTCATCTCCCGTTTATCCATCCCCTGCAGGGCACCGTAATGCCGTTCATTCAACCGCCACGAATGATATATGGGGAGGTACATCAGGTCCATGTCATCCAGGACGATCCACAGGGTCCGGATCGCCCGCCTGAGCATTGAGGTGTAGGAAATATCAAACGAAAAACCGGCATCCTTGAGGAGGCCGGCAGCCCGGTGAGATTCTTCCTTTCCCTGATCTGATAGGTCAACGTCGGTCCAACCGGTGAACCGGTTCTCCCGTTCCAAGGTACTCTCGCCGTGACGCAGCAGTACCGATTGTGAACATTCCGGCCCTCGTTTAAATTATTGATATTTTAGACAGTGTAACGTTGTTATGAGATAATAAATATCCTCGTATAATTCTATGGAAACCGGTTTAAAACGGGGATTGGTTCATTTAAACTCACTTTAAAAGGAGTGTTTTTTTACACACTACCACAGTGATAAATGACACGGGATCCGATGAAATTACTTTACAACACGATCGAAGAAGATGTTCTTCCCCGATACCGAGAGCGGGATTGCATAAGCGACGGTACAGTCTTTCCCTAACAATCCAAGATCCAGAGCAACCGATCCGGCTGTGTACATGATCCGGTTATCCACATTGTGTACCTGGGCAGTCTTTGCCGCTGAGCCGACTGCTATTCCCAGATCCGCCATCCTCACCGCGCAGTTAGGACCGGCAAAGGGTGTTGTGCGTTTTCTTGCCGTGCGGGTTGCCTTTGTAAATGCAGCACAGGTAGCATACCCGCATGCCCCGCAATTTATCCCCACAGCAACTTTGCCACAGACCCCGATAATCAGGCAGGCATCGCTAGTGGCAACATTTTTCGCATCGCGCAAGAAGAAACCCAGTCCTTGTTTTGTGCCGAACTCCGTCATTGCCAAAGAGAGTTTCTTTTTCTGCGCTGTTGTGAGCAAAGTAATGAGAATCTCGTCCTGCCCCTTTGCTTTGGGTGCGGTGCGGGCTGCAAGGGCCATAAGACCGGCGACTCTGGTCACTGCAGTTTTCTCAATAGTCATACGTGAGTATGAGAAGTTCCGGGAAGATAAAGAGAAGGGATGGCCCGGAATCTAAACCCGGAATGCGACACCGTCAAACAGGGCAATCGTTTTCTCGCCTTCGTATACGATGACGCGATATGTCTCGCAGGATCCGTTCGAGGCAATACGCTCTGCAACCGCAACAAGCTGGCCCCGGGCAGGTGCAATATACTGGATATGCACGGAGATGGCTGTATAGTAGTCTTTGCCGCAATTGGATGCAATGCCAAAAGCGTGGTCGGCAAGAGAGAAAACAGCTCCGCCATGCGCGATGCCGTGCGGGTTAGACTTTCCTATACAATCCATCTCGACACGTGCATAACCGTCACGGGCCTCGGTAATATGCATACCCAGCAACCGGCCAAACTCGCTTTTTTCGAATGACATGATCGTATCGTTTTTAGATCCCAGGAGTTGTTTCTCCGGCAATTTTCGAGTCCCGGTCATGGAATCCCTACCCAAAGAACATACCTCATCCGTATCTCATGCTTCGATATACTTTCACGTTTGTCGCTTCGAGACAATTTCTATTGGTATTGATTACTCTTTGGCAATTCGAATCTGTCTTTTCACGCACAGAATGATCTTTGATAAATCGAGATAAATAACAGTGCTCTGGACGCATCTTCGATTTATATCTATTTTCCCCATGTTACTTGTTCTTGTGATTCCGGTGAGAGAGAGGGATCTCCGATACCAAAAAGAGACCCATCATATTTCCTTCACCAATTCTTCGCTTCAATATGACTGATTTCATTCCTCCGGGATGTCAGCCTCACTATCTGAGAAAACGATCCGCATGTTAGGCCCATCCTACTCTGCTGTTATCGCAATCTGAGTGGAATCAACAATATCGGCACTGAACCGCTTATCCTTTTCCAGAAAGAGTTTCCCTAGTTCAAGGAGGTTCATCACCAATATAGAGCCGAAGTCTACCGGATGATGATTCTATTGTCGGATCGGACTCTCTGAATGAGCTGCTGAAATAATTGACCGTATTGTCGTTTCGAGCCCATCAAGATTAAAATAAGAGTCAGGAATTTTCGGAACAAGAGCAACCCGGCCATACCGTATAAGATCATCTTCCGGAATGAGATTTTGCCCTATCCTGAAAAAAACAAAGGGCACCATGTTCCCTTTCTGTCTTATGTTGCGAAGGAGAGCAATACCGGCTGATTCTCTGGAGATATAATTGGTAACAATGGCGTCAAAGGAAATATACTCCATTTTCCGCATCGCCTCTTCAACAGAGTATGATGTTTCAATCAGGATATCTCCCCCCCGCTCAAGAAAACTCCTGGCGGTATCCTCTAAAGGCGATTCTTCATCAACATAAAGTACGAAAATCACGAATAATCACCCGTTTAGGTCCACAATTCTCCGGATTGAAAAAGATTAATTTTCCTCTATTTGTTCAGAGATCTTTTCCAATCCGTCAGAGTCAAACTACGAAACCAGCCTGTAAAACGTTCAGATTGACGTATCCACATCTTCCAACAGCTGCTTGATATCGATCCAGATGATCAGTTCGTTCTTCTCTTTGTCTTTGACCTTTACTTTCCTCTTGATAATTCCAATGATAGCCGTGTCTTCCTTGCTCACGGATGCAGATGTGTAATCTACCTGATTTGCTTCAAATGTCGAAACCGATGTAACATCGTCGACGAGGATTCCGATCTTTGTACCGGTAATCTTATCGTCGAGAACGATAATTCGCGATGATTCAGCTGCTACTTTGCTGTTCTCTGTGATGTTGAGTCGTTGTTTGAGATCGATGATAGTCGTGATCTCGCCCCGGAGATCGATGATCCCTTTTATGTATAATGGCACGTTGGGAAGTTTGGTAATCGTGGTGTATTCAACGACTTCCTTGACATCAAACAGATCGATGGCAAAGAGCTCCTGGCCCAGGACAAACTCGACGATCTGGATGCTGCCCTGCCGTTTCCTGGTTGTAACCTCTGGAGTGGGGTCTTGCGCAACCTGTGGCTCACTTGGTTTTGCCGCCATGATAACGCCCCGGGTTAATTCACCTTGAATTTCTTGTTCGCTTCCATTGCCTCGATCGCGATTTTGTCAACGGTTTCCATCATCCGGGTGATCTCGTCCAACGCGGCTGATGACTCTTCGGTTGCTGCTGCAGCATCGCCTGCTTCCTTTGCAGTTTGTTCTACCAAGCTTGCGACCTCGCTGACACTTGCCGTTATCTCTTCCGTCGTTGCAGCCTGCTCCTCAGTAGCTGCCGCAACTTCCGTCGCACTCGCAGCCACCTTTTCGATAGCGGACGCAATCTTGTTGAAGGACTGCAGCGTTTCGGTCACCATCTTCGAACCCTGTTCGACCGTCCCTTTCGCGTCGTTCATCGCAGCTGATGCGTTCTGGGTGCTCTTTTTGAGAGAGGCGATCATCTCTTCGATCCGCTCAGCTGAGTTGCGGGATTCCTGAGCCAGCGATTTCACTTCAGTGGCGACGACCGCAAAACCACGCCCTGCATCTCCGGCGCGTGCCGCTTCGATCGCAGCATTGAGCGCCAGCAGGTTTGTCTGGTTGGCCAGTTCGCGGATAAGTATGACAATCTTAGAGATTTCGCCCATCTGTGACTCCACCTCGGTTACAATCTCGTAGACTTTTGCTGATGAGGTAGAGATCTCAGCCATACTCTTCTCTGCCTTCCCGGCGAGCTCAGCACCGGAATGGGAAAGGTCGTTCGTCTGCTTGGAAAGCGTTGAGACCGATTCCATGCTCGATGTAATTTCTTCGACGGCTGCGCTCATATCCTGCATCGCTTTCGCAATCTGATCCACACTCTGGGAGACTTTTTCTGCGTTGCTGCTGACTTTGCTCGCATTCTGGGCGATCTGTTGGACACCTTTAGAGCCCTCTTCAACACTGTGGGTCGCATTATCTGCCGTCGTGACCAGATTCTGCATCTTCTTGTTGACATCAGCGATATTGTTTTCAAGATTGACAACAATCGCTCGGACTGCATCTCTGACTTTAATAATCTGATCATGGGTCTCTTTTGTGTCTTCGTCAGGTTGCGATATTGTGTACCTCGGTGTTAGGTCCCCGGATGCCATTATCGCATAGACCTTTGCCATTTCATCAATCTCATGGGACATATACTCCTGAACTTTGACTATCTTCGTGACTTCGTTGTATGTGAGATAGAGGTACTTCACATCGCCTTTTTCATTCAGCAGCGGGATGTTCGTCCTGACCACGACATGCAATCCGGAAGGCGTTTCAATAGTACTCTGTCCAACGGTTGTCCGCCGGCCATTGATTGCATCAGTCACCGATTCACCAGAGTCCTTAAGGTACTTCATCATTCCCTGTGCCCGGAAATCGGAGTACTTTATCGCAAGCAGTCGATCCTTATTGTACCCGACCAGCTTGCTGAATGCATCGTTCACCATGACAAACTTAAGATTGGCATCCACAACTGCATGAGCCAGTGGATTCCTCTCAAACATTTCTGTTAATTCCTGTAACTCAACCATGTTTTTCACCCGAGTCTAATGACCTGTTCTTTGTAAACTTCATTCATCAATTCGCCAAGACCTGTGTACATCGCAGATAAGCCGCAGATGATACCCACAACACCAGCGATCCCAAGGACTGCAGTGCTGCCGATTTGGTTCCCCGCAATCAGAAGGAGGAACAAGGCGGTGAGGAGACCAAAGACAACCCGGAGCGCTATGGATAGTCTGAATGTAATAATGAACATCACGAGCGAGAACAAACCCCAGAGCGTAAGAAACGATACAAGCGCTTCTTTTTCAAGCGGGACACTCCAGCCAAGTGCTGGCATGAGGATCAGCCCCACGAGCGAGATCCAGAAAAAACCGTACGAAATGAACGCTGTCATACCAAAGGTATTATTCTTCTTCCATTCCATGATTCCCGCGATAACCTGCGCAAGGCCACCGAAGAATATACCCATCGCGAAGATCACTGAACCCATCCCAAAGAGTCCTGAATTATGCAGGTTCAGGAGAACAGTCGTCATTCCGAATGCCAATAACCCAAGCGGTGCCGGGTTAGCAGTTATGTCAGCGATACTAATCGCATCCTTGCTTTTTTCAATATCCATTTTTTCACCACTCCTTTCTTTTACTCATTTCAACGTTACTGCCGGCAGAGCAGTATAATCATCGAACTTCTGTACGAGTTGATCCAGAACGCCAAAGTACTCCTGGATATCTGTCTCCACAGATCGTTGACTCAATGAATTTCTGGTTTCGTCCAAACCCAGTTTTCCCATGCTCATCCTCAATTATCTGAACCGCAAAAACCGGAAGAATCCGGTTTTTTGGGTTGTAAATATCCATTTTCCTTAATATTATTTAAACTTTTTGTTCTATGATGATTATTGAATTTGATTATTGAAGATTAACAATAAAGATATATATTGGCAATCAACAATTATTATTTAATGAGATGATATTTTGGAACGGGAAAGCGAATTAGAGCGAATCAAGGATATCTTAAAAATCAATCCCAAAGGGTTGACTATTGAGGAAGTATCGAAAAAACTTTCGCTTAACCGGGCAACAGCCGCAAAATATCTCAATTCCTTGGTAATGGCAGGGCTGGCAGATCTGCGGGAATTGGGACGGGCCGAGCTTTTCTATATAAGTCATCGGGTTCCGTTGACCAACATGTTAAGTCTGGCGTCGGATCTTATTCTGATATTGGATAAAGATCTCTTCATACAGGAAGCAAATGACACCTTGCTGGCTTATTTCAAGGTTTCAAAAGAAGAGCTGAAGGGAAGGCAATTGGAGCATTCATCTCTTGCCCCATATTTTACCGAAGAGCATTTAGCCGCTCTGAAACAGGCACTTGATGGATCGGGAAGCAGGTTTGAACTCTATATCGATGGAATCGGTCAGGATCAGTTCTTCCGGATGAAATTAATACCCGTCGTATTCGAAGAAGGTGAGCGCGCTGTCGGTATCGTATTGGAAGACATCACCGAGATGAAGAGATACCAGCAAGAACTTGAAAACCGTGTTGTTGAACGAACCAATGAGCTTGTCGTCACCAATGAGGCCTTGCATAAGCAAATACGGGATCGTATCCTTGCCGATGAAGCACTTCGGGAGAGCGAGGAAAAATACCGGGACATCTTCAATAACACCAATGACGCCATTCAGATCATCGAGCTTGACGATAGTGGATATGCTGGCAGATTCATAGACGTCAATGAGCCTACCTGCCGTCTGTTACAGTACACTCATCATGAATTGTTGCAGAAACGCCTCTTGGATATAGAGACAAATTATTCCAGGAAAAATATAGATCTGATCGAGAAAGAAATGAGAAAGGCTGGATCATCGACATTCGAAACAGAGCTTATTAGAAAAGATGGGGTTCTCATTCCGGTTGAAGTTAGTCTGCATCCTGTTGCATTAAAGGGGAGACACGTGGCCATATCGGTGGTCCGGAATATTACCGAGCGTAAACAATGCGACATGGCAATAACAAAGGCAAATAAACAGGTCACCTTGCTCACGGCTATAACCCGTCATGATATTCTGAATCAGCTCTCGCAGCTGGAAGCATACATATCTCTTTCAAAAAAACAGCCGGGTAGTGGTATATTTGCTGATTTGATTCAAAAAGAAGAATCTGTTGCCCGTACAATCCGGCGCCAAATCGTGTTTACCCGGGATTATCAGCATGTTGGAGTGCAACCTCCTCAATGGAAGAATGTAAAAGGTACAATCTCTTCGATCGTTTCAACCGTCCCTCTTGGGGACATATCTACGATTCTCGATACGGGAACACTGGAGATATATGCTGATCTCCTAGTCGAGAGAGTCTTTTTCAATCTCATTGAAAATACCCTCCGCTATGGAGGGCATGTTACAAGGATCCGCGTATCATATCAGCAGAAAGAAAATGAAATGATCCTTATCATTGAAGACGATGGCATCGGCATTCCAGAAGAGGATAAGGATAAGATTTTCACCCGGGGATTTGGGAAAAATACGGGTTATGGTTTATTCCTCGTTAGGGAAATTCTATTGATCACCGGTATTACAATCAAAGAAACCGGTGAACCGGGCAAAGGTGCACGGTTCGAAATGACCGTCCCGAAAGGTGCATGGCGATTTTCAACATCACTACAATAGTCAGGGATTATGAGTATGCCAAGCAGGATGATAGTCTGGAAAACAGAAACGACCTCTTCATTACGAGAGGGGGTCCCATCGTTTAGGTGATTTTAATATTATCTTGTGTTCTACCATTTTTCAATTTGTCATTTAATATGTATTAAAAACAGAACACATATATCAAAGTTATAATAAATCTTGATGACCGCATATCGGATGTGATTTGAACGAGGACAAAAAAAGTGACCTATTTTACGGAAAAAGAAGAAGAATTTACGAACCTCCTCATTGAGATTGGGATGAAAAAAAATGTGGCAAAAGTGCTGGTTTTCTTAGCGAATATTCAGGAAGCAACATCACGTGAAATCGAGCGAGGGACCGATTTACGCCAACCGGAAGTAAGTATTGCAATGCAGCACCTGCTGGATCGTGGGTGGATTGCAAACCGCGAGAGTAAGGCCGAGAATAAAGGACGCCCGGTTAAGATCTATAAACTTGCAACTCCCGTAACCGATATCATGGACAGCATCGAAAAAGAGATGATGAAAATAACAACCAAAAAACTTGCTCTGGTTCATAAATTACAGAACTACATTAATTGATGGAATTAGCTAAATCAGTTTTTGATTTTTTAGAACTCGAAGAATACGATTTCGGCGTAGTCGATATTCTTCTGCATTTAAAAAAAAATACGTATAATTTACTTGTATTTTTTCTGAGTATATGCATACTTTTGAGTCTCCCCACCATGAGCGACGATATAAAGCCACTCATACAGGGATTTGAACGTGCCGTACTGCTGGTACCTGCGCATAGAGAAACCAACTTTTAATTTGCCGTCGAACCGGATTTTTCCCAAATCTTTCATGCGCATCGCAATCTCGATATCATCTCCGGCGTCAATGCAACGATACATGCCAGCCCTTATAAATGCCTCCTTGCGAAACGCAGTGTTACAACCGAGCGTATAATAGAAGGTGCGGCTGTAAAACCCAATACGGGAGAAGGTATTTGCGAGGAGAAGCGAGAAATGGTTACCGATGCTGTCCTCTATGGGATAGACTGTGCCGTAAACCTGTACGATCAGCCGGATTAGCGAAGTCCTTCCTGATACGATCGATCCAATCCGGCGGGAGGATGCAGTCTGCATCGGTCGAGGCGATGATATCACCTTTTGCTGCAATGACCCCATCGTTTCGTGCCCCGCCGACTTTTTTGCTCTTCTGGATGAAGACTTTGTCGGCATATTTCCGGGCAATTTCGCAGGTCTTGTCAGTCGACCCGCCATCGACTACGATAATCTCGTACTCGTTCTTGCTGACTGTCTGGTGCGAGAGTGAGACCAGGCACTGGGCTATGTTCTCCTCTTCATTAAAGGAGGGGACAATGACCGAAATCATGCAGTATGAAAAACTCCTGTACTTTTTTGGGTTGGCGGATTATAAGGGTGATGCCGGAAACAAAAAATCCAATTATGATGGATGTGATTGTATAAACTCCAGTACACTTCGGATGCATCCGTCCATATTGAGGTATTCGAACTGGGCAAACCGGCCCACGAGCGGGATATCGATCGCCTGGCAGAAATCACGGACGACGGCAATGTTCTCCTGGTACTTTTTATCATATACCACGTAAGCAAATGACTGGCGCACTACTGAAGAAAACACCACCTGGTCCGGTGTAATAAGTCCCATATTGGCGAGCATCCCGGTGACCTCATCGATCAGATCTTCATCGCTCATCCGCGCCACGGGATCTCCTGGCTGGTGAGTGATCTCGGAAAGAATGGCACTGCAGCCTTCCGGCGCCACGTGCCGGCTGTATTGCGAGGGAAACGAGATCCGGTTGGTCTTACCAAGCGCCGGGTCGGGGATGTAAAGCCAGGAGTATCCCGGGACATCCCCCCGAATGCCAATATTAACACAGGCAAGGGAATTATAGGTAAGTTTGTCACAGGCCTTCTTTACTTCAGGTGGTACCCCGTGAAGCGCTGCAATCAGGTGCTGGAGGGGGATCGTAGAGATTATCCGATCTACCTTGATCGTTTCTGAGCCATTACTGATGAGCCACTTCATTCCCTGTTTCCTTATGGAACGGATCCGGAAATTGTTTTTTATGAATGGCTCAACCGCCGGGCAATTGCTTTTACCAGAGATTCGATACCCCCGTCAAGCGGGTACGAGAAGACTGCCTGGTGGATGTACCCTTCTGTGGAGATGCCGATAGCGGATTTGATCACATCGTCGATTGGTGGTCGCGGGATCCGCCCATCCACCCAGTGAAGAGACATGCTGTCAGTCGGGTACTTCCAGATCTTCTCGTTATAGGGAACCATATAACACTCAGCGATCCCTTTCCCAAACGTGTAATAGATCCAGTCACGGAATGTCCGGGGGGGCGCAAGTTCGCCTTTTTCTACGGCAACAAGAGTCTTGACAAACTCGCTGATACAAAAGAACCGGTCCTCTGCAGGAAGATCACTAAGGCCGTTCTCAAAGGGGTACTTCACGTACCTACCCTTATAGAAGATCTTCGTATTCCGGATGTTCTCCTGTTCGTTTCCCTGGATCATCTTCCGCATGAAGGCGAGGACTTCAGCATCACGTGAGAAGATAATATGCGAACCGCCGGTATCGAAGGTAAACCCATCCGAAATATAAGACCGGCAGAGCCCGCCATATTCCGGCTCTGCTTCAAGGATCACGAGATCGGTGCCTTTTTCATAGAGGAGCCGGGCCAGTGTCAGGCCGGATAAGCCGCCCCCGAGAATTGCCGTTTTCACTGCCCCAATAGTTGGCTGGCAGAACTTATAGAATTCACCCTGATAGTAGTCCGCGGGAAAAACATTCGCCGACCTAATGCCCTCCGGATCAAAACGATAATGTTATGCTATGACATAGCAGACCAATAATTCATACCCCGGAGGGTAGATCAAAGTGGATCTGATTATTCAGTTTATTTTGGCCATCCTGCCCATCCTTATGATCTTTATCGGACTTGTCTTCTTCAAGCAGTCCGGTACGCTTATGGGCATTCTTGGATGGATTCTGACGGTTATCATAGCGGTCATTTTTTTCCAGACCAGCGTTCCTGTGGCATTGGCAGCGTCATGGTATGGCGTACTCTCTTCGTTTGGAATCTCGCTGATGGTACTCTTTACCATCCTGCAAGTCACTATGATGGATTTAACCGGTGCGATCGCCAGCATTACGGCATACATCAAAACTATCGCGGCAGAGCGGTACGAGCAGATAATGATCCTGAACGTAGGTTTTGGGACGTTTTTAGTCTCAATAGGGGCAACACCGGTGACCATGCTCCCACCAATCATGCTTGCGCTAGGATTCTCACCTCTTGCCGCAGTTGCCCTGCCCTGTATGGGGTATGACCCGCTTACTTCATTCTCGCTGCTTGCCGTCCCGATCACACTGCCGGCATCGGCCTTTGGTCTTGACGTGAGATCGCTCGGGATCACGGTCGCCTGGTTCCTGCCGGTAATATCGACCGGTATCGCTCTCGCTATGCTCTGGGTCGCCGATGGCATCACTGGTGTGAAGAAAGGATTCCTCACGGCACTTGTCGCAGGCCTGACACTTGGGCTCTGTGCGATCCTCTTTGTGCATATCCTCCCGGCAGCGGCCATCGGTCTTGTTGGGGTCTTCTCGGGCGTCGTTACTGTTGCCGTCCTCTTCCTGATGAGAAAGATCCGGGGCAGGCCGCTTGATGTTTCAGAGCCTGCCACAATAGCAGCAGCAAGAGAAGAAAGGAAGAGTAAGATGCCGCTCTGGAAGGCATCGCTTCCCTGGCTAATGCTCGTGATCTTCTGTATCATCATCAGCATCCCCGTCATCCAGGGTATCCTGCTTGCGTCCCTTGGTAACCTGCAGAAGATCCCGGTTATGGCCGACCAGATAGTCAACCTGAAGCTTTTAAATCAGGCGTACTTCTGGGTGCTGGTAAGCACCATTATTACCGCGCCGATTTTGATCCGGTCAAAAGATGAACTCAAAAAAATTACCACGGTCTGGCTGAAACGTTCGTGGAGCCCGACGCTTGCCGCAATGGTCTTTTTTGCTATTGCCTATGTAATGGACTGGTCAGGAAAATCCGTAATCAGCGGTGCACTCACGTTCGCACCGAATGCTTCCGGGTTCAACATGAACATCGTTATTGGCACCGTGCTTGCACTCGCCTTCGGCCTTGCATTCCCGCTGATCAGCCCATCGATGGGCCTGTTCGGCTCGTTTGTCTCAGGCAGCGAGACCTCTTCCAACGTCATGTTTTACGGCATCCTCAAAAAATCGACCGAAATGCTCAACCTTGACTTCATGAAAGTCTACGCCGCGCATATGGTTGCGGGAGGTATCGCATCAGGTATAGCGGTCGCAAAGATCATCAATGCTGCAGCTGTCGTCGACAAGATCGGTATCGAAGGAGAGGTTGTCCGCAAAGTCGCACCGGTTGCGATTGTGCTGACTATCATCACCGGTATTATGCTGGCGCTGATGCTGATCTTCTAATTTTTCCTGTTTTTGAATAGTAAAAAAGAAGAGATTATTTGCTGCTCGTTACAGTTTTTGTACCGCGCAAAATCCCAATCTTTCCGGTCCGTATCAGCTCCTTGATCCCGAACTGGCGCAACAGTTTCTCCATCGCATCGATCTTAGCCGTATCACCGGCAATCTGGAGAATAACCGACTTTGCGCCCACATCCACAATCTGGGCACGAAAGATGGTAGCAATCTGCATGATCTCGGCCCGGGTCGTACCCTGGTCCGCGGTCACCTTGAACAGAGCAAGCTCACGCTCGACCCTCTCACTATCGGTCAGGTCAGAGACCTTAATCACATCAATGAGCTTGTTGAGCTGTTTCATTACCTGTTCGACCTGAGCATCGTCTCCGATTACAACGATCGTGATCCGGCTCATATCAGGTTCCTCGCAGGTGCCCACGGCCAGGCTTTCGATGTTAAAACCGCGACGGGAGAAGAGCCCCGTAACCCGGGAAAGAACTCCCGCTTTGTTCTCCACAAGCACGGACAATGTATGCGCTTTCATAATCGCGGATGCCCCCCGATCATCTCGTTAATGGCGGCACCGGCCGGGACCATGGGAAAAACATTTTCCTCGCGTTCGATCCGGAAATCAAGCACGAACGGCCCATCATGGTCAATCGCGGCTTTTAAGGCCGGCATCACCTCATCGCAAGACTCCACTTTGATCCCTTCAATACCGTACGCCTGCGCAATCTTGGTAAATTCGACCGGCGGGAGTTCGGTATAGGAATAGCGCCGGTCATAGAAGAGCTCCTGCCACTGGCGCACCATGCCGAGGTACATATTATTCAGAATGGCAATTTTCACCGGGATTTTATATTGCGCGACCGTTCCCATCTCCTGAATGTTCATCTGAATACTTCCATCCCCGGCCACATCGAAAACCGGGAGATCGGGTCGGGCAAAGTGCGCCCCGATACGCTGCGGGAAAACCATACCCCATCGTGCCAAGACCTCCCGAAGTAATCCATGTACGGGGGTGGCGGAAGCAGAAATACTGCGCAGTCCACATCTGGTTCTGGCCCACCTCCGAGACGATCACCGCATCACCCTTTAGCAGTTCATTCATCTGCTGGAGAATGAACTGGGGATGCAGGCACCCGTTGTCTTCGCCATAGCGAAGGGGATGGTTCTTTTTCCAGTGTATTATCTTCTTCTGCCATGCCTCGCAGGCATTCTTTTTTGCAAGACTGGCAATTATATCTGCAAGCACGGTTTTTGTATCCCCGACGATCGGGACATCCACGCGCTTGTTCTTCCCGATCTCAGCCGGGTCAATATCGATATGGATAACTTTTGCATGCGGCGCGAACGTGTTTATGTTACCAGTAACCCGGTCATCAAACCGCGCTCCGATTGCAATCAGGAGATCGCACTCGGTAACCGCGAAGTTCGCATACTCGGTGCCGTGCATCCCCAACATGCCAAGATTAAGCGGGTGATCGCAGGGAACACACCCGATACCCATCAGGGTCGTTGTGACCGGGATGCCATGGCCGGAAGCAAAGGCCACGAGCTCCGCTGAGGCATTGGACGAGATCACCCCGCCGCCCGCGTAGATGAGCGGCCGTTCAGCCGCCGTGATGAGTTCAATGGCCCTGTCGATCTGGCGCTTGTGCCCTTTATAGGTCGGGTTATAGCCCCGGAGAACCACCTTTTCCGGGACAACCGGCTCCTTGACCGACCGGGTATTCACATCTTTGGGCAGATCGATAAGCACCGGCCCCTGACGCCCGGTGCCCGCGATATAAAATGCCTCTTTTACCACGCGGGGGATATCTGATGTGTCCTTCACGAGGTAGTTATGCTTTGTGATAGGCATTGTAATTCCCTGGATATCCGATTCCTGAAAGGCATCGTTCCCAAGCATAGTGGTCGGAACCTGGCCGGTAATGGCAACAATGGGAACTGAGTCCATGTAAGCCGTGGCGATCCCGGTGACAAGGTTGCAGGCCCCGGGACCGGAGGTGGCAAGGCATACCCCTACCCGACCGCTCGCGCGTGCATAGCCGTCCGCGGCGTGCGCTGCTGCCTGTTCGTGCCGTACCAGGATATGCCGCAATGGTGAATCGTAGAGTTCATCATAGATCGGCAGCACTGAGCCGCCAGGGTAGCCAAACAGCGTGTCTGTACCCTCGCGCTGCAGTGATTCAACGAGGAGTTTTGCCCCGGTCTTCATGTTCGTTCCTCAAGTAGTCTGTTCATTCCGGCGATCATCGCCTCGACGCTCGCCATGATAATATCAGTGCGGGCGCCCCGTGAAGTAATTATCTTCCCGTCTTTACTTAACCTTACGGTAACTTCGACCAGTGCATCAGTACCGCCGCTGATCGCGTCTACATGGTACTCTTCGAGCCGGATGTTCCCGACATCGGCAACTGATTTTGCGAGTACCTGCATCGCTGCGTCAACCGGCCCGTCACCGGTTGATGCGCCGGTCATCTCTTTTCCCTTCACTTCGAGCGTAACCGATGCCGTGGGCATCATGCTGCTTCCCGAAACAACGGTAAACTGCCTCAGCTTGATCGTGGGTTTGCACTCCATTGCGAGTACCGAATCGGCAATAGCCATAAGATCCGCATCGCTGACTCGTTTCCCTGAGTCTCCAAGGTCTTTTATCCGGGCAACAATGGCTTTGAGCTGCTGTGCGTTAGGCATGTACTTCATTTCGTGGAGTGCTGCTTCTACGGACGCGGAACCGGAGTGTTTTCCGAGCACAATCCGGCGTTGCCGCCCGACCTGCTCTGGCCGGATGGACTCATAGGTTGCCGGTTCGCGGATTACACCGTGGGCATGGATACCGCTCTCATGGGTAAACGCCATCTCACCGATAACGGCCTTGTTGACCGGCAGCGGGACTCCCGTGAGCCGGGAGACTAGGGTCGAGAGGGCATAAATCTCCTCTTTTTTTATCCCGGTCGGGTACCCATAGAGCACTTCAAGCGACATCACCAATTCCTCAAAGGGCGTGTTTCCCGCCCGTTCCCCAAGGCCGTTTACTGTCGTATGAGCGCAGGTGGCACCAGCCTTTAAAGCCGCGACCGTGTTTGCAAGGGCAAAACCAAGGTCATCGTGACAGTGGATCGAGAGCGGCGCGATCCCGGCAAGCGGCGGGATGAACGCTGTAATCTTCTCCGGGGTCAGGAGACCTACGGTGTCGCAAAAACAGAGCCGGTCGGCCCCGTGTTCCACGCCACCGGAAAAGATGTCCGAAAGGAACCGCTGGTCGGCCCGGGAAGCATCTTCTCCCGAGAGTTCCACGATGAGTCCACGGCTTTTTGCGTACTCTACCGAGCTCCAGGCCATCTCTGCAACTTGGTCGCGAGTCCTTCGCAGCTTCTTTTCAATGTGAAGGTCACTGACTGGAATCACAAGGTGGACCGAATCGGCACCGTTATCCGCAGCATAATCGATATCGGCGTTTATGGCCCGGACGAACGTACAGGTCTCGGTCGGAAGCCCGGCATTCGCAATGAGCCGGATCGCGTCCTGCTCTCCAGCGGATGTTGCAGCAGAGCCGGCTTCGATAACATCGACACCTACGTCTGCAAGCCTGGTCGCAATTTCCAACTTCTGATCCGGGTTTAACGATACACCCGGGGTCTGTTCCCCGTCCCGTAACGTGGTATCAAAAAAGCGCAGTTTACTGGCGAATAAAACACTCACTCATGGCAGACACCATGCTACAGAACTAGGAAAGCAGACTATTAAAACATTCGGACACCGGAATGCCCGAACCAGAATCCTTACATGTCCTGATCGGGTAAATTACCGTACAAGGGAAAACGATAGCGGGAGACTGTGGCCATGGATACATATAATGCAGATCACGAGTCGCCGGAGCAGATTGCTCCGACTATACAAAAGAACTGCACAAGGCTCGGGGCACTCCGGACCCGGGGCGAACTCGGTGCAGCGCTTGCACAGATCGTACTGTTGTACTCACCCCGCGATATCCGGCAGTTGATGCTGAACTTCGGAAACACAATCCGGGACATCTCCCCGGAATACCGGGCGGAACTCGAAACGGCAATAACCGGTCACCTGATCGGGAGATACCAAGAGATCCGGCTCATGAGCCAGCAGGGCGCATTTGCACGGATGAAAGAACCGGTAACGGATGCAGAGAGATCCTACTGGAAGATGGTGAGTGTCCAATGCCGGCCTGGTGCGGGGAGTCTCCGGCTCCGATTTTTGAAATTCCTGCTTGCCGGTTTCTGTATGATTGTCCGGCAGGAGCCGGGTCACCCGGTCGGACTCCGGTTTCCCGGCGGCGACCGTGTCGAGCTTGTCGAAGGAGTGTATTACTGCCCGGTCCGGGAAAAGGCAAATGATGTCGATGCAGCCCTCTGCCCATTCTGTCCCGCACAGCAGACCCCGGCAGTCGGGTACTTAAAACCGCCGGTAAACGCAAGTGAGCACCGGAAGCAGGAGTTTATCGATAATTGTTACCGGTATCATAATTTCAACGGATAAATAAACCTGAACGGAAAGGTAGGAAACAATTGCCCTGCCTGCCACCAGACAGTACGGATCCGTTTTTTCGGAGAGATTCTCCGGTAAGAAAAATGCCGATATTCAAAAAAACAAGTCACTACATCTTGGGACTTATTCCGGTTTTACGTCTTTGATCCATTCTGAGCCCGTTCGTTCAAGGAACCGGGAGGTCCGTTCCTTGGGTTCTGCATGGATCTTGTAGTGGGCAAGCAGGGCCCGTACACAATCCCGGGCTTCATCTGATGTCAATCCGGTGGCGACCTGTTCTCCCTGCCGTGATTTAAAACCGCTGTGCCCGCCAAAGAAAACAGTCCATCCTTTCGTGGTTCCCATAATACCGATATCCCTTACCCGGCTCTCCCCGCAACACCGCGGGCAGCCGGAAACGCCAATCTTGATCTTTGCCGGGAATTCCTGGCCCGCATATTCATCGGATATCTCCCGGGCGAGACTGACGGAATCCTGCGTGCCGTTTTTACAGTACGAAATGCCCGGGCAGGACTGGACATAGCGTACCCCGGGCGTTATGGATGCCGTCCCAAGCGCCCCAAGATCTCTTCTAACACTCGTAATATCCTGTTCCTGAACGCCGACGAGAAGAAAGCGCTGGCCGGAGGTGATCTTGACCATGGGAATGGCGTATTTTTTTGCCACCCGCGCAATGGTTTCCAATTCGTCTGGCGTAACGACCCCCGCCGGTATCCGTGTCTGGATCGCATAGGTTTTCCCGTCCCTTTGAAGTTTTGCACCGTACGTGATATCGGTCATAATATTTCCCGGATTACGTCGTTTTTAGAGCATTATGAATTCATGGAATGTACATAGGTTCTCTCTACAAATGGCCAACCTGCCTCATCCATGATCTTAAAACAGCTCATAGAACTACTCGATTGTTGGTGTGAAATGTGTAGTGGTCGGCGGAAATATTTTATTGTTCCCTGAAAACGCTGAACTTAACCTCCTGTGACCACAATAGATCTCCTGCCGGGTGCAGGATTGATAAACCGGGCCTCCCTAAATTCACAGTGCAACAAAGGAGACTCGTATATTAAAGACGTTTCATACAGATTTCCGGTGACTCTATGACAGATCCTGTACCCTCGCTTGATTCCCCGTATCTCTACATTAACCGCGAATTGAGCTGGATCCGGTTCAACCATCATGTCCTGGAAGAGGCACAGGATGAGAAACACCCACTCCTTGAACGGGTGAAGTTCCTTTCCATTTTTGCCAACAACCTCGACGAATTTTTCATGATCCGGGTCTCAGGACTCCAGCGCCAGGCTGCGCAGGGGGTGCTCAAGGCTCCTCCTGACGGGATGACAGCATCCGAGCAGATCCTCGCGATCGAAAAGGCGATCCTGCCCGAACTCGACCTCCAGTACGACTGCTGGAATAACGAAATCCTTCCCCGGCTGGCTGCCGCCGGTATCTTCATCCGTCCCTATAACGAGCTCAATGCAGAGCAGAAAAAAGCGCTGCGCACATTCTTTGTTGAGGAAGTATTCCCGGTACTTACGCCGCTTGCTTTCGATTCTGCCCACCCGTTCCCCTTCATCTCTAACCTCTCGCTTAACCTTGCAATTACCATCCGCGATCCGAAGGGAAAGGAGCTTTTCGCCCGGATCAAGGTGCCTACCGGTCTCTTTCCCCGGCTTATCCGTGTCCCGGACGCTCGTTCAATCGTCCATCGTGAGGATAAACAGGTGTATCTCGTATACCTGGAAGACCTCGTTGCCGCACACCTCGACCTGCTCTTCCCCGGTCTTGAAGTGGTAGGTGCCTCCCCCTTCCGGATCACCAGAGATGCCGACCTTGACATCGAAGTCGATGAAGCGTCCGACCTCATGACCACAGTCGAGGAGATCATGGAGCAGCGTGCACGGGGAACTCCGGTCAGGATTGAGGTAGATTGCTCAATGCAGGAAAACACCTGCCATATGCTCGAAAAGAAACTGGGTATCGGCTCCCACATGCTCTACCGGATCGGCCACCCAGTCGGTATGGCCGATCTCATGGAACTCCTCTCCCTCGACCGTCCTGATTTAAAAGATCCACCCTTCCAGCCATCAGTCCCACCTGAACTCGCTGAGGAAAAGGACATTTTCTCTGCCATAAAAAGAAAAGATATCCTCCTTTTCCATCCTTACGACAGTTTCTCTCCGGTTATTAATTTTATCCGGCAGGCGGCCCATGACCCGGGCGTCCTTGCCATCAAGATCACGTTGTACCGGGTGGGTTCCAATTCGCCGATTGTCCGGGCGCTCATGGAGGCCCGGGAGAACGGAAAAGCCGTAGCAGCCCTCATTGAGCTCAAGGCTCGGTTTGATGAGGAAAACAATATAGGCTGGGCACGGGCGCTGGAACGCGCCGGGGTCCATGTGGTCTACGGTGTTGTCGGTCTTAAAGTCCACGCGAAAATTTGTATGGTAGTCCGTCGCGAAAAAGACGGCATCCGTCGGTATATGCACCTCGGGACCGGCAATTACAATGCAACTACAAGCCGGATCTACACAGATTTTGGTATGTTCACCTGCGACCGGGATATTGGCGATGACATGGCAAATCTTTTCAATTTCCTGACCGGGTACGCCCGCTTCGATCAGTACCGGAAACTTGCTGTCGCTCCAGTGACTCTCAGGAGCGCTATCCTTTCAAGAATCGACCGGGAGATTGCATGCCACCGTGAGCACGGCGGGGGGCATCTCATTTTCAAGATGAACGCACTTGTCGATTATGAGTGCGTCACGGCCTTGTACCGAGCCTCGCAGGCCGGGGTCAAGGTCGATCTTCAGGTCCGGGGTATCTGCTGCCTGCGACCGGGCATTCCCGGTGCAAGCGAGAACATTACCGTCAGCGCTATCGTCGGGAGATTTCTTGAACATGCGCGCATCTATTACTTCAGGAATAACGGCCAAGATGAAGTGCTTCTCGGTAGCGCCGATCTCATGCCG
Source organism: uncultured Methanoregulaceae archaeon (assembly GCA_963737635.1). Taxonomy (GTDB): domain Archaea; phylum Halobacteriota; class Methanomicrobia; order Methanomicrobiales; family Methanospirillaceae; genus Methanoregula. The sequence goes on from CAVTTL010000001.1 coordinate 2,273,781, forward strand.
CGGAACCTTGACCGGCGCGTTGAGGTGCTCTTCCCCATCACAGATCCCACACTAAAGAAGGCACTTCTTTCGATCATCCTGGATACCGAGCTGAGGGACAACCGGCAGCTCCGGCTGATGGCGATCGATGGGACATACATGCGGAAACGTCCCGCCCCGGGAGAATCACCGGTCGACTCGCAGTCCTGGTTCCTCGAACACAAAGGGGTATGGTACCATGCCGGAACCTGAACCGGCGGCTACTATCCCCGGTCCCTGTATCTTCGGATCAGAAAGGCTGCTCCCTCACATAGATGCCATCTCACATGAAATCGCCGGTGTGAGGGCTGCTGATGATATTGAACCCGTCCATCGCATGCGGGTCGCCTCACGCCGGCTTCGTGCCGCCCTTCCCCTTTTTTCTTCCTGTTTTCCGGAAAAAAACTTCCGTTCATGGATGCACGATATAAAAAAGATCACCCGTGCCCTTGGGGCTGCCCGGGACGCAGACGTCCAGATAGCGTTTCTGAAAAAATATCTCAAAACACAACCGGACGTGAGCTCTCCGTCTCCTAGTACTCAGGCACAGGTTGTAAACCCTGTTGCGACCCTTCTTTCCCGGCTCCAGAAACGACGCAGTACCTTTCAGAAGCAGGTGATCTCGGTGCTTAATGATCTGGAGCATTCACAAGCAATCTCCCAGCTGCAGGCAGCATGTGCCGCACCCCCTCAACCGGGAAAGGTGGGAAAGAGGACACGTTATTCCGGGATCCTTCCGGTCGCCACCGACCGGATCGGAAGGCGTATACAAAAGGTACACCAGTATGACCCCTTCGTGCACAACCCGGATGCCGTGTTCGAGCACCATGCTCTCCGGATTGCAGCAAAGAAATTACGGTACACAATGGAGACCTACGCCTCCCTCTACAGGCGCGATCTCAAAAAACCTATCGCACGAATAAAGCGACTCCAGGATCTCCTCGGTGATATCCACGACTGTGATGTCTGGATCGAAGAGATGTCCCTTGCGATCGTAAAACAACGTGCACGCCGGCATCCTCAGAGCGCTCTGCCCGGCACGTCAGTATCTGCAGTTGCCCCCCTCCGCCGGTTATTGATCAACCGCGAGAAACGCCGGGCCCGGCTATACCGGCAGTTTGTCCGGTACTGGGACAGCCTTGTCCACACCGGTTTCTGGGACACTCTGCAGACGGATGTGCTTGCGGGACAACGATCGGCATTCATTAATCACCGCGTTCTCCCCGCAAAAGAGGAGCGTGAGGCGTTTGGACAACTTGCAGCTCTCGCACCCGATCACGACGCCCACAGCCATATCGTGGAAATGCTTGCACTCCGACTCTTCGACGAACTGACGCCCCTCCACGGTCTTGGCCCCCGCGACCGCATCCTTCTTTCCTATGCCGCGATGGTGCACGATATCGGCTGGAACCAGGGACAGGCAGGCCACCAAAAGAAAAGCGCAGAACTGATCCTTTCCCGTACCGGCCTTCCAGTGCCGGTCCGTGAGCAGGGTATTATTGCCCTCGTTGCCGGGTTGCATGGCGGGCACACGCAGATCCACCCACCCGGCTTTTTTGGTCTCCTCCCGCCAACCGACCAGAAACGGGTGCGCATCCTCGCCGCACTCCTCCGGGTCGCTGATGGACTTGATTACCTTCACGCTGGTAGTGTCACCGGGCTTCGCTGTGCGATCCGGGGGCCGGATGTTCTTTGCACGCTTACCTGCATGGGCGATACGGCAACCGAAAAAGCAAGGGCGATCCGGAAAAGCGACTTGTTTGCTGAAGTGTTCGAAAAGATGCTGGTGATAGCGTGAAGGCCAAACAGAAGATTGGGGCCAACGGGCGCATTGTCGCATTTATCGATATCGGGACGAATTCCGTACGGATGCTTGTGGTCCGGTTCAATCCCAACCACTCTTACAGTATCCTTTCCCGCCAGAAACAGCAGGTGCGCCTCGGAGAGGGAGAGTTCGATGACGAAGAAATTACTCCTGATGCCATCGACCGTGCCTGTGTCGTCTGCCGGAAGTTCGTCGACCTTGCCCGCTCATTCAATGCCGAAGAGTTTGTGGCAGTTGCCACGTCTGCGGCCCGTGAGGCTTCAAACCAGAACCTCCTGCTCAACCGGTTGCGGCATGAGTCGCTGATCGATGTAAGGGTGATCTCAGGCCTTGAAGAGGCGCGCCTGATCTATCTGGGTGTTGCAAGCGGGCTGCACCTCGGTGATCGGCAGGCGTTCTTTATCGATATCGGCGGGGGGAGTACGGAGATCTCGGTCGGCGGCCAGCAGCAGTTCCACATGCTTGAGAGTTTCCGGTTGGGAGCAATCAGGCTCACGAACCTGTTTTTTTCGGATAATCCCGCAGGATCTGTGCGCCCGGACCAGTACCGGATCGTCCAGCAGTATGTTAAAAATGCCATTATTCCCACGGTTCAGAAGATCAAAAAACATAACATCGATCTCGCGGTAGGCAGCTTCCGGCAGTATCATGAACCTTGCCGATATTGCCCAGAAAGCGCTCCATCCGGAGGGAAATGCTCCTTCCGGTGTGATCACGTACCGGGATCTGAAAAAAGCAATCGACCTGCTCTGTTCGGTCCCGCTGGAGGAAAGGCGCAGGATCCCCGGGATCAATTCCGAGCGGGCAGATATCATCATTGCGGGGGCGGTGATTCTCGAGACGTTCATGAAAGAGCTCGGTTTGGAGGCCATGACAACCACCAGCCGTGGACTGCAGGACGGCCTTTTGATGGACTATCTCTCCCGCATGGAAGACTTTCCTCTCTTTGGGACGCTTTCCCCCCGTGAAAGAAGTGTGCTCCAGCTGGGCAGGTCCTGCGGAGTTAACGAAGCGCATGCCCGGACCGTCACCCGGCTCGCACTTGAGATCTTTGATTCGGCAAAGGAGATACGACTGCACAATTATGGAGACTGGGAGCGCGAACTCCTCGAGTATGCCGCGTTCCTCCACGACATCGGGTCATTTATTTCGTTTACCAATCACCATGCCCATTCCTATTATATCATAAAGAATTCCGACTGCTGGGTTTTGACCAGAAAGAGATCGACATTATGGCCAATATTGCCCGCTTCCACCGCAAGAAAAAGCCGAGAAAGAAACGCCTCGATCTCCCTGAATTTGCCGACAATGAGCAGCGGATGGTTCTCGTCCTTGCCATGTTTATCCGGCTTTGTGAAAGCCTTGACCGGAGCCATTCGGGTTTTGTTCAGCACGCGGAGTTTGTCCGGGCCGAAAAAAACGAGGTCGTGCTGGATATCGTAGCGGAGAACGACTGCCAGCTTGAGATCTGGGGCGTGGAAGCTGAGCAGCGAACCTTTGAAAAAATCTTTATGAAGCGCCTGAAAATCGAAGTGATTTCACCGAGCACCTGCGACGGGCAGAAAGAAAACGAGAATACCTCTACGGTACGGTAACAAGAGGTGGGCCCGGGCCAGGTTCCCGATAAGTGCCATGCTACCTCCACCTTAAGCCAAGGTTCCTTCGTAATCCATTGTCCCGCAATCGGCATCCACGCTCACGCGCGTCCCGGTTTTCAACCGGGTAAGCGGCACCACCGGGCGATCAATCATTGGTATATTCCCAATGATCGCGCCGGTGGCAATAATGGGCTCAGCCTCAGTATTTACGATAGCCGCAGGAGCATGACCGTTCCGGGTAAGGGCGTACATCACATAGGAACCGACTGTCGATCCCTTACCATAAGGAAATGCGAGGACGGTACCAGCTACCGATATACCCTCAAGGGGGTGGCCCTTCTCTACGACAACTCCTGTCTCGGGATCGACTCCGGAAAGGAAAGAGATCGGTTCGGGGCTTACAAGCAGCCTGCCTGCACCTTTCCCCCGGGAAATACTGCGACCGGTAATTATCAAAATCACACCACATAAATGGTTGAAGATTGAGATATATGAGTAATATGGAAGAGACCTCGGTTGATAACCCGCCTCAAAACGAGCTTAAATACCAGATCCAGGTTAACGAGCTCGAGGCGGCACTCCTTGAACAGAAGGTCAGAGCCGAAGATCTCCAGAAGGAAAATGCGCAGCTGAAGCGGGAAAATAACCAGCTCAAGCGCATGCCGCTCTTTGTCGCGGTAATCATCGATATTCTGGAGAACAACGAGATCTATCTCCGCCAGCAGGGAAACAACCAGGAATACCTGACTCATGCCTCCGAAGAGCTCAGGCCCCTGTTGAAACCCGGGACAAAAGTGGCTGTCAATAACGCGCTTTCTATTGTCAAAGTCATAGGGAACGTGTATGATTCCCGTGTCCGGGTGATGGAACTGGAGGAGTCACCGGAGATTTCGTATACCCAGATCGGCGGGTTGTCCGATGAGATCAAGGAAGTGCGTGAAGCCGTGGAATACCCGCTTACGAAACCTGAGATCTTCCGGCGGATAGGGGTCGAGCCACCCAAAGGTATCCTGCTTTACGGTTCGCCGGGGACCGGGAAAACCCTGATCGCAAAGGCGGTCGCCCACGAGGCAAAGGCTACGTTTATCCGCATGTCAGGCAGCGAACTTGTACACAAGTTCATAGGAGAAGGGGCGGGACTCGTCCGAGAGCTCTTCACACTTGCCCGCGAACGGGCACCGGCGATCGTCTTTATCGACGAGATTGATGCAGTCGGGAGCATGCGGACAAACGACGGGACGAGCGGTAGTGCCGAAGTGCAGCGGACGCTCATGCAGCTTCTTGCAGAGATGGACGGCTTTGATAATCGTGGCGAGATCCGGATCATGGCGGCAACAAACAGGGTCGACATGCTTGATCCTGCTCTCCTGCGGCCCGGCAGGTTTGACCGGTTGATCAAAATCCCGCTGCCCGACCGTACGGCACGACTTGAGATCCTCAAGATTCACTCAGGCAAGATGCACCTCTGCGATATCAGCCTCGAAGTTATTGCTTCCATGACCGAAGGCGCTACCGGGGCAGAACTCCAGGCGATCTGCCGCGAGGCCGGAATGATGGCAGTGCGCCGCGATGCTCCGGCAGTGGAGATGAAGGACTTCTCGGACGCCTTAAAGAAAGTCAGGGCCGACACGACCACAGACACCCGGATGTATACCTGAAACCTGGCGTCCGTGAAAGGGGCTGTCAGAAGGTAGATGGAGAGCCCGGATGAATATTCTTTTAATCCAGCGGGAAGGCACCGATCTCCATCACACTTTATTTTCGTCTGAAACCAGCCGGCTCGCCCTTCGTTTTTATCACCCGAAAAAGGTGTCCTGCGGGGTAACGATTGCGGTTGCATCCTTAGGAAGCGCCTTATCCCTCGTTTCAGAACTACGCTGGTATCTCCGGCGTTATGTGCGGGAAACCCTCTTTGAAATCGAAGAGGGTATCTTCTGTACCCATAATCTTGCGCAGGATATTTACTATGAACGTACTGCTATCCTCAGCAAACCGTGGGCATTTCGCCGGATTTATGGGTTTTTCCCGGGAAAACCAGCCTGCCGGCTCGTCATGGCACCAGGGTCAAATGCCAAAGATTATTCATCTGAACTAACGGGCACCGATACCATAATCGAAGTATGGTGCAATGAAGATGAGGTGGAAGATATCGGGGAATTGATTCCTCTTGAAGAGTCAGGCGTGCCCCCTGGTACTCTGGACGGTCCGGGCCCGTGAATTGGTGAAATCACAAAAAAAATCTTACTTACAGCTTTGGGGATAACCCATCTACCGTAATTGAGATACAATTCAAAGATGGCTTCGTGAACCTGTATATTCCCTTCGGCACCGTAATCTCAAATCGCGCACCTCTGCCCGACTCGCCAGTTTCAGTTATAGTGATATCGGTGATCGATAGGATCTCCCGGGCAAGGAACAATCCAAGCCCGGTATTTCTGCCGTATCCCCGGTCAAACAATCGCGGCTTGTCTTCAAGGGAAACTCCGACACCATCATCTTCGCAGATTATGGTGAGGCTGTCATCAGCGGCATTTTTGAGGCACGTAAAGCTGATCTCACTCAGGCAATTACCACCGTACTTGAGTGCATTATCAATTAGGTTATAAAATACCTTTTCCAGAAGAGGATCAGTAAAAACCTCCAGATCCGTGCAGGAATCATTAATGGTAACATTCGTGAGAAGAAACGCCTGGCGAACTTTGGAAATCAATCCGGAAATACTCTGCCATTCCGGCATTTTGACGCCGATATTCTGGTAATACCGTGTGAACGAGAGCTGGGTCCAGATCGTACGCACGGAGGCCTCACACCGTATGAGATAATCTTCCACAGTGGGGTTTCCATTCTGGCTTTTGGCAAGATCGAAGTATCCATGCAGCGCGAGCAACTGGTTCAGGATATCGTGACGCGTAACATCCATTAAGAGGTTCAGTTTTTTATTTGCGATCTCCAGAGAATGTCCGGCTGCTTTGCGATCGGTAATATCCCGCACAACTGCAATACCGATGCGTTTTCCCCGCAATGCCACTACATGAACGTTGATTTCGACAGGAATGAAAACGCCATTTTTAGTAATACGCATGGTCTCAAATGTCGAAGATCCCATTGTTTTCAACTCTTTTTCAATCTGGTCTCTTGGTTTACTCGTATCCCCGGTATCCAGATCCCATGGACTTTTCTGCAATAATTCGTCACGGGAGTACTGCAGCATCCTGCACATTACATCATTTACATCAAGGAACCGGATCGGATCACCATTCTCATCCAGATTAACTATCTGAATCGCATCGTTGATATTATTGAAAATATCCCGGAATTTTTCCTCACTCTCTTTTAGTTCTTCTTCTGCCTGCTTGAGCTGGGTGATATCACGGCCGACAGACTGGTACTCCGTTACATGACCCTCGGCATCAAAGATTGCCCGGTCACTCCACTGCTGCCAGCGAATTTCGCCTGATGGCAAGATAATACGGTGAGCGACTGCTGCAACCGGATGGTCCCGGGTCAGCGACGCAAAGGACTGCCGGACGACCGCCTTATCCTCTCTGGGAATAATGGGAATGAACCTTTTTCCAGTCAGTTCTTCCCTTTTTTTATTGAAATACCGGCAGTACGCACTATTAACAAAGACATGCGTCCCGTCTGGACGGAATCGCGAGATAAACTCGGTCTGATTTTCGACGACATTCCGGAATCGCTCCTCACTCTTGCGGCGTTCTTCTTCCGCTTTGTCACGTTCAGTAATGTCCCGGATCGATTCAATAGCACCGACCACCTGACCCCGCTGATTGAAAAGAAGGCTGGCCTTTCCCATGAGCGTGAGAGGTTTTCCTTTCGGTCGGGCTAAATTGGTATCGGCAACAAGGACATTTTCTCCGCGCACTATATTCGCGTACGTTTTTTCAATCTTTTCTGTCGGTTCAAGAATCAGATCGATGAGCATGGGACGTCTGGTCCCATAGAACGGCATTGAGTGCTCATGATTATCCTTTCCAAGTATTTGTGCAGCTGGAACGCCGGATACTTCCTCCATTGCCCGGTTCCAGACGATCACATGCCCAAATGTATCAATAGCAAAGGTCGGGTCCGGGAGGGAATTGACCATATCGGTCTCCCGGTGTTCCAGGTCCCGGATCTGCTTTTCTGTTTTCCGTTGCTGGACTGCCTGACGGATCTTATGCGCCAGCTCGGTGAACTGCGCCTTTGCCTCCCCGCCTTTCTGAATGTAAAAATCTACACCGGCATTGAGGGCCTCAACCACGATCTCTTCCCGTCCTTTCCCGGTGAAAATAATGAACGGAACGGTATCTCCTGAGGCCCGGACTTTTTTTAAGAATTCGATCCCGTCCATTCCGGGCATCTGGTAATCTGATACGATGGCATCGTATTGGTTCCGCCTAAGTAACCCCATGGCTTTCAATGCTGAATCCACGGTTTCGATGCTGAAATCGCCCGATCGCTCTAAATAGAGCTTGGTGATATCAAGTAAGGCGGGTTCATCGTCAACGTACAGGGCTTTAATCAGGATAAATCACTTCTGAATCATTTCAGCAAATTTCCCGGTGATTTCGAGATACTCACCGTTATCCACTTCTTTTTCAACCCTCGCCAATGGTATATGCCTCATCGAAGGAGATGGGGAATAATTCCGAATCTCGCTGGCGTACCATACATTGTATATCGACAGATTGTGTATATATTAATTGTCAAATCTCTATTGTATATCTTCATAAATATAGAGACAATCCGTAATTGATACACTTTTGACTCTGATATTTCGGCAGGACTTCATCGATAAAACAGGAGGGAGAATTTTCACGATGCCATTATTCACTAGAATAATCCTCCGACAAATTATCAAAATCTGATTTCGAGTCCGGTGAACTTACCTGATTCCCAGATAACCTCAATGAAGACCGATATTTCGATCGACGACGTTAAATCAAAATTCGGTTTCGGTTAATAAACAACAAATGATTGGAACAAAAATAGTTGACCCCGATGATTACCCATTATGCCTTTTGAATTCCTGCCAGTTTTATGGTAAATGTGAGGTTATATCCAGCAAGAGGATTATTTGCATCCCAGGTGATTGTCTTCGGCGTGACATTGATGATTTTTACCAGGCTGTAGGAATTTGTTGGTCTGTAATGAATTCTATATGATTGTCCGACGACAAAAGTCTGGTTTGCAATAGGACCGGTGCGGTTCAACGTCTGGATGAGTGCCGGGTTATACGCCCCATATGCTTGGGTATACGGTAGGATCACTGTTTTTGTCTCATTTGTTGACATCCCGGTCACTATTTCCTGAATACCGGAGATGACACTGGAATTACCGAGAGTAAATAGAAGAGGGGTGCTGTTCATGTTCGATGAAATCACAGTACCATTTTCAAACGCTTCAGTGTAATACACAGTAACGGTATCCCCGTTGGTAGCAACCGATCCGGCAAAAAAGATGAATGCACCTGCTGCAGCGACGAGGATTACCACGATCACGCCAATCATCACGAGGAAGTTTCTGGATTTCTGCTCCGGCTTAGCATCAGCTTTGTTTTCAGGCGTCTGGTTCACAACACCGGAAGTACTTTCCGGAACATTCGGAGTTTTTTCTCCAGCGCTTTCATTCTCTTTCGTCATTTCTTCTTTTATGGGTTCTGGTTCACTCATATTCCTTCACTTCACCGTTATCATAATACTCTTAAATTTTGGCGCAGAACGGGAAAAAGTTCACGGTCACTGATGATTCGCCGTTTAACCGACCAATCGAAAACTGAGATCTATCCCTTCGAGGGTGGCACTACTAGAAACAATAGATGTTTATGCAAACATCCGCCCTTCTACGTCAGGATGGGTACGGCTGAAATCAATACGAACCTTTTCGATTGCCTGCAGGAAATCCTCACTGGTAATCGCGGTACGCTCGTTCCTGATGGCGTACATCCCGGCTTCCATGCAGATCGCACGGAGGTCCGCCCCATTCTTTCCTTCGGTGAGGTCCGCTATTTCCTGGAGATTAACCGTGTTATCCATGGTGAGGGACCGGCTATGGACCTTCAAGATGGAAAGCCGGCCTTCTTCATCAGGAAGCGGGATCTCTATGATCCGGTCAAACCTGCCTGGCCGGAGCAGTGCCTTATCGAGGATATCAATCCGGTTCGTCGCTCCGATAATTTTCACGTCGCCCCGGTTCTCAAACCCGTCCATGCCGGCGAGGAGCTGCATGAGAGTGCGCTGTACTTCACGGTCTCCCGAAGTATTCGCCTCGGTGCGCGAGGCGCCCACTGCATCGATCTCATCGATGAAGATAATTGTCGGAGATTTCTTCTTTGCAAGGTCGAAGAGTTCGCGGACAAGACGGGCGCCCTCTCCGATATATTTCTGGACAAGCTCGCTTCCCACAACCCGCATGAAATGCGCATTCGTTTCGTGGGCAACTGCCTTTGCAAGCAGTGTTTTTCCGGTCCCCGGTGGCCCATGAAGCAGAACACCCTTGGGAGGTTCGATCCCAATCTGGGTGAAAAGCTCGGGGCGCTTGAGGGGGAGCTCCACTGCCTCGCGGATTTCATTTATCTGCTCTTTTAACCCCCCGATATCAGAATAACTTTCCTGCGGGGAATCCACTAGTTCCATACCATAGACTTGTGCGTCAAAAGAACTCGGCAAAAGTTCGACAATGGCAAGAGACTGCTGGTTAAGCGTGCAACGGACACCGGACTTAAGATCACCCGGGTTAATACTGGGAGAACTTCGCACTAAGAACCTTGGTCCGGCACTGCTCCTGACAATAACCCGGGTGGCATCGACTACATCAACGATGGTTCCGATGATAAGCGGCGGGCTCCTGAGCTGTTCGCTCTCGCTCTTGAGTTTCCTTACCTCCCGCTCGTACCGGATCTTCTGGGTCTCGATATATCGTTTGTCCGCCTCAATTTGGCGGATCTGCTCGCGGAGCTCAAGGTTGCGTGACTCAAGACCGGTCACCCGTTCCAGCATCTGGGTCTCGAGATCCTGTTTGTCGTTCTCGATCCTCTGGAGCTGGTCACGGAGCTGTTCAGTGAGGGTGCGGTACAGCCTACACAGTTCTTCCGGGGTCTGTGCATCGGCGGTGTCGCGGAGAATATCGCCCATCGGTTCCTCAATTAGTTATATAGGGAAATCGTCATATAAAGTGTTTGTGAGATTATGCAGTGCGAAATGTGTGGAGAAACAATTCGCGGCATCCCGAAACTGATCCGTGTGGAGGGCGCAGAACTGCAGGTCTGCAGCCGTTGTGGAAAATTCGGTACCGAAGTGCAGCAGCCCCGGAGAGCGGACGTGCAGCGACCGGCCGGTCTGCGCAAGGGGCTGCCAAGGCGCCGGCAGGACTTCCTGTGCAGCGGAAACGAGATATGTTCGATTACATGGAAGGCGAGATAGCTGAGGATTATGCCGAACGGGTAAAGAACGCCCGGATGGAAAAAGGTCTCTCCCAGAAGGATCTTGCCTTGCAGCTGATGGTGCGGGAGCTGCTCATAAAAAAGATCGAAAAAGGGGAACTGATTCCTGAAGAAGAAGTCAGGAGAAAACTTGAGAAAGTTCTCGGCATCAAGTTGGTCGATGTACTCACGACAGATGCGGAGAAAAAGACCCAGGGGAAAATTACCCAAACCCTTGGCGATCTTACTATCATCCGGAAATCTAAGAAATAACCACGAGAATATCTCCATTTTATGCATTTGAGTCCCTGAAGGACAACCGTTATCATGTTTTGTCTTAAAGGGAAGTACCAATAGCAGTTAAGATCCAGATAAGATTGCAAGGGACCGGGCCCAAGATTGGTATGATCTCTATACTCTATGTCGATGATGAATCGAGCATGCTTGAAATTGGAAAACTCTTCCTTGAACGGAACGGTCAGTTTTCTGTCGACATCATCACCTCTGCACCGGCGGCACTTGGCCTGCTTGCCGCAAAAAACTTCGATGCCATCGTCTCGGATTACCAGATGCCCGTAATGGACGGGATCGAATTCTTAAAAAAAGTCCGGGCTTCGGGAAAGACCATCCCCTTTATCCTTTTTACCGGGAAAGGACGGGAAGAGATCGTTATTCAGGCGCTCAATGAAGGCGCAGATTTCTACCTCCAGAAAGGTGGGGACCCTCTCTCTCAGTTTACTGAGCTCTGCATTCAAGCTCCGGCATGCCATCCAGAAACGATGGGCGGAAGATCGCCTCCAGGCCCAGGAAAAGCGTGAAGCAGAAATCATTAACTTCCTGCCCGATCCCACCTTTGCCATTGACCGGACAGGAACGGTCATTGTGTGGAACCGGGCGATGGAGGAAATGACCGGGGTCAGGCCTTCAGAAATCCTTGGAAGAAATAACTATGAGCATGCTCTTGCGGTATACCACGAACGCCGCTCAATGCTCGCGGATCTCATCCTTACCCCGGATCCTCTCTTCGAGAAAGAGAGGTATATCTATACTCTCCGCGGCAGCAGGATGCTGACCGCTGAGACGGTTTTCCAGAATGCTGACGGGACAAATGTGCATCTCTGGGGTAAGGCCAGCCTTCTCCTTGGCGAGAAGGAAAACATCGTAGGCGCGATAGAATCCATCCGCGACATTACCGATCAAAAAAAGGCGGAAAAGGAACTTCGTGCCGCGTACGAGCAGATTGCCGCAGCCGAGGAAGAACTGCGCAGCCAGTACAATAAGCTTACCGAGGACGAGCAGATAATCCGGGAAAACGAGGAAAAATATCGCGAGCTCATCGAAAACGCCAACAGTATAATCCTCAAGTGGGATGAATCAGGGATAATTACTTTTGCAAATGAATTTGCCCGTGAATTCTTTGGCTTTTCCCACAAGGAAATCATCGGAAAACCGGTTATAGGTACTATCGTACCTGTCTCTGAATCAGGATCTGACAGAGATCTCCGTCAGATGATTGCTAATATTATCCGCCATCCTGAGGATTACATCGTTAATGAAAATGAGAACATCACCCGGGATGGACGGCGTGTCTGGGTCCGGTGGCACAACAAACCCCTTTTTGATGAGAATGGAGCGTTTGCGGGTCTGTTAAGCATCGGTACGGATATCACGGAGCATAAACGCATCGACGCTGCACTGAGAGAGAGCGAGGCGAAGTTCCGGGGCATATTTGCAGCTGTTTCAGATGGGCTTGCGTTGATAGACCGGGAAGCCGGAACAATTATCGACTGTAATACCGCGGTACCGCTCATGTACGGCTATTCTAAGGATGAAATACTTGGCCTGCCCATGACCGCCCTTTCAGCCGAATCTGATGCAACACGTGCTGCGATAACAGAGGCGCAACCATATATACGGGACCGGTTTCACAAAAGAAAGGATGGTAGTGTCTTTCCGGTTGAGATTACCGTAAGTGTCACGTGCCTTCAGGCGCGCGAAGTGATAATCGCCGCTATCCGCGACGTTACCGAGTCCCGGAGGGCAGAAGAAGCGCTCCAACAGGCAAACAGGAGTCTCGCTCTCCTTACCCATGTGACGAGGCATGACATCAACAACCAGCTTTTCGCGTTGAACGGTTTTCTTGGGTTACTTCACGAGAAGGTCAGGGATCCGGCACTTGAGGATTATTTCGCCTGGATCTCCCAGACAAATACCCGGATTTCTTCCATGATCCAGTTCGCTAGTGCGTATGAGACCGTGAGAAAAACGGATCCCGTATGGCAGGACATACGGATTCTCGCTGAAACTGCAACACACCAGATATCATTGGGGAATGTTATCGTGAAAAATGAGATCCCTGTCGGAGCGGAAGTTTTTGCCGATCCGCTGATAGTCAAGGTCTTCTATAATCTCATCGACAATTCGATCCGGTACGGAGGTAAGATTACCACGATCCGCTTCACTCTTATTGACCGGGAGGACAACGGGATTATCGTTTGTGAGGATGACGGTGCCGGTATCCCCAACGAGAATAAGGAGAAGATATTCGACCGCGGCTTTGGGAAGAATACCGGTCTTGGGCTCTTCCTCTCCCGCGAGATTCTCTCTCTCACCGGAATCACTATCCATGAAAAGGGAGAACCCGGGATGGGAGCACGGTTTGAGATTACCGTACCAACCGGAGCATACCGGTATACGGTAAAATAATAATGTTGTTAGGCTGTTTTACTCATAATTGGTTGAAGGGTAGTTATTCAGTCTCGTGAAAGCCAATGGGGAAATCAGGCAAAAAATCGGGACATTCCTGTCTCTACCTTTTTTGTGCGACCATTTCTATTTCGACTTTTGCCCCTTTTGGCAACCCGGCGACCTGCACAGCAGCCCGGGCCGGGTAAGTACCGTCGAGATAGGTTGCGTAGATCCCGTTGACAGTAGTGAAGTCGCTTATATTTGTGAGGTAGATCCGGGACTGGACCACGTCCCCAAAGCTGAGACCTGATTGCTGCAGGATTGATCGGAGATTCTCCATTGTCTGTGTGGTCTGCCCTTCAACGCTGCTGCTGGTGAGGTTTCCCGTCTCTGGATCGATCCCGATCTGTCCTGAAAGGAAAACAAGGTTGCCGGATTGCACGGCTTGGTTATACGGTCCGATCGGTTTTGGCGCATTTATGGAAAATACTGCCTGAGGTGCGGAATGTACCGACTGGGAAAGGAAAAACCCGGCGAGCACCACACCCGCAAGAATCCCGCAGGCAAACACCAGCACGAAGATAAAAATATTTTTATCAGTTGCCATCTGGGGTCACATCCGTGGTAATACACGACTCTCTTTGTGAAAGATATAACTGTCGAAACAATAATCGTGGAGGGGTCCCTTTTTGTAGACCAGCTAATGAGGGGGAGCAGCACTGATAAAAATCACGGATTCTTCCGGACCAGACGTGCCCCGAGATCGTACGCCTTCTGGCAATCTTTCGGGAACTGCACCTCCCGGTGTTTCTTCTTCTCTTCCGGGTCAAAGAGCGTGGAGACATATTTCGAATAATCATCAAACTGGTACGTGTCGGTGACAAACATCGACTCGCATGACCCGAAGATCCGTGCCATTGCCATTTCCGTCAGCTGCGCATTCCGGTCAAAGCCCATCTCCTTCACCATCTCCTCCTTTGCCCCGGCTGTGTAGATGAAACCGGTCCGGATCTTCCTTCCGAAGAGCGTGGACCTCGGGGGGTCATAGACTGAATACTGGTACATCAGCCGTTCGAGGAAGCACCGGGTCTCTCCGGTAGTGATCGAATAATATATCGGAGAGCCGATCAGGATCGCGTCGGCTGTCTCGACGTTTTTGAAGACTGGAGTGAGATCGTCTTTCTGGGCGCAGTGCCCGTAGCTCTTTCCTCCGATCCGTTTGCAGGAGAAGCAACTGATGCAACCTCTGTAGTCCAGATCGTACAGGTGGATGAGTTCAGTCTCCGCCCCTTCCAACTCAGCGCCTTTACAGGCATGTTCGAGAAGCGTCGCAGTGTTCCACTTTTTCCGGGGGCTCCCGTTGAACGCGAGAAGTTTCATAAGAATGTGTCGGAAGCTTAGGATAAAATGGTGAGGGACCTTTTTCCTGATGGTAGTGTGGGGGGGGCGAGAATTTGAAATTTTAATTAGAAAGAGGATTTAGATTCAAGGCGGAAAACTCCGACCCGCCCATTTTATATACCCCGACCATGATACATGTTATCATGCAGGAAGAGTGCGCCAGCGCCCGTGAGGGTTTTTTCCCTCGGGAATGTCTTTATCCGTAAAAGCGCAGCACCCGTCCTTCGCATCAGTAATGCCATTTCTGAAAATGTAAACGCAGGCAGCATCGGCTATCGCGTTTTTGGCTTTTTTCAGCCTTTTCGGCTTCAGGTATTATCCCTGATACCGGTAATTTCCTTCATATCTGATCTGTTGTTCAGGGCTGAAGGGGGAGTTGTTGTTATGAGAGGTAAAGAAATTCGTCTGGAACGTATCATGAACCGAAATACGAAAAAAACTGTCATCGTACCGATGGATCACGGTGTCACCAACGGCCCGATCCAAGGCCTTATCGACATGGGCCAGACCGTGAACCTTATCGCTGACGGCGGGGCAAACGCGGTTGTCGGCCACGTAGGCCTCGCCCTTTATGGCCACCGGCAGGGAGGGCGCGACATCGGGCTCATCCTGCACTTGTCGGCCTCTACCTCGCTCGGCCCGGACCCGAACGAGAAGGTGTTGGTGAACTCGGTGACCAATGCTCTTAAGATGGGCGCCGATGCAGTCTCGATGCACGTCAATATCGGGGCCGAATCTGAGGCCCGGATGCTCCAGGACCTTGGGAATGTCGCCATCGAGTGCATGGAGTGGGGCATGCCGCTACTTGCGATGATGTATCCGAGAGGAAAAGACATCAAGAAAGAGAACGATGTCGATCAGGTGAAGCTTGCCGCCCGGGTGGCAGCCGAGCTTGGGGCAGATATCGTAAAGACCGTGTACACCGGCGACCCGGAGTCCTTCCGTGAAGTGACCCGGGGTTGCCCGGTGCCGCTCGTGGTCGCCGGAGGTTCAAAGACGGATGACCGCACAACACTTGAATTGATCGAAGGCGCAATGGCGGGAGGAGCAGCAGGGATCTCGATCGGCCGGAACGCCTTCCAGCACCGGACACCGGACAAGTTTGTCCGGGCGGCGGCATGCATCGTGCACCAGAACAAAAGCGCCGAGGAAGCGCTGAAAATCCTCAACGGGTAAAGTGGAAATCATGATAGGAAAGGAGATCAGGATCGAACGGATCATGGACAGGAACACGGGACGTGCGGTGATCATCCCGATGGACCATGGCTTTTCCATGGGACAGATTGACGGCCTGCTGGACATGACTAAGGTCATTACCGATGTGAGTGAGGGAGGGGCAAATGCGATTGTCCTTCATAAGGGCATGGTAAAAAGAGGACACCGGCGGCACGGCCGGGACATCGGGCTCATCGTGCATCTGTCGGGCAGTACGTCGCTCAACCCGGACCCGAATGACAAGGTGCTTGTCTGCACGGTGGAAGAGGCAATTGCGCTCGGAGCCGATGCGGTCTCCATCCACATCAACCTCGGCGCCCCAAACGAATCCAAGATGCTTGAGTCCGGGGCGAAGATCGCCCGGGACTGCAACCGCTGGGGCATGCCGCTCCTTGTCATGATCTACCCCCGGGGTAAGGGTATCGACCCCAGCTCACCGCAGACCATCGGGCAGTGCGTGCGGGTAGCTGAAGAGCTGGCGCCGACCTGATCAAAACCAGTTATCCGGGCAGTCCCGAGGCATTTTCCCGGATCACCAAAGCCTGTTCGGTGCCGGTCTTTGTCGCTGGTGGCGAAAAGATCAGCGACCTTGAATCCCTCGAGATGATTAAGGATTCGGTAGCGGCGGGAGGGGCAGGTGTCTGCATGGGAAGGAACGCGTTCCAGCGTGACAACACCCGGGCGTTTGTCCATTCCATCTGCCGCGTCGTACATCATAACGTCGACCCGAAAAAAGCATTGGAGCAGCCGTAAATGAAGCAGTTCTGGGTGGATGCCCGCCCGTGGAACAAGGAGATCGTAACAACCGCAATTGAGAGCGGGACGGATGCAGTCGTGGCCGACCGGGCCGAAGAAGTAAAGAGGCTTGGGAGAATCACGACCGTGGCACCGGACGGCGATCTCGTTCCCGGGAAAGACGTGATCGAGTGCACGATCACCGACAAGGCGAGCGAGAACGAGGCAGCCGCGAAAGGAAAGAACAAGATCGTTATCGTTACCACGAGTGACTGGACGGTTATCCCGCTCGAAAACCTTGTCGCCCAGTCCGACCGGATCATCGCAGCCGTAAAAGACGTCCACGAGGCGGAACTCGCCCTGCACGTCCTTGAAAAAGGAGTGTACGGCATCCTCCTGAAAAACACCGACCCGGCAGTGGTAAAAGCGGTCGCTTCGCTCATCAAAAGAGAGTCAGGCAGCGTCCGGCTCGTCCCCTTTACCGTGATGAAGATCCAGCCGGTGGGCATGGGTGACCGGGTCTGCGTGGACACTTGTTCAATGCTTTCTGACGGCGACGGTATGCTGATGGGGAACACTTCATCTGCCATGCTCCTCGTTCATGCCGAGACCCTCGAAAACCCATACGTTGCGCCACGCCCGTTCCGGGTGAATGCCGGCGCAGTGCACGCGTACATCCTGCTCCCGGACGGGAAGACGGCGTACCTTTCCGATCTTTCCATCGGGGGACAGGTACTCGTTTCTGACAAACGCGGCACCGCCCGATCCGCAATCGTGGGGCGCACCAAAATTGAGCGTCGGCCGCTGCTTCTCGTAGAGGCAAAGGCAGAAGGTGGGGCAAAAGCGAGCCTGATCCTCCAGAACGCTGAGACCATCCGGCTTGTGACCCCTGAGGGGAATGCCATTTCTGTCGTGAACCTTGCTGCCGGGAATACGATCCTCGGCTGTGAACTTGAAGGCGGCAGGCACTTTGGCATGCCGGTCAAAGAGACGATCCGCGAGAAGTGAGCATGAAGGCAGGCATCATTGGCGGCACCGGGAAGATGGGCAGGCTCTTTGTCCCGGTCTTTGAGCGGGCGGGATACGACGTTGTGGTCTCAGGGCGCTCGACAACCATTACGAATACTGACATTGCACAGACCTGTGATCTGGTGATCGTCTCAGTTCCCATCCGGGATACCGTGCGGATCATCGGTGAGATCGCACCATTGTTACGGGAGGATCAGCTTCTCTGCGACTTCACCTCGCTTAAAGCCGGGCCGGTTTCCGCTATGCTCGGATCAAAGGCAGAAGTGATCGGGCTCCACCCGATGTTCGGGCCGACAGTATCGTCCATCAGAGGCCAGACCATCGTTGTGTGCCCTGTGCGGACGACTGATGTAACACTCAACAATCTCAAAGGCATCTTCCTGCGTGAGGGTGCGGTATGTACGATCACGGCACCAGAGGAACACGACCGGATGATGGCCATTGTGCAGGGGCTCACCCACTTTGTCACGATCTGCATGGCTGATTCCATTCGCAGGCTTGGCGTTGATATTCATGAGACCGAGAAGTTCATGAGCCCGGTCTACCAGATCGAACTCTCCCTTGTGGGAAGACTGCTCTCCCAAGATCCGGCGCTCTATGCCGATATTCTCGAACAGAACCCGTTTGTCCCTGAAGTACTTGCAGCGTGCCGGTCTGCAGCTGCAGAACTTTCAGCGATCGTGAACAGCGGCGATCCTGAGGCCTTTGCAGAATTCTTTTCCCGCGATACCCGGCATCTCGGTACCTACTGTGAGCGCGGCCAGGTGCTTACTGATGCCCTCATCGATTGTATGGTGAAAAAATGAGCGTCATCACCCTCGGCCCCGAAGGAACATTCTCCCACGAGCTTGCGCTCAGGCTGAAAAGTGACACGATCGTTCTTGAACCAACTATTGCCCGCATCTTTGCCAGCGTGGCAGCAAGTAAAGGAGATGGCATTGTCCCGATTGAGAATTCCGAAGCCGGCGGGGTCGGTGAGACCCTTGATGGCCTGACGAAGTACCCCCTTTCGATCACTGCCGAGATGTACATGCCGATCCGCCACCATTTTGCTTCCCTTGTGCCGCTTGATAAAATCCGGGTGATCTATGCCCACCCCCAGACCCACGAGCAGTGCAGCACATGGCTTGAGCAGTGGCAGGTGCCGGTGATCCATACGAGCAGCAACGCATCCAGCGCAATCGAGGCCAAAAAGACCCCGAACGCCGGGGCGATTATATCAGTCTCGGCGGCAGAGATCTATAAATTGCCCATCATCGCAGAACACATCGAGAACAATCCAGAGAATACAACCCGGTTTGTTCGAATTGCAAGAACTCCCGGTCCTGACCACCGGCCCGGTAAGTGCAGCCTCCTCATCGACCCGGATACTGACCGGGCCGGGTTGCTCTATGATCTCCTTGGTGTCTTTGCAAAGAGGAAGATCAACCTCACCCGGATCGAATCGCGGCCTTCAAAAAGGGGCATAGGAAAATATGTCTTTTTCCTCGACTATGCTACAAATGGGTGCACGGACGAGGCACTCCAGGAACTCGGGGAGATTACCACCATCCGTAAACTGGGGTGTTATCCCAGGATCAAGGTTCCCTTATGATCGTAACCCTCCTCGAGCGGCGCGGTATCGATCTTTCCGTCGCTGCCCCCCCATCAAAAAGTTACACGCACCGTGCCCTCATCGCGGCAGCCCTCGCCCAAGGCACGAGCACGATCGTCCACCCACTCATGGCCGACGATACGAAACTGACCATTGCCGCCCTTGCGCGGCTCGGTATCGCGATCGGTACCGGTGACCGTACCGTAACCATCGAAGGGTGTGATGGTGCATTCTCCTGCCCCCCGGGCACAGTGCTCGATCTTGACAATTCCGGCACCTCCCTGCGCCTGCTCGCCTCATCAGTCACTCCTCGCCGATCACCCGGTCACCCTGACCGGGAGTGCCCGGATGCAGGAACGGCCGGTCGGGCCGCTTACCGATACCCTGTCCCTTCTCGGGGGAAAGATCACTTTCGCGAAAAAAACAGGTTTTCCCCCGGTAACGATTGGCGGCAGGCTGGATGGCGGGACGGCCACCATCGACGGATCGGTAAGCAGCCAGTTCGCCTCCTCAATCCTGATGGCAGCCCCCTATGCGCGGAATCCGGTCAGGCTCGCAATCACCGGAACTCCCGCATCGCAATCCTATCTCGACATCACGGCCAGCGTCATGGTTGATTTTGGCGCTGTGGTTCAACGCAAAGGATACCGGTACTTTGAAATCAGCAACCAGAACCATTATTCCGGCCATACCTACGTCATCGAAGGGGACTATTCATCTGCTTCGTATTTCTTTGCGCTCGCGGCGATCTGCGGCGGGAAGGTAACGGTAGCCGGCCTCAACCCGGATTCTGTACAGGGAGACCGGCTCTTCCTTACTGCGCTCTCGAAAATGGGCTGTCAGGTGACCTTTGCTCATGATGGCGTTATGGTAGAACACGAGGGCCCCCTGTTCGGGATAACCATTGATATGTCCTCGGCTCCTGATGCCGTCCAGACGCTCTGTATGGTTGCGGCAGTCGCAAAGACACCCACCGTAATTACCGGTATCGGCCACCTGAAATACAAGGAGAGCGATCGCATTGCCGTTACCGCGGAACGCTTGAAGCATCTCGGTGCCAACGTGAACACCGATGACGACCGGATCATCATCCTGCCTGCTTCTCTCCACGGCGGCACGATAGACCCGGTAAACGACCACCGTACAGCGATGAGCTTTGCTGTCCTGGGCCTTGGGATCGGCGGCGTCTCGATCACCGGTGCGGAATGCGTCAACAAGTCCTATCCCGGTTTCTGGGACGCACTTTCCGGGGTGATGGAATGAGGCGGATTGTGCTGTTTGGCTACCGGGGGACCGGCAAGACGGCAATCGGGACGGTTCTTGCCCGCCGGCTGGGCGTGCCGTTTCTCGATACCGATTCCCTTGTCGAAATGAAATGTGGCCAAACGATCCCTGAGATCTTCCGCGAGAAGAGTGAGGATCGGTTCCGGGAGTTGGAACGGGAGGTAATTGCCGGGCTTCCCGCAGACAACGTTATCATCAGCACCGGAGGGGGCGTGGTGATGGATCCGGTAAACATGGAGCGGCTCCGGGCAGGAAGCGCGTGCATACTTCTGACAGCAGATCTTGCGATTATCGGGCACCGGCTTGCCCACGCCCCCCGCCCGCCGCTCACCTCACTCCCTCCCGATAAGGAGATTGCGGAGGTTATCGCCCGCCGGCGATATAATTACGCTGCGGCGGCGGATTTCTGTTTAGATACCAGCCGGACTTCGGTTGAAAACGCTGCCGGACAGATCCTCTCGCTTCTTGAAAAAGGTACTATCCCTGCCCCGGTCCGGGAGGAGGCCTTCCGGTGGTTTGTAAAGAGCCCCCTTCCCGAACCAGAATGCGACCAGCTGCGGTTCCTCCTCACCGGTCCTGATCGTGACCCACAGACCCGGTTCCTCGGTGTCGCCGGCTGGCCGTGCAGCCACAGCAAGAGCCCTCTACTCTTCAACCGGCTCTTCGAAAAATACCAGCTTAATTATCATTACACCCGGTTCGAAGATCCTTCGATCCGGGACATTATGCAGATCGCACGTGATATGGATGCAAAAGGGCTTTCGGTGACTATTCCTTTTAAACAGGTCGTGATAGCCTGTATCGATGAAATCGATGACGCCGCGCGACAGATCGGTGCGGTAAACACCGTCGTCTTTGCCTGCGGATCTGCGTACGGCTGCAATACGGACTGGCTCGGCATACGAAAACCTCTTGCCAGCTATGCAGGTTCGCATGCAGTACTGCTCGGTGCCGGAGGGGTTGCCGCGGCTGCAGCATATGCGCTTCTGGATCTCGGTATGGAGGTTACGATCCTGAACCGGACACCGGAGAAAGCACGGGCACTTGCGGAACGATTTGGCTGCCAGTGGGGCGCATGGGAGGATTTTGACGGGAAAAACCCGGATCTAGTCGTAAATGCAACGCCGCTTGGCATGCAGCCGAACACGAAGAGCCCCCTCCGGGACGATCAGCTCAAGAAGGAGATGACCATATTTGATCTTGTGTATACACCTCCGGTCACTCCGCTTATTGCAGCCGCACGAAAGGCCGGGCTGCACAACCATCACGGGCACCGAGGTCTTTATTTATCAGGCACGGGAGCAGTTCCGGCTCTTCTTCGGGATTGACGTTCCAGACACGGCTATACGGGAGATATTGGCATGAACACCTTTGGCAGGAATTTTGCGGTCACAACGTTTGGGGAAAGCCACGGCCCGGCTGTGGGAGCAGTTATCGACGGATGTCCCACCCGGCTCGCATTATCGGCTGCCGATATCCAGCCATTGCTTGACCGGCGCCGGCCGGGCATGTCTCCTCTCGTGTCAGCAAGAAACGAACCTGATACGGTCGAGATCCTCTCGGGTATTTTTGAAGGGATGACCACCGGCGCTCCCGTCGCCCTCCTGATCAGGAACCGGGACATGTACCCGGGGGATTACGAGACGATCAAAGACCAGTTCCGGCCCGGCCACGCGGATTTCACGTACCAGGCAAAATACGGTATCAGGGATTACCGGGGTGGCGGCCGGAGCTCGGGCAGGGAGACCGTCGGCCGGGTGGCGGCTGGTGCTGTCGCGTTGAAGTACCTCTCCGGTCTGGGCATTGCAGTCACCGGCCGGATTGTTTCCGTGCATGGCAAAGCTGGTCAGCAGGAGATTGAGAAGGAGATCCTTGCAGCCAAAACAGCCGGAGATTCGGTGGGTGGGATCGCTGAGATCGTGGCAACTGGCTGCCCGGCGGGACTGGGAGACCCGGTATCCGGGAAACTTGACGCGGCGATTGCCGGCGCCATGATGGGAATTGGCGCAGTCAAGGGAGTCGAGATCGGCGAAGGGTTCGCGGTTGCCGGGCGGTTCGGGAGCGAAAACAACGACCCGATGACCGCAACGGGTTTTGTATCAAACAACGCTGGTGGTATCCTTGGCGGAATTTCATCGGGGCAGGATATTGTCGTGCGTATTGCTGTTAAACCGACGCCCTCAATTGCAAAAGTACAACAGACCCGGGATGTCCACGGAAATGTTGTGGAGATCAGGGTAGGCGGCCGGCATGATCCCTGCATTGTGCCGAGGATCCTCCCGGCGGCAGAGGCGATGCTTGCGCTCGTACTCATCGACGCCGCGCTGGAGCAGGAGAAATACCGGTAAATATTTTTTGCCCCGTGTCACCTGATGCATGATACCCTATTCAGGCGGAGAGCAGTTTTGCCAAGGTGACAAATTCCTCAACAGAGTACTGCCCCTCAGCAGTTGGCACTCCGGTATGGCAGTACACCAGCTCCGAACCAAAGAGCGGGAGAACTGCCCGGGCGTACCGGAACGATGCACCCATTACGCCGGTGCAGATGGGTTTTTTTGCCGCATAGGTAAAGGCAATAAGGTTAATAAGATCGTCCTCGTTTCTGGGGGTGACGATGATCTTTGGGATATCACCGTAAGACCTGAGCTCCTGTTCGAGGACAAAGAGGACATGGAGCGGCAGCATCTGGGAGCTATGGTAGGAAGCGATGATCTTTTTTCCTGCTGCTTTTACCTGTCCGGCCCCGCAGGAAAACTGCTGCTCGACATCGACAAACTCCACAAGAGGGATGATCGGTGCGATCTTTTGTTCCCATTCATCCGGGCTCCCGAAGTACCGGCCCCCTTCCCGGGCGGAGCGGAACGTTGCGATAACCGGGAGCGGGGAGGTCGTTTTGCATTGCCGCACCAGTTCAACCGGATTTCCCTCCATCAAGTCAAAACGGAGCTCGATGACGTGTGCACCCTGCGCCTGTGCAGCGGCAGCCTGTCCGGGATCCGTCAGGGAGGCAACGATCTGCATGTACATGACGGTTGGCCGGCAGCGCACAAAAAGATACGCCCCGCCGGGAACATCCCTCAAAGGATCTTTGCAGGATACCGGTTTATCCCCTTCCGGGTCGAAACCTTCCGCTGGATATGGAACGTACGGCAGTCATGGCAACGATTCGATCCGCATGCGGCGCGCTCGGGTGGTGCGTCCTCCTTTCGATCGTCCTGCCTCTCGGCAGTGCATATATGCTTGGACTGTCTCTTGCCGCAGCCTGTGCCCAAGTGGGAAGTGCCTTTTTTATCGAGTACGGTTCGATACCGATCGGAATAGGTCTTGGTCTGCCTCCGCTCTACGTTCTGCCGGTAGCAACTAGTATCGAGGCCGGGATCTTCCTCGGGATCTATGGCATTCTTGACACCATCGGGTCGGCATCCGGATACGTTGCCCACTTCCTTGAGTGGACAAGAAAGATCGCTGCACGCTCAAAAATGTTTGACCGGTACGGCATCTACGGCCTGTTTCCCTGTGAGATCCTGATCGGCGTATACCTGTGCGCCCCGATCTCGTGGTTTCTCGGGTGGCAGAAAGGGCGATCATTTGCGATCACTATGGCCGGGTACTCCGTCGCTGCAGTGGCAACGACCCTTGCTACCCTCGGCCTACTACGCTATTTCTTTTCCTGATATGGAGACGCCCATGACAACAGACCAGCATTCTTCCCCGGATAAAAAGATCCCGGAGCTTCTCGCGCCAGCCGGATCGTGGGAAGCGTTCAGTGCCGCAGTCGCTGCCGGGGCCGATGCCATCTACCTGAGCGGAAAACGGTTCGGTGCACGGAAATATGCACAGAATTTTTCCGAGGCGGAGATCGGGAAAGCTGTTTCATACGCCCACACCCGGGGCGTACGGGTGTACGTGACCGTCAATACACTCGTACACGACCGGGAACTTCCCGAAGTCATGGAGTACCTTATCCAACTCTACGCGGCAGGTGTCGATGCGGTGCTTGTCCAAGACCCGGGGCTTGCCTCTCTTATAGGGGAGATCGTACCCGGTCTTGAAATCCATGCCTCGACCCAGCTCACCATCCACAATGCTGAAGGAGTGAGATGGGCACACAGCCTTGGATTCTCGCGAGTGGTACTCGCCCGGGAACTCCCGCTTTCCGAGATCGAGGCAATTGCACAGGCAACCGCGGATACGGGAGTAAATCTCGAAGTCTTTGCACATGGCGCTCTCTGCTACAGTTACTCCGGCCAGTGTCTGCTCTCGTCTGTTATCGGCGGTAGGAGCGGAAACAGGGGGATGTGTGCCCAGCCGTGCCGGAAGAAATATTCGCTGGTCACATCAGAAATAGATCGATATGGCCGGCCTACCGATCCCCACGATGTGCCCCTGCCCGGACCGTTCCTCCTCTCGCTAAAAGATCTTTGCACGTACAGGGATATCCCCCGGCTTGTAGATTCTCCTGTCGTATCGCTAAAAATCGAGGGCAGGATGAAATCCCCGGAGTATGTAGCCATTGTGGTCTCTACCTACCGGCGCGCTCTTGATGCGGCTGCAACAGGAACCTTTGTCCCGGATGATACTGCTATCCGGGATCTTCTCCTCGCATTCAACCGGGGATTTACCCGGGGCTACCTCTTTGGTGATCGCAACGGGAAGCTTATGGGGAGGGACCGTCCGGACAATCGTGGCCTGCCCATCGGGACGGTATGCCGGTACAATCGAAAGAAGGGGACGGCAACCATCTGCCCAGACCAGCCCTTCTGTCTGGCTCCGGGCGATGGGCTTCTCTTTTCCAATCCCAAAAACCCGGAATCATCATGGGGATTTTCCCTCAATACCGAACCGGTTGTGAAACCGGAGGAGATCGAGCTTGCCGTCCCTCGCCCGGTGGAGGGAGGCGCGCGGGTCTTCCTGACGTCATCGGTCGATCTTGCCGCCCGCGCCCGGGAGATCATCCATCACGGAGGTCCCGGCCTGCGTCACCCGGTGCCTGTCCATGTTGCGGCTAAGGTTACTCATGAAGGACGTCTTTTGCTTTCGGGGGTCCTCTATCCACCCGGGAAAGAGCCGGTTGCCATCGAAGAGACCGGGGGCGTTGTGCTCGCTCCTGCCCGTACAAGCCCAATTACCAGAGAACAGCTTGCTGCACAGCTAGAAAAGACTGGGGGAACGCCTTTTGCCATCACCGATCTCACTCTTGATTATGACGGTTCCCTCTTTGCACCGGTGCGTGAAATCAACCGACTCAGGAGGGAGTTTTTTATCAAGGCTGAAGAAGCCCTGGTAGCCGTCTCCCGCCCTATCCCGGACGAAGTAAAAGCGGCCCACGAGCGCCTCAATCGATATAGTGCCAACCATCATCCTCATATCCCGGATCCTCTCAACCGGGGCGTAGAAATTATTCTTTACACAGATACCTTCGAATCCATCGAAGCAAGTATCCTTGCCGGGGCAGGGACAATCTGTTTTGAACCTCCCGGTATCCCGAATCCTCGTGGAAAAGACGAAGACACGTGCGGGGAAATGTTCGAGGATGCAATCCGTTCCGCCTTCGAGATCTGCCGGACACACGACGCACGGTTCATCTGGAAAATGCCCCGGATCACCCGGCAGGCTACAACAGGTGTAATCCGGTCCATCCTGCCACGGTTGTATGCGGCAGGCCTTCGTGCATGCATGGTGGACAACCCGGGAACAGCTGCGGCGGTGGCCGACGCCGTTCCCGGTCTTACACTCGCAGGAGGAGCCGGGCTCAACGTTTTTAACGCGGAGGCAGTAAGGGTCCTTAGCCGGCTGCCTTTTGAAATATTCCTCATTTCACCGGAATTATCTTCGAGTGAAATTTCGACCCTCGTTAAAGCAGTACGATCACGGGGACCGGTGCCGAAGCTCGCCGTGTTTGCACAGGGAAAC
Organism: uncultured Methanoregulaceae archaeon; assembly: GCA_963737635.1. GTDB lineage: Archaea > Halobacteriota > Methanomicrobia > Methanomicrobiales > Methanospirillaceae > Methanoregula. The sequence continues at coordinate 2,300,501 of CAVTTL010000001.1, forward strand.
CTTGAGACGATGATCACCGAGGACTGCCTTCTTCCCTTTTCCGATCTGTGCCAGCACAACCATGATTCCTGTGCATCCTCCGGATGGTATGGGATCCGGGACGAAACCGGGCATCTCTTACCGGTGCGGATTGATAGAGCATGCCGGGGACATATCTTTAATGCCGCTGAAATCTGCCTCGTCAATGCAGTGCCAGATCTGATGCAGAGTGGTGTTGATGCCCTCATCATTGACGCACGAGGACGCACTGCCGCCTATGCCGGGGAGATGGTCCGTATCTACCAGGACGCCATCGCATGTGCAACCCGGGGCAGCGGTTGTACCAGTCGCGATTATGCAATACTCCGGAACCGTGTGAAAACGATCGCGCTTGGGGGAATTACCTCGGGTCACTATATGAGGGGATTGCAGGAAGAGTAGCGCGGACTCCGGCACATTCACCCTGGAGCGAAAGGTTGAATGGAACCGGGGGCAAACACCTCATGCACGAGGAATGAATTATCATGACATCGCCCCTCATCCTGGTAAATCTCAAGACCTACAAGGAAGGTATGGGTAACCGGGCACACCAGATCGCCACTGCTGCGCAGTTGGTTGCGAGAGAAACTGGCGCCGTGATCGGTGTTGCTCCCGGCTATATCGACCTTCACCCTATCTGCCACCATTTTGCGATCCCGGTATACGCCCAGCATGTGGATGGGTACGAACCCGGTGCCCATACCGGCTCTGTTCCGGTCGATGCGATCAGGTTCGCCGGGGCCGCAGGGTCGCTGGTCAATCACTCTGAGCGTCGCCTGACCCTTGCTGATATCGAATTATCCGTACGGGCGCTCCAGTCGCATAAACTATCTGCGGTGGTCTGTTCTAACAATGAGATCACAAGCGCCGGTGCTGCAGCACTTGGCCCGGAATACGTGGCCATTGAACCTCCGGAACTGATCGGCAGCGGGATTTCGGTCTCGAAAGCAAACCCGGAGATCATACAGCGTTCAGTCGCGGCTGTCCACGCGGTGAACCCGAAGGTGAAGGTTTTAACAGGTGCCGGGATCCAGAGCGGCGAATGTGTGAAGATCGCTGTTGATCTAGGGACGGATGGCGTTCTGCTTGCTTCAAGTGTGGTCAAAGCCCCGGATCCGGTTACCGTGCTAAGAGATCTCGTTTCAAAACTTTAAAAAAAAGCAAAAAATGATTTTGTTCCAGCAAATATACCGGCGTTATTTAAGGATGAGGTACCAGACTGCGATAACAACTATGAATAGTACCACACCGATTCCGATCACCGTTACACTGCTGATATCTTTTGACTTTTCTTCATCCGCCATAAAAACACCTCTGGTGGTATAAACCACAACAAGAATTCCCTTTTTATCATTATTAATACATTTCGGTCAGCCATTCGACGGAAATTATAAAACAGAGTAAAGATTGCGCGGCATTTCGTGCATAGTAAGTATTCCGGGATCAGACGATAAGTGTGATCAGGTCATGTTTGGTGATCACACCTCTCACCATTCGTCCCTCGGTTACCAGCACAGCGTGGTTCTGCTGGAGAATGTTTACCACGGTCTCCACATCCATATCCGGGGGAACCGTAGGAAAACCGGGCTCCATCAGGTCCCTAACGATCACAGCGTGCGCGGGATGGAGGCGCTGCTGTTCGATTGCCTTGACGATGACCGCTTCGGAGATGCAGCCGACCGGGACACCCCGTTCAATCACCGGTAGCTGGGAGACGTTATTCTTTTCGAAGATTTCGACTGCCTGCGAAATACTCGCTTGGGGTGGAACTGAAAGTACCGGTGTATGCATGATCTGGCTGGCAGTAATTTTTTTAGGCTCGGCACTATTGAGCACGCCGATGATCTTGTTGAGGGTGCTGACCCGGGGATCGACGCTGCCAGCTTCAATCCGGGCCACCATAGACTGGCTGATACCTGCCCTTCGTGCGATCTCGGTCTGCCGGAGCCCCATTGTTTCGCGGCGGGAACGAAGCTCTTCAGGACTGGGTATATGCATATGCAATTACTCATAGTGATAGAAAAATATCAACCTTATGCTCATGGTAAAAAAGCGGAAGTGTCTCCTTTCGGCAACCTATTCCAGCGTACGCCGGAACGTTATGATTCCAAGGATAATCATTATTGATGAGAAAATCAAGAGGGCAATGATATCCATCGCAATTACATTGAACCCTTGGTTTCTTAGGATGATGCTCCTCAATGCATGTATACCATAAAACTCCGGATTGATGACCGTGATCCAGCGCAGCCAGCCGGGCATACCGATCACCGGGTAAAAGGCCCCTGAGGTCATAAAGAGAATAAGATTGAAAAACGCAATAATTGGCCCGTATTCCTGCTGCGATGAAAACCGGGATGCAAAGGAGACGACAAAACTGGTTACCCCAATACTGGCAATCAGGATGACAAGCAAGACGAGCAAAAAATCCTGGAAACTCTGGAGCGTAAGGCCGGTGACCAGCAGATCGATCCAGAAGATAACGAATCCCGCGATAAATGCACGCACGGCACCACTGGAAATAATCCCAAAGATGATACTGGATCGTTTCACCGGCGTGACCAGATAGCCTTCGTGGATACCGTTCTCCCGGTCCTTGATGAGCGCAATCCCTCCGCCAAATGAAGTTGAGGTAAAGATGGCCATCATGATCACACCCACGCCAAAGAACTGAATATAGGTGATATCCCCGTAGATCTTGTCGACGTCGATAGGGTTGTGCGCCTTAAGATCCAGGAGGATCTGGCTTACGGCAGCATCAACCAGCGGGGGAGTTATAGAATCTGAACTGTCGACGTAAAGCCTGACGGCGTTATCGTTTGAAACTGACGAGGGAAATACGATGACCGCAGAGAGTTTCCCATTCTCCAGGTCCTGTTTGGCCTGAGATTCATCCGGGTAAACCGTAACATCCAACTGTTTCTCTGCGTAGTTCTGGCTGCCCTGGCTGATATGGTTGAGCTGGTACGCGGCATTCGTAAAGAGCGGCGTATCATTGTACGGCGGGACTTCTTGGACGACACCCACCGGGATGTGACTGATCGTCCCCCCGAGTGCGTTTCCGAAAACCACCAGGTACATCAAGGGGATAAGGAGGGACGTTATTACGATTACCGGGTTATTCAGGAATTTCTTGAAATCCCGTTTGAAGATTGCCCGGGGGGCCCTCAGCATGACAACCGCCTCCTGTCTTTTCCAGGTCTCCTATCGCTCATCTGGCTGGTCATGCATACCTAACCTTACAATTACCCCGGTGATTTTAAGAGATATGATAGTACGTAATTTACCCCGGTTAATCTTTCTCATTTTAGAACCCCCGTGTTCGAGCCTGATTTTATTACCCGAAAATAGACTTATTATCGACTTCTTCTGCTTGGAACTTACTAATCTGATTTGGTGAAAGGTAGCTGAACGATTGTGAAATATTTTCACAAAGGTTCATGTCATTTGCAGTATCAGTCGTAAAACCAATAACCGCCGAAAATCCTTTGTAATTTTCGCTCCCTTCATGCCCGCTGTAAACAACCGTGGTATTCCTGTCTATGGTGAATTCAAATCGGTCAAAAGTACGTCCGTGAATAGTTACACTTGTCTCATTCACCGGATAGGATACGTTATTTGGGATCGGGTCTCCCATCTGCATGGCACTACCTTCTCTTACTGCAATCACCGAAAAATCGGGAGTGCCAGGTACTTCGAATACATTTTCTGCGGTGACAGGTCCGTTAATCTGTCGCAAACGAGTGCGGACATTTTGTTGTTGACCGCCAAGTATTACCGCATAGTTCCAGATCCAAAAAGATCCTCCGTTCCCAAGCGGTTGCGCACCGTCAGCGAGTGTAAAATTTGTCAGTACACAGTCCCCCTGCAGTCCCCCGCTTAGAATAACCATGCTGTCCGACGCTTCCCAATTCTTGGGGATATTGAGCGTATAGAGCATATTGCTGTCCTTGATTGATTTCATCTCAGGTAAAGCAGCGACTACAGGAGAAGGTGTTGCAGCTACAGTCGCAGTGGAAGATTCTGTGGCAGGTGTGCTGGCAGTAATTGGTTGAACTGTCGGTGTAACAACCGGTACACCACTCTGATTTGTGGATACGCACTCTGTGCCAATTGCGGCACCAACTGTTAGCACGAGGAAAATGATAATCCATCCGCGTTTTATTGTGGCGTCAGTCATTTCACCAGAACCGCGAACTTCTCTGAATCACCCTGTTCTCAGGTAGCCCGATATTCATTACTGTGCTTATGATTTCGATCAGTTTGATAAACATTATTATTCTGACACGGGGAGATACCAAGCCGGCGTGCCGGATACTATCCGAAATGATAGCCAATCTTGCATCAGAAGATTTTTGCCCGCTGTTTTCATTCGTAAAAAACCGGTACGTCCTTGAACGTGACACTATCAAAGAGCCCGTGATCGGTGATCCTCAGCGCCGGAATAACGGAAAGGGCAAGGAACGAGAGATACATGAACGGATCAGCAATGCCTCCCATTCCCGTTGTCTCTTCCCTGAGCGAATCGAGCATTGATTCAACTTTGTGAGCCGAAAGCGTGGACATGAGTCCGGCACAGTCAAGCGGAAGCACCGTAACCTCCTGCCCATGTATCGCGGTCATGGCACCGCCTGCCCGGATCACGGTATCGATCGCGGCCAAGATCGTCTCATCCTCCACTCCGGTTGCAATGATGTTGTGCGTGTCGTGGGAGACGCTTGCGGCGATCGCACCCTCCTTGAAGCCAAACCCATGAACAATCCCGGTACCGACCAGCCCCCGCCCGTACCGGTTGCAGATCACGACCTTGAGGAGATCACGCTTTATGTCGGGAATGGTATCCGCCTCGATGTCAAAGGAGAGTGATTCGGTGATGATCTGGCCGGGTACAAGCCCGATGACCCGCGCCCGCCCGTGGCCGGAAAGCGCGATCTGTTCCCGGGAGGGTATGGTGCACCGGACTACAGGCAACGGAACGGGGACTGCAGGCTGGCATACATATTCCGTTACCGGCCTCCCACAGGAGAATGTCTCTTTTACGGCAAATGTACGGGGGTTGTCGACGATACAAAAATCTGCCCGCCTGCCCGGTGCAAGTGCCCCGCGATCAGTAAGCCCAAAACGTTCCGCTGCCGAAAGGGTTGCCATCCGGATTGCGAGTTCGGATTCAAGGCCGCAGTTTACCGCTTTTCTAATGCACCGGTCAATGTGACCCTCCCGGACGAGCAGATCAGCATGGCAGTCATCGGTCGAAAAACTGCACCGGGACACATTATATGGTGTGATCATGGGCGCGAGCGCGGTGATATTCTGCTCAGTCGATCCCTCCCGGACAAAGATATACATCCCGCGCCGGATCTTCTCTTCTGCCTCTTCTACCGTGGTGCACTCGTGATCGCTGTCAGGGCCGGCAAGGACATATGCGTTTAGATCCATGCCGGACAGGAGCGGCGCATGGCCGTCACGGATGGTGGTAAGCGAAAGTTTCTCCAGAATTTCTCTATCCCCGGCAAGTACCCCCGGCACATTCATCATCTCGCCGAGCCCGATGACCCCGTCCCGGCCAACGAAGCCGGAAAGTGACCTGGCATCGAGCACGGCTCCCCCGGTATCTCTGGGGGTCGACCGGCACACAGGATGGCAGCATGTACAGGATGTCCACCGGCGCACCGGCCCGGGCCGCCAGCATGAAGTCAATGCCTTTTGCCCCGGCAACGTTTGCAATCTCGTGGGGATCAGCGATCACCGTCGTGGTTCCATGGGAAGATACAAGCCGGGCATATTCCTGCGGAACAAGCAGCGAACTTTCGACATGGACATGCGCGTCGATAAGACCGGGAACAAGATATGCCCCGGAGAGACTCCTTCTCGCGGATACCCCGGTACGAACGATCTATCCCTACGATAATCCCGTATTTTATCGCAATATCGCTCCGTTCCCATGCGCAGGTGAACGCATCGAAAATCTCAGCGTTCCGGTAAACGACATCCGCCGGCTCAATGCCGCGTGCCGCCCGGATAAGGTCTGAAGAGGGACGTACCATTCACGTCACACCGTAATGTCCCGGATAACGGCCGTCTCTCGTTCACCGTTTTCGGTGAGATAAATATATATTTTGTAATTACCCGGCGCAAGCTGTAATGGTATCGTGACCGTGTTCTGGGCTCCGGTTAGCGTGACGGTAGTCCCGGTGGTCAGAAGTTCGTGCTGTTCGAATTGATCCAGCGTAAAGACCCGTACCTGAACGCCAACGTTAAGAGGAGTTCCGGGACCTGCGACCCCCACAGTCAGGTTGCCGTTCCCATATGCGACATTCCCGATCGAGAGGGACGTACAGCCGGCAGTCACAAGAAGCAGCCCCAGTAAAAGACCAAAAAGAAGGCACCAGCGTCCGGTCATAGTTCTGTTGTCAGACTGTATCCATAAAAACCTATACCTGAACCTGAAAAATTCATCCGATCTGAATGGCTGAAGACGTCCCGGATCGTAAACGCGATTGCAGAGTATGTACAGGAAATTTCCTCGGCCACTGCAGAGATTTATTTATTGTGCGCCGGTAGAAACCTATTTCCTCTTTCGCAAAAAACTGAATAACGTGTCAATGAGACGGAAATAACGAATAAAATCGGTAGTCAGTCGATGATTTTAAAAGCAAAGGTTATTAAATAAGACCTTTATAAAAATTCTGTCAGGTGATATCATTACAACCATCACGTTCTGCCATCATAAAGGCGGAACAGGAAAAACTACGTCCTGCCTGAATATTGCCGGATTCTGTTCTCTAGCAGGAAAAAAAGTGCTGGTGGTTGACTGCGATCCCCAAGCCAATGCGACAGCAGGTTTGGGGCTCAGCCCGGAAATCGGCCCGGAAAAACATGTATGACATCTTCATGAGCCGTATTGACGGTTTTCCCCAGATAAAAATGACCGATATCATCTGTTCCACAGAATCCGGAATCGATCTTGCCCCGGCAAACCTTGATCTTGTCGGTGCAGAACCGTACCTTTATGGCATTGCTTCACGTGCGGAAGTGCTCCGGGATGCACTGCTTCCCATCAAGCAGAACTATGATCTGATCCTTATCGATACGCCCCCAAGTATGGGGCAGTTTGTGATAAACGGCCTTGTTGCTGCAGATCATATCATTGTTACCCTTGATTCCGGATCATTTGCTCTCAATGGCATAGGCCCGCTGTTTATTATTTTTGAGGACATAAAAGAGGATCTGGGGAAAAAAATCAACGTAGACATGGCAATCATCTCGCGCTGGGGCGAGGCCGGGGAAACGTGCGGCCCGGAACAGCAGGAGCAGCCAAAAGGCGATCTGATCAGCAGGTTTTTGTCGCTCTTTACCCAGCGTCATGAGCCTACCGAAGAAGAGACAATTGCCCAGAAAGAACGAGAAAGAGAGCATGAACGCCTGACCGGAATGCTCGCAGAAATCGGGAAAACGTTTCCCGATGTGCACACTGTGCCTTATTCTCCCGAGATATACGAGGCCCAGAAACGTGGCATGCCCATCTCACATATCGCTCCCAAAAGCAGCGCCGGGAGCGCGTACAGGATGATTGCAGACGAGGTTATGAAATGGACTTAACAACACTGGAACAGACCGTAAAGAAAGCCGCAGATGGGGACCTGAAGATCCGCATCGATGAAAATCATGCGGAGATAGAGATCAAGCCGCTGGTACAACAGATAAACCGGCTTATTGCAAAAGCCGCAGATACGGCAGAGAAGAAGCAGCGTGCTGATACCATGATCAAGTTCAACCCGCTCGCAATCGCTATCCTGAAAAAAGACCGGACCATCGTCAATATCAATAAAAAATATGAATCGCTCTGGCGCGGAACCCGCGAAGAGCTGATGAAAAAGAGGTTGTATGATTTTGATATCACCGTCGTTGCCGGGGATCATCTCTACGCCTGTTTTGAAACGAGAAAACTTTCGGTAAGTGAGTGCAGGGTGAAATTTGCTGACGGCACACAGAAATACCTGACCCTTCAGGCAATGCCGATGCTCGATGCGGTCGGGGAGGTTGATGGGGCGTTCTATTTCTGGATCGATACGACCGAGCTCCACGATAAAATTGCGGAATCTGAAAAGATCAAACAACGGGCAGATCGTATTATCGAAGAGAACCCGTACGCATTGTTTACTATCGATACAAGCCTTGCCGTTCGCTCCGCAAACAATGCATTCCTGAAACTCACCGGGTATTCCCGCGACGAGGCTGCTCGTCTTTCGATGAAAGATTTCCGGTACAAGAAAAACAAAGGTGCTAGTGTTGAGGCGACAATATCATCCAAGCAGCGTGGGCACGGTGAATCGGTTATTGAGTTCCCCGCAGGTACACTGATACTTGACTGGTATTATATCCCACTTCTCGATGGGTCCGGGACAGTTGAGAGCCTGCTTGTGGTATACAACGATATTACCGAACGGCGCCGGCAGGAGCATGAGATTCAAGATCTCATGGAGGACTCCAAGAAGAAAGCGCAGGCGCTTTCCGAAAGCGCTGTCGTGCTCGAGAGTGGGCTGTCGCGGATGGCAGAAGGGGATCTTACTTTTACCGCAGATATTGCAGAAAATGACCCGCTCGTTTCCTTAAAGAAAGATTACAACAAGGCAATTCTTTCCATAAAAGCGGTGATCGAGGAGATCAGTAAAGCCGCGCAGCAGCTCGATCTCACCACTGCCGAGACAGGCAGGAGCACCCACGAGATCTCCAAGTCCACAGAACAGGTTGCCATATCAACCCAGGAATCTGCGGAGGGAGCTGAAAAAACAGCTGACCGAGATCGAGAAGGTCAGCAGCGACGTTTCGGATCTCTCTGCATCCATAGAAGAGATCGCAAGCACCACCCATGATCTTATGACGCATGCCCAGAAGGCGGCAAGCGAAGGCAACCAGGCCGCAGAGCTGGGCAAGGTAGCAACGGCAAAGATGAAGACCGTGGAGAAAATCTCGGGAGAAAGCGTCGCGGAGATCACGGCACTTAACGACCGCATGAAAGAGATCTCCAACATTGTCAAGCTGATTGCCGACATCTCAAGCCAGACCAACTTACTTGCCTTAAATGCCGCGATCGAAGCGGCCCGGGCAGGCGAACATGGGCGGGGATTTGCCGTTGTTGCAGGAGAAGTGCGCAACCTTGCCGGGGAATCCAAGAGCGCTACGAATAATATCGAGACACTTATCGGTTCTATCCAGAACAACAGCGAAAAGACTGCTGCAGCCATCAAAAATTCCTATCTGGAAATCCAGACCGGTATCGAGAGCGTAAACCAGACCATCGAAGTGCTCAACCGGATCATATCCGAGGCCGACGTTGTCTCCCAAGGAGTGACCGAGATTACTAAGGCTACCGAGGCCCAGGCCGAAGCGACAAACCGCGTGATGCAAGGTGTGGAACAGACTAATACCCTCTCCCATGAGACCCAGCAGCGCATGGAAGATATGGCAGCACTTGCTGAGGAGACAAGCGCGTCCACCCAGGAGATTGCAAGCGCGTCGGCCGAACTCTCCCAGATGGCCGAACGCCTTAAGGCTGCGACGAACAAGTTTAAGATACGGTGAACTATGGCCGGGACAATCGATGTAGTAGAGTTCGAGCTGGGTGGAGAGCGGTATGCTCTGGATATCAATCTCGCACGCGAAATCGTGGAGATGATACCGATTACTCCCATACCCCGGGCACCGCCATTTATCTCCGGCGTTATCAATCTCCGGGGAGAGATCACAAACATCATGAATCTTAATACGCTTCTTGGCCTTCCCGACAAGGAAGTAAGGGAGAACCAGAAGATCATTGTCCTTGTCCCTGATGCGGCAAAAGGGAATAATGTCGGGATAATCGTTGACGATGTCTCCAGTGTCCGCCAGGTGCCTGAGTCCGACATTGAGCATATCGGTGTGGGAATTTCGTCAGAGTTCTCCCAGTTTGTGAAGGGCATTATTAAGGTTTCAGGGGATGATGCTGAAAAGAAGAAAAAAGATCTCATCATCTGGCTTGACATGGAAAAAGTAATTCTGGATCTGGGCAACCGGTCCAAAAACAGCCCGGGTGCAGGCATTGTGCGCGAATCCGATTAAATTTTTGATGAAAAGGAATGGGAAGTGAGAACGGTATGACTGAACAACGACCGGGACGGAAAGCCTTGTTTATTGGAGCACCGGCGCCGGAAGGGCGGGGTTCTCCCGATGAGATTGCAGAGCATGTGCGGGAATTGAACGAGGAACTTGCCCTTGCGCTCAAAGGGGCCGCTGCTAAAAAAGCGGTAAAGCCTCTTGAAGCATCGCATTTCGGAAAAGAGTATACAACCCTGGTGGACGCAGTCAATACTTCTTTAGCGCATATGGCGATGGCGAAACCTGAGACCCCGACGCCGGCGGGAGAGCCTCAGGAAGTCCTCGAAGTATGCCTTAATAAAATAGATGTACTTGAACGACGGCTCGAGTTCATGGAGAAGAACAACCCGGTACCTATGCTCATTGCCACGCCGTCCCTGGACATTACAGAAGTTAACGCTGCGTACGTTGGAATGACCGGGATCCCTCATGACAAAATCGTCAAGACAAATATCCATGATTTTTCCGTCACCAGCCGGTCCGGTGACGATGCCAGCGTCGCTGTCGAGAAGAAACGGCGTGCGGTAGGCGAACTCACAGTTACGTTCCCTTCAGGTATGCATACCTTGGAGCAGTATTGCATCCCGGTCCTTGACAAGACAGGAGAAGTAACGTCACTGATCGTGCTCTATGATGATCTCACTACAAAACGTAAGAAAAACGAGGAGATCGAACGGCTTAAGGTCAGATCGGAGACGATTGTCCAGCAGAACCCCATGCCAATCGTGCTCGTGGATACCGGTTTCAAAATCCGGGTAGTAAACGAAGCATATGTCACACTCACCGGCATTGAAAAAAGCCGGTTGCTGGCTATGTCGCTGCGTGATTTTAAGATCGCTGAACAAACCGGGCAAGGCTTGAAGAACGTTATCGAGACCGGCACACGTTCTGCTGGCGAAGTTGTTGTCGAGTTTCCCAAGGGCATCCGCCGTCTCCGACAGTACGGCATTCCCATTCCCGGTGCGAAAGGGGCAATCGAAAGTATCCTTGTAGTCTATAACGACATCACCGAAGAGAAAAAGGAGATGGATGAGGTCCTTGCGGCCCGGCGCATGTCGGAGACGATTGTCCAGCAGAACCCGATCCCAATCCTGATGGCCGATCGCTCATTTAGGATCATCACGGCAAACGCAGCGTACGAGAAAATGAGCGGATATCCGCTGGACCGGATCGCCGGGATGAACCTACGCGATATAAAAATCCGCGAACAGAAGGGCGAGGGTGCAGGTCTTGCGATCCGGGAGAAGCGCCGGGCATTCGGTGAAGTCACAGTCGAGCTCCCAAGTGGCACGCGGATTCTCGAACAGTACGTGATGCCGCTGCTTGATAGCAAAAACGAGATCGAGCACCTTCTTCTGGTCTACAACGATGTGACCGCTCAACGTACCAACCAGCTGGATCTTGCAAAGAAGATGGAGGAGGTCGCAGCTCTTAAGAAGCGTTCCGATGTTATCGTCATGCAGAATCCAATGCCTATCATGCTCATGGACGCATCCTTTAAGATCATTATGGCAAACCAGGCTTATACCAGCCTGACCGGCATTTCAAAAGAAAAGTTACATGGCATGAACGCTCGTGAGTTTAAGATCCTTTCCCAGACCGGAGAAGGCCTCAAAAAAGTAACTTCCGAGAAAAGCCGGAGTTTCGGGGAGATCACGATTGAGTTCCCAACCGGTATCCACATTCTCGACCAGTACGGTATCCCCATGCTGGACGCGCAGCAAAATCTCTCGACAATACTGTGCGTCTATGTCGATGTAACGGCCCGGCGCGAACAGGAAAAGAAGATCCAAGAAATGATGGAGGAGGCAAAAGCCAGTGCAGAACTGCTTTCAGCAAGTGCTGCCGAACTCCAGACCGGCCTTGCAAATATCGCAGCCGGGGATCTTACCTTCCAGCTCAGTATTGACGATGCGGATCCGCTCGTGCAGCTCAAGAAAGATTACAATTCTTCTATCGGGTCTATCCGGGCCCTTATTACCGAACTCATGCAATCCATCCGGCGACTGGATGTGACCATTCAGGATACCATCAAGAGTACAGACGAGATCGCCAGGGCGACCGAACAGGTGGCCATCTCATCGCAGAAAGCAACCGACAACGCGAAGGATGAGATTTCCAGCGTTGAGAAGATATCAGGAGTCATATCCGATATTTCAGCTTCGATCGAAGAGATCGCAAGTACATCTCATGATGTCATGGCCCATGCTGAGAAAGCAGCCCATGAAGGGATCCAAGCTGCCGGTGTGGGAAAAACGGCCACAGAAAAAATGGAGGCCGTTGAAAAGATCTCCCTGCAGAGCGTCAACGAGATCACCGCGCTTAACGAGCAGATGCACCAGATCTCAAAGATTGTCAACCTAATCACCGACATCGCAAACCAGACCAACCTGCTTGCCTTAAATGCGGCGATCGAAGCGGCACGGGCTGGCGAACACGGACGCGGGTTTGCCGTTGTCGCGGGTGAGGTAAAGAATCTTGCCGGTGAATCCAAGAAGGCCAGCAACCAGATCGAGACCCTAATAAAGTCGATCCAGACTAAGAGTGAGGTGACGGCAACATCAATCCAGAACTCCTTTAAAGAGATTAAGGGGGGTATCGAGAGCGTCAACATGACGGTCGAGTTGCTCAACAGGATTATTGCTGAGGCAAATGTGGTATCAAAAGGCGTCTCCGAGATTACCAAGGCAACGGAGAGCCAGGCCCAGGCAACTTCTGGCCTGATGGCGGGTATCGAATCGGTCAGGACGGCTACGCAGAATAACCAGCAGCGCATGGAAGATATGGCGGCGCTTGCTGAGGAAACAAGTGCATCGACTGAAGAGATCGCAAGTGCCTCGGCTGAGCTTGCGTCCATGGCAGAGCGCTGCAACGGAATGATGAAAGAGTTCCATACAGAATAGGGTCACACTTGACAAAAGAGACGGTAAACTTGTTCTACCTTTATATCACAATGCCTCAAAGGAGAGGATGTTTTTAATGACAATAGTTCACGATGATGGTTTTGCTGCCCTGAAACGGTATATCGAGCAGACCCTCAAAATCCAGTGTTCCAATTACAAGGAAGACTATATCAAAAGGCGGCTGCTTTCCCGGATGCGTTCGACCGGAACATCTTCCTATGAAGATTACCTCAAACACCTTCGCGAAAATAGCCCGGAACTGGAGAATCTGCGGAATGCACTCACGATTAATGTAACGGAATTCTTCCGGGACTCAGATGTTTATGAAAGGGTAAGAAAGGAAGTAATTCCTGCACTCTTTAAAGGCAGAAAAACGATTCGTATCTGGTGTGCTGGCTGTTCAACAGGAGAAGAACCATACTCCCTTGCCATGATCCTTTCCGAGATCGTAGCGATGGACAAGACACTCTCCGGCCAGATCTTTGCGACCGATATCGATGAAGTCGTCCTGAAAAAAGCAAAAGAAGGAATCTACCCGGAAAAATCGATGGCAAAACTTACTGAGGCGCAGATCCACCGACATTTCACCAAACTTCCCGACGGGACATACCAGGTAAAACCGCATCTCCAAGCACTCATCCGGTTCCGTCCTCACGATCTTATGAGTGGCCAGCCCATCTCCAAGTTCCTCGATATGATCACCTGCCGGAACGTGACCATCTATTTTACCGAAAAACAGAAAGACGATCTCGCCCGGACGTTCCACGGGGCGCTTGTACCGGGCGGATACTATGTAATGGGCAAAACCGAATATCTCGGACGTGATGTTGAAGGGTTATTTACCCCGGTGCATTCCATCCAGAAGATCTATACAAAAAAAGATTAAACACCGTTTTAATTTTAATGCTTCTGGCGATCGTCAGCCCCGGTTCCGGCATTTTTCCCGATATTTTTTGTCAGCTCGGCCTGCATAGCCTTGCGTGAAGTCTGGGCTTTTATCTGGTTATAAATGGTAACAAAGTTAATGCCAACGACCACAATAACAAGCATCAGGCTAACCCAGAGCATTATGCCATTTACCGTAAGAAATGCCGCCCAAAGGAGGAGAACAAAAGAGATCAGGTAAAAAATTACCCATGTCCGCAGACCGGGAACTTCCATAACGATCAATATACGTTATGGGAATACTAATGTATTTCCGCCCTCTCGAAGGTGTTGTCAGATTAGGGGAATTTTTATCGGTCTGCATGGATATATTTCTGACAACAATTTAGTGACGGGGGATCGAAAATCCTCTTCTCCTCATGGGATCCCTTTGAAGGCGGATGGCAGGTGAGGTAAAGGGACTTCTAGTTGCGTACGCATGGGAGAGTTATCGATCACCGGCGCAGCGCCCGCTCGATTACAGCCACAAGATCCTGTTCCATGCAGGGCTTGAGGATATACCCATAAGGAGAGACGTCTATTGCCTCACCGATCCTCTTTTCTTCCGAATATGCCGTAAGAAATATGATCGGGATGTCGTGCAATCGCCGGATTTCACGCGCAGTCTGGACACCATCAAGTTTTCCACTGAGCCCGATATCCATCAGTATGACATCGGGTCGAAGACCCTTTCCAATCCTGTCGATCGCGTTCTCCCCGCTCCATTCAGGGGTCATAACCATGTACCCTACCTTCTCCAGGATTTCGGTGAGGTGCATTGCGATTAGGCCGTCATCTTCAACAACAAGAATGGATACGTTTGTCATACTTTATCTTATCCTTCTATTTCTCTGAACAGGTGCAAGAATTCAGTCCAATATGCCCATCAACGTAGTAAGAAAGCCAAAAGAAAAAGTCAGGTGTAAGACCTCCGGTAGAATGTTCTCAATCTGGGGAGGTATTGTCAGAGGTTGCGACACAGATTTGTCATCCAGATGATGCTTTCCTGCCGGAGTGTCTCGAAAGGGAGATCAATTATTGATAAATTCGTTGGGGACAATTAATAATTGTCGGATCGAACAACGAGATATTATACAGTTCTCTATTTTCAATCTTAAAAAAATCCACAATTAAACTATCGCTTTTTCCAGTGGGAAGAACTTGATCCGCTATTACGGGCCCAAAATAGGGACTTTTTCTTTTTTAAAACGTCATTGTTTTATAGACAATAATCCAGAAAGTACGTGTGGATAAAAGGGACATTTACACAATTGTTGGTGGCTTTTTGGTGATCCTACTCATTGCCATTATCGCGAATCCTGGTACTGTTTCCTCAGCACTGCCTGTGTCCCGGAGTAGCCCAACGATTCAGGAAACCACCTTTTCAACCCCTCCGCCGACGGTAACGTACACCGTGATACCTGCGCAGACACCTCAGGTAAATATTACTCCGTCACCCCCGCCACCCCCTTATCGTATTACATACACGAATAACCCATTCAAGTATCCGGTGATTCATCTCCCCGATCATATGGAGACCTTCGGTGCATCTGATACCCCCTTACGGGAAAATGTGAGTGTGCCCTTTGCGTATCTGGAAGATTCAAGAGGCGGCCTCACCACGATCTTTTCCGTGCCTTACGCAGTGTGGGCGTTAAATATCAGTGTTACGGCGAATAGCCGGCCCCAGTACGCAATATTCAATATGGTGCTCTGCGATGCAAAGACCGGTACTATTATCACGGGTGCTGAAATTCAGAATGGAGGTACAATGTATAAGGTAGTCCGGAGATCCGGTTCGATGTACCTCATCGTTGGTGTCAATTATGTTGACTCTTTCCGGATAACGCTGGAAACACCGTTATCTTATTATAAAAACGCGAGTTCAATGAAGTGACGCGGCCCCCCTGTACACTGTGAAGAACAAGAATGTACGACGCCGGGGAGACCATTACCCTATCTTTTCCACAATCACCCGGACGCGGTCACCTGATTTGAACTGGTGTCTTTTGGGGACATCAATATTGAACCACAGCGAGCCGGGATTATCCTGGGTCGGGTCCTGAGACATCAGACAATCTTTCTGTTCATTGATATCTGCAACAAATTCGATGGATGATTCAAATTCCACTTTTGGCATAATAAAAGAAGGTAGTTATAATTAAAAAATTTACAGGGCACGGGATGTAACCATCCACGTCGTGCTGTTCGAATAGCTCCACCGGATAATGGACAACTCGTTGCACATATCGGCAAGGATTGCCATATTCGTTCCCACTTCCTTTGGGGATAAGCCCAAATCCTTTGCGATGTATTTGGACTTGAAGTAGTGTTTACCCTTAGTTATCCCCGATTGGAGATAGGAAACGATTTTGTTCTGTGTTTCGTTATATCTATCACGTATGTTTTTACCTGGGGACATTGGTTCGCCTCAGTATTACGAAATCATATAGATCAGGACCTATATATAAATATCTAATGGTACTGGTAAGATTCATGCTTTTTTTAGCAATAATGACACAAATCTGAAAGGAAACTATTTAAAACGATTAAATTTTGGGCTGATTTATATCCGGGTGAAATTATCGTTATTTTCATGATTCTGGGAAACGATCTCAACCGGAAAAATATCCAACGCCTTACTGCTGTACTGGAGCCTCGCCAATTTTTTTGATCAGTGCCTCAAGCACCACGTTCCGCATACCTTCAACGAACTTGATGCTCCCGACGACCAGGTGCCCGCCGCCGGAGATACCCCCGCCGGGGATCTCGTTATGCAAATCACGAACCATGCGGGGGATGTTCATGTGCACACCCCGGGAACGCAGCACGGCAAAGTCCGGGCCAAAGCCGATCGTAACAACCGGCTTTCCTTCATTCTGCCGGCAGAGCCGGTCGTGGACTTCCCCCGATGTTTTACCGGGTGGTGGAAAGGTAAACTTATGGGCATGGATCTCCACATCGATCAAAAAGAGCTTCGCGTCGTTTGGCAATACGCGGGCGTCAACATGGGGCATGCAGGCGCTCATCTGGTCCTCGATCATCGTATTGGCACCGTCCACCAGCAGGCCGACGAGTTTTACGTGGCGCTCGTGGTTCCCGACCAGATCCAGCATATCTTTAATGATTTCCCGTCCATCGTTGAACCGGAGCCAGAATTGCTCGTAGTCAAGGGCAAGCGCGATATCCTTGCATGCCTGTTCAGGGTACTGGTCTCGGACAAGTGCCAGGTAAAGGGCTCGTTCAGGCGCTTCGCTCCGGTCGCCAACCCCGGCAACGGCAGGCAGGTGCCGGATGGCTGGTTCAACACGAGGATTGATCAGCCGGGCAACCTCCGTACCTAGCATTCCTGCCGTGACACCAAAATCTCCACCAACGTGGTACGGGTTGACATGCCCGACGAGGTACTTATCGATGGTTGCATCCGGGTGATGGTGGTCGATGACGACAAACGGAATGTCGTAAACGCTTGCGATCTTGTAGGAGGGTTCATCTTCTTCAGTAGAACCATTATCGGTAAGGATTACAAGAGGCATCTTCTGGCCGAACCGGGCATGGTCCTTGAGCGCAAAATCCAAGTCCCGGGTGATGTCCTCGATCTCGTAGAACGGCGCCTTTGACGGGGCTCGCTTGAAGAGATAGTAGTCGGCATCAAAGTCTCCTCCCGACTCACGGATGAGCGAGGTGACTGCCTGTTCGATGGCGACGGCTGAACAGATGCCATCTGCATCGGCGTGGTGCCGGAGAATGATTGGCTGGGCGGTAAAAACTGCTTTCCTGATGATCTTTGCCACCTTGCGCATCTCGGGCATCAGACTCTCCAAGACGTCACTTTTCACCATTGGCTTTATGTTTTCGGGTTCGGCACGTGCATCAAGCGCCTTTTCTATCCGATCACGGACGGTTATCTCTTCGTTACTAGTAAGAGGGGTAACTGCGTCGGCTTCGATCTGGAGCTGATTGTTGCGCATCATAACTTCGCCAATGACCCTGACGATCATGTTCAGCTCGACCTCGGGATATGCCCGGACACCGGCTTCTACGAATGCGGCTACGTTCTGGGTTCCAGATTCGTCGACAATAGTAAAGATAGTAGGTCCGCTTGTCTGTTTGATCTGGGCGACTTCTCCTTCAATTGCGACACTTTTTCCCTGCTTTGCGGGGAGTTCGGCAATCCTGACTGTCGTTGATGTACGTTCAACTTGCTGGACCTGATAGATTTGGATCTGCTGCTCTTCAAGATCGATGTTCCCGTTAGGACGGATCTGCCTGACCCGCACAAGGACGCTGTCTTTTTCCTTGTGATCGGCCTTCATGCTTGTTTTGTGAACCAGCCCCTTGATCCGGTCATTGAGCTGGACAAACATCCCAAAAGTGGCAAAACCCTGGACTTTGCCCAGATAGATTTTTCCTTCTTCTACATCGGACAAGTCACATCCCGCGGCCAGCCGGTAAACAATAGTTTCTGTCTCCATCTTCTCTCTCCACACGCGAGGCGAAACGGACGATATGGTATGCGGCTTATTTTCGTATTTTGTATCGTTCAACGTTATCCAGCACAGAATGTGCTGCGTGTACCATGAATGGTCACCGGAGGGTTATGTTAGTTGCCATTCCTGCACCCGTTGGTCTTCACTTCAGTGCAAAACAATTTTTTCTTAATAGATCACGCCAGGTCACTCCCGGTACGTGACCTCAAACATGAACAAGTCATCAGGAATGATGATTGTACCTGAAAACACCGATTTTGCTTCCAATGCGTGATTGGTGGTATCAGTATACCGCGAACTGATATGGGTAAGGGCAAGGGTCCTAGCATCTGCCGCCGCCGCTGCCTGACCTGCCTGCATAGCGGTCGCATGGTAGAATTCAGTGGCCCGCTTCCTCTCGCTCTCATCGTAGGTCGCATCGTGGATCAGGAGATCTACATCCTTTCCGTAACTCATGAGCATCGGGATCACCGGTCGCGTATCCCCGGTGTAGACGATTTTCCGGCCCGGGCGCGGTACGCCCATTATATCTGATGGTAGCACCTCCACTTCACTGCCATCTTTTTTTATCCGGATCGTCTCGCCACGCTGGAGCCTGCCAAAGAGGGGGCCCGGCGGCACACCGAGTTCGATTGCATGTTCCCGGTCGAACCGGCCCGGGCGGGGGTCTTCCTCGAGCACGTACCCAAGCGCCGGCAACCCGTGGCTGACTGGAAACGCGGTTACCGTATAGCCATCAAAGCGCACCCATGAACCATCCGAAAGCTCAACCGAATCGAGCTGAAACTTAAGGTTAAACCGGCCAATCTTTTTTATGATCTCGACAAACTCGTGGACCCATATGGGGCCATAGATGGTGAGGGGCTCGGTGCGCCCATTAAAAGACATGGTCTGGACAAGGCCGAAGATCCCAAGGAAGTGATCTGCATGCCAGTGCGAGACAAAGATTGCATCGACAGTAAATCCGCACCGGGCCCGCATCATCTGTTGTTGTGCACCTTCCCCGCAATCAAAAAGGATCGTATCGGTGCCGCGCCGGATCATGATGCAGGGCGGATTACGCACCGGGGTTGGAAGTGCCCCTGCAGTCCCGAGGAAATATACCTGGAGGGTCTCGCCGCTCATACAAAGCACTCCGAAAAGACAGCGAGACTTCTTTTTGCTTCATCGACCGAACGGCCCTCAATAACGATCACGCCACTATACCGGGCCGCGATTATCTTTCCGACAGCCTTCCAGTCGATTGTCCCGGCACCAAGCGGGAGATGCTCGTCTGAAACGCCATGGTTGTCGTGGATATGAATATGGTGTGCAGACCCAACATGCGCGAGAAACTCGGGGACTTTTGCAAGTGTGTGGGCATGCCCGAAATCAAACGTGAGGCCGATTCCCTCGATCCCCCCAGCCATCCCCATGAGCTCTCCTGAGTCCCGGCAGAGGAACTCTTTCTGGCTGATCATGTTTTCAAGGCAGGCAAGCACTCCGTGCTCAACCGCACACTTCCCGATCCTGCGCAGAGCCTCTTTCTGGAGGTCCCAGACTTTCTGAGGCATAAGTTTGCATGCCGGTGAAAGATACCCGGGATGAATAGTAACCTTGTCGGTGATGTCTCCCGCCTGCTGGATGCAGAGCTCGATCTGCCGTATAGACTCGCGCCAGATCGGGTCGTTGAGAGTTGCGAGATTGAGATCCCCATAGGGCGCATGCACGGTGGCCCCGAGCCGGGTGCTTGCGAGCACCTCCTGGATTTTTTTAAGGTTCTCGGGCTGTTCGAGCCGGTAGTTGCCATCTGCGACGATCTCCCAGCCGGCATACCCTGCCTCTTCGATACCATATACCCACCGGATATCATCCCACACTTTTGCCGATGATGAGAAATACGGCCGCAGGCTCATGCTTCCTGCTCCAGGCTCCTTATGAGTTCTGTAACGCATGCCGTAAATTCTTCCAGACTTCCATCATTGTTGAGCCTGATATCTGCCAGTTTCAGAGCGTTTCCGAGACCCCATCCCAGCTCGCGTTTGTCCCGGGTAATAAGCCCCTCTGCGGATCCGATGTCATCACTGCGTTTCCGTTCGCACAACCGCATCAGCCGTTTCTCAAACGATGTCTCAATGGCGATGAGACGGAACCAAAGGAAATGCATCCGGAAGACCCGGACTTCCGCATCCCCCCGGATACCATCGACGAGAACTAAGGGTGCGCTCTGGTCCTGTATAGCGTCGACACAAAGAAGGGCAATAGCGTCCATACCGTGTTCGGAACGAAGATTGTTTGCCATCGCGCCAAGATTTTCGTCGGTAGGAGGTAGGCCGGCCTTTTTTACAGCGTTGCGGATCACATCGCCCATGACCACTACCGGGATCCCCAGACTCCCTGCTATCTTTGAAAACTCGCCTTTACCACTTGCTGGCAGCCCGACAACTCCGATCACTTTCACAGGAGGTACCTCCGATTATATTCAATCTCGCCGATCTCCCGGGTCCGGATCCGGACATCGCGTTTCAGTCCATCTGCTATTTTCTGGATCTCTATAAGCGTCATTGGTGTGTACTGCTGAAGTGTCTCCCGCTTCCCGGCGATATACGCAGTGACGTTGGCGACCCCACCCGGAACCATCGGGATTTTATGCTCGCCCTGCTGGAGGACAAGAGGGATGTCGCTGATCGTGCGAGAAATCTCCTGTAAGTATTTTACATTCTCATAAAATACGGTTACTACAATTTCGAATTCGGGAAGGGTCTTTTTCCGGAGCGCTTCCCCCGCGATTTCTATCGATTGCTGGACATTCTTCCGGTAATTCGAACGGGACTGCTCGCCGCTATCTCCCACACAGGAGAACCCCTCCCATTGCGTCTTATAATCAATTGCAATCTTGTCCACTAACCGCTCTTCAAGGAGCGCTTCGATCGCGTTTGGGAAGATACCGTTTGTCTGGACGCCGGTGGCAAGACCGCACCCTTTTGCCGCACGGGCGATTTCGAGAAGTGCATCTTTCTGCATCGTGGGCTCGCCTCCGGAAAAGACGACCCCGCTTACCGCAAGTTTCGAGACTTTTGATGAGAGCCACAATCTCATCCGTGTCCCGGTAATCCTCGCCGGTAAGGATCGTGGCGTTATGGCAGTACGAGCAACGGAGCGGGCAGCCCCGGAAAAAGACGGTGCAAACCGACCGGCCTCGCCAATCTACCGTAGAAAGCGGGATAAAACCGCCGTAATTCAGCCTGATGCCATCACCGTCAAGGATCATGTCTAGGAAACTGATATTATTTAGTGTTCCGATTGTGACGCTCGCTCTCTGAATCGATCCGGTTGCCCGGCATACCGATGATCCCGGATTCGGTCACGATCATATCCATGCGGACATCGGTGGGTTCCCCGGGGAGTTCCGGGATCTCCTGGCAGTCGAATGCGATACCGATTGTCTTCATTCCGGGATGTGCGGCGAGGAACCGATCGTAGTAACCAGCTCCGTACCCCAGTCGGTTCCCTTTCCGGTCAAAGGCAAGGAGGGGGATGATCGCAACCCCGATCTCCTCTGGTCTCGCCGGGATCTCGCTTCCGATGGGTTCCGGGACATGGAAGGTGCTGTCGATGAGAACTGAAGGATCCTCCAGATAGGACAGACGAAGGCTGACGGTCTCCGTTTCGATGATAGGGACAACAACCTTAGTACCGCGGGCGATGAGACCGGTAATGAGCGTTCCTGTTTCTACTTCCGGACGTTTTGCAACGTAGACCATCACTGGCACGGAACCATTCAGGATATCAAGCAGAAAAGAACAGATGCACCGGCTCTTCACCACTCGCTCCTCTGTAGTAAGACAATGCCGGCGCTGTTTTGCCATCGCCCGGATCTCCTGCTTGGTCCTGCCCATTCTCACATCCTTTCGATTTACCGGACTGTATTGGTCATGGGATCGCATAATCTTGTCCCTTTGGGATTTTACGAAGGATCATCACCGGAATTTCTCCCGGTGAGTAAAAAAGGTGGGATCTTTAGAACTTGAAATACCGGTTTACAATCTTAATGGCGCAGAAGTCCCCGCACATCGTGCACCCATCAGTATCTGCCGGCATCCGTTCCGAACGGATCTGCTGTGCCCGGGCCGGGTTCATGGCCACGGCAAACTGGCGCTCCCAGTCCAGATCGCGGCGTGCATGGCCCATCTCGAGGTCTGCCGACCGGGTCTTTTTGAGTTTTATCATATCACCGACATGGGCGGCAATTCGTGAACTGATGACACCCTCATATACCTCTTCCGGGGTGGGAAGGGCAAGGTGCTCAGCAGGGGTCACGTAGCAGATGAAATCAGCACCCAACGACGAGGAGATGGCTGCACCGATAGCGGCGACCCGGTCATCGTAGCCCGGCGCGATATCGGTCACGATTGGGCCGAGCATATAGAATGGCTTGTTGTTGGTGACCCGCTTCATAAGCTGGACATTGGTTGCGATCTCATCAATGGGCACATGACCCGGCCCTTCAACAATTACCTGCACATCCTGCGCATGTGCCTTGTCCGCGAGCTCCGCGTTAATGAGTAGTTCCTGGATACCGGCCCGGTCGGTCGCATCGTGGATGGCTCCTGCACGCATACCGTTCCCCATCGAGAGGGTAACCTCGTGCTCCTTCATGATCTCGAGGAGGTAATCGAATTCAGAATAAAGCGGGTTCTCCTTCTCGTTATGGAGCATCCATGCCGTCATGAAAGCACCGCCCCGGGAGACAAGCCCGGCGTGCCGGCCCTGGTTCCTCAGTCTCTTTACGGTCTCCCAGTTGATGCCGGTGTGGATCGCCATGAAGTTTGTTCCAAGTTTTGCCTGCTCTGCCGTGATCCGGAAGAGGTCGTCCTCTTTCATGTGGATAACGGCACCGTCTTTTTTGACCGCTTCTATAAATGCCTGATAGAGGGGGACGCTTCCTACCGACAGGGTGGTATTAGCAACTATCTGTTTTCTTATCTCGGTAAAATCGCCACCCGTTGAGAGTTCCATAAGAGTGTCGGCGCCCGCAAGCTCTGCCTGGCGTGCCTTCTCGATCTCCTCAGGAATATTGACAAGATCGGTCGATGTCCCGATTGAAGCATTCACTTTGGTGCGGAGGCCTTCCCCGATACCGCAGATCTTAACCTTGCGGTACGGTGAGACCGGGATCACAATGTGTCCTTCGGCAACGTTGCGCCGGACAAAATCCTCGGTGACTCCTTCCTGCGCTGCGACCATTTTCATTTCATCTGTTATGATGCCACGCTTTGCATCTGCAATGATACTCATACCTTAGCAGTACAGCAAAAGAACAAAATAAAGGCTCGGTTTTACATTTCTGGATGAAATCTGGCTTGTTATTTAAACAAGTAGACTTGATTTTAGAAAGATAAGTCGTTGTTGCGATCCCTGATCCCGCCGGAATCATCAGAATACTGTCACGACTGGTGTTTTTATAGGTCACTACGCCCTACCGGAGGAATGAAAAGCATTGCGGTGCTCCGATGGTAGAGACGAATTTTTTTGAGGTAACAGTCAAAGAGGCTGCACATAACGATGCTGGCCGTGGTATCGCACGGCTCAGTGTTGACGTGATGAAGAAACTAGGGCTTGTGTCCGGGGATGTTGTCGAGATCGTGGGAAAACGACATGCGGCGGCAATCATCTGGCCAGGACCTGCCGAGGATATCGGTTTTGCTATTCTGCGCATCGATGGAAGTATCCGGGCGAATGCGAATGCCGGCATCGATGAGAAAGTGAAGATCCGGAAATCGGAAGCAGTCTATGCCACAAAGGTGGTTATCCAGCCGGCACAGCAGACCCGGCTGGTCGGGGGCGAGCAATACCTCTCCCGGGTCCTCCGGGGTCGATCAGTAGTTGAGGGCCAGACGCTCCGCGTAGATATCATTGGTAACTCCGTAACATTTGTCATTGTCCGGGTCTCACCGCGGGCCATTGCGATCGTCTCTGATGATACGGAGATCGAACTCAAGGATGAACCTTTTAACCCGGAAGAGGGAAAGCGCGAGATTTCGACAATCCAGTACGAGGATATCGGCGGGCTCGAACGCGAGCTCCAACTCGTCCGGGAGATGATCGAGCTTCCCTTGCGCCACCCGGAGATCTTCGAGAAGCTGGGGATCAAACCCCCAAAGGGCGTCCTGTTCTTCGGCCCGCCAGGGACCGGAAAGACTCTGATCGCAAAAGCGGTTGCTAATGAGGTGGACGCCCATTTCAGCACGCTCTCAGGCCCCGAGATTATGAGCAAGTTTTACGGGGATAGCGAGAAAGCCCTGCGCGACAAGTTCCACAACGCAGAGGAGAATGCACCATCCATTATATTTATCGACGAAATCGACTCTATTGCACCAAAACGTGAGGACGTTCAGGGGGAGGTGGAACGCCGGGTCGTCGCGCAACTTCTCGCCCTGATGGACGGCCTTGCCTGCCGGGGGCAGGTGATTGTCATTGCCGCGACGAACCTCCCTAATTCCATCGATCCGGCACTGCGGCGTGGTGGCCGGTTCGACCGGGAGATCGAAATCGGCATTCCAGATAAGAAGGGCAGGCTCGAGATCTTCCAGGTACACACCCGGGGCGTTCCCCTAGCAAAGGATGTGGATATTGCCGCACTTGCAGAAACCACATTCGGATTTGTAGGCGCCGATATTGCACTTCTCGTAAAAGAAGCGGCAATGAACGCTATCCGGAAGATCATTCCCTTGATCGATATCGACAAGGAGATCCCAAATGAAGTGATCGACCAGCTCAGGCTCACAAAAAGCGACTTTGATGCCGCACGAAAAATTGTCCAGCCGAGCGCTCTGCGGGAGGTCCTCATCGAAGTGCCGGATGTGTCGTGGGACCAGATTGCAGGTCTCGACGAGATCAAGGACACCCTCATCAAGATCATTGAAGGACGGCTGCGGTACCCGCAGATATTTGAAAAACTTCGCTATAAACCCCCTAAAGGTATCCTGCTCTTCGGCCCGCCAGGGACCGGAAAGACGCTGCTTGCAAAGGGGATAGCAAGCAAACGCCAGCTCAACTTCATCTCAGTCAAGGGGCCCGAGCTCCTTTCCAAAGGGGTCGGCGATTCCGAAAAGCATGTGCGGGAAGCATTCCGGAAGGCCCGGCAGTCTGCGCCCTGTATCATCTTCTTTGATGAGATCGACGCACTCTTCCCGAAAACGGGGTACGGTCAACGATTCCACGCATGTCACGGAAAGCGTTTTAAGCCAATTTTTGACCGAGCTGGACGGTGTCGAGGAATTAAAAGAAGTATTCGTCATCGGCTCGACCAACCGGCCCGACCTGCTCGACCCGGCCCTTCTTCGACCGGGCCGGCTTGAAAAACACCTGTATATCCCCCCGCCCGACGAAGCGGCCCGGAAGGCGATCCTCGCCACTTATCTCAAGGGGCTCGATGATATCCTCAGGTCCGGAAGTGAGTGTCGATGAGATGGCAGCACAGACCCGTTTCTTTGTGGGAGCCGATCTCGAAGCGCTGGTGCGGGAGGCAAAGGCAAGAGTCATCGACGAGTTAACCGGGGAACAAGGTACTGTTGAAGAAAATACAGGTACAGCTGGATACCTTCAGGATAACCAAGCAGCATTTCGACGCTGCATTTGAGAGTGTCAAAGGCACGCTTGACGGTGCTGACTTCGAACAGTACGAGCAGAAGTCATGGGATCTCCTGTATGCAAAAGGAAAACGTGAGATCCTGTACAAGGCTGTGAGTATTGTTAACCAAGTTGAGTACCTCAAGAGAAAGAATCTAGTGGATGATGAGATTGCCCAGCGTGCAGATGAGCTCAGGGACCTCGTCTACTGGCAGAGGCGATCCTTCGATACGATCCGGGAGCACACTACAGAACTCCAGCAGGCACTTGAGGCATTAGTCCGGAAAAACCCGGCAGCCTAATCCTTTTCTTATCAGCCTTGGAAACCATGATAGGTTCCACACAATCACGGTTCCGGAGAAGGCCACATCCCTTCCTGGCCATAGGAAAATATCCTCGTAACACCAATTACCGTTGTTTCATTCGGCTGTCGCTGACACTACCATATTCATTTCATCTATGCATAAATCCCGGAACGTTCCAAAAAAGATGAGGATATGTGAATATGGATTATAACACTCTTATGAAGGAGGCGCGGAAAACTAACAAAGAACGCTATAATATGGAACTTGAAGGCTGTTTTGAATCGCTGAATGTCAGCTTGATGGCATACATAACCACGGCAATGTCAGCAATCCAAACCGGGATCACAACTGATAATTTTGAAACAATCGCTGAAGGCCAGGCGATTCTTGAACAGGCAGTAGAAATCATCAGGAATTGTTAAAAGTAAATGCACCACTGTTTCTGTTCGGGAAAACCTGGGCTCCGTAATGTTACAGAATAGATCCGGTGAACCTAGGGTTGAACCATGTTCATTTTTTGCTAATCACCCCAATACAAGTTTACTGTTGTCTCCCGGAAATATCTCGATATCCTGCTTAATGAGCCTGCCATGGATACGTTTCGGAAGCTCATCTCGTAACCGGTTGATAAGATCTATAGAATCGATTGCCAATTTTATGCTGATCTTTGTGGCCTCTTCAAAAATGAGAGGAACCGAAATGAAGAGATCGGATCCTGCCCCTCATAGTACGGAGACGGCGTGCATCCAGCGTGTAGAAAATTTCCATAGTCTGCTTTGCACGCTCAATATTTTCCGTTGCAGATCGTTCGATTCTGCAGATATTTTCTTTTGGAGTATGGAATATATCGGCAATCTATTGCTGCGTCATCCCTCTCCACCAGTATCGTAATACCTTTATCTGCCGGTCGATGAGAAGACTCAAATTAATTCACCTGAATGTAACCTAGTTACGTTAGTTATTAGTAGTTATATTCTAATAGCTGACCAGAGTTTCTCAAATAATAACTGAAATTATCCCTCTTTCCTGGATGGTATCGAAAATCCCAATAAACATTTATCTCCCACACGCATACCTGTGGAAAGTTATAACTAATGCGAGATTGATCATGAGGAATGTAGCATGAGTGTTGTCTGGAACAGACGCCTTTCCAACGAAATCAGGGAATTAGGATATGATAGTGAGACCGGGACCCTTATCGTGACTTTCCCTGACGGGATTCGAAGATATTTTGCGCCAGTCACGTATGAGATGTATACTGCAATAAGTCACTCATCTTTTCCTGATCGGTTATTTCGGAACACTATTGAAGGAAAGATTCCCCGTATATACATGACAGAGTATCGCTAATGCGAATCAGTACATTTTAGTTTTCTCTTGCATTGCCTTCGTCGACACGCCCGAGGCTCACGTATCTGAGACACAGTCTATCGTTCTAATCATGGAGAAGACACGCCCGACCGGAATTATCGTGTAACAAGAGATAAATTCTTTTGTTTAATCTTACTTTGTTGTAAAATAAAAAAAATTAAAATAATAGATAACTAAGATGGATATTGTCCCTTTGTAACACACGCACCAACCGGATACAGACACACAGACACAATGAAAATTCCCAAAGAGATCAGTTTCTTCGTCAGGCAGCTATGAGAGATAAACTTCAGACACGGGTGAACCTCACGCACAATGTAACATTCTATGCGTCGTTCCTCATCCGCCATGTATCATCCGGTGTCTGAAGGCCTGCGGCGAAGGTATTTTTAAAGTATTCCAAATATCCAGATGAGTCATTTGCTGTCCATAATACTGGACCGTCCTTTTCGTTAAAGGGGTCACCCATTTAGCCCGAGAAACATAATCCTCTCACGCATTAAGTACGGCGCGTAGATCCCTGAGGGGAAGCGTATTTACGATTTCCTTTGCGGCCAGCCACCCCCGTCGGGCAGTAGCAACACCGAGATCCATGGCGTGCAGGTCTTCCTTCCGGTGGGCATCCGAACTGATCGCAAACTTCGTCCCAAATGCCCGGGCAAGCATGCAGGAAGTATCCGGAAGATCTAGTCGGGAAGGATAAGCGTTAATCTCAAGGATAACACCAAGGCTTTGAGCAGCTTTGGCAACTGCGAGAAGGTCAAACGGCGCAGGTTCCCGCTTCAGGAGGATCCTCCCTGTAGGATGGGCCAGGATGTCCAGAGAGTCATTATGCAGGGCAGTAACGAGCCGTGTAGTCATATCCCTTTCCTTCATATCCAAGCCATCGTGAACTCCCGCAATTACGATATCGAGATCTTTGAGCACTGTGCTGCTCATATCC
Source organism: uncultured Methanoregulaceae archaeon (assembly GCA_963737635.1). GTDB lineage: Archaea > Halobacteriota > Methanomicrobia > Methanomicrobiales > Methanospirillaceae > Methanoregula. The sequence goes on from CAVTTL010000001.1 coordinate 2,329,200, forward strand.
AAACTTCCACTCTCATTGATGCCGCACTCGATCCCGGCAAGCACAGTAATGCCATCAAGTGTTCGGTTTACCTGCTCGATCTCTACCTGCTGCCGTGCGATCTCATGTTTATCCAGCCCGCGGGTGACCTGCTGACTTTTAGCGTGGTCACAGATAGCAATATACTCGTAACCCAGAGACAGTGCAGCCGCTGCCATCTCCTTGATACCGTTTTTGCCATCACTCCAAGTCGTATGGACGTGGAGGTCGCCTTTTACCGTGCCGTATGGAATGATGTCAGGCAGGGTACCGGATTCAGCCGCTTCGATCTCTCCCCGGTTTTCTCTCAATTCCGGTTCCATAAACGGGAGGCCAATTGCCTGAAACATCTCCTGCTCATCTCTTCCGGCAAGTATTTTATCCGTGGAACGGTCAAAGAGCCCGTACTCGTTTAGTTTTGCATTCCGTGCGAGCGCTCGTCGGCGCAGGGCGATATTGTAGTCTTTTGATCCGGTGAAATAGAGGAGCGCAGCACCGTACTGCTCTTCGTCAACAACCCGCAAGTCGACCTGCAGACCTGACTTGAGTACAGACGGAACTCCGGGTCGGCCCCCGTTCAATCACGCGTCCGATTCCCGCCAGTGTGCAGAATGCTTCCATCACCTTCTCAGGTGCCGGGGACGTTGCAAGAATATCAACATCTCCGATGGTCTCTTTCTTTCTCCTTAGAGATCCGGCAAGGCTGATACGGTGCATGGCAGGTTCGCGAACGAGCTGTTTCACGATCTCTTCTGCAACCGGGAGGATGTCCCCAAGAAGGTACCGGGTACCGGCCTGTCGCCGCGCCTTGAGAATAGTAAGGATTTTCTTCTCACTGAGCTCCCCAAACCCGGGAAGATCTCTGATCCGCCCGGCTGATGCTGCTTCTTCCAACTGACTGATGCTAGTAATACCCAATTCTTTGATTAATACCTGGGACCTCTTCGGCCCTATGCCTTCGACCTCGGCAATTTCCCGTACACCCCGGGGCATATCCTGACGCAGGTTTTCCAGATAGTTGAGGCGGCCCGTCTTGAGGATCTCCCGGATCTTGGCGGCAATATGCGTTCCGACACCGGGTATCTCTTCCAGAGCCCCACGTCCACTTATCTCCGCAATGTCTTCCTGCAATTCGTCTATTGCCCGGGCTGCCTTCGCGTACGCCTGCGGTTTAAACTGGACTCCCTTTGCCTTGAGGAGATCCGAAATCTCATACAGGATAGCGGATACCTGCTTGTTATTTTTCAGTGCGGAAGGTTCCATAGGTGGTGTTGCATTCGCGTACCTTGAAAGGAAATGCCATATTCACACGAATAGAAATAAGAAGAGTATTTTCCTTCATACTTTGTTCATCTGACCTCTTATGGTACCTCAATTTATATTGGTTTCGCTGATCCCCACCCGGCATTGACCGTGACGACAGTTTCGGAAAACCTCTTCAGAATGTCTGGTTTGCGATGATGGTAGGGTCTCATCCGCTTTTCAATTTCTCCAGATTTCCAAGAAATATCTCGCATCCCTACCGGTCTTCGTTGTTAGCGTACGCCGTTGGGATAATCGGGTTCGCCACATGTTACGATCGCGACTCTGAACGCAACATTAATTTCAAAAAGAGAGGGGAAATGCCAGGTCCGGGGTCAAACAATTCAACCAGCCTATGCCTCAGTAGGCACGTGCAAGTACATCGACTGTAATCCAGGTCTCCCGTTGCCGCGAGGAACTGGTGCTCGCGGACGTCTATTTCCTGCCCGGGTTTCAGATGGAGCCCCTATATATGTCCCGGGCCGTCACAACTGAAAGCGATCTGCCCCGGCCCGGTTGCTTCCGTTACGAATATTTGCATGCCGGCGATCATTCGCTTCATGGTACCTTTCATACGACGTACACTGATAGCAATTCCTGTATCTTTCCGCAAAAGGAGATGGTGTTCGAAGAATATCGATTGTCCCTGTTTCAGATCGATTGTCAACGCTGGAACCAGCTCTCCATCCAAGTGATACGTAAAGCCGGCAAAAGTCTCGACAGGTGAACTCGTCAACAATAATTTAGGCCTTTCCAAAGTATTTCGCATCCTTCGATGTATTCAGTTGAGAACTACAAAAGTTACAACTAGATTCTTTCGCGTCTATGGTCGAAAAATACGTTTCGATGCGAAAAACTCCAATTGACGCGGATCCCGAAACCGGTGGGGTTACGTTGTTTCGAAATTCTTGTATCAGCCGATATAATCCTTTAATTTCTTTATCATGGCAAGCTGGTTGGTAGCCTGGTTCCTTTTCTCTTTCTCGATACTGTCCATGATCTCGGCAATGGGCTTTGCAAGCTCGTAGATCTTGATCGGGCGTCCTTTACTCTCGCCCTTGCTCTCGCGGCTCGAGATCCAGCCATTGTCCATCATGGTTCTCATAGCGATACTTACCTCGGGCTGGCGGAGGTCGGTGCCCCGCTCAATCGCACGGGATGTTGCTTCGGGAATGTTGGCCAGAAAGACCAGTACTTTTGCGACGTTTTTCTTTGTCCCGATCTCGATGAGGAGGTTTGCAAATTCTTCTTCCTTCTCGGTAAAATACATTACACTCTCTGTTCTCATGCAATCTCATCCGCAAACATTTCTGTTGTTTATTTAAAATTTATCTTTGGAATGATATATATGTACTGTTATTTGCGGTTTTGTCAATCGCGAAATGAAAAAAGCAATAAAAAATCGAATCATTGCAGATCAATCCGGGATCTTATCTGCGATGATTCAAGGGTTCATTCCAAATAGCAAGATTCAATAGTGAATAAGAAAAATTTAAAATAGTTTTGGATTTTCTCCAATGATAACTATTCTCTACGTCGATGACGAGCCGGCTTTTCTTGAAATCGGAAAGATATATCTTGAGGAGACCGGAAACTACCATGTCGATTGCACCACATCCTGCAAAAAAGCCCTCAATCTTCTTACGACAAAGAAGTATGATGTTATCGTCTCGGATTACCATATGCCCGATATGGATGGCCTAGCCTTTTTCAGAGCGGTGAGGGCAGCTCACGGGGATATTCCATTCATACTCTTCACCGGTAAAGAAAGGGAAGAGATTGTCATCGATGCGCTCTCGTGCGGTGTCGATTTTTACCTCCAGAGAGGGGGAGATACCCAAGCACAGTTCGCCGAGCTCTCCCATAAGATCAGGAGAGCGGTCGAACGGAAGCGGATGGCTCTACAGATCAAGGCAAACGAGACACGGTTCAGGGAACTTGTGGATAAATTGCCCGAAATGATCTTTGAGGGGGATAGCCAAGCTACAATCACGTTTGTGAACCAGACCGGCTTGAATGTGCTTGGTTACACAAAAAATGAGATCGAGAGCCTGTTCAATCTGGCCGACCTTATTGCACCTTCTCACCGGGACACGTTTACCAGGATGTTACGGACAATCCGGACCGGGGAGGGTCTACCAAGGCTTCTGGAGTGTTCCATGCTCAAAAAAAATGGGACCGAAATCTCCGTCGAAATTATGGCCAACTATGTTGTATCGGATGAAATAGAGTGCTATTTTGCCTTTGCCCGCGACATTACAGGACGAAAACAGGCCGAGACCGCGACCGGCCTTGCAACCCGGAAGCTCCTCATAATGAAAGATGTTTCACGTCATATCATCAGGAACAAGATCACCGGCCTCATTGGGTGCGTCGACATGGCTTGCGATTCCCGGTCATCTGCCGAATCTCTTACCCTTACTCAGGACATAAAGGAGCTCATCCGGGATATCCAAAAACAGATCGATTTCACCCAGAAGTACGAAGAAGTAGGGGTCAACCAGCCGGAATGGCAGAAACTCCGGGAGGTTATGACCAGGATAGATAAGACCGGACTAACGTTTGACTTCGACATTCCCGATGTTGAGATCTATGCAGATCCCCTGCTCGGCGAGATCTTTGGGTATCTGGAAGATAACTCCCTCCGGCACGGTGTTAAGGTGACCACGATCTCGCTCCGATCCACAGAATGTTCGGATGGGCTCGTTCTGATATACGAGGATAATGGCGTGGGCATACCCACAGAACAAAAGGAAATAATATTTGATAAAAGTTCTGCACGGCCATCTGGTGTCGGTCTTTTTCTTGTCCGGGAGATCCTTACCATCACCGGTATCACCATCGTCGAAAACGGCATCCCCGTAAAGGGTGCCCGGTTTGAGATAACGGTTCCCCACGGGGGCTATCGGCGAGCGCCCTGAAGGTTTCTTTCAAATCGTCGGGAGCCATGCTCAGTACGGTCACATCCTTGGCAGCGGCCCTTTCCGGTAACTCTCTCATCGATTCTCCCACTTTACCATTAACGTTCTCATTCGGTTTCTAATCCTTCATCGGGTATTTTCGCCATGCCAAAAACTAAACACGGGAGGGAAAGATGAGGATCAACGAAACCCTATTAAAGACTAAGTACGAGTGCCCTGCATACCAGATTTGATTGAATCGTCCCTCAGAGGAAGGTAATGAGGAGAGAAAATGACACCGGAGAGCGAAAAAAAGAATCTGATGACAGTTGTAATTCTGAGCCTGGTTATTCCGGTCGCCGGATTTGTCGTTCTTGATCTTGGATTGCCGTCTCAACGATGGATCGACATTCCGATCCACACAATGCTCGAAACAACAGGACTCACTATTGGATTGATTACTGCGTTTTTCCTCCTCTCAAACGCCTGTCAAAAACCGGAAGACCGGCCAATCTTCAACTGGATTGCGGCAGCGTTGATAGGTATGGCCATTCTCGATGGGTTCCACGCAGCCGCATTGCCCGGAAATACGGCTGTCTGGTTTACACGGTATAGCGGCTCTTTCCGGCGGTGCACTGTTCATCTGCTCGTGGTGGGGAAAACGGATCGGTGCGAGAAAATCCCGGTACTTCGTTGCCGGGGTTGTTGCCCTGTATGCGATTGTTTTAGGAACGGTTAGTGTGGCTTTTCCTGGCATTGTTCCCTTTATCACCGTAAACAGTGCCTTCGCATTTGTGGCAGATGGAACCAATGTGGCCGGCGGATTGCTGTTTATTGTCGCGGCTGCCGGTTTTTATTTCCTGTCGACGAAAGCAGAACCCGGAGAATTCCGGTTGTTTTCAGTATTCTGTGTTTTGAACGGACTCGCTGGCCTTTTCTTCCCAATCACCAGTTCGTGGGCTGCAGTATGGTGGTTCTGGCATCTTGTCCGGGTCAGCTGCATGCCTCATCTTGATAATCTTCCTTTACGATAGGTTTGTCTTACGCTCTCAGAAAAATGGAGATTTCAAGAGGTAACATGTTTCGATCACCGGACTTTCCCGTTTTTCTTCTCACCCTGGTTTCGTCGCATTTACCATTATTAACCGCAATTTCGCCTATTAAACTCTCGATCACTGATAAACGAGCACCAAAAAAGAAGATGCAGTCCCGCAAGCCGGAATTTATTCTTACGATGTGAACCGGTATGCTCCTTTCGGCACCAGGATCTCGAACCGTGCCCCGAGACCCGGTGTTCCTGTCTCCCTGATTTTCATCCCGGAGAGGGTGAGAAACTCATGCACAAAAAACAACCCGAACGTTCCCACTCCTCCGATAATCCGGTCAAAAATATGATCTTTCTGTCCAAAGGGAATACCGACGCCATCGTCTTCGCAGACCAGCACTGCCCCTTCCGGGGTCTCGTGCCAGCTTACTGAAATCCGGGTAAGTTTCTTCCCGTGGTTTATGGCATTAAGCATGAGGTTATAAAATACCCGGTCGATCACCGGATCGGAATAGATCTCAAATCCCTGGAGATTATTATCCAGGATTATTTTCTGGTGCCGGCTTATACGGGAGAACTGCACTAATACGATTTTTTCAAGAGGAATCCAGCGGGACTGGTTTATGCCCATCTGCAAGTAATCCTTCGTTTTTTTAATCAGGGTATGGATTGTCTCGAGAATCAGCATCTCCTTTTCAATAAAAGATTTCCTGTCACCTTCATTCGCCGGCGCTTTGCTGAGTTCAACAAATGCCCGGAGTGCGGTCACCTTGTTCTGGATATCCTGGGAAGCCACTTCGGTCATAAGAGAGAGCTTACGGTTTGCAAGCCTGATCTTCTCTTCAGCCTGTTTGCGTTCGGAGACATCCCGGATAATCATGCTGATAAGGGTAATTCCTTGAATATCCACAAATCGTGACGTGGATATCTCCGCGGGGAAGGTGCTGCCATCACCCTTCTTCAGGAGGACTTCCCCTTTGAAATAACCTTTCGTCTCCCGCTCTTTTAACGCCAGATGGAAATGGGGGTCTGTTGTGTCGGAGATACCCTCTCGCCCGGCGCTTTTGATCTCTCTTTCTGTCATCCCAAACATGGCACACGCAGCGGAGTTTGCCGCCTTAATGGTGCCATCGGGGGTTACAAGGAGAATAGCATCCCGGGAATTTTCAAAGAGCAGGCGGTATCTCTCCTCACTTTCCCTCAGCGCGACTTCTGCTTGTGTCCGCTCTATTGCTTCGCCCATGGTTCTTGCTACGATCTCGAGTGCCTGAATGAGCTCAAGAGGCACCTTGCCCTCCCGGTGATCGGCAAGGTGGATCAATCCTATAATCCTATCTTGCCTGCGAATAGGGATAAGACCCACGGACTCATAGCCCACCTCGTTACAGATGTTCCGCGTCTTTCCTTTCTCCTCTTCGGATACGGTTGCAAGGAACTTTGTTGTGGCATTTATGTAGAAGGAACCCCCGTGGGTGTAAAATGGCAGCGAAGGATCGGTGGTGCCCTTAATAACGTTGATGCACATGCACTGGTCATTGACAAGAGAAAGAGGGCTTTCCATCTCGTAGACTCTTTAGTATATCCCGTATATGCTTGGAACGGTATACCGTTATTTTCATCGAGGAGCCTGATTCCTATTGAGTCACAACCGGTATAGTCCTGGATGATACGAACATAATGATCAAGCAGCGATGACCGGCTGGAGAATTGAAAGGAAACCTGTAAAATAGTGTTTAACAGGCGAATGATATTTTCATAATATTTTCGTTTTGTGATGTCGTGAGCTATCATGGAGGCGCCGGTAATTGCACCGGACAGATCCTTGATCGACGAAATAGTAAGGGACACATCAAGAAGTTTCCCGTCTTTTTTCACACGCTTTGTATCGAAATGGCTGACAATCTTCCCATTGTGTGTCTTTTGGAGGATATTTGGCAGTTCATCTACTTCCCCGGGTGGAACAAGGAGAGATACCGATTTTCCAATGACCTCCCGGGCACTATACCCGTACATCTTCTCTGCACCAGTGTTCCAGGAAACTATGGTTCCATCGAGGTTTTTCCCGATGATAGCGTCGTCGGAAAATTCAACGATATTTGCCATGTGCTGGAGATCTCCGAGTGCCTGTTTCTGTTCAGTTACATCCTCAAAAACGGCAACAAAGTGCGCTTTTGCCGGTGAATATACAAAGATATGGAGCCACCTGCCGGAAGGTTTGAAATTGAGGTCGAACGTTTCCGGTGTACCGGTCAACGAAACTCTGCCATAGATCTCAAAGAGCTCCGGATAGGCCTCTTTAATGCCCGGAAAAACCTCGGTAGCCGGTTTCCCGGTGACATTTGGAGTTCCGATGATCCGAATGAACGCAGGGTTGACATCGAGATAGATGTAATCTATCGGATGTCCCTTGTCGTCAAAGAGCATCCTGCAGTACGCAAGCCCTTCCAGAAGATTTTCAAAAATGGTATGATAGTACTCCGCGCTTTCCTGAACTGTCGCTCGCGTTGATTTGTTTTCGGTGCTACCACTGATAGTTGTCAACCCGTACCTTCCTCATCTTCGCGTACGAGACGTTATTCTGAAAATTTAACCGTTATTATATATTATTTGTATAAGTGGCGATATAATATCTCGTATCTTTCATAGGTCTTATGCGTCTCCGGTTGACGATGCTAATTCATCCCGGAAACCTCCGGTCAACAGCCGACACACGATTAACCAAGCGAGCGGATGGCCTCACGCCCAACTATGAAACAATTTAAGACGTAAACCGGTACGCTTCTTTCGGTACGGTAATCTCAAACCGGGCACCTTTCCCGAATTCACCGGTCTCTTGTATCGTAAGGCCGGTTATCGATAGGATCTCCCGGGAAAGGAAAAGACCCAGGCCAGAATTTTTTCCAAAACCTTTCGTGAAAAGATGTTTTTTATCTACCGGAGAAATCCCCATTCCATTATCTTCGAAGATTAGGATGAGTCCGCTGTCCGATTCCCGCGATGACAAACGAATAGCGGTTACCTGGTTACCTCCATGCTTAAGCGTGTTATCAATAAGGTTATAGAACACTTTCTCGAAGAGCGGATCGGCATAAACGTCAATTCCCCCGATATCAGTCACGATCTGGATATCTTTCATGGGAAGGACCGCCAGCGCCTTTTGTACGGATGCGTTGACATTCTGCCAGGCCGGGACATTAGCACCTAGATCCTCGTAGTCCTTGGTAAAAAGGATCTGGCTTTCAATTGCACGTGCGGCTCGCTCTCCCTTCACGATATGCTCAGACATCTTTGTGGCATCCCCGGAGGCATGTTTGCATAATTCAAGAATGGATTTCAGGATAAAGAGCTGGTTGAGAATATCGTGCCTGGTGATTCTCGAGAGCAAGTTTAATTTTTTAGTGGCCAGGATCCGGGATTCTTCAGCCCGTTTGCGTTCGGTAATATCTTCAAAAATCGCAACAAAATATTCCTTCTCCGGAGAATACACCGAGATATGCAGCCACTTGGCGGACGGCTTGAAATCGAGATCGAAGGATTCCGGTCTCCCGGTTGACGCAACTCTTCCATAAATCTCAAACAACGCCGGATAAGCCTCGTTAATTCCGGGAAACACCTCCGTAACCGGTTTCCCGGTGACCGTAGTGGTTCCGATGATCCTATTGAATGCCGGATTCACCGTGAGATAGATGAAATCAACAGGTCTCCCTTTATCGTCGAACACCATACGGCAGTGCGCCATTCCCTCCAGCATATTGTCAAAGAGGCTCCGGTATTTCTCCTCGCTCTCCCTCAGGGCATCCTCAGTCTGTATGCGTCCAGTGATATCCTCAACGATCAGAACTCCCCGGACATACGTGCCGGCCTTATCTTTAAGCCCGGTGGCGTTTATCTTAACATTGATAAATGAACGATCTTTTTTCTGCATCCGGAAGATCGCGCCAGACACCGTTTTTCCGGAGAAAACCTCACGGAGAAAAGAGTCCAGCTTCGTTTGATTCTCGGTATCGATAATTCCTGCGATCTGTTTTTCGAGGATATCCTCTTTAGGATATCCGAGCATATCATCGATTCTTTGGTTGCAGTCAACAATTATTCCTTGTGAGTCAATAGACATGATGAGATTGGGGGCGGCGTTGAAGATATCCCGGAATTTCCTGGCAGTCCGGCGGATATTATTTTCGGCCTTCTCCCGTTCTTCCTGATCCTCGCGAGCTTTCAGGGCAAAACTGATATCGCCGGTCATCTCATCGAGCAGATTGATTATCTGGTCGTTGAAAAAACCGGGTTCCGGGGCGTAGAGTGTCAACACACCCTCATACCTGGTCTTCAGAGCAAACGGGAATGCAGCGACCGATCGGTACCCGCGGGAAAGTGCCTCATCCCGCCATGGTTGCATGAGAGGGTCGGCCGCAAGATCGTTTATGATGGTATGGCGTCCCTCCCTCAATGCGGTGCCGGAAAGGCCCCGGCCGGCAGGAATGTCTTCAGCGGACACGTTACTTCGGTCAAGGTATCCTTCGATGTGACCACACGAGGCAAACGGTTCTATCAACTGTGTTTCCTTGTTGATCCATCCTGCCCAGACCATCCGGAAGCCACCGATACCTATTGCGATCCGGCAGATCACTTCGAAAAGTTCCTTAATATCTCTGTGATGAATGATAGCGTGGTTTGTCGCGGAGAGAACCGAATAGAGCCGGTTGAGGGCAAAAGCCTGGGCCTCGGCTCTGCGTCTTTCAACAACGCTCGTTATCTTCCGGATCAGCTCTGCAAACTGGGCCTTTGGCGCACCTCCCTTCTGGAGATAAAAATCTGCCCCGGCCTCAAATGCCTGGATCGCAATCTCCTCGCGACCCTTCCCGGTGAAGATGATAAAGGGGAGCAAAAGGTACTCTTTGCGCAGGACTTTCAGGAACTCGATCCCGTCCATTCCGGGCATTTGGTAATCCGAGACGACGACCTCATATTTTCCAGATTTCAGGAGTTCAAGCCCTTGTTGTGCTGATACCGCGGTGTCCACAGAGAAATCACCTGAGCGTTCGAGAAAAAGCTTTGCGACATCAAGAAGTGAAGGTTCATCATCCACGTAGAGAACGGTTATCATACATCGGGGCCAGAGTCATATGTAGTTTTTATACCGAATTAATATTATTATAATACCATACTTGTCCAGCCGGATTCTTGTTGATGAAGAAGAGTTTGAAGTCCAACCAGTAGCATACCCGGAGCATTCTCCTCATCTGCCCAAAAGTCGGCAGATCAGGTGAAATTCCTTTCAGATTCCACAATACCAAAGGACTAAAGTCCGCTATTATCGTAATGTAGTATGTATGAACCAGGACCCCGGCCCAAAGAATAGTTCGAGATCAGGACCGAGCCGGACTGCAGAGGGGTGTTGCAGCAATCCGGGCGGTCGAATCGATGCTTCCGGAAGATGAACGAGTATGTTACGATCCCTACGCTCTCCGGTTCGTCGCTCCCGGGCGTCTTGCAGCAGTGGCTGCATATTCCGAAGAGAAATTCCCCGGACTTCGGAATACTATCGTCGCAAGAGTCCGGTATTTCGATGATGTCATCCGAGCTGCTGCCAAAGAAGGGCTTGCACAGCTGGTTATTATGGGCGCAGGGTATGATACCCGGGCGTACCGGATCCAAGAACTCGCAGAACACGTGCGGGTCTTCGAGATCGATCATCCCGATACCCAGCAGATCAAAAAAGAGAAGATCCAAGAAATTTTTGGCAGACCTCCGGATCACATCGTGTATGTCGCGGTCAATTTCGAAACCCAGAACTTCGGCCGGCGGCTGATAGAATGCGGCTATTCCCCGGAGAAAAAAACACTCTTTGTCATGGAAGGCCTCATTATGTACCTCAGCCTTCCTTCCATCGATGCTATGCTTTCGTTTATCATACAGAATTCCGGCAGGGGCAGTGCCATCCTCTTCGATTGTTCAGCAAAAACCGGTGACGACACTTCGCAGGAGGAAACCCGGAAAAAACTCGGCGATCACACCGCGAAAGGTGGCGAACCGATCCTGTTTGCCCTCCCCAAAGAAGGCGCCGAAACGTTCCTTGCGCCGAGAGGATTTTCCCCGGTCCTGACAGTGAAAAGCGATGAATACCGGCAGATGTACTTTCAGGGAAAAAATAAAGACCGGAATCTCTCCGGATTGACCTTCACGTACGCAGTCGTCAATGACGTGACCCACAGGACGTTCAGTGATGTACGGTAATTTCTTGTTCTGTCATTATCTGATTTCACTCAAAAGTTCCGTTATCCTTTCAGAACTCTTTTTTGAGAGTCCCGGGCGATTCAATCTATCATTAATTCCATTTTAGGACGTTGAACCGGGATCCGGTACTTCTTATGTCTTTTTGATTATATATGTTGATAAATTCATCCATATATTAAAGAAATATATATATTCTGGAGCTGATAACCACAGTGGAGTGAATCCAATGACGACGGTATTCCGATGTATGACCTGCAACAAAACATTCAAGTCAAAAAAAGAGGTTGAAGAGCACAAAAAAAGTCCACTGGAACAAACAGATAGGAAAATTCGATAAGGATCTCCCCTACTTGGGACATAGTGTAAAAATCATCACAACAGGTGGTTTCAGCGCAAGCCGCCGGTCGAATCTGATACCATCTCATACCGTTGCAATAATCCTCGGTTTTCTGCGTTCTCTCTTCAAAATGCTATAGAAAATATAGAGAGAATTCCCATACATAAGTGAATTTCATCAAATCTATATAGTAGCAGAACGACATGAAGGTGGGAAGAAGATCCCGGCTAAGAAAACAGAGACTTTCTGGAGGAGGCTATGATCTCATCATCCAGGACCCACGAAGATCAGATACGAAAGGTCACACAGAACCTGAACGCACCCTTTCAAATCCGGAAAGCCGAATCCGGGAGATACGATAGGTCAATCACGGGGAGAACGCAATCAACAGAATCACAACCTGCAGGTAGTCACCCGGTGCGGCAGCAAGAATTTCTCGATACGGACCAGGAACGAGATGATGCCGTTCCCGATGATGACCAGGAATTGCTGGATTCGGACCCCTTATCGCGGCCAATGGCTTCCCAGAGGCAGTGTATCCGGTGCAGCGCCCGTATTCCGGCGATGGATTTTCTCTATACGAAAAAGACCGGCCTATGTATCCCCTGCTGGGAAGAACAGGAGATATAATGGACTACTGGAGATCCTGATACATCCTGCTCTGGAGGAAAAAATGACCCGTTTACCAACGCAAATGACGGATGCAGCCTATCAGAAAGCTCTCCGCGACGCGGAAAAGCAGCTGACTTTGGTACAGGCAGAGCATCTTAATGCCCGGTCTGCCTGGAATACCTCATCAATCAAACAATTTGGGATCCGGCGACATCTGGCAAACTGGCTGCGAGTCCGGAACCTTGCAAGAAAAGTGCGAAAAAACCAAGCACATCTCAATTTCCTCCTTGAATTTGAAAGGCAGCGAAATAAGGATTGATTGTTTAATTTACCCAATAGTATTAACAGCGAAATCTATATTTTAACTAAAAACTCTATAATTACTAATGAAAGAAATAGATGTCATGATAAGACCAGATCCGCTCAATGAGAAATTTGAAGCGAAGATCAGCTGCGTTTTTGCACGTCTCAGGCAGGGTGAGATGTGGACAGTATTTTATTACCACTTAAAGATCCCCCGGATCTTTTGCCGATTGATATGATTTTTTGAGAGAGAGAAGACAGAGATCGAAGGGTAGCGTATCCCATATTAAAAAAAAAGGCGAAAAAATGATCGTTTCACTAGCAGCATTCTTGATCTCGACGGTCATCGGGATACTAGCAGCACTGATCGGCCTTGGTGGTGGATTTCTGTATGTTCCCACGCTCACCCTGATCTTTGGCTTCGACCCACGGATGGCTGTGGGAACGAGTCTTGCAGTAATGGTCATTTCCTCATTTGCCGCGACCATCGTATACCGTTCCCAAGGTAAAGTCCTCTATAAGGCCGCGGCAGTGCTCTGCATCCCCAGCATGCTCCTCTCGGTAGTGGGATCAATCATTACAGACCACATGGATACTCGGCTCATCATTATCGTTTTTTCCATGGTGCTTATCCTTATTTCCCTGGAAATGCTCCTCCCGGACTTCCGCCTGATCCGGAAACTGGACTTCGGCCCGTCGCTCACCTTCATGTGCAGGGACCAGACCGGAGAGGAAAAACCGGTCCATATTCCCTATGCCCACCTGATCATCTGGGGGGCGTTCGGGGGCCTTGTGAGCGGTGTCACCGGGACAAGTGGAGGAGCATTTTTTGTTCCGGCATTAGTCGCGATTGGCGTGCCTGTGCATGTCGCAGTCGCCACATCACTCCTGACGATCATTCCCACCTCTCTCGCCGGCGCTTCGACCCACACCGCTTTAGGTCATGTCTCTCTTCCTTTTTTTGTACCTGTACGGCGCAGGTGCAGGGCTTGGTGCGTACGCGGGAGCCCGTCTTGCACCCCGGATCCACGCGGACCACATCAAGAGGATATTCGGTTTCATTCTCATCTTCATCGCCGTGCTCATGATCCAGCAGAAAGTCCTCGGTATGTAAAGACCTTCATGAACCCGGGTGTTCAAAAATCCGGATTATTTCCGCGTGGCAGATGCAAGAGCGAATACGGTAATAAGAAAAGCTAAGACAGGAACTGCGACCGGCAGGAGTGCCCGGGCAGTCGATGAGCCTGTGGTGATTCCGGTAGTCGCTTGGGGGATCGATGCCGCCGGCAGAGTGGGAAGTTGCGTCGGTACTGAGGTGGCTGTCCCGTTTCCCTGGACGGTATCGATAACAGATTGCACACTTCCCTTCGGCAGGGGAGCGGAGACATTGATATAATAAGCCTGATTTGTGGTATTACTTCCATACACGTTGTTTACCTCAAGCGTTACCGGATAGATACCCGCCTTGACATAGGTATGCGACGGGTTCTGCCGCGATGATCCGGCAGGGATAAGCCGCCACACATCGCCATTTTCATTGCCGCTCGTATAACCGCCCATGAGGACTATACTTCCATCCGGCATCACTACACTACTCTGCCCGGCTCTCGCTGACCACCCGGGATTTACCGTCACCTGGGTCCACGTCGCCCCGTTATCCGTCGACCGCCACACATCGTTATTATAGATACTGCTGCCGCTATAACCGCCCATGAGGACTATACTTCCATCTGGCATCACTACACTACTCTGCCCGGCTCTCGCTGACCACCCGGGGTTCACCGTTTCAAGAGCCCAGGTTGCTCCGCCATCTGTCGACAGCCACACGTCGTTATTATATTGGCCGTATCGGCCGGATTGGCCCCAACCGCCCATGAGGACTATACTACCGTCCGGCATCACTACGCTGCTCTGGCCCGCCCTTGCAGACCACCCGGGGTTCACCGTTTCAAGAGCCCAGGTTGCTCCATCATCTGTTGACTTCCATACATCGTTATCCGCCTGGCCGCCCCAACCACCTATGAGGACGATGCTTCCATCCGGCATCACTACGCTACTCTGCCCCGCCCGGGGTGACCATCCCGGACTCACCGTCTCAAGAGTCCAGGTTGCTCCGCCATCTGTCGACAGCCACACGTCATTATTATAGGTACCACCGCTCGTATAACCGCCCATGAGAACGAGACTCCCATCCGGCATGAGCACAGCGCTCTGTCCTGCCCGTGCCATCCACCCGGGATTTACCGTTTCAAGGGCCCAGGTTGCTCCGTCATCGGTCGACAACCACACATCGTTATTATAGATCGTGCCCCCACTGTACCCACCCACCATAACGACGTAATTATTCGCTGCTACCCGGTTGATTTGTGCATATCCCGAAGAAGACCCGGGAATAGCGACCAGCTGCAGCCACGGTGCAGCGTTCGCTGTGGACATCCCCATACGATTACTGTAACCGCCGCTATACCCCCCGATAAGGATGATACTGCCGTCCGGCATTACTACGCTGCTCTGGCCCATGCGTCCCGACCACCCGCCATTCACGGTCATCTGGTTCCATGGTGCCGTGAAATTCTCGTCGCCAAAAAACCAGGCCCAGCCGGAAGGGTTGTTTGCCGACAGATCGGTAAAGGAGACGGCGAGGGGTGCATGACCGGACACGGGCAGGCCCGTGAAGTTGGCGACCGGAGCTTCAGCAGTCACCGGAACGATGGTTATCGAAACCAGTACCAGGAACAGAAGAGATGTCCTGCAGCCAAGTAGCTTCACGCGATGTGCCACGATACAACCGACCCCCTCTCGGGTAAATCCAACAGGATAGGAGTATCAGTTTGCCGATAAAAACCTTCTCGCCACCGGGTATTCCAATGTATCCAGAATTATCTGCCGGATAATTTCCGGAATGCATCGTCCAGCGTCTTTATCCGGTGGTCGACTTTTTTTGCCGCGGCAGCCAGCGTAAAACCGTCATCCAGAAGCTCTTTGATCAGCATAATCTTCTTGATATTGAGGAAATTGTAGCGCCGGGTAGTGCCATCCCCGCCATCTACCGAAGAAATGAACCCTTTCTCCTCCCAGTACCGGATCTGCCGCTGGGGGACACCCGTTATTTCCGAGACCTCCCCTATCCCGACGATAAGGCGCCGCATCAGGGTCTGATCCAGGGAAGGCACGTCATCGTCGCTCATAGTACAAGTATATTGAAATCACTATATATTCTTAAAAACATTTCTCCAAACATTACAATTATTATCGATTATTGCCAATAATTGTAATAAATTTACAATTACCTTCACATCGATGCCGACCGCACATACATACGAGTATCCCGTGAAAGACCCATGACAGAAGCAACCGATCCCGGCACCATTATCCCGCCGTCGCAAGGATACCCGACCCGGTATGTCATCCTCGCCATCATCCTGACCGGGATATTCATGTGCGTGCTGGATGTCCAGATCGTTGCGATTGCCCTTCCCTCAATCATGCAGGCACTTGGCGCCGGGATAGGCCAGGTCCAGTGGATTGCAACCGGGTACGTGATAACGGTCCTTGCAACGGTGCTCCTTTTCGGGTCACTCTCCCGGTCTATCGGCAGCGGCAGGCTCTTTATGGCCGGGCTCCCGCTCTTCACTCTCAGTTCTCTTGGCTGCGGCCTCTCGACCTCCATCCCGGAACTCATCCTCTTCCGGGTCCTCCAGGCACTGGGGGCATCGATGCTAATGAGTGTCTGTGTGGCGATCATTATGCTAGTCTTCCCCCAGGAGGAACGGGGCCGGGCGATGGGATACTATACCGCCGTTGTCGCACTTGGCCTGATCGTCGGGCCGGCCGCCGGCGGATTGATTGTCGACATCACCGGCTGGCCGTTCATCTTCCTCGTCAATGTGCCGGTCGGCATCGTGCTTATGGCCGCTGCCGTGAAGTATCTCAGGATCGACCGCGACCCCCCGGTCTTCCGGCACCTCGACTACCCGGGAGCATTCCTGTTGATTGGCACCATGGCAACGCTGGCGATCGCTCTGAACACGCTCTCAAACCCGCCGGTCCGGCTTGAATCGTTCGGGTTCTGGTCCGCCGTGTGCCTCGTCTTTCTTGTTGCCTTTATCCATACCGAACGAAAGGTGGAAAACCCCCTTGTACCGATCGGGATCTTCCGTAACCGGGCATTTGTCCTGCCTTCTGTCAGCCTTATCCTGTACCTGACGGCAACCTTTGTCCTGCTCACCGTCCAGCCGTTCTACTTCGAGTACGTGATGGGGCTCCGGCCTTCGCATATCGGCTTTATTGCCCTGATCCTCCCGCTTTCGATGCTGGTCGCCTCGCCCCTCTTTGGCTGGCTCTATGACCGCTGCCGGTCATCCCGGTTTCCGATCACCGGTATAACCATCATGGGTCTCGCGTTTCTTGGGTGCGGCTTCGCATTCACCCGGATGGACTTTGTCCTGATTCTTGGTCTTTTTGTGGTTGCGGGGATAGCCCGGTCCGTGTACCAGGGCCCGAACAGTATCGAGATTATGGCATCGCTTCCGCAGGCACTCCACGGCATCGGTTCAAGCCTGATCACCGCTCTCCAGTATCTCGGTATTGTGCTTGGGATCTCGATTGCCGCCTTTCTCATGACCGCTCAGCTTCCCGGGAGCGGTTATGCCGGGCTGGCTGGTGCCGGCCCGGCGCTGCTTGCTGCAGTATTCGGGAACTGCATGTATGTTGCCGGCTTCATCTGCCTGGCCGCAGCGGTGTGCGAGATCAAAGGCTGACCTTGGCAACCGGCTGAATGGACATAATCGTGTCAGCGGCCGAAGAGACAGATACGCTTTTACCCTGTAACTAAGAAGTATCAATAATGACTGCCGTGCATCCAAACCATGAAGAGGGATTTACCGGCCTTGAAGCTGCTATTGTCCTTATCGCATTCGTTGTTGTCGCGGCGGTGTTCTCGTACGTAGCGCTCGGCGCCGGGTTCTTTACCTCCCAGACTGCACAGTCAACGATTCATACTGGGGTCCAGCAGGCAAGTTCCAGCTTTGAATCTGTTGGGAGTGTGTACGGCATTGAGGATCAAAACGGCATTTGTGACCCCGACAATAATTGTCTGCGATATATAAATGTGACCCTCGCCCTCACTGCGGGAGACACTCCGGTTGATCTGTCCCAGATGGTTGTATCCTATAATGATGGATCAACCCACTGGCCAAACCTGAGCTATGCTGGGGAAGACTGTTGGGGTCATTTTGATACGATGATGAGCGCCAATCTCCCCGATCAGGAGGGATCGTGGTGTATAGCGCAAAAGATCAACAATGATACGTCAGATACCAGTGAACTGCTGGGCCCGAACGAGCAATTTATCGTAGCAATCCAGATGCCTATTACGACAAGGCCCAATACCAGGATTACGGTTTATCTCCAGCCAGCCTCAGGCGCAGCTCTTTCACTTTCCCGGACAGTACCCAGTGCGATTACTCCAGTCCAGATCTTAGACTAATCTGATTCGTATGCGGGAATGGAAGATCATCCTGTTACTATTGCTACTCGTCGTCACAGTGGCGGTTATAACCGCCGCTCTGGTATCGGCATTTCTCCTGGGATCACATAATCTCCCTCAAAACAACGCCGTTTCAGATAACAACATCGTGGATTTGCAGGAGCCTCCTTCTCAAGACCCGGTGTTGAATACCACACCGTCTGAAAAATATGAGACCGGCCCAGTACAGAGAGAGTTTCCCTACATCGTAAACGCGAAGCGAGGAGAGATAACCATCACTCTTCACGCTGGAGTCTATAATGGAATAACAGATCCATCCATACCGGCCTGCGCTTTCAATAAAACCTCTTGTACCCACCAAGAGATCCAACACTATTTCACTGATAACATAAACGAACCTGTTCAGAAACAAGATTTGGACTCACTCGTAGATGCAATCAAATCCAAAACCCCAAAAGGAGACGATCAGGTTAGGATAGCAATTAGTCTGGTTCAGAATATTCCCTACGACAACAATGAGGTAGAGGGATTAGATAACGGGAGTATTCTCACTGAGCGCACTCCTTACGAGGTCCTGTATGATAACGGAGGAATTTGTGAAGATAAATCGTTCCTCCTTGCCTATCTTTTGAGAGGGTTAGGATACGGGGTAACCTTGTTCTCATTTCCTGTGGCGGACCATATGGTGGTTGGCGTTAAGACCCCCACCATGTACGCCTATGACAATACCAGTTATGCATTTGTGGAAACCACCACTCCTTTGATCATTACCGATGGGAACGAACTCTATGGGTCGTCTTACCAAAAACTGACCGAAGTTCCAAGCATGTATGTTATTTCGGACGGAAACTCTTTTTCGCCTTCCTATGAACTTCATGATGCACGTGAATTCAACCAGCTTAACCTTGAAGTAGAACAGAACGGATGCCAGGATCCTTCAGTCTGTGCCTCATTATATTCGTTGGGTAAAAACTATGGGATGCGGATCCCCACAATGACGCCCTATTATACTTTTTTTGACTAACCTTTTTTTTACGGATGCTTGCATCTCTCTTGTAGTATACGGCTTCCTGTCAGAATGGTGTTCATCTGCATGGATTAACTGTCACATATTGCTTGAATCCAAAGTTACCGATATTAAGGATCTCCGCCCTCTTTAAATTCAATTTTTACATCGCCCGATATTTCGATCGAATTTTCGAGTTTGATATCAGTAGATTCTTCGCGTTTAAGTGCAATTTTTCTCCCATTTCTTAAGGTCAGTACCGCAATTTTGTCCCCCTTGCTTATTGGCGATAATTTTACAGCGACCGATTTTCCACTAATTGTCGGAATTACCACAACGCGATCCCCCTTTTTGATAGGATCGAGTTTTATAGCGACGTGTTTTCCGCATGTTGGAAGGATAAGAACTCTATCCTCTTTTTTTAACATAACCCACAATACAATAACCCCAATGATAAACTTACCCCTCATGTAATGGAGTCTTATATCACGAGGCACAAAATCAAACAACAACATTCTTGAACGCTTAAACGGCACATTCTGAGAGAGTACAAAGTAGTCAGAAGTTTTGACAGCGGGATGGGTCGGCGGAATTTGCAGCAGGGATGCAGACTTACTACAACTACATCCGACCACGTTAGGGAATCAATGGAATGGCTCCCACGCGGATGGCAAACGTTCCGCTGGATGACGATGATCGGGTTGGCAATAAAATAACATTTTTTTCCACGATTGCAAATAGATAGATATTGACCTATTATCACACGTTTGCAACCATTAATTTTTATCTTGAGTAAATGTAATGGCGAATGTTTGAGAGGTGGGAGGGTTATCGAATATAACAGTAACAATATAGGGTTTGTTAATTTAGGCGTAGGGTGCATTTTTTGGCCACCACCACCACTCTCTAAATGATCCATCATCTCCGATCTTTTGAAGGGGTTGAGAATCTAAAAGTTGGGTGGGATTTTGGGATACTACTCCGGTTAGGGTGACTGTTCCACATACATTACCACTATTACCGACTGTACACAAAATCTTCCACTCAATATTTTCTTGAAGTTTGTTGCCTTGTTGATCTACACAGTCACACGTGTATTTTTGTTCGGCATCTGAAGAGCACAGAAGATTTTCAACAGTGTCGGTTGTATTACTTTCTTGATGCCTTTGTCCAGTTTTTGGATCGGTAATCCACCGGTTTGTTGGGTATAACCCAATCGCAATTTTTTGAGGCATATTGATCGATTTATAATGTGAAAGAGGTGATATTTAAATTTTATATAATAATCACTCACTCTAAAAAATCTCGAAGTCTCGCCAAGCACCAGATCTGGTGCAAATATCAAAAGTCCGCCAACGCAACAGAACCGTTAATTCGTCTTCTCTTTCCTTTTCATCAGCACTGACTTGACTTCTTCCGGATGGCCTTTAGGAGAGACCTTTCGCCAGACATCGGTAATCACTCCTTCCGGGTTGATCAGGAATGTGTCCCTTGACGTACCCAGCATCTCTTTACCGAACAGCGTCATTGGTTTCCAGGAGTCATACGCAGTGAGTACCGTATGATCGGGGTCGCTCAGGAGAAGGATGTTGAGACTATATTTATCGGCAAACTTCTGGTGGCTTTCCTGCGAATCGGTGCTTATGCCGATGACCTGTGCCCCCAAATCGACGAATTTCTCAAGTGCCGCATTGAACTGCATCGCTTCTATAGTGCACCCCGGGGTGTTGTCTCGGGGATAAAAATACAGTACCGCCCATTTTCCCCGGAAGGTATTCAGACAGAACGAAGTTCCCTGTGCATCCGGAAGACAGAAATCCGGAGCCGTTCTCCCGACAAATGGATCTTCTTTTGATTCAGGCATACCAATCAAAAACATGATTGTTACCCATAATCTTAAAGATGCGTTTGATGCTCAGACGGTTGGTGATTCATACATCACTCCCTGCCGACACCGTGACAGAGTCCGTATGGGCATTCAGGCATCCCTGCGGCTAAAAAGACCTATCCTTATCGAAAAATAACCCAATACCACCATAACAATTACGGCGATTGAGATGCCAGTGTAAAACGCGGCAAGCACAACACCTGCAATAATTAACACGATTCCGCCAGTCAAAAATTCAAAGCTTATTTTATCCTTATCTACCGTAATTCCCGCCACCACAAACTCAGACAGTAATAATTAAAAATCTTATATAAAGTACGATAGTTTGAAGTTCTGAAGCGTCTCCCGCCACGCACCAGTGCTTTTCAAAATGCCCGATCTCCCGCCTGGCAAGAAATGATTTTCGATATACCCGGCTTGACTTCCCACTATCAGAATGATAATCATTATAAATACTACATTAATTATTCAACATATTTAGAGATTTTTTTGATCCGGTTCTGCCATTCGTTAAAAACGATAATCTATAAACACGAAGTTCTGTTGCGTCTTCGGTTGATTTGATAAAATCAATGAGGTAAAAGAATTGAAGATCATCCATACTGCAACAACATTCAAAATGCACTAAAAAAAAAGTCAATTATTTTTGGATCAGTATGGTTCCCGACATGAGTGGCGTGGTCGGTCCTGCATTCTCCGGTGCACCCACCTAGTTATCATAGACCAAGGCATTCGTCGCCGTATTCCAGATTTGTATACGGAAGGTGTTTGGCACATTCTTACCTACTAACTTCCCTTCAGTAGTACTTACCAGGAACGTATAGCCACTTTTCCCGTCTACCGTACCGGTGCCTTCAAACCATGCAGTCGAACCATTTACTGCGAGCCACTGATAATTAGTTGAGAAGAAATTAAAGGCAGTGTCATTGAAGAAGAAGTCACTTACACCTTCAGGTGTGGATTTCCCATTCAGGTAATCTGCCGAGGACCGAACCGGATAACTTCGGCCGGGCAGAGACGGATACATCCGAAACAGAGCTCACAGTGATGTTGCCAGGCCGGCCTGCCATCCATAAGTTCGATATTTTTGACCGGGCACATAGCTGCACAGATTCCGCATGATGTGCAATGGTCGTTGACACAGAAGATGCTGGTCTTCATGTTTTTACATCACTCTTACCTATTTCTACATCCCGGCAACGCAACGGAACCGATAGTACTCACATGAGTTCTATCACGTAGTCAGCCCAGAGTCACAAGGCCAAAGACGTACCGGGTTCCCGCGAAGCTGAGCCGTCGTGCACATTCTGCCACGGTCACCCGGGAGGCCCACATCATAGACCGGGCAGACAATCCCGACGCGTCCTGCCGGAGGGACAACGTCTCCGGTGGTATTCTTAAGCGGTGCAATGGGTACACAATCGCAGTTCCCCAGTTCTGTTGCCATCTTTTTTGCAGCGGCAAGCGAGTTGCCGGTACCGGTGAAATAGTAGACAACCGTCTTCATGGCCCGGGATTCTCCTTCCGGCGCATTAGTTCCGCAATGCTGACTGCCGGGTTCCGGTACCGCGGCCGTATTGTGGTCCGGGGACCGCCTTGGATCGCTTTTACCGGGCAGATGTGGATACACCCAACACAGAGCTCGCAGTGATGTTTCCAGACCGGCCTGCCTTCTATAAGTTCGATATTCTCTACTGGGCAGATGGCTGCACATATCCCGCATGATGTGCAGGTATCATCGACCGTGAAGTTCCGGTCATCATTATGGACACGAGATACGAACCCGGGATGCCTAAGAGAGTAGATCAGTTGTACCGTGAGATGATACGGCAATTTCCGGTTCTCACGACGACCAACCATCCCCATGATATCGGTGAGCTGTTTATCGGCTTTTGCGAGAATCTGCTCCCGCTTTTGTCCTACCTGGACACTGTGCATCAGGATGTTATTGCGGGGCATATTTACTACAAATCCTGCATCCAATCCACGGTTCTTTCGCTTCTTAAGAATGCTGTTGAGCTGCTGCAATGCTGACGATCCTCCCAGTGCATATTGTGTGGCAACAGAGAACGTATACTGCGAATGTGAGAGATCGAGGCGTCCGGCAAACGAGGCCACAATTACCGGCAGACCCTCAGAATACACCGGGTAAACAATCCCGATCCGGCCTGCCCGCGGCGTTATATCCCCGGTCGTATTCCTCAGCGATGCAATCGGTACCAGTTCGCAATCCTCAAGACCGGTAGCGATCTTTTTTGCGGCGGCAAGCGAGTTGCCGGTGCCGGTGAAATAGTAGATAACCGTCTTCATGATCCTTTACACCGCTTCTACCGTGATCGAGCCAACGCCCTGCTTGATCCGGCACGTGATGGTGGGGGCATCAGGGCGTGCTGAACTGGTGGTATAAACGTTCCCGTTTACCACAAAGCCCCGCACATTCGTGGCTCCGATTCCCCCGTGGATCTCTACACTCAAACGGGCGTCTTTTGGCAGGCGTAGCGTCAGTTCCCCCACGCCGTTTTTGATGGTGGCGTCGAAACTCCCGCCGTGGTACCCGCTAAGGTCGATCCATGTATCACCGACGCCATTTTTGATCACGAGAGAAGAGAGGTTGAGCTCCCCAAGGGCAAGAAGGGTCCGGCCGGCATGGTTTTTTACTTCAATGGCGACCGGGACATCCCGACTTACCCGGACATCCCCGGTATATGCCGATTCGTCCGCGGGCCAATCGTCTGCGCACCACCAGGAAAAATGCCGGTTCCGGATCCAGACCCGTTTTGTCGCGCCGTCCATCGAAGATGAGTACGTGAGCGGACCCATACAGCCTAAGGAGCCGCTCGTCATGCTCACGAGAGCCTGGCCGTCGGTCATGCTGCCGAGGTTCAGCTCACCGGCGCCCATGCGTACCTGGAGATCGAGTGCGGCTGCACCGTCCCTGCCGATTGCAAACGTCTGGGGAAATTCCTGCTGCGACGGGAAGAGCCCGGCATCTTTTTTTGCCGGGAGTTTTCCCTTGAGGTGCCGGATGGTGAGGCGGCCAAAGAAATGCGCAAGCCACACGTCTGCGACAAGGATGATGATCCCTGCAATAACGATCCCAAGGGAGACGAGCACCCCTGGTGCCGAGGAGAAGTGCAAGGGGTGCCAGGGAAGGGTGAGCGCAATTCCCAGCAGTTTTAAGACTGCGAGGAGCAGCAGGACCGCCCCCCCGCAAATCATGGAAAGGCCGGCGATAAAGACCAGGCCGAAGACGACCGCAAAGAGGATGAACGGCACGATCACAACGGCGAAGTTGAGGCCGTGAAGCCGGGTTGTGGCCCGGGTTGCCTGCCAGATCGTGCCGGCACTCTTGGTCTGCTCAGCCTTGTGAATCAGGTACGCCGCCCGCATTTCCTTTGCCACGTCCTCTGGCGATCCCAGCGCCCGGCAGAGTTCTTCTTCGGTCCGGCCCCGGGACTTCCCGATGGCAAAATGCCCGGCATATTCTTCCAGGATCTCATCGAGGTCCTCGCTGGTGACATACCCGGTAAGCCGGTCCCTGAGTGTGTCCAGGTATTCTTTTTCAGTCTGCACCATGTGGTTCACCTTCCAGAAGCGCTTTGACGGATGCCGCAAAATGGATCCATTCATCGCGCTGTTCTTGTTCCTTTGTCTTTCCTGCATCGGTTAACCGGTAATATTTCCGTGGGGGGCCTTCACCGGATTCCTGCAGGTAGGTGGTTACCAATCCTTCGTCTTTGAGCCGGTGGAGCAGGGGGTAGATGGTACCTTCTGCAATGTCGATCTTTTTTGAGATCTCGTCCACGAGCTCGTACCCGTAACAGTCTTTTCTGGCAAGCACGCAGAGGACGCAGATCTCGAGCACTCCTTTTTTGAACTGGATATTCATGGCATCCCCGTTATCATTTCATACACCCGGGCCGATGAGCGGCCGTCGCAATGAGTTGCGTAACACTGTATCTTGCATTGTAAGATACATGTTAGTGTTTGGATGAGAGGTATATTAAAGCATCGGAGAACGGCGCTTTTCACCTGAACCCCCTTTTTGCATCTCACGGAGATCACTCGTTCCTTTAAGAGGAGCTAAAAAACGAGGCACCATTTTTGAGGCCTCATGTCGTTTTTAGCACTGCACAATTACGACTATTTTATCATCGAAGGATAATTCAGAGGCTATCATGCAAATGGTCATTTCAGAAGACGGTACACAGATCGTTTTTGATAAAATAGGTAAAGGCCCCGTCCTTATACTGGTCGCCGGTGCGTTCCAATACAGGGCAATTGACGAGCGGACGAAACGACTTGCCGGGCTTCTCGGAAAACACTTCACGGTGTATAACTATGATCGCCGGGGAAGAGGAGACAGTACTGACACCCGGCCATATGCCGTAGAACGGGAGATTGAAGACCTTAATGCCCTCATCAAAGATGCTGGTAGATCGGTATATGTATTTGGCATGTCGTCAGGAGCCGTTCTTGCTCTCCATTCAGCCGCACGAGGTCTTGATATTACTAAACTGGCGGTGTATGAGCCGCCGTTCAACTCCGGGGATAAGGACGCCCGCCAGGCAGCGGAACGCTATACACAACAGTTGATCCTTCTGCTGTCAGAGGGCCGCCGGAGCGAGGCCGTTGAACTGGCACGGACGAGCTTTGGGGCGCCTCCCCACGTGATCGCCGGGATGAAACAGACCCCCGTGTGGTCACTGTTTGAGGCTGTTGCACCGACGCTTGCGTATGATAATGAGATCATGGGTGATGGTTCCTTACCGGAAAAACTGGTTGCGTCGGTGACGATGCCCCTCCTTGTCATAGACGGGGGAGCCAGCCCTCCCTTCATGCGTAATGCCGCAAAAGCAGTGAGTGAGACAGCTCCCCGGGCGCAGTATCGTACCCTGGAAGGCCAGACTCACGAATATGATCCGGATGTCCTAGCCCCCGTGCTTATTGGGTTTTTTTTCTTCCTGAAAACAACGCATGTATGCTTCCCGGAAACCCTTTCACTCATCTTAAGCTGACCCGGAATATGAGTGAATTCCCCTTTTCAGCGAGATGGTTTAGCGGCCTACTACCCAGTCCCATGGTCTCCTTACCTGACGGACTGATCCGGGTGATGCATACGGTAGGTTATCCCGGGAAACGCAAACGATACGGTTGTTCACCGGGCATGCTCGTCATACCACGCCCGGATCTGGTCCTGGAGCGCTGCGTTAGTCTTCTCAAGTTCTGCATAGACCTTCTTTATCGCATCCGTAACCGGGGCCGGTAATTGTGCGAAGACGGCGTCCGGTGCCAGGTCCGTGTGGACCCGTAGTTTTCCCGTGTCGTCCCTGGTAACGCAGACCTCAAATGAACAGACCCGGTCGAGAGAATCCACAGGTTTGTCTGCTGCAGCTTCGGTAATTTTGAGCGCCACCTCAATGGATTTTTTATTGTTGTCATTGTCGACTTTTAACCGGACAATGGGAAAATGGGGTACGGCATTGACAAAGAAAGCATCCTTTTCCTTGTTCACGAAGATCGAATAGTTAAACACCTCAAGCTTTTGTGAGGCGATGAGGTAATCCACAAAACTTTTGATGAGATCTGACTGCTTATTGTCGCTCATACATTCCACCCGGATGACTATTCCTCTGTACAGGTTCTTGTTGCTCTCCTTATACATTAAATTCCCGGTTCTTTCCCGCGGGACGATCCTTTCGGGTGCCGGTCCGGATGGTTCTGATTCGACAGCGGGATTTTTTTCAAATCCGGTGTTTTCTACGAAAAACACATCCACTGACTACTTCTCTTTGACTGCATTCCCCCTCCGGTAGATCTATCCGAGATCTTTTGTAGCTGGACGGAAAGAATGCCTATCCGGTGCAGTCATGAAAGACGAACGTGAAAGAAACAGGAAGATGGTAGAGGAGTTCTACCATCTTTCCTTAAATCGTGGGAGGCCAGAAGAGGCCGCCGAAAAGTGCCTGGGACCGTACTACCGGCAGCACAATCCCGGGGCAGCGGATGGCGCAGAGGCTTTCATTGGATTTGTCCGGGGGTTCCGACAGGCATTTCCCCATCTCCGGTTTGATTTCCGGCGGTTCATCGCCCAAGACGACCTGGTGGTAGTCCACAGTCACCTGGTGAGGGAGCCCGGGGACCGGGGCGTTGCCGTCATGGATATCTTCCGGATCGAGAACGACCGGATAGTCGAGCACTGGGATGTCCTGCAAGATGTCCCGGAAACGGCGGCCAACAGCAACACCATGTTTTAAGGATCGGATTTGCCTCTCCGTCCCCGGTAAATCATATCAACTCACCGGAAAATTCGAAGATGCAGATCTTTTTTTTTATTCTATGGTTCTTCTGGACCGTATTTTTTCCTTGAATTCCCATGATTACTAAATCATTTCGGAGAAAAATCCTCATCAACCGCAAATGCATCAGAACCAATCCTAACATGGTGGAAAAAAGAGGATATTACCCACCGGTAATCTCTGCTCCCTTAAAACTCGTGGCGTCATTGTCCAGCACCGGACACCGGGGTGATTGCCGGTGGCTGCCAGCCCGTGCCATTGAGGATGCCTGGGATCGCGGCCGGCTGGGGAGCCAGGAGCCGCCAGGTAATCTCGAATCCCTGTCCGCTCGCGGTCGGCAGCCAGTTGCCGGCCAGAGCCGGGTCCGAAGGCTGCGTGGCCTGCAGATAGATATCCACTGAGCCGTCGGCGTTGTGTGCGAGCTGCGACGTGTCGCTGATCGCGAACCGGTTGATCGGATTGGGGATCAGTGCCCCCTTCAGGTTGTAGACGGTAAGCGACCAGCCCTCGGTCACCGGCGGAGCAGACGCCATGTGCACGACGTAGCTGGTCGATCCGTTAAGCGGCTCTTTGTTATGATCTGCCCAGCTCATGGCAAAAATCGTCTGGTCGGAGGTAACGGCACCAAGGCCAACCTGAGTTACGACCGCACGCAGCGGGTAGTTGGTTCCGTACTGCCCAAAGCCTCCCAGGAAATAGCCGTTGTGCTGGTCGAAGCTCGCAAGAAACAGGGTCTGGGTGTCGTTCCTGATCTGCGCAGGGCCGGCGGCCACGGCGTCTTCAAGACCCCTGATAGTATCTTTGCTCAGGTGCACGTTCTGCGAGGGTGCCATGCCGGGTCCGATCCCAACCTCCGCGAACTTTTGAAGCTCGGGCTGGTCGGCTGCCGGCGGTGGGAACAGCTGCGAGCTGTTGTCCGAGCATATCGTAGAATTCAAGCCCGGTGGGAAGCGGATAGTTCTGGACGGTCGTAGTGGGATTTGTCACGTTCTTCGGGCGGTAGTTCGTCCCGTACTGGCTCAATGGCGTCAGGGTGTAGTTATCCTGGATAAGGTTGACATTTGTAAGGTCGCTACTCCCTTTCAGCTGGGTCGATCCTATTATCCAGATGCGGTTGTAGTCGACATCGATACGCTGGGTTCCCGCCGGGATGGGCACATTATACTCGTCGGGCCCGGCGATGACGTAATCGCCCGGCGGGGTATCGTGGACGCTGCCGAGGTTCATAAGGTCGTTGGTGTAGGGGTCGACGAGGGCGAGGACGAAGAAGTGGTCGGTCACCTCCGGCACATGGAGGACTTGCGGCTCTGTGCTCAGATCGAGCCATGCGATCGACGAGAGCCCGGTCGAGCCCGGCGCGACAACCACCGTGCTTCCCGGGTTGTTGAGGGAGCGCACGTTGTTGAACTGGTTGACCGGGCCGAACGCACCGTTCGAGACATCGATGCTGGTCATGGTCTCAAACGTCGTGTTGGTCTCAAGCAGTGGCAGGCCGTACGTGTAGGCTTCCAGCCCGATCTCGTAGCCCTTGGTGTAATCGGCTTGTGAAACGGCCGACACGTAAGCCGTTATGAGCAATGAAGCCGCTATCAGCACTATCGCCGCACAGATAACGACGAGCGCACGTTTTCGCGTAATCGCATCCATACCTGAAAAGAGACATTTTGCCATTTTCAACGTGTATGCTTTTGAGAGTTTATCTCATTAACGTTTGTATTCGGTT
Source organism: uncultured Methanoregulaceae archaeon (assembly GCA_963737635.1). Classification (GTDB taxonomy): domain Archaea; phylum Halobacteriota; class Methanomicrobia; order Methanomicrobiales; family Methanospirillaceae; genus Methanoregula. The sequence goes on from CAVTTL010000001.1 coordinate 2,358,355, forward strand.
TTTACCGGTATAGTATCCCGAAAAAACATTATAATTTGGTCCTGATGAGCTGGCGGTTGTTTTGAATTTTTGCCGAGGTAAAAGATCAGTGATCTACTGCGAACGTATCAGGACCTCAAGAGCGATGGTCCCCGTATTTTCAATCCATATATTTCTTAAACCATGCAAGCATTTTGGTCGGACTTTTTGAAAAATACGTATAACCATCCCAACGTCTGGTTGTTCCCATAATCCAGAACAGGTCTTTGTCTTTGATCGGGAGGTTATCGAACATCGTTTGCACATCGCTTGGTCGTGTCAGCACATCATCGTGTACCTGATACAGGAACGTAGGAACGGGGACGTTCTTTGCGGCGTTGATTGGCGACATCTCATCCAACCTGAAGCTTGTAACCAGCCTAACCGCTCGATCGAGATCTCCGAACCGTGAGGAGGGAACGCCAGCAAGTTCAAGAATCCTCTCCAGAATAACTCGTGAAGAAACGGGCTGTGCGCCAACTAAACACCTTACCCCGGTGAAGACCTCAGGCCTGCGGGTCATAGCGTGAATGGTGGCGTTACACCCAAGGCAGCGACTGAAGAGACCGATGGTCATACCTTTGAGGTCTTGTCGTGTCCTTGCGTAAAGAATGGAGCCAACGACGTCGCGCGATTCGAATATCCCACCGGTGCACAGGCTCCCGTTACCATCGCCGCTGTGACCAAAATTCCTGAGATCGTACGTTAAAACGTTGTAGCCCGCCTCATGCAGAATCCTATAGTCGGGAATCAGGTTGACCTCAAAGTCATTACCTCCAGCTGCGAACATTGATCTCCAAGGTTCGATATGTGACGGAAATCCGTACCGATTGAAGTAGCGCGGGTGATTTACGATGATGAGCTTATCTGAGCCGTTTCGAGGGATGACCCAGGCTTCCAGTGGCACCCCATCCTCAGAGGAGAATGTCACGTTTTCGTACTCAAGATTCTCATCGGCAGGCGTCCCGAGAATCGGTGCCCTGGGTTGCAGCCTGAAGCCATTCGCGACGTTTTGAATTAATCGTGTGCTTTCCTCATCATTCATTGGTGGGTGGTGGGTACGCAACTAAAATCACCTTTCCTTTCCGATGAGGCCCCTGTCAGCAAAAGTCCGAGGCCATACTAGAATTTGCCGTTGTGATTATTCCACTGATCCCGAGGGGGAATGGTCTCGATGACATCCCAGTGCTCGGCGATTTTGCTGTTTTCGAGCCTGAAAAGATCGTAGTAGGTGACGGGTTTGCCGGAAATAGAACCGCCGGCGACGACAAGAACGAAGTTACCCTGTCCGAGAATCATGAAAATCTTATCGACATTCATGTCCATCCCTTGTTTCGCCAACTGCTGCATCATTGTAGTCAATGCCGAAAGTCCATCACCGCCCCGGGCGTCGTGCCGGATGTACTTATCGCCATCGAAATACTGAGGCATCTTGTCAGACTGGCCCTTGAGGAAGATAGTCTCGTAGAACTCTTTGATCAGTGCCTTGTTTTTCTCGGTATCTTTGAGGTCTGTTGCTTTTGTCGGACCATCGGTCGGCGTATGTCCACTCTGGTTTGGGGGCGTCCAATCAGTTTGATTGTCCCAGTGCTCGACGATGTGGCCATTCTCGAATCTGTAGATGTCGAAAAAGACTTTCTTCCCGAACAAGTCTCCTTCTGAATGGGTAAAGACGTAGGATCCATCCTGAAATGCGCGGACGACCTTCAGGGGACTTTTCTCCTTGGGAAGGTGGCTGATAAATCCTTCAACTCCCTGCACCCCGTCATAAGCCATTGGGCTATGATTTTTGAAGTTCTGGCGATTGATGTATGTGGTCGCCAGAGCTGGGTCTCTGTTTCCGATTCCTTCAGACACGGTCATGGCCTTTTCGATTTCAGTAATAATGAGACTCGTACCATTTCCTCCTTGGGCTTTACCGATCAAAGTGTGGTCCTGAAGACCGATTCCTTTGTTGGCCCCGGTTGCCGAGGCGAGGGTTTATTCTGCATGGTTATCCCCTTTGTTCCTCCTGAATATTGATAAATGAACGTAATGGTACGATCTTTAGATTTCATCTGGAAGTTCTGTCACGTTGTCGGCAGTTCTGAACATCACCACTCCGAAGATAATTGACACCATGCCAAAGACGTTACAGAACCTGTAAGGAAAACATATATAATGTCAACCCGCATAAGTTGTCTTATCGATGCTGACCAATGAAAAATGGTTTGAATTCTGGAAACTTCGGCGTGATCATGTACCGAACATCACCATCGCGACGAACCTGGGTATCTCCCGGCAGGCCGTTTCAAAAGCCCTTCTCGCGATTGACGGGAAGATCGAGACTGCCCTTCGCACTATGGCAAAAGCCAACAAAATTTCGATCGGGAAAATTAACCCACAGCTCGGGATTCTTATCGGTCATTCGGTTCCGATGGATACTGGTGCGGTCATTTTCATATCCGGCAAGCACGGCGTGCAGGTATGGTACGAACATGACGGGGATTGTGAAACGTGCGAGGAGTATACAGAGTGCATCGAACTGCTCTGGGATTATGCCGATGAGTTAAAAATAACCCTTTCTCAGAGTGCAGACCCGACAAAAATGGCAGAAGAACTCTTCGCAAAAGTAAAGGAGATAGCATGAAACTGACCTTTTCTGAAATTGGCCATCGGCTTGGCTGGTGCCCGAAAAAGCGGAGATCACAGATTGTTTTGGATCAAGGTTTCATGGGAATTACCACAGCTGGAGGATTTACTATGGATGGAAAACAAGCACCTGACAGAAAAATAGATACAAGAGAAGGTATGGACACATGGCTCTCGACATACCTCAAGCTCGTAGGGCTTGAGCTTGTCCTGAGCGTGATTTTTATCTCGCTCGGGTACATTTCTGCAAGCAGTTATTTCCGCGGCGTGGGAGTGGGCTTGTTAATCGCCTGGGTGACAGGCGCCATAGCCTATTTTGTCGTGGGGAGGAGAATGGTAAAACCATGAGATTTTCCGAAATTGGCCATCGGCTTGGCTGGTGTCCGAAAAAGCGGAGATCGCAGGTTGTTTGGGATCACGATTTCATGGGAATTAGTATACCTGGAGGATTTACTATGGATGAAAAAAAAGATGAAATAGGCAGGGTCCTTCCGATAACGTTCGTGAAGAGAATACTCATATTCATACTGGCACTCGTGGTCGTTATGAACTTTGGTGTGTTTTATTTTCACGACAACACAGCAATCAGCACTGTTCTTGGCGTAACCATCTTTGAGATAGTGTATATGGTCATTTTCTTCGCGTTCTGGGTTCCCCGGTATCAACGTGCAGGTGCCCAGGTCAAGTGGTGAACTTCGTAAATGGCAGTGCCCGGATGAAATGAAACAAACCAGAACCCCACGAAAATGGCAGAAGAACTATTCGCAAAAGTAAAGGAGATAGCATGAAACTGACCTTTTCCGAAATTGGCCAACGGCTTGGCTGGTGTCCGAAAAAACGGAGATCGCAGGTTGTTTGGGATCAGGACTTCATGGAAAGTACTACAACTGGAGAGGTTGCAATGGATGCAAAAAAAGATGAAATTGGTATAATCATTCCGATAACGTTCACGAAGAGAATGCTTTTGTATATAGTCTTAGATTTGTTTCTGATTAACCTGGTAGTGTTCTACGTGCACGAAAAACTGTCATTACCCCTTGTTATTATGGTAAGTCTTATTGAGATGATAGCCTTGGCTGCCGCGTTTGTGTTCTGGATCCCCCGATATGAACGTGCGGGCGCTCAGGTCAAGTGGTAACTTCTTTTTTGGTTCTGTTAACGTGTTGAGAGATCGCATGTTTTTTCAGGCATGGAAATTTGATAATTCCCTAACAAGTTAACAAAGCCTTCTTATGAGCTATCGGATATTCATGGAGCCGGAACTTTTTTCCTGCGCTCCATGATGTTTTTAATGATCTTATCCGGGTCTTTCTCCAGATATTTTTTCCGGTCTTTTGTCCAGTCGCCGCTGCCGGTTTCATAGATATGGAGGAACCGGATAGCATCGTCAGGGCCAAGTTTTTCGACCAGCACGTCAAGTCCTTCCTGCTGGATCTGGTGCAATGTTCTGGCGCTCATTTGGTTTCCTCCTTTAACCAGATAACCGGGTTTTCTATACGTACCTGTATGTCCCGGTGCATCTTAAAAAAGGTTATCATGCCGTCATCTGTTGTGAGAAGAATTGCTCCGGCACGTTCTGCACAGGCGATATGGAGCGAGTCCATCGCATCCCCTCCCATTGCGATGAGCACGTGCATCCGTGCAATTATATCCTCGTCAAGGATTACCTGTTCTTCCGCAATGGATACAACTTTCTCCACGCGAAGACGTTTCCTGATATCGGGAATTTTTGAGATTTCTTCGGTTATCACTTCGCTTTTGACCAGCGTATATTCCCGCGATGCGCAGCGACGGATGATCTCTTGGACTGCGGTTACTTCGAGACGGATACGCCCTAAAGTCTGGTCATCAAACGGCCTACAGAGGCAGCAGACATCCATGTAGATTTTCATTTCCCGCTCCCAGATTCTCCATAACCTTCGATCTTACTTTCCTTCGATGCGATAAAAAACGATAGGGAAAACAAAGCATTTTTTACAATTCGTAATGTGAATATCGTCATATTGAAAAATTCATTGTTCCCTTTTCTGCCGGATTACTGGTTTTGCAATTCGTAGCGAAAATATGATTTATGGGGTCATCGATTCACTGTCCATTATTGCCGGGCGTAGCACTCATTACTGGCCCGTTCCCATTTCCGGGTGCACTCATCGTTACCGGCCCGGCCAATCCCAATGCTTCCACCAGCTGTTGTGTCGTCACGCCTAACTGGGTGGCTGCTGCGTTAAAGTTCACCGGGCCATTGGAAATCGCGTTTGCGTTCAAAGCGTTCTCAAGATCCTGTTCGGAGACGCCCAGTTTTCCCGCCGCTTCTGTAAGGAGTGTTTTATTCGAAAGGAAGGAAAGGAATGCCTGGCCATTGCCTGTCGACCGGATAGTCCCCGGTCCGGAACCAACCACTTGACCATTCGTCCCGGGACTTCCATTCACCATTTTCTGGACCGATGCAGCTCCGGGAGAGGGTTGTCCGGAGATGCTGCTGGTCGGGCTTCCGGTGACGATCGGCGGTGACGAAGGTGTTGCGAGAAGATTGTCCTGTCCGGGACTGCTGCCAGAGTTCTGAACGCATCCGGTCATGACGATCAGAACAATAAGGAGTGCTGGCAGGGCCAGCGCTATGGTCAGTTTTTTCATCCTGCCGTCTCCATTGTTAAAAAAAGATGAATTCATTTCTGGTGATCTCCTGGCTTCATTCCTGCCCTTCACCGGCATCTATTGTCCGGAAGAACGCATGACCACGAGTGCGACGCCATTAGACCCCGCAGTTCCACACGAGAGGGTTTTCGTGATAGTTTCAGGTGAAGGTAATCCCAGTGCATCTGCTAACTGCTGTTGGGTGATGCCAAGCTGCTGGGCGGCGGCATTCAGGTCCACCGGTTTATCTGCCGTAGCGTTGAGGGCATTCGCGAGGGTCCGTTCGGAAACCCCCAGTTTTTCCGCTGCGTTTGTCAGTACGGTGACATTTGAAATATCAACAAAGATCCCGGTCTTTCCTGAGGTAACCGTTACCGGTGTGGGAAATCCCAGTGCATCCATCAGCTGTTGCGGGGTTACTCCCAGCTGATTGGCGGCGCCGATAAAGTTCACCGGACTATCCGGTGTCGCGTTAAGCGCCTGTGCAAGAGTCTGTTCAGGGACGCCCAGTTTTCCCGCCGCTTCCGTTAAGAGGGTGACATTCGAAAGGAATGATCCAAATCCCGTCCGGAAAAGGGAATCCGCCGGGACTGCTTGTGTAACGAAAACTCCGGTTTTTCCCGAGGATGCGTTTATGGCGAATTTTGTCGGGAGTGCGGGTAATCCGAGAGCATCCATCAACTGCTGCGGGGTAACACCAAGTTGTCCGGCTGCGGCATTCAGGTTCACCGGCTCATTGGTGGTCACATTTAGCGCGTCTGCAAGTGCCTGCTCGGTGACACCGAGTTTTTCTGCTGCCTGAGTCAGCATAGTGGCGTTATCCGAAACCGCGACAAACGCTTGACCGTTAACGGGCGAAATGGCTACAACCTCAGCGTTCGTGATTGCGCTCCCGTTTAAACTAAGTGATCCTTGGGTAGCGATTGCATAGCCACTTACCGGACCAAAGCACGTACCGTTGATCTGGACCTGAGTTACTGTCGTTGCCCCGACAGCACCAATACTCAGTCCCATTACTGCAACGATAATGCAAAGACCGGTAAGGAGCCTGGTAAATCTCATCTCTTTTTTCATGATCTCCTCCTTTTTTTTGAAACAACCGTCCCTTTGGGACTGCTTGTGCGGAATTATATTTCCGCATTTCACTGTATTGATGGCTCATTCAAAAGGAACTCTGGCACATTTCTTAACCTCTCCGACGATAAGAAAACGTCTGTGCCGGATAACATATATACTGTATAATTCCCTCTTGGGAATTTCATCTCTTTTTTCGCGTGCAACCAGCCCCCTGCCGCACAACCATTCCTCCCGATGAGTAGAGACTTGTGTCAGATATCTTATTTATCGCGTCTACCGAATAGTGTATCATGCGTTATCGGATAGCAGCTGGCCTTGTATGCCTTCTTCTGGCGCTCTGTATCCCCCTCGTGTCAGCAGCCCCGGTATCCGATATTCTTTATCCCGCTGTACCTGCGGGAACCGTCAATGCAACGCTCGCTTCAGCAGATCTGAATGGTAATCCGGGAAATGCCGGGTTTGTCACCGGTCTGGCATTACGTGCCGGCCTGAACGCGAATGCAGTATTTGCCCAGTCCGGATCGGCTGCGATCGTTTTCCAGGCTCAGGGGAATACGTCCCTGCCGGTTACCGCACTTGAGACAGCGACACTTGATTCAACGGCTATAGCGGCGCATTCCGGGCTTTTTGTCTGGACTTCCGGAAGCAATGCCGGCCTCTCCACCGAACCGGCGTTACTTCCTGCTCATGTTGTCGTCGTCAGAAGCGAAAAAGTCGTCTCCTATGATGGCCCGCCCGGAACCGGAATAACCGTTGGGGCGGTGACGACGGTTTCAGAAAACCCCGGAGTACAGGTACTATTTCCTCGGGAATGTCAGCGAGATTTCTACGGTCACCACCACACACGCGAAGGTTATTGTCTTAGGCACCAATGCAGTCCCGGCGGTTGTTTCTCCATCGGCCAATGCAATCTATTTCGCACGAGGTATTTCTGTTGCTACTCCGGGCCAGTCTCTGCTGATGAACAATGAACAATTTGACATCGATCCATCATCGGTGAGATATTACGAGGATTCAGTTCCTGCGGGTAAACAACATGAATGGGTCGACCTCAATTGGACGGCACCGGATAAAAATCTGGAGCTTACGATTTATGCGCCGGATGCCACGCTTGGCCCCTTTAACGATTCTTCAGACGGAAGGAACGATGGCAGGATTTTCCTCGATGTAGCAAGCATGGCAAACATCACTGCCGGGAACTGGTTCTTCAAAGTGCAGAACGATGACGGTGATACCGTTGATTACACGCTGAACACGTATTCGGCCTGAGGGTATATGGGACGACCTTTTCTTATTTTGGGTATTGCGCTTCTCCTGGTTATGGTATGTACTGCCGGGGTGTCTGCCCAGGAATATACGGTCCGGTCAGGATACCAGAACCCGCCTCCCCCGGATGCAGTTCCCCGGACTCCGGCACCGGTCGGCTTCTTCGATCTTCCCGTATGGGTCATTCTTGCCCAGCTGGCACTCCTCCCGCCGGAATTCTTCCTTTCGATAAAACTCTGGGCATTCCTCGGGTTCCGGAGGGTGTCCGGGGAAAACGTGCTCGAACAGGGCGTTCGTGCACAAATCTACGAATATATCCGGCAGAACCCGGGTATTCATCTGAGAGGGCTTGCAGAAGAGATGGGTATCAGTATGGGTACGCTTCGTTATCACCTCAACATTCTCCGGGATACTCATAAGATCACGCTCAATGAAGGTGTGGCGTCGGTCAGGTTTTATGAAAATAACGGATCGTATACACCGGCCGAACAGCACATTCTCAAACACCTCCGGAACGAAACCACGAAAAAGATCCTTACGATCCTGATGAATTCGCCGTCATCTACACGAGCAGAGATTGCGCAGGAAATCGGGGTGACCGGGCCGTCTATAACCTGGCATATGAAAAGACTAGAGGACGATGAGATATTAGTCACTCACCGGGAGGGACGAAAAATATCCTACGAGATCCTTCCTCACATTGCGAGTTATCTTTCACGAAGGTTCGCCTCAGTGGATGTATAAAGCCGGTTGTGTACGAAAACGATATTGTTGTTTAATCCGTCAATGTTGACTACTGTAAATGTCCCGACATGCACTGGAACCCGCCTAATCTCTCCCCTCCGTTTTCCGGCGTGAGACCCAGGCACCCGGCGGCAACGAGAAAAAGAAGGGCAATGGTGAAGAAAAGAGACGGGATTTTCATCAAAAGAGGGGAGTATTTTGGGAGGGATAAAGATGCTGGATGCAAGCCCGAAAAGAGAGAACGCCTAACTGACAACAACAGTCCAGTTATGCGTCTCGAGAATGCGTGGTTCAGGTTGTATATACCGTTGAAGAGTTGCGTTTATTGTCTGTATTCCGGTATTGGTCATAGTGACATTCCACCGGTCCACACCATGCCCCGTATACCCCCCATTCACTACTGACGATGGCACGTCTGTAACGTCGATGAGCGTCCCGTTCAGAGCATACCAATAATACGTCATACCCTCATCGGTTATCTGGAGACCGGGACTTGCGTTTATGATCCACTGGTCTCCCAGCAGGGAGTAATCACCCAGTTCGAGGGTGAGATTGCTGTCCAGTTTTGCATAGATCGTCGCATCGTTCCACGTTTCATTGATCGTCATATTTTGTCCCGGTACTACCAATGCCGAATAATTGACTGGTCCAATATCCACGGTGGGAGTTGGCTTAACCGGCAAATTCTGTCCCGGCACTGACGATGTCAAACTGTGTATTGATGCATTGTTCACGTTGGGAGTTTGCTCAGTCACCGTAGTTTGTCCCGGTACCGGTGCATTGCCCGCGTTGGGGTTTTGCCCGCTGGACCCAAGGCAGCCGACCGATAACACAACCATGAGGATGACCGCCCCGACTATGACCATGCCTGATTTTTGTGGAATCATGTTTACCATTCTCGACACTATGTCTCTAACTGACCACAAAGGTCCAGTTAAGTGTCTCTAGATTGCGGGGTTCAGGAGTAGGATAAAACTGGAGCGTGGCGGTTATCGTTTGTAGGCCAGTCTGTATCATGGTGACACGCCACCGATCTACACCATGCCCCATTCCCGACCCCATATACGTCACATTCATGCCTGGCCTGTTTGTGATATCGATGAGCGTCCCGTTCTGAGCATACCAATAATACGTCATGCCCTCATCGGAAATCTGGATACCAGGACTCGCATTCATGATCCACTGATCTCCAGCCAGGGACCCGTCAGTCAATTCGAGGGTGAGAGAGCTGTTCAGTTTCGCGCAGATCTCGGTATTGTTCTGCGTTTCATTGATCGTCACATTCTTTCCCGGTACTAATGTTACCGGACAGGTACCGGAACCTGAGCCACGGTTGCTTTTTGCTGAATCGTCGCTGTTTGCGCTGGCACCGGCGATGGCGAAGGCCGTACCGACACATTATTCACGGTTGGCTTTTGCCCGGTGGACCCAAGGCAGCCGGCTACGAGAACAACCATGAGAAGGATCGCCCCGACCACTACTAATCCTGATTTTTGTGTAATCGCAATCACCACTTTCTCCTGCGAAAGGATCTCATGATCGCCATCGCTGCAAGTACTGCGATCGGCAATGCCAAGGGTAAGGGTGAAGATTGAGTTATCGTTGGGTTTGTTTGAATCGGGGACTGAATGTGAGGAGATGTCGGAGGCACACCCGTTTGAACCGGGGTTTGTGTCACGTTTGGTGCCGGAAGGACAGTAATATCCTGAGCTGCATAAACAGAGTCGCTAGTATCTCGAACGCTTACGAGGTAGGGTGACCATTCTGTAGGCAGCCCACTCACACTGATATCCGTCGCATTCACGGACCACCGGTTTTTCCCCGACGGCGTCGACACTATGGAAATATTAGTCCACCTATGGTATACATACTCTGGAGGGCCAAAGGGTCCGGGAACATAATAATCGGGGGAAACTAGTACGGTAAGAGTATCATTCACTGGCAGGTTTGTCGTCCCATTAATATAGAGCATATTACCGAGGGTATAGTTCCCTATGGGATCGATCGTGACGAATGGTGCCTGTGACGATCCCGCGTTTGCTACTGGTACGCCAGCTAGAATTGCCAAGAATATGATACCTATAAGGAATTTCTTCATGGTTATGTCGTGATTCTCTTTTGTTATTTAAGTCCCTATCTTTTTCTAAAATAAAAAGGGGTTTGAGGGTTACGAAACGACAATGTAATTGGGCTGATTGTCAAATGTAACTCCCCCCGGTCCGACCACCGTCAGGTTGACCGTATAGGATCCCGATGACGTGTAATAATGGGCCGGGTTTTGGTTTGTCGAGTATGAACCATCACCGAACGACCAGTTCCAGAGGAATGGCGAACCGGTGGATTGATCCTGGAATACGACGTAATCTGTGCCACTTCCTGTTCGGGGGCTGCCCGTAAAACTAGCTACTGGCGGATTGATCCGGTTGGGGTTGTTCAATAACGCAATGGTCGATGGCCATTGGTTATAAACTGACAGGTTCCGGTAGTCAGCAAAGTTGTTGGAGTTTTGCCAAAGTGAGTTTACAAAACTCGTCATCGATGTCTGCGAAAGGAGCGAGTTTCCACTAGAATCTTTTAAGATGAAATTGGAAAATGTCACCGGCCCCGGCAAATAGTCCGAGGTCGATTGAAACCCAGAACCGTACTCATATCCTTCCAGCACAATTTGTGCATAGGTAGGCTGACTCTGCCATTCGGGATCATACCCCGGCTTTGTCAGGGATAATTCGGATACCATCCCCGTATTGGTATCATCTGCATATCCGGTAACTACATTCCCTGATACCTGGATATTCCCATAGATCAAATCATTCTTCGCTATCTGGGATCCCACCGCCGTAGCATAGAGGAAATCGTTATTAGAGGGCGTTGAATTCGACCAGACATACCATGTTTGCAAATACCATTGATTAGCTGATCGATACAACTGGTTATTCGCGGTGTTCCACTGAAGAACTGGTTGGATTAATGCTGTATTTACATCTCCGCTGCAATAAGAGAGACCATTCCAGATAGTGACCGGATAATCATTGTTCTGATTCGGTTGTTGAGGAACATTCCAATCTGCTTGGAATGTATATCCGCCCGATGACGAACTTAATGGTGCTTCGGTTCCTTCAATCCACTGGTAATAATAGGGAGCTCCATAGCATACAACGCTTGAACTCGGGATATATTGTTTGTTGGAATTCGCATTAATAATGGTCAGAACTCGGGTATTGTTATTCACAACGGTAAGTGTGTCCCCTCCATCAACGATAACAGAAGCATTAGGGACTTCATGAACAAACGTTGCCAGTGAATCTCCATGAATGGTATGCACGATTTTAGCCTGTGCATCGTCCGCCGTGAGCACCTGATTCCCATTCTGGTCGAAGACGGTCGTTATGTTATTCGCATGACGGATGATGGCACCGTAAGGGATACTTACTTCCGCTGTGATTTGAGGAGTAGCGGTCTTCGCTGTTTGGATCGTTTTTCCCGGGCTTAATTCGCCGGTCACTACCACGGCTTGCTGGGATGCGTTGACCTGCAGTTGTGGCAGCGGGACGGCACTTATCGCCCTCGCAGAATCGGCACTAGTTATTATTCCTCCGGACGCGTTCACCATCGGTACTATCACCATCGCCGCCAGCAGGAATGCAAGCAGGATGATGCCAATTTTCACTGTTTTCATGTATTTCATTCCTCCTTTTTTTGATACGCTCCGCTCGCCGGGCATGGGAATCACATAAGCCTGCATCTTCACGCCATCGAGTGTTTCGGGGCCCTGAAGATCATAAGACGGGAATTCTCATCAGAGACCCTGATGGAATACCACGAGAGTATTCGCAGAGGTATCTTTCGAATTTCCCTTCTTATGTTTTCTCTCCGAAGATCCCAACTGGCAGTTGCAGTCTCTGGACAGGGAATTTCAACTCTGGTAGTATCCCCACAAGAAGGATGCTGCAACGTCGTATATACCAATTCTGGTACAATCCTCTACCGGTTGCAGTACATTGTTCGTATAGATGTGATATGATGAAGGACTCTATGGGTTAAACTGAGGGCGTCAACTTCGAGAGCGCCGGTGCTAGATGAGGAGATGACGAAGCTGTGCAGTAACCGAGAAGAGGGATCTCCGGCATCAGTACTTCTCTGTTTTTTTGATTGTCTTCTCCTGAGAAGAGTGAAAAAGAAGTGATAACGCTCCTGCATGGGACAACCAGTTAGCTTCTATTGAGTGGTTCACCTTTTTTCCCGCACACGGAGGGCCACGTAAAAGTCCATTTTGATAACTGCGCTCACTTTTGCATATTAAAATGGTGAAGTCTCATTCGAGGCGTTAACGTTTTATTGGCAAGCGGGTAACGAAAGGGGAGTATGACGTTCACGCAAAAGAAGATCTATTATTTTGAAAAGGGAGGGGAGGCTAACACAGTCTGATGCAGCACGATTTGCGGTCGAGAGGGCACGGGAACTTGAACTGAAAACCATCGTTGTCGCGAGCAGTTCCGGAAATACTGCTGAGACGTTCTTCAACGCGATCAAGGGATCAGGACTTGAGCCTGTCGTTGTCACACATGTTTTCGGTTTCTCAAAACCGGGCGAGTGGGATTTCCCAGAAGATGTCGCCCGCAGGTTGCGAAACGAGGGTGCGAAAATCGTTGCCGGGACTCTCACGCTTTCGGGTCTGGAGCGGGCTCTGTCACGGTCTCCCCGGATTGGTGGTGGTTCACGAACTGAAGCAATTGCAGAAGCTCTCCGGAGTGTGGTTGCTGCCGGACTCAAAGTTGCCGTAGAATGCGTGCTTATCGCTGCGGACCAGGGAGCAATCGCTGTCGATCAGGAAGTCATCGCTGTCGGTGGAACCAAAATCGGTGCCGATACGGTTTGTGTCGTCAGACCTGCCAACACTGCGAACTTTTTTGATCTGCAGGTTAGAGAGATAGTAGCGATGCCGAGGGTCCGGTAACGATGGCAGGATTCTGATGCGTTGTCGTGACTTTTCACGTACTGACCAGTTCACTATTACGAGGGAGTCATTTTCATCAGGTCCCGATAACGCAACAGAACATAATAGTGAACCAAAAGGAAACGATGATCGGGTTGGGGGAAAATAAATTTTTAGCACTGATGTGTATACGAATCAGTTACTACATTCCTAATTCGTTTGGTAATTGCGCCACAAATTTCGCATTTATAAAGATCTTCCACAGTGTCAATCGTTATAACCTTAACATAATGCCTAATTTCATAATGCCGTACGACATTGCTCGACGTTGCTACTGTTCTTGAACCCCCATTGACGTAATGATATCTGCTTTCCGATTCGCCTTCGGATTCTCCAACTAGTATTCTCCGAGTGAAATATCGCTTTTCTTGTCTTGTGTTAATGGTTTTCGAATTAAAAAATTTAATCGAAAAGAAATTCCTGCACTTTTTACAGCGAATGGTAGAGACTAAATATACTAACGCTATTTCAACTGCAAAAAAACTGAATACAGAGAGTGTTAAATTATTTGAATTTAAAAATACGAATATACCTGCAAATACTCCAAGAATCAAAACTACGAGAATCCATTTTTCATCATTATTGTAATACAAAATATCGGCAATTTTTAAGCAGCCGGATTTTATTGCGTTATAAAGTTCTGATAAAAGAGGTCGAATGCTAACAGGTTGATTTTTGTTATTGGCAGGAGTTTTAGAATCTTCATCATCAGGCTCAAAGATATAATTATAGAATGAATCCCATAGTCCCATATTTAGGAATAATTTTTTCCCGGCAAGATATACTTTATTATTTGATTTTTGTATAGAGACTAATGTTTAATATATACTCAAATGTAGACTATGATTCCTTGAAAATACGTTTCGTAAAAAGTTCCGCCACCACCAGAACCTTTTCTATAGAGTCAATGCATAAGTGTTTTAACAAATTAGCATAAATTTTCTTGTTGGAAGGGAATAGATCTTGAAATTTTCTGACAATGAAAAATGGGTAATAGGTATAATTGTGGGGGTTATAGGTATAATCTTTACAATAATTTTGTCCCCATTTTTTAGCGCTGTTCTCGGTTCAGCCAACCCGGAATCTACGCTATCCAATACTCATATTACACCATCCAATACTCCTCAGATTTCTATAGAAGACTGGATAAATCAAGGTTATAATCTTTATAATTCATCTAAATATACAGATGCACTTAATGCGTTTAACCGGGCACTAACAATTGACCCAAATAATACAATTGCCTTGGACGGGGAGGGGAATACCCTTAATAAATTGGGCCAATTTCAGAATGCTACTGAAGCCTATTCTAAGGCGCTAAGTATTAACCCGCAAGATATAGCAGCCTTGGACGGCGAAGGGGATGCCGAAGAAAATGCCGCTGCAAATCTAGGTTATTATTACGATATCGATCCTCGATATACCTATTATGACTATACTAATTATTATGGTATTTATGATTTTGGTGATGAATTCAATAATCCAGCTCTCGATGCCTATAATCAAGCGTTAAGTATTAACTCCTTCGATGCAGATGCATTAAATGGCCTTGGAAAAGATCTTTTACATTGGGAAAAATATAACGCTGCCATCGGAGAGGAAAATAACGTTCTCTCAATTAACCCCCAAGATGCAAATGCTTTAGAAATTAAGGGAGATGCCTTTTACATGATGGGTATGTATCCAAAAGCTCTTGATGCAGAAAACCAATCCCTCTCAATAAACCCCCAAAATTCAAACGCTTGGAAAATTAAAGGAGATGTCCTCTCTATATTGGGCAGAAACGCGGATGCCCGCAATGCCTATAACCAAGCAGTCTCTATTAACCCAAATTCAAACTACTTTGAATGGTAGAATATTTGAGGATCTCTGTCACGTTTGGACTCTTAGATAGTCAATATTGCTGAGTCACGACGATATCATTTCCGTTAACTCCCGTGAACGCAACAGAACCGATATTACCAACCGGTAATCTCTGCTACCTTGAAATTCATGGCGTCATTATCCAGCACCGGCGCCTTAAATTTCCATGTGCCGTACGGTTCGAGGTCATTCATATTATCCATGGTTGATCCTACCTGCGCTCCTGATGAATCGTACTCGACTACGGTAACCTGCACATAGGTAAACTGCTTATCCACATTGCTCCTGACGGTCCCTGCGACATAGGTTTCTCCATATTCTCCTGCTTCCACATGCGATTCAACAAGCGTGAGATCATCCTGTGGTGCGGCGGTCGCTGTGGATGACGCCGGCGATAGTGTTTGCTGCACGGGAACACTCTCATCAGTGGTTGTTGAACTTATACAACCAGCGAACGTGGCACTCACAATACACAACGAAATAAAAACAACTCCTATCAACACGTGAGAAGTTTGCATGAAGATCAAAGGTATCCATAAAGCATAAAATTATCTATGATTATGCTTATTACGTATCTATGGCTACCACAGGATACCAAGCTGTGCCACTGACGACCATTAAGGTCCAGACTACGACACGGGACAGATTAGCGGATGTGGGGAAGAAGAGAGAAAGTTATGATGCCCTCATCAACCGGCTGATCGATTGTTATCTGGCGTCCCAGGAAAAGGACTAACGGAATAATCAAAAAGGGGGCTGGTGCGATATCGGGCGCTGGAAGTTATGTCAGCTGAAATGAATAAAGAGAAATATCATCGTTTTAGGTGAGCCAAACTAATTTCAAATTGATGAATTTGTGACATTGACATAGTTTTCAATGAAATTGACTAAATTGTCTGGCAGATTATCAGTTAAGCCACGAATTCCCCAATGAATACCGCTTTCAATTTCCGAAAATGCCGCATCACCACCAACATATGGAGCTAGTTCATCCAAACCAAATGTGCTGACTACGTCACCGGTTGTCGTATAAGCAATGTGATATGATAATTGTGAATCAATCCAGCAAAAATCAATGAAAAATTTTGTTAGATTTGCATAAAAATTGGTATAATCTGAATCATTAGCACTCGGCAATAAAATGGCAGAATTATATAAGTCATTATAGGAACCGATTAGTGGAGAATATCTCATCAGCCGCTTAAATTCTTCATAATTTGATGAACTCGAGTCGACTTCGTTTATATTCGTATGAAATTCATCGTTAGTAATTCTGATAATAGTATTAATATGGTCAATCCAGTCTTGGAATTTTGTATAATCTTCAAATATCGAACTATCAATAGGTCCTGTTAATTTTATTTCTGCCGAAAGTTGATTTGCGACGTCCTGTTTTGGATTTGAGGGTGTAACACAACTTGCAATCAACGGAGATAAGAATAAAATAATGATTACTATTATCAAAATTTTATTCATAACATCGCTTTTATCTATAAAGTAGATAAAGTCTCGCGTTTATAGATAATCTAGAAATTTCTTATAGGAAGAGGCATGGTTGATGATGAATGGATCACGGATCCTAAAAAATTTCAAATCTCCATTAGCGATGAATTGGATGCTATTAAAGATAGAGTAAGAAATCTTATTGGCAATGCACATTGGGGTGAAGAAGGACGATATAAGGAGACCGTATTAAAAAATGTTTTACGACGTTTATTACCTTATAACATTAGTGTAGGTTCAGGGCTAATTTTAAAAAAAGATGATGATTCGATAAAACGCTCAAAACAAATTGATATTATTGTGTATGATAATTCGCTTCCTATCCTATTTTCCGAAGGAGATTTTATTATAACAACTCCCGAAAACGTCAAAGCAATAATTGAAGTAAAAACAAATATACGAAGTAATAAAATATGCGATATCTTAACACAATCATTGGGCAACAGCGAGTTTCTTGAAAAAGGAACGTTTAATGGAATATTCTCTTATGATTGTGGAGATATCACAGTTGAAAATTTCCAAAAAAGATTTGAAAAAGGCTTAACGGGATCTAAAGGCGCAATCAATCACATTTGCGTTGGAAAAACTTTATTTTCAAGGTTTTTTAAGAAGAATGAAATTGAATATCTGTTTCCTCATCGCCCGCAAATGGAATATTTCGGGTTTTATCATTTTGATGAAAACCTTGCTCCCTCGTATTTTATCTCCAACTTAATTGATTTTGTTTGTTCACCAAATCATGAGATTGCAATGAAAACCGGAGTTAGTTTTTATTTCCCTTGGAAAAAGGAAAGAGGCCATATTGTACTGGAAAAATCGAGATTGAATAATACCGTCCGCACTTCAGCAACAGTTCGCCTTTATTGTTGAAGAGATGAAACAGGTCCGTGAAGCAGAAGGAATCGGAGATGGAGATTAAGGCTTTGAATGGAGAGTTGAGTGCATAGCTTTATACCTGATATATTCAACGTAATTGTAAGGGGTTATGACAAAACTATTATCGGAAAATTGGAGAAATGATGAGAGTTTAGATGGATTTCTCTTTTTCGCGCAAATCATAGAAGAAATGGCGTCACGCTATACTCTCGATTCATACAAAGCACCTGTTTTCAATTCACATTCACTATGTGACGAAATAATTGATGTCAGTGAGGAGATCAGCCAAGGTTTTCTCCACGAAAATGGTATTACCCCGATTAAAGAAGAACTCATTTGGAATCTTCAAAACGATCCAGTCGCTAAACATATTTTGGGGTATCGTTATCACTCAATAGTCGATGAACTGAAAGACTCTGATAATCATAAACGTCTCGTAGCTATCGTAAAACCTATCCAAAACTTATTGGAAATCAAATACTTTGACGAGTTAAAAAAACAAATAATCACTGCGATTAAAAATCCTAAAGATAAGGAATATATTTCGAGTCTATCAAAAATTTACATTTCTGAATTGCTTTACTACGGATATTCTCAGGAGTATTTACATCAAATGATAATGCAATCCTTTTTTTCAACTCAGAGAATTACAAGTACGACACAAATCGAGCAATTCCTGAATAAATTCACATTTGAAAAAAATTCGTATGATGTCTACTTTAAGGGAGACAATAAATTCTATTATCTTACCGAATTATCTTCAACGTTCAATTTCGAAATATCAGACGAAACAATAAAACCGAGGAAATGGCGAACCGAAGAAATAGACTTCTTTAAAGTATATCCAACTTATCCACTTAATATTATTTTTAGAAATTTTGATGCGTTAGATCCGTTCGATGCGAAAATAGGTTGTGAATTATTACTAATCAACTTGAAGGATTTAGGTGCTTTTAGCACCCATAAAGAAAAACTCACATGGTTTAACCAAGCGCTTGTCTATTCGAAATCCGATTATGTCACAATTATTGACGATTATTCCCCTATGCTTAAAATCAAGGATCTAGATATTGATGACTTTAAAGTTAATATCGATGAGGATATCTCATTTTTTGTTAATTTCAATATTACTTCACGATATTTTGTAATGAATTCCTTTAGTTTGCATTCAATTGCTATTGATTCAAAAAATTCTGTAAACCAATTGATGAATTTATGGACTGCTCTAGAAACTCTGTTGCCTCCACCACCAGAAAAAGATATTAGAATTGTTCATTTCTTATCGTCATACGAACCGTTTTTAGGACGAAAATACATCCAGAAATTAATTATCGATTTGTTGAACGAATTGCGATATGAATTAGGAGAGCAACTTACCCAAATTTTTCTAAAAATATCACAGGGGTCCACCGATTTCGAAAAACTTTCTTTTATTCTTTGTCAAAAAGAAGAGAGTGAAAAATTCCGTGATGAACTCTATGTTAAGATTGGACGAAATCTCAGATTAAGGTATAAAATTTTCAGTTTGATGAAAAAGATGCATAATTCAGACGCTCTATTGGAAACAATTCTAACTCACAATAAACGGGTCAGCTGGCAACTTCAGCGGATCTATCGTGCAAGGAATCTGATAGTTCATAAGGGTGGGAAATTGCCATATATCGATCACTTAGTTGAAAATTTACATTCTTATTATCATGTTATAATTTCGCTAATCAAAGAAATTCAGAGCGACTATGAAAATATTGATTCATTAGAAACAGTTTTCAAATTAGTCAGGATTGAATATGATTCTCATATCAAATTGTTAAAGAGTTCAAAGATGATAAACTGCAATTCAGATAATTTCAAAATGATGTTATTCTGTAATCCCAAATGAGCAGTTCGCCCGTATCGTTCATAACGTTGAACGGATCCGGGAACAGCGGGCGGAGTCAAAGAGGGAGATCGAGCGGCTGAATTTGCGGCAGGGATGCAGACATACTATAACTATATCAGACCACATCTAGGAATCAATGGAATGACTCCTGCTCAGATGACAAACGTCCCATTAGATTTAACCGGTAATCGCTGGATGACGATGATTGAATTGGCGGCAAAATAATCTCAAGAACTCTTCCGAACTATTTTCGCAACGAGTTCTTCCCCTTCGGAAGACTCTAGGAATAACTTTCAGCTCTTCCCTTAAGTCAAACGTTCTGTCTCTCTTTTCAAGATAGAACCGGATTGCAGTGGTAATAAACTCGGATCTCGACGAATAACTGCCTTTTGAAGTCTCTTCATTGAGTTTATTGAGGAGATCAGAAGGGCAGTTATAAGAGATCTGTTCCATCGTCTTTCCGAATTTTTTTGGCATTATCACAAAAATGAAGATAAGATTTTATTTAACTAATTGATTAAGATAAGATTAAGATCAATTTTAAATGAGATTGAGACAATATACACAAACGTGGGTTCCGTTAGTATGTTTAAACATTTTTTCAATCGATCTGGAAAAACGATGGCATGTTCCTATACCTGGAGACATATGACATTCCAAGATCTCCTATGCAGGCTTGGACTCCATGATTGGCAGCTTGCCATTTATTCAGGGATGAACCGGCCAAGGATTTGGAGATGCAGGAATCCGAAATGCAAAGAAATTACGACGAGGGAACCGCTAATCTACAAAGATTGACATTAACAATGCGGGTTAGAAATGAATCACGAAGTCTCTATTTTATTACCGACATATAATCGAACCGAACTTTTACCGGGATGCCTACAATCGGTTATAAACCAGACGTTCACGGATTGGGAGCTGAATTATTCTGGACGATTGTTCAACTAGTATGACGCAAAGGCTTGAGGTGATAGATGATAGAATTTCCTTTCACAAAAATAAAAAGAATATGGGAACACCTCAAAACCGGAATATTGGTATCTCATTAGCAAAAGGGAAATGGATTCTCTTCATCGAAGATGATATTATCCTTGACCCAAACTGCCTGAAACAACTTATGACGAATAAAGTTTTGGGAAAGAATATGCCGCGCCTGATAACAAATAGTAAAGATGATCCCCATAAACCATTCTCGTTCAACAAATGGACAGGGGAAATGTTCAATGCCCATGCCTGTTGCTTATACCCAAAGAAAGCATTGATCGAAGTATGTGGATATTCGGATGCATTCATTGGGAACTATTATCGTGAGGAAACTGATTTGGATTGCAGGATTAAAAAAGCCGGGTACACTTTCAAGTATGTTCCTTCAGCGATTATGCATCATAATCCCGTGGAGCGAGGATCCTGGAAAGAGATCTCACGGATTCGGCAGACATATTATATTCATCGGAACCATCTGATGTTTCTGTACCGAAACTTCGGAATCAAGATTGCATATATGATTCCCTGTTACGTAATCAGCGTAGTAACTACTACTGATACGCTTTAAGCGTTATACTAATATTGTATGCGCTCGCTCAATAGTTTTTTCGGTTCTGGTGCGTTGTCGGGACTTTTAGAACATCTAAGATTGGTTTTGCCTGACGCTACTTCCGCCCGGATGAAAACGGGCACATGCGTACGCTCCGCCCCTCTTCACAAGGAGGCAAGAGGGGATGGTTGTTCGTCGGTCGCCCCTCCTAGGACCCATCGGCGAAATGCACCTGCCCGGTATGCCTCTGGATGTTAAAGCTGGATGAGATCGAATCAGGCAAGTCGCAATCTCCGAGAAAAAATAAGGTTAAGACCTTTAGACTCATCTGATATCCGGTCAACCGGGTATCAACTTTTTTTGCCGTCAAAAGAAAGTAAATTTGGCCAGTTATGGCGAGCCTAATACGAAATGTAATAATAAACCTCTATTTTATCGAAAGTTTAAAAATTTAAATAGGAAGTATTATCTTTTAAAAATATAAGTGGAAGATATGCGGAAAAAAATCCGTATGCCAAAGAAAGTCCATAATCAGAAAAAAATTACGAAGAGTGAAATCCGGCTCGTTCTGATTGTGGTATTTGTTGCAGTTGTTCTTTTCATGGGATGTGTTGAACTGTTAACAAACACTGCAACAACTCAATCTCCACCATTTCAAAATACGTATCCAACTGCTGTAGTTACGATAACTCCCATCACTACACCTTCAGTCACAGAAACAATTACTCCCGGAGTAACTCCTTCGAATACTGTAACAATTGCCGCACCATATCCGACTGAAACAACGGATACATCTGGCTGTCCCCCAGGTGAATATCGTGTTAGTGGCTATTACAGGAAAAGTGGGACGTATGTCAATAGTTATTGTAGACACTATCCAAATGAGGGATAACATCGCTGGTGCTGATAACTTCGCGGGGACTTGGGATAATTCCAGAAGAACAATACGTCGAGAAACTTCCATTTTTTCATAAAGTCCCGTCAACCTATCAGAATCGACGAAAAGTTAAGAGAGGGAGGCAGCGCATTCTGCATTGATGTCCGATGCGCTTATATTTTTACATTTTATGATGTTGTGACCACAATATTAATCGGGCCATCGAAATTTTGGTCGGGTGCTTTGAGTTTTAATGTAAACATCATGCTCGAACCCGGGGAGAATGAATATGGTAATTGTGGAGTTACAGACTCAACTGTGAATCCATCTGTTGCAATTGAGATGCTATTAATAGAGTGAGTCAGAAGTAACGCACTACTTTTGAAGGTTAGAGTATAGGTAAATTCCCCACCTCCATGAACTTCGAAATTGCCATTGGAAATCGACTGTGATGTCGGTCCCAAATAGCCGCTTGTAGCACCGGTGTAAACAACATTCATATTTGCTCCAGCAACGTCAACGTTAGTACATCCAGACAAGAATACTGCCAAAATAAGGATTCCAAAGATTGTAACTTTATACTTTTTTTTCAAGAATTCGTCCCATAACAAACAATGAAAATTTTGGTTATATAAAAATACCGATTTGAAGATGTTCAATTGAATGGATGGTCGGAGCACTCCCCTTGACGTTCGAGGCGCTTACCTGTTCTTAAATGATACGCGTGCAGGCCGGAAACTGATTTACATCATCTCATACGGCGGTGCCTGACCCCGATAATCTGTCACAAATATCCCCAATCCGATTAAAATTAAAATCACGCTTAAAACGAGGTTATAATTCACCATTAAACTCAATACCCCGATACCTAGGCACCCTCCACCGACGATAAGTCGCTGATGCATCGATCGTGTAAGTTGTTTGAGTTGTAACCCGCTTTTTTCCGCACATTGTTTGCAGACTTTGTGAAGGAGTCCCCCATCAAAGGTGCAATCCCGGCAAATGGTCTTGCCACAGAGTTTACAGGTGAAACCATGGGCGTCAAGCAGGCGATGACCATGCACGAGTGCTCCGCAGGAATTGCATATAATCCCCCCATCATGAATATACGAATTACAAATCTTGCAATTCAACATTGCAGTGTAGCTGAGCATCTGCTTGGCATTTTCTATCCCTGTTACAGAATAATTCTGCTTTAGAATTCCGAGATGGATATCCTGTACCGGAAGATAGACCTGTTTGATGTTTGAGATGAACACATCCTTCTCAGCAGGGACACAGAGTTTGGTATAATTCTGGTTGTTTCTCCCGGAGTAAGAGATTGATCTTGTGTGGCGATCAATGATGATTTTTTTTGCGATTCCGGCCAAGGATCGATCATCGATAACAAAATCCGTACGGGAAAACGGGATGCCGGAGAAATCTGTCTCACTGTATATCGTCAGAGGTGCCGAACTCAGGTGAGTGGCTAATTCCTGTTTCATCAGGTCTCCGGAATTTCCGTCAATCAGAAATTTTCCATCCTGCAGATATTCCCGATGGATTAATCCTGCACTTGTCTCAAAGGTAGCGTCGAGATCATATTGGATCATATATGATGGATGAAATTCTATCCGGCGTGTAGTGACATTTAGAATGTCCGCCATTCGAGTTGGACTACTTTTGGCTTTCTTACCAATGAATATGGCAATTTTATCTTTCAATGTTGCAGCTTCAGAAAGGGGATACCGTAAAACAGTCTGACGTTTACCTCCCAGAATGATCTCAATGCCAGCACGGGTTGCGAGATCTCCGAGGATTTTCTGGTCAACCATTTCGATCTTCGGCATAAGGGAATTTGCATGATCTACCGCTTGGAGAGAAAATTTGCCTGTCGTAACGAGAATCCCCTTGACCGCTTTCGAGGAAATTACCGCTGAGTGTAATTTTTGGACAACAGGACGACCAACACTCGTGTGGGGCTGGTGCTTACACTCTACAACTACCAATCCTTCACGAGTGTGGATGAGAAGATCGCGCCCTCCATCTCCCGAAAGGGGCATGACTTCGACAGTTCCATAACCAAGTTTCTGGAAAATTTTTGCACAGAGTTTCTCGAATTCATATCCGTCAAGCGTCTCCAGAACAATAGTTTCCTGAAATGCTGGTGCAGTCATTCTATCTTGACCTGAATCCGGAAGTCAAAAAACAAAGGTAGGTGATCTCGATCAAGGTCTAATGAAAAGAATCGCAGCGATTGATTGATCAATCGTTGTGATATCTGCCCATTATTTGGCCCTTTCGTCCGTTCTTCGTCGTTTTCTGTCGAATTCTTGATGCTGTGTGAGTTTTAGGATTGACAATCTTCTTTGTTGCCATTTCTGAAACCTCCCAATGAAGTGAAATTATATGTACGATATGATAATTTTTTCGGTAAATATAAAACTCACTATAACAATAATTTCTCAACTTGGGAAATGGAAGAAAAAGAGAGAATTTCGCAGTGCTCTTTAATCATTGTTTGAAAAAGTGTAATTCTAAGAGTTGAGTTTGTGATTCGTTATGACTATAATATCCTCGTGCTATCTTATAGACAGCAGCGGAAACCGGGTTATATTGGGGAAAAAAATCGGCGCTGGCGGTGAGGGTAATGTATTTGAAATCGAATCAAAATCGAATATTGTTGCAAAAATCTATCTTAAATCTCTCGATGATGAAAAACAGGAAAAATTAAAATTAATGGTTACGGGATGTAATGAAGAATTAAAAGCAATTGCTGCCTGGCCCACCGACCTAGTCTTTTCAGCACAGAGTGGAGAGATTTGTGGCTTTACCATGCAGAAAATAGCCGAATTTTGGCCAATTCATACGCTCTATGGGCCATCACACCGCAAACAGGTTTTTCCTGAAGCTAATTGGTATTTTTTGGTAAGGAATGCAAAAAATTGCGCTGCTGCGTTCGCTGTAATTCACAAAAACGGATTTGTTATTGGGGATGTTAATGAAGGAAATATATTAGTGAATAAACAAGCTTGTGTTCGACTCATAGATTGTGATTCATTTCAAGTAAATAATTCTAATAACAAAAAATATCTTTGTGAAGTGGGCGTTGGCCAATTCACTCCACCAGAACTTCAGAATATAAAAAACTTTAAAATCGAACGAAATCCTAATCATGATAACTTTGGCTTAGCCGTTCTTATTTTTCTATTGTTGTTCATGGGTAGGCATCCTTATTCTGGTGTTTTTCACGGTAGGGACGATGTCTCGATGGAGAGAGCAATTTTAGAATATAGATTTGCCTTCAGCAAAAGAGCGAAGTTAAAAAATATTTCACCTCCCCCCAATTCAGTTAATCTTTCAATAGTGCCTGGTACGATTGGGACGGCTTTCGAACAGGCGTTCACAGAAGAAGGAATTCGATATCCTTTTAGACCAACGGCGGAAAGTTGGTGGAATTTACTTAATGACCTCGAACATAAATTAAAACAATGTCCTTTAGAACAAATGCACCTCTTTTATTCGGGGTTGTCAGCTTGTCCGTGGTGTACACTAGAAGAAAAATCTGGAATTTTGCTATTTCTGGATCGGGAGACTTCTCCAAAATTTGATCTCAATATCTTTTGGCAAAAACTTATTGCAATTAAACGGCCGGGACCTCTGCCCAACATCGATCCGCAAAATTATAATCTTCAACCTGAACCCATTCCTTACCATTTACAAATTGCTGTTAGAAATAGGAAAATTCGAAAAATCATCGCGATACTAATAATAGTAATAGGTATTTTTTTCGGCATTGGACTTTTTATTTTGACTCTTCTTTTGGGAATCATCCTTGCTTACTACCCGGGACAAGAACAAAATGAGAAAAAAAGAAGAGTGACGGTATTTGAAAAATGCAGGAGAAATTGGATCATAATAAACGATAAATGGAAATCTGAGGCGAACGATGAGGCATTTAAATCTCAGTTGCAGCGGCTGATATCTTTAAAAATCAAATACGAATTCATTGAGAAAGAGTACAAACAAGAATTATTATCCTTGCAAAATGCAGCAAAAGAGAGACAACTAAAAAAATATCTTGATTCGTTTTTTATCGATAGTTGTTCAATCTCCAAAATTGGGCCAACTAGAAAAGCATCATTGAGGTCATTTGGAATTGAAACTGCAGGAGATATCTCTTACGGAAGAATTCGGAGGATACCGGGATTCGGGGATGTGTTAACAAGTGATCTTGTTGGATGGCGCAATCAAATCGAAAATAACTTCAAATTCGATTCATCAAAGGGAGTGGATAAAACAGATGTTCAATTTATAAATCAAAAATTTAAACCTAAACTCAAACCGATCGAACGCGAATTACGGAGTGGATTTGAGAAATTAGAGCAAATTCAACACAGCATTATTAAAAAACGAGAGGATTTATATTCGATTGTCGAGAGAAATGCAAAGGAATTGGCACAGGCTCAAGCAAATCTCATCCCCTTGAAATTATTTTAAGAGAATTCCCGCATATTTTCTCTCGTATTACCGGTTTACGCGGTTCAATAGCTTTTTCAGGATCAATCCGGCCATATTTTCACATGGCACTGAGGTATTTTATAAAGCTACGAGGATGAGAATTATGCATCCGCCACCAAGCCTTCCGGAGAAGTCGACTTGATGACGGGTCGGCGAACCGAGGGCAATCTTTCGCAATCCTGAGATGCCCTTCAGGTAGTAGAGTTAGTATATACTTTCCCTCCTACAGACAATCCCTTAATGGTTGCGGTACAGGATCAGCCCGGTATGGGGCTTGAAATTTCAAACTCATCACAACCACAAAAATGTCACGAAGCAACCCGCTCGGCCTACTGGCCGATTTAATCTCCGATGCGACTCGGCTTGTGATTGCAATTGCAATCTTTGCCGCAGTCGTTATCGCTGTTGGGATAGCACTTATCGCTATTCCACACTGATGTACTAATATTCGAGCACGCCTTTGGACGGGAAAATCGTCCAGAGGCGTAATCGGATATGGTTGTGACAGGGGTATGAAGGAAAAATTTGGTATGGGGATCATGACGATGTATAAATGCGGGAATAAGCCCGGAAAAGGGCATTATATATCTGTAGAAACGGGGGAAATAATCCATCTCCCAAAAGATACAGATCCTTTACCGCCACGTCCGCTCGACAAAAAGAGTTGTGACTGGTGGAAAATCGATTAATCTCACCCTTTTTTTATTCACCAATTACCACCCGACTTTTGACAGCATCCGCTCTTGGGGTTGACCCCCCGCAGACTTTACAGAACCGGCTGACACAGGTTCTGTAAAGTCTGCGGGGGATAGCACATTCCCAAAGATGCTGTCAAAAGTCGGGGGGGTGATGTGAGATGGTACCAATCACTCATAGAAAAATTGCAAATTTTGGATGCTCCCTATCATTAATTGGGGCAATTATTAGTTTGCTCTCACTTTTTTTTGCGAACATTTCTGATTGCGCCGTTGTTCCGTTTGGTTTCTGGATTTGTCTCTTTGGGATCTGTCTCTGGATTGGTGGGGGGTTTCTTTTCATTATATTTTTCCGGCAATTCGACGAAAACGTATAAAATCCCCGTTAAAGCTGTGAATGCTAATAGTACAATAGATAATACTGCGGTCACTCGTGTATCTTTCTCCTGTTGAATGATATCTGAACTAGAGACGTGTATCTTATAATCAGGGTATGTTACAAAATCCGAAGTTCCGTTATTAAAATAAACGGTAATATATGGATAGTAATCCCCTTGTGTGTACCATTTTATTGATTGTGTGAAAGGAAAATCCGAACCCACAGGAGTTTTATTGGGATCGAAACTCATTAGAGAGGGATCTCCAGGGAACAAATTAATCCAAAACTGGCCTCCGGGCATCACTGTAGCAGATTCGGATTTATCATATTGATCAGCCGCCTCAAAACCACCTAGTACGGCATGAGGGAGAATGCCAGATTTTTCGGATTCGTTATATTGATTAAAATTTGATATTACTTGGTATCGCAAATCAACTCCGGAATAATTACGTGCTTTGCTTGGATCTATATGACCCCCTGACCAAACATCAACACGCGATCCTTCAGAAAGAGTGCCGTAATGCTGTAAAATAATTAAAACTGAAAAATCAGGGGAGTTTTTGGATTTATTGGAATTTATATCCCAAACTGGGAGAGGAGATGGATTCGATGTTGGGGGGTAGTATAAGATTATCGGGATTACTTGGGGTTCATTTTGAATTGGATTTATAAAGGGGATATTCGCATTATAAAAATTTGCACCAGCCACCAATATCAGGTACCCAATTAATAAAACAATTGCTGCTTGAAGAAATTTGACTTTTGTTATGCGCAAACTAACCACGTTACAGTATCTTCAAATTTCAACTATAAAAAATTATATTAATCTCTTATAACATCAACCCTCAATCCTTCGCTTTCTATGCACCATCGGAACCGGTGCCCTTTCTTTAGATCCAGTTTGGCGACAACAAACGCAGGAACAGTAACACGCAACGATGTGGTTTGAGCCGTCGCCGGATGTAATACCGATTCATCCGCCCGTACATTTCTTGGCATAGGCACCAATCTGTCGCCATTCTATTTATAGTCTATTGCCTTTGTATATGTAAATAGGTTTAAATAGTTCGCCATTCTATATGTAAATAGAGAGTAAATAGGAAGGTGAACAAAATGCCCCAAATCTTTGCACCACTAAACACAACCCGCGAGGAACGCGGAAAGGCAATCACTGAAAAGAAAGGCCAAATCTGGAGATACAGCAACGGCCTGTACCGTGTCATGTCACAGTCGGGACGCGGCTCGTATCAGATACAGAAAACCGATCTCGGATGGAAATGCACCTGTCCCGACCATGTAAACCGTGGAGTGGAATGCAAACACATCATCGCCGTGAAACTCTCATATGCTCTCCGCGAAGAGGTCAAGGCAAACGTAACCCTTGATCCGGTAGTCCTGACAAACTGCCCTGCCTGCGGAACGGCAAACATCCAGAAGTTTGGGATTAGACACAACAAGAACACCGATATTCAGCGGTACATCTGCCGTGACTGTGGCAAGCAGTTCAGTATTAACATCGGCTTTGAAAAGATGAAACACAACCCGAAGGCAATCACGGCAGCGATGCAGCTTTACTTCTCCGGGGAGTCCCTGCGGAACACGCAGAGGTCGTTAAAACTTCTCGGTGCGGAAGTCAGCCATCAGACAATAAGCAACTGGATCACGAAATACACGATGTTGATGAAGGGGTACGTTGACCGTCTCAATCCGGAAGTTGGCGACGTATGGAGAGCGGATGAAGTTTGGATCACGGTCAAGGGCAACCTGAAATATCTCTTTGCTCTGATTGATGACGAAACCCGGTACTGGATTGCTCAGGAAGTCGCCGACTCAAAACACATGCACGACGCGGCGGGGTTACTCCACGAAGGCAAACAACTCATGGATAAAATACCGGCGGTTCTGGTTACGGATGGTCTGCCGTCTTACCACACCGCCTTTAACAAAGAGTATTACAGCAATACAAAACCCCAATCCCGGCACATCAACGCGATTAAACTCACCGGTAACGAATGGAACGAGAACAACAACAAGATGGAACGCATCAACGGCGAAATTCGTGATAGGGAAAAGACCATGCGCGGCCTGAAAAAGAAGAGCACTCCGATCTTAAAGGGTATGCAGGTCTATCACAACTACATTAAACCGCACGAAGGGTTACAGGGCAGAACCCCGGCAGAAGCCTGCGGGATTGTTGTCAACGGGGAAAACAAGTGGATGACATTAATTCAGAATGCAGCGCGGGCAAAATAACTTTTTTTTTAATTTACCATAAATGCCAAAATAATGCCGCATATCATTTAATACCTTTAAATATGCTTTAAGAGGGTTTAATCATATTAAAACATTTTAAATAATGTTATTTTTGTATTTTCATAATCTCTTCAATTCTTCAACTGATATGGAAAATGACCAGTTTTGCATGCATGCATACATGCATGAGCAAAATGAAATTTTTAGAAGAAACTATTTGTGTATAGCGCACTAAGCCGGATCTCATACACAGGGCTCATGCTCCCTTAATTAAACCTAAAAAAGGTAATTTGGAAACCCGCGAAGGTACCAAAAAGCGAATCCGACAAATTCCTTTTTGGCGCGTTAGAATAAATACCTTTGGGTACCGACGATGAAAATAATTAGCGGATGCTATCAAGAGGTGGTAACAATCCCATTAAGGGCAATACTAACCGGAATCCTCCTATGCATTATCGGGGGATTGCTTCTACCAGTAATTGCGGTGTTATGGGGAGCAATTCTTATGGTGATCGTAGGTCTAGGTCTGATCGTTATAGGATTCCTGATGTTAGTTACAGGAACAGGTTACCCGGCAAGCCAACGGTAACCTCTAATCTCTCTCTATTTTTTGAAATAACCCCCGACTTTTGACAGCACTTTTCAAGATCTCTTACCCCCCGCAGACTTGACAGAACCGCTACACAATAATTTTATATACTACATAATCCTAACTAATGGTTAACCTCAAAAAGGAGGCTTATGATTATGACAGAAACCAACGACGTAAAAATTACCGTACAGGAAGGAGACCTCGGACGGAGCATCCTGCCCTGGCGGGTACGAGACCGGCGGATCGCCCCGAACACAGGCACGAGGACGATGTAATGGATGACTCCCAACCGACTGAAGAAATCGACCGGCTGAAAAAGGAGCTCGAAGAAAAAACACGTCTCGCGGAGGAACGGCTGGAGCAGATGAAATATCTCCGGGCAGAGTTCGACAATTACCGCAAATGGTCTGAGAAAGAGAAAGGAGCGATCATCGCCCTCGCAAACGAGAACCTGATCTGCGACCTCCTCGTCATTCTCGACGATTTCGAACGGGCACTTCCCTCTCTCGAACAGGGAAAAAACAAGGTGGGAATGGAAATGATCTACAAAAATTTCGCGAAAATCCTTTCGGCCTATGGGTTAAAGCCGATAGAATGCGTCGGGAAAAAATTCGATCCGCAGTGCCACGAGGCCCTCTGCACCGAGAAGTGCAACAAAGAGCACCACACCGTTCTTGAAGAACTGGAAAAAGGGTACCAACTCAAATCTAAAATAATCAGACCTTCGAAAGTAAAGATCGCAGAACACGTAAGTGAAGAAACGGGTGAGAACAATGGCTAAAGAGAAAATAATCGGCATTGACCTGGGAACCTCCAACAGCGAAGCTGCGGTAATGGTCGGTGGCAAACCGACGATCATTCCTTCAGCGGAAGGTGCAACCGTAGCCGGGAAGATGTTCCCTTCGTATGTAGCGTTTACGGCAGACGGCCAGCTCCTCGTAGGAGAACCCGCACGGCGCCAAGCGGTGAGCAATCCAGACGGCACAATCTCAGCTGCAAAAAGAAAAATCGGCAGCTCCCACGTGTACAAAATATACGGGAAAGACTACACGCCCCAGCAGATCTCGGCATTTATCCTGCAGAAGATAAAGAGGGACGCGGAAGCGTTCCTCGGCGAGAAAGTAACAAAGGCCGTTATCACCGTCCCCGCCTACTTCAACGACAACCAGCGCACGGCAACCAAGGACGCCGGCAAGATCGCAGGTCTTGACGTAGTACGGCTCGTGAACGAACCCACCGCAGCGTCCATGGCCTACGGGCTCGACAAAGGCGGCGAGTACAAGATCCTCGTCTTCGATCTCGGCGGCGGGACCCTCGATGTCACCATCATGGAGTTCGGCGGCGGTACCTTCACCGTCCTCGCAACCTCCGGTGACACCCAGCTCGGAGGCACCGACATGGACACCGCGATCTACGAATGGATCGCAGCGGAGTTCAAGAAACAGGAAGGCATCGATCTCAGGAACGACAAGATGGCGATCAACCGGGTCAAAGAGGCCGCTGAGAAGGCAAAGATCGAACTCTCGACGGTCCTTGAGACCGAGATCAACCTCCCGTACGTTTCCGCCACCCAGTCAGGCCCCAAACACCTCTCCATGAAACTGTCCCGGGCAAAGCTCGAGCAGCTGGTCGAACCCATCATCAAGCGGTGTATCGGGCCCTTCGACCAGGCATTAAAAGACGCAAAACTGACCAAAGACGATATCCAGAAGGTCATCCTCGTCGGCGGGCCGACCCGTATGCCGGTGGTCCAGAAATTCATCGCGGACCACGTCGGCGACAAGATGGTGCGGGGCATCGATCCCATGGAGTGTGTCGCGATGGGCGCGGCAATCCAGGGCGGCATTCTCGGCGGAGAAATTACCGACATGGTGCTTTTGGACGTCACCCCACTCACCTTAGGCCTTGAAACCCTCGGCGGCGTCAGGACGGCTCTGATCGACCGGAACACCACGATCCCGACAAAGAAGAGCCAGATCTTCTCGACCGCCGCGGATATGCAGACCTCGGTCACGATCCACGTGCTTCAGGGAGAACGGGCAATGGCCGCAGATAACGTGAGCCTCGGCCAGTTTAACCTCGTCGGCCTTCCCCCGGCACCCGGGGCGTCCCGCAGGTCGAAGTCACGTTCGATATCGACGCTTCCGGTATCCTCAACGTCTCGGCAAAAGATCTCGGCACCGGTAAAGAGCAGAAGATGACCATCACCGCATCGTCAAAACTCTCGGACAGCGACGTGAAAAAGATGGTCAGCGATGCCAAGGAGTTCGAGGAGCAGGACAAAGCGCGGAAAGAGGAGATCGAGACGCGCAACACCGCCGATTCCCTCGTGTACACAGCAGAAAAAACAAAGGCCGACCTTGCCGACAAACTCAATGCAGACATAACGGAACGGCTGAACAGTGCCATAACCGCCACAAAGGCCGCACTGGAAGGAAAAGACACCCCAAAGATCCGGTCAGAGATGGAAAACCTCCAGAAGGTGCTGGGAGAAGCCGGTACTGCCGCATACCAGCACGTCAGCCAGCAGGCACAGCAGCAGGCCGGATCCCAGGAAGCTCCTCCGGGTGAAGGCGCCAGCAGTAATGCGCCGGGCCCGGACGGCGAGAAGGTCGTCGACGCTGATTTCAAAGTGAAGGATGAAAAATAATATTTTTTCAGGCACGTATGGCTACACAGGATTATTACGAGGTACTGGGCGTAAAACGGGATGCATCAGCGGACGATCTCAAAAAAGCGTTCCGGCACCTTGCGCGAAAATACCACCCGGACCTCAACAAAGGCAGTAAAGAGGCAGAAGAGAAGTTCAAGGAGGTCAATGAGGCCTATCAGGTGCTTAGCGATCCCACGAAAAAGGCCCAGTACGACCAGGTCGGCCATGCGGATTTCGCACCCGGGGACGAGTCACGGTACCAGGCTCCCAGCTACGACGACCTGTTCCGGGACTTCGGGCTCGGGGATATCTTCGATGCGTTCTCCACCGGACCGCAGCGGGCCAGGAGCCGGGCCGGTGCGGACCTCCGGTACGATATAGAGATCTCTCTCACCGACGCATTCTACGGGACGAAAAACACGGTTGCCGTCCCGCACCAGTCGGAATGCAGTACCTGTCACGGCACCGGTGCACAACCCGGGTATCTCAAGGAATGCCCGACCTGCCATGGGACCGGCGAGATCCGGACACCCCAGAGGATCCGGAACCGCCAGGTAACCAGCCTCGCCACCTGCCCGGAGTGCGGCGGGAGCGGCCGGATCGTCGAACGACCCTGCCAGACCTGTCACGGCAGCGGCGTCCTGCAGAAAACAAGAAAAATTGAAGTAACGATCCCCCGCGGCGTTGAAGACGGGCAGCTCCTGAGGATCGCCGGGGAGGGCGAACCGGGAGAGAACCGGGGGCCACCGGGCGATCTCTATGCCGTCGTCCATGTGAAAAAGCATGACGTCTTCGAACGGCAGGGTGCCGATCTCCGCACGACTGCGGTCGTGGGGCTGCCAACCGCACTCCTTGGCGGGGAGATCAGTGTACCTACAATAACCGGCAGTGCGCTCCTGAAAATCCCCCGGGGGACCCAGAGCCACACCCTCTTCCGGCTCCGGAACCAGGGCATGCCTTTCCTGAATGCAGACCGGCGGGGGGATCTTCTGGTGAAGGTCATCGTGAAGATTCCAGCAGACCTTACGAAAAAACAGGAAGATCTGATGAAAGAGGCATTCGTCGGTTCATAACCGGGAAACCCATACTGCCACCAGTCAGTGTTCCGCTTTAGCAAGCTATTAGAACGAGAAACGAACAGTGAAACGTAACGGGGAAAGGACGATAGTATGAACTTGAACAATTTCACCCTCAAATCACAGGAAGCCGTAGAAAAAGCAATGGAGATTGCGGCGGCACACCAGAACCAGGCGATAGAGACGTCGCACTTACTCAAAGGTATGCTGATGGTTGACGAGTACGTCATCCCACGCCTCCTGAAAAAACTGAACGTGAACCTCGACCTGTTCACGCCTGAACTCGACAAAATCATTGATGCGCTTCCCAAAGTCAGCGGCGGGGAGCCGTATCTTTCCAATGACGCAAATAAGGCCATCGAGAAAGCAAAGGCGGTCGCCCAGGAATTCAAGGACGAACTCGTCTCTCTCGAATCTCTGCTCCTCGGCATTTTTTCGGTGAACAACAGCACGTCGCGCCTCCTCAAGGAGAACCGGGTGAGCGAAAAAGACCTGAGAGCGGGCATTGCCGAGCTGCGGAAAGGGTCTACCGTGAACAGCCCGACCGCGGAAGAGACCTATAATTCCCTCGAAAAATACGCCAGGAACCTCAACGATCTCGCCCGGAGCGGCAAGCTCGATCCGGTCATCGGCCGGGACGACGAGATCCGCCGGGTGCTGCAGATTCTTTCCCGGAGAACGAAAAACAACCCCATCCTCATCGGTGAACCGGGTGTCGGAAAGACCGCAATCGCAGAAGGTCTCGCCCACCGGATCATCGATGGGGATGTCCCGGAAAACCTCAAAAACAAGCAGATCTTTGCCCTTGACATGGGTGCTCTGATTGCCGGGGCCAAATTCAAAGGCGAGTTCGAGGAGCGGTTAAAAAGCGTGATCAAAGAAGTGACTGCCGCTGAAGGGGAGATTATCCTGTTCATCGACGAGATCCATACCCTCGTCGGCGCAGGCGCAAGCGAAGGCGCCATGGACGCCGCCAATATCCTCAAACCAGCGCTTTCACGGGGAGAACTCCACGTCATTGGCGCGACGACTCTCAAAGAGTTCCAGAAATATTTCGAGAAGGACAAGGCGCTCGAACGGCGGTTCCAGCCGGTGATGGTCAACGAGCCGGATACGCTCGATGCCATCTCCATCCTCCGGGGAATCAAGGAGAAATACGAGATCCATCACCATGTCCGGATCAAGGATGAGGCGATCATTGCCGCCGTCGAACTGTCGCAGCGCTATATCTCCGACCGGTTCCTTCCCGACAAGGCCATCGACCTGATCGACGAGGCGGCATCAAAACTCCGCCTTGAGATCAACTCCAAACCGGAAGAACTGGAAACGATTGAACGCAAACTCCGGCAGCTGGAGATCGAACGGGAAGCCATCAAGCGCGAAAAAGACCAGGGGAAACTCAAAGGGCTCAATGCAGAGATCGGGAACCTGACCGAGGAGAAAAACCGGGTAACGGCAAAGTGGCAGGCGGAAAAGGATCTCGTCGACCAGATAGATGCGCGGAAAAACGAGATCGAGACCCTGAAATTCGAGGCTGAACGCGCCGAACGCAACGGCGATCTCGGGAAGGTGGCAGAGATCCGGTACGGCCGGATCCCGGATACCGAGAAGGTCATGGAGGGCCTCAAGAAGAAGCTCATCGAGCAGCAGAAGGATTCCGCGATGGTGAACGAGGAGGTGGACGCGGAAGAGATCGCCGAAGTAGTTGCACGCTGGACCGGCATCCCGGTGAGCCGGATGCTGCAGAGCGAGAAACAGAAACTGTTAAACCTTGAGACCGAACTGCACATGCGCGTGGTGGGACAGGACGATGCGATCGAGGCAGTCTCAGATGCCATCCGGAGGAGCCGTGCCGGGCTGCAGGACACAAAACGCCCGATCGGTTCCTTTATCTTCCTCGGGACGACCGGTGTCGGAAAGACCGAGCTCGCAAAAGCGCTCGCGGAATTCCTGTTCAACAACGAGAACAGCATGGTGCGCATCGATATGTCGGAATACCAGGAACGGCATACGGTCTCACGGCTGGTCGGCGCCCCCCCGGGCTACGTGGGATACGAGGAGAGCGGGCAGCTGACCGAAGCCGTCCGGAGAAAGCCGTATTCGGTGGTACTGCTCGACGAGATCGAGAAAGCCCACCCGGATGTGTTCAATATCCTGCTCCAGGTCCTTGACGACGGCCGATTGACCGACAACAAGGGCCGGACCGTGGACTTCAAGAACACCATCATTATCATGACCTCCAACATCGGTTCCCACATCATCCAGGAAAACCTGGAGCATGTGACCGACACAAACCGCGACGAGGTCTATAACCAGACCCGGGAGCAGGTCTTCGAGCTGCTCAAAAAGACCATGCGCCCGGAATTCCTCAACCGGATCGACGAGATCATCATGTTCAAACCGCTCACGAAGGACGAGATCCACAAGGTCGTCGAGCTGCAGGTGGGTAGTATCCAGAAAATGCTCGAAAAGAGCGGTGTCCGGCTCAAGTTAACCAAAAAAGCCATCCAGTTCATCGCCACCCAGGGGTTTGACCCCCAGTTCGGGGCACGACCCATCAAACGGGTGATCCAGAAAAACCTGCTGAATGAACTCTCAAAGATGATCCTGGAAGGAAACGTAAACAAAGACAAAGAGATTGTCGTTGACGAAAAAGAGGGGAAACTGATTTTCAGGAACGCGTGATCGGCCGGATACGAAGGAGAAAGTATCTTTTTTAATCTCCCGCTGCTTATATCTCATCATGAGCGGGCAGGAGGAAAGGGGACGTATCATCAATCTGATACAGGACGTGATGGCATCCTTTCCTTCATTGCGGGTAGCATATCTCTACGGATCGTTTCTTTCCCGCGATGATTTCCGCGATATCGATATTGCACTGCTTGCGGATGAACAGGTTTGCAGGGACGATCCCCTTTTCTATGCCTCGCGGGTTGCGGATGCCCTCGGGAGGGCCCTTGCATTCCGGTACGAATGCGATGTCAGGGTCATCAACCACGAGCCGGTCTGGTTCCAGTATGAGGTGATCAGTTCGGGTCGAGCGGTGTTTGTCTGCGATGGGGACGACCGGATCGATTTCGAGACCCGGGTGCTGGTCGAGTACCAGGACATAAAGTTCACGTACGATCTCTTTGACCGGGAATATCTTGCACAGGCCTGATATGCGACTCCTTGCACAGGTACAGTCTCTCGATGAAGCGCTTGAGGCATGGCAGCGTTACCGACAGATCCCGTTTGAGAAGTTCGAACGCGAGAAAGATACGCAGTACATGGTCTGCCATGCGATGCTCCTTGCCATTCAGGCGTCCATTGACCTTGCAACCGGCATGGCGGTGATGAAGACCCCGCGCCGGCCTGACACCTACCGTGAGACCTTCAATGTGCTGGGAAACTCTGCAATTATCCCGGAAGAGCTTGCCGCCGGGATGGCAAAACTCGCCGGGTTCCGGAACATCCTTGTGCACGAGTATACCGGCCTTGATACCCGCCACATCCACCGGATCCTCATGGAGAACTGGGATACGATGGACCGGTTCAGGAAACTGGTAAAAAAATTCATCCGGGAACAGGAAAAATACGGGGAATGAGCACTTCTTTTTTTCCTATTTCTACAGAGCCCTTTTTTTTATCCTTCATAAGAGGGGTGATCTGAACCGGATCCATCTACCCCGGCATGTTCGCCTTCACCCAGGCATACGTGCCTTTCCGGTCGTACACGTGCGTGATAATGTAATTGTAGACGTCTGCATAGTCCTGATCGAGTGTTTCCTGCTCGCGGTACGAGGCAAGTTCAGCGTTATAAGACGAGACAAGCGCGTTCTGGGAAGAGACCTGTGCATTATAACCCGCGATATTTCCTGCACTTCGCATGGCACTCATCTGCGCATCGAGCCCGGCAATCTGTCCTTGTTTTGTCGCGATATCGGCCGTGAGCGGTTTGACCTGCGTTCCAATACTGATCGCTTTCTGCGCCGAGAGGTTGGACATATCGTTTATGTATGCTGTTTCCGCACCGCTGGTATACACCGTTGTACCGTTCCCCACCGGGATGACCATCGGTTCGGAGGTGAGAATCACGCCCCCTTCGAGTTCAGCGGGCGGTATTCCCACATAGGAAAGATTGGTTGTCTCAAGGTAGGCAAACCCGGTGTCCTTATAGAACGAATCGGGGGAGCCCACACCAAGCGCCATATGGGATTCGGGATCGAACACCAAAAGCGAGACCTTGTATCCTTCCCGGGAGAGGAGCCCGGCAAGAAGCAGGCTCTTGTCGGCACAGTCCCCGGTCCCTTCCACCAGCGTCTCGACCGGGTACTTCGCCTGCTGTCCGGGCCTGCTCTGGTAGGGAAGGGACTGGATATAGGTTGCCATAAGTTCGAGGTACTCGTCGCTTGAAAGTCCCTGGTCATCCCGGATCTTCCGGAACTGGGCGATAAGATCGGCGTACATCGAGTCCTGCGCCGGATCGTCGATCATCTCCAGGTAGACTGGCTGACACCCACGTGTTCTCGGAGACATTACCATAGATGGAGACTGACCGGGCAGTCGATTGTGCTGCCTGGTAGACAGCGGCATCGACCGGCACCGAGATAGTGACCTGGCTCTTCTCAAACAGGAATGTACTCGTGGCATTAACCGGCGCCGATTCTCCCGTGCCCACTTCGATGTGGGGAACGACAACCGATTGCCGGGTAAACAGGCAACCTGCAGCAAGGGCTACGGCGAATACTACGATAATGAGTACTACGAGATAGAGGTCCGGGCGGTGCGATAGCACCGTGGTCACTTCCCGAGGATCCCCTCTGCAAACTGGCGCACGGTATCCTCGTACAACCCGCCATCCACGTCATTTTCTACGGTAACGGCTGAGGACACAAAGTGCATGCCTTTCTTCTCGAGCTGATGCTGCACGACCTCGATCGGGCGGTCTGGGCCAGGATTACCGCGCTCCACGAGCACGTGGAACGGTTTTCCTTCGATGCCGGTCACGAGGGAAAGATACATGTTGACATACGGCGGGACCTTGGTTGCCCAGACAGGTGTTGCGATCACGAGCGTGTCAACGTCGGCAAGATCGGTTTTGCAGGGTTTGATGGGGCAGTTCATAGACATGAGCGCTTCGATGACGCCGAAGGCAAGGTTCACGCGGCCGGCGGGCTCGATCCGGACAAGCTCTGCGCCCAGCGTGCCGGCAAGTGCTGTTGCCACAGTCTGGGTATGTCCCGTGCGGGAATAATAAACGATAAGGACGGTCATGGATTCAATCCCCTGGTCGGCGGCTTTGAGCCATGGAATGGTGGTGCCCGAGGATCTCCCGGGCCGTGCTGAACTTTTCTTACGTTCATATTAGCGCTGGCAAGTATATAGTTTTCTTAAAAACTCTAGATCAAAAAGGAAAACTATATTCATATGAGAGAAACACCGGAGTCTGCATAATGTGTGCCGGCAGTTCCCGGGTTTAGCACAGACTCATTCATCGTAATGAAGCCGGGCGCGTTTTCGATCAACAATCCTGATAAACATCGCGATCAAAGGACTAACCACGAACTGGAGCATGCAAAAGACCGGTGAACCGGCATGAAGCCGGTGAGTCTCTTGCGGTGGTACCAGGAGTTATACCATGATCCTCAAGGATTTTCTTGCTGAAGCCGGAACGGAAAAAAATCTTGCCGGGCTTATTCTCTTCCTGAGCGAACAGGCAGGCGAGATAAAAACGGGATTTCTTGCAAACTGCATGAATACCGGGGACTGCGGCACCCAAAACATCTTCGGGGAAGACCAGAAGCCTCTTG
The DNA here is from genome assembly GCA_963737635.1 of uncultured Methanoregulaceae archaeon. Lineage (GTDB taxonomy): Archaea > Halobacteriota > Methanomicrobia > Methanomicrobiales > Methanospirillaceae > Methanoregula. The sequence goes on from CAVTTL010000001.1 coordinate 2,398,193, forward strand.
ACAAGTTCGCCGACGATATATTTGTCAACGCGCTCATACAATCCCGTCTCGTCCGGTACATCGCGACCGAAGAGCAGGAAAAGATCATCGAGGTCGACAAGGCAAAGAATAATTTCGGCGTTGTTATCGACCCGCTCGATGGCTCCTCGCTCATCGATGTCAACCTCTGCGTCGGCTCCATCATCGGGATCTATCCCGGCGATGTCCTCGAAAAGGGATCCCGGATGATCGCCTCCATGTACATGCTGTACGGGCCTCTTACGCTTCTCACGTTTACCACCAAACACGGCGTGCACGAATTCGTCCAGCGCGAAGACGGGGAATTTGTCCTGCGCCACCGCGACATACATATTCCCGACGGCAAGATCCATTCTCCCGGGGCGCTGCGCAGGGACTATCTCGAACCCCACGCACAGTGGATCGGCCATCTCGAGAACGAGGGCTACAAACTCCGGTTCAGCGGCTGTTTTGTCGCTGACGTCCACCAGATCCTCCACAAAGGCGGGGTGTTTACGTACCCGGGTACAAGGGAAAGGAGACCGGGAAACTGCGCCTCCTCTACGAGGCAAACCCCATGGCCATGATCATCTGCGAGGCCGGGGGGGCGGTCAGCGACGGGCACCGGGATTACCGGGAGATCACGCCGTCATCGATCGATCAGGTCACGCCCATTTACATCGGCGGCAAAAAGGAGATCGCAAAGATTGAAAAATATATGAAGGAAGGTACGTAAAGGAGCAGCATCATGAACACGCACACCTTTGAGCCGATCCCGGGCTCGACCATTTTAACCGGGGTGAACGGCAAAAAAGCCATCGTCATGGCCGCAAACGTCCGCATCGCGACGGTTGCCGAAGGCATTTTCAAAGCAGCAAAAGACACCGATTCAGCGGTCTTCATGGAACTCGCCCGGTCGGAATCCGATCTTACCGGCGGGTACACCGGTATGACCCCGCAGGTCTTCTCGGAGAAGATGCACGCCGCAGCAGCGGCGACGGGGTGCGACGTCTGGGCGCTTCATGCAGATCACATCTCGATCAAAAAGGGGGACGCCGCCGAGATCCTGGGAACAAAACAGCTGATCGATGCGCAGGTGAGTGCCGGGTACACCTCCTTTGCCATCGATGCCTCGCACCTCTTCAACTTCCAGGGAAAGAATGTCCGGGAGGAACTCGCGCAGAACATCCAGGTCACGTCCGAGATCGCTAAGTATATCCAGCAAAAAATGAAGGGCCGGGACTTTGGCCTTGAAGTGGAAGTGGGGGAGATCGGGAGGAAAGATACCGAAGGCCTGATCCTCACCAAGCCCGAGGAAGCGGTCGGCTTTATCAAGGCCCTCAACGAAAACGAGGTCTACCCCAACGTGATCGCTATCGCAAACGGGAGTTCGCACGGCCATTCCTACGATGCCAACGGGAACGTTGTCGAACAGACTCTCGATCGATATCCCCCGGACACAGGCTATCGCTCAGGCGCTCCGGGACAACCATCTCACGGTCGGGATCGCCCAGCACGGCATCACCGGCACCCCCCGGGATCTCATCAACCTGCACTTCCCCAAAGGCGATATCATCAAGGGAAATGTCGGTACCTTCTGGCAGGATGTTGCGTTTGGCATCCTGAAGATCTACGAGCCGAAGCTGTACAAGGATATCATGGACTGGACGCTGGAGAAATACCGGCCCGACAACCCGGGCAAAAAAGACCGTCAGATTATCGACGGCAACTGCAAGAACGCGATAAAAGTCTTCTATAAAGAAATCTACGCAGTCGACGAAGATACCAACAAGGCCATGCAGGCAATGGCGTACGCAGAAAGCTTAGTCTTCTTCAAGGCATTCGGTTCGTACGGGACTGCATCGGCCATCCGGAAGTCCCTGCAGTAAGGCGGGCGGCTTTTTTCTTCCCCAACCATTTTAGGTTCCCGGAAACCATCACCTACTGTGAACCGTTATGCCAAAGACCACGATCTCCGTCATTAAAGCGGATGTGGGAAGTTTTCCCGGCCATTCCCGCACCCACCCCAAGCTCCTCGAAAAGGCGGCACAGATGCTCAAAGCCGAGCGGGGTTCGCTGCTTATCGATTCCTTTGTGACCCACTGCGGCGACGATCTCGAGCTCATTATGACCCACACCCGGGGGGTTGACAACGAGGAGATCCACCAGCTTGCCTGGAACGTTTTCCTGGAATGTACCGCCATCGCAAAAGACCTCAAACTGTACGGTGCAGGCCAGGACATGCTCGCCGATGCGTTCTCGGGGAATGTCAGGGGCATGGGCCCGGGAGTCGCCGAGATGGAGTTCGAAGAGCGGGGTTCGGATCCGGTCATGATTTTTATGGCTGACAAGACCGAACCCGGCGCATGGAACTTCTACCTGTACAAGATCTTCGCCGATCCCTTCAATACCCCCGGGCTCGTCATCGATCCTGCCCTGCACGACGGCTTTGTGTTCGAAGTCCACGATCTGGTCAAAAAACGAAACGTGAGATTCTCCTGCCCCAAAGAGAGTTACAACATGCTTGCCTATATCGGGGCACCCTCCCGGTACGTCATCAAACACGTCTATAAAAAGGACGGCACGATCGCAGCCGCGACCAGTACCCAGCGCCTCAATATGACGGCTGGACGGTATGTCGGAAAGGATGACCCGGTTATGATCGTCCGGGCGCAGAGCGGTTTTCCCTCCATGGGCGAGGTGATCGAGCCGTTTACTATCCCGGTGCTTGTTGCAGGCTGGATGCGCGGATCCCACCACGGCCCGTTTATGCCGGTCGGCCTCTGTGATGCCAACTGCACCCGGTTCGACGGCCCGCCCCGGGTCATCTGTTTCGGGTTCCAGGTCACCAACGGCACCCTGATCGGCCCGGCCGATATGTTCGATGACCCCGGGTTCGACCGGGTCAGGGCGCGATGCAACGAGCTCGCCGATACGATCCGTGCGCAGGGTCCCTTTGAACCCCACCGGCTCTCCCTCGACGAGATGGAGTACACCACCCTCCCTGACGTCGAACGGGCACTGGAAAAACGATGGGAGCCGCTTACAGAATAATTCCGGGAAGGGGATTTGTCTCATACTACACCGGTAAGAATACGGCCCGGTTCCTTCTCCCGGCCCTCCTAGCAAACTTTAATTATCTTCCGACCCAAATCAGGACAGATGGTTAACGGAATTGTTTTGCCCATAAAGAAAGTGTTTGCCCTCGTAGATTCCAAGATCGTTGTGGAGATCAAGGATGAGGGACGCAAACTACAGGGCCGGCTTGTAGCGGTGGACGAATATCTCAATATCCATATGGACGAGACGATCGAATTTATCAACAACGAGCGCGGGCGCAGTCTGGGCACCGTTGTTATCCGGGGTAATAATATTCTTACCATTGCCCCGGCCCTCTGACGATGAAAGGAGGAGGTTCTGCAATGCCTGAAGCCGAAGATGAAGCATTTGCCCTGATCCAGTCGCACCCGGAAGGGATCCTCCAGAGCGAACTCTGGAAGGAACTTGGGGTAGACAGCCGGAAATGTTCGAGGATCGTAAAGAAACTCGAAGATAACGGGCTTATCGACCGGGTTGAATATAAAAAAGAGGGGATCAAGACGTATCTCCTCAAAGCAAAGAGGCAGCCGGTCCATCCCGAAGACCTGCTCGCCGGTGACGAACTGATCCCCTGCATCTCCTGCGACCTTGAATGTGTCGTGGACGAGTGCCACCCCCTGATGGACTGGATGTACCAGCTCGCTATTGTCGGGAGCGGCAACCAGTAACCGGTTCTTCCGGTCATAGATTGCTTACCTTTTTTGCTCCTATGACCCGCCTTACCTTACCGCTCATGTGCGAATGCCTGCTCTTTTTTGTACCTCTCAACATCTATGTTATCGGCAATCACCTGGCAAATGGCATGCAGTGGGCGCTCTTCCGGTACCAGACGAGTGCCATGGGAAACAGCCTGATTCTTGTACATAGGGATATCCAGTTCGTGATCCAGGGGGTGCTCAGGGGTTCAAGTGCCTCTTCAACCATTGTCTGGGTGTCCGGGGCCTTTCTCCTCGTCGCGGCGACTATTGTCCTCGCGATTGCCGCCGCACGACGCGTGCCCTGTTGTGTAAAATCCGCGGGAATCCTCACCGTCATCTCCGGGGTGCTCTTCCTCGCTGCAATGCTTGTCCAGTACGGGCCCACCCTTGCCAACAATCACGGCTCTTCCGTTCCGGTCGGCGTCCCGCTTGTCATTATTGTCGGTATATGGCTCCTTGTCGGGAAATTCGATGCCGGTGAAAGGGATACCGAAAACGACGCGGGATAAATCCCTGCCCGGGCCGTAGGTGCAGCGGATTTTCCCGTCATACATTGCCCGAAACGGACAGTTTCCTTCATCCAGACAACTATTTATTGCAAAAACTGAAGAGATCATACGGTATACACCCTCGTGGAAATCCCGGGAGTTCTTCCATGATATCTGTCCTGTTCGTCGATGACAACACTGATTTTCTGGCCCAGTTCCGACCGGTCCTTGAAAAGACCGGGGAGGTGCGGCTCGAGGTCGTGGCCTCCACCAAGCAGGCAATCGAGAAGCTCAAGAACCGGGCCTTTGACGTTATCGTCTGTTACGAAGAGATCTCACCGGTCAATGGGATCGAGTTTGTCTCCGATATGGACGGTATCGCCTTTTTGCGCTATCTCCGGTCCATGGGAAACCCTACGCCGGTCATCATCTTCCACCGGAAGGGTGAGACCCGGGTTGCCTTCGAGGAGGTCAGTAATGGCGGGGAGATCGTCTTTTCCCGGGCCGCAGACCTGCGTTCACCGGCTGCAGATCTGGTTACGCTCGTCAAACAGGCAGCACTGCGCAAGAAATCGGAACGCGACATTAAACTGCAGAACGACCAACTGACCGCGATCCTTTCGGCAACGCCGCTCGGGATATTCCAGATGCGAAACGCCGTTATCGAATGGATCAACCATCCCTTTTCGGCGCTCATGGGGGCCCCTGAGTCTGCCATCATGGGAAAACCGGTCCGGTCGCTTTTCAGGACCGACGAAGAATTTATGCAGGTCTGCCGGGACCTCCAGATCCACCGGGATGTGCTGGGGAACGGTTGCGCGGACTGCGAACTCGTGCGTCCCGGGGGCAGTATTATTGCCTGTACCCTGCAGGCCCGGCTCCTCGATCCGCTGGATGCAAAAAAAGGCGGCACGGTCGTCGTGACCGATGTCTCTGACAAAAAGAAGATGCGGGATGCGCTCAAAGAGAGCGAGGCGAAGTACCGCGAGATGATGCAGAACACCCAGAGCATTATCGTGCGCATGGATACCCAGGGTGTCATCACCTATGTCAATTCCTTCACGGCATCGTTCTTCGATTATCCCGAGTCCGGCCTTATAGGAAAGAATGTCGTGGGGACGATCGCGCCGGAGAAGAACCGGGGCGGCCACGATCTCTCGATGATGGCAAACGACCTGGGGTTCAATGCCGAGGGGTACGCGATCAACGTCAGCGAGAATATCCGCAGGAACGGGGATATTGTCTGGATCGCGTGGATCAACAAAGCGATCCGTGACCCGCAGGGCCATATCATCGAAGTACTCTGCATCGGCCATGACATCACCGACCGGAAACAGACCGGCGAGGTGCGGATCAGCACCGATACCTGGAAGGATCAGGTCGTCGCCGATACCGATGTACGAGAAGAAGTCTTTGATTCCGTCTTCCATATCTGCACCGAGATCTCGATCGAAGGCAGGGAAGGAAAAGCAGTCGGCACGACGTTTCTGATCGGCGACACAAAGAATGTGCTCGCCAAGTCCCGGCAGATCATGCTCAATGCCTTTGAAGGTCACCAGCCTGAGATGCGCATGGTGACGAATGCCGATCTTAAGGAAAATATCAAGGAGTTTGCCCAGCTTGACGGAGCATTTGTTGTCTCGGGCGACGGGTTTATCGAGGCCTCGGGACGGTATATTACCGTGGACTCGAGCAAAGTGACGCTTCCCAAAGGTATGGGGACGCGGCACAACTCGGTCGCTGCGATCACCAGCGTGACCCGGGCCGTGGGTATCGTGGTCTCCCAGAGCGGCGGCGGGATCACGATCTTCAAGAACGGGCAGATCTTAAAGAAGATTACGCTGTAGTTTTTAGAGTGGTAGCTGTCGTAATCAGAACGAAAATGCCATGCGGAAATATTCTTCATCGGTTCTCCGTGATCGTTCCGTTGCAGGTATTATCACCACCGGAGAGATGAATGTCGAAAATGCAGGAACAGCCTCTCCTGAACTGACCGTAACGGAATAATTACCGGACCAGAACGAAGTCGTATCTGCGGTAAGGGACCACGAATTTGTAGCATCCCCGTCGTTGGTAACAAGTGCAGATCCCGCGTATGTGCCACAAAAGGTTGCCGGCGATACGCATTTCATGCCTGCAAGGGGTTCGTGTTGGATCGAGACATTTAACACCTCGCCCACCGGGAGTGTTGCCGATCCGTTGACGGTTATCGAGTTATTCCCGGCGGAAATGGTCACCGGGTTCACGGAAATTACCCCGCCGACCAGGTTAAACGAAGAAGTGGCTTGTACGCTTTTATCCGGTGAGGAGACCGTTACCGGGTATTCTCCCGGGGCCCAGGTTGTCGTGGCCACCGTAGCTGACCATGTGTTGAGCTGGTTCTGACCGGCGCTTACGGTCGTTGTCGTATTGAACACTCCACCGGATCCTCCATTGGTGGGTGCTTCCCCTCCGGGCTGGAAACCGGTGGGAGAACCGATATAAAGCATAAGCTGTGTGCCGACAGGCAGTTCTGTCGTACCTTGGACGACAAAGGTATCGCCTGTACTCTGATCATCAACCGGACTGATCGAGAGGACCGGGCCGGGAGCATTTGCCGGTGCGGGTGCCCCGGCTACGGAAAATACGTAATCCGTATAGGTGTCATTCACCGCCGGGTCGTTCAGTGCAGCGATTAACGATGTATACGAGTACCCGTTTTCACTAGATGCATTTGAGTCGACATCAAAGATCCCGTCTGTACCGGGAAACTGGATGACGAGGTGATACTGCCCCGGTGTCAGGTTTCTTGTTTGCCCTCCATTGAGCATATAAACGAACGGGTACTGCGGATTGAGTTTCTCCTCGGTTGTCGAGAAGGAGTCCGGCCCGATAAGCCAGAACCGGAGTGCGGTGAAATTGGGCTCAGTTCCTTGGACAATGAAGGGCTCGCCCTGCACAATGGATGGTGAGAACATGATTATTTCCTGGTAGGGAGGGAATACCCAGGCATATGCGGATGAGATGGGAAAAATCGTGAGCGATGATACCACGATCAAAACCAGGCTTGCCATTTTTCGCATGTTCATGCTGCTTCACCCATTGCAGGTGTGTAACCGATACATGCCCGATATATCTTTGGATAGTGCAGGGATTTTTTAATCTCCGTCTTGGGCAGGTACCAAAATCCAGGATATCCTGGTTACGTAATTTCCAAAGGTATTTACTCTCCCAGAGATATCCCGCAGTTTATATGGCCATCTCTCTGGATATCAACGGAAAGAAGCAGGAGGTAACAAGCGAACCCGATACCCCCCTGCTCTGGGTGCTCCGGGACGAGCTGCACCTCACCGGGACGAAGTACGGCTGTGGCATCGGCCAGTGCGGAGCCTGCACCGTGCTGATCGATGATGAGGCAGCGAAATCCTGTATCCGGCCGGTGTCGACAGTAACGGGGAAGAAGATTACCACCATCGAAGGTATTAGCAAGGAAACGCCGCACCCGGTCCAGGCTGCCTGGATCCAGGAGAATGTCCCGCAGTGTGGTTACTGCCAGCCCGGCCAGGTGATGGCAGCAGTTGCATTGCTGAAAAAGAACCCGCATCCCACCGATGCGGACATTGACAAAGCAATGAATGGGAACCTCTGCCGGTGCGGGACGTACCAGAGGATTAGAAAAGCCATCCATACAGCAGCTGCCACAGGGGAGAGACCATGATCGTATCCCTGGAAAAACCCCGTTCCCGTCACGGGCTTTTTCTTGGTGTCTCGATGATTCCCGAGGCAGGTGGGGGCTCTCCTGCTGCATTCCGGCCGAGTGCCTGGATACGGATCACGCCGGAAGGGGCAGTGACTTTGACTATTCCGAAATCCGAGATGGGCCAAGGAGTGTATACTGCTCTTCCGATGCTGATTGCCGAAGAGCTCGAATGCGCCTGGGAATCGATCACGGTCGAGCCGGCACCGGCTGAGCCACAGTACAATCATCCTTTGCGGCCCATGATGAATACCGGCGGAAGCAGCAGCACGTGGAGCGAGTGGGACCGGCTCTCCCTTGCTGGTGCAACGGCGCGGGAAATGCTCATCGCTGCTGCCGCGGAGCTCTGGAAGGTTGACAAAAAGACCTGCCGGGCGGAGAAGGGATTTGTCATTTCAGCAGACAACCGGCGGCTCTCTTATGGCGAGCTTGCATCAAAGGCAGCAACTATGCCGGTTCCCACAAATGTCCGGGTCAAAGACCCTTCGGCATGGACAATCCTTGGGAAACCCCGGATCTGCCTTGATGCGCCCGTTAAGGTGAACGGTTCCGCCACGTACGGCATCGATTACCACACTCCCGATCTCCTTACCGCCGTGATTGCCCGCTCCCCCTACTTTGGAGGGAAGCTCAAGAAGTTCGATGCGACCAAAGCAAAGGCAGTACCCGGGGTTAAAGAGGTCATCACGGTTACTGCCGGAGTCGCGGTTATCGCGACCGGGTTTGCACCGGCCGAGAAGGCCCGGAAACTCCTGTCCATGGAGTGGGACGGGGATACGGTCTTCTCAACGGAAAATGTGCGGGAAGAGTACCGGCGCCTCGCCCAGAAGCCAGGTACCATCGCCCGGCGCGAGGGGGATCCGGAGAAGGCCCTTTCCGAGGCTGCGCAGAAGATCACTGCCGAGTACGAGGTGCCGTACCTGGCCCATGCGCCTATGGAACCTCTCAATGCCACGGTCATCCCGGGTGAAGGGTACTGCGATGTCTGGGTCGGCACCCAGTCCCAGACCCGGGAGCAGAGCGCCGCCGCCCGCATCTTCGATCTCACACCGGAGAGAGTCCGGGTCCACACCCTTTTTCTTGGCGGCGGTTTTGGACGGAGGGCTAACCCTGCAGCAGATTTCACAACGCAGGCCGCTGAGGTTGCAAAGGCTTTGGGTCAGCCGGCCAAAGTCATCTGGAGCCGGGAGGATGATACCCGCGGCGGCTATTACCGGCCGTTCTGGTACGACCGGCTGAACGCAGGTCTGGATGCCGACAACCGCCTCGTTGCCTGGCAGCATACGATTGTCGGGCAGTCAATTCTTGCCGGGACGCCGTTTGCTGCTTTTCTGATCCAGGGAGATATTGACGAGACCTCGGTCGAGGGAGCAAAGGAGCTCCCGTATGCCATTCCCAATATCCAGGTTGATCTCCATACGACAAAGAATGCCGTCCCGGTTCAGTGGTTGCGCTCGGTCGGCCACTCCCACACGGGTTTTGTGGTTGAGAGTTTCCTTGACGAAGTCGCATTTGCGGCAGGGAAAGATCCTCTCGTTTTCCGGCAGGAACTGCTCAAAGATATGCCCCGTCACCTCGGCGTCCTCAATCTTGCGGCAGAGAAGGCGGGGTGGAAGACGCCGCTCCCGGAAGACCGGGCACGCGGAATTGCGATGATGGAATCGTTTGGCAGCTTCGTCGCCCAGGTTGCCGAAGTCTCCGTGAGTAAAGAAAAGACCGTCCGGGTGCACCGGGTCGTTTGCGCTATCGACTGCGGCCGGTACGTCAACCCGGACAGCATCGCGGCGCAAATGGAGGGGGGGATTGTCATGGGCCTTTCGGCAGCACTCCATGGGGAGATCACGTTCAAGGACGGTAAAGTCGTCCAGGCGAACTTCAACAACTATCCCCTCCTGAGAATGACGGAGATGCCGGAGGTCGAAGTCCACATAGTCAAGAACGCCGAAAAACCGGGCGGCGTCGGAGAGCCCGGTGTTCCTCCCGTTGCAGCTGCAGTCTGCAACGCACTCTTTACGCTGACCAAAAAAAGGATCCGGAAGCTTCCCATCCGGCCGGAGATGCTCTGATTATGGACGTATATGATGAGATCGTGAGCCTCAAACGGGGAAACCGGGCCGGGGCTCTTGCGACCATCGTCCAGGCGACCGGCTCGACACCTCAGAAAGCAGGCGCGAAGATGCTCGTCCGGGACGACGGGTCGATTGCCGGCACATTAGGCGGCGGTTGCATCGAAGAGAAGGTCCGCCAGCTTGCCCTTCTTACCATGGAGGACCGGGAGACCAGGATCGTGCCCTTCGATCTTACCGAGACCGAGAGCGGCCTTGTGTGCGGGGGGAATCTTGTCGTGTTTGTCGAGCCGGTCGTCCCGGCGCTGCACCTGGTCATCCTCGGTGCCGGCCATGTGGGTGTGGCAGTAGCAAAGGCAGCCCGATTTACCGGATACCGCACGACGGTGATCGATGACCGGGAAGAGTACGCGAACCCGGCATTGCTCCCGGACGTGGATGAGGTCCTTGTCAACGATTTTTCTGACCCGCTCCGGGGGGTCCGTGTCTGGAGCGAGACGGGTATCGTCATTGCCACCCGGGGGCACGCCCACGACCTTGATGCGGTAAAAGCGGCGCTTCTCACACCGGCAGGGTACATCGGCCTTGTCGGGAGCCGGAGAAAGCGTGGCGTCATTACCAGTGCCCTGATCGACGCAGGCTTCTCGAAAGATGATATTGGGCGCATTATCGTGCCGGTGGGGATCCCGATCGGGTCAGAGACACCGGAGGAGATCGCCATCAGTATTATGGCGCAGATTATTGAATACCGGAGAAACCATGCAGAAAATTTCGGCGATCCTCTTGGCGGCAGGACGATCGCAGCGGATGGGGAAGCAAAAGCTGCTCCTCCCGCTCGGTGACCGGCCGGTCATTGCCCACAGCATCGGGACCCTTCGGGAGGCAGGCACCAGCGATATTGTTGTCGTAACCCGTCCGGAGGGAACAGCACTGCGGGATTGTATCCGCCAGTACCCGGTTTCGAGCGTGGTTAACCCGGATCCAGCATCCGACATGGCGGGGTCTGTCCGGTCGGGACTTCCCTTCGTCACAGGCGATGCTGTCTTTGTCTTCCCGGCAGACTACCCTCTCATCTCTTCGGCGACTCTGAGAGCAATGCTTGCCGTTCCGGGTTCTCCTATCGTTATTCCCCGGTGCCAGGGTCAAAGAGGCCATCCCGTACTCTTCCCGGGCACGCTGCTTAAGGAAATCAGTACCGTACCCGCACTCAGGGACATTATCACCCGGCACAAAGATAACGTCCGGTATGTCGATGTCCCGGATAAGGGAATCCTCCTTGACATGGACACGCCGGAGGATTACCTACGGATTTGTTCGGCCTTTCATGATGATAAGTAAAAAGAAACTTTTCGCTCTGGTATCCGAAGCGGCCCGTGCGGGTGTATGCGGCGGCCCGGCCTGACAAGGATACGATGGCCGCCCGCCTTCTCCCATCTTCCGATCTCATTTGCCGTTTTCCGGTCCTGTTACCTTGTTAAGGGATCGTATTTTTTTCAGGTATGGAAAAATTGATTACCTCCCAACAAAGTAACAGAGCCATGATGTACCGTAAGGATCATAAGCGATGAATGGGGTAAATCTCGTGCCAGACGATGAAGGACAGGATAACAACATTCGTGAAATTGAATCAGAACTCGAACTTCTCGAATCAGCAGTGGCGAACGGGCCGGAGCTCATTTCCCTGTACATCCCCCCGGCTGAACAGACTCCATGACGTGGCAGGGTTTTTGAAGGAAGAATATACAAAAGCCGATAGTATCGCCGATAAAGAAACGCGTACTAACGTGCAAAATGCACTTTTATCGATACTGTCACATCTGAAGGAGTATAAGAATGTCCCCCCGCACGGTATTGCAATTTTCTGCGGAAAGAACCGGATTTCAATGACCGGAACCAATCTTCCCTGCACTATCATCGAACCCATTGAGCCGATCAATATCTACCTGTTCCGCCGAAGTTCACTCTACGATCTCGAACCGTTACGCCAAATTTTTGAAACAATGAATGTATACGGGCTGCTCGTCCTCGACATCCAGGAAGCACATTGGGGCTTCCTTCGTGGCGACCAGATCGAACCGGCAGGGAGCCTAACGGCTAATATTCCGAATAAGCAACGAAAAGGCGGGCAATCAGCGCTACGGTTTCAGCATCTGCGCACGATAGTCTGTCAATGAATTCTTTACCAAGGTAGGGGAACGTGCGAGCGCAATCTTTCTTGCAGAAAGGGATTTTGGCAAGAGGTTTAAGGGTATTTTTATCGGTGGCCGAACCCCCACAAAAGAGCACTTTCTTGAGGGTAATTACCTCCATCATGAGATCCAGCAACGGGTCATTGGCATATCCGAAGTAGCCCACACGGACGAGACGGGATTGTCGGAGATTGTGGACAAAGCAACGGATATCATGAAAGGGGCGGATCTCGAACAACAAAAGGGTTTCATGGACCGGTTTTCGAAGGATCTCGAAAACGGAAGCGGGCTTTCAGTGTATGGCGAAGAAAGCGTCCGTACAAACCTCATCGCTGGGGCAGTCGGCATACTCCTGCTTTCTGTGTCCCTTCGAAAAAAGAAGTTTCAGATCACGTGCAATCAGTGCGGGCATACAGAGGAACGGACATTTGATGTGGGCACGGAAACCTCGACAAAAGATATTCTTACCCATTCGTGCCGTATTTGTTCCGGCCCAGTCGTCGAGAGCGATGTGACGGATATCATCGAAGAACTAACCCGTCTGGCTCATCATACCCATGCAAAGACCGTGATGATATCGGATGATTTTGCGGCAGGATCAAGGTTAGTACAAAAATATAACGGGATGGGTGCTATCCTGCGATACGCGACGAGATCCTGATAAATACTGGTTCAGTTATGTCATCGTGCTCTGTTGCGTTGTCCGGGTTCAGGACATCGAAGGGTCTTTGAACGAGGCCGGCTCATTTCCGGCGGCTTTTTTTGTCCTGTTCCCTGCCATCATAGATATGGGGCAAAAAGGATCAACTGAGGGAGCGATCCGGTATGAAATCATGAAAGATGCTGGCTGGCTGGAACGCCACCGGCAGACCCTGAAATAGGAGATGAAGGGGGTCTGTGGTTGATAGTGATCTTTTTCATATCGAAATGCAGAATGAATCTCGCATTTATCAATTTGCAGAGTGATAGTATGCTGAGATCTTTCAAACCCAAGAGAAACGCGGCTCGATCTTTAAAATTTCCTCAAATATCCGTGAGTTTCTGGTGAAATACTATGGATACAACACCTCAACCAAATTGTCCTCCCGTAGAAGCCCCGGCGCATGATCCTCATTACAAATGGATTGCCTTATCGAATACGACCATCGCCATGTTCATGGCCGCAGTAAACGGCAGCATCCTTCTCATCTCACTTCCCGCGATCTTCAACGGGATCCACATCGATCCGCTTACATCGTTCCAGTACCTGCTCTGGATCCTTATGGGATACGGCATCGTGACAGCGACGCTCCTTCTCAGTTTCGGGCGGCTCTCGGACATGTATGGCCGGGTGCGGCTCTACAATATCGGCTTCGCCATCTTCACGATCGGTTCCCTTCTCCTCTTTTTAACGCCGAACACCGGTGATGCCGGTGCAATAGAACTTATTGTCTTCCGACTCGTTCAGGCCGTAGGAGCAGCATTCATTTTCTCCAATAGCGCCGCCATCCTGACGGATGCGTTCCCACCAGACGAACGGGGAAAGGCTCTTGGCCTCAATATGGTGGCGGCGCTTGCGGGCCAGTTCATCGGCCTCATCATCGGCGGTGTCCTCGCAGTCTTCAACTGGCGCTACGTCTTCCTGATTAGCGTTCCGTTCGGCGTCATCGGGACAATCTGGGCATTTATGAAACTCAAAGAGCCAGCCTACGAGAAACGTGCCCAGAGGATCGATATATGGGGAAACCTTTCCTTTATCGGCGGCCTGACCCTGTTCCTCGTAGGTATTATCTACGCCCTCATCCCGTACGGCAGTGCATCCATGGGCTGGGGAAACCCGCTGGTGATTGCTGCCCTCGTTATCGGTGTCCTGCTTCTCATTGCATTTCCCATCATCGAAACACGGGTGGAAGATCCCATGTTCCACCTGGACCTTTTTGAGATCCGTAACTTTGCTTTCGGCAATGCGGCCGGCTTCCTCTCCGCTCTTGCCCGGGGCGGGGTGATGATCATTTTAATCATCCTTCTCCAAGGCGTGTGGCTGCCCCTGCACGGTTACAGTTTTGAATCGACGCCGTTCTGGGCCGGAATCTACATGCTGCCGCTTACTATCGGCTTTGTCGTTATGGGCCCGCTCTCCGGCATTATTTCCGACAAGTACGGCGCCAAGTGGATCAGCACGCTCGGTATGGTGCTGGTCGGGATCTCGTTTTTGATCCTTGCCGTCCTACCGTACAACTTTGATTACCTGATCTTTGGTTTTGCGCTCCTGATCATGGGTATGGGGAACGGGATGTTTACCTCACCCAATGCAGCGGCGATCATGAACTCGGTGCCGGCAGACAAACGAGGCGTTTCTTCCGGGATGATGTCGACCCTGGTAAACTCCGGATTTGTCCTGTCCATGGGGATGTTCTTTACCATCATCGTGTTCGGGTTGACAAAGGCGTTCCCCCCCATGCTCTCAACAGCATTGTCGAGTGCAAACGCAACGCCGCTCATCCCGGCAATGAGCGTGATACCGCCGACAGGAGCACTCTTTGCTGCATTCCTGGGATATAATCCCGTTCAGATGATCTTGTCTGGTCTTTCGCCGGCTTTAGTGGCTACTATCGCCCCGGCGACCATTGCGACCCTCACCGGAGTAGCCTGGTTCCCGACGACCCTGGCACAGGCGTTCATGCCATCGCTTTCCCTTTCCTTCTACATCGGGGCAGGTCTTTCCTTTATCGCCGCACTGCTGTGTGCGATGCGTGGCGAAAAGTTCGTAGAAGAGATTGATGGTGCCACCCGTAACGATGGTGGCGTGATCGATGCGCAAGAAGTATCTGGTGAAAGCATAAAAGAGGAATTACCACTTGAAGAAGATCATCAGGGGGGATCGAACGATGACTGATATGTTGTTTGGCAGGATTTTGATCGCCACGGACGGATCTGAAAAGAACCGGGCTGCCCTTGACGAAGGTATACGAATTGCCCGGGCGACCGGGGCTGCCGTTTATGCAGTATATGTAATCGATACGGGCACATTTTCATCAATGTCAGCGGACGTTCCCCTCGGCGATACTTATCGCGTTTTTAAAGCCGAGGCAGAACAGGCGTTTGCCCGGATACAATGTATCGCCGGGGATGTAAAGGTTGAGACCGCGATTCTCGAGGGGCGGCCCGCGCCAGAGATTGTGAAATTTGCTGCGAGAAAAAAAATCGACCTGATTGTGATTAGTACCCAAGGGAAAAAGGGACTGGAACGCCTGCTTCTGGGAAGTGTGGCAGAAGAAATTATTCGCTCTGCCCCAAGCAGGGTACTGGTCGTGAAATGAGTGAGATAAGGTTCTGTTGCGTTGTCGGGTCTTCTTAAGTATAGAAGATTTGAGTGCACTGAAAAGGCCGAATGAGAATCGAAAATTGAGGTAAAAAAGCGTATAATTTGGAATTAAAAAACAAAATAACCCCAAATTTATCGTATTGTGAAATAGGAAACATATTATAATATAAAATAGACATATATTTGATCTCCTATGTGTATAAAACTCTCGGGACAGTTGAATCAGTCGCATGTTGAAATTCAATACGGGATTCAGGAATTAGATCTTGAAACAACTAGGAAAGAAGAAAATAAAATAAACTCAATAGAGAGAACAGAAATTGGATAAAGTGCATCCTTTTTAATCAGATATCCAGAAATTGCCGTCAAAATAAAACTCGCAATGAATGGATACCAATCATCAGAATATGAAATTGTATCCACATTCCGAATCAGGAAAGCATGCTGCCGGCCTCACACCTTTCCTTTCCGGGCGTGAAGATTCTCGATCATCCAGCCCATTATCATACCGAACGTCTCGTTCGTGAAGCCCATATGCCCGACATTGTAGAACCTCGCGCACTTGGGGCTTCCGTGTTCCAGCAGCAGATAGTAGTCCTTGATGGGGAACACAGTATCGTGGATTCCATTGACCAGCAGCAGCGGTGCGCACGGGACATCGAGTATTCCCTGTGTCAGAAGTGACAGTTTTGGCGCAAACTCAAGATATTCCTCGGGTGACGACTTGCCAAAAGCGAATGCCAAGGTATCGAACACATCGAAGGCGTACTCTCCCCTCTCCTGCTACGGGAACCAGTCCGGCTGGAATGCGTAATGCACGGGCCCTCCCTGGCTCACCGCGCAGGCTATCCTGTCCCTGAAGACGTGCGCGACCTTGACGGCCCAGTACCCTCCGGTGCTCAGGCCCCATACAACGATCCTCCGGGCGTCTATTTCCTTTCGCACTGAAAGCCAGTCCAGCACCGCGCCAAACAGCCTCTCGGCGTCCTCAGAACCCTTGAGCGGCGAGTCGCCCACACCCGGACCGTCTATCACAAGAGTCGCAACATTCTCCAGTGCGGAGTCGGTGAGATGCTCCTCCTTGAAGCCGTCTATGCCTCCCCAGCTCAGGATGAGAGGGAAAGGCGACTGGCCGGTCTTCGGTACCCTGAAATATCCCACAATGACATTGCCCTCTCCTGGTCTGCCACTGAACGGAATCTCCACTCTCTCGATTGGCACATCGAAGTAGCGCGAGGCTTTCAGCAGCATCTCCTGCGACTTCCTGTACGCTGCCCGCTTTCCCTCAGAGTTTATGGAGGGGTATCGAGCCAAGCGGTAGTACTGGTAGGCGAGCAGGTAGTTCTGCTTCGCGGACTTCGCATCCCCTCCCTTCTCCGCCTCGACGGCCTTTTCCTCGTACGGCTTCGCGACCGCACTGAAGGCTGCGGCCCACTCATCCCTGTCGTAGGATGTGAGGCTCCTCATCACCCCATCCATGTCTTCGAACTTGGCGTAGGGGAAAGGATAGCCATTCGCCTTCACCCGCGGCTTCCACATCTCCCAAAGCTCGCTTATCGATCTGTTGTGCCCCTCCGGTTTGTACGCAGCCATCATATCACTCCATGGGCTTTGGGCGGAACAATTCTTATTCCTTATGCTCGTACTGCATTACCTAGTTGCGAAAGGAAAATAGCCGAAAATCCTGATCAAAAACGAGTTCTTTTCTTCTACGATTGATGGTGAATTTTTCACTTCGGAAGAATTTGCCTATCAATCGCAAACGTAACAGAATCTTTTCCTTTTATTTACATAAAACAAGTAATTAAGGCTCCAAAATTGTTATGACACTGCTTTGTGTGATTTTAATTTTGAGAAAAAGACAAGCGCCCCGATCATAACACAAGTTGCAACTACATAAAGTACTCCTGGACTGTATGAATAAATTGCGGCTGCAGCGAGAGGAACAAGTACAAGATAGGCCGATTGCAAGCTCTGATTTACTCCTTGTAATTTTCCCTGATTACGTTCATCGACCGATTGCGAGAGTCGTCCGTTATAGGAAGGATCGAACAAACCTTCGCCCAGTGTTATGCTCATAACTGCAGCAATAATCAGTAACGGAGACGAAATATGAATACTAATAATGATTAATGCTAATCCCACGACAAGTCCGAAAAGCCCAACAATACTGATGCTTCGCTCGTTGAACTTTTTGAGTAGCTTTGGTAATAATACAGCCCGTGAAATAATATCGCAGGCACCTATGAGTGTGAATATCCCACCGATTAAGGCAGGTCCCCAGAAGAATATATCCTTTAAGAATATGCTGAAATTGAATTGATAAATATCTAATCCTACATAAAAGAAACCACCAATGATGATAAGAGCTCTGGCCTCTTTTATTGTGAAAATATCTTTGAACTGAGCAAATGTATTGAAGCTCTTTAGCGAAAACCGTGTTGACCGCTTTTCAGGTGATAGCGATTCCGGAAGAAAAAAATATGTGCAAACAATAGATAGAAAAATAATTCCCGCTGTAACGAAAAAAGGAAGCGTTATTGAAATGGCTCCGAGCAGACCTCCCAAGGCTGGCCCTATCATTAATCCTATTCCCATAGCGGCACCTAAATAACTGAACCATTTTGTGCGCTCATGGAGTTCTGTGCTATCGGTTATGTAAGCAAAAAGCGTACTTATATTGCCTGCAGTCAATCCATCGATAATTCTGCCAAGAAATAACACCCAGAGCGAACCACCGATGCCAAATAGAACATATCCTATAACCGATCCAAGCAGACTAATGATTAAGATCTTCTTTCGGCCATACCGATCGCTTAATGCTCCAAATATCGGTGCAGCAAAAAAAGTACATACAGCATAGACTGATGCCAGCGCACTCATCCCAACAACTATTTGCGAAGCGGGCAGGTAATTGCCAAGATAAAATGGCAACAGCGGGAAAACAACAGTTATACCGATTCCATTAATCAGTACAATCCCCACAACAATCCACAAAATATTTTTCTTCGATTTTTCTAATTTCATAAATTTCTTGATTTTTTTTTGAGTTTTTTACAATCGGAAGGTACAATATCAATCGGTGGAAATTAAAAAATACTATCAATTATTCTTATTTCTTTACCCAGACATGGGTAATTTCCCCAAATACATATTTGCGAATTTCGTGCGGGTCTTTGTAAACTTCGTTTATATAGTCTTTCGATTCTTGGCTGCAAAAATCATTGGGAGTGGGGGTAGTAATTTGCGTTAATGTACATTCCATAATGAGTCTGGCTTCTTTGAAAGACATATTACCGGAAGGAGTTTGAACACTTGCCAGTTCAACTTCTTTCATTTTCTCGCTGTCTCTTCCTGACTTACTTCCCAAAAAGAGTACTTGTTTCTTGTAGTCATCCGGGAAGTAAGACATCGTATATGTTTGCTCTTTTAGAATCAATTCAAGCGTATAACGGTCTGCCCGAAGAACACACCACGTGGTGGGTTTCTTGAAAAGAAGCCCCAAACCACCCCCACTGCCTGTCATGGAATTATAATGATCTTCCTTGCCCGCAGTAATAACCGGAAAAACTTTTCCTACCAGCGTAAATACATCGTCGCATATCTCTTCTGGAGAAATCTGTTTAAATAATTGATCAAAATTCATCTCTTTGACATTTATATGATTTATTTTTTTCATAATATACGGTTTTTCAGTTGGCTGAGACATACGCTACTCCTCGCCGGGATCACCGGCTCTGTCCATTGGTTTTGTCCATTCTCATTCGTGGAATGCCTGCAAATATTTTGTCGCTCACTAGGTTTTATGAATATATTGTTAATTCGTTAAAGTATATTATTGTTTATCCAGTTAAACAAAAAAGTGCAACAAGTTAATGGGCAGTCTCTTGGCAATTGAAAATAGTAATTATTGGCTCATCTCTTGGAACGATGGAAAATTTTGATGAAAACATCGATGAGGAAGATATTGTTGATCACAATTTATAAATCCCGGAATGGAGGAAAAAAGATTTTTACTTAACCAACTTCAGGATATGAGAGAATTTATTTCTTTTTTTCGAGGAATAAATCCGCAGTCTGGTCAATTGCATGGATGAACTTTTTGAGATTTTGGAATTCTTCGTCGCTGATGGGGCCAACCATCTTCATTAATTCTTCATCAATTTTTGCATGGCTCTGTCCATGGGTATGATACACAATTTTTCCTCGGGGAGTCAGACGCAGGAGTACCTCTTTTTCATTATCAGGACCGTGATATTTTTCAACAAGGTTCAGCTCGGAAAGTTTCCGGATTATCTGGGACGCGGCGCTTATGGAAATTTCAAGACGTTCCGCAAGTGAAGTAATATTGACCCTGGCACTATTGCCAATCGCTGCAATGGTGTGAACCTCAGGTACGATTAAGAAGATCCCCAGTACCAAAATCGTGGGATGGATCTTCCAGTGCCGAAAATTTCTGGATTGCTTCTATACACTGTCGGGTAAGATCCAATAAATCGTTTTTATTATTGATTGCCATGGGAAATTCCATTGTGCAATCACATGCACACACTATTGTTAAGCGAGTAAAATATAAAATAATTCGTTATCGAACAAAACCAGTAATTTTATGGAGTCTCTTTTGTTGCAACAGCTTTGTTGGCGCCGACGTGTGTTGTGGATCCGGCGACAACGTTTGTGTTCTATTGAAGTAATAACCGGCATCATCGGGAAGTGTCTTTACCAGTAGTATGAGACATTCCAAACTACCCATGAGGGTAATTATTTCACTCAAATTCGTAGATAGGGAGCCGGTGATGCTTAGTCATGTTCGCTCGTCCTCGCTTGAGACTCCGGCTCACCTCACATTAGCTTTCTGATGCAAATGGCCCTCCTCAATGCAAGGATGTTTCTTATACCCCGTTTGTCAGTCTCGCTCGTTCCCCGCCGTCGACTGCTATCTCGGCACCGGTAATAAAACTGGACTCATCCCCTGCAAGAAAAAGCACGGCATTTGCAACCTCTTCGGGCATGCCTGCCCGGTTCATGCCAACATGCCCGGGCTCCAGATCGTTTGCTCTTGTCGCGGGTGTCAGGATCTGCCCGGGGTGAATCGAATTTACCCGGATATGGTACCTTGCGAGATCCAGGGCCGCCGATTTCGTCAGGCCGCGGATGCCCCATTTGGATGCAATACAACCCGGAGACACGGGATCCCCATGTAATCCGGAAAACGATGAAATATTGATGATCGATCCACGCCCCGCCTTAATCATTGAGGGAATAACAGCTTTCATTCCGTAGAATGTTCCAAAAAGATTGGCTTCGATACTTTCCCCGAACTGCTGGTTTGTGCATTCATCAAACGGTGCATGGTTCACCATTCCCGCGCTATTCACGAGAATGCTCACTGGGCCAAAGGTAGTTTCCGCGACATCTACAGCCCTAATCCAATCAGACGACTCAGTAACATCGAGTGTTACGTAGCAACCATGGGAGCCCATGTCCTTTGCAATCCGTTTTCCTTCGGATTCGAGCGTGTCTCCAATCACGACATTTGCCCCTTCTGCCGCTAAGAAACGGGCATAGGTTGCACTTATGCCCCGTGCATCCCCGCTGATAATTGCTACCTGTCCATCAAGTCGTCCCATCAGCTCATCTCTCCCCGCTGATGTTTTTGTATGCAGCTCAAAGTACTGTTGCATCTATGGTTGATTGCAGAGTTTCCATTTTGGAAAAATGTGCATATCCACCGCAGACGCAACAGAACCCGGACCGGTTAATCTGAACTCCGAAGTTCTTTCCATTCGTCTGTTTCGAGAATACTGCCCGGCACGTCTTTTTCCATCTCCACAAAAAGGCGGTACGGGACGGAGAAGGTAAGTTTGTCTTTTCCGAGCGTCTTTCGAACTTCTCTCCTCGCATGAATATCCGTAAGGCCGATCACTGCACGAGGATCATCCGAATCGCTTTCCGCGTATACGCATACTCCCATTGAATGGCACCCAGCTACACCGTGAGTGACCACGACCCGATCTTTGATCATCCCGGCGTGATAATTCGCAAGTATTGAGAGAACGGAGATCTGGTCCGCGTCGGCAAGGAAAATGACGCTCCGGATCGTCTCGCCATCCTGAACCTGGCACAAGGGTTTCATGACAACGTACTGTTCTTTCACATCGTAGTACGGTAGATTTTTCAGAAAGGTCTTGGCAACGGTTGGATTTTTAAAGATACGTTCTCCATTCTGCAGTAACTTTTTCTGATACGTATTCGGACAGCTCTCTACGATGGCCCTGTATTCTTCCGGGTTTTCTGCGCCTTCCACTCCATTCGAAAGGAAACTGGCAAACCCTTCTTCGGTGTGGGCAGCGTGCTTTTCAAAAGGCCGACCGAAACCAAGGCCCATTGCTCCTCCAACACACCCGAACGTTTCCCGGGAAAAAACTGCGGTTCTCCCATCTCGTGCAACTTTTGCGTACAGCCACATAACGCAACCATACATACCTTTTTTGAATTCCAATGCACCTTCGGGTTTTTCATCTGTCCATACGATGGCGACGGGTTCAGTTGTGAATCCGGCCGCCCGGACAATTTCGCTATGAACTGGCATGTTGGGATCACTCCGGTTTTTACAGTGTTGTGATGAGGGGGAGGATTTGTTTTCCTTCAGTCTCAATCACCGTTTTACCTGACTCCTTTAGCAGGGTAAGTCAATTGTTGTTGAACGTAAGAGTATTTATTAGTTCGGTTATCCTTACTATTTATGAATGATATTATGAGTGATATTAATAGGTCAAAAAGGAGGATCTGAATTACCGCATGACAGAAAAAAATGAGACCCTTCATTTGTCTGTTGATTTCGGAAAAGCTATTGGTATTTTGCAGATTTCACTCAATGAAATCTATGGATTGGATAAAGGTCGAAAAAATGCCATCTCAAGCATGGGGCTTGCAATTCTCTATCTGGCAGCATACCAAAAAATCAAGATGAGTGATCTTTTATATTTCAATGATATTGCAAAAAGTACCGTGACCGATTATATTGACAATCTCGAAAAAAAGGGACTGGTTAAACGAGAAAGGAGTGACATTGACAGACGTGAGATTAATATCATTGTCACTGAACAAGGGAAAGAATGGCTTTCCGAAAAGGAAACCCAATTCTCAATGTATGTTCTGGAAGGTTTGGCTCGTATCGATGAACATGAGAGAGGACAGTTTGTCCAGAATTTTTTGAAGTTTGTCGGATATAAGGAGGGGCAGCATCCTTATTTCAGCATTATGGAAAGAAAAAAACGAATGAAAGGAAATTGAGAAAATATCACCAGGTCTGGCATGTTCGCTCTGTTAACTTTGTGATTCGGGATCCGGATCTCCGGAACCGCCGGATCACAAAAAATATTGCCCGACAAAACGAACTAGGAAACCAGAAATGCCAAAAAATCTCGAATTTTTGGTCCTAAAATAATACACTGTTGACAGTGTATGTTTACAAAAAAAATGGATACTCCCTCACTGGTTCTCTCCTGAATTTTGGCTCTATGAATTATACGACCGGAACGGCACATACTGGTCGAGAATCTTGATCGCATCTCCCTGCGGTGTGATCGCCCATGCCTCGGCCCTGTCTTGGTACCCGGTGGTCGCATTGAACGTGACGGTATTACCGATGCCCAGCGGCTGGTCCATCTCCCCGGTTTCAACAACGCCGTCAGAACGGGTGATCTGGAGTTCAATTCGTTGTATAAGATTCATGCCTTTCCCGCCCCGGAAGGTTATAATAATCTGCGGATTAATGGCCCGGCCATTACTCTGGGCCTGGACAGTGACTCCCCAGTAATCGGGCAGGACCCCGGTCGGCCCCGGCGTCACCGAATCTGTCGGCACCGACTCCGGGGTCTGGGTCAGCATTGGCGTCAGGAAAGGCGTCATGGAGGAGGGCACCGACTGCCCGGTATCCGGCTGGGTGCACCCGGCAACGGCAAGAATCAGTACCAGGATAAGTACCGGGCCAAGGATCAGACGCAGGTTCATCAGGTGAAGGTCGTATCCTCCAGTATATATGATGATAGGATGGGGCAGGTTGGACGGTATTGAATCAGCTTTCAGGGGAATCCTGCCGGCACCCGGGCTCACCGTTCGCTTTCCTGCAGGTGAACCGGCAGATATTGCCTACGGCACGGAACGCATCTTCAATGTCGGGGAAGTTGGGGATCTTTGCCTCCCTGAGGATCCGCTGGGGGGTTTTCATGGAATCCCCACCGATCATACAACCGACGATCATCTTGTTGGTGTGCTTGGAGAACCGGATCAGTTCGTTTGCCACCCTGAGGGGATTGGACATTGCCGTCGGCACCGCAATGACAAACGCGATATCCCAGAGATCCTGATGTCTGATCATCACATCAAAGGTCTTTGCGTACTGGTCCGCGTCGGAGTCCCCGACCATGTCGATGGGATTTTCCCTGCTCCAGCTGGCGGGAAGGACGGCATCCAGTTCCCGGGTGAGACTATCAGAGAATGCCACCAGTTCGATACCGAAGCGTTCTGCATAATCCGATGAAAGTACCGCAAAGCCACCGGCATTTGAGATCACGATGGCGCGGGTGCCTTTGGGATATCCTTCAGAGGCAAGAAGTTCGGCTGCCTGGAACGCCTCCCGGATAGACCGGACCGGAATCATCCCTGCCTGCCGGAACGCCGCTTGGTAGACCGCTGCACTCCCGGCAAGGGAGCCCGTGTGCGAAGATGCGGCTTTCTGCCCGATTTGGGAGGATCCTGATTTTATGACAATGACCGGTTTTACCGGAGTAATCCGGCTCACCACGTCCATGAAACGGCGACCGTTGCGGATCTCCTCGACATACAAGATGACTGCATTAGTCGCAGGGTCCGTGCCGGCCCACAGGATAAAGTCTTCAAAGGTGAGGTCCAGCTGGTTTCCTACAGAAATCACCGCAGAAAAACCAATCCCCTCAGGCAGGCTCCAGTCGACAATTGTGGTGATGATCGCGCCGCTCTGCGAGATGAACGCGATGGAGCCGGGCCTGGGGGAGACCGGATCAAACGTCGTGTTGATGCCCTGCGTCGGGAGCATGAACCCGAGGCAGTTGGGCCCCATGACCCGGATCCCGTATTTTCGTGCAATGGCAAGCGCCTGTTCTTCGAGCGCTTTTCCTGCCGGCCCGGTCTCCCGGAAGCCGGAGGAGACGATAATAACGAGCGGGATCTTCTTTTCTCCCGCATCTTCCATGACAGCAGGCACGCCGGCTGCAGGAATCGCAACGACTGCCACATCCACCGGTCCCGGTATGGAGGCAAGCGAGGGGTACGAGGTCTTTCCCAGAATTGCCGCACTGTTGGGATTGACCGGGTACAGCGCCCCGGGAAAGCCAAGCATATTCCGGCAGATGGCATAGCCGACTTTGTCGGGGTTCTGCGAAGCGCCTACCACGGCGACCGAATTGATCTTGAAGAGTTTCTCCGGCAATGCCGTATCAACTTCGTCCCAGCGGGCCGGTCCGGGTGCATCGCTTGTATAGATGCGGGCGTCCACCACGCAGGCGCCCTTGGCGTACAGGATGACCGGATTGATATCGAACTCCTGGATCTCGGGATGGTCCAGGAACATGCGGATCAATGCCCCGGCAATTGCCTCCAGTGCGGCCTCATCCTTCGGTGTACTATGCCTGAACCCGGCGATCAGGGGATACCCCCTCAGGCTGTGGATCATGGATCGGAGCTGATCGTCTGTGACCGGAAGAAGCCGGATCGCAACGTCCCGGATCAGTTCCACGAGCGTGCCACCCATGCCGATGGTGATCACTTTCCCAAACGCCGGATCGGTCTTTCCCCCGACGATCAGTTCGAGGCCTTCGTTTTGCTGCTTCTCGAGGATGACTCCCCGTATATCGGCACCGGGATATGCGGCCCGGACCCGTGCGCTGATAGTGGTAAATGCCTCGCGTGCAGCCGCAGCTGAGGTTATACCGGTGATGACACCCCCGGCGTCGCTTTTGTGGATGACCTGCGGCGAAAGGATCTTTGCCACGAGGGGAAAACCGATCTCTTCTGCTGCCTTTCCTGCCTCATCTGCAGTTTGTGCGACTGCATACCGGGGCACCGGGATCCCGTAGTGCCTGAGCAGCTCGTATCCTTCTGCTTCGGATAACAACGTGCGTGACATGGTAGCAGGGCGTGCTCCTGTAGGAAGTATTGCCGGCACCGGGTTAATGAGGATTGTCCTTGAGGAAGTCTGCCTGGAGTTCAGGGGCGACAGAACCTTATTCACTTCATCCCGTAGGGTATGTTTGTACGCAGGCAGTCTGCCATGTCGGCAAGGAGAGGTCCGATCTTCTGCTCTGTGCGGTACCGCCGGGCTATCTGCTCGGCAAGGCTGCCATGATGAATCCGGTGCTCAATGACGGGCAGGTACTGCCGCTCCTCAGCCGTTGCCTGCTGCCATGCGTACCGGTAGAGGGTTTCCAGCTCCGGCACAAAGCCGGCCGTACCTTTCTGGAGAGCCGTCTCGGTGAGCGATACCAATGCGTCCCGATCGCTCTCCACCGGAAGTGCCGGGCAGCGGAGGAGTGCGGTGACCAGTGCCAGGAATGCCATATCCGCATGGATGCATTCCTGCTCGTCCAGCGCCTTTATCTCAAGGCAGTTCCGGGAGAACCGGATGATCAGGCCGCTCGAATTGAGCCATTCCTCGCAGAGGATCCCCGCGTCCCGTTTCCGGAGCTCCGTATAGATCTCTTCCTGAGCCTTCCGGTATTCGCTGACCGACTGAAGGCGTGCCGGTATGATCCCGCCGCAGATCTCCGGTATTTTCTCCTGGTTCTTCCGGTAATACACGAGCCGGTTGTCCATAGTCCCGGTCAGCCGGCCTTCTACAACCGGGGACGATGCCGAAAGCGCGATGAGATACGGGAGGAGGGTGCGGATCCGGTTATACTGCATGAGGAGATCTTTATCCCCGGTGTATGAGAGGTTGATCTGGAACGCCTGGATGTTGAGCCACCCATGCTGGTGGATGGAAAACAGACCGGTCGTAGGTCTCGTAATATTCCCCTTCGTTATGATTCCAGACCGCAGTCCGGTCGAGCGTCAGAGTGGGGTGCATACCAAGGCCAAGGAGCTGGTACTCGGTCGGGAAATATATGGTAAAATTTCCTGATCCCCTGCATGAGCATCCCCTCGAGTGCGCCCGGGCCTGACGCCGGGACACGGGGAATAAATTCAAGGACCGTCTTCTGGAGCTCCTTTGAGAGTTTCACTTCCCCAAAGAGGATCTCATCTGCGAACCTCCCGCAGATCGATTTTATGATCTGGTCGGAGACCGGAAGTGCGGTAAAAGTCGCGTCATTGATGGAGAATTCGTGTTCTGTCCCGACCGTCATACGCACCGGTGTCCCCGGGGGATCTCGCAAACGAGATCCGTGTCCGGCTCCTCGATCCTGTTGATCTCCGCGATCTCCTCATCGGTGAGCTGAGCAACGAGGTTTGTGATATTGGTTACTGCCCGCTCATACTGCTGGCGATAAGCCCCGGGCTCTTCCTTGAGGAGCGGGACAATCGGGCAGATAGAGGGGTGTTTCAGGAAGATCCGGATCCTGTCGCCTTCCACGTCAAAGGTGAACGGCCCTGCCCGGCAGGTCTCGGGCTTGACCCGGTGACAGGTACACTTGCGGTTCTCCATGAGGATACAGGTGCCGTCCGGTCGTGTCCGGAGGCGAAGGTAGCCGTTTTTTTCAAAATACCCTTCAGGCACGCCAGCAGCGATCAGGCATAGGTTTCTAAACCGGGGACTTGGATATGTGGACGGCCCCCTCCTTGCAAGATGTTTTGCAGTGTTTTTGATCAGATCGCTTGCGTCCATATGTCCGGCCTGTTCGACATCGCGGAGCGCGACGGCGACGAGGTGCGCGTCACCGCTTCGGCGCGCTCGTTCCTGCACCACCAAGTGCGCTCGATGGTCGGTTCGCTGGTTCATGTCGGCGAGGGCAAATGGAGCGCCGAGGATCTCGCCGCGGCGCTGGCCGCCCGCGACCGCACGCGTTGCGGCCAGGTCGCCTCGCCGCAGGGGCTTTATCTGGTGTGGGTGGAGTATTGATCACGCGTCGACGGGCGCCTCTCCCTTTCCCCGCGTGCGGGGAGAGGCAAGGATGCCGCTCACCCGAAATACTTCTCGATGATCCGCCGGTAGATTGCCGTCAGCGCGACGAGGTCGGCGACCGGCGCGTATTCGTCGACCGCATGCATGGTCTGGCCGACCAGGCCGAATTCGAGCACCGGGCAATAAACCTTGATGAAGCGCGCGTCCGAGGTGCCGCCGGTGGTCGAGAGCTTGGGCTTCCTCCCGGTCACCTCGGCGATGGCGGCGGCAGCGAGATCGGTGAACGGTCCGGGCTTGGTGACGAAAACGTCGGCGTTCGACGGCTGCCAGTCGAACGGAAA
This sequence comes from uncultured Methanoregulaceae archaeon, assembly GCA_963737635.1. GTDB lineage: Archaea > Halobacteriota > Methanomicrobia > Methanomicrobiales > Methanospirillaceae > Methanoregula. Next base: position 2,426,211 of record CAVTTL010000001.1, read on the forward strand.
ACGGATGCGGCTGGCGGCAGCGATCTGCGCGCGACGTTCGATCAGCGCTTGGAGCGCGGTCTGGCTGTGGTGGTCGTTGTAGCGGATGTTGAAGCGCGCGCGCGCGTCGCCGGGAATGAGATTGACGGTCGGATTGCCGACATCGACGGAAGTGAATTCGAGATGCGACGGATCGAACTGGGCGCTGCCTTCGTCGAGCGGCGCCTGCAGCGCTTCGATCAGCTTCACCAGGCCGCGGATCGGGTTTTCAGCGCGATCGGGATAGGCGACGTGGCCCTGGCGGCCGGCCACGATCAGCGTGCCGTTGAGCGAGCCGCGCCGGCCGGCCTTGATGGTGTCGCCGAGCGCTTCGATGTTGCTCGGCTCGCCGAGGATGCAGTGATCGAATTTTTCGCCGCGTCCCGCCGCCCAGTGCAGGAGCTTGATGGTGCCGTTGACTGCGACCCCTTCCTCGTCGCCGGTGATCAAGAACGAGATCGAGCCGTTCTTCGGCTTGGCGGCGCTGAGCAAGATGGTCGAGCGCCGCGGCGGCGAAGCAGGCAATGGCGCCCTTCATGTCGACGGCACCGCGTCCGTAAAGCCTGTCAGCCGCGACCTCGCCGGCGAACGGC
>CAVTTL010000002.1:0-7433 GCA_963737635.1 uncultured Methanoregulaceae archaeon
CCCAGCAGGGCCTCCCGATGGGACCGGTCCTGATCCTTGTCCATGTGGCATCCACCAATGTACCTTTCACGAGCGAGAGTAAGGATGCAATCGCGAGCATCCCGGAGATCGAAAAGGAGATCGTGCTCGCCCTGCAGGATCTTGGCCGGGAGCTCAAGACCTTCCTCTCGCGCAGGGACCGGAACAAGCTCGCCGAAGACCGGGCGCGTGCAGTCTGCGCGGTCATCCCGGAGATCGCGGCAAAGGTGAGCGAGATCGTGGAGAAGCCTGTCGTTGACACCACACCCATCGAGGGCCGGTTGATGCGCAAGCTGATCGCGAAGAAATGGACACGGGACGGGAAAGTGACCATCGAGGTGAACAATTATACCGGGAGCGATGCCGGAATCTCAGTCTACGATATCTCCGCTGACAATGCAGCCGATGCGGAAGTGCCGCCCGCGTTCTCAAGCGAGATGGACGGGCAGTTCACCAAGGTCTGGAAGATGGCGATCCCGAAACAGACCGTATGGCGTGTCTCGTATTCCGGGAGGGGCGGCGGTATGCTCGATATCCGCGGGATAGAGGACAACAAGAAGATGGTGGTGGATCTCGATGTCTAAAGAGGAACTCGATGCACGGTCGATGAAAGCCCTCATGGGAATTGCCTCATCCTGGTACGACCAGATGAAGGCCGGGGAAATCCCGTCAATCTCGCTTCCCACCCGGACAAAATACAACATCGAGTACGATGACGCAAGCGAGGTCTGGAAATACGGGGACAAGGAGAGCCTGCGCACCGCAGCGACGGCAAAGAGCGCGACGCACCTCCTGAAGATGGCCTACGTGATAGGGTTTGTAAAACAGCAGCTCATCGAGAACCGTTCCTCGACACTCAGGGAAATGTATTACATCTCGGAGGGCTGGAAGCGTGCGAAGTTTGCCGCGCAGGACGAGAGCAACTTCCTTGTCGAGGACCTCGAGATTATCTCGGAAGTGCCGCGCGAAGGCTTCCACCTCCGCCCCGAAGAGGACGGGGCAAGCATCTACGGCCCGATGCGGATCAAGGAGCAGACCCGGCGCGGCCTCAAGACCATCCACTGCCAGGACGATGTGGGGGCGGCAGGGTATTCCATCCCAAACAATGTGGAGAGCATCGAGTTCGTCGATCACGATGCGAAATTTGTCATCGCGATGGAAACAGGCGGTATGTACGACCGGCTCATCGAGAACGGGTTTGATGAGGAGTACAACGCGATTCTCCTCCACCTCAAGGGCCAACCGGCCCGTTCCACGCGCCGGATGCTCAACCGGATCAGTCAGACCTGGAACCTCCCCATCCTCGTCTTTACCGATGGCGACCCATGGTCGTACCGGATCTACGCGTCGGTTGCCTACGGCGCAATCAAGAGTGCCCACATGTCCGAACTGCTCGCAACCCCCAAGGCGCAGTTCCTCGGGCTTCAGCCAAGCGATATCCGGGACTACAACCTGCCCTCCGACAAATTATCCGACAAGGATGTCGAGGCCCTGAATGCGGAGCTGACCGATCCACGGTTTGCGACCGAGTACTGGAAGAAGCAGATCCATTTACAGCTCGAACTGGGACTCAAGTCAGAACAGCAGGCGTTTGCGGCCCGGGGGCTGGACTTTGTGACGAAGAAGTACCTGCCGGCCCGGTTGAGTGAAATGGGGATCCTGAAAAACTGAGGGAAGTATGAGTGCCAGAGATATGTATACTGACGGGGGTTATCTGAAGAATAATCCCACATGGGATGTAGAAGATGCTCCATGGAAGGCCGATCTCATCTTCCGCATGATGGAAAAACACCGGATCAGGCCGACAACCATCTGCGAAGTCGGTTGTGGGTGCGGGGAGATCCTTCGCCAGATCCAGCTGAAACTGCCGGCAACTACAAAATTTACCGGGTACGAAATATCCCCTCAGGCATATGAACTCTGCAAAGAGCGATCGAATGACAGACTCCGTTTTAAGCTAAACAATTATTGCGATGAGTCAGATAATTTTTGTGACCTCATCCTCCTTATTGATCTCATTGAGCATCTGGAGGATTATTTCCAGTTTTTGCGGGATATCAAAGGGAAAAGCCAGTATAAAATTCTGCATATCCCTCTTGAGATGTTTGCCATCTCAGTTCTTTATCCTCAATTTCTGCTTGGACAACGAAAAAAAGTAGGCCATCTCCATTATTTCTCAAAAGATACGGCAATTCAGATGTTAAGGGATATTGGGTATGAGATCATAGATTTTACCTACACGGGGGGATATGCCCTTCCTCATCACCATTATGGGATAAAAGACACAATATCGAGGATCCCCCGCACGCTGCTCTACCCTTTTATGCCGGATCTTACCGTAAGGGTATTCGGCGGGTATTCACTTCTTGTGCTGGTGAAATAATATGAGAATAGACTGCGCAGAATATCTGGATTCTGCCCTATAATACCACGAGGGAAAATGCCAGAGTATACACTCGGACTCTTTGCAAATATGTACCCTGGTTTCGAAGGAGACTACCGGGGTATATTCATCCGGCAGATGGTCATGGATCTTGAGATGCGGGGAATAAAGATTAAAATTGCAGCAAAAACAACACCTTCACCACTGGGGTACCTATCCTTCGGCTGCCACTCGGTTTACCTTGCCAGAAGAGATGATCTCGATCTCCTGCAGGCTGAGTATATACCGCACAGCAGTATCATTCCAGCCTTGATAAAACGGCAAAATGTCCCGCTTATTCTCAAATTCCACGGTGATGATGCCCGCATATATCCATTTAAAAACCGGTTCAACATGACCCTGACAAAGGTCATGCTCAGGAAAGCTGCCCATGTAGTCACTGCGAGTGAAGAAATGCGCCGCATACTGATCAGTATCGGGGCACGAGCGGATCAGATTACCGCAATCCATTCCGGGGTGGATACCGATTTCTTTGTGGCAACTGACAAAGAGGAATCCCGGGCCCTTCTGGGTCTTCCCCTCACAAAAACCATCTTTCTCTTTGTGGGCAGGATCCATTCATGGAAAGGTGTCCCCGAGCTTATCGAGGTTGCCCGAGCCAGTCCCCAATACCTGTTTATCTTTGTCGGTCCCGGCACACCGCCAGCTCATCCTGAAAACTGTATCTTTCCCGGTACAAAGCCGCATGGAGAAATCCGAACGTGGATGAATGCTGCAGACTGCTTTGTCCTTCCAACCCATACAGAAGCAGTTCCGACATCGGTCATGGAGGCGTTTGCCTGCGGAATTCCTGCAATCGCAACAAACATCGGTGGTTGCCCGGAAATTGTCACAGATAAAGAAAATGGACTCCTTGTCCCCATCGGCGATCTTCGGGCACTTATAATGGCCGTGGAATGGATGGGTGCGCATCAGGAAGAACGAAAACAGATGGGACGAAACGCACGAAAAACGGTATGTGAAAGGTTCGACCACCGGCTGCAGACCGATCGTTTGATCGAGGTTCATACAAGAGTACTCGAGAATAAGCCGGCTGCATCATTCGCAAAATGAGATTGTCACGGCAGACTGCAGAGGAGCTTTATGAATTTTTCCCGGGCATACCGTGCATCGAAATCAGTTCTGGCAATCAGGCAGGCATTTTTGGTCATGGTCCTGCAGAGTTCACCATCAGATAAAAGGAGTTCAATTGCCTTTGAAAGCGGTTCTGGATCGTTATCGCTGATGACCATCCCGCACTGGTTCCGGGAAAAGAACCATGAGACAAACGAATCTTTGGGTGCATGCACAAGTACCGGTGTCCCTGCGGCCAGATATTCACCAATCTTTCCCGGGGCAGAGGTCCGGATGATATCCGGATACTCAGACCCAAATGCAAGGGGGAGAAAGAGCAGATCGGCGCGACGCTGGATATCCGGCATCCGGGCATTGGGCAGGTGCTTGTGGATCACCACCGGCCCGGCAATATTATTCGTCTCAAGATGAACATCTGACTGATAAGTATAGATATGAAGTTTAAGACCGGGGATCCGGGCCTTCTTCATTGCAGATATCAGGTTCCTGAACGCGCTATAATGGGCTTCGTATACGGCACCCGTGTAGACAATCTGTTTTTCTGTCTGATCTTTCTCAGGAGAAGAGGTATTGATATTTTTTTCATAGTCTGAAATTTCGAACGGATTATGGATAACCGTTGTATGGACACCGTACCTCTGCTGATATTCCTCCCCAAGGCATTCATTGGGTACGATGATCCCTTCAGCACCCTTTACAATAGTTTCTTCATACACATCTGCAAAAGAGCGGAGGAGCGGATCCGGCCATTGACGCGAATAATAATCAAATGCGTAAAGGACAAACGGGAGATTAAGATCCCTGCTTGCGAAAAACGCTGCAGGGGGATCCAGAATATCCCCGGTACAACCAACAACGGCAGTACAATTTTCGGCACGCAGGATTCGTTTGTACTGGTGAATCCTGAGCCTGAGCAGGAGAGCCAGCAAAAATTTGATCCGGAGTTTTGCTGCAGCGTTGACGAATGCCCTGACCAGCTGATAATCCGGGTTGACAAAATGGTAGTGCGCCGGAAGTCTGTCTGAACAGTTCCCCAAATGGTTGTATTGATAAAAATTTTTCAGGGTAATCAGGCAGTACGATGCCGGATCAAAACCTTTGAGCAGGTGGTATACCGCCATGGACTGCCCCGACTGGGATGGGGGAAGGCCCAACGAGATAAATGCAAATTTTTTCATGGCTTCCCGGATTTCAGCTGCTGCCGGTTTTACTCTGATGTATCGTATGATATGACAGAAGTATCTTCAGGACCGTGCTGCTGACATGCTCATCAAGATATTCCCGGGGTGCCACCCATGTCGGAGGAGTGGACAGAACCAGATGCACGCACCGGAGAATCGTTTCCTGATCCGCACCCGAGAGTACGTTACTCCCACATTCAACTGTCTCAGGCCGTTCTGTCACATCCCGGATAGTGACATTTGGCACGTGGAATATACAGCATTCTTCCTGGACCGTCCCGCTGTCGCTTAAGACGCATCGCGCATCCTGTTCCAGCCGGACAAAATCAAAGAAGCCAAACGGCTCATAAAACCGGATAACCTCTGCATCTATCGCAATATTGAACTGCCGGATTTTATCCCGTGTACGGGGATGTAAGCTGCAGATGACCGGCAGGTTATACCGCTTACCAAGTGTAGTGAGAGCCGTGATAAACCCGCGGAGCCGGTCAGGCAGGTCGACATTTTCGGAACGGTGAAGGGTTACAAGAAAAAACTGATTTTTTTGTATATTGAGACGCTCCCGTATATCCGAGTGGATTATCTGGTCAGAATAGTGATTGATTACTTCAAGAATGGGATTACCCGTGACGCAGATTCGTTCATGGGGTATTCCCTCCCGGATCAGGTTTGCCCGGCTGCGTTCGGTATAGGGCATCAGGATATCGCTTGTATGATCAATAATCCTGCGATTCACTTCTTCAGGAACCCGGTCATCATAACACCGGTTTCCTGCCTCCATGTGAAAAACGGGAATACCCCGGCGTTTGGCGATAATTGCTGACAGGCTACTGTTCGTATCCCCCAAAAGGAGGATGCGATCCGGCTGTTCCTTTTCGATCACTTCTTCGGTCCGGGTTAAGATCTGCCCAATCTGTTCTCCGGCGGTTTCACCCTGCGCATTGAGATAATAATCCGGATTTCTGATACAGAGTTCCTCAAAAAAAATATCTTTTAAATTTTTATCGAAGTTCTGCCCGGTATGAACCAGGACATGGGTGCATTGCGCATCCAGTTTTTCGATTATCCTGCTCAGACGGATAAGTTCAGGGCGCGTGCCCAGGATCGTCATGACTTTCATCGCAGGAGTTCCCCGTCGGCAGTTCCGTTCTCTTTTACGAACAGATCGTATCTTTTTAACGTGTCCGCAAGTTGGTCCGGAGACATAACATTGTCCTTCGATGAAAATTCATGGCCCAGCGGGATACTTTTCTCATCGGGAACGCAGAGTTCGGGGAGAATGGGTTGTATGACATAGTAGTCCCCACGTTCAATTGTCCGATGGGCTTCTTCTTCGGAAACAAGGATCTCGTGAATCTTTTCTCCGGGCCGGATTCCGGTGACGACCATTTTTATCTTACGATCTCCAATCAGGGCGTAAGCAATATCCGTAACTTTTGACGAGGGCACCCGGGGGATATAGGTTTCACCGCGCTTTGCACCTCGTAATGCGGCAAAGATGGTATCCACGGCCTGGTCCAGGCTCAGTAAAAACCGGGTCATATCCGGAGTCGTGATGGTAACCGGGCCCCCTGCAAGGATCTGTTCGTGGAACAGGGGAATTACTGAACCCCGGGATGCCAGCACATTCCCGTAACGCACGCAGATAAAGCGGGTGTGAGGGCAATCAAGGTTCGCGGTAATGAAAATGCGCTCCTGGAGCGCCTTTGTCATTCCCATGACATTTACCGGTTTGCATGCCTTGTCTGTCGATATTCCAACAACGGTCTCTACCGGGATTTTCAGTTCGCGGATCGCGCGGACGATATTTTCAGGCCCGGAAATATTTGTCCTTACCGCTTCGTAAGGGAAGTACTCACAGGAAGGGACCTGTTTTAGTGCGGCAGCGTTGAAGACCACATCGACTCCCTGAAGAGCTGAGCTGACGCTGTGGAAATCCCGTACATCGCCGATGCGGAACTCGAGCAGGCGTTTGAAATTATTATAAATGATCTCATCGGTCGAAGCTTTGCTGTTGAGATACGATAATCTCATCTCATGTTGTTTTGCTTCATCGCGGGAAAGGACAATAATTTTTCGCGGCGTTCCCATTTCACCTGACAGAAGGCGACGGATCAGCACTTTGCCTAATGAGCCTGTTCCGCCGGTGACAAGAATAGTTTTATTGCTGAGCATGGTGTTCCCTGATTGCGGTATAAGGAGTTGGGTCCTGATGCATCTGTTCTATCATATATTCCCATGAAGGAATCTTAATGTTTGTTTGTTTTTTGAATTTTTCCGGGTTCAGGCTCCGGTCATTGACAACCGCGTCATCGGGCTCAATAGCGATGGTCATGCCATAGGTTTTTTTCACCAGGTTGAGAAGATCATACTTGCTGATCGGCTCTGATGCCACTTGGTATACGCCGGATAGTGAAGGATATTTGATTATAATCTGAGCAATTATCTCTGACAGGGTCAGGGTGGTCAGGCCGGAAAAAACCGCTTTTTTATATCCTGATACCGTGCTTCCTTCCTTGCTCATAAACCATTCAATGAGTCCATGGGAGGTATCGAGTTCACGACCGATAATCGATGTGCGGATGGTGAGACACCCGGGGTAATCGACCTCCCCAAGATACTTTGTCTTACCGTACAAATCTTCAGCATCGGAGGGATCCTTCTCGGAGTAGTATCCTCGTCGTCCCGAGAATACGCAATCGGTACTCATATGAAAT
>CAVTTL010000003.1:0-6546 GCA_963737635.1 uncultured Methanoregulaceae archaeon
CCGAGCGCGTAGATCACGGCGGCGACCACGATCCCGAACACAAGACCGATAGCAAGCCAGTCGCCAAGCCCGACTGCCCTATCCCAACATTAAATGCCGTCGCGGGCTTGGTACCTGCTGCAATCAGCAGCGTGATCACCACCGATCCCGTCCCGAAATAGACCAAAAGAAGTGTGCCAACCCCTTCCGCAAGGCAGCGGGACGAGAGCGAGGCCATTACTTCCCCTCCTGGGTACGCTTCACTGCAGTCAGGACAGAGCATCCGCGGCATCTTTTTGGGCAGCTTGCGGGAAGGGAGCGGATACCCGCCCTCCCAGACATCAATCTCTTTCCGGATCGTATGTTTCATGCAGGTGGCCATACCGCAAACTATGCACTGCGACAGCATCCGCATCCTTTCCCTCTCTCGCACATATATAACACTTCATTATCATCACCTTGTCTGGGATCATACGGCGTCTTTCCACTGGCAGGCGCAGTGCCGGAAGTCCATCAGAGCGGCAGATGCGCAATCCTTGCAGATCCTGGGGGCGGGCGCGGCAGCGACAGTCTTGTTTAGGGCAATGATGTTTGTCATCATAGTCGCAGTGGGCCCGCTCGTGAGCAGGCACGGATAGTCGGCAAGACGCATCATTGCCGAGAACCGGACCGTCATCGCACAGGCCGGGTAAGCGTACCGCTCGGGTTTGCAATGACCTCATTTTTTAGGATCGGTGAGAGTTCCACGTCAAACCCGCCAACTTTGGGCGTAAGTGCCCCGGGGGTTCCTGCCTTCATCCGGCGGGCTTTATCCACGAATTTTCAGCCCCGTACACCATGTCCATGAAGTCACAGTTGTGCAGTTCGATGGCGGCCCCGCGCTTGGGTACAGCTGGATATAGTTGCGATAGCGCTTGGTGAGCAGGTCCACAACCATGATTGCATTGAACCCGTCGAGTTCGAGCAGGTACTCGGCAGCGCTCGCCGATGCCCCGGTCGCAAGCGAAAGCACTTCGGTCTCATTCTTGATCTTTGGCGCCGCAGCATGAAGGGTTGTGTCCATCACTTCAGTCACCGATTCAATCACTGCCATGATCACGTCGTCCTTGCACATGTTGTATGTAGACTGAGCGATATGATGAGCGATATCGCCAACGCAGTACGCTGGACCGCGACAATGTTACCGTAGTGGACATCATCATCGATTGCAGCCCTGACTGTTCCTTTCATCTTCGTGCGGTAATCCTTCATATACTTCCGGGAATCAAACGAGGACTGGCCCACGCTGTCCATGAGTTTTGCCTGAGCCTTGACCGGTGTCTCGTAGATGGACTGGATCATGGCGACCTCTTTTTTTACTGCGTCTGCAAGGGTCGCACCACTTTCGACTGCGTGGGCAAAGATATCCCCTATTCCGTAGGAGGTGTTCATGCCCCACGACTTTGCAGCAAGGATCGCCTGCTTGTGGGCGACCGGGATCTCCGTATTCTTCAGGATCTGGTTAACAATGTTGCTGCTGCTGCCCGGGATCAGGGCAAAGTCCACGACGCAGGTAGGGCCATAGAAGCCCGCATAGCGCCGGGCCGATTCTTTTCCTATCAGGGCTTCGGCTTTTCCCACAGCAACAACAAACGTATCCACGCTCTTCCTGAACGCCGGGTCCTCGTCACAGAGGAGCTCCATGATGACCGGCGTCTGGTAATGCTCGACAAAGGGATCGTCCTCGGGACGGATCGTTGTAGTGAGGCTTTTGAGGATCGCGTAGTGAGCGTTGACCGAGTCCATGTGAAGAGCAAAGACAGGCTTTGCTCTGGGCGCCAGCCGGTTTCATACCTTTTATTGCATCAACATAGGCCTTTGTGTCATCAATGATAAATTCCTGTCCGCGCTTCTTTTTTATCTGGTTCACGTCGGCGTGCTGGGCAGCCATCGCCTCAGCGATCATCTTTTTTACTATTTCCTGCATACGAATCAGCTCCCTGGCGCCCTCTTATGGGTGCCCCTATGGCAAGCATAGTGCGATCAGCTATAATATTTTTTCAGTTACGACACCTCCCGGGTCTACCCAAGGTGCAGGTAAAAAGGAACAATCTGGGACTACTATAGCATGGAGGAAGGTATATAAGCCCCGCGACCGGTCAAATCACCCGGTTGAGGCTGCAGGCAAGGCGCAACGAGCTGTGCACCATGTCGGTGAGGTCTTCCTGCGTGTACTGGTTTTTAGCGATCTGCTCCCAGTCCCTCGTGGTATCCTCGTTATTCTCTCCTACCCACGAAGCGATCGAGACCTCAGGGCTATGGAAGCCCAGCCAGGCAAAGAAATTTAAAAGGTTGCCTGCCACATGTTGCATACCGTCTACGTGCCCGATAATGATGAGCCCCACGACATTATTTTTGATCATCCGGTTGCCGAACCACGAATACTGATTCTCGATACAGTTCATCCGTTCGATGAACTTCTGGACAAGCGCCGAGTGGTTGTTCCACCGGATGGGGGTGGCAAGGAAGAGGACGTCGCAATCGAGAATTGAGGTATAAACTGTGTCCATTTCGTCGTCTTTGTACTTCATCGAGGATTGGGAGGGGTAGGTGCAGTACTCCGGGTTCTCGGAGTAATTGCCTTCGCACTCGTAGATTTTGAGATCCTTAAGTCTGATAAACTTCGTTTCACAGCCGAGCGCCGTACACCGGTCGAGCGCTTCTATGAGCAGGCGTTCTGACTTGGACATACCCGGTTCCTGCCGGTTTTACCCGGAGATCCCGACCACCCGGATACCCTTCACATTCGCGGTGTCCGGCGCGGGGATCGCGCCGACGCCGATTTTCCGTCCGACCAAGGGAGATGGCATGAGGTACTCTCTTGCGCATGAAGGAATATGGGTTTGTCCCTTCGACCAAGGGAAACAGGAAGCGGATGGTCCCGGTCTGCAGGCTACTTCCTGCACATAAGAAGACCGCCACAAAGACCGGGATGATCTTGCAGCTGCGTTGCACCATCAGTCGAGGTATTGGGGGGATGATTCTTCCCGTAGTAGTCCCTGTTGTTCCAATCGGGATCTCATGATACATCCAAATCCGGATGCTTGCGTAACTTACTTCATGCAGATGGTAATTATGACCTCGATTCTGATAAATATAACTATATATATAAAATAAGATCTAAAATTCCAACGGATTTTAATGGCGTTAAAATTTTTAATGGCATTAAAAAAAATCATACGTTTGAAATAATGAATGGTTAAGCAATTTTAATCTGTGAAACTTTTCGGCTCACCCACATTACATCTGCTCAATGCATCAACTATTGTAGCATGTGCCGGATGTTTTCGGATATTTGTTGCAATTCTCCTCGCAGGAATCGCTCCGAAACCATCTGTGATAATTGCGTACGGATTGATCGTCTATTCAACCTATACACTTGACAGGGCAGTCGGCTGCGGGGAAGATGCGGTCAACCGGAGCGAACTCCTTGGCGCGAACCAGCGTATCGGGATCGGGGCAAGTATTTTCGCGTTTCTTATAGGCGCCGGACTCCTTGCTGCTGAACAAATCTACCTCGCCTCTCTCCTGCCTTTTGTCATCGGATATTTTTATTCAAAAGGATTATCCATCGGAGGATTTACCGTCAAATTGAAGGGCAGTATGGGCAGCAAAAATATCGTGATCGGATTGACATGGGGGGGGAGCATTGCTCTTATTATCAGCCGGTATACTTCAGATATATTCACGATCGGTACGTTGTTTTTCTTCTTTGGGGTAAAGATGTTTATCAATTCAGCTCTTTATGATTTCAAGGATGTAAAAGGCGACCTTGCATCCGGTATCCGGACACTACCCGTTTGTCTTGGCCAAGCTGCGACAAAATGCCTGCTTCTCGGACTGTGCATTTCGCTGTACGCATCCATGATCTTCTCGACGTATGCAGGCTATTTACGATCTGAATGGATCCTGCTCGCAGTAAGCTTCTTCTTTACCGCATCATTTATCAGCCTATATACTGTCGGTTTCGAGGAACGAGCACACGGTATTAAGAAGAAGTTTCGTCAATGGATGGTGATCGGCGAATGGCCGGTTGCACTTTTATTGCAATGGGCAGCCAGCCTAATTTTCTAATTTCTTGATCCTCCGGGATCTCTTCTGGAAATACGTAAAAAGATCTTCTCCCCATTTTATTGCGGAAGGTTCGGTACTAATGAGATCCCGCTTCGTGTCAAATATCCCGTTGGAATAAAAGAGCGTAAGGGAGAGGTACATCTCGGTGGTGATATAGGAGAATTTTATTTCTCCATCAAAAACGTAAAGCTGCGCGTTGTCTAATTCCAGCCATTGGGAAATCTGTCGGGGGTAATTGGCTGCAACGATCTCAAATACGTTGCGTGTCAGGATCAGGGTCGTATCGATACCTTTTTTTCCAATCGACAAAAAGAGGTCCGGGTAGGTCGGGTGAACCATGTGCGTGATTCCCCTCACCTTGGAAGACTGTGCCAGGATATCCTGAAACTCCTTGTGGGATTCGTAAATTTCTTCATCCTTGCTCTCCACGATCCGGATGTTCCCGAGTTCGCTAATGCGCAGGAGAAATTCCTTTGGGAGGGCGTTGATATTATGGTCCTGCCAGAATTTCTTCTCTTTCTCAAGTACTTCGAGTGTCCTGTTAAGAGGTTCCAGGAAATGGGCGACAAGCGCACCTAGCTCGGTGAGACCGTACTCTTTTCCCTTTCGGCAGATCAGTTTTTCATCTTCAAGGATTTTAATCTGGGGAAGCATCCCCGTAGAAGTGACATGAAGTGATGCCTTGATCTCCTCCCAGCTTTTCGGGCCATCTTTTAAAAGCATCAGGAGGTTTTTCCGTTTTTGTGAATAACAGATGGTACAGCCCACATTCCGCAGATCTCCCGGTCACGCATAATATTTTTGACAATCCGATCCCAAAATCCTGACAATCGTCTCAGTAGACTCATTGACGTGTGAAATTTGTCGATGGATCGTACCGTCGATATCGGCCGAGACCATGGTAACACCTGCGAACTTAGTAAAGATCCATTTCAACGAGGGCTTCTGGGTAGGTTTCCTCACCTGATTCGGAATAAACAGTCCCTGTTCTTTCATGCGTTTCCGAATCCTCCATTCCAGGATAGAGTACACCATCAGGGTCAATACCATCACCATCGAGAGAGCTTCGATCCGTTCCGGTTTTTTTAAGTACACTTCAGAAATCCGAAAACTTCGGTCTTTCAGAAACCGAAACATTCTTTCGACGTGGATCTGCTGTTTATAGAAATCGAGTATACGCTCCGGATCGAGGGAACAGTCATTGGTCGCGAGGATAAACCGGCCAAGTTTTTCTTTTTCAGTCCGAATCCGCTCTTCGTTTTTGACAATACTGGCATCAATTGTGTGAACCGTTATGAGTTCTTCATCAATTTTTGGTCGACCGCGTTTAGCACTGGCTTTCCGGGACGACGTTGAAATCCTGAAGCCCTGGAAGATATACTTCGGGTTAGCTGTGATCCATTGTTCAGCGGCCTGTTTTGCATCAGGTTCACAGGCAAACGCGATTGCCTTGAGTTTTTTCAACGATTTTTGAGTTTTACGATCCAGTTTGTCCAGATTCCGCTCAAACGTCAGTTCTTTCCGGGTCTGCATATCCCGGGAATGTACAACAATCCATTTCTGGTGTATTCCACCATAATTCGAGGTAGTCTCGAAGAATGAATATCTCGGATCTTTGTTGCTTGGATCCAGTGAAATTTCTGCATCGAGCAATTGGTTTGCTTCACCGATTGTTACCGGTACGTGAGTTATCCACTTGGCATCAGGGCTCAGTGCCCGAATATTTTCCTCGGAGTATATCGCACTGTCAGCAATGACATACGCATCGGGAAGGTGGATTCCTTTCCGCATTCGCTGAATCGATTCGAGGATACTCTTCTTATCTGACTTGTTACCGGAGTAGGTCTGGACAAAGAGCGGGATCCCGTGCTGGTTGGTGATCATGCTCATGACGAACTGCTTGAGGTCCGGCCGGTTATCCTTCGTATGGCCGTACGTGATCTTTATCGCACGACTACCATCGATGTGTTCATAGTCCCCGTGAACACTCACGCTCGTTGTATCGGCATGGAGTAACTGGGTGCCAAACGATACTTTCTCCATTACGTTGAGAACTATCTTGAGAAAAAGTTCGGTCGGATCGCCTTCGTAGATCCGGTCCAGAGTTCGTCCTAATACGTCATCGTTGATATCTTCAGGAACAACGCCGGTTCCCAGCAGTAACTCGGTATCAAGATTCTCGAAAAATGCCGGGAACATGTACAGCCGTCTCTCGTTAAACCCGAGTGCATTGATGAGCATCGCCTTCACGATGACTGAATGCGGTAACTTATGCTGCCCTTGTTTGGGAAGCGTTTTATCTATTATCTCCCCAATTCCAAGTTCATCGTAGAGCCCGGCTACCAATCCATGATGTCCCAGATACGCAGATGAGAGCTTCATTCTGCCTGAGAAGTTTTGCTGAGGTTAGCTAAAAATGTTTAGCTTGGTTGCGGCATCTGCGGAATGTGGGAT
>CAVTTL010000004.1:0-19251 GCA_963737635.1 uncultured Methanoregulaceae archaeon
GCAATTATCTCTGACAGGGTCAGGGTGGTCAGGCCGGAAAAAACCGCTTTTTTATATCCTGATACCGTGCTTCCTTCCTTGCTCATAAACCATTCAATGAGTCCATGGGAGGTATCGAGTTCACGACCGATAATCGATGTGCGGATGGTGAGACACCCGGGGTAATCGACCTCCCCAAGATACTTTGTCTTACCGTACAAATCTTCAGCATCGGAGGGATCCTTCTCGGAGTAGTATCCTCGTCGTCCCGAGAATACGCAATCGGTACTCATATGAATGAGCCGGATGTTTTTTTGCCGGCAGATTTGTGCAAGCTGGTGAGGGAAGAGCGCGTTGATGGCGATGCTCTGGAGGGGGTCCTGTGCGGAAGGGAGCTGTTTCACGATGCCGATGCAGTTAATAATTACATCAGGATTTACTTTGTCGATTGCGGCGCGAATGGTCGGTAAATTATCTGCACTTATCTTCCCAAGGATATCAATTTTCGAAAAGATTTGATGAGCTACGAGGACGGATGCACTCCTGCGCACTGTTCCGGTAACAGTATGTTCCCGTGAGAGTACCTGCATCAGTTTATGGCCGAGCATTCCGGTGGCGCCGAAAATCAGGATTTTCATTATTCAGTCTCCGGTTTTTTTGAAGAAATATTTACTACGAGTTGTTTTATCTCTGCACTCATTTTACAACTATCTACTTCCTGTTTAATGAGAGTCAGATTTTCCTGTATAAATTTTTCATTCATTTCTTGTGGATCTTCAATAACTTTCATAATACATTCAGCAAGTTTATCGGCATCTTTGACAGGGCAAAGATATCCATTTTTCCCGTCGATTACCCAATCCCGTATCTGGGGGATATCTCCCATAATGACCGGGCAACCACATGCCATCGCTTCGAGCATGGTATTGGGCAGTGAATCATTTGAAGAAATTGATATCATCATGTCAGCTGCAGAATAATAATAGGGCATATCTTCAAATTGAAGTTTGTTTAAAAGCGAATAGTTTTTTTCAATACCTTTTGCTTTCAGTTCTTCAGTTATGGAAACGTCAACCTCTTCTTTGTTGGCAAAAAGGATAATAAAATGAATATCGGTGTATCTCTTTAATACAATCTGACTTGCTGCAATAAGTGTATCAAAATTAAGGTAATCTGCGATTCCTCGTGGCCAGAAAACAATTGTTTGTGCATTTTCAGAGATATACTTTTTAGCTAACCCTTTATCGATTGGGTAGAATCGGGAGAGATCTACACCGGGGTATCTTATCAGATAAATATTCTTGGCGGGTTTCCCATAATTTATGCATGCATTATAAGCTTCCTTTGAATTGACTGTTATTGACGAGGCTCTCCTTACCCCCCGGATGATTATCTGTTTTTTTAGCAGTCGTTCCATACCACTCCATTTTGCCCACCAGGTGACATCGCCATTCCAGAATGTAATAATAACAGGTATGGATCTCCGTATCAACAAAATAAGATAACAGGGATACAACAGAGTCTGGAGAAAAAGAATATCCGGCTGTTTTTCATTGATAGTTTTTTTTAGAATGATGTAATCCCTTACGAGATTCACGAGTTCCCGGATAAATCTATAAAGAAGTGAAAACGGATATACTACTTTGAATGTTAAAGGATGCCGGGAAAAATATTCCCTTTCTGAATCATGGCAGGATCCGGTCTTTTGAGGAGTTTTTGCCCCGCTAAGAGGAATTGTAGTTGCACCAGAAAACCGGTAATTATATGTGGACACAACGGTTACATCGAACAATGGATCGTCAACAAAAATCTGAATTCTCCTTTGCGCGTGAATTGAATAACCCCATGCCAGAAAGAGGATCTTTGTTTTTTTGATCGACTGATACGACTCATGTTCAGATATGGCCATGACCTACCTCAGGTTAACATTCTGCGTGGTTGGAAGGGTGTCCAGCACTTCACGGCACCATAATTCAATGATCATCAGCAACCAGATCTGTGCCCAACTAACCCTGCCCCGGTAAAATTGCGTTTTGATCCGTTGCACTGTAACAGCATCAAAAAGACCCCTCTTTTGAACAGATTCTGAAGAAAGTGCGTCCTCCATAATGTCATTGAGCGGACCTTTCAGCCAGAGTTCAAATGGCATACCAAATCCACGTTTTTCCTGAAGGTCAATATCCTGTGGGAGGAGCTCCTTAAATGCATCAATCAGTATCCTTTTTGCGCCGGTTTTTCTGTACGATTCGTAGGCTGATGATATTTTTGAAATATCCCCTAGTTTGGTGTCGTCCGGCAGGGATAATGCCAGTTCCACAATAGATTGATCGAGATACGGGACACGAACCTCAAGAGAATGTGCCATGGACACTGCATCAATGTCCCGCAGGAGCTGGTTCTGTGTGTATCCACGGAGAGTCTCCATCGATACACTCTGGAGAATGGAGGTTCGGGGAGAATCCATAGCATTAAAGATATCTTTTGAATATTCACGTCCCGGATGTACTTCCTTTTTTATCTCGGACGTGAGAAGACAGGATATATCCCGGGCCGGGAAAACAAGGAAGTATCGTACATATCCCGATAAAAATCCCTCTTGTCTGCGAATATAATCAAATATACGGCCCAGATACCCGGTAACCCCTTTGTCAAACGTACTATCCTGGAAAAATCTGGCACACCCTCGGATTACCCGCGCCGTATGAGGGTGATTCCTCCAGAAAGCCTCTGTTTTTTCCATCTGGATAAACCAGGGATAACCGGCAAATATCTCATCCCCGCCAGTACCGGAGATTGCCACTTTGACGGTTCTGCTTGCAGCGAGGGATACGAAATATGAATTTAATCCATCAACACTTGGCTGATCGAGTGCTGAAGCAAAATGACGAATACGTGCTGCAACTTCGGACCCGGTTACGATTACACGCGTATGATCGGTCCCAATCATATGTGCTATTCTTTCTGCGTCATCGGTTTCGTCTGTAAGGTACGAGCCTCGTTCAAAACCTACAGAGAATGTCTTTACCGGGCGGTTACAGGTTCGCGCCATTATCGCGACAAGTATAGAGGAGTCCACACCCCCGCTGAGGAATGCGCCAACGGGAACATCGCTCACCATCTGTTGCCGGACGCAGTCTTCAAGCGAAGTACGAAGAAGCGCTTTGAGTTCTTCATAATTTCTTTCCTTAATTTCCTGTAACCGGGTATCCGCATTTATTGCCCGGTACTCCTCATCTTTGATAATACCATTTTCAACGATGATGCGATGTCCCGGAAGAAGCATTCGGATACCGGATATAAATGTAAGTGGCTGGGGAATTGATCCGTAGGTGAGCAGCAACTGGAGTGCTTCGGGATCAACTTTGGGAGAGATCAATCCGCTTGAGAGTATGCTTTTCATCTCGGATGCAAAAATAAACCGTGTTCCGCTTTTTGTATAGAGGAGTGGTTTTACCCCGAGCAGGTCACGTGCAAGAACTAAGCGTGGGTTTTTCTTATCTCTCAAATCATAGATTGCAAAGGCAAATATCCCCTGCATCTGGAGAACGCAATCATCTCCATATTGCTCGTACAGATGAAGTGTGACTTCAGTATCTGAGGTTGAGCGAAACTGATAGCCCAGTCCTTCAAGGTGCTGGCGTTTCTCTCTGAAATTGTAGGTTTCCCCATTGTAGACAATCCAGATTGTTTTTTCCGGGTTTGACATCGGCTGGTGCCCGCACGGGGATGTATCAATAATGGATAATCTTGCCATTCCCAAAGATACATTATCTGAAAAAAATTCGCCGCTATCATCAGGACCCCGGTGATGCATCGCAGCAACCATGGCATGTAATGCCTGCTGATTATTTTCACCAAGAATACCGCAAATCCCGCACATTAAAAAATCTGCATCTCCTGTGAATTGTTTATTTTAACGGTTTATGAGATCTCGCTTCAATGCCATTACCTGCCAGGGTAATTTCGATCTTTTCCATGCCGCATCGATGCAGCTGGTCCCGGATCTCTTCTCCTGTGCGAAGATGTTTGAAACGATCTGTCAGGGTATCGTGGGTGTCGAGCATCGCCCATGTCTTCAGCTGTTCCTGATTGAGCTGGGGATACGAATCGTGATAGTCCACGAGAGGTGACAGGTAGATGAAGAGACTTCTCAATCCACGTATCCACGGATTTTTCCTGCGTATTCCGAGAAAACGATGGACCGGCCACAGGAAATTTGTCAGAACCCTGTTGAACTTCATCGACAATCGCGGATTCATACAGAGGAGGATTGCTCTGATAATTACCCGTGATGGGGTCTCAGGATATCCGTGAGTATAGTGATCGATGACCAGCAACCCACCATGCTTGACGTATGATGCGAGGGATTCCATGGTCTTTTCTGGATTAGGCGTATGCTGGATTACCCCAATGCAGATAACAATATCAAATGTTTCTTGACGAACTGGCAACGAAGTGATATCTGCCTGACACACAAAGTAATTTGGAAATGATCTACAATTTTCATAATTTGCCTCAACTGCAGTTGACAGATCGGCAGCAAAGACATTCCCCCCTTCTTTTAGGAGAATCTCAGTGAATCTCCCGGCACCACACCCCGCTTCGAGTATGTTTTTTCCCTGTAGTATCTCAAATGACCCTCCCAGAATACGCTGCAACCGATCTTTCGATATTGATGTCCTGGTAAATGAGTCCAGTTGGGTTTTTTTATATTCGTTCCATTGAAGCCCGAAGGAATCGGCATAATTGTTTTGGGGAACGAAACGGGGTATGGAACCGATGATCGGATACCTACACCCGGATTTACACAGATACACCCCTTTTTCCCGGTCAACGGATAGATCCGTTTTATGGCAAGGACAGATTAATTTCGGATCCGTGTGGGGATTTTCAAGCACATCGTATGTATTACATTTCCAATTATTTAACATTCATTTTGTCACCGATTGGGGGATTGAATACTTGTTATTGGGACGGGAGTGGGATGGAAGATCTGTATCAATCTGCTCTTCATTATCTTGAAAGGGATCAGTGGATCAAATCTGATAATAAAGAATAAAAAATTAAAATAATTTTTCATCCGCTTCCCTCTTTGGGTGATACGGAGAGCTCTCCGCTCGATATACCATAATGCATCTTCCTTTTCCCGGTTATTCAGGGTATTTTTTTTATTAAAATCCTGCCACAAATCCACTAACAATTGAATTGGGGCGGTATTATCAAACGAATTTTCCGCCAAATCAGGCTGAAGCAAATTCACGATACTGTCCGGAGAGATCTCTTTTTTTAATATTAGGGTTATTCTCCGGCCTGCATGTTGGATTTGGTTCTGAACCTGGGCAGGAAACTGTT
Source organism: uncultured Methanoregulaceae archaeon (assembly GCA_963737635.1). Taxonomy (GTDB): domain Archaea; phylum Halobacteriota; class Methanomicrobia; order Methanomicrobiales; family Methanospirillaceae; genus Methanoregula. The sequence goes on from CAVTTL010000004.1 coordinate 5,332, forward strand.
TTTCAGAGATATTTTCACGGTGTTTTCTCAAGGTAAGAAGGTATTCAGGAATGTTTGAAAAATGATGATCATCCATTGCACGAAGCCACAATTCATAATCCTGCCCGCACCGTGATCCCTCGTTGTATTTGTGCAAATCAAAAATTACTTTCGTTCTGATCATAACTGATGGATGGGCAATGGGATTCTCAAAATGTAACTGCCACCTTATTATCTTATCAGATATTGGAGGGGTGAAACTCCCGATCTCAATACCGTGTTCTTCGATGATCCTTACCCACGAACCAACAATGTCGATTGATGGATGAGACTCAAGATAGTTAACTTCCTTTTCGAGGCGATCTGGGCTGCAGATATCATCTGCATCCATCCTCGCAACAAATTTCCCTTTCACCTGATCCAGACCCAAGTTCAGAGATTTTGTGAGGCCAAGATTTGATCGATTTCGAGTCACGAAAATCCGTGGATCTGTATAACCCTCTAAAATCTCCCTGCTCCGATCCGTTGAGGCATCGTCAATGATCAAAAATTCAAAATTCACGTTCGTCTGGGCAAGTACGCTGTCGATGGCTTCCTTAAGGTACTTCTCACCATTGTATACCGACATCAGGACAGAAACTTGTGGTTCTGGGGAATTCATGCGTATCACAGAGTAAATTCGTGCCGTTCTGCCCAGAGGGAGAGAACTAGAAGGATCCAGGTTCTGTAGGAATCTTCTTTTGCAATAGGTGTCACACGCTCATATGAAAGAATTCGGAAAATCTTGCGCTTCCGATCATTCAGGTATAACTCTTTCAATGCCTTGACACTCTCACTTTTCAGCCATTTTTCTACAGGTGCCCCGAATCCCTGTTTTTTTCTCTTCCGAATCTGTTCTGACCATAAATGCTCATAACACCTCCGCAGTATAATCTTATCTTCATCCCGTGTAATTTTCAATCGTTCTGGAAGAGAAATACAGAATGACGCGAGATTAACATCAAGAAATGGCGCTCGCAATTCCAACCCGTGAGCCATAGAAGCCCGGTCTATTTTTACGAGTATATCGCCGGGCATGTAGTTTTCAAGATCCATCAGCATCGCATCATTCACCGTATTGGTTTCCCGCCAAGAGGGGGTATTTTCTCCCTGCCGACCCTCCGGAAGAGAGAGACCTAAATCTTTCAATTCCTGATCCGAAAAAAAACATTCCTTTTGTTCATATGCCTCTTTCACGGAATGAAATGCGACAGCATTCCGGATCCATGCCAGTTCTCTGGTTTCACCTATAGCATTCTTCGAATGAACGCAGAGAGAAATTTTCGCGAATAGATACAAAATAGCAAGTTTTGCAAAATTTTTCTCCTGGGTCTCACCAATACCGAGGAGCGGATAGTACCACCCATACCCTCCAAGGAGTTCATCCCCGCCGTCACCGGTCAGGACAACTTTAAGATGCTCGCGGGAAAGTTTCGCGAGGAGGTACGTAGGGATGCATGATGAGTCAGCAAAGGGTTCGTCATATACCTCTGACATCGTACCCATTAGATCGGCAATATCGACTTCCCCTGCAGTAAGTTCGTGATGATCCGTCCCAAATTTTTCGGCAATCTCACGGGCGAAAGGAAGTTCATTGACGGAATCCTCAAAACCAAATGAGAATGTCTGCAAATTCTCGGTGTGTCCGCATGCAACCCCGACAATTGTGCTGGAGTCCAGACCTCCACTTAAAAAAGCACCGACCGTAACATCCGCAACGAGTTGTTTTCTAACGGCTTTATCAAACAATATCCTGAATTGTTCAACGGCATGATCAAGAGTAAGAGAATTATCGACTGGAGGAAATGTCCAGTAGCGATTGATTTGTAATTCTCCCTCTTTAAGTATTAGGTAATGAGCAGGGGGGAGTGTGTAAACATTTTCGTATATCGTTGTATTCGGGTAGACATAGAGATACTGAAGATAGTGAATAAGTGAGGGCCTGCTTAATTTTGGTCTGACCAGACCGGTCGCGAGGATCGCCTTTATCTCTGAAGCGAAAATAAACTCGCCATTCTCCCCCCACGCATAATAAAACGGTTTCTCTCCAAACCGATCCCGTGCGGCGAAAAGCGATTTTCCGGTGTCATCCCAGATTGCAAATGAGAACATACCGGGGAGTTTCTCCAGACATCCTTCCCCATATATTTCATAAAGTGCAAGAATAACTTCTGTATCTGATTTTGTATCGAATTGATATTCTGAAAGGGCATCACGGATTTCTTTATACCCATAAATCTCTCCATTAAAAACAATTGTTTTTGAGGAAGCAGATGAGGTCATCGGTTGATGACCCCCATCCTGATCGATGATACTCAATCGTGTGTGACCCAGAATGCAGTTCTGGAAATATTTTTTCCCGTTGCCATCAGGTCCTCTATGATGAAGAGATGAAATCATGGATTCCATCTCTTTTTGATAGGATCCTGCATTTTTTATGATAATTCCAGCAATACCGCACATTGTAATCGTCAATGGTGAAATATAATTTTTTCAAACATCTTTCCCTTACTCGTATATTCAATGTTTTATTCGTTAAGGATAATCCATTCTTTGGGTATTCGATTCTCAATATCAGAATTGTATGTTGATGCGAACCATCTGTTCGGGGCAATTACTATTTTTTGTGGGCATCTTGACAACCATGCACCCCACCAGCTGAATGAACTGTTGGCAATAATATGATGCCGGCAATGCATCATCAGCCGAAGATCCTCATAACTTTGTCCGCCGGAGTTATGGGAAATATAGGTAACCGGAGCATTCGGAGCAACATGCCGCTGTGCCCAGTCAGGATCATCCGAAAAGATAAAAAATTCGGGGTCATTAACTTTTTTCATCACGTGGGTCAATGCCTTCGTATAATATTTTTCATCACAAACATAATGGATCCTGCGTGTTTCAGGATTGCTGACATAATCCCCTCTTCGGATGTGCACACTGACTGAATTACAATTCCCTATCTTCATTAAAAGTTCCTGATTAATTATGGAGGGTGGATCAACAAATGAGAGTTCATTTGAAATGAGATTAGAAATTTCTGCAAAATACCTTTCACTCTGCCAGTAGCCATCAAGATAGACCCGATCTGGAAGAGATAAAACCTCTTCATGAAAATCGGGCGTCTTTTCTCTCACATATTGCCATACTGTATTTGCCGAAAGAAAATTTCTGATTCCAAGACACACAGAATCTTTTCGAGAAAATGGCACCTGTTTCAGTAAATCCGGAGGAGCGATTGCTGCATTGATTCTAAAGTGGTTAAGTTCGCATTCCCGCAATGATTCTGATTCAAACCCGGTTACATCCAGAAAAAGATCGGTATTATGAAAACAGGCAAGCCTCCTTCCCGCAGCGTACTGGAACATCTGGTTGCCTAGACCACCGATCAATTTTACAATAATCATCGGGAATCTACCTTGTTTTTAGAGCATGCACGTGAAATCCATAATTCAGCAGATCCTTTGATCCATGATCATTTCTTGATGATCGTTCCAAGGATCGTAAAAGCCAGGATTGCGCGATTTTATCAAATAATCCAAACCTGACTGCACCTTCGGTATAATTCTTTTCAATTTCTGGAAGCCTGCGCAGCTCCTGTGCGAGAAACTCAAAGAAATTTCCGTTTTCGGTTAGTTCAATAATATTGAAACCATTATCCGCGAGATGTTTTTCGTAAAAATACCGGTTATATCCTGAGTAAAAATGATAGGGTGCCATGTGGGCAAGACTACAGAAAGGTGCGGTGAGGATCAGGTGCCCGTCGGGTTTGAGTAACCGGCTGAACTCCTTAATGGCCAAAATGGGTTCGGGTAGGTGTTCAAAGACTTCGATGCACATGATCGCATCAAAGGATGCATCCGGTTCAGGAATGGTGGTGATATCAGATACAATATCGAGATTTGAGGTCTCCCATTTTTTGGTTTGCAGAGCTTTCCCATCTCCTTTCCCGTCATATTGTGCAAAATCCTGACTTATGTAGTTGAGGTGAGTGCAGAATTTTTTGTATTGTTGTTCCCCTGCACCGGCATCAAGGATCCGGGAACCAGGATGAATTTTTTTCAGAGTCTCTTCAAGCCAGACTTCGCGAGTTTGCTGGTTTTTTGTGCCTACCGTATAAAACATTAAATCACATCTTCCTGAACCAGAAACAACCGCAACCATAAGTACATTGTTCTGTCAATTTTGGATCGGCATTTTCAATAAAGTCATGCAGCTTTGAATTGTTTGGGATTAAGGAATATTCAACCAGGTTCAAATCCTTAAATGCAGTAATTATTTGATTGTAGGTATAGATCCTATGAGCATTAAACATAATTTTTGCATCTTTGCCTACAGGGACTACAAACAGCAGATTCCCCCCGGGCGATAAGACTCTTTTTAATTCCGCAATTGCTTTTAAATCGCCATTTGGATCAAGGGGATCACCATACCGCCCAAGACCGATATGTTCTACAGTATGCATACACGAAAGTGATTGGAGGGAGTTATCACCAAATGGGAGAGAGGTAATATCTGCATGATCAGAAGTAAGATTGGATAAATACAGATTGGCAGGCCTATAGTCATAAAATTTTACGGGAATAAAAGCCGATACCATTGTACAAAAATGCAGGGATGAGGAGATATCAACGTGGCAGTCAGGTTTTGTTTTCGCAAGTATTCTGGCTGCCCAGGCTGGGTGGTAAACATAGTGGCGATCAAAGGTCGTGATACTAGTATTGTCATTGAGACAGGGGTACCGATCGTGCCATGAAAGCGGAAATCTCTGTTGATGTTTGCCTGATAAATGGTAAAATGTCCGGTAATCACTGATAAATTTGAGATATCGATACGGCGCCCTGATCATATTGAAAAGATTGCTGTTATTGATAAAATTCCTGATCTTCATGGGTCCTACCCTAATCTAAACGATCCTGTTAATCCATTTCTCCTTATCGACAAAGATGGTATTTATGTAGGTGTCAGCATAGTTCAGATATCCTGCCCTCTCCATGAGGCTGATGATCTCAGTATTTTTCACTTCCTGATTTTTGGATGAATAACTAAGCGTCTCTATACAAAAGATTTCAGGACGACTCTGATCAAAATCAAAACTCCGGATTATCTGGAGGTCCAATCCCCCAGCATCAAGAGAGATGAATGAGGGGCCTGTTTTCAGATGCGTTTTAATGATATCATTTACCGAAAATAAAGGGACCTTTATTACGCGTTCTATCTTTTGATTCCCTTCATTTACATATGCTTCGGCAGTCTCTTTTGAGAATGTGTTCAATGAGCGGGATGTCAGGATATAAAAATCGGCAAGATCCTGATTATCGACCCCGATTCCAATGTTGAGACAAATATCACGGGGTCGGGCATTCCGAATTTTGGCGAATGACTCCGGATCGGGTTCTATGCAGACGCCATGCATTTTTTTTTGGTAAAATAGGTAGGTATTATTCAAAAAGACCGGATGATGAGCCCCAATATCCAGATAGGTGGGGTGCTCTATTTTTAAGGAATACAGTAAGAAATCAACAATAAGATCTTCGCCGCATTGCGAGTAACTGGTTTTTTTATATCTGTTCGTAAACCGATCCAACATCGAATTAAACATATTTCTCATCATTTTATCTCCCATTGAATTACCGGTGCCAAAAGTCCCGGTCTTTTAATCATCCAGTAAGGAGAGTCACTTAACCCCCCGCGAATTTCCAAGAAAATTGTAGGAACTGTTTTTCCCGGTTCGAAAAACCATTTCCTATAATGTAATCCACCGAGCAATTCAATCCTGTAAGATCCTTCATTTAAGAGTCGCTTAGGTAGCTTGCTCATTAAAATGTTTAACCCGATTTTCAAAGGTTTCCAACATTCTTCGGGAGCATCAGTGGGGTAAGACCAGTAGAGTAGTACTCCTTCGTCATTGTAAATTGCATACCCAACGGTCAAGGAAGAATCGATTTCTTGTATATGACCCTCAATTTTCACGAATATTTCATCATTATTACTTACAGGATTTTGAATAGTTTTTCCATTTTTGTTAACAAGACTGAATTTTGTTGGTTTAAATTCGGCGTTATTGTATTCATCGTTGCAGTTTATCCATTCAGTCACATTCTCTTCTGCAGAAGGTTCGAATAAATATAACGATATTATTGAACGCACATCTGAACCTTGTATCCGGATTTTGCCACTATCTAAAAGAACACATGATTTACACAATTGTTCAACCGCGTTCATGTTATGACTCACAAACAATACTGTTCGCCCCTCCTTTGCCACATCGCCCATTTTTCCCAAGCATTTTTTCTGAAATGCCGCATCTCCAACGGCCAGCACCTCGTCTACCAGCAAAATTTCAGGTTCCAGATGTGCTGCCACTGCAAACGCCAACCGCACATACATCCCGCTGGAATACCTTTTCACCGGGGTATCAAGAAATTTTTCAATCTCAGAAAACTTTACAATCTCATCGAGTTTTGACTCGATTTCCCGCCGTTTCATCCCCAGAATAGAACCGGATAAAAAAATATTCTCACGGCCAGTCAATTCCGGATGAAACCCGGTCCCGACTTCCAGCAAAGAGCCCACTCTCCCGTGCAGCTCAATCGATCCCTCAGTCGGCGCTGTAATCCGTGACAGAATCTTCAGCAGCGTTGATTTCCCCGCACCATTCCTCCCGATGATGCCGACAATTTCGCCCCGCTCCACATCAAATGACACATCTTTCAGTGCCCAGAACCCCTCATCGGCTGGCGCCCGGTGAACTCGCTTGAACGGGGCCTTCACCGAATTCACAATAGTATCGCGGAGCGTGAGATATTGTTCCTGCGGTCCGCCAATCTGGTATTTCTTGCCGAGATGGCTGACACGGATAGCGATGTTATCGGTTGACAGGGAATTCACTCCGTTATTGATACACTATATCGCATTTCAATTCTAGGAAATATAATGAGAAAACGGATTCATAAGAAAATCAATTATTGTGATAAACTCGTGAATCCTTTTCACAATTACCATACCATTTTGTTATTTACCGTTAATGAACATTCTGAAGATACCACTGAACATATATTCTGACACCCTCCTGTATTGAAACTCTGGGCTTCCATCCAAGTTCCGCTTCCGCATTCCGTATATCTGCCAAGGTATCTTTAACATCTCCTTTTTGTTGCTCTACAAACTGGAGTTTTCCAGACTTCTTGCAGTTCTTTTCAAGTTCACGTATCAACTCATTGACGGTAATCCGGCTCCCGCCCCCAATATTGAATACAGATCCTGGAATACCTGAATCTGCTGCTTTCAGGTTTGCGGCAACAATGTCTGACACATACGTAAAATCCCGTGTCTGGGTACCGTCTCCATAAAGAGTAATCGGTTTTCCGTTCAGGATTGCCGTTACAAACTTGTTGATTGCCATATCCGGTCGCTGGCGGGGACCGTAGACAGTAAAATACCGAAGTGAAACTGTTGGCAACCCAAAATTTTTCCAGTATAAATAGCACAGATGTTCTGCGGCAAGCTTTGTAACCCCATATGGGGAAACTGGTTGCAGCCGCATGTCTTCCTTCATGGGAAGCGGAACATCCCCGTATACGGATGATGATGATGAATAGACAAACTTTTTCAGGTTTTTATCTTTGTAGTACTCAAGAAGTTGCTGTGTTGCCTCGACATTGTTTCGGGTATAGATGGAGAAATCCGATCCCCACGAGGCCCGCACCCCTGCCTGAGCCGCCAGGTGAAAAACCACATCAACCTCTGGGTATGTGGTTAGCTCCAGGAGGTCTTTGTTCACAAATACGAAATGAGAATTTTCTGAGGCGTCTGCCACATTCTCTCTCTTAATGCATTCTGGATAATAATCGGTAAAACAGTCAATCCCTATGACATCATGCCCGTCTTTCAACAACTGATCGGTCAGGTTACTACCAATAAATCCCGCGCAACCGGTAACAAGACACTTCATGAACCAATCCTTCTCTGTAGATATTCCTTCATCTCTTCCTTTAAGTGTGGATCCCGGAGCGCAAAATCGATAATTGTTTCAATATACCCCAGTTTATCCCCGGTATCATAACGTTTTCCTTGAAATTTGTAAGCATACACCGGGTGATCTTTAAGGAGAATGTGAATCGCATCAGTCAGCTGGATTTCATTTCCCACACCGGGGTGAGTATTCTTCAGACAGTCAAAGATCTCCGGGACAAATATGTACCGGCCAACAGCGCCCATATCCGAAGGTGCGTTTTCCGGTGCGGGTTTTTCAACAATATCTTCAATCCGGATAAGATTAGGTTCGATTGCTTTTCCCTTAATGATACCATAACTGCAGACTTTTTCATGCGGTACATGCTCAATCGAGATCACCGACGATTTAAATCGTGAATATACAGACATAATCTGTGCCGTGCAGGGTTTTGAATTAGAGATAATATCGTCCCCGAGTAGCACGGCAAACGGCTCGTTCCCGATATGTTTCTCCGCTTTGAGAATTGCATCCCCGAGGCCGTTGGGCTCTTTCTGACGGACATACTGGATGTCGGGAAACTCGGCAATTTTCTTCAGGCTTTTGAGTGCCTCCTCTTTGTGCTGTGCCTTCAGTCGCATCTCAAGTTCCGGTGCTGCATCAAAATAATCTTCAATTGCCCGTTTTCCCCTGCCGGTGATAATGATGATATCATCAATACCGGAGTTCACCGCTTCTTCAACAACGTAATGGATGGCCGGTTTGTCGATGATCGGCAGCATCTCTTTAGGCATCGATTTTGTAACCGGAAGAAAGCGGGTACCCAGTCCAGCTGCAGGAATAACCGCTTTACGTACAGTTTGTTCTTTTTTCATGTTATCTCCGGAATTTGGTCATGGAATGATAACTTGCTACCAGCATATACCCTCAACACCTTTACGGGTAAGAATTCTCCGCCCTTCAATAATAACCGGCTGTGTCATCAAATCGAATTCCTTATCAAGCCGGGAAAATTCAGGCCACTCGGTCATCACCAGACATCCTTCAGCACCTCGAAGGGCATCGGCGGCAGATGATGCATACTCAAGGGAAGGGAATACTTTCTGCATTGCGGGACCGGCCATGGGATCATAGGCTGCAACCTGCGCACCTTTATCGAGGAGCTCCTGGATCACCGGGATCGCACGCGAGTCGCGGATATCATCAGTGTTATCCTTGAACGCCAACCCAAGAACTGCAATGCGTTTGCCGGTAAGCGTACCGATCCTTTTTTTGAGAAGTGATATCATCCGGTCCGGTTGTTGTTCGTTGACCTCTAGAACGGATCGCAGCAGGACCGGGTTTTCACCGGCCTCTTTTGCAAGGGAAACAAGTGCAGAGACATCTTTTGGGAAACAGCTTCCCCCGAATCCTGCTCCTGCATTCAGAAACAACGGCCCGATGCGGGGATCGAGCCCCACCCCTTTCATCACTTCATAGACATCAATGTTCAGGTTTTTACAGATATTCCCGATTTCGTTGGAGAATGAAATTTTGGTGGCAAGGAACGCATTTGAGGTGTACTTGATCATCTCAGCTGCAGAAAGCCCCGTGCGGATGACCGGTACTGTAAGATTCCGGTACACTTCCGCAACACGCTTGCCTGCACGCGGGTCGCTGCTCCCAATCACAATCCGGTCCGGGTGCATGAAATCCTCAACAGCCTGCCCTTCCCGGAGAAACTCGGGATTCATCGCAAAGCCGATCTCTTTTTCGGTTTTACCGGATGCCATGAGAACCGCAGGCCGTACAATTTTCTCTGTGGTACCCGGGGGAACAGTACTTTTTACAACAACAACGCAATAAGGGAAGGTGTTTTTTAACGATTCGCCGATCGACGTGCTCGCGGATTCTATATACGAAAGGTTCGCGCTACCACCCGGTTTTGGTGGAGTACCCACACTGATAAAGACGATTTCCGCTGATGTAACAGATTCATACCCGGTACTCGCGTGGATTCTTTTGCCGGCATTCTGTTTGAGCAGGTCCTCCAGACCATTTTCAAAGATCGGAGGCTTCCCGTTGTTGATCGCCCGGACCTTCTCCGGATCGATCTCGATGAGGGTAACCTCGTGCCCAAGTTCTGCAAAACAGGTTCCCGTCACGAGACCGACATATCCCCCGCCCACAACGGAAATTTTCATGGAAATTCAGTACCCCTGATTCCCTTGTGATCCGGCACCATCCCGCCCGATAATCCCGACAACCTTGCCGGGCTCCACTACAAACGATATATCCTTCAAATCCTGGAACCCTTCTACAAGCGGTTTCTTGTGAAACACTTTCATCGGAGCCTTGAGTGCACTGACAACCGCATCGCGGAGCGTATGATATGATTCCTGCGGGCCGCCAATCTGGTATTTCTTGCCGATATGGCTGACGCGGATGGCAATATTATCGGATGACATACTTCAACAAATTCGGTCGGTTGTTTTCAATAAACCGAAGTTACAACCGGTAACAGGAAATTCCTTTCTCTTCTGCAGCAGTCTTGTCTATCATTCCACGGACATCAACAAGGACCGGTGAGGCATTCATCAGGTTGCGGATGCGTTCAAGAGACATCGAACGGAATCCATCATGTGCAACAGCAATGATAATTGCATCCACTTTTTTATCAAGGTTCGGAAGCGGTGTTGCACCGAATCTCTGAATCACGCTGTCGGGAAGGAGGGGATCATACCCATATACCGTTACGCCAAACTCTTTTAATTCCTTTACCATCTCTTCAACAGGGGATTCACGGATATCGGGAACATTTTCCTTGTAGGTCAGGCCCATGATCAGAACGCTTGAACTCCGGATAACTTTCCCTGCGTTATTCAGCCCCTTGACCGCCATGTCAGCGACATATTTTGGCATGGAATCATTAATTGCACGGCCTGCGAGAATCACCTGAGGATGGTACCCGAATTCCTGCGCACGGGCAACAAGATAGTACGGATCGACGGGGATGCAATGCCCCCCAACGAGACCCGGTGTAAAATGCATAAAATTCCATTTCGTGCCGGCAGCTTCTAAAACCTCATCCGTATTGATGCCGAGCCGGTGGAAGATAACCGTAAATTCATTCATCAGCGCGATATTAAGATCCCGTTGGATATTCTCAATCACCTTTGCTGCTTCGGCAACCTGAATACTTCTGGCACGATATACCGTTGTAACGTTCCCGTACAGGCTGGCGAGATCCTCAAGAGTCTCATCATCCATGCCGGCGACAATCTTGGTGATCTTTGAGAGCTCATGCGCATCATCACCGGGGTTAATTCGCTCGGGGGAATATCCCATCCGGAACCCTTCACCGCATTTCATACCCGATTCTTTCTCAAGGATGGGACGGACGATCTCATCGGTTACACCCGGGTAAACCGTGGATTCAAGAACAACGGTTGCCCCTTTTTTCAGGTTTCTGCCTGCAGTTTCCACGGCGCCGCGAACTGGCGAAAGATCGGGTTGCTTGTTTTTTGTCACGGGTGTCGGGACGCAAATCAGGATATAATCCGCTTTGTGGATATCCCGGGGATTACTGGTTGCATGAATTTTAGATTTCGATTTCTGTATCTGTTCGATCCTGTGCTGATCAATATCAAAGCCAATGGTTTCCATGTGCTGTGCAAAGGCTTCCGCAAGGGGATAACCAACATACCCAAGACCGATTACGCATACGGTCACGTTGTCATTTTTTCCTGATACCATGGTATTGTCTCCTGTAATCCTGTTTTCACCGTATACCGGGGCATATACCCGAACGCCTCGCGGGCCCGGGAGCTATCGGCAAGAGAATCATGAATATCCCCGGGGCGTGGCGGCTCGTAGATCGGCGTTGTCCTGATTCCCGTAATACTCATAATGAGATCTGCGAGAGAATTAAGATCGATCTGCTGGCCGTAGGCAATGTTGTATACTCCTTCAGCCGGGCTCTCCATCGCCCGGATATTTGCCTCCGCGACATCTTTCACGTAGGTAAAGTCCCGGGTCTGCGTCCCGTCTCCATAGATAACCGGGCGTTCGTGTGCGAGGATGCGGGTGATGAATTTCGGGATCACCGCTGCATAATCAGATTTCGGATCCTGCCGCGGACCAAAGACGTTGAAATAACGGAACGATAGGGTCTTCAGACCATAAAGTTCAGAGAAAACCTTGAGGTACTCTTCACCAGCGTGTTTCGATACCGCGTAGGGAGATTTCGGACTGGGACTCATGGACTCCGTTTTGGGAAGGGTCGGGGTGTCGCCATACACCGATGAGGAGGACGCAAAAACCACTTTTTTCACGCCGGCATCGCGTGCCGCTACAAGTACATTGAGCGTACCAGTAACATTAGCCTCACTAGTCGCAACAGGATTTTTCACTGAACGTGAAACCGACGCAATCGCCGCTTCATGAAATATTCCATCCACGGATTCACACGCGGTTTTGAGCGTTTCCGGATCGGTAATGCTTCCCTGAATAACGCGAATTTTTTTATTGCCCTCAAGGTGGGAAATATTTTCATTCCTACCGGAAAAAAAATTGTCGAGAATGATTACCTCATGACTTGCATCGGATAGATTATCAACGATATGGGAGCCGATAAATCCGGCACCACCTGTGACGAGATATTTCATAAGATCTACCTCATTGATCTGATTCGGATTGTAATAAGGGATTCCATAAATATACAGTAATTGTGGGATATCAGCGACTCAAAATGTGTTTTAAAAACTCTGACGTGGATGGCGGGAGGATTGGACGACATAAGGATGAGAGTTCCTGTGATCCTGTAATGGTATGCGATAATGATGAATTAAAGTTTCATCTGTCAGCATGCGGTTTCCATACGGATAACCAGGGAACCCGTGAGAAGTCTTTATCGTTTGATGCAATATGGGAGATTTTATAGAATTGTGCATACGATGCAATATATGCATCTTTGGTGAATAACTGAAAGTTTCGGGAGATTGGGACCGAATCTCTCACGATTTCCGGATTATCATGCAATATTGTACAATTAATTTTGAAAATACGCTGAATTTCCATCCATGTTTTGGATAATTCGTTCATAATCAGAGGATCACGTTTATAATGGGCGATACAATCGACGACGCTCGTTCCATAGCCCTTTTCCATCAATTCACTGATAATAAAATGATGGGTAATCTCCTGAATCACAACGGAGGGAATGAATCCCTGGATCTCTTCTCTCTCGACCCGGATTAAGAATGCAGTACATGACGGTTGAAACGCAGGATGATTAAGAGCCGTATACAGTATAATATTTGTATCAATGATCACGTTTGTCCCGTCAGGGATTGATGAAAGTTCATTCAAAGATATCCGACTCAATAATTTCTTCAATTGTCCGGGTATCCCTGATTCTGAACGCCCCTTGTAATTTTTTTATTTCCAGGTCCGGTAAAATTTTAAGTTCTACCTCCTCGCCTTCCTGTAGGTTGACTGGATCAATAAGATGGAACGTATTATCCCGGTATACCGCTTTGACCATGATTACTCGCCTTAAATTATAGTGCGCTTTCGGTTATATACAAATTGTGTAATTTCGGATTTGATGGGTTATTCTATCTGGGCCTTGTGGAACACCTTCAGTGGTGCATTTAGAGAATTGACAATCGCATCGCGGAGCGTATGATATGGTTCCTCGCGGCCGCCAAGTTTGTATTGCTTGCTTAAGTGACTGACGCGGATGGCGGAGGGTTGGAAGACATAAGGATGAGAGTTCCTGTGATTCTATAATGGTATGCGATAATGATGAATTAAAGTTTCATCTGCACGCAGGTTTGGGGATATTGAGGAATATATCCTCATCAATACCGCAAACCGATCTCCCCCGGTCTGTCAAGGTGCACTTTTTACAGACATCGTATCTTCCCCGGGGGGAAAACGGCTCTTTAATACCCCCGTTTCCGGTA